>OZ245728.1:0-4258792 GCA_965227245.1 Rhodospirillales bacterium | reverse complement strand
CCAAAGATCGTCGAGACATTTAAGGGCGGCCGGCGCATTTCCTACGGCGCACGCGCAATCAACGAAGGCGGGTTGCAGTCGATGCCTAAAATAACCTTTCCTGGCGGGGCGCTGATCGGATGTGACGCCGGTACGCTCAACATGCCAAAGATCAAGGGATCTCATACGGCGATGAAGTCGGGTATGCTCGCAGCGGAAGCCGTTTTCGAGGAATGGGCGGAGCCGTCCCGCCAAAGCCCGGAACCAGCATCATATGCCGGCCTGATCAAAAACTCGTGGCTGTACAAAGAGCTTTATCGCGCACGGAACGTCCGGCCGTCATTCAAGTGGGGTCTGATCATCGGGACACTTTATACGGCGCTCGATCAGATTGTTTTCAGAGGCAACGCCCCCTGGACGCTTTCCCATGGGCATGTTGACCATGAGAAATTGATCCCGGCCGATCAGGCTACGCCGATCCAATATCCAAAACCGGACGGCGAGGTTTCATTCGACAAGCTTTCGTCGGTGTATTTATCAAATACGAATCATGCTGAAAATCAGCCATGTCATCTGCAATTGCGGGACCCGGAACTGCCGGTACAACACAACTATCAGCGCTACGCCGGACCGGAACAGAGGTTCTGTCCGGCGGGCGTCTACGATTTCGTGGAAGACCAGAAGGCGGAGGACGGCGTGCGCCTGCAGATCAATTTTCAAAACTGCGTTCACTGCAAAACATGCGACATCAAGGATCCGAACCAGAATATAAACTGGGTTGTTCCAGAAGGCGGGAACGGGCCGAACTATCCGAATATGTAGCTAACGCATTGAAATATATTTGATTACAGGCGCTTAGCCCTTCGCGACAGTCCCGGCCTCTTGAAGGTCCCGGACCTCGTCCTCTGTGTAGTTCAATACGGACCTGAGGACTTCGGTCGTATGCGCACCAAGCTGAGGGGCGGCGACAGGGTCTTTTCGCTCCAGTTCGGAGAATGTGCCGGCAAATCCCGGTGCCGGATAGTCTTCGCCGCTGGGGTGGCGCAGGTTCCGATATATTGGATTGGTTTTGACGAGTTCCGGTGTCTGTTCGTAGGCTTCTTTGACAGTCCGGTACACATCCCAGCAGACATTATTTTCCTTAAACAGATTGGTTATCTCTTCGAGTGAATAGCGCTGGACGGCATCGGCCACCATTGGATTGATTCTGTCGCGATGGCGGAAGCGTGTCCCTTCATCGCGGGTGAGCTCGACGCCGAGCTCCTGTTCGAGGCGGTCGATGGATGATGTGAGCTGCAGTGCCTCGATCAACGATGTCCATTGCCGGGGCGTCAGTGCAACGATCATCACACGTGCGCCATCCCTGGTCTGGAAATCACGACCGAATGCACCGAATAGATCATTGCCGTAGCGGGGCCGGTCATGTCCGCTCGAAATCACTTCCCCCAATATCCCCAGATTGGCGATGGTGGAGAATGCAACATCGCTGAGCGGGATACGGACTTCGCCGCCAATACCGGTTTCACTGCGATTTCTTTCCGCTGCGATAAGGGAGAGCGCCGCCATTGAACCCGACATCAGGTCCCATGCTGGCAGCACATGGTTGCTTGGCTCCTGTCTGTCGCCTGGGCCAGTCAGTGATGCGATGCCCACGGCGGGGTTGATCGTATAGTCGACGGCACTGGTCCCGTCCGGCCAGCCCATCACCCGGACCGTAATCTGATCGGGCCGTGTCTTGCAGAGGTTTTCGTGTGAGAGGAAACCGTGCGACGGAAAATTGGTCAGCAGAATGCCGGCCCGCGGCCCGGGCGCGCAGGCAAGCTTTACGAGAATTTCCCTGCCAGCCGCCGACTTCAGGTCCAGGGAGACGGACTTCTTGCCTCGGTTGAGGCCTTCCCAGAACAGGCTGTGGCCATTGGCGCTGAGCGGCCAACGGTGAAAATCCGGCCCGCCGCCTATCTGATCGATGCGGATCACTTCCGCGCCAAGTTGGCTTAGATATAGCCCGGCCGAGGGTGCGGCGACGAAGGACGATGCCTCGATTATCCGGAAACCTTTCAAGAGGTCATACATCGCCCGCAGCTCTATCTGGATTGAACATGAAATATCTCCGAATAGGCACGTTGATGCCTGAGAGATGGCAGTCTTTATTATTCAACTGATGAATAATAAATTCAAAATAGATGACAATTGGTACCTGCGCGGGTAAGATTTGTCAAACTCGGAGCAGGCCGGGATTGCGTGTTTTGTGTTGATTGCAGCCTTGATGGCGGAATGTCCTTCCGCCATGCCCAACCTACGAATCTGGATACGGAAATGAACCACGAACTCTATATCCCGTTCTCTGGCGAGAATTCTTTCTTCTTTGAACTTTATCGGCGTTACCAGCGTGATCCTCAGTCTGTACCGATCGACTGGCGTATCCATTTCGAAGCACTGGATGATGATGAAAAATCGGGTCAGTCATCAGGGACGGCGGACGCGACTGCTCAGGCTCTGGTTGCGGTATATCGTCAGGAAGGTCATCGGGTGGCGAATCTTGATCCGTTGGGGCTCTCGTCAGGCAATCCAGGTACAACGATGGCAAGCTTGCGCGAAAAGGCAGCCGCGACGGACAGTCAGTGCCGATACAGGCTCGCCGGCGAGGAACGGATCGGCCGGCTGCAGGATGTGGAGAAAGACCTCCGCTCCATTTATGGCGATACCGTAGCGCTGGAAGCCGGGCATATTCAGGACGAGGCGGCGCGAAACTGGATATACGAAACGTATGAGCGGGAGATGCTGGCGCCACCGGATGCGGAGTCACTGATCCGTGTCGGGGATACGATTGCCCGTGCCGACACCTTCGAGAATTTTTGTAAGATCAAATTCGTCGGAAAAAAGAGATTCGGGATTGAAGGCGCGGAAGGCAGCGTTGTCCTTTTGCGAGAACTGCTGAGGCATGCGGCGCATGCCGGCGTAGCGGAAGTCGTCGCCGGCGGCATGCATCGTGGGCGGCTTGCGACGCTTGTGACGGTGCTGGGTAAGTCTCCGGCATTGTTGTTTGCGGAACTCAAGGGTGCGGACCTCACCAACGCGAGCAGCGACTTCACCGGGGATGTGCCGTACCACCTGGGGCATACGGCGGAGCTCACCTTTGGCTCGCATGAGCTTAAGGTTTCGATATCTCCCCATCCCTCTCATCTGATGGTCGTCGCGCCTGTTGCTTTGGGTTATGCCCGGGCAAAACGCGATAAATCCGAGGGCAGAGCGATGAGCATCCTGTTGCATACCGATGCGGCGTTCGCCGGGCAGGGGCTTTCCGCAGAGATTATGCAGATGTCCGGTTTGCAGGGCTATGACACGGGCGGGACAGTGCACATCGTCGTCAATAACCAGATCGGGTTCAGTACAATGCCGTCGGAAGGACGTACGGCTTCATATTGCACCGATGTCGGAAAGATGATCGGCGTCCCCATCCTGCATGTAAATGGTGATGATCCGGACGCCATGCTGCGCGCTGCTCAAGTTGCTTTCGCATGGCGCCAGAAGTTTGGCCGCGATGTCCTGATCGATCTCGTTTGCTACAGAAAGAATGGGCATAACGAGTTGGACGAACCACGGTTCACCCAGCCGGGTATGTGGGACGTCATTGATAATCACCGCACGGTATTCGAGATCGCGACCGCAAAGATTGCGGATGTTGCGCCGTACGGCGTGGATCATGTCCAGAATACGGCAAAGGCTTTCCGGACTGAGCTGGAGGACGCTTACGAAGCCGTCGAGGGCGCCTTTACCAATGCGTATCTGCACTACCAGGAAGGCTGGGAGAAGATCAGCGGCAGCGGCGCCGCGTTGCTCAGCCGAATACAAACCGGCATTAATGCCAAATCGCTGGAAGCGCTTCTTCGCCAAACGACGGAAATACCGGACTCGGTCCAGGCGCATCCAAAGGTTGCCCGTTTCTATCAGGAACGGGTATCGAACGTGCTGGATGAAGACAAAGTGGATTTTGCGACAGCCGAGGCGCTGGCGATTGCATCGCTCCTGGATGAAAAGGTCTCGGTCAGGATTTCCGGTCAGGATTGTGTCCGTGGCACGTTCACGCAGCGCCACTGGCGCGTTCACGATTTGAAAGAGGCGGGCACCTGCACCCCGATTTCATTCGCAGCGAAGGATGGGGCGACGTTCGATGCCATAAACAGTCCGCTCACGGAATACGGCGTTCTAAGTTTCGAGTATGGGTACAGTACGAATTCGCCGCAGGCACTCACGATCTGGGAGGCACAGTTCGGCGATTTTCTGAACTGCGCGCAGACGGTTGTTGATCAGTTCATTGTATCAGCCGAGTCGAAATGGCGATTGAAATCCGGATTGGTGATCTCGTTACCGCACGGTCTGGAAGGGCAGGGGCCGGACCATTCGTCAGCCCGCATCGAGCGAATTCTTCAATCGTGTGCGCATGACAATATAGTCGTCGTCAATCCGTCCACGCCGGCGAACCTGTTTCATGTTCTGCGCCGACAAATACACGCTTCCTGGCGAAAGCCGCTTTTCCTGATCTCACCGAAGTCGCCATTGCGCATGAAGGCTGCCGTTTCAAGCGTCGGCGACTTCATCGGCAAAAGTCATTTTCTGCCTGTTATCGGCGAGGCGATTAAGGATAAATCGACAATCCGGCGGCTCATCCTCTGCTCGGGCAAGATATTCTATGACCTTGCAGCAGCGCGGGAAGAAAATGGGCTCAAAGATCGCGTCGCCATTGTCCGCATCGAACAATTGTATCCGTTGGATAGGGATGCCCTCCTCAAGGAAATCCGATCATACGGGAAATGTCAGGACGTGATCTGGTGTCAGGAAGAAGCGGAGAACCAGGGTGCGTGGAAATTCATCCGCGACAAGCTTCTGGAAGTGGACAGTGATTTGGCGCTGAGGATCGAATATCATGGCCGCGAAGCGTTGCCGGTCGCTGCCGGCGGTTCTGTCGACCGGCATGGCGCGGAGCAATCCGGGATCGTAAAGTCGGCTCTGGGCATTTAGGTCTATCGGGTTAACACCCTGACAGGAAGCATATGACGGCATTTGAACCTGTTAGAGCATTGGTGCGTGGCCTGGATGTTTTGCGCGTCGTCAGTGAGAACAGCAAGCTCACGGCATCCGAGATCGCCAAGCGCCTGGATATACCTCAACCCACGATTGTCAGAATACTAGAGACATTGATCGCCGTTGGTTACGTCTATCGTGATCTGGACGCAGCGACGTTCGGCGTCACGGCGAAAACCAAATCGTTGAGCAGCGGATACGACATGAGCTCGCGCGTGGCGCAGCTTGCTCAGCCGACGATCGAAGCACTCCGTCAGGAGATCGGCTGGCCATCCAATTTGTCCGTTCCTGTCGGGCGGTCGATGGTCATCGCGTACACCAACCGCGCTGCGCATGGGTTGTCGATGCCGGGCAGACTGGGCGCCCAGCTGCCGATGCTGGCGACCGCCACCGGTATTGTTTACCTGGCGAATCTTGATGATGCCGCTCAAAAGGAACTTCTTTCGGACCTCAAAAGCAGCAGCGATCCCTGGGACAGCTTGCCGGCGCTTTGGAAGGGCCTGAAAAATAAACTGGAGCGTGTGAAGGCGCAGGGCTACGGGCTTGCGGAAGAACAGTATCTGGACGCAATCTATCAATCACGGCTTTGGGCCGTCGCCGTGCCGATCCATTCCAATCTGGGGGTCGAAGCGGCGATCAGTAGTCTGGTACTCAGAGATGCCGGCGATCAGGCGGAACAGATAGAGAGAATCCTGCCGAATCTTCGGGATGCCGCCCGTGAGATTGGCCGCGAGATCGACCTGGATCGGGGCCTCGGCGAGATCGAATGACGCGAAACGGATTGAAGAGGCGTTATCTCTTTTGAAAACGCCTCTATTCGCCGGTCACGATCGTTCCGCGCATCGCCAGCCCCCCAATTTCAGACGCGGCCCAGACATCGTAGCTGTTGCCGTCGCTGTTTTTGTCGGCGTATACGGAAATCTCATCCCCGCAGAACAAGGGGGAGATGGCTCTATAATCATACTTGTTGATCTTCGCCTCCGGATGACGGGCTCTGAAGGCCTCGGCGATAAGCGTGGCGGTCAGTGGGCCGTGTACGACCAGTCCGGGATACCCCTCGACGTCTTCTGTATAAGGGCGGTCATAATGAATGCGGTGACTGTTGAAGGTCAGAGCCGAATAGCGAAACAGCATGATTTCATCGACGGTCGTTGAGCCAATTTTTTGTCCGTGATCCGGCGCCGGGACATGAGACCGCGTTTCTTTTGCACGGGGCATTTCGCGATAAATTATGTCCTGCTCCTCGATCAGTGAGGTGCCAAACTGCCCTTCGTAGGTATGAGACAGCGTCAACAGCGTTAATGCTCCGTTGCGGGCAGGCTTCTCCGTGACATTCAGTATCTTGGTTATCTTTTTGACGTCTTCCCCGATACGAAGTGTGCGCAGGTATTGAATGCGGCTACCTGCCCACATGCGACGGGGCAATGCCACAGGCGGAAGGAAGCCGCCTTTCACCGGGTGGCCATCTGCACCGAGTTCTTTCTGCGGCGCGGGTTTGTTGAAATGCAACCAGTGACCGGTCGGCGGAAGCGGGCGATCGACTGAAGATTCGATATTCTCGCTATCCAGCAAAGCTGCCGATCCGGCAATGCGATCACCGTGTATTGTTTCTTCCGCCGACGACTTACGTCCAATCCAATCCGATTTTGATTCCATCGTTTGTGACACTTGCCCGATCCAGAGAAAATTTGTTGAGCGGGCGCAGCCTCAATGGAGGCTGCGATCACCAGACAATATTTCTGCGATCTGAGGCAGGGTGTTCCCGTCACCCGTGTTGCGGATCAACTTGAACAGCGTCTCAGTGCCGTCACCGAGCACCGGCTCGACGAGAGCGTTGAACTTGCGCTCCATGCCTTCCCATCCAAGCGGATTGCCGGGATTGCCGATAGAGGTTGGGGTTTCTGCGGAGACCTGTGACCCATCGCCGAAGTGTACCGTCATGGTTGCTGAGACTTCCGAGACGCCGTCAGTGCCGGTCAGGGTAACCTTTTCCATCAAACCGCGGATTTTAGGATCGGTAATGCGATCCATATCGAAATCCCGCTTGGTCGCGTCATATCCGCTCAGGCCTAACGCCGCACAGTACTGATTGCTGAATTTGCCTTCGAGCGGCGTGTTCGGCGACGGCTTTCCTGCGAGACGAAGAACGGAAGGATGGACGTTCACGATGACTTTGTCGATATTGTCCAAGTTGATTTCAGATGCAAGTTTCTGCCCGGTTTCAATGGTGGCGTGCGTCAAATTGCATGCCGCGAAAGGCTTGAACGTGTCCTGGAGGATTTGCCATTCGTCACCGAACGAGAGCTTGGGAAAGGTTTTCAAGCCATCCTGGACGAGCGAAGCCGCCAGGGTCTGACCCTCAGCTTCAAGCAAGTCGAGTTTTGATTCAAACCCGGCGGAAGCCAGTTCTGCAGAAAGGACCCCGTCCAGCGCGGCTTTGCCGGCATGGAGTGGCTTCGACATCGTCCCGAACGAGGCCACGAGCCCGATGCATTGGGTCGCAGCAGCACCCAGGGCATACATGATCTGCTGTTCATTCAAGCCGTAGGCATAGCTTGCAGCAACGGCAGCCGACAGCCGCCCAAACACGGCCGTTGAGTGAATGCCGCGACCGGTGATCTCGTGACCGAGGCCGTTTCCACCCAGCCTTGAGGCGACCTCAAAGCCGTTTATGAATGCGCGCAGCGCGGTTTCGTCATCCAGGCCGCGGTGAGAGGCAGTTGCCAGCGTTGCCGCCCATGTCGGTCCGCTCAAGTGGGCAAGGCAGCCGAAATGCGTATCGTCGAAGTCCAGACAGTGGGCGAATGTCCCGTTCACGAAGGCCGCTGCTGTAGGGGCGTGATATCCAGAGAAAAACATCGGCGCACGGCCCGTTGAAGACCAGGCCTTTGCGACGCTCATGGCTGATACGCCCGCCGGCTGGTCGAATGCGCCCAAACCAACCGCACACCAGTCGGCCAGGCACATGCGCGCGGCGTCCAGAACATTTTCCGGGATCTGCCTCTGCGGCGTTCCGGAAACATAAGAAGCAATTGTCCGGGCGTTTTCCGTGACGGTCATGATGTGATCTCTCCCTTGTTCATGAAGGCTTTGATTTCGTCAGTTTGGCATCCGAGATCCGCGAGTATCGCGGGGGCGTCGCCATTCAGGGCAGGGGCGCGGCCACGTGTCGGCGCGGCGAGCCCCGTGCATGCCAATGGATTCGTGACATGCGGCACCTGTGGGTTGTCTTTAAATGCCACAGGGTCCAATAGGCCGCGGCCTTTTACATTCTCCGAGTGCAATGCTTCGCCAGGCGAAAGCACAGGCGTTATCGGCACCCCTTTGGCTTCCATCAAATCTATGATGTCGTCGCGGCTGTGAGCGAGGCAGTAATCGGAAATCGTCTTCCGATAAACTTCGGCGAGGTCGCCGTGATTGCTCAACCGGTCATGTGTGGATTCGTTCTCATTGATCAGATCGTCCCGGCCGATGGCATGGCAGAATCCCTTCCAGAGCCGAGGCTCAAGCAGCGCCACCGCGACGGACTTCCCGTCTTTCGTGCCATAGATGGCATACCTAGGATTCCCGCCCCAAACTTCCAATCGATTAGGGTCGTCTGTTTTCGCTGCGTCGGCCAATGCACCGGTCAGGGCAATATTGCTCATGCTGAACAGGCTATCGAACATCGATATATCCAGATAACAGCCTTCGCCCGTCGTATGCCGGCGAAGCAGTGCTGACAAGATGCCAATGCATGCAACATTGGCGCCGGCAAAATCAGCGGCTTGAAAATGCGGCATCTGAGGCGGCACGCCATCTTTTGCGGCAACGCCCAGAACGCCTGTCTGACATTGAATTGCCAGATCGTGACCCGAGATATGGGCAAGTGGCCCGGTTTGCCCGAAGCCGGTGATTGAACAGTAAACGATGTCTGACGAAAGAGATTTTGCGGTGTCGTAGCCGATGCCAAGCTTGGCCGCGAGGCCAGGGCGAAATGACTCGACGACAACGTCGGCATTCTCGATGAGCCGCTGGGCAATCGCCAGATCGCCTTCATCCGTGAGATCCAGAGCGATACTTTTCTTCCCGCCGTTCACGCCGGTGAAATAGACGCTGACGTCATCGACTTTCGGTGAATTGTGCCGGCTCCCGTCTCCGGTGTGCGGGGCCTCGATCTTGATGACTTCGGCGCCAAGGTCCGAGAGAAACTGAGTGCACCAGGGGCCTGGCAGCAATCTGCTGAAATCGACGATCTTAATATTCTGTAACGGTAGTTTCATGCTCTGACCCTTCAACTCCTTTCCTCGTTTACCGGCGCCGAAACGGAACCGTTCCCGGTTACCCGTGCAGGCGTTTCACCAAATTGGAAAATTCCTAATTGATTGACTCGGCGATCTGGGATAATTAGCATAATGGAATACATTCCGTCTATCGGAATATCGTAATTCCAGTGGTGAACTCCTTGTGCGGGGGCAGCCAGCTCCGGCCACCCACGCGGGCGGCGCATCGGGGTTTGGCGATGGAAATGGCGCATTTTCGTCTTTGCCTTGTAACCGGCAGGGAAACATTTCGGGTTGGAGGATACAGTTATGGATTTGGGAATTGATGGGCGCGTCGCGCTGGTAATCGGTGGTGGCCGGGGTATCGGGTATGCCGTTTGCAATGATCTCGCCGCTGCGGGGTGCAAGGTTGCGATCGCAGATATCAACGGCGACGGCGCAAAGGAATCGGCAGGCAATCTGGCCGCCGAGACATCTGCGGAAACGATGGGTATCGGCCTCGACATCAGCTCCCTGGAGAGCGTGAAGTCTGGCTACGACGAGGTGACAAAGAAATTCGGCGCACCGGAAATTCTGATCATCACCGCAGCTATTGTTGACGATAAGTTATTCCTGGAATCCTCGATCGACGACTGGAAGCCCATGATCGACATCTGCTTGTATGGGCCGATGAACGTCCTCAGCGTCGCTTTGCCGAGCATGGTCGAAAACAAATACGGCCGCGTTGTTTGCATGGCTACGGATTCTGCGCGCGTCGGGCAGGCACGGCTTTCCTATTACGCGGCGGCCAAGGCCGGTGTGGTGGCATTGGTCAAATCCGTTGCCCAGGAAGTCGGCTCCAAAGGGGTCAGTCTGAACGTCGTCTCTCCCGGGGCCACCAACACGGAACTGCGCATGGCGCGTGAAGAGGCGATGAAAGCCGAAATGGGCGAAGAGAAGTATGCGCGGCGGGTGGAAAAGGTGCTGCGCATGTACCCGGTGCGCCGGATTGGCGAGCCGGAAGATATCGCGTCGATCACGGCCTTTTTAGTGAGTGAACGCGCGTCCTGGATTACCGGCCAGGTCGTCAGCGTCAACGGCGGCTTTGTAATGCCTTGAGGATACGAACGTGGATTTTGAATTAACAACCGAACAACGGCTCATCCAGGAGTCTGCTATCGAGATGACGGAGCGGGATATCGCTCCGGTCCTCAAGCGGAACCCGGCAGACCTGCCGTTGCCGAAATCGGAAATGCTGGAAATTTTCGGCGTTCTGGCCAGGCAAGGTTTGATGGCGCCGCGCCTGCCTGTTGAAGAGGGCGGGGCCGGCCTGAAGATGCTGGATTACGGACTGATTTTCGAACAGTTGCCGGCGGAAGTCGCGATCGCCCTGCTGTCGCAGGATTGTACGATCGCGCGAATGTTCGCCGAGTCGACGCAAGAACAGCGTGACCGGTTTCTTCCCGGATTGCTGAACGGCACGAAGATCTCGTGCACGGCCACGACGGAACCGGATGCCGGCTCGAACCCGCGTGAAATCAAAACGCGAATCTCGGATGCAGGAGATCATTTCCTCCTTAACGGAAGGAAGATGTGGATAACCAACGCCACCATCTCGGATGTTGTGAATGTCACATGCATCGATGGTGTGGACGAAAAGGGAAGAGGCCGGATCAGGCGGCTGGCCGTAGAGCTTGAGCACTCGCCCTTTGAATCCGCCGAGATTCCAAGCCTTGGCCTTCGCCAGGGACATCTGGGGCAGTTGAGTTTCGACGATTGCCCGGTGCCGAAGGATAATGCGCTTGGCTCAACCGGTGACGCTGCCAAGTTGCTGACATTGACGTGGAATGGAAATCGACCCCTAGTCGGGTTGGCTGCCGTCGGGTTGGCGCAAAAAGCATTTAATTCCGCTTTAGAGTATTCGGGAACAAGAAAACAGTTCGGCAAGTTGATTGGCGGCCACCAACTCGTTCAAGCTCATCTGGCGGAAATCCAAACACTAATCACGACTAGCCGCCTTCTCTGCTATTCCGCCCTGAATGCGACCGACCATGGACATCGGGCAAACGGATTGTCCGCGATGGCGAAGCGTTACGCGACGGAGTCCTGTGAAAAAGCGATCACTGAAGCGATTCAATTACATGGCGCTATGGGGATTGCATGCGAGACAGGTCTCGAGAAGCTGTATCGCGATGTCCGAATGCTGCCTATTCCAGATGGGGCAAACAACATTCTGGCACTGATCCAAGGTCGTGAACTCACAAATATTGACGCGTTCAAGTAGGTGCTTGTCTAAATGGAGCAGGTTCACGGTTTAAACGGCATCAGGGTCGTCGAGCGTACCGGACGATTGGCTGTGAGATTGTGTTCGTTCCTTTTGCGGCAAGCGGGGGCTTCGCTTACCCGTGTCGAAACGGCATTGTCAGACACGGGGAACGAGCCCCGGTTCTGGAAGGACTATCCGAAGTTCGATGACGGTGTTGAGACGCTGAACCTTGGATTAAGCGACAATGTCTGCGGGGATGAAGAGCCTGCACCCGATATCATCATCATCGGCGTGGATGGCAATGAAAATCGTAAAAGTCTGGAAGCACAGACCGCCGGGATAGACCCAAACCGAACAATCATGTGCGTCATTTCGCCGTTCGGGGTGGATGCAGAGCATCCACCTTCGACGGAAACAGACGAGCTGGCCATTCAGGCCGTCAGCGGGCTCATGGCGACAACCGGAGAGCTTGGCGGTGAACCGTGCGCCGTCGGTGTTCCGGTTATGGAAGTCTTTGCGGCCATCAATGCGGCAAGCTCTGCTGTCGCGGCATTGCGGGCGAGGGCGCTCGGCGGCGGGGCGAAGCTCATCGATATTGCCGTCTTCGATGCGGCCATCGGTATGTTTGGGTCTTTTCTCGGGAACGTGGCGAATGGTCACGCCCGCGGGCTTCGGGGCGGTTGCCGGCATCCTATTGTCGCGCCTTGGAATGCCTATCCGACGCGTGATGGGTGGGGTGTGATATGCACGGTCTCGAACGAGCAATGGTTTCGGCTGCTTGACGTAATCGGACGAGCAGAGTTGCGTCAAGACGAGAGGTTTCAGACGGCAAAATCAAGGGTAGAGAATTGCGACACTGTCGATGAAATAGTTACAAATTGGTCGAAGACGCAAACGACGGACGCGTTGATCCTGGCGCTGACCGACCGGGGAATTCCGGCGGGTAAGACTGCCACAATTGCACAACTGAGGAGCGGGCCGAGCCCCGTCCCATGCCGACGAAAATTCTACGATACCCAAATAGCCAGGAGTGATGCTGCACCGATCTCTCACGGCAAACTACCACTGGCGGGTGTCCGGATTGTCGAAGTCGGCGCGTATACCGCCGGGCCATATGCGGGGCGCATGCTTTACAATCTGGGTGCGGACGTCATCAAGGTCGAACCGTTGGTAGGTGAGGTCAGCAGGGCCTGGACGCCACGCGTAGGAAACAGCAGCGTTTTTTTCGCCAATTACAATGCGGGGAAGAAATCTGTCGCGCTGGACCTCAAAACACAACCCGGCCGAGAAAGCTTCAAAACCCTGTTGGGTGGGGCAGACGTCGTTCTGCAAAACCTGAAAGCAGGCGCGATGGACGATCTCGGGCTGGGACCGGGCGAGTTATTCTCCGACACCGCGTTGAAGGTTTATTGCAATGTTGTCGGCTTCAGTGGAGAGCTACAAGACCGTCCGGCGTTCGACACGGTTATACAGGCTGAAGCGGGCATCATGTCGTTAATCGGGAGTGGAACATCGCCAATGAAGGCGGGATTTTCGCTCGCGGATCTCTTGGCTGCCCATCTGGCTGTTTTTGAGATCGTATCGGCGCTCCGCGCCGCGAATGAAAGTCGGCACCCGGTCGAACTGACGGTGTCGATGCAAGACGCCTTGGCGTGGCTCACTCAAATCAGTTGGGCTTCTGAAGGCCCCGTCTTGCCGCCGCACACGGTGTGCCGAGCCAACGATGGCTGGATTGTTGTCCGCCACCAGGGTCAGAGCCCGCAATCAGATATCGATTTCTCATCGTCAACGACGGACGAAGCGCTCGTGCAAGCCGCTGAAGCCGGTATGCCGGCGACAAAAATCTTCGAGTTAGACGAGGTTCTGGCAGACGAACATGTGAAGGCCAGACAGTTGTTGATGGAAGAATCCGATGGAGATCGGTTGTTGAAGTATATGACCGCGGCGCCGTTCGGGTTCGATAAGAATTCGATTAGATACGGTGACCAGGTCTCTGAAGTGGGAGCAGACAATGATGCCTACCTCAGCCGGTGAACCCCAAAAACAAAACCAGAATGATCACAAGGAAGTGCTCCATGTCTGAAAACTCGGAGAATTGGCTCGACGGACGTGTGGTTGTCGAACTGGGCAGCAGAATTTCCGTGGGGGCATGCGGGTCGTTGTTGGCTCAGGCGGGTGCAACCGTTTTCTTCGTGGAACCACTCAATGGCGCGGCGCCGGCCGGCAAGTTCGCCAGCCGTAGAGTGTTCTCCGCCGGGAAGAAAAGCCTTGGAATAGATTATCAGAATCAAGACGACAGGAAGCTCCTGTGTGAACTCTTGAGAAAGGCTGATGTGGTACTGCTGTCCAGTGACTGGGACGGCCCGATCGCCGATGACATCGAAGCCGCTTGTGAAGGTGCGGCGGCTGTATGTGAATTTGCGGCAACGGGTGAACGAGCAGATACGTCGTTCGGGCCACTGACGGACGCGACGGTACAGGCCATGTCCGGCATTGCCTACACGAACGGGTTTCCAGGAGAGGAGCCGGTCATCTTGAATGTGCCGATCCTGGAATATTCGGCCGGTGTCTACGGTGCGTCCGCATGTGTTGCCGCGCTCGAAACGATGCGTCAGTTCGGTCAGCCGCAAGAAATCGAAGTGACGCTCTTTGACTGCGCCATAAACGCTCTATCGACGTTTCTTCCTGCGGTCTATGAGGGGAAAGAGCCGGGGCGTTTGGGCAATGGGCATCCGATGGCGGCGCCGTGGAATGCCTACAACGCGGCAGATGGCTGGATTCTGCTATGTTCGGCATCTGACGATCATTGGAAGCGTGTCTGTCAGACGATCGAACGGGACGATCTTGCAAATGACGGAAGATTCGCAATCCTTGGTGATCGTATTGTGCACCGGAGCATGGTTGACGATGCGATTGCTGAGTGGGTTGCAAAGCACAGTGTCGATGAATGTATCGCCTCCTTCTCCAGCAGGAAATTGGCATGTGGCGCGATTGTTAAACTCCCTGAGCTGAAGAGCGAACCCAATGTGGTTTATCGTCAGGCCATCACGCAGGTTCCCGAAAATAACGGTGAGACGACGTCGTTTGTGCCAGGTAGGTTTTTAAAGGCATCAACCGGGATCAGTAGTACGCCTATGGCTATTCCAGGTGTCGATGACGGCCGTGACCTCGCCAGAAGCTGCCGCCGTACGGATTTGAGCTGTGAGTCCAGGGCAAACGAGGAAAATATCACGCTGCCACTCACGGGTGTGCGGGTGCTTGAGATCGGCCAGTACACAACAGCGCCACTGACGGCCCGTCATCTCGCGAGCCTAGGCGCTGAAGTGATTAAGATCGAGCCGCCCAGTGGGGATGCTGCGCGTGAGTGGGCGCCGAAAGTTGACGGACTGAGTGTATTCTTCGCCATGAGCAATAGTGGGAAAACCAGTTATTGCCTGGACCTGAAGACAGAGTTCGGAAGAGATGCATTCGCCGAGCTTGTCGCTACGGCGGATGTGATGGTTGAGAATATGAAGCCCGGTTCACTTGCGGCGATCGGCTTCACGGCAGCGCGTTTGCAAGAGATAAATCCGAAACTGATATACTGTGCGATCACCGGGTTTGGGTCCGATTCCGTTTACGAGAATCGCCCGGCATTCGATACGGTTGTTCAGGCTATGTCCGGTATGATGGATGCCAACGCCTGGAATGGTATCCCCTTGAAGGCCGGCGTATCAGCATGCGATTTCATGGGGGGCGAAGTTGCCCTGTTTTCGATTCTTGCCGCCTTGCACAAGAGAGCGGCGTCAGGCCGTGGTGTCGTCCTGGACCTGTCTATGCAGGACATTTCAGTATGGATGACGGCAACTTTATGGTCGAAAGAGACAGAGCAAACCACGTGCAATCGTGTCCTGCAGTGCAGTGACGGCTATATTTTGCTTGAAGGTGTTGAAGGTGCGATTGGTCGGCTACTGGATGCTTTAGGTTCCGAGAAAACAAGCCTGGCTGAAATGCGTGAAAAGGCCAGCCTTGAGATGGTTACGGCAACCCCGATTTCACGATTGTCAGATGCGCTCAAGTCAGACGCTGCCAAGAGCAACAATCCCGTGGTGTCCGTTGAAGGGCATGGCGGCAAGCCCTGGCAGGTGCTTCGTTCGCCAATGAGGATGAGCCCGACGGCGCCGGCGGTATGTGCGCCGGTCGGGCAGGCGTTGCCATTCAACATGAGCACCCTGACGATGCTTAAAGGTGCATGAGGCGGAGGCGGAAACCGCGGACCTGGCCTTTGCTGAGCGACTTAAGTCGGCTGCTTGATCAATCGTCTGCTGCCGGCGCGTGTGGAAATCCGGTCTGCAGAAGTAATCAGTAACTGAGCAAATTTATCAGCGTTAGGAGCGATGCGTCCAGTAGGCCCAAAAATGCCCAGAGAGTGAGAACATTCGTCCTTAATGTTGAACAGCGGCACCGCAATCCCAACCAAGCCCTCAGTTCGCTGATTGGTTGTTATCACGTATCCATGTTTCAGCACGTGGTCCACGTCCTCGCGTATCTTGGCTTTATCCTTAGGTTGTGTCTTCAGGTATTCATTAAAATGATTGGGGTGGTACGCAAGGAATACGCGGCCGGTTGCGCCAGTGTTGCGATCGTTCTGCTCTCCGCGGCGTATTGCAATCTTCAGGATTTCCGTACTTTCAATGAAGTCTATAATTACCCGGGAGTCACCGATAAGGGCGCTTAGCGCGACAGTTTCGTTTACTTCTTTCGAAATAAACTCCAGTTCGGGGCGCGCCAATCTCGCCATCTCAGGGTCAATTCGGACGCAGTCTCCTAATCGAAGCGTTTTCATGGATAACTCGAAATGAGTGTTGTCAGTGTGAAGGATGTAACCGGAATCAATTAACGTCTGCAGAATCCTGAATGTCGTCGTCTTAGGTAGCTTTACCTTGACGCTTATTTCATGGAGCGTCAGCAACGGTTGGTCCGGCTCAAAGGTCTCCAAAATACTAAGTGCGCGGTCAATGGATCTGATACTCAATTTTACGGCCTCCGTGTAACTTGTGGGACTTTGCCCTGTTTGCCTAGAAATGCAAAGTCCGGTTTTCCATCTCAGGTCGTTTCAACGCCTCGTCCCCTGACAATGCCGTTACCGCTGTTTTGATAAAGTCATGACGCTCAAAACGAGGGATCGGATCGGCTTTCTCAACGACCGATAGCAGTTCAATACAGATTGAATTGATGCTAGAGCATAAAAAATGGAACGTATTCCATTTTTGTTGGACACCATTCTTCGGGTGCTGTAATACTTAGGAAATCCGACGCTTCACGGCAGTTTGCCGGCGGGTGTGTCGGATTCAATAGGTATGGCGCCGTGCATTGCGCATTTGAACAACCGGCTGGTTACGGACAGGGCAGAGGTTATGGAGAAAGAATACGAAACGCTGAAGCTGGAACGGATTGAAGATCATCTGCTTGTCGTAACCTTGGATAGGCCGCATGCTGGCAATTCGACGAATACCCAAATGGGGCGTGATTTCCTCGACCTGTGGACCGAGCTTTATATCGACCAGCAAGGCATCAGGTGCGTTGTTCTCACGGGCGCCGGCGATCGCATTTTCAGCGCAGGCGGTGATCTTAAAGAACGAAATAACATGACGGACGAAGACTGGCATCGTCAGCACAGTCTTTTTGAACGGGCGCGCCAATCGCTGATGCAATGCCCTGTCCCTGTGATTGCAGCTGTCAACGGTGCAGCGTATGGCGGGGGGGCGGAGACGGCCCTGACATGCGATTTCATTTTTGCGGCAAAGCGGGCGAAGTTTGCGCTGACCGAAGTAAAGTTGGGGATTATGCCTGGTGGTATGGGGACACTGCAGTTGCCGCGTGCGGTTGGCGTGCGGCGGGCGAAGCAGATCATCCTGAGCGCAGAGCCATTCACTGCGGACGAGGCCTATGAATGGGGCATGGTAAACAAGGTATGCAATGACGACACCTTGATGGATGAAACGATAGAAGTGGCGCGCAAAATCTGCAGCAACGCGCCTCTGTCGATTTGTCAGGCGAAGAAATCGATGAATGTCTCAACGCAGGTTGACCTTTTCAACGGCTTCGCTTTCGAGATCGAAGCGTACAACAATCTTGTCGGAACGGAAGACCGTTTAGAGGGTGTTCGTGCTTTCAACGAAAAACGTAAAGCTGAATTTAAGGGACGGTAAAGTCATGACGATGAACCCGCATACAGATGTGATCTGCCGTGAAGTCGGCCTTCGCGATGGCCTTCAGATTGTCGATATATTTTTTCCCACAGACGAGAAAATCCGTTGGATGAGAGAAGAGGTGGCAGCTGGTGTGGGGTCGATCCAGGCGTGCTCGTTTGTGCCGCCGAATCGGCTGCCACAATTCAAGGATGCAGAACAGGTCGCTCGTGCAGCGGGCGAAATCGAAGGCCTTTGGGTTTCTGTTCTTGTGCCGAATTTGAGGGGTGCGGAAATCGCCGCGAGTATCGGTGCTGATGAGATTGGATTTATCACCTCGGTGAGCGAAAGCCACAACGCGGCAAATGTGCGCCGGACGTCTGACGAGTTACTGAATGAGTTCAGGAAAATTGTCGAATTCCGCAATAGCTTGCCAACCGAAAAAAGATTTAAACTAACGTCCGGCCTTTCGACGGCGTTTGGCTGCTCCATCGAAGGAGCAATAGATCCAGCATCTGTGATGCGGTTGGCTGAGAAATACGTTTCCGCCGGCTCTGAAATGCTGACGGTTGGCGATACCGTCGGGTACGCGAATCCTGTTCAAGTCAAAAAGCTTTTTGGTGAGCTGATTGCTGAATTCGGGTCTGACGTCGACGTACTTGGACATTTTCATGATACCAGAGGATTGGGGATTGCGAACGCGTTCGCGGCGTATGAGGCCGGATGTGTAATGTTTGACGCGTCGCTCGCCGGGCTCGGAGGTTGCCCGTATGCGCCGACGGCAACCGGCAACATTGTCATGGAGGACCTGGTGTTCATGTTCGAGTCGGCCGGAATTCGAACAGGTATTGATCTCGAGAAACTGATACCCGTGCGGAAGATTATTGAAAAGAACCTCCCGGAAGAGCCGCTGCATGGTGCATTTGCTGAAGCGGGTGCGCCCAAGGGGTTCGTGTTTGTTACCAACAAAACTGAAGCTGCCGAGTAATTAAATGAGCGAAGATACGATCAAGTTTGACATTGGCGACGACTACCCGGATTTACGAAAGGGTGTTGCGGACCTCTGCAAGGAATTCCCGACCAAGTATTGGCGCGATATCGAAGATCAGCCGCCATCTGGCAGCTATCCGACGGAGTTCGTGAAGGCGTTGACCGACGCCGGATATTTGTCGGCCCTTATTCCCAAGGAGTACGGGGGGTGGGGTTTGCCGCTTCGGGCCGGCGCTGTAATCCTTGAAGCGGTGCACCACAATGGCGGCGCTGCCGGAGCTTGCCATGCGCAAATGTATACGATGGGCACCGTTCTTCGGCACGGAAGTGATGAACAAAAGGAAAAATTCCTGCCCAAAATCGCTCGCGGCGAATTGCGCCTGCAAGCGTTTGGTGTGACTGAGCCCACGACCGGATCTGACACCACGCAGTTGAAGACCAAGGCAGAAAAAAGCGACGACGGCGGTTACGTCGTCAACGGCCAGAAGGTCTGGATTTCCAGAGCTGCGCATTCGGATGTGATGTTGCTTCTCGCCCGCACGACGCCGGCCGATCAGGTCGAAAAGCGTGTCGATGGTGTTTCCTGCTTTCTCGTTGATATGCGGGAAGCCAAGAAGAACGGCATGGAAATCCGTCCGATCGACGCGATGGTGAACCACAATACGACGGAAATCTTTTTCGACAATGTCTGGATCCCGGGCGACAGCCTGATTGGCCAGGAAGGGAAGGGGTTCCGTTATATCCTCGACGGTATGAATGCCGAACGCTGCCTTGTTTCGACAGAGGCGATCGGCAATGCCTGGTACTTCCTGAAGAAAGTCATCGATTACGCCAAGAAACGCCCCGCGTCCGGCAGATACAGCGCCGGCGGACAGTCGTTGGACTTCGCAATCGCTCAGGCCTATGCCCAATATCAAGCCGCGGATCTGATGGTTCGCAGGGCCACGGCCATGTTCGATGCCGGGTTAAGCTGCGGTGCCGAAGCAAACATGGGCAAGTACCTCTCCGGTGAAGCGGTTTGGACATGCTCTGATCTTTGTTTCACGGCTTTTGGAGATGATGCGCTCGATGCCGAAGCTGACGTTGAGCGGAAATGGCGGGATACGCGGATGTCCCGGAACTCTCCGGTATCACCGAACATGATCCTGAACTTTATCGGGCAGCGCATTCTTGGGTTGCCGCGCTCCTACTGATTGTTTCCGAGGAAAAGAGAAATGAACGAGCCGAACCTTTTGATGGCGATCGATGACAGTGAATATGCCGATATCCGGCAGTCCATAGATGCAATTTGTTCCGAGTTCCCGTCGTCTTACTGGCGCGGCTTGGAAGATAGTGCCGACAAAGAGCGATATCCCGAGAAATTTGTCGCAACTCTGGAAGAGGCCGGCTTTATGTCGCCGAGTATTCCGGAAGAGCATGAAGGCATCGGGCTGCCTATTGGCGGCGTTGCCGAGATTGCCAAGGGTATCCATGCATGCGGAAGCAACGCAGCTACTTTTGTTGCCCAGAATGCCCTGGTCGAAGTTCTTGTCCGGCACGCCGGTGATGCCCAAAAGGCATCTCTGCTGCCTCGCCTTGCCAGCGGCGAGTTGAGACTCCAGAGCGCTGCCTTTAGTGAGCCCGGCACCGGTGATGACGCTTCATCCTGGGAAACGGTCGCCGAGAAAAAGGCAGACGGTTACGTGATCAACGGCCGCAAACGCTGGGTGTACTTCGCAGAAGATACAAACCTCGTTCTTCTCGGGGCTAAAGCCGGCAAGGGGGCGGATGATGTCTCTCTGTTCGCTATTGATTTGGCAGCAGTTGAAGGCTCCGGCTTGGACATTTCTCCGATCAAGGCGATGAACAACAACCGTGGCGCGGAAGTCGCATTCAACGATTTGCAAATCGGCGAAGAGTGCCTGGTCGGCGAGGCCGGTCAGGGACTGGTTTATCTGGATACCTACCGGACAGTCGAGTGCATTCTGATGGGCGCTGCTGCGGTCGGAGATTGCGAGTTCTTTTCCAAGAAGGGAACGGACTATGCCAACGAACGTGTCGTTTTCGGCAATCCGATCGGCAAGTACCAGGGCATTCAGTTCCCCCTCGCGCGTACATACATCGAATCGCAAGGCGCAGGCATGTTGCTCCGAATGGCGATTGCACACTACGAAGCCGGATCAGGCGCTCTGGATGAAGCCGTCATGGCGCGCTGCATGGCCGTGCAGGCCGCCTGGGATTCTGCAGATACAACATTCTCCACGCACGGTGGATTTGCGTTTGCTCGGGAATACGACGTCGAACGCAAGTGGCGGGAAGCAAGAGCCTGGCGGAATGCTTCGGGCGGCGACTTGCCGCATATCGCGACCAGGACACTGGATCTTCACCAGGGATAACGGCCGAAGGCTCGGCGGACTTCATCGATCCGAGCATGATTATACAGCACACCGATAATATCAGGATGCAGACAATGACATTTGAAACAATCAAGACTGAAATTATAGATCACGCCTACATCATCACGTTCAACAGGGCCGACAAGAGAAACGCGATCAGTACGGTCGTCATGGGTGAGATGATGGCGGCCGCGGCTGAAGCGGATCGTGATCCGAATGTCAGAGGGATCATCATCACGGGGGGGATGAAATTCTTCTCCGCCGGCGCTGATCTGAATGACGCGCAGGCTTTGGAAACTCCCGCCGACACGCTCGCCTATGTGAAACGATGGCATCAGCTGTGCCGCACATTTGAAGAGCACAACAAGCCCGTTATTGCCGCCATCGAAGGGTTCTGCATGACGGGCGGATGTGAGTTCGCAATGGCATGCGATATCCGCGTCGGTGCCCAGGGATCGACCTATGCAATCACCAGCGCGCGAATTGGAACAGTGGCGGGGGCTGGTGGCACGCAGCGTTTGGCGCGGATCGTCGGCCCAGCGAAGGCGCTGGAGATCATGTTCGACGCCGATCCAATCAAGGCGGAAGAAGCGCATCGTATCGGCTTGATCAACAAGGTGGTTCCTGACGGCCAGGCGCTTGAGAAGGCAAGGGCGATGGTTGAGCACTATGCAACGAGGGCGCCTCTCAGCCACGCATTCATTAAACACACGGTTTATACGGGTCTGCAGATGGATCTTGTATCATCGCTGGACTACGAGTCGTTCATTGTTGCCACCGTTTACGGCACCGCGGATCGCCGGGAAGGGATCAACGCTTTCTTTGAAAAAAGAAAGCCGGACTTCAAAGGAAAATAGAACGCTTCTTTCTGGAGCGGTTTCTGTCGCGGTTACTCCCTAGCCGCCAATCCTGGGCAGTGGATGGCATCATCCACTGCCTTTTTTTTGGGAAAGCGAACGGGACGGTTAGCGGCAAACCTGCCGATAGATCCGTTCTGACACAGAGAGGGGCAAAAAGACCGGTTGCGATAATTGGGTGCGGACAAAAAAACGCCGGGAAAAGGCAATCCTTTTCCCGGCGCAGCGTGAGGGTGCGCGTTATACTTCGCGTTTGGACTTCAGAAAATCATGTTTGCGCATCTTCGGGTGTGCACGTTCGTACTGGACCGGGAATGCTGGTTCTTCACCAAATTCGATGGCGGCATGCCACGGCCAGCGAGGATTGAAGATCATGCCGCGCGCGAGAGCGATGATATCTGCCTGCTCATTCTGCAGAATATCTTCCGCTTGCTGAAATTCGGTAATCAGGCCGACGGCAACGGTTGGAATTTCGGCCTCACGACGAATGCTTTCCGCGAAAGGCACCTGATAATTCGGACCGATTTCGATGTCCTGTTCCGGAACCGAGCCGCCGCTTGAGGCCGTAACATAATCACAGCCGCGGCTTTTGAGTTCCTTAGAGGTGGCGACGCTATCTTCAACGGACCAGCCTCCTTCAACCCAGTCCGTTGCGGAAAGGCGCACGCCCAGCGGTTTCTCGTCAGGCCAGACCGCTCTGACGCCATCATAGATTTCCAGCAGGAACCTCATGCGGTTCTCAAGGCTTCCACCATATTTGTCCGTGCGCACGTTGGTGAGCGGCGAGAGGAAGTTGTGAATCAGATACCCATGTGCTCCGTGAATCTCGAGGAAATCGAGGCCGAGCTGGTTCGCGCGTTTGGCGGCGGAGACAAAATCTCCGATGGTTTTCTCGATGCCTTCATCATCCAACGCCGTAACTTTCTGATTCCGTTGCGGGTGCGGAAGCTCGGAGGCGCCAAAAACTTCCCATCCGCCTTCTTCGATTGAGATCGGGCGGAACCGCTCCCAGCCGGGCAAGACCGACCCTTTGCGGCCGACATGCCATAGCTGAAGACCAAGCTTGGCATCAGAATGTTCGCGGCAGAACTTGAGAACCCGATCAAGGGCTTCTGCCTGATGATCGCTCCACAACCCCAGATCAAGAGCCGTATTGCGTCCGTTGGGATTGACGGCCGTTGCTTCAACAACAACCGAACCTGCGCCGGAAATCGCCAGATGGCCAAGGTGCATGATGTGCCAGTCGGTCGCACAGCCATCCACGGCAGACGATTGGCCCATCGGGGACACCATGATCCGGTTGGGAAGCGTCAATGACCGCATTGTGAACGGCGAGAATAATTTTGAACTCATCGATTAGTTCCATGCGTTTTAGAGAGGTGGCTCGGCAATGCCCGCTCGGCATCGTTTTTGGACGTTTGGATGTTCACCAGAACCTCCTCAGATATGGCAGAATATCGTGAAGTGTGTATAAGCATGCGTTCTCGGGTCATGTACGTCGGTACGTGCACATAGTCCATGGGACGCAACGCGCAGCGCAGTTTGAAACATCTATAACCCCTTCATTTGAACGCTCTTCCAGGTTGACTGGATCCAATCCCAAGGGCCTCTTTTGCTCAACGCAATGCAAGTGCCATGTTAACTTGGCAACAACGTTCAATAAAATGAAACGCATTCCATTTTATTGAACGTTAGGGTAAGCCACAACGCTTTTTTCGTTCCGGCAAGAATTTGGCGTGATGACAACTGTATCGGCATTATCGCAATTCCCGCCAAGATTGGAGATCGACGTTAAACCTTAGTACTGATGGAGTGCTGTCGATTATTAAGATGAGGAGCTGGACATTTTACGGAGAGTAACAAGATGGACAATAGAACTAAATCTGAACATCCCATCCTGGCATCAGCCAAGGAAGCGCTTACTTCGCTAGAGGAGGTCATTTCGCCCACGCCCCTGCAGCAAACGTTTTCCTATCCGAGCGTTTTGTCGCGAGAATATTCTTGAAGCGGGAGGACTTGACGCCTGTCCGAAGTTACAAGATCCGCGATGTCTTCAATATTTCTCCGCAAAGCCCTTGCCCGTGGACACAAACCCCACGGCTTTGTTCGCGCGTCAACTGGAAATCGTCCTTGAACCGGCCGGCGCGTTGGCAATCCATGCTTTGCGGACACTCGCACCAGAACGGTTGGCAGGCAAGAACGTCGTCTGCGTTACGTCAGGAGGTAACTTCGATTTCGAGAGACTGCCGGAGGTGAAAGGGCGGGCACTGCGCGCAGCTGGTCTAAAGAAATACCTGATCCTCCGTTTGCCCCAACGCCCTGGTGCCCTCAAGGACTTCCTGAATGTTCTCGGTCCCGATGACGATATCGCGCGCTTCGAATACTTGAAGAAGTCGGCGCGCAATTTCGGGCACATTTTAATCGGCATAGAGTCGACGGATGTCGGCAGTTTCAAAGCCCTGTACGCCCGCATGGATGAGTTGGGTTACGCGTATACTGACATCACCGAAGACGATGCGGTCGCGAACTTTATCCTATAGAAGTGATGAGAGCTGCCCAGTTCAATGCTGTTTTGAGGGCATTGTATAATTTTGTTGCCCTTTACCTATGGCAGAGTGCCACATGGTTTTTAGGTTCGAAGAGTTTCATATGCGGGCGTCTTGCTTCAGGGAATAGCCAAGATATTGGGCAGTTCAACTGAGCCATATGATACGTTATGCGACTTCAAGAAACCAAATGGGAACAAAACAAGTAATTCGAAGTAGTTCTAATTTCTCGGAGGCGAGCGGAATCGGGGTGCTTGGGGCATCTATTATTCGGAGAGGCGCGCATACTGCGGTGGCGACGTCACTCAAGATCAAGTTCGCCCTATTTCTTTGGTACGAAGTAGTGCGAAATACTCGTTCAATATACGTACAAGTATAGAAATCAGTTTAGCCACCGCCGGCATTCTCGAATTTAGGCTTAGCGGAATCATTGCCATCAGGGGTAATTGGACAGGAGGTAGGCAGATCGATGTGAGACGACTTTGATACGGCGCAATCGTAGCTGAAAACAGGGAATCTAGTCACACTCCGCGCGGTGATATAAATTTATACTTGATCTGCACCTACAACTCTCGGAAGCGCCTGAATGGGAGCCAGCAAAAAGAATCCAACAGCAATAACGACCTCCGGAGCAGGGTGTTTTCCTACGGATTTCATTTCAAAATGCGAACAAAGTCTTTGTGTGGATTGGGCAGTGGCCTTTTCGCGGATAACTGCGTGGCCGGTTCATGTCGTACATGTGAATAAAAAACCAATCAGAGCATATGCCGAAGACGACGGTGAATGGATTTTCGATATCAACGGCATGATGCGTGCCACTGACTTTTCTGCTCGTATCGTTGAGCCGTTAACAAAACAAGTGACTTGGGGCGAAGATGACTTCGCAATCGTTCAAGGACAACAAGCGCTAAAGGTTGCTTTTGCTTGCTGTGGGGAGGAGGGATTGGATCGTTATGGATTAACTATCGATGACGAGGCTGTCTCTCACTGTGAGGCGACGATCCGGTCCAATAGCGCTTATCTCTCTCTTGTTCCCCAGAGACCTAAGCCTTGGTATCCGGCAGATCAATTGAGCAAATATTCATGGGGCGGATGTGCCGTTTTCGCGGAAGCGTTGGGACGGGTTGCGGGTCTTCCCCCTGCAACGATGCTTCCCTTAGAACACGAGCGCGAAGTCATTGGTGTCGAGGGAGAAGGATTTCATACTGTTGTGCAGCATCCCGACGGCAGAGTTGAGGATGTGTGGGGAGTAAATTCCCCAGAACATGTTGCTAAACGATACGGGATGCGAAAATTTGTCCTGTCAGAACAGGAGCATCGATCAATGATCGAAGAAGCGCTTCGCGAGCGTCCCACTGCACCTGACGATTTGGCTGAAGCAGAGAAGCTTATCAGGACTTATCGCCATGAGAAGCATATAACTGATGAATAATTGCGGATGTCGTTTGCAGGGCCATCAAGGACGGCGGCAGGTTGAGGAGGGTTGTACCTCCATGAGCAAAAGCGTTTCTGAAGGTAGATATTATTTTTGGGAGCATCTGACAGTATTCAGTACCGTTCGGATCGAGACTATCTGCTAAGGGAGTGTGCTTAAGGTGGGGAAATCCTCCGTCTCGAAGAAAGCCATTTTTGATTGCTTTTCTAAGTAACGCAGACAGGCCATCACTTCGTCTGTTAAACTTGATACCGAGTTCTTCAAATCGAGTCCGTAGCGCCAGCTCAAGTGTCGCATATGCTTGGGCTTGCGCGGGGGACGTAAACCGATAAACGTACCAAGCGTAGATGTACAAGTTTCGTGAAACGTCGAACTGAACATGAATATCCTCTGGGCAATGTTCAGGAATATCGTATTCATTCACCCAGTCTCTGAACATTTCAGCTGAGGTAGGTTGGCCTGCAAACACATGGGGAGCGTCTAAGTTTCTTTGATCCGCCTTAAACATGTCAGCGGCTTTGCGAAATTCTTCGGTAGGGTTTTTAGGGGATCGGTGGCCCATTGTATAAACTCATCTGTTTCTATTACTGAACACTCTTTACCTCGGCTTTGATTTACGCACCGTGCCAATCGCGAGCTTCTAAAAGTTTCCTTCTTAGGCCGGAGTGCTCAGTATCTAAGAGTGCGATAATTCGAGCCTTCTCATTTCCTACCTGTAGCCATTTTTCTCTAACAGCTTCAAAGGCATTCGTGCCCAAAGCATTTAATCTATAACTCCAATATTCAGCCACTACGTACTTGTGAGTTTCTAAGAAGCCCCAATGTTTTAGAGCCTCAACAGCCATCCGTGTGCGGGCGAAATCTTCTGGAGGACAAGCGACGTCCTGATTGGGGGAAGGTTCGAGCGCTTGACGAACAGCGTAACAAATCTCCCCATAGTTTCTAGCCTGCCTTCCATCGATGTTTTGCTCGTTATTGATTTGAAGGAATAGACCCACTTCTGTGACCCATAGCGTATCCGCATCCAGAACTATGCGTGATAAAATTGGTTTCCATTTTTCTTGAGTTGCACCGTTCAACAGAGCTTTAACTCCGTATACTTCTAGAGCGACTTCGCGAACGGGTATGTGCCCTGTAGCGATAAGAAAACCAATCATGCCGATAAGAAAGCAAGCCGTGAGAAATCTATAAACAAGCTTAGGCTGAAGGAATTCAGACAGTCTTGGCATATCTATTTCTGCTCGCTTTATCTGAGATCGTGTCGCACCCAGGGTACATTCATTCCGTCAAAAATAGCTATTAAGCGGTCGACATACGCTGACGGAACTGCGATGCCTGCAAGCTTTTTCGCGCGCGTGATCGCTACGTAAGCAACACGTTTTGCCTCGTCGCTTTCACGTTCTTCCCAGGCATGAAAGAGTTGTTCGGTATAGTTCTGCGGCGCTCGGTTAGGCTGGATCACAAAACAGACAGCGTCATACTCTCGCCCCTTTGCTTCATGAACGGTGGCGCAGGGGAGTGTGCTCTGTTGATCATTTCCCTGTAGAGCCCTACTCCAATCGTTCCTCCCTTGATTGGAAAAAAATCTTCTCACAGTTTGTCCCGGAGGCAATCCCAATCCAAGATTCCCGGTGGAATCTCTCAGGCTTTGAAGCCACGCCGCTCGTCCATCATCTGTGTTGTCACAGGTTTTCGGTAGAGTTGTCAGAAGAGCAAGTGCCGCGCGACGAAGTTCTCGTTCACTTAGGTTGTTGCGCTCAATAGCTTTGCTTACAGGCTCGCTATCTTCGATCCGCCCCGTGAGTTGAAGGATGAGTTTCTCAACTATCCTGAGTGCATGTTCTCGGGTCTTGTTTGAGCCAGCTGAAGACCAGTACGCGCCAACAGCTACAGCCATCTGGGCCGTTTTCGCCCCGCTGTTGGATGTTGCGATGCCCTTGCCTGCCGCCCGGATCGCGGCTTTGCGTCCGTGCGACAGGATATAGGTTTGATCGATAGAAATCCCGCACCCCTGGGCCAAAGCGGTAAAGGATTGCCCAATAGTAGGTTGAACGGATGCGCCGTATTCCAGAATTTGGACAGGTGTATCGATATCCCGGCTAGTTCCGAGAGCGTTGTCGGGTTCCTCACGTGCGCGTAGGGTGGCCGCAAGCTGACAAATGGTAGGGCTGCTTCGGAAATTACCTGTCAGGTTGAGTCGATTTTCAGCAGCATAGGACTGTTTGAAATCCCCCAGTTCTGAAGGGTTCCCGTGTCGAAATTCATAGATCGCTTGGTCGGGATCGCAGACGACAGTTACGCGAATGTCATGCCCCCTGAACCAATTCAGAAACGCAAGGTCAACGTCATTGCAGTCCTGTGCTTCGTCAACGATGATTTCCGAAAAGCGCGCTGCCAAGCCGCTTCCAAGGGCATCCGGCCAACCTTGTTGATTGAGGTTTTCTGCAGCAACAATTCGTGCTTCTACTGAACTTAAGGTTCCATTTCGACGCAACGCTGCGCGCCTAAAGGATGCAGCAGTTTGGTATTGGGCCTGATTGGCCTGCACATGTTCTCTGAGCCTAGTATCTTGGATCGCCAAAGGATCAATTGTCCCGTCATTGGCATTAAATAAATCAAGTGAGACACCTGCGCCACGAAACGCATTTGCACCAGCAAGGCGAACTTCAATGCCGAGGGTTTTCCAGCTATCAACAATGTGTGGCCGAGCACGCACCCCGGGTATCCCCGCAGGCATAACGAAAAAATGCCGGATGAACGCATCAAAGGTGCCAATGAACCCTGGGTGTCGAAGTGAGCTTTCTAGTCCTATAGAAAAACAACGCTCCTTGAATTCATCTACAGCAGTATTGGTGAAAGACAGCACCGCAATCCCCTTGCGCGGGGGTAAGGGCAAGCTGAGTCTGTGAATTCGCGAAACGATAGCTCTGGTTTTCCCCGCGCCCGGGCAAGCTTCAACAAATGCCTCTCCAGCATGATCGACGAACGCCTGTTGCTCATCGGTTAATGCAGGAAGCGTCATTCCGCCACCACCGCATTGATGGCTTGGAGAAGATAGTCAGGAACTATGATGGCCTCCCCTTCTTGGATCATTTGCGCGAGATGTTGAGCGAAGTCCCCTTTACGGGTTTGTTTATCGGCTAGAAGTTCTACAAACGCGTCAGCACGACAGGCGTCGTCCTCGAAAATCCCGACATCTTCTTGCCAGCGATGTTCGGACTGGGGGTAAATCTCAATGAACACCTTCTTTAATAAAGCTTCGTTGCCTGCCACAAAAAGCTCATGCTCGAATGTGCGCTGGTTCACGTACACACTTAGCTTATCTCGCGATCCAAAGGTGCCCGCCAGTGCTTCTAGTTCGTCCTGCCGGTTTCCCGGTACCGAGGGATCTGCATCCGTTATGATGACAACGTGATCTGCTACATGTTGCCTGCCGTGTTGACGAAGCAATATGTCAACATAGGGCTTGAAATCGACACCCTCAATCGAGGCAAGAACCGCCCCTTGAAACCGCTTCCACGAGGCTGGTGCTTCCCGAAAAACAACGTGCTTTGCAAGAACCGGGACAATCAGTGCTTCTGCAATACCCTCTACGAGTAAAACGCGCCCGCCGAAAAGCATTGCGGATCGGGTAACGTCTAGATATCGGCTCACCTTGTTTAGCGTTTTGTCGTCCACCCCAAGCTCTGCAATTGGCACGCAAGCAGTGCGGAGCACGGGGGGCTCAACGGTGTCATCTTTAACAGGTCGAACCACGACTAGGTGCTTGGGCGAAACCCATGCGGTCAGATTGGGGGAGTGTGTGGTGACGATAACTTGGATACGGCCTTCGGGCTCGCCCGGTTCCATCGGGCGTTCCCTCGACTGCTTTGCTTGGCCCAACAAGAAATCTAAAACAAGCATTTGAAGTTGAGGGTGAAGGTGTGCCTCAGGCTCCTCGACTAGGAATAAGGTGAGATCTGCTTCCCGTGCCTTCGCCAGTTCGACGATGACAGTTGCCATGTAAAGCAAGTTGGCATACCCGAGGCTCGCCATACGGATTTCTTCCAAATCCAAACCTGCATCGGCTATCCGGAACCGAAGGTCGCGGGCAACATCAAAAAGGGTGTCTGTCTTAAAACTCAGTTCGGCGGCGTGCGGCCTTACGCCACTGGTCAAATCGGCAAGGGCATTGCCAATCGCGGTGTTGATGTCAGTCACGACAGGGTGCGGGGCGTCGTCATCTCTCTGGTAATGGTTCTTAAAATTCTCTTCCTCGTCTTCCGCGAGGAAATGTTGGATTAAAGTAGCAACTCGCGTGGCGCTTCCCGAACCTAAGGCTTGTTGCGCATCGCGCAACGGCGGCAAGTATACATGGCGGATCAAGTCTGTTGAACCCGGCTCTGGGCTTGTTTCGTGAAACTTCCCAGCCCAGTAGGTGGAGCGGCCACGCGCGCTCTTGCCTACTTCCGTGTCATGGCGAATTCCAAATATAGCCAGGTCCTGCGTCGGATCAGGGACCGCGCTGACGAGTAACCCCTTTTGGGCCACACTCAGACTGGAGAAGTGCCCTTCAATCAAAAAGTTGGTTTCAGTGCTACCCCGCTGAAGGTCATCAGGTTCAGGATACCGATCACGCCTCCCGTTCAATGGAGGTGTCAGCAGGCGAAGGGCGTCAATCAGGTTCGACTTCCCGCCACTGTTGGGCCCAACAAGAACCGCAAGATCAGGTTGCAGCTTTATTTTCGTAAGCTTGCAAGATTTGAAGCGCGTCAATTTTAGCGTGTCGAGGTGCACGGCAATTTCCATCAAGAGAATCGGTCATTTGGTTAATTTTCTCTCGGGATGGCTTGGTAAGACAAGGGTAGCTTATCCACAGAACTAACAACTATAAGCTTAGCTGTAGTTGATTTAATCTATATTTTTTAGGGTGTTGAAAAGGAGAGAGGCTCGGTTGAAAAAGGCATTCACCACCTCTAAGAGAGTTCTTGATCTCCGCCAAACGTTGATTAAGCAGTTGCCCAAGTTTCCGAATGATAGAGAAACTCTGAAATTGCTTCAGGAAAAATCGTTGGGGGAACTGCTTATTGATTACTTTGCCTGGGCCGTTAGACACGTTCCTCAGCGTGCCCGTAAGGTTGATATATCCCCGGAAGTTTTAAACGATCCTCGTTGGGAGCAGCATAAGGCTGGTGCTCAAATCCTGTTCGAAAAGGTTGAGGTCGGTTCGGATATTACACCGCATCTGTCTACCGAACCGCATACGCGGGGTTTTACCCCAAGGTCTTCATCCAAAACGCCATGTGTCGACAGATGGGAGGATAAAGATTTTTTGCTCCTTGTGATGGGCTTTCACCATTTTCATCTGGGAACGGAACTGGATGAAAACGGCTACGTAGATCGAACCGGCGTTGTTCTTTTTGCATATGTATCACGTACTGAGTTTGAGGCAATTGCTCTGTTTGACCACTCCGTATTCGACACATCGTTAGACGGATCAATGACAGGTGAACGAGCACACCTGTGGAGGATTTTTGACGAACGGGTCATGAAGAATGCTTCACCAGGAGCAGTCATTGTTCCGACATTGATCGCCACATCAGGGCATCCGATATGGCTAGTAAAGCGAGCATCACATTGCGCGCATATAATTCGGGAGTTGGACCCTCTTCTGGATGCTCGCGAATATGTAAAAGGGCTGTATGAAGAAGCGGGTTTACAACCTCCAAACAACCCCAAGATGAAGTGGCGCTTCTGGGGGCTTGAACTTGGCGTGACAGATCAGAAACAGCACATATTCTTCTCAGTTTTGAAGTCCCATATTTGATCTACGCAGGTGAGGTGCCCCTAGTTTTCTAGACACCTTCCGCCTTCATTTTGTGGTGCCGTTCGAACTCGACGGGTGACAGCACCCCGTTGTTGGTGTGTTTGCGTTTCGGGTTGTAGAAAATTTCGATGTATTCGAACACGCCCCGTCTCGCAGCCTCTCAGGTGGTATGGGTTTTCCGTGTGATCCTCTCACGTTTCAACAGCTGGAAGTAACTCTCGGCAACGGCGTTGTCATGGCAATTCCCGCGACGGCTGATGCTGGTTTCCAAATTGTGCTGACATAGAAACGACAGCCACTCACGGCCGGTGGATTGGCTGCCCTGATCCGGATCGATCGTCGCCTTGTTCTGAGGCTTTCGGTCTCCAAACGACTACCCGCAGCGCCTGTAAGGCCAAGTCCGTCGTCATCTAAGATTGCATCGACCAGCAGCTCCCTAACCCCTAATGATCTATAATGTTTGAAGGTTAGGGAATAGATCTTACGCGATGTATTGAGCCGCGATAGACAGAGTGACTGTGACGGTACAAAACATCATGCGGAATCAGAGATCGCATTCGCCATTCTGTCGACAGTGTGGACGAAATACGATGGTTCGGTTATTGCCGATTTCAACTGGTCTGGCCAATCGGGATTTTTTGCCGCCCAGGCTAAAATCCGTTTTGCATCGAGGCGAAGATGGCAGGAAAAGTAACGGGAAGATATTTTTGCAGCGAGCGACTCTGATAGAGTACGAGTACACATCGGCTGCACGGACGAAAACAGTCCATAGACCCGCGAGAACGTTTCTAAATCACCTTCATCAGCAAGCTCTGATAGCAAATCAAGCGCTGGCCCTGAGGGGGTGATAAATGCGTTCGATCCAAAACGACATATGGCATCGGCGACTCGTAGGGAGTTTCGAACACCGATGATAGCTAGTGCGTCTCCCAAGGCCAAAACTGCTTCATGAGACGTTTTGCCGCTCCAATACTTAGCTTTTTCGATCTTCTCTTTGGCGACGCGACCAGCGACCATTTGGGCGCTTGGCGTGAGCACGATCACTTCATCTTGGCGGACTTCTAGTACTCCACCAGCAGTCAGCGTATCTAATTCGGTTTTAAACCTCGGATGCTGGAAGTCCGCGTGAAAAAGTTCCTCCAGAACTCCCGAAAAATGAAAAGAAAACGTGACTGGATCGAAACGGGGAACAGAATTAGCTCCTTGATTGAGCAGAAGCCCAATGGCAAGTCGTTCTCTTAGCGTTTGGCCGCTGCCAGAGCCAGGTCGAATAAGCGCTGTCCGACCACGGTGTACCGACACCGTTGCCATGAGGTAAGGAAACACGTACCGCCACCAATGTGGGGGCATCTCTGAAATTGGCGAATTATCTGTCAGCTCGTTGTCAAGCCATGCAACCGCTGGGGGACAACAGGGACTTGGTAGTGTCATTAATAGACGTTTCCGAGCGACAAACTTATCTATCGAAAGCGTAGAGCTCCGAAGAGATGATTGTAGATCATGCCAATTGCTATACCCACCGGCTCGCGCAATGGCATGTTGACATTCGTTTAATGGATAAATGAACCCGCTATCTTTGAATAGCCGGTTTAGTTCTTTCGCGCACTTTTTCGCACCGTTGTATGTCGAGTACATACGAAGACTCCATCATCTCGGCCTCGTCGGGACGCGCTGCTCACCCCTTGCGGCCGGTATGAAAGAGAAAACGGGCGCAAGATTTTGTACTCGATGGACGACGGTCCTTCGCCATGGCAGCGGCCACGCCGACGATGACGGCGTAAGCAGGAACTATACACCTATTCCGGGGAAAGTTTCAATCCGCTAGAGGCGTTGCCATGGTGTGTCACTTAACATGATCGAGCATTCAACCGACTACATATGACCGTAGCCGAGATGTCTTGGTTCTACGACTTTGGTTTAAATGCATGCCGCGTAGCTCCGTCATCCGTCAGGTCCAGGCCGAACACGGCCAGTTTGATACGGTGCCCACTCCGTTTTTCAACATCTCTCGCAGTGTTTGCGAGGAAATCCATAAGGCCTGAAAATCGCATCCTCTTCCTCGTTGTAGGATGCTGCCACGTCGCTTTGTCGCCTCCGTTGATCACGAGGAAACACCCAGCACGGCACTGGTCGTGTCGAAGATACTTGGCCACGAGCTGTTCCTCGATATCTTGGGCGAGCGTGGTCGCGGTTCGATTTTTGTTGGCAATCTTGATTTCGATGACCGCTTGCTCAGCATCATTACCCAGGGTCGACAGGGTAACGTCCGTGCGGTTCCGTTCGGCGACCTCTTCCTCACGCGTGACGGCGGTATAAGAGTCCAGCCGGGTTGATTCTAATCTCGCTGCGAGAAGGCATTGTGCATCGGCCTCATTTTCGATCTGGCGCCATGTTTTAAGGGGCGAGAACCGATGGTGGTGTAAGTCGTGTCCGAGATCGTCCAAGCGATCGATGACGACTTCAAGCAGTTCTTCGCTATTTCGAGGAGGCAACTCGTGCCTTTGTTCAAATGTCTGAATGGCATCGACACCGTACGGGGTGAAATCAGCTTGTTCGGCAACCTTCTCCAGTGAGAGATACCGCCAACGGTCTGCCCGGAAAGCGTACGAAGGGTCGTCAGCGATTTCGAGTAAAATACGGCGGGCGCCAGGCCCTGGGGTGCCGATCAAGGCGCTGAAAATCGCACTTCGTGCCGTCTCCGCATGATCGCGTATGTTTGGCGTGAATACGCCGTCGTGTACCAAGTCATCTTCATATCGTACGAAATTGAGAGCGAAGCGAAGTAAGGAACCCAAGTCAGCTGCGTTCTCGGGCGCTTGATCGTTTACCAATGGCGCGTCGCCCCGATCACCAAAGAGGGCTGCCAGTAAGCAAATAGCGGCCTGCGCTTGGGCGGAGTCTCCTTTATCTCTGAACGTTTCCGTTAGGAGACGTACGCCCGTCTGGAAGTCGAGTTGGAATACGGCTTTCAACCATAATGTCGCGTACGGGCCTTGGGGCTCTCCCTCAAAACGTTCCTTGGCGATGCGTAACAGGAACGAGGTATCAGAAGGATCGTTCACTTCGCACAGAATACAAACCAAGTTTGAGAAACCATTCAACGCCCGCCCCTGTTTATCATCGTCTGGAGCGCTGGATGGCCAACGGTCGAGCACATCCTTGAGGACCGAAGCCATCAGTCGCTGCAGTGCATCGCCTCCGTACTTGATCGTCTGTAACATTGGAAGGTCGCCATTGAGCTCGGACCATGCGTCGAATTGCCCCCAAAGCTCACCCGACAGTACATCCACCACTGCTGCCGGGCGTCCAGCAATCAAATCGTCCATGAACTCTGGGAAGCCGTTAAACTGAGTAACCGCATAACGTGTGGCGAGTTTCACTTCTTCGTCGCTTAGGCGCTCTATCCAGCCGGGTTCCGATGTCTCTGCTTTTAAAGCGCAAAGGCCATTAAGCCATACCCACAAGAACGTATGCCGGTCTTCTGTGGCGCGTTCACTCCAGAGAAGTGGATGATGCTTGCGCCAGTAGCGCTTGAGCGCCGGAAGCGCATGTTGGAAAATATCATCGCCGAAAGCCCGCCTTACGGCATCCGAGTTCCAGGGACCATCGGAAACGTCACGTCCAGCATTTAGCGCCATCCATCGAACAAGCCCGACAACGTTAGGATCCTCAACTTCGCCGTTGAAGCTCTGTGAGGGCATGGCGCAAATGGTAGCTTTCCATTCTTTCCAGTCCGCGATGCGCATGTGCTCTCTCGCACGGCCTGCGCGTTGCCGGCGAGAGATGTTTTCACGGCTCCGCTTGAGTTGGGCAGGCTCTTCATACGGAAGTTGTGCGGCATCAACCAATTGGGCCAAATCTTGGTCGTCTGCCACGGCATCGCGAACGCGAACAAGGACGTCGTCAGGTTGATCCGTTGCGCGCCAGATATCCAACAATTGATGTAGGGCGAGAAGCCTTCGGTCCGCGTCCCCCGTCGCCAAAGCGCTTTCAAGCCATATAGAATCGGTTGGCACGAGGGGACAGATGAGTGCCTTGTCACCGGAGCTTCGCCACGCTCGCCATCGGGCATCTCTTTCCGGAAACAACCGAGTGAGCAATGCGACGTCATCCCAATAGATGGCTTCGCGAAACGACGCGTTCGCGCGTATGATCGCCGCCAGCTTGCCGACATTCTCGTGCTGACTATATCCGTCATTTTCGAAGCGTGAGGCCACCACGCAAGCGTGAACGAGCGAATGATCTGGTTGTGCGCCCGCCTCAATCTGTTTTGTGCAGATTGCGGCAAGGTGTTCCGTCAGGCTGCCGAATCGGCTACGCATGGAATACTCTGCTATATCGTCTTGCGCGCCTTCTTCGATCAACCGGCATAGCCCATCACGCAGCGACAGCATCTCACCCGATAGCGCGGATAGCTTATTGACGACGAGGTCGAGTTCCCAATCGATATCGCTGCGTCGGCGGCCTTCGGGGACGATATGCTCCAATATGGATATAAGTCGGTCAGTGCTCAGATAGTCCGGAATCACCTCATCGAAGAGCCGGCAAAACCATCGGCTTGTCCAATGGTCAGGGTGTACAAGGACTTCATCGACAAACCGACGAACTGTATCTCGTTGTCCACACGCGATTAGCGCGCGGACGGCGGAACAGCGAATGCTCTCATCAATGCTTGAATTGAACGCGACGCTCTCGGCGAGGTCGGCGCAGTCGGGCAGAGGCCCGTGCCATATCATATCGACGAGGAGTTCCATGATTTCCTCGTTTTCATGGTTGGCATTCCAAGTTTTGCGGACCACGCTGCCAAGTGCAGGATCGGAAAGACGGCGCAATTGCGTAATGTCGAAGCCGAGGCCACGCCAACCGCCATTGCCATGTGCTTCGGCGAACGCGGATAACAACGCTTCTCGTTCATGGATCGGCAACGCCTCCGGGTCACCGCTTGCGATTAACAGTTGCGGCGAAACCCTCATGATCTCCGCCCGCAAGCGGTCGTTCTTTAACGAAAGCCACGCTGCGATGCCGCGCATCGATGGAATCGAGACGGTCTCCCCAAACGCTTCGGCAATGAATAGGCGATGCAGTTCGCGGTTCGACATATTTTTCTGATTGAGGAAGTGGAGGCGTTCCGCTGCAAGGAAGTCCTTGATCGAGCGATGGTGGAACCTAACTTGCCCAATCGCGGCTAAATCGAATATCGGCAAGCGAAGCAGGCGCTCCCGATCAGCCGCGTCCCAATCGTGTAGTATAGCTTCTGCGCTCAATGTGCTTGGCGATAACCGGCGAGCGAGTGACGGTGCATCGGCGTGGATCGAACTCCGTTTCGCAAGTGCCATTGCTAAAGCGATCCGGTTGACGCCCTCTCGGGCTCGGGACACGGACATAGACTCTTTTTGATGGAGGGTTTCCGCATCTTCTATCAGGTTCGATTGAATATTTAGCTCAAGTTGCTCGCGACGAGTTCCCAACTTCCGATGCGTTGTCCACATATCGGTAATGGTGATCAGGTCCATAGGACGTTTCACGAACTCGTCGGCATTTCGCCGGATGACTTCATCCATGAAACCATCGATATCTGGGATGTCTCGGGCCTCCGCAAATTGTCTTGTTCGCTTCCGGTCGAGAGGCAAGAGCATGACAATCTTCAGGGCATCCGTGTCGGCCTCGTCATCTTGCCGATTTCCTGTGTCCCGGTCGCGATGCAAGGTGGCAACAAAGGCGTCTTCTTCCGAGGTGCCTGCAAACATTGGAGCAGGGGGCAGGCTAATGGTCCTCTCGACCGCACCGCGATCTATGGTTTCGCTCCAATCCTTTGGGCGGCACGACAAGATAATTCGGGCACGACGGAGTGCGTCACGACCGAGTGATGCGGCAAACTTACCCAGGGCGCGCTGGAGGGTGCCATGCGTGATCTTGAGCTCGTCGACGGAATCGAGAAAGAACCAGCCGAGAGTGTCTTCCTCGTTAAGCCAAGTTTCAAAACGATGCCCATCGTCGAATCCAAGGATTTCGGAAACCGGATCGTCATCCAACAATTCGAGAGGCATAAAGAAAGCGGCTTTGCCAGAGTTACATAGTGCCGCAGCTTGTTCCTGCATCTCCCGTGTCTTTCCGACGCCACCCTGCGCCAGAATCAGTACACGCGGATATTCGAGCAGGTCTTTCCAATCCAGTCCGCCGAGATCAAACGGGCTGTCCGCCAGTTGAAGCAGTGTCTCGACATCTTCTAATTCCTTCTCGGATACGGCGTAGAAGGTTCGGTTGAGCTGGACGTAAGGAGTGGACATGGCGTCGACGCTACCTGAAATCGCCTAATGTTAGCCGTGCTCCCAGATGCCGTGCACGAATCGGTTCAGTCTAACATTCGTGGTGGCTTCGTGCACTGCTGCGCCATCCGCGCAGGAGCCGGGCGGTTGTTACCCAATCGACTTCATCCGAGGGTAGGGATGTAAGAGGCTGCTGATGCTTCCGTATTGCTTCCGGAGAACAAATCGGGATCGGCGATATAGGTTCTAAGTTTTAGATACTATGGTGCACCCGGCAGGATTCGAATATACGACTTTTGCGCAAGGAGGGCTGCGGTTTTTGTGCCCAAGTTCGCCCCACGTATTCTAATGGCTGTCTGCGACATTTTCACATTTCACTTTATGTTAAGGCACATTCGATTAGTGTCGTAACCGGAGCCGAGACGCACGGTTCTGGGGCTTAGTAACCCCGTGTAGACCGGCCTACGAGGCCGTTAAACATCCTTGACCTCTGCGGTCGGGGAGCCTGTGACGTATGTCCAGGACCCCGGTCTAAAGGTCACAGGGGTCGTGTCTACACGGCTTACTAACTCCCCGATCACCAGGTCAACGAAGCTATTCTTGCAGCGGGCGCGCTGCGAGCTCTGGCCTCCATGACGCGGGGACGTCCAATGGAGAGTATATATGTGGCAGAATGCCCGCCGACACCCGCAATACGCGGATCGAGATCAGCCGCCATCGGCCTGATTGTTCTCTCGGTGAATTTGGCACCGCCAACGGTTGTTGTCGCCCAATCTCTCTCCATCGATGACTGGCTTCGGGCCGAGCGGGGCAATCCGAATCTGACGCGATCACTACAGGCCTATGACGCGGCGCAGGCCGCTCCGACAGTGCCGACGATAGCGCCGAGCCAACATCAAGGCGGTGTCCTCCGTCAGTGGATCTATCGGACGGACACGAGCCTACCTCGCGACACGGAACCCGCACGCCGTCCCGAATTCGACGAACGGCGTATTCGCGATTATGCGTCCGGTGCCGATAAGAGATTGTCGGGCGTCTATATAGCCGGTCATTTCGGCAATGCTTTCGTGATGAACGAGCATTACGAAGCGGACTTCGCAAGGCTGACGCCGTCCTTCGACCTCCTCGGCCTCTACGGCTCAGGCGCCGTCGGCGTGGACCTCGGTTCCGGCCTCAGTTTCGAGGCAGCCCTTTCCTATCAGTCTTCCGACGTGAACAAGCTGACGGCGACCGGCGCCGGCACGTTCTCGGGGATCAGCATCAGCACCGAAGACGTGCAAGGAAGTGTGTCGGCCCTGTCGCTGATGGCGAACGGCACCTATGCGTTTGCCGATCGGCGAGGTATATCGCCATACGTCATGGGTGGGGCAGGCGTATCCCGGATATCGCTGAACGGCCTGGACGAAGCCGGTGGTAACGATCCCACCGACGATTCAGCACTTACCTTCGCGTGGCAGGCTGGGGCGGGAGTTACGGTGCCGCTAACGTCGAGTACGTCTTTCGATCTTGGCTATCGGTACTTTGATGCCTCTGCTGCCGACATGGATGACGACGGCGTGTCGTTCACCGCCGGCTTCAGCAGTCACACCATCCTGATTGGCCTTAAACACAGACTGTGATTCATCCCGGGGAAAAGAGGAACCCATGGCGCTCGAAGCATGCCCGGCCTGTAACAAGGCCATATCCATTAAAGCACGAGATTGTCCCAACTGTGGCGAGCCTTTGGAGGCCAATTGGGGCAGGGAGGCCGCGCGCAGACGACAGGACGATCGGCCGACGAAATTCCAATCCCTGCTTGTCGCCGTAGTTCTGGGAACCCTGGTGCCGGGTAGTATCCTCATTGGGATATCATCCCTCACATCGGATGAACCATCTACGCCATCGTCGGCTCAAATCTCTATCCCGCGCAAAGAACTGACACCTGAAGAAATTCAGGCAAAGGCCAGACAGGCGACTCTTGAACGTGAACAAGCCAAGAAGCGCGAAATGGAAGCGTTAGAAAAACAAAAGCAACAGGAACGCCGGGCCTTCATGGAACGACTCCGCCGTGAGATGAAAAGCTTTGAGACTTTCAATATCAGCAAATTTACCGGCACCAACTTTGGCTTCCTTGCCGTCAATACGGTGTTCCAAGTTTGGGCGAGTATGGTCGAGGAGGCTAAAGACTTATCTCTCTCGCAGGAAGACAGAGCTCTTGTCGAACAATTCCGTGCTGGCGCAATCAAAACGCAGACATGGGCGCTGCCGAAGATCCGTGACGCTTACGGCCCGCACATACGAAAACTTCTCTGGGAGAAGGATGTGACCGCCAAAACCTTCGGTGACGGCTATCGCACCGTCGAGTTCGCCGGTGGGGTGTTCGCCGCCAATCGCAATATCAAGGTCTTCAACGATGAGCTTTGGGAAACCTTCCGTATCCTCCGCTTCAAGCAAGTCCGATATAAGTGGTTCAAGGAGGCAACGGAATATACCTACTTCGATATCGAGGGGCCGGACGATAGCGACCTCGTTGTCTGGGGTGACGGGACGTTCCGGATCATAAAATGACGATTTAAATCGAATTTGCCGGTATGCAAATTCCCTGTAAATTCCCTGATACAAGTACAAAATGTCGTATTTTCCTGATTTTTTCCAACAACATATTGCTTTTTTGAGCCGATATCGGCTATATGTGGCGCGTTAGCGTTTCCTAGCCATCAAGGAGGAAGGCCAGAGACGCAGCAGGGTTAACCTGCTGTTGTTCGGTACTTCCTCACCCGTTCATCAGCAGACTGTTGAAGCTGATGGAAGGGTAGAAAGATGGACTTTGAAGAAAACGACGCACCGAACGCTCCGGACAAATTCCATAACCAAACCTCCTTGGTCGATGTTCCCGTCATCGCCGGTGTGGACTACGTCGATATCGGCATCTTGAAGGGGTATCGCCGTCACGCGCGGACGCATTCGAAGAAACAGCAAAAATCCTTCGAGCGCATCTTGCGTGAAATCGGCTTCAGGATCCCCGTACTGGCCGAGATGGACGGCACGATCATCTCCGGCCATCTGCGCGTATCGATCGCAAAGAAGTTCGGTTACACCAAAGTGCCCGTGATCTGGGTCCGGGATTTGTCGCCGGCGCAAATCCGGGCCTTTCGTCTCGCCGACAACCGTCTGGCCGAACTGGGCGAATGGGACCAGGAAACCCTGGCCCTCGAACTGCAGGATCTGATCGAACTCGATTACGATCTCGACTTTACCGGGTTCGAGCCCCCCGAGGTTGATGTCATTATTGACGGTGCATTGGGGGGCGGCGCGGATGCCGCAGCCAACGACATCCCCGAGTTGGAAAAAATCGTCGTGTCCAAGCTTGGCGATAAATGGCTGTTGGACGAACACCAGGTGGTTTGTGGCGATGCGCGGGACAGCACGTCATACGACGCTTTGTTGCAGGGCCGTCTGGCTCAGTTGACGATCACCGACCTGCCCTACGGCATCCCCATCGCCGGGAACGTCAGCGGCCTCGGCAAAATCAAGCACGACGACTTCATCATGGGCGCCGGAGAAATGTCCGAGGCTGAACTCGAGACCTTCTTCTACGAGACGGCCGCGTGCGCGGTGCGTTATGCCGAAGACGGCTCGCTGGGTTACTGGTTTATCGACTGGCGCAACCTGCACATCCTGGAGCGTGTCCTTCGTCGGCTCTATGACCGGCATCTGAACACCTGTGTCTGGGCCAAGTCGAACGGCGGTATGGGATCCATGTATCGCTCCCGACACGAGTTGGTGCTGGTGTTCAAGAAGGGGACCGCGCCGCACATTAACAATATTCAGTTGGGCAAGTACGGGCGCAACCGCACCAACGTGTGGGAATACGATGGGTGTTCCACCGGAACCAAAGACCGCCGCGCCGATCTGGCCTTGCATCCGACCGTCAAGCCGGCCGAGATGATCGCGGATGCGATCAAGGACGCCTCGACAAGGGGTGGGCTTATCCTCGACCCGTTCCTGGGCTCAGGCACCACGATCATCGCCTGTGAAATGACAGGGCGTATCTGTGCCGGCCTGGAACTCGACCCGAAGTACGTCGATGTCATCGTTCGCCGCTGGGAAGCTTACACCGGCGGTAACGCCATTCACGCCGAATCCGGTCTCACGTTCGCTGAAATGCGGAAGTTGCGTAATGGCAAGCAGCTCCTTTTGCCGCCGCCGGCTGCGGCGGGGGAGGTGTGAGATGGCCAAAGCGAACTATGACATCGGCTACGGTAAGCCGCCGGAGTCCGGGAAGTTCAAACCGGGTCAAAGCGGCAATCCGAAAGGCCGCCCCAAGAGCGCCAAGAACCTCAAGACCGAGCTCGAGGAGGAGCTTCTCGAGAGGATCTCTATCAAGGAGCAAGGCAAGGTCCTGAAGGTGTCCAAACAGCGGGCCATGTTGAAAGCCCTGACCGCACGCGCCATGCAGGGCGATCCCAGGGCCGCAACGGTCATCGTCAACATGGTTAGCCGGTTCCTGGATGTCGATGTGCTGTCGGATGAGGTCGAAGACCTGACCGAGGGGGATAAGGCGATCCTGGAGCGTTTTGAGAAGAAAGTCTTAGCCAAAGCTGGGAAGAAGGAGAAGAGCAATGGAAAATGAGCATGATGAAATCGCCACGATGGTCAGGGAGGATCTGAAAGCCTTCTTGATCAAGGTCTTTGAAATGTTGAACCCGGGACAGACGTTCAGGGACAACTGGCACATCGATGCCATCTGTCACCAGTTGGCATTGTGCTATATCGGTAAAACCAAGCGGCTGATCATCACCTTGCCGCCCCGGCACCTGAAATCGCTCTGTTCGTCGATCGCCTTCGTTCTCTGGTTCCTGGGAAAGCGCCCCCATGCGCACATCATCTGTGCGAGTTATTCGGAAGACCTGGCTGTCAGTTTTGCCAACGAGCGACGCAAGCTGATGCAAACGGTTTGGTACAAGAAAGTGTTCCCGAACGCCCGGATCAGCAAGACCAAGAATACGGAAACAGAGACCGTCATCACCAAAGGCGGAAGGATCGTCTCGACATCCGTCGGCGGAACCCTGACAGGGAAGGGCGGGAACCTCATCATCATCGACGACCCGATTAAAGCCGATGACGCAATGTCTGACGTCGAACGAAAGCGGGTCAATGACTGGTTCCGTAACACGGTCTACACCCGTCTCAATGACCCGAAGAACGACATCATCGTTATCGTTATGCAACGCGTTCACATGAATGACCTGGTCGGCGAGGTTCTGGAACTGGAGGAATGGGAGGTTCTCGACCTGCCGTCCATCGCCCAGGAAGACCAGGAAATCGAGATCGATGAGGGTGTGTTTTACCACCGGAAGGAAGGAGATGTCCTCCACCCCGAGCACTGTGACCTGGCGGAACTGGAAAAGCGTCGGATCATTCTCGGCAGTCCGGGGTTCTCGGCGCAATACCTGCAACGCCCGGTTCCACCGGGCGGGGTCATCTTTCTGCGGAAATGGTTCCGCAGCTTTGATCCGAACCAGATTCGCCACCGGGTCGAGCGTATCTGGCAGAGCTGGGACACCGCTAGCCAGGTGAATGATTGGAACTGCTATTCCGTCTGCCTTACGTTTGGCATTATCGAAGGCCGCGTGTATTTGCTGCACGTGTATCGCGATCGCCTGGAATATCCGGCGCTCAGGGCAAAGATCATCAAGCACGCGCAAAACTGGGGTGCTGAAAGGGTGTTGATCGAGAAGGCCTCGACAGGCCTTGCCTTGCTTCAGGACATCATCGCCAAGGTGCACTTCAGCGTGATCCCGTTTCCCATTCGGGGCGATAAGATTACGCGTGCTGAACAAGCTTCCGCCATCGTCGAAGCCGGCCGCGTCTTCCTGCCCGAAGACGCACCGTGGCTCGCGGACTTCCTGAAAGAGGTTCTGGCCTTCCCCGGCAGCAAATATGACGATCAGGTCGATGCCCTGAGCCAGTTCCTCTGGTATCTGGATCACCGCCCGCAGCCGCCAGTCGTGACCTTTCGCTCGATCGGCGACGAGCATGGGATGACGTACTATGACCGCATGGGCGGGCACTTTCCGTTCTGATCTTCCGACTGGACTTCAGCTGCGAACAGAGCGGTACTGGTCAAGGCGGAACGGACCCTGATCTCAGCCTCCAATCACCGCCCGCCCGGCAAGGTCTCCAGCCTCGCCGGGTCGGGGTGGTGCAAGCGCCCGCATCCTGCGGGCACCATTGAAGGAGGCAGAAATGGCCGCAACGATTACCCAACAGAAGGCTGCAACCAAGCCCGAAACCATCCTGAAGCTCGTCAGGCGTAAAAACGGTGCAACCCTGAAAGCTATGCAGGACGCGACCGGATGGCAGCCGCATAGCGTCCGCGCCGCCCTCACCGGGCTGCGCAAGAAAGGCCATGACATCAAACGTGGCAAGGACGGCAAAGGCGACACCATCTATCGTGCTAAGGCCGTGTAACGATGGTCCGTAACGCAATGCGGCACCGAATCGGGGAAGAGGCGGTTGCTGATGAACTGGCGGGGCTCTCTGAGTTCCCGGACAGAATCCTCAGGGAACGATGGCAGGAGATGTTCGGGACAGCCCCGCCGTCCCGAACGAGCCATGCGCTGCTCGTCCGGGCCGTCGGCCATTGTCTGCAGGAAAAGGCAACCGGCGGGCGGGTCGCCAGCGTGCGGCGACGCCTTGAGAGAGTAACGTCAGATCTTGATGCGGGCAGAACGCCCGCCGCAGCTCCCACGACCATCAAACCCGGCACCCGGCTTCTCAGAGAATGGCAGGGCCGAATGCACGAAGTGATCATCCTTGAAGAGGGCGCGCTTTACGATGGCCGAACCTGGACATCGCTCTCCGCCGTTGCCCGTGAGATCACCGGCGCCCGCTGGTCGGGTCCCCGATTCTTCGGCCTGAAGGGGCAGGGCCGTGATGCCTGAGAAGTCCTCTATCCGGCGCTGCGCCGTTTATACCCGAAAATCCTCGGAAGAGGGACTGGAGCAGGACTTCAACAGTCTGCATGCGCAGCGCGAAGCCTGCGAGGCGTACATTCGTAGTCAGGCGGGCGAGGGCTGGAAACCGGTCAGAGCCGCATATGACGACGGCGGTATCTCCGGCGGCACCATGGACCGTCCGGGTCTTACGTCACTATTGTCTGATATCCGGGCGGGCAGGATAGATACGGTCGTTGTCTATAAAGTCGACCGACTGACACGCTCGCTCGCGGACTTCGCCAAGATCGTCGAAGTATTCGATGCCCATGGCGTGTCGTTCGTCTCCGTTACCCAGCAGTTCAACACGACGACGTCGATGGGGCGCCTGACGCTGAACATGCTGCTCTCGTTCGCGCAGTTCGAGCGCGAGGTCACGGGCGAACGAATTCGCGACAAGATTGCTGCCTCGAAACAGAGAGGTATGTGGATGGGCGGTGTCGTGCCGACCGGCTACGAGCCCCATGGGCGAACCCTTACGATCAACGAAGCTGAGGCCGAGACCGTCCGCAAGGTGTTCCAGCTTTACTTGGAGCATCGCAATGTCCGAAAGGTAAAGCGGGCCTGTGACGATCTGGGTATCGTCACCAAGGTGCGGAACAAGGAAGACGGCACATCGACGGGTGGTCGGCCTCTGAGCCGGGGAAACATATACAAGATGCTCGGTAATCCGATCTACATCGGCCGCATTACGCACAAAGACAAAACCTACGATGGCCTGCATCCGGCGATTATCGACCAGGAGACATGGGATGCAGTGCAGGCGTGCCTGAACGGTAATGCCGTAGAACGAACCGCCGGCACCCGATCCGGCGAGGCCAGTCCGCTCGCCGGGAAGCTGTTTGACGAAGAGGGCAGCCAGCTCTCACCAAGCCATGCGGTCAAATCAGACAGGCGCTACAGGTATTATGTGTCCAGGTCATTGATCGACGGCACCGTCGATACGGCAAAGGGATGGCGCATCCCGGCCCATGAGATCGAACGCATCGTCGGCGATGCGGTCACGCGGTTCATCAACGACAAGCCGGCACTTACCGATGCACTGAGGGCGCACGGTGTTGCGGCTCCCGACATTCCTGAAACGCTGCGGGGCGTCACTCTTCCCGGAACCGATCCGCTTGACGTCGTAAACCGCGCACGGTTGAGTTCGGAAGGGGTGTCGATTGATATGAGTGTGCCGACGCCAAACGGCGACGTAACGGTCACGCACGACGTTCGCGCGACAATCAAGCGCCGGGGCGTCGAAATGCGGCTTGTGCTCTCTAATGACAAAAGCACCGGTAAACCGGATCCGGCCCTCATTAAAGTGCTGGTGCGGGCACATCGCTGGTTCGACGAGATCGCGTCCGGGCAGCAGGCTTCCTTGAACCAGGTTGCCGCCGCCGAAGGCGTCAGCAATCGATATATCGCGCGGCTCCTGCCACTGGCATTCCTGGCCCCCGATATCGTCGAAGCCATCCTCGACGGCACTCAGCCGATCGACCTCACCGCGGAAACCCTCACCAGATTACCTGATCTACCCGTCTCATGGGCGGATCAACGGACACTTCTCGGCTTCAACTAAGCCTAAATCTCGGCTGAAGCGAACCGTCTCTCCGGGCCGGAGAGACGCGGGGCCGAAATCGCGCCGGAATCTCTCACCCGTCACGCTCTTCGGTTCGCGTCGAGAAACAGGGCCGCGCTAAAGCCCGCGGAACGCCGGGGTTCAGGCCGGACGCCTCGGAAAGGCGGCAAAATTTACTCTGTTCAGAGACTAAATGGCGGAGAGACAGGGATTCGAACCCTGGGTACGCAAAGCGCACAACGGTTTTCGAGACCGCCCCGTTCGACCACTCCGGCATCTCTCCGCACGCGTGGGCATGGCTGATGGCCATGCCGGGAAGCGCGGAATGTAGCCAATCGGCCCGTACGGGGCAAGGCAACAATCGGTGAATTTTCGGGCTTTCCGCACCATATATAAGACGGCAGCAAAAAAGCGCTGAAAACCTGAGTTTCCGCCATTGACAATGGGTCTTTTGCAAGTATATTGCCGCCCTTCCGAGCGAGGCCGTGGGCGAGGTGCCCTCAGGCCCCTTCGACTTGTGATTTTAGAGGCGATCATGTTCGCAGTAGTAAAAAGCGGTGGCAAACAATACCGGGTTGCCAAGGACGACAAACTGGTCGTCGAAAAACTGACCGGCGAGGTCGGTGATGTCATCGAGATCGGCGACGTGCTGATGCTCGGCGAAGAAGGCAAGGCACCGACCGTGGGCGCGCCCACGATCGAAAAAGCCGCTGTTTTCGCGGAAGTTCTGGAGCAGTCGAGAAACGATAAGGTTATCGTCTTCAAGAAACAGCGCCGCCAGAACCATCGCCGCAAGAAAGGTCATCGTCAGCAGCAGACCGTGGTCCGCATCGTTGAGGTGAGCCCGACCGGCACCAAGCCGAAAACCGCTGCGAAAGCGGCGCCGGCGAAGAAGGCTGATGACGCGGCACCTGCCAAGGAAGCCAAAGCGGACGCCCCGAAAGAGGCGAAAGCCGACGCAGCCGCCAAGAAGCCGGCAGCCAAGAAAACCGCTGCCAAGAAGCCGGCGGCCAAGAAAACCGCCGCCAAGAAGCCTGCGGCGAAGAAGACCGCAGCAAAGAAATCCGAGGAGTAAGACCTTATGGCACACAAAAAAGCAGGCGGTAGCTCCCGCAACGGCCGCGACTCAGCCGGTCGCCGACTTGGCGTCAAGAAATTCGGCGGTCAGACCGTGATCCCCGGCAACATCATCATTCGCCAGCGCGGCACCAAGGTACATCCGGGTGACGGCGTCGGTATCGGGCGCGATCACACGATCTTCGCGACCGCCGAAGGCGAAGTTGCGTTCAAGAAAACCACTGGCGGCAAGACCGTCGTTTCGGTGCTGCCGCCGGCGAGCTAAGCCTCGCTTGCCAGCGTTGAAGGTTTAAGCGAGGGAATGGACCTGCCATTCCCTCGTTTTTTTTATGGGTGAACAAACGGACAGGACCGATGAAGTTCCTCGACGAAGCCAAGATCTATCTGCGCAGCGGCGACGGCGGCAACGGCTGCATCAGCTTCCGCCGCGAGAAATACGTCGAATACGGCGGCCCCGACGGCGGTGACGGCGGGCGCGGCGGCGATCTGGTTTTCGAATGTGCTTCGGACCTCAACACCCTGATCGATTTCCGCTACAAACAGCATTTCAAGGCACAGCGTGGCACCGACGGCATGGGCAAGAACCGCTCCGGCCCGGCCGGCAAGCCGCTCGTCGTCAAGGTTCCCCCGGGGACGCAGATTTTCGACGAAGACCGCGAAACCCTGCTTGTCGATATCAAGACTCCCGGACAGCGCATCGTGTTTCTCAAGGGCGGCAACGGCGGCTTTGGCAACACGCATTTCAAATCATCGACGAACCAGGCGCCGCGCCGCGCCAACCCGGGTCTTGAAGGCGAGGAGCGCTGGGTCTGGCTGCGCCTCAAGCTGATCGCCGATGCCGGGCTGGTCGGGCTGCCCAATGCGGGCAAGTCGACGTTTCTCGCAGCCTGCACCCGGGCGCACCCGAAAATCGCCGATTATCCGTTCACGACGCTGCACCCGAACCTCGGTGTCGTCGCCGTCGACGACCGGACGTTCGTGCTGGCCGATATTCCGGGCCTGATCGAAGGCGCCAGCGAAGGCGCCGGACTAGGGACGCGGTTTCTCGGTCATGTGGAGCGCTGCCGGGTCTTGCTGCATCTGGTGGACGGCACCCAGGACGATGTCGCCGACGCCTATCGGACCGTGCGCGGCGAACTGGAAGCCTACGGCGGCGGCCTGGCGGAGAAGACCGAGATCGTTGCGCTCAACAAGATCGATGCGCTGGATGCGGACACCGTCGAAGAGCGCCGTACCGAACTGGCCGAGGCCTGCGGCAAGGACGTCCAGACGATTTCAGGGGTCGCCGGCATGGGCGTGCGTGAACTGACGTTTGCGCTGGAACGGGAAATCCTCGATGACCGCGCGCGTGAAGCCGCCGAGCAGAGCGACGAGGTGGACGAAGGCTACCGGCCATGAGCGCCCTGGCCGACGCCAAACGGATCGTCATCAAGATCGGCTCGCAGCTGCTGGTCGACCCCGACACCGGGCACGTGCACAAGCGCTGGCTGGAAACCCTGGCCGATGACATTGCTGAACTGCGCAGCCAGGGCCGCGAGGTCGCCATCGTGTCGTCGGGAGCGATTGCGGTCGGCCGCCGCTATCTGGGCCTGGCCACCGGCAAACTGATGCTGCCCGAGCAGCAGGCATCGGCCGCCGTCGGGATGGTGCGGCTCACCCACGCCTATCAGGACGTTCTCGGCAAACATGACATGACCGTGGCGCAGGTTCTGCTGACGCTGGACGACTCCGAAAACCGGCGGCGCTACATCAATGCCCGTAACACCCTGACCGAGCTTTTACATCTGGGTGCGGTGCCGCTGATCAATGAAAACGACACCGTGGCCACCGACGAAATCCGCTTCGGCGATAACGACCGGCTGGCGGCGCGGGTGGCGGCGATGATTTCCGCGGACCTGCTGATCATGCTGTCGGATATCGATGGGCTGTATACCGCCAACCCGCAGGTCGACCCCGATGCCGAATTCGTCCCCGAGGTGCGGGGACAGATCACGCCCGAGGTCGAAGCGATGGCCGGCGTGCAACTGTCCGGTGACAGCAAGGGCGGCATGGTGACCAAGATCGCGGCGGCGAAAATCGCCATGGGGGCAGGGACCACGGCGATGATCACGCTGGGCAAGGGGCTGAACCCGCTTAGCCGGATCAGGGACGGTGCCCGCTCGACCGTGTTCGTTCCCGACGCCAATCCCAGAACGGCGCGCAAGGAATGGATCGCCGGATCACTGAAGCCCGCCGGCCGGCTGCATCTGGATGCCGGGGCGCTGAAAGCGCTGAAGGGCGGCAAAAGCCTGCTGCCCGCGGGGGTCAAGAAAATCGAAGGCAGGTTCGAGCGGGGCGATGCCGTCTGCGTGATCGATCCCGACGGGCGCGAAGTGGCGCGGGGCCTGATTGCCTATCATGTGGACGAGGCGCTCAGGATCGCCGGACACAAGACCGGTGAAATCGAAGACATTCTGGGGTATCGTGGCCGGGACGAGATGATCCACCGTGATGATCTCGTTCTGATTTGAGGAAAGATCATGGACGGACAGGCCGATATACAGGCAAACATCGCATCGATGATGCGCGAGATCGGTGAGAACGCCAAAGCGGCGGCCGCTGCGCTCGCCATCGTGTCTGCGGATGCCAAGAACCGGGCGCTGAATGAAATGGCCGCCAGCCTGCGTCTTCGTGCCGCTCACATCCTTGCGGAAAATGCCAAGGACATCAAAGCGGGCGAGGACAAGGGCCTGTCGGGCGCCATGCTCGACCGTCTGTTGCTGAGTGAGGAGCGGATCGAGGGTGTCGCCAAGGGGCTGGAAGCGATTGCCGGGCTGAACGATCCTGTGGGGGCCGTCGAAAGCGCCTGGGACCGGCCCAACGGGTTGAAGATCGAACGGGTCCGCGTGCCGCTCGGCGTCATCGGCGTGATCTATGAAAGCCGTCCCAACGTGACCGCGGATGCGGGCGGACTGTGCCTCAAGGCCGGGAACGCGGCGATCCTGCGCGGCGGGTCGGAAAGTTATCATTCCAGTCGCGCCATCATGGAAAGCCTGCGCACAGGGCTGATCGCCGCCGGGCTGCCGGAACACGCGATCCAGCTGGTGCCGAGCACGGATCGTGCCTGTGTCGGCGAAATGCTGCGAATGACCGATTATATCGACGTCATCGTGCCGCGTGGTGGGAAGTCGCTGATCCAGCGGGTCACGGACGAGAGCAAGGTGCCGCTGTTCAAGCATCTGGAAGGCATCTGCCACACCTATATTCACGCCGCCGCCGATCCGAAAATGGCGCGCGACATCGTCGTTAACGCCAAGATGCGCCGAACCGGCATCTGCGGGGCGACGGAAAACCTGCTGATCGACGGCGCAATTGCGCCGGTGCTGCTGAAAGATATCGTCGACGGATTGGTTGAAGCGGGGTGCGAGGTGCGCGGCGATGCGGAAAGCCGCGCCATTGACGCACGGATCAGCGAAGCTTCGGATATGGACTGGGATACGGAATACCTCGACAGCATCATCGCCGTGAAAGTGATTGACGGCGTTGACGATGCGGTCGGCTTTATCCGCAGGCACGGCTCGTCGCATACCGAGGCGATCATCACGGACGATGCCGAAGCTGCGGAGATGTTTCTCAACAACGTCGACAGTGCCATCGTCATGTGGAATGCCTCGACCCAGTTCGCCGACGGCGGCGAATTCGGGATGGGGGCGGAAATCGGGATTTCGACCGGCAAGCTGCACGCCCGCGGCCCGGTCGGTGTTGAGCAACTGACCTCGATGAAATACAAGGTGCGCGGCACCGGGCAGACGAGGCCGTGATGAGGGACAAAAGGAAAAAGAGGAGAACACCATGACAGCGACCTGGACCGTATATCTTTCCGGCGAAATTCATTCTGACTGGCGCGAGCGCATCGCTGACGGCGTCAAGGCTGCCGGACTGCCGGTCGAGCTGGTCTCGCCGATCACGGTGCATGAAGATTCCGATGACTGCGGCGTTGCCGTGTTCGGCGCCGAGGACAACAAGTTCTGGCACGACCGCAAGGGGGCGCAGCTGAACGCGATCCGCACCCAGAACCTGTTGAAGAATTCGGATATCGCCATCATCCGTTTCGGCGAGAAATACAAGCAGTGGAACGCCGCCTTCGATGCCGGATACGCGGCGGCGCTGGATATTCCCTACATCACCCTGCACCCGGCCGAGCACGATCACGCACTGAAGGAAGTCGACGGCGCCGCCAACGGTGTCGCCCGCGAACCGGAACAGGTGGTCGCCGCGCTGGCCTACATCATTCGTGGTGATATGCCCCAGGCTGCCGCCAGCAAGTCGGCCGCGGAGTAACCTGTTCTGGGTAACAAGCACCGCCGCGTCGGCCTGCTGGGCGGGTCGTTCAACCCGGCCCACGACGGACACTTGTATATAAGTGAGCAGGCACTGAAGCTGCTGGGCCTGGACGAGGTGTGGTGGCTGGTGTCGCCGCAGAACCCGCTGAAGTCGACGGATGGGATGGCGGCCTATGAGAAACGGCTCGCCGCCGCCGAAGACATCGCCGCCGCCAATCCGCGCATCCATGTCAGTGACGCCGAAGCGAGGCTGGGTACGCAGTATACGGCGGACACCCTGACCCGGTTGACGGATATTCAGGGGCAGCACCGCTTCGTGTGGCTGATGGGGGCCGACAATCTTTTGCAGATTCACCGCTGGCGGCAATGGTCACGAATTTTTCGTATTGTCCCAGTTGCAGTATTTGGTCGTCCGGGATACTCTATAAGGGCTACATCTAGTGTGGCAGCCCGACGTTTTGCGCGGGACCGGTGGCCCCAAGCAGCGGCAAGGCGTCTGGTGGATGCGGCATTGCCGGCGTGGGTGTTTCTGAGAATTCGCGAGAACCCATTATCGGCCAGCCGGATCCGGGCTGAAGGCGGATTTTGATCCGTCCCGGCCAGATACTGGGCGCGTCCCGGATGGGCCTGTGAGGACCCAGCATAAAGGGACGTTCATTCGAAACTTGGTGGAAAAGGACCGTAACTATACCAAGCAAACGCAAGCTTCGCCCGTCCGGGGATGATCTCCGGGCTTTGGTGGAAACCTCTCTCGATGATGACAAAGCGCAGGACGTCGTTGTCATCGATCTCGCCGGCAAGACCCAGATCGCGGATTACATGGTCATTGCCTCCGGTCAATCCAGCCGACAAGTCGGCGCCATGGCCGATCACCTCTGCCAGAAAATCAAGGAATGTGGAATCAAGGACGTTGCCGTCGAAGGCGCCGGTCAAAGCGACTGGGTACTGATCGACGCCGGTGATGTGCTGGTTCACCTGTTCCGGCCCGAGGTGCGCGACTTCTATGGCCTCGAAAAACTCTGGTCGGTGCCCGATGTGGTGGCCGGCTCAGGCGCTGCCCCGCAACCCGTTGCCGGGACTATCGCCTGAGAACTGGGCCTGAGAAAAGGGTCTGATAATAGGCTCTGAGAGGACCTGAGAACTGGGTGCTGCGGCACCGGATAAAGGATGTCGGCGTGCGGTTGACACTGATCGCTGTCGGGCGTGCCAGGCGCGGCCCCGAACAGGAACTTTTTACGTCATATCTGAAACGGCTCCGGCCCGCTCTCGATCTGATCGAGGTCGAGGAAAAGCGCCCCCTGTCCGGCGCTGAACTGAAAACACGCGAAGCGGAACTCTTGAACGAGAAAATCCCCGACGGGGCCTACCTGATTGCACTGGATGAACGCGGCCCGGCGATGAACAGCCGCGCGTTCGCGGAAAAGCTCGGCGAACTCAGGGATACAGGGCGTGACGTGGCCTTCATCATCGGCGGGGCAGACGGTCTGGATGAAAGCCTGCGCGCAAGGGCCGACCGGTTGCTCGGTTTCGGTCCGCAGACCTGGCCGCACATGCTAGTCCGGGTGATGCTGGCGGAGCAGGTCTATCGCGCCCAGTCGATCCTGGCCGGGCATCCGTATCATCGCGATTGACGGTGATCTTCGTCTTTTACCACCGGTTTGTGGGTGGTAGTGTCCCCGCCAACCATCACTACGACAAAAAAATTCAGGAGATAAAAAAATGGGCCAACTGAGCCTTGAGACCGCACGTGAAATCGTCGCCGCCGCGCGCGCCGAAGGCCGCAAGCTTGATCTGAAACCGCTGACCGTCGCCGTGCTGGACGCCGCCGGGAACCTCAAGGCGCTTGAACGCGAGGACGGATCATCAAATCTTCGTCCCGACATCGCTATCGGCAAGGCCAATGGTGCGCTGGCCATGGGGCTCGGCTCGCGGGCACTGTTCGAGCGGGCCAAAAGCGAACCGTTCTTCATTCAGGCCATGAACGAACTGGCCGGCGGCTCGCTGGTGCCGGTTCCGGGCGGGGTGCTGATCCGCAACGCCGATGGCGCGATCATCGGTGCGGTCGGCATCACCGGCGATATTTCCGACAACGACGAGAAAGCGGCCAAGGCCGGAGTAGAAGCGGCCGGTTTGAGCGCCGATGGCGGCTGACGGTTTCCACCCCATATAAAGGGTAACTTTATCGGGGCCGTATCGGCATCTGGAGCTTTGAGATATACTGCTTGAGAAAACAGGACCACTTACGGATATGAGCGCAACAAAGACGACGTCACACCCGAAGCCCGTTGTGCTGTGCATTCTCGACGGCTGGGGCGAGCGTGAAACGGCAGCGGATAATGCCGTCTCAAACGCCCGCACGCCGACGTGGGATGCGATGCGTGAAAAGTATCCGCGCTCGCTGCTCAACGCCTCGGCGCTCGAAGTCGGTCTGCCGGAAGGCCAGATGGGCAATTCCGAGGTCGGGCACATGAACCTTGGGGCCGGGCGCGTGGTGCTTCAGGAACTGCCGAAAATCGACAAGGCGGTCCGTGAAGATACGCTCAAGGACGCCCCGGCGATGGGTGATTATATCGACCGGCTCAAGCAGAGCGGCGGCACCTGTCACCTGCTCGGGCTGCTGTCGCCTGGGGGTGTGCATTCACACCAGAAGCACATGGCGGCGATCGCGAAGATCATGTCCGATGCCGGCATTCCGATCCGAGTTCACGGCTTTCTCGACGGCCGCGATACTCCGCCGACGGCGGCCAAGGGCTATATCGAACAGTTTGAAGCCGACATTGCCGGTCTGAACGACTGCCGGATTGCGACGATCAGCGGGCGCTATTATGCGCTCGACCGCGATAACCGCTGGGAACGGGTGGTGCAGTCATATTCCTGCATGACCGAAGCTGCGGGTACGAAGCAGCCGGACGCGGCGGCGGTCGTCGATACCGCCTATGCGGCGGACCTGACGGACGAATTCGTGCTGCCTTCGCCGGTTGGCGATTATGCCGGGATGCGCGACGGGGACGGCATCATGATGGCGAATTTCCGCGCCGACCGCGCCCGTGAAGTTCTGGCAGCACTACTGGATCCCGATTTCGACGGCTTTGAACGCCCGCGTAATATTAACTTCGCCGCCGCCCTGGGGATGGTCGAATATTCCCGGAAGCATGCCGAATACATGGCGGCGATCTTTCCGCCGACGCAGCTCAGCCGGATTTTGGGCGAGGTTGTCGCCGATGCCGGCATGCGCCAGCTGCGGATTGCCGAAACCGAAAAGTACGCCCATGTGACGTTCTTTCTGAACGGGGGTCGTGAAGACGTCTTCCCGGGCGAGGAGCGTATCCTGATCCCGTCTCCGAAGGTCGCGACCTATGACCTGCAGCCGGAAATGTCGGCGCCGGAAGTCACCGAGCGGCTGGTCGAGGCGATCACCGGCCAGACCTTCGATCTGATCATCGTCAATTTCGCCAACGGCGATATGGTCGGCCACACCGGTGTGCTCGACGCGGCGGTCAAGGCGGCGGAAGTCATCGACGGGTCGCTGGCGCGGCTGGAAAAAGCCGTCCAGGACACCGGCGGCGTCATGCTGGTGACCGCGGATCACGGTAATCTGGAACAGATGCGTGAAGTCGACGGCGGGGTGCACACACAACACACCCTGAACCCGGTACCGTTCATCATGGTCAATCCGCCGGCCTATGTCAGCGGCCTGCATGAAGGCCGGCTGTCGGATGTGGCGCCGACACTGCTGCGTCTGCTTGAACTGCCGCAACCGGCGGAAATGTCGGGAAAATGCCTGATTGAGGAGAAACCTGCTGAAAGTGCAGCGGCTGAATAAGCCTGACGCTTCCAGAACGCGGCACACTCTGGCTGTGCTGGGCACGGCATGGCTATGTCTGCTGATGGTGCCGGCGGACGCCATGGCGCAAGACAGCGCCGCCGGTGCCAGCCGGGATCTGCAACTGATCGAAGAACGCATCGGTCAGGAAAAGACCGCGGCCGAACAGGCCCGCGCCCGGGCAGAGATCATGGCCCGCGACATCGACAACCTTCAGAACGAGATGGTTTCGGCGGCCCGCGCGGTGCAGCGTCATGAAACCCAGGTGGCGGCGTTGAAAACCCGGCTGCAGGCTCTCGAACGCCTGTTGGAGCGCAAGACCACCGATCTCCGCGATGGCCGTGCCAGGTTCGGCCGGGTGCTGGCTGCCATGCAGCGGATTGCCCAGTTCCCGCCGGAGGCCCTGATTGCCCAGCCGGTGCAGCCCGCCGATACGGTGCGCACCGCGATCCTGCTCAGAACCGCGGTCAGTGAAATCGACCGTCAGGCGAAGGAACTGCGCGACGAGCTGGATTTTCTGGTCAAGGCGCGGACGGAAATTGCCGTGCGCAAGACCACGCTTGAGGAAACCTCCGAACTTCTGGAGCGCGAACGCCGCCGTCTGGGGGCGTTGATGTCGCGCAAAAAAGTCCTCAAACGGCGTGCCGACAAGCAGGCCACAGAGGCTGAACAGCGAATCGCTGCCCTGGCCGGCAAGGCGAAGACACTGCGCGAGCTGATGCAGGGGATCGAAAAGGAACGCGAACGGGCGAAAAAAAATCCACCGCCGGCCCCTCAGGGCAGCCGTGAATTTGCCACGGTGCCGCCGCTGAAGCCGATCAGCAAGGCGCGGGGATCACTTACGCTGCCTGTTGCCGGGAGGATTTCGGGGCATTACGGTGAGAAAACCGACGGCGGGCTGTCCAGAAAGGGCCTGACCATCTCGACCCCGCCCGGTGCGCAGGTGACGGCAACCTATGACGGGACCGTGGTTTACGCTGGAAAGTTCCGTGGCTATGGGCTTCTCTTGATCATCGAACATGGCGAAGGATATCATAGCCTGCTTGCCGGGATGACCCGGATCGATGTCGAACAGGGACAGAACGTACTGGCCGGAGAGCCTGTCGGGATCATGGAGCAGAGCGAGAGCGGCCAGCCAGTTTTATATGTAGAGTTACGCCGTGACGGCCAACCCATTAACCCCCAGCCGTGGTGGCAGCACGCAAAAATGAGGTGAACGGATGAAAAATCGGATGATGGCCAGGCTCGGTGCCGTAGCGCTGGTGCTTGGCGTATTTGCATGGGCGGTTCCCGGACATGCCGCTGATGCAAAGAAGAACGACGAAGAGACGTATCGCCTGCTTGCCCTGTTCGGTGACGTTTTCGAGCGCGTACGCGCCGAATATGTCGAACCGCCCAGCGAGGAGGAAATGATCGAAGCTGCGATCACCGGCATGCTGGCCGCGCTCGATCCGCATTCCAGCTTCCTGAATGCCAAAAGTTTCAAGGAAATGCAGGTCAACACGCGTGGCGAATTCGGCGGTCTCGGGATTCAGGTGACGATGGAAGCCGGTTTCGTCAAAGTCATTTCGCCGATCGACGATACCCCGGCTTATCGGGCCGGTATCGAATCCGGCGACATCGTTACGCATCTGGACGGCGAAAGTGTACAGGGGCTGACCCTGGCGCAGGCCGTCGAGAAAATGCGCGGCAAGGTCGGCAGCGATATCCGCCTGACCGTGGTCCGGGAAGGCCGTGAGCCGTTCGACGTCACGATCACGCGCTCGGTCATCAAGATCACGTCGGTTCGGTCCCATGCCGAAGACAAGGTCGGTTACGTGCGCATTACCTCGTTCAACGAGCAGACCGACAAGGGCCTCGATCGCGCCATCAAGAAACTGAAGGACGAGATCGGCAAGGATATCCAGGGGTTCGTGCTCGATCTGCGCAACAACCCGGGTGGCTTGCTGGATCAGGCAATCGCGGTTTCCGATGCCTTCCTGGACCGGGGCGAAATCGTTTCCACCCGCTCCAGAAAACCCGAAGATACGCAGCGTTTCAATGCCCGTGAAGGGGATTTGACCGATGGTCTGCCGCTGGTCGTGCTGATCAACGGCGGTTCCGCATCGGCGTCGGAAATCGTTGCCGGTGCGTTGCAGGATCATCGCCGTGCCGTAGTGCTCGGGACCAAATCATTCGGCAAGGGCTCGGTACAGACGATCATGCCGTTGTCCGGCAATGGGGCGATGCGGCTGACCACGGCGCGTTATTATACGCCGTCCGGCCGCTCCATTCAGGCCAAGGGCGTTGATCCGGATATTGAGGTGAAACCGGCGAAGTTCGAGGAAATCCAGAGCAACCGCCCGCGCCGCAGTGAAGCGGACCTGCGCGGCGCTCTGGATACCGACAAGAAAGACGACGCCGCAGACCCTGAAAAAGCACCGGCAGATGGTGAAGCGAAAGCCGATGAATCGGAAGAGGTACAGGACTATCAGTTGTCCCGGGCGCTTGATCTGATTCGCGGGCTGGCGATCATGTCGCAGAATGCAGCGGCCAAATGACGGCTCTGCAGTGGCTTTAACCGAATAACTGGGACGCGGCCGGCGCATGATGCTGGCCGCGGCCTTTTTTGGAGGACGGCGTGAAGTTCCCGAAAATATTCGGCAAGAAGAAAGACGAAGAAGAGGACTTCGATGAAGATGACTTCGACATCGAAGAACTTGACGATGGCTTTGACGATGAACTCGAAGAAGCTCTGGAATCGTCTGCGGCACGTGAATCGGGAGAATTCCACGATGATGATGAAGAGGTGGATACCGAAGTCGCCGGCGACCCTGACGACGATGATGATGAAGAAGAAGCCGACGGGGAATTGGTCGGTGTCGGCGACGAACTCGATAATCCTTTCGAAAACGAAGACGGTGAAGATGACGATTTCGAGTACGAAGATGACGACGATGAGTATGAAGACGAAGAGCAGGACAGGAAGAAGGCAATCATCTTTGCCGCTGTCGGTTTCGGCGTTCTGCTGATCAGCATCCTTGGGGGTGTCGGCTGGTGGTTCTTCTCAGACCCTTCGACGAGTGAAGCCGACGCCCCGCAACACCTGCCGGGCAGCGTGGAAATGGCCATGCCGGCCGCCCCCGGCAGCCTGAATGCAGGTGGTTTGGGTTCCCTCAACAGTCTCGCCACGCCAGGTGCTTCGGATTCAGCATCCGCAGGGCTGACCCCGTCGCTGGATACGCCGCCGCCGGTATCACCGGAAAGCACGGCCCCGCAAGCCAGCCTGCAATCCCCCGCCGGCGCACCTGCCGACACTGCCGCTGAAGGCACGGCCTTCGCCCTGGCCCAGCCCGGCGCCGAACCTGCCGGCGGGCTGAATTCCCTGAACTCGCTGAATTCCCTCGGGGGATCGAATTCCGCAGGTGGCGGGCTGGTGGTCCCGGCGGTGGCCGGTTCGGCGATGGCGCGGATAGCTGATCAGCCATCCGCGGCGGATCAAAGCCAGGCCCTGTCGGGTGCCCCGGTCCGGGGGCTGCTCGAGGAAAAAGACGGCATCGGCGAGTTGCCGAGGATCAGCAACAACGGGGCAATCCCGTGGCAGGTCTATGCACGGCCGTCGGATCCGGGGATTACGGAACCGAAAATCGCACTCATGATCGAAGGGATCGGCTTGAGCCGTCAGGCCTCCCTCGGCGCCATCAATAAGCTGCCCCCGGAAATCAGTCTGGTGCTCAATCCCTACGGCCGGGATCTTAGCGACTGGGTCTTCAGATCCCGGCTCGGCGGACACGAAGTGTTCCTGTCGCTGCCCATGGAAAGCGAGGATTTTCCGATGGAGGATGCCGGGCCGCTGGCGCTCGATACACGCATCCAGCTTGCCGAAAACCAGCGCCGGCTGGATACCGTGATGGCCAGTGCGGCCGGGTATGTGGGGCTGGTGTCGTTCATGGGATCGCGCTTCATGAAGGCGGATGTGCAGATGCGCCAGTTGTTCAAGACCTTTGGTGAGCGAGGTTTGATGTTCGTTGTCGGCGGCAACCGGACCCGCAACGACGCCATACCGGTGGCCAAGGATCTGAAACTGGTGCACCAGGAAAGCCAGATGTATATCGACGACATCCCGCGCATTCAGCAGATCAGAACCAATCTGGACAGGCTGGAAGCCATCGCCAAGGAGCAGGGCTCGGTGCTGGCCATGGCACGGCCTTATCCGGTCACCATCAAGAGCATTATCGACTGGTATGAGACCATCAAGGACAAGGGGGTCGTCCTGGTCCCGGCGTCCGCGGTCGCCATTCTGCCGGCAGCCGAGTAACAGCGGATAAGGGATCATGAACTTGTATGACGATCTGCCGTCCGGGTATCGGCCCTGCGCCGGTGCGGCGGTATTCAACGCCGCAGGTGAGGTTTTCGTCGGCTGCCGTGCCGGGATGAAACCGGATTCAGGTTTTGCCTGGCAGATGCCGCAGGGCGGACTCGACGAGGGCGAGGACCCGGAACAGGGCGCCCGGCGGGAATTGCTCGAGGAAACCGGAATCCGCTCGGTCACGCTGCTGGATTCTCTGGACGGCTGGCTGGTTTACGATTTCCCGCCTGAAATCCTCGGCAGACGGTTCAAGAAATACAAGGGCCAGGCCCAGCGATGGTTCGCTTACGGCTTCACCGGGGACGTGTCGGAGGTTGATTTGTCGTATCACGGCAAGGCCGAGTTTCAGCAATGGGACTGGGTGCCGTTAAATCGTGTTTCGAGCCTGATTGTCCCCTTTAAACGCAATGTCTACGAGGCTATTGTAAGCGCTTTCCAGCCGGTAGGAGAGCGCTGGGCACGACGGGGGGACTGATCCGGATGATGATGTATTTGCAGGTGATCGGAGGTTTCATCATCCTCGTGGTTGCCGCCGAAGCGATGGTGCGCGGCGCTGTTATTCTCGCAGAAAAAATGGGCATCTCGCCCATGGTCATCGGAATGACCGTGGTGGCTTTCGGCACATCCGCCCCTGAACTCATGGTCAGCCTGCAGGCTGCCCTGAACGGCTCGACGGGGCTGGCCATCGGCAACATCGTCGGATCGAACATTGCCAACGTCTGGTTGATTCTGGGGGCATCGTGCCTGGTCACGCCGATCCTGGCGAAACCGGATGCGATGAAACGGGACGTTATCCTGCTGATGGGCGGCTCTTTGCTGTTTACCGGACTTTGTCTTCAGGGGACGTTGAGCGTGCTTGCCGGGGGTGTCCTGCTGGTGGTGTTCCTGACCTTCCTCGGCATCTCGTATTTCCGTGAAAAGGCCGATCCGGAACTGCAGAGAGAACACCTTGAGGAACTCGAAGAACTTGAAAAGGGCATGCCCAAGAGCGTGCCCATCGCGCTGGCGGCAACCATCATCGGCGTTGCCGGTCTGGCATTCGGCGCCGATCTGCTGGTTGCCGGCGGCTCCGAAATCGCGCGGTCGTTCGGGGTTTCCGAGGAAGTCATCGGCCTTACCCTGTTTGCCTTCGGTACCTCGCTGCCGGAACTCGCCGCATCCGTCGTCGCCGCCTATCGCGGTCATCCGGATGTGGCCATCGGCAACGTCGTCGGTTCCAATATTTTCAACATGATGCTGGTCGGCGGCATAGTCGCCCTGGTAACGCCCATTCCGGTGCCGGGCCAGGTGCTGTCCTTCGACATCTGGGTGATGCTGATTGCAACGCTGATGCTTCTGCCGGTCCTGCTCGGATGGATGAAACTGGACCGCAAGTATGCCTTCCTGTTCTTTGTTATCTACATCGGTTATGTCGGTGCGCAGGCGTACGGCGTCGAGCGTTTGCTGGCATCCGTCTGAGAAAGCATGCCCATGCGGAATGTCCTGGTAACAGGCGGCGCGAAGCGGATCGGCAGGTCGATCGTCGAACGTCTGGCGCATGACGGCTGGGATATCGCCATTCATTACAACGGCTCGGCGGATGAAGCCGAAGACCTCGCCGACAACCTCCGCCAGAAGGGCCGCCGCGCGGTCACCGTGCAGGCCGACCTGGCGGACGAAAGCGCGGTTCAGGCACTGGCCGATCAGGCGTCAGATGCGTTGGGTGGCCTGAACGCGCTGGTCAACAACGCCTCGATCTTCAAGCGGGACGACCTGGCGACTGAGGACCGGGCATTCTGGGACCTGCATATGGCGGTGCACGTCCGGGCACCCTATGTGCTGTCGCAAGCCCTGTACCGGCAACTGCCGGAAAAGGCGCCCGGGGCAATTGTTAACATCGTCGATCAGCGGGTACTTAACCCGAGCAGCCATTTTCTCAGCTACACGCTGAGCAAGATGGCGCTCTGGGACCAGACGCAGATCCTGGCCCGCGCCATGGCGCCGCGGGTGCGGGTCAATGCCATCGGGCCGGGACCGGTCCTGCCGAGTACGCGCCAGAGCGACGATGATTTTGACCGTCAGGCCCGCCAGACGCCGCTTTCCCACGCGGTCGCCCCCGACGAGATCGGCGCAGCGGCGGCATTTCTTCTTGACGCTCCGTCGGTGAGCGGGCAGATCATCGCTGTCGATGCCGGGCAGCACCTGAACTGGGCATTTGAAACAGCTGAAACAGCACCCCGCGAATAAACGGGCGGGGCTGGAAGGTAAGCATGGAACCGAAAGAAATCCTTGAGCCGCTCAAGATCGCCGATGCGCGTCAGCGTATCCGCCACGTATTCGTCCGCGACCTGGTCCTGCTGGCGCTGATCGGGATACATGACCACGAGCAGGGCAAGCCGCAAAGGGTCCGCGTTAATCTGGATCTTGCCGTGCGCGAAGGCGAGGGTGGTCTGGATGACAATCTGGCCAATGTCGTCTGTTACGAACAGTTGGTATCGGGTGTGCAAAAGCTCTTCGATCAGGGGCACGTCGGATTGGTTGAAACAACCGCCGAACGCATCGCAGAGATGTGTCTGACGGATCCACGGGTACGCTCTGCCCGCGTACGCGTTGAAAAACTTGATATTTTTGACAATGCGCAGAGTGTCGGCGTCGAGATCGAACGCTTCAACAGCGCAATATAAATCGTTAACAAACCGGCGAATACTTCGCAATTAGTGCGCATTCGGGTTTTCTTCTCGAAGTGTTTTGCACAATTCGCGGTATGTTACGGGTGCGTGGCAGCTATATTAAAAGCCTACTGAACCAGCAAAGGTACAGAAGAAATTCTGTTTAGAATCAATAGGATAATATGTTGCCTAATTATTGTGCAGTTTAATTAAACCCTACTGATTTATAACGATTTTCCCCGGATCGGGGTTTTTTCAACATGGTTATCCACAGGAATGGTGGATAGGTTTATGGTTAACCCGATTTCTCTGCCAAGACCGTCTCATCGCGTTGACGGATCGCCCTGAATTGATGAAATAACACGCATGCAAGACCAGCCGACCGACATCAAAACAGAAGACGTTGCTGACGACGATGCCGCAATCAAGGGGGCTGATGCCATTCGCATGCGGCTGTCCGGGCTACCGACATCGCCGGGGGTCTACCGCATGCTCAACGATGCCGGGGATGTGCTGTACGTCGGCAAGGCCAAGAACATCCGCAAGCGCGTTACCAGCTACGCCAATCCAAATCGCCAGTCGATCCGCATCCGCCGCATGATCGCGCAGACGGTCGACCTCGAGATCGTCAAGACCGAGACCGAGGCTGAAGCGCTGCTTTTGGAATCCGATCTGATCAAGCGCTATGCGCCCAGATACAACATTCTGCTGCGCGACGATAAGTCGTTTCCGATGATCCTGGTTACCGGCGACCATGAATTCCCGCAGATCGTCAAGTACCGGGGCGCCAGAAATCGCAACGGGGAATATTTCGGCCCCTTCGCGTCGGTCTGGGCCGTCAATGATACACTCGGGCTTTTGCAACGCGCCTTTCTGCTCAGGACCTGTTCGGACAACGTGTTCGCCAACCGCACCCGGCCGTGCCTGCTGTTTCAGATCAAGCGTTGCAGCGGGCCCTGTGTCGGGCGGATTTCTAAAGCCGATTACAAGGGACTTGTCGACGAGGCGCGGGAATTCCTGACCGGTGACAGTCAGCGGATTCAACGTAAGCTGGCGGAAAACATGCAGGCCGCTTCCGACGATATGGAGTATGAGCTGGCGGCGCAGTACCGCGACCGTATTCAGGCCCTGACCCGCGTACAGTCCCGTCACGAGGCGTTCAGCGCCGGTCTCGACGAAGCGGACGTGATCGCGCTCCATCAGGAAGGCGGTCAGACCTGTGTGCAGGTGTTTTTCTATCGCGGCTCGCGCAGCTATGGGAACAGGGCCTATTTTCCCAGCCATGCTCGGGAAGATACCCCAGAGGACGTCATCGAGGCATTTATCGGTCAGTTCTATGCCCGCACCCAGCCGGCAAAACTGGTACTGACCTCGCACAAGCTGCCGAACCGGGAGCTTGTCGAGGAAGCGCTCAGGGTTCGCGCCGACCGCAAGGTGGAAATCCGCGTGCCGACCCGGGGCGAGAAAAAGCGTGTGCTCGACAATGCCGTCACAAATGCCCGCGATGCTCTGGCTCGGCGCATGTCGGAAAGCGCGTCGCAGCGCCGTCTGCTGGAAGGACTGTCGGCGGCGCTGTCGCTGGACGGGGCACCGGACCGGATCGAAGTATATGACAACTCACATGTCTCGGGGACCAATGCCATCGGCGCGATGATTGTCGTCGGGGCCGAAGGTTTCATGAAGAACGCCTACCGCAAGTTCAATATCCGCCGTGCCGGTTCGGGCGGCGCATCCGCCGGCGACGATTACGACATGATGCGTGAAGTTCTGGAACGGCGGTTTTCCCGCGCGCTCAAGGAAGACCCGGACCGCACCAAGGGGCAGTGGCCCGATCTGGTGCTGGTCGACGGTGGTAAGGGGCAACTATCCGCCGCCGTCGATGTTTTCGAACAGCTCGGTATCGAGGACGTGCCGCTGGCGGCGATTGCCAAGGGGCCGGACCGGGATGCGGGCCGCGAAAAGATATTCCTGCCGGGCCGCTCAGAAGCGGTCCAACTCGGCTACAAGGACCCGGTGCTGTACTTCCTGCAGCGAATCCGTGATGAGGCGCACCGCTTCGCCATTGGTACCCACCGTGCGAAGCGCGGCAAGCAGATCAACAAGTCGATCCTTGATGAGGTGCCGGGGATCGGGGCCAAACGCAAGAAGGCGCTCCTGCATCACTTCGGGGCGGCCCAGTCAGTTGCCAGTGCCGGCATCAAGGATCTGGAAGCCGTTGACGGCGTCAGCCGTGCCATGGCGAAGAAAATCTACGACTGGTTCCATCCCGAGGACTGATCCATGCTCTACATGATCATCGAGACCTTCAATGACGGCCCGGAGGTGGTCTATGCCCGCTTTCGCAATAAGGGGCGGATGCTGCCGGACGGACTTGAATACATCGACAGCTGGGTCAGCGAGGATTTGCGGGTGTGTTACCAGATCATGTCGACCGATGACCGTTCTTTGCTGGATGAATGGATTTCACGCTGGGACGACATCGTTTCATTCGAGGTGGTCCCGGTTTTGACAAGTAAATCGGCGCAAACCCGAATATAGGTCATGCTTCAGGTTTCAACGCCCCCCGGAAACTGATAAAAGAAGTTTCGTAGGGGATGGGGTTTCCCGATCCATCCGGAAATCAGCCAGGGCGGCAGGCATGCTGACTAAAATACCGAATATCCTGACATTGGGACGGATTGTTGCGATTCCGCTGTTGATCGTCGCGCTGATCTTTCTGGATGCCCCGCTCGCCAACTGGATCGCCTTCACCTTCTATACGCTGGCCTGCGTGACGGATTTCTTCGACGGCTATCTGGCGCGTGTGCTGTCCCAGCAGTCTGCTTTCGGGCGCTTTCTCGACCCGATCGCCGACAAGCTGCTGGTGGCGTCAGTATTGCTGGTGCTGGTCGGCGTGGACCGGATCAATGACGTTACCGTGCTGCCGGCGGCAGTCATCCTGTGCCGTGAGATTTTGGTATCGGGGCTGCGCGAGTTTCTTGCCGAAGTTCGTGTTCGGATGCCGGTGACGGCATTGGCGAAGTGGAAGACGACGATCCAGATGTTGGCTCTTGGATTCCTGCTGGTCGGTCCCGCTGGACCGGACTTCGGGCCGTTCACGACAACTGAAATCGGTATTATTGGTCTGTGGGGGGCGGCACTGCTGACCCTGGTGACGGGCGCGGACTACCTGATCGTCGGGATCCGCCAGATTGCCGCCGTCGATGGTAAATCAGCCGATACAGGCGGCCAGACGGGCAACAAGGCTGAAGCCGACGACGGTAAAACGAAAATCCGTACTGCCGGTTGAACCCGGTCCCCTGTTAGGGGATATTCATCATATACAGAATAAGGCCGACAAGGCGCTGAGGGACATTCAGGTATGAAGATTTTCGGTTTCGCAGGCTGGAGCGGCAGCGGCAAGACGACACTGGTGAAAGCCGTGATCCCGGCGCTGACGGCACGGGATCTGCGGATTTCGACGATCAAGCACACGCACCACAATTTTGATATCGACCGGCCGGGCAAGGATTCTTACGAGCACCGCGCCGCGGGCGCATCCGAGGTGGTGATCTCGGGCGCACAGCGCTGGGCGCTTCTGCATGAAAACCGGGGGGAGCCCGAGCCGAAGATCGAAGACATGCTGAAACGGATGTCACCGGTCGATCTGGTCCTGATCGAAGGTTTCAAAACCTACCCGCATGCGAAAATGGAGGTGTACCGACCCGAAGTCGGCAAGCCTTTGCTGTGCGCGGACGATCCGTCCATCGTTGCGGTGGCGACGACGACGGACCTCGATGTGAACATCCCCAGGCTTGATCTGGATGATGTAGAGGCCATCGCTGATTTCGTGATCGACTTCTGCGGTCTGCCGGCGGAGCGGCGGCATGGCGCAGCTTAAGGACGACTGTTTTGCTTTCGGTGATGCGCTTGTGCCCTTTGACGAGGCCATGGCGGATCTCGCCGTGCGGATCGATACCGTCGTTGAAACGGAAACGGTGCCTCTGATCAAAGCCGCCGGCCGTATTCTTGCCAAAGACGTGATCTCGGAACGCAATGTGCCGCCGCACGACAACAGCGCCGTTGACGGCTATGCCGTGTTTTATGCCGATCTGGCGCAGGACGGCGATACCCGTTTGCCGGTGACGGGCCGGGTTGCCGCCGGTCATCCCCTTGGCCGGGATGCGAAACCGGGCGAAGCCGTGCAGATTTTCACCGGTGCCCCGATGCCGGACGGCATGGATACGGTGTTCATGGAAGAAGACTGCGTACGCGACGGTGATGCCGTGATCCTGCCCCGCGGCCTGAAACAGGGCGCGAACCGCCGCTTTGCCGGCGAGGACGTCAAGGACGGCGACGTGATCGTCAAAACCGGGACACGGCTCAGGGCGCAGGATATCGGTCTCGCCGCTTCGGTCGGGCGCAACAGTCTCGAGGTTTATGCGCCGCTGCGGGTCGCCGTTTTTTCGACCGGCGATGAAGTCCGCGATCCCAGCGGCGATGCCCCGGCGGGGTGCATCTATGACGCCAATCGGTTTGCCGTCATGGCGATGCTGGAAAATCTCGGCGCGTTGGTGACCGATCTCGGCATTCTCGCCGATGATGAGGATGCCATCGCCGATGCGCTGAACGGGGCCGCCGGGGATCATCATCTGCTGATGACGTCGGGCGGGGTCTCTGCGGGTGAAGAGGATCACGTCAAGGCCGCCGTCGAGCGCCTGGGCAGCATTCATTTCTGGCGTCTGGCGATCAAGCCGGGACGGCCGATTGCGCTGGGCCAAGTTGGACCGGCTGCGTTCGTTGGTCTGCCCGGCAATCCGGTAGCGGCAATGGTGACATTTCTGATGGTGGCGCAGCCGATGCTGCGGCGGCTTGCAGGTGAAACCGGCTACAAACCGGTGCGTCTGCAGGTCACCACGGATTTTGCCTATAAAAAGAAATCCGGGCGCCGGGAATGGGTGCGGGCCGGTCTCGGCAGCGATGATGCGGGACGGCCGGTAGCGTTCAAGCATCATTCCAGCGGAGCCGGCATCCTGACGTCCATGGCTGCGGCGGACGGGCTGGTCGAAATCGACGAGGATGTCGAGAAGCTGGAAGCCGGTGCTTCCGTCACCTACATTCCCTTCAGTGGTTTGTTAGCGGGGTAGGATTTTGAAACTTCTGTATTTCGCATGGGTCCGGGAACGCATCGGCACCGCGTCGGAGGATGTCGCACGCCCTGACGGCGTAAGCACGGTCGGCGACCTAATCGGCTGGCTGGCCGGCCGCGGTGACGGCTATGCGGAAGCGTTCGAGGATCAGGCCCATGTTCGAGCGGCGGTCAATCAGTCGCACGTCGATATGACCCACCCCGTCAACGATGAGGACGAGATCGCTTTCTTTCCACCGGTCACCGGAGGCTGAAATGATCCGCGTACAGGAGCAGGATTTCGATCTCGGCGCAGAGCTGAAGGCGATGAGCGCCGGAAATCATTCGATCGGCGGCTTGTGCTCGTTCGTCGGTCTGGTCCGCGATATGGCCGGGAATGCCGATATCGGCGCCATGACCCTTGAACACTATCCCGGCATGACCGAACGTGCGTTGGAAGAAATCGAAACCGAAGCCCTGGCGCGCTGGCCATTGGAAGCGACCCTGATCATTCACCGCTACGGCCGGCTTGAACCCGGTGATCAGATCGTTCTTGTCGCCGCGGCGTCGGCACATCGCGAAGCCGCCTTCGACGCCTGTCATTACCTGATCGATTTTCTGAAAACCCGGGCCCCGTTCTGGAAGCTCGAGGATACGGCGGACGGCCCGAAGTGGGTCGATGCCAGAGCCAGCGATGATGCCGCGACGGCGCGCTGGGCCGTCAAAGGCGGCGGGGAGTAAGTCATGAGCAAAGACGGGGGTGACAGGGATGACCGGGCTTTCCCGGTCAAGGCCTACGAGAATCCGGAATTCATGCACAGCCGGGATGGCCGTTCCCTCAGAATCCTGTCCGAATACCTGGAACCCGAAGCCCGCTTCGAGGAATACAATATCGCAGACACCATCGTGTTTTTCGGTTCGGCCCGGATCAAAAGCCGCGAAGAGGCGGAAAAGCATCTGGATGCGGTAAAGCGGCATGGCGGTGATCTGGCCGAAGCCGAACGTCAGTTAAAAATGTCAAAATATTACGAGGCTGCACGGACACTGGCGAACCGTCTGACAAAATGGTCGAAAACCCTGGAAGGGTCGCGGCGCCGATTTGTGGTCTGCACCGGGGGCGGACCCGGGATCATGGAAGCCGCCAACCGGGGTGCGTCGGAAGCCGCCGGGATCAACATCGGGCTGAATATCTCACTGCCCCACGAACAGCATGAAAACCCCTATGTGACACGCGAACTCGGTTTCGAGTTTCACTACTTCTTCATGCGGAAATTCTGGTTCATCTATCTGGCCAAGGCGATGCTCGTATTTCCGGGCGGTTTCGGCACTATGGACGAGTTTTTTGAAACCCTGACCCTGATGCAGACCAACAAGCTCAAGAAGCACGTACCAACGGTGCTGTTTGGCAAATCCTTCTGGAACGATACGTTGAATCTGGATGCGCTGATCGAGGCGGGAACCATAGCACCGGAAGATCTTGACCTGTTTCTGACCACGGACGATGTGGATGAAGCCTTTGACTACATCACGGCAGAACTGACCCGGCATGCCCTGGGTGAACCGGGCGGCATTTTATAAACGCCACCCTATTGCCGAAAACATGCAACATGCGTAACTTTAGCTGCTGACAGGTTCTGGAAAGGCATAACGGTTTGCCGGAAAACATTTATTCACGTGTGTATAAAACCGGAGAACTTATTTTCCGGCGGGGTGAACCGGGTGTTCATGCCTATTTCATCGAGCGTGGCTCGGTCGACGTGATTATCGAAAAGGATGGCCAGGACTTCGTCATCGCGCAGCTCGGCCCTGGCGAAATCATCGGCGAAATGTCGATGATTGACGATGCGCCCCGGTCCGCCGACGTGATCGCGACGTCGGACACGGAGCTGATCGTGATCCAGCGTTCACGGTTCATCAAACCGCTGACGTCCGCCGATCCGATGATGAACCTGATTTTGCGGGTGGTGCTGACACGCTTCAGAAACGCGCAGAACAGATATTCCGGTCTGAACTTGCAAGATTCCAAGCAGAATTCATCGCTTGAAGAAATCCGTGCCATGGCATTTCAGCGTATCCATGATGAGCGCGATCTGTTGCACGGCCTCGAGAAGCAGCAGTTCCAGATGCACTATCAGGCGATCATCTCACTCGCGACGGGCAAGATCGCCGGCTTCGAGGCACTGATGCGCTGGCAAAAGGACGATGGTTCGTTCGTGCCGCCGGATCGCTTTATCCCGCTTGCGGAAAACACCGGATTGATTGTCGAGCTTGGCCGATTTGCCCTGGAAACAAGCCTCAGAGATCAGAATCTTTTCGCGGCGGCGTTTGCCGAACTTCATCCGAACGATCCGCTGCCGTTCATGAGCACCAACGTCTCCGGTCTGCAGCTTTCCGACCTGAACGAAATCGACCGGATCGGCGAGATCATCCATGCCAGCGGTGTCGATCTGGACCAGGTAAAGCTGGAAATCACCGAAACCCTGATGGTTGAAAATCCCGATCACGCGGCGCATGCGCTGAAAAAGCTCAAAGCCCTCGGCATATCGCTGGCCATTGATGATTTCGGCACCGGGTATTCTAGCCTCAGTTACCTGCATATGTTCCCGCTGGATACGCTGAAAATCGACCGGGCCTTCATCAACAGCATGGACGAAACCGAAAACAGCAAACGCATCGTTCACAGCATCATCGGGCTGGCCCAGGCACTGGATATGAACATCGTCGCCGAGGGTATTGAGACCGAAGCCCAGCAGGTGCGCCTGAAGAATCTAGATTGTCATTTCGGTCAGGGCTACCTGTTTGCCAAGCCGCAGCCCGCCGATGACACCCTTGCACTGATAAATTCCGGAAAGACATGGTCAGTTTAGCCTTTTTCCGGGCTGGCTGACGGACGACAATATCTTCTGATCCAACGGAGGACAGCGATGAAGTATTCACTCGGTGAAGACCGGGTTACGACCCGTGGCGACGATTACTGGATTGCCCCCAATGCATCGGTGATCGGCAAGGTGACTCTTGAAGCGGGGGCCAGCGTCTGGTTTGGCGCCGTAATTCGGGGCGACAACGACCCGATAATTATCGGCGAAGGGACCAATATTCAGGAAAACAGCGTCCTGCATACCGACCCCGGATATACCCTGACGCTCGGCAAGGACGTGACGGTCGGTCACATGGCGATGCTGCATGGCTGCACGGTCGGCGACAACACGCTGATCGGGATCGGCGCGGTGGTGTTGAACGGGGCTAAAATCGGTAAGAACTGCATTATCGGTGCCAAGGCGCTGATCACGGAAAATACTGAAATCCCTGACGGCTCGCTGGTGGTCGGTGCGCCCGGCCGGGTGATCCGCCAACTCAAGGAAGAGGCCATCGCCAACGTGCACCGGATCTCGGTTAATTATGTTGAGCGCTGGAAGCGCTTCAAGACCGACATGGTCGAGGACGGAAACTGAGATGCTGCCGATCGATCACTTTCTAAGGGCCGCGCAGCGCTTCCCGGACCGGATTGCCGTTCGCGACGGTGATATGGAATTGACCTATGCGGAGCTGGCGCGCAAGGCCAATGCCCTGGCCGCCGCGCTGCAGGATATCGACCCCGCACCGCAGACCCGGGTCGGCATCTGCGGCTACAATACGTTCGAACATCTTCTCGCCTGGCTGGCGGTGTTCGCTGCCGGTAAAACCTGGATTCCGCTGAACCCGCGGAACGGCAAACCGGAACTGGACCGGATCTGCGAAGTGACGGCGCCCGGTATCGTCGTTGTCGATGCCGATTGCTGGGACAGGGTCGACAGCGGCGCCGCCGTGCGACTGATCGGCAAGCCGGGTGCGGCGGCGGACGGTGCCTCGATCGCGGATCTGGTCAGCCGCTTCGATGGACAGAAACCGGTTCGCCACGACCTCAGCCTCGACGATATCCAGGCGATCAAGTTCACCGGCGGATCGAGCGGACAGCCCAAGGGCTGCATGCAGACCTATCGGGTTTGGAATACCTGTGTCGCCACTATGCTGCATGAATTCGGGTTTGACGCTGATGACCGGCATCTTCTGGCGGCACCGATGACCCACGGCACCAATACCCTGATCATGCCGACGTTTGCAGTCGGCGGGATGCAGGTATTCATGGGGCCGGCCAAGCCGGCGTCGATTATCGACGCCATGGAGCGTGACCGGATCACCTGTTCCTTCGTGCCGCCGACCGTAGTCTACATGATGCTGGACGAGCCGGGCGTCGAAGAGCGGGATTTCAGTGCCCTGCGGCATCTGATCGTCGGCGGTGCCGCGATTCGCAAGGATGAAGTGCCGCGCGCGATGAAGGTGTTCAACAACGCGGTCGAAACCTGTTTCGGTCAGACCGAAGCTCCGCAGATTGCGATCTGCATGCGGGCCAAAGAATGGGCCGAGCCGGAAAACTGGGCGTCCACGGGCCGCGCCACGTTCATGACCCGAGTTGAAACCATGGACCCCGAGGGTAACATCCTTGAGCCGGGTGAAATGGGCGAGATCGTGCTCAAGGGCGATATGGTCATGAAGGGGTATCTGGACATGCCCGACAAGACCGCCGAGACGATCATCGACGGCTGGCTGCATACCGGCGATGTCGGCGTCATCGACGAACGCGGGTTTGTCTATATCAAGGACCGCATTCGTGATGTCGTGATCACCGGCGGCTTCAATGTCTATCCGAGCGATGTTGAGGCCGTCCTGGGCCAGCACCCGATGGTCAGCGAATGCGTGGTGTTCGGCGTGCCGGACCGGAAATGGGGCGAAGCCCTGACGGCGGCGGTCGAAGTCCGCCCCGGCAGTGACGTCAGCGGCGACGAGATCGCCGCTTTCGTCAAGGAGCGGCTGGACTCGGTGAAAACCCCGAAAGTCGTCCACATCGTTGACGAACTGCCCCGATCCCCTGTCGGCAAGGTGCTGCGCCGCGAGGCCAAGGACAAGTTCACCCCCAGGGACGGAGAAACAGCAGCATGAGCGGCACCGGAAACCCGACGACAAGACTGGCGACCCACACCAACGAGGAACTGTATTACCGCGACGACGGCCTTGTCGGGGATTTGATGGGCAAGGTCTCGTTCACCGACATGATGTTCATGCACATTATGGGGCGGAAGGGGACTGCGGGTGAAATCGCCATTCTGGATGTGGTCCTTGTCACCCTGATGGAACACGGCCTGACCCCCAGTGCCATCGCCACGCGGCTGACCTACCATTCCGCCCCGGAAGCGCTGCAGTCCGCCGTTGCGGCGGGGCTGCTCAACGTCGGCTCGCAATTCGTCGGCACCATGGAAAATGCCGCCAAGCTGCTGATGAGCCTGTTGCAGGATGAAGGAGGCTTCGACGCCGCCGCGCGCCGGGAAATACGTGCCCTCAGGGCGGCGAAAAAGCCGCTGCCCGGTTTCGGTCATCACTTACACAAGCCCGATGATCCCAGAACGGCACGGCTGTTTGACATCGCCCTGTCGCAGGAAGGTATCGACGGTATCTACATCGACGCCATGAAGCGTCTGTCCGGGATCGTCGACGAAGAACTGGGGCGGCATCTGACGATCAACGCCACTGGCGGGGTCGCAGCGGTGTTGCTGGAAATCGGCGTCGAGCCGGAAATCATGCGCGGCTTTTCCGTGATCAGCCGGGCCGCCGGACTTGTTGCGCATATCCGTGAAGAACAGACCAATCCGACCGCGCGTCATATCTGGGATGTTGTCGAAGAAACCATCCCCTATGTGGGGGACGCCTCCATTGATGAAACAGAGGATCACTGAGCATGTTCTGGAAAACCGATGAACCGCATGGCTTGCCGCGCAACCCGTTCAAGAGTTGTGTCATCCCGCGCCCGATCGGCTGGATTTCGACGATCGGCTCGGACGGGATCGGCAACCTGTCGCCGTATTCGTTTTTCAACGGTGTTTCCGGTGAGCCGCCGATGGTAATGTTTGCCAGCGGCAGCCGCGGGCCGGGCGAGCCCAAGGACAGTATTTACAACGCCGAACAGACGGGTGAGTTCGTCTGTTCGATGGTGTCCTATGAACTGATCGATGCCATGAATGATTCCAGCGCCGGATACGCGGCCAATGTGGATGAAGCGGAACTTCTCGGCATAGAAATGGAGCCCTCGGAACTGGTCAAGCCGCTCCGGGTCAAGGCGGCGCCGATTCATCTCGAATGTACGTTCATCGGCAAGATGGACCTGCCTGCGGACAACAACGGCGGCGGCAACGCGCTCTGCGTCGGCCGTGTCATCGGCGTGCATATCAAGGACGAGTTTCTCAAGGACGGCATGGTCGACGTTTTGAAAATCCGTCCGGTCGCCCGTCTCGGCTATATGGATTACACATCCGTCGAGGACGTCTTCACGCTGATGCGCCCGAACATGAAATCGGCGGCGGAGTAGGATCAGGTTTCTTTTTTGAACGTCACCGAGCGAATAATATCTTCCGCATCCTGCTTGTTCTTGTCGAAGAAATACAGGTTGGGGGCATGGTACAGAATAAAATAGAATTTCCCGTCGTTCTGTGCCCCGGCGATGATCGCGCGTTTGTGTAGACCGCTTTTCGTATAGAAGTCGAATTCGGCCCGGATACCCTGTGCACCACCGAAGGATTCCGGGCGGATTTCACTGAACGAAATCTTCTCGGCCCCACTGGCGACAAAGCTGTCATGAATAAACTGCTGAAGCTCGATCAGGCTCAGGTCTTTTTTGTAGGGTGGCTGTTCGAGTTGTGTCGGTGCCGTAAAAAAATGCTCTTTTTCTTTGACGCCTGTAGACAGCTGAATGGCCTGGATCGCAAATCCATCCTTGGTCAGAGAGTGTATATGACCATGTTGTGAGCGGCTCCAGGCTGAATCGACGGTAACATAATACGCACCACCCACATCGATCTTGCCGGGTTCCACCAGTGAATAGGCCGTGCAGGCGTTCAGGATCAACGCACAGAGGACGACGAGTTTTTTCAAGAGGACACACTCCCTGAATTGTTGATCATATACCGGATCAATTTTCTGTCTTTTGCGTTGGGTTTGATCTGCAGATAGCGGCTTAACGCAGCGCGCGATTTTTCATGTTCGGATTTCTTGTGATAGATCAGTCCCGCCGCCCGGTATGCTTCTGCCGGCGCATCCGGGAACGAGAGGCATTTTTCATAAGCTTTCAGTGCCCGGTCGATGTCGGCGATCCGGTCATCTTCGTCCTCGGCGTCTTCGTCCGCCTTTTTGTCCCGGTTGCGATAAATCTCACCCTGAAAGAAAGCGATTTCCGCTTTGTCGTGGCCATATTCCTCAAGGATTTCCAGCAACGCCAACGACGATTTCCAGTTCCGAAGCCGGACTTCATCCTGCAAGAAACGGAACTTCCAGGGGCCGACGATTTCATCAAACCGATCTTCGTTCGTGACCCCCCACCGATCCGGTCCCTGCAATTTGTTGGCTATCGCCGTGAGGGATTTCAGGCGCTCCCCGCTAGAGGGGTGCGTGCTGGAGAAAGATATTGATGTGGAAACCTCGTCCGGGTCCTTGTCGGGATCGCGCTCTCGCAGTAGCAGTTTCCAGACATTCGCAGCTTCGCGTGTGTCATATCCGCGCAGGTGTAACAGGTTGATGCCGATCAGGTCAGCTTCACGTTCATGGTCGCGATTAAATGAAAACTGGGCACTGATCAAAGCCAGGTTCATCAGGTCTGCAGCACCCGGTGCGCCCATGCCAGCCGCAAGTATGCCGAATACTGCGCTAAAGTCGGATTTGGCAACTGCATCATCCAGACCTTGTATGCTATGCCGCCTGATATAGTGCCCGACTTCATGACCGATAACCGACGCCAGCTGAGCTTCATTCTGGGTTCGCAGCAGGAAGCCCGTATAAATTGTCATCATGCCGTTCGGCGCCATGGTCGCATTGAATAGAGGGATGCGTTGTGTGTAGACCCGGATGTCCTGGCAGTAAGGGCCGCTCATTTTGCAGGCAATTTCGGTAAGGTAAGAATTTAATTCTTCATCCTGAATCCGGTTTCCAGCGCTCTTTTGTTTCTTCTCGATTTTGTCCAGTTGCAGCCAGATACCGGCTTCACGGGTGTCGAGGGCGGGTCGGACACCGGGCGGAATATCTTTGTAAGCATACGGGTTCTTGCCGATCTCGAAATCGATATCCTGAAGGCCAACCGCATCCTGGCCGGCAAGGATGTGATTATCGGCAGTCGAAATATCCGCAACTGAAGAATTGGCTGGGACCCATTTGCTGGTGCCGGTTGTCTGACAGGCTGAAATGGCAACAGTTGCTGCGATCAGACAGGCCAGCCGTGAACGGGAAAAAATCACTTTGGGAATTCCAGCATCAGCGAGGTCATGGTTTCTTTCGCGGGTTTCTCGGTTCGGATGTCACCTGCGCCACGGGCCAATTGATTGAACCAGGCGAATTCACCGGTATCCAAATCGACAAGGGCCGCTGCACCCTGTTGAATGCCGCCCTGCAGGGCAACACCGAAGAGAATCGCCGCAACGGCAATTGCGGCGGCACGTTCTGCCGTTGCATAACTGTCCTTCACCGTTATGAACAAGGCGTAGTCGGCATCATAGCGTTCACTGATACTGTCGATGGTGTCGCCCATGGTCCAGTCGAACTGCTCCTTTTTGCTCGGCAACTCAAAGCCAGGCACATAGTGGTGGACGGAGATCGAATTTGCGACAGCACCGAACAGTTTCACCAGTTGTTCGTCGTCTTCCTTGAACCCGGCGGTTTCCGCTGGGGGCGTATAAAACACGATTTCGGCGTTTCGCTCAGCCAGGAATTCATCCAGTGAGGTTTTGAGGTGGGTTTGTGCCGCTTCCGTCCAGTCTGCGCGGATCGTTGCAATGCCCCCAAGAGAAACCTCGCTCAGCTCAACATCCATCGGCATGACCAGAATTCGTGCTTTATCCTCGGACCGCTTCAGGACATCACTCGTATAAACGGCTGTTGTCTGACAGGCTGACAGGACAAATGCGACAATCGTGATGCCCGCCAGGTTTTGGGCAAAATGCCCCCGGAAAAGCTTCATACCCAATCGCCCCTTAAATTCCCTGAGATATACCTATGATGGTATTTCGAAAAACATCATCAACAAAAGTATTATCGTCTGCAAGCCCAAAGCTTAGCTGTTAGCCCTTGATTACCTTATGCATAACTTTAGGCTATTTTTTGCGACCACTTCAGGGAGGATCATGAAAATATGGCCGAAACCATCAAATTAACGGCGTCTGACGGTCACGCGTTCGATGCCTATCGCGCTGATCCGGACGGCAAACCTTATGGCGGCGTCATCGTCATTCAGGAGGTTTTCGGCGTAAACGTGCACATTCGCGACCTGGTCGAACGCTGGGCGGCGGTCGGCTACACGGCGATCGCACCGGCGCTGTACGACCGCTGGGAACCGGGTTTCGAGGTCGGCTATGAGCCCGCCGACATCGAGAAAGGACGCGCCCACAAGGCGACCGCGAACGAGCACCTGGACGGCGTCATGGCGGATGTCGATGCCGCCCGCGCAGCAATTGCCGATGCCGGTCGGGTTGGCGCCGTCGGTTACTGCTGGGGCGGGTTCGTGACATATCTGGCCGCCTGCCGGCTCGATATCCAGGCCGCCAGCGGCTATTACGGCGGCGGTATCGCCGAGGTCGCCGGCGAATCCCCGAAGTGCCCGACGATCCTGCATTTCGGCGACAGCGATGGCTCGATCCCGATGAGCGATGTCGAGACCGTGCGCAAGGCCCAGCCGGGGGTCGGCATTCACGTCTATGAAGCCGGCCACGGGTTCCACTGCGACATGCGGGGCAGTTTCGATCCGCGTGCCGCCGCCATTGCAGGGATGCGCACGACGCAGTTGTTCGAGGCGGTCCTTCGGCGTGGAGAGAGCGTATGAGTAATGCGGCGCAGACACCGATGATCGGTGTGATCGGCGGCAGCGGTCTTTATGAAATCGACGGTCTGGAGGATGCCCGCTGGGAGAGCGTGAAGACCCCCTTCGGCGACCCATCCGACGAGATTCTGCGCGGCACCCTGGACGGTATCGAAATGGCCTTTCTGCCGCGCCATGCCCGCGGCCACAGCATTCCCCCGTCGGACCTGAACTTCCGTGCCAACATCGATGCCATGAAGCGGCTCGGCTGCACGGAAATCCTGTCGCTGTCGGCGTGCGGTTCGCTGAAGGATGAATACCCGCCGGGGACGTTCGTCGTCGTTGATCAGTTCATCGACCGCACCTTCGCCCGCACCAAAAGCTTTTTTGCCGAGGGGCTGGTGGCACACGTGGGTTTCGGACATCCCGTTTGTTCGCGCCTCGGCGATGCACTGACGGAAAGCCTGGCGGCACTGGATATTCCGCACGCCCGGGGCGGTACATATCTGGTCATGGAAGGGCCGCAGTTTTCGACCATCGCCGAGTCCAATCTCTATCGCCAGTGGGGCTGCGACGTCATCGGCATGACCAACATGCCCGAAGCCAAACTCGCCCGCGAAGCCGAGATGTGTTACGCCTCCGTCGCCATGGTCACGGATTACGACTGCTGGCACCCGGATCACGACCACGTCACGGTCGAAGCGATCATCGCCGTGCTGGTCGGCAATGCCGACAAGGGACGTTCGCTGGTCAAAGACGTGGTGCCGCGCCTCAAGGGCCGGACGGAGCTTTGCCATCAGGGCTGCCATACGGCGCTGGACAACGCCATCATTACCCATCCGGACAAGCGTGACCCGGGTCTCGTCGCCATGCTCGACGCCGTTGCCGGTCGCGTGCTGTAAGCCGAGGCATATGGAGCTGCGGCAGGCAATATCAGCCGATACCGACCGAATTATTGAAATAGCCCGTTGTGCCTATGACAAGTACGTGGCGCGGATCGGCCGTGAACCGGCACCGATGATTGCGGATTTTGCAGCCCATATTACCCGCAATGAAGCCATCGTGGCCGTACTCGGCGGTATCGTTTGCGGCTATATCATTTCCTTTGCACGGGCGGATGATTATTTCATCGAAAATATTGCCGTTGATCCGAGTGCTGCGGGTGGCGGGATCGGCAGGGCTTTGATGTCACATGCCGAGAATGCGGCCATCAGTCACGGCCGTAATCTCGTCCGTCTATATACGAATGTGAAAATGCACGAGAACTTTCCCTTCTATGAGGCACTTGGGTATCGTAAAACCCACCAAGTGACGGAGAACGGGTTTCACCGTGTGTATTTTGAAAAGGCACTGGATTAGCTATGAAAGTCGACGGCGTTCCCTATCGCACCATCTGGCTGGCTGAGGACGGCTGGGCGGTTGAGATCATCGATCAGACCCGGCTGCCGTTCGAGTTTGTGACCGTGCGGCTGGAAAACATCGACGATGCGGCGGTGGCGATCCGCGACATGCTGGTCCGGGGGGCGCCGCTGATCGGCGCCACGGCGGCCTATGGCATGGCGCTGGCGATGCAGGCGGACGCAACGGATGCCGGACTGAATGCGGCCTATGACAAGCTGCTGGCGACACGGCCGACGGCGGTCAATCTGCGCTGGGCGCTGGACGACATGAAAGCTCTTTTGGGGCCGATGTCGGAAAACCAGCGGGCAGAGGCCGCGTATGCTCGGGCCGCCGAAATCTGCGACGAGGACGTGGACATCTGTTCTGCGATCGGAGACAACGGCCACGCCATCATCCGCGACATCGCCGCGACCAAACCGGGGGAGACGGTCAATATCCTGACGCATTGCAACGCCGGCTGGCTGGCGACGGTCGACTGGGGCACGGCACTGGCGCCGATCTACAAGGCCTTCGACGCCGGGATTCCGGTGCATGTCTGGGTGGATGAAACCCGCCCCCGAAATCAGGGCGCCAGCCTGACGGCATGGGAACTGGGCCGCCACGGCGTGCCGCTGACGATCATCGCCGACAACGCCGGGGGGCACCTGATGCAGGAAGGGCGCGTCGACATGTGCATCGTCGGCACCGACCGCACCACGGCGTCGGGCGATGTCTGCAACAAGATCGGCACCTATTTGAAAGCCCTGGCCGCCGATGACAACGGTGTGCCGTTCTATGTCGCGTTGCCGTCGCCGACCATCGACTGGACGCTGGATGACGGCATGGATATTCCGATCGAGGAACGGTCCGCCGACGAGGTCACGAGAATCCAGGGCAAGACGGCGGACGGCAAGGTCGTCACCGTTGAAATCGTTCCTGAAGGGGCCAAGGGCGGCAATCCGGCGTTTGACGTCACGCCGTCCCGGCTTGTCACCGGACTGATCACCGAACGGGGCGTCTGCACCGCGTCAAAGCAGGGCCTGGCGGAGCTTTTCCCAGAGAAATCCTGAAGCCTCATACTGACGGAATACCCTGGAGAGAGCGAAAATAGTTATCTATTGATCTAACTATTTAAGTCTTTATAGTTAGCTATATGGATAACCATAAGAAGCCACTCGACATTATTTTCCATGCACTGGCCGATCCGACCCGCCGAGCTGTCGTACAACGGCTTGGTCTCGGCCCAGCAGCGGTGAAAGAACTGGCATACCCATTCGATATGGCGCTGCCGTCATTCATGAAGCACATCGCGATCCTCGAGGAGAGCGGGTTGATCGCTACGGAAAAAGTCGGTCGCGAACGCAAATGCAGGATAGATCCAGACGGGATAATGCTGGTTCAGCTCTGGATGGATCAGCAGCGTGAAGTCTGGGAAGGCCGAGCTGATCGTTTATCGGATTACATCGAGAACAGAATGAACAAGGAAACTCAGGATGACTGAAGACCAAATGGAACTCAATATTTCCCGAACAATCAAAGCACCGCGCGCAACAGTCTGGGAGGCATTGACCGTTCCCAGACATATAGAGGAATGGCTTTGTCCGAAGCCATGGCAGGCCCGGATTGTTGAGTTCGAATTGAAACCCGGCGGTGCCTACTGCACGCAGATGGATGGACCGGATGGGGACGGGCATTACGTGCCTGGATGTTTTCTGGAGATCGTGCCGCTGGAACGATTTGTGACGACCACGTGTTTGAGCGGGGGCTGGCGTCCGGCGGAATGTTTTCTTGGTATAACGTCCTTGTTCACACTCTCGGATTCGGCCAATGGGACGGAATATTCGGCGCGGGTACTGCATAAGGACGCCGAAGATTGCAAACGCCACCTTGAAATGGGATTTGAAGATGGTTGGGGAACCATGCTCAAACAGCTCGATACATACGCGCAATCTTTATGATGCGAGAATAATTCGATACATTACCGTGGTGTGAATGCTTCGATCGTCTCAAACCAAATCAGAAACGGACTAGTTGAATGAAAATCGTCATTACCGGCGGCACCGGTTTCCTTGGCCGCCTGATCGCGGAACGGGCCGTTGCCCGTGGTGATCAGGTAACCCTGTTTGATATTGCCTCGCCGCCCGGCGGTCTGGGCATGCTCGACGGCAAGGTCGACGTGGTTCTCGGCGACATCACCGATGCCGCGACGGTCAACGCCGTCATCGCGGGAAGTGATGCGGTGGTGCATCTGGCATCGATGGTCAGTGCCGGCTCGGAAGCGGACTTCGATGCCGCCATGCGGGTCAATCTGGACGGCGGGCGGACGGTGCTGGGCGCGGTCCGCGCCAATGGGCCGCAGACCAGACTGCTGTTCACTTCAAGCCTTGCCGTGTTCGGCGGTGCCGCCATGCCTGCGTCGGTGGACGGCATGACCCGGCCGGTGCCGCAGAATACCTATGGCATGACCAAGACGGTCATGGAACTGCTGATCAACGACATGAGCCGCAAGGGCTTCTTCGACGGCCGTGTCGGCCGCCTGCCGACGGTGATCGTGCGTCCCGGCAAGCCGAACACGGCAGCGTCGAGCTTTGCCAGCGGCGTGATCCGCGAGCCGTTGACCGGCGATGTCTGCGAGCTACCGGTGAGCCGTGATATGGCGCTCTGCGTCGGCGGTTACCGGACCGTGGCCGACGGGCTGATGGCGATGCTGGATGCGCCCGCCGAAAGTTATGCCGACGACCGGGTGGTTAATCTTCCGAATATCACGGTCACAGTCAGCGACATGATCGCCGCGACCAAAACCGTGGCAGCGCGACACGGCATCACGCTGGGCAACATCGAGGATACGCCCAACGAGACCGTCCGCGCCATCGTCGGCAGCTGGCCCAAGGCGATGGACGCATCGCGGGCGCTGGCGCTCGGGTGTCCGCAGGATACGGGGCTGGAAGCGATCATCGAGGCGTTTATCGCGGATTACCTGCAGAGCGGACGATCCTAAAAGAACAGTCTACCCCTCGGCGACGTCACGGGCCATCCGCGCCGCCAGGCCGGTGTAGGCTTCGGGGTCGAGGAGGGTATCGATCTCTTCCTCACTGAGCGCATCGGTCACGGCGGGCAGCCGCATCAGCGCATCGCGCATCGACGTGTTCTCCTTGAATGCCGTGGTGCAGGCGTGATGAAGGATATCATGCGCCTTCTGCCGGCCCAGCTTTTCACCCAGCGACATCATCACCGCTTCCGAAAGCGTCAGGCCATTGGTGATGTCGAGATTGCGGCGCATGTTGGCGGCGCGGACATCCAGCCCTTCACATAGTACGATGGTTTTGGCGAGCGCGGCATCGGTCTGGCACACCGTGCGGGCGATGAATTCACGTTCGGTGTTAAGGGCGATCTTGTCGCGTTCGTTTTCACTGACCAGAGTCTCGAACGAGATGGACACGCTGGAGCGTACTGTCCGCGCCAGACCGGCAATGCTCTCGCAGATCGCCGGGTTGCGTTTGTGCGGCATGGTTGACGAGCCGACCTTGCCGGCGGGATAGGGTTCCTCGATTTCCTGCAGTTCGGTCTTGGTCATCAGAAACAGCTCGTTGGCGATCTTGCCGCAGGTGCCGGCGATCATCGCCAGCACGGAGACCATCTCGACCAGCCGGTCGCGGGCAGTGTGCCAGGTGATCGCCGGTTCCTCGAGTTCCAGATTCCGCATCAGCTTTTCACGCACGGCAAAGCCCTGATCGCCAAGCGCGGCCAAAGTGCCGACGGCGCCGCCGAACTGCCCAACCAGAAGCCGCGGGCGCATTTCGTCGATCCGGGTCTGATGACGGCGGACTTCGTCGAGCCAGATGGCGGCCTTGTAGCCGAAGGTCACCGGCTGTGCATGCTGGCCATGGGTGCGGCCGGGCATGGCAGTGGAGGCATGGGTGACCGCATGATCGGCCAGGCTGTCGGCGAGACTGTCGAGGCGCCCGGTGATGACATCGATGGCGTCGCGGATCTGCAGGATCATCCCGGTGTCGGTGATGTCCTGCGTCGTCGCCCCCCAGTGAACATACTCCCCGAGCCCGTCCGGACATTTCGCGGCGATCATACGGACCAGCGGGACGATCGGGTGTGCAGTGCGATCCATCTCGCGCTTCATTTCAGAAAGATCGTAATCGGCGGCATCCCCGGCGTCGCGGATGGCTTTGCCCGCCTCTTCGGGGATGATCCCCAGTTCGGATTCTGCTTCTGCCAGGGCGACTTCAACATCCAGCCAGGCCTGCACGGTGCGGATATCGGAGAAAATCTCCCGCATTTCACTGGTTGAGAACTGATCACGGAACAATTCGCTGTCGATAACGTATGCGGCCATTGCGGGAACTCCTGTGGGGAAACGCCTGTTTTTATCCGGCAGAGATTGGACGGCATCCTCTCCGGGCCGTCAACGCCGACGGAATTGATTTGGCTGGTTTTTATGAAATGTAATTAACTAGTGACTTAACTAAATAGTTATGTAACTAGTTATCTCATGAAACAGGATCAATCGACATTGAAAATCAGCGCCACGGATGCCAATCAGCGGTTCTCGCGTCTGCTTGCGGAGAGCGAAGACGGCCGGGATGTGATCATCACCAAGCGCGGTCGCCCGGTTGCACGGCTGCTGTCGATGCATGCCGACACCAAAGCAGCCCCCTTGGTGGGCGCACCTCTCGACGCGGACATCCCGGATTTCGACAAACGCCGGGCCTTGATCGATACCTGCCGGCGGATGAATGCGGTGGGCTTGAATCAGGGCACAAGCGGCAATGCATCGATCCGCGTCGACGGCGGGTTGCTGATTACGCCGTCCGGGCTCGATTACGACAGGACCGAACCGACGGATATCGTCAAGGTGGACCTGACGGGCCGTGTGCTTCGCGGCCACCGCGCCCCGTCAAGCGAGTGGCATTTCCATTGCCGGGTCATGGAGGCCCGCCCGAAGGCCGGGGCGCTGCTGCATACTCACTCCATCAACGCGACGACACTGGCCTGTCTCAGCCGGAGCATTCCGCCGTTTCATTACATGGTGGCCGTGGCCGGCGGGCGGGATATCCGCTGTGCGCCCTATGCAACCTTCGGCACCGAGAAGCTTGCCGATGCGGTGCTGGAGGCGCTGGACGGCCGCCTCGCGTGTCTGATGGAAAACCACGGTATGATCGTGCTGGGCCGCGATATCGAGGATGCCTTCAAACGCGCCGTCGAGATCGAGACCCTGGCCGAGCAATACCTGAAGGCGCTGGCCGTCGGCAAACCGAAGCTGCTGACCGTCGGCGAGATGGAAGTGGTGCTGGAGAAATTCAAAAACTACAGTGCCTGGGCAGACCCGAAACGCTGAGTGCAGCTGTGAAAAGGCCCCAGAAGAGAGAACCCTGGCATGAAAATACCCGAACTGCCGTTCACCCTGACCAACTGGGATGAGGTCGACCCCGTCATATATCCGGGCGAAACCGGCGAGGCAATCTGGCGGACTCTGAACATCGGTGATATCCGTGTTCGGGTCGTTGAGTATTCACCCGGCTATCTGGCTGACCACTGGTGCGATCGCGGGCATATTCTGTATGTTCTCGAGGGTGAGCTGACCAGTGAGCTGAAGGACGGCCGCAGCGTCGTCATGACCCCCGGGATGAGCTATCAGGTTTCCGATTTCGGGGATGCGCCGCACCGCTCCCGGACAAAGGTCGGTGCGAAGCTGTTCATCGTCGATTGAGGCAATGAAATAATTGTCCCAAGCCGCGAATATCGATTGCGGAAAATCCAAATCAGGCATATATGATCGCGCGAAACGCGGCAGCTCCCGCGTTTTGGCCGGGTGCTGAAGGTTCGGCATCGCCATCCAGGTTTTAATGAAATGTCCAAAAATATCCGCTCGCTTGCACAGTTTGTGCTTGCTGCCGTTCTGCTTGTGCAGGCGCATACCGCCGTTGCACAGACCTCGACCCAGGTGACCAATGCCCAAGAATGCGCTCAGGGGATTGCCGATACGAAAGAAGCTAAAGCCAGCAACCCGGAACTCGGCCCCAAGGCCGCCAAGATTTTTGACGAGGTGCTGGAACTTGCCACGAAACGTTGCGAACAGAATGAATTCGCGTATGCCGCCGAACTTCTGAATCTCGCACGCGGGATGGTGGCTTCCGAATAATCTTACCGGAAGCGGACGACAAAAAAGCCCCGGTCGCGAGACCGGGGCTTTTCGTTTGGGCTGGCCGGCGAACTGTTAATGCAGATCGGACCAGATTTTCCGTTTCAGCGCATAAAGCATCGCGGTGAGTACGATCAGGAACAGCATAACCTTGATGCCAAGGTTCTTGCGGTGCTCCAGCTCCGGCTCGGACGCCCATGCCAGGAAGGTGGTCACGTCGGACGCCATCTGTTCGGTCGTCGCGGCAGTGCCGTCTTCGTATTCGACAGCGCCTTCATAAAGCGGCGGGGCCATCGAGATCGAATGACCCGGGAAGTAGGTGTTGTAGTACTTCCCGGCCGGCAGCGAAAAGTCTGCCGGCGGGTTTTCTTCATATCCGATCAGCAGGGCATAGAGATAATCCGCGCCCAGTGCGAAACCGGACGGATGGAAAAGTGACACTCGAAGAGCCGAGTCGCCACCCGCGCCACGGGCCTTGGTGATCAGCGACAGGTCCGGCGGAGTTGCGCCACCGTTGGCAGCGGCTGCCGCCTTAGGGTTGGCGAACGGCGCCGGCCAGCGATCGGCCGGAGTTGCCGGACGGGTGAACATGTCGCCATCGTCGTTCGGGCCGTCCTGAACTTCATAGGATGCGGCAATCGCCTTGACTTCGTCATCGTTGTAGCCGAGCGCACCCAGATTGCGGAACGCGATCAGATTCATCGAATGACAGTTGGCGCAGACATTCCGGTAGACCTGGAAGCCGCGCTGCAGGGCGGCGCGGTCGTAGGTGCCGAAGATGCCGTTGAACGACCATTCCTGCGACGGCGGCTTGACGCCGGCGCCGGCGGCCTGGGCATTGCCGGCCCCCGCGAGGAGACCGAGACCGAGTGCAATGGCGGTGAGGGTTTTTGTCATTTTCATGGTCTTACTCCGCCGCCTGGGTAACCGAGGCCGCAATGCTTTCCGGCAGCGGTTTGGGCCGCTCCAGAATGCCGACCAAAGGCACGATGATAATGATGTGGAAGAAGTACCAGAACGTCGTCCACTGCCCAATGGTGACCAGTATGCCCTCCGGCGCCTGGCCGCCGACCCATCCGAGGATGATGCAGTCGATGGCGAAGACCCAGAAGAAGAACCGGTACATCGGACGATACTTCGCGGAACGGACGCGCGAACGGTCGAGCCACGGCAGCAGAAGCAGCACCAGGATCGACGCGAACATCGCGATCACCCCGGCCAGTTTCGCCGACATCAGCACGCCGCCGAGCGAGATTACCTGGTAGACCCAGTAATCCGAGGTGAAGGCCCGCAGGATCGCGTAGAACGGCAGGAAGTACCATTCCGGCACGATGTGCGGCGGCGTCACCAGCGGATCGGCCATGATGTAGTTGTCCGGGTGACCGAAGTAGTTCGGTGCGAAGAAGATGAAGAACGCGAAGAAGATCAGCATGATCCCGAGCCCGTACAGATCCTTGATCGTGTAATACGGGTGGAACGGGATGGTATCCTGTTTCTCGTCCTTGATTTCAACGCCGGTCGGGTTGTTCGAGTGGTGCATGTGCAGCGCCCAGAGGTGCAGGAACACAAGACCGACGATTACGAACGGCAGCAGATAGTGCAGCGAGAAAAACCGGTTCAGCGTCGGGTTGTCGACGACGAAGCCGCCCCACAGCAGGGTCACGATCCATTCGCCGACCAGCGGAATGGCCGAGAACAGGTTGGTGATCACGGTTGCGCCCCAGAAGCTCATCTGGCCCCACGGCAGCACGTAGCCCATGAACGCCGTCGCCATCATCGCCAGCAGGATGAAAACACCGATCATCCAGAGAATTTCGCGCGGCGCCTTGTAGGACCCGTAATAGAGACCCCGGAACATGTGAATGTAGACGACGATGAAGAACACGCTGGCGCCGTTCATGTGTATGTAACGGATCAGCCAGCCGCCGTTGACGTCGCGCATGATGCGTTCGACCGAACCGAAGGCCAGGTCGACATGCGGCGTGTAATGCATCGCCAGCGTGATGCCGGAAACGATCATGATCACGAGCACGATCCCGGCCAGCGAGCCGAAGTTCCAGAAGTAGTTCAGGTTCTTCGGCGTCGGATACTGATGCAGTTGCGAATCCAGGAAAGAAAAGATCGGCAGACGATGCTCGATCCAGTTCACGACCCGGCTGTTGGATTGGAAATTCGAGGTGCCACTCATAGTATTTATCCCCCTCAGCCGATCAGCACGCTGGTGTCGCTGGTAAATTCATAGGACGGCACCGGAAGATTGGTCGGTGCGGGGCCCTTGCGGATGCGGCCGGACGTATCGTAGTGCGAACCGTGGCAGGGGCAGAACCAGCCGCCGAAGTCGCCTTTGGTGTCGCCCTGCTTCTGGCCCAGCGGAATGCAGCCGAGGTGGGTGCAGACGCCGACCATGATCAGCCACTCGGGCTTCTGGACGCGTGCCGTATCGGCCTGCGGGTCGGGCAGTTCCGTCAGATCGACGGCTTCTGCAGCCGAAATCTCATCAGGCGTGCGATGGCGGATAAAGACGGGCTTGCCGCGCCAGATCACCGTAATGCTCTGGCCGACTTCAATCTGCGAGATATCGACCTCGGTCGACGCCAGTGCCAAGGTGTCGGCTGCCGGGTTCATCTGGTCGATGAACGGCCAAACAGCCAGTGCGGTGCCTGCAGCGCCAACGGCAACAGTGCTCCAAATAAGGAAATCGCGGCGCGTTTTCTCATCGATTTCTGCGCCGCCACTCGTGGGTTGGCCCGCATGGTTTGCGGATTCGCTCATGGAAATTCCCCTCGATTGACCAATTACCCGTCACCGCCGAAGCGGCATCTGATTCCGACGAGCCCTGTCCGCTCACCCTCGGAACCGGCCCGTTTTGCCGTGCGCGGCCATCAGCGCCTGTTCAGGCCGGTGACAACATACGACAAATAGCGCCCCGGGAGGCCCGGGAAACGCCCAATCGTTATACTTGATGACCCAAACGTTGCAAGGGTTTAGATACTCTGTAATGCCCGTAAAATGGCGAATGACAGGCATTTGCAACCGCTATCCGTCATCGTTTCGCCATCATGGAGACACAACCTATGAGCAGCATCCCGCAAGCCGTCCAGCATCCCAACTTGTCGCTGACGCTTTTTCAGCCGGATATTCCCCAGAATGCCGGGAATCTGTTCCGTACGGCGGCTTGTTTCGGCGTGCCGGTGCATCTGGTCGAACCCTGCGGATTCGTGCTCAGCGATACGAAAATGCGCCGTGCCGGCATGGATTACATGGCTCATGTCATCCTGACCCGGCATCAGAGCTGGCAATCCTACCTGACCGACCGGCCCCGGGGGCGGCTGGTTCTGCTGACGACAAAAGGCGCCGATTCCTTGCAAGAATTCCGTTTTGAGAGCGGTGACAACATTATTCTGGGCCGTGAAAGTGCGGGCGTGCCCGATGACGTGCACGAGGCCAGCGACGCCAGGGTGAGCTTGACGATGGCGCCGGGGCTGCGCTCCATGAATGTCGCCGTGTGCGGCGGGATCGTGCTGTTTGAAGCGCTCCGGCAGTTGAAGGCGCTGCCCCGCTGAACATATATAAGGTGTGCACGATGATTTTCTCGGGAGTTTATGAATGAACGAAGGGGCTGCCGACGCGCCGTTTGGCGTCGCGCATAAAAAGCGTGCCGAAGACTGGTTTCGCGAGCTTCGCGATAGGCTGTGCGCACGGCTGGAAGACCTGGAAGCGCAGGCCGACCCGCATGCCCTCAACGAACACTTCGCGCCGGCGGTGTTTAAGCGCAAATCCTGGGACCGTGACGGCGGCGGCGGCGGCACCATGTCGGTGCTGCGCGAGGGTCGGGTGTTCGAGAAAGCCGGGGTCAACATTTCCACCGTGCACGGCGAATTCTCCGAGGAATTCCGGGGCCGTATCCCCGGCGCCGACAAGGACCCCAGATTCTGGGCGGCGGGCATTTCCGTGGTCGTGCATCCCAGATCGCCGCTGGTGCCGATCGCGCACATGAACACGCGGATGATCGTCACCACGCAGGGCTGGTTTGGCGGCGGCGGCGATCTGACGCCGGTGTACCCTGACGAGGCCGAAACCAGACGCTTCCATGATGCGTTCGCCGATGCCTGCGACAAACACGGCGAAGACTATTACGACCGGTTCAAGGCATGGTGCGACGAATACTTCTATCTGCCGCATCGCGGTGAAGCACGGGGCGTGGGCGGTATATTCTATGACAATCATTTCACCGGGGACTGGGAAAAGGACTTCGCCTTCACCCAGGACGTCGGCAAGGCATTCGTCTCCGTCTATCCGGATATTGCCCGCGACAAGATGAACCTGACGTGGAGCTCTGAGCAGCGCCTCGCGCAGCGCATCAAGCGCGGGCGCTATGTGGAATTCAATCTGCTGCATGACCGCGGCACGATCTTCGGGCTCAAGACCGGCGGGAATGTGGAAGCTATTCTTATGAGCTTGCCGCCGGACGTGGCCTGGCCATAATCAGCATTAATGAAAGAGGAGAAGAATAATGGGTATTGAAGGCATTGGCCTTGGCGGCCTTCTGGTTCTGATCGCGGATGTTTATGCCATCGTCAAGACACTTGGCAGCACCGCAAGCACCGGGGCCAAGGTGTTCTGGGTCATCCTGATCCTGCTGCTGCCTGTGCTCGGCGTGATCATCTGGTTCTTCGCCGGCCCCAGAAGCTGACGGGCGCGGATCTGGATCATGGTTCAACAGGCCTATCCGGCGACCTTCATACGCGGCGGCACCTCGAAAGGGGTTTTCTTCCGTCATGACTCGCTTCCCGATGATCAGGCGGCGCGGGATAAGATCTTCCTGCATGCGCTCGGCAGCCCTGATGCCTATGGCAGGCAACTGAACGGCATGGGCGGCGGGGTGTCGTCGGTGTCCAAGGCGGTGATCGTCGGGCCGTCCGATGTCGAAGGCGCGGATGTAGATTACACATTCGCGCAGGTCGTCATCGACAGGCCTGAAGTGGATTATTCTGCGACCTGCGGCAATCTGTCGTCGGCCGTCGGCCCGTTCGCGGTCGACAGCGGTCTGTTGAAATCCGAAGAGGGCCGCCAGACGGTCCGGGTCTACAACACCAATACCAAAAAAATCTATCATGCGACGTTTGACGTCGCGGACGGTGTCTTCCAGCCCGTGGGTGATTTCGAGATACCGGGCGTCAGCGGCACCGGGTCCAGGATTCGACTTGATTACCTCAATCCGGGCGGGGCGACGTCGGGGTTGCTGCTGCCCAGCGGCCACGCGATGGACGTGCTCGACGTGCCCGGCGTCGGCAAGGTCGAAGCAAGCCTGGTCGATGCCTCCAACGCAGTCGTCTTCGTGGCGGCCGAACTGTTCGGCAAAACCGCAACCGAAAGTGTCGCCGATCTGGAAGCCGACAAGAAATTCATGGCCGATCTGGATGCGGTCCGTTGCACGGCAGCGGTCGTCATGGGCCTGGCCAAGTCGCCGGAAACGGCTTCCCTCGGCAATCCCAAGATCGGCATCGTCGGCAAGGCCGCCGCCAGCAAAACCCTGGCCGGTACAGAGATCACGGCGGATCAGTGCGATCTGGCGGCGCGGATCGTTTCCATGGGCCAGGTGCATCGCGTGCTGCCGCTGACGGGCGCCATGTGCCTGGGCGTCGCCAGCCGGATTCCGGGCAGTGTGCCGAACAGCCTGCTGTCGCCGGACCAGGCCGGTGATCTCCGCTTCGCCAATCCCTCAGGCGTGCTCCCCGTTGATGCCAGGGTGCGTGTCGACGGCAACACGGCGACGGCGGAAAGCTGCACCGTGTACCGCACGGCGCGGCCGCTGATGATGGGGCAGGTGCTGGTGCCCGCAGACTAAACGGCATCCGCCGGGAGTGACACGCGTCACAGCAGGATATTGCGGATAAAAATTAGAATCAGCCCTCTGGGACAACTATCGTGGATAGTTTAAGGGGGGTGATCATGATGTCTCCTGGAAGAACCGGCGACCGCCGGCAGCACGAGCGTCTGTACAAACCGCAATTGTATCTGCGGGTTGCTGGGCATACCTTCCACACCGTCGAATGGAGCTACGGCGGCTTCGTCATCGAAGACCGGTCATCTTTACTGCATGCCGGGGCCTTGCTGCGCATCGATGGTCTGGCCGACGAAGAAACCTACCGCCACGGACAACCGCCGTTCAAGGTGGATATCCGGGCCCGGGTGATCCGGACCATACCGGACAGGAAGCAGGCGGCGCTGACGTGCCTGAAGCTCGACGATGCGGCCTATTGCATTCTCAACGGTGTTGAAAACGGGGTCGCCTTCTCCACCCCTGATCCGGTCATGGCAAACCCAGCCTGATCACGCCTTTGAAGGTTTCCGGGTCGACCGGTTTGCCCTTGCGGTAGATCGCGATGCGGCCGGCACGGGCCAGCCTCTGGGCACAGCGGCGGACCGGTTTCATGAGCGGCCGCCAGTCTTCTTCGCGTTCGGCGCGGGCGACGTCGGACGGACAGATGGTCTTGCCCGGCCCGAGATTTTCGACCAGCCGCAGGATATGATCGCTGAGCCGGGCCTCGAGATCGCCGGCTGAACTTCCGCCCTGACTGTTATCCTCACGCATCAAACCATTTCCGCCAGGCGTCCCAGCCGATGATGTGTTCGGCAATGATGTCATAACCGCCACCACGCGGATGAACCCCGTCGCCCTTGATGTAATGCGCGGACCAGTTGGGGTCGGACGCGACCGGGGTGAACAGGTCAAGATACGGCACGTTCAGTTCATCGGCGACCTGCTCGAACATGTCGGACAGTTGCGCATTGCGGCTCGACGACATGAAACGCTGTCTGCCCGGGGCCGAGGAAAACGGCATGTCGTCGTCATTGACCGGCAGCGGCCCGACCCAGAGCGTCGGCAGCCATGCGCTGGCCTCGCCGATCATCCGGCGTGCCGACGCCACGGCATCCTCCGGTGAGTTGCGGAGAATGCCGTTCTCCATCGCCATGTCGTTGCAACCGAACGAAAACACCAGTGCGCAGGGGTTTTCCTCCGGCAGCCGGGCCTCGGCCTCGGCACGCCAGCGGGCTTCGATCATCGGTGTCGTGTCGCCACGGATGCCGGTGTTGTACATCGTCACATCGTGCCCGGCGGCGCGTTCGCGCTGCATGACCCGCCCGGGCCAGCCGAGGTATTTTTCATCGCCGGTGCCGAGCACAAGACTATCACCGATAAAGCAAACCCTGAGTGTCGTCATCCGGTCTACGTCTCCTTGTTTTCGACCCGTGTCTTTGCATATTCGAGGCAGGCGGCCCGGTCCGCGCTAAACTCTCCCTCGGCCCACCAGTCCTCGACGTCGCGAAGCACCGTACCGATTTCAGGACCGGCGGGCACCCCCAGCGCCTTGATATCTTCACCGCCGATAGGCAATGCCGGTGCCTGCCAGGCAAATGCGGTTTCAAGGGCTTCCCTGCGGGTTTGGGTTTCGGTTGCCGGCAGTTTTCCCTGATCGGCCAGCCGTGCGGCCCACGAGATGATCAATGCGTCACCGACGGTAACATTGCCGAGTTTCTGAATCCGGGACTGCACCTTTTTCATGGAATCCGTGATCGTGAAGATCGGCGCGAACTTCTTCATGTTGACCAGCCGCTCGGTTTCCTTGTTGGACAGACGCAAACGGTTCGCGACATCCTTGGCATCGCAGTCCGGGGCCAGCAGCGCACCCAGCCGGCGCAGCGGCTCCGGCTTCAGGCCGTCGATGATGACGCCCCTCGACGCCAGCCAGGCGGCGGCACGCAGGGTACCGATCTCGGTGGCTTCCGGCAGGATGACGTCAAGGACGTGGGCATTGCGCATCATGATGAAGGCGTCCGCCGGTTCCACCGCACCCAGCGTGCGCAGCAGTTCGTGGCGGATACGTTCCGCCGAGATATCCTTGAGTTTCTCGGCATGTTTGCGGCAGGCGGCAAAGGCGCCCTCGTCATAGGGCGGGCGGCCGAAATGTGCGTAGAAACGGAAAAAGCGCAGGATGCGTAGATAGTCCTCACGAACCCGCTCTTCGGCGATGCCGACAAAACGCACCCGTCCGTGCGCCAGATCGGCCATGCCGTCGTGATAGTCATAGACGTCGCCGTTGCGGTTTGCCGACATCGCATTAATGGTGAAATCGCGCCTGGATGAGTCGACGATCCAGTCATCAGTGTAGGCAATAACCGCCCGCCGGCCATCGGTTTCGACATCGCAGCGGAGTGTCGTTACCTCGAATACGCGATCTTCGGTCACGGCGGTCACGGTGCCATGCTCGATCCCTGTCGGCACCGATTTGATACCGGCGTCGGTAAGCCGCTGGATGACAATTTCGGGCTGCTCCGGCGTACCGATATCGATGTCGTTGACCGGACGGCGGGCGATGGCGTCACGGACACAGCCGCCGACATAGCGGACATCCGCCCCGCCGGCGCAAAGGGCGTCCATCACCCCGATGGTCGCCGGATCCGACAGCCAGGGTTCCGGGTTCAGCTTGCCGGTCGGCTCTCGCGTGGCCCCCAGTGAAATCACTGCGCCGGCACTTTTTCATAGCTGGGCGGGATGATCCTGCCGTCCTCGACCCGGGGCGGGATGTAGCGCCCGGAATCGGGGGAATCCCCCCCGGTCAGCGCCAGCGTCAGCAGGGATGATGCGAGCAGGATGAAGCCGGCGACGATACACCAGAAAATCGGTCCTTTCTGCAGGCTCGGCTCTTCGCCACCATTTTTGCGGGCCTGTGCGCGGGCATAGGCATTCCAGGCCAGATACATCAGAAACGGCAGCAGCAGCGGCAGCAGATATGTGATTACGATTCGGGCCATTCTATTCAGCCTTGCCGATCAGGACGTCGTAAAGATTGCGGATCATGCCCGCCGTCGCGCCCCAGATATAATAGTCGTTATAGGGCATGGCATAAAATTCCCGTTTCAGGCCTTTATGGATGCGGGAATCGCGTCTGTGATTACCGGCGTCGAGGAGGAATGACAGCGGCACCTCGAAAACCTCGGCGACCTCGAATTCATCCGGGGCCACAGTATAGGCCGGGTTTACAAGGCCGACCACCGGCGTCACCGAAAAGCCGGTCCGGGTGATGTACTGATCCAGTCGTCCGATGATTTTGACATGCCTGCGGTCAAGGCCGACCTCTTCCTCGGCTTCGCGAAGTGCGGCTTCTTCGGCTGAGCCGTCTTCCGGTTCGATATGGCCGCCCGGAAAGCTGATCTGTCCCGGATGGTGGTCGAGATGGTCCGTGCGCTGGGTCAGCATCATCGTCAGTCCCTGATCGCGCTCCACCAGCGGCACCAGAACGGCGGCTTCACGCAATTCGGTCCCCGGTTTCATGCCCGGATTGAGGTCATGGTCTCCCCGCGATGACGAGCGGACGCCAAATGTTTCAAACGACTGTTCCAGACGCTCGATGATGACACTTCGGTTCATGCTTCCTCCGGCACCGGCCCCAGGACGAACGTCGCGCCGGCGCTTTTAACAATGAGCATACTGCGTCCGTCCATTTCTGCCACTTCTGCTTTTTCCACAAGGTCATAAAATACACTGCGCACGATCCGGGCCTCGGTGCCGTCGGGCGCAAGTTGTATATAGGGACGCGGTTCGTCCGTTTCAGGATCAATGTCGACGCGAATCGGATGTTCGCCATCGGCGCAGACCCACTTGTCGACGTTGGTCCTGAATTTCAGGCCGATCACGTCTTTGTCATTTGTTTCCGACATCTCAAGCGCCAAAAATGGTGCATCATCGACCTTGATCCGCGCCATTTCTGCTGGCGTAATAAGCCAATAAGCTCCGGCTTCGTCACGGCGCACCACGGTCGAGAAGAGTTTGACCAGTTTTTGGCGGTGAATGGGCGTTCCGCCATAATACCATGTACCGTCTGCGGCGATCCGCATATCGATATCGCCGCAGACAACCTGGCCCGGACGGGGCTGCATCCCCTTGGGGGGAGGACATGGTGAGCCCGGCATTTTATCAAATGTAATATTTTCGACCTTTTCCGGCGTATCAATCATCCGCTACGCTTCCCGGTAATCAGAATACAGGAGGTTTCGACGTGACAGCGACAACGACCCCTCAGGATAAAGATAGCCCGAACGGTGCTGAACGCCATAGTGCAGTTGCAGAAGTCGAGGCTCTTGCAGAACGCATTACCGCCGCCCGTGCCGCTGTCGGACAGGCGATTTTCGGCCAGGAAAGCGTGGTGGAGGAGAGCCTGGTCACGCTGCTGGCCGGTGGCCACATCCTGCTGATCGGCGTGCCCGGTCTCGGCAAGACCCGGCTGGTGGAAACACTGGGCACGGTGTTCGGACTGGACGACAAGCGCGTCCAGTTCACCCCGGACCTGATGCCCGCCGACATTCTGGGCTCGGAGGTGCTCGAGGAAGCCGAAGGTGGCCGCCGTTCGTTCAGGTTCATCAAGGGACCGGTCTTCGCCCAGCTTCTGATGGCCGATGAAATCAACCGGGCCAGCCCCAGGACCCAGTCGGCGCTTTTGCAGGCGATGCAGGAAAAGCGCGTCTCCGTGGCCGGTCATTATCACGATCTGCCGCGCCCGTTCCATGTCCTGGCGACGCAAAACCCGCTGGAGCAGGAAGGCACCTATCCGCTGCCCGAAGCCCAGCTCGACCGGTTCTTCATGCAGGTCAACGTCGAATACCCGGACCTGGATGCGGAACGGGATATCCTGATACGGACCACCGGCAACGAAGACGTCAAACCCGGCCAGGTCATGGATCCCGACAGCCTGATGGCGGCGCAGCGTCTGGTGCGCTCGGTGCCTGTCGGCGAGTCGGTATCCGAGGCAATCCTGCAGCTGGTTCGCGCCGGCCGCCCGGAAACATCCGATCTGGCGCTGGTTCAGGCGAACGTCTCCTGGGGGCCGGGGCCGCGTGCCTCGCAGGCCCTGATGCTCGGCGTCCGCGCACGTGCCGTGATCGACGGACGTTTGTCGCCCAGCATTGATGACGTGTTGGCGCTGGCTGCGCCGATCCTGCGCCACAGAATGTCACTGACGTTTGCCGCCCGCGCCGAAGGCATTACGTTGGACGAGATCATCGGCGCCCTGCGTGAGAGAATCGGCTGAGGTAAATAAAACATGGCCGAGCGCGTCAAGCGTTCCCACCACGATGCAGAAGCGCTGGCGGCAGGACTGCCGCCGCTGATGGTTGCCGCTGAGCGGGTGGCATCCACGGTGTCTCAGGGTGTGCACGGGCGGCGACGTGTCGGGCAGGGTGAGACCTTCTGGCAATTCCGCCGCTACCAGTTCGGTGACAGCGTTCAGCGCATTGACTGGCGGCAGTCCGCAAAGAACGATCCGGTTTTCATCCGCGAAACCGAATGGGAAGCGGCCCAGAGCGTCTGGCTGTGGCGCGACGGCTCGCCGTCGATGACGTTTTCATCCGGTGCGGAATACGTCACCAAGCAGGAGCGAGCGGAACTGCTTTTAATGGCGCTGGCATCGCTTTTGGTGCGTGGCGGGGAACACGTCGCACTGCTGGGCACCGGAACATCGCCCGCGTCGGGACGTCATGTGCTGAGCCGGCTGTGGAATGAAATCGAAGGCGGGTTTGCCGCGTCGGACAGCCTGCCCGGCTTTGAAATGCTGCCGCGGCATAGCCGACTGGTGATGTTCAGCGACTTCCTGTCCCCGATCAATGAAGTGCAGCGGTCAATCAATGCCTATGCGCATCACGGCGTGAAGGGCCACCTGATCCAGATCGTCGATCCGGCGGAAGAGACATTCCCGTTTGACGGCCGGGTCCAGTTCGAAGGCCCGGAAGGAGAGGGCAGCGCCGTCATCGGCAATGTGGAATCCATCGCCGGGACCTACCAGAAGACCTTCAGCGCACACCTTGCCGCGGTCCAGGCGACGGCGCGCACCGCCGGTTGGGGCTATACCCGTCATCGGACCGATCAGGCGCCTGAGATCGCCCTGATGTCGCTTTATGTCGCGCTGACCGACCAGGGCAGGCGCTGATGTTTTCGATCGGTCCCCTCGCATTTGCGCAACCCTGGGCTCTGGCCGCGCTGCTGGCGCTGCCGGCAATCTGGTGGCTATTGCGGCTGACGCCGCCGCTGCCGAAGCGGGTCGTGTTCCCGCCGATCCGGCTGCTGTTCGGCATTGTCACGGAACGCGAGACGTCAGCCCGAACACCGTGGTGGTTGCTAGTCCTCAGACTGCTCCTGGCATCGCTGATCATCCTCGCCGCATCGCGTCCGCTGTGGAATGCGGAAGCGGACATCGGCGGCGGCGGTCCGGTCCTGCTGGTCGTCGACAACGGCTGGGCATCGGCGGATCGCTGGGAGACGCGCCGCGATGTTGCCGTGGCAATCGCCGAGCGGGCGGTACGCGCCGGACGGCAGGTCATTCTTTTAACCACGGCACCGCCGGCGGACGGTAGTGCGATCACGGTCTCGGCGCTGGCGCCGGGCGATGCGCGTGCCGAAGTCTCGAAACTGATCCCCGAGCCATGGCCCACGGATCGCGGCCAGGCCGCACAGGCAGTCGCCGACTGGGCGGAAGGGTTCAGCGGCATCGCCGATATCCGCTGGCTGTCCGACGGGCTGGACGGTCCGGGGGCGGCGGTGCTGAGTGAGCGTCTTGAACCGCTCGGGCCGGTGACGGTCTATGGCGCTGGTGATGCTCCGGTGACGGTGTTGCGGCCGCCGAAAACGACACCGGAAGGACTGGGCATTGTGCTGGAAAGCTCGTTTGCCCGGGTTGATCCGCAGAGTTACGAAATCCGGGGCCTTGACCGGGACGGGCGGGTACAGGTGGTGACGACCGCCGAATTCGCTGCCGGGGAGCTTGAGGCCGAAGCCCTGCTCAGCGGCCCGGCAGAGATTCTCAACCGGGTCGAGCGGGTGCAGATCGAAAGCGGCAAGCATGCGGGCAGCGTCGTGCTACTGGATCAGCGCTGGCGCCGGCGTCCGGTCGGGATCGCCGATGCGGACAGCGCGGCGGCAGTGCAGCCACTGCTCAGCAACACATATTATGTTGAACGCGCCCTTGAAGGGACGACGACGATCCAGCGCGGCGTTCTGGAAACCCTGTTCCAGCAGCCGATGTCGATGCTGGTCGTGCCGGACGGGCTTGAGTTCTCGCCGTCCCAGGTGGCGGTCCTCGAACAGTGGGTCGCCGAAGGGGGCATTCTTGTCCGATTTGCCGGGCCGGATCTGGCGCGGCGGACAAGTGACAGCATTCCCGGCACCGACAGCGAGCCCTTGCTGCCGGTGACGCTTCGCGGCGGTGATCGCATCATCGGCGGCGCCATGTCCTGGCGTCAGCCGATGGGATTGATGCCGTTCTCCGAAAGTTCACCTTTCGCCGGGCTCTCGGTTCCGCGCGATGTCAGGGTCAACCGTCAGGTGCTGGCACAGCCGGCCCCCGACCTTGCCCAGAAAACATGGGCGCGGCTGAGTGACGGCACCCCGCTGGTGACGGCCGATCAGCGCGACCAGGGATGGGTCGTGCTGTTCCATACGTCCCCCAACACGTCGTGGTCGAACCTGCCGATCAGCGGGGTGTTCGTGGAAATGATGCAACGCCTGACGGCCCTTGGCCGTGGCGTGAAGAACACCGGTGAAACACCGCCGCTGCTGCCGTACCGGATCATGGATGCCTTTGGCCAGTTGTCCGAGCCGGCTGCCAACGTGCAGCCGATCGATGCCGCCGCCGTGGATACGGACCTTGTTTCCGAGCAGCATCCGCCCGGCATCTATGGATCGGAAGATTTCCGCCGCGCCTTCAATCTGACGACATCGCTGCCCTCCTTGAAGTTGTTGCCGATGGTGTCGGACTGGACGCCGGCGGCTTATGAAAAACCGGCAGAACGCGACCTGACCGGATGGCTGTTCGTGGCGGCGCTGGTGCTGTTTCTGATCGACACCCTGGCTGGACTTTGGGCCCGCGCCGGGGGACGCCAGGTGCGGGCGTCGGCAACGGCGGCGCTGATGGTTGCGCTGCTTGCCGGGACGGCGCTACCGGTCATGGCGGACGAGAAATACGTTCTGGAGAATAGCCTCGAGACCAGGCTCGCGTATCTACAGACCGGTAATGCCCGCGTCGACGATACCAGCCTGCGCGGCCTGATCGGCCTGACAACCATGCTGGCGCGACGCACCGCGGCGGAACTGGGCACGCCGCAGGGCGTGGAGCCGGGGATCAACGATCTGGCGTTCTTCCCGATGATTTACTGGCCGGTGACCCCGGATTACGAACTCGACGACGTATCCGCGCTGGCGGTCAAGGAATACCTGAAAAACGGCGGCACCATCCTGTTCGATACCCAGGATCGTGGCGGCGGGGCGCAGGCCCAGGCCTTGCGCGAGATTGCCGTCAGGCTCGATCTGCCGCCGTTGGTGCCGGTCGAAGCGGGGCATGTCCTGACCCGCTCGTTCTATCTGATGGACAGCTTCCCGGGCCGCTATGCCGGAGCGTCGATCTGGGTCGAGCGTGCCGGGGAACGTGTCAACGACGGCGTCTCGCCGGTTGTCGCCGGGTCCAACGACTGGGCGTCTGCCTGGGCCATGGATGAGGCGCAGCGTCCGATGTATCCGGTGGTGCCGGGCGGCGAGAGGCAACGCGAACTGGCATTCCGTTTCGGGATCAACATGGTGATGTACGTGCTCACCGGGAACTACAAAGCCGATCAGGTTCACCTGCCGGCAATCATGAAAAGGCTCGGCCAATGAACGCGGAAATTCTCTGGACCCCGTCGCTGCCGACACCGGTTATTGCAGTTCTTGCCGCCGTCGGTGCGGTGCTGCTGCTGGTGCAGATCCTCAGGGCCGGACGGCGCGGCGTCGTCGCCAGAACTTTTCTGCTGGCGGCGATGGTGCTGGCGCTGCTGGAGCCGCGCGTCAGTGTCGAGGAACGCTCGCCCGAGAACGATATTGCCATCGTGCTGGTCGATGAAACCACCAGCCAGCGGATTGGTGAGCGCCGCCAGCGCAGCGAGGCGGCAGCGTCGAAAATCGCCAGTGATCTGGAAGCCATGCCGGGCATGGAAGTGCGGACCGTAACAGTCCGTGACGGGGACGGCAGCGGCACCCGCGACGGCTCGCGGGTAGTCAGCGCACTCGTCGATGCGATGGGCGATCTGCCGCGCTCACGCTTTGCCGGTGCGGTGATGGTCACGGACGGGCAGATTCACGACCCCGAACTTGCTGCCGGTGGCGGGGTTGCGGGACCGCTGCACGTGCTGATCAGCGGTGACCGTGACGAAAAAGACCGCCGTCTGGTGATCGCCGATGCGCCGGGATACGGCATCGTCGGCAACGAGGTCAGTGTCCGCTTCCGGATCGAGGACCGGGTCACCGGCGACGGCAGTTTCGGTTCGGAACTTGTCGACGTGACAGTGCATGTCGACGGCCTGGCGCGCGAAACCCTGAAGCTTGAGGCGAATACCGATCATGAATTCAAGATGATCCTGGAACACGCCGGGCCGACGTTCATCGAGATAGAGGCCAAAGCTGCCGAAGGGGAGCTTTCCGCCGTCAATAACAAGGCCGTGGTGTCCGTTAACGGAGTGCGCGACCGGCTCCGGGTTCTGCTGGTGTCCGGTCAGCCGCATGCCGGTGAGCGTACCTGGCGCAACCTGTTGAAGTCGGACCCGTCGGTCGATCTGGTGCATTTCACCATCCTGCGGCCCCCTGAAAAGAACGACTTCACGCCATTGAACGAAATATCGCTGATCGCTTTTCCGGTGCGTGAGCTGTTCGAGGAAAAGATCGATGAGTTCGATCTGATTGTCTTTGACCGCTATATCGTCCGCGACGTGCTGCCGCCGATGTATTTCCGTAATATCGCCAAGTATGTTCGGGGCGGCGGCGCGGTGCTGCTGTCCGTCGGGCCCGAGTATGGCGGCCTGCGTTCGCTGGCGCGGACTCCGCTTGCCGACATTCTGCCGGGTGAGCCGACCGGGCAGGTGTTCGAGGAACGCTTCAAGCCGAAAGTTTCCGAACTGGGCCACCGCCATCCGGTGACCAGTGCCCTGCCGGGTGCGGTGGTGCCGGGACGCGACGATCTGGAGCCGAGCTGGGGGGCATGGTTCCGTCACATCGGCGTCAGCAGCACCGTGGCGCCGACGCTGATGCAGGGCGTCAACGGCAATCCGCTGTTGCTGATGGAGCGGGTCGATGAAGGCCGGGTCGCGCTGATGGCCAGCGATCATCTCTGGCTGTGGGCGCGCGGTTTCGACAACGGTGGCCCGCAGGCGGAACTGATGCGCCGGATCGCGCACTGGTTGATGAAGGAACCGGAACTGGATGAGGAAGGTCTGTTCGCCAGCGTCGAAAACGGCGAGCTCAGGATCGAGCGCCGCAGCCTCAATCCCGCGGCGGCTGACGTTGCCGTGGAAAGTCCGAGCGGCGAAATGATGACCGTCAAGCTGGAACCGCAGGCTTCGGGCAAGTTCACCGCCCGTATCCCGGTCGAGGAAATCGGTCTGTACCGCATCAGCGACGATGCCCATGTGGCCCTGGCACCGGCCGGGGCGCTCAATCCGCTAGAACTGGCCGATCTCCGCGCAACGGAAGAACCGGCGAAGACCATCACCGATGCCGCCAACGGCGGCGTGCGCTGGCTGATCGACGGATTGCCGAGCCTGCGCGGCGTGCAGCCGGACCGCCAGACGCACGGGTCGGGCTGGCTCGGGTTCGTGCGCAACGAGGCCTTTACCGTGACCGGAGTCACCAGCGTGCCGCTAGCACCGTGGTGGCTTGTGATTGCGCTCGGGATCGGGCTTGCCAGCCTCGCCTGGTGGCGCGAGGGGCGCTAGATAACCGGGTTTTCCACTTCACAGGTGAGGTACGCCTTGCCGGGCGGGACCCGAGATTCATGGCACCGCCAATTCCTGCACGGCAACAGGTCCCGGCCAGCGCCTGCGGCCCGTCCGGGATATTACTGATCCCAGTACGGGTTTTCCCCGAACCGTTCCGCCAGAAAGTCGACGAAGGCCCGCACACGGGGCGACAGGTGGCGGCGGTGCGGATACACCGCGTAGATCGACAGCAGGTCGCCTTCGTAGGCGTCGAGAACGGTTTCAAGAGCACCTGATTTCAGCGCGTCACAACAGAAAAACGTCGGTGCCTGATTGACGCCAAGGCCCTTCATGGCAGCCTCCAGCAGGACTTCGCCGTTATTGGCACGCATACGTCCCGACACGCTGACGTCGATACGATTATGCTTGTCCGTGCTGGGCGCACTTTCGGGATCGCTGAATGCCCAGGTGTCCGGCTCGGCCAGATAATCGTAGATCAACGCGTCGTGATATTTAAGCTCGGCAGGATGTGTCGGCCGGCCTTTGCGGTCCCAGTACTCGGGGCTGGCAACGACGACCCGGCGGCAGGGCGCGAGGCGGCGTGCGATCAGGCTGGAATCGGGCAGCCGGGCGATGCGAATGGCCATGTCGAAGCCGTCATCGACGATATCAACCTGACGATCGTTCAATACCAGATCGATTTCGATCTCCGGATAGAGAACCATGAAGTCCGCGATTGCCGGCCCCAGATGCAGAATCCCGAAGGACATCGGCGCATTGACCCGGAGAACACCGCGTGGTGCGCCACCGAGGCTGTCGAGCGCATCCACGGCGTCGCGGGCTTCGTCGAGAATCCGCCGGCAATGATCATGGAAGGCGCGGCCTTCGTCGGTCAGGGAGAGCCTGCGGGTGGTGCGGTTCAGCAGCCGTACGCCAAGCCGGTCTTCGAGTTTCTGAACCTGCGTGCTGACGGCGGCTTTCGAGGCGCGCAACTGACGGGCGGCCGCGGTAAAGCTGCCGGCGTCGATCACCGCCGCGAAAACGGTCATACCCTCGAGTGGATCGTTTACCGGCATATCGCCTCTTATTGTTCGTGTATATGAACAATATATTCATTTTTAGGCAGATTGTCCCGTAAATTATTCGCGCATATGTTCTCTGCAACGCCCGCACGGAGGTGCCGGGCCAGCAATCAACAGAGGATATGAACATGAAAACCCTACTCGTAATGGATACCAGCCCACGCCGTGACGCCGTTTCCCGGCAACTGACCAACCGCTTCATCGAACAGATCAGCGCCCGGTTCCCCGACGTCCGCATCATTCACCGCGATATCGGTGCGACCCCGCCGGTGCATGTCGACGATGAACTGATCGATGCGCTGCGCCGTGAACCGGAAACCCTCAGCGACCGACAGCAGGCGGCCCGTGCCGCTTCCGACCAGATGATCACGGAAATGAGTGATGCCGACGCCATCGTTATCGGTGCGCCGATGCACAATTTCACGATCCCGGCGTCGTTGCGCACGTGGATCGACCATGTGGCCCGCCCCGGCAAGACCTTCGGTTACGATCCGGACACCGGTCCCAAGGGTCTGCTCGACGACAAGCCGGTGTACGTGCTTTCGGCACGCGGCGGCAAATACGGCGACGGATCGCCCGAAAACGCCAATCCGGCGGATTTCCAGAGCGATTACCTGCGCCACATCCTCGGCTTCATGGGGCTGAAGGATGTGCGAATCATCGCCGCCAACGGCATGGACATGGGGCCGGAAAACCGCGCCGAAGGCATGGCCGAAGCCAATACGAAAATCGACGCCGCCATTCAGGATATGGCGGCCTAGTCCCAGACACAGGAGACAGACAATGATCGACGTGACACATTTTGACGACCTAGGCACGTTCCAGAACGACTGGCTTGATGCTCATTATCATTTCAGTTTCTCCGGGTATCACGACCCGAAAAGAATGGGCCTCGGCCCGCTCCGGGTCTGGAACGACGACACGATCAACGCCAAGACGGGTTTTGACCCGCATCCGCACCGCGACATGGAAATCATCACTTATGTCCGAACCGGCGCGATCTCACACGAGGACAGTCTCGGCAACAAGGGCCGCACCGAAGCCGGTGATGTCCAGGTGATGAGTGCGGGGACCGGGATCGTCCATGCCGAGATGAATAAGGAGGACGAGAAAACGACCTTGTTCCAGATCTGGATCATGCCGGATCAGGCCGGTCACGCACCGCGATGGGACGCCCGGCAGTTTCCGAAAGCGCCGGTGACGGGCACGCTGCCCGCTCTGGCATCAGGCCGGGATCATCACCCGGAAGCCATGCGCATTCATCAGGATGCCGCCGTGCATGGCGGGCGCATCAACGCGGGCGACACCGTTACCCACGATCTGGGCCCGGGCCGCGCGGCGTACATGGTGGTCAGTGAGGGCGCCGTTGAAGTGAACGGCACCATCGTCGACACCCGCGCCGGGGCGTCGATCCGCGACGTATCCGACCTTCAGATCAAGGCTCTCGAAGACGCGGAAATCGTTCTCGTTGACGTTCCGGTCAGCTGACCGCTGTTACTGCTGTTCAGCCGACAATCAGGCCCCGCCGGTTTCCCCGGTGGGGTTTCTGTTGTCGGTAAACGTCGCGGCGACGGCTTCGATCTCGACGGTCCAGGCCGGATCGGCGAGGCCGCTGACGATCAGCAGCGTCGAAGCCGTGAGGTGCCCGTTCAGATACCGATCCCTGATCTGACGATACAGCCCCACGTCTTCGGGTCTGGTCAGAAAAACCGTCACCTTGACGATATTGGCCATGCTCATGCCGGCATCGGCGAGAACGGCCATGATCCGTTGCCAGCAGACCTCCATCTGCTGGGCGCTGTCGCCGGCAAGAGAGCCGTCGGCATGGGTGCCGACCTGTCCGGAAATATGCAGCCACGAGGTGGCGCCGTCTACCCGGGCCCCGTGGGTGTAGGCCGATGACGGCGGCGCGATCCCCGGCGGGTTGTGTGTTGAATACATGGTGAATTCTCCCCAAAGTCTTGTTGGACAGGCACGAAAGATAGGTGATCATAGTGCCGGAACTGCAGGTCAAAGTCATGGTCCGGACGTATGGACAACAAGAATCTGCGGGGGGGGAGACCTGAATGCCCGAGATCAGCCTGGCCTGTTGGGATTACGACCGCGCCCTGCCGGTGCTGGATGGACGTGTCGGCGTTGCGGGGTATACGCTCCGCACCGAAGCGGCACCACCCGGCAAGCTGTTCCCGCTGGCGGTGGGCGATGCCCCCTATGACGTCACCGAACTGTCGTTCGCCAGTTACGTGATCGAGGTTGCCCGCGGGACCTGCCAGTACATCGGCATCCCCGTCTATCTTTCCCGCGCTTTTCGTCACGGCGCGATCTACGTGCGCACGGACAGCGGCATAGAAACACCGAAAGACCTCGAAGGCCGGACTGTCGGTATTCCCGAATACGCGATGACGCTGGCGGTGTGGGTGCGCGGCATACTGGCTGAGGATTTCGGTGTTGATATTGCGGCGCTGAAATACAGAACGGCGGGGTTGAACGATCCCGGCCGGGTCGAGCGGCTGAAGCTTGATCTGCCGCCCCGGATAGACCTGGAGCCACTGGGGACCGACCGCACCCTGAACGCGGCGATGCTGGACGGGGAACTCGACGCGATCATTGCCCCTGCGCCGCCCCGTGCCTTTACGGAGGGAAATCCGCTGGTGCGCCGGCTGATCGACCCCGCCGGTCCGGCGGAGCGGGATTATTTCAAACGGACCGGGATCTTCCCGGTGATGCATATCCTCGGTATCCGCAAGGATGTCGCCGCAGCCCATCCGGGGCTTGCACGCGGCTTGTTCGACGCCTTCGAGAAAGGCCGAAAAATCGCCATGGCGCGGGTCAAGGCGGTCGCTGAATCATCGGCCAACCGCGACATGTCGCCGTGGTATGCGGAAGCCTATGAACAGGCCGTCGCCGCCATGGGCAGCGATTTCTGGACCTACGGCATCAAAGGTAATGAAGCCGCGCTTGAGGCGTTCTGCCGCTATATCCATGACCAGCACCTGTCGGACCGCAGGATCGGCATCGACGCGCTTTTTCACCCGGATACCCGCTGAAACGTTTGAAAATCCCCGATGACACCGAAAAGGGCGGCAAAAGCTGCCGTGGTATCGGCAAGAAACCGGGAAAACCGGTAATTCTTGCTGTGTTTTCACATCTAAGCCATTGAAATAGATAAAAATATAAATTGGCACGCCCGTTGCTTATTAATGCTTGAGAACACCGGCCAGAAGCGCCGGATCGGGATCAAATGCACGGCCAAAAAGGCCGGCTGATAAAAAGGAACGGGATTATGGATGCATTGCGCATTGGCGCGTCAGGTATGATGGCGCAGCAACGAAACGTCGAGGTCGTCGCGAACAACCTCGCCAACATGAATACCACCGGCTATCAGCGCCGGCGGACGGAATTCCACGATCTGCTCTACAAGAACAGTACCCGGCCGGATGAAACCGGTTCGCGGGCTGGCGAAAAGGTGCCGGGCGGCGTACAGCGCGGGATGGGTGTGGATCTGATGTCGGTCTACCGGGTCACAGAACAGGGCAGCCTCAAGGCCACCGATAACACCTTTGACCTGGCGATCCAGGGACGGGGTTATTTCCAGGTACAGTTGCCGAACGGCGAAACCGCATATACCCGCGACGGTACATTCCAGATCGACAACAACGGCTCGCTGGTGACCCAGGACGGGTTCCCGGTCCTGCCGGGGATTTCGGTGCCGGTGGATGCGGTCGATGTCTCGATCAATGCCGCCGGCGAAGTCCTGGTCAAGCAGGACGGATCGGAAACCCCGAGCAACGTCGGCGCGATACAGCTGGCGATCTTCCCGAACCAGGGCGGTCTGAGGGCTGAAGGCAACAATCTCTTCACCGAAACGGCAGCGTCCGGGGCGGCATCTGCGATCACACCGGGACAAAGCGGTTCCGGGGCGATCCTGCAGGGCTTCATCGAGGTCTCGAACGTGAACGCGGTCGAGGAAGTCGCCGAAATGATCCGCGCCCAGCGGGCCTACGACATGAATTCGAAAGTTATTCAGACGGCCGATCAGATGATGGCGCCGTCGAACGGCCGATAAGGCCTGGGTTTCTCCACGTCCCAACGACTAGGCCGGCGGATTTCCGCCGGCCCTTTCTTTTTAATGACGCCGGATCCAGTCGCCGACGAGGACTTCCTCAAAGATATCGCTGCGTTTGCGCCAATCGGCGGATGCGGCGCGGGCGGCGGCGCCAAACCGGTCCGGATCGTTCTCCAGGGCCTCGCGCAGCTTTGGATCGTGCACGAACAGGGCAAAGATTAGCCGCCGGCCCGAGTACGCATCGAGATAACCTGCCAGCCCCTTGATGTAGCGCATGGTACCGCTTTTCGCCCAGACCCGATAGGTGGTGTCCGGGTCGCGAAAACGCCCGCGCAGGGTGTCGCGGGTGCCGCCCGGTGTCAGCAGACTGTCGAAGCGCCAGCCGTCGAAGCGGCGCTTGAGGGCATACTCGAGGATCAGCGACATCTGCCGGGGTGTCATCTGCGAGACGGTGCTGAGACCCGAATGATTGGCGAGGGCCGTTGCGAATTGATTGAGGCCGTTGATCTGGCCTTCAAGCCAGATGCCGAGCGTATCCGCCGAACCGCGCAGGGTATCCGCACCGCTGCCAAGGGCCTGTGATGCGGCCAGGCCGGTGACTTCGGCGACCATGTTGTTGGAATATTCCAGACCGCCGCGGGCGATTTCGATCAGGGGCTGACTGTGAACCTGGGCCAGAGAAACGGCACCCGGCGGCGGCGGGCCGGCTTCGGGGGCGGGTAGGGTAATCCCCTCGGCCATGGCAAACCGGCGCAGGATCAGCGCGGCCAGCCGGGCGGGATCACGGACCGGCAATTCGGCAAGGGGGCGGGCCGGACCTGTTCCCCGGGGTACTAGCTGCAATGCTTCAGGCGGGGTCGTGTACGGGGTGCCGACTCCGCTCAGCAGCACGCGATTGAATTCGATGTTCAGCCCGCTGAGACCCTGGTTGTAGGGCGCAGTCGGGGGTTGGTCCGGTTCGACCTCGGCGAGCACCGGCAACGCGCTGGCATAGAGAAACCGCCCGTCGACACTGTCGATACCGATATCCCTCAGGCGAATCGCCAGCGCACGCAGATCACCTGCCGTCAGCAATGGATCACCGTCCCCGGCCAGAACCAGATCGCCGCTGAGTGTGCCGGACGTCAGGGTGCCGCGCGCCAGAAGCTGTGTCGTGAAGCGGTAAGTGGGACCGAGAATGCCCAGCGCGGCAATCATCGTCGGCAGCTTTGCCGTCGATGCCGGCGGGAAGCCGGTGTCGCCGTTTTGGGTTTCCAGTACCGAACCGGTTTCGGCATCAACGACGATATACCCCCACTGGGCATCCGCGAGACCAAGTGCAGTGGCCGCCTTGCTTTCATCCGCATGTGCAAGTTCGCTGGCGGCAGGGATGATCGTGGCCGTGGAAGTGACAGGTGCCGGTGCGGCACAAGCCCCCAGAACGGACAGTGTCAGAAAAAGGATCAGGGTTTTTGCGGAAGACATGAGGATAATATAGACCGGACCGCCGTCAGCGGCTACGGTTGCCGAAACATGAATAAAGATGCGCACACGCCCGAGATTTCACGAAATCTTGCCTTTGCCACATTGACCGGCGTGACCGCCGTGCAGGTCATCGTGACCATGGCGATGCTGATTCCGGCTGCCATTGCGCCGGAAATCGCGGCAACGCTCGATTTGCCAGTCTCAATGATCGGTTTTCAGATTTCGCTGGCCTATGTGGGTGCGACGCTGATGTCGCTTGCCGCCGGGCTTGTGCAGCGCCGGCTGGGTGCGGTGCGGGCGAACCAGCTTGCAGCGTTTATCATCTGCATATCGCTTTCGGTGATAGCGGTGCCGCATGTTGTCATGCTGTCGATCGGCACCGTCGGCATCGGCGTGGCCTACGGTCTGACCAACCCGGCGGCCGCGCATCTGATGATGAAGATCGCGACGAGTGCCAACCGCAACCTGATTTTCTCGATCAAGCAGACCGGCCAGCCCATGGGCGGGGTCGTGGCCGGGCTGTTGGCGCCGCCGATCGCTGTCGCATTCGGCTGGCAGTACTCGCTGCTGGCCGGCGCGGTGCTGGCGGTCGTCGTGATGTTGCTGATCCAGCCGCTGCGATGGCGACTGGACGGAGACCGGGACCCGAAAACCAGGTTCCGTGGCGCAGCCTTCCGCGATCTCGGGCTTGTCTTGCGGATAAAGTCTCTCAGGCTGATGGCCCTGTCAGGGCTGAGTCTGGCTGCCGTGCAACTGGCGTTGATGGGTTTTACCGTGGCTATGCTGGCCGGCGATATCGCGCTTGATCTGGTGACGGCAGGTATTGGACTGGCAGTGGTTCAGGTGGCCGGGGTGCTTGGGCGTATCGGCTGGGGGGCAATAGCGGACCGGGTCGGCCAAGCCCGCGGCACCTTGATTGTGTCCCAGCTGATCTCCGTCGCCGCGGCGATAATGACGGCGTTTCTGGCCCCCGGCATGCCGCTCGAAGCGATCTTCGCCGTGTTGTTCCTGTTCGGCTTTACGGCAGTGGGATGGAACGGTGTATTCATGGCGGAAGTGGCCCGCATGTCGCCCCCCGATAAAATCGGCAGCGCCACGGGCGGAGTGCTAGTCATGGTCTTTATCGGCGTCATGATCGGGCCGATGCTGTTTACCGGCATCCACGAAGTGCTGGGCCAATATACGACATCATTCGCGGCGATTGCGGTCGTCACCGTGATCGGGATGCTGCCGCTGCTGGTGATCGGGCGCACTGCGGAAAAAACCGGCTAATCCTATACCCAAGTCGGGTTTTGCCCTTTAGTATCGGTGCAGGAGTACGCCATGCCTTATGTCTATCGCGACGAGAACGGAAATATCCTGGCCGTTTACGAACAGCCCGTTGAAGGCTGCGACGAAATCGCGCCGGACGATCCGGCACTGAAATCATTCATATTGAAGAACATGCCGGCAGCGGCGACAGATGACTGGGTTCAGTCCGATTTGCAGCTGGCCCGTGTGCTCGAGGATTTGATCGAGGTGCTGATCGACAAGAAAGTCATCATGTTTTCCGACTTCCCCGCCGGCGCCCAGAAGAAGCTTCTGGAACGCCGCGGATTGCGGAAAGAGTTCTCATATGTCGAAGATTTGTTCGTCGGCGGCGAGGACTTCGAAGACAGCGACGGCAACAATTCCGGCGGCCTGCTCTAAGGCCCGGTTTTAAAGGAAATTCAGGCGTTTTCCGGCACCCGTGCGATGTTCTGCGGCTGGACACGGCCGGGGCCGGTACGCTGATAGAGGTCGGCAATCATCGCGCTGCCGGTCTTCTCGAACAGGAACGGCAGGAATGCGTGCACGGTGCAGACAAGAAAAGCGCCGAGCAGCCGGATCGCGAAGCTGCCGGCCATGCCCATGTGCTCGAAATAGGTCTCGCCGACAGAATTCGGGTGGCGGGTGAAGAGGTCAGTCATGAAAGCGCTCCGTATGCTCTGGAATTGATTTGAAAGAAGCATACCGCGGAATCCCTGAAAATAGTTTGCTAATTTTCTATATATTACAGTATTTTGTAGAATAATATTCTACATATATAGGAATAATAGGAATGGATGTATTCGACGCCAAAATCCTGGCATTGCTACAGGAGAATGCCGCGATGCCGGTGGCCGACATCGCCGCCGCCGTCGGCCTGTCGACGACGCCGTGCTGGCGGCGCATCCGGAACCTTGAAGAAAACGGGGTGATCCGCCGCCGCGTCGCGGTGCTGGACCCGGTCAAAATCAATGCCGGTGTCACGGTGTTCGTCGGTGTGAAGGCGGGCCGGCATGCGGCGGACTGGCTCGATACCTTTGCCGCCGCGGTTCAGGAAATCGAGGAAGTGACTGAGGTCTATCGCCTGTCCGGAGAAATCGACTACATGCTGAAGGTCGTCGTGCCCGATATCGCCGCCTATGACGATGTCTACAAAAGGCTGATCGCCAAGGCGGATTTCGCGGACGTCAGTTCGTTCTTCGCTATGGAGGAGATCAAGGCGACGACGGCGCTGCCGCTCAAATATCTGGGTTAGGTTTCGAACGCCGGACCCTTGATTTCAATCCGGTTGCCTTCCGGATCGTCGAAATAAATTGACGGCCCCACCCCCTCGGCACCGGACCGACGTTTGACCGGGTCGGCGTCGACGCCCCGTTCTGCCAGAAACGCCTGTATGGCGTCGGCATCCCACGGATCGACACGCAGACAGACATGATCCATGTTCAGCCCGTCCTTGCCCGGCGGGCCGCCGCCCATGCGGCCAAGTTCGCTGTCGACGGGCACCAGATCGATCATCGAATGACCGGCCCGCAACTGGAACAGGCCGATACTTTCTTCGGATCGTTCCAGCGGGCAGTTGAGGATGTTCTGATAGAAATCGAGCATCACGGTGATGTCGCGGACGCGGATCACCACGTGGTCGATACCCTTGATGTTGAAGGGAGGGGGCATGATCAGTCTGGTCTCCTAGACTCCCATAGCGTCGGCAACGCCTTCAACGCTATCGGTGATGATATTCCAGTCGCTGGTGGCTTCGAAATCCTTCGACTGGTCGACACCGTATTCGGTCGGGCGGTTGATGTAGGCGGTCCGCATACCCTGTTCACGGGCCGCTTCAAGATCATCGTTGTGGGCGGCGCCCATCATGACTTCTTCGGGTTTCATGCCGAGCAGGGCAATGGCGTTCTGATAGACCTTGGGGTCGCGTTTGAAGGCCTTGTGCATGTCGCTGGAGAAAATGAAATCCCACGGCATGCCGGCGCGTTTGGCCATGTTGGCGAGCAGCGTCAGGGAACCGTTCGATAGCGGTGCGATGAGGAATTTCCTTTTCAGGCGCAGCAGGCCCGGAATGCTGTCCGGCCAGGGATTGATCCGGTGCCAGGCGAAGTTCAGATGAACCCGCTCGGCTTCGTCCAGTATGTCGAGGCCGAACTGCGGCAGGATTTCATCCAGCCGTTCGCGGTGAATGACGTCGATCGCGGTCCATTCGCGTTCGCCGGAAATGACCGGCGCCATGCCGGGGCGGTATCCGGCCCGCCAGGCACGGGCAAAGGCATCGCCGTCGAAATCGCTGATGCCTTTTTTCCGGGCAACCATTTCACCTTCGCGGGCAATCGACGAGCGCCAATCCGTGATGGTGCCGAACGTGTCGAATACGATTGCCTTGACGTTATCAATAGACATGTCGTTGACTTCTCCCATGGACATATTTCACCGGTTCGTGCCGACCAGACAAGGCAGGGTAAAATCCTTGCCGGCGCGAGGCTTTGCTGTCCTGATTGGTTCCCTCTTTTTCTTTGTTACAATGTTAGGCCTGCTACGCACTACTGCAATAGCGCAGGAAAATTTAGTTGATCTGGAACTGATTATTGCCGTCGATATCTCCGGTTCCGTCGATGATGATGAGGCCTATCTGCAGCGCCAGGGCTACATCAAGGCGTTCCGCGACCCGATTGTCGTACAGGCCATCCAGCGCGGCATACACGGTGCCATCGCCGTCACGTATATCGAATATGCGGGTGCGCACCATCAGATGCCGCTGGCCGACTGGAGCTATATCAACAGTCCGGAATCCGCCAACAACTTTGCCGATGCACTGGCCTTCGAGCCGGTCACGATCAACGTCTGGACGTCGATCAGCGGCGCCCTTCTGGCGGGTGTGGACATATTCGCGCGCAGTCCCTTCAAGGGGAAGCGCCGGGTCATCGATGTTTCCGGTGACGGCGCCAACAACGACGGCGTGCCGGTTCTGGTGGCGCGGGAACGGGCCATTTCACAGGGGATCACCATCAACGGCCTGCCGATCGTTAACGACAAACCGAGTCGTTTCGGCCGCAGGCAGATTCCCAACCTCGATTACTATTATACGGACTGCGTGATCGGCGGGCAGGGCGCGTTCATCATCGTCGCTAACGGTTTCGAGGATTATGCCCGCGCGGTGCGCCGGAAACTGATTCTGGAAATCGCCGGTGCGATGCCGGCGAAAAAACCCGAAACCGGGATCATCCCTGCATTCGCCCAGAACCGGCCGCCCTGCAATGTCGGTGAAAACCTGCGGCAGGACTGGGACGACTACTAGAGCCGTCCCGCTCCTTACAAATCACTCGGCGGCTTCCTGATATGCGTCAATCGACGGGCAGGTGCAGACGAGATTTCTGTCCCCGTGCGCGTTGTCGATCCGACCGACGCTCGGCCAGTATTTATCCCGGCGCAGCCCGGCCACAGGATAGGCCGCCACTTCGCGCGGATACGGCCGGTCCCAGGCGTCCGACATCACCACGTCTGCTGTGTGCGGGGCGTGAACCAGCGGGTTGTTGTCCGCGGGCCAATCGCCCGCTTCGACCTTGTGGGCTTCGGCGGCGATGGCGATCATCGCTTCGCAGAACCGGTCCAGTTCCTCGCGGGGTTCGGATTCGGTCGGTTCCATCATCAGCGTATGCATCACCGGCCATGACATGGTCGGGCTGTGGAAGCCGTAATCCATCAGCCGCTTGGCGATGTCGTCGACGGTCAGGTGCGCAGCGTTCTGGATGGGCCGGGTATCGATGATGCATTCATGGGCCACCAGGCCGCCGGGACCGCTGTAGAGAATCTTGAAATGATCCTTGAGCCTGGCCGCGACATAGTTGGCATTCAGGATCGCCACCTGAGTTGCCTTCTTCAGGCCCTGCCCCCCCATCATGGCGATATAGGCCCATGATATCGGCAGGATCGAGGCGGAGCCCCAGGGGGCAGCGGACACGGCGCCGATGCCGCCCTCGGGGCCGCTTTCCGGGACCACGGGACTGCCCGGCAGGAACGGCGCCAGATGTTCGCCGACGGCAATCGGCCCGACACCCGGACCTCCACCGCCGTGCGGGATGCAGAACGTCTTGTGCAGGTTCATGTGCATGACGTCGGGGCCGAAGCGGCCGGGACGGCAGATGCCGACCATGGCCTGCAGATTGGCGCCGTCCATGTACACCTGCCCGCCGTTGTCGTGGACGATCCGGCAGATGTCCTTGATCCGGGTTTCGAACACACCGTGCGTCGACGGATAGGTGACCATCAGCGCGGCCAGGTTTTCGGCGTTCGCCTCGGCCTTGGCTTTCAGATCCTCGACGTCGACATTGCCCAGATCGTCGCAGTTCACGACCACAACCTTCATGTTGGCCATGACCGCGCTGGCGGGGTTGGTGCCGTGCGCGCTCGACGGAATCAGACAGATGTTGCGGTGGTCGTCACCGCGTTCATGGTGATAGGCGCGGATTGTCAGTAAGCCTGCGTATTCGCCCTGCGACCCGGCGTTGGGCTGCAAAGAGACGGCGGCAAAGCCGGTGATCTGGCACAGCTTGGCTTCCAGATCGCGGATCATTTCCAGATAACCCTCGACCTGATCGAGGGGCTGGAACGGATGGATCTTGCCGAAACCGGCCCAGGTGATCGGGATCATTTCGCTGGCGGCATTCAGTTTCATGGTGCATGAGCCGAGCGGAATCATCGCCCGGTTCAGCGCCAGATCCTTTTCCTCCAGTGCACGCAGATAGCGCATCATGGCGGTTTCAGAGTGATGCGCATTGAACACCGGATGGGTCAGGATGTCGCTGTCGCGACGGAGAGAATCCGGCACGCCGTCTTCGGCGGCGGCATCGAGCTTGAGAAGGTCCGAGCCGTGATCGGGCTTGCCCGAGACGATGGCCAGCAGCGCCATGACGTCATCGCGGGTGGTGGCTTCGTTGAGCGATATCCCGACCTGATCGGCGCCCATGCGGCGCAGGTTGTAACCGGCACTGACGGCACGCTGGTGGATAGCTTCCGCATCACCCGGCGTGTTCAGGGTCAGGGTGTCGAACCAGTTCTTGTTGTCGACGTCGATCCCGAGGTCTTTCAGGCCGTGGACGAGGATAGAGGTCAGACGGTGCACCCGTCCGGCGATCCGCTTCAGCCCGTCCGGACCGTGATAGACGCAGTACATGCTGGCGACGTTGGCAAGCAGTACCTGTGCGGTGCAGATATTGGATGTCGCCTTTTCACGGCGGATATGCTGTTCGCGGGTCTGCAGCGCCATCCGCAGCGCCTGCCGGCCCTGGGCGTCGACCGAGACCCCGATGATACGGCCCGGCACCGAACGGCGGTATTCCTCGCGGGTCGCCATGAAGGCGGCGTGCGGTCCGCCGAAACCGAGCGGCACACCGAAGCGCTGCGCCGAACCGACAACGATGTCGGCGCCCCATTCGCCGGGCGCTTTCAGCATCACCAGCGCCAGCGGATCGCAGGCGACGGTCAGCAACGCACCGGCGTCGTGAATCTTGTCGGCGAGCGCGGCGTAATCGTGCACTTCGCCGTTGACCGTCGGGTACTGCAGGATGGCACCGAACACGGATGCCGGGTCGAGATCGCTGAACGGGTCACCGGTCTGGACCGTGAAGCCCAGCGGCTTGGCGCGGGTTTCGATGACGGCGATGGTCTGCGGCAGGCAGCTGTCGGCGACAAAGATGGTGTCGCTCTTGCTTTTCCCCGATCGCTTCATCAGCGTCATGGCTTCGGCAGCCGCGGTGCCTTCATCCAGCAGCGACGCATTGGCGAGCGGCATGCCCGTCAGGTCGATGATGGATTGCTGGAAATTCAGTAGGGCTTCCAGGCGGCCCTGGGAAATTTCCGCCTGATACGGTGTATAGGCGGTGTACCAGCCCGGATTCTCGATCAGGTTTCGGAGGATGACGCTCGGTGTGATGGTGTCGTGATAGCCAAGCCCGATCATGGTTTTCATGACCTTGTTCATGCCCGCCATGCGCGACAGTTCGGCCAGTGCTTCGGTTTCGGTCATGGCCGGTTCGTCAAAGGCTTCATCGGTCCGGATTTCGTCAGGGACCGCCTTGTCGATCAGCTCGTCGAGACTTTTCAGGCCGACGATGCCGAGCATTTCAGCCACATCGTCATCCGACGGGCCGATATGGCGGTTTACGAATTCATCCTTGTTCTCGAGATCGTCGAGGCTGGCTCGGCTCATTCATCAAGCTCCTTCAGGAATTCCTTGTATTCTGCTTCGTCCATGAACTCGTCGATTTCTGTCATGTCCGAAATCCTGATCTTGAACAGCCAGCCGTCGCCTTCGGCATGTTCGTTGACCAGGGTCGGCTGATCGGCCAGCTCTTCATTGGCTTCGACGATTTCACCGGAACACGGTGCGTAAACTTCGCTCGCCGCCTTGACGGATTCGACGACGCAGGCTTCGTCGCCCTGATCCAGGGTTGCGCCGACTTCGGGGACTTCGACATAGACAAGCTCACCCAGCTGCTCCTGGGCATGATCAGTGATGCCGACGGTGCCGATATCGCCGTCGATATCGATCCATTCGTGTTCCTTGGTGTATTTTGTGGCCATGCTTTCTCTCCTGCTTGTGGCTGTAACCGGATGTGCCGGCTTTATCCTTTGAAGTATCGGTGGGGTTGAAACGGCATTTTGACGATGGATGCGGGTACCATGTTCTTGCGCACCGCCAGTTCCAGCGAGGTCCCCGCGGTGGCGTGATCGGTGCGGACGTAGCCCATGGCGACGGGACCGCCGACGCTGGGGCCGAAACCGCCGGACGTTACGGTGCCGATGGCATCGCCGCCCGGGGCATGTATTGCGGTGCCGTCCCGGGCCGGGGCCCGGCCTTCGGGCAGAATGCCGACGCGGCGGCGTTTTGCGCCGTCGGCCAGTTCGCCCAGAATCCGTGATGCGCCCGGAAAATCACCGGCTTCGCGGCGGCGTTTGGAAATCGTCCACGCCAGCCCCGCTTCGATGGGTGAGGTTTCTTCGTCCAGGTCATTGCCGTAGAGACAAAGCCCGGCTTCGAGCCGGAGCGTGTCGCGTGCCCCCAGTCCGATCGGCATGACGTCGTCATGATCGGCGAGGGCTTCCGTTATCGCCTCGGCGTCCGGCACCGGTATCGAAATCTCGAAGCCGTCCTCGCCGGTATAGCCGGACCGTGTGATGTGGCATTTGATGCCGCTAATCTCGGTCTCGACGGCGCTCATGAACGCCATCGTGGCGCAAACCGGGGCCAGACCGGAAACCACGGCGGCGGCTTTCGGACCCTGCAGCGCGATCAGGGCGCGGTCCTCGATGATTTCAAGTTCTGCCATACCGGAAGAAGCATCGGCGATCATCGGCAGGTCGATGTGCTTGCGGGATGCGTTAACGACGATGAACAGCCTGTCGCCCCAGTTGGTGACGATCAGGTCATCGACAATGCCGCCGGCATCGTTGGTGATCATGGTGTAGCGGCCGCTGCCGCTTGGCAGCGCCTGAACATCGCCGGGGACCAGTTTCTCAAGCGCCTTGGCCGCGTCGGTGCCGTGCAGCCACGCCTGGCCCATGTGCGAGACATCGAAAAGACCGGCTTTTTCACGGGTGTGCTTGTGTTCGTCGATAATCCCGGCGGGGTACTGCACGGGCATTTCATAGCCCGCGAACGGCACCATTTTGGCACCCATGCGGCGATGAAAGTCCGCCAGCGGCACGGTTTTCAGATTTTGATCGGTGTCCTGTCCCACATGGCTCCCCTTTGTGACAGATGGTCACTTTCAGCCGATCGCAGGCGGTATGCCTGTTGATCGCTCAAAGTGCCCCCTCTGTCTCGGAACCTGAAAGTGTCACCCCGCGATAAGTGCCGGGTTTACATCTTCGGTGGGCGTGGCTGTAACCACATCCGCTTTCCAGAGCCTCAACCCGTTGCGGTCCTTTTGCCTGAGAGATTCCGGGGCGGTTGCTCCTTCGGCGCCGGCATCAGCGTGCCGGTCTCTCCCACAACGGTGTGACGAGGTACTCGTCTCAATGAAGGATCATTGCAGAAGCCGCTCAGGCGGTCAACCGGACTGGGCGAACTCTTCGGGTGATCAGCGCAGACGGTCCTGAATGGCCTTGCGGTTATATGCGGCCTGTTCCTCGGTTAGTTCGAAGCCGGCATATATCCGGTAATAGTGATTGCGGATCTCGGGGGTAATAGGAATTTCCACCGTTGTCGTCTGCGGCAGCAGGATCACCTGCGTCTTGTTGCCCTGAAAGGACACGTCGACCTTGAGCGGTTCGCGGTAAAGGATGTTTTTCTTCGGATCGGTGACGACGACGAAGTACGGCAGTACCGTCGACTGGGTCGAATTGGCCGGCCCCATCTCGGCGGCAATGATCGGCGTAATGTCGATCAGCATCTTGCCGCTGTCGGTTTCCCGGTCGACATCGGTGACGCAACCGAGTTGAATCTCGCCGATCTGCCCGCGCGCCACGACATCGATGATGTCCCGCCCCGGGCCGTCCCGGAACTGGGTGATCGTTGCCGCATCTTCGAGCACGTAATAATCCGGGCACTGCAGCACCAGCGGCTTTTCCAAGAACGGTAGGCTGGTGTTTTCGCAGGCACTCAGCAGCAATGCAGCACAAGTCAGTATAACACCGATCAGCATGTTGCCGGAAAGAGGCCGCTTCATCTTCAGAGCCCCGAGTGGGAGCCGTCACAGAACGGCTTGCCGTTGGTGTGCTTGCAGCCGCACAGGTAGGCCGTGCCGCTCTCTTCAGCGGTGAAGACAACGGGCGCCATGTCGACGGCCTTGTGCTTGCCGTCGCAGAACGGCTGGCTCGCGCTCAGTCCGCAGGTGCACCAGGCATATTTTTTGCCCGCTTCCAGTTCAACGGCATAGGGCTCTTTTTGTGCAATCGTCGGGCCGGACATGGGGAGTGCCTCCTCGGTATGGGTTGGGCTGGAATGTAAAGGACACATGGCTGAGCGACAAGTGATGCTCTGTGATCGCTTCCCTGCGCCCGGAAACCGCCGCGTGCCGGCGATGGTTCAGGGCGTCTCCGTGGTGCGGCCCCGGCCGGGGTCGACGAGGCTGATCAGCGTCGCCGCCAGCTTGGCCAGAGTGCGCGACCGGCTCCATGCGTTTTCGATGTTTCGGGCGATGGCAATACCACGGCCGAATGCCTGCCAGGCGGCGTCATCGGCGCCGCTGATGGCGTGACCTTCGGCAATCTCCGCAAACATCCAGACCCGGCTCAGATCGCCGGCGACATCCTCAGTGGCGGTCTGGGCAAGGGTTTCGGTTTCGGGCCAGGTATCGTCGCCGATGGCCTGCTGGCGCGCCGCGATCAGCCAAAGCGTGTTGGCTTTCAGGCGGCGGTCCTCGATCATCAGGGCGGCTTCCACAGCCCGCTTCACGGCAGCTTTGAAAGTCTCCAGGCCGTTGCGGTCGGTTTCCGCCTTGTCGCCATGGATCTGTGTCATGGCCAGCGCAATACGGCTGACGGCAAACGACCGCGCATAGGGCCGATCGATCCGATCAATGGCGGCGAAGGCAAGTTCCAGCGTGGTGTCGGCGTCATCGGTGCGTCCGGCCTGGGCTTGCGCCAGGGCGATCCGGCCGAGCAGAACGGCCCGGTAGCGGACGTTTTCAATCCCTGACGCGGTGGCCAGTGCGGCGACGGCATCCCCGGCGCGGGCCTGGGCTTCGGCGGCGGACATCAACACCGGAATGCGGTCCGACGGGCTCGAGACCGCATCCAGCATCTCCAGCGCACGCGCGGTTTCTGCCATGTCGGCGAGGGCCGAGGCGACGTAGCGGATGCCGGCGCTTTTCGAACTGTCACGGGGCAGGGCGCGCGCAGCCCGTTCGGCGATCTCCAGTTCCGCTTCGGCAAGGTCCCGTGACTCCGCCCGGGCATAGATCACGGCGGCCCGGGTCCGGAAGGCGATCTGCTTCAGGGCGTCGCCCACGTCGCCCAGATTGCCGAGCAGCTTTTCCAGCGTGTTCCGGGCATCCTGCCTGTCGCCGCGGCGGACCTGAATCTCGGCGATGGCGGCAAGGGCATCGGTCTGTTTCTCCAGATCGGGAATGATCCCGGCGGCGGCAAGCGCATCATCCGGCCGCCCGGCCGCGGCCTGGGCTTCGGCAATATCGCGGAGTGCAACCATGACGAGGCGTGGATCCTTAATACGAGCCGCCGTCTCCATGGCTTTTTCACCCAGACCGGCGCGGGCTTCGGCAATCAGGATTTCCCCCAGCGCCCAGTCGCGCAGTTCGGCCTTGGCGATCGCCTTGGCGCTTTCAAGGGCTTCGGCAAGCAGGCACAGCGACGTCGGATTGTCGAAGCAGGCGGACGCATCGCGGGTCGGATCGGCGGTTTCGCCGGTGCCGTCGGTTTTCATCAGATCGCGGGTCGCCGGGTGGTTCAGCAGCTTCGAGCGGGCATCCTTGATGCTTTCGCTGCGCGCGTCTTCAAGCTGACGCATCAGCTTGCGGACCCCGACGGCGTATTCCAGTTTGCCGATCAGGTCCATGGTGATTCGGCCGGTCTCGTCGATGCCGTTCGACCGCTGATAGATACGGATGGCGGCGCGGGTCGCCTTGTCGAGAACACCGTCCTCGGGGCCAAGATACAGACCCAGCCGGGACAGGGCCTGCTGCGCACGCTGCACCATCGGGCTGGATTGAAGACGGGCCGCGGCGGCAGGCTGCTCTTCAAGCGGCGGCAGAGACGCACGTACGGGCAATGCGCCCATTATCAACGCCGTGGCGATGATCATATGGGCGGGCGTCCACAGCGCCGATCTGATGTTTCCGATACGTGCCATCGGTTCCGCTGATTACCCGGTCCTGTTTCTCTGTTGCTGGATTATAGCCGCTTTTCAGGCTCTTTTTCGCACATAATCACATGCGTGCTTGGCGATCAGGGTTCTTCCCCTTACAACGCCCGGATGGCGGTTTACACGGAAATCGACGACGATGCACTGATTGACTTCATTGCCGGTTACGATATCGGCGAGGTTCTGTCCTGCAAGGGCATTGCCGAGGGCATCGAGAATTCCAACTTCATCGTCACCACCACGACCGGCCCCTATATCCTGACACTCTATGAAAAGCGCGTGAAGATCGAGGATCTGCCGTTCTTTCTGGGTCTCATGGATCATGCCGCCGCACACGGGATTCCCTGTCCCGTGCCGCTCCGCACCACCAGCGGTGAGACCCTGCGCGAACTGGCCGAGCGCCCGGCGGCGATGGTCACTTTTCTCGCCGGGATGTGGCCGAAGCGGCCGACGGTGGCGCACTGCCGCGAAGTCGGCGAAGCGCTGGCCCGCTTCCACCTGGCAACCGGACTCTTTCCGTTAAAGCGTGAAAACGCGCTCGGCGCGGGGGCATGGGGCGGTCTGCTCGACGCTTCCGGTGATGGTGCCGAAGACGTCATGGAAGGACTGGGCGGGATGCTGGCAAACGTTTTGGATGATCTGACGGCACGCTGGCCCGCGAATTTGCCCGCCGGCGTCATTCATGCCGACCTGTTTCCGGACAACGTGTTTTTCCGTCAGGATCATTTGTCGGGGATGATCGATTTCTATTTCGCCTGCAATGATCAGTTCGCCTACGACATCGCGGTATGCCTGAACGCTTGGTGTTTTGAGCCGGATCTGAGCTTCAACGTAACCAAGGCGCGGCGGCTGCTGAGCGGTTATCAGAGCGTACGTCCGCTGGAGCGTGACGAGATCGAGGCAATGCCGGTGCTGGCGCAGGGCGCCGCCATGCGGTTCTTGCTGACCCGGCTTTATGACTGGCTGAATACCCCCGAAGATGCCTTCGTGACCCCGAAGAGCCCCATGGAATACATCAAGCGGCTCGAATTCCATCGCGCCGTCAAAGGACCGGATTCATATGGTATCGAATGACGCGGCAGAAAACAGAATAGAAATCTATACCGACGGGGCCTGTTCGGGAAATCCCGGCCCCGGCGGCTGGGGAGCGATTCTGCGTTGGAAAGGTCACGAAAAGGAGCTTTACGGCGGTGAGCGGGAGACCACCAACAACCGCATGGAACTGATGGCCGCCATCCAGGCGCTGGAAAGCCTGAAACGCGCATCGGCGGTCGATCTCTATACCGACAGCACCTATGTCCGCGACGGTATCACCTCCTGGATTCACGGCTGGAAGCGGAACGGCTGGAAAACGGCGGCAAAGAAACCGGTCAAGAACGAAGACCTTTGGCGGCGCTTGGACAGTGCCATCACCGCGCACAGCGTCGAATGGCATTGGGTCAAGGGGCATGCCGGGCATCCGGAAAATGAACGGGCCGACGAACTGGCCCGGCTGGGCACGGCTGAAGCCACCGGCGGCTGATGATCCGGATTTCAGACAAAAAAAGGACACGGTTTTATGGGAACCGTGTCCTTTGAGGGTTCCCGCATATGTGCTTCGCAAGGGAGGTCGCGTCGCTGGCGGGAAGCGTCAGGGTTGACGAATTCAGCTGTGGCCGAGGCTCCAGCGCATGCGCTGTGAGGCGCTTTCGGCGGCGTTGGAGGATTTGAACTCGCGGCCATTGATCTGGGAACCGACGAGATCGCCCCAACGGTCGCGGGCGGGGGTCTGTCCAGGGAACCAGTTGGCGAATTTCTTGCTGCTGTTAAACATGTGCTTATCCTCATGTCATGCCCGAACGCGACGGGCTGTAATGTTCTGAAACCATATGTACGCCTGACTATGTTGCAGTGCAAAGGAAAGATTTTCATTCTATGCATGAGGTTTTATTCATGTATAATTCATGCATGGAATAGCAGGAGTTCGCCGATATGCCGCATCTGCCCCCGATTGCCGCGCTCAGGGCACTGGCCTGTGCCGCCCGTCATCTGAGTTTCACCAAGGCGGCGGAGGAGCTGAATGTGACGCAAAGCGCGGTCAGTCATCAGATCCGACACATCGAGGAATTGTGGGAGATATCACTGTTCGAGCGGCGTCCGAGACAGCTTCTCCTGACCCCGGCCGGCGAGGAACTGGCGGGTATCGTCAACGAGTTCATTGATGAACTCGGCAAGGCATTGGAATCCCTCAAGGCGGACGAAGGACATACCGCGCTCAGGGTTGAAATGCTGCCCTCGCTGGCGGTGAAATGGCTGGTGCCGCGGTTGCAGGATTTCCGGGTCGAGCATCCCGAAGTCGATGTCTGGCTGTCGACACGCCAGGATATCCGCCCGGCGATGAACAGCAATCTGGATGCGGTGATCACCCTTGGTGACGGCCTTTATCCCGGTTTTGCGTCGTGGGAACTGATGCGCGATTACGTGATCCCGGTGGCGCGTCCGAGATTCCTTGAAGAATACGGGATGCCGGAGACACCGGCGGATTTATGTAATCTGCCGCTTTTGCTGCGGCATTCGGGCGTGCTGTCACCGGGCTGGGAATACTGGTTTGATTATGCTGGTGTTGCCCCGGAGGTCTATCAGTCGGCCCTGCGCGAAGGGACACGCTTTCCCGATACCAACATGGCGATCCAGGCCGCCTTCGAGGGGCAGGGTGTGGCGTTGGCGCGAAGTGCGCACGTCTGGGAGGATCTTGAAACCGGCCGTCTTGTGCGGCTGTTCGACATTCACTGTCCGTCGGACGTATCCGTCTACTTCGTCTGCCGTCAGGAACAGGCGGACCGTCCGGCGCTGATTGCGTTTCGAGATTGGTTGCTCAGGGAAGCCCGGGAATCCCAGGCTGTATTTGATGCTGCCGAGAAGGACAAACCCCTGGAAAAGGCGAAAGCTTAGGGCCAGTCATTAAGGAATGCCGGGGCACCGCCTGATGACGGTGCCCGCAGCAATCGGACTTAAAGCTCGCCGAGCATGGTTTCGGCGCTGGTTTTCTCGAACACGCCTTCGTCGATGTGGATCGAGCTGACGGTACCGTCGTCGACAACCATCGAAAAGCGCTGGCAGCGGACGCCGAGGCCGCGCGCGGTCAGGTCAAGTTCAAGACCGGTGGCTTTGGCAAAGTTGCCGGAGCCATCGGCAAGCATGGTCACGGCGTCACCGACGTTCTGATCCTTGCCCCAGGCGCCCATCACGAACGGGTCGTTGACGGAAACACAGGCAATGGCATCGACGCCCTTGGCTTTGAGGGCATCGGCGTTGGCGACGAAGCCCGGCAGGTGCTTGGCCGAGCAGGTCGGGGTGAAGGCGCCGGGGACGCCGAAAATGGCGACTTTCTTGCCGGCGAAGAAATCATCGGTCTGAACGGCGTCTGGGCCGTCTTCGGTCATGACGTTGAGCGTGACGCTCGGAATTTTGTCTCCAACCTTAATGGTCATCGTGTCTCTCCCGGAGATAGTTGTAAAAAAATATCTAAAGCCGGCTCATGCGGCGTGCCTCAGAGATAGGGTGATTGCGGCTCAATGCAAAGGCTTTTTGTGGAATTCCTAAGCTGATGCAGCCTATTTGAGGCTGTCCGCAAGCCGTTCGGGGGCGGCATCGCGGAAGCCTTTCATGACGTTGGCGTCGCTCAGCAGTTCCGGCAGGGCGACGCCTGTCGGGGACTGGCGCCCATAGACCGCGTTGAACGGAATGCCGTAGCGCCCGAACGATGCGAGATAGGCGGCAATGTCGGCGTCGGGGCGGGTCCAGTCGGCCTGCATGGCGATCACGTCGGGACTATTCAGCAGTTCCAGTATCCGGCCCTGTTCGAGAACAAAGCGTTTGTTGACCTGACATGTAATGCACCAGTCGGCGGTCACGTCGACAAACACGATCAGATCATTGTCGACCATCCGGCTGATCGCGGCGGGGTCGAATTTCTGCCATTTGATTTTGCTGACGCCGGGGGTGGTGGTGTCGAGCGGGCCGTTAATGTCGCCAATCTGGGCGGTGGTGATGGCGGCAAAGGTTGCGAGAAGCAGGACGAACGGTGTCGCTTTCCTGATTTCCGGCACGTTGCTCATGACCGGCCCGAGCCAGACCCCAGACAGCACCAAAAGCCCGCCGGTCAGCAGGGCGGCGAACAGACCGGCGGTACCGGCCAGGACGCTCAGCAGCCAGATCGCCGTCGCCGCCAGGGCGAGGCCCAATACGAATTTGAGCCGCACCATCCACGCGCCGGGTTTCGGCATGAAGGTCACCAGGCCGGGCAGGGCGGCGATCAGGAGGTACGGCGCGGCAAGCCCCAGCCCCAGAACGGCGAAGACCGCGACGATATCACTGGCACCACGGGCCAGCGCAAAGCCGACGGCGGTGCCCAGAAACGGCGCTGAACATGGCGTCGCCAGCAGGGTTGCGAATATCCCCTGCAGGAAATGCCCGAGGATGCCGCCGGCTTCACCGGCTTTCCGGCTTGTGTCGGCAACCACGCCCGGCAGACGGAATTCGAAGAATCCCCACATGTTGCAGGCGAACAGCGTCACCATAAATGCCATGATGATTAGGAACCACGGCTGCTGGAACTGAATCCCCCAGCCGATAGCGGCCCCCGCCGATTTCAGGGCGATGAGACCGGCGGCGAGAAGCAGAAACGCGAAGATGATGCCGCTGGCGGAGGCCAGAAAGCTCAGTCGCACCGTGCCGGGGGCGCTGCCGCCGTGCTTCACGGCGCTCAGGAATTTCAGCGACAGGACCGGCAGCACGCACGGCATCAGGTTCAGGATCAGACCGCCCAGAAAGGCGAACAGCAGGATGAGCGGCAGGCTCCGGGTATCCTGCGGACCGGGTACCTGCACCATCACGCCGGGGCTATATGCCTGCGGCGGGCCTAAAGTGGCCGGGGTCTCCATGGCTCTGCCACCGTCCAGCAGCGTGAACGTAAACGAGGTGCCGGTCAGCTTTTCGGCGGCCTCTGCAGGTGTGCCGGCATAGCCGGAAACGGGGACCCGCAGTTCAGCCGCCTTACCGGCGTTGCTGATCTGTACCGACGGGGCGCCATAGCCGAAACCGGGCGGGCCTTCGAGATAGAGATCCGGTCCCTTGAGCGGAATTTGCGATGTCACTTTGGCCGCGACATACAGACCCTTTTCAGAGGTTTCGGTCCATGCCTGCGCGATCGAGAGCCGGGCTGCATCGCCGCTGCGCGGGACACGGGCATCGGACTGCCCGATCAGGTGCGCGTAAGCCGTCGGTGCGCCGTCTCCGGCGGGAAGCGTCATGCTCAGGGAGGCATCGTAGGGGATGCAGATTTCCTTGCAGGTCAGATAGCGGACATCCGCCTTGATGACGGCGGGCTGATCCGGGTCTGCCGCCTTGATGTTGAAGGGCAGCACGACACCGTTTTCATAACCTAGTGTTTCCAGGCCGAGCACGGAGAACCGCGTCGGCACGGGCCAGCGGAGCGCACCGGCATCGGCGTTCGTGGTGCCGCTGAAATCAGGCTGCGGCGGAAACCCGGCATCGCCGGGGGAGCGCCAGTAAACCTTCCAGCCCGGTTTCAGGCTGAATTGCAATCCGGCCAGAACCTGTCCGTCTGATCCCAGTCCGTCCCGCGCAGCGATCAGACGGACAGCGGACTGTTCTTCCTCGGCCCAATCCGAACCGGCAATACCGGCCTCGGCCATGTTGGCCGGTGCGGCGGCAATGGCAGTCAATGCGGCAAGGAACGGGATCAGAAAGCGTTTCATCATCATCCAGCGGTCTGGGTATAGGCTAGCTTTATCATTCGCCATAATCCGGGCGTCAACACAAGGGCGAACGGCGGATAATTGGCCTTTCTCACGGCTTGTTGAACGGCACCGCTACGCACATATTCAGACATATCAGGTACTCCTTGAGAGGAGAGTTTTTGCCAGCCGTGCCCGATGTGTCATAATAGCGCCGCAATCGCCGCGCAGAACATATTGATACGGGCACCTGTGCTATCGGTGCCTTTGCCCGCCAAAAGAACGGAGACGCGTGTGAGAGGTTTTTTGCAGGATGGTTCCCCGAGTGACAGTTATCTGACCGGCAGGTTCCTCGTTGCCATGCCCGGCATGGAGGACGACCGCTTTCAGCAGACCCTGATTTATGTCTGTGCGCATGGACCCGAAGGCGCGATGGGCCTGGTCGTCAACAAGCCGCTCGACAGTATCAGCTTCCCCGATCTTCTGAGCCAGCTCGACATCACCATGCCGCCGGCAGGCGAAGGGATCGAGGTTCTGTTCGGCGGGCCGGTCGAAACCGGCCGTGGCTTCGTTCTGCATTCGCCGGACTACATGCACGACGCGACGATGATCGTCGATGACGAGGTTGCTCTGACGGCCACCGTCGATGTGTTGCGTGCCATTGCCGAAGGCGGCGGTCCCCGCCAGCGACTTCTGGCCCTTGGCTACGCCGGGTGGGACAGCGGTCAGCTCGACGCCGAGATCAAGGCCAACGGCTGGCTCAGTGTCGATGCCGACCCGCAACTGCTGTTCGATACCAACATCGCAACCAAGTGGGATCGCGCCATGGCCAAGCTCGGCATCGATCCGCTGATGCTGTCCGGCAAGGCCGGTCATGCCTAAGGGGCGCCGTCCCGGCGGGCGGGATCAGGGTCAGGGTAAGCCGCAAGGGAAGCCCCGGAAAAATTCGCAAGGGAAAGCAAACTCACCGGGAGATCTCGATCCGGATAAGTTCATGCGTGAGATGATCCGGCGCATGGATGATTGCGATACCGCAGAGAAGCTTAACGACAATGTGCTGATGCCGTTCGTCCTGGCGCTGGAAAAGGTCTGCGGCGCACGCGGCTATGTGATGAACATCTATGGTGAAACCGCGAACATCGTCTTTTCGGGGAATGCCGAAGATGCGGAAGCCATCTACCAGATCGTCGAAGCCTACATGGACGATCAACAGGACGATGCGGATTAACCCGCGGCCATGTCCGATTTTCAGCGCCCCCTGACGACCTGGCTGTTCGTGACCGCCATCGATGCGGTGCAGATACGTGCCGCCGTCGAGGCGAAGCCTGATTGTGTTATCATTGATATGGAAGATTTCACGCCGCCGGGGCTGCGCGAAAAGGGCAGACGCTGTTTGGCTGAGAGCCTGAAACTGATTACCGATGCAGGGGTCGTGCCGTGTGTGCGCATCAACCCCACCGGCAGCACCGATCATGCGCCCGATCTTGCTGCGGCGCTGGATGCCGGTGCCCGGATCATCTCTCTGCCCAAGACATCGTCCGCCGCCGAGCTACATGATCTGAACAACGCCATCTCGGCGCATGGCGGACCGGGCCCGGACAGACCGGATATGCTGCCATGTATCGAAACCGCCGAAGGGCTGGTCAATACCTATGCGATACTCAAGGATGCGCCGCCGCTGATCGGAAGCCTTGTCGCGTCCGAAGACATGACCACCAGTCTGGGGGCGCCGCGCGACCGGGACGGCACCGCCATCCGCTATGCCCGCGAACGGTTCCTTCTCGAATGCCGTGCCGCCGGTGTCGCGCCGGTGGACTGCCCCTATACCTGGGCCGATCATGAGGGACTGGTTGCCGAGACGATGTCCGCACGGGCGCTGGGCTATCATGCGAAGTCGGCGGCAAGAGCCGATCAGATTGCGGTCATCCGCGACATCCTCGAGCCGGGGGGCGACGAGATCGCCAACGCCCGAGCCCTCGTCGACGCATTTGAATTGGGGGAACGTGACGGCCGCGACAGGGTCGAGGTCAACGGACAGATCGCCGAGCGGCCGTCGTATCTGAATGCCCTGTCGCTGCTGGCGCGGGCGGGTGTGAAGGATTAATCCGCGCTCGGATCAACAACGTCGAGTTCGATCACCGAGCCGTCAACGATCAGCTTCCCGGCATTCTCGAAATTCACCGTGATCTTGTCTCCGACAACGGTCTGAACGCGGCCCAGTCCCAGTTCTGGGGCCTTGGGATGGCGCACGAACGAGCCCTGAGAAATTAGAAAGTTTGCGGGATGCAGGGCCATTGGCTCAGTTGAAGCGGGCGGCGAGGGTTTCCACCGGCTCCAGCCCCTGCACGGGGCCGATGGCGGCGACCGTGGGCGTGCCCTTGAAAAGACGGTCGGCGACGGCACGCACGGCATCGTCATCGACGGCGTCGATATTGGCGACGATTTCCTCGGGCGGGATCGGGCGGCCGAACAGCATCAGATGCCGTGCCATCTGCTCGGTTCGCGCTGACGTGCTTTCGCGGGCCATCAGGATGCTGGCCTTGAGCTGGGCCCGGGCGCGCTGGGTTTCTTCCGGCGTCAGATCTTTGGACAGCTTGTGGGCTTCGTCGGCGAGCAGGGGTATCAGATCGCCGAGGTGTTCCTCGCCGGTGCCGGCATAGATACCGAAGATACCGCTGTCTTCATAGCATGACAGGAATGAATAGATCGAATAGGCAAGGCCGCGTTCTTCGCGGACTTCCTGAAACAGCCGCGACGACATGCCGCCGCCGAAGACGGTCGACAGCACCGATGCGGCGTAGAAATCGTCATCCCTGTAGCCGACGCCGTCCAGACCTAGCACGATATGGACCTGCTCCAGATCGCGCTCCAAGCGGATATCGCCCCCCTTGTAGGCGGCCCGTTCGCGGCCGTTGCCGGCCTGTTTGGGGAGCGGGGCGAAGGTTTCGGAAATCAGCTCGACCAGATGATCGTGATCGACCTTGCCGGCGGCGCAGAAAAGGCTTTGCGGTGCGGTGTAGCTCTGCTGGCGGTAGGCATTGACGTCGTCCCGGTTCAGCGTGCGGATAATGTTCTCGGTGCCGAGTACGGGCCGGCCGATGGCCTGATCGGGATAGGCGGCCTCCTGGAACAGATCGAAGACGATGTCGTCGGGGGTGTCGTGGGCCTGGTGAATTTCCTGACAGATCACGGATTTTTCGCGCTCCAGTTCGGTCGCATCCATGGTTGCATGCATGACGATGTCGGAAACCAGATCGACCGCCAGATCGATGTCGTCCTTCAACACCTTGGCGTAATAGGCGGTGTTTTCACGCGAGGTATAGGCGTTCAGATGACCGCCGACGGCTTCAATTTCTTCGGCGATTTCTCGGGCCGAGCGCCGCTCGGTGCCCTTGAAGACCATGTGCTCCAAAAGATGCGAAATCCCGTTCACTTCGGCGGCTTCATCACGAGCACCGATGCCGACCCAGGTGCCGAGCGTCACGGTTTCGACGTTTTCCATGCTGTCGGTGGCGACACGCATGCCGTTGTCGAGAGTGGTGATACGGACGGTCACGAAGCAGCCGCCGTAGCGCCAAGGGTTTCGTCGACCAGGCCTTCGATGATTTCAAGACTGTTGTCGATGGTGCGGGCGCGTTCTTCACGCTCATACAGATCGGCCATGCGTTCCGGCAGTTCAGGGCGGACGCCGGTTGCGGCTTCGACGGCATCGGGGAATTTCGCCGGATGCGCGGTCGAGAGGACAACCATCGGGGTGCCGTCGTTGTCGGTCCGTGCCCGGGCGGCGGCAAGACCGACCGCCGTGTGTGGATCGATCAGCATGCCGATTTCCCGGTGCAGCGCCCGAATGGTCTCGGTGGTCTGTTTATCGTCATAGCGGGCCGCATCGAATTTTTCGCGCACTGTTTCCAGCATCGTCTGATCGACGCGGAAGCTGCCTTCGGCACGGAACGTGGTCAGGGTGCTTTCAACCCTGGCGCCGTCACGGCCCATCATGTCGAACAGCAGCCGCTCGAAGTTCGATGAGATCTGGATGTCCATGCTTGGGCTCAGGGTGGGAACGACCGCGTCGGTCCGCATCTCGCCGCTGTCGAAGAACCGCGCCAGAATGTCGTTGGCGTTTGCGGCGACGATGAACTTCTTCACCGGCACGCCCATCTTCATGGCCGCATATCCGGCAAAGACATTGCCGAAGTTGCCGGTCGGCACGGTAAAGGAAATCTCGCGGTCCGGTGCGCCGAGATGCAGGGCGGCATGCACGTAATAGACGATCTGTGCCATGACCCGCGCCCAGTTGATCGAGTTGACGGCGGAAAGTCCATGGCGGTCACGGAAATCGGTGTCGTTGAACATCGCCTTCACAAGGTCCTGGCAGTCGTCGAAAGTGCCGCGGACGGAAACATTGTGAATATTGTCGGCCAGAACAGTGGTCATCTGGCGGCGCTGCACTTCCGAGACCCGGCCCTCGGGAAACAGCATGAACACGTCCAGCGCGTCCTTGTCCCGGCAGGCTTCGATGGCCGCCGAGCCGGTATCGCCGGAGGTGGCGCCGACGATGGTGACGCGTTTGCCCTGTGCCTTCAGGACATGATCGAACAGACCGCCCAGCAGTTGCATGGCGACGTCCTTGAACGCCAGCGTGGGGCCGTGGAAAAGCTCCATCAGATGGATGTCGTCGCCGATGCTGACCAGCGGCGCAACCTCGCCGCCGTCGAAGGTCGCATAGGCCTTCTCGATGATCGCCATCAGTGCGTCGTCATCGATGGTGCCGCCGACGAAAGGCTTGATCACGCGAAAGGCAATCTCGTTATAGCTGAGCGACTTCATCGCCCGCAGATCATCGGCGCTCAGGCGCGGCCATTCGGCGGGCACATAAAGGCCGCCGTCCCGGGCCAGGCCGGTTAGCAAAACGTCGTCGAACGCGAGCTCGGGTGCCCGTCCACGGGTCGAAATATAGCGCACTGAAATCCTCCATCAGCGGGGTGGCTGCGCACCCCCCGGCGTCAATTTGCTAAACCTATCCATCGAAGCCGCCTGAAACAAGGACCACGGGTACGGTTGCCTGTTGAAGTGAAAATTGACCTCGGGCATGATTAAACAACTTTTGGTTTAGGAGGGCTGGGCGTGAAATTCAGTTTGCTGAAACTACTGTCGGGATGTGTTTGCATAGCCCTTCTCATGGGAGCGCCCGGTTTGCAGGCTGCAGATAAGGTCGTGATTGGCACCGGCGGCAAGACCGGGGTCTATTTCGCGACGGGACAGGCCCTGTGCGATCTGCTGAAAGGAAAAGGTATCGAATGTGAAGCGCCGCCGAGCGGCGGGTCGGTTGCCAATCTGAAAGCCCTGAAGGCAGGCGAGATCACGTTTGCCATGGCACAGTCCGACTGGCAGTTCCACGCCTACAAGGGCTCCAGCGAATGGAAGGGTGACAAGGTAGACGACCTCAGGGCCGTATTTTCCGTTTATGCGGAACCGATCCAGGTGGTCGTCAACCGGGACGCCAAGATCAAGAACTGGTATGCGCTGAAAGGCCACAGCATCAACATCGGCAACCCCGGCGCGGGGCATCGCCAGACGATGGAAGAAATGCTCGATGCGCAGCACTGGAAATTGGAAACCTTCAGCGCCGTCAGCGAACTGCCGTCGTCCGAGCAGGTGGACGCGTTCTGTGAAGGGAAATTCGAAGCCTTTGTCTATGCCGTCGGCATTCCGAATGCCGCGATGCAGCGCGCCGTCGGCGAATGCAACGGTATGCTGATCGAACCGCATAACACCATCACCCGCAAACTCGCGACGGCGGCGCGGCCGTATTATTCGAAGGTCGAAATCCCCGCCAAAACCTACTGGGACGGGCAGAAGAAAGTCGACACCTTCGGCGTCATGGCGACGCTGGTGACGCTTCAAGGGGCTGACCCGGCAGTCGTCGATGCCCTTGTGAAAGCGGTGTTCGAGGATTTTGACGGTTTCAAGCTCAAGCACCCGGCGTATACCGCGTCGCGCCCGGAATCCATGGTTAAGGACGGGCTGAGCGCACCGCTTCACGATGCCGCAAAGGCCTATTACACATCAAAGGGCTGGATCAGGTAAGCGTCAGCCGGGCAGGTAGCGGGCTTTCAGGTGCGCCTTGAAGGGGGCGGCTTCGAGCGGCCGCCCGGTGGCCTTGGTCAGCAGCTCCGGACCCGACAACAGACGCCCGTTGGCGTGGATGTTCTCACGGAGCCAGGCCAGCAGGTCTGAGAAATCACCCTTTGCGACGTCATCCGGGATCGCGGGATTGGCCGTGCACGCCGCCTGGTAAACCTGCGCAGCGGTCATCGCACCCAGCGTATAGGTCGGGAAGTATCCGAGCGCACCGTCATACCAGTGGATGTCCTGCAGGCAGCCCAGAGCATCATTGGGGACATCGACGCCGATCAGGTCCCTGAAGGCGGCGTTCCAGGCTTCGGGGATATCCGCCGCTTGCAGCTTGCCGGCGATGATGTCCTTTTCCAGACGGTATCTGACGATCACGTGCAGCGGGTAAGTCACTTCGTCGGCATCGACACGGATGAAACTGCGGGCCACGGTATGATAGAGCCGCAGAATGTTGTCCGCGTCCCATGCCGGACCCTTGCCGGTAAATGTCTCGCGGATCACCGGGAGGGCGAATTGGAGAAATTCCGGCGACCGGCAGACCTGCATTTCCATCAACAGGGACTGGCTTTCGTGAATCGACATGCCGAGCGCACTGCCGACCGGCTGCAGCCGCCATTGTTTCGGCAGGCCCTGCTCATAGAGCGCGTGTCCGGTCTCATGCAGCACGCCCATCAGCGCCGAGGTAAAATCGTTTTCGTCATAGCGGGTCGTGATGCGGACATCGTCAGGGATACCGCCGCAGAACGGATGATGGCTGACATCAAGCCGGCCGCGCTCGAAGTCGAATCCCAGCACGTCCATGAACTTCATGCCCAGCCTGCGCTGGGTTTCCTCGGGAAACGGGCCTTCGGGGATCAGGATCGGACCCTGCGCCGCCTGATACGCCAGAACCTCGTCCAGAAAACCCGGCAGAAATGCCACCAGGTCATCCAGCACCGGATCGATATCGGCGGCACGGCCGCCCGGCTCGTAGGAATCGAGCAATGCATCGTAGGGGGACAGGCCGAAGACCTCGCCGATACGGGCGGCTTCCTCGCGGACAAGCCCGATCAGTTCCGCCAATGGCGCGGCGACCATGCTGAAATCGCTTGCCGCGCGGGCCTTGCGCCAGGCCTGCTCGCAGGTGCTCGACGCCCGCGACAATCGGGTCACGAAGGCTTCATCCAGGGCCCCGGCGCGGCGATGCTGACGGTCGATTTCATTGAGGTTTGCGGCCTGCCAGGGAGAAAGCTCCCCTGCTTCGGCCTCGGCCTCGGCGATCAGGTCGGCGGTTTCCGGGCTGACCAGAAGGCCGTGTGAAATCGCCTTGAGTTCCGCAAGCTGCTCCGAGCGGGCATCGGCGCCGCCCGCCGGCATGACGGCAGCATAATCCCAGTGCAGGACGGCCCCGGCCTCGCCAAGCAGGGCGATACGGCGAAAACGGGCTTCGAGCCTTGCGTAGGCGTCGGAGAGGGGAGCGTCAGGCATATTTGTCAAAACGCCTAGAGGACCGGGATGAACAGCAACCGGTCAGCGATCATCGCCAGGAAAATCATGAACAGATAGAAGATTGAAAACAGGAACAGCGGCTTTGCCGGTTCCGTGCCTTCGGCTTTCCACAGTTTCCAGGTCCGGACCCAGAACATGATTCCCAGAACCGTGGCCGTGATCAGATAGAGCCATCCGGACACGCCGAGGAAGCTCGGCGCCAGCGTGGCGGCGATCATCAGCACGGTATAGATCAGCATCTGCCGCTTGGTTTCGCGTTCACCGGCGACGACGGGCATCATCGGCACCCCGGCGGCGGCATAATCGCCGGTCCGGAACAGGGCCAGCGCCCACGAATGCGGCGGGGTCCACAGGAAAATAATCATAAACAGCGCAATTGCGCCCGGATCGATGCTGCCGGTCACCGACGCCCAGCCGACCAGCGGAGGGAATGCCCCGGCGGCCCCGCCGATGACAATATTCTGCGGGGTCCGGCGTTTCAGCCAGGCCGTATAAATGACGACATAATAGAAGATGGTCATCGCCAGCAGAGCGCCGGCGACCATGCTGACCTGTACGGTCATCATGGCGACGGAGCCGATCGCGAGGAACACGCCGTAACACAGCGCCAGTTTCGGCTCCATGCGGCCCGCCGGGATCGGGCGGTCCATGGTCCGGCGCATGATGCGGTCGATATCGCGGTCGTACCACATGTTGATGGCCCCCGCGGCACCGGCGCCGATGGCGATGCACAAGAGCGCGATCAGGCCGGTCTTCGCATCCGCACCGCCCGGTGCCATCAGAATGCCGACCAGGGCCGTGAAGACCACCAGAGACATGATCTTCGGCTTCAGAAGAACGGCGAAATCGTTCACGCGGAACCGCGGTTCCTGTGGTTCCGTTGCCGCTGTCTCCAGATTTTCCAGTGTCACATTGTTGCGACCGCTATCGCTCATTGCCTACCAGCCTTCATCGCAGCTCTGCTGCTGTATCCGCAGGGGACGGGTTATAGAAGATTGTCCCGCTAACTTCCAGACTTTCCGAAAATCTCATGTCAAATGCCGTTCAGATACCGTTCTGGCGCTGTAATGCACGTTTCCCGGCGATCCAGATGAACATGATACCGCCGAGGACGGCAATCACGCCACCAATGCCGATCCCGACATGGCCGATCCAGTTGCCGATCACGTCCATTCCCGGCGCCGTGTCAGACACTTTGCGTGGCGCCCCATAACCGCCGGCGATGAACAGCCCCAGACTGTGCAGCAACTGGCCGAGACCATAAAGCCAGAAAGCGGCGCGCATTACCTTCCATTTCACCAGACCGCGCGACAGCAGCGGAAGAACGAACAGAATGATCAGGCCCATTGCCGCGACGTTCACGCCGCCGATGACGCCATGATAATGCGCCGGGGTCCGGGTGTCGGTGCCGTCGACGAAGATGCCGAGGATGCCGCCGGCGAAGAAAACCAGCAGCGACAGTCCGAGCGCGAGGCGTGACGTCCTTGCCGCCTCGCCGTCGGGGGCGGGGACGCTGAACAGCTTGGCGCCTGCGATCAGGCCGATGAAAATCGGCACCGGGGCCAGGGCATACTGGTAGTGGGTGAAGAGGATTCGTTCTTCGGGTGAAAACGGCTCTGCGATGAACAACAGTGCCAGACCGCCTGCCGCCAGCAGGGCATTGATGCCGAGCGCGAGCATGACCACCCGAGGCGCTACCGGCGGCTGCGCAAAGGCCCGCCCGCCCAGCAGCACCCAGCCGGCGATCATCACGGTGGTGTTCAGGAACTGCAGAATATGGCCGCCGGCCCAGAACAGATCTTCGTTCTCGGCAGCCTGCGTCGGCATCACGCCGAGGCGGTTCCAGGAAATCGCAAAGGCGCAGACGGCAATCAGTGCGATGACGGCTGCGGCCAGGCCTGCCGTGCCGATGGGTTCCATTGCACCGCTCTGCATGGCCCGGTTGGCAAGGATGCGGGCCGCCGACAGGCTGATGGCAAAGGCAACCAGCAACAAGCCGACATAATAGACGGGGTCGATGATCGCCGGCACGTAGTTGTTCAGGGACGGTACGCCGCGGTCCATCAGCGCGGGCGCGGCAAGTGCGGCAAAGGCGATTGCCATTGCCGCCAATCCGGCGGCACCCAGACCCCGGAACCGGGGCTCGCCGTCGGACAGCCGATAGGAGCCGATCAGCATCAAAATGATTCCGATGGTCAGATACCAGACGACGAACGAGAACACGACGTGAATGATCAGGCTCTTTTCGTAGAACGCGACGGGCCAGGGGAACAGCGTGTCGGCACCGGGAATCCGTGAAATCGCCAGCAACAGGGCGTATACGCCGGCCAGCGCGAGCGCACCCAGGGCGATCACGGTCCAGCGCTGCAGTTCCCGCTGTGCGCTTTCGGACGCCAGCGCGGGCCGGAAGCCCTCGACCGGGTCCCAACGCTGTTCCTGGGCCGGGCGGAACACGGATCAGCCGCCCTGATAGGGATACATGTGCACGGCCATGACGTAGACGACGACACCTGAAATGCCGACGTACATCCACAGCGGCCAGGTAATCCGGGCTATTTTCCGGTGGGCGTCGAACCGTTCCCGCAGTGCGCGGATTGCCGTCACCGGTACCAGCGGCACGATGGCGATGGCGCCCAGCACGTGGACGAACAGGATGGTGAAATAGACATAACGGATCGTGCCTTCACCGCCGAACTGGGCAAAGCCTGAATTCAGCTTGTAGATGACATAAGACACCAGAAACAGCGCCGACGAGCCGAGGGCGCCGATCATCATCGCGCGATGTCTGTTACGTGCACCGGATTTGATGAAATAATAGCCGAGCGAGAGAAAGATGACGGAAATGCCGTTCATCAGGGCATTCACGTGGACGAGCTGGTCATAATTCATGATGCGGCGGATCCAGACGCTTTATTGCAGCGGGTTTTCCGAGAGACGCACGAAAATGCTGGCGTACATCATCAGGGCGGCAACGGCCAGAATGATGCCCAGAATTGCGTTTCTGAGTTTCCGATTCGGACTTGGGCCCGTGTTCATCTCACTCTTGTTCTGCTCAGTCATTATGCCTGCTCTCATCTGACATCGGGCTGATCGATCCGCAGGCAACCGTTCCGCCTGCACTGTTGGGCAAGGATTTAGGTCGTCGAGGACGGAAATGCACGGACTTTGTCATTAAATTTTGAACTGATATGGCGGATTTTAAGGCCTAACCCCTTGTCATTGTGGACGATCTTGCCCAAAATCAACGTGTAAATAGTGTAAAAATAATAAGCCGTTAATGCGATTGGCGTCTTGCCCCGTCGCAGTCACGGCTTTAAAAACACGAACAGGTGCGTCGTGCTCGGTACGCCGCTCCTGGTGAACAATTAAAGGCGGTCTATAGTAGGCAGCCAGTAATCAGGTGAGACGAATGCGAAATAAGCTCAAGATTTTCGTGCCCGCACTGGTCGGTGCATTCATGACACTGGGCCCGGCGCTCGCAGGACCGAATGGCGATGTCCGATCGGCGCCGTGGCAGATGTGGCTCCAGGAACCAGGCTCGCCGACGGCTGACCGGATTGTTGAATTCAACATGCAGCTGCTCGTCATCGAGACGCTGATCGTGATTTTCGTTCTGGGTCTGATGGCGTATATCGCCTTCCGGTTCAGCGCCAAAAGAAATCCTGTGCCGTCGAAAACGACGCACCATGTCGGCCTTGAAGTTGCGTGGACAATCCTGCCGATCTTTATTCTGGTCGGGATTGCCGTGCCGTCGCTGAAGCACCTGTATTTCGCCGACCGTACACCGGACGCCGAGATGACGCTGAAAATCACCGGCAACCAGTGGTACTGGAATTATGCCTATCCGGACAACGGCGATTTCACTTTCGACAGCATCATCATTCCGGAAGAAGAATTGAAGGAAGGCCAGCCCCGTCTGCTGAGCGTTGACAACAAGGTTGTGCTCCCGGTCGAAACGAACATCCGCCTGCTGATGACGTCCGCTGACGTCATTCACAACTGGGCGCTGCCGTCGCTGTCTATCAAGCTGGATACCGTGCCCGGCCGCATCAACGAAACCTGGACCCGCATTCACGAAAAATATGTCGGCAAGACCATCTACGGCATGTGTTCCGAGCTTTGCGGTGTGAACCACGGCTTCATGCCGATCGCCATCGAAGCTGTTTCGAAGGAAGACTTCGAGAAGTGGGTCAAGACGGCTCAGGAAAAATACGCATCGGATGACACCAAAACGGACGACAAGGTACGCGTGGCGCAAGCCGCAGCGACCCGTTGATCATCCGCACAGACATTTAAGGAGAGGGACGTAACATGGCCAACGCAGCTGACGCCCACCACGACGAACACGGTCACGACGACCACTATCCCGGCTTTTTCTCACGCTGGTTCTGCTCCACGAACCACAAGGACATCGGTACGATGTATCTGTGGATTGCAATGGTTGCGGCGATCATCGGCGGCGGCATGTCCTGGTATATCCGTCTGGAACTGGCCGAACCCGGCATCCAGCACATCCATGACTTCCAGTTCTACAACGTGCTGCTGACGGCGCACGGTTTCATCATGGTGTTCTTCGTCGTCATGCCGGCGATGATCGGCGGTTTCGGCAACTGGTTCGTACCGCTGATGATCGGTGCACCGGACATGGCCTTCCCGCGGATGAACAACATCAGCCTTTGGCTGACGCTGGTCGGTTTCCTGATGCTCCTGATCTCGGCATTCGTCGGCGCTGGTGTCGGTACCGGCTGGACGGCGTATCCGCCGCTTTCAAGCGGGATATACCATCCGGGCGCGGCGGTCGATTTCGGTATCCTGTCGCTGCACCTTGCCGGTGCGGCCTCGATCCTCGGCGCGATCAACTTCATCGTCACCATCTTCAACATGCGCGCACCGGGCATGACGCTGCACAAGATGCCGCTGTTCGTCTGGTCGATCCTGGTCACGGCGTTCCTGCTGATGCTGGCCCTGCCGGTTCTGGCGGGCGCCCTGACGATGCTGCTGACGGACCGTAACTTCGGGACCCACTTCTTCGATCCTGCCGGTGGCGGCGATCCGATCCTGTGGCAGCACCTGTTCTGGTTCTTCGGTCATCCCGAAGTTTACATCATCATTCTGCCGGCCTTCGGCATCATCTCGCAGATCGTGTCCACGTTCTCCAAGAAGCCGGTGTTCGGTTATCTCGGCATGGCGTACGCGATGGCGGCGATCGGTGTCGTCGGGTTCGTCGTGTGGGCGCACCACATGTACACCGTCGGTCTTGATGTCGATACCCGGGCCTACTTTACCGCGGCGACAATGGTCATCGCGGTGCCGACCGGGGTCAAAATCTTCTCGTGGCTGGCAACGATGTGGGGCGGGTCCATCGAGTTCAAGACTCCGATGCTCTACGCTTTCGGCTTCATCTTCCTGTTCGTTGTCGGCGGCGTCACCGGCGTGACACTGGCCAACTCGTCGGCGGATCTTGTGTTCCACGATACCTATTTCGTGGTGGCGCACTTCCATTACGTGATGGCGATTGCCGCCATTTTCGCGATGTTCGCCGGCTGGTACTACTGGATCGGTAAAATGTCCGGCAGACAGTACAACGAAACCTGGGGCAAGATTCAGTTCTGGCTGTTCTTCATCGGCGTCAACCTGCTGTTCTTCCCGCAGCACTTTGCCGGTCTTGCCGGCATGCCGCGCCGTATCCCGGATTATCCCGACGCCTATGCGGGCTGGAACTACATCAGTTCCGTCGGCGCCCTGGTCACGGCGATCGGCACCGTGCTGTTCTTCGTGATCCTGTTCAGGACATATGCATCCGGCACCAAAGCCACGCAGAATCCCTGGGGTGAAGGGGCAACGACCCTGGAATGGCATGTGCCATCTCCGGCGCCGTTCCACACCTTCGAGGACCAGCCGGACATGTCCGGCAAGGCGCCGGCCGAATAAGCCGGATACAGGGGCAGACCGATGGCAAACGTCAGTCGAAAGAATGCACGGGCGGCGGTGATGTTATTCGGCGTCGCCGCCGGCATGCTCGGTCTGGCTTACGCTTCTGTGCCCCTGTACCGGATTTTCTGTCAGGTAACAGGGCTGGGCGGGACGCCCGGTGTTGCAGCCAGTGCACCTGAAATTGCATCGGACGTCGATTTTTCTGTTCGCTTCGACGCCAATACAAACCAGAATCTGCCCTGGCGGTTCAAACCGGTACAGCAAGAAGTGAAATTGAAACTTGGCGAGGAAGGCCTGGCCTTTTACGAAGCCACGAACCTGTCCGATAAGGCCATTACCGGCACGGCGACGTTCAATGTGACACCGCTCAAGGTCGGCCAGTATTTCGTCAAGATCGACTGCTTCTGCTTCACCGAGCAGACGCTGTTGCCGGGCGAGACGGTGGATATGCCGGTGACGTTCTACGTTGATCCGGCAATCAATGATGACATCAACACCCGTGACGTGAAGACGATCACGCTTTCGTACACTTTCTATCCGCAGGTTGATGGGGAGAAGGTGTCGGAACTGCGCGAACCGTCCAAACCGGGGGTGAAGGGCTGATAAGGACTGCCGTTTCGGCGGTGGTCCCTGTTGATACGTGTTTTTGAAAACCCGAGGGGGAAAATACCGATGAGTGGTGCGAAGAGTCATCCCTATCATATCGTTAATCCGAGCCCGTGGCCGTTCGTGTCCAGCTGTGCGGCTTTCGGCATGGCGATTTTCGCGATCATGTACATGCATGGGTCGTCGCCGGTCGGCATGCTGATCTGTTTTGCCGCGCTCGTGATTACTGCCACGCTGTGGTGGCGCGATGTGATCGTCGAGGGACGCAGCGGTCACGAACATACCGAAGAAGTTCGCCACGGGCTGCGTATGGGGATGCTGCTGTTCATCGTCTCTGAGGTCATGTTCTTCTTTGCGTTCTTCTGGGCTTACTTCAACGCCACGCTGCCGGCGCTGAGCTTCGTTGCATCGCCGGTGTGGCCGCCGGAAGGGATCGTCCCGCTCCCGGCCTGGGACCTGCCGTTCCTGAACACCCTGATCCTGCTGACGTCGGGCGTGACCGTGACCTATGCACACCATGCGATCCGTCTCGGCGATCAGAAACGCGGTGCCACGGGCATCCTGCTGACGGTGATCCTGGGTGCACTGTTCTCGGCCTGTCAGGCTTACGAGTACGGTCATGCCACATTCGGTTTCACCGACGGCATCTATTCGTCGACTTTCTATCTGGCGACCGGGTTCCACGGCTTCCACGTGCTGGTGGGGACGATCTTCCTGCTGGTCTGCTATTTCCGTGCGGTCAAAGGGCACTTCACACCGGAAGGGCACATCGGTTTCGAAGCCGCCGCATGGTACTGGCACTTCGTTGACGTCGTATGGCTGTTCCTGTTCGTCGCCATTTACTGGTGGGGTGCGTCAGGCTACGTACCGGCAGCCAGCTGAGGCGCTTATTGAACGATACGAAAAGGCCGGGGATTTCCCCGGCCTTTTTCTTTTTCGCTCTAGCTATCGCAACAGGTGCCGCCGGTCTGTATCGGCGGACATGGCGTATCGGCGTAGGAACAGAACACACAGCAATCACCCGGTTTGGGTTTAAGCATCGCCCTGCAGCTGCTGCATTCATGGAAGTAGATACAGGCATCGGTCGGCATCTTCAGCGTCTGTTGACCACCGCATTCGGGACATGTCAGCGTCGACATCAATTTGATCTGCACCGCTTGTCTCTCCCCTGTGCCTATAACAGCCCGAGATAACCCCACCACAGATAGTTCAGCGGCACCAGCACGGCGAGCGAAATGACGGCCAATGCAATGGTCATCTTGGCGGCATCCCTGAGCGGTACGCCCCCCAACTGCATGGCGACGATCAGGGGCGGCACCTGGTAGGGCAGGATGACCGTCGAATAGGATATCACCTGGCTCATCAGGACGGTTCTGAGGGGAATGCCGGTCAGATTGCTGATCTCGTTCGCCATCGGGCCGACCACGGCGGGCACGCTGGGGGCCGTGGCCACCATGTTGACGACGGTGCCGAGACCGACCATCGAAAAGAACGACATCAGCGGCGCATCACCGGACAACGGTACATGGGCCAGCAGCCAGCCGCCGATCCAGTCCCCGGCACCGGTTTCCACCAGAACCGCGCCGAGACTGAGAATCCCGGCGACATAGATCGCGGATGGGAAATTGACCTTGGTCTTCAGGTCGTCGCCGTTGATGATGCCGACACCCGGCATCATGCAGGTCACCGCGGCGACCATGGCGATCCATGCCGGTGAAATGTGGTGGATGAAATCGGTGACCCAGAATCCCAGCGTGATGGCGAGGATAATTGCCAGCCTGCGGGCTTCGGGCCGCAACGGTTGCGGGGCTTCGACCTCCGGGGCCGTGTCTGGGGCCTTTCCCGCTGACGGGAACAGCACGATCACAAGCGCGATGATCAGCAGGGCCTTTAACAGGCCGTTCACCGGCAGATGCATGAGCATGTATTCACCGTAATTGAAGGTCAGCCCGAACAGGTTTTCGGCGACCCCAACCAGCACCATGTTGGGTACATTCGAAGGCAGGATGGCGCTGGACGGCATCCAGCTGGCGCAGGCCAGCGTCATGACCAGGCCGGTGCGCTCGCGCGAGCCTTTTTCATAGCCAAGCCCGTCGGCCAGGGCGAGGATGATCGGGATCAGCAGTATGATGCGGCCCATGGTCGACGGCATCAACAGGGCCAGCACAAAGCAGACCAGGGCGACACCGCAAACGACGCGGAAATAGCTGCCAGCGAGCTTGCCCGTAATGGTCGTCGCCATGCGTGCACCCAGCCCGGTTTTCTGGACCGAAACGCCGATGATCAGCCCGCCGAAGACCATCCAGAACGCTGTTGAGTGGAATCCCGAAAACACGATCCCGGCATCGGCGACGCCGATCACCATGGCCAGGGTGAAGAACACCAGCGCGGTAAGGAATTCCGGAATGGCCACGGTGGCGTAAAGACCGACTGCAAGCAGGCACAGCGCTGCCCCGGTGACGGCGCTTTGCGGCACACCATCCGGTGCCGGCGACAGGTACAGAAGCGCGGCTGCCGCCGTCGTGGCCAGGGCAATCAGATGGGATGGTGAGCGGATAATGCCGTTAATGATTTGAGACATGACATTCGTTATATCGCGCCAAAGGTGGTCGACAAGTCTTAAATCATACCCAATGGTGGTCTATGATGCTCGAAATGAGGGAGGTGATCATGGCCGACGACAGTTCCGAGACCGGCGCCGTATTCGATGCGGAAAAGAATGCCAAAATCTATGCCGACTTCGCCGAGCGGTCTCAGCGGATCGTGAATGCGTTTCTTGAGCGTCAGCAATCCGGAGAGAACTACACCGTCGCCGACCCCGTTGAAATCGGCCGCCTGTTCATGGATGCATCGATGAAAATGATGGCCAATCCGCAGAAGTTCGCCGAAGCGCAATCGAAACTGATGCAGGGTTATGCCGAGCTTTGGCAGGCGACGGCAAAACGGATGTCGGGCGAAGAGGATATCAAGCCGGTGATCGAACCGGCCCGCGACGACAAGCGCTTCAAGGACAGCGCATGGTCGGAAGATGCGGTGTTCGACTTCATCAAGCAGTCATATCTGCTGACGTCGGACTGGATGCACACTCAGGTCAGCGATGTCGATGACGTCGATCCGAAGACACGCGAGAAACTGAAGTTCTATACCCGCCAGTTCGTCGATGCGCTGTCACCGACGAATTTTGCCGCGACCAACCCGAAAGTGCTGAAGGCGGCGTCGGATACCAAGGGAGAGAACCTGATCAAGGGGCTGGATCAACTGCTGAAGGATCTGGAGCGGGGGCAGGGCGAACTCAGGATTTCAATGACCGACACCGAGGCCTTCGAACTTGGCAGGAACGTCGCCGTGACGCCCGGCAAGGTGGTCTATCAGAATGACCTGATTCAGCTTCTGCAATACGAGCCGACGACGGAGAAGGTTGCCAAACGGCCTTTGCTGATCGTGCCGCCGTGGATCAACAAGTATTACATTCTCGATCTGCAGCCGAAAAATTCGTTCATCAAATGGGCCACCGATCAGGGGCACACGGTTTTCGTGATCTCCTGGATCAACCCGGATGAACGCTATGCCGGAAAACAGTTCGAGGATTACATGCTCGAAGGCCCGCTGGCAGCGATGGACGCGATAACCGGGGCGACCGGGGAACGTGATCTGAACGTCATCGGTTACTGTATCGGCGGCACCCTGACGGCGGCGACGCTCGCCTACATGGCGGAGAAAAAGGATGACCGGGTGAAGTCGGCGACGTTCTTCACCACCATGGTGGATTTCTCCGAGCCGGGCGAACTGGGCGTGTTCATTGACGAAGCCCAGCTCAAGCGGCTGGACGAGCATATGAACAAGACCGGATACCTGGATGGCCAGTACATGAGCCAGGTCTTTAACATGATGCGGGATAACGACCTGATCTGGTCGTTCGTGGTGAACAACTACCTGATGGGCCGCGAGCCGATGGCCTTCGATCTGCTGTACTGGAACTCGGACAACACCCGGATGCCGAAAATGATGCATTCCCTGTATCTCAGGAAAATGTATCTGGAAAACAAACTGGTGGAACCGGGCGGGATAACCCTTGATGGGATCGGTATCGATCTGACGAAGATCAAGACGCCTGTCTACTGGCTGTCGACCAAGGACGACCACATTGCGCCCTGGAAATCGACGTACATGGCGACGCAACTCTATAACGGAACCAAGCGTTTCGTCCTTTCGGCGAGTGGTCACATCGCGGGGGTCATCAATCCGCCGGCGGCGGACAAGTACTGTTACTGGACCAATACCAAAACGCCGGCCGATCCGGATGCATTTTTTGAGGGTGCCACGCAGCACGACGGATCTTGGTGGCCGGACTGGCAGAAGTGGGTGAAAAAATACGCCGGCGGCAGCGTCGATGCGCGTGCCCCCGGCGACGGCAAGTTCAAGGTGATCGAGGACGCCCCCGGCTCTTACGCCAAGGTGCGCATCTGAGCTGACGAATTACCTGCCGAACAGAAGTTCCGGTTGCGCTTTCAGAGGCTGGTACTGATCGTAGCCGGGATGATGATTCCGCTGATCGGATAGCCGCCAACGGATTTGCCCGGCGCGGTCTTTCCGGGCATAGTTTCCGCATGGTCGAGATGAGCGTAAGCAACCAGGATTTAAACGGCGGTGCACAGTTGGGTGTGGCGCCGGGCAATGTCCACAGCCATCTCGAACTGCTGGCCGACATGGGCCGGGATTTTGCCACCAGCCAGAATCTGGAAGCGACGTTGACCCGCGCCGTTCAGCGCATCACCGACTATGTGGACGCCGAAGCCGGCGCCCTGTTCATGCTCTCGCCGTGCGGTCAGAAACTCGGCTGCGATGCCTGCGTCGGCCCGGTTGAAATCACCGGTCTGGAGATCGCCGCGGATCAGGGGATCGTCGGGTTCTGCGTCCAGAACGACAGTGGCCGGATCGTCCGCGATGTCGCCAACGATCCCGATTTCAATGCCGCCGTCGATGACGAAACCGGGTTCAAGACGAAATCGATCCTGTGTGCGCCGATGAGCGTCAAGGGTGAACAGATCGGCGCCATCGAACTGATCAACAAGCGCGGCGGTGACGGCCTGTTCGACAATGACGATCTTAACCTGCTGCAGGCGCTGTCGGTTTCGGCCGGGCTAGCGGTGCTGAATGCCCGCATGGCGGCGGAACTGGTCGAGCAGGAGCGGGTCAAACGCGAGCTTGAACTGGCCGCCGAAATCCAGCGCTCCCTGCTGCCCGAGGAAAAGGAAAGTGACTTCCCGGTCAAGGGGGTTAACCTGCCGGCACGGGTGGTGTCCGGCGATTTCTACGATTTCTATCCGCTGGATGACGGCCGGGTGGCGTTCACCCTCGGCGATGTCTCCGGCAAGGGCATGAACGCGGCGCTGATGATGGCGAAGTCGGCAAGCCTGCTGCGCTGTCTCGGCAAGTCAATCAAAGAACCGGGCCGGCTGCTGACCCTGGTCAACGAGGAAATCTGCGAAACCGCGACCCGGGGCATGTTCGTGACCCTGGTGCACGGGATTTACGATCCCGCGAGCGGCTACGTGCGCCTTGCCAATGCAGGCCACGAACCGCCGCTGTATTGCGCCAGGGATGGCAGCTTCCGCGCCCTCGAAGCCGAAGCCCCGCCGCTCGGCATTTCCCCGGCGCTGATCGATGAAGACGGATTTCCGGAAACGGAACTGAATCTCGACGGTGGCCGGCTGTTCGTGTTCACGGATGGCGTCACGGAAGGCTATGTGGCGGACGGGGTCGAACTGGGTATCGAGGGACTGAAGGCCCTGATCACCGCCAATGCCGGAAGCGACGCCCAGGAGATCATGAACGAAGTCCGCGACCGGATTGGCGGCACGGGGAACGCGCTAAGGGATGACGTGACCCTGTTGGCAATCGACGACAGCCGGACTGTGCACACCTCGGATATTGCCGTTGGTGTGGCTGAGCCGGGCGCGACCGATGCGCCGGGCGAAAAGATTTTTCAGCTCCGCGTTACGGCCAAGGCCAACCGGTTGCGCCTGATCCGAAATACGGTGCGCGAAACGGCGTCCTTTTGCGGGTTTTCCGAAGACGATACCCGAGATATCGTGCTGGCCGTGGATGAAGCCTGTCAGAACGTCATCCGACATGCCTATGGTCACGAGGGCGAGGGCGATATCGCCATCGAGTTCCGCCACCGTCCCGAGGCGATGATCCTGTACATCAGGGATTTCGCCGATCCGGTGGATATTTCGAAGATCAAGCCGCGTGATCTGGATGATTTGCGTCCGGGCGGACTTGGTACGCATCTTATCGGCGAAGTCATGGATGAAGTAGACTTCTTGCCGCCGCCGATAGATGGCGGCAATCTGTTGAGACTGGTAAAGAAAATCGAGGACTAGAGACTATGGAGCATCAACTATCCGTTGCCGGCAGCGCACTGGTGATTGCATTTTCCGGTGACATCGACCTGCAAACCTCGCCGGACGCTCGCAAGGCCCTTCTGGCGCTGGTCGGGAAAGGGCAGCCGATCCTGGTTGATCTGTCCGGGGTCGGCTATATCGACTCATCGGGCGTGGCATCGCTTGTCGAATGCCTGCAGAGTGTCAAGAAATCCGGTCAGAAATTGGTGCTGGTCTCGGTCAGCGACGGGGCGCTCAGGGTGCTGCAATTGGCACGTCTGGACAGGGTATTCACGATCTGTGCCACGGTTGATGAAGGGGTTGCCGCGGTCGGATAGACAGTCGCGACTAAGCTGGCGAATAACATGCGTCATGCCCGGTGAAGATAAGGGTATGCAGGGGGCAGGAAAGCTTGGCGGGTCAGAAGTTAACAGCAACGCAGCGGATTGAAGGCGTCGGCAAACTGGCGGTGGCCTTCGTCGAGTCCGTCGGCAATGGCGGCATCATCATTGCCGAAAGTTTTTATTGGCTGCTGTTCGGGGTCCGCGAACGCCAGCCGGTACGGATCGGCGCGGTGATCCAGCAGATGATGGAAATCGGCGTCGCCGCGATCCCCATCATCGTCATGCTGACCGGCACCATCGGGGTGATGCTGGCGATTCAGGGGATTCATACACTGCGGATATTCGGTGCCGAAAGCCGGGTGACTATCGGCATTGCGTTTTCCGTGGTGCGTGAATTCGCGCCGCTGATCACCGGTATTCTCGTCGCTGGACGGTCCGGGTCTGCACTGGCGGCCCGGATCGGGACCATGAAGATCAATCAGGAAATCGACGCGCTCAAGGTGATGGGGATCAATCCGACACGGTTTCTCGTGGTCCCCGCGCTGGTCGCGATGCTGGTGATGGTGCCGGCATTGACGCTGCTCGGTATCTTCATGGGGCTGTTCGCGGCCGGGCTGTACGTAAATGCGGACCTGGGCATATCGCTCGCCGCCTATGCCCACGACACCATCGATATCCTGTCCCTCGACGATCTCGGCCACGGGCTCGGTAAAAGCTGTATTTTCGCCGTGCTGATCGCGGTTATCGGAGTCGTCAACGGTGCCGGGGTACAGGGGGGCGCCGAAGGGGTCGGCAAGGCGACGACCCGTTCCGTGGTGCAGGCGATTTCGGCGATCATCATCACCGATATGCTTTTCGCCTTTGTGGCGACACGGTAGGGCCGGCTCATGCGCAATCCGCAAAGTATCCTGGAGGAACGCAAATCCCGTCACCGTCCTCAGATCGGGCCCGGGGCGGTGATCGAGGTTGAAGACCTCGTCACCCACTATGGAGAGCGGATGATCCTCAAGGGGGTCAGCATGCAGGTTCTCGAGAACGAGATCATGGTGATCATGGGCGGCTCGGGATCGGGAAAATCGACGCTGCTCAGGCACCTGATGGCACTCGAGGAAAAGACCTCGGGGACCATGCGCATTCTCGGCAAGGACATCGATCAGATCACCCGCAAGGAATTTCTTGATGTCCGCAAGAAGCTCGGTGTCGCGTTTCAGTCGGGGGCGCTGTTCAGCTCGATGACGGTCGGCGAAAACATCATGCTGCCGCTGTATGAACATACCGATCTGGATGCGCTGACCATGGAGATCATGGCGCGAATGAAGCTTGAAGTGGTCGAACTGTCCGGTTTCGAAAATTTGATGCCTTCCGAATTATCAGGTGGGATGATCAAACGTGCCGCGTTCGCCCGGGCAATCGTCATGGACCCGAAAGTGCTGTTCTGTGACGAGCCGTCGGCGGGGTTGGACCCGGTGGTGGCGTCTGCGCTTGATGATCTCATTCTGGATATGCGCGATGCCATGGGGATGAGCATCGTCGTCGTGACCCACGAATTGGACAGTGCGTTCAAGATCGCTGACCGCATTACCATACTGGACCGGGGCGAAATTCTGATGATCGGCACGGTCGAGGAAGTGCTGGCGTCCAAATCGGACAGGGTGCAGGCGCTTTTGAATCGTATCCCCGAAGAAGACACCATGGACCCGGATGAATATCTGAGCCGCCTTGTCGGTGAGGATAACCCCGGCACGGCGCATTTATGAGGATGGACACGTGAGAACGAGCAAGATCAACTATTTCATTGTCGGGCTGTTTGTGATCGCCATGATCATCGGACTGGTCGTCTCGGTCGCTTTGTTGACGGGGCGAACAGGTGCGACGGACAGCTATCACGCGTATTATTCCAATGTAACCGGGGTTAAGTTCGGCACCCAGGTTGTCTATGAGGGATATCCCATCGGTCAGGTGGTCGAGGTGACACCCGAAGAAAAGGACGGCCGGATGCGGTTCCGTGTCGACTTCGATGTGATCGAAGGCTGGCGCATTCCCGATGACAGTATTGCTGAAATCGCCGCGCCCGGACTGCTGGCGGCAGTGACCCTGGCGGTCAGTGCCGGTCAGAGCACAGCCGCACATGAACCGGGGTCGGAATTGCAAGCAGCCGAACGCGCCGATATGTTTGCCGCCGTCGCCAATGTCGCCGGGGATTTCGGCGACTTGTCGAACAACTATCTGAAACCGCTGCTGAAGAACGTCGATAACACGGTGCTGCAGATCGGCGAGTTTCTGCAGGTCGGCGGTGAAGGACGGATGATTGCCGCCGATGCCCGCGACACGATGGGCATGGCGAGGAATGTCATGGCCGATCTGAAAGACCGTATACCGTCGATAGCGGGAAAACTGGAAACCATTCTGAGCGACGTCAGTGTCACCAGTAAACGGCTCAATGAGATACTGACGCCGCAAAATCAGCAGAAGATTCTCGGTATGATCGACAACCTCAACTCGGCGACGCAGAAATTCGACACCGTACTGATTACCATGAATTCAATCCTGACGGACATTGATGATCTGGTGCTCGATGATGATGGTGACCTGGCGAAGACCATGAAGGAAAGCCGCTACATCACGGAATCCATTGCGCGGAACATCGATTCCATCAATCAGAACATGGACGGCGCGGCCCGGAACCTGTACGAGTTCAGCCGTCAGATCAGACAGAATCCTGGATTGCTGCTGGGCGGGACGTCACCTGAAGACAAGGGAGCGGCACAATGACGGCGACACCAACGAACTCGTGGCGGAAGATAGCGATGGCGTCACCGCTGCTGCTTGCCCTGGTTGTCCTGCTTGCCGGATGTGCCGCACAGCCACCGGTTCCGACCGACAAGTACTATCGTCTGCAGGCGGTGTTTGCCGCCGGTGCGGACAGCACGCCGAAATTCCGGGGCAATTTTGAGGTCGAAAGATTTAACGCCGATGGCCTGACCGCCGGACGCCCGCTTGTCTATGTGGAAGCCAACGACCCCAACCAGTTGCTGGAATACCATTATCATTTCTGGACGCAGCCGCCGACGGTGATGCTGCGCGATGAACTGGTCACGTATCTGCGAACCGCAAAGATCGCCGATACCGTGGTGACGCCGGAAATGCGTCTTGATCCGCAATACATCATGTCGGGGCGTATCCGCAAAATGGAACAGGTCCTCGGCTCACCGAACCGGACGCGTCTGGAACTGGAAATCGCCTTGCGCCGCCAGCAGGATAACAAGCTGATCTTCCTGAAGTCCTATACTCATGAAACGACGCTGTCGTCTGGCGGAGTAGCAGCGGCCGTGGATGGGATGAACGAGGCGCTGAATATCATCTATTCGGACCTGCTGGCCGATCTTCGCGCTCTATGAGTTCAAAACGCAGGCGGCGGCCCGCCAGGCGGGTAAAGCCCGAACCGAAACGCCCGGCTGAAACCGTCGAGATCACCAAGATCGCCCAACAAGGGGATGGCGAAGGCGCCTTGACCGACGCCACGCGGATCTTCGTGCCGTTGACGCTGCCGGGCGATGTCATTCGCGCCCAGCCCGGTGCCCGGCGTGGTGACGGGATCTCCGGTTCGGTCCTGGAGTGGATTGAGCAGACGCCGCGCAAGGACCCGATCTGCAATGTCTACGGCAGTTGCGGCGGCTGTCAGCTGCAGCATGTGCCGACGGCAGACTATCAGAGTTGGAAATCCGACGCGGTCCGGACGGCGCTGTCCCGCCACGGTCTGTCGGTGGAACTGTCACCGTTGCGTCAGGTGCCGCTGAATGCCCGACGCCGGGCGACGCTGTCGCTGGTGATGACCGCGGACGGGCCGGTCCTTGGCTTCAACGGGGCCTATTCCGACCGGGTCATCGGCATGGACGGCTGTCCGTTGCTGGCGCCCGCGCTGGCGGGTTTGTGGGTGCCGATCCGCGACTTCTGCGCGTCCGTGTTTGCCGCACCGATGCGGGCGGATATCCGCATGACCGCGGCCCAGCCCGGCTCGGTCGAAATCGTCATTGCCACCGACAGGGAACTGGATCTCGGTCTGCGCGAAGCCATTGCCGCATTCTCCAAAACCCATGATATCGCCCGGTTCTGCTGGCAGCTGCCGGGCACTTCGCCGGAACCCGTGGTGCAGCGCCGACCGGTCCTGCTGACCATCGGCAAGGCGGAAATTGAATTTCCCGTCGGTGGTTTTCTGCAGCCGTCCAGTGAAGGTGAAAGCGTGCTCCAATCGCTGGTCATGGACGGTGTCGGCAAAGCCAGAAAAGTCGCGGACCTGTATTGCGGGATCGGCACCTTTGCGTTCGTGCTGGCCAGTGCCGGCAAGCACGTGATGGCCGCCGACGATAGTGCGCCGCAAATCGCGGCACTGGATCAGGCGGCGGGCCGCGCCGGTCTGGGCGGGCATATCGGGGCGGCGGTCCGTGATCTCAAGGATTCTCCCTTTGAAGCGGCTGCTTTTGGCGACATCGATGCAGTGGTGTTTGATCCGCCCCGGGCCGGGGCGCGGGCACAGGCGGAGTGTCTGGCTGACTGCGGTGCCGCAACGATTGTCGCGGTATCGTGCAATCCGGCGACACTGGCGCGCGATCTGCGGATACTCGTCGATGGCGGATACAGGATCGAAAGCCTCACACCCGTCGACCAGTTCCCGATGAGCTATCACGTTGAAGCTGTTGCCGTGCTCAGGCGGGGATGAGGCGGATTGCTTCCGGTCGCGGGCGATGAGTGCTAGCCTAACCGGATGAGTATGGAGACATCATCCGAACTGCCGCCTGAAATCGGCCGGTGTACGCGGGCAGACGGGGGTGTGCAATACGCCTCCCCGGGCGGAGTTGAAAAGCCGTTGTTGGGTGGCGGCGGGCTCAGGGCCGGCGACAAGGTGCTGAGCGGCGATGCGGCGACTGCGGTGCTCCGATTTACGGACGGGACGGCTGTGCATCTCGGCCCCGGTAGTGTTTTCTGCATCGATAGCTTTATCTGTGAAAGTGACAGCGACGCGGATCAGGCGTGCCTGACCCTGCAGATGGGGACGTTTGTCCTCGAAGCCGGTGATCTGGCGATCGGCGCCGATGATTTCATGGTTTTCGCCGGGGACAGCAGTTTCGGGGTGCGCAGTGCGCGGATCGCCGTCAGGGTGGACCCGCTCGGCTACGACATGGTGACGCTTTTACCGTCACGGCAGGGGCCGCTGGGCGAGGTGCTGGTCCATAACAAGATCGGTGTGCAGATGCTGAACCGCCCGTATCAGACGCTGCGACTCGGCGGCGCCGAAGCGGATATTCCTGCCCCCCTGACCCTGCCGTCGGCGGTGGTCGGTGAAACCTACGGCGGTCCGGGCATGGCGGCGGCCCTGTTCCCGCCGGATCTGGCTGAACCGGAAGAAGAGCTTACGGAGCAGTTTCAGCCCTTCCGAACCCTGTCCGACAGGTTTTTAGACCGGCAGTTCATCAGCCGCAGCGTGTTTCCCGGTGACGGGCCGGCCAAAACCGGTGAGGGCGATGCGTTTTTGGAAGATTCTTTTGAGGGAACCCGGTTCCGGCTGGCCGCAGATCAGGAGCCGGAACCGTCAGACTGAACTGGTTCAGTTCATTTCCAGGGCGCGTTTGTAGACGTCGATCAGTTCTTCCATCTCGGCGCGGTCGGAAGTCTCCATCTTGCGGAGCCGAATGATCTGGCGCAGCACCTTGATATCGAACCCGGTGCCTTTGGCTTCCGAATAGATTTCCCGGATATCACCGGCCAGCGCGGCCTTTTCCTCTTCAAGGCGTTCGATCCGCTCAACAAAGGATTTCAGGCGTTCGCTTGCGACGCCACCGACATCGGCCATGATTCTGGTCTCCACTGCGACAGTTACTGACTAGCGCGGCACGTTAGCCTTGCGTGCACGGGCGGGCAAGCCGTTAGGCTGGGGATTGCGGGGATTATTCGGCGGGCGCGACCATTTCCGCCCGCCGGGACGGGATCAGCCATGCGGTTGCGATCAGTACGATGACGGCGGCCACGGTCATGACCATGAACAACGAGTCGAAACTGCCGGTGGCTTCGTGCAGACGGCCGGTCATCTGCACGGCAATGGCGCCGATACCAAGCACCAGGACCGATTTCACCGCATAGACCCGGGACCTGTATTCGGTGCTGATATAGTGGGCGACAATCCAGTCGTTGACCGGAATGATCCCAAAGGTGACCAGCATCAGTGGCAGGGTGACCGCCAGAGACATCCATCCCGCTGCCGTGATCGCAAGCGCACACATGGCAAGCTGGGCCAGGATCAGGCCGATATAAATGCGCTTGGTGTGGAAGCGGTCCAGCATTTCGCCGACGGCCAGCTGCGCAAAGGCGGCGCAGGCGAAAACGAGTGCCGTGATCATGCCGATCTCGGACGTGCCGGGCAGCATCGCCGAAAGTCGCTCATCCATGATTTTCGGCAGCGAGATGGTGGTTGCCTGGAAAATCAGCCCACCGACAGTCGGTGCGATGATCAGGAACAGAAAAACACGTTTCTGGATCGACAGCGGCACTTTCGGCGGGGTTTTCTTCTGTTTGCCGGCAGAACTGGTGGCGCCGCCGTTCAAAAGATGGACACCATAGAGTACGCCGATGCCGATGGAGACGATCCCCGGCAGGATGAACGCCATCCGCCAGCCGTATAGGTCCGCGATGGCCCCGGTCGTAAGGGCGGCCAGGGCAACGCCCATATTGCCCCAGACACCGTTGATGGCGAGGGCACGACCGACGCGCTCCGCGTCCTCAACCACAAGGGCGAGGCCGATCGGGTGATAGATGGCGCCGAAAATACCCACCAGTGCCAGGCCGATTTCGATCTGCAGCGGATCGGCGGCAAAACCGGTCAGGATCGACGCTGTGCCGATGCCGATGAAGAAGACGAACATCATGCCGGTGCGCGACCATTTGTCGCCGAGCCAGCCCGCGGGCAGGGAGGCGCCGCCGAAGAAAAAGAAGCTCCACGTGGTTAGCAGCAACAGCCGCCCATAGGAATCGGCAAATTCGCTTTCCATAGTCAGCACCGCGGTGGTGAAGACCAGCATAAAGAAGTGGTCGAGCAGATGCCCGAGATTGAGAAACAGGAAATTACGTTGTGCGGATGTTTTCATGCGCGAAATCTAGCAAACAGACCGGCGGCTGTATCACGACGACCTGACAATAAACATCGCCAATCAGACAAAAAAGCCAAGGCCGGCAAACAGCCTTGGTATACCCCGTATAAAGCAGAGATCAGCTGTGCGCTTTTTCCGCGGCAAGCGCGTTGGCATACGCGCGTTCTGCGTACTGCAGCATCCGGTAATCCAGCGTGTTGTCGGTGTCGGTGGCGAGGGCAAAAAGCTTTTCAGCCCAATGCATCTGTTCGCGCACGTAACCATTCCAAACGATTTTAACCACGGTACTTCTCCTTTCTGGAACGACGTGGATCGTATCAAACGAGTGTTACACTATATAGACACCGGAAAAGAATGTGAGTGTGATCGGGATCACCATTATACTTAATTTTATCTAAATTTTTGAAAAGTCCCGGGTTTCTGCGGCTAACTGGTCAACAACTGCGATCAATGCCTGGTCATTATTTTTGCCGGTACCAAGGATTTCGTCGTATCGCCGGACCTGTCGGTGGGCACTCGTGCCCTTTTCGATGATTTTTTTCAGGTTCATGAGTTCATCGGTACAACCTAATGCTTCGGCGTCTTCGTTAACCAAATCGATCAGTTCGTCGACCAGTTCGGCGAACGGCACAATTTCACCCCGGCCGAAGTCGACAAGCCCTTCATCAAGACCGTAACGCTGCGCCCGCCAGCGGTTTTCGGCGATCAGCATCACGGCATACTGCCGCCAACGCTGGTTTTTCGTCTTCAGACGCCACAGCATCCTGAGAATGCAGCAATACAGCGCGGCAACCGATGCCGCGTCATGGATGTGCGTGCAGACATCGCAGATGCGCATTTCCAGAGTTGGAAACCGTGCGCTGGGGCGGATGTCCCACCACAGCTTGGTTGCATCCTCGATGATGCCGGCATTGACCAGCGCCGACACGTGGCGCTCGTACTCGGCATAACTGTCGAAGGCATTTGGAATTCCGGTGCGGGGCATTTCATCCCAGACACTGAGCCGATAGGACTTAAGGCCGGTGTTTTCGCTCTGCCAGAACGGTGACGATGTGGTCAGGGCCAGCAAGTGCGGGAGGAAATAACGGACCTGGTTCATCAGATCGATCCTGAGTTCGTCGTCCTCGATCCCGACATGGACATGCATGCCGCAGATCACCAGCCGGCGGACAACGGCCTGCAGGTCGTTGGCGATGGTGGTGTAGCGCTCCTGGTCGGTGAAGCCCTGTTCGGACCAGTGCGAAAACGGGTGCGTCGATGCGGCGATGGGTAACAAGTCGAATTCGGCTGCGATATCGATGATGGTGCCGCGCAGTTCGGCCAGCATCTGCGTCGCTTCGGGGATCGAGCGAGCGACTCTGGTATTCACTTCGATCTGGGATTTCAGGAATTCATGGGCCACCTGCTCACCAAGCTTGGCGGCGCATTTTTCATACATTTCCTTGGGGGGATCGGCGGCCAGCGCCCGGGTTTCGGCATCGACAAGCAGATATTCTTCCTCGATGCCGATGGTCAGCGAGGGCGCACCCCCGACCATCAGAAACGCTCGACCCTATGCAGTCCAGGAATGTCGAAGATCGGCAGGACGCATTCGGAGAGGATATCGACCCACCTGAGGATGCCGCTTTTATCCCTGATCTGGTCCTGATTGATCTCGACTGCGCAATTGGCGATGCCGGCGGCAGAGCCATGCATGTCGATGGTGTAGGCGAGGTCGTGCCCCGAATATGGTTCATTATCGCCGACCGTTAGTTCGAAGCGGTCGAGATGCTCCATCAGCGGCACGGCAATACGCGGGTCCCGGTGCCACAACACGCCGATATCCCATGGTCTCGGTTTGCCGCCGAACTGCGGACTGAAACTGTGGATCGACAGGATTGCCGGTGCCGGCCCCCGGTCCCAGAGCCGGGCCAGCGCCCGGTTGACGGCATCGTGATATGGCTCGAACACCTGGCGCACCCGCTGGCGGCGGGATTCAGATGTCAGGTCCTGATTGGCCGGAATCCGGATGCCGTCGTTTTCGGGCATGATGCTGTCGGGATGTCCCGGCGGCCGATTGACGTCGATGACCAGCCGCGAATAACCGGCCAGCACCGCCTGGGCATCAAGGCGCTGGGCAAGGCCGCGTGTCACGGCGGCGGCACCGATGTCGTAGGCGATGTGTTTTTCGAACGCCGTCTCGGGCAGCCCCAGATGATTGAGCTGGGCAGGGACGGCGCTGCTGGCATGGTCACAGACCAGAAGCATATGGGCGCCGCCCTCGCGATTGATGACCTCGAACGGGGGCGGATCTTCGGGCCCGAGCAGGTCAGGCCCATCATTTGGAAGTGCGATCATGACAAAATTATAACGTGATCAGACGGCGGGGGCGATACGGAAAAGGCGATCCTTGCAATCAATCCGGATGCGGATTAAGTCCCGGTATCAGGAAGGAATACCGCATGAACCGGCCCCCACACGTCGAAAGCCCCTGTATCAGCGTCTGTCAGCTGGATGAAGAAACGGGTCTGTGTATCGGATGCTGGCGGACGCGTGACGAAATTGCATCCTGGTCCAGCGCGAGCAACGAAACGCGGCTGGATATCATCGGCAAACTGCATGACCGGCGCGACATGCTGCGCGGCGTACGCCGCCGCCGGGCCAACAGGCGCAAAAGTACCAGCGAACGGAGCTGACCATGAGCGATTTACTGACACGGCTGCTGGCCGAGCGCGACTGGCTTTTGTGTGACGGGGCAATGGGCACAAGCCTGTTCCAGCGCGGTCTTGAAACTGGCGAAGCCCCGGATCTGTGGAATGTCTCCCATCCCGAGAAAGTGGCCGACGTTCATCAGGGCTTTGTCGATGCGGGTTCCGACATCATCCTGACCAACTCGTTCGGCGCCAATGCGCTCAGGCTCCAGCTGCACGGCGATCAGGACAGGGTTTCCGAACTGAACATGGCTGCGGCAAAAGTCGCCCGCAGCGTGGCCGATGCCGCCGGACGCCCGGTTGTCGTTGCCGGATCGGTTGGCCCGACCGGTGAACTGATGGAGCCGATGGGCACCCTGACCCCGGCCATAGCCGAAAAGGTCTTCGCCGAACAGGCAGAGGCGCTCCGGGCCGGGGGCGTTGACGTGATATGGGTCGAAACCATGTCCTCGAAAGAGGAATATGCCGCCGCCGTCAGCGGTGCCGCGGCTTGCGGTTTGCCCGTCGTGGCGACGATGAGCTTCGATACCAACGGTCGCACCATGATGGGCATAACGCCTGAAGACGCGGCTATCTTTGCGTCGTCACTGAAGCCGGGGCTCGCGGCTTACGGCTGCAACTGCGGGGTCGGTCCGGCGACACTGATCAATACCGTACTGGGTCTGAAAAGCGCGGCCGGCCCGGATGACGTGATCACGGCCAAGGGTAACTGCGGTATTCCGGAATACGTCGATGGCGCCATTGCCTATACGGGATCGCCGGAAATCATGTTCGAGTATGCGCGGATGGCGCGGGATGCCGGGGCGCGGATCATCGGCGGGTGTTGCGGCACTACGGATATCCACGTCAAAGCCATGCATGATGCCTTGCAGGGATATGAGCCGGAAGCTGCACCGGACCGTGCGCGTATCGAAGAAAAGCTGGGTCCGATCGATCAGACCCTGCCACGCGCAGATGCCGCAGACGCGCGTTCCCGCCGCCGGCGCCGCAGTTGAGACCGCCGGGAGCTTACCAGCTGCCGGTGTTTTCCATGGAAGCCCAGGGTTCCGCGGGTGCTAAAGGCTCGCCTTCCTGAAGCAGTTCGATGGAGATCCCGTCGGGAGAGCGGACAAATGCCATGCGGCCGTCGCGTGGCGGACGGTTAATGGTCACGCCGCCGTCCTGAAGGCGCTGACAGAGTTCATAGATATTATCGACGCGGAACGCCAAATGGCCGAAATTACGGCCGCCGCCATATTCTTCGGGTTCGTAGTTGTAGGTCAGCTCGATTTCCGCATCCGGGGTTTTTTCGGCAGCGAGAAAAATCAGGCAATAGCCGTGTTCCGGGCGGTCGCTGCGCCGGGATTCCTTGAGGCCGAGCAGATCGCAGTAGAATTTCAGCGATGCATCGATGTCCGAAATCCGGACCATGGTGTGCAGGTATCTCATATTGGGGTCTCCCGGTTCGTTCCGTTCCATGCAACTTAGGGAGTGTGCGCGCTGGATTCCAGACCCGTTTGCGGATTTCGCACGGCTTCGAGGCCGAGGATCGCCGATTTGCGGACGGGATCCCACCGATACCCGGTGATCATGCCGTTATCGCGGATCACCCGGTGGCAGGGAATGACATAGCCGATCAGGTTGTGCGCAACGGCGCCGGCGACAGCGCGGGCCGATCCCGGTCGGCCGATCCCGGCGGCCAAAGAACTATATGACATGACGTCACCCTCGGGGATGCGCAGCAACGCTTCCCAAACCTTGACCCTGAACGGGGAACCGCGCAGCAGCAATTTCAGCTCGGTACCGGGATGGCCAGTATCAAAGGCCTGTTCTGCAAACGGGGTGGTGAAAGCGGTGTCTTCGATCCAGCGGGCATTCTCCCAACCGTTCTTCTGTTCGGCCAGGGTTGCCGCGCGGCTCTCGATGACGAACGAGATTCCCGTCAGGCCGCGCTCGCTGGCAACCAATAGGCATTCTCCGAACGGCGAGGGGTGAAAGCCATAGCGGAGGGTCAGCCCATCCCCCCGGCTTTTATACTCACCCGGCGTGACCGCATCCGTGGTGATGAACAGATCATGCAGCCGTCCGGGGCCGGACAGGCCGGCATCGAACGAGGCATCAAGCACGCTTGTTGCCGAGCGCAGCCGGGCTTTTGCTTCTTCCAGTGTCAGAGCCTTGAGAAATTTTTTCGGGCTGACCCCGGCCCAGTCGCTGAACGTACGCTGCAGGTGATGGGTGCTCATGCCGATATGACGGGCGACGTCATCAAGCTCCGGCTGTTCGGACCTGTTTTCGGATATATATGCAATGGCCCGGGCAATCTGAGCGTAAAGTCGAGCCTGGGTTTTGCTGCTGTTAGGCATCTGCGGCACTAGGTCAACCCTGGCCCCGGGCTCTGGTTTGTGAAGATGTGTTCGTATGGCCGTCATGGCGGGCTCCTCCGGCGATATTCATGCGCCCAACCTGAACCATGACACACCGCCGTCCCACCCGAAACGTGGGAAAATACCCAAACGTAGCCGCATCAGGGCTCGAAGTCGGTGATCACGCGTTCGGCGGGGAATTTGACCCTGACCGTGGTGCCCTTGCCGAGATCGCTGTGGATTGACAATTCCGCCTGATGCAGCTCGGCGAGTCTGCGGCTGAGCGGCAGCCCGAGGCCGGCGCCTTCATGTTCGCGGGTCATCGAGTTCGCAACCTGACCGAAGGGTTCAAGTGCCACGCGAATGTTCTCTTCGGCCATGCCCGACCCGGTGTCGGTGACCTCGAGTGAGATCGTGTTGTCGTCGCCCGCGAACCAGCCGAACGAAATGTGACCGCCGCGGTCTGTAAACTTGATCGCATTCGTCAGCAGATTCAGAATGATCTGTTTAATCCGGGTTTCGTCGGCATGCAGCCGGACTTTCGGCGGCCGTTCGTGATTGGTGATTTGGGTGCCCGCGCGCCGGGCTCTTTCCCTGATCATGCGCAGACATTCTTCGCTCAACTCACGCAGGCAGAGTGCTTCTTCATCAAGTTTGAGTTCGCCGACCTCGATCTTGGAAATGTCGAGAATGTCGGAAATCAGCCGGAGCAGATGTCGGCCCGATCGATTGATATCGCCCAGGTATTCATTGACGCTGTTGTTGCCGAGTGTATTGAAATCGGTAGCGATCAGCAGTTCCGAAAATCCGATGACGGAATTCAGCGGGGTCCGAAGTTCGTGCGACATGTTGGCGAGAAAGTCCGTCTTCGCCCGGTTGGCGAATTCGGCTTCTTCCTTGGCGTTGATGAGGGCGACCTGCGCGTGTTTCAGTTCGGAAATATCGCTGCTGACCATCACCGTGTGACCACTTCTCAGGATCACGACCTCGACCAGACGCCAGGTGCCGTCACGGTATTCGATTTCCAGAATGCCGGAGGGATCATGGCGGTGGCTGATCCACTTGTTCAGCCACTCTTCCTCACGATCCTTGTGGACGGCAATCATGTCGTGCTTAAGCATGGCGCGGCCCCAGTCGTCATAGCCGAAGCCGGGCATGTTGAGGCTTGTAACGAAATTGTTGCTTCGCCGGATTGAATCGTTGGTCAGTACGAGATTGTCGTCGGCATCGAAAATGGCGATCCCCGACGCACTCCGCTCAAGTGCCTGTATCAGCAGATCGCTGTAGGTTTCTGCCTGGTTTCGGTCGGTTACATCGGTGTATGTCGAGACGAATCCGTCATTGTTCGGCAACGGTTTGCCGACGACCTCGATCACCGCGCCGTTGGGCCGTGTCCTTTGGAATGCATGCGGCTCAAATTCTTCGGCCCGGGTGATGCGTATGTTGATCTGCTCATCCAGATCCCCGGGGCCGTATTCTCCCCGCTCGGCGTTATAGCGGATGTAATCGCCAAACGGCCGGGGCAGGTCAGCAAAATGCGGCGGGAAATCGAGGAGATTTATGAACTGCTTGTTGCACAGCACGATGAACAGTTCGCCATCGATCATTTTCGTGACGCTGACTCCCTGACTCATGGAATCCAGGCTCTGCTGGACGAAATCCATGTTCAACTGGTGGTCTTCCTGGTCGTTGTTCTGTGCTGTGTCCACGCGCCGTATCCACCCCTGCTTTTCTAGAGACTAACGTATTCCTGTTTGTGATGCGACGAATTCTGTCATGCACGGGCGCGTCATGCATGCGCTGAACGATGGACACGGCGGCTATAAGGGGGGATATAAGTAGGGAAATGGAATGGTGCTGCCGGAGAGATTCGAACTCTCGACCTCCCCCTTACCAAGGGGGTGCTCTACCCCTGAGCCACGGCAGCCCCTGAAGTGCGGCGGAACATGCCACAGGGTTTGGTATGAGGCAAGGCCGGAGACAGGACAGAATGACGAAATCTGACAAAGCCGAAAAAGACGGGGATTCCGGCTCCCGGCCAAGCGCCGGGGATGAGCGCCGTGAACGTGCCGCACGGGCTCTTCGCGAAAACCTGAAAAAACGCAAACAGCAGCTAAAAGCACGGGAAAAACCATCCAATTGACGAATTTCGCCATATTCAGGCCATATCCCCGCAGTCAAATCACGGTCTCACATCGCCACACGGGCATCACTTGCATCAATACGGGCAGTCGCCTAAAAGCCAGACCCAACCGCCAGACTTAACCGAACGACAGGATTTATAGATAAATGGATCGTATTCGAATCACCGGCGGCCGGCCGCTGAACGGGAACATAGAGATCGGCGGCGCCAAGAACGCCGCTTTGCCGTTGATGGCGGCATCGCTGCTGACCCCGGGGACGTTGAAGCTCGAGAACCTGCCGAGTGTTGCCGACATTCATGCGATGGCGAATCTGCTCACCGAACTGGGCGTGGAAACGGAAAGGGATGCCGATGCGAGGTCTATTTCCATGACCGGTTCGGGCGTGACCGAAACCACTGCGCCCTATGACATCGTCCGCAAGATGCGGGCTTCGGTGCTTGTCCTCGGGCCGCTATTGGCGAGATTCGGCAAGGCCCGGGTCAGTCTGCCGGGGGGCTGTGCAATCGGCACGCGCCCGGTTGATTTGCACCTGAAGGCGCTCGAACAGATGGGCGCAAAAATCGAATTGAGCGGCGGCTACATCGATGCCCATGTGGAAGGCCGGCTTAAGGGGACGCACATCCTGTTCCCGTCGATCACCGTCGGCGGCAGCGAAAACATTCTGATGGCGGCGGTGCTTGCCGAGGGGGAGACCGTGATCGCCAATGCGGCACGCGAGCCCGAAGTGACGGACCTTGCCCGCTGTCTGCAGAAGTTGGGGGCGAAGATCACCGGGATCGGCAGCGATACCCTGCACGTGACCGGCGTCTCCGAACTGGGCAGCGCCGTGCATTCCATCGTGCCGGACCGGATTGAAACCGGGACCTATGCCGTCGCGGCGGCGATCACCGGCGGTAATGTCATGCTGAAACGCGCCGAAATGGCCAGCAATGAAGCGGTTTTCGGAATCCTGATGCGGGCCGGTGTCGATGTGAAGGAAAGCGGCGAGGGCATTCGTATTACCCGTCAGAATGGCCGTATCCGCGGGATTGATGTGATGACCGAACCCTATCCCGGATTCCCGACGGATATGCAGGCGCAATTCATGGCGTTGCTCAGTCTTGCCGACGGGGCTTCGATGATCACCGAGTCGATTTTCGAGAACAGGTTCATGCACGTGCCGGAACTGCTGCGGATGGGGGCTGATATCAACGTCCACGGTGCATCGGCGATTGTCCGGGGCGTGCCGAAACTGTCCGGTGCGCCGGTCATGGCGACGGACCTCAGGGCGTCGGTCTCGCTGGTGCTGGCTGGTCTTGCCGCGGACGGTGTGACGGAAGTGAACCGGGTCTATCATCTGGACCGGGGTTATGAGCGGCTTGAACAGAAGCTCGCCGCCTGCGGTGCCGGGATCGAGCGCGTCCCCGAATAACCAAGGATACTTGAAAAGTCCGCATCCGGGCCAATATTGTCCGGCATGTCTGAAACCTACCCCCTTCCGGCCGATCCGCTGCAGAGCGCCTATGCCGTCCTCAGCGGAGACGATTCGACGGAACGGGCCTGCAAGGCCATTCCGGATGAACAGTGCACATCGGTTCCCCGGAACTTCGTGCTTAACGTCGCAAACGGGGCGTGTACCAAACTCGCCGAACAACTGGCCAGTCCGACGCTGGTGCTGCCGTGGCTCGTCTCTTCGCTTGGCGCGCCGGTCTGGGTGATCGGCTGGTTCGTCCCCATCAAGCAGGCCGGGTCGATGATGCCGCAACTGGCGGTCGCGGCGCGTATTCGCGCCCTGGCCCGGCGCAAATGGGCATGGGCCGGCGCCGGTGCCTTTCAGGGCGTGGCTCTGCTGTTCATGGCGGCAGCGGTCCTCGTGCTGCCACCGGCCCTGGCGGCCTGGGCGATGCTGTTACTATTCGCCCTGTTCAGCATCGCCAGCGGGATCGGGTCTGTCGCGTTTCAGGATGTCACCGGCAAGACCGTTCCCAAGGGTATCCGCGGTCGCATGCTCGCCAACCGCGCCAGTATCGGCGGGGGTCTGACCCTGCTTGCGGCGGCGATCCTCAAGTTCGTCATCGGCGACGGCGGCGGCGCCGAGGTCTATGCCGCACTTGTCGGCATTGCGGCGGTGTTGTGGCTGGGTGGGACATTTTTCTTTGCCGTCATTGACGAAGCCCCGGGGGCGCAGGAAGGCGGCCGCAACATGGCGGGGGAAGTGCAGGCCGGGTTGAAGCTGTTTCGGGAGGATCCGGGATTTTCACGGTATCTCGGCATGCGCATCTCGCTGCTGATTTCCGTTGAATTGGCGCCGCCGTATTTTGCCCTGCTGGCCCAGCAAGGACAGGAAGGTGCACTGGCCTCGCTCGGGATTCTGATTTTTGCTGTCGGCTTCGCCAACATGATTTCAAGCTGGGTCTGGGGCGACATGGCTGACCGTTCGGCGCGCAAGGTCTGCATCATGGCGGGGTTCGCCGGGATCGCTGCCGTGCTGGCCGGTCTGGCAAGCGCCTATCTGGTCCCGGGAGAATACGCCATCTGGGCCTTCGGCGGCGTTTTTCTGATCGCCGGGATTGCCGAAGCCGGGGTCCGGCTCGGTCGCAAAACCTATCTTGTGGATGCGGCACCCAAGGACGAGCGCCCGCTCTATACGGCGCTGTCCAATACCCTGGCAGGTCTGGCCGCGCTTGGGGCCGGGGCCCTGGGGATTGCTGCCCAGTTCGCGGGGGTGCCCGTGATTGTCGCCGTACTTGGGTTTGTTGGGGTTGCCGGCATTCTGTTCGCGGTTGCCATGCCCGAAGCATCTGACGCACAAGACGACTGATTTTCCACATCCAAACTGGCAATCTTGGGGAAAAACCTCTAAGTAAGGCTCGCTTTCGCCGGGCCTGAGAGTTCGGCATCCGTGGAAAGGACACGATCGTGACGGCTAACGAAAAAATCGTACTGGCGCTGCCCAAGGGACGCATCCTCAAGGAAGTGATGCCGCTGGTCCGCGCTGCCGGGATCGAGCCGGAACCGGCGTTTGACGACAAGGACGCACGTCAGCTCCGTTTCGAGACGAACCGGCCGGAAATTGACATCATTCGCGTGCGTTCCTTCGACGTCGCGACGTTCGTGGCTTTCGGGGCTGCGCACTTGGGTGTCGCCGGAAACGATGTGCTGATGGAATTCGATTACCCCGAAATCTATGCGCCGCTGGACCTGGATGTCGGGCATTGCCGCCTGTCGGTGGCAGAGCCGGTTGATCTTGCCGGCGAGGATGATCCCCGGACCTGGTCGTCGGTCCGTGTCGCCACCAAGTATCCGGCCCTGACCCGCAAGCACTTCGCCGCACGCGGCGTGCAGGCTGAATGTATCAAGCTCAACGGTGCCATGGAACTGGCGCCGACGCTGGGCCTGTGCCGCCGTATCGTCGATCTGGTGTCGACCGGTGCAACGCTTAAAGCTAACGGGTTGGTCGAGATCGAGACGATCTGCGAGATTACGTCCCGACTTTGCGTCAACCGTGCCGCATGGAAAACCCGTGCCGACGAAATCGGCGGCTGGGTCGACCGTTTCCGGGAGGCCACAGATGCCCTTGCGGCTTGATCAGCGTGATCCGGATTTTGAAAAGCGGTTCAAGGCGTTCCTGACGGAAAAGCGCGAGACCGAAGCCGATGTAATCGATGTGGTCAAAGCCATTCTGGCCGATGTCCGTAACCGCGGCGATCAGGCATTGATCGACTATACGACGAAATTCGACCGTTATCCGCTGACCCTTTCCTCGATGCGGGTGACGCCGGACGAAGTCGCCGCGTGCAAGGCTGAATGCGATGCGGAAACCCTGGAGGCGCTGAATTTCGCCTATGAACGTATCGTTGCGTTTCACGAACGCCAGCGGCCGGATGATCTGGATTTTACCGATGCGGACGGGATTGGTCTCGGCTATCGCTGGACGTCCGTCGGCGCGGCCGGCCTTTACGTGCCCGGCGGCACGGCGGCATACCCGTCATCGGTGCTGATGAACGCGGTCCCGGCCAAGGTCGCGGGCGTGCCGCGTCTGGTGATGGTGGTGCCGACACCGGATGGGGTGATCAACCCGCTGGTCATGGCGGCAGCCGATCTGGCCGGCGTTGACGAAATTTACCGGATCGGCGGTGCACAGGCTGTCGGCGCGTTGGCCTATGGTACGGAAAGCATTGCCGCCGTCGACAAGATCGTCGGTCCCGGCAACGCCTTTGTCGCGGCAGCCAAACGCGAAGTCTTCGGCACCGTCGGCATCGATATGATTGCCGGCCCGTCGGAAATCCTGGTGCTTGCGGATAGCAAGAACGACCCGGCGTGGATCGCCGCCGATCTGCTCAGCCAGGCCGAACACGACACAGCCGCGCAGGCCGTATTGATCACGGACGATGCGGCGTTTGCCGAAGATGTGATCGCGGCGGTCGACGGGCATCTGAAAACCCTGCCCCGGACCGGAATCGCGCAGGAAAGTTGGGACAATTTCGGTGCCGTGATCCTGTGTGAAAGCCTTGAGGCATCGCTGCCGCTGGTCGACCGTCTCGCGCCGGAGCATCTGGAGATCGCCGCCGACAACGCCGAGCAGCTGGCCGCCGGTATCCGTAACGCCGGTGCGATGTTCCTGGGGCGCCATGCGCCTGAGGCCATCGGGGATTATGTCGCCGGGCCGAACCACGTTCTGCCGACAGCACGCTCGGCAAGGTTTTCGAGCGGACTGGGTGTGCTTGATTTCATGAAGCGGACGTCGATGATTCGTTGCGATGCCGAAGGCCTGCGCAGGATTGGTCCTGCGGCAAAACGGCTCGCCGATGCCGAAGGGCTTGGAGCGCACGCGCTTTCCGTATCGATCAGACTGAATATCACGTAGGACAGGTGGCGGCATGAGCGAGACTCAGTGCATTGCCAACATCTACCTTGATGAGCGTTCCGTGGTGCGGCTCAGCCCACAGGTCGACCATGAGCGCAAGGTCGCAATTTTCGATCTGCTTGAAGCGAATTACTTCGACCCGTCGGATCTGCCGCCGGGGCCTTACAATGTGATCCTGCTGATCGAGGACAATCGGCTGATTTTCGATGTCCGCAATATTGCCGACAGGAAGCTGGACCGTTTCAGCCTTCCGATCGGCACATTCCGCCGCATCGTCAAAGATTACTTCATGATCTGCGACAGTTATTTCGAGGCCATCAAAAAATCTTCCCCGTCGCAGATCGAAGCCATCGATATGGGGCGGCGCGGCCTGCATAACGAAGGGGCTGCGATCCTCAAGGAACGTCTGTCGGAGAAGGTGGACATCGACGAAAATACGGCACGCCGTTTGTTCACGCTGGTTTGCGTGCTGCACATCCGTGCATGAGGCGCAAATGACTGACCTGCCCTCTGCCGTTCTGTTCGCCTGCACGATGAATTCCGTGCGCTCGCCGATGGCCGAAGCGATCATGAAATTTCTGCACGGCCACAAGGTCTTCATCGACTCGGCCGGTGTCCGCGCCAAGGAGATCGACGGTTATACCGTGGCGGTAATGGATGAAATCGGGATCGATATGTCCCGTCATCACGCCAAGACCTTCGATGAACTTGAAGACGATTACTTCGACCTCGTCATTACCCTGTCGCCGGAAGCCCAGCACCGGGCCATCGAACTGACCCGGGTCATGGCGTGCGAGGTCGAATTCTGGAACACCATGGATCCGTCCCTGATCGAGAGCGAAGACCGCGAAGCGGTTCTGGAAGCGTATCGTCAGGTACGCGATCAGCTGATGCAGCGTATCAAGGACCGGTTCCCGGTCCAGACCGCCCAGGATACCTGACGCTCAGGCCGTGGGGGCTTTGGACGGCCGAACCTTTTCGCGCAGGGTTTGGATGAACACGTACAGCGGCGGAATGAAAAAGATGCCGATGAACGTCGCCGCGACCATGCCGCCGAATACGACGAAGCCGACCGATATCCGGCTGGCGGCGCCGGCGCCGGATGCGACGATCAGCGGTGATACGCCGAGAATGAACGACATGGCGGTCATCATGACGGCCCGGAAACGAAGCCGTGCGGCTTCCAAGGCGGCGTCATAGATACTCAGGCCTTCCTCGCGCCGGACCTTGGCGAATTCAACGATCAGGATCGCACTTTTTGCCGCAAGCCCGATCAGCATCACCATGCCGATCTGCGCATACAGGTTAAAGCTGAGAAACGGCAGCAGGATGATCGGCAGCAGTGCTCCGAAGGCGGCGATGCTGACCGACAGGATCACCGACATCGGGATGGTCCAGCTTTCGTACTGCGCAACCAGGAACAGGTAGGCAAATACAAGCGCCAGGCTGAAGATGATCAACACCAGTTCCCCTGCCTGCTGTTCCTGCAGGGCGGTCCCGGTCCAACTCAGCGCATATCCCGGTGGCAGGGCTTCTGCCGCGATTTTCTCCAGTGCCGGAATGGCTTCGCCGGTGGACATGCCGGCGGCCGGGGTCGCGTTGATGTTCGCGCTCTGGAACTGGTTGTAGCGCTTGATGTTGATAGGTCCCAGAATCGGCTTGATGCTGACCAGCGAACGCAGCGGCACCATATCGCCGTCGCTGTTGCGGACATGCAGTCTGTTGATGTCCTCGATCTTCGAGCGATACCGGGGTTCAGCCTGAATGCGGACCTGGTAGATTTTGCCGTACAGGTTGAAGTCGTTAATGTAACTGGACCCGAAGTTCGCCTGCAGGGTCGAAAAAATATGATCCAGCGGTACACCCAGCACCTGTGCCTTGTCCCTATCGACATCGAGATATAGTTGCGGGACGTTGGCCGAGAACGTCGAGAACGTGCGGTCGAAGTCTCCGCTTTGATTGGCATGGACAACCAGGCTGCGCACAGCGGCGGCCATTTCCTGCGGCGAGCGGTCCTGCAGATCCTGAAGCTCCGCTTCGATGCCGCCGGATGTGCCAAGACCCATGATCGGCGGCAGCGGGAACGCAAACGCATTGGCCTGTGACAAGCCGGCAAGCTTTCCGTTGATCTTTTGCAGGATTTCGTACCATGCGAGGCCTGGCCCGTTCCGTTCATTCCAGGGCTTGAGAATGGGAATGACCAGGGCGGCGTTTGATGCGGCACCTGAAATGATGCTGAACCCGGCGACGGATATGACGTCCTGCACACCGTCCGTTGCGAGCATCATGTCGACCACGTCCGTGACGACTTCCTCGGTTCGAGTGAGCGAGGCACCGTCCGGAAGCTGTATATTGGCAAACAGCACACCCTTGTCTTCGATTGGGAGAAAGCCTGTCGGGGCCTTTTCGAACATCATGAATGTGGCGCCGCCGAAAATCACGAAAACCGCCAGGGACAATGCAATGCGCCGTGACATAATGCCGACGACACGGACATAGCCGTTGCGCCCGGCGGAAACCATCGAGGCGAACCATTTGAGCGGGCCCCTGGGGACACCGGCGCCTTTCTTGAACAGGATGGCACAAACGGCGGGTGACAGTGTCAGCGCGTTGAGGGATGAAAATGATACGGCAACGCAGATCGTCAGCGCGAATTGACGGTATAGCTGTCCGGTCACGCCCGGCATGAAGGCGACCGGTACGAATACGGCCAGCAGCACCAGCGTTGTCGCGATTACGGGGCCGGTGATTTCTTTCATGGCCTTGCGGGTGGCGTCCGCCGGAGGAAGGTCTTCTTCATCCATGATCCGCTGCACGTTTTCGACGACGACGATACTGTCATCGACCACGACACCGATCGCCAGAATGAAGGCAAACAGGGTGATCATATTGATGCTGAACCCGGCGGCCAGAAGCACGGCGAGGGTGCCAATCAGCGACACCGGAATGGCCAGTGTCGGCACCAGTGTCGCCCGCCAGTCGGCAAGGAACAGGAACGTGACCAGCACCACCAGCGTGAAGGTAATGAACATGGTGGTGACGACTTCCTCGATAGACGCGCGGACGGCCAGTGTCGTGTCATAGATGATCTTGGTTTCGACTCCCGGCGGATAACGGGTGGAAAGCGTATCCAGTTCCGCATAAATGGCGTCGGCGACATCCAGTGCGTTTGCCCCCGGCGACAGATAGACGGCAATCGCGGTGGCGGGGGCGTTGTTCAGTTTCGCGCTCGAGGCATAGCTTTTCGAACCAAGTTCAATCCGTGCGATGTCTCGCAACCGGACAAACGAGCCGTCCGTGTCAGCGCGAATGATGATGTTGCCGAATTCCTGTACGGATTCGAGACGGCCCTTGGCTTGAATCGAAAGCTCGAATTGCGGTGCACCGGCGAAGGGCGGGGCACCAAGCGATCCGGCGGTGGCAAGAAGGTTCTGTTCGTCGATGGCCTGGGTGACATCGGTTGTGGTCAGGCCGAGCGCGGTCATGCGGTCGGGGTCCATCCACACGCGCATGCCGTAATCGAGCGGGCCGAACTGTGAGACGCTGCCGACCCCCTTGATCCTGGAGAGGGCGCCTTCGATGTTGATCGAGGCATAGTTGCTGAGGAAAAGCGCATCGCGGCTCTGGTCCGGGGAAACTACATTGACCACCAAGAGCATGTTCGAGGACTGCTTTTTAGTGACGACCCCGCTTCGCGTCACGTCGGACGGCAGCCGCGGCGTGGCGATGGCGACCCGGTTCTGCACGTTGATGGCAGCGGTGTCCGGGTCGGTGCCGACGGCAAACGTCACCGTCAGTTCATAGCTGCCGTCGTTGCCGCTGGAAGACGACATATAAAGCATGTCGTCGACACCGTTGACCTGCTCTTCGATCGGTGTCGCGATACTCTGTTTGACGACTTCGGCGTTGGCGCCGGAATAGCTGGCAGTGACCCTGACCTGCGGCGGCGTGATGTTCGGGTATTCGGCAATCGGCAACACCGACAGGGCAATTCCGCCGGCCAGCATGATGACAATGGAGATGACGAACGCGAAGCGTGGCCGTGTGATGAAAAAATTTGAAAACACGGATCAGGATCCCTTGCCTGTATTGCTCTGGCCGGTATTACTCTTGCCTGTATCCTGACTGCTTTCATTCTGGAGGGTCGGATTGACCTTGGCCCCGGCGGCGGCTTTCTGAATGCCCTGAACGATGACCTTTTCACCGGTGGCAAGGCCGTCGGTGACGATCCAGTCCGTATCGACCTGACGGCCCACGGTAATACGCCGCAACTGGGTAGTGTTCTCCTTATCGACGACGAGGATGAAATAACCTGTCGCGTCCTGCTGAACGGCGGCCTGGGGCACCACAATCGCCATTTCCATTTCTTTCTGGCGCACCAGCACGCTGACGAACTGGCCCGGCAGAAGAATTTTGTCGGTGTTTGGGAATTCCGCGCGTGCGGTGATGGTGTCCGTACCTTCGTCGACCTTGGCGGCGAGATATTCGAACCGGCCCTCATAGGGGAAATTCGAACCGTCGGATAACAGAAGGGACGGCGCCACCGGCGGATTGTTGATATCGAGACCGTCCTTGCGGGTCTTGATCAGCTGTTCCTCACTGACCTTGATGCTGACATAGATCGGATCGAACCGGGTCACCGTGGCCAGCGGGTCGCTGGACGGGGTGACGAGGTTGCCGACGCTGTATGTCGCCCGGCTGATACGGCCATCGATGGGGCTGCGGATTTCCGTGTATTGAAGGTCGAGATTGGCGGCCCTGAGGGCGGCCCTGGCATGCAGCACATCGGCGCGGGCAGAGGCCAGTGCGGCCTCGGACTGATCGAGCGTCGCCTGTGAGACATCGTTGCGTTTGACCAGGGATTTTTTACGCTCGAAATCGGCGGCAGCATTCTTTTCGGTGGCCTCGGCGGCGGCCAGCTCGGCGCGGCGCTGCTCGACAACGATCTTGTAGGGTTCCTGTTCGATCACGAACAGCAGGTCACCCTTGGCGACGTCGGCGCCTTCACGGAAATTTCGCTGCTCCAGAAACCCTTCGACACGGGCCCTGAGATCGACCGTATCCACCGCTTCGGCGCGGCCGGGAAATGTGTAGACCGGTGTGACGTTGCGCTCCTGCGTTTCGATAACGACGACGCTTGGGCCGGTCTGGGGTGATTGCTTTTCCTGTGCCGTCACGGCGGATACGGACAAGGCCAGAAGCGAAATGGCGAGAACGGATGTGCGGACACGCTCAGATGCGAGAATAATTGTCATGAGGGGGGGCTCCATTATTGCAGCGCACAATAAACATTGAGACGGGGATGAAAATAGCAGAATTGTCGCGAATTGTCGCAGGGCGGATGAATGGTTGCACTAAAGGGTGGTTTTTATTGAAAACTTGACCAATCGTGACGATATGGGCATGGTCTGCTCGATTTTGACTTCAGGCACGGATAAGCATGGCAAAAGAAGACTTACTTGAGTTCACCGGAACCGTAATGGAACTGCTTCCGAACGCGATGTTCCGGGTGAAACTCGACAACGATCATGAGATACTCGCCCATACGGCGGGGAAAATGCGCAAGCACCGTATTCGCGTGCTCGCCGGGGACCGCGTCAACGTAGAAATGACGCCGTACGACCTGACCAAAGGTCGGATCACTTTCCGTTTCAAGTAAAAGGGGCGTCGGCGATGACGCAGCCTTCATGAGACCGAGCCTGTCATGAGCGCCCGGCTCATTCTTGCGTCCGAATCACCCAGGCGGCTGGAGCTTCTGGCGCAGATCGGCATCACCCCCGATCTGGTGGAACCCGCCGATATCGACGAGACCCCGCAGGCCCGCGAACGTCCGCGCAAACTGGCCGAACGTCTGGCATCGTCCAAGGCGGAAACCGTTGCTGCCCGCCATCCCGGGGATTTCGTGCTGGCTGCCGATACGGTGGTCGCGCTGGGGCACCGGGTGCTCGAAAAACCCGCCGATGCCGACGAGGCCAAAAAGTTCCTGCAACGGCTTTCGGGACGGCGGCACCGGGTGATCGGTGGTTTTGCCGTGATCGCGCCGGACGGCAAAAGCGTCGTCAAAAGCGTTGTCACGCAGGTCCGCTTCCGCCGCCTTTCGGATCACGACATCGCCGCCTATATCGACACCGGCGAATGGCAGGGCAAGGCGGGCGGCTACGCCATCCAGGGCGCGGCTGCGGCCTTCATCCCGTGGATCAACGGATCGTACACCAACGTCGTCGGCCTGGCGGTGAGCGAGGTTGCCGGATTACTTTCCGGGCTCGGATACGGCAGCACGCCGTGAGGGCCGGCAGATGAGCGGCGCGGCGCGGATCGTCATCGAATCCCGGCCGGGCGAAGTCCGGGCCTGCGCCGTTGATGACCAAGACCGGCCGCTGGCCTTCAGGATCGAGCGGGAAACCGATCCGAGCCTCGTCGGCGCGATCCATTTGGGCCGGGTTCGGGCCGTCAGAAAGGAAATCGGCGCCGCGTTCGTGGATATCGGCGTTGGTGATGACGGCTTTCTGAATATCCGTGACGCCGCCGCCGATGCGCTGGGCACCGAAGTCCGCGAAGGGGCGGCGATCCTTGTCCAGATCAACCGTGACGCGGAAGGCGACAAGGGACCTGCGTTGTCGGCGGCGATCGACATCGCAGGCGCCTCGCTTGTGCTGACACCGGGGCGCGCAGGGCTGGGCCTGTCGGGACGGATTATGGATGACGCAGAGCGGACGCGCCTCAAGGCGTTGTTCCAGGATGTCGACACCTCATTTCACGGGCTGGTGGTCCGCACCGCCGCTGCGACACTTTCCGACGATGCGGTGCGCGGTGAACTGTCCGCCCTTCAGAACCGCTGGCAGGATTTGCAGGACAGGCTTCAGGGGATGACCGCTCCCGCCTGTGTGCACCCGGCGCCCGGTCTAGCTGCACGCATGATCAGTCAGTTCGCCGGCCCCGACACCCGTGAAATTCTCGTCGATGATGCGGAGCTTGTGACCGGGCTGGCGGTCGACCCCCAACCGGTGCTGTCCCCCGCGCACACACCGGCATTTGCCGCCGCCGGGCTCGACGATGCCTTTGACGCGGCCCTCTCCCCATATGTCGCACTGCCGTCAGGGGGCAGTCTGATCATCACCGAAACCCCGGCGATGACCACGGTCGATGTGAATGCCGGGCGCACCGCGGCGGGCAATCCGGAACGGCTGGCGCTGGACACCAATATCGAGGCCGCCGCTGCCCTGGCGCGGGAACTGATGGTGCGCGGGATCGGCGGCCTGATCGCCGTGGATTTCCTGAAAATGCGCGATGCGGCAAATCAGAAGCGCGTTCTGGCGGCACTGAGCACGGCATTCCGCGAGGACCCCGAGAAACCCCGCACCGGTACCTTCAGCCGCTTCGGTCTCGTCGATATCGTCCGGCGCAGCCGCGGCGCATCGCTTGGGGAACGGGTTTTGACGTATACGCAGACACTGAGTCCGGAAAGCCTCGCGCTTGATGCACTCGCCCGGATTGCGCGGGGGCGCGGCGCAGGCGCGACGCTGCGTTGTGGTGCTGAGGTCGGCGACTGCCTGAACGGGCCGCTTGCCGAAATCCGTAAAAACCTTGAACGCAGGCTGGGATTTGTTATTCGTGTAGAACCGGTGCCCGGCGCCGGTGCGGACACATTGGAGATCGAGACCCGCTGATGAACGCCGATCCGGAGAGCACGAAATCCGCCAAGGTGGTGCCGATCAAGGGTACCAGGTGCCCGATGTGCCGCAAACCGGCGACGCTGGAGATGCGGCCGTTCTGCTCAAAACGCTGTGCCGACCTTGATCTCGGGCGCTGGCTGGACGGTGATTACCGGTTTCAGACCAATGAAGCGCCGGGCGATGCCGAGGCCGGGCTGGACGACGAAGAATAAACCGCAAAACAAGTGAATTTTCCGCTTTCGGGGCGCTGGACAGGCCCCGGCATATCTTCTATAAGCGCCTGTCTCTTGCAGACCAGTCTCGCGTTCGCGCGGCACGGTGCCCAGGTAGCTCAGTTGGTAGAGCATCGCACTGAAAATGCGGGTGTCGGTGGTTCAAATCCGCCCCTGGGCACCATTCACTTTCCAAGTTATTGAAAAATATTACGTTATTGAAGGGGTTAGAAAACCCCCAGGCAACATTTATGTGTCTGCTTTTGGGTTCAAAGCGGTAAACGAGGGGCGCAATTAAGGTAGTCTGCTTCTAGCCAAATGCTGAAACTACGATTCTAGCCTTTTTGCTTCGCCAAAATTTCCGACAAGGTTTCTCGGGCAGCGGCCCCACCCCCTACCTCCTGAGCGCGACGGGCAAGGACCTCAGCTCGCACAAGGTCTCCTTGTTTCATTAAAATATGTGCTAAGTTGTTCAAGGCAATCGGATGGTCAGGTGCGCGTGTAAGGGCCAACGTCAGTTGTGATGCGGCCGCAGATAAATTGCCGTTTGCATAGTATATATTTGAAAGTGAAATAAGCGGCGTGGGTTCATTTCGCCAATGAACCGATGCTGTCTTATATGCCATTTTTGCAGAGCTTGTATTTCCAGCACGCTCAAGCCCCAGGCTTTCTTGCAGCCAGTCCGATAGGCCAGTGCCAGCTGGGACAGGGCCTTCAGGGGCGACAACCACAACACCCCAAAAATCCCCGCGTCCCCATGTATGTTCAAGGGTTTCAAGTGAGATCACCCTACGTTTCGTAGTTCCCGACCTGAGAACCACCCGCTTTTTTTTCAGATCGTAGCCGACCAACACCGCGTAATGCCATTGCGGCATAATTTCCAGGGCAAGATTTTGAAGGATTAAAACCGGGCGCCCATTTGCAACATGATGCAGGGCATCGGGTATGCTCCCAACAGGCAATGCTAAACGCGCATTGCGGCGACTGCCCGTCTTGATCTCAGTTTGCAGCGTGCCGTTTCGACCAGGGGTGTAAACTTGTTTGGCGATTTCGTCGGGCGCCAAGTCCTGTCCGCTTGCAGAAAGCACCGTTGCGAGAGCAGCAGGACCGCAATAATACGCGGTTTGTGGGAAGAACGGGGTTTCAGATAACTCGACGAAGCTCGGCAACCCCGCGGGAGGTGTCGCCATAAGACGGTCAGTCACGGGGGTTCCGGCGCAGGCACTCAATCCTATCAGACATGCCACCACTATGGTGACCCGCCATAGAGATTTCCTACACCGAGACCAAGATCCCGCAACAGACCTAATCACGCGCAGTGGCCTTTATGAGGGGTTGGCTGAACCTTTGTTCGTGAACCCAAACACACTGGTAAATCCAAGTAGGTCAGTGATGAGCAATACGATAAAGATCAACACCGCAGCACCGATAATGCTGCCCAAGGCACCTTGGCCTGCAGGCATTTGCTCGATTTGATCGGCAAGATGTGCAACTTCCATATCGCTCAAGGTTGCGACACGTGCCTGTGCTTCGCGAGGAGACACGCCAAGCGCTTCGAATTCGGCGCGGACGTCATCACGCTCCATAAAGTTTTGTACAGCAAGACGATCATCCTGAACCGTTTGCTCATTGATCACACGCTCATTGCCAACAATTGCTGCACTCACGGGCGCAACAGGCATTAACGCGAAACTGAATGCCGCAATCACTGCGATTGCGATAGATTTTATTCGAAATTTAGCGAGAGACATAAAGAGTACCTCTTGTTTAGCTGTCTGAAATTCAATGACACCACTGACCCCCATAGCAACAGATAGAGAAGCCGCCGTCAAATTTGGCACCTCAACGGCAACCTCGCCTTGACGTATAATTTCTGCTTTGGGTCAGAAGCAGAATAGTCAGTCAACTATGATGAAGTCCGGGATCAAATCCGAGGCTTGAACGCTACTTTGGAACGGTTGAATATCTGCCGGGAAGTGGCTCTGGCAGCACTCAAAAATCCAGCTAGTAGATTTTTAAAACCTACAGTAATATCCGCGGGCGGCGTAGCAGGAACTCTTTCGTGATCGTCCGTTGTGCGTGATCTCATATCAGAAGGACATCAGCTCAATGCGGGTTGTCAGACAACTTGCTGTGCTTGCCACGATCGGTGCCGTCGCCTATGGCGGCTACTACGGCTGGCAGCATTACACTGCCCCCGACGCCGATAAACCGGCAGCCGCGGCCGCAAAAAGAAACGCCGTCACGGTTGAAACCGCCGCCGCCGCGATGCGGGATCTCGACGTTCTCATCGAGGCCGTCGGTTCGACCCGGGCGCTCAGGACCGTCGAAATCACCCCGCTGGCCGCCGGGCGCGTGACCGCGGTCGGCTTCACCGCCGGACAGGTGGTCAAGGGCGGGGACGTGCTGCTGCGGCTCGATGATGAGATCCAGCGCGCCGACGTGATCGAGGCCGAGGCGCTGCTGACCGAAGCGGCGGCCACGCTCAAGCGCTCACAGACCCTGAAGAAATCCAACAACGTCGCCGATGCCGTCATTGACAGCCTTGTCGCCAAGGTCGCCATCGCCCAGGCCGACCGGGATCGTGCCCGGCGCCGGCTCAAGGACCGGGTCGTCACCGCGCCGTTCGACGGCGTCGTCGGTTTTTCCAGCGTCGAGATGGGCACGCGGGTCGAGGAGGGGCACGTCGTCACCGTGCTCGACGATCTGTCGCTGGTCGAGGTCGAATTTTCACTGCCCGAAGGCCTGTTCGGCAAGATCGGGCTGGAGCGTCCGGTCATCGCCAAAGCGGCGCCGTTCCCGGACCGGGTCTTCAAGGGCACCATCAGTTCCATAGACAGCCGTGTCGATGCGGTGTCCCGGTCGTTCAAGGTCCGGGCCGTCGTCGATAACTCGGACCGGGCCCTGCCTGCCGGGATGTTCGTTCATCTCTCGGTCGTGCTGGACGCGGAACAGGCGCTTGCGGTGCCGGAAGAGGCGATCATCGTCGACGGCAGCCGGGCTTTCATCTTCGCCGTCATCAAGAAGGATGAATCCCTCGTCGCCGAGCGCCGCTTCGTGACCATCGGCCGGCGCTCGTTCGGCTATGTGGAATTGACCGAGGGCGTTGCGCCGGGCGATCTGGTGATCATCCGGGGCGTGCAAAAGGTGCGTGACGGGTCGCTGGTGCAAACCGGAAAAGCCGATGCACCGAAAAGGAAACCGGAACCGGTTATAAGCCAGGCAGGTTCGTAGCCGGTTTCCGACAGCATTTTTAGTGATGTTCCGACCATGCGGCCGGCTGCCTTTCGCGGCGGCGCAGGCGTCTGACGAATAGGGAGTGATGCCGAGATGACGCTTTCTGAATTGTCGATCCGCCGACCGGTGCTGGCCATCGTCAGCAGCCTTTTGATCATCACGGCGGGTATCGCGTCACTGCTGAGCATCCCGGTGCGTGAACTGCCGGATGTGGACTCGGCCGTCGTCACCGTCACCACCACCTACGTCGGCGCCTCCCCCGAAATCGTCGATACGGATATCACGGAAATCGTCGAAAGCTCGGTGTCCGGGGTGTCGGGGGTCAAGAACATCACCTCGCAAAGCCGCCGCGGCCGCAGCCAGACGGTGATCGAGTTCGAGGTCGGCCGCAAGATCGACGAGGCCGCGAACGATGTCCGCGACGCCGTCGGGCGTATTCGCGGCAAACTGCCGGATGGCGCCGACGAGCCGACAGTGGTCAAGAACGACAGCGATTCCGATCCGGTCATGCGGATTGCGGTTTCCTCGGACCGCCAGTCCCCGGAAGAAATCACCGATTATGTGCAACGTTACATCATTGACCGGTTGTCGACACTGGATGGTGTCGCCAGTCTGGATATCCGGGGCGAGCGCCGCTATGCAATCCGCATCTGGATCGACCGCCGGGCGCTGGCGGCCCGGAACCTGACCGTCGGCGACATCGAAAAAGCGGTGCTGCGCAACAACATCGAACTGCCAGCCGGTGAGATCAAGTCGAGCCAGCGCCTTCTGGAACTGCGTCTGGACGGGCGTCTGAATTCGGTCGAGGGTTTCCGCAATATCGTCATCGGCACGATTGATTCCTACCCGATCCGGCTCGGTGATGTGGCCCGGGTCGAACGCGGTGTCGAGGATGACGACATCATCGTCCGCGCCAACGGCGAACCGGCGGTGGGTCTGCAGGTGATCCGTCAGAGCCAGGCCAACACGATGGCGATCTCGAAGGCGATCCGCGCCGAGATCGCGGCCATGGAGCCGACCCTGCCCGACGGCATGAAGATCATCGTCGGGTCCGACGATGCGCTGTTCATTTCGGCATCAATCCGTGAAGTCACGATTGCGCTCGGGATATCGCTGGTGCTGGTGATCCTGGTGATCCTGCTGTTCCTGCGCTCGGTCCGCACCACGCTGGTACCTGCGGTCACGATCCCGGTGTCGCTGATCGGCTGCATGGCGCTGATTGCCGGTCTCGGGTTCTCGATCAACGTCCTGACCCTGCTGGCGCTTCTTTTGGCGATCGGTCTTGTCGTCGATGATGCGATCGTGGTTCTGGAAAATATCAAACGCCGGATCGACGGCGGTGAAACACCGATGGTGGCCGCCGTGCGCGGCACCAGGCAGGTGACGTTCGCGGTGCTGGCGACATCTGTCACGCTGATTGCTGTCTTCATTCCGGTATCGTTCATGGGCGGACAGGTCGGCCGGCTGTTCAGTGAATTCGGTCTGGTGATGGCGGCAGCCGTGGTCATTTCGACCTTTGTCGCGCTCAGCCTGTGCCCGATGCTGGCATCGAGAATTCTCAGCCACTCGAAGCGTAAACCGGTACAGGACGGTGCCGCCGACGCCGATGAGGCTATGGCGCAATCCACGGTCGGACGGGTCTACCGGTCGCTGCTGAAACGGTCCATCTCGGCGCCGCTGGTCATTATCGCAATATCGATTGCATTCGTCGTCGGTGGCGGTGTTCTGTACCAGGGGCTGCCACGCGAACTGGCACCGCGCGAAGACCGCGGTGTTGCCTTTGTGCCGATGACCGCGCCGCAGGGCTCAAGCGTTGCCTATACCGACGCCCAGGCGCGGATCATCGAAAGGACGCTGCAGCCCGAAGTCGACAACGGGAATATCCGCACCGTTTATTCGCTGGTCGGCTGGGGGAACCGTCCATACCGGGCCTTCGTCGTTATGCGCCTTGCACCATGGGAAGAACGTGAAGCCACCCAGGCCGACATCGTCAAGCGCGTTCAGCCGGCGGCCCGCCGTCTGCCAGGGGCGCGGGCGTCGGTTGCCTCCCCAGCCGGTCTCGGCCTGCGCGGTAATTCGACACCGCTCCGGATTGTCGTCGGTGGCGCCAACTTCGACGATGTAAAGGAATGGGCGACGGCATTGCTTCAGCATGCAGAAGCCAACGACGGCCTGATCAACCCGGAAATCGATTACGAGGAAAACCAGCCGCAGCTCGATCTGAACCTGGACCGGACCCGCGCCAACGACCTGGGGATCAGTGCCGAGGACATTGCCTCGACGCTGCAGGTGTTGTTCGCCTCCAGAGAGCTGACGACCTACATCGACCGCGGCCGGGAATATCCGGTGATCGCCCAGGCACGCGACGAGGACCGGCGGACCCCGAGCGATCTCGAAAACATCTTCATCCGCTCCGCCAACGCGACCGACGGCAGTCCGGCGCTTGTGCCGCTGAGCGCGATTCTCAAGGCGCGTGAAAGTGCGGCATCCGCTGAACTCCGGCGCTATGACCGGCTGCCGTCGATCACGATCTCGGCCGGCCTTGCACCCGATTACGCGCTTGGTGACGCGATCAGTTATATGGAAGCGGGCGCGGCGCAGATTTTACCGGCGACGGCGAAGCTCGGCTATGCCGGTCAAACGGCAACCTTCAAGGACACCTCGGGCGACATCATGCTGATCTTCGGGATCGCCCTGTTGATCGTGTTTCTGGTACTGGCGGCGCAGTTCGAAAGCTTCATTCATCCGCTGGTAATCATGCTGTCGGTGCCGCTGGGGGTTGCCGGTGCGATCTATTCACTGACCCTGACCGGCCTGTCGCTCAACGTCTATAGCCAGATCGGCATCATTCTGCTGATCGGCCTGATGGCCAAGAACGGCATCCTGATCGTCGAATTCGCCAACCAGTTGCGCGATGAGGGCATGTCGGTGCGCGACGCCGTCATCGAGGCTTCGGTGCTGCGGTTTCGACCTATCGTGATGACGGTGGTTTCGACCATCCTCGGCGCCGTGCCGCTGATTATCGCCAGCGGTGCCGGGGCTGAAAGCCGGATTGCGATTGGCTGGGTCATTGTCGGGGGGCTGATATCGGCGCTGGCGCTGACGCTGTTCCTGACGCCGGTGCTGTATAACATGATGGCCGGGTTTTCCAGACCGCGCTCTGCGGTTGAAAAGGACCTTGAAGCCGAGTTGTCGGGGCGTCGGATCAATCCGACGGCGGAATAAAACCGCAACACACCGGTCCCGGTTTGGAAGCGGCGCTGTTATTTCGGCCGCTTGCGCTGATCTTCCTTGATGACGATTTCGTGCTGCGGGAACGGAATGACGATGCCGTTTTCCTGAAGTGTCTGATAGATCATGAACAGCAGATCGCCGCCGACCCTGTTCTTGCCGTCGTCGATACCTTCCATCCAGAACTCGACCAGAATTTCGATGCCATTGGCGTTGAATGCCTGCACTTCGGCGTCGGGTCGTTCCTCGAACGGGATATCCTCGCCGTTCAATACACTGGGGTGAGAACCGACGACTTCGCGCAGCAAAGTGAACAGTTTTTCCAGATCGGTGCCGTAGGCGACCTCGAAAACGATGGGATAGCGCTGCTTTTTGTGATTGTGGGTCCAGTTGACGAAAGCGGTGGTAATGAACCGCTCGTTCGGCACCATGATGTCTCTGCCGTCAAAGGTCTCAAGGGTTGCAGAGCGCATCGTCAGTTCGCGTAAAACCCCGGCGCGGCCGTCTTCGAGCTCGATGTAGTCGCCGATGGCAATCGAACGGTCGAGGAGGATGATGATCCCGGAGATGAAGTTCGAAGCGATCTGCTGCAGCCCGAACCCCAGCCCGACGCCGATGGCGCCGCCGAACACCACAAGCGCCGTCAGATCGATGCCCGAAATCTGCAGAATCATCAGGGAGATCAGGACAAAAAGCCCGATCTGGAATGTCTTCAGGACCAGTTCCCTGGTCGTGCCGGTCAGCGATTGCTGACGCCGGATGAACTCGCCGCCCTTTTGATTGGACACGCGCCCCAGCCAGAACAGGATGACTCCGAAAATGATGGTCCGGACCAGCGCGTACAGGGTGAAATGAATACTGCCGAGATCGAAGCTGACATCTTCAAGAATCTTGATCAGGACATCGAGCAGGCCGATGGCGTAAAGAATGATGATCGGCGCGAGAACGTATATCGAGAATTGGCGGACCCAGACGCTGGTCGAGACCCGTGTCGCGGCAATGTAGAGGATCGACAGGAAGTTCAGACCCTGGACGAACTGCACAAGCCATTTCTGTTCAAAGAATTCCTCCGAGATCGCCACGGCGAGACCCAGAAAAATTGCGTTCGTGACGGGGAAAATGAAATCACGGAGCTGGAACGTCGCCTTGCTGACACTGGATTTGATTTTCCCGGCGGGTTTTGACGTGGTTTTTTCGGCGCTTCTTTCGATCCGGTTTTTGAAGAACCGGGACACCAGCCATGAGAGAACGGCTGTTACCAGGACGGCAGCAAGCTGCAGATAAAAATTTCTGCTCTCTATGGTCAATGAAACGTCGGTGAAAATCGTGTCTTCCAATGGGGGAATCCTCTGCCCGGTTTGGTTCAAGCAGACTAATTTGCTGCTTCGGAATTGCCAACTATTCTAAGTTTTCAGGTTCCTCGCTTCTCCGCGAATAAGGGGATATCCGGTATTCAGAAAGGATGCCCTTGCTCAGTGCCCGGACAAACGTGAATCATCAGATTTTTAAGCTGGCAATACAGTCTTGGCGAGTTCCCAGCAGTTCGACCCGCTGGATTTCGGATACTGAATTTACAAGGTATGCGCCCAAAGCGGCCAATATATTATAATATTATAACAGAACTAAGCCGCCGCAGATTTCCAATAACGATGTTAAGATTACTTTCTCTCAATCAAAACTTGAAAATATTTTAACATGCGACCATTGGAAAAAGACGATATACAACTTCAATAAATGTGCCGTATCGCGTATTATTATGCCGTGCTTACGGGGAGTGGCGCATTAAGCGCCCCTTACAAAAATGGACAACGTGCAACAGATCAACTTCGGCTCCGTTGAGCTTGAGGCCAAGGCGGAGGCGCGGCTTCAGGCATTAACCATGCTGGCCGGCGCCGCCGGGACGCAGACGGCATTTCTGCAAACCGCTTTGCGTGCCTTGGCCATTGGCCTCGATTGCGTCTTTGCGGCTGTCGGTGAAATAAGCAAGGACGGCCTGGCAGTCGACATTATCTGTGTCATTCACAATGGTGAATTTCTGGCCCCGTACACCTGTGATCTGGAAGGCACACCGTGTAGAGATGTTTACAATCAGGACAACAAAGACACGCACGTCTTCTGCAAATCGGAGTTGGGACGCCATTATCCCAATGACCTCAGTCTCATTTCGATGGGGTTGGAAAGCTATCGCGCTGAAGCTTTTCACGATGCCGATGGGAGGCGCATCGGTCACGTCCTGGTCGCTGACGATAAACCGATGCAGGCGGACGATACCGACACCGCTTTTTTCCGTCTTGTCAGTCAACGGATCGGGGCAGAGATCAACCGCTGGCATGCGGATCAGGCGCAGAAGGAACAACGATTCCTGCTGCAGACCATTGTCGATAATCTGCCGATCCCGATAACACTCTGCGACCTGGATGGCCGTTACATTCTCGCCAATCTGAAATTCGAGGAATGGTATGGCACCCCCGTCGACCAGGTTATTGGCAAGACTGCACGGGAAGCCCTGCCGCTTTCCGAAGAGGATTTTCTGATCCGCGAGGAAATGGAAGAGGCGGTGCTGACAACAGGTGAAGTCCGTCGGCGGGAGGAAGCGAAAATCCTTGCGGATGGTGAGGATCACTACTTGATCGTCACCAAGTTTCCGGTGCGTGACAGCGCCGGAAGGATCACGGCATTCGGCTCGACATCCACGGATATCACGGACCGCCGGCAGAACGAGAATGAACTTCAGGAAGCCAAGGAACGTGCGGAGATGGCTTCGCGGACCAAGAGCGAATTCCTGGCGAACATGAGCCATGAGCTGCGTACCCCGCTTAATTCCATCATCGGCCTGTCTGAAGTGATGCAGGAAGGGATTTTCGGCATGCTGAGTGACAAGTACGCCGAATACATCAGTGACATCAATATGTCGGGCAATCATCTGCTGGACGTGATCACAGATATCCTTGATATCTCGAAGATCGAGGCCGGCGAGACCGATCTTGAAGAGACACCGCTCGATATCGGTGAAACCGTGGAATGGGCGCTGCGTTTGGCCTTCAACCGGACCAAGGACAAACGCGACTGGACGTCGGTCGCCATTCCCGACGGGTTTCCGAAGCTGCTGGCCGATAAACGGCTGATCAAGCAGATACTCGTCAATCTGCTGACCAACGCCATCAAGTTTACACCCGATGACGGGAATGTCGGTGTTGCCGCTGTGACCGACGATGACGGCAGGATCGTCATCAGCGTTGTCGACAGCGGCATCGGCATTGCCGAAGAAGATATCCCCCGGGCCCTGGAACCATTCGGCCAGGTGCGCCGCCGCACCGACGTGACCTATGGCGGCACGGGACTCGGTCTGCCGCTCTCGAAGAAATTCACGGAACTTCACGGCGGTATACTGCGGATCGAAAGTGAGCCGGACGTTGGAACGACCGTTATCGTTACCTTCCCGCCGGAACGCACCATCAGCGCTTAGCTGATGACCTCAGGGCAAAGCTGGCCATGACGGGCGATGATTGCCGACGAGATCTCTCAGGCTGTCCGGGGCCAGGACTTCGACCTTGTCGCCCCACATATACAGATGCCATGCCATTTCCAGATCGGATGCTGCCTGAAAGCGGACGATCAGCGAGCCGTCGGTTTGCGGCTCGAGTTGCTGTGTCGGATGGAACTCGAATTCGGCGGCCGTCGTCGCGGCTTCCGGGGCGAATTTCCAGATCACCTCGTACGGATCCTGCTGATAGACCCCAAAAGACCGGGCAGCAAAGTCAGATAGCCGGAAATCCGGATCGCGGTTGAAATACGTGTCCAGCATGTTCACGCGTTCGATATTGCTGAGACTGAACAGCGCCATGTCATTGGCCTTCGGGTGTTCGTGATACGCCACCAGATAATTGCGATGGCCGAACAGGAAACCGTAGGGATGCACAAGCCGCGTATTGAGCTTGCCGTTGCGGCGGTTGCGGTAATCGATCTCGACCTTCAGGCAGGCTTTCACCGCATCGCGCAGGTCGACCATGACGGTGCCGGGGATACGGGGCCTCGGGCCCGGACGCATGGCGAACCCTTCTGCTTCCAGAAGGGCATCGATATCCGGTTCCGTGCGGCGCGCCACATCCGGGGGGATCAGGGCCCTGATCTTGCCCCGCAGATCCTCCAGCCGAGCGGCCCGGTCGGGCTGGCCGTTGGCGCGAAGCAGCGTGATGGCGCTCTCGATATCGGCCAGCTCATCGGCGGAAAACGATACCAGCCGGTCAAGCACGCCCGGCGGAATGCGCCAGCGCTTGGTCTTGTCGCCGGTTTCGACATCGATGGCTTGGGGAAAGTTCCTCAAAATAGCGTCGCGCATGCGCATCGCTGTACGGCGCCCGACATCAAAGCGTTCCTGAATGTCTGCCAGCGACAGGCCCTGCCGCGCCGCCTGCATTTCGAGGGCGAGTTGTAACAGGTTGTCGGCTTTTTCATATCTCAAGGTCATGCGTCCGTTCTAGTTTATATATATGCCAGAAATGGTCACCCATTATTGCATGACTTCGCGGGCAGATGAATTATGGTGCTTGCAGACGAAGCCCAGAGACAAGGAGTTCCCTGAATGCGCCTGCAATTGATGACCTGGCCCGAAGTCGAGACTTTTCTGAAGCGTTCCACGGCGATCATCATGCCGATCGGTTCCGCCGAGCAGCACGGCCCGACCGGCTTCATCGGCACGGACGCGCTGTGCCCGGAAATCGTTGCCGAAAAGCTTGCCGAAGAGGTCGATGGCATTATCGCGCCGACCATCAGTATCGGCATGGCGCAGCATCATCTCGGGTTTCCGGGGTCGATCACGCTCAGGCCGTCGACGCTGATTTCGGTGATCGGTGACATGGTGACCTCGCTGGCACGGCACGGGTTCGACCGCTTCTATTTCGTCAACGGCCACGGCGGCAATATTGCCACCGTGAAAGCCGCCTTTGACGAGATTTATGCGGAGAGCAGCCTCGGCACCGCGCGGCACAATCGCAGCAGTGTCCGCTGTGTGCTCCGCAACTGGTTTGAATGTCCATCGGTGCATGAAATCGAAGCCGCCGAATTCGGTGCGGCCAATGGCTCACACGCCACGGCGGGTGAGGTTTCGTTGACGTACTTCGGTTATCCCGAAGACGGGCAGCGGATTTCCAGCACCTCGAAGCTTTCACCGGAGATCGCACCAACGGGCAGTTTCTATGACTGCGAGGATTACCGTCAGCGCTTTCCGGACGGACGCATCGGCTCCGATCCGACACTGGCCACGGCGGCCATTGGTGAGCGTCTGCGTGCCGCTGCGGTCAAGGATCTGGCGGCGGACTACCAGAAGTTCCTAGAGGCCGATTAGGATATCGGCGAGGGCCTCTGTGGCCGTCAAGAAAGGTGAGTGACCGGTGTCCATTTCGATGATCTGCGCACATCCGGCACGTTCGGCCATCCGGCGCTGGTGACCGAACGAGATCGCCCGGTCTTTCCGGCAGACAATGGCGGCCTTCGCAACGCGGCCGAAATTCTCCGCACTGAGGGATAAGGGTGCGCGGAAGACACGGGCCGCCTGCAACTGAATGCGGTCCTCGACCCAGGCCTGTTGGCGCTCGGTAGCGTCATTGTAAAACGCCTCGCGGATAGCGCTGGTTTTGGGCGTAATGGCGGAAACACCGCCGACATCAAAGCGCACGGCCTGGGCGTGGGAATCCGGGTCCGACTGCACCAGTTCGCCGAGATTTTCACCGTCAGCCGGTATGTAAGCCGCCAGAAAAACCAGCTTCCTGATCTTGTCGGGACGCAATTCCGCCGCGCCTGCGACAACGGCGCCACTCATGGAATGGCCGACCAGTACCGGCGGCGTTTCTGCTTCATCAAGGGCTCCTGTAATCGCCTCGATATAGGCGGGCAGGTCCTGCTGTCCGATCCAGCCGTCTGTAAAAGCATGCCCGGGGAGGTCGGGCGCAATGGCCTGATGACCGAGGGCCTGCAACTGCTCGACCAGCGGCTGCCAGCACCACCCCCCATGATACGCGCCGTGAACCAGAATAAACATGTTTGAAGCCTAGACGATCCGTTCATAATTGTAACTGGAAACGAAAAGGGAAGGAAACCGGCCATGATTCATGCGCATTGGTATTTTGATGTGATTTCGCCGTTCAGTTATCTGCAGTTTCTGCGCCTGAACGAGATTCGGGACCGCAGTGACCTCTCGCTCAAACCGGTCCTGTTCGCAGGTCTGTTGAATGCCAACGGACAGAAAGGCCCGGCTGAAATTCCATCTAAGCGCCTTTTTACCTATCGCATGGTGACATGGATGGCGGCAAAGCGCGGCGTGCCGTTCACGTTTCCGGATGCGCACCCTTTCAACCCGATTAAGGCACTCAGGCTGTGCATTGCCCTTGGTTCAACGCCGGAAGCCGTCGGCAAGGTCTTTCATGCGATCTGGGGGGAGGGGCATCTGCCGGACAACGATGCCGGCTGGCGGGCCATCCAGGATATTGCCGGTGTCGAAGACGGCGATGCACTGATCAGCGACCCAGCCGTCAAGCAGACGCTGATCGCCAATGGCGAACAGGCTTTGGCCGAAGGCGTGTTCGGTGTGCCGAGCTTTGCGTCGGCGGGTGAAGTGTTCTGGGGGGATGACGCGCTCGGCTTCTTCTCCGACTGGCTGGATGATCATCGTGTACTGCATACCCCGGGGATGGAGAAACTCATTACCCTGCCGTCGAGTGCGACACGCATCTGATCGGGTGACGTCAGCCCCATCCTTCGAGACAGCCCAAAGTATGGGCCTCCTCAGGAAGAGGCTGGTATTGGCTGATGATCAGACCTCATGCTGAGGAGCGAAGCGTCGCGACGTATGAAGGCGGTTATCAATGCATGCTGTCAGACAGACGTCACCCGCAGCGCACGCCGGTCCCGCCGAGCCCGCAATAGCCGCGGGGATTCTTGTGCAGGTACTGCTGGTGATAATCTTCGGCGTAATAGAATTCCGGGGCGTCGATGATCTCGGTGGTGATCGTCGGGTATTTGTAGGAATGCAGCGCCTTCTGATAGGCCTTTTTGGTTTCTTCGGCGATGGCACGCTGATCGTCCGTGGTGACGTACACACCTGAGCGGTACTGGGTGCCGACGTCGTTGCCCTGGCGCATGCCCTGGGTCGGATCGTGGGCTTCCCAGAACGTGGTCATGAGCTTGCGGAACGGCGCCTGTTTTGGGTCGTAGACCACCAGCACGACCTCGTTATGACCGGTGCGCCCGGTACAGACTTCTTCGTACGTAGGGTTCGGCGTCAGCCCGGCGGCATAGCCGACTGCGGTGACGTAGACACCCGGGAGCTGCCAAAAAATACGCTCGGCGCCCCAGAAGCAGCCGATCCCGAACATGACCGTTTCCAGCCCTTCGGGAAACGGCGGTTTGAGCGGATTGCCGTTGACGGCATGATGGCTCGCCGTCGGAATGGCTTCCGCGCGGCCGGGCAGGGCTTCCGTCTTTTTCGGGATGCCTGTGGGCTTCTGGAATAAACCGAACATCTGATGCGCTCCTGTCATGATCTGTTGGCAAGCATATGGTGATTTATAGACCAGGTGCCACCCCGGATCATTCACGAGTTAGTGTGCGGCGAAATGCACGCCGTTCCGGCGCACCACCTGACGCAGGGCAAAGCTGGATTGAATCCGCGCCACACCCGGCAGCCGCGACAGGTATTCCTTGTGGATGCGTTCATAGTCGGCGGCGTCACGGGCCTGCAGGCGCAGGACGTAATCGGCGTCACCAGCCATCAGATAACACTCCATCACGTCAGGGCAGTCGGCGACGGCGCGCTCAAAGGCGCTCAGAAAATCCTCGCTTTGGCGTTCCAGCGTGATCGAGACAATGACATGGGTCGACCAGCCGAGGGCAGCGGCATCAATGAGCGCCGCGTAGCCGGAAATGATGCCTTTGTCTTCGAGGATCTGCACCCGCCGAAGACAGGCGGAAGGGGACAGGCCGACTTTCTCGGCCAACTGCACATTGCTGATCCGGCCGTCGTCCTGCAAGGCGGTGATAATGGAATGATCGATAAAATCCAGCATATTTCGAATTTTATTCGATTAATTAACTTATTTAAACATGAAATTCAGAAATACGGTCTGAACCTCCGCATCTTCGCAAGGACATGCGGTAGCTGACAGGGTTATGATTCCGGAAATGGATCAACGTACCCGGGGTGATTCCGGGCTATTTCGGGAGGATACGGGGTTGCTGATCGGTGTCCCTAAGGAAATCAAGAACAACGAGTTTCGGGTCGGCCTGACGCCGACCAGCGTCCGCGAGGTCATTGCGCACGGTCATCAGGTGATCGTTGAGACCAACTGCGGGATCGGCATCGGTCGCAGCGATGATGACTATCGGGCGCAGGGCGCTGAAGTTGTCGACAGCGCCGCAGAAATTTTCAAGCGCGCAGACATGGTGGTGAAGGTCAAGGAACCGCAGGCGGCGGAACGCAGGATGCTCCGCGACGGCCAGATTCTGTTTACCTACCTGCATCTGGCGCCGGACCCCGATCAGACCCGGGACCTGATCGACAGCGGGGCCATTTGCATTGCCTATGAAACCGTGACCGATGCCAGGGGCCGGCTGCCGTTGCTGGCGCCGATGTCTCAGGTCGCAGGCCGGATGTCGGTACAGGCTGGGGCGCACTGCCTCGAACGGGCACAGGGCGGCCAGGGGATTTTGATCGGCGGCGTGCCGGGTGTGGCGCCGGCCAAGGTCGTCGTCATCGGCGGCGGCGTGGTCGGTGAAAACGCGATCCAGATGGCCGTCGGTATCGGTGCCGACGTCACCGTGCTGGACCGCAATCTGGATGTTCTGAACCACCTGTCGGAGCGTTTTGGCCCGGCGCTGACGACCATGTATTCGACGACGGCAGCGCTGGAACAGACCGTGCTTGATGCCGACATGGTGATCGGCGGCGTGCTGGTGAAAGGGGCGGCCGCTCCGAAGCTTGTGACCCGTCAGATGGTCGCCGAGATGAAGCCGGGTTCGGTTCTGGTCGACGTCGCGATCGATCAGGGCGGCTGCTTTGAAACCTCGAAAGCGACCACCCATGCCGAACCGACATTCGTGGTCGATGACGTGGTGCATTACTGTGTCGCCAACATGCCGGGCGCGGTGCCGCGCACATCGACACACGCGCTCAACAACGCGACGTTGCCGTATACCCTGATGCTGGCGGACCGGGGCTACAGGGAGGCCCTGCTGTCGAACGAGCATTTTATGAACGGGCTGAACGTCATCGCCGGCAAGGTGACCGAGGAAGCCGTCGCACGCGATCTCGGATACGACTACGTGCCGGCGCGAGACGCACTCGCGGCATGACGTTTCAGACGTAAGGAATCTTCCCTAAGTAAACTCGGGCGGGGTGTTCGCATCCCGCCCTTTTTCTTTATCCGCCTTCGATGGGGGGGAAGACCACCACCTGATCGCCGTCGTTGAGGGTTTTCTCGCTGCGGTTTTCGGGCGATACCGGGTCGCCGTTGACCAGCGTCATGAAGCCCAGTTCCGGCTTCATGCCGATCATGGTCATGGCATCGGCCAGCGAGCCGCCGTCTTTTAGCGGGATGTCACCCAGACCCTCGCGGTTCAGCCCCTTGTAGTCGGCGGCATCGATGGAAACGAGCTGAAAACCTACCTTGATCACGTCAGGCAAGCTCCAGCCGGCTGAGAGTCTGCGTCGTCGGTTCACCGTCGGGTGTCCAGCCGCGTAGTTCGTAATACTCGGGCAGCATCTTGCCGATTTCCGCGACCTTGCCCTTGCCCGCTCCTGATGGCGCCGGTTCTTCCATGACCCGTTTCGGCAGGGTGTCGTCAGCCATGGTGAAACCAGCACGCAGATTGAACAGGCGTTCCATGTTCCAGATCCGCTCGCCGGTCTCGAAGAAACGATCGACAGACCATTCCCCCGGCAAGGCTCCGGCAAGTTGTGCCACCAGGTCATCGACCTCCCACGCATTACCGGCGAACAGGCAAACCCCGGTCGAGTCCCACGCGGCGTTACGGTCCTGCGATTTCTTGACGATTTCGGCTTTGCCTTCGGTCCGGACATGGGCGAAGTCGTCAACAAACGGGCTGGCCCGCAGGTGACAGGCGCCCCGGTTCGATGTTGCATAGGCCAGGCCCATGCCCTGCATGGCACGCGGGTCGTAGCCGGGGAATTCCTGACCCTTGACCGTCATCGACAGTTCCGGATGACCGTACTTTTCACAGATACGCTTGGCGCCAAGGCCGATATCCTTGCCGAAGCCGGTCGCCGTGCCGGTCACTTCTGCAGCCCAGCAGAGCGCTTCGGCGGAGCCGAATTCAAGCGCGATCCCACCGGTCTGTTCCTTGGTGATGGCGCCGATGTCATAAAGCTCCATCGCAGCGGCAACACTGGCGCCGAACGAAATCGGGTCCATCCCGTGTTCGTTGCAAAGGGCGCTGGCATAGGTTGCGGCATCTATATCGTCGACTCCGCACATAGGCCCGACAGCGTAGATGCTTTCGTATTCGAGACCGCCGAGGGATGTCTTGTAGCGCGGCTTGTCCCTCACCGAGAAATGCTCGGGATTGATCGTTGCGATCCGGCCGCAGCCGATGGAACAGGCGAAGCAGGCCTTGTTGGCCTGTACGTTCTTTTTACCGTCGGATCGCCGCGGCGTATGAGCGGCCTTGACGTTGATCTGGTCGGTGCCGGCGAACTGCACGGCGCGGCAGTTCAGGGTCGGCACCGAGCCGTAGGCATTGGTGACGTCCAGCATCGCGTGCGTGCCGATGGTCGAAAGCCGGGTGCGGGCGGCATGCGGGTCCAGCTTGGCGCGGGCGGCATCGTTGGCTTGTCTGAATTTTTCCGGGTCGGCGACCCTGGTGCCGACGGTGCCGTATGCGGCTATTGCCTTGAGGTTCTTCGAGCCCATGACGGCCCCGACCCCGGAGCGCCCGGCGGCGCGGTCGCGGTCATTCATGACGCAGGCAAAGCGGCACAGATTTTCCCCGGCAATGCCGATCGAGGCGATCTTGATGTTCGGGTTCTGATGCTTTGCGGTGATCTTGTCTTCGGTGTCCCACACGGTTTCACCCCAGATGAAGTCCGTGGCGGGCAGAATGCGGACATCGTCATTTTTGATGTACAGATAGACCGGCTCCGGTGCCTTGCCTTCCAGGATCAACATGTCCCAGCCGGCGAGTTTCAGGTAGGCACCGAACTGACCGCCGGAATTCGAGCAGGCGATGGCGCCGGTCAAAGCCCCCTTGGTGATAACCGAATATCGCCCCCCGGTCGACGCCCCGGTCGCGGTCAGCGGCCCGGTTGCAAAAATCAGCTTGTTGGCAGGGTCCAGTGAGTCGATCGACGGGTCCACTTCCTCGAACAGGTATTTTGTCCCAAGGCCGCGCTGTCCCATGTATTTCTCCGCCCAAGCCATATTGAGCGGTTCCGGCGTGACGGAGCCGGAACTTAGATTGACCCTGAGAACTTTGCCTTGCCAGCCCATGCGGACACTCCTGATTTCAACGGATTGATACAGGACGGGAAGCCGTCCGACGTTGCTTTAACGCTACGATAAATCCCCGGTGATGAAAAGCCGGGGCGGGGTCCAAAATGGCCTGGAAACTGAACGGCAGGCCGCTTACTGCTGTTTCGGCGGCTGGTTGACCTCGACCGGCACGCCGGCCAGTCGGCGGCGCTGCATGAGCATCAGGTCCATCGTCGAGATGTGCTTGAAAATCGGCCGAGAGCCCATCCGGTAAAGCCGCACCATGCCGCGTTCCATATCCGCAAACGACCGGCGCAGGTCGTCGAAGTTGCGGACTTCAAGGACGATGGCTTCGCTATGATCGGCATTGAAAGCCTTCCAGCGGAATGTGGTGTTGGGCAGCTTCGGCGCTTCGAGCATGTGCATCCAGCCGATTTCCCGTTCCTGCGGCGGGCCGAAGCGATGCTGCATGAACTTGACGACGTCGGCGAAGTCGGTTGCCTTGAAGATGGCGTAGACACGGCTGACGGTGCCGTTCTCGTAGCGCACGACCCCTTCACCGGGAAGAACGAAAGCCGTATCCGTGGCAAAGCTCGATGCGATGGCGGCCGGCCATTGCAGGTCCTTGAGGCAGAAGACGCTGCCGTGCAAGGCGCGTTCGATGCAGCTGTCGGGGTTATGCGCCGCAGCGTCATAGGGCATGCCGATGATGCTGTCGCGTCCCATGAACAGATCGATGTTGTTCAGGGGGGCGTCGCCAATTTTAGTCAGTTCCTGATCCGGGATACGGGCATCCGGTGACGTATAGCCGAGATCGAGTTTTTCTTCTGCCACGATCCTGTCAGATATCTTGTTGGCCAGCGGTTCCTCGTGCGTCATCTCGGATTCAGCAGGTGCTCCGAAGCCGAAAATGTTATCGAGAACGCGGTCCAGTAATGAATCGTCCAGCGGATCCGGTGTCACGGCCTTGTGGTCACGTCCGATCGCAGCGTGGTTGCGCTGCAGCGGGCGGTGGGGTGCGCGTTCACGGATGACGACCGGCTTCGGTTGCGGATCGGCCTGGGCGACTTCGATCGGCGCGGGCATCGGTTGGGGAACCGTATTCAATGCCAGCAGCGGCTCACCCGTCGTAGAAAAAAGGTTGTCGTTCGGATTGAAAAGGTCACTTTCGGGGCGCGGCACCCAGGGGCCGATGGTGACAGGTATATCGGCAGGCACGGGTTGCGCTGCGGGAACCGGTTCAGACGCGCTCGCGGCCGGCTCGATATCGTTCGGTGCAGTTACCGGGGCGGGGGCGCCGGCCGCTTCAGCCACGATGTGATCAGGGACTTTCTTGTCGACTTCAGCATCCGCGGTCTCGGTGATATTGCCGGTTTTCGGTTTGAGCAGACTGGCAAGATCTTTGAACAGCCAGACAATCGGGTTCTTGAAGCCTTGGGGTGACGCAGCCGGCTCATGAACAGCCGTCGTTACGTCTGCTTGTGAAGTGCCTTGCGTGTTTGCCGAGGGGGCAGGCTGATGTGTGGTTTCCGCGGCGGCAATATCCATGTCCGGTGCAGACGGCGTTTTCTGTTCGGCAGGGCGTTGTTCAATTTCAAGCTCCGGCTGGAAAATCCGCGCCAGGTCCCTGAAAATCCACATCAGCGGGTTGCGGAAACCGGATTTCTCGGCCGATGCGGGGGCGTCCGGTTCGGCAGTTGCAACGGCTACGGGCTCGGAAACTGGCTTGGGAACAGATTTGGATGCTGGGGGCTCTGCCTCGACGGCTTTTTCTGGCGGTTCAGGCGGTTCAGGCGTTTCGGCCCCGCCGGTCGTGCCGGTTGGCACCAGTGACGTCGTTGCGGTTTTCAGGAGCTTGCCGATGTCGCTGATCAGCCATACGATCGGATTGCGGAATTCGCTTTCGGATGCCGTGGTTTCGGCATGAACCGTTTCGCCCCACGTCAACGTGAGCGCGAGCGCAAGAACGCATGCCGTCTTGTGCTTGATTCTTAACGTCAACCCCGACCCCTGTCGCCGTTTCCTGCAGTTCCGCAGGCATTTTTGCTGCCAGTCATTTCGTTTATGCCACTATTTCCGGTTGTTGCAAACCGGTCATAACCGCCAATGCCTGCCAACGGAAACAGCCCGCAAACCGTCTGATGCATCATTGCCTCAAACCCGAAGCACGGAATACGTACCGCGCTTGATCCCAGTCGCATCGCAAACCGCAGTTCATTCTGCGAATCCAGCGAATACCACTATATTTTGTTCTGGCTACATTAACCAAACACATTTTATGGAAGGTTAACGTAATCGCGCTTTCAGGTGTTTTTACTGTTCTGAGAGTCCATCACCGCCACGGCGCTCATGTTATAGATACCGCGCGATGTGACGGCAGGGGACAGAATATGCGCCGGTTGGGATACACCCACCAGTATTGGCCCCACGGAAAGGCCGTCGCCGAGCATTTTCAGCAGGTTAAAGGATGTATTCGCCGCGTCGATGTTGGGAAAAACCAGCATATTCGCCGCTCCACTGAGACGGGCATGCGGGAATATTCGTTTTCGGAGTTCGGAATCCAGGGCTGTATCGCCCTTCATTTCGCCTTCGACCTCGAAATCCAGTTCTTTCTCCATCAAAAGCGCCATGGCGGCACGCATCTTGTCGGCGGACTCGCTTTTGCCGCTGCCGAAATTGGAATGCGAGAGCAGGGCGACCTTCGGGGTCATGCCGAAGCGTTTCACGGTTTCCGCGCCCAACTCCGTCATCTCGGCGATTTCCTCCGGTGACGGATCAGGCGTCACGTGGGTGTCGCACAAAAAATACGTCCCCTTGTTGAGGATCAGAGCGCTCATGGCGCTGACGTCGCAAACCCCCTTGGCGCGGCCGATAATGTCGAGGACGTATTTCAGATGCCATTCGTACTGACCATAGGTACCGCAGATCATCGCATCCGCTTCCCCGCGCTTGAGCGCCAGTGCGGCAATCGCCGTGGTGTTGGTGCGGATGATCGTTTTGGCCTCATCCATGGTGACGCCTTTGCGCTCGGTCAGTTCGTGATAGAGGCTCCAGTATTCTTCATAGCGTGGATCGTCGAGAGGGTTGGTGATGCCAAAATGGATTTCCGGCGTGATTCTGAGCCCCAGACGTTCGATGCGCCGGGCAATCACGTCCGGGCGTCCGACCAGGTGCGGCCGGGCCAGCCGGTCGTCGACAAGGGCCTGCACGGCGCGCAGCACACGCTCGTCCTCGCCTTCGGCAAAGATAATGCGGCGTGGATCGCGGCGGGCTTGCTCCAGGATCGGCTTCATCAACATGCCGGAGCGGAACACGAAACCGGCGAGTTTTTCCCGGTAGGCGTCGAAATCGGGGATCGGGCGAGCGGCAACGCCGGTGTCCATCGCAGCCTTGGCGACGGCCGGGGCGATTTCGGAAATCAGGCGGGGGTCGAACGGTTTCGGTATCAGGTATTCCGGTCCGAAGACGAGACGCTCACCCGCATAGGCATCGGCAACGCGCTCAGAGCTTTCAGCCATGGCCAGATCAGCGATGGCCTTCACGGCAGCCTGTTTCATTTCCTCGTTCACGTCCGTCGCGCCGCAGTCCAGTGCGCCGCGGAAAATGAACGGGAAGCACAGCACGTTGTTGACCTGATTAGGGTAATCGGACCGGCCGGTGGCGATGATGACATCCGGATTGGCGGCCTTGGCGACGACGGGATCAATTTCCGGGTTGGGGTTCGCAAGTGCAAGGATGAACGGTTTCGGGTCCATCTTCTTGACCATGTCGGCGGTCAGAATGCCAGCGGCAGACAGCCCCAGGAAAACATCCGCATTATCGACAACGTCGTCCAGCGAGCGCAGATCGGTTTTCTGTGCATAGCGGGATTTGCGGTCGTTCATCTGTTCTTCGCGGCCTTCATAGACGAGGCCGACCTGATCGACGAGCCAGATGTTCTCCGGCTTGACGCCCATCGATACCAAAAGATCAAGACACGCGATCCCCGCAGCCCCACCCCCGGTAGAGACAAGTTTGACGTCTTCGAACTTCTTGTTCTGCAGCCGGAGTCCGTTGAGGATCGCGGCAGCGCAGACAATCGCCGTGCCGTGTTGATCGTCATGGAATACCGGGATGTTCATGCGCTTGCGGAGCTCTTCCTCGACGATGAAGCACTCGGGCGCACGGATGTCTTCCAGATTGATGGCGCCGAAGGTGGGTTCCAGCGGGGCGATCACTTCCACCAGTTTGTAGGGGTCTAGTTCGTTCACTTCGATATCGAAACAGTCGATATTGGCGAATTTCTTGAATAGAACCGCCTTGCCCTCCATCACCGGCTTCGATGCTTCGGCGCCGATGGGGCCAAGGCCGAGCACGGCCGTGCCGTTGGTGATGACGGCAACAAGATTGGCGCGATTGGTCAGTTCGTATGATTCCATAGGATCATCGACGATGGCCATACAGGCGGCGGCGACACCGGGCGAATACGCCAGCGCCAGATCGCGTTGTGTGGCCAGGGGTTTTGTCGGCTGTATCTGGAATTTGCCGGCAGGGGCCTGCCGATGGTATTCCAGCGCACGTTCGTCGAGACTTTTATCGGACACGATGATTGCCCTCCCACTTAAACAAATTCTCTATTTTTCCTAGGTTGATCCGTTGCTGCCGCCGGGGCAACCGGAATTCGAAGGTTTCTTGCAACTTGTGACCGGAGGACGGCAAAGTGCCACCGTTCATCCCAACTGAAGATTGAAGAACATGCCCATGCACGTCCCGTTCGTTATCGGCCATCGCGGCGCGGCCGGCCTCGCACCAGAAAACACGATGGTCAGCCTGCGCCGCGCACGTCTTGAGGGTGCCCGCTGGGTGGAATTCGATGTCATGCTGAGCCGGGACGGGGTCCCCTTGCTGTTTCACGACGATACCCTGAACAGGACAACGAACGGCAAGGGGCTCATCGCCAAGCACGATTTTAAGGATCTCAGGGAACTGGACGCCGGAAGCTGGTTCAACGCGGCGTTTGCCGGAGAGCGCATCCCAAGCTTTGCCGAAACTATTGAAATGCTTGCTACGGAAGGACTTGGGGCTAACGTCGAGATCAAGCCGACGCCCGGGCGGGCCCGTGAAACCGCCGAGGCGGCTTGTCGGATGATCACCGAAAACTGGCCGGAATCCGTAGAACTGGTGATTTCCAGTTTTGAGCAGGACGCCATGGCCGTGGCCCGTGACATGCTGCCCGACCGTGACAGGGCCATGCTGTTCAGCCGGCTGCCGAAGAACTGGCAAAACGTCGTCGGAAAACTGGAATGCAACGCTGTGCATGTATCGAATCGATCTTTAAGCGAAAAGGTTGTCGACGCTGTACGTGGGCAGGGGCTGCCGCTCAGGGTTTATACGGTAAACGATCCGATACGTGCCGAAACCCTCAGGGAGTGGGGTGTTTCCTCGGTATTTACGGATCGCCCCGACCTGATCCGGGACTGATCTGTGATCGCCCATTGCGTCGGCAGGGACTTTCCGTAACGATGATGTCAGAAGCGGAGAGGCAGTTTCATCATCTCCGCGTGATCAATTAAGCGGAACACGTCCTTGAACGGCATCTTTTTTGCCATCGTCGCCATTGCCTTTGCCGTCGCAGCTTATCGACAGGTGACTTTCACGCTCCCCACTGACGGCAGCGATGTTGATGCGCCGATGGCGGCGCTCGGCAAGGCGATGATCGGTACTGCCGGCGATGCAGTGACGCTGGCCATCGGGCTTGTCGGTGTCATGGCGCTGTTTCTGGGGCTGATGAAAGTGGCTGAGCGGGCCGGTCTTCTACTGGTCGTCGCCCGCACCCTGCAACCCTTGATGTCACGCCTGTTCCCCGGTGTTCCTGCCGATCATCCGGCGATGGGGGCGATGATCATGAATCTCTCGGCCAACGTGCTGGGGCTCGGCAATGCCGCGACTCCGTTCGGGATACGCGCCATGGAGCATCTGGATACCCTGAACGGTGACAAGGGCAAGGCGACCGACGCCATGATCCTGTTCCTGGCCATCAATACGTCGAGCGTGACTCTCCTGCCGACAGGGGTCATCGCGCTCAGGGCCGCTGCCGGGTCCTCCGATCCCGCCGGGATCGTGCCGACGACCCTGTTTGCGACGCTGGTATCAACCACGGTGGCGATTGTCAGTGCGAAATTGTGTGCCCGGCTGTTTGCCGGATCGGCGCCTCCCGCCGTTGCGCCGGACAGTGCGGCCCATGCGGAAGCAAAAACATCGCCGGAGACGGAAACCGAAGACCTGCCACCGGCGCCGGGTGAGGGCTATCCCGCCTGGGTCTCTATCCTTGCGCTCGGTTTTGTGTTGGCACTGGTCCCGCTGACCATTGTTTACGGCCGCGCTTTCGCCCCCTGGATCGTGCCCGGGCTGATGATCGGTTTTCTGGGGCTGGGGGTTTGGAAGAAAGTTCCGGTTTATGAATGCTTTGTCGACGGTGCCAAGGACGGCTTCAATGTCGCGCTGCGGATCATTCCTTATCTTGTAGCGATTCTTGTCGCCGTTTCGATGTTCCGCAATTCCGGTGCGCTGGAACTTCTGATCACCCCGCTGGGTGCGGTAACGGAACTGGTCGGGCTGCCCGCAGATGCGCTACCGATGGCGCTGTTGCGGCCTTTGTCAGGGTCCGGTGCCTACGGCATTCTGGCCTCGATCATCAATGACCCGGCGGTCGGTCCTGATAGTTATACCGGGTATCTGGTTTCGACGTTCCAGGGGTCGACCGAAACCACTTTTTATGTGATTGCCGTCTATTTCGGCGCCGTGCAGATCCGCCGTCTCAGGTATGCGCTGATCCCTGCGCTCAGCGCTGACTTCGCCGGGATCGCCGCTGCGGTCTTCATCGTTGCGGTTCTTTACGGCTGATGGCCAATCCGCTCGCCCATCCCGTTGACCCGACGCCACGTCCGCCCGGCGAAAACGGCAATCACAGCGGTGGTGCCCGTGATTCAGATTCCCCCGGGAAGGCAATTATCTGCGCCCTTGCGGGCGGTGCATTTCTGACCCTCAACGACGGCTTCGTGAAAACTCTGACGGCGGATTATCCGGTCGGGCAGGTGCTGGCGTTGCGTGGCATCTTCATCTATCTGATGATCTTCATTTTTGCGATGCGACAGGGCGGTGTTCATACCGCGTGGCAGATCAAAAGCTGGAAGGGGCAGGGCCTGCGCGGGTTCTGCGTGGTCGGGAGTTCGTTCACGTTCGTCACCGGTCTGTATTATCTGCCGCTCGCCGATGCCATTGCCATTGCCTTCGCCGGCCCGCTTTTCGTGACCCTGATGGCCCCGCTGATGCTGGGAGAGCATGTCGGTTGGCGGCGTTGGGTGGCGGTGCTGGTCGGCTTTGTCGGCGTACTGGTGATCGTTCAACCCGGTTCGAGCGCCTTTCAATGGTTTGCCGTATTTCCCCTGGTGGCGTCCTTTCTGGGGGGTGTGCGCGACATCATCACCCGCAAGATGGCGGCCAGCGAAACGTCCGTGGCTGTGCTGTTCGTGACCACAACGGCGGTCGTCGCCGCGGGCTTCGTGTCGTATTTCTTTACTGACTGGAAGCCGGTCGAAACCGCGCACATCAAATTTTTTGTCGGCAGCGGGCTTCTGATCGGCATTGCACATTACCTGATCATCGAATCCTTCAGGCTCGGCGAGGCGGCGCTGGTTTCCCCCTTCAAATACGGCAACGTGCTATGGGCGATGTTGTTCGGCTATCTGATCTTCGGTGATCTGCCGGAAAGTTCGACGATGCTGGGGGCGCTGATCGTGACACTCTGCGGGATATACATTCTGCATCGTGAACGCCTGCGTGCGCGGACGGCTCGCGAACGGAAAGAGTGATTCTTCTGACCGCGGCGGTTACTTGATCGAGATATCCAGCGGATTGCAGAAGGTGTCGCCAAATCGGGCTCTGAGTTCGATACAGGCGTTTTCCGCGGCCTCGCGGCTCGGGAATGGCTGGGCATACAGATCGACGAAGGCGGCGCTCTTCTCCTGTGCGGCGGTTTCCGGGAACTCGGCTTCGATATCGCCGAATACGTCTGGAAGCGCGTCACGGATCGCCTGCCAAGCCGCACGGGCTTCATCAGCCGAGCTGAACGACGCCAGTAGAACCCGGGCTTCGATGCTGCCTTCGACGTCTTCACCGATGACAAAATCCTCACCGTTCAGAATGGTGCCGTCCTTGTTGATGACGACCTCGCGGGACGGTACCGCCGGCAGCTGCAGCCGTACCAGTTGCTCCGGGTCGATCCTGAGCTGATACGTACCCGGTCTGATGAATTCGAGCAGATAAAACCCGTCATATTGTGTGCGGACTTCCTGAACGATAATGCCGGCACCATCGAGCAGCTGGATAAGGACGTCGGCGACCGGTTCGGACCATTTTTCATTCTGCCGGTAAATCACCCCATCGATTTCACCGGTCGTCACCACCGCGAAGTCGACATGGCCGGGCACGCCGGGCCGCAGCGTCACTTCCACGCCTTCCGGCGAGGGGATCCAGAACGGGTCTTCAAGCGTCCCCTTGTCGATGCCGAACTGAACCGGCTCGTAAGTATCCAGCGAGGTGATGAATGCCATCCCGTCAGGATTGGTTTGCTGTCTCAGTTTCGTGCGGCCGGACTCGAAGCTGACGCCTTCAAGCGGTTCATCGATCCCTTTTGTGAATTTACCGTCACCGTCCAGATCAAGGAAGACGCGGGCCGTCATGGTGCCGCGTTCGGCTGTTGCTTTGGACGCGACACGAAGGCCGCCGTCCGCGGCATCCTTGCCCCATGAATAGGAAAGCTTGAGCTTGGCTGAATAGTTACCTTCCGAATCATAAGTCCCTTCGACACCGGCGGCGACGATCTCCAGGTCCGTGTTGACCCCGCCCGAGTAGGAGGTCAGTGACGAACCGCTCAGTTCTCGCGATATACCAGCGCGGGCATTGAAGCGGGAGTTCAGTTTCCAGTCTCCCGACAGGGCGATCGTCGTGAACCCGGGTTCCGGCATGACGTCGTATCCGAGTTGTCCGCGGGTTCTGACATCACCGATCGATCCGCCGATCTGCAGCGTGCCGGCCAGCGTTTCGGTATCGGCGGTTTCTGACGGATCGGTGAGGACGAGATTGGCCGTATTCGAGATCGAGGCCCGGCCAATCGCGCTCGACAGCCGGTTCTGGATCGTTGTCGTCTTGTCGCGTGACTTGAAATTTTCATGGGTGACGTTCACGGCATACGGGATATGCGGCAGGAAATCCGAGCGGATTACACCGTCTATCCTGAGCCGGCTCTCGGTTTCCAGCGGGTCGTTGACGTTGTTGAATTCCTCGCTCAGGAAATCATTGAGGATCGTGTGCTCGCCGATCAGGCTGATTCCGAACATTCGTGTTTGTGCAGAGAGTGTTCCGGCCCAGCCGCCTGCGACGTCCTTGGTCAGGTCGGTGCGGACATAGACCGGTCCCAGCGAGGTCACCAGATTGGTGCCGGTATAGACCTTGTGCCCGCCTTCGAACGGGATACTGGCGAGGTTGGCACCGACCGATAGGTTCTTGTTGATGCCGTATTTATATTGAGTGGTATATCGTGACTTGCCCTGAAAACCGTCGGTGTTGGAATCCTCGTCGTCGCCGGTCAGGGTCAGTCGGTCCTGCTGGTTAAAGGCTACGGTATAAGAATGTGACCCGGGCTTGATCTGATCGGGACCGACCCTGATCTGCTGGATTTCTTCACGCTGCTGCCCCTGCGGGCCGTAGAACACAAGCTTGATCACGTTGACGCCGAACAGCAGCGGGACATCTTCGAACAGGTAGCGCCCGTCAGACTGGGATTCCCGGAAATCGAGCAGGGTCTCGTTTCTGTAAAGTTCCACTTCCCAGCCGAGTTGCAGGTCGCCCTGTAGCGTGATGCGGTCAAATTCGGTCTCATTGCCGACCGGTGTGTTGGAAACAAGGAAACCGCGGCCGGTTCTGGTGCGGGTCATGTGGGCGATCTGCGGGCCGTAAATATCACCAACGGAAAATTTCGTCGCATCGAGCTTGCCGAGCAGCCCGCCATTGGCATCCTGCCGGCCAAGTTTGATGCGCGCCGTGCTTATCTGGTCATCCTGATTGCCCGACAGGAAAATATCGGCGTTGAGCTTGGCAAAATCAGCCGTCGCCAGTGTCGTGTAATTCCGTTGCAGTGTTGGGCCTTCGTCGCTCGAACTGACGGTAAAGTCGAGCGTGGTGTCGGAAACCGGCCAGGTGATCCACTTGTACGGTACTTCCAGCTTCGGATATTCACTGTCCACGCCGCCGCGCTGGCCGAAAATCCGTTTGCGGCGCTGGTCGCGTTCCAGCCGGGCTTCGATCGGCAGGGGTTCGCGCGATTCGATATTCAAGATCAGGTTCGGAATGTCATATTCGATGTCGATGGGGAACCAGTTCGCCAGCGTTCGCACATCGACGTAGATATCGTCAGGCAACTGCTCGACAAAGGCGGGATCGACGGGGCGGACCTCCCCGGCAATCACGACCTGGCCGGCGGCGAGATCAAGCGAGAATAGCCTGTTCTCGTCAAGGAACCAGCCTTGTGCACGTCCGTTTTCAGCATCGACAGTGATGGGAAACTCCAATGCTTCAACGATATCAGTCAACGGCAGGATCAGACTGCCCTGCTTGGGGAAGCCGAAAATTGCGTCGCGCAGAATGATCCTTCCCAGGGTCATCCGCAGAATCAGCAATTCTTCGTCGCTGCGCTCGGCAGCTTTGAAGGGGGTTTCGGCGTCCGGAACCTGAGCGACATAGGATGAAACGTCCAGGGTGGACGAATATTTCACCGCTTTCGCCAGGCTGGGAGCAGGTGCAAAAAGAAAGGCCGCAATGAAAATCATTACAGCCAGCACAACAGGTCCGGAGACAGATTTATCCGGGTAGTTTTCGGATATGGGCAACCGTCCCGCCGCAGGCAGGACGTTTGCAGTCTCTGTTGTGTGCCGCGGGTACGGTGTCGCCACCGCGCCGGGATGCGGCACGCTTTCTTTTTGCAACCTCAAACGAACTCCCATCGTGTTCGTTGACTGAGCAATGCACCTTCAACGTGCCGGCCACGGTCTTCGGGAGGTCGACACGGGCCCCTGAGGGCGCGTCTCCCGTACGCCTGTCCATTCGCCATGCGGGTGAAGGGACCAGCGTTTTATGCGGCCGACGCTCACAGTGTGCGGCGGGTTTGGTTAAGAGCCGATTAAGGGGGGTAGTGAAGTTGTCAGGTTTCTGTAAGGTTTTGAAAAACATCATTTTTTTAGAATCTGTCATGTTTATGTCAGTAATCATATTTAAAACAGCCCTCACGTTATGAGATCGGGCTGAACAGCTCATTTGTTATGTCATTTTTTCCCGGTAAACCGGGTTTGGGTAAAAGGAAACTGTGAAATGAAGATCAGAACAATCCTCACGGCTGCCGCACTGGCTGCCATCGTGGTCGCTCCCGCCTCGGTCAAGGCCGCCAGTGACTCCGCTTCCGCTTCGGCAACCATTGCAGCTGCTGTGACCGTTACCAAGGTCAGCGACCTCGAGTTCGGTCTGATTTCGCCGACCGGGACTGCCGGTACGGTGACGGTTTCCGACGCCGGTGTACGGTCAGGTGACGCAAACGTTGTGCTGCAGGCTGGTGATACGCCGTCGCAGGCATCGTTCAACGTCGCCGGTGCCGCCAGCCAGGCCATCACGGTAACGATCCCGTCAACGGCCGTCCTTACGGGCAGCGGCACGGATATGACGGCAACGCTCAGCCAGGCCGAAGCCGGTGCGCAGACCCTCGACGGATCGGGTGCCTTCACGGTTGACGTCGGCGCAACGCTTGCAGTTGGTGCAAACCAGGGTGCAGGTGCGTATACCGGCAGCTTTAACGTGACGGTTGTTTACAACTGATCATGCCGATACCGAACGTTATTGGTTCGTGATTGTTAAAGCCGCCCGGGAAATTACGCCCGGGCGGTTTTTCATTTCGGCGTTAACCTCTTGTTCGGAAAAACTTTATACGTTTCAGGGTAAGCGGTTTTTATTGGCCCGATTTATGTTTTCATGTATTGTCGACTTGTATCGGTCGAGGGTGAAACATTGAAGAGCAGACGTTTCAGGATTGTCAGTGCGGTTTGCGCAGCCGGCGTAGCAGGTGGCTTCGTCGGTTTTGATGCTTCTTCGCTGCAGGCCGGCACGTCTCGCGACAGCGCCTTCGTCTCGGTTACGATTCAGGCCGCGGCTCAGGTCGGTCTGGTGACTGCAAAGCCGGTAACCGCATCTTCGAAGGGCGGTATCCCCACCGTACCAATCAGCACCACATCGCGGGTCGGCTTCGGGTCTGCCGGTGGCAATGTGAACACTGAAGACGGCAGCACGGGTGGCGGTGGCACGACGGGTGGTGCCGGGGCGTCAACCGGAACCTCTACGACGCCGGAGCAGGCGGCTCGGTCCTTCGCAGCCCGCGGCGCATCGCCGCTGTCGATCGGCAACGGCTCAGCCGTCGCCGTGGCCGGTGCGCCAAATCAGACATTCAACGTCATTTTGCCCAGCAGTGCCTCTTACGCGGACGGCGGTAATGTTGTCAGCCTGAGCGGGTTCCAGCACAGCGCCGGGGCCACGCCGGCACTCGGCAGTAACGGATCCGGGACTTTCAGCATTGGTGCCGCCGTGGTAACGGCGCCCGCCGGGACGGAAGGTGCAGCCATAGGTCCGGGAACCGGCGGGGCCAATGCAAATACAGGGAATGACAACGCCGCAGGAGGCGATGCGGCAAATGGACAGCAGACGGTACTGGCAGCGGCGTTTACACAACGCTCGCCGTTCGTGAACATCGTCGTATCCTATAACTGAGGCGCCGCACCTCTGCGGGCCATAATCCAGAAAGAGAAGAGGGTCCGAAGCCAATGTCGCGAGAATTGAACAGCGCCCGTAAGACGGCGCCGCGTGGGGTCTACGGAGGACTTCTGGGACTGATGACAGCGGTGCTTGCAGTGTCCTGTCTGGCGATTTCCCAGCCTGCCGCGGCGCAGGGCGCGGGCGATCTTGTCGTCTCGCCGACCCGTGTCGTGCTTGAAGGCCGGACCCGTTCAGCCCAGCTCGGGCTGGTCAACAAGGGTTCAGAAACCGCGACGTACCGGATTTCCGTCATCAACATGCACATGGGCGAAGACGGCAATATGACCGAGGTCGCGAAACCGGTCGGCGATCAGCAGTTCGCCGATGATCTGTTTCGCTATTCGCCGCGTCAGGTGACGCTGGAACCCGGTGCATCTCAGGCGATCCGGCTTCTTCTGCGCAAGCCCAAGGACCTGCCAGACGGTGAGTACCGCTCACACATGATGATGCGTGCCGTCCCCGACAATACGGGGCAAAGCGTGGAGAGTACCGGCAACAATGCTTCTGTCCGCCTGATTCCGGTGTTCGGAATCGCGGTGCCGATCATTGTCCGCCATGGCAAGGTTTCATACGATTTGTCGCTCAGCGACATGGCCTACGTGCCGGGCACGGCTGAACAGCCTTTGCCGAAAATCCGTTTCAAGCTGAACCGGACCGGGAACCGTTCGTCCTATGGGGATTTGACGGCGACGCTGAACGCGGACGGCAAGGAAGTCGTGCTGTCGCAGATTTTCCGGCTTGCGGTCTATACACCGAATCAGAGCCGGACCGTCGAAATGACCCTGCGCGTGCCGGATGGCGTGAAATTATCGGGCAATACCCTCAAGGTCAGCTACAAGACCATTGCCGATGAGGGCGGGAACCTGCTTGCCGAAGGCTCGACTGTTCTCCCCTGATTTCCGGGTGACTGATCTAAGAAGATTGTGCTTCTGTCGGCTGTCGATATCACCGAACCGACAGCGTTTTTCCTGTGTGCCCATCTATTCAAAGGTATTCCACGACATACGTGAACGTATTCTCGTCGTTGTAGTTCCCCTTGCTCTGATCCGTGCCGATATGCAGCGTGGCACCGATATTGACGGTCTTATTGCCCTGGTTTGAAAGACGCACCGGGTTGGTCTGATCCATCGTGAAATTGTCGATGGTCAGGTAGTTGTTGGATGATCCCTTGCGGATCGTGATCGACGAGGGAAGGGTGATGATCACATAGGCTCGGGGCTCCCCGGTGATCAGAAAGCGGGCGCGCCGGACGGTTCCGCCGAAGTTGGTAATGCTGCCTGAGAAGGATACAGTGTCGGAATCCGGGCTCAGGATCACGGTGCCTCCCCCATCGATAGAGGCGGCAAACTCACCGAATTTCATGTCCCGCTTCAGTTCCAGCGTAATGGCGACCTGGGTTGTTGCCGGGGCGGATGTGATGGTGCACAGCATCGCCACCAGGACAGGCAAAAGCAGCCATGCCCGAATCCTTTTCAGGACAATGAAGCCGAAACAGCGTTTCGTCATTTTCAGAACTTTCGAAACGGCTTCAGGAACAAGCCTGAAATCCGATTATTGATACAAATGGCACGCGAAGGGCTATGAAAGCCCAGTACATTCTCAGATTCTCACACCACGAGGTCGCTTTGAATCCGTCAAAGCGAAGGCCGGGGTGTCAGGTTCTCTGGAGATCCGGAATGCCGGAAAACCGATTTTTTCAGGAAGCCCCTCAGGGGCCGGTCTGCATGGTGTCTCGCATCACAGGTATTCCACGATATACGTAAACGTATTCTCGTCGTTGTAGTTACCTTTTTTCTGATCCGTGCCGATATGCAGCGTGGCACCGATATTGATGGTTTTCTTGCCCTTGTTCGAAAGCCGGACAGGGTTTGTTTTATCCATCGTGAAGTTGTCGATCGTCATGTAATTGTTCGAAGAACCCTTGCGGATCGTGATCGACGAAGGTAACGAAACGATCACATAGGCGTTCGATTGGCCGACGATCTGGAATCTTGCCCTGCGAACGGTTCCGCCGAAATTGGTGATGCTGCCGGACCATGTCACACTGTCGGAAGTCGGGCTGAGGGTCACGGTGCCGCCGCCTTCGATGGAGGCGGCAAATTCACCGAATTTCATGTCCCGTTTCGGAACCAGCGTAATGGCAACAGCGGTTGCAGCGGAATGTGGGACCAAAAAAGAAACGCAAACAGCCAGGCCAATGACCCGTAACCAGTTGCCTTTGTTCCTGAAAATTGACTTCAGCATGCCATGCCATTCCATTCGCAAACGATAGTGTTTTTTAGCAGCGGCGGATGACATAAGCCTGACGAAATTGAATAAAACAGAGATCAGAATCCCTCGGCGATGTCGCTCAATCCCGGCTCGTCGAGGATGTCGATCTTGCGGTCCCTGTCGCCGCCGATCAGGCCGTCCTTGCGCAGTCTTGAGAAGGTTCGGCTGACTGTTTCCGTGGTCAGGCCGAGGAAATCGCCGATATCATCGCGGCTCATCGGGACATCGACGGGATTGGCGGCAGCCCCGCGCTCAGTGGCACGCCGGGATAACATCAGCAGGAACGTGGCAACCCTCTCATGTGCGGTTTTACGCCCCAGCAGCAGCAACTGGCCCTGAACTTCAGCCAGCGCTTCGGAAGCCATTTCATGCAACCGGCGGTCAAGATTGGGGATGGAACCCGCAAAATTAACGAGTTCACGCCGTTCCATGCGGCAAAGCGATGCATGGGTGACGGCTTCGACGCTGCTCGGGTTCATGGTGGCCCTGGCCAGACCCAGAAAATCACCAGGGAACAGAAAGCCGATGATCTGGCGACGGCCATCGGGCAACAGCTTGAAGCATTTGAGACAGCCCGACGTGACCGAAAAGATATGGGTTTCCGGCTCACCTTCATCGACAAGGTGATCACCCGGCATCAGCGAGATGGTTTTCATGGCGCCGCCGAACTTCGACAGTTCCGCCGGCGCCAATGCTCCGCAAACCGCATGCTCACGCACCTGACAGGCCGCACAGGGGTTATCTGCGACGGCATCCCGTGGTATCGCGGGCTTCAGAACGGGCTTATTCTGCGTTGTCCCCGGCATCTGGGATGCAACTCCCCTCAAGCTTCGGTCGTCCCATCATAATTAACGATGTCGGCCGTTTCCAGCACAGCGTGCAGTGAAGCTAATGTGATACCAAAAGCGGGACGTCGGCTTTCGACATGACATTTCGCGTGACGCCCCCGAACATGTATTCGGCAACGGCACTGGTGCCATAGGCACCCATAACGAGCAGGGCGTGGCCGTTCTCACGGGCGGCATCCAGAAGACGGTCGGCAATGCCGCTTTTGTCCGACTCGACTGTTCGGGACGTTGCTTCGATATCATGTAACTTCAGATACTTGACGACATCGGCAGGATTTATCTTATCCGCCGGGCCGGTGATGATATGGACTATTTCGACCTGCCCGGCAGAGTGCATCAACGGCACGGCATTGCGGATGCTCTGTGCGGCTTCCCTTGACCCGTCCCAGGCAACGGTGATGTGCCCCCCGATAACCGGCCGCGGATACCGGCATGTGATCAGCACCGGCCGGGCCGTATCCAGAAGCGCGGCTTCCAGGGCCGTGCTGTCCAGGCCGCCGCAGTCATCATCCGGCACACCGATCACGATCAGGTCGTAAAGCCGGCCCCGTTCGGCAATTTCACGATTTTCATGGCCGGTGATGCTCTCACTGGTGATCGCGAAACCACTGCTTCTACGAACCTCACCCGGCTTTGCCGTGGGAAGATGATCGGCCCGGACGGCCTGATCGATCATTGCATAGAAGTCGTGCCGGCGTTGTTCGGAGCGTTCATTCATCTTGCTGATCAGGCCTTCGATGACGTTGGCGGGCGGGGCATCGAGAACGGGGTAGAAGTTGTGCGCAGCAGGCGGGGTGAATTGCACCATCGCCGTCAGGGCGTCAAATCGTCTGCCGAGTTCTATCGCCGTGGTCAGCACGGTCTTGCTTTCGGCCCCGCCGTCCAAGATCGCCATGATCGATCTGATATCCACACCTGTCTCCCCGGGCGGCCATATGTTCTGACCTGCCCGAGGGCAAGCCGCCTGCTTCCTCGAATATTGAGAGGCGCTGAAAGCGGCGCATTGATTTACATCAATATGAAAGTGTGGAGATGTATCTAGAACTGATAGCGGATTCCGGCACGGAATTCATGAGCGAACAGGTCGTCATACTTCGTCGCCGTGGTTGAAGTCCCCGTGGTGAAACTGCCGTCCTGTTCGTATTGACCAAGATTGATGAACCGGTAGCCGACATCGAGGCTCATCTGGTCGGTTATACGTGTTGCGACACCGGCCATCGCGGCATAGGTCAGGTTATAGACCTGGGTGCCGCGTTCGGTGCTGCCGCCCGCCGTCATGCTGTCGGTATCTAGCATGGAAATGCCGACACCGGCACCGATGTAAGGTGTGAACGTGTCACTACCCAGCCATTCATGGACCTCATGGATATCGTAATACAGGTTGAGCATGGCGCTCATGCTCTCGACTTCGCCGGATATGCTGTTTCCGGCTCCGTCCCGGCCGTCGAGATCCATAGGCGAGCGATAGCTCATCATACCTTCAACGCGGACCTGTTCCTCAACATGGGTACCAACCCCGATGCTTAGAATGCCGGTGTCCTGCGTTTCACTTTCCAGATGAGGCCCGTTTCGCCCTTTGCCGTCGGGGTCGGACGTCATCACATACCCGGTGTCGATCCGCAGGTAGGGCTGGAACAGGTGCTCCGTTCGGGAGGCGGTCTTCATCGGCATGGTGTCGGCGGGTTTGTCTTGAGCGGCGGCAGCGGGTGTCTGTTGTGCCGCGCCGGCGGGTGCTTCAGCTTCGCCGCCAGCCTTCGCGGCCGCCGGTTCGGCTTGGGCCGGCGCTTCGGGGACCGGTTTCGGTTCGGGTTTGCTGACGACGGCAGGCTCGGCCTTTTTCATGGGATCACGGGACGCCGCCGTGGGTTGCGCGGGCACCATGTTGGTGCCGCTGTCACGCAGTTCCTTTTCGGTGGCGACATTGGTTTCGTCGGCGCCGGCCACTTCGATGTGATAGGTGAAGGTGAAGTTGTCCTTGATGCGATCCGCTGCGTTGGATGTGCCGGCTGTGGTGATCACCGCCGTGCCCAGTGCGAGCACCGCAAATTGCCCAGTAAGTTTCATTATAACCCCGTTGTCCCAGTCTCCGGGGCGCCCGAACAACAGGGCATCCCATAGCGCCACAATCGCCTGAAGACGTAAAAACGTGGTTAACGGAACGGAGGTTTTTTAAACCATAAGCGATGGGTGATCAGGCCATCGTTCAAAGATTTAGCGCAAAGGAATCTTGTTATGGCTGTTTCGGATATCGCACCTGATTCTTGCTGGCGATGCATCGCCAATATCAAGTTGAATGATACTGTCGCGAGCCGCATCCCATTTGCCAACATCGGCGATGGAAGAGACGAGTTCGGTACCATCGTCGATTTCAGCGCTGACGCACAGGTTTGTTGTGCTGCCGCCGGCCCGGGTGCGTATGTGAATCACGAAATTATTCTCATCCTGTTTGGCCAGGTGAACAGCGAGGATCTGCGGTGCGACCTGCTTGGGTCTGTCACACCAGACGATTTTGCCCTCGTGTACGACCTCCCCGCATGCAGCAATCAGTTGAGCATATAGTGGCCGGTCTTCGGTAATATCCTCAACCAGGTTGGAACACGTGACCTGCTCTCCACTGGGAACGGGGGCTGCATCACTGGCAAAAACTTCACCATCATCGGAACCGGCAATCATCACATCTGACGCCGGGGCCAGCGGGTTTTGATGCAGTATGATGCTTTCGACGTTTACGTGCTCGCGAAATGCCGACGTAAGCACGCTGGGTTTATCCTCGCTGATGTGCGTCTGCCACCAATGTTCCGGCACACGGATCGTGCCATCGGTGAGCAATACCGGCTTGCCGAGTGCATCATCGGGCTGTGCGACAAGGTACGCGCCCTGACAGACCCGGAACGTCTCGCGCCAGTCGCTCAGAGGCTGGTCGGCGATATCCACATGCTGGGCAAGGCCGAGAGAGATTGGACGGCACCGAAAGAAGTGGCGAGGGCCACCGCCGTCAGCTTTTGCCGGGTCATTTTAGAGATGTTGATTTTGACATTATGTGAGCCTCCTGTTCCGGGGTAACTTGAGGCTATTATCAGCAAGAAGCGTGCGTTTGACTATTGTGCCGGCGCGTTGCTGCCGGACGGGAACATTTCCGGCATGGCCTGCTTGAAGGCATCCCGGGCCTTGATGGCTTTCGGGTATCCCTGTTCGGCGGCACGGTTGATCCAATCAAAGGCCGTCTTCAGATTTTGCTGCACACCCTTGCCTTCATAATAAAGGAAGCCAAGGTTGTACTGGGCCTGGGTATGGCCGGCCCCTGCGGCGCGCTCGAACCACTTTGCCGCATTGGCGAAATCCTGCCCGCCGGTCTGTCCGGTGTAGTTCATGATCCCGAGATTGTATTGTGCGCCGACATGGCCGGCGTTTCCGGCGCGGAGAAAGTACTGGGCCGCCTTGCCGAAGTTCTGCTCGACGCCATCCCCGTTGTAGTACTTCAGGCCCTGCTGGTAATCCGCTTCACCGGGGCGTTGTTCCTCGGCGGCAGGCGGCGGCGGGGGCGCACCGACGGCAGCATCGGGCAGCGCTGCCTGTTCGGTCGGGGCTGCGGTTTCCGTCGTCAGCGGCTGCTGGCTGACGTCGGTCACCGGCATCGGCGGCGGTGCCCCTTCCATCGCCGGAGTCCCGTGTCCCATTGCGGAAGTCATGGGTGCAGATTCAGGTGTAGATTCTGGCATAGGGGCGGGTGCTTCCGGCGGCGGCGAAGCTGCGGGCGCCGTTACCACCGTATTCGCGGCATCGTTCAAGGATTCTTTCGGCAGCGCCGGGGACATGGGTTGGCCGCTTTGCGGCATTTCCGCACCGGCCTGACCGGCAGGCTGTGCCGATGGGCTAACCGCCGCGGTTTCTGGTATCCGGGTATCGCCGGTGCTGCTGCCCGACGATGTCTGAACATCCTCCGGTGGTGGCGGGATACGCATCACGACGCGGGGGACCCGGTTGGTCGGCGAGAAATTCATGATGTCGTGGATTTTGGTTCTGAACCAATAGACGAAGGTTTCGCTTTTGCCGGTAACCGTGTCGATGGTGCCGTGCTTGATGCCGAGAAGAGTCTCGGCAGCCGGGCCGGTGGTACTTTCAATCAATTCGTCATCAAGTATCAGCACCGTGACAAACGTCAGCGCCGAGAGTCCCAGAAGACTGAGGATCAAGTACTTGGCGATTTTCTCGATCACGTTGTTTCCGTTCGAAAAAGTGCGAATCAGACGAATAGCGTAGCCGCCTTTGCAGAGACTTTCCATAGCTTCGCTACGGTCCGGATTTCGAGCGTCTTGTATCTCATTCCCAGATGCGCTACGCACCCCGTGAATTGACGCATAGAGAGATTGCCCAGATCAAGGAGACGATGATGTCCGACCAAATTCGAGCCTCGCATATCCTGGTGTCCACGGACGCCCGCAGCAAGGATGACGCAAAAGCGGAAACCGAAGCGCTACATCAAAAAATCACCGACGGCGCGGATTTTGCCGACATTGCCCGCGAAACCTCCGATTGCCCCTCCGGCCGGAGCGGTGGCGATCTTGGTCACTTCGGCCGCGGCATGATGGTCCCTGAATTCGAAAAAGCCGCATTCGATCTTGAAGTGGGGGCGCTCAGCGGTCTGGTTGAAACCAGCTTCGGCTATCATCTGATCCTGCGGACCGAATAAGCCGATTTCACGGGCGCCGTCATGGATGACGCCACGTGAAGACATTATGCGAAGATATTATGTGATGGCGGGGGCGTCCGGCTGATACCGGCCGTCCCTGTCTTCTATTTCCAGAATCCAGATATCCGGATCGGATTTGATCCGCCGCTGCAGGTATTCCTCGACCTCGGGGTCGGGTATGGGCAGGGCGTTATTGCGCATCAGCCAGACCTGTCGGCCTTCGGCATCACGCGACTGCGACATCACGATCGAGGTGCCGTCGAGGCGGTCGAGCCTGATCAGAATGCTGCCCGCATCCGGATCGCCTCGCCGCCGAACCACGGCGGGAAGGGTCAGTAATCCACACGTCCTGATCTGCGCCGAGACCCAGACGGATGCCTTAACTCTTGGTTCTTCCAAGGAAAATCCCCATTTTGGTGCGGCGGCCGCCGCGCCGGTTCCCCGGTGTGACTCGCGTCTCGATTTTAACTATAATGACATAATACCGACGCCTCAATCTGCGCGGTTCGCGTGCTTTGGAGTTGTGACGCTGTGGCTTTTGAAGAAGACAAACAGCCTCGAAAACTGCGTGGTGAGGCGAATGATCTCCTGCGGTTTCGTGACTATGCGGATGCGGATGCGGACTGGTTCTGGGAACTGGATCCCAACTATCGTTTTGCCATTGTCTCGATGCGCCGCGAAGGACGTTCCACGGTTCGTGAAAACGATCTGCTGGGCAAGACGCCCTGGGAATTCGCCGATGCCGATCCCGACCATGATCATGAATGGGCAGGCTTTGTTGACAAGCTGCAACGCCGCGAACCGTTCCGCAATTTCAGAATATCCCTGCGCCAGAGTGACGCCAGTCATGTGTACTGGCGCCTGAGCGGCAAACCGGTATTGGGGGCGGACGGTACGTTCTTCGGTTACCGCGGCATTGCCACGGATGAAACCGTGGAAGCCATCCGGCGGACAAACCTGGAGGCCCTGGCGTCCGATTATCAGACGGCACTGGAACAGCTCAGTGAAGGCGTGGCGTATTTCGATGACCGCCATCGCATCAGCTTCACCAACCCCGCATTCAGGAAGCTCATTCCCCTGCCGTCGGAACTGTTTTTGCCCGGTACCAGCTATGACAATTTCGTCGCTTGGCTGACGCCGCTTCTCGTCGTGGACCGTCGTTTGGGATCTAAGATTCAGACGTCGCTCGGACAGGGCAGGCTGGACCTGTATTTCGAGGATGGACACAGGCTGGAAGGCGAAATTCGCGCCTTGTCGTCCGGACGCCACATGATGCTGGTGCGTGAATGCAAGCCGGCGTCCAGCACAGGGATGATAGCCAAGGGTGGTCTGTTTTATCAGGAACTTGCGGAATCGAAGCAACCCTTTGTTGCACACATCGAAGGAAAGATCGTGTTTGCGAATGCGGCAGCGGGCGATATTTTCCGATGCCCCGTAGATTCGCTTGTCGGTTCCGATTTATGGAACTTCATCCATCCGGACGAGAGAGAGCGGCTGCGTGCCTATAACCGGGACAGGCGGGATGGAAAGGACGTCCCGGTTTCGTATCTGACGAGGGGGGTGCGGGCAGACGGCGAATATCGGGTCTGGGAATTTACCGTGCACATGGGTGTATGGGAAGGAGCCCGGGCGGTGCAGGTGTTTCTGCAGGACCGCACGGTCCAACATCAGGCCGAGCAGGCGCTGATCGATAGCGAAATGCGTTACAGGTATCTGGTCGACGGCTCCATTCAGGGGCTTTTCGTGCATCGGAACTGGGAAATTCTTTTTGCCAACGATGCCGCCGCGCAGATGTTCGGTTATGATGTCGACGATTTCATCGGCCGGAATGTCATGGATATTGTCTCGCCAGATGAACGGGGGGTCATCGCCGATATTCGCCGCCGCCGTCTTGCCGGTGATGACGATGTCCCGGATCGCTACGAGTTCCTTGGCTTGAAAAGCGACGGCACTGAAATCGCCATCGAGATTTTCTCAAGCCTGGTCGACTGGGACGGCAGCCCGGCCATTCAGGCGACCATCATGGACGTGACCCGGCGCAAGCAGACCGAGCACAATCTGCTGAAGGCAAAGGAAGCTGCGGAACACGCCGACCGGACCAAGACGGAATTTCTGGCCAACATGTCGCATGAACTGCGCACACCCCTGAATGCGATCATTGGATTTTCGCAGTTGATTCGAGACAAGATCATGGGTGATCTGGATGCGCATTACGTCGACTATGCCGGTTCCATTCATGCATCCGGGATGCACCTGCTTGAGGTGGTAAACGATTTGCTTGATGTCGCATCCATCGAAAGCGGGGCGATAACGTTGAACAATGAAGAGGTCGAGATTGCCCTGATCATCCGATCCTGCGAGCGCATGCTCCGTACCCGCGCACAAAAGGCCGAGCTTCTGATCTCAGTGAACATTTCAGATCCCGGAGTGACGGTGCGCGGCGATGCCCGGCGACTGAAACAGATTCTCATCAATCTGGTGAATAATGCCATCAAGTTCACTCGGCCGGGCGGGCATGTCGTCGTCCATGCCTACCTTTCCGATGCGAATGAAGTGGTTCTCGAAGTCGAAGACAGCGGTATCGGCATTTCCAAGGCGGATCAGGATGTCATCTTCGATGCCTTCACCCGGGTCAATTCATCGTTCGTCAGTGAACGTGAAGGCACTGGGCTGGGCTTGCCGCTGGTGCATGCGCTGACGGAGATGCACGGTGGACGCATAACCCTCGACAGCGAGCCGGGACGGGGAACGAAAATCGCCGTAATTCTTCCGCCGGAGCGTCTGATCAGCAGCGGAAAAGACTGATTTTTTCACCCTAAACTTCTGTTTTCAAATAATTTTTATTAAATTAACCACGTTTGTGACCGGCATCACTGATGACGGAGAGCCGGTTTCATATATTGATGAGGATATTCACTTCTTCTCCTTCACCGGGCCGACGGGTCCGGTGATTTTTTTTGGCTGGCCGGTATGATTGCCTGGCCACTCTTGACCGGGGGACTGGCAGGTCAGGCGCTTGCCTGCAGGTTGCAGACGGAGGTGTCTGGATAAAACTTTTCCGGGCGTGATAGGATCACGGCGAATAGCTGGAGTTATCCTTTACGTGAACAACATCCTCGAACGATTTTCCGACCATACCCGGAAGATATTCAATCGCCATCGTGGCCGAGTCTTCCTTGAAGGCGCGATGGCGGCCTCTGCGCTGGTAGCGCTGGCCGACGGGGATGCGTCTCTTGAGGAAGGCGCCGAAGTCGGCCGTTTGATGCGGGTGCTGGATATCCTGCGTGACCACAACCCTGAGCAGGGTGTGGAAAGCTATCTGCTGTATGTCGACATGCTGCGCAAGAACCCGGCTTCGGCCGAAACCATTCGCGGCAGGGTCAAGGCGGCTGCCGGAACCGACCGTGAAGCCGCCGCCCTGCTGGTCGTCATTTGCCATGCGGTCAGTGAAGCGGACGGAATCGTCCGTGACAGTGAGCGTGAGGAAATTGAGCGCTTGTCAAAGATGCTCGATATCGACGCCGTGACGGCTCTTGACCTGATTGCGCCACAACAAACCAACGTATAACAAATATCTGGAGAAACACTAAGATGACTGAATATCAGGGACCTCTCTCGCGTTTTACCGTACTCGATCTGACCCGTGTCCGTTCCGGGCCGACGGCGGTGCGCCAGTTCGCCGACTGGGGCGCCAACGTGATCAAGATCGAAGCACCGGAAGCCGTCGATACCGCCAAGGGCATGGGCGGCGCCCGGTCCGGTCCCGACTTTCAGAGCATCCATCGCAACAAGCGCTCGCTGACGTTGAATCTCAAGGAACCGGAAGCGCTGGCGATCTTCCTGAAGATGGTTGAGAGCGCCGATGTGGTCGTCGAAAACTTCCGCCCCGACGTGAAAGACCGTCTCGGTGTTTCCTATGAAGATCTGAAAAAGGTCAACAAGGGGATCGTACTGTTGTCGATCTCCGGTTTCGGACAGGATGGCCCCTATGCCAGGCGTCCGGGGTTCGACCAGATCGCGCAGGGTATGGGCGGGCTGATGACGATTACCGGCCTGCCGGGACAGGGCCCGGTCCGGGCCGGGATTCCGGTTGCTGACCTGACCGCGGGGATGTACGGCGCCATGGGCGTGCTGACAGCCCTGCTTGAACGCGAAGTTTCAGGTGAGGGGCAGTGGGTACAGACGTCGCTTTTGCAGGCTATGGTGGCGATGCTGGATTTCCAGGCTGCGCGGTTCCTGATCAAGGGCGAAGTGGCTGGCCAGGCCGGCAACAACCACCCGACATCGATCCCGACAGGGGTCTTCAAGACTTCGGACGGGTATATCAACATCGCCGCTGCCGGGGACCAGATGTGGGACCGGATCTGTACCTTGTTCGGTGACGACGAAATCACCAACAATCCCGATTTCGCCACCGGTGAACTGCGTTCCAAGAACCGTGATGCGGTGAACGCGGCGCTGGAAAAACACACGGTTACCTATACTTCGGAGGCTCTGATCGACGCTTTGGTCGAAGCCAGTGTGCCGTGCGGTCCGATCAATACCATTGACAAGATTTTTGACGACCCTCAGGTGAATCACCTGAAACTGCGCCATCCCGTCGAAAGTAAATCACTCGGCAAGATGGACCTGCTGGCGCAGGCGGTGAAGTTCTCCAGGTTTGAGCCGCGCACCGGCATGGCGACGCCGGAACGCGGTGAACATACGGATGATATCCTCAAGGAGTACGGATATACCGACGAGCAGATTACCGATTTCCGCGCCAAGATCGTTATCTGATCCGATGAGTGAGCATGATTTTGACCTGACCCGGCGTGACACCTTCAAACAGTTCACGCCGGTGACGATCCGCTTTTCAGATCAGGACAGCATGGGACATGTCAATAATGTCACCTTCGGTGCCTATATCGAAGCCGCCCGAACGATGCTGGTCCAGGGTGTGCTAGATGAATTCGACCACCCCGGGCTGGATTACATTCTGGCCCGGGTCTCCATCGACTTCCGCCGCGAGCTTCATTATCCCGGCACGGTCGAGGTCGGCGGACGTCTGATTCGGCTCGGCAGCAAATCCCTGTCGTCCGGTTACGGGATCTTCAAGGGCGATGAATGCGTGGCGACTGCGGAAAGCGTGAATGTTTTCTACGACATGAATACGCGCCGGTCGGTCGTACCGCCCGAGGATGTTCAGGAACATGTCCGCCGCCTGATAGCCGGATAACTGCCGGAAAATCCCTGCCGTTCATGCATAAACACAAAAGGATGATCGATCCTTTGCGGCGAACACCTTCGCGGGTATTCTGAGTGTGTTTAATCCATAGGCGGTGAGCGGATGTCGACGGCGCTGGAGAATCTCAATCTGGAGGAGGGGAAGAGCGAGGCGCTGCGCGCCGTACTTGCCTGTATCACCGAGTCCAGCGCCATCGACGGCGGCCCGCGATATTCAGGTAAAACCTGCCGGGAACTGGGCCGCTTGATCGTCTGCCGAAGTTACGCCAAGCCGCTGCTGGAACTGTCGCATTTGCTGGCGGCGGCATCTGCCGGTTCCGGCAGGTATGAAGACATCTTCTGGGGTATCACACGCGCCAGCGCTGGGGAATTTCGCCATGCGTTTCTGGCGTTGCAGGAGGCATCTCCGGGAATCGCCGTCAACAACAGCGGTATCGCCCATGCGAGCGGCGGTGAGAGCTTTCAGATATCCTACACCCGGATGCCGTTGCTGGCGGCGTTGCTGGAATTCATGGTGATGACCGTCGGCTACCCGGCCATTGATGAGATGACTTCTGATCTGCGTCATGCGTCCAACAGAGAAGAGGCATCCGACGACATCGTGCTGGAGACGGCCCGCGCCCTGCAGCGAAGCTTGTATGCCTATCTCAAGGATCACCTGCCGAGTGTCCAGCGGCAGCGCCGTGAAAGGCATTTCCTGACCTACACCGATACCCAGGCCGGCAACCGTACCGGCACGGATGCAATCAATGATGATGTGGTGATCAATTACTGGCGGGCTTATGCGGCGTCAGATGAGATCGAGGCGAAAACCTTTCGCGGGGTCTATGAAACGGCCCGAAAACTGATCGCGGCACTGGATGCAGCAGAGAAACGTCTGTCCGGCTCTCATGCCAGAACCATCGGCACGGATATCGAGCAGGGGGAGGTCGATCCTGCGGATATCGATGCCGTAGCCAACGCACTGGATGATGATGAAGGGCCATTGACCCGGCTATTGGAGAACTGCGGCGAACAGGTCAAGTTCGTCAATCAGATCGAAGCCGAGATTTTGGCGGAGTTGCCGCTGGGCGAGATCACAGCCTGCCGCATCCCCGTATCCGTGCTTAGAAACGCGATCTTTGGCGCGGCACAGCTACGCATCAGCACTGCGCTCCGGCGTAGTGGCCGGCCCAGCGTCGATCTGCCCACGGCTGCGGATGCATATTATCGCGATAAGCTACAGGCCTACGCGGACGTCATCACCGTGACCGAAAAATTGGCCCTCGCCGCGCTTTGGCCGCTGTTTCAGGCAGGCCGAAGCGAAGCGGTAGAGCTTGCCCTTGCCCTTGCCCCGGATATCGACTGGGGGCAGCTGGCCGCCGGCGATGTGAACGGTGCCGAGGATACTGTCGTCCCGATCGGTGCTGCCGGGGCGCTCAGACAGTTCTTCGGTGTGACCCCCGATGCGCGGGGCGATGAAATTGCAGCCCTCCTGGCGGACGCGAAGCGGGCGTGGCGAGGTATCAATCGCGCCGGTTTTCGTGATGATGGCGATGACGATAGCCTGGCAATCATGGCCGGTGCCGTGCGAGACGTCCTGAACCTGACCCGGGCCGTGCGTCGGACGCTCGACCGCGATCTTGGCACGCTCGACTGGCCGGCATACGAATCTGCGGACGTGGATGTTTTTGCGGCCATGTTCGAAAACCTGTATGACCTGAAGCGGGAGGCTGTCACGGATGACTGCTGACGATCCGGTCCGGAAACTTGCCCTTGCCGCGCTTGATGCGGATGCACAGGCTCGCGACCTGCTTCTCCCGGAAGCGGGCGCAGTGAAACGAATCGCGTTCTCCGTGCTATACCGATACGCAACTGATCCCGCGTATCAACTCTCTCCGGCAGAGAATGAATTGTTGGCCGGTGATGCGGCGGCTCAGGCCGATCTTGCCCGGCTGATCGCCGATGGCGCAATTGCCTATATACCGCAACAGGCCGCGGCCGCCAGCGGTGGCCCCGTGCGCCGTGAGAGCGATACGGCGGTGGTGACCCTTACCCCGTCCCGGGCGGACGACGGGCAGGTCTATCTCGGTATCGAGTTGCGTGATCCGGAACGGACACCGCCGCTACAGATGTTCGTCATCCAGGCAAACGCGGGCTGGCACAGCATCGAACTCCCTGAATTCGTGAATGGCAGAGCGCAACTGCTTATGAAAGCCGATAGTGATATTGCCCGCGCTCTGGGTGATACGGAGTTCGAGGTATATCTCCGTTGAGCGATGCCGTGTTTCACATTCTGACGACCCAGGGCCCGGTGGCGATCCAGCGCATCACCGCAGAGGAATCCGCCGTCGGTTCGGTCATCTGTCTGGACGGACTTGCACACATTCTGCCGATCAGCCCCGCATACGATCAGTTCGTGCGGCGCCCGGTCGGTGTGATTGAGCGTATGACCGGCCACAACGCCTACAGGCTTGATGTAGCCGCGCGGATCGATGAGGGACGATCATGGCAACTGGCCGCCTACCTGGCGCATGCGGCGCACCAGCAGGGTGGGGATAACGGCATTACGGTATTCGCAACCGGCGAGGTCGACAGCACGCTTGCGATCCGTCCGGTGGAGCAGGTCGAACTGAAGCTGAAAGCACTGGCCGGCTATCTGAATACGCATGGCGTCGATCGTGAAAAGGCGGTCATCATCGTGCCTCAGCCTGCAACCGGTCTGCCCGATCAGGTCGGCGGGATACCGGTCCGGAAGATTCTCGCAGTTGATGAGGCATTGCACATTGCCGGTATTGAAATGCCGGCTGATGACTCGCAGCCGGCATCGCTTCGCGAAGCGGCTGAACCCCGACGGCATAGTACGCGGGCCGTGCTGATCAGTGCGGTTGTTCTGGCCGTGGCACTGTTTTGGGCAGCAGGGGATATTGCGCGTTGGGCGGCACTGGTGGAAAACGGTCGTATGCAGGAGCTTGAGGAAGAGCTCGAGCAGGCTGACGGAGGTTTGATCGACGGCTTGCGTGCCGACGGCTATCGAAAGTGGCTGCAATTTACGAAACCGGGAGAAGTCGGACTTGCGTTTGACGGCGCACTTTACACCACCGCTGACGCTACCGGCTGCGCCGATGAGACAAGCTGGCGGAAGCGCCCTCTGGAAGCTGTATATCAGGATAAGGATGTGGTCTGCAGGATAGAAATTCGTGCCGTCGGCAATGAGCGGACGGTCATGATCGGACGCCTCGGTTACTGGCCGGATGGCCTCGGCAATGCGGACAGGCCATTGCGGATCATGCGCGGTAGTGCCGAAACTGCAGGCAGGGCCTGGACACTCAACTTTCAACGATCACCGGGTCCGGGTGCCGCCGTCAGGCTTGCCGTCATCACGGGCGGTGTTGATATTCAGGGATCGCAGCCGTGGTATAGGGATTTGCTGGCCGCCCCCACGGACAGCCCTGTCTTCGGGGCCGCTCGGCAACGCCTGGAAGCACTCGGCTTTGCTGTCACGGCGCTGGACTGGCGCCGCGAATAGAGCCGGTAGTCAGGCTTTCTGCAGGACGAACTGACCGACGTCGATGGCACCGGTACGGAAACCGGCCCGGCAATAGGCCAGGTAATATTCCCACATCCGGCGGAACCGCTCGTCGAAACCGATCTGTTTGATTTGCGGCCAGGCACTGCTGAAGCGGTCGTGCCAGACATTCAGAGTCTGCGCGTAACTCTGTCCGAAGAAAAAGGTATCCTTCATTTCCAGTCCGGCCTGTTTCGCGTGGTCACGGAATGCGGTCGGCGATGGCAGCATGCCGCCCGGAAAGACATAGCGCTGGATGAAGTCCGTCTTGTTGCGGTAGCTGTCGAAGCGCTTTTCGTCAATGGTAATGACCTGTAACGCGGCACGTCCGTGATCGGCAAGCCGTTGCCCCATATTCGAAAAGAACTGAGGCCAGTTGTTTTCACCGACGGCTTCGAACATTTCGATGGATGCGATGCCGTCATACGTGCCGCGCACATCGCGATAATCCTCGATCCGGATATCGACGCGATCACCCAGTCCCTTGCGTCGGATATGTTCTCGCGCGAAGTCATGCTGTTCATTGGAAAGCGTAATGCCGGTCACGCGGCAGCCATGGCGTTCCGCGAGATAGGCGGAAAAACCGCCCCATCCGCAGCCGATTTCAAGGATGTGCTGGCCGGGGCGGGCGTCGATCATGTCGGCCATGCGCTGGTACTTGCGTAGTTGCGCCTGTTCCAGCGGATCGTTGGGGCGGTCGTAGATACCTGATGAATAGGTCATCGTCGGGTCCAGCCATTCCCGGTAGAAGGCATTGCCGAGATCGTAGTGCGCCTGGATGTTGCGGCGTGATCCCTTGCGGGTGTTCGCCCGCAACAAGTGATAGACGCGGTCGATGATACGACGGAACCGTGTTCCCTCGACCTTGAATTCCAGGGCTTCGTCATTTCTGGCGATCAGTTCCAGCAGTGCGCCCAAATCTGAAGTCGACCAGTCGGAATCGATGTAGCCTTCGGCAAATCCCAGATCACCTCCGGTGATCATGCGCCGGACGGCGCGCCAGTTATGGATATCACAATCGGCGCCGGGACCGGCTTCAGGCCCTGTGAATGTTTTCTGTTCCCCGCCCGGCAGACGCAGCGTCAAGGAGCCGGCCTGAATGCCGGAAGCCAGTTTGAAGAGCCATCTTCCGGCCAGCGAGGATACCGGACCGGTCGGAATCCAGGGGGCTGTTTCAGTTCTTGAATATGCGGAGCTCATGTCAGGTTCCCTGCTTGCCTTGTATTGGTTTTACGATGCTGACCTCGCCGCGTTGCTGCGGCTCGTGGGTGAAGTAGGGGACGCCTTTGCGCCACAGCCGGAAGGCTTCGTAGTGAATCCCGGCAACAACTTTTAGCGTCATCAGAGGATGCCTGAACAAGGCACCCAGAAGATTCCGGGTTGTCAGTGTTTCGTGGTTTCCGGTGAAGCTGGCATTCAGAAACGGCCCGTCCTTATCGGACTGACGGATGACAACGGCGACCCGTTCCGCCGGCGGCACGATGGAAAATCCGTAGCGGCAATCCATCGGTGTGAAAGGGGAGACATACATGGCTTTGTCACAGGACTGATGTATTGGCAGTTTCCGATTTTCGACCGGCAGCACGTAGGTGTGGCGTTCGGAAAACGTGTTGTTGACCTGATAGAGAATGACCCGTGTCAGCCCCGTGGCGTCTGTACAGAAATAGACGGTCAGCGGGTTAAATACATAGCCCAGAATGCGTGGATAGCAGAGCACGTGTACATTTAATTCAGATGGGCTGAAGCCGGCATCAGTCAGGCGATGATTGACCCAGTCGCGGAGTTTGCCCTTTCCGCCGTCACCGTGATCGCGCTCGAGAAACGACAGAACACCCCAACGGTTGATGTTCAGCAGGGATTGGGATTTGTCGATCTCATCCAGCCGGTCGAGATCAAGCAGCAGGGAAAACACCCTGTATTTCAGGAGATGCGCTTTCGGCCGCGAACGGCGATGCACGACCCTGCCTGCATAGATGGCACCCGCTGCGCCGTTCATTCGGCGGCTTCCTGTGCGTCAGCCCGTGTGTAGATGCGCCCTGATTCGTCGTCGACCTGCCAGGGGCGGCGTACACTGCCGGCGTCTTCAGCCGCCCACAGGCCGGATTGCAAGCCGTCTTCGTGGAAACCGGCGCCGAAGTAACTGCCGCAGTACCAGGTGTTGCGATGGCCCTGCAGTTTCCAGAGATTCTGCTGCGCCGTGTCCGTGTGATGATCGAACAGGGGATGCATGTACTGGAATGTGCGGAGAATTTTTTCCTGTGCGGGGGGAGCCACGGGGTTGAGTGTCACAAACAGATCATCGGCATCGCCGAGGTCCTGAAGGTTGTTCATCCAGTAAGTAACGCAGACCGAGTGATCATTTTCCGCATCGTTCCGGCGAGCTATGTAATTCCAGCTCGACCAGGCGCGACGGCGCGACGGCATCAGTGATGCATCGGTATGCAAAACGGCCAGGTTCTTCTGGTATTTGAACTTTCCGAGCAGACCTTCCTCCAGGGCATCCGCGTCGGACAGCATGTCCAGCGTTTCGTCGGCATGAGCCGCTATGATCACGGCATCAAACCGGTCTTCATTTCCCTGTACATCTACAATCTTCACGCTCGTGCCGCGTTCAACGGCCCGGACCCCGCCGGTGCGGACCTCAACCCCGGCCGAGATTTTGTCCACGTAGGACCGGCTGCCGCCTGTGACCGTATGCCACGCCGGACGGCCTACGTACTTGAATAGGCCATGATTGACGAAAAACCGGACAAAGGCAGGCGCCGGATAATCGCGCATACCTTCGACCGTGCCCGACCAGATCGCGGCGGCCATCGGCAACAGGTGGTCGCGCTGAAAGTCGTGGGAGTACCCGTCGCGATCCAGCAGCGTGCCCAAAGTCATGTCATCGAGCGCGCCCGAGGACAGCAGCCCCGGTGCCGTTGAATAGAAGCGGTGCAGATCCCGCAGCATACGCCAGAAGCGCGGCTTGACGATATTGCCCGGCTGGCTGAAGACGCCTGCCAGCGTGCCGCCGGAATATTCAAAGGTACCGTTGTCGGCGGACACGGCGAACGACATGTCGGATGCGTGGGTCTCGACATCCAGATGCGCGAGCAGGGCTTTAAAGTTGGGATACGTCCAGTCGTTAAATACGATGAAGCCGGTGTCGACATGGATTTCAGCGTCTCTACCGGGGACGGTGACCGTGTTGGCATGGCCGCCGAGACGGTCTTCGCGCTCAAATAGAACGACGTCATGCCGGGTCGACAATAGCCAAGCCGCTGACAGGCCGGAGATGCCGGCGCCGATAACGGCAAAGCGTTTGCGTCTAGCTTCTGGCATGTCCGGTTTCCTATGGGGTCCGTGTGATCAAAAGTCAGATGCTATCTATACGCAGCTGATTTTTGCATGGATCACACGAAATCTCGCAGGCAAATGATCCATTGCCGAATTGCCCGCGTACTACCTAGTATGAAATATGACATCGACCCTGCGAACGTCTGGCATGCACGGAAGTTTCCGCTTCCGGTCGCTGCCGTCGTGCTACCTGACATGGCGATGCAGGAGAGCCGGTCAATGACACAGCAGTCTGACGCGGCCGATACTCCCGAAGGTGCAACGGCATTGATGGCCCGCTTGGCAGAGGCGCAGGACCGCGACGCCTTTGCGCTGTTGTTCGCCCATTTTGCACCGCGGGTGAAGGCCTACATGTTGAAGCTCGGCACCAATGAAACCCTTGCCGATGAACTGGCACAGGAAACCCTGCTGATGGTCTGGCGCAAGGCGGCCAAGTTCGACCGTGCCAAAGCCTCACCCTCGACGTGGATTTTTACGATTGCGCGTAATCTGAGGATCGATGCTTTCCGTAAGATATCAAGACCGGAACTTGATCCAAATGATCCTGCGCTGATTCCCGAAGAAGAAGAACCGCAGGACGACCGGGTCGGGCGGTTGCAGCGAGCCAGGGTCATCCGGGATGCGATGATGACGCTTAACGAGGAACAGGCCGAGGTTGTTCGGCTCTCGTTTTTTGAGGACATGACGCACAGTGCCATCGCCGATCATCTGGATCTGCCGCTGGGGACTGTTAAATCAAGATTACGTTTGGCATTTGCGAAAATTCGCGATGCCGTTGGAGAAACACTGGAATGACGATCCACCACCATATTTCCGATGAAACGCTGCTGTCCTATGCAGCAGGGGATCTGGATGATGCCGTATCGCTGCTGGTCGCGTCACATCTGACCTTGTGCCCTGAATGCCGGCGGCGTGCGGCTGTCGCCGAAGACATCGGCGGGTCGATGCTTGGCGAACTGGAGCCCGTGCGCATGTCCGATGATGCGCTGGCACACGTCCTTGCGTTGACGGAACGTGTTGAACGAGACCCCGAACTGCCGGTGCCGGCTGAAACCCGCAACGATTATGTCTTTCCGGCGCCGCTGCGCCAGCGGCTGGGCGGTGATCTGAAGCACGTGAAATGGCAACGGATCGGTTATGGCATTCATCAATACGTGCTCAACAATGAAGACGGCGCTTCACAGGCCCGATTGCTGAGGATCGCCGGCGGTCAAGGTGTTCTTGAGCATGGACACAGCGGCGAGGAATACACGCTGGTACTATCTGGCGGGTTTTCCGACGGTGAACAGTCATTCGCACGCGGGGATGTCGAATGGGCGAATGACGATGTAATACATCGTCCCGTCGCTGATGCCGGAGAGAGCTGTGTATGCCTTGCGGTAACGACGGGGCCGCTCAGATTCTCAAATATAATAGGTCGAATAGCACAACCTTTCCTGAATATCTAAATATGTTCAAATGGGACAGATAACTGGACGTTATTGAAAATATTTGCGACCATTACCGTTGCTGAGCGTGTAAGGAATTTTTACGATTTGCGGTAAATATGAAGGTCAAAATCAGGAGTATGGCCTCAGCTTTTTTTCGGCGTTTTACCACTGTTCCGGCACTCGGAATGAGTGTCTTCATGGTCGCCTGTGCCCCTGAAAATATTGCAGAAATTCGGGCGTCGGACCCCGATGTTCCGGCATTTTCAAAACAGCTTCATTTGCAGTACGGGGCTCTTGCCCTGCGAAAAATCGAAGAGGGAAATCCGGTTTCGGCGGCGCATTTTCTGGTCAAGGCCGAACAGGCGGCAGCAGGTATGACTGTGATGCCGGATCGTGATCCCGAGAAAAATAAGATCATTGAGCATGCCTATCACTCTCTTGATATGGTGCTCAGTGACAGTGGTTCGGAAATTGCGCCCGCTGTGAAGGCACGTGCCCAGGTTATGTATGACTGCTGGCTGGAGGAAATGCAGCAGGCCGTCGATCCGGGAGATATCGCCGCCTGCAAACTGGCTTTTGAACAGGCCATACTGGTGAGTCGGCAAGTGAAGCTGCCGGCCGGGCAGGTGCGGCAATGATGCTCAAGCTGGCGGTCGTTGACGGCAATCCTGCGGATTTGGGTATCCTGCGTCGCATGCTGAATTCAAGTGACCTCGAAGTTGACCTTGTTGAGGTATCCGGGGCCGTTGATTTTCAGAATTTGCCGCATGATCAATTCGACTGCGCCCTGATTGATGTGCGGCTTCCGGATGGAGACGGGGTTGAAGCGCTGACACGTGTCTGTGACGGGAGAGATTATCCGCCGTGTCCGGTCATCGTGATGTCCATGCATGGTGATGAACACACCGCGACACGGGCATTCAAGGCGGGGGCCAACGACTATCTTATCAAGGATTCACTGACCCCCAACAGCCTCAAGCGGACCCTGTTGAACGCCATCGATAAATGGCATGCCGAATATACAATGCGCAACGACTGGGAACTGCAACGGGATGCCCTGCAAAACGCGGGGCGCGCCAACATCGCCAAAACCCGATTCATTTCCAATCTGTCACATCAGGTGCGTATCCCGCTGACGACGATTATCGGATTTGCCGAGTTGATAGAAACGGCCCGTCTCGGCGATGATATATCTGACTTCGATAAGTATCAGGAATACGCTGGCGATATCAGCCGGAGCGCCCGCGAGGTGCTCGATCTGATGAGCAGCATCATTGATCTTGCCCGTTTTGAAAACGGCGACTCGCAGATTACGAAAGCCAATTTCGATCCGCGCCAAGCGCTGAGGCAGGTCATAGAGGCTTTTTCGGAGCATGCTACCAACGCCCATGTTACGGTCAGAGTTGATGATGTAAGAGCGCCACATTCGATTGAGTCAGATGACCGGGCGTTAAAGGTGATCATGACCAACCTGCTTTCCAACGCGATCAAGTTTTCCCCGGCAGGACAGCATGTGCAGGTCAAGCTGAGAGAGGTCGAAGGCGGGCATTGCGTCTTCTCGGTTGAGGATTCAGGCGCCGGAATGAACCCGGAGGACCTCGGCTATCTGGTGCGCCCATTTGAACGCTACCGGACGCAGGTGACATCGACGGGGAAGGATCTCGGGGTGGGGCTGCCGATGGTCAACTCGCTGGTTCAGACGCTAGGGGGGGATTTGCGCTTTGAAACGGCCCCCGGCAGAGGGACGACAGCAACCGTCGTATTGCCGGGCACGGCACCCGATACCACCCGCCAGTAATCCCTGCCGCAGGTCTCCGGGACTTATCCCGGTCCGCTCAACCGTTGCCAAAGCGGCTCAGTGAATAAGCTGAAATATCGATGTTGGGCGTTTCGCCGACAGCAATCATCGCCGCTATACGCCCGGTTTCGGGTGCTGCGGTGAGGCCGGTATGGCCATGGCCAAAGGCCGCGATAACACCCGGGACACCCGGCACCTCGCCGATCGCCGGCAGGGTGTCGGGGAAAGACGGCCGTTGACCCATCCAGACATCATGCGCCTCGGTGTTCAACCCGGGCAGCAACCTCTTTGCCGGTCCTGTGAGGGCGTGTGCACGGCGGTAATCGGGCGGATGATCGAGGCCGGCGAATTCGGCGGTACCGGCGCAGCGGATACCGGCGGCCATGCTTGAGACGACGAACTTTGAATCAGTGACCATGATTGAGTTGTTCAAGGTCACGCCCGGGTCGGTGAACACGATATGATAGCCGCGTTCGGCCTCCAGCGGAATTTTCAGGCCATGCGCCTTGAGCAGTTCCGCTGACCACGGGCCGGCGGAGAGGACAACTTTGTCGGCGAAGCGGTTGCCCTGGTCGGTCTGGATTTCAACACGACCGCCTTCGAGCGGTCTCACGCCCATGACCCTGGCCTTGAGCAGTTTCCCGCCGGCGCGTTCGAATTTTTCCGCGAGCGCCTTGCCGATGGCGCCCGGATCATAGGCCCGGCCCTGACCCTTGATCAGGACAGCCGCTTTGTAATCGTCCGAGATGTCGGGCTCGATGTCGTGCAGTGTCGCGGCATCCACTTTCTCGAGCGGCACGCCGCGTTCTAGGCGCAGCCGCCATTCCAGTTTGTCGAGATCGGGCATGGCCGGATCGCGATAGACGAACACGTACATGGAGTCCCGGACCAGGTCCTCCTTGCCGGTACCCGCCAGGTGATGCCGGTAAAGATCGACCGTCGGGCGGTGCAATTGCAGCAGTGCATCGGCAATGGCGGGAATGCGGTCAGCACGTCCGGCAGCGAAAAACCTGAACATCCACGGCAGGAACGTCGGCAGATACGACCACCTAAGCGAGACCGGACCCTCGGGATCGAGCAGCCATTTTGGGACGTTTTTCCAGAGGCCCGGCATGGATTGCGGCACACAGGACCAGGTGGAAATGACCCCGGCATTGCCGTATGACGCCGCGTCGGCGGGCGGGTTGGGGTCGATCAGCGTGACCTTGACGCCGCGTTCTTGCAGCGAAAGTGCAGTGCATATGCCAACGATGCCGGCACCGACAACGGCGTACCCAAGCTCTTCAGGCTCGGCCATTTCTGTTATTCCTTCAGGTCGTTACGTTACTTGGCTCGGAACCCTTGAGTGACCGCCATGCAAGAAACTGCTGCACGGCAACTGGGCTGAAGAATAGCAATGCCCAGAAGTCGCTTTCAATCCCGGGGGCAACCAGGAACAGGCCTGACAATGCCGCCAGGACCCGTGCCGGTCCGGGCATTGGGGCCACGAAGTAGGCGGACACGCACATCGCCATCAGAACCACCCCGGCCCCGCAGGTCAGTGTCGTCGTCAGGAATGCGCTGAGTGTGTAGTACTCAGGCAACACGATCAGCATCGCCGGGGAATAGACGAAGACCATCGGCACGATCAGCTTGCCGATACCGAGGGTAAATGCGGACACCCCGGTGCGGAATGGGTTGGCGTTGGCGATCCCTGCTGCGGCATAGGCGGAGGCGCAGACCGGCGGCGTGATCTCCGAGATGACACCGTAGTAGAGCACGAAAAGATGTGACGCCAGCGGCGGCACGCCGAGTTTACCCAGTGCCGGTTGGGCGACTGTCGCCAGCATGATGTAGAGCGCCGTCGTCGGAAGGCCGGCCCCCATCAGGATGCAGGTGATGGCGATCATCACCAGCGAGACGAACAGGGTAATGCCAGAAACCTGGAAGTCGGAGAACGGAATGAGACTCAGGATCGGATGCAGACCTTCGGCGATCGTCTGGGCGCTGTTGGTGACCATGAAGCCGAGACGGAAACCCAGGCCGGTCGAATTGACGACACCGACGACGATCCCAATGGCAGCGCAAACAGCCCCGACGGCGAGCGCATATTTGACGCCGAGTGCGCAGCCTTCAAGTACATCGCGGATGGTGATGCGATGCATCGGGTTCAGGAAGCCGATCACGAGCGCGGATGTGATCCCCCAGAAGGCCGCCATGTTGGGCGAAAATCCGCTGAACAGCACATAGATCAGCACGCCGAGCGGCGCCGCTGTCGGCCAGCCCCGTTTGACGACACTCCACAGTTTGGGGATTTCCTCGGACGGCAGCCCCTTGAGGCCCAGACGCTTGGCCTGGAAGTGAACGATGCAGAGCACGCCAATGTAATGCATGGCAGCCGGTGCGATCGCGGCGACGACAATGGTTGTGTAGGGAACCTCAAGAAATTCCGCCATGACAAAGGCGGCCGCGCCCATGATCGGGGGGGTGATCTGACCGCCGGCACTGGCGGCGGCTTCAACACCACCGGCAAGGTGGCCGGGATAGCCCATGCGCTTCATGTTAGGGATGGTCAGCGACCCGGTGGACACCGTATTGGCGATGGACGATCCGGAAATGGTCCCGAAGAAAGCGGACGACACGACACTGACTTTCGCCAGGCCGCCCGTGTAGCGTCCGGCGACAACGGTTGCGATGTCGACGAAGAACTGGCCCAGACCCATGCGCTGGGCGAGGACGCCAAACAGCACGAAGTGGAAGACCACGGTTGAGACGATCCACAGCGTGACGCCGTAAATCCCTTCGGCGGGAAAGTACATGTTGTTGATGTACTGGGCCCAGCTGATGCCCGGGTGCTTGAGAATCTGGATCGGAATGTACGCCCCAAAGACAGCATAGCCGGTGAAGATCAGAATGATGATCGGCACGATGATGCCGAGCGAACGGCGCACGGCTTCCAGCAGCACAATGATCAAAAGGGTGCCGAAGACGATATCGATGTTCATCGGATTGCCTTGCCGCATCACCTGATCGGGCAACTGCAAATGGAAACCCAGGAACGATAAGTCGATGGCGTACCAGGTCACGCCGATATACAGCGAGCACGCTATGCCGACGACGATGAATACCCAGTCCCACAGCGGCACGTTTGAATATCGCCACCAGGTATTTGGCTGCAGGTTCTGCGACAGGTCGTCCTTGATCATCGGAAAGCCGATAAACACCAGCAGAATGACCCCCGACATATGGAAACCCATATGCCAGTAATCGATCGGGGTGCCGAACCCGGCAGTCCAGTAATGGTACGCCGCGAACAGAATTGAGAACACGAACGAGAATTTAAGCAGTACCGGACCGAGAGCCCGGGTATTCAGACCGGAGTCGTACTTGCGCTCCAGTTCCTCCGCTTTCTTGATATCGTATTCAGCCATAGCCCCACCCGCCGTTTCAAAATGTCTGCAGTGACGGGCACAAGACCCGCCTGAAAATCATAAAAGTATGGTCGTAAAGGAAATCGGCGGGATGCAACCTTGTGCATCCCGCCAATTTGCTAGGGGGCTGTTATTTAATTGCCCCGATTTCCTTGTAGTACTTCTCAGCGCCCGGGTGATACGGGATCAGAACGCCCTTGGTTGCATTCGCGAGCGTGATGACCTTGCCTTTGGCGTGGCCTTTGTCGAGAAGTTTGCGGGTGTTGTCGTTCCACAGCGCCTTGGTGATCTGATAGACCAGATCGTCGGGCTGGTCCTTACCGGTGATCAGCTGGCCGCTGACGGCAACAGTCGGGACGTCATACGAAATGCTTTCGTAGGTACCGGCAGGGATATCCGACTCGATGTAGTACGGGATGATCTTGTTGATCTCTTTCTGGTCCTCGGCGGAGAACTTGTAGAGTTCAAAGCCCTTGGTCGAACCGAGCTGGATCAGTGCCGCGAACGGAGTGCCGCCGGCATAGAAGAAAGCATCGAGCTGGCCGTCCGCCAGACGCTGTGTGCTCTGACCGAGGCCGAGCTCATGTTCTTCGGCCTTGATGCCCCATTTGTTGAGGATCATGCGGACCGAAACCTGCGTCCCCGAACCGGCAGCGGCAACGCCGACTTTCTTGCCGTTCAGATCGTTGAGGCTGGACAGTGTGACGCCTTTCGGGGTGACCAGATGCATGTCTTCAGGATACAGGTTGGCGATCATCCGGATGTTCTTTTTCGGGCTGCCTTCGAACTTGCCTTCGCCGCTGTATCCCTGCGCGACGCTCTGCGCACCGGCGAGACCGGCGTCAAGCTGACCGGCATCAATAGCGTTGACGTTGGCGACCGAGGCGTTGGTCGAAACCGCGATGGCGACCAGGCCTTCGACGCCGCAGCTGCCGCCCTTGTCACACGGACGCGAACCCGGCGGGTTGGAGATGGCGTTGGCGATGAGGCCGCCGATCGGGTAGTAGGTGCCACCGGCGCCACCGGTGCCGATCCGCCAGAATTTCATTTCCTGAGCTTCGGCAACGGTACCGAAAGCGATGGTTGCGACCGCGGCTGCGGTCAGTAGCTTAATGTGTTTCATGTGCATCATTCTCCCTGTGAGTTCATATGCATATTAGTTTGACACCGCCCTGCAATTTTTTCGGCAGGTGCGATCGACAATGGCACATTGCTTGAAAAACCTCGTTTCCGTTAATTTTTCACCCCCTGCGCCGTATCACGACACCCGCCTGCAATTGAATTGCAATATACGCGATGTCCTGATTGGACTCTCAAAGGCTCAGCCTATGTTGTCAAATTCATTTTCTGCGGGAGGCTATATGATTATGTTATAGCTAGTTTGCAGCGCACCATGGATCAGGGGCGTCTGCCGTGTAAAAAATCGGAGATATCCAGGATGTCATTGAACCTTAAACAGATTGAAGCGTTCCGGGCTGTGATGCTGACCGGGACCATGGTTCGCGCGGCTGAAGCGCTTTACGTGTCCCAACCGGCCGTCAGCCGCCTCATCGCGGATCTGGAAAGAGACCTCGGGTATTTGTTGTTCAACCGGACACGCGGGCGCCTGCAGCCGACTGAAGAAGGCAATGCGCTTTATATTGAGGTACAAAGATCATTTGTCGGCTTGTCACAGGTTGAAACGGCCGCGCGGGCCCTTGGCCGGGACTCCTCCGGGGTCCTCAGAATAGTTGCCATGCCGTCATTGACCGGTGAGCCGCTGACCCGCGCCATTTCCCGCTATGCCCGGGAAAACCCGGATGTCTCTTTCGAGATCGAGGTCCGGCCCCGCCGGCTGGTCATCGAAAGCATCGCCGCCCAGCAATACGATGTCGGCGTGACAACCTTGCCGGTCGACATTCCGAGCATCGACGTCCGGCATCTCAGTGAAGGTAATTCCGTCTGCGTCATCGCCGCCGACCATCCATTGGCTTCGAGGGAGATTATCTATGCCCAGGATCTGGATGGAGAATCGTTTGTCTCTTTTTCCACAGATACGCTTTTCCGAATCCGGGTGGATCGGGTTTTCGATGATCTTGGTGTGAAAAGGCGCATGCGGTTTGAAACCCGGACCGCAGAGGTTGCCTGTAATCTGGTTGCCGAGGGGGCGGGTGTCGCGATTGTCGGGACCTGGGACGTGCCGGCATCCAATCGCCCGGAAATCCTCCTCAAACCGTTTAAACCTGCTTTGCCTTTGCGGATCGGGGCGCTGATTCCGGCACACCGGCCCTCATCGCGGCGGGTCGAAATGTTTATCGAACAACTGGCGGCGTCCTACTCCGAGAGTGCGAACCCACTGATAACATGATAGGCGATGCGGCAAGACATCCCGGGAAAAACCATCTCTATATAATATTATCGTATAGCTATTGCAGATTTTCTGATTTGACTTATCGGTTGTGCAGACGGTTTCCTGTAGCCGCACTTGGCGAGGAACCTGATGAATGCCGGAAAAGACGGCACCTAAAACATTCGATGTCGCGGTAATCGGCGGCGGTATGATTGGCCCGGCGCTGTCGCTGGGTCTGCTGGCACGGGGACTGCGTGTCTGCATTCTCGACGAAGGGGATGATGTTTTACGTGTCGCCCGCGGCAATTTCGGCCTGGTGTGGTTTCAGGGTAAGGGCTTCGGCATGCCCCGGTATGTGGAATGGTCACGCCGTTCCGCGACCCTGTATCCGGAGTTTGCCGCAGAACTCAAGGAACACACGGGCGTGGACGTCGGGCATGCGAATCCGGGCGGACTTGAACTCCTGCTGGGCGAGCAGGAACTTGCGCACCGCCAGCATTATATCGGGCAAATCTACCAGCAGGGCGGCGGGAAGAACTACGAAGTCGAATTCATTGATCGCAAACAGGTCGAAGATATGCTGCCGGGGGTGACTCTCGGCGATGAGGTCGTCGGTGCCTCCTACAGTCCGATCGACGGTCATGTGAATCCGCTGTTTCTGCTCCGCGCCATGCATACCCGTTTTCAGCAGGCGGGCGGTACCTATCTGCCGCACCACAGGGTATCGGGCGTCAATAAAAACGGCTCGGCCTATGACGTCATCACCGAAGCCGGTCCGGTCAGTGCCGCCAAGGTCGTTATTGCCGCCGGTCATGGCCTGAAACAGCTGGGCCCGCCGCTGGGGCTGGACATCCCGATCCGACCGCAGCGCGGGCATATCCTCGTGACCGAACGAACGAAGCAGATTCTGCCGATGCCGATCAGCGCCTTTCGCCAGACCGTCGAGGGATCGATCATGCTGGGTGTTTCCGCCGAGGAAGCCGGATATGATGACCGGGTCGATACCGCGACCATGGCCGGGATTGCCGAACGGGCGGGCCGCACGTTTCCGGCACTGCGCAATCTGAATATTGTCCGCAGCTGGGCGGCGCTTCGCGTGCTGACCCCGGACAAGTGTCCGGTCTATGCTGAATCACAAAGCCATCCGGGGGTCTATGCCGTCGCCTCGCATAGCGGCGTGACGCTGGCGGCGGTGAATGCCAAGGTGGCGGCGAACTGGATTGCCGGAGACCCGGCACCGGATGAATTCGAAGCCTTTGGGGTGGAGAGGTTTGATGCTCAAAAGACGTCACAGTGACGCCGCGGTGGTGCAGATAAGAATCGATGGGGAAGCCGTCGAAGCGCGTGACGGCGAGAGCGTTGCCGCGGCGGTTCTGGCCTTTGCCGGTGAGGCGACTCGGACGACTGCTGTCAGCGGTGCGCCGCGTGCCCCTTATTGTCTGATGGGAGTCTGTTTCGACTGTCTGATGGAGATCGATGGCATTCCCAACCGGCAAGCCTGCATGATTCGCGTCACCGAGGGGATGTCGATCAGACGCCAGCAGGGCGCACGCACGCTGGAAGGTGACGCATGAGCACCCCCCAATACGATTTGGCGATCATCGGTGCCGGCCCTGCCGGAATGGCGGCGGCGCATGAAGCCCGGAACGTCGGTCTGTCGGTCGTGGTGATCGATGAACAGGACAACCCGGGCGGTCAGATTTACCGTGACGTCGAGCATGTGGCCCTGAAGCGAGCGCACGATCTGGACGTTCTGGGTGCCGACTACAAATACGGATACGGTCTTGTCGACGGGATGCGTGCCGGTGAGGTCGAATATCTGGCCGGCCACACCGTCTGGCAGATCGAGGCGGACGGCATCGTCTGGTGTACGGACGGCAGCAAGGCAAAGCAGATCACGGCAAAGCGTATATTGCTGGCGACCGGTGCCATGGAGCGTCCGGTGCCGGTGCCGGGATGGACCTTGCCCGGAGTGATGACGGCAGGTGCGGCACAGATCCTCATGAAAAGTGCTGGCATGGTGCCGTCCGGTCCGATCGCCATCTGCGGCAGCGGGCCGCTGTTGCTGTTGATCGCGGATCAGCTGGTCCGCGCCGGGGCCGATATTGCGGTTATCGCCGAGACCACGTCGTTTGCGGATTATCTGCGTGCTGCGCCGAAGCTGGTACAAGCCCTGCTCGGCATGGAATACCTGCAGAAGGGCATCGCCATGCGCCGCCGCATCAAGGCCGCCGGGGTTAAAATCGTCAGCGGGATTTCAGGTCTCCGCATCAACGGAGACAACACGGCCACAGGTGTCACCTTTAAAAAGGGCGGACGCGAACGGTCTTTTGCAGCAGGGACCGTGCTGCTGCATCAGGGCGTCGTGCCGAATACCCAGGCGACACGACAGTTGCGGCTGGACCATCTGTGGCATGAATCCCAGCATTACTGGTATCCGAAAACCGCCCTGCACGGGTCGACGGCACTGGAAAAAGTATACCTGGCCGGGGATGGCGCAGGCATTTACGGCGCCCGCGTCGCCGAAGTTTCGGGCCGGCTGGCGGCATTGCAGATCGCGCTGTCACTTGGCCGGATCAATGACGGGGAATTCAACTTCAAGGCAGGTCCCTGGCTCAGTGAACATAAGCAACACTGTGCCGTCAGGCCGCTGCTGGATGCTCTTTTCCAGCCGCCGGCGGAGATCCTCAACCCGCCGGAAGACCACACGATTGTCTGTCGCTGCGAGGAGATCACCGCCGGAGATGTTCGCAAGGCGGGCAAGCTCGGCGCCCCCGGACCGAACCAGCTGAAGGCCTTTCTGCGAGCCGGCATGGGACCATGCCAAGGGCGGATGTGCGGACTTACGGTAACGGAAATCCTTGCCGCCGTGCACAGTAAGTCACCGGCGGATATCGGCGCCTATCGGATCAGGCCGCCGCTGAAACCGCTGAGCCTTGCCGAACTTGCCGACATGGAGGTCTCTGATGGCAACGCTACTTTAGCGTCCCCGTCATCCGGTCCTTGAGCTTGTACCAGTTCATCATAACCGGCAGGAACCATGGGTTGCCGTTGTAGAACGGAATGGCACGGAACGGCAGGCTGTCGAATGCAGAAGCGCCCTCTTCCTTGCCCATGACGATCATCGCCGCCTTCTGACCCATCCATCTGGCCCAGACCACGCCCGAACCGCAGAACCCGGTGGCATAGATAACGCCGTCGTGGATCGTCAGTTTCGGCAGTTCATCCATGGGGAAGGCGACGAAGCCGAACCAGTGGTGCGACAGCTTGGTTTCTGACAGATCAGGAAAGATTTCCAGAAGACCGCCTCGCAGCCGCTCGCGGGCTTTCGCCGCGTCATCGTCGTAGCGGCGCCCGCCCAGCAATATCCGCGTGCCGTCCGGCGATGGCCGGTAATAATGCCCGAGCTGACGGGTTTCGCCGTGCATCTGCTGCTTCGGCATCAGGGTTTTCATCAGGTTCTGGCTCAGCGGCTCGGTGGCGATCATTTCCGAGATCACCGGCACCAGTCGGCGGCGCAACCAGGGCAGCCCCTTGTCGGTGTAACCGTTGGTGCAGACGATGACGTGATTGGCCTTGATCGTGCCCTTCGGGGTTGTGACGTTAAACGTGCCGCCGATGCGTTTAATGCCGGTCACGCCGGTGCCGCTGTGGATTTTCGCACCCGCTGCTTCGGCAACACGGCGCAATTCCCGGTGCAGTTTGCCCGGATGAATGCCACCGATATCTTCACGGACGATGCCGCCGTGGTACAGATCGGAACCGATCTCGTCATGCTGGTTATTGCGTTCGACGAGCTTGGGTTCCAACCCGAGGTGGCGGTTCAGCATGTCGGCTTCGCGCTTCATGGTTTCAAAGATTTCCGGGCGCATGGCGCCTGTAAACCGGCCACACGCCTGATAGTCGCAATCGAGTTTTTCTTTTTCGATGAATTCGTACAGATCCTGCCTGGCCGTCATGCCTTCGCCATAAACCGACTTGGCCTTTTCCAGACCGAATTTGTTCACAAGCTTGGAAAATGAAATCCGAATGTTGCCGCTGGTTATTCCGCCATTCCGGCTTGATGCGCCGTCACCCGGACGGTCTTTCTCCAGAACAATGACCTCACGCCCGGCGCGTGCCAGGGGAATGGCCGCCCCCATACCAGCATATCCGCCACCGACGACGACGACATCGGCGGTCTCCGGCAGGTCGCCGTTTTCGGCGGGTTGCGGTTCGGCTTCTTCCCACCAATAGGGAAGGACTTTGACGGTACTCATGGGCAATCTCGCAGAATTTATCAGAGAAGAAGACGTGTAAACTTAGTCCACGGGTGACGCTCTTGCCAGTGTGAGGTGCTTTGCAGACACAAAAAAAGCGCGATAAACGCGCTTTTTTCTCAGGCGATCCGCCCCCGGCTAGCCGGGGGCGAGGCCCTATGATCAGTCTTCAACCTGAAGGTTTTCAGCTGACGATTTGCCGTTTTTGCCCGGCTGCAGTTCGTAATTGACCTTTTGGCCTTCACGAAGCGTGCTCAGACCGGCGCGCTCAACAGCGGAGATGTGCACGAATGCATCATTGCCGCCGTCGGACGGTTCGATGAAGCCGAAACCCTTGGTCGGGTTGAACCATTTAACAGTACCAGTAGCCATCTTTAAAATCCTCTAACAGTTGGCATGGACGACGACGCCGCACTGTGCGGAGACGGGTCCGATAACGCTCACATTGTCAGTGGATCTCGAAGCTCACCGGCGTGCCGGTTCTCATAGGACTCATAACAAATGTAATACGCGTGCGGACTATGCGCGTATAAATTGCCCAAAGTCAATTGGATAGATAATAACGCCGAATTTATATTTCACCGCTTCAGGCGTTTAGTTTGGACATCAGCACGCTTATTTCTCCGACGTCTTCCAGCGACATGAGCAGATCGAATGCTTCATCGGCAGGCGCTTTACCGATTGCCCGCTGAGCGCAGTCGGAGAATTTATCATAAAGTTCGTCCCGCGACATGGCGTTGTCGCCACTGCGCCCGACCATGTTGTCGATACGTTTCGTCAACGTTCTGCCGTCTTTGGTGGTGACCGAAACCTCGGCGTCCCAGGTGCTGCCGTCCGGCGTGCCGCCTTCGACGAATGCCGTGGCCTGGGTGATCTTCAGAAGATCCACAATCGCCGGTTCCAGGAATGCCGTACCCTCGAAATCCTTGAGCCGGACCGCGCCATCCTTCAGGGCGCGGACAACCGCATACTGCTGCGAGAATTTTGCCTGCAGCACGCTTTGCGGGAAGGGAGTGTTGGTGTGACGCAGACGGCGCGGGTGCACGTGGATGTCGATGGCGGATACATCGTCAGCGCTCAAGCCGTCATCATGAACAAGACGCAGCATCGCCGAAATGGCGTGGTGCGTCGAGCCGCAGCAGGGGAACTGTTTGATGCCGATGCTGGGCAGTTCGACTGTCAGCGGCGTTGTCCATGCGGACGTTAGCGGGGTTGCGTCAAACGTGCCTTCACCATTGAAGACATTGAAAAACCCCTGGTGGTGTTCCATCGCCGCGGTGTTGGCCTCGAAGCCGCGTGCGGCGATCAGCACGGCCATCAGCCCGGCCCGGCCGGAATGCCCGACGTGCAGCGGTTTCGTCATGGTGCCGAAATTGGCCTTGATGCCGCTGGCCAGCGACGCGGCAATGGCCAGGGCGCGGGTGGTCTGTTCTATGCTCAGTTCGAGCGCATAGGCAGCCGCCGCCACGGTCCCAAAAATGCCGAGGGTCGCGGTCGGATGCCAGCCCTTGTCGTAATGATGCGGGTGCAGGGCCATCGCGAACCTGTGCTCGACCTCGAACCCGACGACATAGGCTTCGATCAGCTTTTGACCGCTCAGGTGATGTTCTTCGGCGAGCGCAAACAGGACCGGAACCAGCGGCACCGATTGATGCCCACCCAGTACGTCCGAGAAATCATCGAAGTCGAGGGCATGGGATGCGGTGCCGTTGATCAGCGTCGCATCGAGCGCACTGGTCCGTTTGTTGGTGCCGAGGATCAGGCACGGCCCGTTGCTGTCGGCGATGCCGGGCGTGCCGAGCAGGATCTGCGTGCAGGCTTCCGGCAGACCGGCCAGCGTGACGCCGATGGTGTCCGCGATACCGGCCTTCGTGGTGTGCAGTGCCTGCGGGCTGATCATCGCCGGGTCGAACCCGGTGATGCGGCCGGCGAGGACGCTCAGGACGTCTGCGGTTTCGGTTGTCGTCAGTCCATCCATCATGTCTCTCCCCGATATTCAGCTATCCGTCAGGCGACGGCCTTTGCCCGCCCCGTGTAGCTGGCAGCGCTCTCGCCCGCCAGCTTGCCGAAGACGGCACCGGCCATCAAGCCGCTGCCTCCGGGATAGTTCTCATAAAACAGACCGCCGACCAGTTCCCCCGCTGCATAGAGCCCGGTGATCGAGCGGTCAGACATGTCCTGAACTTCGCCGTCCTTGTTGATGCGCAGACCGCCGAAGGTGAAGGTCACGCCGGTCGTGGTCACAAAAGCCTCGAACGGCCCTTCGCTGATCGGCAGCGCCCAGTTGGTCTTGTTGACGGCAAGGCCCTTGGTCGTGACGCCATCCAGGATCGACGGGTTGAACTCGCCCGGCTGGCAGGCAGCGTTGAACTCGTCGACGGTTTTCGTCAGTGCGTCCGGATCGATTTCAAGCTGTGCCGCCAGTTCCGCCATGGTGTTCGCCGTATACTTCGTCACCTGCTTGATGCGGTATTCGTCTCTGAGCAGGGGGATGGTTTTCTGATCGAAGATCTGGATCGCGGTCCGGAACGGCTGGTTCATGATCTCACGGCCGAACTTCACATAGGTGTGGTTGCGCAGGTCTTCGCCTTCGTCGACGAAGCGTTCCCCCTTGAGGTTGACCATGATCCCCCACGGGTAGGAATGCTTCTGGAAGTTATCCAGCACTTCGTAGTCACCATACGGCGGGGCCGAGATATCCCAGCCCACAGAATGACAGCCAGACCAGTTACCGAACGGGCGCGCACCGATATCGATGGCCATGCGGATGCCGTCACCCATGTTGTGGCGGGTGCCGCGGACACGGGCCAGGTCCCAGCCCTTGCCCAGATACTGCGCACGCATCGCCGGATTGGATTCAAATCCGCCGCAGGCCAGTACCACGGCATCGCAGGCGATGTCTTCATATCCGTTCGGACCGCGTACCTTGAGCCCGGTGATGCAGCGGTTCTTGTCCTGGATCAGATCGGTCGCGCCGGTCGAATAGCGGATTTCGCAGCCCATCTTGAGGGCGTGGGCGAGTTCCATTTCGACAAGGCCCGCGCCGCCGCCGACGGCTTCGATGTTCACGCCGCCGTAAAAATGATGTTTGCCGTCGACCTGGAAGGACTGCCGGCCGAACATCGGGATGAAACGCACGCCGTGTTCGCGAAGCCAGACCATGGCCGGGCGCGACCCGTCGATCAGCTGCCACGCCATGTCCTCATCGGCCTGATGGTGCGTGACCTTCATCAGCGCGTCGTAAAAGACGTTGCGGTCGTGCACTGGAAGGACGATCTGCTCGCGTTCGGCGTCCGACAGGTCGGTCAACACGTCCTTGGCGGCATCGTCGACGCCGGTATGGCAGAACCGGAACCCACCGGCGGTGAAGTATGAATTGCCGCCTTTTTCTTCTTCGGCGGCTTTTTCGAGAATGAGCACCTCGGCGCCGTTTTCACGTGCGGCCATGGCAGCACAAAGCGCGGCATTACCCGCGCCGACAACGACGACATCATATTTCTTGGACATAATAGTTTCCTCTTGGATACCGGGCCGTTCAGGCATTTAGGGGAGTGTGGCGAGTCTTGATTGTGAAGTAAAATTAAATTAATTATAATATTAATTAGAATAGGTAATTTATGAATATACCCTACGGCATCAAGGACGTTGAGGTTTTCGTTGGCATCATCGATTCCGGCAGCTTCAAGGAAGCGGCAAATCTTCTCAATGTCACCCAGTCGGCGCTGACGCAGCGCCTGCAAAAGCTCGAGGATGCACTGGGTGCCCGCCTGATTGACCGGACGACCAGAAGCGTGGCCCTGACGGCGGTGGGCCAGGCATTCCTGCCGAACGCACGCCGGCTGCTGGGGCAATTCGAGCAGACCTTTTCGGATATCCGTGATGTGATCGACGTTGCCGGTGGCCGGGTGACGGTGGCCAGCCTGATCTCGGTCGCGACTTATGTCATGCCCTCTGTTGTCAGCCGCTTTGTCGAACAGTATCCGAATGTCGGCGTCCGGATCATTGACGTCGCCGAGCGCGAGATCATGCCCTATGTGCGGCGTGGCGAAGCAGAGTTCGCGATCGATATGAAGACAGATGACATTGACGGCGACCTGACGGCGACCCCGTTGATGCAGGATCGTTTCGTACTGGCCTGCCGCGACGATCATCCACTGGCCCGGGGCGGCGCCATCGATGCCGCGGACCTGGCCGGGCTGCCGTTGATGATGCTGGGGTCACGCAGCGGCACCAGCCGGGTTTTGCAGGCCCATCTTGCCGAGCGGCTTAAAAGCGTGAAGTGGCTGCATGAAGTGCAGCACCTGTCGACCATGGTCGGTTTTCTGGAGGCCGGCATGGGGGCCGGGATCGTGCCACACATGGTCATGCGCGGGCTGGCGTCGCACAGACTGGTGTCGCGGCCTCTGACCGGACCCGATCTGTCACGTGAACTGGTGCTGATCGAACGCCGCGGCACGACGCTGTCCCCGGCTGCTGATCGGCTCAAGCAGATGCTGCTTGAAGATATGTGGGAACTCGGCGAGGAAGCCTAGAGATACCGCGACCCGGCCGGGATGCAGGATTTCGGAACCGTCACCTCGACTTCGCCCAGCAGCATGAAGGATAGTGTCTTGCCGTGCAGGTCCTGAGACAGGGCACTGTTGACGCCGCCTTCGAGCGCATTGTCGATGACGAAGTTCATCGCCGTAAGATTGGGCAGGTCATAACGCTTCACGTCCGTCGCCCCCTTGTGGCGAAACAGGTCCAGTACCCGTTCGGGTGTGACCTGTTCCAGCAGATGCGGGTAGGCATCGGCGACATAGGGGATCAGTGAAATGTTGGCGCGGTTGCCCTTGTCGCCGGTTCGGCCGTGCGCAACGGCGTGCAGGGGCAGGGTGATCATGTCGCTCATGGCTTGACCTCTTTGGCGCGGGATTGAGCTTCGACCGGGCCGCGCGGGATCAGCACGGAAGCCGTATTGACCTGGCCTGTGATGTTACAGCGATATCCGCCGCCGCCGGCCGGTCCGGAACAGAACAGGCTGAGAACCTCGTCATTGACATACTGGGCGGTTGCCTTGTCGAGGGTGCGGATCGCGGCGCGCAGCCTGTATTCGCCATCCATCGGCATGTTCTTCTGGCGTTCCCGGTCCGAGGCGTCGTTGTCGTAGACAGCACCGGTGCCGATGATCTCAATCCGCACCGGTTCTTCGACACCATGCTTGCCAACGCGCGAGCGCACAACATCGGCGGCAAGCCGGGCGCGGGCCAGAGCGTTCGGTCCGGCATAGATCATTTCCGATTCCGCGAGCCAGCCGCCGTCCGCCGACACCGTAACCTTGAGGGTATCGGGCGGCGGGGCACCCTTGGCGCCAGTGACACGAATCCGGTCCTTGCCGTCGTCTTCGAGGGTGACGTTCGAAATATCAAGGCTGACGTCCGGGGTCAGATAGGCCGACGGGTCGTGGACCTCGTACAGCATCTGCTCGGTAACCGTGGCCCTGTTCACCAGCCCGCCTGTGTTGTCGGCCTTGGTGATGACGATGGTGCCGTCCTTCTCGATCTCGCCGATGGGAAAGCCGAGTTCGTCCATGCCGGGCACGTCCTTGAAACCGGGGTCACAGAAATACCCGCCGGTCACCTGACCGCCGCATTCCAGCAAATGCCCGGCTAACGTGCCTTGCGCCAGAAGATCTAAGTCTTCCTCGCCCCAGCCGTATTCATGGATCAGCGGACCGAGCACGAGTGCGGCATCGGTGGTGCGGCCAACCAGCACGACATCGACGCCGAGCTTGAGGGCTGCCGCGACGGGGCGCGCTCCCAGGTAGGCATTGGCGGCGACGATTTCCTTGCCGTCGATACTGACCCCTTCAATCGTCGGCAGGCTGGCGATCTCATCCGGCCCCATGAAGGCCAGCAGATCGTCCCCCAACACAACGGCAACGCGCAGTCCCTCGACGCCGAGTTCCTTTGCCAGTTCATGGGTGCGTTTCGCACCGCCCAGCGGATTGGCGTTGCCGAGGTTTGCGACGATGGTCACGTCCGCTTCCTTGGCGGCTTGCAGCACATTGCGCAGGTACGGTTCCAGATACGGTGAATACCCAAGCTCGGGTTTGCGCATCTTGATCCGCTGGGCGATGGCCAGCGTTCGTTCGCCCATCACTTCGAAGATCAGATAGCGCGGTCCATCCTTCGTCTTCAGGGTTTCGACAACGGGGATGCCTGCATCAAGGCGGTCACCCGCAAAACCGGCGCCACTACCAATATAGACGGTCAATTCAGTTCTCCCGGATGTCGGCGGCGACGGCACGGGCGCCGTCCAGCATAAAACCGTGTTCGGAGCCGATGAAGAACATGCTGACACCAAGCGCTTTCAGATCCGGCACCCATGTCGTGTTCGGCGCAAACGTGACCAGACACTTGCCGTGTTTCTTGGCGGCTTCACCAACCCGGCGGATGGCCATGCGGACTTCGGGAGCGGCGGCGTCGGTCAGCCCATAGCACACTGCAAGATCGGCAGGTCCGACGAACAGCGCATCAATACCATCGACGGCGGCGATTTCGTCGATATCCTCGACGGCTTCCGGCTCTTCGATCTGGGCGAGGATGACGGTTTCAGTCTCGCTTTGGCTGAGGACATCGGGCATGGCACGGGTTGCGTATCCGGCCCAGCGGGTTGATCCGGCATAACCCCGCCCGCCATGGCCGAAGCGGGCTGCCTTTGCGACGTCGTGGGCTTTTTCGGCGGTATTGACGTGCGGCACGATCAGTCCCGTAGCACCTGAATCCAGCATGGTCAGAATCTGCGCCGGCGAACCGTCGGGGATACGGACCAGGGCTGGAAAGTTCAGGGCCCGCGCCATGCCGAGGCAGGCATCGACACTGCCGCGGTCGAACGGTGCGTGCTCGGCATCAAGGGCGACGAAATCCATGCCGGACATGGCGAGAATTTCAATCAGCTGGAATGCCGGTGTTTTCAGAAACGTACCGGAGAGCATGTCGCCGTCCAGCATGCGGGATTTCAGGGTGGTGTCAGTCATTGGAGCCTCCTCTGGGTCATTCTTGTTGTTGTTATTTACCGCACGCTGTTTTTGTCATTGCATCCCGGTCCAGTCCCAGGTCCGCCCCGGCATTGATGATGCTGTTCCACGCTGCGGCGGCGATATCGAATCCGTTGGCGCCACGCTCCGTGCGTGCCTTGCGTTCCGGGTCACCGGGGATCATCACCGGCTCGTCGGGATTGCGGGGGCGGGCCGAGCGGACGTAATCTATGTAATCCGAAACGGCGCCGGCAAAACCGTGACCGTCATCCAACAATTCCGGCTTCAGGTAGACTGAAAACATCCCGTTGTGGGTCTGTGTCCCGGGACCGGTGGCCCCGGACCCGGTCAATGCACCGGCCAGAAGCTCACACGCAAGGGCGAGCCCCGATCCCTTGTGATCGCCGAAAGTCAACAGGGCGCCACTGCCGGCACGCGGGTTCGCGACCTCGCCGGGTTTGAGATCACCGTACAGCGCATGGGGGTCTGTGGTCGGATTGCCGTCACCGTCGATCAGGGCGCCTTCGGGGACCGGCTTTCCACCCCTGAGGGCGACCATCACCTTGCCTTCGGCGACTTTCGACGTCGCGAAATCGAGGATGAAATCATCCCCCTTCGGATTGACCACGCCGATGGTCACGGGGGCGGTGGACAGGCGCCGGTCGGCGGCACCGAACGGTGCTACCAGCATGCTTTGCGAGACGTTGGTGAAATGAATTGAAACCAGGCCCGCGTCGCAGGCGCGCTCCGCCCAGAAACCGATACGGCCCAAATGCCCGGCGCAGCGTAACGCGACGATGGCCAGTCCGCTATCGCACGCCTTGGCGATGCCCAGGTCCACGGCTTCGCGTCCGACGACCTGGCCGAAGCCCTTGTTGCCGTCGACCAGTGCAAAATTGCCGCCGTCGGTGACGACCTTTGCCGATTGTCCAAAGGACAGGTTACCGGTGCGTTCCCACATCAGATAGCGCGGTATCCGCACGACGCCGTGGCTGTCGTGGCCGCTGAGATTTGAATTCACCAGATTGGCGCTGATGGCTTCGGCTTCTTCGGGCCGGGCGCCGGCGCGGACGAAAATATCGGTGCCGAGCCGGGTCATGCCGTCGGCGGTCACGCGGGTGGCTTGTTCGTCGCTCATGATCGGGACAGCCCTTCCAGATTAAAGATCATTTCGTCCTGCAACTGCCCGTCGAAGCAGGCGAGGATGTTCTCCGCCGTCATCCGGGCCATGGCGATCGACGACGAAACGGACGCCGCCCCGTTGTGCGGGGTCACAAGCACGTTGTCACGGTGCAGGAGCGGATGATCCGGGGCAGGGGGTTCACGGTCGAGGACATCAACCCCGGCGGCAAAAATCTTGCCGTTATCGAGCGCTACAAGCAGGGCGTCATCATCGACGATACCGCCACGCGCGCAGTTGATCAGAATGGCGCCGTCCTTCATGGCGTCGAATTCGGCGGTCGAAACGATGTGCCGCGTCTTGTCGTCCAGCGGCACATGCAGCGTGACGAAATCGGCTTCCCCAAGCGCGTCCCGGAAATCCGTGATCAGCCGGATCCCCATGTCATCGGCTGCTGCCTGGTCCGGTGCGATGTCGGCGGCGATGACGTCCATCCCGAACGCCTTGCAGAGTGGCGCGACAAGTTTGCCGATCCGCCCGAACCCGACGATCAGGACCGTAGCGCCCATCATGTCGCGAAGCTGAAAACTGTTGCGGTTCTTCCAGTTGCCTTCCTTGGCCATTCTGTCCTGAGCTGACAGTTCGCGCGCCAGTGACAGCATCAGGGACAGCGTATGCTCGGCGACCGAACGTGAATTCGCGCCCGATGCGATGGCCACGGGGATGCCTCGCCCCGAGAGATAATCGACGTCGATCAGATCGCAGCCGACGCCATGACGCGAAACAACCTCAAGGTCGTTGGCGTGGCTCAGTATGTCTGACGTCAGATGCGCCGAACGGACCGCGATGGCATGGACACCGGCCATGTTGGCCATCAGGGTTTCCGGGCGGATATCGCCTTCGAGATTGACGATTTCGATATCGCTGCGGGCCCGCAGAATTTCATGGGCACAGCCGTGCATGTTTTCGGTGATTAAAACGCGTTTCATAATTCTCAAGTCTTCCTTTCGTCACCCCAAAACTGATTTGGGTTTCTTCATTTCCTGCACAGCCGTCTTTCGTTCATATCAGCCGTCAATCGTGGGCCCTTGATCAAGATCAGGGAGACGCGAAGTGGCTGTTGGAAACGTCCGTCATCGTGCAGGCGTCATTATTCGGCGGCGGGCTTGTCGCCGAAGTACTTGTTTCTTGCCAGGGACTGGCTCTCGTAGATCGAACCTTTCTTGAGCGGCTCTGGGTAGGGCAGGCGGATCGGTGTGACGACGACACGCGGTTCGTTCGTCGGTTCACCGGCGATCATGGTTTTCTTGTACTGGTCCCAGGATCCGATGCGGTCCATGCCTCGAATGTCCCAGGCATCGGCGGCGGCGATCTGGAACAGAAGTAGGCGGCGGTCCCTGCCGGAGGTGTTCAGGGCCGAGCCGTGCATCGTTCGGACATGATGGAAGCTGCATGAGCCGGCCTTGCCGAGAATTTTCTCTGCGGTATTGAAATCGATGTCCGACGTTTCCGGGTCGACTGCTCCGACAAAGTGACCGTCCTGATGATGATCGTGGGTCGGCCCCCTGTGCGAACCGGGAATGCACATCAGCGGTCCGTTGTCTTCGGTCATGTCATCCATCATGACACCGACCGCCAGAACGTCGTCATTGGTGTGGGGATAAAATGCCCAGTCCTGGTGCCACTCGACGGGCGAGCCGTATTCGGCCGATTTCAGATTGATCTTGGATCCGTGCATTCTGAGGTTCGGTCCGATCAGGGCTGTCAGGGCGGCAATGAGTTTCGGGTTTTTGCCCATTTCGTGAAACACCGGATGGTTGAGGAACGGCTCCTTGATCCGCCGGACGCGGGGTTTCTCCGAGGTGTGGCTCGGTTCCAGATCGATGATGCCGGTGTGTGTCTCAAGGCCGCGGGCGCTTTCGACAAGTTCGTGCAGGGCGGCATCCATCTTCGCCAGATCGTCGGCGGAAAAAATATCCTCGACGACGACAAAACCCTTTTCGTTATAGGCGGCAACCTGTGCTTCGCTGATGGCCTCGGTGGGGGGGTGGGATTGCGGCATGGATGGATTTCCTTGTAAAGGCGTGTCTCTGACGGAAACTGTGGTTAAATGAAAAAATCGGGATGGCGGTCGCGAATCTGATCGACAATCGCAAGTGATTTGCCGAGATGGTTGCGGACTGCGTCCTCTGCGGCTTTCTCGTCGTGGTTCTTGAGGGCTTTGAAAATCTCACCGTGTTCGTTGATCACGTTCAGTCGGCGGCCCTGTTCAAGAAGGTACAGACCGCGCAGCCGGTCGTAATGACCGCGTTTGCGTTCGATCATCCGTGTCACCCCTGCGATTTTAGCCAGGCGGAACATCTCTTCATGAAAGCTGTTATCGGTCAGCCTGAACGAGGGCTGATCACCGGCTTCGAGTTCCGTGGTCAGACGCGCGATCCAGGCCTTCAGCTTTTTGAGGCCCTCCTCGTCAATGATCTGCGAGAGGACGCGGGCGACCTCGATTTCGACGCTGAGACGCAGGAAGTGAACTTCGCGGGCGTGTTGAATATCGATTCGCGACACTTCGGTTCTGGATTGCGGGAAGATATCGACCAGTCCGTCTTCTTCGAGAAGGATCAGAGCCTCACGCACCGGGGTCTGGCTAACACCATACCGATCGGCAACATCATTTTTGGAAATCAGCGTACCGGGTGGCAGGGTGAGGTCGATGATGAGCCGTCTGAGGTCCGTGTAAATCTGCTGCACCGTCGTTAAACGGCCGTCCCGTCCGCTGACGGGCGGCAGTGATTTTATCGCGGAAATTTCGTTCGGCATTGCCCGATGACCATAGAATACAGCACGGAGATTGTCTTAAAAACGGCAATTCAACTTGACTCGATAACTGATATATTAGTATTTCAGTCTTTGACGAGTCAATCTTGTCCAAACAAATTATTGAATTGGGAGATACTAATTATGTTCAAAAAATCTATGATGGCCCTTGCTTTGGGGTCGCTGGTTCTGGCCATGGGTACCGATGGTGCCGTAGCCAAAACGCTTAAGGTTCAGGCCAGCTCTAAGGCTGGTGACTGGGCACACCGTTTTATGACTGACGACTGGGCGCCGAAACTGGAGGCCATGACCGGCGGCAACGTCAAGATTGACGTGCTGCCGACGAAGGCTGTGGTCCCGCACCGTGAAACCATCGATGCCGTTGCCAACGGCATTCTCGACGGTGATTTGAACGCGGTTTCCTATTTCTCCGGACGTGATCCCGCTTTTGCCATCATCGGTGACCTGATTGCCGGCTATGACACCGTCGATCAGGTGCGGACGTTCTGCCAGTATGGCGGCGGCAAGGAAATCCTTCAGAAACTTTATGACCAGTACACCAAAGGTAAAGTCCACGTCGTCGGTTGCGGTCCTTATGCCAAGGAAGCGTTTGTTTCGACCATTCCGATCAACAGCGTCGCCGAATTCAAAGGCGTGAAAGTCCGCTCGCCGGAAGGTCTCGCTGCAGAAGTGTTCAAGCGTGCCGGTGCAGCCCCCGTATCGCTGCCGTTCTCGGAAGTGTATTCGGCTCTCGAGAAAAAAGTCATCGATGCAGCTGATGCTTCGGCTCACGTGAACAACAACGCACAGGGCCTGTACAAGGTTGCCAAGTTCCCGATCTACCCGGGCATCCACTCCATGGCTGTTCTGCAGTTCATCGTGAACAAGTCGGCCTGGGACAAGCTCGGCAAGGAAGGCCAGACGGCTCTTGAAGTCTGGTATCAGGCTTCGTATGACGCCATGCGTCGTGAAGCCGATCTTCAGGATCAGGAGATTGCCGCCCAACAGCGTGCCGGTTCCGAGATTACCGTCGTCGACTGGAGCCTGGAAGAGCGCGCCAAATTCCGTGAAATCGCCGTTGGTGCCTGGCACGATTTTGCTGCCAAGTCGCCGCTGGCTCAGGAAGCGCTTGATGCGCATCTCAAATACATGAAGTCCGTTGGCTTGTTGAAATAAGTCGCAAACACATTGTGCCGCCACGCCATTCAGGCGTGGCGGTGCTTTTAAAAATAATGCGGTAAACAACGCCAATTCAGGGAGGAAGTGATGTTGGGAATCACGGAGCGTTTGGTCGGCGCGCCGATCGGGGCCAAGTTTGACCAGTCCGTCGATCATGTCAGCCGTTTTACGGGTTTTTCGGTAAGCTTTCTGTACCTGATGGCAGCAGCGTGTACGCTGTGGGAAGTTGCCGCCCGGTATATTTTCAATTCACCCACGCAATGGGTTTTCGAAGTCGTGATGGTGCTCTGCGCCTGTGCGTGGATGTTGTCCGCCGGCTACGTCACGTTGCAGAAACGTCATATCGGCATCACCGTCCTGTATCTGATGGCATCCAAGCGGACACGCTGGTGGCTCGATCTGTTCGCCATGACCGTTGGTGTGCTGGCCCTTTACATGCTGGTTTCCGATACCCTGATCCGGGCGCTGGAAAGCATTGATCTTGTTGAGCGCGGCGGTACGGCCTGGAACTCGCCGCTGCCGATGGTTCTCAAGACCGTTCTCGTCTGCGGGCTGTTCATGTACATGGTGCAGTTGCTGGTGAACCTGCGCCGTCACTTCCAGACCAAGCCGATGCAGGTCACGGTATACGCCGTCCTCGCGCTGATCTGTCTGCGTCTGCTGATCCAGATTTTTGCCCACTACGGCGAAGTCGGCGGCATTTGGATTGGCATTGAAGAGATGCTGGCCGAACGCAGTGGTGAGATCATCGATCAGTTCCGTGTCGACCGTGAAGAGGTCGGCATCGGTACCATCTCATTTCTGATCGTTGTCGCCCTGCTGGCCCTGATGATGACCGGCATGCCGCTGGGGATTGTCACGCTGATCATTTCCGTGACCTGTGCGCTGGTGTTCTACGGTGTGCAGGGCATGTACCTGGTGTCCACCAACGCCATGGACCTTCTGGAAAAATACCCGCTGGTCGCGGTGCCGTTCTTCGTGCTGATGGCCTCGATCCTTGAGCGTGCCGGTATTGCCCAGGACCTGTTCGATGCGATGTCGATTTTCGCCGGCGGCCTGCGTGGCGGGGTTGCCGTGCAGACGACCGTTGTCGCCGTCATTCTTGCGGCGATGTCGGGGGTCATGGGGGGCGAGATCGTCATGCTCGGTCTTGTCGCTTTGCCGCAGATGCTGCGTCTGGGCTATGACCGCAAGTTGACGATCGGTCTGATCTGTGCCGCCGGTGCGCTGGCGACGCTCATACCGCCGTCGATTGTCATGATCGTTTACGGACTGAGTGCGAACGTCGGGATCGGCGATCTGTTCTCGGCCGGTTTCATTCCGGGGCTGATGCTGGCGACGTTCTATGTGTCGTTTGTGCTGTTGCGGTGCAATCTGAATCCGTCTCTGGCACCGACGGCGGCGGAAATCGCCATGAAAACGGGCCAGGAAGCGAAGCTGGGCCGTCACCAGGTGATTGCCGTCGGATTGTGTATTGCCCTGATCTTCTGCGTGATGGGGTCGATCTATGGTGGCATTACGAGCGTCACCGAGGCGGCGGCCGTCGGCGTATTCGGTGCCATTGCGGTGGCCGCTGTGCGGTTCAAATTCAATTACGCCCTGCTGCGCGATTGCCTGGCCAACACCATGGCCGTCGTCGGCACGATCATCTGGCTGATCCTCGGCGCCGTTGCTTTCGTCGGCCTGTACAACCTGATCGGCGGTGCGGATTTCATGCGCTCTCTGATCAAGGGGACGGGACTGGGACCGTTGGGTACCATCTTTATCATGATGGCGATCCTGGTTGTGCTCGGTACGTTCATGGAATGGATTGCAATCATCTTCATCACGGTGCCGGTGTTCGCACCCGTGGTAAGGGACCTGGCGCCGGAACTGGGCATGCAGCCTGAATGGGCGGCGGTCTGGTTCGGTATTCTGTTCGTGATGAATATCCAGATCTACTTCCTGTCGCCACCGTTCGGGCCTGCGTGTTTCTGGCTCAAATCCGTGGCGCCGAAGGATATCAGCCTGCAGGAAATCTTTGTCAGCGTTTTGCCGTTTATCGTTCTGCAGATCATCGGCATGATGCTGGTCATGTTCTTCCCGCAGATCGCCCTGTGGATGCCGCAGGCGCTGAATTAAGGCGGACTGGAGCGATCAATGCTGCTTGTTGAGGAGAAGTGAAATGTCGATGCCCGGTGATTTGCACGACGATATTGAAGAAGATGATAAGATCGACAGCAACTATTATGGCATTTCCTGCGGCATAGTAGGGATCGCGTTCGGCGCTGCGATGATTACTTTCATGTTTCTACTCGCGGACGGCTTTTCCTGAGCAGACAAATGAGCAAGAAAAGAAAGACTTACGAAGAACTGCGCTCGGCGCGTTGGTATGCGCCGGATGACCTGCGTTCGTTCGGGCACCGCTCCAGGACCCTGCAGATGGGGTACGATCCGAGCGACTGGGTCGGCAAGCCGAGCATCGCCATCATCAATACCTGGTCGGACATCAATCCGTGTCATGCCCATTTCAAGCAGCGTGTCGATGACGTCAAACGCGGCGTCCTGCAGGCAGGCGGCTTTCCGATCGAATTGCCGGCTTTGTCTCTCTCAGAAAATTACGTCAAGCCGACGACCATGCTGTACCGGAACATGCTGGCGATGGAGGTCGAGGAACTGATCCGCTGTCACCCCGTCGACGGTGTCGTGCTGATGGGGGGCTGCGACAAGACCACGCCGGGCCTTGTCATGGGGGCCACCAGTGCCGGTCTGCCGATGATCTTTCTGCCGGCGGGACCGATGCTGCGCGGCAACTACAAGGGCCAGCCACTGGGCAGCGGTTCGGACGGCTGGAAGTACTGGGATGAACGCCGTGCCGGAAACCTGTCGGCCGAGGAATGGGGAGATGTTGAAGCCGGGATCGCCCGTTCGTACGGCCACTGCATGACGATGGGCACGGCCTCGACAATGACCGCCATCGCCGAAGCCATGGGGCTGACGCTGCCGGGTGCGAGTTCGATCCCCGCGGCCGATGCCAATCATATCCGTATGTCCGCGGCTTGCGGCCGGCGCATCGTTGAAATGGTCTGGGAAGACCTGACACCGGATCAGATTATCGACCGCGCGGCGATGGACAATGCCGTGACGGTCGCCATGTCCATGGGGTGTTCGACGAATGCCGTCATTCACCTGATCGCTATGGCCAGACGTGCCGGTGTCAACCTGACGCTCGAAGACCTGGATGCGACGTCGCGGCATGTGCCGGTCATCGCAAACGTCCGTCCCAGCGGCGCGACCTATCTGATGGAAGATTTCTATTACGCGGGCGGGCTGCGCGGCCTGATGTCGCGGCTCAGGGATAAACTGAAACTGGATGCGATGACGGTTGTCGGCAGGCCGCTGAGTGATACTCTCGAAGGCGCAGAAGTCTACAATGACGACGTCATTCGCCCGCTCGACAATCCGATCTATGCGCATGGATCGCTGGCCCTGCTCAGGGGCAACCTTGCGCCGAACGGCTGTGTCATCAAGCCGAGCGCCTGTGACCCGAGGTTCGACAATCACGAAGGACCGGCGCTGGTTTTCGACAGCTATCCGGAAATGAAGGCCGCCGTCGATGACGAAAACCTGGACGTGACGGCGGATCATGTTCTGGTACTGCGCGGCGCCGGACCTCAGGGCGGGCCGGGGATGCCGGAATGGGGCATGCTGCCGATCCCGAAAAAGCTTCTGAAACAGGGCGTGCGCGACATGTTGCGTATGTCGGATGCCCGGATGAGCGGTACCAGCTACGGGGCGTGTATCCTGCATGTCTCACCGGAAAGTCATGTCGGCGGACCGCTGGCTTTGCTGAAGACCGGCGATATCGTCAGGATCGATATTCCCAACCGCACCATCGACATGCTGGTCAGCGAGACGGAACTGGCAGAGCGGCGCGCCAACTTGACGCCGCCGAGAGCTAAATTCGAACGCGGCTACGGCTGGATGTTCTCCAGGCATATCAAGCAGGCCGACGAAGGCTGCGATTTCGATTATCTGGAGACCTCGTTCGGCGGGCCGACGCCTGAACCTGACATTTTCTGATCGAACGGAGAAACACCAATGAGTGCCAGTGAACTCAGCGCCGACACGCGCGAGAAATTGATGAGAGTATCGACGGCAACCCTGTGCACGGCACTGTTCAAGGTCGGGCTCAAGAACCAGTTTATTCAGGATGTGCATCCCCTGTCACAGAAAGGGGAGAACATGGTCGGTCAGGCCTACACGCTCAGATATATTCCTGCGCGTGAAGATTTGAACCCGATCTCGGTTTTTCAGGATCCGGCCCATCCGCAACGTGTCGGGGTTGAGGAGTGCCCCCCGGGCTATGTGATGGTGATCGACAGCCGCAAGGACCCGCGCGCCGCCAGCGCCGGATCGATCCTGGTGACACGTTTGATGAAGCGGGGTTGTGCCGGTGTTGTTACCGATGGCGGCTTCCGCGACGCACCGGAAATCGCCGGGCTGGACATTCCTGCCTATCACAATCGTCCCTCGGCGCCGACCAACCTGACGCGCCACCAGGCGATCGAACTGAACGGTCCTATCGGTTGCGGCGATGTCGCGGTGTTTCCGGGCGATGTCGTGGTCGGTGATGGTGAAGGGGTGGTCATCATCCCGTTGCACATGGCCGACGAGATTGCCGCCGAAGGGGCCGAGATGACGGCCTTCGAGGATTTCGTTACCGAGCGGGTCAAAGCCGGTGAGACCATTATCGGTCTTTACCCGCCAACCCGTGAAGAGAGCAAAACCGCCTACGAAGCATGGCGTAAAAAGAACGGCCGCTGATGTCAGCCGGCTGGTGCTTCCGCAGCACAACATTATGAATGGGAGAGAGACATGGGTGACTTTACCGAAGACGATCTGAAAATTCTAACCCAGTGGGATACGCCGACGATCTGCAATGCGCTTGAGGAAATCGTGCCCGAGCGCCGCGGCCATGGTTACACCACGGAACAGCTTGTCCCGCTCGACCCCAACCTGCCGCCGATCTGTGGTTATGCGCGGACGGTGATGATCCGCGCTGCAGACCCGTCGGCGGATACCATTGAACAGGCCGCCGCCAAGCGCCTTCCGTACTATGAATATGTCTCTCAAAAACCGGGGCCGAGCATCGTCGTCGTTCAGGACATCGATCCGCGTCCGGGCCATGGCGCGTTCTGGGGAGAAGTGCATACCCATGTCCACAAGGGACTGGGCGCACTGGGCGCCGTTACCAACGGCTCAATTCGTGACATTCCCGACAGTGTGCGGGGCTTCAACCTGCTGGGCGGCAAGATCGGGCCGAGCCACGCCTACGTGCACGTCGTCGATTTCGACTGCCAGGTGACGGTTTATGGTCTGACTGTGTCGACCAACGACATCGTTCATGCGGATCTGCATGGTGCGGTGATGATTCCGGCGGACGCGGTCAGGAAAATCCCCGACGTGGTCGCCAAGCATCAGCGCAAGGAAGCTAAAATTCTCGATGCGGCGAAAAGCCCGGATTTCAATTTCGAGAAGCTGAAGGCGGCCATCGGCGCGTCGAAGGAAGTTCACTAGACAGCTAGTATTCACAGCGGGACAATTTTCAGTTCGCATAAGGACATCGACAAGAGAGTTGGAGGCATTATACTCAGCCGCGGCGTACCCGAAATCCGGGCGTCTGGTTGACCAAATGAGGGACAAAAATGCTTTATCGAATTTCTCTTGCGGCTGCGTTACTGCTGTCGATTTCCGCCCCCGCTCATGCACATCTGCTGCCGTCCGAACACGGCTCATTTGCCGCCGGGTTTACGCATCCGATGTTCGGGCTCGACCATATTCTGGTCATGGTTGCCGTTGGCCTTTGGGCCTTCCGCGTGGGCGGCCGTGCAACGTGGGTCGTGCCGGGTGCCTTCGTGGCGATGATGGGAGCTGGTTTCCTGTTTGCCGTTTCGGGAGGGAGCTTGCCCGTCGTTGAGCCGGTCATTCTGGCATCTTTGGTCGCCCTTGGTCTGCTGATCGCTTTTGCCGTGAAGCTGCCGGTTTATCTCTCCGCCATTATCGTTGGCGGTTTTGCGGTGTTTCATGGGCATGCCCACGGCGCGGAAATCGGTGATGCCGGCGCACTGGCGTATGCAGCAGGGTTTGGCGTTGCCACGGCACTGTTGCATGGGCTGGGGATCGGGCTTGGTATGTCGATGGGTCGTCTTCAGGCTGTTGGCGACAAGTTGACCCGCTCAATGGGGGCGGCAACGGCCGTGGCCGGGGTGGTCCTTTTACTGGGTTGATGTTCAGGACCTGACGGCGGGCAATCTTAGCGTAAATACCGTGCCTTCACTGAGACTGGAATTGACGGTGATCTTGCCGCCGAAACTTTCAACGATCCGTTTGCACTCCGACAGGCCCAGACCGTGACCGGGTAAAGCCGACTTGCTGTTTGCGCGCTCAAAGGCACCGAAGATTCTGCTTTGATCCTCGATAGAAATACCGAGGCCGTTGTCCCGTATCGACAGCGAAATCCACACATCTTCGCGGACGGAAGTGACATGGATTTTTAGTGGCCGCGCTTCGTCGCGATACTTGATGGCGTTGTCGAACAGGTTTTGAAACACGCGGGTTATCTGGAAAGCTGTCGCCAAAACATGATGATTGACGTCGATATGCACGTCGGTGTCGGTCTGCTCTATACGGTGCCGCAGCGGGTGCAGAGCTTCCTGGATGCAGGCTGCAGTGTCGACGCGTTCAGGCGCGTTGTTCTCGTGGCCGTCGCGTGACTGTTCCAGCAGATCCTGGATAAAGCGGCTCATACGGCGGGATGCTTCATTCGCCGTAGAGATGAACTCGTCTCTTCGGTGTTCCTGCCCGGCAGGGAGGTGTGCAATCGCACTCAGATAGCCGATGATGGCGTTGAGCGGCATATTCAGGTCGTGCGCCACGGCCCCGGTGAATCGCTCCAGTTTATCATTCGCCACGCGTAGCCGGTGTTCGGCGACGCTATAGGTCGTCCAAACATACGCGATGGTCCAGCCGATGGATGTGGCAATCCCGACAAAGATATACACAAGCTCCAGCGAGGCGACTTCAATGTTTACCGGCACCGGAATGTCGAAAAAGATCCGGACGCCGACGCGCACCATGCTGGCGATGCCGAATATAGCGAATGTGAAGGCCAGAATCCGGCATCCCGGTTTCAGGTCGGTGCGGGATTCCCGCAACAGCGCCAGCAACGTCACCAGGCAGATCACCGTGTAGACCGCTGAATGCAGAATGGCGACGTTGGTCAAATTCTTATCGATGAAGAGAAAATAGATATCACCAAGCGCACAGCTCAGAAACGCTGCGGCCTCAAATCCGCGCAGCGGCTTCAATCCGAGTAATCTGCGCATGGCCCGTGCCGTCAGAAGCAGCCCGATAACAAAACACTGGATACCGGCATATCCGGCAATGACTTTCTCCTGTGAGGTGCTGATCCCCATGAGCAGTGCACCGATGCTGCTGATGGCCATGGCGGAAGCCATTTCGGGAAGGCCGGGTGCACTTTTGCGCATCTTCCAGAATGTCATTAGCACGGCTGCCATGACAGCCTGGACGACACACAATGATAAGAGAGCCGGGGCGATGTAGAACATGACCGGAAGCTATACGATGCAGCGCGGACTGGGAACTGTATATTCAGTCAGGCGCTGCACGAAACTGTTGGTCACACTAAATTGCAAGCAATTTGGCGGATGATCAAAACGCTTCGTTCCTGATGGAGACGTCATCAAACCGGCTGCGATCATCACGTGGCTTGAAGGCGTTCAACGCACCGGCGCCGTATTTCGTGACGCCACAGATCAGCCAGACGAAATCCGTCTCGTAGACCATCGCCAGGTCGGTGTCGGAGGGGGCTGCCGGATGATCCGGGTGTGAATGGTAATGCCCGATGATTTCGCTACCGTCATTCAGGGCTTCCAGGGCGCGCATCAAATCAAAACGGAGTTTGGGATCGATCTCGAACCCCGTTTTCTGGTCACGGTCCGTGACGTTAAGGCTTTCATGCACACCGGTGATGGTGACAGTGCCGTCCGGCTGGCGCTTGCCGGTCAACAGACCGCAAACCTCGAACGGATAGCCTTCTTCCGCATGCCTGCGGATGCGACCGGCCAGGCCGTCGCTGAGATATGCGATCATCGTGGCTGGATGCGGCCGAGCACGCGCCCGTCTTCGACGTCGATGACGATCACGCCGTTACAGACCGATGCCGGTCCAAGCAGGAGATAGGCGCGGCGTCCATCGGGGCGGACATCCTCGATATAGCAATTGTCGGCAAGATCGAGGGTGCGCTCACCGAAGGTGCCAGGTGCGGCGGCGGTCGCCGGAGACGTGGCTTCCGGCCGTGTGCCGAACAGTTTCCAGCCCGGATCGACCGATTTCTTGTACAGTCCGTAACCGATCAGGCCGACCGCGAGGACGATCAGGGCGCCCATGCCAATGACGATGGCTTTCAATGCCTGCATAACGCTTACTCTACCTGCTTTGTGCCGGCGTCGGACAGCCGGACGTTATCTACGGGTCTTCATCGTCGGCGGGGCAGGGCTTGTCAAGACGCACACTCGAGATTGGGCAATTGCCTGACAATAGGGCATAAAGGCAGACATGAGTGAACCACGCAATATCACGTTGACCGTCGACGCTGCCGATGCCGGTGCAAGGCTCGACAAGTGGCTCGCTGATGCCGCGGGCAATCTGTCCCGGACGCGTGTTCAGGCGCTGATAAACGACGGTCAAGTCACCGGACCTGATGGCCCGGCCCAGGATATGTCGCGCAAGGTCAGGGCAGAAGAAACCTATATCCTGCATGTGCCGCCGCCGGCGCCGGCACGTCCCGAGGCCGAGGATATCCCCCTCGACATTCTTTATGAGGATGCGGACCTGATTGTGCTGGTCAAGCCGGCCGGGCTGGTCGTGCACCCGGCCCCCGGGCATGCCGGCGGCACGCTGGTCAATGCGCTGCTGTACCATTGCCGGGGGTCGCTATCGGGGATCGGCGGAGTCAGCAGGCCGGGTATCGTACATCGGCTCGACAAGGATACGTCCGGCGTTATGGTCTGCGCCAAAAGCGACATTGCGCATCGCGGACTGGTCGATCAGTTTCAGGTGCACAGCATCGACCGTGCCTATATGGCAGTGGTATGGGGCATGCCGTCCCCTCGGGACGGACGGATCGAGAACAATATCGGCCGTGATCCCAGGAACCGTAAACGCATGGCCGTTATTCCGTCGGGAGGTAAACATGCGGTCACGGATTATAAGGTGATTCGGCCTATTGGTGCTATAGCGGCACTAATGGATTGCCATTTATTCACAGGACGAACCCATCAAATCCGTGTTCAAATGTCATCAATGGGTCATCCCCTTGTTGGCGATCCTCTGTATCATAGCAGGGGAAGCCATCGTAAAGACCGGGAAATAGTGATCCAGGGACAGCCCGGTGCGTATAAACATCAGGCACTCCACGCCTATAAACTTGGTTTCGAGCACCCCGTAAGCCAGGAAAAGCTCGAATTTGAGATAAAGCTATCAAGTGATATCAAAGAATTAATTGATAGTTTAGAGCAATTATAATAAAAGAAAACCTGAGTAAATAACTCGGGTACGCAGATGGAAACATACAACGGAACAGAGGCCAAAAGGCCCGGACCGGTGTTTTTAATCGGCAACAAGCTTTGGGAAGATAGGGACAATGGGCACGCTCGCCAGAGACTTCAATCCAACCCCTGAAGATAATCTCTCTCGATATCTTCAGGTCATCCGGCAATATCCGATGCTGACGCACGAAGAGGAGATCGCACTTGCCGAACGCTGGCGTGATCATGCCGACGACGAAGCGGCACATCAGCTGGTCAACAGCCACTTACGCCTGGTTGCGAAGATTGCCATGGGATACCGCGGTTACGGCCTGCCGGTCGGCGAACTGATTTCTGAAGGCAATATCGGCATGATGCAAGCCGTCAAACGCTTTGATCCCGACAAGGGCTTCCGACTTGCAACCTATGCCATGTGGTGGATCAGGGCATCGATGCAGGAATATATCCTGCATTCCTGGTCACTGGTGAAGATGGGCACCACGGCGGCGCAGAAAAAACTGTTCTTCAACCTGCGCCGGATCAAAAGTGAATTGCAGGCTATCCATGACGGCGACCTGACACCGGAACATACGGCGCTGGTGGCGACCCGGCTCAAGGTCTCTGAGCAGGAAGTCACAAACATGAATCGCCGCCTCGCCGGCCCCGACCATTCCCTGAACGCACCGCTGCGTGATGACAGTGAGGGCGAATGGATCGACTGGCTCGAGGATGACTCCGAAAATCAGGAAAACCTTGTTGCCGAACGGCAGGAAGCGTCAAGCCGGCACAGAATGCTGGTGGGGGCGATGAAGTGCCTGACCGACCGGGAGCGCCATATCCTGACGGAACGGCGGCTCAAGGACGAACCGATGACCCTGCAGGATCTGAGCGACGTTTACGGGATCAGCCGCGAACGGGTCCGACAGATTGAGGTCCGGGCCTTTGAAAAAATTCGCAAATCCGTCCGGAATGCGGCGATCAAGGAACATATGGTCAACTAGGGGCAGGCCCCTGGGCTTCCTTCGCCGCAGGCCATTTATTCCACGTCGAAATCTCCTCCTACCGGCGGCTGTGAACGGTACAGTTTCACGAACCGGCACAATGCCTTTCCCTTGAGCGCGGATCGTGTCCGGTCATAAAGTTCATGAGCCAAAATCGGCGACTGGTTTTTCAGTATCTGAAAGAAATCCCGGACATCGCTGAAGCTCTGTTTGCCGCCGTCCGTAATCGCCGCGGCGATGATCCTGTCCAGGCCCTCGATGTGCCCCCCGTTTGCCAGGGCTTCGCACAGACGCCGGTTGGACTGAAACGTCTCCGGGCTGATCGCCGGTAACAGCGTACGTCTGAGGGGCGAGGCCAGGGGGGCGCACGCCGGCTCATCCAGCAGTTTGGCCCGGGCCCTTCGCATACCGCCGTCAAGGACCGTTCTGGGACCTTTGGGTGCCGTACTTTCGATGACAGTACGGTGCGACAGCGGCAAACGGCCATGCGCCAGAGCACGGCGGACCGCGCGTTCCGTCTCGTCGCCCGGCGATAGGTTTTCTTCGTCAATGACGTCCGGCAGGGTTTTCCGTACATGGCGGATCGCCTGAAAAATTGCGTTTCGGGTCAGTTCCGGGCTTGCCGTTTCATCCAGCAGACCGGCGCTGGCGAGGGTACGGGTGATGATATGCAGATCTTCGGGTATATTGGCCGCATCCGGGCCGATACCATCGCGAAGCACGGACCTGAGCGGCCGGTTGTTTCGCTTGGGTATGGTATAGGCATCAAAATTTCCCATGTAAGTTCTCCTTCCCAGGCGGAGTCTTCAAAGAGTACATGCCAATAGCGGACACCTTTAGGGGGTGTCTTGTGATTAAATCTACTTTATCGGGAAAAGTATTAAAAGTCGTATTTAATTTTCAATATTATTAAAAGTATATCAGAGATCATACCCGCTGCGGCGAATATAGGCAGAGAAGCTTTGCCGCTCCGTATTTGCGGTCTGGCGGGACTTGTCATCGGACCAGCCATAACCTTCCTTGGTGCCATAGCGCTCGGGTTCTCGTTGATTGCGAAACACGTTGGTCTCGTTGCGGCGGCGGTCATAGCCTTCGATTTCGTCCTGAAGGGTGCTGTCGTCGTAGCTGTCCTTGTGGACCGTCAGGCGCATCGGCAGGCGAACACTGATGGCCGGGTCGTCCACCGGGTGACCGACACACAATCCGGCGAAGGGGAAAACGCCGTTCGGCAGACCGGCCAGGTCAACGATGTCATCCGTCACTTCACGTACGGCGCTGATCGGGCAGCAGCCCAGTCCCTCTGCCTCGGCGGCAGTGATGAAATTCTGCAGGACGATGGCGGCATCGGCGGCGGCGTTCAGGAAGGCGTCGAGCGGTTCATGCGCAAAGGCCGTCCCGCGTAATTCGCAGACCCTGCGGATACGCCGCCCGTCTCCGCAAAACAGCAGAAACACCGGGGCTTGCTTGATCCACGGCATGGACGGAAACAGGTCCGTTACCTTGTTGCGCCGCGACGGCTCATCGAACTGAATGATCGCGACCTGCTGCAGGTCGGACTTGGCGGGGGCTGACAGGGCACAGGCAAAGAGCACATCCAGCACGCTTTGCGGGACCGGGGCATCACTGTATCTGCGGCGGGAGCGGTGCCGAAGCTGCTGTGCGTGCACGCCCTCGGCCGGGCGGTCCCGGCCGATGTCGTTCGGTTCGGCGAAGCGGGCGGCTATCAGGTCATTGATGGTGTCGGTCATGTCAGGGTCTCCTGGTGGTCCGTTTCGTGTTTTGAGCGGCGGGCATTGAGGGCCGCAGCGGCAGTCATGATGATGATGACAGCGGGAAAGGCGATGCCGGGAATATCGGGGAATGCGGCCACGACGGCACTGGCGGCAGCGCCAGCGGACATCTGCAGCGCCCCCAGCAGGGCCGTCGCGGTGCCGGCGCGGGCCTTGAATGGGGACAGGGCGCCGGACACACCAAGCGGCAGCACAAGCCCCAGCCCGTAGCCGAAAATGATCATCAACGCCATGAGTGAGGTGACCGTGGCAAATCCGCTCAGCACCAGCGCCAGCATGCCGATCCCCGAGCCGCACATCATCAGGGCGCTGTAGATGATGAACCGGGACGAGCCCGCGAGTCGTTCGCTGAACCGCGCCACGGTCATCGCCCCCAGCATGAAGGCACCGGAATGCAGGATCGCCAGCAGACCGAATTCGGACGGGCGCAGTCCCAGCTGATTGATCATCAGTTCCGGGGCCCCTGAGTGGAACGCATAAAGGGAACCCAGTGCCAGGGCGTTGGTCATGGCGAAGCGCCGGAATGTCCGGTCCTTGATGATCGACAGGTATGTCGCCGCGATCTGCGGCGGGGATATTTTTTCGCTGGACGGTGTGCCAGTTTCCGGCAGGGCAAAAAAGCACAGGCAAAGCATCACCGCACCCATGGCCATGGTCACCAGGATGTTGGCCTCCCACCCCAGATACTCCTGTATCAGCCCGCCGATCGCCGGCGCAATACCGGGAACGATACCCATGGTCATCGTCAGCAGCCCGAAAATCCGGACCAGGGCGGCGCCCTGAAAGGCATCGCGGGCAATGGCACGGGCGATGACGAAACCGGCGGCGGCGCCCAGTCCCTGCAGCAGACGTGCTACCAAAAGCCATTCGAGACTGCCGGCCAGTGCGGCGATGCCGCCAAGCACCGTATACAGAATCAGCCCCGGTATCAGGATCGGGCGGCGGCCGAACCGGTCGGATAACGGCCCGACGATCAGCTGCCCGCTGGCAAAACCGATCAGGAACACCGACAGTACCAGCCGTTCGCTGCCGGGAAGCAACTGCAATTCGACACCAATCGCGGGCAGCGACGGCAGCACGATATTCAGCGCCATCTGCCCCAGTGTCCCGAGCGCCATCAGCAGACAGACGGCGAGGCCGCTAAGCGGGATCAATGGTTGGCGGTCAGCTTTCTCGCTAACATCCGGGGATGGGGTCGTCGGCTGTGACAAAAAAGGGGCCTCCAAAACGGGCGGCAGGAAGACGCAGAAGAATGCATTTCAGTATACATATGATGGATGCGCAAAGCAGGGGCGGCAAGGCCGCAGTCGCGGCACCGGGCAGGGGTATCAGGGTGTGTCAGCGCGGTTGACGATGGCCGGTCTAGCCCGTACATTCCCGCCGTCTTTTCCGGCCATCCTCTGTTCACGATCAGGGTGCCGGGCCCGTGTGGAGGGGTGGCCGAGTGGCTGAAGGCGCTGGTTTGCTAAACCAGTATACGGGAAACTGTATCGAGGGTTCGAATCCCTTCCCCTCCGCCAGTACCTTCCTAAGGGGCTGATTAAAAAAACCTCCTGATTTCAGTGGTTTAAAATTTCTTCTCGTACCCAAGACTGGTACACTGAGGAGATGGAAACCATGCCCAAACACCCATGGCTACAACTGCGCCGGACGGGGTATTAGCTCCGGGCGAAAGTGCCTTTGGATATTCTGGAGGCATTCGGCAAGAAAGAGGTGGTTCGTTCACTCAAAACAAAAGAGCCTCGGCTTGCCAGAAAGCGCATTCACATCGAGGCCGTGAAGGTTGAGCAGGCGTTTTCGGCGTGCGCCGTAAAACCGAGAAAACCGCAATTCGTAGGGGCCAAATTAGCGATGAGGAGTTACAGAGGATCGTTTTGATTTGGTTTCATCAGGAGGATAAGGCGGCGGCGAAACGCACAAGAAAGCCGAACCTGACGTATGACGAACAGGCGGATTATGTCGAAATCCTATAGATAGATGTTTCATTCAACAGCGATCACCAGAACCCCGATACCCAAAAAATGGTGCAGGATGGAATTAGGCAAACTCAGTCCGAGTTTCGATTATCCATCCCGCCCAAAGATGCGTTGTATGCAAAGCTGTTCGATTTGGTTCAGAGAGGAATAATAGAAAGAGATCAACGCAAGATAAGAAGGGTCCGAGGCGATTATGCTTTCCGCGCGTTTGATCCATTGTTTGATGGGGTGTCGCCGGTTAACCCTGCACCTGAGCTATCGGTCTCTAGGTCACCAACGCTCAGGGAATTGGTCAATGAGTACGAGAACGATCCTTCACGTAGCGGCCGAAGCCCAAAATTCAAGATGGCAGCTATTGATCAGAAAGCAGAAATTTCGAGGTTGGTTGCGCAACGTAGAGGTGGTTTTTCCCAGAATCAGGATGGCTACGCGGAATTCGACCGACCTAGACCGTGCGAGAATACTTTTCGGTTCGAAAAAATGGGCAGGGCAAGTGAATCCTGCCCGAAACATAAGACGCCGACTTGCTCTGCAGGATCAAGGGCATCGTCCAGCTCGGCCCCAAATTACTTTGCTGAACTTTCGACATTCTTATGTCCAAATGGAAGCTGGTCCGCGCGCAGATTACCGGCACGTCCGTGAATCGACGTCGCCTTCGTGCGTCGGGGCGAACCCGTTCCATAAGCGGTTGGTTTTTGCCCAATGCTGGTGAGCCAAGTGGTGATTTTGGCGTTTTGTATTCTCACCAATCGCTTGCAGTACGCCCTCCAGAGTCAAATATCAGTCATATTTTGTTGGCTATCCAATCAACTGAGCCAATTAGGTTCAGTGCGGCAGTCGCTCTGTCGAAACGGGAAGCTCACTGGAGAGCAGCTATGCTTGATTACATTTGGACTATGTTCGACAACGCCGGCTTGATGCCGCACGGCGTATGCTTTCTTTGGCGTGAAGAACTCGTCTACATGCATCTGGTTTCGGATGCGGTCGTTACCTTAGCCTATTTCTCGCTTCCTTTGTTTCTTTTGATTCTTGTCAGGAAGAAGCCGGAGCTCGGGAAAGGCGGCGTCGTGTCGCTGTTTGCCCTTTTCATCTTGTTCTGTGGACTGACTCACGCGTTCAATATCTGGGTGCTGTTCGTGCCGGATTATTTGGCTCAAGGCATGGTCAAGGTCGTGACCGCCCTGATCTCGCTAGTCACGGCGATCCTGGTCTGGCCGCTACTGCCCAAACTGATCGCGATGCCCTCTCAAGAGGAGTTGGTCGAGTTGAATCGGCAGCTGCGTCGTGAAATCGATGAACGGTCGAGAGCCGAGGAACAGAGCCGTAGACTAACTCAGGCGATCGAGGGGCTGGATGAGGTCGTCGTGCTGATCGACGAAGACGATCGCATTGTGTCGGCGAACAAATCCTGGCGGACCCTCAATGGTCATATCACCGAAGACGACTACGTCGGCGTGACGTTCGAGGATCACGTGCGTAACGCCATTTACGGAGGGCGCATTCCCGAGGCCGTGGGCAAAGAAGAAGAGTGGATTGCCGAGCGTCTCGAGCAGCATCGGAGTCCCGACGGGATGTCCGACGTGCATTTCCAAGACGGTCGGATTTTCCGAATGAAACAGAAAAGATTCTCGGACGGCACGACTATCCTCGTTGGCGCCGACGTCACCCGGCAGAAAGAGCTCGAAGCCGCGAAGCAACGTGCCCAAAGAATGGAAACCGTGGGGCAACTGACCGGCGGGATCGCGCACGACTTCAACAACCTGCTCGCGATCATCATCGGCAACCTAGATTTCCTGAAGAAAAAGATTGGCGAGAACCCGGGTTTGCTCAAGCATGTCGAAAGTGCGCGCCGGGGCGCCGAGCGGGGAGCGGAGTTGACGAGCAAGCTCCTGAATTTCTCACGCCAGGAATCGACATATGACGAAGCAGTAAGCCCAAATGCCATTATTGGCGACCTGAAGGAGTTTCTGAGGAAATCGCTGACCAACGAAATAGACGTGGATTTCCGACTGGCGGAAGACGCGTGGAATACGGTCGCGGACGGAGGCGACCTCGGCGACGTCCTGCTGAACCTCGCCGTAAACGCCCGGGACGCCATGCCCGACGGGGGGAAACTGGTCATCGAGACACAGAACAGACACCTTTCGTCCGGCCTCGTCGACGGGAATTTGTCATTGGATGCCGGTGACTACGTGATCCTCTCGGTCAGCGACAACGGATGCGGAATCCCCAAGAACCATATCGACAAGGTCTTCGAGCCATTCTTTTCGACGAAGGAGTCCGGCAAGGGTACCGGTCTGGGCCTTAGCATGGTCTACGCGTTTGCCAAGCGATCCGGCGGCGACGTGTATCTTTATTCGGAACCCGGCCAAGGCACGACGGTTCGCATATATCTGCCTCGCTCGTCCTCTGAGGTCCGAGCCAAGATCCAATCTGGCGGGCGCGACGGTCGTGCCGAAACCGGCACGGAGACCCTCCTGATCGTCGATGACGAGGTCGAATTGGCTGAGCTCGCGGCGGCGACCTTACAGGATCTCGGCTACCGGATACTGACCGCTCACAGCGGCCCTGAGGCCTTGCAGGTTCTCGACGCAGAGCCTCATGTGGATTTGCTGTTCAGCGACGTGATCATGCCGGGTGGCGTGGACGGGTTCGCTCTCGCCGAAAAGGCCCGACTAATCAATCCGGACATCGCCGTCGTGCTCGCATCCGGCTTCACCGGAAAACTTAACGACGATCGGGCCAGGGATTCCGTTGCTTACGAGTTGATGGCGAAGCCTTATGAGCTGAACGACATGGCCCGGACCATTCGCGCGGCACTTCAAGAGGGCAAGCCGAAGCCGTCGGCGGAGAAATCCGAGAAAGTACGACAGGGGGATCTTCAGTGGAAACTTGTTTGAGCCTGTGAGGGTGGCTGTTTAGCATCGTTCGATGACAAAACGCTCTCCCTTTCGCTATTTCAAGAGGTCTCCCAAGATCACCCGATTGTCTGCACCGGATCAGGTCCCGTTGGTCTTGTAGCCAACGCCTTTGACTGTGGTGACAATCGTCTCATCGCCCAATTTTTGCCGAATACGGCTGATGTAGGCATCCACCATTCTCTCCGATGGTCCATCGATACCATTGCTCAATCCATCCAGAATCTGGCCGCGCGATAGTATTCGGCCTTTTGCTCTGGTGAGAACGTCAAGTGTTCTGAATTCATTGAGTGTCAGGTTGGCTTCATGTCCATCGATATGCCGCACGGTGAGCGTATCCATATCGAGTGTCCAATCGTTCAGGACGAGATGATCGTTCGCGGGGCCGGCGCCGCGTTCGCCATAGAATGTACGCCGCAAGAGGTTGCGGATTCTCAATCTAAGCTCGTCCGGCGAAACGGACTTGATGAGGAAGTCTTCTACGCCGAGCGAAAGACAGTTGAGACGAGTACTTTCATCATTGTCGGACGTGAGAATGATAATTGGCATATTGCAACGTGCACGTACCTGCCGGGCAAGCACGATACCGTCCTCGTCGGGCAGACGGAGATCCAGCAGCAGAAGATCGTGCTTTTGGGGGTCGAGTGCGTTCAGCATCTCCAGCCCAAGGTCGAAGCACGTAATATCGTACCCCTGATCAGACAGGGAACGTGCCAGAAACTCCTGAAACAGCCGCTCATCCTCGGCAACAAGTATATGTGGTTTACGATCCACTTGGCTTTCTCCGCTTGCCTCAACGCGAAGTTCTTCCCCGAGCAAACCGACGCCAATTTCCCTGTCTCGTTATTCAGGGATTTAACGTTCTTATGCCCTTAATAGGTGTGCATTAGTCATACTGCAGTCAAGTTGAAAAATTCAAAGAGTCAAACAGGTGTGTCAGAAAAGTGACTGTCATCACACCCGAAAGGCAACGGCTGTCAGCGGGTTGAACAAAAGATCCGAACACGTAAGGCACTATAATCAATGATTTTTTTGCGGACAGGACCAAGAAAATGATGAATGAAACTGAAAAGGCAAATGTACTCGTAATCGACGACGATCCGGATATCTGCAGTATCATTGTCGAAATTGCGGAAGACCTCGGGTGCAATGCGCAGTCCTCGGCCGAAAAGAGGGATATTCTGCTGAAGATCAAACAGTCCTGGGATTGCGTCATTGTCGACCTGACGATGCCGGACCTGGATGGCATCGAAGTCCTGCGATTACTGGCGCAGCAAGATTGCAGGGCGCCGATCATTCTCATCAGCGGATTTTCAAAGGGGATGCTGATTTCGGCGCGAAAACTGGGCGAAATTCGCGGCCTGACCATTGCCGAAACACTTACCAAGCCGATCGATATCAATAAATTGGAGATGGTCGTTCTGGGCGCGTTGGCGCTGGGAAAGAAGGCAGCCGATGACGCACCGGCAAAGGATGCGTTCGCTTCTGACTGGATGGATGCCGACGTCGATCATGGCGGGGTCATTCCGTACTACCAACCAAAGATCGATATCAAGTCAGGCCGGCTTGCCGGGTTCGAAGCCCTGGCACGCTGGTGGCACCCTAAAAACGGGCTCCTGCCGCCAAGCGCCTTTATTCCACAAGCCATAGAAAACGGCAAAATCGACGAGATAACCATGGCCATGGTCGAGAAGATCGCCATGGACATCAAGGCTTGGTCCGGCAGCGGCGACACACCCATGATCGCGATCAACGTAGAGGCGGACAGCCTGGCCGACCTCGAATTGCCGTCCCGGATCGAGGGGGTGTTGAACCAGCATGGCGTTGAGGCAGTCAATCTCATCCTTGAAATAACGGAAAGCGGGGTCTTCAAGAGTTTTGTCGATGCCATGGACAATTTAATCCGCTTTCGCGTCAAGGGATATGCCCTCGCCATTGATGATTTCGGTACAGGGCATTCGACCCTCTCGCAGCTCCAGGACATGCCGTTCAACCAGCTCAAGGTCGACAAGAGTTTTGTCGACGGGATCGGACAAAACGTGCAGTCGGAGGCGATTGTCGCCTCGACCATCGATCTCGCGCATCGGCTCGGCATGGACGTCGTGGCGGAGGGTGTCGAAAACGACGAGCAGATCGACTTCCTGCGAGCCCACGGCTGTGACCAACTGCAGGGTTACTATTTCGCCAAACCAATGAATGCCGCCGACGTCAGCTTGTGGTGCAACCGCCATGCGGAGCAGGATTTCTCCGCGGCCTGATTGGCCGCGCGTCGTCTTTGAAAGGAATAAGTCATGAGCCCCGATACAGGTACATTTCAAGAATGTGATTCGGATATGGAATTGCGTCGCCTGAACGCATTACGCAGTTACTGCATCGTCGATACGGCGCCCGATCCGGCACTGGACGCCCTGACCCGGAGCGCCACCCGGATATTTGACGTGCCGGTTTCGCTGATTGCGCTGATCGATTCGGACCGCCAGTTCTTCAAATCACGTCAGGGCATCAACTTTTCGGAAACGCCGCGATCCACGTCGTTCTGCAACAAGCTGATCGAGGACAAGAAACCGCTGATCCTGCCTGATGCGAGCAAGGACCCTTATTTTAAAAATAATCCTTACGTGACCGATTATCCGCATATCCGTTTCTACTCGAGCACGCCGCTGATCGACCGAAATGGCCAGGTGCTCGGCAGCTTTTGCATCATCGACACGAAACCACGTGACGAAGGGCTGTCCGATGACGAACTCGCAATCCTGCAAGCTTTCGCCGCGGAAACAGTCGACATCATCTCGGACAACTATCCTTACAGCCAAGTGGAAGCGAACAATCAGCGGGATCCGGCACAGATGTTCCGCTCATTCATTCGCGATGTGCCGATGGCTGCGGCGATGATCGACCGGGACATGAATTACCTTGCCGTCAGTGATGAATGGTATCAGGTATTCGGCTTCGAAGAACGCAACATCCTCGGCCAAAACCATTTTGATTGTTTTCCAAACCTGAGTTCCGAGCGGAGAGAGTTTTACCGGTCTGTGCTGGATTTCGGCGCCACTGAAAGCGGCATAGAGGAACTGTGCGCAAAAGTGGATGGAACGCCGCTCTGGCTGCGCTGCCATAGCCTGCCGTGGTATGCGGAAAACGGCGAGATCGGAGGTATTTTATTGTATCGGGCGGAAATCGAGGATGAGATCCATGCCCGGAACATGGCCGACCGGACACAGCGGCTGCTTGAGACTTTCTTCTATCACAATCCCGCGCACATGTATGTGAAGACACTGTCGGGTGAATACCAGTTGTACAACAAGGCGTTTTCGGTGGGGTTCGGGGTGGAACCTGATCAACAGGGACTGACCGCCGCCGACGTGTTGCCCGACGAAGCCGCATCTCAGTTCGAGGCGATTGACCGTGAAGTCCTGCGAACGGGTGGCGTCGTCAAGGGGGCAATCGATGTTGTCATTGATGGTGAGTTGAAGAATAGATTCGATGTAAGCAAATTCCCCGTGCTCAACGACGATGGCGAGATACTCGCGATCGGCGGTGTCAGCATCGACATCACTGAAGGCTACAAATCGGAACAGGCGCTGCGACAGGCCCAGAAAATGGAAGCGGTGGGCAACCTGACCGGGGGGATTGCGCACGACTTCAACAACATTCTGGCTGTGATCCTGGGGAACCTGCAATTGATGCAGCGGCGCATAGCCGACGACAGCAAGGAAAGCGAACGCCTTACCGGTGCCATGAATGCAACGCTGCGTGGTGCAAGTCTTACAAAGCAGCTTCTCGCATTCTCCCGGCGTCAGGAACTGGAGCCGAGCGTGATCGACGTGAACGACACCTTGAACGAACTGCACAATATGGTCTCGCGAACCTTGAGCGAAACCATCGATATCGAACTTCTCCTTTCCGACGATCTGCCTAACGCGTTTATCGATGAAGGGCAGTTCCAGAACTGTGTGCTCAACCTGTCGATCAACGCACGCGATGCGATGCCAGACGGCGGGATGCTGCAGATCGAATCCAAGCATGTCTTCATCGATGACGACGAACTGGCGGGCCTGGATGGGCTCAGCGCCGGGGAATACGTGGTGGTGTCGATTACCGACGACGGTTGCGGCATGTCAAAAGAAGTCCGCGAGCGGGTATTCGAGCCTTTCTTCACGACCAAGGGGGTCGGCAAGGGAACCGGCCTCGGTCTGGCGATGGTCTATGGTTTCATCAAGCAGTCGCAGGGCCATGTTACCGTCTACAGCGAGGTCGGGTATGGAACAACCATACGCATGTACCTCCCGGTCGCAACGAGCGACAGTGAGGTCGAAGAGACTGCACCGGTGCAGGCGGCAGAGAACGCGGTCGGAAAGATCCTTGTGGTCGAGGACGATGATGCAGTGCGCGCGATCGTCCAGGCGATGCTGGAGGATATCGGCTACGAGACGGAAATGGCCGCCACAGGCGCCGAGGCTGTCAATATGCTCAGTAACGGCGTTCATTACGATCTTGTATTCTCGGACGTCATCATGCCGGGTGGTATGACCGGTGTCGATCTGGCGCAGATTATTGCGCAAAGATGGCCCGAAATTCCGGTCCTTCTGACCTCCGGTTACCCGCGCGATGCCGTCAAGTCCAAGGTAGCGGTCCACATTCTGCCGAAGCCGTATCAGCAGCACGAACTGGCGTCGGAAATCGGCAACGCTATGGCCAAGCACAAGGATAGCAGTTCTTGAGCTTCGATAAGGCCAAACGCGCTCATGACCGGATTACCCGGCGCTACGTAATCGGGTTGCTGCTGTTGGCGACCGCGATTTTCGGTGAGCAGTACATTGCGCACCAGCTGGTCGTCAGCGAGCGTAACGACGCCTATGTTCTGAACATCAGCGGTAAGCAGCGGGTGCTGTCGCAGCGTATCGTTTCGCTGTCACAACAACTTTTGACCGGGAATGAGCAGTTTCAGTCACTCTTAATTTCGACGCGAGAGCAGATGTTGAGTGAGCTCGAAAAAGATGTCGCCAGCATGCGATCGATACATTCGACGTTGACCGACGGCGATACTTCGATTGGCCTGACGATGCCGGACGACGAAAGACTGCTTGAAATCTATTTCAAAGACGGCGGTATTCACGATCAACTCACCTATTTCCTGTCCCTGGCGGACCAGGTTGTTTCGGCGGATGATACTGACAGTCAGGTGACCAATGCGGTCGTGATGATGGTGATGCTAAGTGACAGCCTGCTGGCTGCATTGGATTCCGCCGTTTCCATGTACGTCACCATCGCAGCAGAAAAAACGGAGCTTCTGCGGCATTTGCAGGTCGGCCATGTGCTTATTATTGCCCTGCTTCTGATATTGGAAATTATCTTCATATTCCGGCCCATGGCCAGACGGGTCCAGTCCACTATGGAAGACCTTGTCCGTGAAAAGAACTACTTGAACGACTCGCTGCAGCGGGAAACAGAGATCGCGAGTTTCTCCGAGAACTCTCCGGAACCGATTATCAGCCTGGACGAACAGGGCCGGTTCCTTTACGCCAACCCCGCAGCCGAAGATATCGTGCGCGCTTTAAAGAAAGGCGATGTTTCTTTTGCCACACATTTAGGTGGTTCGCTTCGCGCATTTCTGCAGAAACAAGAACCCGCTCATTTTTCATTCACAATTGGCGAAATACCCTACAAAGCCGTCGCAGTGCCGTATACCTCCGGTGAGTTCATTAATTTTTATTTTCACAATGTCAAATCCCTGAAGGAAGCCGAGGACAAGGCGACAAAATCGCAGCGGATGGAAGCGATCGGCCAATTGACCGGCGGTGTCGCGCACGATTTCAATAACCTACTGATGGTCATAACCGGCAGCCTGCAACTTGCCTTGTCGAAACTTCGCAGCGACGGGAACAACAAAGAGATGGCGGAGAAGCTGATCGAATCCGCGCTCGGCGCCGTCGATACAACGGCTGGTCTGACCCGAAACCTGCTTGCATTCTCGCGCCGCCAGCCGCTTGCCCCTGAATCGATGATGGTCTCCGACGTTATCAGTTCCTTCAAGCCGTTACTGAAGAATGCCGCCGGTGGTGCGGTAACTCTCGAGATCAGGGAAAATGCGGATGAAGGTAGCGTCATTGAAGCCGACCGCGGGCAGTTCGAGGCTGCGCTCCTGAATCTGGTCATCAATGCACGCGATGCGATGCCTGAGGGCGGGTCCGTGCTGATTGAAAGTAAACAGTTGACGGTCAGCTCTGCCATAACCGCCCGCTATGAAGATCTGTCTCCGGGCAATTATGTGGTCATCGCGGTTACCGATAACGGCGCCGGCATACCGGCCTACATCCGTTCCAAGATTTTTGAGCCGTTCTTCACAACCAAGGAAGTGGGAGCGGGCTCCGGTCTCGGCTTGTCCATGGTTTGGGGCTTCGTCAAGCAGAGTGGTGGTCATGTGACGATCTATTCCGAAGAAGGGATCGGCACGACCGTGCGACTGATCTTTCCGCTGTCGGAATCGACAATGAAGAGCGGTGCATCCAACGCCGCACCCGAGGTGATTCCTGCGGGTGCGCAAGTGCTTGTCGTCGAGGATGACGACAAGCTGCGCAGCTGGATCAAGGCCGAGCTCGAGGATATGGATCACCAGGTCATAGCAACGCATTCCGGCGAAGACGCGCTTCGTATTATCAAAGAGCGTGACGATTTTTCGATCGTAATCAGCGATATCTTCATGCCGGATGGCATGACGGGCCTGCAGCTATGCGACGAAGTCAGAAAGCATCGCGGCGATCTGCCTGTCCTGCTGATTTCCGGGTTCCCGAACGGATCGGTGCCGATGCTGAAGGGGCAGCGCGTTCTGTCGAAGCCGTTCAGTCGTGTGCAACTCGCATCTGAACTGAATCGCGTCATCCAGGAGAAGGCGGCATGACAAGCAACCCGCAGAAACGCCGCGCCGGGCATCAAACGCGTCAAAAAGTTATCGTCGTTATCGACGATGATACCGGTCTCAGGGAAATGCTGTGCGATGCCCTGTCGGATACAGGTGCGCTGATAAAGCAAGCAGGCACTGCCGAAAGCGGTATATCCGTCTCTGAGATGTTTGTCGTCGATCTCATCCTTGTGGACGTCTTCATGCCAGGCAAAGGCGGTATCTGGGTGATCGACAAGCTACGGGATCGCCATCCGAACGCTGTCATCATCTCCATGAGCGGTGGCTGGAAGGGCATGGCGCCCGAACGTGCCGTCAAGGCGGCAAGGATGTCCGGCGCCCATTTCGGTTTCGCAAAGCCGTTTGATCTGTGGGACGTCCACAATCTGGTGTGCAGGGTCATGGATGACGACGACGATGTCTTTAAGAGTCTTGATTTGGCTTCAGTAAATACTTTGGGCGCACTCGACCGAGTCAACCGCCAGTCAACTAACAACGCAACCTAAGTCACGCAGGGCCGCTAAAACGTATCGTGCAGTGCTGTGCAGGACGGCGATATCCGCCGCGCACACGTAACTGCAACTCGAAACGTTCTTAGGAGTGCAGTGATATGGCCGAGCAGTCGACGACGTCTGGAACTCAAAAAGGTAGCGGTGATCTGGTCCGCGACCAATTGAACCAGTTTGCCAGCGAGGACAGCTCGACGCTGATGCGTCTCGAAGCTGAGGACTTCAACGCCGATGACCTTGACGGTCTGGCTGAAGGGATCAGCGGCTCAGGCAATTTGAATCACATCTCCGTTCTCGAGCAGATAACCGGGGATGAGGCCCTTGAAACCCAGGATGCGAACGACGCCAGCGACCTGTCCGGTGCGGACGATACGCCGGGCCAGAGCGCACCGGGACAGAACGGCACCGCATCCCAACCCGTTTCCGCCTCTCAGTCGGAAGACAGCGACGAGAACCTGGATGATCCCGACAGTCAGCAGAGGGTCGACGCCGGCGATGTACAGCGGTCACAGTCAGATTCAAGTGATTCCACGACCACGGTCGTATCAGCCTCTTCGACGGCTGGCGGCAGCGTCAATGCCGTTGGCGGTAGCGGCGGCGGCGGTGGTCTTTCACTGAATCTCGAAGGCCTCGGCCTCGCTGAGGGCGATAGTCTTCAGGACGATAACGAGACGCCGGACGCGAGTGATATCGTCGACGATCTTGACACGGACATCTCTGATGCTGCCGATGCCGTGGATGGACTTGTCGACGACGTTGTTGACGGCAATGTCACCGATGCGGTCGAAACGGTGTCTGACACCGTGAACGATGCCGCCGAAGTTGTTGATGAAGCGGTTGAAGCCGTTGTCGATGACGTCACGGATGCGGTCGGGGAAGTAGTGGATTCGGATGTTGTCGACCAGGTTCTCGACACGGTCAACGGTGTCGTGGATGGGGTCGATGTCGCCGATGCCACCGGCGCAGTGACTGATGTTGCCGGGGATATTCTGGACGGTGCCACGGGCACTCTGGGCAATGGGCTGGTTGATAATCTTGTCGACGGACTTGGTAATGGACTTGGTGACGGTTTAGGCAATGGCCTGGGTAACGGTTTAGGCAATGGCCTGCTCGGTGATGGCGATGGTGATGCGGATCTCACGGTCGATACCGGCCTCGGGTTCGGTGACGGCGCACTTGCCGATGTAGATGTAGACGTCAACCTCGACCCGGTGGAAGCCGTAGTCGGCGATATCGATATCGACGTTGCAGCTACAGCCGAGATCACCCGCCCCAGTTCTGAAGCAATTCAGCGGGCGCTCGATTTCTTTGCCGGAAACAGTGACCATCCCCTTGACGACGATACCACTGACCGGATTGATGAAATTACCAATGTCGCTGATGGTTTGCTTGGCGGTGGTTCTGACGGCGACCCTGCCGACGAAGACCTGACGGTCGACGGCGATGTGGACGTGGCCGGTGTCGACGTGCTGGACGCGGATGCGGACGTCAACCTTGACCCGGTGGAAGCGGTTGTCGGTGATATCGACGTTGACGTGGACGCCGCTGCCGAGCTGCTGCCGGAAGATGGCGGTCTGGCTGATGCCGAAGTTACCGTGGATGCGGAGCTGGAAGTCCTCGACGAGGTGGCCGAGGCTGTGGACGGTCTGCTGGGTGCCGGTGCAGATGAAAGCAACGACCCTGCCGACGAAGACCTGACGGTCGACGGTGATGTGGACGGTGTCGACGTGCTGGACGCGGATGCGGACGTCAACCTTGACCCGGTGGAAGCGGTTGTCGGTGATATCGACGTTGACGTGGACGCCGCTGCCGAGCTGCTGCCGGAAGATGGCGGCCTGGCCGATGCCGAAGTTACCGTGGATGCGGAGCTGGAAGTCCTCGACGAGGTGGCCGAGGCTGTGGACGGTCTGCTGGGTGCCGGTGCGGATGGAAGCAACGACCCTGCCGACGAAGACCTGACGGTCGACGGTGATGTGGACGTGGCCGGTGTCGACGTGCTGGACGCGGATGCGGACGTCAATCTCGACCCGGTGGAAGCGGTTGTCGGTGATATCGACGTTGACGTGGACGCCGCTGCCGAGCTGCTGCCGGAAGATGGCGGCCTGGCCGATGCCGAAGTTACCGTGGATGCGGAGCTGGAAGTCCTCGACGAGGTGGCCGAGGCTGTGGACGGTCTGCTGAATGCCGGGACGGATAACGGCGCGGACGGCGACCCTGCCGATGAAGACCTGACGGTCGACGGCGATGTGGACGTGGCCGGCGTCGACGTGCTGGACGCAGATGCGGACGTGAACCTCGACCCGGTGGAAGCGGTTGTCGGCGATATCGACGTTGACGTGGACGCCGCAGCCGAGCTGCTGCCGGAAGATGGCGGTCTGGCCGATGCCGACGTCACAGTCGATGCGGAACTGGAAGTCCTCGACGAGGTGGCCGAGGCTGTGGACGGTCTGCTGAATGCCGGGACGGATAACGGCGCGGACGGCGACCCTGCCGATGAAGACCTGACGGTCGACGGCGATGTGGACGTGGCCGGCGTCGATGTGCTGGACGCAGATGCGGACGTGAACCTCGACCCGGTGGAAGCGGTTGTCGGCGATATCGACGTTGACGTGGACGCCGCAGCCGAGCTGCTGCCGGAAGATGGCGGTCTGGCCGATGCCGACGTCACAGTCGATGCGGAACTGGAAGTCCTCGACGAGGTGGCCGAGGCTGTGGACGGTCTGCTGAATGCCGGGACGGATAACGGCGCGGACGGCGACCCTGCCGATGAAGACCTGACGGTCGACGGCGATGTGGACGTGGCCGGCGTCGACGTGCTGGACGCAGATGCGGACGTGAACCTCGACCCGGTGGAAGCGGTTGTCGGCGATATCGAAGACCTGACGGTCGACGGCGATGTGGACGTGGCCGGCGTCGATGTGCTGGACGCAGATGCGGACGTGAACCTCGACCCGGTGGAAGCGGTTGTCGGCGATATCGACGTTGACGTGGACGCCGCAGCCGAGCTGCTGCCGGAAGATGGCGGTCTGGCCGATGCCGACGTCACAGTCGATGCGGAACTGGAAGTCCTCGACGAGGTGGCCGAGGCTGTGGACGGTCTGCTGAATGCCGGGACGGATAACGGCGCGGACGGCGACCCTGCCGATGAAGACCTGACGGTCGACGGCGATGTGGACGTGGCCGGCGTCGACGTGCTGGACGCAGATGCGGACGTGAACCTCGACCCGGTGGAAGCGGTTGTCGGCGATATCGACGTTGACGTGGACGCCGCAGCCGAGCTGCTGCCGGAAGATGGCGGTCTGGCCGATGCCGACGTCACAGTCGATGCGGAACTGGAAGTCCTCGACGAGGTGGCCGAGGCTGTGGACGGTCTGCTGAATGCCGGGACGGATAACGGCGCGGACGGCGACCCTGCCGATGAAGACCTGACGGTCGACGGCGATGTGGACGTGGCCGGTGTCGACGTGCTGGACGCAGATGCGGACGTGAACCTCGACCCGGTGGAAGCGGTTGTCGGCGATATCGACGTTGACGTGGACGCCGCAGCCGAGCTGCTGCCGGAAGATGGCGGTCTGGCCGATGCCGACGTCACAGTCGATGCGGAACTGGAAGTCCTCGACGAGGTGGCCGAGGCTGTGGACGGTCTGCTGAATGCCGGGACGGATAACGGCGCGGACGGCGACCCTGCCGATGAAGACCTGACGGTCGACGGCGATGTGGACGTGGCCGGTGTCAACGTGCTGGACGCAGATGCGGACGTGAACCTCGACCCGGTGGAAGCGGTTGTCGGCGATATCGACGTTGACGTGGACGCCGCAGCCGAGCTGCTGCCGGAAGATGGCGGTCTGGCCGATGCCGACGTCACAGTCGATGCGGAACTGGAAGTCCTCGACGAGGTGGCCGAGGCGGCAGACGGTCTGCTGGGTGCCGGTGCAGATGAAAGCAACGACCCTGCCGACGAAGACCTGACGGTCGACGGCGATGTGGACGTGGCCGGTGTCGACGTGCTGGACGCGGATGCGGACATCAACCTCGACCCGGTGGAAGCGATTGTCGGCGATATCGATATCGACATTGATGCAGATGCCGATCTGCTCGCAGAAGGTGGCGATGCGATGGACGGTGATGTGCAGGACGCGCTGTCCATGATCGCCGAAGACGGTGGTGCCGGTACGGAAGAACCGTCCAATGATCTCGGAGAACTCAATTTCGACGAAGCGGATGCCGCGGATCCGGATTCCGAAATGACGATAGACAGCGATGACGGCGATATTCTGCCGGACCCGTCAGGCTCGGTCCTGGAAGGTCTGAACGGTGTGATCTGCGACGACGGAAGTGCTGGGCTGGAAGGCTCCTTTTTAGGGTGAGGTGAATCGTGACGACAAAGATTACACATCTCAGGTTCTTCGAGGAGACGCCGTTCACGGCGTTGATCGGTGCAACGCTCACCATTCACGTGCTGAGCCTCTCGGTGCCGGTGCTTACGTTGCAGGTCTATGATCGGGTGATTCCAAGCGAGAACGCCAATACCCTGGCTGTTTTGCTGATGGGCGTCTGTGTTGCACTCTTGCTTGAACTGCTGATGCGCCTCGTGAGATCCTACATCCTTCTGTGGCTCGGTGCCGGCTATGAGCACCGAGTAGCGAACCACCTGATGTCGCGGATTATCTCATCCGACCCCAGTCATTTCAGCAAGGAGTCGATTGGCTCCATGTTGCACAGCTTGACGTCAATGGGGCGACTGAAGGAATTCCACCCGGCAAATGTCATCGTTACCGTAACCGACGTCTGTTTCGGCGCAGTGTTCATTGCCATAGTCGGTTGGATTGCCGGTGATCTCGTGTGGATATCGCTTCTGGTTATCGTATCCTTTGTCGTCGTCAGCATTCCGATGGGTGCTTTGCTGCGCAGCGCCATTGCCACACAGGGCGAAAGCGACGACGAGAGGTTCAGTTTTCTGATCGAGCGATTGAACAAGGTGCATGTCAGCAAGGCCTTTGCGCTGGAAAAGAGTATTGCCAGCATCTACGAGAAACTCGCTGTCCGGTCTAGTGCCGCGAGCATGAATGTGATCCGTACATCGTTCGCTTCGATAAATGTCATTGCCTTGTTCTCCCACATAATGATCGGGAGCATCATCGCCTTCGGCGCGGTGCAGGTCATTGAGGGTGAAATCTCGGTCGGTGTCCTGATCGCCAGTGTTCTGTTGTCCGGACGTGCCATGCAGTTAACGCAACGCGGTGTGCTTCAGTGGGTCAAGTATCAGGACTATGCCGTGGCACAGGAAAAAATCGAACAACTCGTCAGCATGCCTGAAAAACCTGCTACAGGTGAAGCCGATCACGTTGCACACAATGGATCGCTACAACTGACAAACGTGCTGGTGGGCGATGAAGCTGCGGGGGAAGCCGTTACGGTCGGGGCTTTCCAGGCTGAACCAGGGCAGTCGATTGCCATCACTGGCGGGCATTCTCGAAGCCGCTCCGTCCTCCTGAAAACGATGGCGGGAATATACGTCAGTTCGGAAGGCGAGGTGCTTCTGGATGGGCAACAGATCTCGCGTTATTCGCCGAAAGAACGGGCGCGGCGCGTTGCTTATCTGGGCCCGAAAGGCTCCATCTTCCGGGGCACGATTAAGGAAAACATTACCCGTTTCGGCGAGGTGCCGCTGGGACAGGCGCTGGAAATTGCGCGTCTGCTTAATGTCGATCAGGAAGTGGCGAAGCTGCCGGGCGGTTACGATACGTTCCTGGATGACAACAGCACCGAAATCGTTTCGAACGGGTTGAAACAACGGATTTCATTGGTACGTGATCTGGCTGTGAAGCCGCGCGTGATCCTTTATGACAACGCTGACCAGGGACTGGACGAAGTTGGTTTCGAGAGCATCTGCAACCTGCTTGTCAAGTTGCGCGGCAAGGCGACGCTGGTGCTGGCCTCGGATGCGCCTGAAATCATCAAGGGAACTTCCAAGAACTATCACTTCGAGGCAGGTGTTCTCCAACTCGGCAGAGGGGAACAGCTTGATCAGTTCGAGGAGATACGGATATGAACGTACTTGCCCCGATTGTAGCGGAAGATCAAGTAACGCGATCCGAGATGTCTCCGGAGGCCGAGCGCTGGGCCGGGCTGCCTGAGCGGGTTGATGAAACCGTCTCCAAACTTTGGCGTAATCCCGAGCATCAGGGTACCTATGAACGCACGCTTTGCGCTTTGGTACGTCTGTTGCTGCCCAAGGTTGGCATCGAAGAAATGTTCGATCATGTATCGGCGCGGTCTGAAAAACTGCAACTGCCGGACGTGCTGCATGCTGCCGCAACATTCGGCCTGATTGCGCACGAAATGCCGGTCAAGTTCGGCAAGATCGAACCGCGACTGAAATCCTGTATTTTCTTGCAAAAGGCGACGCGGTTCGGCAAGGAACCGAACCCGATAATCGTCCTCGACATCGTCGAAGATGGAAGTACGCGAAGCATCGTTTACTACGATACGGTTAGCGGGACCGTCGAAGTCGCAGATTCGAAATGCAGCATCTTCCGTGCCAAGGGTACGGCGTATTTCCTGCGTAAACAGAATGCAGACGGGCAGGCGACATCGACTTTCCAGCGAAAGGCTACGAAGTACTCCTGGTTCCGTGCACTGCTGACCCGGTTCAACAAGGAATTTCTGTGCACGGTCGTTCTAAGCCTTTTCGCCAATGTGCTGACCCTGGCGACGCCCCTGTTCATCATGCTTGTCTACGACCGCGTGATCAGCGTCAAAGCTGTTGATGTGCTGCCCATGCTGATTGTCGGTGCGGTTGCCGGCATTGTCACTGAATGGGCAGTGCGTAGTTATCGTGGCCGGATCATCGCCTGGGTTGCGGCGCGGATTGATTGGCTGGTCGGCACGCATATCGTCGACAAATTGTTCTCGCTGCCCCCGGTTTATGCTGAAAAGGCGACAGTTTCGTCGCAGATTGCACGGATCAAGGCATTCGAAGCAGTCCGGGAGTTTTTTGCCGGGTCTTCATTCTATTCGGTGATCGAACTTCCATTCGTCGTGATTTCGCTGATGGCGATTGGCTTCGTGGCCGGTCCGTTGATGCTTGTGCCGCTGGTGATGATGATCCCGTTCCTGGTTCTTTATTATGTGATGCGTAAAAAGATTGCCGTCGCAATGCGTGTTGCCGCCAAGGTCGGATCGATGCGTCAGAAGTTCCTTATCGCCAGCCTTGGACATATCGAGCAAATCGACGCCAGCGGATTGACCGACGTCTGGCAGAGGAAACATCGCAGTCTCACGGGGCGCGAACAGATCGCTCGTGTGCATCTCACGTGGCTTTCCAACATAGCAGAATCGATCGCACAGGCGCTTCTCAGCATGTCCGCCGTTGTCACGTTGACTTTCGGCATATTCCTTGTCTGGGATGGGACGATCTCGGCCGGGGGGCTTGTCGCCAGCATGATACTTGTGTGGCGCATCCTGGCCCCGCTTTACAGTCTCTGTACGTCAATCTCACGCTTTGAGCAGATTCAGAACAGCGTCCGCCAGGTCAATCAGCTCATGGATATCGAAGGTGAAGATGTCCAGCATGCGGGAGCGCAGCTCAAGCAGTTGAAGGGCAAGGTCGAATTTGACAACGTCGTTGTCCGCTACAGTCTGGATTCAGCACCTGTCGTTTCCTCGTTGCGGCTGTCGGTAGAACCGGGCGAACTCGTCGTGATGATGGGCGAGAGTGGATGCGGTAAGTCATCACTGCTCAAGATCGCACAGGGCCTGTATGCGCCGCATGCGGGTTCGGTACGGATCGATGGTTTCGATGTACGTCAGTTGGACGTCCGCCATCTGCGGCGCAACATCGCCTATATCCCGCAGTCGCCGGAATTTTTCACCGGTACCATTCTTGAAAACATGCGGCTGGCCAAGCCGGATGCAACCGAAGACGATATCTGGAAGGCCATTGGTGAGTTTTCGATAGCTGCGGAAATCCGTGCGCTTCCGCTGCAGCTTGAATCACCGATCCTCAGTATCAAATCACCGATTACGCTGAGTGCACTGAACATGGCGCGGGGATTGCTGAAAGATACGTCGTTGATACTGATCGATAAAGTGCCGGATTTCCTTCTTACGGGAATGACCGGGACGTCTTTCAAACGCGTCCTGATGCGCCAGCACGGAAAACGCACGATATTTTTGGTATCCAATCGCACCGACCTGATGGCACTTGCGGATAAGGTTGTGTTGATGCGGCAGGGCAGTCGGCCAGTGATTGGAACTCCGGCGGAAGTGGTGAAGCACCTCCACGTTCATACAAAGTCAGCGGCATAGGAGAATGTCATGACGGTTCATTCAGATAATCCAATCGACACGATACTGACCGACGGTCAGGTCAGCACGCCGAGCAAAGCCCGGAAAAAACCACAGCGGGATGATACGGCGTCGGACGTGCGGCAACTCCGCCTGCTTTCCCAGTCCGTCCGGCTCGAGGAAGCAGGAGTCCCTAAAGTCCTGATCTGGACGACGGTGCTGGTTTTCATGACGGTGGGTATATTTGTCGCCTGGGCGTCCGTCGCCAACATCAATGAACTGGCGCGTGCGCCAGGTGAGATCGTGCCCGCCAATTACGAACAGGTTGTCCAGCATCTCGAAGGGGGCATCATCAAGGAAATTCACGTCCGGGAAGGCGATATCGTTGAAGCCGGGGAACCGATTGCACGGCTTCAGGCGGCTGATGTCGACGCGAGCCTTGAGCGTACAAGCAGGCTGATCGTTTCACAGTTGCTGCAGATCGAGCGCCTTGAAGCATTTGTCGAGCAGCGCGATCCGGACTTTTCCGCTTTGAAAGGTGTTCGTGCCGATGAAGTATCGGAGCAGACAGAACTGTTCCACTCCATGGTCGACGCGCAGGGCAAGGAACGGCAGATCCTCGACAGGCAGTTGGCGCAACAGAAGCAGCTGAGGGCATCGCTGCAGAATCAGAAGGATTCCCTGTGGAAGAACCTGAGTCTGCTGAACGATGTCTACTCACGGCGTTCCAGACTTCAAAAGGACGGTTTTCTCTCGGATCTCAAACTGATGGAAACGGAGTTGCGTCTGAACACCGTCAAGGGTGAGTACGCAGTGGTGCTGAAGAATATTAAACAGGCCGAAGAGTCCATCGCCGAGTTTGAAAGCCGGATCGGTTCGCTTGTTGCATCACGCAAGGACGAGGCTCTTGCAAAACTCGAACGTCTGCGTAACGAACTGAACCAGAACCGGGAACTCCGCAGCAGCGTGGTCGACCGGTCGACCCGTCTTGTCGTCCGTTCGCCGGTCCGTGGAATCATTAAATCGGTGGACGTGACGACGATCGGTGGTGTGGTACCCCCGGGCGGCAGCATCGCGTCGATTATTCCACATGGTAATGTGCTTATGGCCGAGGTTCGTGTACCGCCTCAATACGTCGGCCGGATCGCTGTTGGTCAGCCGGTCTTGGTCAATGTGAGCGCCTTCGACTTTGCCCGCTTTGGCACGCTCGACGGCAAACTGGAGCACGTCTCCGCGATGACGTTTCGCGACGACCGCGGCGGCCGGTACTACAAGGGAAGGATTTACCTGCAACGGCAACACTTCGGCGGCGAACCTTCCTCCAATCGGATACTGCCCGGTATGACGGTAACGGCAAATATCGTCACCGGAGAGAAGACGCTCCTAGAGTATCTTCTGAAACCGATACACGTCGCCCTTGAATCATCTTTGACCGAGTACTAAGAGAGTCAGAAGGTATTTTTACCATGCATATGGCACGCCATGAAGTGACAAGCGATTTTCAGAAAAGCGAGCATTCGCCGGCGGTATTGGGAAAAGTGCTGCTGGTGCACCGCAATCTGGACGATGGGAAGCAGGTTTTCGGCTGTCTCCAGAAGGCGGGTCTGGACGTCATTTTTGCCGAGTCTTCGCGGCGTGCGATCGACATTCTCTCGACCCAGTCCTCGCAAATTGATGTGCTGCTTCTGGACGTCGGCACCGCTGTATCCGAAGGTTACAACCTCGCGGAAACCGTGCGCTGTTCACCTGAATACCGGGTGATTTCAATCGCGACCCTTAGTGCCCAGGCGGGGCATACCGCCAAGCTTTATGCAGCAGCGGGGTGCGTCCCGCTGTATGATTATACCTATCCGCTGGATCAGCATGCACTGGCCACCGGTTTACATGACGCGATTGCCGATACGCATCGCAAGCGGCAGTTCGAAGAGCATGTCGCCGGCGCCTCGGCTTCATTCGATATCCTGGAAAGCTGCAGATTCAAGGTGCGAACGCCTCGGGATGTTGAGCGCGCTGTTTATATGGCAGCGGCCTGTTTCCCGCAGCCTGCACGAGCGATCCACGGCTTGGAGGAGTTGCTCTTGAATGCGGTGGAGCACGGCAATCTGGAAATTGGTCACCAGTTGAAGCTGGAGCTCCTAAACTCGGGGCAATGGGTCGCCGAGGTGGAACGGCGGCTCGATTCCGAGGAATTCCGTCATCGCATGGTCGACTTCGCCGTCATCAAACGAGATGGGGGTACAAGCGCCGTCATCACAGACGAGGGCCCCGGGTTCGATTGGAAAACCGTCATGAATGCCAAATCGCCGTCTGCACAGGGTCGTGGCATATCACGCGCAAGACTGATGAGCTTTGATAAACTCGCCTACAATGAAGCTGGTAACAGGGTTGTCGTTTTCATGAATGACACAGGCGCGTTGGATTGGTGACAAAGTATGATATACTGGCTTCATGAGCAGTTTAAATGTGGTGGTTTTTGAACGGTTAAGGAACGTATTCGACGATACCAGTCTCATGGCCCTGCTTTCCGACTACGAGCAGAAATGCCATTCTATAGTTATCGACATGCTTGTTGACATCGATGACCGTGAAACGGTGAAGCGCGGTGCACACGAGTTGAGGGCGATGAGCAATCAGTTGGGCTTCGGCAAACTGTCCTTGACCCTTCAGACGATTGAAACCGAAAACCTTGACCAGAACGCCTTGCTGCCGTTGATCGCGGATTTATGCAAGACATTGAAAATATCGTTGTCCTCGGCACGGCAACACCTGGCCCGGTAAGTGCCAGTTTCTGCCCGAACAAACGTTTGAGCAGTATCGTTCCAAAGCGAACGGTAGCGGGCATCGGTGCGCTGGTGGTCGTCGCCAGGGCCGCATTGCCTTAGGGTCGAAGATATCAGCCCTGAGCCGGCTTTTCGGCTTCTAACTTTTGCCGTTTTTGCGCCCGTCATTAACGTCTCCATAGATCCTCGATTTTTCGGCCAGACTTTTCTTGAACATGTCGACGAAGACGCGCGCGGCTTTCGTTAACGGCCGATAGCGCGGATAGATCAGCCGCGGACTGATCGGGATCACAGGGGTGACAGGCCGTGCGATCACCTGTGGCGGACGCTCACTATAGAGTAGATACGGTTCAACGATGGCAATCCCGGCACCGCTTTCAACCATCGAGCATATCGTCGTAGACGCACCGGCTTCGATCACCGGGTCGTACGCCAACCCGGCATCCGCAAAAATCTGGCGGATGCGGGTGCCGAACGGCGAGTCGAGAAAATACGAAACCATCGGGTAGGGCATGAGTTCCGACAGCGAGACATGTTTCTTTTCGGCGAGGGGGTGGCCGATCGGCATGATGCATACGGACTCGCAATTAATCAAATCTTCCGACTTGTTCGCAGGAACATCCGTGGAGTCACCGAGTAAACCAATGTCCACGTGCCCCTCGGCAACCTGTTCTGCGATACTGAGTGACGGAAGGACCTGTATAGAAACCTTCACATTTGGAAGGTCGTTTCGGAACGTGCGGACGATATCCGGCAGAAATACATTTGCGAGTGTCGGTAGAGCTGCAATGGAAATCTTGCCGGACGTCGCATCCCGCATATCGGCGGCGACCCGGCCAAAGGCTTCAACGGCACCGAATACCCGTTCGAGTTCCGGCATGAGGGCGTGCGCTTCGGGCGTGGGATAAAGCCGGCCTTTAATCCGCTCAAACAGGGGAATGCCAAGCTCTTCCTCTGCCTGACGCAGCACTTTACTGACGCCGGGTTGTGAGACATTCAGCTTAGATGCCACTGCAGTTGCCGTATCGTTGGTCATGAGTTCACGGATAATGGCGAGTTGACGGAGGGACAGGCGCATCAGATAACCTATAACCAAAAGTTAGAATAATATATCAAAGTAATATTTTTGTTTTGTAAAAATCAATGAGAGCCTTTCCTAAGCAAAGAATGGCCATTCGGGTTTAACCCTTCGAAAGCGCACCATCGCGCAACGAGGCCAAAAGCAAAGGAGGCTTGATGATGTTCTGGAAAAACAGAATTACGAGAAGTATCGCCGCGGCAGCGGTGATGGGCGCCTGCTGGGCAACAGCGCCGGTGCAGGCTGAAACGCTCAAGTTCGCCGCCAGTGGTGATGCGGCTTCACTTGATCCGTATGCCTATTACACGACTTTTACCAGCGGGTTCCTGCAAAACGTATACGAGCCGCTGGTCCGTTATGACAAGGAACTGAAATTCGAACCGGCGCTTGCAACGAAGTGGTCTCGCACATCCCCGACAACGTGGCGTTTCACGTTACGCCAGGGGGTGAAATTCCATAATGGCAATCCTTTCACTGCCGATGACGTGGTTGCATCGCTGAACAGGGCGCGCGCGGATAATTCACCGTTTATCGTTGCCACCTCGGCAATCAAGGATGTTGTGAAAATCGACGACTACACGGTCGACATTCATCTTGATGGCCCGTATCCGGTGATCCTCAACGATCTTGCCGGTGTTGTCATTCTGGATAAGGAATGGATGGAAGCGAATGACACACTTCGCCCGGTAAACCCAAGCAAGGGTGAAGAAAGTTACGCTACCACAAATGCCAACGGCACCGGCCCTTTCAAGATCGAGAGCCGTCGGCCCGATGCTGAAACCGTATTCGTGGCCAACCCGGACTGGTGGGACACACCCGGACACAATCTCGAAAAGATCATCTTTACGCCCATCAAATCCTCTGCAACCCGTGTCGCTGCGCTGCTGTCGGGCGAGGTGGACCTGATCATGGAAGCGCCGCTTCAGGATCTGGCCCGGATTGAAAGTGCATCCGGACTGCAGGTACTGAAAGGCAAGGACCTTCGAGTCATGTTTTTCGGTCTCAATCAGGGGGCGGCGGAACTCAATGCCAGTTCGATCAAGGGAAAAAACCCGTTGGCCGATGTGCGTGTCCGCAAGGCACTGTTCCAGGCGATTGATATCGATACATTGAACAAGAAGGTTATGCGTGGTCTGGCAACCCCCACCGGCATTCTTGTCGCGAAGGAAATTCAGGGGCACGATCCCGCACTGGCACCGCGTGCTGCACCGCATGACATGGCGGCTGCGAAGAAGTTATTGGCTGACGCCGGTTATCCGGACGGCTTCGATGTTGGTTTGGATTGCCCGAACGATCGTTATGTAAACCCGGACCAGGTCTGCCAGGCTGTTGCGGCAATGTTTGCCAAAATAGGCGTGAAAGCCAATTACACCTCATCAACCAAGAGCATCTATTACAAGAAGATGTTGTCTGGTGGAACGGACATCTACCTGTTCGGCTGGGCATCGACGCCACAGCTTGATGCTTATGCTCTCCTGAATTCGGTGTTCCATACCAAGGACGGTAAAAAACGCGGTAAGTGGAATCCCGGCGGGTACAACAACCCACGTGTGGATGAGTTGGTTGAAAAGATTCAGGTTGAAATCGATATGGAGAAACGCCAGGAGATGATCTCCGAGGCCTTCAAGCTGCATAAGGAAGATTACGGTACATTGGCACTTTATCGCCAGCCGTTGACCTGGGCCGCCAAGAACAATGTCGATGCAATCCAGTTGGCCGACAACAAAATCAGGCTTTGGTTGATATCCAAAAAATAATGTCCGGCATTCCCTGCGGGGAAGTGCGTTCCAATTCGCGCTTCCCCATTTTTTTGACGGAAACGGAGTTGAGATGGTTGCGAAGAATATCGTCGTCGCGAGTGTCAGCCATGAGACAAATACATTCTCACCAGTTGCGACACCGCTTAATGCTTTTGGTAATGGCAAAGGTCCACTCAAGGGTGATGAAGCGTACGAGGCATTCCGGGGCACCGGCACAGCGACTGGCGGTCTGATCGAACTGGCTGAGAGCGTCGGCGCAAAGGTGCATGTTCCGATCGTCGCGCGATGCCTTCCTAGCACATCTGTTGATGACAATGCTTATCAGCAAATTTTAAAGGATATCTGTGAAGGCGTTGCGAAGGCGGTTGCGTCGGGAAAATGTGACGCCCTGTTTCTTGAGTTGCACGGCGCAATGGTCACGCAATCACTGGAAGACGGGGACGGGCCGCTACTGCAGAAATTGCGCAAGATGTTCCCGAGCCTGCCGATTGCCTTGAGTCTCGATTTTCATGCAAACGTCACGAATGAGATGGTGGTTTCGCCGACTTCCGTCGTGGCGTACAAGACATTTCCTCACTTGGATATGAAAGAAACCGGGATGAAGACAGGGCAGATCACGCTGGATGCCATGTCGGGAAAGGTCAATCCACGTTGTGTGTGGGGGAATATCCCATTGCTTGTGCATTTGCAGCGGATGAACACTTCTGAGCCGCCGTTAAAGGAGTTATTTGATTCTGTCCGTAAAGCGGAGGAAGAGCCCGGTGTACTGGCGGTCAGTGTACTGGCAGGGTTCCCGCTTGCCGACACCCGGGAAGCCGGATTGAGCTGCATTGTCGTGACGGATGGTGACGTCGCACTCGGAAAACGAATTCGAGACAGAATTCTCATGCAGGCATGGGAAAACCGCAAAGCTTACACGATGACGCCGGAACCGCTTGAGGTGTCAGTTGCCCGAGCGAAAAATCAGGACAGTGGGCCTTGGCTTATGCTGGATGTGGCCGATACCTGCAACTCCGGCGGTACGCTGGATTCCGTGTCTCTGTTGCGTGAAATTCTGGCGCAAGGATTAACCGATGTGGCCGCGGCACCATTGGTCGATCCGGGTGCCGTACAGACAATGCTGGCAGCAGGCATCGGCGCTGAGATCGAAATAGAACTGGGTGAAAAAATACCGACACCGACGGTCGCCGGTGAAAAATCTCCGTTGCGCCTGAAAGGCCGGGTGGCGGCTATACATGATGGTGATATTACGGTGCAGGGCCCGGTGTTTACCGGCACTAAACTGAACCTGGGACCTACGGTTCTTTTCGAAACGGACGATTTGCAGATTGTTGTCACGACCAATCGGGCTGAGCCTTATGACCCAGGAATTTTCCGTTGTGTTGGTGTGAACCCCGAAGAAAAGAAGTTTATAGTTCTCAAATCGAGAATGCAGTGTAAACCCGCTTTCCTGCCATTCGCCAAGGGATACATAGATTGCAACGGAATTGGTGTGACGACGTCGGATTATAATGCGTTTGAATACAAACGCCTACGACGGCCGATTTATCCGTTTGACCCGGATACGAAATGGGAACCGGAAACATTCTGACGATGAATTTACAGTCTCGTGAAGAAGAGGTGACATGACCGGTTTCGTCGGACTCATCGTGCATCGTGCATTACAGGGCGTGCTGGTAATGCTCGTGGTTGCGTTGATTGCATTTTCACTTTTCAACTACGTCGGCGATCCGATCAACAACATGGTCGGTGAGGAAGTCGGTGAGGCATACCGTGCCGAACTGCGTGAAAGCCTGGGCCTTAATGATCATCCGATCGTGCAGTTCGGCAGGTTCGTCGGGCGGGCCGTTCAGGGTGAATTCGGTGTGTCGTATCGGAATGCCATCCCTGTTTCCTCCCTGATCGCTGAACGTCTGCCCGCGACACTCGAACTGGTTGCGGTCGCCGCTTTCATTGCGCTGGTGCTGGGCATCCCGGCAGGCGTTTTTTCGGCACTTTATCGAAACCGGGTATCCGCGCAAATCGTGCAGTTGTTATCCCTGATCGGCATCTCTTTGCCGACGTTCGTGACCGGTATCCTGCTGATCTTCGTGTTTTCGATCTGGTTGAACATCCTGCCGTCTTTTGGCCGTGGTGAGGTTGTGCAGATCGGCTGGTGGACAACAGGTTTTCTGACGGCAAGCGGTCTGCAGGCGCTAATCCTGCCGGGAATTACGCTGGCACTCTTTCAGTTGACGCTGATCATGCGTCTTGTTCGGGCCGAAATGCTGGAAGTCTTACGAGCCGACTTCATTCGGTTCGCACGAGCGCGCGGGCTGACGGACAGGGCTGTGTATTTTCGCCATGCAGTAAAAAATACAATGGTTCCCGTCATCACGATCACTGGTCTGCAGATCGGCTCGCTGATCGCTTTTGCGATCATCACCGAAACCGTCTTTCAGTGGCCGGGTATGGGACTTCTGTTCATTCAGGCGGTGCAATTCGTGGACATACCGGTGATGTCGGCATATCTGGTGCTGATTGCATTGTTCTTCGTCGTTATAAATCTGGTGGTTGATCTTCTGTATCACTTGGTCGATCCGCGACTTTCCGACACGATTTCATCGGCGAAAGGCGGGAATGTAGCATGAGCGGTACTCGGCAGATCGGTGACGGCGCGAAGCAGACCACCGTTCCCGGAGCGCTTGCGCGTTTCTGGGAAAGCGACTTGATATGGAGCTTCCGCCACACGCCTTATGCGATGGCCTCGCTGACGTTGGTTCTGATGGTATTCATGGTTGCGCTTCTGGCGAACTGGACTGCGCCGCACAGCCCATTTGACCTGGCATCCTTTAATCTTCTGGACAGCGAATTGCCGCCGATGTGGATTGACGGTGGCAGCGCCACATTTCCACTCGGAACCGATACGCAAGGCCGCGATATTCTCTCACTGATCATTTATGGTGCTCGGCTGTCTTTATTCGTCGGATTTGCGTCGGTTTGCTTTGCGCTCGTGGTCGGGGTCAGTCTGGGTTTGCTCAGCGGTTATGCCGGCGGATGGGTGGATGCACTGATTATGCGAACGGCTGATGTGAAACTCAGTTTTCCAGCGATCCTGGTAGCGCTGCTGATTAACGGTGTGGCACGCGGGTTTCTACCGCCCGAGTATCACAACAGCATCGCTATCCCAGTGTTGATTTTCTCCATCGGGATGTCGGGCTGGGTCCATTATGCCCGTACCGTCCGCGGTGTGGTCATGGTTGAGCGCAAGAAGGAATACGTTCAGGCCGCACATATTGTCGGCCGCAACGGGTTCCAGGTCGCCGTTCTTCATGTCCTGCCAAACACCATGAGCCCGGTAACCGTCATAGCAACAATCAATCTGGCAACCGCAATCCTGCTTGAATCAACCTTATCGTTCCTGGGGGTTGGCGTGCCGCCGACGGAACCGTCGTTGGGGACTCTGATCAAAGTCGGGAGTGAGTATATGTTTTCCGGGATCTGGTGGATGACCGTGTTTCCGTCGATCCTGCTGGTGGTGCTGGTACTCGCAGTGAACCTGTTCGGGGATTGGTTGCGCGATGCACTGAATCCGAGGTTGAAATGAGCAGAGAATCTGCCAGCGACTGCAAACTTCTGGAGGTGTCGGACCTCAAGGTCGCCGTTGATGTGCGTGACCGGCAGTTCTCGATTATCAAGGGGGTCAGTCTGTCAATTGCGCCCGGTGAGACCCTGGGCGTCGTTGGCGAGTCGGGGGCCGGCAAATCGGTCTTCGGAAGCGCCGTTGCTGGTTTGCTGGAGCAGCCGATCCGGAAAACAGGGGGAGAAGTCCACCTGCACGGCAGGCGTATCGACACGCTCAGCGGCGAAGAGTTGCGGCGGCTTCGTGGGGCCAGTATCGGTATGGTGTTTCAGGACCCCTTAACCAGTCTCGATCCCTTGTTCACGATAGGTGATCAGCTTATCGAAACGATCCGCACCCACAAGCCGGTCTCGTACACAGAAGCCCATGCGCACGCACTGAAGCTTCTCAAGGAGACGGGAATTCCGGCAGCAGAACAGCGTATGAATGACTATCCCCATCAGTTTTCCGGCGGGATGCGGCAACGTGTGGTGCTGGCACTGGCGCTCTGTGTCGACCCGCAATTGGTGATTGCCGACGAGCCGACCACGGCGCTGGATGTTTCGGTGCAGGCCCAGATCATTCGGTTGCTGGGGCGGCTGTGCAGAGACCACGGCACATCGGTCGTTCTCATCACACACGATATGGGGGTGATTGCCGAAGCTTGTGACAACGTGGCAGTGATGTATGCGGGACGTGTTGTCGAGTATGGGCCGACACGGGAGATCATCCGCAATCCCCGACATCCATACACGCGCGGTCTGATGGCTTCAATCCCGCCGCTGGATAAGCGCCCGGATCGATTGCAACAGATAGACGGTGCAATGCCGCAGATCGGGCACGACCTTGCAGGATGCGCGTTTCGTTCGCGTTGCCCCTCGGCTTTCGCAAAATGCGAAGGCGATGTACCGCAACTTATTGGTGACGAACGTCGATCTAGTGCCTGCTGGCTTGAGGAGGATAACGTATGAGCGATAGCGGACCGGCTCCATTACTCGAGTTGCGGCGCGTCGCCAGATACTTCGATGTGTCTCCACCCTGGTACAAGCGTCTGGGGGAGCGAGATCAAAACCACCTGTTGAAGGCGGTTGACGGCGTTGATATTTCAATCCCGGCCGGCAAGACGTTCAGTCTTGTAGGGGAGTCGGGGTGCGGTAAATCGACATTGGCGCGGGTTGCCGTCGGTTTGTATCCGGCCTCGGCAGGTGAAATCTACTTTGATGGGCAGCGAATTTCGCAGGAGCAAGGAGATTTTTCCACGTCCGCTGTGCGCCGCCGTATTCAGATGGTCTTCCAGGACCCATATGCGAGTCTTAACCCGCGTTGGCGTGTGCGCCAGATTGTTGGTGAACCGATCAGTGTACATGAACCATCTCTGCCGTCGGCAGCGCGGAACGAGCGTATTGCTGAACTGCTGCAACAGGTAGGTCTCGATCCTGCAGCACAGGACAAGTTTCCGCATCAGTTCTCAGGCGGGCAGCGGCAGCGGATTTCAATCGCCCGGGCTCTGGCCACGCGCCCTGACCTGCTGGTCTGCGACGAGCCTACATCGGCGCTGGATGTGTCCGTGCAGGCGCAGATACTGAACCTGATGCGGCGCCTCCAGGCAGAGCTCGGCCTGACATATATGTTTATCAGTCACGACCTGGCAGTGATCCGCTTCGTGTCCGATTTTGTCGGTGTGATGTACCTTGGCCGAATTGTAGAATGGAATACCGCCGATGAGCTGTTCCGAAATCCTCGTCACCCGTACACGCAGAAGCTCCTGGAATCAGTGCCGAAACTTGATAGTGGAGATGAAGAGCGAGAGCCGATAGCAGGCGAGGTGCCCAGTCCGTTGGCTCCGCCGTCCGGTTGCCATTTTCATCCCCGTTGTTCGATCGCGCAGGCAATCTGCCGTGACGTATCACCCGATATCGAAGCCATGGGGCAAGGCGCGGTTCGATGTCATGCTGTCGGGCGTGATCAATAGGCTGGACTTATTGTGTTCGATAACAGACAGGGGCGCTCAATCAGGAAATAGAATTCTTAAGCTCATCAAATGAGATAATTCGACCTGCAATGGCACTGGCGGCGACGGTCTTGGGGCTGGCAAGCCAGACCTTCCCCGGACCGGAGCGGCCGGGGAAGTTCCGGTTAATCGCACTGATAGTTACCTGATCCGTGTTAAGCGACAATCCGGGTCCGCACCCAGCGCAAGCGCCGCATGCCGGCTGCAGAATCTCCGCGCCAACCTGTTTGAATGCATCCAGATAACCCCGCTCCCGGCAGTATTCGTGGACGGCGGTCGTGCCGAATTGCAGATAAAGTTTCACATTCTCTGGCACTTTGAACCCGCTGTCCGCCGCCCATTGTAGCACCTCGTGATAGCCGTCGAAGTCCTCCCGTTTGCCCGCGGTACAGGACCCGCCGTAAGCGATGTCAACGTCAATGCTTTCTTGTAGATCGGCGACTCTGAGACCGTTGCCCGGATCACCCGGTGAAGCCAGCATGGGTGAAAGCTGGGAACAATTGATACCAATCTCGTGAACGTAGTTGGCCCCTTCATCGCTCGTCATCCATGGCTCTATCTCGAAGTCGATATCTCGTCGCGCCTTCAGAAAGCGCCGGGTTTCCTCGTCAGGAATGAAGATGCCGCTAAGTCCACCCATCTCGGCCGTCATGTTGGTTAGTGTCGCCCGCTCGTCGGTCGAGAGTTGTTGGGCAGCCGGCCCTGAAAATTCGAATATGCAGCCAATGCCGCCGCCGTCTCGAACGAATGGATCGGCCAGAAGGTGCAGTACGATATCCTTCGCCATCACATCGGAAGGGATATCGCCCGTTAAATGCACCCGGACGGTCTGTGGCATCTTGATGCGGGTCAATCCGGTTATCAGAGCGTTAGACATTTCTGTACTGCCGATGCCGTAGGCGAGCGCTCCAAGCGCCCCACAGTGCGGTGTGTGTGAATCCGTTCCTGCTGCGAGTTGTCCCGGCAGTACGTAGTGCTCGGTCATCATGGCGTGGGAAATACCCTCAGACCCTTCCTCTCCCTTCAGATACCCATGATCGCGAAGACCGTACTTGGCGATGAATGTCCGATGCCCACTAGACATGCGGCGGATGCCGGGCATGCGGTCAAACTTCGCATTCACCTCTGGCCGGTGCGCATAAGAGTAGTGATCCTCGAATGCCACCACCGTGTCTTGGTCGCAGAATGTCTGACCTTCACCATAGAATTCTTCTATCATGTGTCCGCACATGGCTGTGTAGATGTCATGAAAATAGCGCCATGCCGGTCGTACGAAGCCGACTGAGCCATGTGTCAGCTCCCACGGTTTGCCCTCAATGTCGACCGCATGGCGGGCAATGATTTTCTCGACCAGAGTCTTTGGTCCGTTCTGCGCCCAGCGTGCGTTTGGCACCGGCGTGGCCGTCGGCGCTATGTCATGACCATAGCCGAGGAGTCCCCCAGAGCGGAGAATTTCCCTGGCCTGCGGGTCACGGCCCGCCAGAAGGTCCTCTATGGGGATCGCCTCGCCGGAACGGATACGATCAATCAATCCGAAGTCCGTCGAGGTGAAAAGACCCAGGTTGTCAGCGTTCTGCCGGTAAAGGCGCTCGAACCCGTCGGCGATGATCAGCCTTATACCGGCCCGGACCTCTGCCAGCGGGCTGTGTTCTCTGGATGATCCTTTGCCATACCGGTTGCCGCCGACAAGCACGGAAAATCCTCCGTCCAGTATCGCCGCTTCACCAATCGGCGTTTCTCCATGGGTTTCAAAGCCAGTATGCGCAAACCGGGCAATCGCTTCATCGTAATGAACCAGGGTTGGGATGGGGGTTATTTCGTCCGTCGAAATATCGTTCCGAAGCGGAACGGCGTCATCAAAAGCCAAATCTTCACCCGCAAACTGTTGCGCTAGCTTGGCCGGATCATCCGACAGGAACAGTATTCGACCCGGGAACTCAATGCTGGTCATTTCTCACCCTCAAACGAAAGTCGGTACGGAACAGTATAGCCTTTGCTCTGCAGATGAGTAACTCGGAGATGTCCGATTCGGGTCAGAGGCTGGCTTTCAGTCAGGTCCATAAGTTGGGCTGGTTGTGGCGAGAAAGTGGACATTCTCCCGAATACTGAGAGGAGTTCTCACGCGGGCATTGTCAGAAGAAAACCGATTGAGGACCCCTAATCGGATCCCTACCCTCACGGAATGACAAAATCCAATCCCTTCCACTATTTTCAAACCTCCCCTGAAATCATCCGCCTGGCGGTCATGATGTACATCAGGTTTCCGCTTTCGCTGCGTAATGTGGAGGATCTGCTCCACGAACGTGGTATCAACTTTTGCCATGAGACAATCCGCTTTTGGTGGAACCGATTTGGTCCAATCTTCGCCCGTGAGATCAGAAAGAAGCGGATATCTCCAGCACCAAATTACTCGAATTGGCGCTGGCATGTGGATGAGGTGTTCGTGAAAATTAATGGCGAAACGCACTATCTATGGCGCGCCGTCGACCACGAAGGCGAGGTCCTGGAAGCTTATGTTTCCAAGACCCGTGACAAACGGAAAGCATTGGCTTTCCTCAAAAACGCGATGAAACATTATGGACGTCCTTCTGTCATAGTTTCCGACAAATTGAGATCGTATCGAGCTGCTCTTCGCGACTTAGGTCTGGTTCTGAAACAGGAAACTGGGCGGTGGGTAAATAATCGCGCGGAGAGTTCTCATCTACCTTTGCGAAGGCGAGAACATGCGATGCAAAAATTTAGGCTTCTACAAACGTTACAAAAATTCTCCGCCGTTCACTCCGCCATCAACAACCACTTCAACCTTCAACGCCATCTCATCTCAAGAAACGATTTCAAAGTTCAGCGCACCGCTGCACTTGCCCAGTGGCAGCAACTATGTGCTGCGTAATCGCGTCACATCTCCGCCAAACAGAGACGAGTTCGCATTTGTCTGACAGCACCCCCATACTCTCTAAAGTTGCTGTTCAGGTTCTGCAACCGCTCAGACCTACTGCGTGTGGCCGTTTCTCTGAGCAGTTCCTCATCCACGCGTCATCACTTATCTCTTGTCACTAAATTTTCATTTGCTCTAATAATCCAATTATGATTGGAGTGTTGGTATGAAAGATCATGACGCCATTGCAGCTCTCGGAGCACTGGCCCAAGCGGATCGCCTTGCGGCGTTTCGGACAGTGCTGCGAGCTGGTCCCGAAGGGCTGCCATCAGGGGAAATCGCGAAAGCGCTGAGCATTCAGCCCACGCGAATGTCTTTTCACCTGACGGCATTGGAGCGGGCAGGCGTTCTGCATGCAACTCGGGACGGTCGTCTCGTTCGCTACGCGGTGCGGATGCAGACGATGCGGGCGTTGCTGGCGTTTCTGACCGACGACTGTTGCGGCGGTCACCCGGAAATTTGTGGAGATCTATTGAGCACGAAGTGTGCCGACACTCTGGAGGAAGCTTAAGATGAGCGACGTGGAAGCCAAACCGTATAACGTATTGTTCCTTTGCACCGGAAACTCGGCACGTTCGATTTTCGGCGAGTGCATTTTGAATCGCCTAGGGCAGGGTCGTTTCAAGGCCTACTCCGCAGGCAGCCGGCCAACGGGGCAGATCAATCGATATGCTTTGCAACTCTTGCAGAAAAACAACTTTCCGGTCGAGGATCTGCGTTCGAAGGACTGGAGCGAGTTCGAAGGCGAGGACGCGCCGGATCTCGATTTCGTCTTCACTGTTTGCGATCAAGCCGCCAGCGAGCCCTGTCCGGCCTGGCCGGGACAGCCGATGACGGCACATTGGGGTATTCCGGATCCTGTAGCGGCGACGGGTAGTGAGGCGGAGATCGCACTTGCATTCGCTGACGCGTTCAGGTGCCTGAAAAATCGCGTATCCATCTTCACGGCTCTGCCGATCCGCTCACTCGACAAGCTGTCGCTGCAGAACCGGCTTAACGAAATTGGACTGGCATTGCCTGAAAGCGCCTGATCGTCCTTCAAGACAGTTGCTGCCAGCGCATCACGTCTGCACTGGCGGTTTGCCGTGAATGTTTCAGTGCTCGGGGTCCCGTTGCCACAGGCCTGGGGAAGGCATGAGGCTACGGTTTATGGGCGTTCCTGCGTCCGAAGATGAATGGGGTAAGAGATGTCGACGTTTGAAAGATACCTGACACTGTGGGTGGCACTTTGCATCGTCGCGGGCGTTGCACTCGGCGAACTGACTCCGCCGCTGTTCGGCTTCCTCGCCTCGCTTGAGTATGCGAGCGTTAACCTGGTCGTCGCGGTCCTGATCTGGGCGATGGTCTACCCGATGATGATCGCCGTCGATTTCGCAAGCCTGACGCACGTCGCCGATCAGCCCCGGGGGTTGCTGATTACCCTTGTCGTGAACTGGCTGATCAAGCCCTTCTCCATGGCGGCGCTGGGAGTGCTGTTCTTCAAGGGACTGTTCGCCGACATGATCCCGCCGGCCGACGCCGACGGGTATATTGCCGGCCTGATCCTGCTCGGCGCGGCGCCGTGCACGGCCATGGTCTTCGTCTGGTCGCAACTGACCAGGGGCGACGCCAATTACACGCTGGTCCAGGTCAGCGTGAACGACGTCATCATGGTCTTTGCCTACGCGCCGATCGTCGCCATCCTGCTCGGCGTCACCGAAATCCCCGTGCCGTGGGATACACTGCTGTTGTCGGTGGTGCTTTACGTGGTCGTGCCGCTGGTCGCGGGCATCCTGACCCGGCGCCGCCTTCTGAAGGACGGCAGGCAGCAGGCTGCCGTCGACGCTTTCATCCACCGCCTGAAGCCGGTGTCCATATCGGGGCTGCTGGCCACGGTTGTCCTGCTGTTCGGATTTCAGGGCCAGGTCATCCTGAGCCAGCCACTGGTCATCGCGATGATCGCGGCGCCGTTGCTGATTCAGTCGTACGGCATCTTTGTCGTCGCCTATGGCGCGGCATATGCGCTCAGGGTGCCGTTCCGCATCGCCGCGCCCTGCGCCATGATCGGGACGTCGAATTTCTTCGAGCTGGCGGTCGCCGTCGCCATCAGTCTCTATGGTCTGAACTCCGGCGCTGCGCTCGCGACCGTCGTCGGCGTTCTGGTCGAGGTGCCAGTCATGCTGTCCCTGGTTGCGTTCGCTAACCGGACGCGCGGCTGGTTCGACGACCGCGATGGCGTGGCGACGGCGGCGAAATAACCCCGACCGCGGCAATCCGGATACTTTTGAGCAAGGAGCAAACAATGGCGCGTATCGCAATCAACGGTCTCGGCAGGATGGGGAAGCTGGTTCTGCGGGCCTTCGTCGAGGACGGCACGCCGGGCGAGGTCGTTCTGCTCAACGACAGCGCGGGCACGCCGGAACAGCACGCGCAGCTACTGGAGTTCGACTCGGTCCATGGCCGCTGGCCGGCGGCCTTTGCGTTCGACAACGAAAGCGTCAGCGTGAACGGTCATCGCATGCGGCTGACCCGGGCAAAAACTATCGAAGAATTGCCGCTTGCCGAGCTCGGCGTCGATCTCGTCGTCGACTGCACGGGCGTGTTCAAGACCGCGTCCAAGGTCCAGCCCTATTATGAGGCCGGCGTGAAAAAGGTGGTGGTGTCCGCGCCGGTGAAGGAAGAGCCCGCGCTCAACCTGGTCTATGGGATCAACCACGATCTTTATGATCCGGCAAACCACCACTTGGTGACGGCAGCGAGCTGCACCACCAACTGCCTTGCCCCCGTGGTCAAGGTCCTGCACGAAGAAATCGGTATCGTGCACGGTTCGATCACCACCATCCATGACGTGACGAACACGCAGACAATCGTCGACAAACCGGCAAAGGACATGCGCCGTGCGCGTTCGGCGCTGACCAACCTGATCCCAACGACCACCGGCTCGGCGACGGCGATCACACTGATCTATCCGGAGCTCAAGGGACGCCTCAACGGCCATGCGGTGAGGGTGCCCCTGCTCAACGCCTCGCTCACCGATTGCGTGTTCGAAATGAAACGCGAAACCAGCGTCGAAGAGGTCAACAGCCTGTTCGAGGCGTGGTCGAAGCAGGAGTTGAAAGGCATCCTCGGCTACGAGACGCGCCAACTGGTCTCCACGGATTTCCTCAATGACCCGCGTTCGGCCGTCATCGACGCGCCGTCGACGATGGTGGTCAACGGCACCCAGGTAAAGGTCTATGCCTGGTACGACAACGAATGGGGCTATGCCTGGCGGCTCGCCGACGTGACGCGGTTGGTTGCCCAGGGCATTTAACGGAGGAAAAGGAACGCATGCCGCGCGCTCTCTCGGACGCAAATCGGCCTGACGGGCTTGCCGCCTATATCGCGGTGACGGCTGCATACTGGGCGTTCATGCTGACCGATGGTGCACTCCGTATGCTGGTGCTTCTGCACTTTCATTCGCTAGGGTTCAGCCCGGTCCAGCTTGCGTATCTATTTCTGCTTTACGAACTCATGGGGGTCGTCACGAACCTGTCGGCGGGCTGGATCGCCGCACGATTCGGGCTGACAACGACGCTGTATGCAGGGCTGGGGCTGCAGATCGTCGCCCTTGTCGCATTGACTCAACTGGATCCCGCGTGGGCCGTTGTCGCCTCGGTGACATTCGTGATGGTCGTGCAGGGCGTCTCCGGCGTGGCCAAGGATCTCGCCAAGATGAGCTCCAAGAGTGCCGTCAAGCTTCTCGCCCCAGCCGGAGAAAAAGGCGCACTGTTCCATTGGGTCGCCGTGCTAACCGGGTCCAAGAATGCGGTCAAGGGACTCGGCTTCTTTCTCGGCACGGCTTTGCTCAGTGCGTTCGGCTTCGATGTCTCAGTCATTGGCATGGCTGTCGTTCTGAGCACTGTTCTGGCCATCGTCGCCGTGACCATGCCGCCGGGCCTTCCCCAAGGCAAGAAGGAGATAAAATTCCAGGAGGTCTTCTCCAAAGACGTCAACATTAACCGCCTCTCGGCGGCGCGGCTGTTCCTGTTTGGAGCGCGCGACACGTGGTTCGTGGTCGGCATCCCGATCTATTTCTACGGCGTGCTGTCGGATGGGAGTGTCGCAGGCAATAAAGCGGCATTCTTCCAGATCGGCGGGTTCATGGCGGCGTGGATTATCGGCTACGGAGTCGTGCAGGCGTTTGCGCCCCGACTGTTGCGAGCTAAGGACAAGGATGTCTCCGAGATCGTGCGTATGGCGCGCCTTTGGGTTGCTGCGCTGACGATCATCCCAGTGGTCCTTGCCGTTTCGGCATGGCTGCAGCCGGTGCCCGAGGTTTGGCTAACACTGACGCTGATCGCAGGCCTTTTGCTGTTCGGTGCGGTCTTTGCCGTCAATTCCTCCGTCCATTCCTACCTGATTCTCGCCTTCACCAAGGCGGAACGGGTAACCATGGACGTCGGTTTCTACTACATGTCGAACGCGGCAGGGCGGCTACTGGGCACGTTGCTGTCAGGGCTGAGCTACCAATTCGGCGGTCTTGCCCTTTGCTTGGTGACGGCAGCAACAATGTCAGCGTTCAGTTGGATTTGCGCAGGTGTTCTTGATCGCGGGCAGAACCCGCCGCGGCAAATGCCCGAATAGGGGAGAATACCAAAACTTCCATCGAGGGGGAGGGAAGTATAAGATTAAGAAAATACAACGGTCCTCGATTCGTTGAGCGAACGGAAAAGGCATCATGGGAGGTTACGCATCCAAAGAGGACAGGGCGTTGATGCGCCCGGTCATCAACAGACGTGCATTCGTAGGTGGCCTTGTTGCTGCGACTATTGCTGCGCCCGCTATTGCCTCGTCAGAGGGGCCGCTCCGTTTCGGGTTGACCCCCGTATTTCTCAATAATGATCTCCAACTCTTGTCGGACCTGAAGGCCTACTTGGAGCGGACAATCGGCTCCACCGTTCGGTTGGTGACTAGGCGAACCTACCAAGAAATAACGGCGCTGCTCGTTTCCAATCAATTGGATGCTGCTTGGATATGTGGCTACCCCTTTGTCCAGTACTGGGACCAATTGTCGCTCGTGGCTGTGCCGGTATGGCGCGGGAAGACGCTTTATCAGTCCTATTTGATAGCGCCGAAAGGGCTCGCCGTGAGCGGTGTCGAAAACCTCCGCGGCGATGTACATGCGTTTTCCGACCCCAATTCGAACTCGGGATACCTTGTGACACGCGCTCTGCTGGCGGAGCGCGGAACGGACCCTGAACAGTTCTTCCGGCGGACGTTCTACACGTATGGGCACCGGAATGTCATCCGCGCCGTTTCGTCAAAGCTCGCGCAATCCGGTTCGGTTGATGGATACGTCCTAGAGGTCCTTCGCGAGGTCGAGCCGGGTCTTGCCGCAGGTGTCGAGGTTGTGCGCCGGTCTGAGTGGCTGGGCTTCCCGCCCGTCGCGTGTCCGAAACAGGCAAAGGATACGGATAGGCTTCGTCGTTTCGAGAACGCACTCCTGACGATGTCGGAGGACGAACAGGGCGCACGGGTTCTGAACACCCTGCGGCTCGACGGTTTTCGCGAAGAGCAGGCTAGCCATTTTGACACCATCGCCGCAAAAGTTGATCTCATTCGGAAGGTGGGCTGACCGTCATGCGAGCGCCGCCCATAACTTTCACGGTCCCGGCGCTCGTCGCGGGACTGATGATTGTCGTCAGCATGGTGATTTCAGAACAGGTACTCAGCCGTTTGATCGAAACCCAGGAGCGCCAGCTTCGAGACCTATCCGGCGCCTATCTGGACGGAATGTCCGCCTCATTGATCCACCATGTGCTTCGAGAAGATGTGTGGGAGGTCTTCGACGCTTTGGACCGCTCCAAGAGATCGTACGAGGCGTTGCGCCCAATAGAGACCATCGTCGTTGGCACGGACAGCATGGTGATTGCTGCGAGCAGTCCAGACGCGATCCCCTCTCTTGAACCAGTTCCCGGAGCATTGTTGGATCGCCTCGGGTCGGAAGCCTTTGCAATCGACGAGGAGGAAGGGCGCATCTATCTGAGCCGGGAACTCTCCTATCAGGAGACTCCTGTCGGTGCGATATACGCGATAGCGGATATCCGCCATGTTTTAGATGAGCGTTCCGAGGTCACCGCGACGTTGATCGTGACCAACGTCCTGCTGACGCTTCTGCTCGCGGGCGTCGGCTACCTGACTGTACGTCGCATGGTTCAGCCGGTTCGCGTCCTTGCAGACCACCTATCGAACAGTGCGACCGGTCGGCCCGAACCGATAGCGGCGTCCCTCATGCCAGGGCGGGGCACCGAGGCTCGGCGACTGTTCGATTCTTACAACGTCCTGGTTGAGGCGGAGCGGGAGCGCGAAGTCCTTTCTATGAAACTTGCGGAAGAGGAGAGACTTGCGAGTCTCGGTCGGCTGGCCTCGGGCATGGCACACGAGATCAACAACCCGCTGGGCGGATTATTCAATGCCCTCGATACGCTGAAGAGGCACGGTGAAACGGCGGCGGTCCGGGTCACCTCGGTCAGTTTGCTTGAGCGCGGCCTGAAAGGAATCCGCGACGTCGTCGCCGCCGCGTTGCACACCTACCGCCCGGACCGTCGCCCGCATCCTTTCGGACCATCCGATCTTGACGATCTGCGCCTGCTCATAATGCCGGAGGTTCGCCGCCGCAGCCTGCAGCTCGAGTGGTCGAATCGCCTGACTTCATCCCTTGATGTGCCGAACGCCCCGTTACGCCAGGCGATTCTCAATCTTCTCTTGAATGCCTGCAACGCCTCACCGAATGGCGGCTCCGTTTCGCTGTCCGCGATGACGGAAGGCGAGGCCGTGACGGTTGAAATATGCGACGACGGCGCCGGATTGCCAGATGATGCGGCAAAACTGCTCGAAGGCCCAGCCGGACCGGCGCCGATTACGGGCGGTGGACTTGGATTGTGGATGGTGCATCGCTCGATGATCGAACTAGGCGGAGCGGTCTCAGTTGCCCGTCGCCCCGAAGGAGGCACTATCGTTAAGATTTCTGTTCCTGCTTCGCCGCACGGCATGCCGGAGAATGAAAGGGAAGCGTCCAATGGTACCGTTTGAGAATAGATCGATCGGCTTGATCGAAGACGACGCGATTATGGGCGAGTCCTTAAGCCATTCGCTTTCTCTCGAGGGGTTCAATGTCCAATGGTGGCAGACTGGAGAAGAGGCGATTGAAGCGTTGAGCACAGAGCCACTTCCAGATGCACTCATTTGCGATATCCGGCTGCCTGACATGTCCGGCGAGGATGTGTTCCGGAAGGTTGGTGAGAACATTGCAAACCTGCCCGTCCTTTTCATGACCGCGTATGGCGATATCGACGATGCTGTCCGTCTGATGCGGTCCGGCGCCTGCGACTACGTGACTAAACCATTCGACATGCCGCAGTTTCTTAACCGGCTCGGCGCCGTCATTCCGAGGGGTCTGCCGAGTTCGGATTCCGTACTTGGGGCGTCACGAGCACTTCAGGACATAGACACATTCCTTCAGAAGATTGCCAATCAGACGGCCCCAATATTGTTGACCGGCGAAACCGGCGTCGGGAAAGAGGTTTGCGCGCGCCACCTCCATAATCTCTCTGACGCACAGTCTCCTTTCATGGCTGTAAATTGCGCGGCGATCCCCGACGAACTGCTGGAAAGTGAGATTTTCGGTCATGAGCGCGGCGCGTTTACCGGTGCCACGAAACGGCATGTCGGGTATGCGGAGCGGGCTGGCAGCGGCATACTGTTTCTCGACGAGATCGGGGAGCTGCCGCTGAAGCTGCAGGCGAAACTCCTTCGCTTGATCGAAGTACGGTCGTTTGTCCGGGTTGGAGGAGAGAGCGACGTCCCATTTCGTGCGCGGGTCGTTACGGCAACCAACATCGACCTTTCGGCAGCGGCACTCGACGGACGTTTTCGCCAGGACTTGTTGTATCGGTTGAATACTTTCTGTGTTGAAGTGCCTCCACTTCGAGATAGGTCGGAGGATATCCCGTGGCTACTGAACCGATTTTTCACTCAGTTCGTGACGACTGGAGACAGTAGTCTGCGAGGAATCAGCGCTTTAGCGGAGGATGCCGCGATTGCGCACCAGTGGCCCGGGAACGCGCGAGAACTGAGAAACAGGATAGAACGTGCGGTCGCCCTAGCGACCGGCGACTGGATCATGCCGGGAGATCTTTTCCCGCCTGCCCCCTCGGCGGTGTCGGAAGCGCAAGCGACACCCAACCGGCCCCTTGCGGAGATTCGGGAAGCCGCGGAGCGGCGCGCGATCGAGAGTGCTCTTCGCGACACTCGTGGACAAATCAAGGATGCTGCCGACCTGTTGGGTATTTCCCGGACCACGTTGTGGGAGAAAATGCAGCGCCTCAAGTTTGATTCGTGACGTTCGGTTTTCCGAACGCCTGAGGCGAATGTTCGGAAAACCTAACGATTCAGGCCGCATCCAGCGTCAGAAAATTCTGTTATTTCAATAAGTTGCGGAAGCCTCTGATTATGGCACGGCGTTCGCATACACCGGAGTGAATCAAACAACCGTTCATCCGGAGGAATATCATGAAAAATTGCAATCGAATGGTCGACGCAGGTCGTCGACAGTTTTTGCGAGGTAGCGCGGCAGCGGCTGTCGGCGTCGCCTCAACAAGCGCGCTGCCGCGCGACGCCAAGGCGGCACCCGCCGCGGCCCGGGTAGAGTATCCGTCGAACCGCCTCGCCAACATCAAGGATCTGAAACTCAATGAACCCGTCGATGTTTCATATCCTGACGATGCCGTGCCCGGTGTGCTTCTGAAACTCGGCAAGTCCGTGGAGGGTGGTGTTGGTCCGGACGGGGATATCGTCGGCTTCACAACCGTATGTCCGCACAAGGGATATCCGATGTTCTACCACACCGGTGACCGAACGTTGAATTGTCCAGGACACTATTCACGATTCGATTGCGAAAGTGGTGGTCAGCAGGTCTGGGGGCACGCGACCCAGAACCTTCCGCAATATGTACTTCGTGTCGACAGCAAGGGCGACATCTATGCCGAAGGCGTGGACGAACTGCTGTACGGCCGTCTGTCAAACGTGCTCTGAGGGAGGCTGACATGGCTTATAAGAGACAAATCGACCGTCTGCCGATCATTCCGGCGGATGCCAAGAAACACAATGTTACCTGTCATTACTGCATCGTTGGCTGCGGCTACCACGCTTACACGTGGCCTGTGAATAAGCAGGGGGGAACCGAGCCCGGGCGGAATGCTTTCGGCACCGACCTTTCGAATCAGCAAGGTGCTGATACGGAAGCGTGGTATGCGCCGTCCATGTACAACGTGGTGAAACAAGACGGTAAGGACGTACATCTCGTGATAAAGCCGGATGCCGCCTGTTCGGTCAATGCAGGCCTGGGATCAATCCGCGGCGCTCGCATGGCAGAAAACAGGCACTCCGTGACGACCGGCACGCAGCAGCAGCGCTTGGAGCACCCTATGGTTTGGCGGTACGGGACATGGCAGCCGACCAGTTGGGAAGACGCACTTGATCTCGTCGCTCGGGTAACAGCTCGCGTCATCGACAAGGATGACGAAGATGATCTTTTTGTCTCTATGTTCGACCACGGTGGGTCGGCAGGTGGCTACGAAAATACGTGGGGTACCGGTAAACTTTACTTCCAGTCGATGAAGGTGAAGAACTGCCGAATTCACAATCGCCCGGCCTACAACTCGGAGGTCCACTCGACCCGAGACATGGGCATCGGCGAACTGAATTACGCCTACGAGGATTACGGTCTGACCGATACGATCTTCCTGGTTGGCGCTAACCCGCTTGAAACGCAGACCAACTTGTTCCTCAACCACATGGTTCCAGGTATGCGGAATGGTGCCAAGGTGATCATCGTCGATCCGCGTCGGACGGTAACCGTCAATGCCTGCGAAGTCGAAGCGGGCAAGCAGAACGTATTGCAGCTTGCGATCAATTCCGGCACCGATCTTGCGCTCTTCAATGCATTGTTCACATACATTGCGGACCAAGGCTGGATCGATGAGGATTTCATCCGGAACTCCACCTTCCAAGGCAACATTGCCCAGGCGCAAAACGAACAATTCCCCGCCGCGCTCGGATCTTTCGATGCGGCACGGGAAGCGTGCCGGATGTCGCTGGACGAAGCTGCGAAGGTTTGTGGTGTATCTGCTGGCGATATCGTCAAAGCGGCCGAATGGGTCGCCAAGCCGAAGGAAGACGGCTCACGCCGCAAATGTGTAACCGCCTACGAGAAGGGCATAATCTGGGGTAACGACAACTACCGGACGATTGGTGCGCTGGTGAACATCGCGCTGGCCACGGGAAATGTGGGTCGTGAGGGCGGTGGTGTCTGCCGTCTCGGTGGGCACCAGGAAGGGTATTTCCGCCCGTCAGATGCTCACGTGGGGCGTCCGGCGCCGTACCTAGATCAGCTGATCATCGCGGGGCAAGGCAAGGTCCATCACATCTGGGCCAACGATCATTACAAGACGACCCTGAATGCCTCCGAGTTCAAGCGTGTGTACAACCGGCGAACCAACATTGTGAAGGAAGCCATGGATGCCCGCGCCGGCGCAACCCGAGAAGAGTTGGTCGACGCCATTGTCGCGGCGATCGAGGCAGGCGGGATTTTCTCCGTCAACGTGGATGTCATCCATTCGCAAATCGGTCAGGCGGCACATGTCATTTTGCCGGCTGTCGAATCAGGCGAGATGAACTTGACCTCCATGAACGGCGAGCGACGAATGAGGCTGGTTGAGAAGTACATGGACGGTCCCGGTTCGTCGAAGCCGGACTGTCTGATCGCCGCCGGTCTGGCGCAGCATCTCGAACGGGTGCTCCGTGCCGAGGGCCGGACGGCCTATGCCGACCAGTTCAAGGGTTACGACTGGAAGACAGAGGAAGACGCCTTCATGGACGGCTATCACGGCGGTAATCCAGAGGTAACCTATGACCGCCTCCGTGCCATGGGCAATAATGGTGTTCAGGAGCCGGTCGTCGGATTCAAGGACGGCAAGCTCGTCGGCACCAAGCGTCTGTATGCCGACGGAAAGTTCGGAGCAGGCGACGGCAAGGCCCGGTTCTGTGCCGGTGCCTGGCGTGGGCTGCAGGCGCCCGGCAAGATCAAGCAACAGGGCAACCACGCCTTCTTGATCAACAACGGCCGCTCTAACATCAATTGGCAGAATTGGTTCCTCGACAAGGAAAACGATTTCGTTGCGGATCGATATCCGTTCCCGTTTATCGAAATCAATCCCGACGACATGACGGAACTTGGTCTCAATCCCGGCGATCTCGTTGAGGTTTATAATGATGTCGGCGCGACCCAGGCCATGGCCTATCCGACACCGACGGCGAGGCGGAAAGAGACATTTATGTTGTTCGGCGCTCCTTCGGGGACGCAAGGCAACGTCATCAACGCCGGCGTCAACGAGTTGGTATTGCCGAACTACAAACAGACGTGGGGTGACATCCGGAAGATTTCGGATGCGCCTGCGTCGGTGAGGCATCTCTCTTTCAAATCAAAAGAATATACACCGTTGTGATGCCTTCAGGCCTGCCCACCGCGACAATCCGCGGTGGGTAGGCACACTTCGTTAAAATTGACGTGCTTCTGCTAATCACAACAGATCGAAGGACAGCTTGATGTTAGATCAAGGGGATGATCGTGGTGCTCAAATTGACCGAATTTGCGCACGGCGTTCCGTAGCGCCAAAATATCTGGTGGAACCGGGGCCCACCCCGGAAGACCTTCGTGAAATCGTTCGGGCCGCCTGTGCCAGCGTCGATCACGGATGCTTGGCTCCGACCCGTTACGTTTACGTACCAGAGGATATGCGCGGTGTTTTGGCGGATGCGTTTGCTGCAGCCGTGTTAGAAGAGGATCCGTCCGCGCCGTCGGAGCGCATGACAAATGCTCGGGAACGCGCGGCCGCTGGTCCATGTCTTCTCGCCGTTATTGCTTGTATCGACGAAACCAACGAGATCGTTCCGTCCACGGAACAGTGGATTGCCGTCGGCGCTTCGCTACAGAACCTTATGTTGGCGGTGGATGCTTGTGGATTCAGGGGCAAAATCGTGAGTGGAAAACGGGTGACGAGCAGGTCATTGCGGAACTGCTTCAAGCTGCTGGAACAAGAGCACCTCGTGGGGTTTGTTGTTCTTGGTTCCAGTAGGCAGCCACCGAAGGAACGACCACGGAAATCACCTGACGAAACTCTTTCGATCCTTTAGGTCGGCGAAAGGCGTAAAGTACAACGCCTGCCCGGGGGAATCAGTCGAGACATCGAAATTGGGTTGTTGGCACCTTTTGGCTAAAAGCGGACATTTCTGCCGGCTGCAGATTTCGTCCGCTTTTAGCCAGTTTCGGACATTCAACCTAACATTCGAGATTTGAAACTCTCTTCATCCTTTCAGCGGGCCGATGTGTACCTACATGTGACGATTGGGGACCTGAGATCAACATCAAGGACACGCACTAGTTTAGGTTGGCCGACAACTCTACGTTGTCTAGGTTAGATGACAGGAGCCGGGCCAAATGCGTTTTTTCAGTCAACTTGATTTCGTCCAGAGTGAGATCGCATCTTCAACCGAAGGGAAGAAAAAGCCCGAAACTCTGTCGTCCATGGTCAAGACGGCCATTGTGATGTCGAAAGCTCTCCGCTTCACCTTTCGCGAGAAAGAGATTTTCATTTTTGCAGTCCTGCAATGGCTGGTGATCTTTCTTACATATTACCTCTGGGTACAGATGCTGGATTGGATTCCGGAAGAAGTCTGGCGGAGTACTGAGGATTCTGATAGCGGCTCAATTGCTGATTTGGTTTTGTTTATTTGGTCCTTCATCTGTGTGGGCATTGCCGCTTATCCCATCGGGATACTGAGTGGATGCATGGGGGCTGCTCATCTGCTCCATCGCCTACACGGCAAATCGACAGTTGCCAGATGCTTGAGGCTTACGCTTCCAAGAGGTTGGCCACTCTGGGCGTTTCATTGGATAGATGGGTGGTACACCGTTAGCCAGATACTGGAGCGACTACCGAAGAGAAATATGCCTTCACCGCAACAGAGAATGATCAGTGAAGCCCTGTATTATTCCTGGAAATTAGGTGTCGCGGGCATATTGCCAGGCCTTTTATCGGGCCAGGGGCTTGTCAACGCAGGGAAAAGTTCCGTGAAGTTCGTCGTCGCGAACTTTGTTTCCGTTGCCACGATTCGACTCGGGTATTCAGCTCTGTGCTGGATCGTCGGCACCCTTACGTATGTTGGCGCAGTTCTGTTTATCATCAACGGTGGGTTCGTCGATTCATCCAAAGTGACTTATAGCCAAGTGTACTCGATATACCTCTGGGTCGGCCTTCCTGCTATGGCTGGCGTCGGCGTTGTGATGTTGTTCCTTCGCCCTTTCTACATTTTGGCAATCTGCGAGCTGTATTACCGCCAAGTCCCGTTGGATGAGGTGAAAGCGGCGATTCCAGACAGAGGAAACCGGTATCTCGATTCGATTGCGGCTTTCACAGTTCTCCTACTTCTAACGCTCGTTGCCTATCTTTATCGCGACGAACTTGGCATCGTAGACATGCTTTCCGTTCCGTACGGTCAGGAATGGTAGTGTCAGCTCAACCATTGTCATGACGGATTGAAAACGTCCGCTTCGGGTCAGAAGAGGACACTTTACTTGCCTCGCCAGCTTGTCCGCTTTTGGGGCAAATCAGATATATTGGGCAAACTGTGAGACGAGTTCGCATCCGTCTGCCAGCACCGCCATTTTTCATCAAAAATATATCGATGTGCTCAGATACCGAGCCCAGGCTGCGGATGGCGCAGGTATGTGTAGCTGTCCAGACAGGATTCGTAGAAATCGACCAATTTGACGCCGTCCCGGGATCGCAACTGACCGCCCGCGACGGTGGCGTCAATCATGGCTTTCACCCGTTTCGCCATGGCGTCCGGACTGTACTGCATGATCGACAGCACCTGTCCGGCTGATGTTCCTGAGACATATTCCTCGATATAAAAGCCGCTGGAGTCGTCCGGGTCGGCAAAAATATGCGCTTCGTTGAGGCGGCCGAACAGGTTGTGCATGTCACCCATGACGTCCTGATAGGCACCGGTGAGAAACAGGCCGATATAGTAGTTTTCGCCGGGCGACAGGGTATGCAAGGGCAGGGAGTCCCGATTGCCGACATCGCCGATGAAGCGCGTGATCTTGCCGTCACTGTCACAGGTGATGTCCGCCAGCGTGCAGTTGCGGGAGGGTTCCTCATTCAGCCGGGCCAGCGGTGCGACCGGCAGAACCTGTTCGATTGCCCAGCTGTCAGCGGCAGATTGAAAGAGAGAAAAGTTGCACAAATACTGCGATGTCAGAATATTGTTCACATCGCGCAGTTGTTCCGGCACGAATTCCTCGGTTTTGATGCCGCCGGCAACGGCCCGCATGAGTTGCCAATACAGGCTTTCACCCCGGGCCAGTTCCTCGAGCCGCAACACCCCCAGCTTGAAGCCATGCAGGATGTCGTCCATCAGGACCACCGCTTCGTTATAGACATCCTGATAGTTCTTGTCGGATTTCAGGTCGTCCAGCAGGTCGCGCATATTGGTGACCAGGATGTGTTCGCCGTCCACCGGCGCGGTGTCGATGGGATTGGAGTCATTGGTGATTTCACCAAGCACCCGCATGACCACGCAGGAGTGATGCGCGGTAATGGCGCGTCCGCTTTCGCTGACCAGAACGGGCTCTGCGACTTCTTCCTGTTCGCACATCTGTTTCACCGCAAAGACCACGCCGCGGGCATAATCCGCCATGGTATAGTTCATCGATGAATGGCCGCTGGACCGCGTGCCGTCATAGTCGACGGCAAGCCCGCCGCCGATATCCAGGTATTGCAGCGGTACGCCCCGCTTCACCAGTCGGGCGTAGATGCGTGCCGCTTCCTGCACGGCGTCACGCACGAACCGGATGTCGGACAACTGGCTGCCGGCGTGGAAATGCAGCAACTGGATCGTATCCGCGTATCCGCGATCCTGGATCAGTTTTACGGCATTGAGGATTTCGGAAATGGTCAGCCCGAATTTGGCCCGCGAGCCGCTGGATTCGCTCCAGCGACCCTCCGCCTTGGCCCGCATCTTCACCCGCAGCCCGATGATCGGCGTCACCTGCATTTCATCGGCAAGGTCGAGCAACGGTGATATCTCGCTGAATTTTTCGATGACCACCACGACTTTGCGTCCGAGCTTGCGCCCGAGCATTGCCAGGCGCAGGAAATCCTCGTCCTTGTAGCCGTTGCAGATGGTCAGAGCCTCGGGGCCGGTGTCATACGACAGCACCGCCAGCAGCTCCGGCTTGGAGCCCGCTTCCAGGCCGTAATGATAGGGCAGGCCGGCTTCGACGATCTCATCCACCACTTCGCGCATCTGGTTGACCTTGATCGGATAGACCCCCCTGTAGGGAGCACCGTAATTCATTTCTTCGGTCGCGTCGGAGAAGGCCAGATTCAACTGGCTGACCCGGTTACGCAGTATATCGTGGAAGCGCATGACAACGGGGAACTGGACGTTCTTTTCACGCAATTCCGCAACGACATCGGCCAGGGCGATGGAGACATCCTTGTCATCGACAGTTGGCAGGATGCGTAAAAGCCCATCATCGCCAACCCCGAAGTAACCGTCGCTCCAGCGCTGAATCCGGTACAGGTCCTCAGCGTTCTCCGAACTCCAATCCGTCATATAAGGCATCTCCTTTTCCAGGGCCCTTTATACGCATGCACGTTGTGTGAATGCTAGCTGCATGCAATAACCGAACAGTGAATTTTGCATGATCGGGTGCTTCTGATGGGCAGTGGTGACGACGGTGATCAGGCGTTTCGCAAGGATTCCTTGTTGGGACGCGCGGCAGAAATGACCTACGCCGGGGCGCTGAGCTTTCTGCGCCGCCGTTACAGCCGGGATTTAACCGGCGCAGACGTTGCCGTCAGCGGCATCCCTTACGACGGCGCGGTCACATACCGCCCGGGCGCCCGGCTGGGGCCGCGGGCGATCCGTGCTGCATCCGTGCAGTTGGCTGAACTTAAAGCATTCCCCTTCGGTTTCGATCCTTTCGAAACCCTGGCCGTGGTCGACATGGGGGACTGCTTCATCGACCCGCATCACCCCGAGTCGGTCGTCGATTCGATCACGGATCACATCGCCGGCATTCTGACGGCAGGCGCAATACCGCTCAGTTTCGGCGGAGATCATTTCGTGACCTACCCGATTTTGCGCGCCATCGCCAGAAAACATGGTGCGGTATCGCTATTACATTTCGATGCCCATTGCGATACCTGGGATGATGACGGGAAACGCTTCGATCATGGCTCGATGTTCCTCCGGGCGAAAAACGAAGGGCTGATTGACGTTTCACGCTCGGTTCAGGTCGGCATCCGGACCCATAATGATTCCGATCATGGATTTGAAATCCTGACCGCACCGTGGGTGCATCGGCACGGGATCGATGCCACTGTGGACGCCGTTCGCGCACGTGTCGGTGATGGCCCCGTCTATCTGACCTTTGACATAGACTGTTTGGATCCGGCGTTTGCGCCTGGGACCGGAACACCGGTAGCAGGGGGATTGTCGTCGGCGCAGGCATTGGGAATCGTGCAGGGGATGCGCGGCCTTGATCTGGTCGGCGCCGACGTGGTGGAAGTCGCGCCGGCCTATGACGTTTCGGAAATTACGTCCATTGCGGCGGCAACAATCGCGCATGACATTCTTTGCCTGCTGGCGCTCAGGAAGGGCGCGAAATTAAACCCGACAGGCCGTCTGGACTGATCTGAAAATCACGCGTCGCGGATGATCGATGCGTTTCCCTGCTGCCGGAAACGCCGGACCCGCCCGATTCAGTCGCGAGCAGGGTTGGCGGCAAGATCATCGGTGCCATTTTTCGGGAAATGCAGCTTTACGACCGTCCCCACGCCGAGCCTGCTTGCAATATCCAGCGTGCCGCCACCCAGTTCCATGAGCTGTTTCGACAAGGCAAGGCCGAGACCGGTTCCCTCATGTGTCAGACCGCTGTTTTGACGCGACTGGCCGAACGGTTCCAGGACCAGTTCAAGATCATCGGCAGGGATACCTATCCCGCTGTCCGTGACACTGATGTCGACGCTGCTGTCTGGGTTCTTCACTGCGGAGATGATGATCTGGGTGTCGTCTCTGGAATATTTCAAGGCATTTGACAGGAGATTGATCAGTATCTGACGAAATGCCCGTGGATCGGCGTAAAGGCTGTTCAGACCGTCCTCGACATTGATGACGATACGTTCATATTCCGTGTGGATACTCGGGGCGGCGATGCGCACCGAGCTTCTGATCTCATCCAGCAGATTCATTTCGGTGATCGACACCTTGAACTCTCCAGCCTCGATCTTGGACAGATCCAGGATGTCGTTGATCAGGTTGAGCAGATGTGTCCCGGAGTGTTTGATATCGCCGGAATACTCCAGATATTTCCTGTCGCCGACCGGCCCGAATGTTTCATGCGTGATGAGTTCCGAAAAGCCGATGATGGCATTCAGCGGGGTTCTGAGTTCATGGCTGATGGACGCCAAGAATTCGGACTTCGCCCTGTTTGCGGTTATCAGTTGCTCGGTGACGCTTTCCAGCGCTTCGTTCTGGCGCTTCAGGCGGCTCTGGCTGCGCCACAGCATGAAGCCGAACAACGCACTGGCCAGCACCAGTCCCGCCGTCGAAAAGATCATGAACCAGGTGGCATTGATGATGTCCGCCCGACGGGCATCGCGATATTTCCACATGCTCTGGATGATGTGCCCGGCCAGACGGTTGACCGGGTCACGCAGTGTTGAGAGCCGGTCCGCCACGCCGTTCAGCTTGATCGCACCTTCCGTTGCCGCAGCGTCGAAAAGCGGTGTTTCCCGTTCTACCCTTTTGAAGATACGGTCCAGTCCACGCAGATCAGCGTCTGTCAGAGTCTCGTTATAGGGCGGACGAGTCGGCAGGCTTTTCAGCCGGTCATAAAGGATATCGAACTGCAAAAGCGCTTCGTCGACGGCGGCGCCCGGGCTTTCCAGCTCGAGGCCGCGCAGTTCAGACATCAACAGACTGTAATGCAGCCGCACCTGTACTGCGGCGATTCCGCTGTTGTCATAGTTGCTGCTCGACAACTGGCGCAATGCCGACAGTGAGGCAATGCCGGAGATCACGCACAGGGTCAGAAAGATGACGGCCAGAATGCTGAAAACGATGGACAGCTTTCGTTTGAATCTTTTTTTCGTCAATCCATCCGCCTTGTTTGGTCGTCCGGGTTAGTGAATGACAAGCCGGCCCAACTGCCAGATGCTTCTGGCGCTGTATTGCTCGCCCTTGAGCTCACCGTATTGATCGACGGGGTACACGATCCATAACGGGCCTTTGTTGCGGACTGTCATTTCCTTGCCGTTCCAGGAGATGGCCAGCAGTACGGGATAGTCCATCGCATCCTTGACGGGAATTTCAACGGCATAGCCGTCAAGGGCATAGGCGGTGATAAGACTGCCCTCGGCGCCGACATATTTCAGAACATCGCGCAACAGGACACCTTCAAAATTCTGAACGCCGGTTTCAAACGGGTTCGTCGTGCGGAGCGTTTGCATACCCAGGGCCATCAGCATCTTGTGATCGAAATGTGCTTCTTTAGCGCTGTTCGTTTCTCGGATGTCGCCGCCGACAGTCAGGATCGTCTTGCCGGTCGGTTTTGCCAAATCAGCCGAGGACGCATAAGGATTGAATAATCCCAGCACAAGGATGATAGCGCTAACGGTTTTCAAAACGCCATACATGCGCCTATCATAATCGGAGAGTTGAGCCAGTTCCAGTAAACTCGAATCGTGGTGCACGATACGTGTCATCGGGTGTTGCGGAGGTCGATCATGCCGTCCAGAAAACCCTCATCGTCCGGGAAAAAGTCCGTGGCAATGCAGAAAACCTCTGATCCGTTAACGCTGAACGGCAAGCGCTATGACATGGAACTGCGCCGACTTCAGGTTGAATTGATAAAATTGCAGGAATGGGTCAAGCTCGAAGGATTGAAGGTCGCCGTCCTGTTCGAGGGCCGGGACGGGGCCGGCAAGGGTGGGGCCATCAAGCGTATTTCCGAGCGTACCAACCCCCGTGTGGTACGTATCGAAGCGCTCGGCAAGCCGACGGAACGGGAACGTTCGGAATGGTATTTTCAGCGCTATGTGGCACGGCTGCCGGCAGCCGGTGAGATCGTGCTGTTTGACCGGTCGTGGTACAACCGCGCCGGGGTCGAGCGGGTCATGGGGTTCTGTACTGACGAGGAATACTGGGAGTTTCTGCGTGAAGTTCCACAATTCGAGAATATGCTGATCCGATCAGGAATCCGGCTAATCAAATACTGGTTTTCCGTTTCAGCGGAAGAGCAGGAAAGCAGGTTTAAGGCCCGGCTGCAGGACCCGACCAAGTACTGGAAACTGAGCCCCATGGACCTCAAGGCGCGAAGTCTGTGGAATGAGTATTCAGCGGCCAAGGATGTGATGTTCGAATTTACCGACACTGATGAAAGTCCGTGGTGGGTGGTCCCTTCGGACCACAAGAAAAGCGCACGCCTGAATTGCATTTCGCATCTGTTGTCGCAAATCGATTACAGTGATGTCATTCCGAAGCCGGGAAAGCTGGGGAAGCGGCCCAAAGCCAGTGACCTGACGCGCCCGCCGATGGCACAGCAGCGGATCGTCCCGATCAGGTACAGACCGGAAAATTAATAAGGGCAGGTTAGTTCTTGTTTTTGATTTTGCCGAGGATGTCGGCAAGTTGCTGTATATCAATCGGCTTGGCTAAGGCAAGATCTGCACCGATGCTCTTCGCCATTTTCAGGAAATTGACCCGTTGATTAGGGGGGCCGCCTGAGATTGCGACGATATGGACATCATTCCGGGCGCGGCGGATATTACGGATGGTTTCGATGCCATCCTGATTGGGCATGAAGATATCGGTGATCACAAGATCGAAATCGGTTTCTTCCATTTTTTCAGTAGCGACGACACCGTCTTCCGCTTCGGTCACGTCGCAGGAGAGTTTTTCCAGCATTTCGCGAAGCGTGTTTCGCAGTATCGCGTCATCATCGATAAGAAGAACATTTGTCATAAGCATTCTTTGCGGTCACTGCCAATAAGGCACTGCTCAATAGGATTACTCCTTAGATTGGCAGAGCGTCAAAACGAAATCGTCGGTTTGAACTAGGTTTAGCACCTCACCTTTTGTTACACATAATCTCTGAGCATTGGAAATGCATGTGATTATGGTTGCGGAATGCTAATTAGACATAAAATTCACCTTATGGTCGAATTTTTAATTTTTTCTGATACCATTCTCCGTCCGAATATACATTTATATCAAGACTGTTGCGGTGCCGGCGCTCAGAGTGCGCCGGTATACTCCCCGCGGGCCGGGTAATTCTTTTCAATGGCGAAATCGAGAGCGGCGACGAGCTCGGAAAAATGCGGGCGGACGAACGGCATGGTCTGCACCGATCCGTAGTACAACGCACCATCCGGCTGCACCATGAACAGGCCGGGTTCAGAAAACAGCGCAGGTTCTTCAATCCCGATCGATGTCTTGCCGCGGCTTGTTGAAGTATACAAGCCCCATTCCCTGGCTTTCGGCAACCTGAGGTCATATCCGAAGCGGAGAGCCTCGGCGCCGATCTTCGCCTGCATCGCGCGGGTGCGCTCCTTGCCGTCGGAACTGATAGCGATGGTTTTGACGCCGCGTTCAGCGAATTCCGGTGTGCGCTTTTCAAGCTCGGTCAGATAATTCGCACAGATCGGACAGTGCAGCCCGCGGTAAAAGCAGACAACCGTACCGCGTTCGCTACCGTCGTTCATGACGTCGAACGACCCGTGGTCAAGGGTTTCCAGGGTCAGGGCAGGGACTTTCTGGCGGGGTATTAGCATCGATATCTCCATGAGCGGGTTACGGTATGATCCATTGCCTGAGACGATATCAGTAATTATTATCTGAAAAGTATCAAATATCTGATTAGAACACCTGATAATGCAACATGATCGTCTATCAGCCCTGATTCAGCGCTTCATGCTCCGCGTTCAATTGTGCGATCCGGGCAAGGGCAACATGCGGGTTCTTGGCGATGATGCCGACGGGACACCGACACGCGTGGTGTTTTCACCAACGGGACGCGCGATCATCCAACCCGTAGGGGAGAAGGTGCTGGTCGAAGCCACAGTCGACTGGGGCGGCACCGCAAACCCGCTTTTGGCGGCGCTGCCCTCGACCCTGGCGCTGCCTGTGGAGCAGGATGAGACGGCGCAGTTGCTGCAGGTATTCCTTGCCGAAGCCAGTGCCGCCAGATGTGGATGCGCATCTGCGATGAGTCGGCTTGCAGAGGTGCTGGTGATCCGGGTGCTGCGCGCACAGATGTCGCGTGGCACCACCGAACCGGGCCTGATTGCCGGCTTGGCCAACCCCAAAATCAGCCGGGCCATCGTCGCCATGCATGATGACCCCGGGAGGGCATGGCGGAACGAGGACCTGGCAGGCATCGCGGGTATGTCATTGAGCCGGTTCTGTGACGTGTTTCGAGAACTTGTCGACCGCACACCGCAGTCTTATCTGCGGCACTGGCGGATGACCCTGGCGCGTCAGGACCTGAACAGGGGCGGCCGGGTGCAGGCGGTGGCGCGGCGCTATGGCTATACCAGCCCCGAAGCCCTGACCCGCGCATTCCAGCGGCAGTACGGAATAAATCCGTCGGATGTGAAGCGGGAAATGCGTCCGGTCTGAAGAATCGGACGGGCGTCATGTTTAACGGCGTTCGGATAGAATGTTGATCAGGATCGCACCGAAGATCACGGCGGCTCCGGCCAGCACCCAGGGATCAAGCGGTTCGCCATAGAGCGCAAGTCCAAGTATCGCCACCATCGGCAGACGCAGAAAATCCATTGGCATCACGACCATGGCATCGGCATGTGCGAACGCCCTGGCCATGCAGTAATGTGCACTCAGCGCCGTGGCGCCGACGACGATCAGCCACGGCGTCATGGCCAGGCTGGGGGTGGTCCAGTCCAGGAATGACGGTACAGCCCCCATCGGCAGCTGGATTACGGTCATGTAAAAGATCACCGCCAAGGGAGGATCGGTGCGGGTGATCTTCTTGGACAGAGTATGCGATAGTGCGAAAACGATTGCCGCGATCAGCGCGCTGGCGGCGCCGATGTCGAGCGGGACCATCCCGGGCCGCAGAATGATCAGTATTCCACTGAAACCGATGACGACCACAAGCCCGCGGATCGCGGTCAGACGTTCCGATAGAATGAAAGGCGCCAGCAGGGCGGTCCAGATCGGGATCGTGAACTCGATGGCAAAGACCTGGGCCAGAGGGATGACGGATATCGCGAAAAACCAGCCGAACTGGCCGACATAGTGCGCGATGTTGCGGATCAGATGCAGCCCGGGGTGACGTGTTTTGACTGAATGCCAGCCAACCCGGCTGAGCACCGCAGAGATTATGAATAGTCCGATGAGGCTGCGGAAAAACAGAATCTGGAATGTGTTCAGTTCAGCCGACAACTCGCGCCCGGCAATCGCCATGGACAGAAAGGAGAAGAGTGCCCCCACCATCCAGAGCGCGGCGATGACAACACCGCTCATGGCATGGCTTCTGTTCGTGGCGAAACCGGAAAAGTCACGTTTAAGATCAGAAGCTCAAGGACAGATCTCTGTGAACCGAACGGCATGCTGCAACATCAAGGGCTACTTCTTCCGGCATCTTGCTCAGCATCCTGAGACCGATGGTGCCCTGAATCTTGTCCGCATATTCATCCAGACCCGGTTTCAGGGACTGGGTGGCCGTATTGCGCCATTCCAGAGACGCCAGGTATTCAGCCTTGGCTTTCTCGAATGCGGATGCGGCATCCTCAATCTTCACCGGATCGCGTTTGAGCGCCCGCTGAACTTCAACCACCGCCTTGTCCAGATCGTAGCTGCCCGGCAGGGCCCGGATATCGACCAGTATATCGTCGACGCTTTGCAGCGCTGTCGAGGCATCCTCAGCCGCGAGCTTCTCGCCGATGGTTATGAATTTCTGTTCAAGCGCGGCATAGGCATTGCTTGATCCAAGCAGCTCGGCAAGTTTCTGCACAGGCTCATAAGCCTGATCGACATTGCGGCGATAGAGATTGCGGGCCAGCGTGTGTTTCTTGCTGAGCGCCACGAATTCCTTGTTCTTCTGTTGCCATTCTTCAGGAATCTGTGTCGTCAGGGTTTTAATCTCGGCCTTGTACTCTTCGATCATGGCCTGCCACTTTTCACGTTGAACGTCATACTCCGGGCCTTTCGGCAGACGGCGGAGCTCGGTCTCTAGTGCTTTGATGTCATTGCGGTCGTCACGCATCCTCGCCTGCAGGGCGCGGACGTCAGTATGAAGGTCTTTGTAGCCCTTTGCATATGCCTGTTCGGCTTCTTCGGCGGCGCGGATGGTCGCAACCATTTCAAAGGTCTTTTCCGCTTTGTCGAAGCTGTCCGTCAGCTCCTTCTGCATGTTGTCCGGCAGCATGGAAATGTCTAGGCCGCGGGCCGATGCGATAGCCGATTTCAATTCGTCACCGCGCTCGTCATATTGTTTGAACAGATAATCCTCGATGCAGAACTGCAGTGCGGGGTTGCGCGGCGGCGGGGCGGTTTCGCTGGTCAGCGACAGGCGCGTCGGCAGATAGTTCACCAGTTGCGGTGTCAGGCCGACGATCACCAGTGCAAAAAGCTGCAGACTGATGAACGGGATAACGCCCTTGTACATGGAGATCGTCTTGATAACCGTCGGTGCAACTCCGCGCAGATAGAACAGTGCAAAGCCGAACGGCGGGGTCAGGAACGATGTCTGGATGTTCAGCCCGATCATCACACCAAGCCAGACGGCTGTAATGTTGGCGGATGGGTCCATGAGCAGAATCGGCGCCACGATCGGCACCACGACGACGGCGATTTCGATGAAGTCGAGGAAGAAGCCGAGGATGAAGATCACCGCCATGACGATAATGAACTGGGCCCAGAAACCGCCCGGCATGCCGTGCAGGAAGTCCTTCACCAGTTCCTCCCCGCCGAAAGCGCGGAACGCTGCGGTCAGCATGGCTGCACCCAGCAGAATGATGAACACCAGTGATGTCGTCTTGGCTGTATCGAGCATGACACTGCGGAGCGTGTCATCGATCCTGTAGGCGCGAATTCCACTCCACACCAGACCGGTTACGAGACCTATGGCCGCCAGGATCCCTAACGTAACCCCCAATACATCGGATGACGTTGTGATCAGCTTGATGTTCATATTGAAATTGGCGATGACGATGAAAATCGCGATCACGGAACAAATGCCGAGGATCGCCGGCCAGTAGGCGTCCCTGCGGCCGTCATAGAGCCTATAGCCGGCCATGAACAGCGCTCCTGCCGCACCGATGGCGCCGGCCTGGTTGACCGTTGCAACGCCGGTAATGATCGATCCCAGAACGAGGAAGATCAGTGTCAGCGGCGGAACCAGTGTCAGCACGACCTTTTTAAAGAACTGCAGATCGTACTTGCCGTCGTAAGGCACGGTCGGCACAGCGCTCGGCCGGACCAGTGCAACAAAAAGTATATACGCCATGTAAAGGCCGACCAGGACCAGGCCCGGGATGAAGGCGCCCAGGAACATTTCTCCGGCGCTGGTGGACGTGACGTCGAAAGCCGACGGCATCAGCAGATCACCGGTCGATTCCTTGTAGAGTTCCTTACGCCCGGTGGAGGCCTGATCGACGGCGCTGGCCAACTGGTCGGCAAGGATGATGAGGACGATCGACGGCGGAATGATCTGCCCGAGCGTACCGGACGCGGCAATTGTCCCGGTCGAAATCGAATCCGAATACTTGTTGCGCATCATCGCCGGCAGCGAGATCAGGCCCATCGCGACGACCGTCGCACCGACGATACCGGTGGTTGCGGCCAGCAGCGCACCGACGAAGATCACGGAAATACCGAGCCCCCCCGGCACCGGACCGAACATCTGGGCCATGGTGACCAGCAGGTCCTCTGCGAGACGGGAGCGCTGCAGCATGATCCCCATGAAGATGAACAGCGGGATAGCGATCAGTGTATCCCGCTCTACCTCCCAATATATGCCGCGGAAATTGGTGACCCCCGCCGTCAGCCATTCAACCGGACCGCCATGCACGAAATAGGCGCTGGCGTTGTCGGCAAACATGTAACCGCAGAGTGCGGCAATGGCGATGGTGAGAATGGCCGCTCCGGGCAAAGCAAAGGCGACGGGAAACCCCGAGCCAAGGGCGAATGCCATGATTAGGACCAGAAGTGCAACGAATAAGAGTTCCATGGGGCGCTAACTCACCTAATTTTATTGCACTGCGTGCACTTCATGATCCCGTCCGCCGGGCTCGCCGCGCCAGTCGGCAACAGCTTCGATCAGATAACTGACGAACTGGATGAGCATTGATATGGCGAAAATGCCGAGAAACGCGGCCATCATGTATTTCACATACATACCGAAGCCGGTTTGTGTCGTTTCAAAAGCAAGGATGGCACTGTTGATAACCGCGGCCTTGCCGTACATGCCGATAATCAGCACGACCCAGCACAGTGAAATGCCCAGCAGAACCGAGCCGAAGGCGTTGACCTTGCCCTTGGCCTTGCTACTGAAGCCGGCGTAGAGCACATCAACCCGGACGTGACCTTCCTCGAGCAACGTGTGCGCACTGGCGAACAGGAACAGCGCCGCGTACCAGAAGCGGACAAGATCGGCCATGAAAGCCTGTTCGTATGAGAAGACGAACCGGGTGATGACGATCAGCAATTCGGCGCCGACGGCCATCAGGGCCAGCCAGTGAAATCCCAGGGTACGGGTAAATGCGCCGGTCAACATGCCAAGCAGGATCAGCGGCAGGTGAATATGCATCGCACGGTAAGACGAAATACTGAGATCCGTCGCCATCTTGTCTCCGACCACCGCGGGCAGCAAACCCTCAACGCGCAGGAATGATATCGACGCGTCGGCGATGCCTACATACAGCACAACAAAAAACGCCATCCGGATCAGGATGACGTTGAAATTCGATATAATGTCGCTTTCTTCACGAAGACCGCGCATCTTGGTGCGCAGCACATACAGGGTCGCTATCACCCAGGCGGCGGGAAAGCCGATGACTTGTATCCAGGCCATTGCCGACGCTTCACCGTTGAACACGGCCGTCGGTCCGGGCCAATCCATCCAGTTGGTCAGGCAATTGTTGATCAGGAATACAACCAGCGAGGCCAGCATAATCCATCCGAAAATCCGGACGCCGGCCGCGATACCATCCTGTTCCGTGACTGCGGGGCCTCTCCCCTCTGCCTCGGTCCCGTCTGCCATCATTGTGATAAATCCTTCAACCAATTGGATATGGGATGGGGTCAGACCCCATCCCATCCCATTCAAGTCTAATCGTGTGATTAGGCCTTGATGCCAAGCACGCGGTTACGACGGTTGATGTAACCTGCATCTGCAAGCAGCATCCAACGGCCGACATCGTCACGCGCAGCGGCGAAGCTTTCGTGAACACGCTTCGCGAGGTCGCTGTGTGCCTGCGTTTCAGCGAAGACTTCCTGAGCAGCTTTACCGAAGCTGTCGTAGATTTCGTCGTTGAAGTCGCGCAGAACAACGCCGTGGTCGTTGATCAGCCTGGAAAGGAACGTACCGTTGTTGGCATTGGTTTCCGCCATCTGACGTGCGTTCTCTTCGTTGCAGCAAGCTTCCAGGATGGCTTTCTCGGTGCCGTTCAGGCCTTCCCAAAAACCTTTGTTGAAGCCCATGGTGAGCTGCGAACCCGGCTCGTGGAAGCCCGGATAGTAATAGTATTTGGCAGCTTCGTAGAACTTCATGAAGTAGTCGTTCCAAGGACCGACCCATTCGGTTGCATCAACAGCGCCGGAGACCAGGTTTTCATAGATCTGACCACCCGGGAGAGACACCGGAGATGCGCCAAGCTTGGCCATGACGTCGCCGCCGAGCCCCGGGATACGCATTTTCAGACCCTTGAGGTCGTTGGCCGAGTTGATTTCCTTGTTGAACCAGCCGCCCATCTGACAGCCCGTGTTGCCGCAAGGAATCCCCTTGATGCCGAATTCGGCACCGACTTCGTCCATCAGTTCCTGACCGCCGCCGAACTTCATCCAGGCGTCTATTTCGGCATAAGAAAGACCGAACGGAACGGAGGTGAAGTATGCCAGCGCCGGGTGCTTGCCTTTCCAGTAATAGTCAGCGCCGATGTACGCCTGGGCGTTGCCCGATGCGACCTCGTCGAAGGAGTCGAACGCACCGACGCGTTCGCCGGCGGCGAAGTATTGGGTCGTGATCGCACCTTCGGTTGCTTCGGTGATACGTGCAGCAAGACGCTGGGCGCTGGTCCCGAGGCCGGGGAAGTCGCGAGGCCAGGTCGAAACGATGACCAGATCCTTACGTGCCTGTGCAATCGCCGGAGCCGGCAGCGTCGAAGCCGCTGCTGCGACACCAACGCCGGCAACAGCCGACTTTTTAAGAAAATCACGTCTTTTCATTTGTTAACTCCCTGTACTCACAATTGAATGACTGTAGCTTTCATCGCATGACTCTAGCTTTTGAGGCTACAGTCATTTCCGAAGCCATAGGATGCTGGCAATCGCGTCAAGATCAAGGAAAAACCGTGGTTTCACTCACAACTTTCTTGACTAATAATCACAAAAGAATGCTGGTGTATTTGCTAAATGCTTGCTGATGAAATGCATGCAAAACGTGTTTTGATCATGTTGCAGGATGCTATAAAGCTTGATGGCCGGTCGCTCGCTCTCACGGACAGTTCCCCTTTGCATTATTCAAGTACCCGGCAAAGTACTCATCCAGGGCATTAAATGGCTGGTACGTGACTGAAAATGCACGTTTTTATTGGGCAGAATTAAAGGTGGCCAAATTAAAGCCTGCACTATGGGAATACCTCGCATATACATCCGACAAGCCGGCCGGAGATTTCGGGCCGTTTGCGTCGTTTATCGACGTATGGTGCAGCAAGTGTTCGGCACCGGGGGGATTTCCGGCCTGGCGGGATTTTGATCTGATGGATCTTAGGGGCTGATGGGAGCGAGATTTCACTCGCCGAAATGCACGGCGACCCTCTCAATCTAAGCGGGGCGTTATGGGGTGCCATGATCACCCATTGTTGGGGTGTCGATTACACCAACCGTTTCATCACTGATATCCCAAGCGTCAGGGATCTCTGGGAGAAACGCGAGCGGGCATATCTCCAGCGACTGAAAGGCGAGAGATTGATTGGCTATGTGGCCGGTTCGCTGACGCCGCAGGAACGTAAATTCTATTATATCAACAGGGTTGATTTGCCGCTTGAGAAAACGGTAAAATTAATCACGTAATGAGTGCATACACTTTGTGTAAACAAAGTGAATTATACGTTCCCGAAGGGGCGTACGTTTTCAAAAATTGAATATGCCAACTTGAGGAAATCTTAAATTTTCCGTCAAGGGTTTTAGGCTTTGTGATGCTGTTTGAGGGTCGCTGGAGGGCCTTGATTGAATCGGCATGATCGCAGGGTGCAGAGTAAGATTCAAAAACCATCTGGCAAGCGCAGATGGACGACGGCGAAGCTTTCACATAGCAACAACGAGCTTGATCCACCCAGCATCAGTTTAGAACTCGCTATAGAGCACCAATTGGCCGGGCGGTTTGATCTGGCGACAGATATCTGCCATCAGCTATTAGAGCGTAACCCTGCAGATGCTGCGGTGCATCAGCTACTGGGAATTCTCGCATATCAACGTGGCGACACGGATCTGGCGCTCAAGTCGCTCGCCGCGTCTCTTGCAATTGATGCAGAGGATGATGCAGCCTGGCGTAACTTTGGTGCAATCCAGATGATTGTCGGTGACAACGTAGGTGCGATCGAAAGTTGCCGCAAAGCAATCCAGATAAACAGTTCCTCATTTGAGGCCTATAACAATCTTGGAAATGCACTGGCAAGCGCCGGCGAAAGTATTGCTGCCAGAAATGCGTATTTACAGTCACTCGCCATCAAACCGGATGCGTTGGAAGTACTCAACAATCTGGCGCTGGTTCTTTGTGATCTTATCTGTCCCGATGAAGCCATCGAATATTGCATGCAGGCCATCACAGCCGACCCCAGCTATGCAGAAGCTTATAATACCTGGGGTGTTGCATTGGGTATGCTCGGGAGATTGAAAGAAGCTGAAGAAAAATTCCGGCTGGCGATCCACATTCGACCCGACTATGCCGAGGCTAGGTGGCATCTTGCAAACATTAAGCAATTCGATGTGGACGACGAGGACATCCTTGCGATGGAGGGCCTGGTTTCAAGTCGCACTATCAATCCGCAGCAACGCATGCACCTGGCTTTCAGTCTGGGAAAAGCCTTGGAGGGTATCGGCAAATATACCGAAGCGTTCGGTTATCTGGAGATGGCTAATCAGATCAAACGTGCAGGAATAACTTTTGATATCCAGAGGATTGAAGATCACTTCAGGATGATCAAATCCCTGTTTACAAAAGAGTTCATCGACCGGTTTCAGGTGGGCTGCGTTACAGATGTAACGCCGGTCTTCATCGTTGGAATGCCCCGATCCGGGACCACGCTCGTAGAGCAGATATTGTCATCCCACCCAGCTGGATACGGGGCGGGTGAGTTGCCGTTTCTCCGGCAGACGGCCAATAAACATTTAGGCGATATCTTTGATTATGTCCTTGCTCGTGATGCATCAGAAATCACAACAGATAATCTAACGGCTGCTGCACATGACTATTTGGGCGAGCTTCATAATCTGGCACCTGAATCGCAATTCGTGACGGATAAAATGCCGCACAATTTCGAAATGATCGGTTTGATATACCTGCTGTTTCCAAATGCAAAAGTGATCAATTGCCAACGTGACCCGATGGACAACTGTTTATCGATTTACAAGATGCATTTCTCATCGACGTCAATCCAATATGCATATGATCAGACTGAAATCGCCAAATATTTCAATGAGTACATTGATTTGATGGCTCACTGGGCGCGCATTCTGCCTGGGTTTGTCCTGAATGTTAGCTATGAGTCCTTAGTCAAAGACCAAACCGCGGTAACAGAAGCGTTGCTCGGTTTCTGTGGGCTGGAATGGGATGAAGCCTGTTTGACGTACCACAAAAATGCCCGTGCCGTGAAAACAGCCAGCTTTGCGCAGGTGCGCAAACCCGTCTACAGCAGCTCGGTTGGGCTGTGGCGGTTTTATAGTGATCACCTCAAAGATATGAGAGACGTATTAAACTGCTGATAGTTAGGCGGTTAGTGTGCTCAGTCAGCCGTCTGGCTGAAGGTCTTCGAGCGCCGGATTGGCGGTATGTAGGGCGCAACCCCTTCAAAAGGTTCTGCTACGGTATGGGATATCACGCCTTCGGTGATGCGTCCGAGATCGCTGGGGGATATCGCAAAAATGCAGTGCGGGTGTCCGGCGGCGGCATAAACCGTATCAAACCGTTTCAGCGAGACATCGATGACGATCGGCAGCGGATGCAGGAGACCGACAGGCGCGACACCGCCAATGGTAAAGCCGGTGATGCCCTTGACCTCGGAAGCCTGCGGACGACGGACCGTCCCACGGATTTTCAGGGCCGTCGGGAGTGTATCCTCTTTGCACATGTGATCACCGGCGATCAACGCCATGACAAAGCGGTTGCCGACGCTGAAACACAGGGACTTGACGATGGCCCCCAGGTCGCAACCGACCGCGGATGCCGCGTCCTCGGCCGTCCGGGCCGTATCTGCCAGTGCGACAACCGTATCCTCCAACCCTGCGGCGATCAGCGCATCGCGGACACGTTTAACGGCGGGGCGGTCGAGATGGCTCATGTCCGTCTGCCTATTTACTGGTTCGCTCAGTTCGAAAACGGGACGGCCATGCCACGTTCAACCCCCGGGCGTTTCGAAAGTTCTTCGAACCAGCGTTTGACGTTGGGGAAGTCATTCAGGTCAACCTGATGGCGTTCATACCTTGAAATCCATGGATAGCAGGCGATGTCGGCGATCGAATAGGCATCGCCGGCGATATACGCGTTGTCTGCCAGTTGTTTGTCCATGACACCGTACAGCCGTTTGGTTTCATCATGGTAGCGTTTCTGGCCGTAGGGGACGACTTCCTTCGGATTGAACAGGAAATGGTGAGCCTGGCCGACCATTGGCCCCAGTCCGCCCATCTGCCACATCAGCCATTGCATGACAGTGGCGCGTTTCGCGGGATCCTTCGGCAACAGTTCGGAGCCGGTTTTTTCCGCCAGATACACCATAATGGCGCCGCTTTCGAAAAGGCTCAGGGGTTTGCCGCCGGGGCCGTCCTCGTCGACGATGGCCGGAATCCGGTTGTTAGGTGCAATGGCCAGGAAGTCCGGATTGAACTGCTCACCCTTGCTGATGTTGACTTCATGCGCCTGATAATCAAGCTCGAGCTCCTCAAGCACGATCGAAACTTTACGACCGTTTGGTGTGCCCCACGTATATAGCTGTATCATGATTGAAGTGTCCCTCCTTGGATCATCTTTGTGCGAAGCATAAGTCATTCACAATGCCTTGCAAGCCCGGTCGCAGGGGCGTGCGGCGTGCGCCATTGCATTAATGTTGTTCCGGCTATTTGGCCATTCGCTTGACGGCAAACCCCCGTCGGCAATAATTGGTTGCATATAAAACATATTTGACGCGCAATGCCGTCAGGTTTGTAGCTGTTGGTGCATATGACCGAATATAATATCGAGCGTCTGAATGTTCTGATCGTCGACGATAACCGGCATATGCGGTTTCTGGTCCGGATGATTCTCAAATCACTCGGGGTCCGCGATATCATGGAAGCAGAAGAGGGTGAGACGGCTCTCAAGACCTTGAAAAACTTCGAAGCCGACATCGTGATCTGCGACTGGAACATGCAGCCGATGGACGGCATCACCTTCACCAAATTTATTCGCACCAGTGACGACAGCCCGAATACCTATGTACCGATTATTATGCTGACAGGACACACCGAAGTCAGCCGGGTGGTTACGGCGCGTGATGCCGGGGTCAATGAATTCCTCGCCAAACCGGTGTCGGCGAAAAAGATATATCAGCGGATAAAGGTTATTCTCGATAATCCGAGACAGTATATTCGCACGCCTTCCTATTTCGGTCCCGACCGCCGTCGCCGTGATGACCCCGAATACAATGGCGAGGAACGGCGTAAGGTCGTCAAAGGTGTGACGCCGGCTAAAGAAGCCAAGGTGCAATAGGGTCAGGCACCGTGTGGCTGGCGCGATAGCTCACCGTTTCCACGCCCCGCGGGTGTCGATGACATCCATGCCGGCGAGTTGATCGCCGGTTATTTCCAGAAATTCCTTGTGATCGGTCAGCAGAACCACCGCTCCGGCTTTGGCCAGGGCCTCGTCGAGGTTGCAGAGCGAAATGTTCGCCAGTGCCGCCAGAGGACCGGGCAGTGCATCGACATGCGGCTCAACGACCAGAACAGGATTGCTGGTCCGCTTGCGAATTTCCTCGACCACGTGCATGGAAGGACTTTCGCGAAGATCATCGATATCCGCCTTGTAGCTGAGGCCCAGACAGGCAATGGCCGCGCCGCCGCGCACGGACGGCAATGCCGCCGTCTGATCGGCGATGGCCGCCGGGCGGCCGTCGTTGACGCGCCGCGCCGTCTGGATGAGCGGCGTGCGGTCCGGCGCGGTGGCGGCGATAAACCAGGGATCGACCGCGATGCAGTGACCGCCGACCCCCGGGCCCGGGTTCAGGATTTTGACGCGGGGGTGATAATTGGCGAGGCGGATAACGTCGCGAACTTCGATTCCCAACGGTTCGGCGACGTTGGCAAGTTCATTGGCAAACGCAATGTTGACGTCGCGATAGGCATTTTCCGACAGTTTGACGAGTTCAGCCGTCGCCGCCGTGGTCAGGTGCATGTCGCCCTCGACGACAGCGCTGTAAAGCGTTTTGGTGCAGGCGGCGCAGTCGTGTCCGAGCCCGCCGATAACGCGGTCGTTACGGACCAGCTCCAGCAGCACACGGCCGGGCAGGACGCGTTCGGGGCTATGTGCGATGCAAACATCATGGGGGGTATCCGGTGCCTCCGGATCCGGGAAAACGAGATCGCTTCTCAACTCGTTCAGCCAAAGGCCGACCTGGCGGGTGGCGCCGACAGGTACGGTGGATTCAACGACAACCAGGTCGCCTTTCTTGAGCACAGGAGCGATTGCGCTTGTCGCAGCCTGGAGATAACTCAGGTCCGGTTTATGGTCATCGGTAAAAGGGGTCGGCACGGCAATGATGAAAGCGTCGGCTTCCACCGGCTCGGCACGGGCCTGCAACTGGCCCTTCGATACGGCGCCGTACACGACCATGTCGAGATCGGGTTCGATGATGTGCGGCTTGCCGGCGTTGATACTCTTGACGGTTTTTGGGTTGACGTCGACGCCGGTGACACGAATGCCACGGCTGGCCAGAACGGCAGCCGTCGGCAGTCCGACATAACCGAGCCCGATGACGCATACATGATTAAACGCCATAATTCAGAACCTCCGTTGCGATGCGTCCCGCCGCTTTGCCGTCGCCATAGGGATTGTGAGCGCGGCTCATGGTTTCATAGATATCCTTATTGTCCAGAAGACGGGTCGCTTCGCCGACGATCCGTGCGCGGTCAGTACCGACCAGCCTGACAGTGCCGGCATCGACGGCTTCGGGGCGCTCGGTGACGTCTCGCATGACCAGAACCGGCTTGCCGAGGGATGGGGCTTCTTCCTGGATGCCACCGGAATCCGTAATCACGATATGTGCATTCGACATCAACCGGACAAAGCTCGGGTAGTCGACCGGTGCGATCAGATGTACGTTCTTGATCCCGCCGAGGATATCATTGACCGGCTTTTGCACATTGGGATTCAGGTGCACCGGATAGACGATGCCGATGTCGTCACGTGCAGACAGTTCACGAAGCGCATGGCAGATGTTTTCAAAGCCGACTCCAAAATTTTCCCGGCGATGCCCGGTTACAAGGATCATGCGCCTGCCGGGGGACATTGCAGGCAGTGCGCCGTCGATGGATGATTTGAAGTCCGCATTATCTGACAGTCGGTCACGGATCATGAACAGGGCGTCAATGACGGTATTACCGGTAACGTGTATCTGCGCCGCGTCGGTGCCGGCGTTAAGCAGGTTCTGACGGGCGCTTTCGGTCGGCGCGAAATGCAGTGTCGACAGGCAGTCGGTCAGGCGGCGGTTCACTTCTTCGGGGAAGGGGGCATAGATGTTGCCGGTCCTGAGCCCGGCTTCGACATGGCCGACCGGGATGCGTTTGTAAAACGCCGCCAGCGCGGCGGCAAAGGTGGTGGTGGTGTCACCATGAACCAGCACCATATCTGGTTTCATTTTCTCGAGCACACCGCTGACGCCTTCGAGAACCGCGGCGGTCAGTCCCTCAAGCGTCTGGTTCGGGCGCATCAGGTCAAGATCCGCATCGGGGACGATTTCGAAAAGCGAGAGCACCTGATCGAGCATGCCGCGATGCTGCGCCGTGACACAGACCCTTGATTCCGCGCCGGCCTTCTTCAAGGCGTGCAGCACTGGTGCCATCTTGATCGCTTCTGGGCGTGTACCGAAAATGGACAGAACGTGCACGGTAAGCCTTTCAGGTCCGCGCAGCGATGCGGCAATGGGATAAGAGGATTCCGTTCAACCCCCTGCCGCGCGGTGCTGCTTAAGGACATCTGGATATATGCTGCCCCGGAGCTTGGCAAGTTTGCCTTTCACGCCCAATGTGCTTTTCATATGCTTTGGTATGACGAATGAAATAGCGGAGAATTCAATGGTAAGGCGCCCTGCGCTCCTGGTTCACATCAAACGGGTCTGCATTTGCACGCTGATCTGGATTGCGGCGGCGGCTTCTGCGCATGCCGACATGACACCGCATCAGGCAATTTACAAAATGACGTTGTCGTCAAAAAGCCCGGCGTCGAGATTCAATGGTGTTTCCGGGGCCGCGGTGTCTCAGGTTGAGCGGACCTGCGAAGGCTGGGTCGTCAACGAACAGGTCGTGATGACCATGCTGACGGTCGCGGGCGGTGAAATTCAGCGCGAAATGCGGTTCACGGCATTCGAGAGTCTGGATGGGAATACCTATCAGTTCGAGAGCAACAGCCTGACCAACGGGACGCCTGAAAAATTCTCCGGCACGGCAAAGCGCAAGGCTGACGGCACAGCGGAGGCGGAATTCGTGACACCGCGTCCGTTTGAAATGCCTTTGCCCGATGCCACGCAGTTTTATATTTCCATGTCCCGCTGGCTTCTCGAACTCGCCGAAAGCGGCAAACGCGCTGCCGAAACCTACGCCTTTGACGGAACGGATGATGAAGGTCCGCAGAAGGTTTCCGCTTTTGTCCTTCCCGATACTTCGAAACCGGTGGATATAGCCGGCGATCCAGAGCTGCTGGATCAGAAAGCCTGGAAAATCAGGATGGCGTTTTTCAAGGTCGATACCCAGGCTTCACAGCCTGAATTCGAAATGTCGGTCCGCCTGCTCGCCAACGGCATCATTACGAGTTTCGAGCTGATCTTTGAAGATCTTGTGGTCGATCAGGTTTTGCAGGATGTCATGTCCGCCAAGGATGAGCGCTGCGGTTAACCAAAGTTGACATCGCTGTTGTGGCAACCTGTTGGAATCGTTAAATTATAAGTTACATCAAGCGCCAAGGGAGGCGACGCTCATGTTCGAGAGAGAAACGAACCGACGTAGCTTTGGCGTTTTATTCATAGTCGCTGCTTTTTGCGTCTTTTTCTATTCCGAGCGGGTCCTCGCCACTGAGCGTGGGTTCCTTGGCATGCAGGTTCAGGGAAATTCACCAAGGATTGCAGCTGCGCTGGGCATCGATATTGCCAGCGGTGTACTGGTGCGCGATATCAGCGTCGATGGTCCGGCATCGACAGCCGGGATAGCCCGAGGCGACCTTATTATTGAAATGAAGGGCACGGCGATCGATACCTTCGAGCGTCTGGTGCAGGTTGCGGGCAGTCTCAAGCCCGATGATGAAATCGACGTCAAGGTGCTTCGGCTCGGTAAGACGGTGAGTCTCAAGATGTCGGTGTCGGAATGGCCGGATGGCTGGGAGATCAACAAGTCGGCCTTTGCGGCGCAGCCCGACCTGGGGATTACCTTCGCCGCACTGACTCCAAAACTCCGCAAAAACATGGGTATCCGCTGGGGATCGACAGGGATCGTGGTGTCGGTATTCAACGACATGTTCGCCGGCGTCACCTCGCTGCGCCGTGGTGATGTCGTGGCACAGATCAACCAGGCCCCGGTCTGGAAACCGCAGCAATTTCTGGAAGCTTATGCCAAAGCGAAAGAGGAAAACCGTCCGGCATTGCTGTTGCTGGTAGAGCGCTCGGATGGCTTCAAATATGTCCTGCAGCCGATCCTGATGGCACCGGGTGCTGTTGAGCCGCCTGTCTTCAAGCTGCCCGGTCAGCAGGGCGGCTGAGCACGCTTCAGCTGCCGCGCGCTTCCTTGATAAGTTCTTCCAGGCTTTCACGGTCCATTGCGCCGGGCACCAGGGTGTTGTTGATTACGAACGCGGGTGTGCCTCGGATACCAAGCGCTTCTGCCAGCGCCATGTTATGACGCAGTTCGGTATCGATGCGCGGATCTTTCATGTGCTCCTTGACGGCATCCCTCTTGAGACCGATCCCGGCGGCGATATCGAGGATCTTGTCCTCGTTGAGGCCGCCCTTGGAGCGCATCAGCGCGTCATTGAACGCAACGTATTTGTCGCTTGCGTTGTAATAGACACCGAGCGCGGCACGGGCGGCGACCAGTGATTCCGGACCAAGGATCGGAAACTCCTTGTACACAAGACGGACGTTGCCGTCGGCGTTGATGGTTTCCATTACCGTTTCATGAACCCGTTTGCAGTAGCCGCAGCGGTAATCGAAAAACTCCACCACGGTAACGTTGCCTTCAAGGTTGCCGCCGACCGGTGACAGTTCGGCGTTTTCCAACTGCGCGCGCATGTCGATCAGGCGCTTTTGCTGAGCCATTTGCTCGGCTTCGGCCTGGGCCTTCTGATGTGCCTGTACGGCGTCGAGGATTACCTGCGGGTTTTCCATGATGTAGTCGTGGATGATCTTCTCGATCTCCTGCTTCTGCTTCTCGCTCATTGCGGCATCATCTGCCGATGCCGGGGCTGCGACCCAGACGGCTGCGCACAGCGCCGGAATGCAGATCAGGTTCAGAAAGCGTCGAAGCATGGTGATTTCCATCTATGATTTATGATGACGTCATGATGGTGGAGCGGGCAGGGCAAGGCAAGAAATAGCGCTATGGCGGCAATCATCTCACGCCCTTGTGAGAACGGCACTGTTGCCAGGGGGATGGTCGCGCTATCGCATCAGCCGCATGGCGGTAACGTTCATCGAGTGTGCCTCGGTTGTTGAACCTTTTCTTTGGGGCGCTGCCGCCTGAACGGCGATGCCGATGTAGCGGATGTCCACACGTGACTGGTCGTCACCGGGCCATACCTGACGGTGAATAAGGGAGAGATCGACGGTGTCGAACCACCAGCGGTTGGCTTGCTCGGGGCCGCCGCGGGCGATGTAGCGGGCGCTTTCCGGCCGTCCTTCCTGCCTTCGGGGGCCGACCACGGTACCGCGTCCCAGTGCGGTCGCCTGCCACACCACCTGTATGACGCGGATCGTTTCATCGCCGCCGATCTGCCACCACGACCTTTTTGTTTCGACGCCATGTGCAACCAGGCCGACGATGATGCGTACCGGGTGCGCACCGTTGGGGACGCTTGGCGTGTGCCAGGCCCAACTCAGATATGGTGTGGCCAGCAAGGATGCCTGGGTATGGCGAAGCACGGCGTAGGGGGCGGCGCCGGCCTTGAGAGACAGTGCGTTATAGTTTTCGATCCGGCGGACCGAAATTGCAGCGGCGGGCATCTCGCCGGATATTTCCCAACCGGGCGGCAGAGTCCCCCTGCTCACGGCTTCAACCATCGACTGATCGGGGCCAAGGACGCTGAGTGACCCGCCCAGCGGTACGGCGTCCCTGGATTGCGTGCACCCTGTGACGATCAACAGGGCTATCAGTATGGCCGCTATCGGTATGTAAGAACGCGTACTTTGCATCCAGGTCTGCACCGTCAATTCTTGCGGTTCTTCACGGCTAGAAGCAGGTCTTCGGCCTGCAGCCATTCCGGAGAGCCGCGCGGGAACATTTCTGCCGCACGGCCGGCATGGAAGCGGACTTCGCCTCCTTCGCCGCGCAACAGGGCGGCTTCAGCAAGGGCCAGTGAACTGCGGCCGATATCCCCGAGCTTGCCGTAGGCGATGCCGAGATATCGCCATGCGGAGGTCGAGTTCCTATCCCGTGACAGACCGAGCTTCAGGTGTTCCACCGCTTCTTCAAGGTCTTCCTTGCGTTGGCTCTCGATCAGGACCTGGGCTATTTCGGTGCGCAACAGCGGTTCGTTCGGAAGCTGTTCGACGGCACGTCGGAACGGCGGAATGGCGTCTGCGACGTTGCCGCTCTCAAAAAGAATCTGCGCCTTGAACTCCAGAAAATACGGATCATTGGGGACTGCCTGCAGAAGGACATCCATTTCGGCGAGTGCCTTGTCGGTTTCGGGAATACGGGAGTAGGCAAAGGCCCGGGCATAGCGTGCCGGGATTGAGGTATCCGATGTCGGGTACAGGCGTAGTGTGTGCGTCGGTTGCTCGAAATACCCGATCAGCTTTGCCTTGGTGCGGGCAAAGGCCAAGGCGAGCGACGGTTCTGTTTGGCTGTCACTGTAGGAGGATCTGGAAACATGTGCGCGAATTGCTGAAATTCGGTCTTCGGAAAGGGGGTGGGTACGGGCATATGGGTCCTGGTTTGCCGCGTTCAGCAATTCCTGTCCTTCCAGAATTTCCATGAACTGCAGCAACCCGCGCGCGGATTCCTTCGTGTCGTCGAGGAATTTCAGGGCGGCCTGATCCGCGGAATTTTCCTGTGTTCTGGAAAAAGATAGAAAGCCGCGGGTGGCAGCCTGCTGGCCGCCGGCAATAATGGCCCCGCCGACATCGCCGCGCCCTGTGCCGATCCCGGCCGCGACGCCGACAATCGTGGCGATCAGCGCCTTTGCGGTGCTTTGTTCGATGGCTTTGCCGAACCGGCTCAGATGGCCGCCGGAAATGTGACCGGTTTCGTGGGCGATGACACCGATAACTTGAGAGGCGTTGTCGGCGCGCATCAGAAGCCCGGTATTCATGAACAGGCGCTGACCATCGGCGACAAATGCGTTAAGGGTTTTGTCGTTCACCAAATGGATGGAAACGGAATCAGGATTAAGACCGGCTGCCTTGAAAAGTGGCGTTGCCATCTTACGGATGTTATCTTCAATTTCGGCATCCCTGATCAGGGAAATTCCCTGCGCCCGTGCGGGCAACGCAGCCAACACAGAAAGAACGACGACAATGAATAAGCGAAAAATGAAACCTGTCCGGAGCACGTGTTTTATCCTGGGATCCATCCTTGAACGTAGTCACGCCGCAGTTTGCCGTCAAATGACGGTTCTGTCATTGCCTTGGTGTGCACACGTGTTATTGCCGCTGGCCGTGGCGTCTGTGCTGCTTGTGTCGTGCGGTGGTACGGATGAACAGGAAGTGCCGCGCGGGACCATCGGCTTCGTTTCCGGCGCGCTCGGCGTGATTTCGGTTGAAGAGCCGCAGGCTGCGCTGGTGGCACGGGACGTGCTTTCGGCAGGCGGCACGGCAGCGGATGCGGCGACGGCGATCGGTTTCACGCTTTCCGTCACCATGCCGTCATCGGCCAGCCTTGGCGGCGGCGGGGTCTGCATCGCGCGTGACGGACGCGGTGAAAAACCGGTGGTGATCGATTTCCTGCCGCGGACCCCTAAAAATGCTTCCACAAATACCGAGCGCCCGAGCGCCATCCCTTCGATGCCGCGCGGGCTATTTCTGCTGCATTCGCGTTTCGGGGTATTGAAATGGGAACGGGTGGTGGCACCGGCCGAAAATCTGGCGCGTTTCGGGTTCAATATTCCTCGCGCCTTTGCATCGGAATTTTACAAGGTTCAGGATGTCCTGTTGCGTGATACGGCGATGGCCGGGGTCTTCAGACGCCCGGACGGATCGCCCGTATCAGAGGGTAGTTTTCTGAAGCAGGCCGAACTCGCGTCCGTGCTTGGACGAATCCGCATCCGGGGCGTCGGTGAATTCTACATCGGGAACGATGCCAAAAATCTTGCCGAGGCCGTCCAGCGGGCCGGCGGTTCCCTGAGCTTCGAGGACCTGCGGGATTATCGGCCGGAAATCCGTGAGCCGATCTCTTTTTCCTGGGAAAAGGGATCCTCGTGGCACTTTGCCGGTCCGCCAAGTACCGGCGGGGGCGTTGCCGCCGAGACCATGGCGATCCTGATGGCCGACATGCTCTTCGAGGATGCTGACAAGATTGAACGCGAACATCTGCTGGTTGAGGCCGCGAAGCGGGCATTCGTTGAGCGGATGAAAAATCTGCAGGCTGACGGCACATACCGTGAGAGTTCTCAGCAGCGAGTCGGCGAAGATTATGTCTATACAGTCACCGATAATATAGCCGACAACAAGGCGACCCCCCTCACTTCCCTGATTGCAACGCCCGTGGACTGGCCGGAAACGCCGTCCGCCATCAGCTTTGCGGTGATGGACATTGCGGGCGGTGCGGTGGCGTGTACGCTGACCATGAACAACCTGTTTGGGACCGGGCGCATGGCTGATGGTTACGGGATCGTTTTGGCTGCGGCACCGGATGCCCGTGGGCGCACTTTCACGCCTCTTGGTCCCGCATTGCTGACCAATGAGATCAACAACCGTGCTTATTTAGCGGCCGCCGCATCCGGCGGTGTCACGGCGCCGACGTCGCTTGCCAATGTGCTGGCACGCGCCGCCGCAGGGCCGCAGACGCTTGCGGATGCAATGAAAGCGCCACGCACACACTATGCCGGTGTGCCGGACAAGGTCTTCGTCGAGACCGAAATGCCGGAAGAGATCGTCTCTGCCTTACGGGCTTACGGTCACGATGTCGTCCGCACCAATTCAATCGGCCGGGTGGCTGCTGTGTTCTGCCCAAGCGGTATCCCGGTCAAAGAAAATCTGTCTTGTTCCAGTGCTACGGATCCCCGTGGCTTCGGGATCGCGCTGGGTGGAAATTAAGGTTAGCGATGGTTTTGAAAGTTTCCAAACGCGGGCACGTTGCGCCGTTTATTGTCATGGATGTCATGCATGCTGCACACGATCTTGAAATCGAGGGCAAAAGCATCATGCACATGGAAATCGGCCAGCCCGGTACCAAAGCGCCGAAGGGCGTCATAGAAGCGGCCAAAAAGGCGCTGGATACGGAACAACTCGGCTACACGGAATCCTTTGGCATCGCACCGCTCCGCAGTGCGATCCGTGATCATTACGTCAGGAAATACGGCGTCTATGTGCCGCTGGAGCGGATCGCCGTCACGACTGGTTCAAGCGGTGCGTTCATCCTCAGCTTCATTGCCGCGTTCGATGAAGGCGACAAGGTCGCGATGGCCACGCCCGGCTATCCGGCGTATCGAAATATTCTGACTGCGCTCGGGATCGAGGTGGTTGAAATTCCCGTCGGCCCGAACACCAATTTTCAGCCGTCAGCGGACCTGCTGGCGGAATGTGGTGAATCCCTCGACGGCCTGATCGTGGCCAGCCCCTCCAATCCCGCTGGGACGATGATCGATCCTGCCGGCCTGAAAGAGCTTTACGATTATTGTGCCGAGCATGAAATCAGGCTGATTTCGGATGAAATTTATCACGGCATCACCTATGTCGATCCGGCGGAGACAATGCTGCGTTTCGGCGATGATGCGGTCATCATTAACAGCTTCTCGAAATATTTTTCGATGACCGGCTGGCGGCTGGGCTGGATGATTTTGCCGCCGGATCTGATCAATGCCTGCGAGCGGCTGGCGCCGAACCTGTTCATATCCGCCCCGGCCGTGTCGCAACATGCCGCTGTCGCTGTCTTCGATTGCGAAGACGAACTGCAGCAGAATCTGCGCATGTATACCAGGAACCGGGAACTGTTGCTGCGCGAACTACCGAAAGCCGGGTTCGATAAGCTGGCCTCCGTCGACGGCGGGTTTTACATCTACGCCGACGTTTCCGATATCACCGACGACAGCACCGCATTTTGCGAGGCGATGCTGAACGAGGCCGGGGTCGCGGCGACGCCGGGGGTCGACTTCGACCCGAAGCGGGGGCATCACTTTGTCAGATTTTCTTTCGCCAGCGATCCCGAGAATATGGCGGAAGCCGCCCGGCGGCTGATCGCGTGGCGGGGAAAATAGTTTGTCCATGTTTCAAGACGGCCTCATGCTCGGAGCCTCTTCAGAAAAAAGGGCGGCCCATAGGCCGCCCTTATCTGTTCGATACGGTAAGCCGTTGGCTTAGCCGCGGCGCCACCAGCCACGCTTGGACGGCTTGTCCTCGTCACTGAGCTGCGCCACATCGATGATCGTGGTTTTGGCCATCGGTGATGGTGCGACCGCAATCTCTTCACTGGCAGCACCTGAGGTCTCTGCCGCCTCCGCGGCGATTTCGATGGCCGGGGCATCAGGTTCGGCGTTGCCGGTGTCAGCGTCGTGGCTGCCGCCATTGCTGCCGTTTCCGGACGCGCTTTCCAAAGCACTGTTTTCAGCTTCAGTCGGCTTGTCATTTTCGGTATCGGTGGGCGCGTCGTCTTTTGCGGATGCCTTGCTGTCAGCATCATCCGATTTGGCATCGGCTTTCTTGGTGCGCCGCGCACGCGGACGGCGCTTCGGTTTCTCGTCGGCAGACTTGTCCGCGTCCTCGCCATCGGACGCGGTGTCGGCCTTGGCGTCAACGCCACCGTCAGCGACTTCCGCAGCCTGTGCCGGCTCGGTTACGGCGTCATCCGCCTTTTTGTCATTGTTATCGGCAGCTTTATTGGATGCGCCGTCATCATCTGCCGACGCAGCCTGGTCCTCGTTGCCTTCGGTCTCGCTGCTTTCGTTTTCGTTGTTTTCGTTCTCGCCGTCTTCGGCAGCGCGGTTGCGGCGGCGTCCGGCACGACGTCCGCGACGGCGGCGGCGCGGACGCTTCGGCTGCTCCTCACCGTCCTCGTCACCGTCGGCGCGCTGGTTCTGTTCGCCGCTCTGCTCTTCATTCTCTTCAGCTTCTTCCGCTTCCTCGTTCGAGGCGGTATTGTGCTGTTCGTTCTGGTCCTCGTCCTTGCGGCCACGGCGGCGACCACGGCGACGGCGGCGCTTGCGGCCCCCGTCTTCATTATCGCCACCGTCATCGGATGCGGCGGGAGACGGCGCTGCCGGAGCTTCTGGTTGCTGTGCCTCGACGGTCTTGCCGTCGGTGCGGACGCGGTCCATCCGGTAATCCGGCGGGATCAGCGTGTCGTCGTTTTCGAGGTACACCTTGAGTTCATAATCGCTTTCGATGCGGGCCAGCATTTCGCGCTTGTGGTTGAGAATATAGAGCGCGACCTGGGTCGGAATCCACATGGTGATTTCCGTCGATCGTTTGCGCATCGCTTCTTCTTCGATGATTCGCAAGATCTGCAGCGCGGTGGTGTCGGCGGAGCGGCGGATGCCGGTCCCGGCACAGTGCGGGCAGGGTTCGGAATGAATTTCCTGCAGGCTCGGACGCAGACGCTGACGCGACATTTCGAGCAGACCGAACGGTGAAATCCGGCCGATCTGAATCCGGGCACGATCGGTGCGCATCGCGTCTTTCAGGGCGCGTTCGACCTTGCCCTGGTTGCGATGGTTCTCCATGTCGATGAAGTCGATGACGATCAGCCCGGCAAGGTCGCGCAAGCGCAACTGGCGGGCCACTTCTTCGGCGGCTTCGATATTGGTCTTGTAGGCCGTTTCCTCGATGTTGCGTTCGCGCGTCGAGCGGCCGGAGTTGACGTCGATGGCAACCAGCGCTTCAGTGGAGTTGATGACGATGTAGCCACCGGACTTCAACTGCACTTCGGGCTGATGCATGCTGTCGATCTGGTTTTCCACCTGATAGCGCTGCAACAGCGGGACAGACGTATCCTTGTACGGCTGCACGCGCTTGGCATGGCTCGGCATCATAAGTTTCATGAAATCCTTGGCGGTGCGGTATCCCTCTTCGCCATCGACGACCACTTCCTCGATATCCTTGGTGTAAATATCGCGGATTGACCGCTTGATCAGATTGCCTTCCTCATGAATCAGCGACGGTGCGATGGATTCCAGCGTCTTTTGCCGTATCTGTTCCCAGAGCCGGATCAGGTATTCGTAATCGCGCTTGATTTCCGCCTTGGTGCGCTTGTCGCCGGCGGTCCGCACGATGACGGCCATGCCGTCGGGAATGCCGAGATCGGAAAGGATCGATTTCAGGCGCTTGCGGTCCTGCCCCGAGGCGATCTTGCGGGAGATGCCGCCGCCGCGTGCGGTATTCGGCATCAGAACGCAATAGCGACCAGCCAGGGACAGATACGTGGTCAGGGCCGCGCCCTTGTTGCCGCGTTCTTCCTTGACCACCTGGATCAGCAGAATCTGGCGGCGCTTGATGACTTCCTGAATTTTGTAGCGGCGCCGGTCCATGATCGGACGGCGGGCCTTTTCGGCTTCGTCGATCTCGTCCTCGCCGCCGCCGACTTCCTCGACGCCGGCGTCGGGTTCTTCGTCCTCAAGCGCCTGTTGGGCTTCACGCTGGGCGTTTTCTTCCTCGGCAAGGAGGGCTTCGCGGTCGGCAACCGGAATCTGGTAATAATCGGGGTGAATTTCGCTGAAGGCCAGGAAGCCGTGGCGGTTGCCGCCATATTCAACGAATGCCGCCTGAAGCGACGGTTCGACCCTGGTTACTTTTGCGAGATAGACGTTCCCTTTGAGTTGACGGCGGGTTTCGACTTCAACGTCAAAGTCTTCGACCCGATTCCCCGACAGCACAACCACCCGTGTCTCTTCCGGGTGGGAGGCGTCGATTAGCATGCGTTTGGTAGCCATTTAAATTGAAACTCCGGGGCACGCACGGGCTTGTCGTTCTGCTTAAAGGCCGGACGGTCAAGGGGTGTACGCACCGATTGGTGTGATGAAAACCGGCGGCGCCTCGGGATTCGACAGCTTGAAAGTCCCGAACGCATTGCGGCGAACGGTTGCTTTTCGTGTCGATCTTGCGGGCGGCTTGCACCGGCATGTGAAAAAACCTCGAATTTGGTGGCGCCGGAATCTTGGCCAGCACCTGAAATCTCGGCCCGTTGGCGCACAGCACCCGGGCGGTCGATCAGAAACAGGATCGCTAAATCACGATCTTTGTTAACATAACCGTAGGATTTCAATTCCACAATGTCATAATGACAGGGGGCCCGACGCCGAGAATGCTTGAGATCAGGCCCGGCGGACGTTTATAACGGCCCTATATGGTGAATTTTTTGGATCGGCGGACGCAAAATATGGGCATTGGCGGTCTGCGCCGGATTTCCGGCCTGTTGTGCATGCTGGGCGCACTCACCGTGCTTGCGGCGGGCCTGCCGTCGGCTACACATGCTGCGGATGTGGAAGTCACGGATATCCGTGTCGGCAAGCACGGCCTGTCGACGCGTATAGTCGTCGATCTCGACCGGCCCGTCGAGGCCAAGGTGTTCACGCTGGCCGGTCCGGCGCGGCTCGTTATAGATTTGCCCGAAGTCGGCTGGCGGCTGCCGCCCCGGCCGCTGCCGTCGAATACCGGTTTGCTGTCCAAACTCAGATACGGCCTGTTCCAGCCCGGCAACTCGCGGATTGTCGTCGATCTGCGCGAGCCGTCGCGTGTGCATGATGCGATTTCGCTGCCCGGCAGCGGCAACCAGCCGGACCGCCTGGTGATCGATCTGGCCCGTGCCACCGGCAAGGCGTTCCTGCAAAGCGTCGCCGCACCGCCGATGGTGGTGCGCGGTTCGGAAAACCAAATCGTCAGCGCCGAGCCGGTGTCGCGTTCTCTGCCGAAATCCCAGCCGTCCGATATCGCCAGCACGCCACCGCCCAGCCCGGCCGCACCGAGCCCGGCCGCACCGAGCCCGGCCGCCCGCAGTGTCGAGGTCCCGGTCAAACCGTCGGCCCCTGACGCCGCGACGCAGCCGGCAACAGCCGTGCCCGCCGTCAATGGTGTCGGCAACCTCAAGCTGGCCTCGCTCCGGGTGCCGCGCAAACCGGCGGTGCCGGGTCTGGCCCGCAAGCGGATCATCGTCATCGATCCGGGGCACGGCGGGGTCGATCCGGGCGCGATCAGCGTTTCCGGCGTCTATGAAAAGCACATCACCCTGGCCGCGGCGCGGGCGTTGCAGGCGCACCTGGAGAGCACCGGCCGTTTCGAGGTCCGGCTGACCCGTGACCGCGATGTCTTCATCCGGCTGCGCGACCGCATCGAAATCGCCCGCGAAAAGAAAGCCGATCTGTTCATTTCCCTGCATGCCGACACCATCCGCAACAGCGGGGTCCGGGGACTGTCGCTCTATACGCTGTCCGAACGGGCCTCGGATAAGGAAGCGGCGGCTCTTGCCGAGCGCGAGAACAAGGCCGACCTGATTGCCGGGATCGACCTGTCGCACGAAAGTGCCGAAGTGACCAATATCCTGATCGATCTGGCGCAGCGCGAGACCATGAACCAGTCGGCAAAACTGGCGGCGCTTCTGGTCGATGAGTTGAAGGAACGGGTGAGAATCCTGCAGAACCCGCACCGCTTCGCAGGCTTCGCCGTGCTCAAGGCGCCGGATATTCCGTCGGTGCTGATCGAACTGGGATTCCTCTCGAACCGCGACGATGAACGCGCACTGCGCTCAAAGGCGCACCGCCGCAAGCTGGCGCAGTCCATTGCCGGCGCCGTGGACCGCTATTTCACCAAGATCGAAAGCGCGAGCCGGTAAAGCTTAAAATACTAACTATGCGTTTTCTGAGCAGACATAGTCCTGTTTTATGCCTTTAAGCATTTAGCCAATTCGTCCCCTGTTTTTGGGAGGCATTCCTGAATTTTCTTCAGATTGTTTTGGACATCAGTCAACGCCTTGCGGATGTCAGCTTGGGCGGTGGTCTTTTCAAGAATTCGCAATTTTTCTTCGCCGTTCATACGGCGTTCGATGTAGCCCTCTGACCCGAATTTAAGCACCGCTGTCACACAAAAGCCGGCAAAAGTGCTCTCAGACAATGCCTTGCTGATAATGTCAGCATTCAGCTCTGCCTTCGCCATATCAACGGCTTTTTGCTCTTTTGCTTTGTCATTTCCTTGAACTGCAAATAGTGCAGCCAAAGCATTCCCTACTTTTGTGACGATACTCTGTTCTGGTTTAATCCCAAGCTCACTAAGGGATACCAGACACGCATCGACGAGAGGCTCCGTGCCGTCGTCGTCGACGTAGTCGCGATAGATCGCATGAATGGTCTTGCCGGCGGTTGCCAGATCACCACCGCTTGGACGATTGCCGATACTGCCGCCACCGCTGCCGGACGCACCGCCGCCACCGCCCGCCTTGGCAGCACCACTGAGTTCCGTCGCGGCAGCTTTGGCTGCCGTTTTTTGTGCCGCTTGTTCATCTTCCTTGACGCCGATGCCGTCTATGGCCGTATCGATTTTCGCTTTCAGCTTGTCGATGGCAGCCGGATCGGCGCCGCCCGGCGAGGAATAGGCGACGGCGAGCGCACGCCCGAAGGCACCTGCCGCCATTTCCTGGCTGAGCAGGGTCACCATGGTCTTGTCGAGACGCGCCAGCATCAGGGTATAGGCGGCCTTGTCGACGGCGCCGTTGGCATAGGCCTCACACGCCCGGTACATCTTGTCGCGGATCAACTGGATGACGGCCATACGTTCGCCCAGTTGCGCCACGCTTTCACCGAACTTGGCAGCGGCATCGACGCTCAGGCCCTGACCGCCGGCACCGGTTTTCTCAAACGCAGCGGATATCGATGAGGAAACGGCCTGGGCGACATCCGGGCTGGGTTCGGCGCAGACAACTCTCTCTATTTTGCTTCCATCGACGTTCGTGACTTCGGCGCGATTTTTGGTGAGAACGATCCGCTGTTTGGCATCAGAAATCAGGGTGCGGATCTGGTCATCGCCGAGTTGATGGCTGCGGTGAATCGAGTTCCACTCCGCGGACGTGCATCCCGTCAGTGCAACCCCAAGCAACACAATAATTGAAGTCTTCCGGGCGTAAGTCCGCATCAAACGTCGTTCTTCAGCCATGACTGCTCTCCCCCTGATTACATGAATTCCGTCGTCAGCCTCCGGCACGTGTTTGTCGATATGAAATTCGTGTACTGATTTTAATCCTTAAAACAATCAGAGGTCTACTGGGTAATTGAAATGCAATTTTAGTGAGTCTTTGAAATCCTCATCGGCATGCCTGATTCGGCCTTAAAAAAGTGGCGGAATGGCTTATTTGCCACGGATTGGTCACATTCTCGCGATAGGTGTTGGTACGGACTCTGATATGACTTGCGGGTATGCTAAACAGAGTTGCAATCGATAACGGGACCAGTTCGGGCATATGAAGTTTTTCCTGCGTTTTACCCTGATCACCCTGTCGCTTCTGGTGTTGGCGGCAGCCGGCGTCGGCGGTGGCACACTCTGGGTGCTGCACAAGTTCGGACGCGATCTCCCGGATTACCGGCAGCTGGCCACCTACGATCCGCAGGTGATGACCCGTGTGCACGCGGGTGACGGGCGTCTGCTGGCTGAATTCGCCATTGAAAAGCGGGCTTTCGTGCCGATCGAGGCGATGCCCCGGCGTATCATCGATGCCTTCCTGTCCGCCGAGGACAAGTCGTTCTACCAGCACTCCGGAATCGATTTCACGGGTGTTGCCAGGGCCGTGGTCACCAATCTGCAGAACATCGCCACCGGCCGCCGGCTGGTCGGCGCGTCGACGATCACCCAGCAGGTGGCCAAGAACTTCCTGCTCACCAACGAGGTTTCGTTCGACCGCAAGATCAAGGAAGCCATTCTGGCGGTCCGTATCGAACGCGCCTTTACCAAGGACAGAATCCTCGAGCTGTATCTGAATGAAATCTATCTCGGTTATGGCTCGTACGGTGTCGCAGCGGCGGCGCTGAACTATTTCAACAAATCCCTGAATGAACTGTCGGTGGCCGAAGCCGCCTATCTGGCGGCATTGCCGAAAGCGCCCAACAACTATAACCCGGTCAGCAAGCATTCGGCCGCCAAGGGGCGGCGCGACTGGGTTGTCGGGCGGATGATGGAAGACGGCCGCATTTCCCCCGAGGAGGCCCGCGCGGCCACGGAACAACCGTTGCTGGTTGCCAGCCGCGAGGAGACGGAGTTCGTCCAGGCGGATTACTTTACCGAGGAAGTCCGCCGCGAGCTTGTCGGCCGTTTCGGCGAGGATCAGCTCTATCAGGGCGGGTTGTCGGTGCGCACCACACTGGACCCGAAACTGCAGGCGATTGCCCGTCGCGTTTTACGCCGCGGGCTGGAAGCCTATGACCGCCGCCACGGCTACCGGGGGCCGGTAACGACGGCACCGGCCGGTCAGCGGCTGGACCTGCCGATAGACTGGCGGACCTATCTGGGGTCGATCACCCGGCCCAAGGGGATGGGTGAAAAACAGCTCGCCGTGGTCGTCGGTGTCGATGACGCAAGGGGCTATGCCAGCATCGGGGTCGAGGACGGCAAGCCGGGGATCATCCCTCTCGATGAGCTGACCTGGGCCCGCGAAGCACTGGAAGACCAGAAACGCGGTGCGCAGATCAAGAAACCGTCCGATGTCCTGACCGCCGGGGATGTGGTTCTGGTCGAGCCGGTGACGGCTGCCGGGAAAGACAAAAAAGTCCCGGAGAATGCCTACAGTCTGCAGCAGATCCCGGCGATCAACGGCGGGATCATCGCCATCGATCCGCACACCGGGCGGGTATTGGCCATGGTCGGCGGCTATTCGTTCGAGCGCAGCCAGTTCAACCGTGCGACACAGGCATCTCGGCAGCCTGGCTCGGCGTTCAAACCGTTCGTCTATCTGGCCGGGCTCGATATGGGCTATACCCCGGCGACACGGATTCTCGATGCGCCGTTCGTCATCGATCAGGGACCGGGCCTGCCGAAATGGCGGCCGGCGAACTATGGGAACAAGTTCTATGGCGCTTCGACGATGCGTCTCGGCATTGAAAAATCACGGAACCTGATGACGGTGCGTCTGGCGCAGACCATCGGCATGGACCGGATCGCCGAATACGCCAGCCGCTTCGGCATTGTCGATAACCTGCCGCAGACCCTGGCGATGTCCCTGGGGGCGGGGGAAACCACACTGATCCGTCTGACTACGGCGTATGCAATGCTGGTCAACGGCGGCAAGAGAATCACCCCGACCCTGATCGACCGGGTGCAGGACCGGCTCGGTCGGTCCGTCTACCGCCATGATGACCGGGCGTGTCCGGATTGCCGCGCCGATGCGTGGCATAATCAGCGCATCCCGGAAATTCCCGACAAGCGGCCGCAGATCACCGACCCGGCGAGCGCCTATCAGATCGTCAGCATGCTCAGGGGCGTCGTCGAGCGCGGGACCGGTCGGCGCGTTTCCGAGGTCGATAAACCGCTGGCCGGCAAGACCGGCACCACCAACGAGGAACGTGACACCTGGTTCATCGGCTTTTCGCCCGACCTTGCGGTCGGAGTCTTCGTCGGATTTGACGAACCGACGCCACTCGGGCGTCATGAAACCGGCTCATCGGTTCCGGCACCGGTGTTCCGTGATTTCATGAAGGATGCGCTGGAAGGTCAACCGGCTATTCCGTTCCGTACACCCCCGGGTATCCGGCTGGTGCGGGTCAACTCGCGAACCGGCCAGCCGATGAGACCCGGCGAGAGCGACGTGATACTTGAAGCGTTCAAGGAAGGCACGACACCGAGCGTGGAAGAGGCGAGTGTGATCGAGGGGCAGGGCTGGAGCGATACCTCGAGCGGCACCAGCCTCTCCGGTGCGCCGTCGACCGGGACCGGCGGCCTTTATTGAGCTGCCTGCCACCGGGCTTCTTTTCGTCGACACAGAGTTGGGCTTGAGCGTGCCCGCCCGTCCGGGTAAAAACACCACTTGCAAATTTACGCATATTTACAGGAGCCCGCCGCATGCGCGCTGAATTTCAATCCATGGCCGACGAGATCGAGCAGTCCGCAGGACTGCTAAGGAGGCATCTTTGACTACGATCAGGCCGTCCTCCGTCTCGAAGAACTGAACGCGCTCGCCGAAAGCCCCGATCTCTGGAATGATCCCGACAAGGCCCAGGCCCTGATGCGTGAACGCACCAAGGTTGAAGCCGGTATCAAGGAAGTCGACGGTTTGTTCGGCGATCTGCGCGATACCGTTGATCTGCTCGATCTCGCCGAAGCCGAGGACGACGCCGATGTCATGGCCGAAGCCGAAGCGTCGATGCAGGAGCTTCTCGCCCGTGCCCAGAAAGCACAGCTCAAGACACTTTTGTCGGGCGAAGCCGACGAGAACGATTGCTTCCTGCAGGTGCAGGCCGGCGCCGGCGGGACCGAGGCGCAGGACTGGGCGGAAATGCTTTTGCGCATGTACACCCGCTGGGCGGACCAGCACGGCTATGGTGTCGAATGGCTGGAAGAAAGCCCCGGTGAAGAAGCCGGCATCAAGTCGGCGACGCTGAAGATTTCAGGCGAAAACGCCTATGGCTGGCTTAAAACCGAAAGCGGCGTGCACCGGCTGGTACGGATTTCGCCCTACGATTCATCGGCCCGCCGGCACACAAGCTTCTCGTCGGCATGGGTCTCGCCGGTCATCGACGACGACATCGATATCGAGATCGACGACAAGGACCTGCGCGTCGATACCTACCGCGCGTCGGGTGCCGGCGGCCAGCACGTCAACAAGACGGAAAGCGCGATCCGCATCACGCACCAGCCGTCCGGCATTGTCGTGCAATGTCAGAATGACCGCTCGCAGCACAAGAACCGCGCCCAGGCGATGTCGATGCTGCGTGCACGTCTGTACGAGATGGAGTTGAAAAAGCGCGAAGACGAGGCGCAGGCCACTGCCGACAGCAAGACCGATATCGGCTGGGGCCACCAGATCCGTTCTTATGTCCTGCAGCCCTATCAGATGGTCAAGGACCTGCGTACCGATGTCGAAACGTCGAACACCGGGGCGGTGCTCGACGGTGATATCGACATGTTCCTGGAAGCGGCGCTGGCGGCGAAGATCAAGGACGGCGACGAAAGCGCGGCATAAGCTTGCAGGCTAAAGCACCCTTAGAGACGAGCCTACGGCTCTCCTCAGGATGTGGGTGCCGCCGTTACTGCACCACCAGTTCCTTGAACAGGATCGTGTGGACGCGGGCTGGCTGGATAATGTTCTGAATGATCTGCACCAGCTCGAAACGCAGCCGTTCCGAGCCTTCCTTGCCGACCACGTGCTGGCGTTCCTGGCCGCGCAGGTGGGTCAGGATCGCATCCATGACCTGCATTTCCGCATTCTGCAAACGGCTGACATCCTCGGGCATCAACTGTACGTGGATCACGGCCCGCATGAACGGCGCGCGGCATTCACCGGTTTTCAGATCCGTACGAATTTCAGGCATGGGATGGAACACCGGCTTGCCGATTTCCAGCTCGGCATGATGTTGTGGGCGTTCCCATCCCATCATGGCATGTATCCAGCCCATGTAATAGGACAGGCCGCCGCCGACGACGAGAAAAACCAGCACCCCGCCGAGGATCGGGATCAGCAGCATGGCCTTTGATTTTTTCTTCTTTTTTACTTTCTTACGTTTTGCGTTTTCTGCGTCGGCCATGTTCAGGCCCTCCTGATTTTTCAGATATTCGGAGCGGGGCAGAAAGACTAGCCACTCTCAGGGGCTTGGGGAAGGAAGAGTGGTAAGGTATGCCATTAAAATTACTATGTGTTCGACAGTCGTTTAATTTTTTTCAGGAGCTTGGCCATATCTACAGGCTTCTCGATAATGTCGTTTACACCGGCATCATAAGCGGCATCCCTGTCTCCGGAGGTGCCGTGGCCCGTCAAGGCGATGATAGGAATTTTGGCGGTTAGGGGATTTGTGCGCAGTTTTTTCGCCAGATCCCATCCAGTCATTTTGGGCATGCTCATGTCGGAAATGATCAGGTTCGGCAGGTGCTCTTCGGCTAACTTCAAACCGGCCTCACCGTCACTCGCTTCTATAATCTCATAGCCCTCACCGGACAGTGTATGCACCATGAGTTGCTGAAGTATTTCTTCGTCTTCAACCAGCAATATTGTGACCATAGCCATTTAATCCTATCAGGAAACGATGACCCTGTCGCGTCCCTGCTGTTTCGCCTTGTAGAGATTTCCGTCCGCAGCGCTAATCAGATTGCCGATTTCCGATGATTGTTCCGGCTTTATCATGGCGCCGCCGACGCTGATCGTGACGTGAGGGCAGACACTGGATGACTTGTGCGGAATTTTCAGGAAATTCACCACCTCGCGCAGGGTCTCCCCGATCTGGTTCGCGCCTTCCAGATTGGTTGACGGCAGTACGCAGACAAATTCTTCGCCGCCATAGCGGGCTACCTGATCCCCTGGCCGATGCACGGACGACGACAGGGCCTTGGCGACCATCGTCAGGCAGGCATCGCCGGCCTGGTGACCGTAGGTGTCGTTGTACTGCTTGAAGTGATCGATATCGACAAGAAGCAGTGACAGTTCGGTCTGGCCGCGAATGGCCCGCTGCCATTCGGCGCGAATATGCTGGTCGAAGCTGCGGCGGTTCGGGATACCGGTCAGTCCATCGATGAAGGCGATGGTTTCCAGGTAATCCCGGTATTTTTTCAGTTGCAGCTGGTTCTTGACGCGAGCGACGACGATCGGAGCGCTGATCGGTTTGGTGATATAATCGACGGCGCCGATTTCAAAGCCCTTCGCTTCGTCGTTTTCATCCGAAAGGGCGGTGGCGAAAATCACGGGGATATTCTCGGCGCCGGGCGTGTCCTTGAGTTTCTGGCAGACCTGATAACCGTCCATGCCGGGCATCATGACATCTAGAAGGATGAGGTCGGGGTTTTCACGTGCCGCAAGCTCGATGGCTTCTTCGCCGTTCGACGCGAACAGAATTTCTCCAAGCTCCTCGAGGGTGCCCCCGAGAACTTCAATATTCAGCGGTTCATCGTCAACGATGAGAATCTTCGGTTCGGTTTCGGGGATATTCAGGGTATTCACACCGTGCCGCCTTTATGCTCACTGAGCTCTTTGCTTATTCTGTCCAGAATAAGCCTGGCATTCTCAAAGTCGAGCTTTTCCGCTGCCCGCTGTAATTCTCGGTAAGACGCCGCAGCGGAACCGTTCAGGAGGTTTTCCAGTTGCCTGATTTTATTGCGGGCAGACATTCGTTTTGAACGCAGGGCTGTGTCGAGTTCATTGATCAGGTCCCAGACTTGCGGATCAAAACCGGCCTCTCCCTCCGAGGAGGCGGTTTCATTTTCGCCGCCTTGATTATCGTCACCGCCGATCTGGTCCAGTGCCGCTTTGACCCGGGCATGCGCCGCAGTCACGGCTGTTGTGTCGATGCTGTCTACATTGCCTTCGCGCAGGGCGTTTTCGAGCGCCATGCATTCTTTCTGCAGAACAGGTGCACCGATCGTGGCGGCGAGCCCCCCGACCGTATGTGCCAGCCGTGAAGCTGTTTCGAAATCCCTGCCGGACATTGCTGAGGATAATTGGTCTTCAAAGTCCTCGTATTTTCTGTTGAAGTCATTGAGGAGCCTGAAGAAAAACGCATCGTCCAGACCAAGCCGGTTTTTCGCATCTTCGAAATTGAAGAACCCATCCTCGACGTCAGGTAGGGAAGATGCAGCTTTCGTTTCGTCGGCAACGGCAGGCGGGGCTGATTTGTTTTCTTTCGCTTCTGGCTCTTGGGTTTCTGGCAGGACCTTATCCTTTTTGCCGCTTTGCGTTGCCCATTTGGCCAGGGTGCGGAACAGGTGCGGCGCATCGATCGGTTTGGAGACGTGGTCGTTCATGCCTGCAGCCAGACAGGCATCTCGTTCCTCGATCATGGCGTGGGCCGTCATGGCGATGATCGGTGTGTCCTCGAAGGCAGGAAGCGCACGGATGGTGCGTGTGGCTTCGTAACCGTCCATGACCGGCATTTGCAGGTCCATCAGGATGATGTCGACGCTCTCAGGGTCGTTTTGAAGACGCTCGACAGCGAGTTTGCCGTTGTCCGCGAGTTCTACTCTTACACCCGGTTCTTCGAGAATGCCGGTTGCGACCTGCTGGTTGATGACATTGTCTTCCACGACAAGCACACGCAGTCCGTTGATGGTGTTGAGAATTTTCTGATCGGTGAGGTCGAGAGTTGTTTTGGTGGCGGTTTTCTTGGCGTCGCCGGAAAAAAATTCCGTTATTGCATTGATCATCAGGGATGTGTTGATGGGCTTCATCAGGAAGCCCGCCAAGCCAAGTTTTTCGACCTGCCGCTGGACGTCGATCCGGTTGTGGGCAGATATCAGAAAGATGGCTGGCTGAGTGTCCTGGTCGCAGACCGAGAGAATTTCGCGTGCCGCTTCAAGACCATCTTTTACAGGCATGCGCCAGTCGATGATAACAACGTTGTAAGCCTGATTGTTGCTTTGCGCGGTGATAAATTTTTTAATGCCGGCATCGGCGCTGGTTTCGCATTCGACCTCGGAAAATTTCAGGCTCCGAAATGTGTCGCCGAGGATTTCCAGCGCCGTCACGTTGTCTTCGATAATCAAGGCGCGTAATTCGCTTGGATTGATGTGGCTGGGGAGTGTCGCAACGGTATCATCAGCACGGATACCAAGTTGGATCTCGACCGTGAATTTGCTGCCTTTGCCGATTTCGCTTTCCAGACTGATGGTGCCGTTCATCAATTCGACCAGTTCCTTGGTGATCGTCAAACCAAGACCGGTACCGCCGTACTGGCGTGTCGTTGATGCGTCAGCTTGAGTAAACGGTCTGAACAGCTTGTCCTGCTGTTCTTTCGTCATCCCAATCCCGGTATCGCTGACGGTGAAGCTGAATACGCCACGCCCGTTTGTGCTGCTGACGAGGGCGACATCAATCACCACTTCCCCGCTTTCGGTGAACTTGACCGCATTGCTGGCAAGGTTGGTCAGGACCTGCCCCAACCGAAGCGGATCGCCGACCAGAGAACGCGGCATATCGGGCGCAGTGCGGAAAAGGATTTCGATATTCTTATCGCGCACCATTTCACTCACCAGCGTTGCGATATTCTGCAATACATCATCGAGACGGAAAGGCACATTCTCCAGGTCGATCCGCCCGGCTTCCAGCTTGGAGAAATCAAGGATGTCATTGATGATTCCGAGCAGAGACTGCGCAGAGCCGTGTACTTTTTCCAGGTACTCGCGGCTCCGGTCCGGCAACTCGGTTTTCAAAACAAGCTGGCTGAGACCGATGATGGCGTTCATCGGGGTACGGATTTCATGACTCATGTTGGCCAGGAAAGACGACTTTGCGACGTTCGCGGCCTCGGCTGATTCCTGGGCTTCCTTGAGCGCCGTGATGTCGACACGGAAACCGACGATGCCGCCTTCAGGGGTTCTGCGTTCAGCGATTTTGAGCCATCGGCCGGAACTTAGCTTGTGTTCCAGCGTTGAATTGGCCTGTTGGTGTACGGCAAGGCGATGCGCGATCCAGTCTTCGGGGTCCATGTCGCCGATATCGTATTCGCCGCGTTTCACACCTTCGCGGATGATATGTTCAAACGTATTCCCGGGGACCTGAAGGTCTACTGATTTCGGGTAATATTCATGGTACTTGTCGTTACACAGCACCATCTTGTCTTCGGCATCATAGTAAACGAATGCTTCATCCATGACGGAGAGGGCATCTTCGAGACTGGCTCTCGCTTCACGGGCTTCCTGTTCGGCCCGAACCCTGCGTGTAATATTGGTGTAAGTGGTGACAAATCCACCGTTTGGGATCGGCGTGCCGCGGATTTCAAGTATCGTGCCGTCCGGACGTTCACGGACAAAATCGTGCGGCTCGGCTTTGCGGGCAAGTTCAAGCCGTTGGCGGATCTGTTCTTCGATATCGCCGGGACCGTATTCGCCACGTTCGGCATTGATCCGGAAGGCGACTTCAAGCGGCGTGCCCGGCGGCATCTTGTCTGCGGGGAAATCCAGAAGCTCATAAAACCGGTCGTTCATGACCACGAGGTTGAGATTATCGTCGACCATGGAAATACCCTGATTGATGGATTCAAGGGTCATTTCCAGCAGGTCTGACTGGCGCTTGTTCTGCGCACGCATGGCGCTAACCCTGTAAATGTAGCGGACGATCACGAAGGCCCCGATCAGGATCACCGGTAACATCGCGAGACCGGCAATCAGTAACTCCAACGTCTCATCCATGGCCGAATCGATGGCACGGAGTGTTTCGGTACTCTCCTTGGTTATGAGTTTCTGAATTGCCATCATGGCATTGACGGCACGGGTGTCGTCGACACGTACGATCTGGTCAATTTCGCCGGCCGTCAGGTAGTTGTTAACGGCCAGTTGCGCATCACCCAGACGGGCACTGTATTCATCAACTACGCTGCGAATCTCTTGTATTGCGGCCGTTTCTTCGGGGCTTGGATTCAAGGTCATCAACTTTTCAATGACACCGAGCGTCTTGGCCGCATTCACTTCGGCGCGAATTCGGTACCCATCATCCTGGCGCAGGACATAATTCTTGAAATTATGAATCAAGCCGCTGAAACCCATCTGACGGATCAGCTCCGTAAACGCATCGGCTTTCTGTGCATGCTTTTCCTGCTGCTCCTGCCAGATCGTGTTGATCGTATTGACCCGGTCATAGCTGATGTAGATGAAAGCAGAAAAGGCGATGGCCAGAATGACGGCGATGCCGATGACCAGCCGTGAGTCCGAAGTATGATTATTCTGTTTGATGGGCATTAATTACGGACTCCGTCCTCACGGTAGGGCTAGTCAAGTTTATTGAGGTTGGCCTTGGTTTCCCAAACAATTTGTTGGCGTTGCTTATCAAACACTATCAATGAATCGTATCGTGGTTAGCCACAGTCTGTATTGCCGCACGTTTATCAGGCGTTTTCCATGCCTGAGCGCTGTTCGTAACGGCTCACAGGGCTTTGACCACACCCAGCACCTCTTCGGCATGTCCCTTGACCTTGACCTTCGGCCAGACGTGACGGATGACACCCTTGGCATCGATCACGAAGGTCGCACGCTGAATACCCATGTATTTACGACCATACATGTTCTTTTCCACCCACACCCCAAAATCTTCACAGAGCGTGCCATTTTCGTCGGATATCAGCTTGAACGGCAGATTTTGCTTTTCGGCAAAATTGTCATGGCGTTTGACGCTGTCCTTGGAAACGCCGACGACGAGGGCACCGGCTTTCTCAAACGACTTGATGCTGTCGCGGAAATCCTGGGCCTCGGTGGTGCAGCCCGGCGTGGAATCCTTGGGGTAAAAATACAGTACGGTGGTTTTGCCCTTCAGGTCCTTGAGCGAGAGATTGCCGCCGCCGTTGACGGGCAGATCGAAATTCGGGGCATTGTCGCCGGTATCAAGCATTAAAGTCTCCTGTATCGTGCTAATTAAGTATACGCGCTGAAAAGCTGATATGGATTAATTTTCCGCCGATTGAAGGTCTCCGGCGGTTTTCGGGTCTCCCAGGGTACGGATGAAAATCTCCCGCACCTCGGTTTCCGTTTCCCTGAGCCGGTCCGAGAGTTCATCGAACGAAGACGTCCCCGTGATTTCCACCAGGTCCTCGCGCAGCGGCTCGGAAAACGCCGTGACTTTCGCATCCGTCAGATCGCCCTCGATGGTCAGCGCCAGAAAGGTCTGCAGGTTGCGGTACAGTGTTTTGGCTTCGGCCAGCGCGGCACCATCCCCGGCTTCGATCAGGCCCTTGCCGGCGGCTGTCTCAAAGACGCTGGACGAATCCGCCGAGACGATGTCCGGGTGCGCGGCGGCGTGTGCCAGAACCAGATACTGGGCCAGAAAATCGACATCGACCTGACCGCCGGCGACCTGTTTGATCGACCATATGCAGTCAGTGCCGAAATGTCTTTCGATGCGCCCGCGCATGCTCGTGACTTCTGCGGCTGCGGTTGCCGCATCGCGCGGTCTGCTCAGCGATTTTTTAATTATGCTTTCAACCTTGCCCGCAATGCCGCCGGCATCAAAGATCGCCCGGGCACGAACCAGAGCCATGAATTCCCATGTCCAGGCGGTTTCTTCGTAGTAGCGTTCAAATCCGTCGAGCGCGGTGGAGACCGGCCCCTTGTTGCCGCTCGGACGCAGCCGCATGTCGATCTCGTACAGTGTCCCTTCGGCGGTCATCGACATGACGGCGTTGATGATGCGCTGACCCAGCCGGTTGTAGTACTGCGAAACCGCAAGCGGACGGTTGCCGTCGGACTGACTGACGTCCGTACCGGCGTTGTAGATAAAGATCAGGTCCAGATCGCTGGCCGGTGTCAGTTCCTTCGAGCCGAGCTTGCCCATCGCCAATACGCAGAAGGCACCGCCTTCGACCGCACCGTGATTGATTTCAAACTCGCGGATGACTTCCGGGATCAGGGTCTGCAGGACCGCATCGGCGATATCACTGAAACAGCGGGCCGCCGTGCCGGGATCAATGACCCCCCGCAAAAGCTGTATGCCGATCTGGAACCGCCGGTCATTGTTCCAGCGCCGGGTGGCGTCGAGGATGTCTTCGAAGAACATCACATCGGTCAGTGCCTCGGCACAATCTTCCCGGAGCGACGCCGCATCCGGCAGCGGATCATAGAAGTCAGCGCTGAGTACGCTGTCCAGCAGGGTAGGGCGACGGCTTAAATGATCCGCCAGCCGCGGTGCTTCACCCATGATCTCGGACAGGAGCTGCAACAGGTCGGGGTAGGCCTGGAACATCGTGAACAGCTGAACCCCCGCCGGCAGCCCGGAGACGAAGGCATCGAAGCGGATGAACGTGGCATCCGGGTCCGGCTGCTTGCCGATTGCCGTCAGCAGGGCCGGGGTCAGTTCGGTCAGCAGTTCCCGCGCCCGGGTCGAGCGGGTGGCGCGAATGCGCCCGTGGTGCCAGGCGCGGATCGACTTGTCGATCAGGGCCGGATCGTTGAAGCCGAAACGCGACAGGGTGTTCAGGGTTTCCGGATCGCTCTCGGCGCCGGTGAAGGCCAGATTGCCGGCATGGCCGTTTTCCGCGGTCAGGGCCGGGGCATCCTCGAACAGCGCACCATAGCGTGCCTGGACGTTCTCCAGATGTTGCAGCAGATCGGCACGGAATTTATCTGCTTCAGCATATCCGCAGAATGCCGCCAGATCGGCAATGGCGTCGTCGTCGCCGGGCAGCAGCTGGGTCTGTTCGTCCCGCAGCATCTGCAGACGGTGTTCGACCCGCCTGAGGAATTCGTATGCGGCGTTCAGTGTTTCCGCCGCCTCGTCCTCGACAATGCCCAGGTCGACCAGCCGGCGGATGGCGTCGATGGTGCGGCTGGTGCGTACCGACGGTTCGCGTCCGCCCCAGATCAGTTGCTGGGTCTGCGCGAAGAATTCGATTTCGCGGATGCCGCCGCGCCCTGTCTTGATGTTATGGCCGTTGATCGCGACTTTGCCGCCGCCCTTGTGGGCGTGGATCTGCCGCTTGATCGAGTGGATGTCCTGAATGGCGGCAAAATCGAGGCTCTTGCGCCACACGAAGGGCCGCAGATGCTGCAGAAAATTTTCCCCGGCCGCGATGTCGCCGGCAATCGGCCGGGCCTTGATCATCGCCGCGCGTTCCCAGTTCTGGCCCAGGCTTTCGTAATAGGTTTCCGCTGCCAGCACGGATATCGCCAGGGGTGTAGAACCGGGATCAGGCCTGAGCCGCAGATCGACGCGGAATACATACCCGTCCTGAGTGCGTTCATCGATGATCTTGGCCAGGGTACGGGTCATGCGGATGGCATGCTGTTGCAGGCCGTCATGATTGTCGGTGTCGATGACGTCGTTGTCGTACAGGCAGATTAAATCAATGTCGCTGGAATAATTCAGTTCGCGGGCGCCAAGCTTGCCCATGCCGATAATGATGAAACCGGAATCCTTTTGCGGATCATCCGGGTGTTTGAGCCGGAATGCACCGCGCTCGGCAGCACGGCGGATCACATAACTGGCCGCCGCACCCGCCGCTGCGTCGGCGTAATTCGATAACGCCTCGGTCACCTGGTACAATGACCACTGTCCGGCAATATCGGCCAGTGCCGCCGTCAGCGCGAGGCGGCGCTTGCCGACCCTGAGTGCGTGCATGATCTGCGCTTCGTCCGTCAGCCCGGCGGTCCCGGTCTTCGTGTGTTCGATGATTTCCCGGCTCAGGGCATCGGCGCCTTCGGTGGCAAGGCGCCCGACCCATAACGGCTCGCGGAGCAGCGATTGAGTCAGATATGGACTGTCGGCAAAGACACCGTTCAATAACTGTTTGCCGTCCGGTGCATTGGCAAAGTTGAGAGCGGCATCAATCAGGGTTGCGTCTGTGTCACGGGCATCGCGGCAGCTTTGGATGAAATCATCAAAGCCGCGCCGGGCGGCTTCACTGTCGGTGGGGATCGGCAATCCCTGCGTATCGATGCTGAATGCGGTGCTCATGACGGTTTCAATATGTCACTCGACGGGGCCGGGAAAAAGGGCCGGAACCCCCCTTTGGGCAGATTATCCCCGCCGATTGGTCCAGATGCCGCAAAATCCGTCCGAAATCGCCTGAAATCGGCCCAGTGTTCGACTTAATCCCCGGTTTACTCGGTGTTAAGTGAAGGCTATGCATATTGAAGGCATCAATTCGGTCGGATTGCCCGGTCAGTTTGATGTTTTGGCGGAATATACAAGACGTTGATTTTCAAACGGACATTCATCGGTGTCGTACAACTGATCGGCGGTCTCGGCGCGGGGCTGGCGATCATTACGCTTCTGATTGCGTGGCAACTGCAAAAAGGGCCGGTGTCCCTGTCGTTTCTGACACCGTATGTCGAGCGTGCCCTGAACAGCGGTCACCGCAACTTCCGCCTTGCCATAGAAGATACCACGCTGACCTGGGCCGGCTGGGACAGGGCCATCGAACTCAGGGTCAAGAATGTGCGCGCCATCGGCGAAAACGGTGCGGCCCAGGCCCGCATTCCCGAATTGTCGATGTCGCTGAGCGGCAGGGCGCTGATTCATGGCAAACTGGCCCCCAAATTCATTGAACTTCTCGGCCCCGAGATTCGCGTCCGTCGCGAAACCGACGGCGGACTCGGTATCGAAGTCGCCGCTGAAAGCGGCACAGCGGATGAACAGTTTGCCACCGGTCTGCTCGGCTGGCTGCTCCGAAAACCGGATCCGGGTTCGCCGATGAGCTATCTGGAAAGGGTCCGCATCAGCGGCGCCACAATGACGCTCGACGACCGACTGACCGATAAGGTATGGCAGGCGCCGGTCGGGTATCTTGTTTTAAACCGTGCACCGCACGGTCTGCTTGCCGAAGGTTCGCTGCAGATCGATATCGAAAACCGTATCGCCGACATCTCGCTGCACGGATCGTATCAGAGCGAAACCCGGCGGCTCGACCTGACCGCGTCATTCGCGGAAATTTCGCCGGCGTCCTTTGCCTCGCTGGACCCGAAATTCACCGCGCTGCAGGCCGTCAACATGCCGCTCAGTGGCCGGTTGATCATCGGCACATCCCTTGACGACGGCATCAACACGATCGGGTTCCATGTTGTCGGCGATGAAGGCTCACTCAAGCTGCCGGCGCCGTTCGATCAGGAACTCAGCGTCGAGAACGTGTCGCTCGTGGGCATTTACAACGGGCGTAACGGTTCCGTGACGCTGGATAGCGCAGAGATCACGTTGGCGGAAAATTCGATGTTGAATGTTCCGGCACCGATTGATCATACGTTGCCGCTGGTCAGCATCTCGGGTGCCGGCAAGCTTGATCTGAAGGCAGGCAGCATGGATATCCAGCGGCTCAGCCTCAACCTGAACGGTCCGGTGTTTGATATGAAAGCCCGGGCGACCGGGATCGGTGAGGCGGAAATCAAGCTTCAGGCGGAAACCACACTGGCTGATGTGAACGTCGATCAGCTGACCACCTACTGGCCGGCAGCGTTGGGCCGGGATGCGTATAACTGGGTGACCGGGCATCTGAAGAACGGCCGCATGGTCCGCTCGGATGCCGAGTTGTCGGTACGTATTCAGCAGGACGGCGCATTCATTCTCGAGAGTATGGACGGCACCATGAGCGCCGAAGGCGTCGATGTGACATATCTCGAAGGCATGCCGGTCGTAAATGACGTTCAGGCTCTGATGTCGTTCGATGAAAACACTTTCGATATCGCCATCGAACGCGGCCAGAGTGGCCGTATCAATGTTGCCGGTGCGGTGATCCATATCACCGGCCTTCAGGACGTCGATCAGTACATCGACATTAACCTTCATGCCGAGGCGCCGGTACGTGACGCACTGGAACTGATCGAACGCAAACCGTTCGAGTTCGCCAGCGCAATGAAGATCAATCCGAAAAGCACCAGCGGTGACGCCAAGGTCAATCTCAATCTCTACTTCCTGCTGGCCAAAGACCTCGCGGTGGAAGACGTCAAGGTCAAGGCCGAGGCGGACCTGACCAAGATCGCCATGGAGAACGTGGTGCTGGGCCGGGGCATCCGCGAGGGCAACCTCAAGCTTACCGTCGATACCGAGAAAATGGATGTGGACGGCAATGTGTTGATGGGGCAGGTGCCGGTGGCGCTGGTCTGGAACCAGAACTTCGGCGCACAGGCACCATATCGTTCTCAATACCTGCTGGCGGCAAAGATCGACGATCTTTCCAATGTTCGTGATCTGGGTGTCGATCCGGGGCCGGCGGGTGATTTCGTGTCGGGCGGGGTTGATGCCACGGTGCGCTATACGGTGTTCGACGGCCGACGCGGCCGGGTTGAGGTCAATGCCAATCTGGCCCGCGCCGAGTTGCGTGTGCCGGTCATGGAATGGCGCAAGGCTGCTGGTGACGCCGGCTGGCTCGATGTGACGATCCTGCTGGAAAACGGGCTGGTTAAAAACGTGCCGAGTTTCAACGTCGTTGCCGGCGATCTGTCGGTCAAGGGAGACGTCAAGTATATGCCTGCCGGTCTGGGGCTTGAGCGGGTCAATCTGAAGCAGGTCCTGTTCGGGCGGACCAACGTGTCGGGGGCCGTGATTTCGCGTCCGGACGGCGGTTGGGAACTCGGCCTGCAGGGGAGCGAGCTCGAATTCTCGCCACTATGGGAACGTCTAACCGGCGACCGCCCGGGACAGGACGACCTGACGTTGCCGGACCTGACAATCGCTGTTGAACTCGACAAGATGTGGGTCGAGCCCAACAAGTTTCTGTCAGGCGTGTCCGGCACGTTCGTGCACCAGCGCGGAATCTGGCGCACGGCACTGCTGGACAGCAAGCTGAATGGCGGGCCGAACCTGAATATCAATCTGGCGCCTGATCTGGCCGGCAACCGGCTGCTGGTCGTGAAGGCCGAAAATGCCGGCGAAACACTGCGGTTTTTCGATCTGTTCGATAACCTGCACGGCGGGCAGCTTGAAGTTCGGGGCCGGTACGATGATGCGGCGCCGCTGAGGCCGCTCAAAGGCAAGTTACGCGTCGTCAATTACCGGGTTCGTAATGCGCCGCTGTTGACGCGTGTCCTTTCGATCATGGCCCTGACCGGGATCGTTGATGCATTAACCGGCGAAGGCTTGAACTTCGCCGAACTGGATGTGCCGTTCACGTATACCGACGGTGAAGTGCAGATCAGCGAAGCCAAGGCGACCGGCACCTCGATCGGGTTCACGGCGTCGGGCACGGTCTATACACATGCAGACGTGGTGAACATCGAAGGTACCGTGGTGCCGGCTTATGCCATCAATTCACTGCTCGGAAAAATTCCGCTGCTCGGCAATATTCTGACCGGCAATGAAGACGGCGGTGGGATCTTTGCCGCCAATTTCTCGATCTCGGGGCCGGTCGAGGATCCCAAAACGACGGTCAACCCGTTGTCGGCGCTAACCCCGGGCATTCTCAGGAACCTGTTCGGTGCATTCAGGCCGGATGAACAGCAGCCGTCATTGCTCGGTAGCCCCACCGTCACGCGCTGACTTTAATTGCGACAGACTTATTCCCGACTACAAAAATTTAAACCGGCCTGACCAGCGCGTGGCGCTTCTTGCCCGCCGACAGTTTGATGACGCCATCGGCATTCAGGGCTTCAAGGCCGATACTGGCCCGTTCATCACTAACGGCCGTGTCGTTTATCTTCGCGCCGCCACCCTTGATCAGGCGCCGGGCGTCGCCGTTTGAAGAGGCAAGCCCAGCCAGCGTGAACAGGGTCAGGACGCCGATACCGGCGTCGAGCTCGGCCCGTGCGACGTCGACACTGGGCAGTGTCTCGCCCATGCCGCCCTGCTCGAACGTGGTCTCCGCCGTCCTGCGGGCTTCCGTCGCGGCGTCCGCGCCCCGGCACAGCCTGGTCGCCTCGTCTGCGAGAACTTTCTTGGCGTCGTTGATTTCCGCACCTTCGAGCGCTTCGAGGCGTTCGATCTCGTCCAGCGGCAATTCCGTGAATAGACGCAGGAACTTGCCGACGTCGGCGTCCTCGGCATTGCGCCAGTACTGCCAGTAATCGTAATGGCTGAGCGCATCTTCGTTGAGCCACACGGCGCCGTCAGCGGTTTTGCCCATCTTGGCGCCCGATGCCGTTGTCAGCAGCGGCGTGGTCAGACCGTACAATTGCTTCTCGGCAATGCGGCGGCCCAGCTCGACACCGTTGACGATATTGCCCCACTGATCCGAGCCGCCCATCTGCAATGTGCAGTCGTGCTTATTGGCTAGTTCGACGAAGTCATAGGCCTGCAGGATCATGTAGTTGAATTCAAGGAACGTCATCGGTTGTTCGCGCTCAAGGCGCAACTTGACGCTGTCGAACGAGAGCATTCGGTTGATGGTGAAATGTGGGCCGATATCGCGGAGCAGTTCGATGTAATTGAGCTTGTCCAGCCAGTCGGCGTTGTTGACCATGACCGCATCCGTCGGGCCGTCGCCGAAGGTGAGATACTTCTGGAACACCTTCTTGATGCCGTTCATGTTGGCGGTGATATCTGCGTCGGTCAGCATTTTGCGGCTTTCGTCGCGGCCCGTCGGATCGCCGATCCGCGTCGTGCCGCCGCCCATGAGGACGATCGGCTTGTGGCCGGTCTGCTGCAATAGCCGGAGCAGCATGATCGATACCAGCGAGCCGACGTGCAGGCTTGGTGCCGTGCAATCAAAGCCGATATAGGCCGTCACCGGTCCGGCGGCGCACTTTTCGTCAAGCGCGTCGAGATCGGTGCACTGATGCATGAACTGACGTGCGGTCAGCTGTGATATAAAGTCGGACTTAAAATCGGCCATGAACGAGTCTTGCTGTTTTTGTTAAGGGCGCGGATGATTAGCACATGCAGACACTGCCGCACAACGATGTAGAGGAAAGCATATTGCCTGAAAAAGGTCAGGTTCTGTCCGCCATCGGTTTGATGAGCGGGACATCCATGGACGGCATCGACGTTGCCGTTATCGATACCGACGGTGAAACCGTCAAGCGGCGCGGCAGCTTCGCCGCCTATCCCTATGAAGCGGCGCTCAGAAAACGGGTGCAGGCCCTGGCCGGACACCTGCCCGAGCCGGATGATGCGCTTAGTGCCGCCGTCCGCGACATTACCGACGCGCATTGCGAAGCAGTTCTGGATTTCATGGGCCGATCGGGTCTGGCGGCACATGATATCGATGTTGTCGGCTTTCATGGCCAGACCGTTTTTCACGATCCCGGGAACGGTATCACGGTGCAGTTGGGTGATGGCGCGCGGCTGGCGTCAAAGCTCGGGATTCCGGTGGTTTGCGATTTCCGGTCCGCCGACGTGGCGGCGGGGGGCGAGGGTGCGCCGTTCGCGCCGCTCTATCACGCCGCGCTGGCAAAACCGCTGCAGCCGCCGGTCTGTGTGCTTAATCTGGGCGGGGTCGGCAACCTGACGTGGATCAGCCCCGACGGCGGTATCGTTGCTTTCGATACCGGCCCGGCGAACGCGCTGCTGGACGACTGGATTCTGTCGAAAACCGGCGATGCCATGGATGCGGACGGCGCGATCTCCAGAAAAGGCAGGGTCGATGAGGATGCTCTGGCCGCGATGCTGGCAAATGACTATTTCGATCAGCCGTATCCGAAATCCCTCGACCGCGATCATTTTGATCCGTCACCCATGATGGGGCTGTCTCTCGAAGACGGTGCGGCGACGCTGGTGGCATTTTCCGCGCATGCGGTGGCGCGGGCGCAGGACATGTTGCCGGCGCTCCCCGAGCGCTGGCTGGTGACCGGCGGCGGGCGGCACAATCCGGTGATGATGGCGGCACTCAGATCGGCGCTGGACCGCCCGGTGGAACCGGTCGAGGCCGTCGGCTGGTCCGGCGATGCGATGGAAGCCCAGGCGTTCGCCTATCTCGCGGTGCGGTCCATGTATGGCTTGCCGCTGAGCCTGCCGTCGACGACCGGCGTCACCAAACCGATGCCGGGCGGGTTGCTGTTCAGGCCCTAACACATTCATATCCCGGAACGGCGGCGTAGCCGACGTGTCCGGGACCTATTTCAGGATTAATGATCATGGGCGTGCGGGGGGATAGGTTCCGGAGCGCTGGCTTTCCTGTCTTCGAATACGCGTGGAGGAAATCCGCGAAAAATTCTCACATCGTCATTCCGGCGAAAGCCGGAATCCAGTGCAATCGCCGCGATGTCTCGGACGGGATACCCGTTCGTGTCCCTGGACCCCGGCCTTCGCCGGGGTGGCAGAACAATAATATGCAGCACATTCAACCGATTGACTCTGCCGCCCGCGGCGGGTTCGATCTCACCCCATGACGACGCCCTTCGACATCTCCGCTTCTCAGGCACGCCGGCTGGTTCTTGATCTGCAAGGGCTGGCGGAAAGCCCGCGCCGGCGGTTGGGCCGGGACGGGCTTTTGGAACTGATCCGAAAACTCGGCTTCGTTCAGGTCGATTCCATTCAGTGGGTCGAGCGTGCACACCACATGATCCTGGCAAGCCGCTGGGATGGCTACCGGCCAAAGGACCTGACACGCCTGATCGAAAAGGAACGGCTGCTTTTCGAAAACTGGACCCATGACGCGGCTATTCTGCCGGTCGAATTCTTCCCGGTCTGGAAAGGCCGATTCGCGCGTGAGTCGGCACGCCTGGCCCGGCGCTGGGCGCATGGTCAGGGCAACGATCACGAAAAGGAACTGGCGCATGTGCTGGCGCACGCAGTGGACAACGGGCCGATCACGTCCCGCGACATGCCGGACAGCCGAGAGGAATCGGGAAAGTCGGCCGGTGGCGCATGGTGGGACTGGAAACCGTCAAAGACGGCGCTGGAGTATCACTGGCGTACCGGTGGCCTGTGCATCTGCCACCGTCGGGGATTTCAGAAAGCCTACGACCTGACCGAGCGGGTGATCCCAGACGCATATCGCGGTCCCGGGCTGGTGGCGGACGACTATATCGATTGGTCCTGCCGCGAAGCGCTGCAACGCCTTGGTTTCGGGACAGCGGGCGAGATCGCGGGCTACTGGGCCAACATCACGGCGGCGGAGGCAAAAACCTGGTGCGATGCCCGGCTGGGAAAAGAGATTATCGAGGTTCGTGTGCACGGGGCTGGAGACGCCGCGCCGCGCAAACTCTATGCGTTTGCAGATATCGAAACGCGGCTTGCCGAGACCCAAAAACCGAGTGAGCGCCTGCGCATCCTCAATCCCTTCGATCCCGTCATCCGTGATCGCAAACGCCTTAAGCACCTGTTCGATTTCGATTACCGAATCGAAATCTTCGTCCCGGCACATGAGCGCACCTACGGTTATTACGTTTTTCCGCTGCTGGAGGGGGAGCGGATGATCGGCCGCATGGAGATGAAAGCGGAACGTGCCGAAGACGCGCTTGTGGTTAGTGCCCTCTGGCCCGAGCCCGGAATCGGTTTCGGAAACGGCCGCATGGCCCGGTTGGAAGGGGCGGTTGAGCGTATGCGCAAGCTGGTCGGGTTATCGCATGTTCGGTTTTGCGACAGGTGGCTGCGGCTGCCTTAAAAAATGGATATATATCCCGGACGTTGACCCCTCATCCTGACCTTCTCCCAAGGAGAAGGAACTCACGCACACAGACCCCTCTCCCTGATGAGAGGGTGGCGTGCTTTGCGCATCGGGTGAGGGAGAGGGGGTTACTCCACCGTTGCCAGATTCGTGTCGAGATACTTCTCGACGTGTTTTTCCAGGGTATCCATGTGCTGGCGGAAGAAATGGTCGCAGCCCTTCACCACATTGTAGTCGATGGTGATATTCTTCTGCTTGCCGAGCTTGTCGGCGAGCTTGGCGACGGATTCTTCAGGAATGATGTCGTCACTGTCGCCGTGCACCATCAGGCCGCTGGCCGGGCAGGGGGCGAGGAACGAGAAATCATGGATCGAGGCAGGTGGAGCAACGGCAATGAAGCCGTTGATTTCCGGGCGGCGCATCATCAGTTGCATGGCGATCCAGGCCCCGAACGAGAACCCGGCGATCCAGCAGCCGGACGCATTGGGGTTGTGCCCCTGCATCCAGTCAAGCGCGGCGGCGGCATCGGAAAGCTCGCCCAAACCGCTGTCGAACTCGCCCTGGGAGCGGCCGACGCCCCGAAAATTGAAGCGGAGCGTCGAGAATCCACGCCGCGAAAAGGCGTGATACAGCGAGTACACCACCTTGTTGTTCATCGTCCCGCCATGCTGCGGATGCGGGTGCAATATCAGTGCAACCGGTGCGTCATCGCGCTTCGCATGCTGGTAACGGCCTTCCAGGCGGCCTTCCGGTCCGTTGAATATCACGTCGGGCATAGGTGGGAACCTCACTTGAACGAAAATTAAAAGTTGATCACATTCGTCGGTTAATCGTTAAAAGCCTGCTTTTGTGCCTGATAGGCATAGGTAAAATACAGTGCGAAATACTTGACCGCTTTACTCGGCTTTCCTATATAACCCTTAAGAAATTGCGCTTATCTGCCATGACATCGTCGTGACCGAGCCATGGCGCAATCCCATGTAATCGCCAAGGGCGAAGTGAAGATAAAGATCATGCCATGCTTTTCAAGAGATTAAAGGCCGACCTGGATGCCTTTCTTGAGCGCGACCCGGCCGCGCGTTCGCGTCTGGAAGTCGTTATTCTGTATCAGGGCTTCCATGCCGTGGTGTTCTACCGCTTCGCACACTGGCTGTGGGGACTGAACCTGCGTTTCCTGGGTCGGCTCGTTTCGCAGTTTGGACGCCTGCTCACGGGCATCGAAATTCATCCCGGCGCGACCATTGGCTGCTGCTTCGTGATCGACCACGGGGCCGGTGTCGTGATCGGTGAAACCGCCGAAATCGGCGACAACGTGACGCTGTATCACGACGTGACCCTGGGCGGCGTTGCCCCCAGTGTCGATAGTCACGAACAGGTCGGCGTCAAACGCCACCCAACGCTGGGCAGCGGCGTCATCGTCGGCTCCGGGGCGCAGATTCTGGGCCCGATCACGGTCGGCGACAACGCTCGCGTCGGCGCCAATGCGGTGGTCACGTCGGATGTGCCGGCGGGTGTGACCGCGGTCGGTATCCCGGCCAAGATCGTCATGCCCAAGGACAAAAGCAAAGCCGGCGAGTTCCGCGCCTATGCGACAACGCCGGAAGGCGTGCCGGATCCGGTTCAGCAGGTGCTCGACCAGATGCGTCAGAGCCTGAACGATCTCAAAGGCCGGGTCGATGAGCTGGAAATCGAACGAAATGAATTACGCGCCAGGCTCGACGGCAAGGACAGCAAAGATAACGAAGACAGTGATAATGACGACGGCAAGGGCCGCCGTAAATCCTCAGTGGCTTGAAAGCTTAAGGAGCGAAACCGTGAAACTTTCAACAAAGGGACGCTACGCCGTCATGGCGATGGTTGATCTCGCAACCCATGCGACCGGCAAGCCGATTGCGCTCGCCGATGTGGCGGAACGCCAGGAAATTTCGCTGTCGTATCTGGAGCAGCTGTTCGGCCGTCTGCGCCGCGGTCATTTGGTCAAAAGCGTGCGCGGTCCGGGGGGCGGTTATCTGCTGGCCCGCGAAGCCGCCGAGATTCGTGTCGCCGACGTCATCATGGCCGTTGACGAGCCGATCAAGGCAACCCGATGTACCCCGGGCAGCCCGTCGGGCTGTCAGGGCCGCCAGCAGCGCTGCCTGACTCATGACCTTTGGGAAGAGCTCGGTAATCAGATTTATCTGTTCCTGAGCACCGTTTCGCTCGAAGACGTGGCAACGCGCCGGGTCCTCGGCTCCAGCGGCGTGCTTTACGCACAGGGCCGCGGCCAGCACGTCGCTGCCGGTGAATAGTAGCGCGGGACAAGACGTATGACGGCCTGTTACCTCGATCATAACGCGACGACGCCGCTGGGCCTGCCCGCCCGCGAAGCGATGGCGCGTGCCATGGAGGCAGCAGCCGGGATCGCCGGCAACGCATCGTCGGTCCACGCTTTCGGCCGTGCCGCCCGCAAGATCGTCGAAGATGCCCGCGCCCATGTCGCCGAGCTGGCGGGGATTGCGCCCGCCAACGTGATCTTTACGTCGGGCGGGTCGGAAGCCAATAACGCCATCCTGCGCGGTATCGGTGCCGATGTCCGGGTAACGAGCACCATTGAACATGCCTCGGTACTGGACGCGGTCGAAGCGATCCGCGCACCGGTCAATGCCGATGGCGTGATTGATCTGAATGCACTGTCCGAGATTCTGAATGAAGTTCAGGGCCGTGTGCTGATCTCGGTCATGGCCGCCAACAATGAAACCGGTGTGGTGCAGCCGATTGCCGAGATTTCGGCTTTGGCGAAGAATCATGACGCCGTGTTTCATGTCGATGCAATCCAGTGGGCCGGCAAGCGGCCGCTGTTCGAAGTCACCGCGTATGCCGATGCGGTGTCGTTGAGTGCTCACAAGTTCGGTGGACCGCAGGGCGTGGGCGCCATCCTCGTCAAGGATGGGACACCCTTCGCACCGCTGGTACGCGGCGGCGGACAGGAACGGCGCCGCCGTTCCGGGACCGAAAACCTGATCGGGATCGCCGGTTTCGGCGCGGCGGCAGAGGCCGCTTTGACGGGTGTCCATGACTTTAGCAAGTTGGCCGGTCTCCGGGACCGGATCGAGAGCGAGCTTGGCGACGTTGCCGGATTTTACGGACAGGGTGCCGAGCGTCTGCCCAACACCACGTGTATCGCCATGCTGGGGGTGTCCGCTGAAACCCAGGTCATGGCGTTCGACCTGGCAGGCATTGCCGTCAGTGCCGGCTCAGCCTGTTCGTCCGGAAAGATTGAGCCGAGCCACGTGTTGCTGGCCATGGGGCTCTCAGACAAAGATGCCGTGGAAGCGATCCGGGTCTCGCTCGGCCACGGCACCACGGACCAGGATGTCGGGCGCTTCATCCAGACATGGCGTGACCTTTACGGCAGAAACGCCAAGCCGGGGAAATCCGATGGAACGGGGGAGGCTGCGGCATGACCACCGCCAATCGTCCGATCTATCTCGATTATCAGGCGACAACGCCGGTTGATACCCGTGTCATGGATGTCATGCAGCCGTACTTCACCGAAGCTTTCGGCAATCCGCATTCCACGTCCCATGCCTATGGCTGGGAAGCCCGCGATGCGGTTGAGCTGGCGCGCCAGCAGGTGGCGGCCATGATCAACGCCGACCCGCGCGAAATCGTCTTCACGTCGGGCGCAACGGAAAGCAACAACATGGCGATCAAGGGCGTGGCGCGGTTCTTTGAAGGCCGCAAGACGCACATGATCGCCCCGGTGACCGAGCATAAGTGCGTGCTGGAATCCCTGAAGTACGCAGAAAAGCTTGGCTATGAGATCACCTGGCTGAAGGTCGGTGCCGACGGGCTGATCGACCCCGATGCCGTGAAGGCGGCGCTGCGTCCGGATACCGCACTGGTCAGCGTGATGCAGGTGAACAATGAAATCGGCGTGATCCAGCCGATTGCTGAAATTGGCGCACTGTGCCGTGAAGCCGGGGTCTATCTGCACACCGATGCCGCACAGGCGGCGGGCAAGATCACCATCGACGTTGCCGCCCTGAACGTCGATCTGCTGAGCCTCAGTGGTCACAAGATGTACGGCCCCATGGGGATCGGCGCGCTCTATGTGCGCAGGAAACCGCGGGTCCGGCTGGAGCCGCTGATGGACGGCGGCGGGCAGGAACGGACGCTCCGTTCCGGTACGCTGCCGGCGCCGCTGGTCGTCGGTTTCGGCGCGGCGGCGGGCCTCGTCAGCGTAGGTTGTGACAATGATGCGACACGTACCCGCGATCTCAGGGACAGGGTTCTGAAGGGCTTGCAACAGCGCATCCCCGATCTCTATGTCAACGGCAGTATGCAACACCGTGTCGCCGGCAATCTGAATATCGGATTCAGGGGCATCTCTTCCGAATCACTGATGGATGCGCTCAAGGACACGGTCGCCCTGTCCAGCGGATCGGCATGCACGTCGGCGGCGGTCGAGCCGTCCTACGTGCTGCGGGCATTAGGTCTTTCGGATGAGGACGCCCATGCATCGGTGAGGCTATGCATCGGCCGGATGACGACGGCGGACGAGGTCGAAACGGCAATCGAAGCGATTTCGGAGGCGGTTGCATCGCTGCGGGGCGGCACTTCCGCCGCTTCCGTGGCGTGAGGAAGAGGCAATGACATACAAAACATCTCATCCGGTGCTTAGCGCCACCCTCTCCCTGGGGGGAGGGAATGTGCGTCGGGAGTCCCTTCTCCCTTGGGAGAAGGACAGGATGAGGGACGATATGGAAGCGACCGAGAATAGAGACCGCAAGGCACAAAGGAACTAACAGAAATGTCAGCAACAGCGGAAACCGTCGATCAGGTCCAGTCAATATCGGGCGAGAAGTACAAGTACGGCTTCGTCACGGATATTGCCGCCGACAAGGCGCCGAAAGGGCTGAGTGAAGACATTGTGCGCTTCATTTCCGCCAAGAAGAAGGAGCCCATGTGGCTGCTCGAATGGCGGCTGAAAGCCTATCGCCGCTGGCTGGAAATGCCGGAACCGCAGTGGTCGAAAGTGCAGTTCCCGCCGATCGATTATCAGCAGTACCATTATTACTCGGCCCCGAAGAGTGACGATGACCGGCCGAAAAGCCTGGACGAGGTCGATCCCGAACTGCTCGCCACCTATGAAAAGCTCGGCATACCGATCAAGGAACAGGAAGTGCTGGCCGGCGTTGCCGTTGACTATGTGTTCGACAGCGTGTCCGTCGCCACCACCTTCAAGAAAAAGCTGGAAGAAGTCGGGGTTATCTTCTGCCCGATCTCAGAAGCGCTGGAACGCTGCCCCGATCTGGTCCGCAAATATCTGGGCACCGTCGTGCCGGTCGCCGACAACAAGCATGCGTGCCTGAACTCGGCGGTCTTCACGGACGGATCGTTCGTCTACATTCCACCCGGCGTCAAATGCCCGATGGAACTGTCGACGTACTTCCGTATCAATGAAATGAATACCGGCCAGTTTGAACGCACCCTGATCGTTGCCGACAAGGGATCGTACGTCAGCTATCTTGAAGGCTGCACCGCGCCGATGCGCGACGAGAACCAGTTACATGCTGCCGTCGTCGAACTGGTGGCGCTGGACGATGCCGAAATCAAGTATTCGACGGTGCAGAACTGGTATCCGGGCGATGAGAACGGCAAGGGCGGGATTTACAACTTCGTCACCAAGCGCGGGGCCTGCCGGGGTAAAAACTCGAAAATTTCCTGGACCCAGGTTGAAACCGGCTCGGCGATCACCTGGAAATATCCCAGCTGCATCCTGCAGGGTGACAACTCGGTCGGCGAATTCTATTCCATCGCCATCACCAATAATGCCCAGCAGGCCGATACCGGGACCAAGATGATCCACCTCGGCAAGAACACCACGTCGAGGATCATTTCCAAGGGCATTTCGGCGGGCAAGTCGGACCAGACCTATCGGGGTCTCGTCAAGATTTCACCGAAAGCCGAAGGGGCCAGGAACTACACCCAGTGCGACTCGCTGCTGATCGGCGAGACCTGCGGGGCGCACACGGTGCCGTATATCGAAAGCAAGAACAAAGCCGCCATCGTCGAGCACGAGGCGACGACCTCGACCATTTCCGAGGACCAACTTTTCTATCTGCGCCAGCGTGGCATCCCGGCGGAAGCCGCCGTTGCGCTAGTGGTCAACGGCTTCTGCCGCGAAGTGTTGCAGCAGTTGCCGATGGAATTTGCCGTCGAGGCCCAGAAGCTGGTGGGTATCTCGCTCGAGGGCAGTGTCGGCTGATGACGATTGAATATCCAGCGTCACCCTGAACTTGATTCGGGGCCTATGGGATCCAAGAGAGGCCGGCGCGAATTTGAATATGACTCCTGAAGCAAGTTCAGGATGACGAAATAGAGAGCAAACAAGGAAGACTTACGAATGTTGGAAATCAAGGACCTGCACGCCACCGTCGACGGCAAGGAAATCCTCAAGGGGCTCACCCTGACGGTCATGCCGGGTGAAGTTCATGCGATCATGGGGCCGAACGGGTCCGGCAAATCGACGCTGTCGTATGTGCTGGCCGGCCGTGAAGGGTATGAAGTGACCGGTGGGCGGATCATCTATGAAGGTGAGGACCTGACCGATCTCGAACCCGAAGAACGTGCCGCCAAGGGCATTTTTCTGGCGTTCCAGTATCCGGTTGAAATTCCCGGTGTGCCAAACTCTACGTTCCTCAACGAAGCGGTCAATGCGGTCCGCCGCTACCGGGGCGAGGACGAACTCGACAAGATTCAGTTCATCAAGATGCTGCGGACGAAGACCAAGGAACTCAACATGTCCGACGAGATGCTCAAGCGTGCCGTCAACGTTGGCTTCTCGGGCGGTGAAAAGAAACGCAACGAAGTGCTGCAGATGGCGGTGCTGGAGCCGAAGCTCTCGATCCTTGACGAAACCGACTCGGGACTTGATATCGACGCGCTGAAAATCGTCGCCGACGGCGTCAATGCATTGCGCTCGCCGGAACGCTCCTCACTGGTGATCACGCACTATCAACGTCTGCTCGACTATATCGTGCCCGACAAGGTGCACGTGCTGGCGCGCGGCAAGATTCAGAAAACTGGCGGCAAGGAACTGGCGCTGGAACTGGAAGAAAAAGGCTATGCCGATTTCGGCGGCGAGGAGGCTGCCTGATGACGGCTGTTTCTTTCCTTGAAGGCGGTTTGCAGGGCGGCCGTGCGCTGCCGGGCGAAAATCTTTCATGGCTCAAGGCCCGCCGAGATGCGGGGGCCGAACGATTCAACGCGCTTGGGTTGCCGACGCCGAAGCTGGAAGGCTGGAAGTACACGCGCCTGCGTCCGCTGGACGATACCTGCTATACGCCTATTTCCGATATCGCTGAAGACGGCGCCATTGCCGATCTGCCGAGCATCGGTGACGTCGCGGCCCGGATTGTTTTCGTCAACGGCAAGCTGCGTACGGATTTGAGCCGCTTTGACGAACTGCCGGACGGTGTCCGTTTCGGCCCGCTGGAAGATATCCTCGCCCATGACCCGGCGTGGGTCGAGGCGCACATGGGTAAGGTGACGGGTGGCGCGAAAAATGGTGCCCATTCCGGCAACGACCAGGCCATGCTGGCGCTCAACGATGCGATGATGGATAGCGGTTTCGTGCTTTATGTCGCCAAGGGAGTCGTACTTTCGAAGCCGCTCGAAGTGGTCTACGTCGGCGGTCTGACGGATCAGGCCGTGGCCTATTTCCCGCGCAATCTGATCGTCTTCGAGGCCAATGCGCAGGCGACGCTGGTCATGCATCACGTCGGCCGCGGTGTCGGTGCCTACTTCGCCAACGCGGCGACGGAAATTGATCTCGCCGACGGGGCGATCTTCAAGCATTACAAGGTTCAGGCGGAAAGCATTCAGGCGACCCATGTATCAAACACACATGTGCGGATCGGCCGTGATGCGACGTATGAAAGTTTTCAGCTGTCGATCGGTGGGCTGCTGTCGCGCACCGAAACCATGATCACGCTGGCGGGTGAAGGCGCACATTGCGGCTATCACGGGGCCTACATGATGCGTGGCAACGAACATTGCGATAACACGTCGCACATCGACATGGCGGTGCCGCACACGACCTGCAAGCAGGTCTTCAAGGGCGTGCTCGACGACGAGGCCCGTGCCGTGTTTCAGGGCAAGATCCACGTTGCCAAGGACGCCCAGAAAGCCGACGGCCGGATGCTCAACAAGACGCTCCTTTTGTCGAACGGTGCCGAAATCGACATGAAACCGGAATTGGAAATCTATGCCGATGACGTGCAGTGTGCGCACGGTGCGACCAGCGGGCAGCTCGATACCACGGCGCTGTTCTATCTGCGTTCACGCGGCATTCCCGAAGCACTGGCCCGCAACATGCTGGTACAGTCGTTCCTGGGCGATGCGCTCGAGGAGATCACCGACGAGACCGTCCGTGAGGCTTTTCTGGACCGGGTCGTGCACTGGTTGCCGGCGCACTGCTATCTGGCCGGCGAGTGGAAAGCCGAAGAAAAAATGGGAAGTGCGTGATGAATGAACTGGCCGCAAAAGCAGGCGCGGGCGACAACAGCATGCAGGCGTATGACGTAGCCCGTATCCGCGAGGATTTTCCGATCCTCAGCGAAAAGGTCTACGACAAACCGCTGGTGTATCTCGACAACGGCGCCAGTGCGCAGAAGCCGCGTCAGGTCATCGAGGCGATGAACGACTGCATGACGCACTATTATTCCAACGTGCATCGCGGCAATCACCGCATGAGCCAGCTGTCGACGGATGCCTACGAACAGGCCCGCCATAAGATCGCTGGTTTTTTGAACGCGCCGGATCATCACGAGGTCGTCTTCACCAAGGGGGGCACGGAAGCCATCAATCTGGTTGCCGCCAGCTATGGGCGTAAGTTCCTGAACGAAGGTGATGAAATTATCATCACCGTGATGGAACACCATGCCAACATCGTGCCGTGGCAGCTTTTGCGGGCCGAGAAGGGGATTGTCCTCAAGATCGTGGACTGTGACGATGACGGCAATTTCCGCATGGACCAGTATGAAGAACTGCTGTCGGCGAAAACCAAAATTGTTGCCTGCCCACACATTTCCAACGTGCTCGGCACCGTGCTACCGGTTGACGAGATCATCAAAAAAGCCCACGCCGTGGGTGCGAAAGTCCTGCTCGACGGGTGCCAGGCGGTGCCGCACACGAAAATCGACGTGCAGACGCTAGGCGCGGATTTTTATGTATTTTCAAGCCACAAGCTCTATGGCCCAACCGGATCAGGGGTGTTGTGGGCGCCGAAGGATATCCTGAACGCGATGCCGCCGTATCAGGGCGGGGGCGACATGATCGACCGTGTCACGTTCGAGGAAACCACGTTTCAGGATGCGCCGCACCGCTTCGAGGCGGGAACCCCCGCTATCACCGAAGTGATCGGCTTCGGCGCTGCCGTGGACTACGTGGAAAGCATCGGCCTTGAGAATATTCACGCTCATGAAATGGGGCTGCTGCATTACGCCACGGAACGGCTGAACACGATCGAGGGCCTTCGCATCGTCGGCAATGCGGACGAGAAGGCCTCTATCGTCTCTTTCGTCATGGATGATGCCCACATTTCCGATATCGGCACGATCATCGACCGTGCCGGTGTCGCGGTTCGGGTCGGCCACCACTGTGCGCAGCCGCTGATGGACCGCTTCGGTATTCCAGGGACGGCGCGGGCTTCGTTCGGTCTTTACAATACCAAGGAAGAAATTGACGCCTTGTACGACTCCTTGCTTTTGGTGAAAGAGATGTTTGCGTGATGTTCGGATTATTCAAAAAGAAACCCAAGGAAGCGGACCCCAAGCCTATGGCAAACGATACGCAAGCGCCTGCGGAGAAAACATCGGACGAAATCTCGGCGGCGGAACAGAAGGTCAGGGATTCCCTTGTCACCCGAGACCAGGTGGAGCGCGATACCTTCGTGCCGCCGTCGTCGATGCAGGGGATGACGCCGGGCGGGCCCAGCGGGATTCCGGGGTTTGAGTATTCCCCCGTCGACCCGAACGAAGAATTCAAGGCCACCGGCGGCCAGCCGCTCGAAGACGGTGTCGCCCCGGCCAGCGAGGAGGCCATCGTCGCCGCGCTGCAGACCGTATACGATCCGGAAATTCCGGTGAATATCTACGACCTCGGCCTGATCTACGGTCTGACCATCGACGAAAAGGGGGAAATCAAGATCGACATGACGCTGACCGCGCCGGGATGTCCGGTTGCCGGCGAGATGCCGGGCATGGTGGCCCGCGCCGTCGAACAGGTGGACGGTGCCGGCGAGATCGAAGTGACCCTCGTCTGGGAGCCCCAGTGGACGCCGGAACGGATGTCCGAAGACGCCAAGCTGGCGCTCGGCATGGGGTTCTGAGTTTTAGTTGTGCTGGCATACGAGAGTTTCTTCTCTCTTGGGAGAAGAACTGGATGAAGGGGCTGCCCCGCACCCTCCTTAGCTCGAACGCGTTCGGGGCCCTCCCTCTCCCCGTAAAGAGGGTTAAAGACAACACCTTGATCCTGAACACGGATCGGATTACCTCTATGGTAATGAAACTGGAGCAACACCGATGACCGAACAGAGCAAACCGACGCTGATTACGCTGACCGACACCGCCGCCGATCATGTGCGCGCGCTGATGAGCAAGAGCGACACTCCGGTTGCCGGACTGCGCGTCAGCGTATCCACCAAGGGCTGCTCCGGTCTTTCGTATGTTTTTGAATACGCCGATGAAAAGCGCCCGTTCGAGGAAGAAGTCGAGCACGACGGCGCACGCATCTTCATCGACCCGATGGCCACCATGTTTCTGGTCGGTGCGGAAATGGATTACGAGGAAGGGGCGCTGCGCTCCGGCTTCACGTTCAACAACCCGAACGAAAAAAGCCGCTGCGGCTGTGGCGAAAGCTTCTCGGTTTAAGTCCCGTGTCCATGTACAAAATGACCTTCATCCACCCGGATGGACGTGAACAGGTGTGTGATGCCCCCGAAGGCCTGTCCGTGCTGGAAGTCGCGCACCGCAACATGATCGATATCGAAGGTGCGTGCGAAGGCTCGATGGCGTGTTCGACGTGTCATGTCATCGTCAGCCCGGACTGGTTCGACAAACTCGACCCGGCGGTCGAGGAAGAGGAAGATATGCTCGACCTGACGTTCGGGCTGAAACGCACGTCGCGGCTCGGCTGCCAGATCAGGATGAGCGAAGATCTGGACGGGCTCGTCGTGACGCTGCCGAAAGAACACCGCAATCTGATGTGACGTTCGTCTGCAAGCGAACGTCATCCCGAACTTGATTCGGGATCCATACCTTCAAATACCGTTCGTGGCTTTCATGGACCCTGAATCAAGTTCAGAGTGACGATGTTATTCCCCTCTCCCCTGGGAGAGGGACTGGGTGAGGGGCTTATCCCGTGCGCACGCTCTCGAAATACACCGCCAGACCAACCACCAGCAGCATGGCGACGGCCATGGCGATGTTGATGCGCCGCTGGCCTTTGGCGCCGAACGGCAGGCGCTTGATTGATGCGCCGATGAAGTTCCACAGGAAGTGGATCGGGAACGACAGCGAGGAAAACAGCAGGAATTTCAGCGCGATCTCGATGCCTGTGCTTTCCGGATAGAAATTGAAGCCGCCGACGATGGTCGTGAACACGGCGTACCCTTTGGGATTGATCAGCGACAGCGTGAAGCCGTTGAAGAAGCCCAGCGGCTTGTCGGTTTCGATGATGGCGATGCCGCTGCCTGACGACGCGATACGCCACGCCAGATACAGCAAATACCCCAGCGATGCAGTTAGTAGTATTTCGCGGACATAGGGCAGCGAGAATATCAGCGCGGCAAAGCCGCTGGCGACCATCCCCATGACCACCAGCGATCCCAGAACGATCCCGAGCAGATACGGAATGCCGGCCCGAAAGCCATAGGCCGCTGCATTCCCGGCAACGGTCAGCACCCCCGGTCCGGGCGTGATGATCAGAAAAAAACAGGCGGCGAGGAAAGTGCCCAAGGATCAGGCCAGCTTGACCAGCTGCTTGCCGATGTTCTTGCCTTCGAGCATGCCGATAAAAGCCGAAGGGGCGTTTTTGATACCGTCCGCGATGGTTTCACGTGATGCCAGTCTGCCGGCGGCGATCAGCGCCGCGATTTCGGCGCGTGCTTCGGGCCAGCGGGCCTTGTGGGCGTTGAGCACGAAGCCTTCCATCGTCAACGACTTGTCGAAGAACAGATGCAGGTTCTTGACCCCGTAGTGTTCGCCCGTCTCGTTATACGCCGACAGCACGCCGCAGACAGGGATCCGGCCTAGCTTGTTCATGTTGGCGAGCGCGGATTCCAGCACTTCACCGCCGACATTGTCGAAATAGATGTCAACGCCGTCGGGGGCGGCGGCCCTGATCTGGTCTTCGAGTTCCGGCGCCTTGTAATCGACGCAGGCATCGAAACCGAAGTCGTTCACCACCAGATCGCATTTATCCGGCCCGCCGGCGATGCCCACGGCCCGCATGCCCCAGGCTTTGGCCAGTTGTCCGACGACGCTGCCGACCGAACCGGCTGCCGCCGATACCAGCACGGTTTCGCCTTCTTTGGGCTTGCCTGTGATCTTGAGCCCGACCCACGCCGTGGTCCCGGTCGATCCGCAGGCGCCGAGATAGGCGCTGAGCGGCACACCGTCAACGGGCTCGATGACGAAATCCAGGTCCGTACCGTCGGATGTAACGAATGTCTGCCAGCCGAGCCGCCCGACAACATGGGTGCCGACGGGATAATCCGGATTCTTGCTCTCGATAATTTCACCGAGTACACGCCCGATCATGAGATCACCGGGCTCGAGAAATCGTGGTGCATAGGTCCAGCCGCCGCCCATCAGCATGCGTTGATAGGGGTCGAGCGAGAGATACAGGTTCTTCAAGAGGAACTGACCGTCGGCGACGGTCGGCATCGGCGATTCGATGATGTCGAAGTTTTCCGGTGCCGGCATACCATCGGGGGTTCTTTTGAACAGGACCTGTGTATTGGACATTTATCGCTCCGTCTCTCGTAATTTGTGCGTTGCTTCATTATCTTGGGATGAGAGACCGATCAAACAACCCGACACGGCCAAACCGTATCGATTGGGGAGGAAACAACATGGACGTTGCAGTGCGCCGGAAACTTGAAAATGTCGCGGTGGCGACGCTGACCACGGTGATGCTGAAAAAGGGCCTGCGCACGACGTGGCTCAAAGGCACGATGCCGTTCTGTTTCACCAAAAAAAGGATTGTCGGCCCGGCTTTCACCATGCGCTATATACCGGCGCGTGAGGATCTGGCGACACCGGAAGCATGGAAATCCCCGAACTCGACCCGGGCCGCGATCGAGGCAATGCCCGAAGGCTGCGTCTGTGTCATCGATGCCCGGGGCGAAGACGGTGCTGGCGTGATGGGCGATATTCTTGCCGCGCGGATGAAAAAACGCGGGGTCGTGGCGATGGTCACGGATGGCGTGATGCGCGACAGCGCCGGTGTAAAGGCGGTCGGACTGCCGATCTGGTGCAACGGCACCGCAGCCCCGGCGGCGGTTCACAAGATGGCCTTCGTCGGCTGGCAGGAACCCATCGGCTGTGGTGAGACGGCGGTCTTTCCCGATGATATCATCGTTGCTGACGACGACGGCGCGGTGGTCATCCCTCAAGCGATTGTCGCCGAAGTCGCCGACGCCGCGGTTGAACAGGAACACCTGGAAGCGTGGATCGTCAATGAAGTTGAAAGCGGCCGCGAACTGATCGGTCTGTATCCGCCGAACGAGGAAACACTGGCCCGCTACGAAGCCTACAAGAAGGAAAGCTGATCATCATGGACGACGCACGTAAACCCGCTATCCCCGATCCCTATACCGGCCCCAACGTCATCGGCGGGCTGGACGAGATTTTCATTCAGGATGCCTTTGCCGACGATGACGAACGGCTTTGGGTGCCGCTGGCGCCTGACCGCTGGTCAAGGCCTTTGTGTCTTAACGTGTCACAGGGCTACTGGGTGCACCTGACCAAGGTCAAAGGCGGCGGCTTCCTGTCGCGCCACCGCCACCCGGCTCCGGTGCACGGGTTCGTCATCAAGGGCTCGTGGCGCTATCTTGAACATGACTGGGTGGCGAAGCCCGGATCGTACCTGTTCGAGCCGCCGGGAGAGATTCACACGCTGGTGGTCGACGAGGACTGTGACGAGATGATCACATTGTTCCACAACACCGGGGCGATCATCTATTGCGATGAAAACGGCAAGACGACGGGGACGACGGATGTGTTCGACCGGCTCGAAGCCTGCCGCAAGCACTTCATCGAGGTCGGCCTGGGGGCGGATTATGTCGACAACTTCGTGCGCTGAGTGTCGGTGATGGCGCTGTCCGGCCGCACCCCTGTTCCCCTGATCGCGGCGGTGATCCTGCTGGCGACGCTGCTGGCCTATAAACTTTATGCGCCGAAGGCTGAGGCGATAGACATGACGCTTTATCCCGACGATCTGCAATTCGTCAGTGAAGGGAAGGCCGTCTACGAGGCGCAGTGTGCCAGTTGCCATGGCGTCTCGCTGGAAGGGGAGAACAACTGGCGTCAGCGCAATGCCGAGGGTCTGCTGCCCGCACCGCCGCACGATGAGACCGGACACACATGGCATCATGCCGACGCGGCGCTGTTCAAACTGACCAAGTACGGCCCGCAGTTCGTCGCCGGATCCGACTACAAAAGCAACATGCCGGCCTTCGAAGGAATTCTGACGGACCGGGAAATTCTGGCGGCGCTGTCGTACATCAAATCCACCTGGCCGGAAAAAGTCCGTCAAACCCACGACGAAATCAACAAACGAACTCGGACACAGTAACCCCTCTCCCTCGTGAGAAGGTGGCACACGAAGCGTGCCGGGTGAGGGGCATCAATCAGCGTTGAAGAGCAGGCAGGAACGGCGTAAAGAAATCAGCGACGTGGGAGAGGGAACAAAGACATGACCATCAAAATCGCTGAACGTATGTCGCGGATCAAACCGTCGGCAAGCTCCGTCGCATCACAACGCGCCCGTGAGATGAAAGCCGAAGGCCGCGATGTTATCGCGCTGTCCGCGGGGGAGCCCGATTTCCCGACGCCCGCGCATGTCGTGGAAGCTGCGTTCGAGGCGGCACGGAACGGCGAGACCCGCTATACCAATGCCGCCGGAATCCCGGCGCTCAAGCAGGCGGTGATCGATAAATTCAAACGCGAGAACGGCCTCGACTATGCGATGGATGAGGTGATGGTCGGCTCCGGCGGCAAGCAGCTGCTGTTCGACGCCCTGGTCTCGACGGTCGAACGCGGTGACGAGGTCATTGTCCCGGCACCGTACTGGATTTCCTATATCGATCATGTGAAATACGCGGGCGGTACGCCGGTGATTGTGACCGCATCGGCGGAAAACGGTTTCAAACTGACGCCGGAACAGCTTGAAGCGGCGATCACGCCCAACACCCGCTGGCTGATCCTGAATTCGCCCAGCAACCCGTCCGGCGCGGTTTATGAGCGCGACGAGCTGCGGGGCCTGGCGGATGTCCTGCTGCGTCATCCGCATGTCGCGATCTTTGCCGACGATATTTATGAGCACATCATTTTCGACGATCTGGAGTTCTGCACCATCGCCGCCGTCGAGCCGAAACTGAAGGACCGCACCGTGACCATGAACGGGGCGTCCAAGGTCTATTCCATGACCGGTTGGCGGATCGGCTATTGCGGCGGCCCGGCTGCGCTGATCAAGGAAATGACCAAGCTGCAGCAGCAGATTACCGGCTCCAATTCGTCGGTGTCCCAGGCTGCCGCCCTGGCCGCCCTGAACGGACCTCAGGACTTCGTGAAAACGAACACCAAAAGCTTTCAGGAACGCCGGGACCTGGTGGTTTCGATGCTCAACCAGACGACGGGGTTGAAATGCCCGACGCCGAAGGGCGCGTTTTACGTGTTCCCGGATTGCAGTGCGCTGATCGGCAAGAAGACCCCGGACGGCACGGTGATCGAGAACGACACCGATCTCGTCATGTATTTTCTGGAAAGCCACGGTGTCGCCTGTGTACAGGGGGATGCGTACGGTATGTCGCCGTATTTCCGCATATCCTATGCGGCGGCCGAGGACGAGCTTCGCGATGCTTGCGAACGCATCCAGCGGGCCTGTGCCGCGCTTACCTGAAGGTCGCGTTTTGATGTAATGGATGAGCGCGGCCTTGAACAGGACGCGCTGATCTTCGCGGACGAAAACGACACGGACTTCCTTTATGCTCATGCCCGGAAAAGTGGGTATCACTGCCGACTTTGCGCCGTTCGTCCTCGCGCGGATTGGATGTATCCGCGCGTTCCAGATCCAGGAAATTCATGGTTGTAAACCTGGCCGTCAATTCTTGTCTGACTCTTGTTTGCTGGATTCGGGTGTTAGAAACTCGATGATCAGGGCGATGACGAGGGCGGCAGTGCCGATTTGAAACAGAATATCGTAACGGCCGGTGATTTCGAAGATATAAGAGAACGCATAGGCGGCCCCGGCCTGACCGACCGAAAAGCTGACGGTGGCATAGCTCCAGGCGCTGCGCTGGAGGGGGGCGTTGTTGCCGCTCAGACCATGCACGCGGCCGACGATCAGCGGCACGACACCGGGCACCACGGCCCCGGTGACGAAGCTCGAGACCGCCAGCGACAGGCTGCCGGTATCGATGAACGCCAGTGCGACGGCGACGGCCTGCAAGGCCAGCAGAAGACGGAGCGTTTTCTTGAAGCCAAGGGTGTCGGCCAGCCGCCCGGCGGTCATCGGGCCGAGCGCGGCGCCCAGACCGAACAGGATCCAGTATCCGGCGCCGACATGTATGCCCAGTCCGAGACCGCGGGCCACGTAATCGACCAGAAAGATCATGTGCGCGACGAGGCCGGCGGCCACCAGACCATAAACCACATAGAGACTGGTGAACGGCCATGAAAATGCCGATGCGGGGGCCGGGCTGACGGTTTCGCTCCGGGGTTCGGCAGCCGGCCAGAAACGCCATGCGGCAAGGGTCAGGACAAGCGATAGTCCCCCCAGCCCAAGCCAGGTTTCGGCCAGTCCGATGCCGATCAGGGCCGGCACCAGAGTGCCGCTCAGCGCAATGCCAAGACCGACCCCGGTAAAGATGACCCCCCCCGCGACGCCGCGTTTTCCGGCAGGTACATGCGGCAGCACGATGGAAGCGGCAAGGACCATCAGCACACCCCCCGCGAGCCCGGCGGCAAACCGCCAGATGAAATACCACGTGAACGAAACCGGCGTGGCGCAGGCGATGAACGAAATCGCGGCCAGCAGCATCATTCCCTTGAGAAGGGTTGTTGCGGACAACCGTGTCGCCATCCATTTTCCGCCCAGCGCCCCTGCAAGATACCCAGCGAGATTGGCGGCGCCGAGGTAGACGGCCGTCGTTTCGGCGAACCAGTGGGCTTCGATCAGGGCCGGCAGCAGGGGGGTATAGGCGAATCGGGCCAGCCCGATACCGACGAGACTGGCGCACAGCCCGGCCAGGGCATAGGGAATCCAGGTGCCGGCAGGGGCAGCAGATGAGGGGTTTTCGGCCATGAATGCAGCTTAAAGTGTTCCGGTGCGGTCTAAAACGGTTAGTTGGCAGTGTCTAGCCATGATGTCATCATCCAGCTTTTAGGTGTAACACAACTTCACAAATTGGGTCTGTCTATTCCCGGGCGAACATGTATCTTGGGTTGTGCGCACTTTTTGTGTGTTTTAAGGGTCATCTGTTTTTAGCGAGATCATTTTGCTTGGATTCACGAAAAAAGAACGCTCGCGCAAGGAACTTCTGGCAGCGTTCGACGTGATTTTGATCGGCCGCAAGGATGACCGCATCGAGATTCTCAAAAGTGTCGATAAATCCCTGCCGTCAATGACTGAAAAGGTCACCAATGGGGCCAATGCGTACGAAGTCGCAGCGAAGGTGGTGCTCGATTACATTCTGGCGACCCTGCAGAAATGCAGCGCCGAGGAGCGGGTCGATCTGTTGAAGCGGATTGCCGACAAAAATTACAAGGACCAACCGCACATTTTTGAACTGATCTCGCACGTCAACTACTGCCTGTTCATCCTCGAGGATGAAAAGAAACCGCTGATCCCCGTCGGCTCGGCAGAATACTTCGTGACCGCGGTGTCGAAGTGGTTCAACAGTTCCGGCAAGCTTGTCCGCCGTGTCATCGCGTATTTCGAGGAAAGCACCCAGCTTCACCGCTACCATCTGCAACAGAACCGGCGCCGGAACGAACGCAAATTCCGCTGAACATGCGTAATTGGGTGGCGGTTTACGGTCCGCATTGGCTAAGCTGTGCGTATGTTTCAACTGCACCCGACCCTCGAAAAAGATTCGCTCCCGATCTTTGAGACCGATGCTCTGCTGATTCGTCTGATCAACGATGCGCGGTTTCCGTGGGGGCTGATCGTTCCCCGCGTCGCCGCTATGACCGAACTGCATGATTTACCGGATGAGGCCTATGCGAACGCCATGAGAGCGTCGGTAAAGCTCGGCCGGGTGATGAAGGCCGCCTTTGCCGCCGACAAGATCAACACAGCCGCCATCGGCAATATGGTCCCGCAATTACACCTGCATATCGTGGCACGGACCCGGGGTGATGCCGCGTGGCCCGGCCCGGTGTGGGGCGCCGGGGCAATGGTTCCGCTCGACGCAGCCGAGGCTGACCGGCGAATTGCCCTGATCCGCGATGGCATGAGCTGAGGTTTCAGACTTTGCGATAAATCCCGCTGATCTTGATCTGAATCAAATCCTCGACGTTGCCGCGCCGATATAGTCACGGGAACGAACGGAGGATTCCTGATGCAGCAGTGCAGCCCTTTGACCGGACAGACAGATGACGCTCAGCTCGCGGTCCGCTATGGCGGTGCCGTGCCGCGTTATACGAGCTATCCGACGGCGCCGCATTTTTCAGCGGACGTTAACGCATCGCGTTATGGCGGCTGGTTGCAGGATATTGGTAAGGGTGATGATGTTTCGGTGTATCTGCATATCCCGTTCTGCCAGGAAATGTGCTGGTATTGCGGATGTTTTACCAAGATCGTCCACAAGTACGCCCCCATCTCCAGCTATGTCGACTCCCTGCTGGCGGAAATCGATCTTGCCGCGGGCCAAATGGCCGGCCCGGCGAATGCCAGGTTCATCCACTGGGGCGGTGGCAGTCCGACGATCCTGCAGATCAAAGACTGGCAACAGCTTCTGAACCGTCTCCGCCGTTATTTTGTTCTGAACAATGAAACCGAGATTGCCGTCGAAATCGACCCGCGGACGATGACGGCAGATTACATCTGCGACCTTGTTGCAGCGGGTGTCAACCGGGTCAGCATCGGGGTGCAGGAATTCGATGCGGACATCCAGCGGGCCATCAACCGCATTCAGCCGTTCGAGGTCACGTCACAGGTTGTCGACTGGATTCACGCCGCCGGGATCGACAACCTCAATCTCGATCTTATGTATGGATTGCCGCGTCAGACTCTCAGTCATGTGGAACGGATGACGATGCGCGCCTTATCCTTCAGGCCATCCCGGATTGCCTTGTTCGGTTATGCCCACGTGCCGTGGATGAAGTCGCATCAGCGCATGATCAACGACAATGAGCTACCGGGCGTGGCGGACCGATGGCAACAGGCCCAACTGGCGGCGTCGATCCTTGTCGAAGCAGGATACGTGCGTGTCGGCTTTGATCATTTCGCCCTGCCGAGGGACCCGATGGCAAATGCCCGCGGTGGCGTCGGTCGCAATTTTCAGGGCTATACGTCTGACACGGCGGCACATCTGATCGGCTTCGGGGCTTCTGCGATCAGCTCGTTGCCGCAGGGGTATGCGCAGAACGTGGCATCGCTGCCGTCTTATATGGCGTCGGTCGGCAACGGCCAACTGCCGACGTCGCGGGGTTTTGAGCTAAGCCGTGATGACAAGCTCCGGCGCTACGTCATCGAACGGCTGATGTGCGAGATGACCGTCGACATAGATGCCGCATGCCGCAGGTTCGGCGTTGCCGGGGATGCGCTGGATGATTCTCTGTCCCGGCTTGCGCCGATGATTGCCGACAACATGGTCCAACTTGACGCCAGGACCATCCATGTGAAAGAGGCCGGTCGGCCGCTTGTGCGGAATGTCGCCGCTGTGTTTGATAGTTATCTGGAAACCCAGAACCCGGCACAAGGTCCCCGGCATTCGGCGGCGATTTGAACGGGAGCGATATCTATTTCTTGTCGAGAATTGTCGCGCCATTCCATTCCGCCGCCGGCGGGGTTTCCATGAACGTGCGGCATTTTGTCCGGAGCTGGGCGACCACGGCATCATCCGGATGGCTTTCGGCCAGTTGATCAAGGATGAAAAGCGCATCCGAGAAATCACGGTGCAGATAAAAATCGAAAGCCTGTTCGTATTTCGACGCCAGCTGCATCGTGTCCTTGCCGACGTAAAACGCGGCGTCTTCACCGCGTTCACCCATCAGTTCATAGATCGTCAGGGGATGGGTGGTGCCTTTGGCTTCAACGATATCGACACGCCGGAACAGGAAATCCGATGAGGCCTTGCGGCGGACGGTGTCGCTGGCGAGGACCTGCGTGCCATAAAACTTGTTCAGGCCTTCGATCCGGGCCGCAAGGTTTACGCCGGAACCGAGACAGGTGTACTGCATCCGGTCGCGGGCACCGATATTGCCGACCAGGACGTCGCAGGTGTGCAAGCCAAACCGGGTACGCAACGTGGCATGCCCCTTGGCCTCGAATTCCTTGTTAAGGTCTTCGGAGATGTGATGGGCAGCGAGGACCCCCCGGCAGGCGTTATCGACATGGAAGACGTCATCGATCGGGGCGTTCCAGATCGCCATGATCGAATCACCGATGAATTTGTCGATGGTGCCGCGATTAGCCTGAATGCCGAATGACATATTTTCGAAGTATTCCGACGTCTGGGACATGATCTGTTCCGGCGTCAGCTTTTCGGAAATGGTGGTGAATCCTTCGATATCCGTAAACAGCAGGGTTACTTCGCGCCGCGTGCCGCCAATGCTTGCCGTGCCGCTGGATTTGATCAGTTCACGGACAACATCGCGAGGAACAAACCGAAGAAACATGTCCAATGCGGTGCGCATGCGGTCCATCGAAGACTGCAGCCGTTTGATTTCCTCGAACGGTGTGTCAAAGGACTTGATACTACCAAAGTTGAGGGTCGTAATCTGATCCGCCATCTGACGCAGGCGAATAACCGGCAGCGTGATCCAGCCTGCCATGGCGGCAACACCCGACACGGCGACGACCATGATTACCGCGGCGATCAATAATGATTGATACAGGGTGGTCATCAGGGGGCCTGTATAATCTTCGACGTCAGCAATGCTGATGACTTTCCATCCGGTGAAGTTGTCATTACTGCTGTGGTTGATGTAGCCGATATAGCTTTTGCCATCGATCGAGAACGACAGATAGCGGTTCAGGGTGGACGGTTCGTCGATAACCGCTTTCTGGATACGGCGGTCGTTGATTCCTGCAGCTGATACAATATTCAGTCCGGTTTCGGTGTCGTTCTGTGCAACGGTCTTGGTCATGTCCGGATAACCGACGATCTGATTATCCTTGTCCAGTATCGCAACGACACCGTTTTCTCTGGGCTGCAGGCGTCTTGTGAGGCCGGACAGGTCGCTCAGACTCAGATCGACACCAACGGTTGCGGCTGGATATCTGTATAGCGGCTGTGCGACGGTCACGCCGGGCTGCAGCAGGCTGGCGAAAATATAGGCACTGGAAATCACAGGTGTTTTCTCGGCCTGGGCATTTATGAACCATGGCCGGGTGCGTGGATCATAGGTGGCTTCTTTGGTGCTATTGTCGACACTGGTTGTAATCTCATGGCGATCTCTGTCGAAAAACCGCCAGCTTTCGATGCTTTTTGCCGATGTCATTTCAGGGAGGATGATGCGCCACGCCGTGACGGCTTCCGCGGGCATGCCATTGACGATGCGTCGGCTGCCGTCCGGGCTAAGTAGATTGATGGCCTGGACGAAAGCCCCGTCCGGAAAGCCGACGAAGACTCCGTAAATTTCGGGACTCGTCCTCATGCTTATGGTGAGGGCGCTTAAAAGCGGGTCGGGAGTCTGCCAGTTGAGCAGATGACGGGGCAGGGCAGCAATGGTGTCTGTAGCGATAAAGGCCCGGTTCAGCAGAAGATTGACTTCGCGTTCGGCGGTTTTGGCGGAAGAGGCAATGCCGTTCTGTGCCGCTTCGTATATCGCTTTCTGGTTGCCGTAGAAGTTGACCGCGGCCACGGTGCTGACCGTGATCATTGTCAGGATGGCGTATGCGGTGGTGATTGTAATCCGAAGCGGTAATTTCATCACTGTTGATGCGGAGCAGACCGCTCCCTTGCTCTCTGATTAATCGACATTCGTTCAGTCAAAGTGAAATGTCGTAGTGGAAGTGTTTTTCTGTTTTTGCAACCTATCAGAAATTGCGGATCATCAGGAAGAAAATTACACTTTTATATTGAAGATATTTGGCTAGTTGCAGTTGGTATGTCGCTGCCACATTACCGGGTCGTGGCCAGCGGGGACCTGCGCACAGTCAGATGTTTTGTAACCTCTGAGTGAATTGTACGTTGCGATCTGCTCTGCCGTCAGGATCGCGGGTGTCTGCAGATGCGTCGACAGGTGGATATATCTCAATCTTGTCCGGCTTTCACCGATAGCGGACAGGCTTTCAGTGAGATGCCGTTCGGTCATGCCGCCGGACCTGAAACGGTTTTCCAGTTCACGTTCCAGCGCAATCAGCCTTTCCCCTTCTGCAATCGCTTTTGTTCTCATATCCTCATAAAGCGCACGAATACGGTTGACCTGATCTTGATCCAGAGGAACTTGATCTTTCAATTCAAGTAGATGGGCAGGGCCGGGTACACCGTTGAGTTCCGCGGCGCGTGCCAGCCCCCAGCCCCCGCCGCGTTTTAGTTCGGCAATGTCGTCCTCTGACAGGCTTTTGATGTCCCGGGTTTCCTGTCCCGCATATTTGGAGGTATGTCCGCCGCTGCCGTGGGTGTGCTGCTGTGCTGAAGCGCCCGGCATGCCAATGAACATGAAAGCCAGTGCCACCAACAGCGGGATGAGGTTTCGGAAGCAAATAGTCATGATCGTTTTCCTGCCGCTATCATATCAGGGGTTCAGTTTTCATTCCCGGCGGCAGGCAGGCTGACAGTCACGCAAAGACCACCGCCTTCGCGATTGGCGAGTGCGATGTCGCCGCCGTGGCGTCGTATGATATCCCGTGCGATGGACATGCCGAGGCCGGTGCCGCCGGATTCAGCGTTGCGGGACGGGTCCAACCGGACGAAGGGCTCAAAGATACGCTCCATTTCACTATCCGGTATGCCGGGGCCGAGGTCTTCGATGGTGATCTCCGGGGCTGCGTTCTTCATCCTGAGGGTGACGCGGGCCTGGTGGCCGTAGATTGCCGCGTTTTCGATCAGGTTGGACAGGGCACGGCGCAGAGCCAATGCCCGGCAGGGGTACGTCACGTTGCCGCCGGTATCGACGTCGACCTGATGGCCCAATGTGACAAGATCGTCGGCGATGGCGTCCAGCAGGCCGCCGAGGTCGGTGGGGCGGGTCGGTTCGTCGGACTGCTCTTCGCGGGCGAAAGCAAGAGTCGCTTCGATCATCGCCTGCATGTCGTTAAGGGTTGTAATCATGCTTTCGGCGGTATCGCGATCATCGAGCATTTCCGCTCTTAGTCGCAAGGACGTGATCGGTGTGCGCAGGTCGTGGCTGATCGATGCCAGCATTTTGGTGCGTTCGTTAACGAAGGTGCGCAGCCGGTGCTGCATCTCGTTGAAGGTGCGGATCGCGTCCCTGACATCAGCGGGTCCTTCTTCGGGGACCGGGGAGGCTTCTTCGCCGCGGCCGAGTTTTCGCGCCGCCCCTGACAGCGCATCCAGCGGCCGGGTGATGCGCAGAAGTGCAATTATGACCATGATGCTGATGACCACGGCGGTGACGATGAAGGTGATCCAGGCATCCGGTCGGATCAGACGCTGCGGCGGACGGGATTGCAGCGCGGCGTTCACCCAGCGATCCGGTGCGATGCCGATTGAAACAACCGTGGCGTCGTGACGGAAATTATCCGGTCCGGCGGGCATGCCGCTCTTCTGCAGGGCGGCGCGCATGTGCGCGGGCATACCGTGCGCATGATGATCGTCATCATCCTTGCGCATTCTGAATACATGCACGGGGCCCTTGATATCATTCCCGAGTTCGCTGGTGATGCGTGATGCAAGATTTTTGCTGCCATGACCGTCATCATCGTGGGCTTTTTCGTGCGCGCCATCGCGATCATCGTCATCCCGGGCGACCACCGGTGTATCGCTCATCCAGACATGCAGGCGTCTGTTGCTGAGTGCCCCGGCGATCCTGTCCTGCTGGTCGGAAGGCATGTCATGCATCAGCACGGCGATCGGCGCGATGCGGACCGCGATAAAGCGTGATTCCGCACCTCTGTAGAAATCCTGGGCTTCGGAACGGATGATCAGCGCCGAGATAATCTGTGCGCTGAACAGGGCGATGAGAATTAGCAAAACCGTCTGACCCATCAGCCGGGTCGGCCACAGGCCGGTTACGAATCGTCTGATTCCGGTCATGCGCCGCTGTCCGGCGCGACGATTTCCCCTGTGAATTTGTAACCGCCGCCCCAGACCGTCTGGATCAGGACCGGGTTCTTGGGATCGGCCTCGATTTTCTTGCGGAGCCGGCTGACCTGATTGTCGATGGCGCGATCGAACAGCGCGGCTTCGCGCCCGGCGGTGAGGTCCAGAAGCTGGTCCCGGCTCAGCACCATGCCGGGGCGCTGCAGGAAGATGCTCAACAGCCGGAATTCCGCCGTCGACAGCGGCATCGACACACCGTCGGCACCGACGAGTTCGCGGCGCCTGGAGTCCAGGGTCCACTGATCGAAACGAATCTGCGCAGCTTCGGGTACGCTGTCAGTCCGGGGAATGGCATTGGTGCGGCGCAGGACGGCCTTGATACGGGCCAGCAGCTCGCGCGGGTTGAACGGTTTGGTGACATAGTCGTCGGCGCCGACTTCCAGCCCGACGATGCGGTCGGTATCGTCGGCCATGGCGGTCAGCAGGATCACCGGCAGGTCGGTATTGTCGCGCAGGTAGCGGGTCAGGGTCAGACCGTCCTCGCCCGGCATCATGACATCGAGCACAACAAGGTCCGGTGCCGCCGTTTTGAGCGTCTCGCGCAGTTCCGCACCGCCAGAGGCGATGCTGGTGCGCATCCCGTTCTTGGTCAGGTAGCGGGCCAACTGGGTGCGAATTTCTTCGTTGTCGTCAACGACGAGGATGTGCGGTGTCTTGTTCATGACCCATTGTATAACGCCGGGGATGCTGCGTCTTTAGGGGAAAATTGTATCAGATTGTCGCGGCAGCACGATCCGGCATGATTGGCGACAATTGCCCCGTGTCCCCGGCATAGTTCTGCGACAAACACGGCCTATGTTTCGCTTGTCACTGCAACAAGCAACAAGGTTCAAATGATGAAAAACAAAACCAGACTTCTCGCCGCGCTCGGCCTCGTCAGCTCTCTCGCCGTCGGCGGCTATGCCGTCACCGCTTATGCACACGGCAGCGACCATGATCGCGGCAAGGATTCCCGCTATGGGATGATGCATGGTGGTCACGGCAAAGGGGCAAAGCATATGATGCGCATGCTCGATCGTTATGACGCCAATAACGACGGCGTCCTGCAACTCGACGAGTTGTCACAAGGCCGTGCAAGTCAATTCAAGACGTTCGATGCCAACGGGGACGGCGTGCTCACGCTCGACGAATACAAGGCACTTTGGCTGGATGCCATGCACGAGCGCATGGTCGACCGCTTCCAGATGCATGACAACGACGGCGACGGGAAAATCTCTGAAGAGGATTTCTCCAGGCGGTTCATGCGCATGATGACCTGGATGGATCGCAACGAAGACGGCAAGCTCGATAGAGAAGACCATCATCGTCACAAGCGCGATTAAGCAGCCGCGTCCAATCGAAGCCGTTCTCTCCAAGCGGCGATGACCGGTCAGGCCCGCAAAACGGGTCTGGCCGGGCCGTTTCCAGATTTATTGGCTGGCGGGCGCCCGCTCGGGAAGAAAAATACGCGTGACGAAACGCCTCGGGCCATCCTCGTTCATTTCAATTTTACCGCCGTGCGCCTGGACGATGGCGCGGATCAGCGGCAGGCCCTGCCATAGTTCGTTCTGTTCCGGAGCGCCGATCGTGCGCTCACTGTCGGTACGCGCCGTTGTTGCCGGTCTGGTTGGCGAGATCACCTTCAATATGACACCCTTGTCTGTTTCAAAGGATGTTTCGACATCGATGGTCTGGCCCCGGCCGTTGGTCGATACGGTCGCATCTATCAGCCGCCGGACACATTGTTTGAGCCGGTCCTGGTCGCCGCTGATCCGGCCTTTTGCCGGCCCCCACTTGCGGCGCAGGATGACACCACGCCGGTCTGCGGCGTGCGCCGCCTCCCGGCACATGGAATCGACGATTTCCTCGAAATCAAGCTGCGACATCGGCCCCAGCGGGATGTTAACGCCATATTCCGCGAGCGTGGTATCAACCAGATTGTTCATGGCATCCAGCAGGTTTGATGCCGCATGACGGATGTCGCGGGCGTACTCGGCATAACCGACCGGATGTACCGGCCCCAGCGTTTCATCGGCAATCATTTCCGAAAAGCCGACAATCGCCGTCAGTGGTGTTCGGAGCTGGTAACTCAGTTGATTCAGAAGATCGATCAGTGGCTCCTGGTCGGTCCCGTCACCGGGTTGCTTTGCAGCCTGTGATGGATCATCCGCCTGACTGAACGGCTCATAGGCAAAGCCCAGCCGTTCGCCTGACTGGGAGATGAATCGATCCAGCTCCCGGGCGACAATCTCGGAAATATCGATGCGCCGGCGGCGGGCGTCCTCGCGGTCCTGCACCTTGTGGATCGCCCCACGGCGTTCCAGTTCGGCCAGCCCGGTGATCGCTGTCCCTTTCGACAACCCGGTCGCAAGATAGATATCGGTGACGTTGGGTGTGAATGCCTGAAGATGGCATTGTATCAGGAAATACAGGATGTCCCATGTCGAGCGATTGAACGCTTCGGGATCCTCGGCAACATTGAGCAGGGTGCGAAGCTGTTCTGTGATGTCGCGGTGGCGGAACAGCTCATAGCGCAGAATATGTTCCACGACGCGCTTGCGCCGGGCGTCATCCTCGATCGTGCTGGGCACTTCGGTTTGTTCCGTCATCTTTGGACCTTATCAGTACTCTACCTAGAGCATAGAAGGTGCAACGGGGCACGAATATAAGTGTAATCCGCAATCCTAATTTAAGCGCTTCACTTTAAAGGGAATTTTTACTGCGTTTCATCGCCGCGCAGCCCTAGATGGAGCATAAGACCAATGATCATACCTTTTATGCGCGGTAAAAGCCAGAGCGTCAGTATGCCGGTCAAGGGCAGCCACACCATCAGGTGCATGGTGATCGACGGCTGCATTTCCCGTTCCACGAGCAGGATCAGCGGGATGATGATATGTCCGACGACGACCATGGTCAGGTATGGCGGGAAATCGTCGGCACGGATATGGCCGAGCTGCTGTTCGCAGGCGGCACAATGATCGGTGGTTTTCAGAAAGCTGCCGAACAGACGTGCGTTGCCGCAGCGCGGGCAGGTTTTGCGGAAACCGCGCCATAGCAGGGTGCCGAGGCCAGCAGCCGGTGGGACGGAGGGTTCGATCATCGTATTCATGGGTGCCTTAGATCATGAAAGCCCAATGCCGACAAGAAAATATGACAAACTATTTCGGTAGAATTGCGTGTCGTGGTGTGTACGCCTTCATGCAGCGGCAACACTGACTGGAAAGCGGCAGGACCGCTCTGTATGGTCATGTTACGGATTCACCGTCACCGTACTGGAACAGGCAGATGACCAGCATGTACATACCGGTCTACGACGTTTGCGCGCTGGCGATCTTTTTCGCCGGCTGGATCGGCTATTCATTGTATGCCGACAAGATGGCGCGCGAGCGCCGCCCCGTCTCGGTGGTAATGAATGATTACCGGCTGCGCTGGATGGAGCGCATGCTGGAGCGTGAGAACCGCATGCCGGACGTCAATATCACGGTCTCGTTCGTGCGTTCTGCGATGATGTTTGCATCGACGACGATCCTTTTGATGGCGGGTGCGCTGGCGATGCTGGGCCAGATCGAGCATGTCCGGGAAATCATCGCCGGTCTGCCCTATGCTCGGGCTGCATCGCGGGGGCTGATGGAAATCCAGCTGATTATCCTGACGGCGATATTCGTGTTCGCGTTTTTCAAGTTCGTGTGGTCGATCCGGCTGTTCAACAACATGCTGGTACTGCTCGGCGCCGCACCGCAACCCAATGACTGTGATGAATTGATCCGCCGAGAATATCCGAGCCACATGGCGCGATTCCTCGACCGGGCGCAGCATAACCAGAACCTCGGGGTCCGCGCCTATGCTTTCGGTCTCGGGCTGCTGCCGTGGTTTCTGCATCCCTTGATGCTGGTATTTTCGACGATTGTCGTTGTCGCCATGCTGCACAGACGGGATTTCCGCTCGCTCTCGCTGAAAGTACTCGAGGAACTCCGCGCGCATCACTGACATTGGCGGCCCTCACCCGGCTTGCGATGCTTGCTACTCTCTCGCCGAGGAGAGGGTTGGTTGAGATTCCCTCTCCCTTGGGAGAGGGAGGGGCCCGCGTGCGTTCGCACGTGGGAGGGTGAGGGGAATGGCGGGGCGGTTTGGAAAGAACCCCTCACCCGGCTTGCGATGCTCGCTACTCTCTCGCCGAGGAGAGGGTTGGTTGAGATTCCCTCTCCCTTGGGAGAGGGAGGGAAAATCATGCCCTCTCCCTTGTGATCGCAGTACGAAAGCGTATATTCCCGCCCATGAGCACGGATTTGCACACCCTGATCGCCCCCGGCAAGGCACCGTCCGAGACGCGCGTCGTCGTCGCCATGTCCGGCGGTGTCGACAGCTCGGTCACGGCGGCGCTGATGGCCGAGGCCGGCTACGATGTGGTCGGCGTGACGCTGCAACTCTACGATCATGGCGAAGCGGTTCAGAAGAAGGGGGCTTGCTGCGCTGGTCAGGATATTTATGACGCCAAGCGAGTCGCCGATACGCTCGGCATTCCGCATTACGTGCTGGATTACGAAAGCCGGTTTCGCGAACAGGTGATGGAAGATTTCGCCGATACATATCTGCGCGGTGAAACGCCGATCCCGTGCGTGCGCTGCAATCAGACCGTGAAATTCAAAGATTTGCTGACCACGGCCCGCGATCTGGGTGCCGAAAAGATGGTGACCGGTCACTACGTGCGCCAGCTTCAGGGGCCGAACGGGGCCGAACTGCACCGCGCCGTCGACCGCTCCAAGGACCAGAGCTATTTCCTGTTCGCCACCACCGGGCCACAGCTTGATTTTCTGCGCTTTCCGCTGGGCGGCATGGACAAGACCGAAACCCGCCGTCATGCCGGGCGCTTCAATCTGCCGGTCGCGGAAAAGCCGGAAAGTCAGGATATCTGCTTCGTCCCCAACGGCTCGTATGCGCGTGTGGTTGAACGCCTGCGACCGGGCGCCATTGATCCCGGCGAGATCGTCGATCTGGACGGCAACGTACTTGGGAACCACGACGGTATCATCAATTTCACCGTCGGCCAGCGAAAGGGCCTGGGTGTCGCCACAGGTGAGCCGCTTTATGTGGTCAAGATCGATGCTGTAACGCGCCGCGTCATCGTCGGCCCAAAGGACGCGCTGTTATGTCCGGAAATCTCCGTCAGCGAACTGAACTGGCTCGATCATCAGCCGCTGTCGGCAACACCTCGTGCGGTCACGGTCAAGGTCCGTTCGACCACCGACCCGGTTGATGCCGGAATCTTCCTGGATGGAGAGAACGTACGGGTACGCTTTGATACGCCGCAGCCGGGCGTTGCGCCCGGACAGGCCTGTGTCGTCTATGACGGCGATCGGGTGCTGGGCGGCGGCTGGATCGTTCGCGACTGACCTCTCTCCCTTGGGAGAGGGAGGGACCCGCGTGCGTTAGCACGGGGGAGGGTGAGGGGTTAAGAAGTGCGTGGCCCGAACAAAATCACCAGTGCCCCGATCACGCACAGCATGACCCCGAAGCCGTCCCAGCGGTCCGGCCTGGCGCCCTCGACGAGCCACATCCAGCCCATGCTGGCGAGAATATAAACCCCGCCGTACGCTGCGTAGGCGCGCCCCGCGAAGGCCGTATCGACCCGGCTCAATAGCCATGCAAATGCGATCAGTGCGACGATGCCGGGGATGATCCAGAGCGCCGGCTTGCCCAGCCGCAGCCACGCCCAGAATGCAAAACATCCGGCGATCTCGCAGACCGCGGCGGCGATGTAATAGGGAAGAGTGCTCAAGGTCATCCAGGCAGCGTAGCGTACATCATGAATCGCGAACAAATGCCACTCACCCGGCGCACGATGACCGCCACCCTCTCACGTAGGAGGGGTGCTTTAGATGACAAATATGCCGAGAATGCCCCACACGGCAGCGACGAGCGCGAGCGCGATGGCACCGCCGCCAAGCATGACGTAAGACACTTTTTTCAGCGATACCTGATTGTCGTTGTTCATTTGTATGCCCCCTTCGACAGGTTCTGGTTTTTCATGGTTTTTTTGGTGGGACCTAGTGTCGTTGCATGCGCATAGGACCCGAATTTCTGTAAAATGCCGATCCAATACCCGGTACGCAAGTTGATTTTCCAAATACCCCCTCACCCGGCTTGCTGCGCGCGCCACCCTCTCCCCGAGGAGTGGGTTGGTTATATTGCCCTCTCCCTTGGGAGAGGGAGGGGCCCGCGTGCGCAAGCACGTGGGAGGGTGAGGGGAATGCCGGGCGGTTTTGGAAATGGCCCCTCACCCGGCTTGCTGCGCGCGCTACCCTCTCCCCGAGGAGTGGGTTGGTTATGTTTCCCTCTCCCTTGGGAGAGGGAGGGGCCCGCGTGCGCAAGCGCGTGGGAGGGTGAGGGGAACGAATTTATTCGCCTGTCAGCTCATCCAGCCTGGCTTCGGCTTCGCGGGCCTGTTGCTGACGCTGCCACATGTCCGCATAGGGTCCGCCGGCTGTCAGCAATGCCTGATGGGTGCCCCGTTCGGCGATCTTGCCGTCGATCAGAACAAGAATTTCGTCGGCATCAATCACGGTCGACAGGCGGTGCGCGATGGTCAGGGTCGTGCGGTCGGCGGCGACATCCCTGAAACTGGCGAGGATTTCCTGTTCGGTGCGGGAATCCAGCGCCGACGTCGCCTCATCGAACACCAGTATCCGCGGGTTCTTGAGGATGGTCCGGGCAATGGCGACGCGCTGCTTTTCACCGCCGGAGAGTTTCAGGCCACGTTCGCCGACCTTGGACTGATAGCCGTCCGGCAGGCTCATGATGAAATCATGGATACGCGCCTGCCGCGCCGCCTGTTCGACGGCGGCGGGTGTTGCTCCGGGGGCGCCATAGGCAATGTTGTAATAGATGCTGTCATTGAACAGGACCGTATCCTGCGGGACGATGCCGATGGCGGCGCGGAGGCTTTTCTGGGTAATGGTCCGGATGTCGTCACCGTCGATGCTGACGGTGCCGGCTGAGACGTCATAGAATCGGTACAGCAATCTTGAGATCGTCGATTTACCGGCGCCCGACGGACCGACGATGGCGAGCTTGCGTCCAGCCGGCACGTTGAACGACACGTCCTTGAGGATCGGCCGGCGCTCGTCGTAGGCAAAGCTGACGCTCTCGAAACGCACCGCGCCCGGACCTTCGGTGAGTGGTTTCGCCCCCGGTGCGTCATCGATTTCATTGGGCTCGTGCAGCAGTTCGAACATGGCTTCCATGTCGGTCAGCGAGCGTTTGATCTCGCGGTAGACGAAACCCAGAAAATTCAACGGCATGAAAATCTGGATCAGATAGGAATTCACCAGAACGAAATCGCCGATGGTCATGGTTTTCTCGACGACACCGTACCCGGCCATGATCATCGCCGCCGTGACTCCGGCAGTGATGATAATCGCCTGGCCGACATTGAGCAGGGCCAGCGACGTGCCGCTCTTGATGGCAGCGCTTTCATAGGCCCGGAGCGCCTGGTCAAAGCGTCCGGCTTCGTGCTCTTCATTGCCGAAGTACTTCACGGTCTCGAAATTGAGCAGACTGTCGATGGCGCGGGTGTTAGCCTCGTTATCGGTTTCATTCATGGCGCGGCGGAATTTCAGCCGCCATTCCGTGACCAGCAGGGTCCAGGCGATGTAGACCACCAGAACGCCAAGGGTCAGCGCTGCGTATGCGATACCGTAGAGATGCCAGAGAATGCCGCAGACCATCGTTACCTCGAGGATCGTCGGCAGGACGTTGAACAGCATGAAACGCAGCAGGAATTCGATGCCGCTGGTACCGCGCTCGACGGCGCGGGCCACCCCGCCGGTTTTGCGTTCGAGATGGAATCTGAGCGACAGGTGGTGCAGATGCCGGAACGTCTTCAGTCCGGCCTGACGGATTGCCCGCTGGGCGACACGGGTAAATACCGCATCGCGGAACTCGCCGAACGCCATGGCCGCGACCCGGCACAGGCCATAGGCCAGGATCAGGGCAATCGGGACGGTGACCAGGGCATCAACCTTGCCGTCGGCTGTCAGGGTGTCGACAGCTTGTTTGTAAAAAATGGGCACTGAGACATTTGTTGCCTTGGCGGCAATCAGCAAAGCCATTGCGATGACGACACGCACGCGTAGCCCCATCTCGCCGCTTGGCCACAGATAGGGCAGCAGGGTCTTGATGGTTGACCATTCGTTGGCCGGAGAGATAGGACCCGGACCGGGTTCGCGGCTGCGCATGACGTTCTCGCGTTGCAGTTAAGGCAACCTTTATATAGGGTGCGCGCTTCTTTGTGCTACTGAATGCGTGGGCCGGATCGAGTTAGGGCATTGTTTTATGTGGCGATTTGGGTGTTTGATTGACGGATGGGTTACATATCCGGGTGATATGCAGACTGGACCGGGGAAAAGCTGAGATCAATGTCCGGTTACGACTTTGAAACGATGAAAGTTCTGGTTGCCGACGACAGCAGGCCCATGCGCTCGCTGATCAAGAGTTTCCTGCACGGTTTCGGGGTCAAGGAAATGTTCGAGGCCGCCGACGCCAACGAGGCCTTCCAGGAAGTCAAAGCCGGCGAACCTGACATCGTGATCACCGACTGGCGCATGCCCCCGACCGACGGTCTGGATCTGGTGCGGGAAATCCGCATGAGCATGGAAAGCCCTAACCCGTATCTGCCGATCATCATGCTGACCGGGTTTACCGAACTGCACCGGGTCAAGCAGGCCCGTGATGCCGGGGTAACGGCGTTTCTGGCCAAACCGATCTCGGCGCAGGCGCTTTACCGCAGGCTGTGCACGGTTATTGATGATCAGCGCCCGTTTGTCCGGGTCGGGGAATTCTTCGGCCCGGACCGTCGCGCCAAACGCCGCAGCGAGCCGTACATGGGCGTCGAACGACGCCGTGACGCGCAGTAATCCTCAGGCTATATTCAACGTCATGGCGAACAGACCTCAGAAATTCCAACCCCCCAACACGCTTGCCAAAAAGGTCAAGAAACCCGGCGGGCCAAGCCCTGATCAGGCGATCCTGCGTGCGCTCAATGCCGCCGAGGATCTGATCGACAGCTATCAAGGCTGGGCCGTGGATGATCTGGCGGAATTGTGGAAGACCTTTCAGGAAAGCCGCGCTGTCAGCAGCAACCCCCGGCAGATTCTAAAAATGTTCGAAATCGCCCACGGTATCCGCGGCGAGGGTGGCAGTTTCGGTTTTCAACTGATCTCGACGATCGGAGATTCGCTCTGCAAATTCCTCGAAGGCCGGAAAAAACTCAGTGCTGCCGAGTCCGAAGTGGTCAAGGTTCACATCCTCGCCATGCGGGCGGTGTTTCGCCAGGAACTGAAGGGGCCGCAACCGGCGATGGAACGCGACTTGCGCCAGTTGCTGGCGCTGCTTCGCGAACGCATGGGCTGAGGCCGGTTTTCTTGCGCGAATTGATCTAGGTGTCGCGGCTGTCCATCACGATGGTAAACGGGCCGTCGTTGATCAGCGACAGTTTCATGTCGGCGGCAAAAATGCCGGTTTCGACCGTAATGCCGTCTTCACGCAGCGTGTCACAGTAGAGTTCATAGAGAGCTTTGGCCCGCTCGGGAGCTTCGGCATCGGAAAATCCGGGGCGGTTTCCCTTCCGCCAGCGGGCGGCGAGCGTAAACTGGCTTAAAACGAGTAATTTGCCCTTAACTTCGTTAACATCGAGGTTGGTTTTGCCGGTCTTGTCGGAAAATATGCGTATTTTTGCAGTTTTATGCGCAAAGGTGCGGGCGTCATCATCGCTGTCACCACGCTCGGCACAGAACAGAACGACGATCCCGTTTTCGATTTTTCCGACGGTTTTTCCATCAACGGCCACGGAAGCTTCCAATACGCGCTGCAGGACGGCTTTCATTTCAGACCACGGCGACGCCGAACAGAAATTCGTGGAAATGCACGATCAGTCCCGTCAGCACAAATCCGACAACGATCGTCGCGATATCCCGCCAGACCGGCGTTTTCACTTTTCTCGGCGCCGCACCCCGCAGGTTCGCTGAAATCATCGCAGCGGGTGCATAGACAAGGAAACTGCCGAACAGCAAAAGCGATTCCAGATCGCCGTTGTTAAGCAGATGGACGCCGGACCAGATACCGATCCCCCACAGCATCGGGTGGGCGGTGAGGCGTTTGATGTTGGATTTGAGTTCCGCCGACACGGCGAGCAGGATCGCCAGCGGGACCAGCATGTAGGCAAGTGAGCGTGCGCCTTCCGGCGGTGCCCAGAGGAACGTCCGTGCCGTTGTCGCATAACCGTAGATCATGAGGCCGAGGCCGATACCCGCGATCAGGGCAAATGCAGCCTTGTAGCGCATGATGCCGAGCCGCGCCACGGCGGCGTCCCGGCGCGCTGAAAACCAGGGAAACAGATGGATGCCGAAAAAGATGCAAATGCCTGCGATCAGATAGGTCATTGGAACCTCTTTATGGCACGGGGCCTGAGCCTATTCCCACTCGATGGTGCCGGGCGGTTTCGAGGTCACGTCATAGACGACGCGATTGATACCCTTGACCTCGTTGACGATGCGGCTCGACACCCGGCCCAGAAATTCGTGATCGAAGGGGTAATAATCCGCCGTCATGCCGTCGGTCGAAGTGACGGCGCGGAGCGCACAGACGAAATCATAGGTCCGGGCATCGCCCATGACCCCGACGGTCTGGACCGGCAACAACACGGCGAAGGCCTGCCAGATGGTGTCATAGAGCCCGGCCCGGCGGATTTCGTCGAGATAAATCACATCGGCTGCACGCAGGATATCCAACCGGTCCTTGGTAATCTCGCCGGGGACGCGGATCGCCAGTCCCGGACCGGGGAACGGATGCCGCCCGACGAAGCTGTCCGGCAGACCAAGCTCTCGCCCCAGCGCACGGACTTCGTCCTTGAACAGTTCACGCAGCGGTTCGACCAGTTGCATGTTCATCCGCTCCGGCAGACCGCCGACATTGTGGTGCGATTTGATGGTGACACTGGGACCACCGGTAAACGAGACGCTTTCGATAACGTCCGGATACAGCGTGCCCTGGGCCAGAAAATCGGCGCCGCCGACGTTCTTGGCTTCTTCCTCGAAGACATCGATGAACAGCTTGCCGATGGTCTTGCGTTTCTTTTCCGGATCGGAAACACCGGCAAGTTCGCCCAGGAACAGCTCTTCGGCATTCCGGTGAACAAGCGGGATGTTGTAATGATCGCGGAACAACGTCACCACTTCGTCGGCTTCGTTGGCCCGCATCAGACCGTGATCGACGAATACGCAGGTGAGTTGGTCGCCAATGGCTTCATGCAGCAGAACGGCGACGACGGAACTGTCGACGCCACCCGACAGACCGCAGATCACCCGGCCTGAACCGACCTGATCACGAACCTTCTGGATAGCTTCGTCCTTGAACGAGGCCATGGTCCAGTCGCCCGACGCGCCGCAGATTTTGTGCGTGAAGTTTTTCAACAGCTTGGCGCCGTCCGGCGTGTGCATCACTTCCGGGTGAAACTGCACCCCGTACAGCCGCCGGGCTTCGTCGGCGATGATTGCGAATGGTGAGCCGTCGGACGTGCCGACGACATCGAAACCGTCGGGGATGGCGTCGATGCGGTCGCCGTGGCTCATCCACACCTGATGTTTTTCACCTGGCTTCCAGATGCCTTCAAACAGGCAGCAGTCCTTTTGAATCTCGACGAAGGCGCGGCCGAATTCCCGGTGCGTGGAAGGCTGAACCTGGCCGCCCATCTGTTGCACCATGGTCTGTTCACCGTAGCAGATGCCGAACACCGGCACCCCCATGTCGAATACCGAATCATGGGCGCGGGGCGTCGTCGCTTCGTGGACACTGGCCGGTCCGCCGGACAGGATGATACCTTTGGGCGCGAACCCGGTCAGGCTTTCGGCGGTAATGGTGTTAAACGGGTGTATTTCACAGTAGACCCCGGATTCCCGGACCCGTCGTGCGATCAACTGCGTTACCTGCGAGCCGAAATCGACGATCAGAATACGGTCATGCTGGGCGGGAATATCGGACATGAGGTCTGATACCGGATTGCCCGGGAAAAGGAAAGAGCAGATGGTTCACGGATTGTTAACCCTTTCGAGACGGAATCCGTGAACAATATGCGTTCGCCAGAGGAGGGTGCGGAATTGACCTCAACGCGCAGAAATTCAAGGCTTTTGTCGCGGGTGCCGGCAGCCCTTATGCTGCCGGTGCTGCTGATCTGTGCGACGAAGGCGGATGCGCAGGAAACGCAATCATCAGTGACGTCGCCAGCAACGGCGACTGATACCCCCTCTGCAGCACCCAAAGTGCGAATCACCAAAAAAGACTGCAATCGGCTGGTCCGCTACCAGGCCAGCGCCAATGTTGCCTATCAGCCGGGTGTCGATGTGCGCGGCAATCCCGTGGCCCCGGCGGATGCCGGGGGCGGGTTCACGATCCCGCTGCCGGACGTGTACGAATTTGCGATCACCAAGGATTTGTCGGCTTATCTGGACGGCCCGGAAGAGCAGCTTGCCGCCGACAAGGCAGCGGCAATTGCCGCCGAAAAATCCGTCGCGGCCACCAGTGCCGCCGTGGAATCCGCAGAAAGCGCGGTGACCAGTGCTGAAGCCGTCTATCAGGACGCACTGACAGATGCAACGGCGGCTCAGGCAGCAGCTGATGCGGCCCCCAACGATACCGCCCTGGCCACGGCAGCGGCAGAAGCACAGGCCGAAGCGGATGCGGCGGCGAGCGGGCTTGAATCCACGCAATCTGCCTATACGGCGGCGCAATCGGCGGCGACATCGGACAATGTCAGCGGTGCCGTGACAGCCGCGCAGGCAGCGCTGTCGGCAGCCCAGGCAACGGCCCAGGCGGCAGGGCTGGATGCGGATGCCGTTGCGACGGCTACGGCCGATGCATCGACGGCGGTCAGTACGGCGGAGCAGGCGGCTCAGGATGCCACGGCAGCGGATGCGGCAGCCCTGGCGGCGGCGGAAACCGTGGCGAAAAGCTCAGGGATGACGCTCAACGTCGGTACCGTACGATTCAACATCAATACCGGGGCAATGACGTTCAACGGCAAGCCGCTCAACGATGGTTCGGAAGCCGAGCTGGCGGCGCTTTGCCGTACCATGCTGAAGGCAAAGTAGACACCTTTTCCTCCTTCGAGGCGCGGCAATGCCGCTCTTCTGGATGTGGTTTTTGCAGGTCTTCCATCCAGAGGAGGCCTGAAAGGCTGTCTCGAACGACGAGATCACCCAGCTAATAACCCAGCTAATAACATTGTGTACGTTGTTTGCGGCAGCCGCTTTTGCAGTTTCCGTCAGTCCCGCATTGCGCCAGACACTGTTTGTAGACCGATCCGCAATCACGTCCCTGCCCACCGGATGTGTTCCTGCCGAAACCGCATTGCAGGGCACAGGCCTGTTTCTTGTCGGTCCCATAGGTTTCGATGCAGGATTTGAAACAGACATTTGGATCGGTCGTCGATTGCGCCTGAACAGGAGTTGTAGGTATTGCGATGGCATAGGCAGCAAGAGCAAAAACGAAAACAAGCATTTTACGCATGATCAATCTCCTGCGGACGATTTACGATGATATCATGGTCTGCCTCTCTTGCGAAACCGGGGCAGAGGGCTAACCTGTATGAAGTAAAAAAACGGCGTTTCAGCCGTATGTATCCCTCGGAGGAAGTTTTTTCATGGATGGAAGTACGCACCCGCACGACCAATGGTCACGGGCATTGTTTAAACAGTTCAAGGACGCCGGTGTTCGTCTTTACAGCTATATCCCCGATGCCGGAAACGCCCGATTGGTGGAGCTTGCGGATGAAGACAACGAAACCCGGACGGTTCTTTTGACGACTGAGGAAGAGGGGGTGTCTCTCGCCGCGGGGGCTGATCTTGTTGGCGAAAGGGCTGTTTTGATGATGCAGTCGTCGGGCGTCGGCAACTGCCCCAACTTTCTGTCATTCGTGAAGGGGGGCAATTTTCCGATCCTGATGATGGTGTCGATGCGGGGCGATTACGGCGAGCAGAACCCGTGGCAGTATCCGATGGGAGAGGCCGTGGAGCCGATACTCGAAGCGATGGGCGTTCTGGTTTTCAAGGTCGAACGCGCAGAAGAGCTTGAGGGGGCCGCAGCGGCAGCGATCAGCACGGCATTTAAAGCCGGAAAATCAGCTGCTCTTGTGCTTAGCCAGAAATTTCTCGGCGCCAAGGGCTTCTGAGTTGTCCCACCAACCCACCAAACCAATTGTATTTGTCATTCCGGCGCTAGCCGGAATCCAGGGCGACTGGACCCCGGCCTCCGCCGGGGTGACGGATGGAGTATCGAAATGACCGAAGTCACACTGAACCGTATCGGCGCTCTGCCACAGATTTTTCCGAAACCGGACGACTACCTGTTCGTCACCGGTCTTGCTGGTCCGGCCCGCGATGCGGCGGCGCTGACCAATGACGGACCGAACATGTACACTATGGCCGGCTGCATGGGGGCTGCCATGACCATGGGGCTCGGGATGGCGCTGGGCGCACCTGAGCGGGAAGTCGTCGTGATTGCCGGTGACGGCGAGATGATGATGAACATCGGTTCGCTGGCGACGATTGCCTCACAGGCGCCGAAGAATCTGACTATCGTCTGCGTGGATAACGGCGGTCACGGTGAAACCGGGGGGCAGGATGGGCACACCTCTGTCCGCACGAACCTGGCCAAGGTTGCTGACGGATTCGGGATCGAGAATATTCTGACGGTGACCTCGGAGGCCGGTCTGAAGGATGCTGCCGACTTCGTCAAATCCGGTACAGGGCCTCGATTCCTCTGGCTTCGCGTCATGGCCGGCGAGCCGACCAAGTTTAAACGTAACATGAACCCAGCAGAATGTCGGGTGCGGTTCAAGACGGCGTTTCAGGCGGCTTGAATAATCCCGCTCACCGAAACTCTCCCCCTAAAAGGGGGAGAGCGGTAAGGGATTATTCGGTTTCCCTCCCCCTGGGGAGAGGTGGAGCGCCGTAGTGGGCTGGAGGAGGGGACTAAACTCTAGTCATCGTCGCCCGCCGCCGGGACCTTATTGGCTTCGTCCAGGTATTCTTCCTTGTACAGTTCACCGCCTTCGGCCTGGAAACGCTCAGACATCTGCTTCATGCCGTCGTTGGTGTAGTTGCGCACCAGATTGGTGATTTCCATGGCACAGAACTTCGGTCCGCACATGGAACAGAAGTGTGCCGTCTTGTGCGCTTCCTTGGGCATGGTCTGATCGTGGAAGTCGCGCGCCCGATCGGGGTCCAGACCTAAATTGAACTGATCTTCCCAGCGGAACTCGAACCGTGCCCGCGAAAGCGCATCATCCCGTGCAGCTGCACCCGGATGCCCTTTCGCCAGGTCGGCGGCGTGGGCGGCGATCTTGTAAGTCACCACGCCTTCCTTGACGTCGTTGCGGTCAGGCAGGCCAAGGTGCTCTTTCGGTGTGACGTAACACAGCATCGCGGTTCCGTACCAGCCGATCATGGCGGCGCCGATCCCGGACGTGATGTGGTCGTAACCCGGTGCAATATCTGTGACGAGCGGGCCTAGTGTGTAGAACGGGGCTTCGCCGCAGACCTTGAGTTGCTTTTCCATATTGTACTTGATCTTGTGCATCGGCACATGGCCGGGGCCTTCGATCATCACCTGGCAGCCTTTTTCCCAGGCGATCTTGGTCAACTCGCCAAGGGTTTCCAGTTCGGCGAACTGCGCGGCATCATTGGCATCGGCGCCTGACCCCGGACGGAAGCCGTCACCCAGCGAGAAGGCGACGTCATAGGATGCGCAGATATCGCAGATGTCCTCGAAGTGTTCGTAGAGGAAGCTCTCGGTGTGATGCGCCAGGCACCACTGGGAGATGATCGAGCCACCGCGGCTGACGATACCGGTGACCCGGTCCGCCGTCAGGTGGATATGCTTGAGGCGGATGCCGGCATGGATCGTGAAGTAATCGACACCCTGTTCAGCCTGTTCGATCAGCGTGTCGCGGTAGATTTCCCACGTCAGGTCCTCGGCACGTTCGACTTTCTCGAGCGCCTGATAAATCGGCACGGTTCCGATCGGCACCGGCGAGTTGCGGATGATCCATTCACGGATGTTGTGAATGTTACGGCCCGTCGACAGGTCCATGACCGTGTCGGCACCCCAGCGGATCGACCACACCATCTTGTCGACTTCGTCGGCCACAGACGAGGTCACGGCAGAATTGCCGATGTTGGCATTGATCTTGACCAGGAAGTTGCGGCCAATGGCCATCGGCTCGGTTTCCGGGTGGTTGATATTGGCCGGGATAATGGCGCGGCCACGGGCAACCTCGTCGCGGACGAACTCGGGCGTGACGATATCCGGGATTTCGGCACCCCAGCGTTCGGCTTCTTCCTTGAGCTTCGCCAGTTCTTCAGGCGCGATCTCGCGCAGCATGTTTTCGCGGATGGCGACAAATTCCATTTCCGGGGTGATGATGCCCTGTCGCGCGTAGGCCAGCTGCGATACAGACTTCACGCCGCCTTTTGCGCGTTTCGGCTGATTGGTGACCGGGAACTGCGGCACCAGCTTGTCGTCGCCGACATTGCCGTTGTCTTCCGGCTTGATTTCGCGACCATCGTAAAACTCGGTATCACCGCGAGCATCGATCCAGGCCTCGCGGATGCGCGGCAGACCGGCTTCGATGTCAATGGTGGCATTGGTGTCGGTGTAAATGCCGGACGTGTCGTAGACCGTCAGCGGTTTTTCGTTGGCACTTTCGTGGACATGAATCCTGCGCATCGGCACGCCGACGCCGCCAAGTCGTTCGCCATCCACATAAAATTTTTCAGAAGCCGGCAGCGGGCCATGCGTCACGTCAGCGGTTGCGGGTTTACGTATCTGGTTCATCCTGGGGTCCTCTCCAATAAATCAGGGAGACCCGGGACGGTTTCAGGAGGGAAGAACGGGTATATCGTTCAGGTTCCGATCCCTACGCCGGTGTCACCCGGATCAGGTTCAACGGGTCACCACGGCCGCGAAGCTAACTTCGCCAAGGTGGTATCTCAGCCCCTTTACCAGGGCCCCCCGCGGAACAAATTACCGACAGATGGTGCGGCTTATCCGCGCCTTGGTCAAGGGCATGATTTCCCGGAACATGGAATAAGTCGCAGAAACCCTGTGCTTCCGGGACGGTTTTCCTGTGCAGGAAAAAAATCCGTGATCGGTGATCCATCGCCTTGCCCGGCGCGTATACATTTTAAGATCATCGGCAACTGGCCTGTAATGTCTTCTCCCCTGAGGGTTGTCGTGATCTTCTTTAACTTGGGCCGCCGGACACCCCCCTTCCGGCGGCCCAATGTCTTTCCGGGCTGAGACGTCCTACAATCAAAACGCCATTGTCACAAAAGCGACATGTCTAGGCGATACGATTACGGTGCTACCGTTAATGTTTGCATACCGTATTGAAAGTAGAAGCCTTTTTATGACACTCGTACATAATAAAGACGCAGGAAAACAGCATGACCCCTGTATATCCGCGCCAACAGAGATGCCGGCAGAAGCTGCAACTCTCCAGAACCGGCTATTCAATCTGCATGATATTGCCCACTATGTAGAACCTGTTCCGCCGGACATGCCTGGCGCTGCGGCAATTGAACTGTTCAACCGGGACCCCGGTTTGAGCTCAATGCCGGTGTTGGATCGCGATAGGGTCGTCGGAATACTGACGCGCCAGAAAGTTTTTTTGAATTTTTCCCGTCAGTTCGGCCATGCGGTATTCGCCCGGCGACCCGTCTCGCGGTTGATGATCCAGAATCCGCTGGTGGTAGATGCGCGGACGACGCTCGACGATCTGCGGCATCGGGTCATTCATGAAGCGCCAACGGCGCTGGAAGACGGGTTTGTCATCATCAGCGGTAATCGGTATCTCGGGATCGGGACATCGCTCGGTATCCTCCGGCTCGGCATGGCGCAGACGGAAACCCGTGCCCGTGAGCTTGCTGAGGCGAAACATGCGGCCGAGCATGCAAATGCTGCCAAGTCACGCTTTCTTGCAAACATGAGCCATGAGCTCCGTACCCCGCTGAATGCGATCATCGGCTTCTCGGAAATGATGACGAGCGAAGCCTTCGGTCCACAGATATCCGATCGCTACAAGGAATACGCGCAGGATATCAATTCAAGCGGCAGGCTTTTGCTGGATATCATCAACGACATTCTCGACATGTCCAAGATCGAGTCCGGGTATTTCAAAGTCATACTGGAAACCGTGCGGCTGGAAACAATCATTGAGCACACTGTCAAACTCGTTGGCGGGCGTGCCACCCGCAAGGGGATCAATATTGTTATCGATCTGCCGGGAAAAATGCCGGCAGTTCGCGTCGACATCCGGGCGACACGGCAGATTTTGATCAACCTTCTGAGCAATGCCGTTAAATTTTCAGGCGAGGGGGCGGTGATCAGAATACGGGCCAACGTCTCAGGAACGCATCTTACACTCGCCATCGCCGATCAGGGGATCGGTATTCCTGCGGACATGCTGGGCAAAATCGTAGAGCCCTTTATTCAGGTGGAAAACGAACTGACCCGCAAGGAACAGGGCACCGGTCTCGGTCTGCCGATCGTCGCGTCACTGGCGAAGCGTATGCAGAGTGTATTCAGACTGGAGAGCGAGGAAGGCCGCGGCACAACAGCGTATCTGAAGATTCCGCTGGCGTAGTCTTGCTCAGGCGGCAGCCGGGACTTTTTCGCCGGCCTCATGAGGTGGGGTAATGCCGTCATCACTCAGGTCGGCATCGTGAATGACTTCGTCGCCCCATTCATCGAGAATTTGCTTTTGAGTCTTCCGCAGTTGCTGCAAGCGCCGTTCGGACATGACCTGAATGAACGACGCAATCACCGGCGGCAGCGAGAGATACAGCATCCATCCCATGCACGCGCCGCCATACATGACAGCAAGCGCGAATACGTCTGTCAGAATATGCATTGCCTGGCCGAGATCATGGTCCTCGAACCAGAGCTCCATAAGATACGGAAAGACACCGCAGAAATTCAGCCCGCCGACACAAAATGTCGCCGAGCGCTCCTCGGTGCGATCGATAATCAGAGCAACAATCGCCGGCAGCATGCCGAACCCGACCAGCAATACCGTCGGTAATGCGACGATCAGAAGCAGGACAAGGATCAGAAGAGCCCATACAAGAGCACGCATAATTCCCGGCCCTCCTACAGTATTTCCGAAAAGAACATGATCGTTACGGCGATCATGGTCGTGATGATGGAAAGTGTAGCTGCCGTTTTCTGTCCGGTTTTCTCGGCGTTCTCAGTCATTTCGTTGCCGTTGCCTTCAATCTCGCGGATTTCATTGGCGCAGACGGTGTATTCTTCAACCGCATCGGCATACCCGTCCTGATCTTCCTGGCGCTTTTCCGCATTGTCGATCAGGTCAAACATGTCCGGGAGGCTGCCGCGCCGGACCAGCTTCGGTATTTCCTTTTCCAGATCGCGGCGCGTGGTCCGGCTGTGATAGGCATTGATCGCTGGGCCGAGCAGTCCGCCGATCCAGCTCGTCAGGCCATACAACGGTTCTATCCTCAGCTTCCATTGCAGGAACGCAAGCAGGCTCAACATGCCAATCACGGATGTGCTTTCTTTTGTGGCGGAGAGGGCGCGAAGGTGCGGCTGAATGTCTTCGTTGAACCGGGCGGCAATGAAAGCGGCGACGTGCCGGTCGATGGGCTTGGAATGGCCTTCGACATGACCGGCTGCCCGGTCCAGCGCCGGCAGCAGGTCCTCGACGAATATTATGCCGTCCTCAAGTACGTGCGGACTGTGGCAGGCTAGTCCGGGATTCAGCTCGTACAGGCAGCGTTCCAGCCCCTGGCCGGCTTCCTTGCTGGCAAGCCAGGCTTTCAGCTGGGCGAATTGCTGGGCGGTTTCGAGCGTGTCCAGGAATGTCGCACGGTCGCTGACCCAGAACTGGTAAACTTCCCTGTTGATAATCTCGGTCAGTGCCTGGACGTTCCCGTTGCGAATGACCTCCATCGCCAACATAGGTCCAAATCCATCGAGATAGACGGAAATGCCCTTGTAGCGGATCGGCCCATGCGGATCCATGATGGCACAGCATCGTGCTATCAGATATTCATCCGTGCCCTGATAATCGTCTTTGTGAAAATTCGCCGTGTCGACGAAACCCTTGAGCGATTCCGACAGATCACCTTCGCCCGCCGAACGCTTCAACCAGGCATGGAAGGTTTCGTCTTTCAGGGCCCGGACGGCTTCCGGTATCTGGCGGTTGAAAGCATGCGCGAGTGTCCGGACATTGGTATGTTCGCGGCCGCCGAAACGAAGCGGTGTATCGCCTTTGCGGGCAGGTTTTTTCTGCTGCGGTGTCTGCTTCAGGCCATTCAGCCATTTCGTGATTTCGTCCAGTCCCCAGCGTTCGGCAGGGCTGTCGGACAGCAGGCCGCGAAGAGGTTCTAGCAACGATAACGGTATCCGGGCGTTACCACATATGGCTGCGTAACTGCCGAGATTGGTCCGGCGGAACAGCAAATCCTCTCCCTTCATCCGCTCAATCGGATTGGCGCCGAGAGTCAGGACAACCAGCGATGCGCCGAGTGCGTACATATCATCGGTGGCGGAACCGGTTCCGCGGCCGGCCGGACTGCTGGCCAAGGCGCGTTCCAGGGGTTCGTACATGAGAGGCTGATCAAAACCCTCAGGGGCGGTGACGAAATCACCAATCACGATTTCCTGAAGATCTTCATCCAGAAAGAAAATATTCTCCGGCCGCAAGGCTCGATGTGCCGTATTCAGCGTTCGCACATGACGAAGCCCGTCGACGAGAGGCTGAATGATCTTGCGCGGAATGTCGTATTCGGTAATGCGCGCCTGGCCGCTTCTGATCTGATCTATGACACGTCCACCCATGGGCCGTTCATAAACAATGATCATGGTGCGCTGACCGATGGCGGGCCAGAACACAGTCTCCCATTCAACGAGTTCAAGAACGCCCGGTCCCGGCGTTGCCTGCAGTTTCTTAATTTCACGGGTGCGTAGCGGAATGCCCGGCGTGCAGACAAGGGCAAAAAGATTGCGTGACAGATCATGCCGATCTTCCGCCATGTATGCCTTGGCATTTGGCGAATTAAGACCGGTCAGCGGCTTGTCGCCGTTGATCAGAAAGCGCTCACGAAGAACTACTGAACCTCCCCTTGGCGAGGCGGGTTCGTCGATCTCGTCCGCGTCAAAAGGCTCTTCTGCCATCGCACGCGTCCTTAAAGAACGTTACGCCGGTCTGCACATTCGCACACCCGGCTCCTTGGCCAAACCAGATTCTCTTCGGCCTATCGCCGCATTGAATCGCTAAACGTTAAAAATCGCAAGCTTTTCCTTCATTCCTTGGGGGGTATGGTTAACATGAAAAGGCGGGTTGCAACTGACCCGATACTGAAATTCTTTGCCGGCGGAGAGCCTGTCAGGCCACGCTGCGGTCCATAACCTGCCCATATCAAGCCATGCGTTTGTCGAAGTTATTGCGCATGCCCTGGCGGCAACGCCGGGGGGCGCACTGGCTGGAGTACCTGGATAAGGCCCGGCCGATCCTGAAACAGCCCTATGACGCCATCGACGGCGCGGTCACGCCGCGCGGTCCCGGTCTTGGGATCGAATAGGAAAAGGATAAAGTCGCCGCTTATGTCGTGTGATGTGTTTGCCTCTAGTCCTCGAACGGATCGTGGACGAGGATTGTGTCGTCGCGCTCGGGACTGGTGGACAGCAACGCAACCGGGGCGTCGATCAGTTCCTCGATGCGGCGGATGTATTTAATCGCAGTCGCGGGCAGATCAGCCCAAGAACGTGCGCCCTGCGTGCTTTCATCCCATCCTTCGAGGGTCTCGTAGATCGGTTTGACGCGTTCCTGACGCACGGTGGAGGCGGGCAGATGATCGACGCGTTCGCCGTTGATGTCGTACCCGATGCAAACTTTCAGTTCCTTGAGACCGTCGAGCACGTCGAGCTTGGTCAGGGCGATCCCGGTAATACCGTTGACCTTGACGGCCTGGCGTACCAGGACCGCATCGAACCAGCCGCAACGGCGCTTGCGGCCTGTGACGACACCGAATTCACGGCCCCGCTCGCCCAGGCGTTGTCCGATCTCGTCAGTCAGTTCCGTCGGGAACGGCCCTGAGCCGACCCGGGTCGTGTAGGCCTTGGTGATGCCGAGAACATAGTTGATGGCACCAGGGCCCTGGCCCGAACCGATGGCGGCCTGACCGGCGACGGTGTTGGATGACGTGACAAACGGGTATGTCCCGTGATCGATATCGAGCATCGTGCCCTGTGCGCCTTCGAACAGGATCCGATGGCCCTTGCGGCGCATTTCATCCAGATCCTGCCATACGGTAGTTGCGAACGGCAGCAACAGCGGCGCCATTTCATTGAGTTCGCCGAGCAACTGATCGCCGTCGACCTCGGGCATGCCCATACCCCGCAACAACGCATTATGATGGAACAGCAGGGCGTCGACCTTGTCAGCCAGCACGTCGGTATCGGCGAGATCACCGACACGAATGGCACGGCGTGCGGTCTTGTCTTCATAGGCCGGGCCGATGCCTCGTCCGGTGGTGCCGATCTTGGCTTTTCCTGCGGCCTGCTCGCGGGCCTGATCGAGGTTCTTGTGAAGCGGCAGGATCAGTGGGCAGTTTTCGGCAATCCGCAGGTTTTCCGGTGTCACTTCGACACCAAGTTCCTTGATGTTGGTGATTTCCGTCATCAGCGCCCAGGGATCGACGACCACACCGTTGCCGATGATCGACAGCTTCCCCTTGCGGACGATCCCCGACGGCAGCAGGCTCAGTTTGTAGGTGACCCCATCGATAACCAGTGTATGACCGGCATTGTGGCCACCCTGAAAGCGGACCACGACATTGGCACGTTCCGACAGCCAATCTACGATCTTACCTTTACCTTCGTCGCCCCATTGCGAACCGATCACGACTACGTTGGCCATGCGAATTGTCTCCTTCGGATCAAAGATCGCTGAGCGGTACGGCTTTGCCGTCCCGCAGAATGTGAGTGCACTTCATGCGTTTTGCTTCGGCGGCGTCATCGCTGCCATTCCTGTAACCTTCAAGGGTGCGCATACCGCTCTCGCGCATTGCAGCACCCGTAGCACGCGGCGTCCCTTCGGGCAGATAGACTTTCTGCGTCACCGCCGGGAGCTTGATGGCCCGCAGGATGCTGTCCATAAATAACGTGAACCCGGTCGCAGGCTCACCATCCGCATGCGCATCCGTGTCATTGAGCCCGGCGATATAGCGGCCGCCACTGCCGAGTTCGCCACGTACGCCGGGAGCGAAAAGCGTAAATGTCACACCGGTATGATACTCGAAGCCACGGTTTTCAACGGCATCGATGGTGAGATCAAGTTTCGGGTCGGCACGCTCGACCAGGCTGACCGTTTCAAGCAACGTGGTGCGGGCGTCGGCGGCATCGCCGCTTAACGGCAGATCGGCGATCTTCGGGGCGACCTTTTCGGATGGCCCGGAAGCGGCCAGCAGCTTCACGAAGAGCGCCTGCGTTTCTTTGCCCAGCGCGGAGGACAGGGTTTTGACTTCTGCCGCATCCTTCGCATCGAGGGCGGCGCGGAGATCGCGAGCGGCATCCCCGCTGATGCCAAGTTCGGCCATCACCAGCGGCACCAGTGTCGGCTGACAGAGATCGACCTTGATGTCGTCAATGCCAAGCATGGACAAGGTTTCCGCAGCCATGAGCACCATCTCGGCGTCGGCACGGGGATCGGCGGTGCCGATCAGTTCTGCGCCGGCCTGACTGAACTGGCGCTCGGGCCGCAACTGGGTGCCGCGAATACGCAGAACCTCACCGCCATAACACAGCCTCAATGGACGGGGTTCATGGGAAAGTCGTGTCGTGGCTATACGTGCGACCTGCGGGGTAATATCGGCGCGCAGCCCCATCATACGTTGCGAAACCGGGTCCATGAGCCGGAACGTCTGCCCGGCCATGGCGGCGCCGGTGCCGGCCAGGAGATTGTCTTCAAATTCAACCAGTGGCGGGGAGACGCGATCAAAACCGCGTCCGACGAAAGAAGCGACCAGGCGCTCACGAACATCTGCCTCGAACGCTGCATCGGGCGGCAGCCCGTCTGTCAGCCCGGCAGGCAGAAGCGCTTTTTCTGTCGATTTCGTCATCTACTGAAATCCAAATGAAATGAACCGAGGGATCGCCGATGATATTTTCGGGCAATACCCGCACATCATGCCATATGTGCGCACGTTTCGTAACGGTTTTGCACGCTGAGGGCAAGCTTGGGGGGCGTGGATAAAGGCGGTTATTCGCTGCGAACGGTTTTGCCGATGTTTTCGATAATCGGTTTCACCATGGACTGATGTGCCGTGTCGTCTTCTATGCTTGAGCCCTGATTCGTAACGCTCCAGCCCTGCCAAAGGCGTTTGCCGGTTTGGCGGTCCTCGATACTTGCATCGATCCGGAGTTGGCTTGGTGAAACCTGGGTAATGCCCGTGTCGCGTTTCGGGTTCAGCAGGCCGCCACGCTTAGAATCGAAGATGTTGACCCGAACATCCGGGGCGTCCTTGCCGGTGTGGTTGTCGCTGTTGCCGATTTCAACCAGACGGTTGGGGCCGCCGCCGCTCCATTTGCCGGACGAATCCCGTGTTTCAAAGCTGAGGATAAGGCGCCCTGAATCGTTGACCGTGTAGCCATGAAGACGCAGCTCTTCCTCGAAGATTCCTTTGAGCTTCAAAATCTCTTCAGCATCGTTGAAGGTCTCCACGGCGACACTTTCGCCCTGTGGGATATCCGCGAAGGACACGGCATTTAGCTCCACGCCCTGTGCCGACAGGGGGGGCGTGCAAATCAGAACGCCCAGAACACAGGCGCTGAAGGCGAATAAGCCGCGTCGCATATACGGATCCTCAAATAAACCAGCGTAAAGTCCAGATTCAGGGAATCACCTTCCCATGAGAGAGTCAACATTTGACGATTTTATAGCCTTTGCCTGCGTAGGCTTGCATTCATCAGATGATGGCGTGACGGACTTTGGCGGAGACCCATTCACTGACGATGACAGTGGCCAGAATGACCAGCAGGATCAGTGAGACCTGTGTCCATGCCACATTGTTGATCGAGGCATTGAGTTGTAGACCGATCCCGCCGGCACCGACCAGACCGAGCACGGTCGATTCGCGGATATTGATATCCCAGCGAAAGACAGAAATGCCCGCGAATGCCGGTAATATCTGCGGCACGATTCCATAGTGCAAAATCTGCGGTCCGCTGGCGCCGGTCGCGGTGACGGCTTCGACCTGCGTGGTATCTATCTCTTCGATCGCTTCATACAGCAGCTTGGCGCAGAAGCCGATCGAGCGGAATCCGATGGCCAGTACACCCGCCATTACACCGGGGCCGATGATCGTCACCAGCATCAGCGCCCACAACAGGGAATTGATGGAGCGTGAAGATACGATGATGAAGAGCGCAATCGGCCGGATGAAGACTTTGGACGGCGTTGTGTTACTGGCGGCAAGGAAGGCGATGGGAAAGGCGAGTACGACGGCCATCAGCGTGCCCAGCGTGGCGATGTTGATGGTGTCCCATACCGCGAGCCACAACTTGTCCATGTAATCCCACGCCGGCGGCACCATGCGCGATGCCATGTCACCGGCCTGATGCGGTGCGTCGTAGACGAATTCCCAGATTGTCTTGTCGGAGACAAGTGACCAGCAATAGACGAAGATCATCAGGCAGACGAGTTGGATCCCCCAAATGGTCAGTTGTGTCCGGCGGTCCCGGCGCTGCCAGAGTCTAGTTCCCGCGCTGTCTGTCACCGGCATGCTACTGCACCCACTTTCTGATGTAGCTGGACGAATATTCCACGGCCATCACGATACCGATGATGATCAGTAGGATCGCTGCCGCAGAATCGAATTCATAGCGGTCGAACGACGTCAGCAAAGTGGCGCCGATCCCGCCGCCGCCGACGATGCCGACGACAGCGGATTCGCGAAAGTTGATATCAAGCCTGTACATGCCGAGACCGATCATCCGCGGCATGACCTGCGGCTGAACGGCATAGTTCAGCCACTGGAACCAGCCGGCGCCTGTGGCCTTGACGGCTTCGGCCTGTGACGGGTCCATGTCTTCTATATCCTCGGCGAGGAGCTTGCCGTAGAAACCGACGGTGCCGACCGACAGCGCGATGAAACCGGCAAACGGTCCGAACCCGAACAGCTTGACCGCAAACAGGGCGACGATGATCTCGGGGAAGGTCCGGGACAGGGCCAGGATCGCACGTGATACCAGATAGACAGGGCGCGGCGACAGATTGCGCGCTGCGCCGAGACCAACCGGGATCGACAGCGCGATGCCGGCGACCGTCGAGATGATGGTGATCCACAAGCTTTCCATGATGCCGTCGAATATATCACCGGCGCGTGACACGAAATCAGGCGGGAAGAATGCGGCAATGAAGCGCTGGCCGCGCGGAATACCATCTGCAACACGGCCCCAGTTGATGTCCATGGTGCCGAAAGCCAGCGCCATATAGGCGGCGCCGCCGATGATCAGCGACCAGCGCAGCAGAGAGCTTTGGATGAACGGCGGTTTCTTCCAGTGGCGACCGGCAGCAGTTGGGGGAGGGGGGCTGATGTCACCGCTCATGGTTCGATTTCTTCTTCCTCGTCCTCGACCTTGGCGATGGTAGCTTCCCAGTCTTCCTCGCCGTAAATCTGCGTCAGAACATCGGGTGTCAGACCGTCCGGCGGCCCGTCATAAACGATCTCGCCCAGTTGCAGGCCGACGATCCGCTCAGCGAACATCTGTGCCAACATGACGTCGTGAATGTTGATGATGGCGGACAGATTGCGCTCTTCACACAACTCGCGGATCAATCTCATGATCTGCCGCGATGTTTTCGGGTCTAGTGATGCCGTTGGCTCATCGACCAGAAGCAGTTCGGGGTTCTGGATCAGCGCCCGGCATATGCCGACACGCTGGCGCTGCCCGCCCGAAAGTTCGTCGGCGCGCTTGTCGACCATGTGATCGAGACCGACGCGGGCCAGAAGGCGGAACGCCTCGTCGACGTCGGATTGCGGAAATTTGCGGAAATAGCTGCGCCAGAAAGGGACGTAGCCGAGCCTGCCGGAAAGCACGTTTTCCATGACGCTCAGTCGTTCGACCAGCGCATATTCCTGAAAGATCATGCCCATGCGCCGCCGCGCTCGGCGCAGCGCACCCTGGCTCAAGGATGATAACTGCATATCCCCCAGATAAATCTGTCCCGACGTCGGTTCGACGAGGCGATTGACGCAACGGATCAGTGTCGATTTGCCGGCCCCTGACGGGCCGATCAGGGCCATGACCTGACCGTCGGGCACCTCAAGGTTGACGCTCTTGAGCGCCTTGTCCCCGGTCTTGTATTGCTTGACGAGATCAACCAGTCGCAGCATCGCCAACACGCCCCCTTCTTCAGACCTTATAAAAGGATCGAGGTGCCGGGTTTTCGCCGGCACCTCTGACCCTCAAGCACGGTGGCTTACTTGCACGTATACTTGACGCCGTTGGCGGCATCGATCTTGCGGATCACATCCCAATCCTTCTTGTGGGTGATCGGGATAAACTTGCCTTCCTTCTTGAACTCCTTCTGAAGTTCGGAGCCTTCCCACGGGAACGAGAAGAAAGCTTCCTTGATCTTGGCTGCTAGAGCCGGATCAAGGTTATGGGCATGGCCGTAACCGGTCGTCGGGAAGGTCTGCGATTTGTAGATTGAACGGATCGCATCCTTCTTGACGACTTCGCGCTGGAACATTCGGTTCATCACCGAGTTGGCGACGGCGGCTGCTTCATAATCCTTGTTGGCGACGCCGAGCACGGAGTTGTCGTGCTTGCCCGAGAATGTGGTCTTGAAGTCCTGATCGGCGATAAGGCCGAATTCGCCTTTCAGCAGCGCAGACGGTGCCTTGAAGCCGGAGTTCGAGGTCGGTGAGGTGAAGGCAAGGGTCCGCCCCTTAAGTCCGGATGGGTCCTTGATGTCGCTGTCCGCCGGCACGATGAGTTCCATCTCATAGCCATAAGAGCCATCCTTGGCTGCCATCATAGCGAAAGGTACGAAACCGGCGCAGGCAACGGCAATCGGGTTCGACCCGGTGTTGAAACCGGCAACATGCAGACGACCGGAGCGCATGGCTTCGATCTGTGCGGCGTTGGACTGAACCGGGAAGAAGACGACCTTCTTGCCGGTGGCTTCAGACATGTGCTGGATAAATCCGTCCCATACCTTGGCATACACGGCCGGGTCTTCGACCGGCGTATAGGCAAAGATGATGGTGCTTGGATCAACGATTTTGCTCTTGTCCGTGGGCAGGTCGGCGGTCAGGTCACCGTCCCTGTCGCAGTACTGTTCATCAAGAAAGCTGCGTGGACAATCTTCAGCGCTGGCAGCGCCGCTCAACACAAGGAATGCCGCAGCGATTGCGGCACCGATAAACTTTTTCATGAAAACCTCCCAATCTCCAAAGTGTCGTTTATGTTGCATTTTTTATGACAACCGACAGCTTCGATCATGCCGACATTTATTCCCGGAATCCAGTAGCGAATGCAGATACGTGCGTTTATTCGATTGCACGGGGTTCACCCGGGCCTTTATCAACGCAGACCGGGTTGGTCACGATGATCGATTTAGTGAATGGAGATCCTTGATGAGAGCTACCGTTGATGCCCACTGGGCTTTCCGCCGATATCAGGAAATCCGAAACCGACTTCCCGATGCCGCCTCGCCGATCGCCAGCGAACAGGCGGTTGATCTGGGTCAAATCACGGATCGTTTCGATGTCTTCATATTTGATTCTTTCGGGGTGCTGAATGTGGGTAACACGGCGATACCGGGAGCCGCTGCGCGGATCACGGCCTTGAGGAATGCCGGCAAGCAGGTAATCGTCCTGACCAATGCGGCAAGTCTGCCGCTCGGTGCAAATGTCGCAAAGTACGCGGCGTTCGGGTTCGACTTCAGCGATGATGAGATCGTCTCGTCACGGGCCGTGCTGGCAAAAGCGGTGATGGAATATGATGCCGATATGCTTTGGGCCGTCGCCGCCCCGCAATCGTCTTTGATCGATGAACTGCCGTGCAAGACCTGTCCGCTTGATGGTCGCGGGCTCAGCAACGCGGACGGTTTTATTCTGCTCAGCAGTGCAGACTGGACGGAGGACCGCCAGGATGAATTGCAAAGTGCCCTGCGTCTGAGGCCGCGGCCGGTGCTGGTCGGTAACCCGGATCTGGTCGCCCCCCGCGAAGTTGGCTTTACGCGCGAGCCCGGATCGTACGCACATGCATTGGCGGATGATCTGAATATTGTGCCGTCCTTTTTCGGAAAGCCCTACGCTAACGCCTTCGAGATGGCGCTGTCCCGGCTGGCTTCCAAACCGGACCTGTCGCGGGTCCTGATGATCGGTGACACGCTGCATACGGATATTCTGGGCGGTGCGGCGATGGGCATAAAGACCGCCCTGGTCACGGATCATGGGGTGATGCGATGTATGGATGTCGCTGCGTGCATCGCGGAATCCAAAATTCGTCCGGATTTTATCATCCCGTCGATCTGACGGTCTCGCCACGCTAGCCACGATATGTAAAATCAAACGATGGACTTGGGGGAAGGACATAAAGCCGGTGTTGCTGCCGGACACCGGGAAACCGCCAAGGCGGCGCTTGAGGTGCTGAAAGCCGGCGGGAATGCCTTTGATGCCGTGATAGCCGGCTTTCTGACCGCCTGTGTCGCCGAACCGGTCCTTTCTTCATTGGGAGGCGGTGGTTTTCTGGTCGCCAAACCCGCAGACGGCGATGTCAGCGTTTTTGATTTTTTCACGGAAACACCACTCAATCGGCCTTCGCGAGACGACGTTGATTTTCATCCGGTGACGGCAGACTTCGGTGTGGCACAGCAGGAATTCCACATCGGCATGGGAGCCGTCGCTACACCGGGAGCAATCGCGGGGATATTCGAGATACACAAGGCCCTCGGGCGTGTACCCATGACGGAACTGGTATCGCCAGCTCGCGGACTGGCACGTGACGGGATCAGGCTCAATCGCTTTCAGGCATATCTTCTGGGTGTCGTCGGACCGATCTATCAGACTTCCGCTGGTTCCAGGGCCTTGTTTTGCAAGAACGGGAGCAATGAACTGCTGTCTGCAGATGATTATTACCGGCCGGCTGCTTTTTCCGATTTTCTTGATGCGATGGCGCGTGAAGGGCCTGAGTTATTTTATCTGGGCGATATTGCGGCGCGTATCACTTCAATGGATGGCTGTGTCCTGGGCATGGATGACCTGGCAAACTATCGGGTTGCCCGCCGTCATCCTCTGCATACCCAACTTGGGAGCCATGAGATTTTTCTCAATCCACCGCCGGCTATCGGAGGGGCATTGATAGATTACGCTCTGAAATGCCTGCGCCTGAGCCAGCTCCGTCCCGGCGATTTCGGAAGTGAAAGGCATGCTGCTGCATTAATCCATGCCATGGATGCTGCTAACCACGCCCGTATCGACTGCGGTATTGACCGGGATGCGAATGCAGGGGCGCAGGTGCTGGCCGGGTTGATTCCGCATCCGCCGTCTTACCGCGGAACGACGCACATCAGCGTCGCCGATGCCGATGGAAACCTGGCCGCATTGACCGTGTCGAATGGCGAGGGGTGCGGCCATGTGGTGCCGGATACCGGGATCATGCTTAACAACATGCTTGGGGAGGATGACCTGAACGGCGCCGGATTTTTTGAATGGCCCGAAGGCGTGCGTCTGTCGTCAATGATGACGCCCGGTCTGATGGTCGATCCGGATGGCACGTGGACGGCATTCGGGTCGGGCGGGTCCAACCGTATCAGGTCGGCGCTGACACAGGTGATATTGAATATCTGCGTTTACGGCACAGACCTTGCCGAAGCGCTCTGCAGACCGCGACTGCATCTGGAAGGGAACAAGCTCTCGGTCGAGCCTGGATTTGCGCACACGCCATCTTGGCCGGGTGAGGTTCATGTCTGGCCTGAAGCCAACATGTTTTTCGGTGGGGTTCATGTCGTGCAGCGCGACACTGCGGGGAGTGTGCAGGGGGCAGGTGATCCGCGCCGCGACGGAATCAGTCTGGGGCTTTAGTCGACAGAACCACCCATGTGTACCGGGCGTGTCGGCTGGTGCCGGGTGTCGTGACCGATGAAGGCAATCAGCATCTGCATGCCGACGATGATCGGCAGCGCCGACAGGATCGCTGTTCCAGCGGTAGCCGGAATCCCGGTGGCAATGCTGAGCCACCAGTGAATGCTTCCATAGAGTGTGCCGGCTATGAGGAAAATACTGCCGAGCATCAGCTCAAGTGAGGCAATGCCGATATCGCGAACGAAATAGGTATCAATCAAGCGGCGCCAAGTGTTGCGGGTATGGCCCTTGATGAAAGGCCAGAAAATTCGGTGCACGACAAGATGGCTTGTTTCCTCACCATAATGCGCGCGCATGGAGACATCCCAGACGACGGCTCTTTGCTCTGACAATCGGTACAGCATGTCGGATTCGAAGAAGAAACCCTTGGCCAGATCGTCCAGAGGGAGTTCCCGGGCGACATCGGCATGGATCGCGGTAAAACCGTTTGTCGGGTCCATGATGTCCCAGTAACCGCTCGACAGTTTCGACATCAGGGTCAGGCCCATATTGCCGAGCAGACGGATCAAGGGCATGTCGCGCGCACTATCACGTCGATGCAGACGATTGCCTTTCGTGTAATCAGCCTGATGCCGTTCGATGGGCTGAACCAGATTTGGGATCAACGAGGGCTTCATTTGCCCGTCACCATCCAATTTCACAATGATCTCGCAGCCGGCATCAATCGCAGCCTTGTAACCGGTAACTGTGGCGCCGCCGACACCCTGATTGACCGCGTTATGAAGAACCGTGATGCGCGGGTCGGTGGCATTTTCCCGGACATAGTCACCGGTACCGTCAGGGCAGGAATCGTCGACGACGAAGATCGACGTGACTTCGGGACCGATGCCGGCCAGCACGTCGAGAATATGGTCCTTTTCCCGCCAGCAGGGCACCACAACGGCGGTTTTCATCTCCTTGTGGGGGCTGGTTTTGTTTTCGGTTTTTGCCATGTGCTGTCCCTCGGCGTCTGGCGCACAATAGATCACGCGGGATTCAGACCGCAAGCACCAGGAATCAGGACGGTAAACAATATTTCCCGATCTTGAATTCACGGGTTCGCATTTCATGAAATATAGGTCTAAGATAAAACCTATTAACCCGGAACCAACACCGGGAACAGGAGTGAGTGTGCTTATCGGGGGGCTGGATGTCGGACAGTGAGACATCATCTTTAGGTGAAATCCGCATACTTGACGGTATCAGCCGTCAGGCGATTGCCGAACTGGAAAAAGCCTGTAAATGGCGCCGTTATGCCGACCACGAACAGATTATCGACCGCCAGAGCGATTCCACAGATGTGTTTTTTGTCGTCGAAGGCAGGGTGCGTGTCGTCAATTACTCGCTCTCGGGGAAAGAGATCACGCTGGAGGATCTTGATTCCGGAAGCCATTTTGGTGAGCTTTCCGCATTGGACGGACAACCACGCTCGGCGAGTGTGATGTCTCTCGATAACAGCCTGATCGCAGCTTTGCCGCAGGAGCGTTTCCTGCATCTGCTGCGTAACAACGCCGAAATCGCGTTCCGGGTTTTGCGGGCGCTTGCCGGTATCATCCGCAATTCAACCGACCGGATCATGGATCTCAGCACCCTGGCCGCAAACAACAGGGTGCAGGCTGATTTGCTGCGTCAAGCGCGGAGCGGCCTGATCGGGGAGAATCAGGCTGAAATTCGTCCGATCCCGGTTCACGGCGATATCGCCAGCAGGGTGTCGACAACACGTGAAACCGTGGCCCGTGTGCTAAGCGATCTGGCCCGGCAAAATATAATTGAACGTAAAAAAAATGCGCTATTGATCAAGGATCTGGCGCAGCTTCGTGAAATGGTCGAGGAAGTCCGGGGCGAATAGCTCATGTTTCGCTGCATACGATGATGTACGTGCGCACGATCACAGACCATTAACCATTTTTTTGCCATCTTCTATTCATATCAAACGATTGTCTGTCAGACCGATTGCACCTTGTTTCGGGTACGAATGACCGGAGGATAGAAAAATGGCGACGTGGAAAGCATTCAGCCTCGCCCTGACACTGACGATCTTGACGGCAATGCTGGCTTCGGAACTGAATGTCGGGCTCGTCCCGTACTGATTATGTCCGCTGGACGGGGTGTTGAATAGGTCGGGTCCCCGACTTAGCATCAATTGACTTACAAACTGTTATATTCCATTCTTAATAGGACTGTTTGGCGGAATATTTCTGCAAAAATTGGCCCCAATTTTAAGGCCTACAAGGAACCGAGCATGGCGAGTAAAATCCTAATCGTTGAAGACAACGATCTTAATATGAAGTTGTTCAACGATCTTCTTCAGGCACACGGTTATGAAACGGTACAAACCGTTGATGGGCGGGACGCTCTTAAGCTTGCGCGTGAACACTCACCGGACCTGATTCTGATGGATATCCAGTTGCCGGAAATTTCCGGACTTGAAGTCACAAAGATGCTGAAGGCAGATGACGACCTCAAGGGCATCCCCGTGATCGCTGTGACCGCATTTGCGATGAAGGGGGATGAAGAGAAGATTCGCGAAGGCGGCTGTGAAGGTTATATCGCCAAGCCGATCTCGGTACCGCACTTCCTCGATACGGTCAAAAAATTCCTCAATTGACGATCGGGTCCGGGATGCCGGGCCAGTCATGTATGTTAGGGACTTAGCGTGTTCCCAAACGAAAATGCGCCGCTTTTCAGCGGCGCATGGCGTTTTAAGCAGCTTTTTGCGCCGCTTACTTGATTTTCGCTTCCTTGAACATGACGTGTTTGCGGACGACGGGGTCGTATTTCCGCATCTGCATCTTTTCGGTGGTATTCCGCGGGTTCTTCTTCGTGATGTAGAAGAAGCCGGTGTCCGCCGTGCTGACGAGACGAATTTGAATGGTCGCCGGTTTCGCCATGACTCTGTGTCCTGTCCAAATCAGTGAACGCCACGCGTTCGAAGAGGCGGCAAGATAGCGGCAAAGACGCTCAAGTCAAGAGTGTTTCCGACAAATTGAAACAACGGGATTGCTTAATTCGGATCTAGTTGGTCGCCTGGGCGGTCGCCGTTGACATGCGCAGGGCGCGGGCATGCAGGCGGGTATTGAGAATCAGCCGTTTGGCGACCTCAAGATCAAGAGCGCTTTTCCGGGTTTCCGCCGGGCAACCGCTCCGCAGCAACTGGCGTTCTTCATCCCCCAGCAGTGCGCGGCGACGCCAGGAAACTGTTTTTGCGGCCAGTTCCCCCTCGAGGGACGCCTCGATGATTCCCGCGGCCTGATGCATTTCTTCCTGCCCGCTGGTACAGACTGTCGGCACGACGCCGAGGCCATGAAGGTAATATCCGGACGGGGCCACGAATTTTGACCATGTCAGCGTGATTTCACCGTCGTTGGGCAGTCGGATCACGGTCTGTACGCTGCCTTTACCGTATGAAGACGTGCCGATGACGACAGCGCGGTCCCGGTCCTGCAGGGCCGCGGCGACGATTTCGGCCGCTGACGCTGATTTGCCGTCGATGATGACGACAACGGGGAGACCGGCGGCGAGGTCGCGTCCGCTGGCGGTATAATGATGCAGGCTGTCCGGATGCCGGCCTGATGTGCGCAGGATATCGCCCTGGGTCAGCAGCATGTCGGCAACCTCTATGGACTGGCGCAGCAATCCGCCGGGGTTCCCCCTGAGATCAACGACCAGACCTATGAGAGGTGTTTGATCAGGTGCCATGGCGCGGGTCAGGATTTTCTCCATGGAATTGGCTGTTTCGTGGTTGAAACTGGAGATCCGAAGAATTCCGATACCCTTGTCGACCTGCCAGTGCACGGTATCGGGTACGATATGCACCCGTGCCACGCCAATCGTGAAAGGCTGTACTGCTTCGGGACGTGACAGGGTCAGGGTGACCTGAGTGTGCACGGGGCCGCGGATAAGCCCTGTTATATCGCTGTTCTTGAGGCCTTTGACGGGGCGTCCTTCGACCTTGACGATATGATCTCCGGCGCGGATGCCACTCTCGTGGGCCGGTGTACCCTCGATGACTCTGGTGATGACGGCGACGTCATTTTCGATACGAAACCGGATTCCGATGCCGCCGAAACCGTCCCGCCGTGCGCGATTGCGGGTCGCCTCTGTCATACCGGCGTATCTGGAGAAAATATCGAGATCCGAAAGCGCCCCGTCAAAGATGGCTTCGTAAATCTTTTCAGCGGGTGCGGCACGGATGTCCGACGAATTTTCACGTGCCTTTTCCGTCAGTGCGACGACGGCTGCCGCCCAGGCGCGGATATCGGTTTCCGCCGGCAACTGCATACGGCCGATTTCATTGCCGTTTCCATACATGATCATCTGGCCACCCTGTTCGGTGAGGCTGAGCCCGGCATCAATGGCTCCCAGACCGCGCAGGCCTTCGACACCAATCCGGCTGATACGTACCGGTTCGATGTACTTGTCAGAGATATTATCAAAGCCGACGGCGATGACTTCCGCAGCGGCCGGTTTGGCAAAATTGTCTGTGGGCAGGGTCTTTTCGGTGTTCGGCAGAGACGCGCAGGCGGAGAGCGCCAGTGCTGCGAACAGCCCGGTCAGATTCCATAAACCTTTGATATGCCCAGTCATAATGTGCATTTAAAACTATCTTCGGGGGTATGTATATGGTCCACATCACATATGCGCGTGCCGACATTATTTACGGCGAATGCTTTCAGCCACGTTTTTTCGGTTTGCTGCGTTTCTTGGCGCCGGTTTCGGCGGCATTACGTTTTTGCCGGCGCGAGGCGCGGCTCTTGCCCTTGATCTTCTTCGGCTTGGTCGCTCTTGGCGGCTTTCCTTTGGACGTATTGCGGGTCTGCTTGCGGCCCTGCCGAGACTGATCTCGTGCGAACGCACCGCCTTCCGATCGTCCCATGACTTCGAAAAGCATGCCGCCGGTCACCGGGGTAACTTCCCGGAGGACGACCTCAACCCGGTCGCCGAGCCGGAACACCAGACCGTTCGAACGCCCGGTCAACTGGTGACGTTCTTCATCGTGGACATAATAATCGCTGGGCAGAGTCTTGATCGGCACCAACCCATCCGCACCGATGTCGTCGACGCGGATGAAGATGCCGAACCGGGTCACACCGGAAATACGGGCCATGAAGCTGCCGCCGACCTTGTCGCGCATGAAATATGCGCTGTAGCGGTCCATGGCATCGCGCTCGGCAGTCTGGGCGCGGCGTTCGGTCACGCACAGATGTTCGCCGATCTTTGAAAAATCACCGGGGTCTTCGCTCAATGCACCGTCATTCGGCTTCATGCCGCGGATCAGGGCTCGGTGAACAAGGAGATCGGAATACCGCCGGATCGGAGATGTGAAGTGGCAGTATCGTTTCAGCGCCAGTCCGAAGTGGCCGATATTGACCGGGTCATACATGGCCTGTGCCTGGCTGCGCAGCACGACGTCGTTGATCATCTGCTGGTGCGGCGTGCCGTGGGCTTTCTTGAGGATCTGGTTGAAGCGGTGCGGGGTCACGGTCTGACCCCGGTCGAAACGAATATGCACGCTGTCGAGAACTTCGCTCAGGGACTCGATCTTCGCCATCGACGGCTCATCGTGTACCCGGTACATGCACGGACGTTTTTTCTCTTCCAGAAATTCCGCCGCTGCGACGTTGGCCAGCACCATGAATTCCTCGATCAGCTTGTGACTGTCGAGGCGCTGGCGCGGTTCGATGCCGGTAATGTCGCCGTTATCGTCAAGAACAACCTTGCGTTCATCCCCCTCGATTTCCAGCGCGCCGCGGGCTTCGCGGGCCTTGAGCAGGATATCGAAGGCGGCGTACAGCGGGGTGATCACGCTGTCGACCAGCGGCGCCGTCATCTCGTCGGGGTGGCCGTCGCGGGCCATCTGTACCTGTTCATAGGTGAGCCGTGCGTGAGACCGCATAAGGGCACGTGAGAACCGCTTGGCGAGGAGATTGCCGTCGGCGTCGATCTTAAGGTGCGCAACCAGGCAGGGCCGGTCCTCGTGGGGTTTCAGCGAACACCAGCCGTTCGACAACTGTTCGGGCAGCATGGGCACGACCCGGTCAGGAAAATAGACGGAATTGCCGCGCTCGAACGCCGCCTTGTCCAGTGCATCGCCGGTCCGCACGTACCAGGCGACGTCGGCAATCGCGACCATCAGCCTGAAGCCGCCGGGGTTTTTCGGATCGTCATCGGCTTCGCAGTAAACGGCGTCATCAAAGTCGCGCGCATCGGCGCCGTCAATGGTCACCAGTGCTGTGTTACGGAGATCGTCCCGCGGGCCCAATGGGGCTGCTTTGGATTTCTCTGCCTGCTTCATGGCGGGTTCCGGGAAAGAGACGGGGATGCCGTGCTGATGCACGCAGATCAGACTGATCGCCGACGCCCCTTCGGCCTCGGCAATCCGTTCGATGACCCGGCACCGCTTAAGGCCAAGCCGTGGCCCCTTGATTCCCTGGGCACGAACCAGTTCGCCGGCCTTGGCCCCCTTGTCCTGGCCTTTGTCGATGACAAATTCGTTGCGTTCACGTTTGTCGACCGGTCGAATACGCAGTTCACCCTCGGCTTCAAGGACAATCCCAAGAATATCCGTAGGCGCGGCGGCGATGCGGCGGATGATTTTGGCGTTGTAGCCATCTTCGGACGGCGTCAGGCGGGCCAGAATCTGCTCCCCCGTGCCTGGTGCTGGGCTGCTGCGGCCGTCCGGGGTGACGTAAATTTTCGGCGGCGTGGCCTCGCTGTCCCATTTGACGGGACGGGCCAGGACTTCGCCGTCAAGATCGGTGCCGCTGATGACCAGAACGCAGACGTTGGGCAGCATTTCCGGGTCGCGCAGCCTCTTGCCGCGATCGCTTTTCAGACTGCCGTCTTCCTGCATTTCTTTGAGGACTTTCTTGAGGGTGCGTTTCTGTTCGGCATCAAGCCGGAAGGCGCGTGCAATTTCACGCTTGCCGACACGGCCGTCCTGGCCGCGGACGAAATCGGCGATCTGCTGTTTCGTCGGAAAAGGGGTATCATTCATCGCTCGAAGGTAAGCGCAGGCAGGGCCAGCTACAAGGGTCGTTCATAGAGAGGGACATTCCGACAGAGGCCGGAATCCAGAACACTATGCTGAATTGTATGTATCTCTGGACCCCGGCCTAAGTCGGGATGACAGGACAAGCTGTGGTCGTGATTACTCCGCCGCGTCGGATTCTTCGGCAGGCTTCTTCTTGGCGGCGGATTTCTTTTTTGCTGCCGCTTTCTTTTTGGTTGCCGCTTTCTTTTTCGCTGGGGCTTTTTTGGCTGCCGCCTTCTTGGTCGTGCCGCCACCCTTGCCGTTCGCACCTTTGGCGTCGACCAACTCTATGGCTTTTTCAAGGGTCACATCCTCTTTCGCCATATCCTTGGGCAACCGCGCCATGGTCCGGCCCATCTGGACGAATGGCCCCCAACGGCCATCCTTGACCATCAGCGGCTTCTTGCTTTTCGGATGCTTGCCGAGCTCGATCGGCGGATCCTTGCGGGGCTTGTCACCCAGCAGGGATACGGCCCGGTTGAGGCCGATGGTCAGTACGTCATCTTCGTCGCCCTTGAGCGACAGATAAGTCCCGCCGACCTGCAGGAACGGGCCAAAGCGGCCGATCCCGGCGCGTATTTCCATGCCCGATACCGGATCGGTTCCGACAAGGCGGGGCAGGGACATCAGGCCCAGCGCCTTTTCGAGATCGACGTCGTCGGGATTGACCCCGGCGGGTAACGACGAGCGCTTGGGCTTGATCTTTTTCTTGCCTTCGATCTCTTCCTCGCCCAGCTGGATGTACGGCCCGTATGGTCCCTGGCGCAGCGTGATCACCTTGCCGGTATCCGGATCGGTGCCGAGTTCCTTCGGGCCGTCGCCGAGGGAGTTTTCCGCCGGATCGGCGCCCAGTGGCGTCGTGAAATTGCAGTCGGGATAGCGTGAGCAGCCGAGGAATGCGCCATGCCGTCCGAGTTTGATCGACAGTTCGCCTTCCTTGCATTTCGGGCAGCTTCGGGGGTCCGAGCCATCCGCGCGTTCCGGGAAGAAGTGCGGCTTGAGTTCCTCGTTCAGAACATCGAGCACGTCACGGACGCGCAGTTCCTTGGTTTCGTCGACCTTCTCCTTGAAGGCCTTCCAGAAATCCAGAAGCACCTGCTTCCACTGTATGCGGCCGCCGGAAATATCATCGAGTTTTTCTTCAAGATCGGCCGTGAAATCGTATTCGACGTAGCGCTCGAAGAAGCTGGCGAGGAATGTGGTCACCAGCCGGCCGCGGTCTTCCGGAATGAAACGGCGCTTGTCGATGATGACGTAATTGCGATCCTGCAGCACGGAAATGATCGACGCATACGTCGATGGCCGACCGATGCCGAGTTCTTCCAGCTTCTTGACCAGCGAGGCTTCGCTATAGCGTGGCGGCGGTTGGGTGAAGTGCTGCTCGGGCAGGATTTCGGTTCGTTCCTGGCCCTCGTTTTCGTTCAGCTGCGGCAGGATGCGGTTGCTGTCGTCATCGTCCTTACTGTCATCCTGGCTTTCACGATAAACCTTGAAAAACCCGTCAAAGGCAATGACCGAACCGGTGGCACGGAAGGTGATCTGATTGTCGCCGGATGTGATATCTACACCGACCTGGTCCAGAACGGCGGCTTCCATCTGGCTGGCGACGGTCCGTTTCCAGATCAGCGTATAGAGCTTGAGCTGGTCGGGACTTAAATACTTGGCCAGTGATTCCGGTGTGCGCCGGATGTCGGTCGGCCGAATCGCTTCGTGGGCTTCCTGGGCGTTCTTGGCCTTCGACTTATATATACGCGGACTGTCGGGTAGATACTTCGAGCCGAACTGTTCCTGAATGACGTTACGGCTGGAGGCAATGGCCTCGCGGGCCATCTGCACCCCATCGGTACGCATGTAGGTGATCAGGCCGACGTTCTCGCCGCCGATACGCACCCCTTCATAGAGGTTCTGTGCCGTCTGCATGGTCTTGCGGGCACCGAAATACAACTTGCGAGATGCTTCCTGCTGCAGTGTCGAGGTGGTAAACGGCGGAGACGGATAGCGTCGGGTCTGCTTACGCTCAATCTCGCCGGTGGTAAACGACTGGGTTTCGATCGCCGCAACAGCCTGACCGGCCAACGCTTCGCTGTTGATGGTGAACTTACCCAGCTTCTCGCCGTTGATACGGGTCAACGAAGCCTTGTAGGCGTCTCCCCTGGGGGTCTGGAACATCGCATCGATGGACCAGTATTCCTCCGGCTTGAACATCTCGATTTCAAGTTCGCGTTCGCAGATCAGGCGCAATGCCACCGACTGCACACGGCCCGCCGAACGTGAACCCGGCAGCTTGCGCCACAACACCGGTGACAACGTGAAACCGACCAGATAATCAAGTGCACGGCGCGCCATATAGGCGTCGACCAGCTCATGATCCAGTTCGCGGGGGTGCGCGAAGGCATCCTGCACCGCATCCTTGGTGATTTCATTGAAGACCACACGCTTGACCGGTTTGCCATTAAGTAGCTTTTTGCCTTCGAGCACTTCCTTGATGTGCCAGGAAATCGCTTCGCCTTCACGATCAGGGTCAGTCGCTAGATAAAGCGTATCGGCGTTCCTGACCGCCTTGGCGATTTCATCGACATGCTTTTTCGAGCGGCTGTCGATCTCCCATGTCATGGCAAAATCATCGTCCGGTTCGACCGAGCCGTTCTTCGACGGCAGGTCGCGAATATGCCCGTAGCTCGCGAGGACGGTGTAATCGTCTCCGAGGTACTTGTTGATCGTTTTGGCCTTGGCCGGTGATTCGACGACGACGACGCTGGTCATTTTCACCCGTTCGAATATGTCTATCAAAAGACCCGGTGTGATTGCTCAGGTCCGGGGCCGGGGAGAATTGGCGATAAATGAACACCACGTCAACAGATGAAATTTACGTGATCACGGAAAAGGAGTCTCTCAAGTCTTAAAAAATATAGTTAAATCAATGTGTTGTTTGAGAATAAAAATTTTATCGTCGAGCTGGCATGAAAATGACCGGTTCAGAGGGCGATCAGGGTGACTACGTTCCCGGCCTGGCGTTCCAGCCGACCGGCGATTTCAAGCTCCAGTAGCACCACGAAAACGGCCGCTGCACTGCAGCCGGTATCGCGAATAATGGCATCGATCCCGGTCGGCCCGTAATTCAGTGCCTGGGTTACTTTCCGGCGGGCAGTATCAATTTCCGGCCCGCTGACAGATGCGGGTGCGGGCGCTGCGAGGTTGTTGCGGCGGCGCTCATGTAAAGCGCCGGCTCCCATATCCGAGAGGGCGCGGATGACATCATCAGCGGTTTCGGTGAGCTGAGCGCCATCACGGATCAAGGCATTCGATCCCTTGACACGCGGGTCTTGCGGCGCACCGGGGACAGCGAACACCTCACGGCCCTGTTCCAGTGCCATTCGGGCGGTGATCAGTGAACCTGACTTTGCCCCGGCTTCGATCACGACGATGGCTCTGGCAACCCCAGAAATAATGCGATTGCGACGCGGAAAGTGTCGGGCCTGGGGCGTGATGCCGGTTGCGACTTCGGTGCACATGCCACCGCTTTGAACCAGTGCGTCGTACAGGTCCTGATTCTCGCGAGGGTAACAGACATCGACGCCACCGCCCATCACGGCGACGGTTCCGGTGTCGAGAGCGCCCAGATGCGCTGCGGTATCTATGCCACGAGCCATCCCCGAAACCACAAGAAGTCCCGCCGCGCCCAGACTGGCAGCCATGTCATGGGCAAACCGCTTCCCATTGATGGACGCATTGCGGGATCCGACGATCGCCACTGATTTTTTACCGAGCAGATGCGGATGGCCGCGAACAAACAGTACCGGCGGCGCATCTTCGATATGCCCGAGCAGGGGCGGATATGCTGGTTCACCCCGAAACAGCATGGCAGCCCCGAGCTTCTGCAGTTCGGCGACTTCTTCTTCAACTTCAGAAAGCGTGCTGATACGGATCGGTTTTCGCCGGCCCCCCTTGCGCGCCAGTTCTGGCAGCGCCTCCAGCGCGGTACGGGCGTCACCATAGGTTTCGATCAGACGGTGAAACGTGATCGGGCCGATATTTTCAGACCGGATCAGCCTGAGCCGTGCCAGCTTTTCAGCCTCGCTAAACGCCGTTGAGGCCGGCTGTACTTCATTCCCGAGCGCACCGTCCATGGAGCCTCCTTCCCTGTCCGGGGAAAGCTATGCAAGAGCGGGGCGGATATTTCCGTAGCCTGGACGAGAAATCAGACTTTTTTTCGCGATGAGCGGGCCAGCATCATCGATGGGATCAGTGCAATGATGAAAGCGACAGAAACGATCATGAAGGTGTCCTGAAAGCCGAACGTACGGGCTTGGGCATAGATGGTGCGGCTGAGATAATCGTAGGCGCCCCATTCCAGTGCTAGATTGCTGAGCCCGCCCTCTGCCAGCAGTCTTCGCACCTGCTCCAGCATTTCGCGGGTAAAATCGTTCCCGGACGTCTGTGTTGCCGTGAGCCAGTCGGCATGATGCGCACTTCGGTATTCGATCAATGCGGCGGTGATGTTGACCCCGAAGGCGCCACCGGATTGGCGTATGAAGTTATAGGCGCCCGCAGCGGCATTCAATTTGTCGGCGGAGATCGAACGCATTGCCGCACCACCGAGGTTCGGCATCACCAGACCAAGGGCGGCGCGGCTCAGGACCGTCAGTCCGGCGATTGTCCAGAATGCCGTGTTCACGTCCGATGACGAAATCAGATACGTCGCGACGGCAAAGATCAGACAGCCTGCCATGATCGGGTAATGCGGTGGTACGGTATCGGCGATGCGCCCGGATATCGGGATCAGCGTAAATAGGAACAGTCCTGCTGGAACAAGCACCAGCCCCGCCTCGGTCGGTGAGAAATGCTGGATTGTCTGTACGAACACGGGGATCGCGTAGTTGGTAGCGAAGTTTCCGGCACCGAAGGCAAACCCGATGGCCATGGCGGCGGCGAACTTGGGATCGAGAAAGAGCGTCGGATCGAGCAGCGGCGATTTCGTCTTCAACTGCGTATAGATGAAGCACGAAAAGGCGATGATGCCGCCTGCAGCCGTCATCAGCGTCAGGTCCGAGGTCCAGCCCCAGCGCTGGCCGTTACCGATGGCCCGCATCACCATGACCAGAGCAATACAGAGCAGAATGAAGCCGGACCAGTTGAAGGGCGGCAACCGCTTTTCGAAGGGCTTCGACGGCATGAACAGCAGACCGCCGATAAATGCCAACAGAACCAGCGGCAGAGGCATCAGAAACGCGTGCCGCCAGGTTAACAGGTCGATGGTTACACCGCCGACGAGCGGTCCGAAGCTGGGTGCAAGGGTCACGCCGAGACCATACATGCCGACGGCGAACCCGCGGCGGTTTCGCGGAAACACGGAAACCATTGTCGCCAGCACAAGCGGCTGGATAATGCCCGCCGAAAAACCCTGCATGATCCGGCCGATGATCAACAGGTCGATGTTCGGGCTGAGCGCACAGACGAACGCACCGGCAACGAATATGATCAGCGTAAAGGCATAGGCATAACGCTGACCGAGAGCACGCACGACCCAGGTATTCAGGAGCTGGCTGGCAACCATCGTCGACAGGAAGGCGGTCGCGGCCCACTGCGCGACATCCTGACCGACACCGTAAGCGCCCATGATGCTGGGGACGGCGACATTGACGATGGTTGCCGACAGGATCATGGCAATCGCGCCGGTCAGGCCGCTTATCGTCACCAGCCAGCGATAGGCCGGGCCGTATCGGTCAAAGTGCCTCTGGATTGCCGGATCGTCGTGAGTCTCGGCCAAGGACGTGGTTACTCTTGTATGGCGATCTTGACGACGACCATCATGCCAGGCCGTAAGCGCGGATCTGGTTTCTTGATGGCAATGCGGATCGGCAGGCGTTGCGTGATCTTGGTGAAGTTGCCGCTCGGGTTCGGTGTCGGCAACAGGGCGAACTGGCTGGTCGCGGCGGAACCGATGTTTTTCACCGTCCCGGCAAAGGGTTCATCCGGATAGGCATCGATGTGGATGTCGACATTCTGGCCGGTTTTGAGTTTGCGGATCACGGTTTCCTTGACGTTGGCTTCGACCCAGATGTTTTCGGGGTTATGGGTCAGCAGAAGCCTCTGGCCCGGTGTCACGTATTCGCCGGCATCCACGAAGGTTTTGTCGATGATGCCATTGATTGGCGATTTGATCGTGCGATCGGAAATATCCAGCCGCTGTCGGGAAATGCGGGCGCGGATTTCCGCTTCTTTCTGCTCCAGCACGAGCACCTCACCGGCAAGGACGTCGAGCCGTGCACGGTCGGCTTCGACCTCGGCGATCCGTGCCTTGGCGGATTGCAGTTCGGCAATGGCAATCCGGTATTCGCGATCAATTTGCTGGTGCGAGGCTTCGGCCTGATCAAGCTGGCGGCGTGAGGCAACCTTGTCGTCGAACAGTTTCTTGGTGCGGCTCAGTTCGCGTTCCGCAAGTTCGCGTTGCGGACGCAATGACGAAACCACAACTTCGGCTGCGGCGACACGGGCACGCTCGGACTGCAGGCGGCTGTCGATCTGCCTGCCGATCAGTTCGCGTTCTGAATCCAGGCGGGTGCGTTCGGCATTGGCGGCGGCGGCCTGGGCTTCAAGTTCAATTAGATAAATGCGGGATTCGCGATCGTCGATCTGCACCAGAACGGTGCTTTCCTCCACCATCTCGCCTTCGGCGGCAGGCATTTCGGTAATCCAGCCGGCAACGCGCGATGAAACGGTAACGAGTTCGGTATGGATGCGGGCATCTTCCTCGAAAATATAGGTCAGCCGTTTGTGCACTTCCTGGAAACCGAAATAGACGCCGGCGACCATCACCAAAAAAGCGACAACGAATAGCGGGCGGATGCGTCGGGTCGGTTTTTTTGTATTCGTCGGGCTTTCTTCAAAGGCCTGACCGTCGGGTGCGACGCGGCCTTCTGCTTTGGATTCATCCGGCATGTTTCTGTTCCCATGTGCTCTATGACGGGTTTCTGAAGACCCGAGCACGTAGATAAGTTTGCATCCATTGAATGTATTTGGAAAGACCCGGAGGAGATTTCTTTGGATTCAGAGTGTTGAGTTGAATATGGAAACTTCTTGATCTTCCAGTAACTGGAAGCTTTATGCTGCACCGGATCATCAATGAAGAGGTACATCGTGCAGATATCCAGTGGTACATCGTTCGGAAAATCCCTGAATTTCGGCATCGCTGGCATGACATGTACGGGATGTGCGAACCGTGCCGAAAAGGCCCTCAAGGCGCTTTCGGGCCTAGGGGAAGCGCGTGTCGATTTTGCCTCCGAACGTGCATTTGTCGTTATCGGCAAGCTATCTGCTGAGGAGATCAGGACCGCCATCGATGACGCCGGCTTTTCAGTGGAACAGAGTGCGCTTGAACTCAATATCACGGGTATGACGTGTGCCGGGTGTGCATCAAACGTCGAAAAAGCCTTGAAGGCGGTACCCGAGGTCGTCTCTGCCGAGGTCAATCTGGCACTGGAACGTGCGCATGTCACCTGGCTCGGTCCCGATGTTTCCGGAGATGCGCTCGTTGAGGCCGTTAATAATGCCGGATACCGGGCAGAGTTAACGGCATCAGATGCGGAAGTCCGGCGCCGTCAGGCGGCCCGTCAGGCAGAGGAAGATAGACACCGACAGAAAACCGAACTGTTCATGGTCATCCTCTCGGTGGCATTAACCGCCCCCTTACTGGCGATGATGGTTCTGCCTCCATTGGGTATCCCCTATCATGTGCCGGCCTGGCTGCAATTGCTGTTGTGTCTGCCCGTGCAATTCTGGATAGGTGGCCGGTTTTACCTCGGCGCTTACCGGTCGCTTCGGGCTGGTAGCGGGAATATGGACGTACTGGTCGCGCTCGGTACGTCAGCAGCCTTTGCGCTGAGTTCCTGGATCGTGTTTACCGAAGGCCTGACGACCTCCTCACATCTTTATTATGAAGCCTCTGCCGTTATCGTGACGCTTGTCGTTTTTGGGAAACTCATTGAAAGCCGGGCCAAAAGGGGGACCACGGAAGCCATTCGTGAGCTGATGGCGCTCAGACCCGGAAAGGCCCGGATCAATCGAGACGGACAGATCATTGAAGTCGCTGTTGAATCCGTCCGGGTCGGTGATCTGGCAATTGTACGGCCGGGTGAACGCATCCCTGTTGACGGTGTGATTGAAGCCGGGTCATCGGAAATGGATGAATCCCTGATTACCGGTGAAAGTACGCTGATTGCAAAGCAGCCCGGAGATCACGTTACCGGCGGTGCGATCAACGGCAGCGGGGAATTGAAAGTCCGTGTCAGCCGCATCGGCGAAGATACAACTCTCTCCAAGATTGTCCGGCTGGTTGAAAACGCCCAGTCCGGCAAGGCACCGGTGCAGCGGCTTGTCGACCGGGTCAGCGCCATTTTCGTTCCGGTGGTGGTCGGTGTCGCGTTGATTGCCCTGATCGGCTGGCTGGTGGCCGGAGCCGGGGTTGAGACCGCGATCATCAACGCGGTTTCCGTACTGGTCATTGCATGTCCGTGTGCGCTCGGCCTGGCCACACCGACCGCCATCGTAGCGGGTACCGGAGCTGCTGCCCGTGCGGGCATCCTGATCAAGGATGTCGCGGTGCTGGAACAGGCCTATCGCGTCGACGTGGTTGCCTTCGACAAGACCGGGACGCTCACCCGTGGCCAGCCCGTGCTGACGGATATAAGGCCGCTTGAAGGCAGCGAGGATGCTGTCCTCAAAATCGCAGCTGCGGTGCAGGCGGGGTCGGAACATCCGCTGGCCCGAGCCATACTGGACGAAGCCAAATCCAGGGCACTCTCGTTCACTCCCGCTTTAGATATCAAAGCCCACGTCGGTGCAGGTGTTGAAGGCCATGTTGACGGGGTCCGTGTGCTGATCGGTAATTGTACGCTGATGCAATCGGCAGGCATTGATTTCAATAAAGCCACCTCGTCACTGGGTAACCTTGAAGCCGAAGGAAAGACGGCGGTTATCGTTGCCGTCGATACCCGCATCGCCGGGGTCCTGGCGATCCGTGATGAAGTGAGGGCGGAATCCGAACGCGCGATTTCGCTGCTCAATGAACAGAACATTTCCAGCGTGATGCTGAGTGGCGATGCCGTCCGCGTCGCCGAAGCCATTGGACATAATGTCGGAATCAGAGATGTGCGTGCAGGCTTGAAGCCCGAAGACAAGGTCACTGCCCTGGAAGACCTGCGTAACGAAGGGCATCACACGGCCATGGTAGGGGACGGCATTAACGATGCGCCGGCACTGGCGGCTGCGGAAGTCGGGATCGCAATGGGATCAGGAACCGATGCGGCGATGGAAACGGCGGGAATTACCTTGCTGCGACCGGACCCGCGTCTGGTCGCCGCTGCCATGCAGATTGCCCGCGCCACCTGGCTCCGGATCAGATGGAATCTGTTCTGGGCATTTATCTTCAACATCATCGGGTTACCGCTTGCGGCTCTGGGGTATCTGTCACCGGCCATTGCAGGCGCGGCCATGGCGATGAGTTCGATAACGGTCGTCAGCAGTTCGCTGATGTTACGCGGATGGAAACCGCAGGGAATGGATAGTTCGCAAGGAGAGCCATCATGAATGTCCGCGAAGCTGCTGAACGGAGCGGCCTGCCCGCTAAGACAATCCGTTATTACGATGATATCGGTCTGGTCGTGCCTGATCGCGCCAATAACGGCTATCGCAATTATGACAATCAGTCGGTGCAGAAACTGGCTTTTTTGAAGCGTGCCCGCCAGCTTGGATTTTCGATTGATGATTGCCGTCAGCTTTTATCGTTGTATGAGGACAAGGACCGGGCAAGCGCTGACGTCAAAGCGCTGGCTGAGACGCATCTGGCGGAAATCGACAAACGTCTTGCTGAGCTGGAACATTTACGCGGTACGCTGAAACATCTTATCCACTCATGCCGGGGGGATGACCGGCCGGATTGTCCAATTCTAGCAGATTTATCTGGTGATGAGTAAGTTTTGCGACCTTCCCGTGTCTAGGGTAATCCCTTATTTTCCAGCGCTTTAACTTTCGGCATCCTCTACTCCCGCTGCTGTAGCGATTTTTTCGAGAACCACGCTTGCAGCCGGGATAAGGATGATTGACCGATCATGGCGCAAGTACGGTTGAATAACACACTGGAAGTTGACTGTAGTACGCCGGGCTTTCTGAGGTCCGGAGAAATCCGCGCCATGTGGCGTTACATGGCACAGCTTGCCGGTCATGATCACATTGCGAGCAGTATCAAATTCGACCTGATGGATGTTCATCTGCTGGCACCGGACATTCTCATATGTGATGTGGATGCCTTAACCTGCCGACATCGGATCCGGTATGTCGGGACACGCTACGCAGCCGTATTGGGTGAGGATCCCACCGGATGGTATATTGACGAGGTCAATCTAGGACCCTACCGGTCACAGCAATTGTCCGCTTTCAATCAAGCCGTCGCAACGGGCTTGCCGCAATGGAACTGCGTCAGGGTTGTTGGCAGAGATGATTACGCGCCGGACTGCATAACACGGCCAGGTGTATCATACGAACGCCTGATCGTGCCGCTGGCAGGTGGCAACAAAATGGTTGAGCAACTCGTGGCGATCACACGGATAGAAGAAATAATGTCAGACAGGAACACGTTCGAGCACGAAGAAATCGTGCCGAACATGGCATTTTTTCACGCTTAAGCCTTTTGCGCGACCAAAGTTGAAAGCATGTCTCCAAAATCAAATAGAAGCGCCTTCAGTTCGGGTTCTTCGACAGCTTTGGCTGCACTTTCAAAGTCCATCCACAAACGGTCGCGCTCGTTCTTTTCCGGCCAGTCGTCGGCCAGGGACGAGACTTCCATCGGATAGACTTTGACGTGATAGGCATGGTTTTCGGGCTTATCGAATTTCGAGTAGCTATAGGTGCCGATTTTCGTGGCGAGTTCACCCATGATACCGGCTTCTTCATACGCTTCGAGAAGCGCCGCCTGTTTGGGCGTCTGTCCTTCCTCGATCCGGCCTTTGGGCAGTACCCAGCGCCCACGTCCTCTGGAAGTAATCATCAGAACCTTGGGTATACCACCTTCAAAGCAGTAGGCCAGGACTGCCGATTGTGGAATGTTGTTGGCACTTGCCATTGGATGTCGTCCACTTCACTACGTAGCCGAATTTTCCAGGACCGGCTACTTTTCCCCAGATAAGTCCATAATACTTAAGGTATCCGTCTTTTTATTTGGTTAACCATATGACACTTTTATGACAGCGTGTAGGCATAGCTAAATATCTATTCAGTCTACATCTTTTTCAATCAAATCTGAATGTCACAGCGGGTTTCCAGTCAGAGCATGAATTTTTTCAACGACAAACCGAAGCAGCCGAATGATCTTAAGGCTCAATCTCTGGATAAGGACCTGAAGCGGCTCAATCAGCTGGAAAGTGCGACTCGGACAGTCGGCACCAGTGTCTACGCCCTTGGGATGGGGCTGCTGTTTCTGGTCGGAGTCTGGGTATTTACCTTTATTTACTCGGGCGGTCATGCGAGCGGGGTGCTGATTGCGGCAGCCGTCATCGGCGGTTACATGGCGCTAAATATCGGGGCCAACGATGTCGCCAACAATGTCGGGCCGGCGGTAGGCTCGAAGGCGCTGAGTATGGCAGGGGCGCTGGCTATCGCGGCGGTCTTCGAAGCCGCGGGCGCCCTGATTGCCGGCGGTGAGGTGGTTTCGACGGTTTCCAAGGGGATCATCTCAGCGAATTCGCTCACGGATGTCGATACGTTCGTCTGGGCGATGATGGCGGCACTCCTTTCTGCTGCGCTTTGGGTGAACCTAGCCACATATCTGAACGCCCCGGTCTCGACCACGCACTCCATCGTCGGCGGGGTGATGGGTGCCGGGATCGCCGCTGCAGGGCTAGGGGCCGTCAACTGGCCGGTGATGAGCGCGATTGCCGCAAGCTGGATTGTGTCACCCGTTATGGGCGGTGTGATCGCTGCGTTGTTCCTGATTTTCATCAAGGGGGCCATTCTGTTTCGCAAAGACAAGATTGCCGCAGCCAGAAAGTGGGTCCCGGTTCTGGTGGCGATCATGTCATCGGTGTTTGCCGTGTATCTGATGATCAAGGGGCTGAAACGTATCTGGCACCCCGGCATGCCGACGATCATCCTGATCGCCTTGGCGATATTCGCAGTATCCTTTTTCTGGTCCCGAAAATCGGTGGCCAAAGCGGCCGTCGGCATGGAAAACAAGCGAAAGTCGGTCGCCAAGCTGTTCACATTGCCGCTGATCTGTTCCGCAGCCCTGCTGTCGTTTGCGCATGGATCCAACGACGTTGCCAACGCGGTCGGCCCGTTGGCGGCCATCGTCAGTGCCGTCGATCTGGGGGCGGTGTCTGCCAAGGCGCCGTTGCCGTTCTGGGTTCTGATGATCGGCGCGGTCGGAATTTCTGTCGGGCTTGCGTTATTCGGACCCAAGATCATCAGGCTGGTAGGAGAGAAAATTACCAAGCTCAATCAGGTGCGAGCTTTCTGTGTCGCACTGTCTGCCGCGATCACGGTTATCATCGCGTCAGGCCTGGGGCTGCCTGTCAGTTCAACGCATATCGCTATCGGGGCTGTGTTCGGTGTCGGGTTTGTTCGTGAAGCGATCACCAACCGGGGCGGGGGCAGCGCAGAAGGTCAACGGATCAATCCGCAAGAACTCAGAACTATTGACGAAGGCAAGCTGTTCAAGTCCTGGCGCAAGCATCGAAAGCGCAAGCTGGTCAGGCGTCAGCACATGCTGTCGATTGCTGCCGCGTGGGTGGTGACGGTTCCTGCATCAGCGCTTTTGGCAGCAATGCTCTACTGGCTGATCACGCATCTCACATAAAGCCTGAACGTCTTTTCGCTTGCTGTTCAAGGGGGCATCAGCCAAGAACGAAGCACAGGTGAGCTGATGCTGTTCAATTCATACACATTTCTGTTTGCGTTTCTGCCACTGACGCTGCTGGGATTCTGGATATTGGCGTTCAGAGGCAATGCACGCGGCGCCATGCTCTGGCTGCTGGCGATGTCGCTGGTGTTTTACGGCTGGTGGAACCCGGTCTATCTGATCCTGTTGGTTGGCTCCGTTGTCGTGAACCACTGGATCGGAAGCGTATTGGCGGACGCGCACCGTGCCGGGATGCCCAACCGCTTTGTGCTGTTCGCCGGGGTTTCGCTCAATCTGGGGCTGATCGGCTGGTTTAAGTATCTGGGTTTTTTTGCAGGCATCGCCGATGCCGTCGCGGGGACTGGTTTCGGACCGGTTGCCGTCGCCTTGCCGCTGGCGATTTCATTCTTCACATTTCAGCAGATCGCCTATCTGGTAGATTGTCATAAGGGCATCGCGGGTGAGCCTGACATATTCAGGTATGCACTTTTTGTTACTTTCTTTCCGCAGTTGATCGCGGGCCCCATCGTTCATCATTCGGAAATCATGGGGCAGTATGAACGGGCTTTTGCGAAAAAGCTGTCAAGCCTGAACGTCGCCTGCGGGCTAACCCTGATCGCCGTCGGATTGTTCAAAAAAGTCGTTATCGCCGATCATCTTGCAGTGTATGCGTCACCCGTTTTTGCCGATGCCGACGCAGGGGTCGCCGTCGGTTTTGCCCGTGCCTGGTCCGGTACGCTTGCTTACACGTTGCAGATCTATTTCGATTTTTCAGGCTATTCAGACATGGCGGTCGGTCTGGCACGGCTTTTCGGGGTGCGGCTGCCGATCAATTTCTTCTCACCTTACAGGGCTACCAGCATCATCGATTTCTGGCGCCGTTGGCACATGACGTTGAGTCGATTTCTCAGGGATTACCTCTACGTGCCGTTGGGTGGCAGCCGCCGCGGCGTACCCAGACGATATGTTAACCTGATGATTACCATGTTGCTGGGCGGGCTGTGGCATGGGGCCGGATGGACATTCGTTGTCTGGGGCGCTCTGCACGGGGTGTTTCTGATCGTCAACCACGGTTGGCGGCATCTCTGCGGGCGTCTGAACTGGCGGGGCAATGGCGCTGTGTTTCAATTGCCGGCCTGGGCGTTGACTTTCCTGGCCGTTGCATTGGCCTGGGTCTTCTTCCGCGCCGAGACCTTCCCCGGGGCTTTGGCGATATTGTCCGGTATGGCGGGGATGAACGATCTGCTGCCGTCACTGGGTTTGATCGACGCGGCAGCCGTCAAAGCCGAAGCCGTCAACACGATGACGGGACGGCGGGTCTGGCGATGGATTTCCGTGGGCATGCTGATTGCCCTTGTTATGCCAAACATCTATCAACTGATGCGCCGCTATCGCCCCGCACTTGGCGTGCCGAACCAGCGCTACAGACTGCCGGGGGGACTTCGGCTTCGCTGGCGGCCGAGTACGCCCTGGGCCGTCGGCAGTGCCGTGTTAGCGCTGGTGGCTTTCCTGATGCTGACCCAGGTCAGCGAATTTCTGTATTTCAGGTTCTGAGCCATGCGCCGTTCAGCACGCAGATATACGGGTATCTTTCTGGGGCTTGCCTTCGGGCTGTATGCCGCTATAGGCGCATTCAATTTCACCGTTGATCCGTTCGGCCTGTTTCCGGGGCCTGAGATCAGGGGCTTCAATGAAATTAAGGCGGATGTCGATGCCCATGTCCGCATGGTCAAGGCGTATCAGGTACGTCTGCATCCGCCGGCCGGCCTCATCGTGGGGTCATCGCGGGCATTACTGGGGGTGCCAACGGATGACCCGGCCTGGCCCGATGCAGCGCGGCCTGTTTACAATCTCAGTCTCTATGGCGGGTATCTTTATGAAGCCATGCGGTATTTCCAGCACGCCCTGGCGCTCGGCACCGTCAAGCATGCGGTTCTGTCACTGGATCTGTGGATGTTCGACCGTGATTGGGTCACTCGGCCAGGATTCGGCGAGAACCGTTTTCTGGTAAAGGTCGACGGCTCAAGGAATACGCCGGATGCACTGGAGCCGCTTCGCGCACTGTTCGCCTGGGACACGCTCAGGTCCAGTCTGCGCACCATCAGCCGTCAGGACAGAATGGATATTCTGGTGCAGAAACCGGACGGCACGAGTGCCTGGCGGAGTGACGCCGCCTGGCTGCAAAGCAAACAATCGCATCATCAGCAATTCGGATATATGGAAAGGATGTTCGGTACGGAAGCATGGCAGCCGGCGCAGGAAAGACGCTGGAACATTACCGATACGGATGATGTGACATCGCCGATCCAGATGTTCCGTCAGATGGTCCGCGACGCCTATGCTCATGGCGTTGATCTGAGGATCGCGATTTCTCCCAGCCATGCGCGTCTCTGGGAGGTCATTTACGCGGGCGGCATGTGGCAGACCTGGGAAGACTGGAAACGCGCTCTGCTGAAGATCACGCTGGAAGAAGCGGCACGCGAGAACAAACCACCTTTCCCAATCTGGGATTTTACCGGATACAACACCATCACCACAGAAGACGTCCCCAGAGATGGATCGCCGATGCGCTGGTATACGGACGGTTCGCACTTCAAGCCGTTGGTCGGTTCAATGATGCTGCAGCGGATATATCATAAGCCGGCGGATCAACTGCCGGCGGATTTCGGGCGCCGGCTTGAGCCGAACACGATATTCGGCACTTTGGCGGATATACGTGCCCGGCGGGACCGCTATGCGGCAACGCACCCCGAAGAGGTTCGTGAAGCCGGTCGTTGGGCACCGAATTGACCGTAGGCCAGGCACACCGAATATCTTTCAAAATCTCCTGCTGCTCAGTAAGGTATACGTAAATAAGAATATATAATCGGGCGCAACAGCCTAAGGGAGGACGCGTGAAATCCGTTTTTGAGCGGAAGGCACGGACAGGCGGCACGGATCGGGGCATCAAGTTCATCGATCAACGCAAGACCTATGCCGCGATTGACCTCGGGACCAACAGTTGCCGGATGCTTATTGCCGTGCCGGACGAAGCCGGTTTCAATGTGGTGGACGGCTATTCACGGGTTGTGCGTCTTGGTGAGCGTGTTTCGGAAACCGGCATGTTCCAACGCGCTGCTGTCAACCGGACGGTTTCTGCGCTTAAACACTGCGCGGAGCGGATGGCCAGCCGGAATGTCACTATGGTCCGCGCCGTCGCAACGGAAGCCTGCCGTCAGGCAGCCGATTCCGCGCTTTTCCTGGAGCGAGTGCGAAATGAAACGGGCCTTGATCTGGAAATCATCAATGCGGACGAAGAGGCGGCCCTGACCGTCGCCGGGTGCGGTGATCTGCTTCGATCGGGATATGAAAATGCGCTTGTGTTCGATATCGGCGGCGGCTCGACGGAAATCATCTGGGTTGAGACGGCAAGGGGCCAACTCCCGAGAATGCTGGATATGATCTCGCTGCCCTTCGGCGTGGTCTCGCTTCGCGATGAATTCGGCCCGGAAGCCTTGCCGACGGATGTGTTTCATGGCCTGCTGAAGCGCATTGATGATGCCATTGCGCCGTTTGATACCCGCAACAGTATTTCTGCGGCCATTGCCGCAAACCGGGTCCGGATGGTCGGGACGTCCGGGACCGTGACTACGCTAGGGGCAATGTATCTGGAATTGCCGCGCTACAGGCGTAACCGGGTCGACGGGCTGGAAATTCGCTTCGACAGCATACGTCAGATCGGCGCCCGGCTTGCCGGTATGTCGTGTGACGAGCGGATTGCGCATCCCTGTCTGGGGCAAGGCCGGGGGGATCTGATGCTGATGGGACTTGCAGTGCTGCGTGCGGTTTGCGAGCGCTGGCCGGTCGGCAAGCTGGGGATCGCCGATAGGGGTATCCGCGAAGGGATACTTGCTGAGTTGATGGCCGCCGACGGACATGACAAATTCGGCGGCGACATGGACACTCTGGAAACTCAGACAGCCGAATTGCCCCTTGCACGGGAAAGCGGCGATGGCCGGTAAAGGCTCGAAAAAGGGTAGCGGCAATCGTGGACTGCATACCCGGGTGAAGACCGCCAAGGGCCGCAGACTGTCCTCGACGCGCTGGCTACAGCGGCAGCTCAATGATCCGTACGTCATTGAGGCCAAGCGTCTGGGCTACCGATCACGGGCCGCTTTCAAACTGATCGAACTGGATGACAAATTTCATTTTTTGACCAAGGGCGCCAAGGTCATAGATCTCGGGGCCGCACCGGGGGGCTGGACGCAGGTGTCCATGCAGCGCATCGGCGAAGCCGGGCACGTCGTCGGCATTGATCTTCAGGAAATGGAAGCTGTTCCCGGAGCGGATCTGATCCAGGGCGATTTTCTCGAAGATGACGCGCCGGACCGGCTGAAGGCATTGCTTGGTGGGCCAGCCGATATCGTTTTGAGCGACATGGCCGCCGCATCGACCGGTCATCCGCAGACAGACCACCTGCGGATCATGGGATTGCTCGAGGTCGCGGTGGATTTCGCCGACGATGTGCTGGCGCCGGGCGGAACTTTTGTCGGCAAGGTGCTGCAGGGCGGCACCGAAAATGAGCTTCTGAGCGCCCTGAAAAGGGATTTCAAAACCGTCAAACACGCCAAGCCGCCGGCAAGCCGGAGCGACTCGGCAGAGGTTTATGTCGTCGCCATGGGTTTTCGAGGCGGCGAATAGAGGGCTGGCTCCGATGACGTGGGTGCGGTTTCGGCAGGCTCAGTCACAGTTTCTTGAAATCGGCCTCCATGGGTGTGTACTGCGCTTGTTAAAGGGTTCGGCGTGTGTATTATGACGCGCCAACGCCACAGCGGTAATCGGAGGCGTCATGGCACCGCCCAAGATCGAAGAAGCTCTTACATTTGACGACGTTCTGCTGGTGCCCCAGGCATCAAGCGTCCTGCCTGCGGGAACCGATACCCGGACCCGTCTTACCAAGAATATTGCCCTCAATATCCCGCTGATTTCAGCGGCCATGGATACGGTGACCGAACACGAACTGGCCATTGCCATGGCACAGGCCGGCGGGATCGGTGTTCTGCACAAGAACATGACGATTGAGGAACAGGCTGCCGAAGTCCGGCGGGTCAAGAAATTCGAAAGCGGCATGGTTTCCGACCCGCTGACAATCCATCCAGACCAGACCCTTGCCGACGCGCTGCGCCTGAAAGCGGAAACAGGATTTTCCGGTATGCCGGTGGTCGAACGGGGCTCACGCAAGCTGGTCGGTATTCTGACCAACCGTGATATCCGCTTTGCCGATAAGCCGGATCAGCCGATCAGCGAACTGATGACGAAGAATACACCCGATATGCCGCTGATTACGGTCAAGGAGGGTGTCGACGGAACTGAAGCCCGTCGGCTGCTGCATCAATACAGGATCGAAAGGCTGCTTGTCGTAGATGATAATTACCGCTGCATCGGCCTGATCACCGTCAAGGATATGGAAAAGGAAGAGCGCTTCCCGAATGCCTGCAAGGATGAGCAGGGGAGACTGCGCGTGGCGGCGGCGACGGGTGTCGGCGATGCCGGACGTGAACGCGCAGAAGCCTTGCTGGAAGCCGGTTGCGATGTTGTCGTCGTCGATACGGCGCATGGCCATTCCGAGGGTGTGCTTGGGACGGTTTCGACAATCAAGAAGCTTTCAAATTATGCTCAGGTCGTGGCCGGGAATATTGCGACGCCTGATGCCGCTCAGGCGTTGATCGATGCCGGTGCCGATTGCGTCAAGATCGGCATCGGACCCGGGACCATCTGCACGACACGGATGATAGCAGGTGTCGGCATGCCGCAGTTTACGGCCGTCCTTGAAGCTTCGGAGGTTTGCCGCAAAGCGGGAGTCCCGTGTATCGCGGATGGCGGTATCAAGTATTCCGGTGATATTGCCAAGGCCATCGCTGCCGGTGCCGACGCCGTCATGATCGGTTCGCTGTTTGCGGGTACGGATGAAAGCCCTGGGGAGGTCCTGCTGTTCCAGGGGCGGTCCTACAAGATGTATCGTGGTATGGGGTCGCTTGGTGCCATGGCACGGGGCTCTGCAGATCGCTACTTCCAGGAAGAAGTATCGGATAATCTGAAGCTGGTCCCCGAAGGCGTTGAAGGGCGCGTCCCGTACAAGGGGCCGATCGGGACCGTGATCCATCAGCTGACTGGTGGGCTTCGCTCTGCTATGGGCTATACCGGCTCGGCAACGATTGAGGACATGCGCAAAAACGCGAAATTCCGCCGCATTACCAATGCCGGTCTGCGTGAAAGCCATGTGCACGACATCACCATCACCCGCGAGGCGCCCAATTACCGCGCCGACGGCTAGGCTGGTGATAATGGCAGGGTGCATGACATGACGCCCGGTGCACGCGTACAGGCAAGCATCGAACTGCTGACGGCCATTGAAGCTGAAAACCAGCCGCCTGATCAGATCATTGATGGTTATTTCCGGACCCGCCGATATGCAGGCTCCGGTGACCGGCGAGACGTGAATGCCCGTGTCTATGACATTCTTCGCCGCCGCGCCAAGCTGGACTGGTGGATCGAACGTACCGGACTGCGCCTGGAAAGCACGCCGCGCTCACGTATCATTGCACATCTGATATTGCAGGAACGAGTTGAACCGGGAGATTTCGGCCAGATGTTTTCCGGGACCAGGCACTGTCCGGATTCTCTTGATGATCTCGAAGTCCAGCTCACGGAAGCGCTGTACGGGCGTCCCATGCTGAACCGGGATATGCCCGATCATGTCAGGCATGAATACCCGGAATGGATGGACCGCTCTTTCCGGGCGCTTTGGGGCGATGCACTGGAACGTGAAATATCTGCGCTGAACCAGCCCGCACCGCTTGATCTTCGGGTCAATACGATGCTTGCCACACCCGAGGATGCCCTGGCGCGGCTGCAGGAAGATTACATCACCTGTGCGCCGACGGCGCTCTCTCCGCTGGGGATTCGCGTCGAAGGGAAGGTTCGGCTGGGGGGCGCGCGGGCCTTCAAAGAAGGCCTCGTCGATGTTCAGGACGAAGGCTCCCAACTCGTTTCGCTGCTGGTCGGCGCAAAGCCCGGTCAGCGTGTAATAGATTTCTGCGCCGGTGCAGGGGGAAAGACGCTGGCACTGGCCGCACAGATGTCGGATGGCGGCAAGCTGATTGGACAACTGTTTGCCCTGGATATTTCAAAATATCGTATGGACCGGATGATTCCGCGCCTCAAGCGAGCTGGTGCAATGGCGGTGAAACGCCATGTGATTGCCGCCGTCGATGAGCCGTGGATTGAAGAAAATGCCGGAACGGCGGACCGGGTGCTGTGCGATGTCCCGTGCACGGGCACGGGCAGTTGGCGCCGAAATCCGGACGAACGCTGGCGCTTCACGCCTGAGAATTTGGCGGAGATACAGAAAAGTCAGCAGCGTATCCTCAGTGATGCCGCAAAGCTGGTGAAGCCGGGTGGCCGTCTTGTCTATGTGACCTGTTCACTCTTGCAGGAAGAAAATGAACAGCAGCTGGCCTGGTTTGTCGAACAGGATCCACGATTTAACCCGCTGCCGATTGATCAGGTTTGGGCGGAAACTGTCGGTGGTCCACCACCGCCTGCCGGACCTTGCTTACGCCTGTCGCCGGCATCTACCGGGACCGACGGGTTCTTTTGCGCTGTTCTCGAACGGCGAAAATAGTGTCGCCTGTAACAAAATCTCAATAAATAGGCGAGAGCATCATATATCGTCACTGTCTGGAGAGATGACATGAACGCGATGTGTATGTTGCCTGGGACCGAAGATGATCATCCGCTGCAAGGACCGCATCCGACCGATATCGTCGCGATCTGAGCACCGGTAAAGCTGCCGTTAGCGCAGCCTTTCATGACGCTCGAACTCGGTTTCGAGGTCCTCGAACTTTTTTCTCGCTTCTTGATCCTGCGCCAGGTCAGCCAGTTGCGATGCTTCGCAATGAAGACAGACCCTATCCCTTGTCGTTTTGGCGTCGCGGCTCCAGTTGCCTTCTTCTGCCGGCAATTTGGGGGCTTCCGGGTATCTGGACCGCATAAAATAATAAAATCCAGCACGCTGTTTATCGATGGCCTTGCACAGGTCCGTTGCCCGGCGGACCGCTTTCACACCTGGGTCCATGCCGTCGTCAGCATCAGATGGTGCTGTAGGAAACTGGGGAGAGTCCTCCTCAATCTGGTCATCCAGACGTTCAGCCACCGCCGCCAGCGCCTCGGCAGCCTGACCCATTTGGCTGGCATAGGCATCGAGATCATTCGCGTCCAGATTGCCGCCGCTGCCATGAGTTGAGCCATGCGCCGGACCGGGACCGCCCCCTGAATATGCCGGCGTATTCGCTTCTAAGGAGGTGGTTTCCACCGGCGGCGCGGGGCTGTATGGACGGGCATCGCTACCACCGGTTCCCATTTCACTCCCCATACCAGTGCTATTTGGCATATCCGATTCCATAGGTGCTGGAGCTGGAGCGGCGCTCTGTGCTGCTGGGGGAGTGTCTGGTGTCTGCGCTGAAGGAGCAGATTGAGGTGCTGTGGTTACTTGATCGGATTTGATCACCCGGCGGCTTACATTCTCCAGGCTGGCGCGTCGCCTGTGCGGGTCTTCGGTTTCCTTGTCCAAAGGCGCGTCATTGATAACCGGCAGGTACGGTTTGATCCGCGCACGTGGTTTACGGATACGGCCCAACGTTTCTACATCCCCGTCGCCGTCGTAAATGGCGATTTCCATTTCCAGGAGCTGGCCATTTCGTGAGCCCACGTCCAGGCCCTTGAAGGGGTGGTCTTCCTCGTCATCCGGAAGCTTGAACGTCACCGTCCGACCGGAGGAACTACTGTCCCCCCAGCGTAATAGCCGGACCCGGTACACGTTCTTTTCCGTCAAAAGACAACTCCTGTTTGATAGTGTATCCTGTTATGATCGATCATCGTCAGTGCGATGAAGATACTGGAATCAGGCGCATAAAAAAACACCGGGGATAAGAATATGGGAAGCGTGATAGCCTCGTTAAGTGACTTTTATCATGGGCGTATGGAGCGTCAGCGCAATCGCCCGTTTCTCGAAGGGGTCATGGCAGCTTGCGCCCTGGTTGCGACAACCGACGGTGAGGTCAGCTTTGCTGAACAGGTTCGTGTTGATCAGATTCTGCAAACCCTTGATCAGCTGAAGATTTTCGATCCGCACGAAGGGGTCGATATTTTCCGTGAATTCACAGAATCAATACTGGAAAACCCACACGAAGGGCACGATAAAGCCGTTGCTGCCATCGCCAAGGTATCAGAAGACCTTGAAGCAGGGGCGCTGTTGCTGCGCATCTGCATTGCCGTCAGCGAAGCAAGCGGTGACATCAGCCTCGCCGATCAGATTGAAATTGTTTCAATCTGTTCCAGGTTCGGCATCGACCCAGCGGATTGTGGCCTCTATATCGACCTGCCGGTGGAGGAGTTTCTGTCCGGACGTATGGATAAGGAAGCGTAGTTCTAGAGAATCCGATCTTCGACGGTCTCATCATCGTCGGCCGACAATGACAGCGCCAGGGTGGACGTCGGGGTTGCAGACATCATTTCGATTTCCGTTTCGGCCAATTCGCGCATCGCGGCTTCATTAACCAGATAACGTAGTTCGAAATACCGGCTCGACGGGACCCAAAAACGGATTCCCATCACGATGCCGCCATATGTGAAGTCGTGGATGCCGATTTCCGGCGAGGGTCCTCCGGCGATGTCGGAGACGCTTTCGACCGCTTTCCTGAGGGCGGTTTTGGCTTTCTCGACATCCTGACCGCCGGAGATGGCGATCTTGGTCTGCACGACCCGCCGTGTGTCGGAATTGACGATGATCCGACCGACGATTTCCTTGTTCGGTACGGTGATTTTTTCGCCGTCTTCACCAATCAGGACCGTGTGGGCGAGGGTGATTTCTTCAACCACGCCGCTTGCCCCTTTGTTGACGGAGATCGTATTGCCGACAACGAACGGCCGGGCGAGAATGATTGATACCCCTGCACCATAATTCGACAGCGGCCCCTGAATGGCGACCGTGGCGCCAAAGGCGCCGGCGCCGGCCAGCGCGATCAGCGGGGCGATGGAAACCCCGAAGTTGCCGAGGGTGATGATCACCAGAAAGACGATGGCGATAATCTTCACCACATTGCCGATAAACCGGGAAAGCGTCACATCGATGTCGCGCTTTTCGAGGATCATGGTGACACGGCTACCGGTCCATGACGCGACCTTGAGGCCGATCAGCAGGAAGACGAGTGCGCCAAGAAGCTGGAAGCCGTATTCAATACCGAATTCGACCAGAAGGTCGACGTACTTGCTTACCGTATTCAGATGTTCACCAACGGCGGCTTGTGTACTCTTGTCCATGGCAGGAGCCTATTTCGCTTCAACCGTGACGGCTGTGCCGCTGGCGACCAGAAAAAGCATGCTCTTTCCATCACCTGAAATTTCGTTATAGGCGAGATCCATGCCGATCACGGCGTTGGCACCGACCATTAGTGCTTCACGACGAAGTTCAGCCAGGCAGGTCATGCGCGCATCGCGAAGCACTTTCTGCGAAGATTTCGACCGTCCGCCGAAAATGTCCGTAATCGAGGCAAAGAAATCCTTGAACAGGTTCATTCCGAAGACACATTCCGCGGTGATGATTTCAATGCGTTCGGTGACGCGGTATTCGGCCATACCGTGTTCGGTGGTCAGGATGATGTCGTTGGCAAGACGTTCGATGACTTCCTGGGGAAGTTCATCATATTGCTTGTTGTCGATCAGTTCCTGTATCTGTTCTTCGCTTTTGCCGAATAAACCGAACATTTGGTGCTCCCTGAAAATGCCATGCGGCCTGTGTGTGCCCGAGTATGCCACGGAATTGGGATGTTGAAATAGCTTCCGAAAATATCTCTGCGGGTCTTGTTCCACGAGTGATGATCGGACATCTTTTCTATCTCGCCAACAGGAGTTCTCCCCCGATGACTGCAGACCCCGCTGATCCCAAGACCTATGTTGATCAACTTCTCTCCAAAGCAGGGGGTGTGAAAACGCCATGCGGCGATGGCGAGATGGTTTGGCGGTGTTGGGGGGCAGCAACGGAGAAAACGCCTCTGCTGTTGCTGCATGGGGGCTTCGGCTCCTGGACGCACTGGATCGCCAATGTCGAGGCCCTGTCACAGGACAGGCTGGTCGTGACCTGTGACATGCCCGGGCTGGGTGATAGCGCCTCCGCGCCGGGTGATCAGACGCCGGATAATCTGGCAGCACCAATCATCGCCGGGCTTGATGCGGTCTTTGGTGACAATAAGCAGATCGATCTTGCAGGTTTCAGCTTTGGCGGGCTGATCGGATCACAGGTCGCGAAAGCGGTCGGAGAACGGCTCCGGACGTTCGTCGCCGTCGGCGCCAGCGGGTTCGAGAAACTGCATGTGCGGGTTCTCGGTATTCGCGTTCCGGATCAGGATATGAGCAATGCGGAAAAAAGCGAGGTGCATCGCGATAATCTGAAATTTCTAATGATACACGATGAAAATAATATTGATGAGCTGGCCGTTTATTTGCATAGCAAAAATGTGGATCGTTCGCGCGTTTCCTCGCGACGGATGTCGCTCGGCAATTATCTTGTCGATACGTTGCCGGATATCAAGGCGCGTCTCGCTGGTATTTGGGGCGTCCATGATGCGACCGGTGGCGGGCGGGAAGGTATCCTCAAACGGCGTGATATTTTCATGTCTTACAGAGATGAGGTGCCCTTCATCATCATCGAAAATGCCGGTCACTGGGTGATGTACGAGACCCCCGATGAATTCAATGCCGCCTTGCTGGGGATACTGGATCGATAGCGCCGCCGTTATCTCGGGATTCGCATGGACTTACTAACTGTGCCTATGGCCCCTGAAACCAGTTCAGTGCGACGAATTATCTTGTTTCAAAGTTGCTTCCAACCTCGACCATCCATCATCAAACCCTGGAAGACCGAATCTCAGCCACGACGATTCGTTATCGAATTTCCGGACCATGATCCCGGCACGACCAAGAGATTCGTAAATCAACGGCGCATCTTTTGCTCGGGCGAGGCGGTAAAGCGCCGTCCCGCCGACGATCTCGAGCCCGGCGCGGATCAGGATATGATCCAGACGCTGTGAATCCCTGTTGAGGCGGGCAAGTGTCTCTGTGTGCCAGCCGGTATCACAGAGTGCTTTAGCCCCGATGCTCAAGGCCGGGCCAGCGACAGACCAGTTGCCGAGAGCATCCCGGAGCAGGCCGGTGTCTTTCGGGGTGCCGATCGCGAAGCCAAGACGAATCCCGGCGAGGCCGAAAAATTTGCCGAACGACCGTAGTACCAGAAGCCCGGGACGGCCACAGGCGGCAGCGACGGATATGCCGGGTAGGACATCGGCAAATGCTTCGTCGACGATCAACATGCCGTTTCGCCGGGCCTGACGATCGGCAAGATCGAGCAGGGTATCCGGCGGGATCGCACGGCCGTTCGGATTGTTCGGATTGACGACGATTATCACGTCGGCATCGCAAAGCGATAAATCTTCAATAGTATCAACTTGATGGCCACAGGCGCGCCAGCGTGCGGCATGCTCTTCGTAGGTCGGCCCCAGGACCTGAACCCGGCATGGTGCAGGAGAAACCGGTAGCCATTGAATGATGGCCTGTGTGCCCGGCGCGATGGTCAGTCCGGCGCTATCGGGAATGTGGTAGTAGCGTCTGGCGGCATCCATGAGCCGCGTTTCATCACGCTGGATGGGCAGCCGCTGCCAGATGTCGGCGGGAACATCGCAAACAGGATAGGCCACGGGGTTGATCCCGGTCGAGAGATCCAGCCAGCCTTTTACAGGGGTGCCAAACGCGCGCTCCGCCGCGTCCATATTGCCGCCATGCCTGAGTTCTTTGATCATCCCGCATCACAAACTGAAAACGATCATCATCACGCCGGATAGCAATAACACCACATAGACGACCCGGTCGAACCCTCTGTCGCCGAGTTTTTCGTAGAGTCGCCGCCCGACCCAGACGCCGACAAACGTCCCGGGCAGAGCGATCAGGGTTGCCCAACCGACCTCGCGTGTGATTAGGCCGCTGGCGGCCTGGCTGGCAAGTGCGATGCTGAGGATCGTCAGATTGAAGGCCTGAAAAATACTGCGTTTTTCATCCTTGCCCCAGCCGCGCAGACCCGCCCACATGGTTGCCGGCGCGCCGGATAATCCGGCAATGCCGCCGAGTACGCCCCCGATCAGCCCGATGACCCCATCGGCAATGCGGCCGCCGAAAGTGATTTTGAACGCTTTGCCGCTTGTCAGCATGTAGCCGCAGAACACGATCAGAAAGACACCAATGAAAATCTTGAAGGCACTGACCGGCACGGACGGCAGTAACCAGGTGCCGACCGGAACACCCATCACGCCGCCGATGATGAACGGCATGACGCGTTTCCAACTGATGGCGTGCCAGATTTTCGGCAGGGTCTGTACCTGGCCGACGATGGAACAGATAACAACCATCGGTGAAGCGATGATCGGCGGGACCACGTAGAGCCAAAAAGTCAGCGCGGTGAGCCCCGTGCCGAAGCCAGTCAAGCCGTTGACTAGCCCACCCGCCAGCCCGCCCAGCAGAATGATGATTTCATAATTTTCCATGCGCTGAGGTCCCGCTATGGTGTTTCAGGGGCAGAAGGACGCTCATTCGCCAAGCCGCTTGGACAGTGTTTCTGCAAAAACGGAGACGCTGGTTTCCATGTTGCGTGAGGTGTCCATGTTCTGGCGGGTTTCAGTGGCAAAGGGTGTCTGGCTCATCAGTTCGAACATCCATCTGGCTCCTTCGTGGAACCCGTCGGTCACGCCGGCTTCACTAAAAGTCTTGGCGATTTCTTCCATCTCGCCGATCCAGCGTTCGCTGTCGGCGGGCAGGGCGGATATTATGCTCCGCATGCTGGAGAGGGTGGACTGTTGTGAGTGCTCGAATTCCCTGATCAACGGTTGCAACAGGCCATTGCGTTCGGCAGTCAGCATGACGGCAGACCACAAGGTCCAGCTTCCCTTGGTGAGGGCGGCATAGACCATCTTCATCGCCGAGGCGCGGCCGATGTCATCGCCCAGCGCCAGCACTTCGAATCCCTGACCATTCAGTGCCGTCATCGCAGATGTATCCGGGCCCGAGACATAAAAGCGGGTGTTCTTGCTCTTGTTGGGCGCAATGCCGATGATCCCGGAATCGATAAAGGTTGCGCCTGCAGATGTGATAATGCCGCCGATCTTCTGGGCGGTGCCGGGTGAAATCGCGTTGCAGTCTACATATACGGGCGTTTTTCCTGTGCGGCTCATGGCGGCGGTAACATCATCGGCGAGTTTCATCGCGGCCGAGGGAGGCAGAATGGATAAGATCATGTCCGCTTCCGCGATCGTGGCATCAAGATCACCGGCATCACGCACGCTGCCGGCTTCGGCCAGAGCCCGGGACCGTGCCGAGCGTCCGCTGAGCGATGTAATGACATCGTGACCATGCTGGTTGAGTACAAGTCCGACGCCATGTCCCATATCACCGGGCATCAGGATTGCGATGGTCTTTTGGCTCATGATGGTATCCTTGGTTTCAGGCGGCAAAATCAGTCAGGACCATGCCGGCGTTTTCAAAATTTTCAACGGGGCCGTCCTGATTGACGACCCGGATGCCGTTGATCCAGACCCCATGCACGCCAATGGCGTCGGTGGTCAATCTGTGCGCCCCGGCGGGCAGGTCAAAGATACGGTGCTTTTGTCCACGTGCCACGGTTGCTGGATCGAACAGCATCATATCAGCGGCGTAGCCTTCGCGAATAAGACCGCGTCCGGCAATGCCATAGATCGCGGCCGGCTTGCCGGTCAATTCGTGTACGGCGGCAGCCATGGTCATCTTGCCGAGATCGCGTGCCCAATGCCCGAGCAGACGCAGTCCGAAACCGGCGTCACAGAAAAACGTCAGATGAGCGCCGGCATCGGACAATGCAACGGAGGCAGCCGGATGAACCAGCATCCTGCCGACGGCATCTTCATCGGAATTCAGAAGAACGGCGGTGAATATGGTGCCGAGGTCCTCATCTATGGCGATGTCGAGCATCAGATCCAGAGGGTCTATCCCGCGTTCATCGGCAAGCTCGGCAAGGGACATGTGCTCGAAATTGCGGTATTTCTCCGTGGCAGCTTCGGTGATTTCGATCTTGTGCCATTCGCCGTTGAACAGACGCACCCCGGCGGGGGCGGCCAGTTCATCCTTTACGGACTGACGCAGAACCGGATCACCTAGCTTTGCCTTCAGATCGTCGCCGGACAATTTCATTAAAGGCTGCCAGCTTTCAAAGCTTTCCAGCGGATAGGCGGATTTGAGGGTAAAATCCATGGTCAGCGGACAACATGAGACCTGACCCCACAGCTCATGGCCACGCGCGCGGGCGTCCGCAATCCGTGTCAGTTCGTCCAGCGTGCCGGTCGGGTTGGTGGAATTGTGCAATAGTGCCGCGATCATGATCGGCCGGCCTGTCTTTTCAGCCAGGGCCTCCAGATACGGCACATCCGTCCGATTCCCCTTTGTCAGCATGAATATGCCACGCCCGGAACGGGCCATGGCCTGTACCAGAGCCAGAAGTTCGTCATCATCAGCCAGCCGTGACGGCATAGGAACCCCGCCCCAGCCGTTATGCTGCGGCGCGGTCGAGGTGGCAAATCCAACCGCACCGGCTGACATGCCCTGTTCGACAATGGCGCACATTTGATCGATTTCTTCCGGGGTTGCGGCGCGTTCCGTCGCGGCGGCGCCCATCACATAGGTGCGGATAGAACTGTGTCCAAGGAAACAGGCGACGTTCGGCACGACACCCTTGGCGCGCAGCATGTCGACGTATTCAGGAAAGGTTTCAAAGCTCCAGTCGATGCCGTCACGAAGCGCATCAAGTGACATGCCTTCGACCTGTGTCAGATTTTTCATGACGAGATCGCGGTCGCGTTCCTTGCAGGGGGCGATGGTGAAGCCGCAGTTTCCCATGACGACAGTCGTCACCCCGAGTGCAGGTGAGGGGCGTACGCCCGAATCCCAGGTGATCTGTGCATCGAAATGAGTATGACTGTCGATGATGCCGGGCATCAGAGCGAGGCCTTGCGCATCGATGATGTCAGCGTCGCCTGCGTCCAGATTGGCGCCGACCGCAGCAATCGTCCCGCCCTTGATGTGGACGTCGGTGCCGGGACGCGCGTCCATACCCGAGCCGTCATAAACCGCGGCATTACGGATAACGAAATTCATGGGGCCTCCTGAAGCGGGCTTTGAGCAGACTGCGGGCAAGTTTAGTTGCCGCCCGCTCGAGGGTCACGTCCTAAGCCGCCAAATTATTTGAGAAACTCGATCTCGACGAAGGCACATTCGAAGTCGTTACCGTTGATGACATCGTGCTCGACGCCGACTTCGCGGAAGTATGGGACACCGTTCTGCATCGGCGCGATGGTGCGCTCTCCCGAGCCGGTATCGATTTCCAGTTGACCGTCAAACAGCGGCACGACGACGTAGTCGTATTCATGCCTGTGCCAGCCGGTATTGTCCCCACGTTTCTTGAAGCGCCACTCCGTCACCCGGGTCCGGCTGTTTTCGATAAAAATGGTTGGGACGGCATTGCCGGGTTCACTCGCGCACATGGAAATCAATCCTTGTCCGAGTGGCCCAAGTCCTTGTCCGGTGCGATGACGTCGCGGACAAGCTGCTTCAATTCCTTGCTTTCCGGGAACCGGCCTTCGGCCTTGCGGTCGAACAGGATGGTGCCGTCGGTGGTCTGCACCCGGAAGGTGCCGCCCTCGTCCGGGACCAGCGTCAGCGCCCCCAGATCATCGGCAAACGTGAACAGCAATTCCTGCGCCATCCAAGTCGCGCGCAGCACGAACCGGCAGGTGCGGCAGTAATGAATTTCGATCGCGGGTTTGGACATGATGGGCTCCTTGAGCGGGGAATCAGTTGTTTCAAGCTTGGCCGTCGGCGGGGCTTTGCGTCAATGCCGATTTGATCAGACCGAAGAAAACCGGCGGCATGGCCACGCCTTCAAAGCGCCAGCCGAGGTGCACCCCGCATCCAAGACAAAGCGCCAGATTCCAGGCATACCCGGGGAACCAGGTAAATTCCTCGGTCGGGGTTCCTTCGTCCGTGGCGCCTGGAACTTCCTTGAAGCAGGCGATGCGGAACACGCGTCCGGCAGGGTTAATGAACACGCGCTCGTGCCCGCCGATATCAACAGCCCAGCGCATCCGCGTGAGAAGATGACTGCACCGGGCACAGTAGATGGCATCATCCGTCCCGGCGTCGGCGTCTGTTTTCTTTTCGGGTTTCGGCGATTTTTGCAGCATGTGTCATTATGGCACAACCTACTTGCGGCGATCCAAACACCATCAAGAATCATTGCCCTCTTTGAAAATGCGGTCGGAGCGCCAATATCGGTATCCTGCCGGAAAAATAAGCAACGCGAACATGCCTAAGACCGAGAGTGCGATGAACCAGATACACATGGCGGCAATCCCCGTCAGAGCCACTTCCAATACGGGAGATTCCATCATCAAGATATATTCTTCGATCAGGCCGTCGGGCAGCACCAGAACAACCGTAATCAATGTGCTCAGCAGAAGATAGGCGGTGACCATTGCCGCCCCGCCTCGGGAGAGCCATTGCCGCGCGGCATGCCAGGCTTCCTGCTCATGAACCGCGAAGGTCGTTGCTGGCAGTATAAGGGGGATGGTCAGAGACGATATGACAGGCGATAGGACAAGAACCGTAAACCAATTGCTGGTTACGATTTCTCCACTAAGCCAGAGATAACCCAGATACATGGAACCAGAGCTCATAAGCACGCAAGCATGAATCAAGGCGACGGCAATCAGATCATCACGCATAACCCGGAAGTTGAAAACCAACCGTGCGCGCGGTGCGTCGGATGCCGCGAACTTGATAAAGCGTACGACAGGGAGGTGCAAAGGAAAGCACAACAATACAGCGATGATCGAATACTTGGTAACTTGCCATTCGTACTCGGCGAATGAACCATCCCCCGCCGTTAACAAGGCGGCGAAGATCACGAGCGCAAAAAACAGTATCATGAGCACGCCGTAGAAGCCGCCAAGAATACTACAGGCCCATATTATCCTGCGCTGAAAGAACAGATTCAGCGTTTCCCTAAGTATACCGGTGATATCGATTGCCAGATTATGCACCATTTCAGCCTCCCGCAGTTTCAGTAACGGAGTCTATGAAAGGGTGAGCGGTTTTTTTTCTTCTTTGGGTGAATATTATGCATCTTCGGACGATAAAACTGATCGTCACCCTGAATTTGATTCAGAGTCTATACGTGAAAAATATGGACGGTCGTTGTTTAGATTATGGATCCTGAATCAAGTTCAGGATGACGATGGGGTGTCATCTGATTCAGCCTTCTTTTCGGCATTTTTCTGGCCGATCTTGCTTTCTTCACCCTTGATCAGACGGCGGATGTTGTCTTTGTGGCGGATGATCGAAAGAACGGCGAGGCCTCCAGCCATGATGGCGACCGGTTGATTTCCGCCGCCGAACCACATGGCGATCACCGGCGAGGCGAGGATCGAGAGGATTGAGGCCAGTGACGAATACTTGAATGCTCCGGCAACCAGAAGCCAGACGCAGCACGTCAGAATGCCGACCGGCCATGACACAGCAATCAATGCGCCAAGCGTCGTGGCCACGCCTTTGCCACCTTTGAATTTCAGCCAGACCGGGAAGTTGTGCCCTAGCACGGCGGCAAAAGCAGCGACGATTCCCGCAAGCTCGCCCATCTGCATGAAGATCAGGGCCGCCACTGCACCTTTGGAGGCATCGAGAACAAGCGTTAGAAAAGCCAGAAACTTGTTGCCGGTTCTGAGGACGTTGGTCGCCCCGATATTGCCGGAACCGATCTCGCGAATGTCGCCAAGTCCGGCCATACGGGTCAGCACCAATCCCCAGGGGATCGAGCCCAGCAGGTAGCCGCAAATTGCCGCGAACCCGGCAAGCACTTGAGGGTCCAAATTATCCATAACCTCAGTCGGCCACGAAAACCGTGCGTCCGTCAATGACTGTGCGGACAACGGCACCCTGCATCAAACGCCCGTCGAACGGTGTGTTCTTTGATTTCGACAGCAGCTTGTCGGCTTCGACCTTCCAGCCTTGTTCTAGGTCGAACAGAATCAGATCGGCGGGACGGCCTTGCGCCAGTTTGCCGGTGCGCAGTTTCAACAGATCGGCAGGGGCGGCCGTAACAAACCGGAGTGCATCCAGCAGCGGCACGTGACCGTTGTGGTAAAGCTCAAGAGTCACGGCAAGCAGGGTTTCCAGTCCGACGCCGCCTGTCGCGGCGGCGGAAAACGGCAGGCGTTTGGATTCTTCATCCTGTGGCATGTGATCCGAGGCAATGCAGTCGATGGTGCCGTCCTTCAAGCCATCCACCACTGCACGGCGATCACTTTCGTCCCTGAGCGGCGGCGACAGCTTTGCAAAGGTCCGATAGTCGCCGATAGCGACTTCATTGAGCGCGAAATACGGCGGAGATGTGTCGCAGGTTACGGGTAGCCCGCGTGCTTTGGCATTTCGGATCGCGTCGATGGCTTCGACGGTGGAGACATGGGCAATATGCAACCGGCCCCCCGTCAGTTCGACAAGGCGGATATCACGTTCGATCATCATGATTTCGGCCTGGCGTGGGATGCCGGACAGGCCAAGCCGGGTCGCCGTCTCGCCGGCATTCATAGCGCCACCCGCTGCCAGAGACGGTTCTTCCGGGTGCTGACAGATCAAGAGATCGAAGGTCCGTGCATACATCATGGCACGGCGCAAGACCTGGGCATTGGCAACGGCATTGAAGCCGTCCGTAAAGGCAACGGCGCCGGATTCGGCGAGCAGTCCTAACTCGGCAATTTCCTTGCCCTTGAGGCCCTTGGTGACAGCGCCGTATGGATAGACTTTGGACAATCCCTGCAAGCGTGCCCGGCGAGCGACGAATTCGACGACGGACATGTCGTCAATGACGGGGTCGGTGTTCGGCAAGCAGACCATCGAGGTCACGCCGCCCTTGGTCGCGGCACGGCCGGCGCTGGCAAAGGTTTCCTTGTAGTCCTCGCCGGGTTCGCCCAGATGTACGCGCATGTCGATCAGGCCGGGCGCCAGACAAAGCCCGGCGCAATCAATCACTGTCACGCCTTCCAGGGCAAGATCGGCGGTCACTTTTGCGCCGATCTGCTTGATCAGTTCCCCTTCAGTCAGAATGCCGCCGATCTCATCAAGACCCGTTGCCGGATCAAGAAGACGGGCGCCGACATAGGCGACCCTTCCCGGTGTACGATCCGCCTTCAACGCCATGACAGATTTCCCATCACAAATTTCTCTGCTGCTGTTCTTCGAGATTGGCGGTGAGGATTTCCAGTGCCGCCATGCGGACGGCGACACCCATTTCGACCTGCTCGTGAATTGCACTGCGTCCAAAATCATCCGCGACTTCGCTGTCGATCTCGACGCCCCTGTTCATCGGCCCCGGATGCATGATCAGGGCATTCGGCTTCGCGCCTTCGAGTTTTTCGTAGTCGAGGCCGAAGAAGTGAAAATATTCACGAACCGACGGCAGATAGTTGCCATCCATGCGCTCTTTTTGAAGGCGCAGCATCATGACGATGTCGCAATCCTGCAGGCCTTCGCGCATGTCGTAGAAGACCTCGACTCCCATGTGCTCGACCCCGGTCGGGATCAGGGTTCGTGGCGCAATCAGCCGGACCCGGGCGCCCATGGTGGTCAGCAGGTGTATGTTCGAGCGCGCAACACGGGAATGCAGGATGTCGCCGCAGATGGCGATGCGCAGGCCCTGTATCTTGCCGACACGGCGACGGATCGTCAGGGCATCGAGCAATGCCTGGGTCGGGTGTTCGTGCTGGCCGTCGCCGGCGTTGATGACGGCACAGTTCACCTTTTCGGAGAGCAATTTGACGGAACCGGATTCCGGATGACGCACGACCAGCACATCCGGGTGCATGGCGTTCAGGGTCATCGCCGTATCAATCAGGGTTTCGCCCTTTTTGACGGAGCTTGTCGCAACCGACATATTGATGACGTCACCCCCGAGCCGTTTGCCTGCCAGCTCGAACGACGTGCGGGTGCGGGTCGAATCTTCGAAAAACAGGTTGATGATTGTGCGTCCGCTGAGAACCGCTTTTTTCTTGTCGGCCTGACGGTTCTGCTCGACGTAGCTTTCAGCACGGTCGAGAAGAGCGGAAATTTCAATGGGATTAAGACCCTCGATGCCGAGGAGGTGCTTATGAGGAAAGCCGAATGGGCCAATACCGTCGTTCATAGGCGCGCACTATATGTCCGCATGCGTGTCCACCGCAAGCGAGAAGATCAAGGCCTTGCTGAGCGTTGCGGCATGGCTTGCCCGGGCAGGATCGCGTAGTATGTTTCGGTGCTGCCGATTCGCTGCAATCGGCAGCGCGCACTGCTGTTTGCGGTGAAAAAGGCGGTCTCGGGAAAGTTTGATGGAAGAGTATTTGAAGGCCCACGACAGACTGGGCCGGCTCATGAAAAAGGATTTCTTGTTCGTCGTTGGCGCGACGCGCTGGGGCACGTCATGGGTGCAGCAGTGTCTGGATACGCATCCAAAAATTCTTTGCAAGGGCGAGGGACATTTCACGGACAGTCTTTTTCCCGGATTGGCCAAACTTGTCGATCAGTACAATCAGGATGCCGAGCGGATCGGCAACCGCATGCAGCTGGCCGGGCTGCCTGGCAATGCGGCTGGGTTTACCTTCGATGACGTCGAATATCTGATGCGTACGGCGGTGATGCTGATGTTCCAGCGTTGGGTGCCCGACGATCAGGAAGACGAGATCACATGCATCGGCGAAAAGACCCCGGAACACGTGCTGTCACTGGAACTGCTCGACCGCCTGTTCCCGGAAATGCGGATTGTGCATGTCGTGCGCGACGGCCGTGACGAGGCGGCAAGTGCGTGGGATTTCAACATGGGCATTTCCAGAGGTGAATTTCCTAGGCGATACCCGAGCTTTGCCGATTTTGCCGAGACGTTTGCCCGCAACTGGTCACGATCAGTCGGTGCGGCGCGGCGCTTCGGGCGGCTCAACCGCCGCCGCTATTATCAGATCCGTGCCGAGGACCTGATCGAGGAACCGGCACCCATCGTGCGCCGCCTGTTCCGGTTTTGCGATGTCGAAGACAAAGAAGACATCGTCCAGGCGGGAATCAGGCATGCCTATCAGATCGCACCGCTGGATCTCGACCCCGGGGTCTGGCAACGTCGCTTCGATGACGACGCGACGAAGCGCTTCCACCGCCAGTCCGGTGAATTGCTGAAACTGCTCAATTACAAGGTCGCGTCTTAATCCATACACAGCAGTCCAGTCTGGTTTAAGTGACGTTCAGTGATGCATTAGCGCCAACAGGACCGGCAACGTGACGATGGCGGCGAGATGTGTTGCCGTGACGATGGCCGCGGCGGCGGGAGCGTCACTTCCCATCTGTCGTGAGACGACATAACTTGTCGATGACGTCGGCAGAGCGGCAAAGATCACCGGCACAATCAGGGCGTATCCTTCAAGTCCGAGCGCGAGGCCGAGCCCGTATGTCAGTGCCGGCTGCAACAGAAGCTTGAGGAAGCAGGCCAGGATGACAGCCGAACCGGCATTGCGCACGGCATGTAATGACAGGCCGGCCCCGACCGCCATCAGCGCCATCGGCAGAGAAGCACGGCTCAGAAGATCGAGCGTTGAACTGACCAACGTCGGCAACTGCCATCCGGTCAGATTGAACAGGCCGCCCAAAAGGCAGCCGACAATCAGCGGATTGCGGACGCTGTCGAGGATGACACCTTTCCAGCCTTTTGATCCGCCGGGGCGGTCTAGCCATTTCAGGTGACCCCAGACGCCGAGATAATTGATGGTGACTGCGACGGTAAAGAGGCTGACCGCCAACTCACCTGTGGCAGCATCACCGAGAATGCCGAGAACCATCGCAATCCCAACGTAGGCGTTTGAACGGAATCCGCCTTGAAAGACGGAAACAAACCTCTCAGAACTCATCGTGAGCAGGCGTCTGAAGGGGATCGCAGCGCACGCCGTCAGATGAATGCCCATGACGATAATCGCGGCGACCGGCAATGCCACGCCCCAGTCGATATGTGCACCTGAAATTTTCAGGAAAAGCAGCGCCGGGAACAACCAGTTGAAAGTGATTTTTTCGGCATATCGCCAGAATTCGTCCTTAAACCCGGCTTTTGCCTTGAGAAAGGTCCCAAAGCCGATAATCAGAAAGATCGGTACAATGGCGGTAAGGACATGTTCCATCAGTTGTGCCCGGACACACTGTCAAGAGCGCCCTGAAGGATGTAGCTGGCCGCCATCTTGTCGACCACATCCTTCCGGCGCTTGCGGGTCATGTCGGCTTCGCTGACCAGAAACCGTTCGATGGCCGACGTCGACAGCCGTTCGTCCCAGAATGCGTAGGGCAATCCCAATTGTGATGACAATTCGCGGGTCAGATCCCGGGTTGCCTGTGCTCGGGGCCCTTCGCTGCCATCCATGCTCAGCGGTAGACCTGCGAGCATGCCGCCGACGTCCTCGGCGGCGATCAGTGTCCTTATTTGCTGGACCGCGGCAGAGAACTTTTTCCCGCGTTCAATGGTTTTCAGCGGGCTCGCCACCATAAAGAGCGGGTCCGATATCGCCAGCCCGATTGTTTTGTCGCCGATATCCAGACCCAGCAACCGTAAGCCTTTCGGCAGATTGTCGATCAGTTGCTGTATCGTCTCGTAGTTCGTCGGGGTGGGCATGTAGCAGAACTTTTCAACGACTGGTGTCATGTGAAAGACTTGGATATCATAGACTTAGACGGATGACATACGGTTTTCGGCAATTGCAGGTATTTTCAGTAACGTTTCTGAGTTTGCCCGGAAGTGTCAGACAAACCGGGACAAGGGGGCAACGCATGAAAGCCAGGCGGCTGCATCAGAGCCTGCGGACGTTTCTAATCGCCCTTAGCGGCGGGGGAACCCTTGCGATTGCGGTACTGTTTGCCCTGACGGTTGATGCCGCCGAAATGGATTTCATGGGAACCCCGGTTACGCCGTCCCCCGGGAAATATCTGGTTGAAAAGGACGTAAATGTCCGCGATGAACCTAGAACCGAAGGGAAGCGTCTGGCGGGTCTGAAGGCTGGCGATATCGTCAGTGTCGTCGGGCGTGCCGGAAATACGGCCTGGCTGGCTGTGATCGAGAACGGCAAACCGCTCGGATTCGTTTACGGAACAGTTTTGTCTCCGGTTATCGATGGTGCAATCAGGGAAGACGTGACCGGAGAAATCCAGCTTGGTGCAAACCATCGATGCGGCTACCGGGTGCATTTCATCGGCAAGGCCGGGGACGATCAGGACAGAGCGGACCAATCCTTCCGGGCGTCGGATTATGAAGTCAGTATCGTCTGTGAACGCAAGCAGCGCAGAATCAGGTTCCCGGCGCAGATGTTCATGACTGAAGTGCCGTTTGACGGTTCGAATAAGCGCCAGGTGTTCCAGATCAATGTCGATCTGCTGGACGGCGTCCATGCGTTGCCTGATGTGTTCTCGACCATCATGATGTTTGACCTCGACAAGGGTGAGGTGCGTTTCGATAGTATTTCTGAAGATGTCTATGCACGGAAAGAAGGGGCGCTCGAATCGCTGCCGTCGACCAATGTCATGCGGGCGCTGTCATCGGCCCTCGAAATTGCCCTGACGCATTGGTCTGACAAAGCCTGGGACGACATTTTTGACCAGGCAAATTAGGCGCTAGCGTCTTTACGATGTCCCGGGCGAATGTTAGTTTCCGCGCGCATTTTCGCACCACCCAAGTCTTACGGAGACCTTGATGTCGTTAACCAAGGACGATGTCCGCAAGATCGCGTTTCTGGCGCGTATCCGCGTACCTGACGACCGTCTGGAACCGCTTGCCGGCGAGTTGAACAATATCGTCGGCTGGGTCGAGCAGCTCGGCGAAGTCGACACCGACGGTGTTGAGCCAATGACCAGCGTCGTTGAAACGGAAACGCCGATGCGCGAAGACAAGGTCACTGATGGTGGCATTCCTGACAAAGTGCTGTCCAACGCACCGGATGGAGAGGGGCCGTTCTTTGGCGTGCCGAAGGTGGTGGAATGAGTGATCTTCGTGACTGGACGATAACGTCTGCTGCCGACGCCCTGACGAAAGGCGAGGTTTCATCCGTTGAATTGACGGATTCCTTCATCGCGGCGATGGAGGCTGGTCGTACCCTCAACGCTTTTATTACCGAAACACCGGACGTGGCCCGCGAACGGGCGCAGGCATCGGATCAGCGCCGCAAAAACGGCGATGCCCGCAGCCTGATGGACGGTGTGCCGATTGCCATGAAGGACCTGTTCTGCACCGAGGGGGTACGGACCACGGCGGCCTCGCACATTCTGGATAACTTCGTGCCGCCTTATGAGAGTACGGTCAGCGGCAATCTCCGCGATGCCGGGGCTGTTATGCTGGGCAAGACCAACCTGGATGAATTTGCCATGGGGTCTGCTAACATCACATCGTATTTCGGGTCCGTGAAGAACCCGTGGACACCCAATGGCGCCAACGCAAACCTGGTGCCGGGCGGCTCGTCCGGCGGATCCGTTGCCGCTGTTTCCGGTGGACTCGCGATTGCTGCCACCGGCACCGATACCGGGGGGTCAATCCGTCAGCCGGCGTCTTTCACCGGTCTTGTCGGGATGAAACCCACTTATGGGCGTTGTTCACGCTGGGGCGTGGTGGCGTTTGCTTCAAGCCTCGATCAGGCCGGACCGTTGACCCGTACCGTCGAGGATGCCGCGGTCATGCTGCAGGCGATGGCAGGTTTTGATCCAAAGGATTCGACATCCCTGCCGATGGAAGTTCCTGATTTTCGCGCCGCCTGCACAGGTGACGCAAAGGGTCTGCGCGTGGGTATACCAAAGGAATACACCCTCGACGGGATGCCTGCCGAAATCCAGAAAATGTGGGAGCAGGGGGCGCAGTGGTACAAGGACATGGGCGCCGAAATCGTCGACGTATCTTTGCCGCATACCAAATATGCACTGCCGACGTATTACATCGTCGCCCCGGCTGAGGCATCCTCGAACCTGGCGCGGTATGACGGGGTGCGCTACGGCCATCGTGTGCCGGGTGATAGTCTTGATGAAATGTATGAGCTGACCCGGGGCGAAGGCTTCGGGGCAGAGGTCCAGCGCCGGGTGCTGATCGGCACCTATGTGCTTTCCGCCGGATATTACGACGCCTATTACGTCAAGGCACAGCAGATCCGGACCCTGATTGCCGAGGACTTCAAAAAAGTCTTCGCCGACGTCGATGTGCTTTTGACGCCGACAGCGCCCAGTTCAGCGTTTTATGAAGGCGAGAAAATGGACGATCCCATCGCCATGTATCTGAACGACGTGTTCACGGTGCCGGCGTCATTGGCGGGCCTGCCGGCGATATCGGTGCCGGGTGGATTGGATGCGGATGGGCTGCCGCTGGGTCTGCAGTTGATCAGTGGCGTCTGTCAGGAAGAAACTTTGTTCCGCGCCGCAAGCGCTCTGGAGCAGGCGGCGAATTTCACCGCGCGTCCGGAGGTCACGATATGAGCTACCTCATTCAGGGTGAAACGGGGGACTGGGAGGTCGTCGTCGGGCTTGAGGTCCATGCCCAGGCGGTCACGAATTCGAAGCTTTTTTCCGGCTCCCCAGCGACGTTCGGCGCGAAACCTAACGAGAATGTTTCTCTGATCGATGCAGCGATGCCGGGCATGCTGCCGGTCATCAACGAAATGGCCATCGAACAGGCGGTGCGGACCGGGCTCGGGCTGCGTGCGCACATCAACAAGTATTCGGTGTTTGAACGCAAAAACTACTTCTATGCGGACCTGCCGCAGGGTTATCAGATCAGCCAGTTTCAGCATCCGATCGTTGGTGAAGGCGTAGTCACGCTTGACCTTGCAGATGGATCCACCCACGAGGTCGGGATCGAACGGCTGCATCTGGAGCAGGATGCGGGTAAATCGATGCACGATCAGGACCCGAAACGCTCGATGATCGATCTCAACCGGGCCGGTGTCGTGTTGATGGAAATCGTTTCCAAGCCCGATATCCGTTCACCGGAGCAAGCTGGTGCCTACGTCCGGAAATTGCGGGCCATTCTGCGATATCTCGGCACTTGTGACGGCAACATGGAAGAAGGCTCCATGCGCGCCGACGTCAACGTCTCGGTCCGGCCCAAGGGCTCGGATGACCTGCGGACACGAGCCGAGATCAAGAACGTGAACTCGGTGCGCTTCGTTATGCAGGCGGTTGAAGCCGAGGCTGAACGCCAAGTTTCGGTATGGGAAGACGGCGGCGAAGTGGTTCAGGAAACGCGCTTGTTCGATCCGAACCGTGGTGAGACACGCTCTATGCGCTCCAAGGAATTCGCCCACGATTACCGCTACTTCCCGGACCCGGACCTGCTGCCGGTGCGGTTTGACGATGATTTTATCGAACGTATCAAGGCGACGCTGCCGGAACTTCCCGATGACAAGAAGCAGCGCTTCATCACTGATTTGGGCTTGTCGGCATATGATGCCGGTGTGCTTGTCGCCGATCAGGAAACCGCGACTTACTTCGAGAAGGCGGCCGAAGGTCACGATGCCAAGACCGTTGCAAACTGGCTGACTACGAACCTGTTCGGTGCTCTGAACAGGATGGATCTGGAAATTTCCGACAGTCCGGTTTCAGCCGGGCACCTCGGTGAACTTGTCGGCCTGATTGAGAACGACACGATTTCGACCAAGATCGCCAAGGACGTGTTCGAGGAAATGCTCAAAACCTCCAAAGCGCCGGGCGAGATCGTCGAGGAAAAGGGTCTGAAGCAGATTACCGACACCGGCGCCATCGAAGCGATTGTCGATCAGGTGATCGCGGACAATCCCGATCAGGCTGACGAGGTCCGTGGCGGCAATGACAAGGCCATCGGCTGGTTTGTCGGTCAGGTCATGAAGGCATCGCAGGGCAAAGCCAACCCGGGACAGGTCAACGGACTGCTCAGATCGAAGCTGCTGGGTTGAATGCGGTTCGTCATTCTGAACTTGTTTCAGGATCCATATGGTGATGGTCGAAATGCAACTTGTAGGTTATGGGGCCTGAGTCAAGTTCAGGGCGACGATCCTTATTTTTTCGCAGACGCTTTGTACCACGCATATGTCTTAGCCAACCCATCATCGAGTGACACCGTCGATTGCCAGCCCAGGCCCAGCAGGCGAGACGAATCCAGCATACGCTTCGGCATGCCGTCTGGCCGTTCGGTATCCCAGACCAGTGTTCCTTCATAGCCGACCGCGGTTTTAATCATGTCGGCAAGATCGCGGATCATTGTGCCTTCACCGGTGCCGACGTTGATCGGCACGGAGTCGTTGTATTGCTTCAGCAGGTAGATCAGCGCATCGGCGAGATCGTCAATATACATAAACTCGCGGATCGGGGTGCCGGTGCCCCATAGCTCGACGGTCGGCATTCCTTCAGCTTTCGCCGCGTGAAACTTGCTCATCATCGAGGCGACGACATGGCCTTCTTCGGGATCGAAGTTGTCGCCCGGGCCATAGACACTGGATGGCTGAGCAGAAATGAAATTGCAGCCATGTTCGGCCCGATATGCCTGACAGAGTTTCATGCCGGTAATCTTGGCGAGGGCATACCATTCGTTGGTCGGCTCCAACGGACCGGTCATCAGGACATCCTCCCCGATCGGCTGGTCGGCAAGCTTGGGATAGGTGCACGCGGCGCTGAGATACAGAAGCTTCCCGACCCCGGTTTTCCTGGCGGCTTCGATGACATTCAGCGCAATGGCCGCGTTGTCATAAAGAAATTTAGCCGGGAACGTGCTGTTTGCGCGAATGCCGCCGACATGCGCAGCCGCCACAATAACCGCATCGGGTCTGTTCTCAGAGAACCAGGCTTCGGTGTCGGCTTGCCGGGTTAGGTCCAGGTCATCATGTGTCACCGTGAGGATTGTGCAGCCTTCATCGGCAAGCCGCGATGCCAGTGCACTGCCGACCAACCCCGTGTGCCCGGCGATATAAATGCGCTTACCTGAAAGGTCGAAATCCATGAACGAACATGAACGCAAACAGCGGCTTGAGGCAAGGTTCGATGATCTAATCCTTCGCCGGAGTGACGAATGGTGTGGTTTGTGAGGCTGCGGTGGAGATTGGCAGGACATGGATCGTGGCTTACCTTCGCGACATGACGAATCCCTGGCTCCCCGACCCGAAGATTGAGACCGGCGACGACGGCACGCCCCGCTCGGGTGTCTCGGGAGATGTGTATTTCTCCGTCGAGGGTGGCGTGGCGGAAACCCGGTATGTTTTTCTGGCCGGTATTGGGGCGCCTGAAATCTGGCGGGATCAACGTCGATTACGGATTGGCGAACTGGGGTTCGGAACCGGCCTGAATTTTCTGGTGACCTGGCATGACTGGAAAAAGTCAGCGCCTGCCGATGCGACTCTCGAATACCTGGCGGTTGAAGGATATCCGATTCCCCTGGGTGTGTTGCGCGATATTCTGAAAAGTGCGCCGGAGCTTTCAACGGAAGCCGATGCTTTGCTGGTTCAGTGGCCGCCGCGTGTCGGCGGTGTTCACCGCTTGCACTTCGACGGTGGGCGGGTACGGCTGACATTACTGTTCGGTGCGGCTAACACGATGTTACCGCTTGCCGGCGGTCAGGTTGATGCCTGGTATCTGGATGGTTTTGCACCATCGAAAAACCCGGAAATGTGGGCGACGGAAGTCTTGAATGAGGTCGTTCGTCTGAGCGCACCAGGTGCCCGTCTGGCCACATTCAGCGCAGCCGGTGCCGTGCGGCGAGGGCTGGCCGATGTGGGTTTCGAGGTCCACAAGCGCGAAGGTTTCGGACACAAACGGGATTGTGTCGCAGCGACGTACAAAGGTGGATCGTTTACAGGTCCTTGTGGGTCGGTGGCCGTCATTGGTGCCGGGATCGCCGGGGGCGCACTGGCTCGATCGATGGCGCAGCGCGGCCATCAGGTGACGCTGATCGACAAGTCTGCCGCACCCGGTTCGGCGGCGTCGGGCAATCCCGCAGCATTGCTGGCGCCACGGCTGCCGCGTGAGCGGACAACTCTCGGCCGGATCATGGCGGCGAGTTATCTGTTTGCGCTCAGATATTACGACACCCTGGCGGCTGAGGGTGCCGATGTTTGGCTGGGGGCGCGAGGCGGTTTGACCATGGCACGCAATCAAGACGAGGCGGAGCGGCAGAGACGCGCCGTCGCAGCCTTCGGTTGGTCCGAAGATATCATGCGTCTTGTTGATGTATCTGAGGCGTCAGCGCTGACTGGAATGGAAGTGACGACCGGCGGGCTGTGGTTTGAGCAGGCTGGAACATTGAACCCCCCGGCGATTACTGCGCATTTGTCGTCTTCGGCATCCTATCTTCACGCAAATGTCGGAAACATGATCAGAGAAACGGGTAAATGGCTGATTGAAAATGCCAATGGCAATGAACTGGGACGATATGACACTGTCGTTCTTGCAGCCGGTGTCGGCGTGATGGACCTGATGGGCGAGCGTGCATGGCCGCTTCGTGCCAACCGGGGACAGTTGGCCTACATCCCGGAACTGGCTCGCGCGCCGCGTGTACCGGTAACGTATGGTGGTTATCTGTCGCCTGCCATCAGGTTGCCGGGAGGTGAGCAGGGGCATGTTCTCGGTGCTACGTACGCACGCCGTGACGAAATCCCGGATGCGGACTGGGAAATGCTGCGTCCGGATGATGACGCGCATATGCGGTCGCTGTTGAAGTTAAATCTGCCTTCCATGGACGCCGGCACTTCTATTGGCGGGCGGACAGCACTGCGTGCCACAATCCGGGGCTATGTCCCGCTTGCAGGTTGTTTTGACGACGGTCTTTACGTACTGGGGGGGCTGGGTTCGCGAGGTTTCCTGACAGCGCCGCTGCTGGCGGAGCTGATCGCCGATCAGGTGACCGGGTCGCCTTTGCCGCTGGAGGCCGATCTCGTGCGGGCCCTTGATCCCGCGCGGTTCGCGCACACGAATTAATTGGCGTTCCGGAAGATGACTAGTTGGTCTGCGCCTTGGCGTGGCCGAACATGGTCTGAACCATCGCATGCAGTCCGTTGGACCGGCTTGGACTCAGGTGTTCGTTCAGGCCGATACCTTCAATAAAGTTTGGCGGCGTGGCGAGGATTTCCTCAGGCGTGCGGTCTGAATAAATGCGCAGCAAAATGGCAATGAGACCGGACACGATGGCGGCATCCGATGCGGCATGAAACACGAGACGCCCGTCGATTGTTTCCGGTTTCAGCCAGACCTGTGACTGACAGCCACGCACCTTATAGACATCGTTCATCCATTCCTCGGGGAACGGCGGCAGTTGCTTGCCGAGATCAATGATGTGCTTGTAACGGTCCATCCAGTCATCGAGGAATTGAAATTCCTCGATCAGTTCTTCTTGCACATCCGCAATGCTCACTTTTCCGTTTTCCTGGCCACCTGCCATATTTTGTTCCCATTCGTGCCGGGGGAGATGTCTGTTAAGCTGTTGACCCTGCTAGATAACCTGTTCACCCGGGTATTTCCAGCCCGATCAGGGTTGCAAGTGCATGCCGCATCGCTATTTTAGGCTTAACAAGGCTCCGGCGGGGGCAGAACTTCAGGCTATAGAGATATTCCCGTGAAACGTCTCAAGAACACAGCAAAATACACCATCGGCGAACAGGTCCGTCACAGAATCTACGGATTCCGTGGCGTGGTATTCGATGTCGATCCCGAATTTGCCAATACCGATGAATGGTATCAGTCGATCCCGGCGGAATCCCGTCCGCGCAAGGATCAGCCTTTCTATCATCTTTTCGCGGAATCTACTGAGCAATCGCCTTATGTCGCTTATGTATCCGAGCAGAATCTGGTGCGTGACGATGACGATGATCCGATCAGCCATCCGGAAATGGTCGATTACTTCGAAGGGCTCGAAGACGGCCGCTACGTGCCGCGGATGCTGCTGAATTAGGCTGCTACAGACTGCCGTAAGATTTAAGCGTATTTTTCCAGATAGTCGCGGACTTCGAAGACGAGGTCCGGCTGCGGCTTCGTAAACTGAACGGCCAGTTGGTCATCCCATTGGCGGACGACTTTGGCGTGCCCGCGAAGTTCACAGTCACCGTCATCCGGTTTCAGGATTACGTGAAATTCGAAATACTGATTGGCCTGAAGGGTGTCGTTATAGCCGGTCACCCGCATGCCGCCTTCGGAAAGGTCGCCAAGATCATAGGTCTCGCCATATATGCGGACCTGCTCACCCTTGGCGGCGATGCGATCATGCTCGCGCTGATTGTCGCCGCCTTTCTTTTTTCCGAACCCGAACATGCGGTTATAATCTCACGAGTTGCAAACTCTGTCCATGAGACGTTCAAGAAAAGCCTCACCCTTGGCGACCTGGTCTAAGCTAATGAATTCATTGGGCTTGTGGGCCTGATCGATGCTGCCGGGGCCGCACACTACGCAAGGGATACCGCCACGGTTCTGGAAAAGGCCGGCTTCGGTGCCGAAAGCCACCTTGGCATGGTCGTTGCGCCCGGCCAGCTGCTTGACGAAGGTTACGACATCATCGTCGACCTTCATGTCCAGTCCGGGCATGTCGTTGTAGCAATTGATATCTATGCCCGTTGACGAATCGATTGCTTTCATTTCAGGTTCCAGCACTTCTTTGGCATAACGCATGAAGTCGCCTTCAATGGCATCCGGGTCGTCGCTGCCGATGTAGCGAAATTCAAACTGTATCAGGCAGTCCTTTGGCACGATGTTGAGCGCAGTGCCCCCGTGGATGACACCTGTATGAACCGTCGTGTGAGAGACGTCGTAAAGTTCGTCGAACGGCCCGTCGTTTTGCAGCGTACGGGCCATACCCTGCAGATGGGCGATCAGGCGGGCGGCATATTCAATGGCATTCACGCCCTGCGGTGCCAGGCTTGAATGAGCCTCCAGGCCATGGATATGGGCATCATAGCTACGCTTGCCTTTGTGGCCGGTGATAACCTGCATGCTCGTCGGCTCACCGATGATCGCCATCCTCGGTTTGATTGGCAGACCGTTGATCATGTCGATCATGGGCCTGACACCCACGCAACCCACTTCCTCATCGTACGAAAATGCGAGATGCAGCGGGGTATCCAATCCGCGCTCAATGAATTTCGGCAGGGCAACAAGGACCAGAGCGATGAAGCTTTTCATATCTGAAGTGCCGCGCCCGAACAGCTTGCCGTCCTTTTCGATGACGTTGAAAGGGTCGGAATCCCAATTCTGGCCATCGACCGGGACCACATCCGTATGTCCCGAGAGCATTACGCCCGGCTTGTCGGTCGGCCCTACGGTCGCGTATAGATTTGCCTTGCTGCCGTCATCGTTCGGCACCAGTGTGCTGTCGATGCCGAGACCGGAGAGGTAGTCCTGTACAAACTTAATCAGGTCCATGTTGGAATCCCGGCTGGTCGTGTCGAACGAAATCAGCTTCGAGATCATTTCCAGACTTTCCGGCGTCGGCATTTGTATACTCTCCAAATCAGGTCACTCAGTCATTGCATCCAAATTGACGTTTTGCGCCGGGTTTGCAAGGGTTTCATCGAAGGCAGGATTATTGATGAAAACGACACTTAACGAAACGATTAATGAGGTCATGACCAAGCAGCGTGCCGGCCAGTTCACGCTGCTGAAGAAACTCGTGCAGACGGCAACGGAGACCCGTTCAGCCGGGCTGCTCAAATCTTCGGAAAAAATTGCTTCACTGCTTGAAGCCCTTGAATTTGAAGTTGTACGGCACGCCCCGGAAAAGGATCGCCTTGAGGCTCTTGGACGTCTGCCGATGCAAAACCTTGTCGCAAGAAAACGCTTTGGTGACGGCCCTGTCCTTGCATTCGTCAGTTACGTGGATACGGCAGATGCGCATACCGGCTGGACGTTTGAACCGCTGGGTGGAGAAATCGTCGAAGGGCGCCTATACGGACTAGGCGCGGTTTCAGGGAAGGGGGACCTTGCGGCGCAGGTTTATGCCGTAGAAGCCCTGACGCAGATCGGCGCCACGCTGAAGGGGACGATCGAACTTCATATCAGCTTCGACGGCATAAGCGGCGGCACATTGGGCGCCAGATGGATGTTGTCGGAAGGGCTAGTGAAACCGGATATGGTCATCGCCGGCGGCCCGGCCCGTGCTGTCTCGACCCATTCAACCGGCACAATGATGATGAATGTCGAGGTCCGCGGCAGAACCGCACCAGCACATGCACCCGAAGCCGGCGCCGATGCTCTTGAAGCGGCCAGTCATGCGCTGTCACGTCTTTACCAGTTCCGCAGTGGCTTGAAGGCGCATGCTTCGGCGGTTCCCGGGTTGGGGGCGCCCTCGCTGGTGGTTGAAACGATCAGTGGCGGTGAAGATACAGGCGGCGTGCCGGATTTTGTGAGGTTCAGGATCGACAGGCGCTTGATGCCGGATGAAGATGCCGTACAGGTCGAAAAGCAGCTGACGAACCTGATCGGCAGTACGATCGCAAAGATGCCGGGGACGCGATGTCGTATCCGTCGCTCGGTGCTGATTCCCGCCATGGGTAACGACGGCAATACGGAAAAACTCGTATCTGTTCTGTCAAAACATCTCGGAGCCATATCCGGTAAGTCAGGTGAAACCCGGGGCATCGCTTATGATCATGAAGGACGTCATTACGCAGCGGCCGGCATACCTACGGTGATGTACGGTGCCGGGCCTCTGGATGCGGTGGAAGCCGGGTTGCACAGTGCTGATGAAAACATCGTCCTTGATGACCTGCGCCTCGCAACGCAGGTCTTGGCTTTAGCGGCGTGTGAATTGCTTTCCTAGCTGATCAGTCGAGATCGAAGGCGTTCTTGTAATCGAGCTTGAGCGCGGGGTCCTGATCTTCTTTCTTGAGATAGCAATTCCCGCAGACCAGAACTTCGATATCGGATCCCATGAAACAACGAAATGAATCTTCGGGCGTGCAAACAATCGGCTCGCCCCGGACGTTAAAGCTGGTGTTGACGACAATCGGGCATCCGGTCTTTTTTTTGAAAGCCGAAATCAGGGCGTGATAGCGCGGATTGGTTTCCGCGTGCACGGTTTGGATCCGGGCCGAATAATCGACATGGGTGACGGCGGGGATGTCGGAACGGGGGACGTTCAGTTTTTCGATACCGAACAGCGCCTTTTCGTCTTCGGTCATTTCCCGGCGGTGGTCACCATGCACAGGCGCAACCATCAGCATGTACGGGCTGTCCGCATCGAGATCAAACCAGTCCGCAACATCTTCGCGCAGGACCGAGGGGGCAAAGGGACGGAAGCTCTCACGGTACTTGACGCGCAGATTGAGGGTTTTCTGCATTTCCTGCGAACGGGGGTCGGCGAGGATCGAACGGCCTCCCAGGGCGCGTGGGCCGAATTCCATGCGGCCCTGATGCCAGCCGACGGCTTTGCCGTCCGCAAGTGCCTGCGCGGTGATATCGATGGTTTCATCGTCGCTCAGGACACTGAATTTGGCGCCGACAGCCATGAGTCTCGATTCTATTTCAGACTGAGGCAGTTCAGGCCCCAGGTATGAGCCTTTCATCGCGTCCATTTTGCCGTTCAGGACGCGTGGTTTCTGTTGATAGAGGTGATAGGCGTTGAGCGCGGCACCGAGCGCACCGCCTGCATCGCCTGCCGCAGGCTGGACCCATACTTTCCTGAATGCGCCATCACGCAGGACCTTGCCGTTGGCAACGCAGTTTAATGCCACACCGCCGGCAAGACACAGATTGTCGATTGAAAATTCACGGGCGAGCGAACGCGTCAGCCGCAGCACGACTTCTTCGGTCACCGCCTGTACGGAGGCCGCCAAATCCATATGCTTCTGGGTGAGAAGTTCGCCTTCCGCGCGCGGCGGGCCGTCAAATAGCGCATCGAATTTCCGGTTCGTCATGGTCAGACCGGTGCAGTAGTTGAAATACGACTGGTCGAGCCTGAACGAGCCGTCCTGTTTCACATCCATGATCTTTTCGAGGATCAGATCCTTGTAGACGGGCTCTCCATACGGGGCGAGGCCCATGACCTTGTATTCACCGGAATTGACCTTGAAGCCGGTGTAATACGTAAAGGCGGAGTAAAGGAGGCCAAGAGAGTGAGGGAAGTGAATTTCGCGAACCATCTTGAGGTCGCGGCCACGTCCGATCGCAACGGATGTCGTCGCCCATTCGCCGACGCCGTCCATGGTCAGAACAACGGCTTCCTCAAACGGTGAGGGGAAAAAAGCCGACGCTGCATGGCTCTGATGGTGTTCGGAGAAAAGCAGCTTGTTCTGCCAGTCAAATTCAGGGTCGAAGGCCTTGAACTTCTTGCGAAGCAGATCCTTTTGAAAAAGCTTTTCCTTGAGCCAGACCGGGATCGCCATCTTGAAAGAGCGAAAACCGATAGGTGCGAACGCAAGATAGGTTTCAAGCAGGCGTTCGAATTTCAGAAACGGTTTATCATAAAAAGCGACGTAATCAACGTCGCTCAGGCAGGTGCCGGCATCATCGAGACAAAATTGGATGGCATTTTCCGGGAACCGGGCGTCATGTTTGTTGCGGGTGAAGCGTTCTTCCTGGGCTGCAGAAATCACCTGCCCATCCTCGAGCAGTGCCGCGGCACTGTCATGATAGAATGCGGAAATACCCAGAATACGCAATTCAGATCAGCCTAGAAGATCGTGTAGATGAAAGGTGCCACTGCTGACCCCTGGCTGAGGACAACAAGGCCCCCGAAGAGCGCCATCATGATAAAAATGGGCAGCAGCCAGAATTTCTTCCGTACTTTCATGAACCGCCAGAGTTCTTCAAGGAATGCCATTTGATCGCCTCAAAATTGATTTTTCATGCTGTCCGGTTCAGGGCCGTGGGGTTCACGCTCTATCCAGTATGTTGTTGCATCCGGATTGAAACGTCTGTTTAGAGGATCCTTCCCGATAGCTTTCATGACCAACCCCATAGGGACGATTGTCAGATAGTACAGGATGCCCATCACGATCGGATTGACGATTTTATAGAGCAACAAACCGAATTTGAACCAGAGTATGTTGAGAGGTTTGAGAAGAGGTTTTGCAAAAAAGGCCGCAGCCAGAAAAACAACTGACACGGCAATGGCCCACCAGCGGGGCGGCATGCCATGGATGAGCGGCCACAAGGATATGATTATGAAGACGGAAGCAAAGACCAGCCCGAAACTCTTTTCGGAGCCGATTTCGACGTCATCCTTGTGTTCCAGGCTTTCGTGCATGTGAAAATCACCATTTCCAATTACCCGCTCAGTAACGGATCAAGTCTGAAAACACCAGTTAATTCAGGTTTTAAAGCCGGGGACCGGAAATCTCCCGGAGACAACACGCTTCAACCAGTAAACCGGATCCGGCGGTAAACGGTCAGTCGTCATCAGAGCTATGGCAAGTGGTTTGAGGGAGCCCGTTCGGCTGAACGTCAGGCTGGTGGTCTTCTGCCTGATGCCATACGAAGGTGAATAGAAGCCTTCCCCGATTTTACCTTCCCAGTCATCCGGTGATGAGGCGACCATTGAAAAGGATTTGCCGTCACTGGTTATGTGCCAAACCCCCGGACCGGTCTGTTCGACAACGCATCCCGGCGCAAAAGTATATGGCACTTTTACATCGTGATTCCCGGTTCCTTCAAAGCCGTCAGCGATGAACAGGCGCTGGCTGCTGTGCTCGAGCATGATTCCGCGCACCGGCGTAACGGGCTCGGCCAGGCGTTGATACCCAGAGTGGCTGGCGACAAGAAGGTCAATATCCGCCGTAGTACTCCAATGGCGGATTTCGGGTTTCGCGTCGTCATGCAGCAACCAGAGGTATTCAGGCCGGACAAATCGGTTGATCTCCTGGTCATCGACCATTGGTGTGTTATGAGCACACGTAGAGCGGAAGTAGTTTCGGGCTTCCATGTCGGCCGTGTAAACGTATGCCCCTGGATCGACGATCAGGCTTTGACCATTCAGGCTTGCGTTAAATGACAGGCAATCGTTGTGACCATGTCCTCCGCGGCCAGCCATGCCGATGGGGCCTGCATCAACAAAGACATGATTGTTCATGTGGCGAAGTATGTAGACGCCGGCATCCTTGAATGCCTGTGACTCGAAATCGCCCACTTCCGTTTCGTTCGAGGTTCCTACGCCTAACCACCAGAGTGTTTCGTCATGCTTTGGTGAAGCCGGTGTCTGAACGAGCGAAATGAGTATTTCTGCCATATAGCGATGGTCGTTTAAGGATTGCGTGCCCAGCGGCAGGGCACGCCCGTCATCGGCGTCCCCCCAAATTGGGATTTGTCCATCAGGCCCCGTTGCAGCCTGGATGAATCGGGCCATGAATTTCAGGCGTTGAATGTACGCGTCATCAACCGGCAGGCCCACATTTTGCCTGGCTACTGCGGGGATTGCGAATAATTCAGCCACGAGACGATGATAAGGGGCAGACGCTTCCCGGCATACGCCATCCGGAGGTACCTGCAGCCGAAATTCCTCGCACAGCAATTGCCATGACTTTTCAACCCATGGCCGGGCGATACCGCGTCCACCAAGTGCAATGCCGATGATCGTCAACCCGGCGAGATCTGCTGTCAAGTGGTTGCCGTTGACGTCGGCGTACTCAAGATTGCCTTCAATGAATTTTCCATGAATGACAAGATTCTTGACCAGACGTTCGCGAAACCTGGTATCGCGCCATGTCTTGCTGTTTTTGCATGCATGAAAAATCCAGATGATCGATATTGAGCGGAGCGCCACATCCATGGCGCACATCCAGTTTGGCCCGGTACAAACTGGATTTGTGATCATCCAGTCATCAACAATACGTCTGGCGAATTCGGCTTCGTTTTCGTCCTGCGTGATGACATAGGACTGGGCTACAGGCAGAAGCCACTGTAACCGCGAAAGCTCCCATGGGAATTTAATGTCGGATGGCTGATCCGGTTCGTTGACCGTAAGTGTATGAGATGGGGCCATCGGCCAGCGCGTGTTGGATTTGTAGTCACGTGTCCAATCAATGCTGGGACCGATGCTGATCGGGCCGGATCCCAGAAGGTCTATCTCAAGCGCCATAGCCTGATGCGCCCGTTTCTTGACGATGCGCTTTTGTTCCTCACTCAGATTGTTGCGAATTGCCTGTGGAGATGACAGTCCAGGAAATGGGTTGGCGCTTTCTATGTCTCTGAGAAGCTGTTCAAAGCTATCGGCCTGCAAGGCCGAAGCGATGGAGGCAGAGCCCAGTTTTTGCTGCCAACGAGGCAAAAATTTTGCGGTGCGACGGGATTTGAGTTTCCTAAGCACCCAGCGAAGAATGACATGTGGTGGTTTACGCGAACCAATTCGGATCATGTCGAATACGCGCATGCTTTATCAGGCTCCGTCGATCCAGCAATCATGCCAGGCCGTCAGGTTCAGGAGCACCCAAAGATGCAGGGCGTTATCTTGCTTGCCGGAACGGTGATCATCAAATGCCCGTTTCAGGGCATCGGCCTTAAGCGGACCACGCTGCACCAGTGGCGAATCCATCACCATACCCTCTGCTTCCCGACCGAAATCCCCACGAAGCCATTCAGCCGCAGGGGCCGCAAACCCCATTTTCTTACGGTCAATGATCTCATCAGGAATCACCCCGCGCAGGGCGCGTTTTAACAGATCTTTGGTTTTATACCCGTCAACTTTCAGGTGCTGTGGAATATCCATGGTCAGTTCGACCAACTCGTGATCCAGAAACGGTACGCGGGCTTCGATCGACGTCGACATTGTGATTTTATCGACGCGCATGAGCAGAAGTTCCGGCAATCGCAGTCTGAACTCAGCATGCACCATCTTGGCTAGTTGATCTGCACTGCCGTCTGCATCGACGACGGCACGGGCGAAAGCATCCATAATGAAACCGGAATCCTTCGCATCAGCACCATCAAGGGATAGCCCGTCAACGCCCGTATCAAGATCATCGGGGTGTGCTGTCAAACCTGAATCGTTAAGATATTTTTCTACATGAATGGCCCAAAACGCATTGGAGCCACCATAGAACAGTTCATGTCCCAGATTTATGCGCCGACTTATTTCATAAGCTTGCTCGAATATCGAACGCCGCCCCGGCATGGCCCGAGCCAAAGCTCCCAAAAGTGGGGAGGCTGCGCCGAGCATACTTTTCAGGGCGCCGGCATTTCCCAACCGGTCATGCAGCTTGAGATATTTCATGTAGCTGTCATAGCCTGCGAACTGCTCGTCCGATCCTTCGCCGACCTGAACTACGGTGACGCCGGAATCCTTGGCAAGTTTTGAGACGAAATACAGCGGCACACACACCCAATCGGATATCGGTTCATCCTGGCTGACAATCAGGTCGTCGAGGTAGTTGCGCATGTCGCTGCCGTCGACTTCGATGACGTGATGATCGGTATTGAAATGCTTTGCTACTTTTTCTGCATAGTTGAGTTCATTGAGATGCGTGTGGTCTGAAAACCCTATTGTGAATGTTTTAACGGGCTGATCAGCGATCCGGCTCATGAGGGCTACATTGGCGGAAGAATCTATGCCACCCGAGAGAAATACACCGAAGGGAACATCTGCCATCATGCGTCGGTCGATGGCGGTTTCCAGGCGCTTGAGTATCTCCGTCGACAGGAAGTCCCGTGCTGCCGTCTCTGACATGCCAGCGATCTGTGCCTGTAATCCGGATCTGCCCGGTGTTGCATCCCAATAGCGACGTGCGCGTGCGCTGCCGTCGCTTTCTATTTCCATGATATGACCGGCAGGTAACTTGAAAATGCCCCGGAACATGGTCAGGGGGGCGGGTGAAACCATGAAGCTCAGGTAATGGGCAATCGCCGTGCCGTTCACGGTGCGGGGAACAGCCGGATCGCTCAGGATTGCCTTGATTTCAGAGCCAAACAGAATCCGGCCGCCGGCACGCGTAAAGTAGACAGGTTTGATTCCGACGCGATCTCGCACGATTGACAGGCGCTTTTTACGTGCATCCCAGATGGCAAAGGCAAACATGCCGATGAGTTTCTCAACAAGCCTGTCAATGCCCCATTCCTTGTAGCCGTGGATAAGGACTTCGGTATCGGAGTGGTCCGTGCGGAAGCGATGCCCCGCGGCTTCCAGTTCGGCCCGTAAGGCCATATGGTTATAGATTTCCCCGTTATAGGTCAGATAGACGGATTTCTCAGAATCGGTCATCGGCTGAGCCGCGTCATCGGTCAGATCAACAATGGCGAGGCGGCGATGCGACAGGCCGATTTTGCGGTCTTCCGACAGCCAGATGCCGACTCCGTCCGGCCCACGATGCGGCATGGAGTCATTAAGCAGCACGAGTTCCCGTTCGGCAACATTGGCCGATGCTGAAAATGCTAAAATTCCGGCAATGCCACACATGATTTATCAAACCCAGATCGGTAACGGTTTACTCTCTGTCACAGCAAAGAAATACGTTACAGCGGGGGCAAGGGCAAAGACCAATTGCGAAAAGTATACCTAGATCAGGTTACCATGAGCCTTTGCATCCCATGACCTCTTGTCTAGTTTATGCTCGTGTTTAAATAATAGTGTGCTCAGACGCTTAAATGAATTTGGAAAGTTTCCTGCCTTGGACATTAATGGGAAAAAATTAGTTGTTATCGGTGGTGCCGGCCTGATTGGCTCACATACCGTGGAATTACTACTTAAAGAAGATGTCGGCGAAATCGTTATTTATGACAATTTCACCAGAGGAACGTCAGAGAACCTGGCTGAGGCTTTGAAGGATCCCAGGGTCAGCGTCTATGAAGTCGGTGGTGATATCACCCAAACCGATATTCTGGAATCGGCCTTAAAAGATGCAGACGGCGTCTTCCATTTTGCGGCTCTGTGGCTACTCCAGTGCCATGAATTTCCCCGTTCGGCATTTGACGTCAATATCCGTGGGACATTTAATGTTCTTGAAGCCTGTGTGGCTCAAAATGTATCCAGGTTGGTTTATTCCTCGTCGGCGTCTGTGTACGGTGATGCCGTGGAAGATCCGATGACAGAGGATCATCCCTTCAATAACAAGAATTTCTATGGCGCAACTAAAATAGCTAGCGAAGCAATGGCGACAGCCTACTATCATCGCTATGGGCTGCCATTTGTCGGCTTGAGGTATATGAACGTTTACGGCCCGCGACAGGATTACAAAGGTGCTTACATTGCCGTCATAATGAAAATGCTGGACGCCATTGATAAAGGTGAAGGCCCAACAATTATGGGGGATGGTAGTGAAGCTTTTGATTTTGTTGCCGTTGAGGATTGTGCCAAAGCTAATGTATGCGCAATGAAAGCCGATGTTGCAGGCCAATTCTATAATGTCGGAACAGGTGTCCGAACGTCACTTGAGGAATTGGCAAATATACTGCTCGATATCACAGGCAGTAATCAAAAAATCAATTTTGCCGAGCGAAGTGAGAAAACCCTTGTGCGGAACAGAGTAGGATGCCCCAAACGCGCCAGTGAAGAGATCGGTTTTACCTCTGAGATCAGTGTCCGCGACGGATTAAAGCGGGTTGTAGATTGGAGGGAACGAGACAAAGTTTTTAAAATGAACCTAAGTAGTAGCAGATCGTGAAACCGGACCGGACAATCCCGCTGACCAAGCCATTTCTCGGTCTTCAGGAATTGGAAAATTTAAAGGAAGTGCTGAACAGCGGCTGGCTTACGGAAGGCCGATATGTTCGAGACTTCGAAGATGCTTTTGCACAACTACATCATGTAAAGCATGCAATTGCCGTCACTTCAGCGACTAGCGGGCTTCACCTGTCACTTGTAGCTCTCGGCATCGGCCCCGGTGACGATGTAATCTTACCGTCTTTCAGTTGGATAGCCACAGCAAATGTCGTGGAACATGTCGGTGCTCGACCTGTTTTTTGCGATGTTGACCCTGAAACTTATAACCTGACTGCAGATTCAGTATTGCAAGCAATGACCCACAAGACGCGGGCTCTGATTGCGGTTCACCTGTTCGGGTTGCCTGCACCGATTGCAGAGATCAGTGCTGTATTGCCCACTTCAGTGGCCATTGTTGAGGATGCAGCTTGCGCTGTTGGCGCTTTAGCACCGAACCGGCCTGTTGGTGGATTAGGAAGAATGGGCGTTTTCTCTTTTCATCCACGAAAAGCTATAACAACGGGTGAAGGTGGCATGATATCAACGGATGACGAGCAATTGGCTGATGCAATTTATAAGCTCAGAAATCATGGTGCCATGATGCTTCCTGTCGGATCAGGCCCAGCTGATATGCCTGATTTCCCTATTGCTGGCTACAATGCACGTATGACCGACCTTCAGGCTGCTGTTGGGCTTCCGCAATTGAAAAATTTTCAGGCTTTGTGGGAAGAGCGCAACGAGATTGCTTGTCGGTATATCGATGCGCTGGCTGGCATTAAGTGGCTCTCTACGCCGGTGATACCTGAGCATGGGCGCCATAGCTGGCAAGCCTTTGTGGTTAAGGTCAGTGAAGAGCGGTCTGGAGCGCCTAGAAACGGGGTGATGCGAGACCTGGCTGCAGCTGGAATCTCTACCCGGCCAGGCACCCATGCGATCCACACATTGAGTTATTATCGTGATAAATACACAATCCGGTCAGGAAATTTTCCGGAAGCATTGGCCTGTGCCGAGCGCACAATTGCGCTTCCGATGTTCAATGGGATGGGGAAGGATGATGTAAACGCCGTGATTAAGGCATTGAAAAATTTTTAAACGATACTTTGAGTTTCCATTGTTGCCGAGCCAGAACTATAAACTTACATAGGTTTGGCGTCGATGATTCCGCCAACTCGGGGCTCCTTAGTTAGTGTTTTGAATCCTTCCACCGAATTAGTCAGATTATGTAAATGTGCGGTATTGCCGGAATCCTGAATATTGATGGCAAGCCTGCCGATGCTGAACTTGTCTGGGCAATGGCGGAGTCTCTCAAGCACCGTGGTCCAGATGACGAGGGAGTGTATACCAACGGCCCGCTAGCTTTGGGGCACCGCCGTTTGGAAGTGCTTGACCTGACGCCAGCGTCACACCAGCCGATGGTAACTCAGGATAATCGATATTCCCTGATCTATAACGGCGAATTGTATAATTACCGTGAAATTCGGAAGGAGTTGGAAAAGAAGGGCATTCAATTCCACTCTACAGGAGATACAGAAGTCATCTTAAATGCTCTCATCCACATGGGGGTGGATGCCATAGAACAATTCAACGGAATGTTTGCATTTGCTTTCTGGGACGCGAAAAAGCGGGCGTTATTACTGGCACGTGACCGCTTTGGCACTAAGCCCTTATATTATACTCGTATCGCCAACAGTTTAATTTTTGCATCCGAAATTAAAGCCTTTCTGCACAATCCTGAATTCAGCGTTATGGTGAACAAAGAGGTTTTATTCGAATACTTCACATTTCAGAACATTTTTTCTGATCAGTCGTTATTTAATGGTGTGCAGTTGTTGCCTGCCGGTACTTATCTGCAGGTTGATCAAAAGTCACAGCATTCTCCAAAGCCCAGCAGGTATTGGGATTTTCACTTTGAAGAGCCAAGTACATATCGGAGCCAGCAGGATTATATAGAAGAACTGGATTACCTTCTGCGTAAATCTGTCCAGAGGCAGCTTGTATCAGATGTGCATGTCGGTGGTTATCTCAGTGGCGGAATGGATACGGGGTCTATAATAGCCCTCGCCACGGGTCAGGCCGGACGTATGAATACCTTTACTATCGGCTTCGATATGAATGCTGCATCAGGGCTTGAAATAAACTTTGATGAACGTGAAGAGGCTAGATTCCTATCGAAATATTATGGCACCGAACACCACGAAAGAACACTTCAGGCTGGTGATATGGAACAGGCTATCCCCTCCATTGTCTGGCATTTGGACGAGCCTCGAGTAGGTCAGTGCTATCCAAACTATTATGCATCGCTCTTAGCCAGCAAAAGCAACAAGGTTGTACTTTCAGGGACAGGCGGTGATGAACTGTTCGGGGGATACCCATGGCGCTACTACCGAGCTTCGGAGAACGATGATTTTGAACATTTCATAGAACATTATTATGCCTATTGGCAGCGCTTGATACCGGATTCAGACATACATAAAATTTTTGCGCCTATTTTTAGCCACGTGAAAGATATTGATACCCGGCACATTTTCAGCAGCGTATTTGATTCTCATCGTGAGCGGTTGTCAGGCAAGGAGGATTATATCAATCATTCCTTTTATTTTGAGGCCAAGACATTTCTTCATGGCTTGTTACTTGTCGATGATAAATTGAGCATGGCGAATGGCTTGGAAGCCCGATACCCATTTCTTGATAATGATTTGGTCGAGTTTGCAATGAAATTGCCGGTGTCTATGAAATTATCCAACTTAGATGATGCCGTTTTTATGGATGAGAATCAGGTAGGCCCAAAAATTAAAAGTTATTTTAATAAGACGGGTGACGGCAAGTTGATACTACGCGAAGCAATGAAACGGTATGTGCCGGAAAATATTACAAATCAACCCAAGCAAGGTTTTTCTGGGCCTGATGCAAGCTGGTTTAGAGGAAAAAGTATAAATTATGTTCGGCGTAAATTAATCAAGAATGATGCTGCTATATATAATTTCATGGATAGAAAAACAGTGCATACACTTATTAACGATCATCTTGATGGTCGAGCAAACCGCAGATTACTTATTTGGTCGTTACTATGCTTTGAAGAATGGTGCCATGCGTATCTTGATTAATCCGTCTGGTCCTAATATAGGCAAAATGATTGCCAAGGGCTAAAATAAACTAGACAAAAATGGGTTTCTTGATTTGAAAATCGGTTTTTTATCAGATGCACACGGGCATGTTCGAGGGTTCAAGAAAGGACTCGAAGTATTAAAGATTAATCAAGTCGAGGAAATTGTCTTTTTAGGTGACGCATTAGGTTATATCCCAGATACAGGGGTTCTTGATGAGATATTGATGAGTGATATCAAGGCGATCAAGGGAAATCATGAGGACAAAATACTATCGAACGAATTCAGCAATAATGAAGAAATCCTTCGCCATGAAGAGATAAGGTCATCGTTATCAAACCAGCAACGTTCTCAAATAGAAAGTTGGCCAGAAGAGTTGTATATGGATGATGGTGTCCTGCTTGCCGTTCATGGAAGTCCGAATGCACCATTGACCGGCTATCTCTATCCGGATACCGACCTTACGGACATTAGGGTGCGCGAAGGTGTCAAAATTATCGTTTCCGGGCACACACACAGACCTTGTATAAGGTCGGAATCGGGGCTTTTATTCGTCAATGCTGGGAGTTGCGGTTTGCCACGTGATAATGGACATTTGGGTTCAGTGGCCATTTTATGTACAGATACATTGAAAGCAGAGATTATTCGCTATTGCATACGGTCGGAAACGGCAGCTTGCCTTGAACAATTCCCGCTGTTGTCGCATGAAGTTCAATCAATCTTTTCTCGTCGAGCATCACCATAATATGTTCCACTTTTATTTTGGCCGAGCAGTATGAAAATACTTGGGATTGGCAGCCACAACCACGATGCCAGCGCTTCGTTGCTTGTTGATGGCGAAATTGTTTTTTCTGCAGCAGAAGAGAGGTTTGATCGGATAAAGCATTCTGCCGAGTTCCCAATTCGTGCAACTGAAGCTGCATTGGAATACGCGAATTTACGTATTCAGGACATTGATGCCATTGCGTATTACATGGACTATCAAAAGTACCTTGAATGGTTTCAGACCGAGTGTGCCAAGATTGACAAATCCAAAATGTACGCCTCGCAAGAAGTCAGTAAGCAACAAATTGCTCATGATTTAGAGTACCGCCAAGATTTAGCAGACCTCCGTCTCCGCCAGACGCGTGAAATCCTGAATTATTCCGGTGAAGTCGTCCCGATCGAGCATCATAGAGCTCATGCAGCATGTGCATTCTTCAATAGTGGTTATGAAGAAGCGGCAATTTTAACAATTGATGCAATTGGTGAATGGGAAACTACAACCTTCAGTGTTGGGCATCATTCTAGTATTAGAAAACAAGGTGGGATCGTTTATCCCCATTCATTGGGTACTGTGTACAAGGCGATCTCCGTCTTCCTTGGTTTTGGAGAAAACGATTCTGGAAAAACAATGGGATTGGCAGCATATGGCAATCCAGAGGTTTACCGAGATGTTTTCCGAGACTGGATAAAACTGCTGGACAACGGCCACTTTGAACTGACTCCGGGTTATCTGAAGCACAAATATATTGCGAGGTATTGGTCTCGTTCTGTCAGTGATTTCGGTGAACTGCTGATTGCTTCTCTTGGTGCACCACGTGCAGCAGATGATGAATTGTCAGATCGAGATCGTGATGTTGCTGCTGCCCTACAGGAGAGACTTGAAGAAGCCGGCATCCATCTCGCCAAGCATTTACAGCGAAATACTCAACAGAGGAGTTTATGCGTAGCTGGCGGCGTTGGTCTGAACGGTGTTATGAATTACCGTATTCTGCGCGACACTGAATTTGATAATGTCTTTGTGCCGCCAGCTTCCGGTGATGATGGTGCTTCACTTGGAGCAGCCCAGTATCTGGCGCATGTTGTAAATGATGAGCCGCGTTCTCAAACCTCATTTATCCCATATCTGGGATCAGAATGGTCTGATTCACATATCAAGAAGGCTATCGATCAGTTTTCTGGTAGCGTGAGGTATGTCTCTGATCCTGCGTTTGAAGCTGCAAGTCGAATAGTAGCAGGAAAAGTAATTGGTTGGTTTCAAGGGCGCTCAGAAATTGGTCCACGGGCATTGGGGAACAGAAGCATTCTGGCTGACGCACGCAGTCATGAAATGAAAGATTTTGTCAACAAGCGGGTCAAATTTCGTGAATCATTTCGCCCATTCGCTCCTTCGTGTCTAGCTGAGCATGCGAATGAATATTTTGAGATGGAATCCCCATCTCCCTATATGCTCATGGTTCCTCCCGCAAGACAGGCTATGCGAGATTCCATACCTGCAGTTACGCACGTTGATGGAACTGGAAGATTACAGACGGTTACAGAATCAACTAACCCATTATTCCATAAACTGCTTAAAAATGTTCACGATATGACGGGTATCCCAGTCGTCATGAACACCTCATTCAACGTAAGAGGCGAACCAATTGTTGATTCTCCTGATGATGCAATTGCTTGTTTTATGAAAACCAATCTTGATTCGCTTATCATCGGCAATTGGGCCTTGGATAAAGAATCCAAGGAATGATGAACGTTCTGGTAACGGGGGTTTCCGGTGCGAATACCGGCACACAAATATTATCGGCACTGCAAATGTGCCCTAATGATTATAGTATTCTCGCAACTGATGTAGACGAGGTGTCTCTTGGGCATTTAGTTGCCCAGAAATTCCGCACTGTTCCCCCGGCATCTGACCCTGATTATGTTCATACCCTTATTGACCTGGCAAACGAATGGGGGGCTAAAGTTGTAGCTCCTGGTTCAGAGCCAGAGTTATTTGCATGTGCTGCGGCGAGAATGCTTTTTGCCGAGGCAGGGATACACCTGCTGATCAACAATACCAGTGTGATCGAACTGTGTGCTGATAAAGCTGCGACTATGCGTCGATTGCAATCTGAGGGCTTCCTTGTGCCCGCATGGGAAATAGTCGACTTGTATTCGGACGTTCAGAAAGAGGCCGAGCGTTTGCTCAATATTCTGAATTTGCCATTGGTGTTGAAGCCATATGTTGGCTCTGGTGGCTCCAAGATGGTGAATTTGGTGCAGAGTTCACGGGAATTGGAGTTGCGTCTTGAATTACTTCAATTGAACGGTGTCGAAAATATAATGGCACAGGAATACGAAGGTAGTGCTGACAAGGAATACACTATTGGGGTGCTATCAGATTTGAATGGGGATGCATTCTCGTCGTTTGCATTGCGGCGCCTCATAAATTCCTCGCTCACAAGAAAAGAATTGGTGCCAAATCGTGACCGAAACCGCATAAAGGCCCCCCATCTAGTTCTGTCAACTGGAGTGTCACAGGGGTGGGTCGATGATTTCCCCGAGGCAAGAGAATTTGCAGAGTCAGTAGCGAATGCACTTGGCTCTCAAGGCCCTTTAAACATCCAATGCAGACAAACTGACAAAGGATTTATGACTTTCGAGATTAACCCACGATTCTCAGGCACAAGTTCAATCCGCGCGATGTGTGGTCACAATGATCTTGATATGATAATTAGACAGCATGTTTTAAAACAAAACGTTGGTCAGGCTAAATATAAGTGCGGTCTGATAATACGCTCGTTACAGAATACTTTCTCACAGGATGCTCAATTATGAAACAACCTACGACCAGTCGTTTCACTCCATTGGATTATCTCAAGTTGGAACTACTTACTCAATGGAACCGGCTGCGCTATTCTTGGGCTGTCACGAGACAAGTTACCAACTGTAAATTCCCCCCCCGTAAAATTACGATTGAGGCAAGCTCCGGTTGCAACCTGCGTTGTATTCATTGTGGGCATGGCGAACCTGGAGATGGGCGTCCTGACCGAATGACTCGCGCCAAACGCATGATGCCGATGGAAATATATAAAAAGACCATTGACGAGGCCTCAAATTACACGCCCAGACCGAAGATTATCTTCGCGCTAATGGGCGAACCACTATTGCACAAGCAGTTGCCGGAGATGGTCGCTTATGCTCATGAGCGTGGTTTCTGGACGCAAGTGAATACCAACGCCACGCTTTTAACAAAGGAAAAGGGCCGGGCGCTCATAGAGGCGGGTGTGGATATGGTCTACCTGTCATTCGACGGGGTTACGAAAGAAACCTATGAGCGAATTAGAGTGAGAAGTGATTTTGAAAAAGTACTCAATCACATTTTGGATTTTATCGAATTAAAATACCAGATGAACGCTGATGGGCTAACAATTCATACGGGGATGACAGGTGAGATAATTAATCAGTACGAGCTGGATGTTTTTGTGCGTGAATTTACCAAACTACCAGTCAATGCTGTTTATAGCCCCATTTTGTTCAATTGGATTGGCGAGGTTGATTGGGCTGGGGAGAACCTTGAGGACCTTCAAGTTCGTAACCGTTCGGAATGGCCAGCCTGCAATACGACATATGATATTGTAGGCATTCAGGCTGATGGAAATTTTATCCCGTGTATCTATGACTTCAACGGGAAGTACACTTCTGGCAACATTGGGAAGCAATCAGTTCAGGAATTGTGGAATAACGAACGGACGCAGAACTTCAGAGAGGCGGTTCATTCCAGGGACTATACTAAAATTGAAGAGAAAGGACCTATGTGCAGTCAATGCACGATCCTTTGGAACCCGAGATATAATATAGATCCAAGCTTGTTGGGGAATCTTAAGAATGTAGTCCTTTATAGCCTTATGGGATTCGTTGACTTCTTCATGACTCCAATCAGGCGAAAACGTCTGAGGAAAAAGTATGACTATTTCAAGAATAATAGAAAAGAATGGCGGGAAAACCTTGATAAGCAAGTAGCACCTTTAAAAGGTGAAATGATTGAAGTCGTACGAGAACAAGGGTACTTACACGTTCGCACATGAATGATGCAAAGGTTCTTGTTACTGGTGCTGGGGGTTTTCTAGGAAGGAACCTTGTAGATCATTTGGTGCAGGAAAAAATACCAACATTAGCTGTTAGTCGAAATTTTTTTGCTATATCTGGCGAACTTAACCTGCTTCCTTTAAATCTCACAGATTGGGACTCTATTACACCTCTTGTGGAAGCGTTGGATCAATGCAGCGTTGCATTATTTTTGGCTGCCAAAACACCGACTGATAATGACTATTCAGGCGTGTACAAAGATACGGTCTTGATTGACTCTCTGTGTTGTGAGGCATTCACTCGCTCTAAATGCCCTAAAGCCATATATGTTTCCGGATTGACAGTGCTTGATTTTAGAAGCGAAGAATTGCGGGAAAATTCTGAACGAAATCCCAAAACGGAATACACACGGGCAAAGTCTGAAGGTGAGCTTCGTTTTCTGGATGCGCAGAGACGTAGTGGAAAAGAAGTAAGTATTGTCAGAGTTAATGCCCCTTATGGTCCTGGGATGCCTGACAATGCTGTTGTATCGTTATGGCTAAGGTCTGCCTTGGCCGGCAGGCCGATCTATGTGCATGGGAACGGTCAACGAAAGCAGATATTCACTTGGATAGATGACTGCAGTAAAGCCTTATTGATTTCATGCGGGCTAGGCTCGGGTACCTACCATTTTTGCGGCCCTGATCATCTAAAAATGTTAGATGTCGCAAGGTTATTCTGTAACCTGACTGGAAGTAATAGTGAAATTATTATGAAACCGGAAATTAGAGAAGACCTATCATGCCCATCAGTAAGCGTTGATAGTTTTGAGAACATCTTTCCTCTTTCTGATAGAACGTGCTTTGAAAAAGGAGCGGCGTTGTTTGCTGAGTTTCTCAGTAATCCAAACGGTATCGAAGAATGCTCTCCTTAACATTCGACGTTGATTGGGCAGAGGAGTGGATGCTGCATGACACCCTCGAGATACTAAATCAGCATGATACACCGGCAACATTTTTTGCGACCCATAAGTCAAGGTTGATCGACAGTCTTGACCGCTCAAAAATAGAAGTAGGCTTGCATCCCAATTTTCTGCCATGTCTTAAAGGGCAAGAGACCGGAACAATTGATAAATTTAAAGAACTTCTGAGTATATACCCGGAAGCCAAAGGCTTTCGTTCCCATGGTCTGGTGACCAGTTCAAGCATACTACAGGAAGCTGTAGACCTTGGATTGATTTACGAAGCTAATCAATTCTTTCCGGAACCGATAATGCCATTCCTCGATTTTCAGGGGTTGTGGAGGGTCCCATTTTTCTGGCGAGACACACGTCCAGCCTTGAACGGAAATGCTTATGAATTTTCGAGCTCATCATTAAATGAAGAAATTCCTGCAATATTTTGCATGCATCCTGTTCATATTTTTCTGAATACCGAATCGCCAAATCGTTATCAGAGGGCAAAGCCATTCCTTCGCGACAAGAAACAATTGATAGAATACCGGAACACCACTGGCACTTTTGGTGCTAGAGACTTTTTACTCTCACTGTTGCAAGGGGTGAATAAAAAGAAGCTTTATCGCATATCGAATATAATCGATATATTGTCGAACGGTACGAATCCTCACGTATGAATAGAATCGAGAATGTCATTGCTGACAAAGTTAACGTCGAAAAAAATATTAAACGTTCTTGATGAATCTGAATATACCTTGGACCCGGCGTCTAAAGAGTTTGCAAGTCGTGTATTTTCTGAGGGCTTTGACAAATACACGGCGCGTATAATGCAGTACGGGTTTCAAAATGCCGGCAGCGTTCTAGATGCGGGGTGTGGATTTGGGCAATGGGCGCTTTCATTTGCAGCGCTCGGTAATCGTGTTAACGCCATTGATGTCTCCTTCGCTAGATTAGCGGTTTTGAAGAATTTGTCCTCCGTCACAAATTTCAATATCGGGGTGAGTTGCGGTTCGTTGAGCCATCTCCCGTACCGAGATGATTTATTTGATGTTGTTTTTTGTTACGGCGCTCTGTTTTGCACGCCTTGGACTCAAAGTCTAAGTGAGCTTGTCAGAGTTCTAAAGCCAGGTGGATATCTCTACGTAAATGCGAATGGTGTCGGGTATTACATTAATCGATGGCAAAATCGGAAGAATGAATCGTCGTCCTTTGATCCTGCCAAAACGGTTGGTCTTGCATTTACAAATGCATGGCGCCACGCAAAAGGGTTAGAGATCGATGTGGAGGGGCAGGTTCTGATTGAACCTGAAGATCTTACACGTTCGTTAATTGAACTTGGGATGACGGATGTCCGCAGGGATGGTGAAGGAAAATTAAAGTCATCAGATTATGCAGGTGAATGTGCCCAGCCATTTTTTCCGGCCGATTATAAAGGGCTTTGCGGAACATACGAAATTATTGGTCGGAAAGAATAATTGATGCGTATCGCTTGCATGGGAAATACCAATCACAACATGTTTTCTTTGGTAAGGCATCTGCGTGAGAGAGGATTAAATGCCGAACTCCTGGTTTTTAATACAGAGATAGAAAACTTTCACCCAGCGAATGATACCTTTGATCTGGAGTATGAGAAGTATACTCGGATATTGGACTGGGGGGATCAAACAAACTTCATAAACATTAAGCCAACTGAAATTTTAGAAGAATTAGAACCATATGACTTTTTGATAGGATGTGGTCCTGCTCCAGCATATCTACATAAAGCGGGTCGCGTACTCGATGTTTTTTCACCATATGGTTCCGACCTATATGAGATGACGGCGTACAAGTATCAGAGAGTAGCACGGAATATTTATAAGAATTTTTTAGGGCAGATTGACCAGTATCAAATGATTAATGCGCAGCGTTCTGGGATAAAAACGGCGCATTACATTTTAAATAATAATGAAAAGTGGAGCCCTTATTATCCAAAATTAGGTTTTAAGGGGGAGCATCTTAAGTTTCCTATTCCGCAAATATACATGCCACCTAGGGATCCCGATTCAACTACTAGCATGCCTGTTTCGCCGCCGGCTTTGGCACCTCTCAGACAAATCCTGGAGGGTTATGAGGTATCTATTTTTCATGGCTCCAGGCATGTATGGTCAGGTTTTTCTGATCAGTATGCTCATAAAGGGAATGAGAGGCTGGTAAGAGGTTTTGCACAATATCTAAATAGCAGTTCTGCGACACATGCCTGCTTGATTATGTGTGAATATGGACCGGATGTTCAAAAGACCAAACATCTGGTCAATGAGTTGGGTGTCAGTGAGCATGTGATCTGGCTTAGAAAACTCCGCCGTAAGGATATCCTTATGTGCCTTGAACTTGTAGACTTGGTAGCATGTGAATTTGAAATTAGTTGGCTGGGGGGCGGGACACTTTATGAGGCCCTAGCCATGGGGAAACCAATTATGCAATATCGCGATGATCAGCTTTATGAAGCCGATTATGAAGAATTGCCACAAATTCTGAATTGTAGAGAACCTGATGAAATATCAGAGTCCCTGCAAAAATTTGCAAATAATGCCGAGTACTATGCCGGAATAGGAGAGAAGGGTCGGGATTGGTACTGTAAACATGTCCAAGAGCCTACTCTCAAGGTTGTATCAGGCTTGTTCAAGTAAACTAATCACGCCCACACTGTGATCGATACAAATTTGTTTATAGCCTGCATATTCATCAACAAGACAGGTGATGTCCTGTGAGTTGATAACTGTGTAACTCTGATAAAGCGGCCATATGCCTCGTTAAGTACCTAGTCTAAAAAAACCAGCCTCGGACTCCTAGGTCATAGGCTTAGGATTCAAGCTTCTAGTACGAAATTCGGTGTCCGTGATTCAATATACTGTCAAAACATGCAAACGGTTAGAATTAGAAACGGCTATATGAAATGTTGACAGACTTATTGGACGTTCTGCGTGTGCTGTTTAAGTACTGGTCATTTTCTCTGGCAATGGCACTGCGTGATATTAAGGCAGTTAATAAAGGAGCTGTTTTTGGGATATTTTGGCTTGTGATCCGACCGTTGATACAGGTTCTTGTCCTGGTTGTTATCGTAACTCAAATCTTCAAAGTGAGATCAGGTGTCGCATTAGATGCAAGTGAGTACGGCTTGCATGTGCTATCAGGTATCATTATTTGGCAAGCACTGCAGCGACCGCTAGAGGAAGCTCCTTCGTTAATTCGAGAGCGGATGGAAATACTTAAGCAAATTGTATACCCCGTAATTACTTTACCCGTAACAGCACTCGTTCGTGGTGCCCTCGCGCCGGCGGTAGGTCTATCTGTTTACGTTTTGCTTGCCGGGTTTAGTGGGAAGCTCTCGTGGACGATCATTTTTCTGCCTGTGCCGATAATATTACTGTTCATCATGGCCCTGGGGGCTTCATGGGTGATGATGATTATTGGGGTGGTTTTAAAAGACTTAAGAGAAATTGTCGCTGTTCTTCTGGGGATGTTGATGTATCTGTCTCCGGTGCTCTTGTCCGAAGATATGGTTGGAGAGAAGGTATGGGGATATATTTTGCTTAATCCTCTTGCGCATATTGTTATAGCTTTTCGTGATGTACTAAGCGGTAACTTGCATATCTTGAGCTGGGCTATCTTTATATTAATCGCTATAGGCTGTTTTTTAATTGGTGCCGTTTTAATAAATAAGATGAAAATAGCAATTAATGAATATATTTGAGGATTAATTAATGAGAAAAAATCCTCAAATCACGACGAATTTAGAGCAGAAATCCACGGACATCGTTCTGTCCATCAAGAGCGTCTCCAAGAAGTTCAAGCTCTACGAAAATATAGTTACGGGTCCAATTAAAGAGTTTCTCTTCTTCTGGAAAAAAAGCAGTTTTTACCGTGATGTACAGGCTGTTCACGATATCAATTTCTCAGTTGAGCGGGGGGAGATTGTTGGAATCGTTGGACATAATGGAGCCGGAAAAACCACGCTTTTAAAAATGATCGCGGGTCTTCTAAGTGTTGATGAGGGAGAAATTCTAGTAAACGGGACGATCACTGCACAGTTGGCTCTAGGTGTTGGGGTCCACCCAGAGTTTACGGGTAGAGAGAATATTTTGTTTGGCGGTCTACTGCTTGGATTGTCCAAGAATGAAGTTTTAAAGAAGATAGGTGGCATTATCGAGTTCGCCGAACTCGGGGAATATATTGATCATCCACTTCGGACATATTCATCTGGGATGAAGGCTCGTCTCTTATTTTCTATTTCGATGAGCGTTCGTCCAGATCTGCTAATTGTAGATGAAGCATTGACGACTGGTGACGAATATTTCGTTCAAAAATGTCAGCGTCGCATTCAGGAGTACTGTGCTGCTGGAACGACGGTTTTATTCGTTTCCCACAACCTTCATCAAGTACAAGCTATTTGCAATCGATGTCTGGTCATGGAAGCTGGTGCCCTAGTTTTTGATGGCCCCGTGCGTGAAGGCCTGGATATTTACATCAAGAAAATCCATAAAAAAACAGCCGAGATTCTGGGTTTAAAATCACTTCAAGACGCGCAAAACAGGCGGTTTCGCGGTACGGGAGAAATTACGTTACATGATGCATATTTCGTTGTCGATGGAGAGCGGACGTTAACGGTAAAAGTCGCGCATGAGTGTCAACTAGCGATTGAGTTTGAAGCATCAGAGCCTTTGTCAGGCGTAACGATCACCTTGGATTTCAATTCAGAGAAATCAACTACAACATACAGTTTTATTCAATTAATGGATTTATCTATAGCTGCTCCTGAGGTTGAGACATTTTCTGTCACGCCTGGCAAATGGACGGCCTTATTTAAATTCGACAATTTTTTAATTGGTGATGGAATTTATGAATGCGGCATTCAGTTTTATCCTTATTCTCAAAACAGTAAATTCTCACATGATGCAAGTTACTGCAGTTATGAGAGATTTCTCACATTTCATGCGGTGTACGAAAATCCTGAAGTATTTGGCAGAGGTACGCTTTGTGAAGTTCCGCCAAATTCATTTGAGGTATCGCCTGACTGGAGAAGTAAAAATTGACGCAAGATCAGCCCACACCAGTGCGCACTCAAAATATCAAGAAAATTTGTTTTGTCGCGCCGTACACGTATTCATTATTTAATCAGCAGACAAAGTTTCCGTTTGGGGGAGCTGAGGTCCGAGCATGCTTTATAGGTGAGGGGATTGCTGCTGCTGATCAGTCTCTGCAGGTCTCTTTTGTCACGTTCAATCATATGCAAGAAAAGAGCGAGGAATACGGAAACGTAGAGGTGTGGAGAGATAATATCATTCCACCTTCCAGGCAATTTATTCGCACAGTGAATTGGTGGACGTCCCGCGGAATATCAAGGCGGGTATTGCATTTACTTCAACGAATTTTTTGCAAACCAGAAGTAATTATTCGGCCAGAATATAAGATTTATTCTCACCAGTTTGATGTATACCGTGAAATTGACGCGGATATTTACTGCGTGTTTGGCGTCCATGATTTAGCTGCTAAGGTTGGTGCTTTTTGTAAGGAAAACTCGAAGAAATTTACTATTTTTACCGCAAGTGATGAAGACTTCAGCACGATGTACTATCGCCTATCTATTGAGGTGAACCCTTATGGGAATATTGGCTATATAGCGGATTACGCTATTCGAATCGCTGATACGATTATCTGTCAGACTGAATATCAGGCAAAGTTATGTCATGAAAGGTATGATAGAAATGCATTCATTGTTAGAAGCCCAGCGAGAGATCTGAAAAACAAACCAGAATTGGAAATGGGCACTCGAGGAGGATATATCCTTTGGGTCGGGAAATCCGATTACAATAAGAATCCTGAAGCCGTCTTAAGCTTGGCAAGAAAATTACCAGATGTGCAATTTGTTATGGTTATGTCCAAGAGTTCTCCAAGTTTGCACAGAAAGATAATTTTAAATCAGATGCCAAATGTCGAAATAATAGATTATTTGCCTTATAGGGAAATGGAGAAGTTGTTCGAAAATGCATTGGTCTTTTTGAACACATCTAAATTTGAGGGGTTCCCAAATACATTTCTGCAGGCTGGGTGCAATGGAGTGCCTATCGCTTCACTAACAGTCGATCCTGATAATTTCATCGTGAAACATAAATGTGGCATTTCTGCCTCAGGAGATATTCAGAAGCTGGAACTCTCAATACGCCATTTACTGAAAACTCCGGAACTATGGAAGCAATATGCAGGCAACTTGTATGATTATGTTTGTCGTTTTCATGATCCGGAAGTAATTATTAATGAAGTGAAAAATATACTTTCTAGCAGAGAATTGAATTCTGAAGTAAAATGTTAAAATATAAATTCTATTATTCTTTAGTCTGCTCATAATTTCAGAATTAAAAATGGTGCCGACATGCAGCCTTGGTTAAGGGCGCGGATTTACCAGATTTTTATGGCAGCATGGATGCCTCTTAATTACTTGCGCGCTTTTATGTTCCGAAGGGATTTTGAACCGCGTTCCGTCGTCCATGTTGGTGAGGTGCGTCCCCTCATTCTTCATCTTGTCTCTGCACTGAAAAAAAACGGTATCAAGGCTACATACATTGGCGTTGGCGAACGCCATCGTGAGATTCCTTGTGACGTATATGTTACACCTGTCGGCAATCCTATTGCAGCGGCAATACGTGATTTGAAAATCTTTTGGTCCATTGTTGCCACATATGAAATTGTACACTTGCATTGTGGCATTGGAATTACCCCCTATCTTTTCGAGCTTCCTTTGTTAAAGCTCATGGGGCGGCAAATAATTTTCCACTTTCGTGGGTGCGAGGCGCGCACCCGGCACGAAACAATGATGAAATCAGTGGATTTAAATATTTGTCAAAACTGCGACTATGCACCGAATTATATTTGTGAGAGTAGGCAAAGTAAGCGTCGCAGACGGCTCGCCAGAAAATACGCTGATACGATCGTTGTCACTACTCCTGATTTAAAAGTTTTCTGGCCTGATGCCGTGTATCTGCCGTTAATCGCGCCTAATGTTTCCGGCATGCTAAAAACAATGCGCTCGGCAGACGGGTCGTCTGCCTCTGCGACCGGAGAGCAGGCTTTCCGTGTGGTACATATTACCAATCAACCCGGTATTGAAGGCACAGCACTTATAAAACAGGTTTGTGAAGATCTAAATAAATCAGGAAGGCTAATTCAGTTTATTCATGTAAAGAACGAGCCTTATGATGTCGTTCTTTCAGAATTGGCCAAGGCGGATGTTAGTGTCGGGAAGTTAAAAATGGGATACTACGCAAATGCGCAGATCGAAAGTATGGCCGTCGGGACGCCTGTCATTACCAGAATACACGAAGATTTTCTGAGCGAAGACCTTCTGGGGGGCGGGATATTTTTAACTTCCCTGAAGTCACTCCCTGAAGTTCTATGTGAACTGATGGACAACCCTGACAAGCTTGAGGAAGCGGGTAGGCTAGCGCCTGGAATGGTTGAGCGATTGCACGGCGAGAAGCGAGTCGTAGACATGCTGAAAACTGTTTATGGGTTCAACTAGTAACGCTTTATGATTTGATGTGAATTAGGATGGCATAAGAATACCCAATTTTTAACTGAGTTGAGTTGAATTTTAAATCATCTTCCCTCGGTGAGGCTTATGCCAATCCATTGGTCTCTGAGAAGTGCCGGATGATTTTTTTATTTGGTTTGCCCAATCTGAAGTACTGTGTAAGCATCAGGTGAATCGCTTTTATTTGCATACATCCTGGCTTCTCCATCCGGCATGACTTCCGCATAAGGCACCGAGCCCGGCTCCGGACGAGCTCCACAGATAACCCATTCGCCATCGTCATCCTCAATCAGGATTCCGGAATCAGACATCTGCTGCATCCAGGAAATTTCTTTTTCAAGTGGGCTGGTAAGCGCTTCCCGGTCCTCCGGCATGCTCATGGTTATTATCCGATCAATTTCTATTTCAAACTTCAGAAACACTGTCATAATTTAGCTATATTATGGTAACTATCTGAATCAGAATGATATTGTATGCATGCAGAAAAATGCAATAAGAACATCGCTTCAAAAAAACACAATTTTCAATAGTTGTACGTTTTCTGCTAATTCTTGATTCTATTGTGTGTGAAACCCATAAGTGGCATATTTGAAGCCTTAAGGAATTTCCACTGAAGCAAAAAAGTAAGAGTGCTTGCACTATGAAAATTGATTTAGTCCATCCTCCATCAAATTTTCTGGCTCAAGGTTACGGTGTTAATCAGAAGGTCCGCTTCGGGTATATGCCGCCACTTGGTGTCGGTTATATTGCGTCCTACTTGGAGCAGGCTGGTCATGAGGTTCGCATTCTAGATGGTACAGCGCTCGAATTCGGCATCGAAGAAACAGTCGATGAAATTGAAAAATTTGATGCGGAGTTAATTGGTCTATCCGTACTGACGAATTTTGCCCCGCATGCCAAAAAACTTGCTCAGCGGATTAAAGAGCGTTGTCCGGATAAGACAGTGATTCTCGGTGGGCCACATTCAGTGGCATTCTATTTTGAAATTCTGGATGACATGCCGCATGTGGATTACGTTTTACGTGGCGAAGTCGATACGGTCATATGCGACTTTGTAGAGAACCTTCATAACATAGAAGAGTTGAAAAAGATTCCGGGTCTCGTGTATCGAGATGAAGAAGGCAAATCCGTTATCAACCCGCCTGCTGATGTTGTGCTGGATATGGATGACCTCCCAATCCCAGCCTTCCATCTTTATGATATGGAATTATATCGTCCCCTGCCTTTCCAGTTTAAGCAGCTTCCAATCTTCACGATGATAACCTCTCGCGGGTGTGCATGGGGTAAATGCACTTTCTGCTTTCAGGGGGGGAAAACTGGTCCGAAGTTTCGCCGGCATTCTCCAAAGCGCGTCCTTGATGAGATGGAGCTTCTGAAGAACCAATATGGCATCAAAGAGATTCATTTTTGGGATGATATCTTTGTCCTAAACAAACACTGGATTGACGAGTTCTGCGAAGGCGTTAAAGAGCGGGGCTTGGACGATTTGACATGGGTCGGCTCGGCCCAGGCTAACGGTTGCAAGCCTGGAATGATTACGAAAGTGAAGGAGGCCGGTTGCTGGTCACTTTTCGTAGGTGTTGAATCTGGGAACCAGTTTCTCCTGGATGACATGAAAAAAGGGACGAAGCTCGATCAGGTTCGGGCGGTTATGGACGAAGCTAATGAGGTGGGCATGGAAACACGTGCTGCTTTCATGCTTGGCTTGCCGAAAGAAACACCAGAGATGGGGCGAGAGACGATCGACTTTGCCATATCTATTAAACCGACCTATGCGATTTTCTACGCAGCTCACCCACGGCGTGGGACGGACATGTACGACACCGCACAGGTATATGGCACGCATCTCTCCAAAGAGTACAAGGGGATGTCTAGAATTACGTATGTCCCTGAAGGATATGAAAGCCCTGAGCAACTAAGTAAAATGGTGCAATCGGCATATCGCCGGTTTTATATGCGTCCCAGTGTCGTTGTGCGTACTATTGCACGAATAAGGTCATGGTCCGCTTTGCATGAATTCTGGTTGGCTACTTGGCTGTACATAGGGCTTTCAGACTTCTGGGCACCTGGGCGAAGAATTATTGATAAAATTACTGCGCCATTATCTGGTTCCAAGCCGATTCCGGAGAGTGAAGAAGAGGATCTTGACGCTCGCGCCGCGTAAAAAGTGGCTAAACCAGTTGTTTGGGCAATTATCTGATGCCCACTGAGATTTCGACAGCGACCAAAGAGAGTCAGCCTGCGCAGGATACGTGTATCTTTATTATAGCCGACTGCTCCAGTGCGCACATCCTTGCTCGAACGTCCCCGTTCTTGTCACGTGGGTTTCATGTAGAAGCTCTCTCTGAGCATGCCAGTAAAAAGGCTGATTACGTCGTTCATTCTCTATTAGATAATAAATCGAGCATATATTCGCCTAGGAACATTTGGGCTCATTTTCAAAGTATTCGCTCATGTCGGGCGGATTTGTTCCATGTGCATTATGCGGCGTCTGTTGGTGCCTGGCTTTTTCTCATATCTGGCCGTAGAGAGCCGCTTGTAGTGTCAGTAATGGGGGGGGATATTCTTGATAAAGAGCAAAATATTCTGCCAAGAATTGCGAGGTGGATGACGACACAAGTTGTTAGAAGGGCTGATTGTGTCACATACAAAACCGAACATTTAAAAGCTGAGTTGATTTCACGCGGCGTCCTCCCTGAGAGAACTAAGAAAATAGTGTGGGGTATTGATCGTGGCATATTTAAAACGGTTTATGCAGAAGATATCCGAAAAAAAATTAATATAGATCAGCATGCTCAGGTTTTGTTTTCTCCGAGAGCCATGCAGCCTTTATACAACATTCACATTCTGCTCAAAGCGATGCCTTTAGTTTTGCGCGAGTATCCTGATTCGGTATTAATTCTTTCCGAGTTGGCTGCAGATCAAGAATATAGAGAAAAACTGCAGATATTAGCTAGGAAGCTGGGTATAATTGAAAGCATCCGCTGGATACCCCCTTTAAATCTAAATCAAATGCCCTACTATTACAGTCTTGCTGATGTTGTAGTGAGCATTCCGGAATCAGACGGGCTACCTCAATCGGTCATTGAATCGCTGATTTGTGGTACGCCGTGTGTTATTGCAGATTTGGATAATTATTCTGATGTTTTTGGGGTAGATAGCGGTGCTTTACAAACCCCAATAGATCCTCATGAAGTTGCGGCTTCCATCAAAAAAGTCTTGGATCGTCCGGATCAACTGAAGCATAAGCTAAATTCACCACAAGGCATCAAATCCTCATACCCTGACGCACGGACTGAACTGAATAAAATAGAAGCCGTGTATAGATGTTTGATCAAATCAGGTTCACAGGGCCCTATCTCCTTCCATCTTAGACTGATATGTGCGCTTTCAATGCTTTTTGTATCGTTTAAAAAAATGATTGTTTCGTGTGCAGTAGGCGTGTTTCAGATTAGCAAACCAGACAATTACAGAAAGTTCCCATAATGCATCAGAAGCTTCGCTGATGTGTGGTTTAGCGGGTCACATTACAGATACGGAGACCAAGCTCGGGGGAACTCGAGACTTGTCTCAAATCGCCAATGATATGGCGGGGACATTGTCCCATAGAGGGCCTGATGGCGAGGGTGTTTGGACGGACCCAAGTGTGGGTATCGGAATGGGGTTCCGTCGCCTATCGATTCAGGATTTAAGCCCAGCCGGAAACCAACCGATGATTTCCTCCGATGGCAAATGGGTCATGGTTTTCAACGGAGAGGTCTATAATTTTATCGAGCTCCGTAGAGAGTTGGAGGCAGGTGGGCGGGCCTTGAAAGGGCATTCAGATACAGAAGTCATTCTGGAAGCCTGTGCCGCCTGGGGTATAGAAACCGCTGTTAAAAAAATCATTGGTATGTTTGCCATAGCAATCTGGTCGGTTGAGCTGAATAAGCTTTTTCTTATTCGCGACAGGTTGGGTGTAAAGCCATTGTATTGGGGACAGTTCCCAGGATTGTTTATTTTTGGCTCAGAATTGAAGGCGCTACGGGCGCATCATGGATGGACTCCCAAAATAGACCCTTCGGCTGCTCAGGGTTTTTTCCGGCACACCTATGTGCCAGCGCCGTACTCAATTTATGAGGGGGTATATAAAGTATCACCGGGCGAAATTGTTGTTTATTGCCCTTCATCCAAAACCATCCGTAAAGAACAATACTGGTCTGCAGCTACAATTGCATCACAAGGCATCGAGAATCCACTTGATATATCTGATATCGAAGCAGTAGATGAATTCGAAAAGCTCTTTTTCAAGGCTGTAGAACGCCGGATGATTGCAGATGTACCGGTTGGTGCATTCTTGTCCGGCGGTTTGGACTCAAGTGCTGTGGTGACGGCAATGCAAAATTGCAGCTCTCAGCCGGCTAAAACATTTACGATTGGATTTGCTGAAGAAGACTTTAATGAGGCAGTGTATGCAAAAGAAATCGCATCACATCTGAAAACCAATCACACGGAGAGATATTTCTCCCCGTCTAGTGCTTTTGATATTATTCCTGCTTTGCCAGAAGTCTATGATGAACCTTTTGCAGATTCGTCTCAGCTTCCTACAATATTGGTTTCGCAACTGGCGAAACAGAAGGTAACTGTTGCGCTCACAGGGGATGGCGGTGATGAATTGCTTGGCGGCTATCCTCGCTACTATCAAAGTCAGAACCTCATAAAACAGCTTGGTTTAGTGCCTGGACCAATGAGGGGCGGAGTATCAGCAGCTATTCGCACAATCCCGGTAGTTGCTTGGGATAAGATTCTATGGGCTGTTCCCGGGTGCCTTAGGCCACACTCTGGTGGCCGAGGTATGCATTGGTTCGCGGATATGCTTCGTCCAAACAGCAGAGCCGAGGTTTACCGTGGTGTGGTCAGCAATTGGCAAGATCCGACAGCAGTCATTCCTAAATTCAGCGAGGCTATAAGCAGTTCATGGAATTCAGCGCCGAAAAACCTAACCAAAGATTATATCGATCTTGCCCAATATCTCGATACGGTAACTTATCTGCCCGATGATATTCTTACCAAGGTAGATCGGGCATCTATGTCTACCGGTCTGGAAGCACGAGGGCCTTTTCTTGATCATCTTTTGTATGAGTTTTGCTGGAAACTTCCCAGACGTTTCAAGTCACGTGATGGAAAATCTAAGTGGGTTTTGGAGCAGTTTTTGCGCCGGCACGTTCCTGGCAAACTAATAGACCGTCCAAAAATGGGGTTTGGTGTGCCTATTGGTCGCTGGTTGAGAGGGCCTTTAAGAGATTGGGCAGAAAGCATGCTTGCCGAGAAAGTTTTGTTAGAAGGTGAGCTTATAGACCCGGAGCCAGTCCGCGAGTGCTGGCGTCAACATCAAGAGGGAGAAGTAGATTGGACTCCTCAGTTGTGGTCTGTATTGGCTTTTCAGAGTTGGAGGGATAGGTGGTCGGTATGATACCTGTAACATTGATCGCCAATGTTGTTGTGACACGTCAACCTGAAATGAAAATCTGTGAACGTTAAAAAAACCAGAAGCTCGAATAGAGAAACTCAGTTCTGTAGGCCCAAGCTGCAGGACAAAGTGAAACTATTCCTGAGAAGTGCAATAAGCATCAATGGTCGGCGTGTAATCGGCTATCCATTTCTTATCGTAATTGTGTCGTCGTTGGTGATCAATCTCATCAGCGCAACCGGTGCTTCTCTTTTTTACCAGCCTGACAGTTCTGGTTATCTGAGTTCTGCAATGGCGATTCTTCATGAAGGGCGGTTTGAGCCTATAGGCCAAAATCGGGTACCAGGATATTCAGTTTTTCTGGCCATAGTGTTTGGTATTTTTGATTCAGACTCTCTGAGCGCACTCAAATATATCCAACACATTTTTATGGTTCTTATTTCACTCGCAGTCTTTCGTATAGGCGAAGAACTAGATGAAACGAAGCTACTGGCGTTTGTTGCCGGTATGCTCTCGGTATTTATGCTGCAACTACAATCCTATGCACGTATTCCAATGTCTGAAGTGCCGTTCTCATTACTCTTCATTTATGGGACCTGGCTTTTTCTGCGCTATCTGAAGAAGGATCGGATAGTCGATTTTTGTTTTTCTGTATTATTGTTTTCAGTAGCAACACTGTTCAAAGCGACGTCTCAGCTGGTTCCGCTAATGATGATGGCCATTCCTGCAGGCAGACTGATTTTTCCGAATTGGAGATATCTTCGTGTGTCAGGGAAAAATGGACAGCCTTTTCGCCAAGTTTTAGTGATCTGTTTGGGGCTATTTATTTTCGTATCGACGCTGATTCCCTGGATGCTATTTAATCAGCGGACTTATGGCATGTTTGGCCTCACGGGGACGCTGGGTTTGAACTTGTATTCGAACACGGTCCAGTACGGTATTTTCTGGGATGAGGACAGCGCGGCTCTAAAAGATATAAGAAAACGGTGGACCGAAGTTACGCCTGAGCAAGAGCGGAATGGTGTTGCCAAGGCAGAAGGTAATCACTGGAGTTATCACTGGCCTGCGATAAGCCGTTATATGGCTGCTACCGGTTTCAAGATGCATGAGGCGGATAAGGTTTTTCTTCAGGCGGCCGTGGACGCAATAGTAGAGCATCCTTTTAAGTACTTTGTACGTGTTGTCGATAATCTATGGGGTGATCTTACTTACCCGGAAGGAACGTATCTTTATTTGCCGGGGTTGAAGGTTGGTGAGGATAAGCCGTTTTATCTCCGGCATATGATCCCGCTTGAAAATAATCGCCAGGTAAAAGAAGTTATCTACGATTGGATGAAATTCAGCAATTACATGGCTCCCGAGGTCATAAAATTTACCCCGGAAAATACACTGACATCCGTTTATGGCGCTCTGGCTACAAACTACCACAGCTTAATGGCCAGGAGATATCAGATAGCTTTAATACTGTTTATTGGCTGTCTGGCCGTCCTTTCTAAAGCCTCAAGGGAGAAGGGCCTCCCTTGGCTCGTGCTGTTTTCATTGTTCGCCTATTTTATTTTGCTTGTTGCTGCAGTTGTCCCTGCGTCACCTAGACACCGGCTTCCGATCGATCCAATCATTTCTCTTATTTATGCCACCGGCATTTTAGCAATTATCAAAGTTATACTTGCCGGCTTTAAGCTTCACTTGGAAGGCCGTCGCTTAACAGAATTAGTGGGTGATGAGATTAATTATGAGAGCTCGCCTAAGCATAGTGATATAGCAAGGGGTATCTGGGAGAAGTGTTCAGTTTTTGTCGTTTCACGGATGCCTGAAAAAGCAAATTTATATGTGCATTTATTTGTCTTTTTATTCGGTTTGTTTGCGGCAATGGCATTAAACAGCATCACAATTTTGATTATTGTTATATTGTTCGGTGTAGCCATCATATTATAGAAAATACATTTATACCTGCTTGTACTGCATTTAAAGCGCACCTTGCATTCATGGAATTGTTGACGCCATAACTAGGGTGCAACTGTAAACTGCCGAAAGCCTTCTGATGCTATTAGGACAAGATTCAACCACAAAAATGAAATCAGCATCTGCTGTATCCGATAATGAATTGGGAGCATCCGCAGGGATAACGACGATGTCGTCCGCTATTCAAGATGCCGTTAATTATCAGCAGTGGATGTTCCGTATCTTTAGCCCTTATATGGGATCGCATTTATTGGAGATCGGCACAGGGTTTGCTCAGGTTTTTCATCATTTGCAGGAATTAAAAATTGTCGAGTACGTCTCTGTTGACTTTGATGAAGAGTTGGTTGAGATGGCAAAAGCCAAAGATGGGGCAAACACCTATCTATGCGCAGATGTGTCGGGAGCCAATTTTATATCTACCGTTGGTGCAGAGCGCTTTGATACTGTTTTTTGCTTTAACGTTCTCGAACACATCAAAGCTGATAATGCGGCTGTCCAGAATATGATGGAGGCTCTCAAAGTTGGTGGGAGGTTGCTCCTGTTCGTCCCGGCATTGCCTGAGCTCTATTCTGATATGGATCGATTGGCGGGGCATCACAGAAGATATACTAAACAAAGCCTTTCTTCTGCATTAGGGAATTGGGCAGACAGCGTCGTCAGGATTGAATACTTTAACCCCATAGGCGGTGTCGGCTGGTGGATTAACAAGTTTCAAAAAGTGAATAGTCTCAATGATGATTCTGTAAACAGGCAGATAGTGCTTTTTGATAAATACATCCTACCGTTATCCAGACTGATAAACCCCTTAACACGCAACTTCTTTGGGCAGTCTTTGGTCTGTGTGGTTGAGAAATGATAACTGTAGTCATCCCAGCATATAATGAAGCCGGCGCTATTGAGGAAACAATTACAAGCGCACGATCTACACTCTCAGCAATAGAAGATTATAATGACTTCGAAGTAATCGTGGTCGATGACGGGTCTGACGATAGCACGGCACAATTGGCTGAAGAATCCGGGGCCAAGGTCGTAAGGCACCCGCAGAACAAAGGTTATGGCTTTGCCTTAAAGTCTGGGATCAGTGCTGCGAAACACGATATCATTGCCATCGTAGACTCCGATGGGACTTATCCTATTGACCAAATACCTTCTCTAATCGAGCCACTTTTCGAAGGCTTCGACATGGTCGTAGGCAGGCGAACAGGCAAGGAATACAGAGGCACTTTAATCAAGTCGCCATTGCGTATGATTTTGAAGGTATTAGTCGAATTTACGGCTGGCACGAAAATACCTGATATTAATTCAGGTTTACGCGTTTTCCGGAAATCCGATGTGATGCTTATTATGCCCCACTTGTGTGACACATTTAGCTTCACGACTTCGCTAACTCTGTCATACATGATGAGTGGAAAGTTCACCAAGTATCAAGAGATTGATTATCATAAAAGAATAGGTACAACCAAAGTACGGCTTTTCAAGGATTCTCTGGCAACCCTGCAATATATCGCTCAAAGCATCCTGATATATAACCCGATCAAATTGTTTTTAGTGCTGTGCATTGTGACCTGGGTAAGTGGTTTGGTCGGCGGGCTTTTAGCGGGCTTGATTGATCTGAGGCTCGGCATACTTATCGGGATGGGTGGTCTTTTTACCGGTTTTCTTATTTTCGCTATTGGATTGTTGGTGGATAGCATACGACTTCTGCGAAAATGAAAGATAAAATTCCCAAAGATAAAACAATTCAGGATTTTGGTGAGCAGTGGAAACGCTATCGTGATAACGATGGCTATTACGGTTCAGAGGTGCTTCTCGCAGACATATTTGGACCGCTCCTGGATGTTCAAACCCTAAAAGGACTTCATGTTGCCGATATCGGCAGCGGGACAGGGCGGATCGTCAGCATGCTGCTTGAAGCTGGCGTGTCACACGTGACAGCTGTTGAGCCATCGGAAGCGATGCATGTACTGGAGACCAGAACGGCAGATGACAGTGATAAAATCACATATATTCATGACGTCGGCGCTGAAGTACCTTTGAATGACTTTGATCTCGTCGTTTCATTTGGAGTTCTGCATCATATAGAAGACCCTTCGCCAACAGTCGGCAGAGTTTTCCAGGCGCTGCGGCCTGGTGGTCGATTCGTGGTTTGGCTTTACGGGAAGGAAGGGAACGCATTCTACTTGTTTGTAGCCGGCATATTGCGAACGGTAACGACAGTTTTGCCTGATAACCTTTTAAATGGCCTGTCTGTTCTGTTGAACTGGGTCCTGAGCGGTTACGGTTTTCTTTGCCGCTTTTTGCCTCTCCCACTTCAGAGATATATGCTGAACCACTTTATGAAACTCGATCGGACGGCGCGGGTCTTAACGATTTTCGATCAATTAAATCCGGCATATGCGAAATACTATACCCGTGATGAAGCACGTCGACTGCTTGAGGACCATGGCTTTAAAGAGGTCCAGCTATACCACAGACATGGATACAGTTGGACTGTGAGCGGCGTGCGAGCATAGCAAAGTCGGCTATTTGCCTTGTTTCAGCAGACGAATTACCTCGGGGGCAAGTTTGTCGGCAATAATTCTGTATCCGTCATGATAAAAGTGAACATTGTCTGCAAATCTTGATGCCGGGTCACCATTAAATGCCGTGCTCATATCCATATAGTCGACGTTGGCATTATCCCGTGAAAGTTCTGCAAGTTTCTCACGCAGGCGAAGATAACCCAGAACAGTAAAGTTCACAGTCGGTGCATAGCCCGAGTTCATCATCTCTATTTCTTTTTTGGAAAGAGGCTCCTTGAGATACAGAGTGGGCTGTAAGACAGAAAGGAGCCGGGCATCGACGGTTTCTAGGCTGACTGCAAGCAGTCGCTCGTTCTTTATATAGTTGTCAACATTCCGTTGATTATAAGGGTCGAAGTCTGTTCGGGCGGCAATCTTCTCCAGGTCCAACGGTAAATGCATCTTTGTCGCTAAGCTGCCGATCTTTGCTTCAACGGCCAGTTCAGGAGCATCTGGGGCCGTTCCGACAGGCCGATCAAAAATGACGGGTGATCTACTGATGAGCGTTTTGATCGCAGTGCCGATACGGTAGTTGCTCAGGAACTCTCCAGCGGAACCTTTTATCCAATTCACATATCGATTATATGCCAATTGAATCATGCCATTTGTGTACGCGTTATTGATTGGCATGCTGTAAGCGTGGAAGGCGTCATTGAAGCCACTGAAATGAATGACGAGATCCGGTTGCAGCTCCAGCCCATGCAGTTGTACAGCCAATAATTCCTGGAAAGACTTCCATGCCCCGCTGCCAAGATTGTAGACAGTCACTTGATTATCGGGAAATGCTGCCTGCACAGCTGCCTTGAGTAAGCTGTCCAGGGTGCATTTTTCACCAATATTCCAGCTTATCGAAGCCGAGCCACCGGTGATTATCAGACGAATTTCATCGGGCTTTTTTGAGCCGGGCAAAGGAAATTCCGGCGATCTGAAACCATGCGAATTGAATTCGGCGGTTATGTTACCTTCCTTATCACATTCACCATGCCCGAAATAACCTTCAAGAATGCTATTACTATTGCCAAGCTGAAAGCTTTTCGGGTGTGTTGAAACGACATACTGTTCATAAGGGAACAACTCGGCATTGATTAGTTCACCCCGGTTCGCTTGGAAGCCAATCGCTCTATACAAGATCTCACTTGAAGTGATTATGCCGACTGTGAAGACCGCAAAAAATAAAATCAGGGCTACGGTTATCACACCCTTTGCAAATCTTGACATTGATTTACCTTCCATATCCATTCTATGTCAGAAGCGTAGCGCGTCTCCGCAAAGGGATACTCTTTTTCCCAGCACCAACAAAGCCTTAGTTGGCTCCGATGGATATGCTGATTGATGACCACACAGAATGTAACGCCGTTGTGTCGTCAAAATTCGTGATAAAAATGAAAACGGCAACTTGAGACGGCAACAATGATTTTCAATAGCCTCCAATTTATCCCTTTTATCTTACTTGTGCTTTTGGTTCACAGGCTGGTTAGCTGGAAATGGGATAGATATTTTCTTCTGTTCGCCAGTTACGTTTTTTATGCAAGCTTCGACCCGCCATTTGTCCTTGTCCTGCTGTTTTCGACAGTCGTCGATTATTTCATAGGCCGTAAGCTCGCGGTTACGGAAAATCCATTTTTCAGGAAGCTGCTCTTATTCCTCAGTTGTTTATGCAATCTCGGATTGCTGGGGTATTTCAAATACGCAGAATTCCTGGCGAACAACGTGTCTGCATTGCTGGCCGGTGTCGGGATACAGTGGGAATATCAGGGCTTGGATATTGTCCTGCCGGTAGGGATTTCCTTTTATACCTTCCAATCCCTAAGTTACACGATCGATATTTACAGAAAAAAGCTGCAGCCTTACGGGTTTGTAGAATTCGCATTGTTTGTCAGCTTTTTTACACAGTTGGTGGCCGGTCCTATCGTGCGAGCCGCGCATCTTTTGCCGCAACTAACCAGAAAAAAGATTCCATCATTCAGAACGGTAAGTATGGGGTCGTTCCTGATTGTTCTCGGGTATTTCAAGAAACTCGTTATTGCGGATAACGTCGGCGAATACGTGGATATGATCTTTGCCAACCCCTCGGCGAATGTCGACCTGGATCAATTCGCCGCGGTTATCGGGTTCAGCGTCCAGATTTTTTGCGATTTTTCCGGATATAGCGATATTGCCATAGGGCTGAGCCTAATCATGGGTATACGGCTCAAACGTAATTTCAACATGCCATATCTGGCGAGTGGGTTTGCCGAATTCTGGCGTTGCTGGCATATCTCGCTGTCTACGTGGATCAGGGATTACGTCTACATCCCGCTTGGTGGCAATCGGCGCGGACTGATTGGTAACGCGCTCGTCGTTATGTTTACGATGACGTTATTCGGGTTATGGCACGGTGCAAGCTGGATGTTCGTCATCTGGGGGAGTTTGCATGGCCTTTACATTCTGGCTGAAAGAGCATTGCGCAAAGGGTGGGGACTATTCTCGGCACGGCGGAAAATACCGACAGACATACTCTCATCGATTCTGATATTGAAGATATTTTCAATTGTCCTGACGTTTTGGCTCACATGTATCGCCTGGATATTCTTTCGGGCTGAAGCGCTATCCGATGCATGGATTATGTTAAGAGGTTTTCTCGCGTTCCCGTTGAAATGGGTATATTCAATAGTAAACACAGGTGATGTATTGTTGATTATCTCTCAATTTAGGCAAGCGTGGGTATATATACTTTTTGTTGCCGCTGTTCATGTCTGTATATTCATCAAACGACAGTACTGGCCCGGCAGTAAAATTCCCTGGCCATACTATTCCGCAGCTATGGCGATCATGATGTTCTTCATATTCACGTCCTGGGAAAGCTCGAATGTTTTCATCTATTTCCAGTTCTAAGAGTAAAAAGGTCATCCTCTGTTTTGGCTTGTTCATATTCTTGTATGCCAGCCTGGAAATATTCGTCAGGGATCATCGATGGGCCGGCGGGTTCATGGTCGTTGTCGACCATGACGCTGCCAGTGAGAGCATGTTTGAAGCGATTGAGAAAAATGACCTGATTATTATCGGGTCTTCCCGGGCCAAGGAATCAATCAGACCTTCGGTGTTGAGTAGAGAGTACGGACTGACGGTATATAATTCTGCATCACATTCAGGAAGCTCTCTGGATTTTACACATCAGATCCTGAACCGTTTAAATCAATTACCCAACTCACCGCAGTTACAGCATCTGTTGGTGACTGTTGAACCCCTGCATTTCTCTGAAAAATATTCACTCATGGCGAGGCAGCACGACAATGAAGAAATTCAATTTATGGATAAGCCGGTAAATAGGAACTGTGATTTCTGGTGCATGTCCCGCCGGTTGAACAAGGCGACGCAAGAAATGGTAAACAAGGCCATTTCCGACGCTGTGTATGATGTATTTCAGGCAACAGGGCCGACGGAGCGTCGAAAATTGCATCTATGGCTGCAGACTATCTTGAGAACATCAGTGATGGTTTTTCGGCATGGCGAAAACCCTGTTGCCGCCTTCATGGATAATTTTTCCTTTTATATCGTTGGAAAAGGTAACCGGCATTTCACACAGGTAACTTACCGTGATCGTGGGTATGAAGGGCACTCATTATTCATCGCGGACCCAACCTCGTCACGCGAAACGGCTTTCAGCGAACATCAAAAGACATATCAGAACTGGGTATTACCATCCTATACGCAAAGATTTCATTCCGTATTTGCGGATGATCTGATGGAAATCAAAAAGCACGGGATTGATATTGTGCTGCTGAGGTTGCCAATTTACAGGGACCTGTATGCGATGGAGCAGGAATTGGTTCCGTCATTCAATGATGATATGCGATCGGTCGCAGACAAAGCCGGTGTCGTTTACGTCGATGGCAACAAAATGTTTCCGGAACTTACCGGCGATAAACTTGCTTTTACCGACTCATCCCATATGGAACATTCCGTGACGGGCACTTTTTCAGAGAAATTGGCCGTGCTGCTTAAGCCGGTGATACATTAGTTTCTCGCATTCCATTGATCATGCTAAGCACATCATGAAGTATCTTTTTGCTTCAATGTCTGTTTCTGCAGGCAGATCAAGATAAAGGGACATTCTATGTGCGGGATTGCCGGTGTTGTCAGGTGGGATGGTAGCGATCAGTCCAGCACCGTAAAAGCAATGACACGCTCACTTTCGCATCGGGGGCCTGATGCAGAAGGGTTTGCGTGTGTCGGACCTGCTACGTTTGGACATCGGCGCCTGTCGATTATCGACCTGGATCAGTCGGCGAACCAACCGATGAAGGATGCTGATTCGGGTAACATCATCGTCTTCAATGGAGAAATCTATAACTTCAAGGTTTTGCGTTCTGAGTTAATCAGCGAGGGGGATTCCTTTCGTACAGATAGTGACACGGAAGTTCTTCTGAAAGGAATTACCCGGCATGGCGTGTCTTTCCTTTCACGGACGATCGGGATGTTCGCTTTTGGGTTATGGGATGCAGGGCGACAGAGACTGTTGTTAGTGAGGGACCGCCTTGGGAAAAAGCCGCTTTATTATCACGCTGACAGCACCGGCATTTCCTTTGCTTCTGAATTAACATCTCTTCGCCATGACGGGCATGTCCCTACGGACATTGATAAGTATGCGGTCGCTGATTATTTCGGTATTGGCTATATACCTTCATCAAAATGCATCATCCAAGGTATACAAAAAGTGCCACCAGGACATTTCTTGTATATTGAAAACGGCAGGTTGCCATACCTTGAGCAGTGGTGGGATTTGGCAGAAAAGCTTCACGCACCAAAAAGATGGTCCACAATTGATGAGGCGATAGAAGAAACGGGCAATGTCATTGATGATGCAGTCATGTGCCGGCTCGTTTCTGATGTGCCGCTTGGTGCATTTCTCAGTGGGGGAAAAGATTCTGCAATCGTAGCAGAAGTCATGCGCCGAAAGGGGGCTTCAGAGCAGGTCCGTACCTTCACGGTCGATTTTGAAGAGCACACTTTCAGCGAAGGGCAACAGGCAGCAGAAACGGCGAGGGCACTTTCGGTTTCCAACCAACAGATGACGATGTCATCCAGTATCGTTGATACCCTCCCGGAAATTATTGCTCATTGTGATGAACCCTTCGCCGATACATCAATGATTCCGGTTTATCATTTATCGAGATTTTCCAGGGAGAATGTGACGGTCGCTTTATCAGGGGATGGTGGAGATGAATTATTCGCCGGTTATGAAACATACGTTGCGGATCGTCTCCATCGCATGTGCCGTTTCTTCCCCGATGCACTCTTTACCGCAGGCTCCTGGTTTGCAGAGAAATTTGTCCGTCCGGGGCATGAAAATGTCGGATTCGACTATAAGCTTCGACAATTTCTTGCTGGGCAGCATCTGCCATTGGACAGAGCACATTATTCATGGCGGAGAATTTTTGGAGATGCGGAGCGAAGAAGAATTTTAAGGAATGATATCTTTGGTGAGATTGATAATACCGATCCGTTTGATTCTGTCTCATCGCAACTCGAGGCCGTCTGCCAGCGAGACTGGCTGACCCGAGCGCAGTATTTCGATTTAAAAACCTGGCTGGTTGACGACATTCTGGTCAAAGTTGATCGCATGAGCATGTCGCATGGCCTGGAAGTCAGGGCGCCTTTGCTGGATCACAGGCTGGTTGAACTTGCTCTGAGTTTGCCAGCTGAATGGCGTATGAAGGGGTTGGAGAAGCGATATTTGTTTAACCGTCTGGCCAAGAAACGTTTGCCGTCAAGCATTACAACCCGGAAAAAAAGAGGCTTTGGCTCACCTGTTGCCAAGTGGTTGTTGGGGCCGTTGCAGAAACTTGGACGCGAGACTTCCACGAGCGCAGCAGTTGCTGAGTGGGTTGATATTAACGAAGTCGGCAGGCTTTGGGATGAGCATGAGAAACGTATCCATGACCATTCGTATCGCCTGTTTTCGGTCATTTGTTTTGGACTTTGGTTGGATAAGCATCGTCAGTTGAATTGAACCATTTATAGCATGAGTTGACTGATTTAGTTGTTGGGATTATCTCGAAAAACTTTACTTGTATCTGACTTTTACTTTGTCGGTTCAGGTAACTGACAAGCTTTTAATTGTGATCAAAAATGAACAAAAAAGACAAGCCGCGTGAAACTGCAAGATTGCGCATCAAACTTACTGCAGCGGTTATTATCGTCCTGGTGTCCATCCTTTTATTTGAAGCGGGGGCGAGGATATCAGAAAGGTATATTGCCGAACTTTCCATGATCACAAAGTCGATCTTCAATCTGTCGACTTCAGATGCCCATCTTGATGCATACGAGATAAAAGATGATTCCCGGATTAATCACTGGCGGTTGCGCCCTGATTTTCATATTGCCCTGAGTAATATCAAATTTTACCAAAAACCGGACGCCAGATTCATCAGTCTGGATGCCCTCAAATATTCACTCTTACCTGATAGCGATGAGAAAATAGGGGTGCTCGTCAACAAACAAGGCTTTAAAGGGCGGGAATTAGATACTGAACGAAAACGGTTTCGCGTTCTTGCGCTTGGTGATTCAACAACATTTGGAACCGGGCCATTCGATTATACGATTTTTATGCAGGATTATTTTGATAAATCCGGCCTGCCTGTCGAGGTGGTCAATGGTGGTGTCGAGGGATACCGTCCACGGAACCTGCTGTTTGAATTGGATAGGTATAAAAGTATCAAGCCGGATATCGTGACGATTTTGATTGGTTGGAATGCATTGTTTTCTGATTCCGGATATGCCAACCCGCTGTATCGCTATTCTGCAGCTTTTCGGATGATCACGAAGGCCATGAGGTACATTCATTACAGGAATGCTGATCCTGTGACTGAGGCAATGCGGTTGGTGTCCAAGAAAAAAATCGCTGATCTTGCGGATGAAGATATTTCGGCTCTGAATGACTATTGGCCGGAATCAATTTACGAGATCGAGAAGCTTGCTGATGAAGTCCATGCAATGGGCGCCGTGCCGATTTTAGTCACTCTTCCCGGTTTATATGTCATGGATAAGCAGCCGGATGATAAGGGGATGGAAATCGGCCATTTGCCAGAAGGTACGAGCAATACATTTGTTCTGGCAAAAATGACGGAGCGCTACAATTTGGCCATTAAAAATATGGCTGCCGAGAATGGATATCCGTTAATGGATCTGGCGGGTTGGAGTGTTGAAGCTTTTGTCCCTAGGTCATATTATTTTACAGACTCTGTTCACCTTGCTGGATGGGGTATGGAACGTGTTGGCTATCATTTGGCCGAATACCTGAAGAAAATTATTGATGACAGGTTTGACGGACAGATTCCCCCCAACAGATAGTTGGGGTGCTGAGTGCCATTTTCGTTACGTAGGGGCATCCAGACGCTCATTTTGAGCTCTCCTGAAGCTTGTATGATGCAATCTCCTGGTCGGGAATAATGATGATTTCTTGTTATATTTGTTGGGTTTGACCCAATTATCCTGATCAGGTAGGCTTTTTTAGGGCAGAAAAGTCCAGACTCTTTTTACATCTTTCCAATGCTGCTTTTTACAAGGTAATGCCGTCCAAATGCGTACCGTATCATTAGAAAGTGAGGGGGCGCGGGCAGCAAGTGACGGATACTAACAATGATGCAGGTCTCACTCTCGCACTAATTGGCTGTGGCAAGTGGGGACAAAATTTATTGCGGACATTTAGCGAGCAGGGGGTTTTGGCCGCCTTGTGTGACGCTGATAATGAAAATGTCATGCGCGCATCAGAAAAATATGACGTCCCGGCTCTGGAAATAGATGAAATATTGGCGGATGATCAAATCCAAGCGGTGGCAATTGCTACACCTGCTGTTACTCATTTTGAAATAGCCAGGCAGGCGCTTCTGGCAGGCAAGCATGTGTTCGTTGAAAAACCAATGTCGATGAACATCGCTGATGCTGAATTGCTCTGCGAGATATCAGAACAAAACAATCTGACATTAATGGTTGGGCATTTACTGCAGTACCATCCTGCGTTCCAGAAACTTAAAAAGTTATGTTCTGATGGAGAACTCGGTCGGGTTCGGTATGTGTATTCTAATCGGCTTAATTTGGGTCAGTTCAGAAATGAAGAGAACATTCTCTGGAGTTTTGCGCCGCATGACATTTCGATGATTCTCGAAATAATTGGGGAAAGACCTACCCAAGTTACCTCTTTCGGGCATGCGTTTTTGAACCCGGATCTCCACGATATGACATTTACTAGTATCGCGTTTGAATCGGATGTTGCCGCTCATACCTATGTTTCCTGGTTGCATCCATTCAAGGAACAGCGGTTTGTCGTAATAGGTGAAGACGCGATGGCGGTATTTGATGACGGTTTGGAGTGGGATCAAAAACTTGCTATCTATAATCACAATGTATCCTGGCAGTACAATCCGACGATTAATTTCAAGGGGGAGCCGCAATTCGTCCAGATAGACCAGGCTGAGCCATTGAAACTGGAATGTGCTCATTTTATTGAGTCGGTTGTAAATGGTCATCAACCGAAAACAGATGGTCGTGAAGGATTACGGGTTCTGGAAGTGTTGAGCCAGGCTCAACAATCCCTAGGCGTAGACGCCAAAGGCGGAATGCATTTGAGTGCACATCAACAGAAAACGGGTGGGCTTGTTCATGAGACCGCGGTTCTTGATGAAGGATGCGTGATTGGCGAAGGCACGCGTATTTGGCATTTCTCGCATATCTTGAAGAATGCCCGTATTGGTAAAAACTGTACAATTGGCCAGAATGTTATGATTGGTCCTGATGTGCAGATAGGCAATGCCTGTAAAATCCAGAATAACGTCAGTGTTTATCCCGGTGTAACACTCGAGGATGGGGTTTTTTGTGGGCCGAGTATGGTTTTCACAAATGTCATTAATCCTCGTGCAGAAATAGAAAGAAAGTCAGAATTTAAATCGACGTTAGTTAAACGGGGCGCGACCATCGGTGCCAACGCAACGATTGTATGTGGTGTTGAGATTGGCCGATATGCGTTTATTGGTGCAGGTGCCGTCGTGACGCATGACGTTGAAGACTATGCATTGATAGTTGGAAATCCAGGACATCAAGCCGGGTATGTTTGTGCATGTGGTGTGAAGCTCCCAGAAGGTGGATGGAAAGATACGACATGCTCTAAATGCAGCAGCAGATACGAACGGCATTCATCCGGCATTCGCAAGTTGGCTGACGAGAAATAAGCTTCAAAAGCGAACTCTTTTCAATGGAATCCCCGATGACTGGCAATGTCCCTTTTTTGGATCTCAAACGGCAATACGATTATTTATCAGCTGATTTGAACGCGGCCGTCAGACGTGTTTTTGAGAAACAGCAATTCATCATGGGTGAAGAAGTTATTTCTTTTGAAAAAGAAATGGCTGATTACCTGGGGGTCAGTTATACCGTCGGCATATCAAGTGGAACAGATGCGCTGCTGATTGCGTTGATGGCATTGGGTATCAAGCCAGGCGACGAAGTCATTGTTCCCAGCTTCACTTTTTTTTCTACCGCAGGATGCGTGTCCAGGCTGGGTGCGCGACCAGTCTTTGCTGATATAGAAGCTGACACTTTTAATTTAAACGCGACAGAACTGGAGCGTTTGATTAACCCAAGAACGCGTGCGGTCATCCCGGTGCATCTGTTTGGACAAGTTGCCAATCTTGATGAAATCAGCGCCATAGCTGAAGCACATAATATTGCGGTCATTGAGGATGTGGCACAAGCAATCGGGGCCGAAGTGAATGAATGCAAAGCGGGAACTCTTGGGCGGCTAGGTTGCTTCTCATTCTTTCCGGCCAAGAATCTAGGGGGGGCTGGAGATGGGGGGCTTGTCGCAACAAATGACTCTGATCTTGCATTAAAGCTTTCCCTACTAAGGTCCCACGGCGCCAACCCAAAATACCATCATAAGATCATTGGTGGGAACTTCCGGTTGGATGCGCTTCAGGCTGCGGTGCTCAGGACCAAGTTGCCCTATCTTGATGGCTGGAATGGCAAACGCCGTGAAAATGCCAGCAAGTATGACGAGGCTTTTCATGCAGCAGGACTTTCGGTCAATGAGATAATCACACCGCAGCAAATAAACGGGACACATGTTTTTAATCAGTATGTTATTCGAACACCTTCTCGCGAAGATCTAGCTGAACACTTGATCAAAGCTGGCATTGGAATTCAGATCTATTATCCGGAACCTTTACATGTTCAGCCTTGTTTCATGGCAGGTACTGAGAGTCCTCCGCAATTACGCGTATCAGAACGAGTTGCAAAAGAAGTTCTGGCGCTCCCGATCTATCCGGAATTGAAACCTGAAGAGTTAAGATACGTCGCTGACATGGTCATATCTTTTTTCCATGAAAAGAGTTGATTGAGAATGTGCGGCATATGGGCATCTATCGGCTTTAATGTGACGCGAGAGGGGATAGACTCGGTTTCTCACAGAGGGCCTGATAGTAGTGGTTGGCGGGAATTCAAAACCATTTTCGGGACATTGTTTCTCGGCAACCGCCGGCTTTCCATCGTAGATATTTCTGATAAAGGGACACAGCCCATGAAGTTGCATGGGCGCGATATTTGGATCGTCTTTAATGGGGAGGTTTATAATCACGTTGAGCTTCGGAATAAGCTGATAAATGCCGGCTATGAATTTGAAAGTTTAACGGACACTGAAGTAGTTCTGGCTGCTTATGCTCACTGGGGCAAAGCTTGTCTGGAGAAGTTCAATGGCATGTTCGGGTTTGTGATTTACGATTCAGAACAAGAAATAATCTTTGCGGCAAGAGACCGTTTTGGAATTAAGCCTCTCTATTTTTTATCTGCAAACGGCGGTTTGGCCTTTGCATCGGAACTGAAGCAGTTTCAGGCAATTCCTGGCTTTGGGTTTCGTTTGGAGGCCTGTGCTGCACTGCAGTTCCTGTTATTTGGGATTTCTGATCATCTGAACGAAACAATGATCAAAGGCGTGTTTCAACTTCTAGGTGGCGAGTGCTGCACAGTTGATTTGAAAAGCGGATTACAGGGGGCAATACCAGAGATTTTCAGTTGGTATTCACGTCAGAAATCATCTTCCCCAATCCAGACCGATATTGCAGGAGCAATTGAGAAGACGCGTCAGGTCATGTCCGATGCCGTAAAATATCGACTGCGCTCAGATGTAGAAGTAGGTGCCTGTTTATCCGGTGGAATTGATTCATCGTCACTCGTTGGCCTAGCGTGTACAAATAACCAAAATATAAAGACGTTTACAGCTTGTTATAATGATCCCGAAATTGATGAACGCCAGTACGCAAAATCCGTATCAGATATGTACGGCGTTCAAGGTAATATGGTCTTCCCTGATCCTGACGATTTGGCAGTTGAGATGGATAAACTTCACTATTTTCAGGATTGGCCGACAGTATCGATAAGCGTTTTTTCTCAATGGAAAGTATTTGAAGCAGCGTCAAAAAAGGGCCTCAAAGTTATTATCGACGGGCAGGGGGCAGATGAACAACTTGGCGGTTACAGGGATGCAATGCCTGCATTTTATGCCGGGTTGCTGAGATCCGCTCGCTTTGCAGAACTTTGGCATGAGATATCTTCGAATCCACCCGGGCGCCCTATTCTGAAGAGTTTGATCAGTGGTTTGCTTGCAGGTTCACCGATGTCTGCTCAACGCGCTTATAGAGCCATTCGAGGCGATATAAATCCAAAATGGTTGCAACGTGATTTTACGAACTCTTGTGAAATCCAGTTGCCGCAGCGCATTAGTCTTACGGCGCTGAATGATGCGCTATTTGAAAAATGGACGCTTCCAGCATTATTACGGTACGAGGACAGAAACAGTATGGCGCATAGCGTAGAGGCAAGAGTGCCATTTTTGGATCATCATGTTGTCGAACATTTCTATAGATTGCCTGAAAACTTAAAAATCAAAGATGGTGTAACTAAATGGGTTTTGCGACAAGCAATGGCTGATATTCTGCCAATAAAAGTTCTTCACAGGCACGACAAAATCGGATTTGCAACGCCGCAAGCTCGTTGGATAAACGATAATATCACTGAGACTGTTACTGAAAACATATCTTATGGTGCAACGGCTTTGCAGTCCATTTTTGAACCAGAGATACTCTCGAAAATTATCAAACAGGTTCGCAATGGCAGTTGTGATGATCGTGTGGCGTGGCGCATTGCCAGTTTTTGTTGTTGGGCGCGTATTTTTAAGGTTTCAGTATGAGCCTGTATTCAATTGTCACATTAGTTCCAGTGCCGCTTTCAAGAGATACGCGCAGTTTAAAAATTGCTGGGACATTTCTTAAGTACGGCATGGGCTCTATTGCTGTAGAGGCGCGCCCGAGCGAAAGCGAGTGGCGCTCGCCAGTAAAATTAATTTCCTATGGAACCCGCAAAGTAGGGAAAGGTAAAAAATTATATAAGTCGCAACGTCCGAAATCTCGGTTACCGGATTGGTTGGCTGAGCGAGCCCATTTTATGCATTTCCTCTTCCGCTATTGGATCATATTGCCTTTGTGGGGCATTTTTGTTGTACCCAAAGCAGACTGTTACTATTTGCACGAATTCAGATTGTTTCCGATGGCTTGGCTGTTGCACAAAATCAGGCGTATTCCAATTGTTTACGACGCGCATGATTTGTATCCCGAGGTCTGGAATAAGAATGAACTCAGTAAGTTCTGGCTAAGGCGCTTTCTTCCGTTTCTTGAGCACATGGAGAGAGTATGCGCACACCGCGCTGCAGCGGTGATTACAGTCAGTCCAGGTGTCGCTGAATGTATGGAACGACGATTTGGCGTTCCTGTTAATATCATTCGAAATTGTCATGATGAGAGTATTGAAGGTGAAGTGACGGAATCTATACGGGACTTATTGAGCATACCCGATGATGCATTCCTGATTGTCAGTATCGGGAATGATAAGGCAGGGCATAACGGAATTACGGTTTTGCAGTTATTAGCGAAGCTTGATGAGAAAGTGCACATCGCGTTTATCGGGAGCTTTCATGAAGAAAAACGATTACTGGCAGAGCAATTGGGAATTTCACCGCGGGTACATTTGCCAGGTAATACAGCATCCAATGAAGTCGTCCCCTTCGTGAGAGACGCCGATATGGCAATTCTGCCTTATGAAGCGGTGACAGCAAATTATAGATATATTTTACCCAATGGATTTTTTCAATCTTTAGCCGCCGGGCTACCACTTCTTTATACTAAAATGCCCGAAATATTGGGGGCTATCGGCGATAAGAGTATCGGAGTAGTTATAAACTTTGACGATTTAGAAGAAACTGCACGAAAGATTTCCATGGCAATTTCAGATCAAGAGACGATGACAAGGTTTAAAATAAATGCCATGGACTTAGGCAGAGATTTATCTTGGCAGAATGAAGAGAAAAAACTGATAAATATTGTATTTGATGCGATGGATCAGAGTCCCGCAGAAATTTTGGCAGAGCGGTCTTGAAGGACAACAATATCACTATGAACGTGCCTTTGGTCGATTTAAACCGACAGCACGCCATGCTGCGTCAGCAGATTGATAACGAACTCAATACAATTATTTTACGTGGAGATTTTATCAATGGCGTCGCAGTCAAGGAGTTTGAGGAGGCTTTCGCAAATTATTGCGGTGCCGAGGATTGTATAGGTGTTGGTAATGGCACAGATGCCCTGTTCTTAGCGATGAAAGCGTGTGGCATTGGTGCAGGTGACGAAGTGATCACTGTAGCAAATACTTTTATAGCTACAGCAGAGGCTATCACGGCTATAGGTGCAAAATGCGTATTTGTCGATATTGATCCGTCGTCTTACTTAATCGATCCAGCTTTGATTGCAGCAAGTATTTCAGAAAAAACTAAAGCAATAATCCCAGTTCACCTATATGGGCAACTCGCCGATATGGATCGTATTATGGATATTGCTAATCAGCATGGCCTCATAGTCATAGAAGATGCAGCGCAGGCGCACGGAGCACAAAGAAATGGTAAACGTGCAGGTTCTTTCGGCCATGCAGCATGTTTCAGTTTCTACCCAGGTAAAAATTTGGGAGCTTTCGGGGACGCGGGGGCAATAGTTACAAGTGATCAGGATATTGCGAAGAAAGCCCGGTTGCTGGCCAACCATGGCCGTCTTTCAAAATATGATCATGAAATTGTTGGCTATAACAGCCGCCTCGATAGCATTCAGGCAGCCATACTTAGTGTTAAGCTTCCTTACTTGGACGATTGGAATAAATGCCGCGTTGCGTCGGCTAAAAAATATTCTCAACTATTGGGCAACTCAGAAGTGATATTGCCAAGCCATGAGGACACGGGCTCACATGTTTTTCATTTATATGTTGTCAGAGTAGCCCAGCGAGATTTGCTTAAGTCACAATTGTCTGAACGAGGTGTTCAATCCGGGGTACATTATCCGATCGCATTGCCGAACACCGAGGCTTACAGAAACCTTGGGCATCACAGTCAGGAGTGCCCAATTGCGGCTGAGTTCTCCCGCGAAATTTTAAGTGTGCCGATATTCCCTATGATGCAAGATCAAGAAATTGAATATATCGCAGCAGCAATGCATGAGCTTTGCCAGATGAACGGGGCAGCATAATGCCGCAATCCGGCAAAATTAAATTTGCCCTTGTTGGGTGCGGTGTAATTTCAAAAAAACATATAAAAGCGATTTCCGAAATTCCCGATGCAGAGATTGTCGCTGTTTGCGACATTGAGCCTCAAAAGGCACAGGCAACGGGAGAGCAACTCGGTGTCCAGTGGTACAATAATCTACAGGACCTAAGGTTGAATAAGAACGTGGATGTTTTTTCAATTTTGACGCCGACGGGGGATCACACTCAGTCAATTATGGCTTTATCGGCATCGGGAAAGCCGCTCGTAGTCGAAAAACCTATGACACTTCAAACAGAAGATGCTGATCGCGTCATTAAAGCGTGTGAGAAAACCGGGTCGAAGATTTTTGTTATTAAGCAAAACAGGTTCAACCCGCCAGTGGTGGCCCTCAAATCAGCAATCGACAAGGGACGCTTTGGTAAAATAGTGATGGGTGAAGTGAGAGTGTGGTGGTCTCGTTCGCAGAGCTATTATGATGCTGCAGCCTGGAGGGGGACATGGAATTTCGATGGTGGTGTTTTAGCTAATCAGGCTGCGCATCATATCGATATGCTGCTCTGGTTGATGGGTGATGTTGAAGCCGTATCTTCAATGCAAGGGACGCAATTGGCAAAAATTGAAGCTTATGATACGGCCGCCGCGGTCTTGAGATTCAAGAGCGGTGCCATTGGTATTATAAGTGCAACCACGGCAACCAGGCCTTCAGATGCAGAAGGCTCAGTCGCACTATTGGGAGAAAAAGGTACCGTTGAAATCGGCGGTTTCTTTATGAACGAGTTGCTGACATGGAAATTCGAGGAAAATTGCTCTGGGGATGATAATATCTTTGAAGAGTATGGCTCTGTTCCCTCAGAGCCGGCATGGAACCTGACTCGATATCTTGAAGATGTGATTGTCAGGTTGAAAAGCAATCAAGAACCACTTGTCGATGGTGAATTTGCCAGAAAAACGACGGTAATAGTTCAAGCGTTAAATGAGTCTGCAAAAACAAATAAAATCATAACCTTATAAGTCACGTAACCAATTTTGTGATTGAACTTAAAAGACGTTAGTGTATGTGCTAGTGAAATGAGCCAATTCATCCTTGATGAGACGAACTAGTGGTGAATGATTGCATGAATAGAGAAGGGGGAAGCCCGAGAAAACAAACGCAATCAACTCATAGCATATACGCTCCTCAGACATTAGACATCAGCATGCTGACATTGCCGACCATAAACTGTGATCCCATGCGAAACAGAATGCTGGATCAGTCATGAACTCACCAGAGTCTCATAAAGAGCATCTGAAAAAGGACAATGAAAAAATTGAGACGATCGTCGTCTCGCAATACCCACTGTCCAATGAACATATCACGCATATTTCAGAAAAAATCGGATCCGATTTCAAGCTTCTGACAATTTCAACGATTGTCAGTACCGGTCATTTTCATCTCATTAGTTACCTCCGGTCATTGAGCTGTTCACGTGTCGTCGTATATATCGCGAATGTGAATCACCATACCTTTAAAGATATTCTGTGCTTGATTGCCATGCTGATCAAAAGCGAAGAAATGTCCTCTTTAATGCCGGGATACAGCTTGAAGCGATTGAGCAAATTTCAGGCTATCCTCTCTGCTTTCAGGATTATTACGACAATTACCATATCTCTTGTATTTGCCGGTTTGACCTGGGTTCGAGTGATCTGGTTAACGCGGCAGCCACGCACAAGGACGTCAGCTAAGGTTCTTGATGAGCCTCGAATGTATTACCTAAAGATGACGCTATGGCTTGGTGTTCAAGTGGGGGGAGCTGTGACGCATGCAAACGGCATCGTGAATAGCTTTCTAGAACGTGGGATTAAAACGGACGTTTACACCACAGAGCATCTAGAATTTGAGAATTCGAAAGATGGCTTGAATATCTTTAGGCTATCTGTCCCTTTTTCTTATTTTCCCCCACGAGAACTGTGTCATGTGCTTATGCATTATTGGGCTCTATTTTCTATCGGCAAAAGGATAGAGAAGGGTAAGGGATTCATTTATCAGCGCTTGAGTGTTGGTAATTTTGTCGGTGTAGAGCTGTCTCGGAAGCATAAAATTCCTTTGGTTATTGAATACAATGGTTCCGAGACGTGGTTATCAGAAAATTGGGGAACGCCTTACCTGTTTCGATCCTTAATAGACAGGATTGAACACATGGTGCTTAGCCATGCGCATCTGATCGTAACCGTTTCGGAGCCACTTCGACAGCTTCTGATAGAACGTGGCTTTTCTGAAAGCCGGGTCATCGTCGCACCGAACGGTTTTGATCCCAGCATTTTTGATGAGGACATGTTGTACGGAACAACAGGGGCTACTCGCAGAGCAGAGCTAGCGTGCGGAGAGGATACTGTAATTTTTACGTTTGTTGGAACTTTCGGGCCTTGGCATGGTGTTGAAATTTTCGCAAAAGCTGCGGTTGAGTATCTGGAAAATGCCGCGGCAGGAAAGGTTCATCCAGACGTTTGTTTTCTTTTTATTGGAGATGGTGTCAAGAAAAAGGCCGTTGACGATATACTTGGTTCATACATTGATGACCCGCGAATTGTGTTGACTGGAATGATCTCATCCAAGGAAGTTGCGCCCTACTTGGTGGCGTCAGATGTATGCGTGCTGCCGATCAGAAAAAACTTTGATGGCACGGAGTTTTTTGGTTCTCCAACAAAGTTGTTTGAGTATATGGCGGCAGGGAAGCCAGTGATCGCATCGCGCGAAGGGCAAGTTGCGCAAATACTAGCAGGCTCTCCTCATGTGTTGGAATTTGAAATTACTGCGAACCCGGAAGATGATGTTCAAGTCGGTGTATTCGTAGAGTCAGATAATATAGAACAACTGCTTGAAGCCATCCGTGTTGTTGCCAACAACCGAGACTGGTGCTGTTCTGCAGGGCAGCATGCTCGCCAGCGTGCGCTCAGAAAATACACTTGGGCAAATTCGAGCAGTATAATTTATGAACAACTTAATCTTAATGTGCGGAACGATGCACATGGTCGGGTAAAGGTACTTTTAAACGGCTTGCATTCGAAAGCTGGCGGTGGTGTCACTTATTTGCGGAATATGCTGGGGCAGTTCAAAAATTTCAAAGAAATTCAAGTCCATGTTCTTTTGTTGGAAAGCCAGCGTGAACTGTTTAATGAAAACCTAGACGGCATAAACTGTCATTTCGTCAGTGGCAAACGTGGCATGTGGGGCACATTGTTGATGGAGCAAACCTTTGGTGCCTGGATGTCATGGCGGCTAAAGACGAATGTTACATTTTCACCAGCAAATTTCGGTCCAGTCTTTTCAAGAAGACCAGTGATATTGCTGCGAAATGCACTGGGTGTAAGAAAAATAGAAGCACGTTTTTTTAAAAGGGCGTACTGGCTGTTGCTTTCATTGGCGACGATTATATCGGTGATTGGCGCTCGACGTATTATTGCGGTTTCAAAATATGCCATGAGCTCGGTGCCGAAATCGATTCTGGAAGTGCGCGAGAAAAATATATCTACAGTGCCACATGGTGTGAGTTCACTTTTCACTCCAGGTAACTTTGTTAATCGCTATGAAAATCGACTTTTGTTTGTTTCTGATTTGTACGTACAGAAGAACCTTCGTAATTTGATTTTGGCCATGGACAAGATTGTCCAGCATTCTGACATCAGCCTTGATGTTGTAGGTGGATTTGTGGATCTTGAGTACACTACTGAAATAAAGCAGCGAATTGCTAATCTTGGCCTTACCGAGAGGGTTCACTTACATGGGTACATGAGTCAGGAGGACCTAAAAAGTATGTACCAAAACTGTACGCTATTTGTATTTCCTTCGACTGTAGAAACATTCGGTAATCCATTAGTTGAGGCAATGGCCTGTGGTGCGCCAATCGCATGTTCAAATGCTGCGGCCATGCCAGAGGTTGCAGAAGAGGCAGCGGCATATTTTGATCCATATGATGTAGATGATATGGCCAACGTGATTGAAGAATTGCTTAGAGACCGGGATCGCCGAAAGTCTCTTAGTGCGCTTGCTGTAGAAAGGGCACAGATTTTCTCCTGGGATAAAACTGCACAAAAAACATTAAAAGTTTTAATCGATGCTGCAGATTCATGATCCAACAAAAATTAAGTGTTAACTTCCTCGTCGGCTTAGCGGTTTTTCTGGCAATCGTTCTGGTCATTGTTGCCCCAAGAAGCACTGTTTTAGTCTTAATAGGACTGACCGCCTGGCGATTATATGCACTCTATTCCAGAGAAATGGTTTTTAAGCCTGTATGGCAAATCACAATCTTATTCCTAGTCTTCGCATTCTGGTCCGGCATTACGATATTTTGGAGTGACGTTCCTTCCGGATCGTTAAATACATTTGCGGGTTTTTTAGCGCTCGGGGTGATCGGGTTTCTCGGTTTTTCCATTCAGTGTTCACGCGATTGTTCTAGTGATTTGCCCTTATATCGGTTTGTTTTGATGGGCGTCGTTGTCGGCGTTTTTATTCTTTTCTGTGCGTTTCTATATGCAGGGCTTTTCAATGATTCACTTTGGGGCAGCTACTATTTTGATCCGCTTACAGTCCTGAATAATTCATCAGTGATATTGGCTTTGTGTTTCTGGCCAGTGTTAAGAATCATCAATGAGCGCACGAACATAAATCCATGGATCTTCGGCGTGCCTTATTTCGGGTTTTTAGTAGTGCTATCTAGTACATCGGCCGTAGTGGCTGTTGCTTCAGGTGGCTTGCTGATATTGGCGTGGAAAGTTTTTGGACATCGGATTGCACTGTTCTGCGGAACTATATGCACTGTTCTAATTTTATTCTCTCCAGCCCTGATGGATTCAAGCGGGATCGATTATTATGACGATCCAGCGAGGGTGAATGCCCCCTCAGAGTTGCCTTATTCCGTTCGTCACCGATTGGCCATGTGGTCCTTTGTTATCGATAAGATAGAAGTGCACCCTTATCTTGGTTGGGGAGTCGGGATGTCCCGGTATATCCCAAAGGAGAGCCGCCGAATATTGCCAAACATGGAAATAATGCCTTTGCACCCCCATTCATTGATTCTGCAAACCCGTTTAGAATTGGGTATCCCGGGAGTTGTTTTGTTGGCATCGATTGTGTTGTTAATAATGCTAGCGATTGCGAGAAACCCTATACTCAGATCGTCATCGCTTGGTGCAGTTTCTTTAGCCAGTGCATTCGGATGGTTTTTCATTGCAAATGTTTCTTATGGTATGTGGCAAAGTTGGTGGCTCGCCAGTGCATTCTTATTGGCAATAGTATTGCGAATTGAAATGTATTCAGCTTCGATAACACAAGATTCATGATAGGAGGTTTGAGTTTTTGCGCCATTAAGTGTAGCCTCCAAATGCGAGGGGAAACATATCCGGCGACCTTAATTATCCAAGGGCTAACACATAAGTCCAAAAATGGTCGCAAACCGGATACCTTCACGGCGGGGCTTGAAAACATAATCCTCACGTGTTGGACTAAAAAAATAAATATGCACGCATATAAATGCGGCTGATCGTGTAACAGGGATGGCGCAGGGTGGTATGACGGAAAATAATGATCCGCTCGTTCGATTTGAATCAGTACAAAAAAGTTATGATGGCGAAATACTCGTCGTAAAAGACCTCAATCTGGATGTTGCCCGTGGTGAATTTCTCACCATGCTTGGCCCGTCCGGCTCAGGTAAGACGACGTGCCTCATGATGCTTGCAGGGTTCGAACCGGCGACGCATGGCGAAATTTATTTGGATAATTCACCAATCAACAATGTACCGCCGCACAAGCGTGGTATCGGAATGGTGTTCCAGAATTACGCACTATTTCCACACATGTCGGTAGCTGAAAATCTGGCGTTCCCGCTGGAAGTTCGCAAGGCACCGAAAAGTGAAATCGAGGAGCGCGTTAAGAAAGCCCTCGATATGGTTCAGCTCGGCGCATTCGGAAATCGACGCCCGGCACAACTGTCGGGTGGTCAGCAGCAGCGTGTTGCTGTCGCTCGTGCGCTGGTATTTGATCCAGTGCTGGTTCTGATGGATGAGCCGCTCGGGGCGCTGGATAAGCAGTTGCGCGAGCAGATGCAGTACGAGATCAAGCACATTCACGAAAATCTTGGCGTGACCGTCGTCTATGTGACGCACGATCAGTCCGAAGCCTTGACGATGTCAAACCGGGTGGCCGTCTTCAATGACGGCGTCATCCAGCAGCTTGCGCCGCCAGATGAATTATACGAACGGCCCGACAATGCCTTTGTTGCCCAGTTTATCGGTGAAAACAACACGCTGGTCGGGGACGTCAGGGAAGTCAGCGGCGACACCGCGATGGTGGACGTTAATGGCTCCATGATTAAGGCGCTGAATGTGAATACCGGCGGTGTCGGGTCAAAGACCACACTGTCGATCAGGCCTGAACGCGTGGCCGTCAACCCGTCGAACGAGGGTGACTATCAAAACGTGTTCAAGGCTAAAATCGAAGAACTGATTTATCTCGGTGATCACATCCGCACCCGTGCATCGGTTTGCGGCGATGACGAATTCGTCGTCAAGATCGCCAACGCCTCGGCGTTGTCGGCGATCAAAACAGGGACCGAGGTTACATTTGGCTGGAAAGCAGAGGATTGCCGGGCGCTCGATGCTTAACGGGCACCGCAAGACGGCACATGCCCATGAGGCGTGCCGAACCCACTTCAGGGGCAGGCTGATCGGTTGAACCGCTCAGTGACGTTAAATCGTTAAAAACCAGGGAGTTTAAAACTCATGATTAACAAACTCAAACTTACGACCTTCGTTGCTGCGGGCGCTGTTGCCCTCGGTGCGATGGCGGCGGCACCGGCGAACGCCGACAGCCTGACCGTCGTGTCCTGGGGAGGAGCCTACACCAAGTCCCAGGTCGAGGCCTATCATAAGCCGTTCACCAAAAAGACCGGCATCGATATCCTTTCTGAAAACTATTCGGGCGGTCTTGCCGAAATCAAGGCGCAAGTCGAAGCCGGCAGCGTGAAATGGGACGTCGTTGACGTTGAACTTTCTGACGCCATTCGCGGCTGCGATGAAGGCCTGCTCGAGCCGATCGATCCTTCGATCCTGCCTGCGGCACCGGATGGTACGCCGGCTGAAAAGGATTTCATTGAAGGGGCGATCACGGATTGTGCCGTCGCAAGTATCGTCTGGTCGACCATTTATGCTTACGACAAAACGAAATTCTCCAGTGGCGGTCCGACAACCATGGCTGATTTCTTCGACCTGAAGAAATTCCCGGGCAAGCGCGGTATGCGTAAGACTCCGAAGGCGAACCTCGAAATGGCTCTTGCCGCCGATGGTGTGCCGAGCTCGGAAATCTATGACGTTCTTTCAACGGATGCCGGTGTTGATCGTGCATTCAAGAAACTTGATACCATCAAGGACTCGGTCGTTTGGTGGGAAGCCGGTGCACAGCCGCCGCAGCTTCTGGCCGATGGTGAAGTCGCCATGACGACAGCGTACAACGGTCGTGTTTTCAACGCGATTGCAGCTGAAAACAAGCCGTTTGAAATCGTCTGGGACGCACAGGTCTTCGACATGGATCTTTTCGTGGTCGTTAAAGGAGCACCGAACAAGAAGGCAGCTCTGGATTTCATCGCGTTTTCCACCGACACGCAGCGTCTTGCGGATCAGGCTGCCTGGATTTCTTATGGCCCGGCGCGTAAATCCTCCGAGCCGCTGATCGGCAAGCATGCCGAAGCCGGTATCGAAATGGGTCCGCATATGCCGACGGCTGCCGATAACTTCAAAACTGCTATCCAGAACGATTTCGAGTTCTGGGCCGATCGTCAGGACGAGTTGAACAACCGCTTCAACTCCTGGCTGGCCAACTAATAATAATTAAGCGGCCGGGGGTGGCTTGGCGCCACCCCCGGTACCGTTAAGCTCTTTTAAGAATTTAGCCAAAGCGGCCCACCGGAAAACCGGGTCAAGAGGTCGGGGCACAGGGAAAGACGGGTGGCGAGATGAGCGAACAGCTTACGACAGTCGATGGACGACCGCTTAAGGCGGCACTGGCAAGCGCTGAAAGAACCAAGCGCATACGAGCCGTGCTTCTGGTCATGCCGCTTTTCATATTTATCTTTTTCTCATTTCTTTATCCGATTGCATTGATGCTTTACCGATCAGTGGAAAATCCGCTGATCGCCCAACATCTTCCGAATACGGTTGCAATTCTTGAAAACTGGGACGGCAAGGAAGTTCCAGGCGAAGAGGCGTTCGCGGCTCTTGCCAAGGACCTCGTGACGGCACGTGAATCCCGTGAGATAGGCAAGGTTGCAACACGATTGAACTTTGAAACCCCGGGGCTGCGCAGTGTCATCACAGGAACGGCCCGGAGTGCCGTAAAGTGGGAGCCTCCTTTTAAGGAGCAGTTCATAGACCGCCGCAAGGAGTGGAATGAGCTCATTACCTGGGTAACGATCAAACGTCTTTCTCCGACGATCACCTCCGTAAACTATCTCGCGGCCATTGACCGCCAATATAGTGTGGACGGTGAAATTCAGATGATCGGTTCCGATTATCAGATTTACGTTGATCTGTTCATGCGCACGATGTGGATGAGTATCGTCGTTACCGTTTCCTGCCTTATACTAGGTTTTCCGATAGCCTACATGCTCGCCAGCTTACCGCTCAGGCATTCGAACCTGTTGATGATTCTCGTCCTGTTGCCTTTCTGGACATCGCTGTTGGTGCGGACGACATCATGGATCGTGCTGTTGCAGACGCAGGGTGTGCTGAACGATCTGATGGTATGGTCCGGGATTATTGATAATGCGCAGCGAATACAATTGATCTTCAACGCACAGGGTACCGTCATTGCAATGACGCAGATCCTGCTGCCGTTCATGGTTCTTCCACTTTACAGCGTCATGAAAACGATACCGCCAAGCTATCTGCGGGCAGCGGAGTCCCTTGGTGCGCACAGGTTCCTGGCGTTCTGGCGGATTTATGTGCCGAACACGCTGCCGGGTGTCGGTGCAGGCTGTCTTCTCGTTTTCATCCTCGCCATTGGGTATTACATCACACCGGCGCTTGTCGGTGGCCAGGATGGCCAGATGATTTCGAACATGATCGCCTTCCATATGCAGAAATCCCTTAACTGGGGGCTGGCGGCAGCTCTCGGCGGTATCCTGCTGGCAGGGGTGATCGTCCTTTACTGGTTGTACAATAAACTGGTCGGTATCGACCGTCTGAAGTTGGGGTAACAGAGACATGAGCCAAATCTCACTTCCCGATCATGCCGGTCCGGTAGAAACAATCTGGCATTGGCTGTATATCTTCATCTGCGCCCTTGTCTTTCTGTTCCTGATCGCGCCGATCCTTGTGATTGTGCCGTTGAGCTTCAATGCTGAACCTTACTTTACGTTCACCAAGGAAATGATGGCGCTCAAGCCGTCTGCTTTCTCCATGCGGTGGTACGAAGATTTCATGAACAAGGAAATCTGGCAGGTATCCATCGGCAATTCGTTCTTCATTGCCTTTTGTTCCACGATCCTGGCAACGGCACTCGGCACTTTGGCCGCGTTGGGTCTGTCACGTTCTGAAATGCCCTATAAGGGACTTTTCATGGGGCTGCTAATCTCACCGATGATTGTGCCGCTCGTGATTACTGCAGCCGGGATTTTCTTCTTCTATGCGACCGTGAACGATTACATCCCGCTAACCGGGACATATCTGGGCGTTATCCTTGCGCATACGGTTTTGGGGACACCATTCGTTGTCATCACGGTGACGGCGACATTGAGTGGCTTCGATCACTCGCTTACCCGTGCCGGCGCCATGCTTGGTGCGGATCCGACGACGGTATTCTTCAAGATCATCATGCCGCTTATTCTGCCGGGTGTGATATCGGGGGCATTGTTCGCCTTCGTGACATCCTTTGACGAGGTGGTTGTGGTGCTGTTTGTCGCATCCGTGGAGCAGCAGACGATCCCGCGGCAGATGTGGGCGGGGATTCGCGAATCCATCAGTCCGACAATCCTTGCTGTCGCGACAATCCTGATCTGCATCTCGATCGTGCTACTTGCCACTGTAGAGCTACTTCGCCGCCGTTCGGAGCGTCTGCGCGGGATGAGCCCAGGTTAAGTTTACGGTCATAATAAACTAACGTATCTGTGTCTTGTTTTTATGGTGGTTATGTCTAGTTTCGGGTGATGACTGTTATCGCCCTGACCGATCTCGCCATATGCGGTATTGATGAACTGCCGGAACATAACCGAGGTTCCTTCACGCACGTTGTTTCACTGATCGATCCCGACTGGCCCGACATCTCGGCATTTGAAACCTTCGATGCGCATGAGCGCATCATTTTTCGATGCCATGACATTATCGAACCATTACCCGGGATGAGACCGCCGAGTGCAGAACTTGTCAGGGATGTCCTGGCGGTGGGAAAAAGCGTATGTGAAAGCTCTGCAAACGGTGATGATGTACGTTTGCTGATCCATTGCCGGAAGGGCGTATCCCGGTCATCTGCCGCCATGTTATCTGTTCTGTGCCAGATTTATCGCGATGAACCGGTAAAGACGCTTTATGACCGGCTGCGGCTCATTCGCCCTCAGGCATGGCCGAATTCCGTGATGGTAGGCTTCATCGATGACGAGCTCGGTTATCAAGGAGCATTGCTGGAAGGCCTGCGTCCTCACTACGGGCAGCGCTTGCAGGCCAGTCCCCGGACAGGCGAATGGATGATCGCGAACGGGCGGGGCCGTGAAGTCGAAATGGCTGTTTTGCCGGCCTGACGCGACAGGTCTTTCTCAATCCTTGATGACGAGACCTTGCGGGAAATCGCACAGTTTTTCCGCGCCGGTATCGGTGACGACGACACCTTCGCTGATTTCGATCCCCCAGTTATCAAGCCAGATTCCCGGCATGACATGTATCGTCATACCGGCCTGCAAAACCGTCGTATCCCCCGGTCTTATCGACAAGGTATGTTCCCCCCAGTCCGGCGGGTAATTGAGGCCGATCGAATATCCCATGCGTGAGTCCTTGACGATGCCGTGTCGGCTTACGACACGGTTCCAGGCCGCATGAACGTCTTCGCAGGTGACGCCCGGTTTCATGCTCTCGACGGCGAAATTAAGCGCTTCGACAGCAACCTCGGCAATTTCACCCATGCGCTTTGGCGGTGGCCCAAGATGCACTGTCCGTGACATTGGGCAGTGATAGCGCATCCGGCAGCCGGCCAATTCAAGGATCGTCGCTTCGCCCATTTTGAAAGGTTCTGAATTCCACGTCAGGTGCGGCGTTGTCGTGCCGAGTCCGGTCGGCAACATTGGTACGATGGACGTGTATTCCCCGCCAAATTCTTCGGTCCCGCGTATTTGGGCGTTGTAGATATCGGCGACAGCATCGCATTGGCGAAGACCAGGGACGATCGCATCGATGCCCGCTTGCATAGCCAGTTCAACGAGTTTGGCGGCTTCGCGCATATACGCGAGTTCCTTATCGCTTTTGACAATGCGTACCCAGTTCACGAGGTTTCCGGAATCTACAATCGACGCATTCGGCATCGCGGACGTTAGTGCCGCATGGGCGCGGGCGGAATAGTAATAGGCGTCCATATCAATGGCGACACGTCCCTTGCCAAGACCGCGTTCGACCAGCAGGTTTCCGATCCAGTCCATCGGATGCCTGTCTTCAGCCTGAACATAATTGTCAGGATAACCGAGCATGTTTTCTTCGCTGAGATGCGTGGTTACAAATCCACCTGGCCGGTCAATTCCGCGTACAATGCAGATCGGCTCTGCTTCATTCAGACCGACGGCAACCATCTGGGGTGTGTAGAATGACCAGCCGTCATATCCGGTCAGATAATTCATATTCGCAGGATTGCAGGTGATCAGCAGATCGAAGCCTTGTGATGCCATTCGCCCACGAACCCGGTCCACACGAATATTGTACTCGACTTTTTCGAAGCTGTGCATGCGCGCGGAAAACCCCCGAAACTCTTTACCAGTAATGCCTAGCGCGGTTATTGCCTGATGTCACGTGAATGTCATTTCTGTATTTTCTCTTTTTGTAACTTGGACTAGTGTCAGAAAATAAATGCGGGTCAGACCCGCTTGCAGGGGGTTTCGGCCATGTTTGGTGGCGTAACTGAAGGCAAGCCGCACAAGATCGGTTTTGTCTTATTGCCCGAGTTTACGATGATCGGTTTCAGTGCCGGTGTAGAGCCGTTCCGCATTGCTAACAGGCTTGCAGAAAAGACCCTATACGCATGTGACGTTTTTTCCATGGATGGTGGCCCGGTGCTAGCTAGTAACGGCATGTCGGTCATCGTTGACGGTTCAATAGAAGATATTTCCGGGCTGGAAACGGTGTTCGTTTGCGGTGGTCTGAATGTGAAGACCCACACGACAAAAAACCTGTTACAGAAACTGCGCCGTCTCGCGTCACATGGGACAGGTATCGGAGCCATTTGCACGGGGACCGAAGTGCTTGCCAAGGCAGGGTTGCTGGACGGTTACAGTTGTACGATCCATTGGGAGAATATGCCGTCTTTCATTGAGGATTATCCCGAGCTTGATGTTGTGACGGAATTATTCGAGATAGATCGAAATCGGTATACATGTGCAGGGGGAACTGCCGCCCTCGATTTGTCGCTCAGCCTGATTGCGCTGCATTTTGATCCGGCAGCAGCAGCATCGGTCGCCGATCAATTGATCCATCACCGTATCCGTGAAGGCGGTGAAGGGCAGCGTATGGAATTGCGCACCCGGTTGGGCGTATCCCACCCCAAGCTTCTATCCGTCATCCAGCAGATGGAAGAGAGTCTTGAAGAACCGGTCAACTGCGCCCAACTCGCACATGATGTCGGCTTGTCGACGCGCCAGCTTGAGCGCCTGTTTCGTAAATACCTCGGCACGGCGCCGACTAAATATTATCTGTCGCTGCGGCTCAGCCGGGCCAGATTCCTTTTGCGCCAGACCAGTCTGCCGATCCTGTCGATTGCGCTTGCGTGCGGCTTTGTATCGGCGTCACATTTTTCGAAATGCTATCGTGAGCATTTTAACCGGACACCGAGCCTGGAAAGGCGCGTGGCATAAAACTTATTATTCAGATTTCCTGACGCAGTCCCGGCAGTTTCCAACCCAACGTCATGGCACGCGCCGCCATCAGGATCATGAATGCCGCCCACAGTCCGTGGTTGTCGAATCCTGGAACGAGGACGGGGATAGAAACAATATAAATCAGCAACGACAGGATCATGGCGTTCCGCATTTCTCTGGACCACGTGCAGCCGATAAAGATGCCATCCAGTTGAAAGCTCCAGACTGAAACCAGCGGCAGAACAATACTCCAGATCAGATATTCACGTGCCGCAATCCGGACACTATCGCTGATCGTCAGCAGGTCAATAACGGGTGCCCCCAGAAAGATGGTCGCGGCACTAAATGCTGTCGCAAAGATCAGTGCCCAAATAGCGGTGGTTCGGATGGCGGCTGTGAAACGCGCTTTTGAACGAGCCCCTTTTGCTTCACCGGTCAGGGCTTCTGCCGCCGTCGAGAAACCGTCCAGGGCGTATGCGGCGAAAACATGTATGTGCAGCAGGATCGCGTTTGCTGCGAGTATGGTGTCGCCCATTCGGGCTCCCATGGACGTCATGACGACAAAAACGGCCTGAAGACATATGGAGCGAATGAAGATGTCTCTATTAACCCCGAGCATTCTCTTCAGAGGAGCGGCCTGCATGATCGCAGCTCGGTCGAAATGCCCTCCCATACGCTTTAAATGCCGCATGGCAAGAAACAGGCCTAAAAGGACCGCCGTGCTTTCGCCGATGACGGTTGCCCAAGCAACACCTGCGACTCCCCATCCCAATCCCAGCACGAACCAGAAATCCAACAAAGCGTTTATGCCGTTCATATATATCTGGGTGATCAGTGCTGCTCGCGTGTTCTGAACCCCAAAGAACCAGCCGAGCAGGGCAAAGTTGGCAAGCGCCGCGGGAGCCGACCAGATGCGAATGCTGAAATATTCCTGGCTTAGCGGCAGAACCTTATCGCTGGGTCCGGTGATGAAGGCTGCGATCTCGAATATCGGCCACTTCAGGATCACCATTAAAAGACCGATCATAACGCCGACGAGCAGGGCACGGACAAGCCATGTGCGAACCTCGACACCATCGCGTGCGCCAAAGGATTGTGCCGTCAGGCCGGTAGTTCCCATTCGCAAAAAATTGCAGCCGTGATAGAGAAGATTCAAAATCAAGGCACCAATTGCCACCGCGCCGACGAACTCCGGTCCGGGAAGGCGACCGACAACGGCTGTATCTACGATTCCCAGCAAGGGAACGGTCACGTTGGTAAAGATAACCGGGAGGGCAATGCGCCAGGTCCGGCGATGCCAGTAATTTGCATCTTCGCTGATCATGACGCTTGGTAAGGGGATTTTAGCTGAATAACAACATTGCTGTGTGGGGGATCAGCCCCGGCGGCGGCGTCGCCGCCGTACGTCGTTTGCCGCATTCACCTTGCCTGTCATCATGCGGACATTCGTTAACTGCGGCACTTCAGCTTCAAGTTGCGGGTAGGCTGCATCAGCGTGCGGCAGTGCCATCGCCTTGACGAAATGCTCCTGAAATCGGGGTTCGACGGCCGTTTCGACTTTGGTAATGGTCTTTACGATACGTTGGATATCGTCGCGGCATTGCTGGTTGAGCAGGGCGATACGCGCCCCCGTGCCGGCGGCATTGCCGGCAGCAAAGACACGATCGAGACCGCAGTCGGGTATCATGCCCAGAATCATCGCGTACTTCGGATCAATATGTGTCCCGAATGCGCCCGCGAGTACAATGCGATCAACATGATCGACTTCCATCTTGTCCATCAAGAGGGCTGCCCCGGCAAAGAGAGCTGCTTTTGCCAACTGGATCGCCCGGACGTCGTTTTGCGTGACGGTTATTTTTGTTTCGCCGTCATGTATCAGATAGCTGAAAGTCCGGCCGTCAGAATTAATCCGTATTGAACGCGCTGCCATCGCACCGTCGATGACACCGTCGGTTTTGAGTATGCCCGAGAGCAACATCTCCCCAAGGACCTCAATGATACCTGAGCCACAGATCCCGGTGATCCCGCTTCTGGCAGTTTCTTCAGCAAATCCTGCTTCGTTGGACCACAGATCACTGCCAATTACTTTGAAGCGGGGTTCTAGCGTTTCAGGATCGATCCGCAGTCTTTCAATTGCCCCCGGGGCAGCACGCTGGCCACAGGATATTTGAGCACCTTCAAATGCGGGGCCTGTCGGCGAAGAAGCGGCCAGCAGTTTGGTCCGGTTGCCAAGGACGATTTCGGCATTGGTGCCGACGTCAACGACCAGGGTCATCTCATCCCTGAGATGCGGCTCCTCAGAAAGGATAACGCCTGCCGTGTCAGACCCCACATGCCCGGCGATACATGGTAACATATAGACTCTGGCGTCCTCGTTAATGCTGTCCAGTCCGACTTCCGTCGCCCAAAGGGTCATACCCGAACTGGTTGCCAGGGCGAAAGGGGCGCCGCCAAGCTCGATCGGGTTAATGCCCAGAAACAGATGATGCATGACCGGGTTGCCGACGACGGTGACATTCAAAACTGAATCAGGCGTTACGCTTGCCTCCGTGATAACGTCTTTGGCCAGTTCGCTAACGGCAGCCCGCACGGAATGGGTCAGATCCTCCTCGCCGCCGGGATTCATCATGATATAGGAGACCCGGCTCATCAGGTCTTCACCAAAGCGGATTTGTGGATTCATGACCCCACCGGAGGTAAGGACCTCGCCGCTTTTCAGATCGCACAGATGCGCGGCGATCGTGGTGGAGCCGATATCGAACGCAATGCCATAAGCATTGTTCTTGAAGCCAGGCCAAACGGCTGTGATGCGAAGGTTCCGGTGAACGGCAACAGTGACTTTCCAGTCACCTTCCCGCAAGGCTTTCTGGAGGGAATGCAGAACGCGGATATCGATTTCTTCCAGATTCTGAATGCCCCATTGTTCATCTAAGGCTTTCAGCAGACGTTCGAAGTCGCCAAGCGGATTATGCATGTCGGGTTCTTCGACTTCACAGAAGTGGAGCCGGATCGCCGGGTCCATCTGGATGTTTCGGACCTCGGCCCGTTTTCGGACAACCTGCCGATGAACCTGGCTGTCGGCGGGGACATCGATAACGACATCTCCCCATAGCAATGCATGACAGCTGAGCCGCCGTTCTGCCGACAGACCTTTGCGGGCATCATAGAGATTTTCAGGTTCGCCACGCGGGCTGACATTATTCCCGCTGCTTTGAATGCCGTGTTTGGAGAAATCACCTTCGGCAACAACAACCTGACAACGGCCGCAAATACCGCGACCTCCACAAACGCTATCAATGTCAACGCCGAGTTGTCGGGCACAATCCAGGATCGGCGTGCCGATCGGAAACCGGCCACGCCGTCCGGACGGCATGAAGGCCACAAAAGCGTTGTTCTCCTTAAGTGGCAATGTCGTCCTCTTTCATTCGTTTCTGTTTAACCGCGGCGCCTGCGGCGTCCTTCACGGTCGCGGCGTCCGGCACCTTCAGCGCCTTCCGCTGCCGGTTCACGAAATTTCCGGATCCATTTGGCGCAATTCGGATCATTCCCCATGACGACATTGGCACCCATGATACCCTGCATTTCCGGGTCGTGAAGCGGGTTTGTGATAGCTGACGTCATACCCGCACCAATGGCCATGGACAGGAAGCTGGCGTTCAGACCGTGCCGGTTTGGCAACCCGAATGAAAAATTCGACGCGCCGCAAGTGGTATTGACCTTTAGCTCTTCACGCAGCCGGCGAATAAGGTGCAGCACGTTGCGCCCGGCATCGTTCAGGGCGCCAACCGGCATCACCAGCGGGTCGACAACGACATCTTCCCTGGGAATGCCGAAATCAGCGGCACGTTCGACAATTTTCTTGGCAACTTCGAAGCGTACATCGGGGTCTTCTGAAATGCCGGTTTCGTCGTTTGAAATGGCAACCACGGCAGCGCCATATTTCTTGATCAGCGGCAGAACAACTTCCAGCCGCTCTTCTTCGCCGGTTACGGAATTGACCAGTGCCTTGCCTTGATACACGGACAGACCGGATTCCAATGCTGCGACGATGGAACTGTCGATGCTGAGCGGGGCGTCGGTCAGGCCTTGTACGAGTTGTACGCATTCGGCGAGAATTTTCGGTTCGTCGGCAAGCGGGATACCGGCATTCACGTCGAGCATTTGTGCGCCGGCTGCGATCTGTGCCAGCGCATCCGCTTCAACCCTAGAATAGTCGCCTTCGGCCATTTCTGCGGCAAGCAATTTGCGGCCGGTAGGATTGATCCGTTCGCCGATGATAACGAAAGGCTGATCGAAGCCGATCACGACTTCCTTTGTTGCGGAGCTGACGATGGTTCTGGTCAAAGCGGTAACTCCTTGATGATCGAAATGCAGGCTCTTCCTGATATGCCCGTAAATAGCGATTCTCTGATCGCCGGACTGTTCAAAACACGACCTATCACGTATCGGCGGCGGCTAATCTGTCCGCTTCGCGTTCAGCGAATTCTATGGCTGCTGCATCGCCTGGGTTGAGCTCACGTTTCCAGGGGCGGCGATCCTTGAGGACGCCTGATTCATGGACGATATCGGCGACGAATTCTTCCTGCCGGTAAGCCATGACATGTATTCCCGAAACGCCTTCAATTCCCTGTATTTCCTGCATCAGATCTATGCACAGTTTCTTGCCTTCCAGCTTCTGATTCTCAGCTCCTTCTAGGCGCGTGATAATGCTGTCGGGAATATGTACACCCGGTACGTTGGAGCGTATCCAGCGTGCCGTTTTGGCAGATGCCAGCGGACCGACACCGATCATGATGAAACACTTTTCGTTCAGACCCATGTCGCAAATGCGTTTCATGTATTCCTTCAGCATCGGGATGTCATAGCAATACTGGCTTTGTACGAATTGAGCCCCGGCAGCTATTTTCTTCTGCAAACGCAGGGGACGAAACTCATAGGGTGGGGCAAACGGGTTGATGGCGGCGCCCAGGAACACTCTTGGCGGTTCGCTGATTTTACGGCCGGAAAGGAAACGGCCTTCATCTCGCATGATCCTGATGGTCTCCAGTAATGTCATGCAGTCGAAGTCGAAAACCGGCTTGGCTCCCGGTTGGTCGCCGGCCTGTACACCATCGCCGGTCAGGCAAAGAATGTTGTTCACACCCATTGCTGAAGCGCCCAGAACATCGCCCTGTATCGCGATCCGGTTCCGGTCGCGGCAAGAAATCTGCATGATTGGTGCATACCCGACACGGGTCAGCAGGGCACAGATGCCGACGCTCGACATATGGCAGTTGGCCCCGGAACCATCGGTCGCATTGATGCCGTCGACCCAGCCATCGAAAACGCCGCCGCGATCATATACTTCATTCGGGTCAGCGCTATCCGGCGGGTTCAATTCTGCCGTAACTGCGAACTCGCCACGCCGCAATATCCTCTCGAGCCGCCCCCGTGATGAGTGACCTTCCGGAACGTAAGAATAATCATCTTCCCATTGTTCCGTGCTCATGAATTAGAATCCCCCGCTTGCTCTCGTTCAGCTGCTTTTTGTGCAGTGACCCGGAGCCAGGCCGAACTGTCTCGAAGGCTTTGATCGACGGGGGGCTTGACCTTGAGAATATTATTGCTGGCACGCATCCGCTGGCTGCCTTCCCATGCCTGAACCCAGACGCACGGCATATCCGGTTCAACTTCGCAATGACCGTTTGCGCGTACGCCGCCGCAGGGACCGTTTCTCAGCTGTTTCGGGCAGTTCATGGGACAAGACATGCCGGTGTCCGACAGGGCGCACTGGCCACACATACGGCAGTCGAAAAGAAAGCTTTTGATGGTTTTTTCGACAAGCATGACGGGGCGTTCGACACGTTTGTAGCCGATCATCTTCCACAAGGGATGCAGCTTTAGGAAGACATCGGCTAACAGATGATATACAGCCTCGAATTCGCGGGCATGTTTGACGGACCACAGCCGGACGGAATACCGCGAGCGCTGGCGTCGAACTGAGCTCGTACCGCTTGGCGTGTATGCTGTCGTTGGCGACTGTGATTTAGCCATCAGCGTTGCCGCCTTCATAGCCTTTCGCTTCGATGAGCTGTTTCAGCCGGAGATCATCATAGTCAGCTTCGATCTTTGCCTGCCATGCATCGGCTTCGGCTTCCAGATCACTTCCGCAATCGGTCGGATCACTCCGCCGCCAGTCGGCAAGATAGGCATCGGTTCCGATTGCTTTGGCGCGCATGGCGGCCATGTCTATGGCTTCCTGAAAACGGGATGCCAGCTCTCGTTTGGCCGACTGCCTGCGCTCACGGATGATGATCTGGGCAGGGATGTCACGCCAGTATACGATGCTCAGTTGTGCCATCGGCAGCCCCTTAGTTTCCCTGTTTGACAACAAAATCACCAAGCCCGCCGTAGCCGGTGAAATGATAGATGTAATCCAGTCCAAGTTTATCTGCCGCTTGGCGGGCCTGCTTCTGCAATTCGGCATTATCGGTCTGTGCAAGGTAGGTCAGGCGTTTGTAATTCCCGAAATAGATGTCTTGAAGCTCGGGATGACGGTCGAGACCAAGTCCTTTGATGATCAGCCTGTCAAAGAAACGCACAAGATAATCGGTTAGATAAAAAGTGCCGATTTCATCTTCGTGCATGTCATTGAATACGCTTTCCCCGGCATAGAAAGCATAGCAATGCGCGCCACCAATCCGCTCGACACCTTTTTCAGCAAGAAGTTCATCAAGCTTGCCGCCTGTGCCACAATCAGCATAAAGCGCGACGATCCTCTCGAACTTTCCCTGGTTGGCGTCGATCTTACGGCGCATTTCATCAGGTATACGCTCCGGCCGGTTGTGAAGCTCTGCTGGAAGACATGTGAGTTCAACACCGTCCATGCCGTTGGCATTTATGACCCAGCCAACTTCACGGGCCAGGGCGCCGCAGGCAATGATAAGCAGGGGGCGCATCAGCGGACGGCCCGTTCCGGCTTCAGCTCGACGCGAGCGCCGAGCCCTGACGGCGCGACATCCAGTCCTTGGCGGTATCGACGGCAACAGCGGCATCACGGCAATAAGCATCAGCACCGATATTGTCTGCAAATGCCTCGTTCAGCGGTGCACCTCCGACAAGAACGACATAGTCGTTGCGAATGCCTTTCTCGACCATCGTATCGATTACGACTTTCATATAAGGCATCGTTGTGGTCAGCAAAGCGGACATGCCGAGGATGTCCGGCTGATGCTCTTCAAGCGCCTTCAGGTATTTGTCTACATCGACATTGATACCAAGGTCGACAACCTCGAAGCCGGCGCCTTCCATCATCATGCCGACAAGATTCTTGCCGATATCATGGATGTCGCCCTTGACCGTACCGATGACCATCTTGCCCATTTTCGGGGCACCGGTCTCAACCAGCAGCGGACGAAGAACCCCCATGCCGGATTTCATGGCATTCGCGGCCATCAGAACTTCGGGGACGAACAGGATCCCGTCACGGAAGTCGATGCCGACGATCCGCATGCCTTCCACAAGCGCCTTGGTCAATGTGTCGTATGGGGTCCATCCGCGTTCAAGCAGGATTTCGGTGCCTTCGACTATTTCGTCGGCAAGCCCGTCATAAAGGTCATCGTGCATCTGCTGCACGAGTTCTTCGTCACTCAGTTCGGAAAGAACAATGTCATCGTCCTGGTCGGCCACAAGTATTCTCCCAGCCAAACTCAGCCCATCAATTGGGCTGCAATGCCACTCAATATGACCTTAGCATAACGTGTGGCTGTTCATTTGCAGACAAGAATTAGAATTGATGCGACATGTGAGGTGGGGGAGTGTCGTTTTTGCCCTTATTTCAAGGGGCTTAGACCTGTCGTTTACATAAAAGAAGCCGGGGCATAGCCCCGGCTTCTCAGTCTGATAGAGAAAATGCCTGTTAGGTATCGTTTCAGGCGCCTTCCTGGCCGGGTTCTACAGCAGGAGTTGCTGTCGGGAACCGACGCTCGTGCTCAAGCCCCATATAAAGGCATACGCACATCGCCAGCAGCACGACCGTGAACGGCAGGCCGACTGTAATGGCGGCTGCCTGAAGCGCACCGAGGGCATCTGCCCCACCGCCGAACAGCAGCGCGGCTGCGATCACGCCCTCGATTACCGCCCAGAAAATGCGCTGCGGCGTCGGGGCATCAACCTTGCCGCCCGAAGTTATGCTGTCGATGACAAGCGATCCCGAGTCGGATGAGGTGATGAAGAACACCAGTACCAAAATGATGGCGACGAATGACGTCAGTGCAGTCATCGGAAGATGCTGCAGCATCTGGAACAGTGCCAGCGATACGTCGCCGATCCCTTCGGACAACTGGCCGACGCCATTTATGGCCTGTTCTAGGCCAGATCCGCCAAAGGTGGCCATCCAGATAAGCGTCACAAGTGTCGGCACTAGCAGGACCGCTATAATAAATTCCCGTACGGTGCGGCCCAGTGAGACACGGGCGATAAACATACCGACGAACGGGGACCAGGAAATCCACCATGCCCAATAGAACACGGTCCAGCCGTGGAAGAATTTGTCGTCTTCGCGGCCGATCCAGTTGGACATGGCGAAAATATTTTCCGCGTATGCGCCGGCGGTCGTAAAGATAGAGGCGATAATCGCGGCCGTCGGGCCGAAAATAAACACGAATGCCAATAGTATTGTGGCGATGCCCATGTTGATGTTGCTGAGCAGTTTTACGCCGCCTTCGAGGCCTCGGACTACTGATACCAATGCGACTGCCGTCACACCGATAATAATTGCGATCTGCGTGGCAATGGTATTCGGCACATCGAACAGGAAGTGCAGGCCGCTAGCGGCTTGCTGTGCCCCGAACCCGAGCGACGTCGCGAGGCCAAACAGCGTGGCAAGAACGGCAACCGTATCGATGACATGACCGAACCATCCCCAGGAATGATCGCCGATCAGCGGGTAAAATGCTGAACGGATCGTCAGGGGGAGGCCTTTGTTATAGGTAAAAAAGGCCAAAGAAAGTGCTACGACGGCATAGATGGCCCATGGATGCAGGCCCCAGTGGAACATCGTGGCACCCATGGCGGCGCTGGCGCCTGCTTCGGTTCTGGGTTCCGCATTCAGCGGGGTTCCCCACCAGTCGGTGTAATATGCGACGGGCTCGGCAACACTCCAGAACATGAGACCGATGCCCATGCCGGCGGCAAAGAGCATGCAGAACCATGAAAGAGTTGAAAACTCGGGCTTGGCTTCCGTCCCGCCAAGCCGGATTTTGCCCACTGGCAGAACAATCAGGGCGAGGCAGAAAATAACAAAGATGTTGCCGCCAACCATGAACAGCCAGTCGAAGTTGTTGATGGACCAGCCCTTGGCCCCATCGAACATGCCTTTTGCCTGTTCAGGTGCGATCAACGTGCCGATGACGAACACCAGTACAAGAATGGCTGAAACCCAGAATACCGGGTGGTGAACATCCATCCCGAACTTCTGCAGGTTGTCCTGTCCTATCTCGTAATCTGTTTCGAATTTATCCGGATCCGAGAGCATATGGTTTCTCCTCCTGTGCCAATCTCTCCAAATGTCACCTGGCGGTTGATGCCGTTAAAACGCAACGACATGCCCAAGGCTGTAGTTCCAGCCCGGCGAAAGGGGTCGTCCAACCGTCATATAGGTAGCGCTCAGTCATCAGAACGCATGTCATCTCCCCCATGACATGACGAGGTTAGTTGAGGGCGTGCCCACAACCTTGCATGAATCAGCCTTATTATATTCCTTTAGCGACATTGAATTGTCGATTTTAGGATATATTAAGGCAAATTCAAGCTATTCACGCCATTCAATGCCCGTGAAGCTGGATGGACTCGATGCTCTAGCCGTGAATTATTTACGACTTCGGCCGGATATTCTCAGGGTCGTAAAGCGGCTTATAGCCAACGGCAGCGACTTCGATCGGAAACTTCTGATTGAAGTATTCGATCTCAAGCGTGCGGCCTTCTTCACAAAAATCGTGCGGCAGATAACCGAGGGCGATGTTCTTCCCGATCGATGGCCCGAAGGCAATGGATGTCGTATATGAACGCCGGCCCAATATGTCGATCAGCACCTCGTTGGTTTTCGGGTCGATAATCGGGCAGTTGCCGAGCATATATCGCGCCACGCCGTCCTTATCGACGTTGTCCGTGACGATCATGGTGCAAAGCATCGCCGGCTGGTGCTTGCGTTCACGCTGTTCGATGTTGGCGGCCTTGCCACGGAAATCGGCAGCCTTGACCTTGGGTCGGGCAAGTCCGGCTTCGAGCAGGTTGTATTCGGTCAGCAGGTCGGCGTTTTGCAGCCGCAGGCTCTTCTCCAGCCGCCGCGTATTGGCATAGGTCTCGACGCCGACCGGCGTGATGCCGAGGTCCCGGAACATGTCCCAGAGCGCCAATCCGTAGCTGAGCGGGAAATGCAGTTCCCAGCCCTGTTCGCCGACATACGAGATGCGGAAGCCCTTTACCGGCACACCGCGCAGCGTGAAATCGCGGACCGCGGCGAAGGGGAAGTTTTCTATATCTAGGCCCGTCGGATCGTCGGCCAGCTTTTTCAGGTTTTCGCGCGCATTGGGCCCCCAGACGCCGATGCAGCCAAACTGGTCTGTTCGGTCTTCGACATCAGCGGACCATTCCTTATCACGTGTCATACGGCGGAGATAAGTCATGTCGCGGTGCCCTGCGTCGGCACCGTCTATGACACGGAAGCGGTCTTCGGCCAGGCGAAGGATCGTCAGGTCGGCCATCACCCCGCCGGTATCGTCGAGAAAGTTGGTATAGACACCTTTGCCGACAGGTGTATCACCGGCGACTTTCGACGATGCAGCGTATTCGACCAGTTGTTCAGCGTCCTTGCCCGATACATCGTAAATCGCAAAGTGCGACAGGTTGATCATGCCGACGTTTTCCGACAGTTCCAGATGCTCCGCATTTGAAACGCGCCAGAAATGACGATTATCCCACTCGTTCTCACGCTCTGGCACCCGGTCGGCGTATTTTTCCAGCAGGGTTGCTTCGTTCGACGCATAACCGTGCGCACGTTCCCATCCGGCGAGTTCCATAAAATATCCGCCGAGTTCCTTCTCGCGCAGATAACAGGGGGCCGAGCGCAGGTTTCGGCCCTTGGTATAGGGTTCGCGGTTGTGGACAGGCGGGTTGTAGATCTTGAACGCTGTTTCGTAACAACGGTCGTGTATATACAACTCCGATTTCTGGATCGGGTAGTAACGTGCGTAATCGATAGAATGATGATCCAACTCGGTGCGACCGTCGGTCATCCAGTCGGCGATGATCTTGCCGGTTCCGGGACCGTCCTTGACCCAAACAGAAACGCCATACCACAGGCCTTGGATGTCCGGCGATTCACCAATAGACGGACCGCCATCTGCGGTGACCTGCAACAGGCCATTAAAGGAATGCTTTTCGTTGTATCCAAGTTCACCCAGGATCGGTGTCAGTTCCATGGCACGTTCCAACGGTTCGATAATCTGCTCCATTTCCAGATCGCGCTGAGAGGGTGACAGACGGGCCTGTTCCTTCTCAAGAATGTCGCGGGGATGGCACAGCCGGGGTTCCTTCTCTTCGTAGTACCCCCATTCAATCTGTCCGCCTTCAGCGGTTTTCGGATCACCGGTATCACGCAGGTAGGCTGAATTGCCCTGGTCGCGGAGCAGGGGGTAGCCGATTTCCTTGCCGGTTCCCTCGAATTCGTTGTACGGCCCGAAAAAGGTCAATGGGTGGTCGACAGGCATGACCGGCAAGTCTTCACCGGCCATTTTGGATATGAGACGCCCCCATAGACCCGCACAGACGACGACGTAAGGTGTTTCGATGTATCCGCGCGGGGTATGGACGCCCTTTATTTGGCCGGCTTCGATATCAAGCCCCATACACGGTGTATTGGCCATCACCTCCAGTTTGCCAGAGGCCTCGGCTTCCTGGATCATCTCCCCGGCAACGACCTGGGAACGGGGGATCACCAACCCTGCGTCCGGATCCCACAGCGCGCCCTGGATCACATCTTCTTCGATCAGCGGCATCAGTTCCTTGGCTTTCTTTGCGGTGATCATTTCAACGCGGTTGCCGAAGGCCCGTCCCGAGCTGACCCGACGTTCAAGTTCAAGCATGCGTTCATCATCGCCTTTGCGTGCGACCTCTATGCCGCCGATCCGGGAATAACGTCCCCGTTTTTCAAAGAAATCGATGCTGTACTTGGTGGTGAAAACCGTCATCTGGTCGTGCATCGTGTTAAAGCAGAAATCCGATGCATGTCCGGTCGAACCGATGTCCGTGGGAATGCCGGACTTGTCGATGCCGATGATGTTATCCCATCCGCGCTCAATCAGATGATGTGCAACGGATGCCCCGACGATACCGCCCTGACCGATGATGACGACACTGGCTTTCTTGTTGAACTGCGGCATCCTGTTGATCTCCGTTTAGGGGCGCCGGGTGGCAAAAATCATAATGTACATAACGACTCGTTAGGGCCTTGTGAGGAGAATCGCTTGGCGCTTCGCGACAATCCCTGTCTTGATTTCGCCAATTGGTTCCAGCGATCCAATTCCACAGGTTCTCGGCATTTCAGTATCATATTGGCGTGATACCCGGTCAAAATCCCACCTGTAATGACAATCAACAGTAATGCAGTTGTTTGCCGTGTCTATGACGGCGTAATAGGATTATGTCAGAGGGTTCAGTACAGGGAATAGAGGCAACAATAATGCTGAGCGATTGGGAGCCGCCGAAATCCTTTTCGGCATACAAGCACATAAATGTGCGCAGGATTGCCGGCAGTATCGGCGCTGAGGTTTCAGGCGTCGATATATCGACCGACCTGCCGGATGAGGTCATTGATGAAATAACCGGTGCCCTGAACGAGCATCATGTCATTTTCTTCCGGGACCAGAATCTGGAACCAAAACGCCAGGCGGCATTCGCGACACGCTTCGGGACGCCAATTCCGTATCCGATGGTCAAAGGGCTGGATGGAACAGACGAAGTTGTGCCGGTTGTCAAAAATCCGGAAGAACGGGTTAATTTCGGCGGGATCTGGCACGCTGATACAACATATCTTGAAGAGCCGCCGATGGGCGCCCTGTTGTATGCCGTGGAAATTCCGCCTTATGGCGGCGACACTCTGTTTGCAAACATGCATCTGGCTTACGAAACACTCTCGCCCAGCCTGCAGGGGTATCTCGAAACCCTGACCGTCATTCAGAATTCAGCCAAGGCCGAAGTTACCCGAACGCGTGAAGACCGGGTCAAGGATGATGGTGGGAAACGGATGCAGCTTGTCGCTGAACACCCGGCGGTCATCACGCATCCGCGGACCGGCCGGAAATCGCTTTATGTCAATTCCGGCCATACCGAACGGTTCAAGGAACTGACCCTCGAAGAAAGCGAACCTTTGCTCAAATTTCTGTTCGCGCATCTGTCGCGGCCTGAATTCACCTGTCGTTTCATATGGACCCCGGGGTCACTGGCATTCTGGGACAATTACGCGACGCAACATAACCCGATCAACGATTACCATGGGTTCAAACGGGTCATGCACCGAGTTACTGTCGGTGGCGGACGCCCGGCTCTGATGAAAGCAGCAGAATAATTATGTCTATTACGGTTTCACCTGATCAACGCGAACAGAGTTTCCTCGGTTACCCAGTGTGCAATGACCTGGATAATCTGGATGCGCATGTTGCCATCCTCGGCATTCCTTTCGGCAAACCGTACCGTCCGGAGGGGATGGCCAATCCGCAAAGCCTTGGGCCGGCGGCGGTTCGGGCCGCATCCAGGCGTATTCAGATTGCCCCGGATCATTACGACTTTGATCTGGATGGCCCCGCACTCGATGGGCGAGATGTGAAGATTGTCGACTGCGGGGATGCGGCAGCGGACATGAGTGATCATGATGTGCATTACCGGAATGCTGAAGCGGCAGTGCGAAAGATCGTTGCCGCTGGGGCGATGCCGATTGTTATCGGTGGTGATCATGGTGTGCCGATCCCGGTTTTCAGGGGGATTGAGGACCTGGGACCGATAACGCTGGTGCACGTGGATGCCCATCTTGATTGGCGTGACGACGTGAACGGGGAGCCGGAGGGGTATTCGAGCCCGATCCGGAGAGCCTCTGAAATGGATCATATTGGTGAGATATTTCAGATCGGCATGCGGGCCGTCGGCAGTGCCAGGATAGAGGAAGTCGAGGCTGCTCAGGCTTATGGGGCGCACATCTACACTTCATACGACGTTCACGATAACGGCATTGAAAGTGTGCTTGCGGACATACCGGATGGACAGAATTACTACCTGACCATTGACGCCGACGGGGTTGATCCTGCTGTCATGCCGGGAACATTAGCATTAGCGCCTGGCGGGTTGACGTATCACCAGATGCGCAAGTTGATTCACGGCCTCGTTGCCAAGGGAAAAGTGGTTGGTATGGATGTCGTCGAGATCGCCCCGGTGAATGACGTGAATCAGCTGACCAGCATCGCGGCCGGGCGAATGATTGTTAATCTTATCGGCGCGGGAGCCCGGGCCGGATATTTTGACTAACGGTTGACTGTTAGCTGTTGACGGGCCGCGATTTACTGGGTGACGGCGTCCTTCACCATGACCTTGATGATGCGGTTTGTACTGCTCTGATGTATGAGCAGATTACCGTCCAGACTGGTTCGCATATGGCGGATAATCCCTGCGTAAACGCCGCCGGAAGGAATCGGCCAGCTCTGGAACTCTTCCGACTTTGGATCAAAGCGGACCAGCACATCAGGGCGCATGCCTGATTCATTATACCAGATAATGCCGTCCGTGATGGCGATGGCATAAGGGTGTGACTTTGGTCCGCTTGGTGATGGCCATTCTCGTATGTCCCCGCTTGCGGGGTCGTAGCTACCAAGCCGACCTTGCGATGAATTGACATACCAGATGATCCCGTCTGCTGCGATATCAAGGCGCCGAACCGTGGTTTCAGGAATGGGAAGTTTGATTTCGGTCAAAGCCATTGTTTTTGGGTCAACCTTAATCAGACAGTTCGAACCGTTGCAGGAAACCCATGGATTGCCGTTTGCATCAATCTTGATGCCGTATGGACGTGATCCGGGGGTGGGGGGCGTCACCAGTCTGACGTCACCATTGGAAGGATCAAGCCGGCCGATCATGTTGGCATGCTGAAGGGTGAACCAGAGAATGCCCGAGGCATCAAAAATGGCCGTGTGCGGGTCTTTCGCCTGGGGGACAGGCATGGGATATACAGTGATTTCACCATTATTAGGATCGAGCATTCCGATCGATCCATTCTTGTTGCCGGTATACCAGACATTCCCATCCTGATCGAGGGTTACGGAATGCGGATATGCGCCATCCGGCAGCGGGTATTCCGTCATCTCACCGGTTTTCGGATCAAGCCTGCCGACAAGATTGCCGAACTGTCCTGCCCACCAGATGTTGCCGTCACGATCCTGGATGGGGTCACGGGACCGTTGCCCGAGGGTCGGCACCTGCCATTCATGGAATTCAATCTTATGCCGGCCGGATATGATCTTTGGCGTGCGCCGGTCGTTGGGCGGAAAATGCTGTGCCAGATAAGTGATGATTTCGTTCCGCTGTTCGGGGGCGGCCGAGAGATCAATCATGGTTGACGTCAATTCCTCCCATTCAGCGGCAGAGTATCCGGAACTCCGTGTGATCTGGTTGGTTTGATGGCAAGTGGTGCACATGCCCTCGACCATGTCTTTTCCGGTTCCTTCCGGCAGCCCCGCGGCATGCGCGGCCCCGGGATTGCTGAAAAAGAGCGAAACGCCGAAAACCAAGCCTGAAACGGTCTGCATATATTTGATGGACATGACCCACCCCTCTCAAGGACGACAGTGAGACGCTTGCTTAGCATTCAGGCAAAATGTTGATCTCGTCAATATACTTCAGTTTGAGAGATCAGGATTTAATCACATGAAATCCAGGATGGCTGAAAGGGCGCGAAAACTTGCGCATCTCAGCTTTACGGAAGTTCCGGGTATCAATGTCCGAGACGGATTTAAGGACAAATTCCTCAAAATGCTGATCGGCCGCCGTGCGAACCTGAAGGTGGGTTTGAATTTCGGTCTGACGCAGAGCCTCCCACTGGCGGTTTGTCGCCTGGATTTCGGCCAGAGGGACCGGGATGCCTTCGGGGAGATATGCGCCTGCGGTTGAACTGTAGAAATATATTCTGTCTAGCGTTAGACCGAATTCTGTAATGATCTTGATTTCGCTCAGTTCGGCATAAACGTAGTTTTCATTGCCGAGTTCCGTCGCATGCATAGGGTCCATATGCGCTTCATGCAGCCAATTGATGTAGAGTGTAACCTGGGTTCCTGGTGCCGGGTGCAGGCAGGAGGCGATAGATCCATACCCCGTAACATGCGCGGAATAGACGCTGTCAAAATCATGAACAGTGCACCGTTCACACAGAATTGGCGGCCATTCGTTGCCTGGAAATTTACGAATTACTTGTTCGGGGGACTGGTTGGAACCGACGGCAAGGACCGGCGTGCGGTTCTCTCTGAGATGCGGCACTTGATCAGCCGTGATATCCGATGCCGTGCCCTTGTGTATAACATAAGATTTTTGCGGAATCGGGTAGGGATATCCAAGAGCGAGATCAAGAATATCAGCTGACATGCCTTGGCCTCCGAGCCGGGACCTGTTCAGTTTGATTTATTCAACAAATAGAGTGCGCCAGATGGAATGCCCCGTCAACGCGCCCAAAATCAAACCGGGCATATAAAGTGAACCTGCAGAGATGTATCGGTGGATCATCAGGCGGACGAATAGCCAGTTCGTGTTTTATACCTGATTTGCCTTCTAGTATGTTGCGATGCAAAATTAGTTATGGAATGCTGACCTATAATGTTTTGAAGCGAGGTGCCCTTGGGGTCTCCATCGACAGTTGATCTCGTTTGGGTGCTGACCAGCGCTGCGCTGGTCTTCATGATGCAAGCCGGGTTCTGTTGTCTGGAAAGCGGTTATGTTCGCTCAAAGAACAGCGTCAATGTTGCAGCAAAGAACTTCGCAGACTTCTGTATTTCTGCCGGTATATTCTGGCTCGTCGGCTTCGGTCTGATGTTTGGGGCAAGCGCCAACGGGATCATCGGTGCAACCGATTTTGTCTTCTCGGTCAGCGATGATCCTGGCCACATCGCATTCTTCGTCTTTCAGCTGATGTTTTGCGGGACGTCGACGACAATCGTATCCGGCGCCGTAGCTGAGCGAACGCGTTATGTCGGCTATCTGATGATTGCGATCGTCATCTCACTAGTCATCTACCCGGTATTCGGACACTGGGCATGGGGCGGGGTTATTGGCGGTGCCCCGGGTTGGCTTGCTGCATTGGGGTTTGTCGATTTTGCCGGATCAACAGTCGTGCATTCCATTGCCGGCTGGGTTGCCCTTGCGGCGGTCATCATCATAGGGCCGCGAGAGGGCCGTTTTGATGGTACAGGTGGGAACTTTCGAAGTCATAGTCTTCCACTTTCCGCACTTGGTGTTTTCACGATCTGGGTTGGCTGGATCGGTTTCAATGGCGGCAGTACTCTCGCTGCCAACGAAGCTGTACCGCTGATTGTTTTCAACACATTGATCGCCGGGACTTTCGGGGGGCTGGCATCGATCCTTATTGCACCATTCGTATTCGGTCGCTCCGATGTTCCAAGCATGCTGAATGGGGCTTTGGCAGGTCTGGTTGCTATCACGGCAGCTGCACATGCCGTCGAACCGTGGGCTGCCGTTACGATTGGTTTGATTGGGGGCGTCCTTTGTATGGTAGCGACATACATTCTTGATCGATTGCAGATCGATGATGTGCTGTCGGCGTTTCCCGTGCATGCGGTCGCCGGCGTATGGGGAACGCTGTCTGTGGCGATTTTCGGGAATTTGGAAATACTTGGAACAGGTTTAAGCCGCTTCGATCAGTTTCTGGTGCAAGGTACGGGCGTACTTGTGGCGATGGTTTGGGCCTTTTGTCTCAGTTTTGTCCTGCTCAAAATCATCAACAAATACTACCCATTACGCGTTGAACTGGACTCTGAAAGAAAAGGTTTGAATATCAGTGAACACGACCAGTCGACTGAACAACTCGACCTTTTGCGTTCCATGGAATTCCAGCGTATCCGTGGCGACTATTCACAGCCGATCCCGGTTGAACCGAATTCTGAAACCGGTGACATTGCCGCGCAGTATAACCGTGTGCTTCAGAACCTCTATAACGCCAAGCTGGATGCTGAAACCGCGAATAACGCCAAATCCGATTTTCTTGCATCCATGAGCCACGAGTTGCGAACGCCCCTCAACGCAATCATGGGGTTTTCCGAGGTTATCTCAAATCAGTATTTCGGCCCGATCGGCTCAACCAAATACAAGGACTATGCAAACGACATCATGACCAGCGGTCAGCATTTGCTGAGCCTCGTGAATGACATTCTTGACCTGTCAAAAGTTGAATCCGGAAAGAGCAATCTGGTGCTGGATAAGATAACGGTCCGGAATACGTTTGATGAGTGCCTGAAGATTGCAAAAAACGCGATCGATTGTTCACAGATTTATTTTGAAACGCGCATTTCCGACAATATGCCGCAGATGTATGTTGATGAGCGTGCCATAAAGCAGGTGTTGTTGAATTTATTGTTCAATGCCGTCAAATTCACCCCGGGTGGTGGCCATGTCATCTTGAAGGCGACCTTCAACAGCAATACCCACATCCTGGAAATATCGGACAGCGGCGGCGGTATTTCACCTGAAGATCTCAAAAAAATCACTGAGCCATTCGCACAGCTTCAGGCCAATCCGCATATTGCCAAGATGGGAACCGGTTTGGGCCTCGCCATCGCCAAGGCGCTGATCGAGGCGCATGGCGGTGAGTTGATCATTTCCAGTACGCTCGGCAAAGGCACCAAAGTGCGTGTTCTATTGCCTTACAGAGTTGAAACAGCGATCTGATTGCGGGCTTCAGGATTCCCTGATCGCCGCTTGCACCAGCGTTTCGAACCTGTTCAGAAAATTTGATCTGTCTGACTTGGAAAAGGCTGCCGGCCCTCCGGTAATCTGCCCGGTCTCACGTAATCCCTGCATCAGTTCCCGGTTAGCCAGCGCCATGCCGATCATGCTCTCGGTGAAGACGTCACCATTCGGCTTGATTGCCTTGGCTGCCTTCTCGAGGCAACGTGCCGCAAGGGGGATATCATTGGTAACGCATACGTCGGCGGAAGAAATATGTTCGGCGATCCAGTCATCGGCGGCATCGGCACCCTGGGTGACGATGATCAGTTCAACCATCGGATCAGGACTTGGGCGGATACCGCCGTCACAGACCATCCAGGTTTTCAGATTGTGCCGGGCAGCAACGCGAACAGTCTCATCCTTGACGGGGCAGGCGTCGGCATCGACGTAAATCTCAACCATGGCCGGCCTCAATCGTCGCCGGCTTCGGCTTCTTCCGGTTTTGGCAAATACTGGCTGATATCAACGTCGTCCAGTTGCTCGGGCATCAGGAAACGCTCTGCGTATTCCTTGTAGACACCTGACGTCAGAAACAGTTCGAACAGTTCGTCATCGATATGTGCATCCTTTTTCATGAAGGACATGATCTTGACGCTGTCGGAGAGTTTCTTCGGTGCCTTATAAGGCCGGTCTGCTGCGGTCAGAGCCTCGAAGATGTCGGCAATGGCCATGATTCTGGCAGGGACGGACATGTGGTCCTTGTTGAGCTTTTTCGGATAGCCAGTGCCGTCCATTTTTTCATGGTGCCCACCTGCGAATTCCGGGACACGGGCCAGGTGTTTGGGAAACGGCAGGGCTTCCAGCATGATGATCGTCTGTACGATATGGTCGTTGATCTTGAACCGTTCTTCTTCGGTCAACGTGCCTCGGGCAATGCACAGGTTGTAGATTTCTCCCAGATTGTATTTATGCTCCGGCACGTCGAGCTTGAAGCCCCAGGGATTGTCCTCAGCGGCAGTTTGCTCCATGCCTTCGCGATAGATTATGTGATCGTATCGGTTGGCGAGCAGGTTTTCCTCGCACGGTAGCGCAGGTTCCGGTTCGCGTTCGACCCGTTTGAGTTCCTCGTATGAAAGACCCAACCGGTCTGAAAGCGTACGGGTCCATTTGATCTCTGCGATCTGCTTCACCCGTTCGATCCTGTCCGGAGCCATGAATTCGCCGCCGACATTACTTTCCGCGATGAACGCGAAATCGTCGTCCAGTTGTGCCAGGTCCTGTTCCAGTTCCTTGCGAAGTTTCTCTGCATCGCCACCGTCGATCACGGCATTCTGATAGGCGATCACACGGTCTCGTTTAACAATTTCAAAGCGATTGCGGATTTCATGGATGCGGTTGTAGATGGTCTCCAGCTTTGTTGCCTTGTCGACCACGTATTCCGGCGTTGTTACCTTGCCGCAATCGTGCAACCACGCTGCAATGTGCAGTTCGTACCATTCCTCTTCAGTTAGGTCGAAATCGGCAAAAGGCCCGTCCTTTTGTTCGGATGCAGCCGCAGCCAGCATCTTGGTCAATTCCGGCACGCGCTGACAATGTCCACCGGTATAGGGTGATTTGGCGTCAATTGCCGAGGCAATCAGCTCGATAAAGCTGTCGAGCAGCTTTTTCTGAGCTTCCAGAAGCTGCTGGTTGTCGAGTGCGACTGCAGCCTGAGAAGCCAACGCCTCGATCAGCGGCTGGATGTCAGCGCCGAACTCGATAACGTCACCGGTATCCTTGTCGACGGCGTTCAGAAGCTGCAGTACACCGATGATTTCGCCCTGTGAATTTCTGAGCGGCACGCACAGAAACGACTTAGAGCGGTAGCCGGTGCCTTCGTCGAACTTCTTGGTGCCGGAGAAATCAAAGCTGTCGTTTTCGTAGGCATCGGGAATATTAATGGACTGCCCCGTAAGCGCTGCTGCTGAAGCTACGTTCTTGTGATTCTCTTCACCGGTTTTCGGGTCGACCAGCGTTAGCGGCGGGAAATTGATATCCTTGCCGGTGGTGCCGCCCATGGCGATATCCAGACTATCCGTGCGCATGATTTCAAAGCGCAGACGATTATCATCAGTACGTATATAGAGCGTCCCGCCATCAGCATTGGCGAGGCTTTTGGCCTCCAGCAGAATCGTTTCCATCAGAACGTTGGTGTCACGTTCCGCTGATAGGGCGATACCAATATCGATCAGCCTTTGCAGGCTTGATAAGCTCAGCCCTTCATTGGTATCGGTCGTGCCATCAGCCATGTTATTCATGATTCCCGGTAACACACGCCATTTTGACGCTAATTATTGAACCCCTGTCTCGGACTCTAGACGTTTAAGCCATTGATTGACAATGGTCACGCCATGATCTGAGGTTTTTTCCGGCGTGCTTGACCACGACGCGCGGAAAGGGTCAACCTTGCGCTGTTCACAGGAGTAAAACGAATGGCTTACAGTTCCCTGAGGGATTTCATAAACCACCTCGAGAAAGAGGGCCGGTTGGTCCGTGTTTCGGCACCTGTAAGCACTGTTCTGGAGATGACGGAAATCCAGACCCGCGTTCTTGCCGAAGGTGGGCCGGCGATTATTTTTGAAAACGTCATCAAGGCCGACGGCACGCCATCCGATATGCCGGTGCTGGTCAACCTGTTTGGGACCGTAGAGCGGGTGGCATGGGGTATGAACCGAGAACCGGCGGAGTTGCGGGAAATCGGCGAAACTTTAGCGTTTCTGCGCCAGCCTGAACCCCCTGGTGGCTGGCGTGAAGCCCTTGATATGCTGCCGCTTATGAAAACCGTCATGGCTATGAAACCAAAGGATTCCGGCACGGCGTACTGCCAGGAAACGGTCCTGACAGGGGATGATGTTGATCTTGGAAAACTGCCGGTCCAGACCTGCTGGCCGGGTGAGCCGGCACCGCTGATCACATGGCCGCTGGTGGTGACGAAGGGACCGGGGTCGGACAAGCGGGATGCCTATAACCTCGGCATTTACCGGATGCAGGTGACGGGAAAAAATACAACCCTGATGCGCTGGCTCAAACACCGGGGCGGGGCACAGCATCATCAGCGCTGGAAGTCTGAGAAGCCGGAACCGTTGCCCGCCGCGGTCGTCCTTGGCGCCGATCCGGGCACAATTCTGGCGGCTGTCACACCGGTGCCTGACACGCTGTCGGAATACCAGTTCGCCGGGCTTCTAAGGGGGAAAAAAGTCGAACTGGTAGACTGTGTGACACAGCCGCTGAAAGTTCCGGCCGAAGCGGAAATCGTCATCGAAGGGACAGTTTCGCTCACGGAATACGGTGATGAAGGCCCATACGGGGATCATACCGGCTATTACAATTCGGTTGAATCCTTTCCGGTGTTTACGGCAACCGCTATCACCATGCGCAGAAACCCGATCTATCTCTCGACCTATACCGGGCGGCCGCCTGATGAACCGTCAGTGCTCGGTGAAGCCTTGAACGATGTTTTTGTGCCGTTGTTACAGCAGCAGTTTCCGGAAATCGTCGATTTCTGGCTGCCGCCAGAGGGATGTTCCTACCGCGTTGCGGTCGTTTCGATGAAAAAGGCGTACCCCGGCCACGCCAAGCGGATCATGCTTGCGGTGTGGTCGTATCTGCGCCAATTCATGTACACCAAGTTTGTGATCGTCGTTGATGAGGATATCAATGCCCGTGACTGGAACGACGTGATCTGGGCGATCTCAACGAATGTTGACCCCAGCCGTGACCTGACCGTGATCGACAACACACCCATAGATTATCTCGACTTCGCTTCGCCGGAATCCGGCCTCGGCGGCAAGCTTGGTATCGACGCGACGACCAAACTGCCCCCTGAAACCCACCGTGAATGGGGGCAGAAAATCCGTATGGACGACGATGTCGTCAAAAAAGTCGACGAGATGTGGGAAAACCTCGGCATTCCAGGGGCCGGTAAGCCGATCTGGAAGTGAATTAATTCGTCATCACCGTCAAGGTGGGGCCCCCAACAACATGATTGGAAATCCTGGGTCCCGCTTGCGCGGGAATGACGATTCAAAAGGCGGCTTTTGACTACAAAATGACGCCGTTGGATCAGTCGAATAAACGACGCAGGTTTATCAGGATAACAGGAGTATTCTTGACCTGAACGGTTGGTCATGTGCCAAGCCGTTCCATTTGGAGTGGACGCCATGTCCGAACGTACAGCCCGCCGGGGCCGTGATGCCCGCCGTGAAGCCCGTGAGAAATCGGGTGCCGTCAGCAAACCTTATATCATCCGTAATGTGCCGATGCTCGAACTGGCGTCGCCAGAAGCGATCGAGTTGATAGAAGCGAATGCCGATCTGATTCTGGAAGAGATCGGCATCGAGTTCCGCGACGATGATGAAGCGTTGGCGATGTTCAAGGATGCCGGCGCAGACGTGCAAGGCACGCGAATCCACTTCCCCAAGGGGCTTTGCAAAAGCCTGCTGGCCACAGCCCCCGCCCAGTTCACGCAACACGCTCGCAATTCCGCCCGCAACGTCGAGATCGGCGGTAATCATACAGTCTTCGCACCGGTCTACGGCCCGCCGTTCGTGCGCGATCTGGACAACGGACGGCGTTACGGCACCATTGAGGATTTCCGCAATTTCGTGAAGCTCGCCTATATGGCCCCTGCCATGCACCATTCCGGCGGCACGGTTTGCGAACCGGTCGACCTGCCGGTGAACAAGCGTCACTTCGACATGCTCTATGCGCACATGAAGTATTCCGACAAGCCTTTCATGGGATCGGTCACGCATCCGATGCGTGCGCAGGATTCGGTCGCGATGTGCGAAATCCTGTTCGGCAAGGATTTCGTTGATCAGAACACGGTTATGACCAGCCTGATCAATGCCAACTCGCCGATGGTGTTCGACGGCACCATGCTCGGCGCACTCAAGGTCTATGCTCGTGCCAATCAGGCGTGCATCGTCTCGCCATTCATTCTGGCCGGTGCGATGAGCCCGGTAACGGCTTTGGGGACGCTTGCGCAGGTGCAGGCGGAAGTGCTTGCCGGCGGGGCACTGACCCAGCTCTGCCGTCCGGGTGCGCCGCTGATCTATGGTGCCTTCGTCAGTGCCATTTCCATGCAATCCGGTGCGCCGACATTCGGCACCCCAGAGCCGACATTGGTGATATCCGCGGCGGCACAACTGGCGCGCCGTCTGAACTTGCCTTTCCGCTCAGGCGGGTCGCTCTGCGCGTCCAAAGTCGCAGATGCACAGGCGGCTTACGAAAGCGCCAATACGCTGAATGCGACGGTGCTGTCAGGTGTTAACTTCGCTTTGCATGCTGCAGGCTGGCTCGAAGGCGGGTTGTCGTCGGGGTATGAGAAATTCGTCATGGATTGCGATCAACTGGCGATGATGCAGCGTCTCTGTGAAGGGTATGACCTGACAGATAACGGCCAGGGACTGGATGCTATCCGTGAAGTCGGCCCGGGGTCGCATTACCTTGGCTGTGCCCATACACAGGCGAATTTCGAAACCGCCTTTATCCGCTCAACCCTGGCCGATAACAATTCCTACGAGCAGTGGGAAGCCGAAGGTGCACAGGATATGGCGCAGCGGGCGAATACGCTCTGGAAGCGCTGGCTGGCGGAATATGTCGAACCGGCCATCGATCCAGGCGTTGACGAAGCACTCGTTGCATATATGGACGAGCGTAAGGCGAGTTTCCCGGATTCCAACGTCTAAAGCAGGCGGGCCGTATTTTCAGCATGTCATCCCGGCGTAGGCCGGGGTCCAGATACATGTTCGTGCTGGATTCCGGCTTTCGCCGGAATGTCGAAAAGCGCCGTGCGGCGGTGACAGGCGTCCTTCGTTCTTGATCGTTCGCGCCTGAACGCTTACCTATCATGCATTCCATGAGCGGAACGGTTGGAGATATGCCCATGCGCACATACCTGCACATCGATTTGGCGTCACGTGACATCAAACGTGAAACCTGGGATGGCGAACAGCTTGCCCGGGCCGGACGATATCACATTGCCAAAACACTGTATGAGCGGGGTCTGGCCACTGTTGATCCGATGGCGCCTGAAAACCCGCTGATCTTCTCGGTCGGGCCGTTTGCCGGTTCCAACATGTCCAACGCCAACCGCATCAGCGTCGGGTGCAAAAGTCCTCTGACCGGCGGCATCAAGGAAGCAAATGCCGGCGGGACATTCGGTTTTGCCATGGGGCAGTCTGAAATCTGCGGTCTGACGCTGGAAAATGCTTCAGATGAGTGGGTCGTCATCTACATCACCAAGGAAGGCGAAGTTACTTTCCATGATGCCGGCAAGTACATGGGCAAAGGCGTCATCGAGACGGCTGCGCTGCTGCATGATGATTTCGGTGAGAAAGTCAGCCTTGGTATCTGCGGCCCCGTCGGTGAATACGGCGGACTGATGGCCGGAGTGTCGTTCTCTGACCCGGAAGGCCGCCCTGTACGGATTGCTGCGCGCGGTGGTGTCGGCGCCGTGATGGGGTGGAAAAAGGTAAAAGCGCTTGTTTGCGACAAAAATAAACTGCCGACGTTTCATGACCGCACCGGGGTTATGAAGGGGGTAAAGGAATACACCGCGAAACTCCGTGTCGATGAAAAAGTGATTTCCATGGGTGAATACGGCACAGCGTTGGTGGCCGACGTCATGAATGGTATGGGCGGCTTGCCGACGCGGAATTTCTCCAGCGGTCAGCTGGTAGATGCCTCCAAGGAGCGGATGCGCATGGGTGGCGATTTCATTCGCGAACAGAATATGGAACGCGGCGGTGTCCCGACACACGCCTGCATGCCGGGCTGCATGATCAAGTGCTCGAACATCTATGCGGGCAAGGATGGTGAGGAAATCGTCTCGCCGTTGGAATATGAAACGATTGGCCTTTTGGGCACCAACTGCGGAATCACGGATCCCGATGATGTTGCGCGTCTGAACATGACCGCCAACGATCTCGGGATCGACACCATCGAACTGGGGGCGACTCTAGGTGTGCTGATGGAAGCTGGAGAGGCCGAATTCGGAGACGTGCCCTTCATGGAAGCTGCGCTGGAAGATATTCGTAAAGGCACCGAACGGGGTCAGCTTTTGGCACAGGGCACGGCAAGGGTCGGTGAACATTACGGCGTCAAGCGCGTCCCGGTTATCAAAAAGCAGGCGATCAGTGCCTATGATCCGCGCGTCATCGAAGTCACGGGCATTTCCATGATGTCGACGGCGCAGGGGGCGGATCATACGACCGGGAATATCCCGACCCATGAATGCGACGGCCAGTCGACGGAGCAACTGGTCAGCGAGAGTATGAATGTGCAGATGTTATGTGCCGCAGCTGACAGCGTCGGGTTGTGCCTGTTCGGACGCACCGTGACCAACATCAACCTCGATCTGATCATGAGTGCCGTCAACAATGCGGTTGGATCGGACCTGTCACCTGATTTCTTCAAGCAACTGGGGATCGAAACCCTGATGATTGAAGAGGCATTCAACCGCGATGCCGGCTTTGGTGAAGGTGATGATGAATTGCCTGATTTCTTCTATGAGGAAAGTCTGGCGCCGACGAAAAAACGTGCCCGGCATCATGCGGCCGAGGTCCGGCAGTACAGGGCAGCTTGGCTCAATCAGGCCGGCGCAGACATGAGCGTTAACCCGTTGCCGGGAAATTCGGTATATTAAGAACCGGGCTGTCACCGCGACAAATTTACACAGGGCTTTCAGATAAAATCAGAATCTTGTCGTTAGATCCAACAGACGAGGTCGCATCGGAGTGCCGGAGGGATACGTGTTCGCTCTCAGGGATGCGTGCAGGGATATTACCAAAACCCGGCAGCAACGCTGACAATGTTCCGGGATGGTTGGTTTTATCCAGGTGATATCGGAATCAAGCAGGATGCACACACATTAACTCTGGTCGGACGTTCTGATAGCCTTTTGAACATCAGGGGTCTTAAGGTCGTGCCAGAGGAATTCGAACAAATCCTGATGAAGGCTGTGCCTCTTCAGGACGTTTGTGCGCTGACTTTGCCGGATCAAGGCAAAGTGGAGCATGTCGTTATCGCGGTCACCCAGAATGAGGGGGTGGATCGAAGCAATATCATTAAACGCAACCAGAAATTAATCCCACCCTTCTTCGCTGCGACACGTGGTGTTTCTGTCCCGGAGATGCCAAGAACTGGAACAGGAAAAATAGAACGTGCACTTCTGCGACAGGCGTTACTGAAGCACGCGCAGGAATCATGAAACCGAAGATTATCCCGCTGTGTATGATGATTTTGCAGTCCTCGAATTCTATACCTCGCGTGATCTGCATCATACTTCTTGAACGAGTGCCCAGGTAAGCTCAACACTGAACGGGGGAAATGATGAAATTTAAAGTCAGTGTTTCGTTGCTTGCTACAAGCAGATCTGATGCCGACCATTCCGGATTAATCGACTGCGCTCGGGTTTTAACAGGTGCGCAACTCAAGTTTCTCAAATCGCATAGATGTGGTGGCATCCAATGAGTCGCATGCATGTATGGTTTTCTGCGCTGCTGATATCACTGGTATTGAATCCGGTTTCGGGTAATGCACAGGAAAAACCTGTCGCACTTCAACTCAAACCGCTGCCGATGCCGGCTATTACCGAAAAAGGTTACCAGGGACGGATGACCATGACTCCTTATATGGAGGTTATGGATAATAAGGCTGTTGAAAGATTATGCAGTCGGCTTCCCCGGCTGATGGATGCCATGATCGTCTTCTTCGAGGAAGAGCCCGTATTGCTGTCGGACCCCGCCGAAGATCTGAAAAACCGTCAGACTGCATTAGGTCAACTGGTGGATGAGACGATCGGAAAAGGCGTTTTTGCTTCCTTTTACCTTGTCACGGGATCGGTCGGTCGTGGGGATGGCACGGCAATGATTGATGTCAAAGGCGGCACCCGTGAATGCCAGCCGATACGTGAGATGCCTGAGATCGTAAAGAAAGCGGCTGCGCCACCGGTATCTAAACCGGTTACAGGTGTACCGGAAAATTCAACAGCACCCAGTGCCGACGAAAACATTACCCCTTCACCCTTGAGTGAAGCTGAATTACTGAGGGCTGAAGCCGAATTGAATGCGGAGCAACCGATCCGCAGCCCGTTTCCCGGCGAACCGAAAATTGACAGTTCCAATCGATCATCAACCGTCATAATGGCTGTTGTGCTGATCGGTGTGTGTGGGCTGATGATGATCATCGGCAGTTATATCGGATATCAGGTCGCCAAAATTCGCAGAGAACGCCGCCGCAAGGAGCGTCGTCAGGCGCGACGGGATCGGAGATCCGGGGGGGATCGCCGTCATCGGCAGGATGGCCCGCCGGCAAGCGGGGAACGGCGTAGCGCCGATGATCGCCGTAAGATTGAAGATCGACGTCAAAGTCAGGACCGGCGTTCGAAAAGGGATAGGCGGACGGAATCAGAACCAGAGAATTGATCGTCGCACCTTTCTTGTGAGCCGCAGCGAGGGTAGTGTAAGACAGTCTCACCTCTGACGGAGTTCCGTGATGGCGACCCAGCCAACTACAACCAAAAGAACCCCTGAACATAGCTGGACCATTACCGGCGCATCGGCGGAAACCCGTGAAAAAGTCAAAAAGGCAGCCAGTGCCGAGGGGATGACCATTCGTGCCTGGGTCGACAAGACACTGAATGCTGCGGCTGATGGTAACCTTCCCGCGAGAGGATCAAGTGGTCCGTCTGCTGATACGAAAGCGATTGCCGAAATATCGGCTAGACTGGAAGAGCTTGCGAAACGTCTGCCGGATGACCCGAAAGCCGCTGAAAAAAGTATGGTCGATCGAACCAGTGCAGCGATTCTCAAGTCTGTTGCTGCGGGCCTGAATGAAATGCACCGCACAGCTCGTGACCAGGCCAAGATCGCAGAAGGGAAGCCAGTAAAGAAGAAAGTGAAAAAAACGACGCCCAAAGCACAATCGTCGGAATGAGGGATATACTTTTTCGGATTGTTTGCTCTGAACGCTGTTGAATGAAATGCAGCAATATAACTTTATTTGTTATATTATCTCGTTTTTCTGGACATAAGCGTTCAAACGACAATAATTGTTTTACCTGCACCCTGCTCAAGGGGCTCTCTCGCAGGCCTGTAAAACCGAAACATCTATGAAGGCATCACAATGAAAATTAAAAACATAGCGTTTGCTGCGCTCGTAGCATTCGCGGCAACGGCATGCGCGACCGGAGAAACGACTGAGACAGCGAGCAACGCTAATGTGCTCGATGCAAAAGAATTACAGCTTTTATTTAAATTTGGCGGCGGGTCATGTGCCTGGAAAACCGGTTCTGTCGAGGGGGAAGATTTCTACTATTCGACCGTTTCCAAATCAATGGGGGTCGCTGATCGTAATGTCGGTGCCGATGTTATGCAGGGGACGTGGTCTCTTACAGGCAACCAGCTTTGCACCAATTTCGGGACTGAACACTGTTCACCTCTCGAAAAGGTGAAAGGCAAGAATTTCAAGGCTGTTTGGGGTGGCAAGCTCTATGATCTGAGCTGCTGATCTGAACCTCTTTTAATTCCGAAGAGGGCGCGGTTTCCATCCGCGCCCTTTTTTGTTGGTGTGTGATCAAGGTGTGCAGGTTGACCATGTCATCGATGCCGTACTCTCTGTGCCACCTGCAGCATGAAACTGATGTAGTATGCACGAATGCTCTTTGAAGTTCTGCAATACCTATCAACACCTTGCCCTGCACCGTTCCGCCGCATGGGTTATCTGAAAGAGCTGATCGCGACTGAAGCACGAGAGCGGCGTTGCCGGACGGTTTGGAAGCCCCACCTTGATCGCTCAAAAGCGGTCATCAAAAAAGCCGTCGATGTTTCTGCCGGAATTGAAAAGGTCGTCGTCATTGGTGCCGGCATGCTGGCGGATATCCCTTTTGATCTACTGGCAAGCAAGTTCAGGTGCGTTGAACTTGTCGATGTGTGCTTCACCATGAAAACACGTTGGTACGCTTGGCGCCATCCTCACATTGAACTCACGACCTGCGATATCACCGGTGTCGCCACAGCCTTGGCACAGGGCGATCTGCCTGTGCCTGGCATGCCGGGGAATGTCGCATTTGCGGATGCGGATCTCGTCGTGTCCGTCAATGTACTGTCTCAGTTACCGCTCGTGCCGCTACAGGCATTGACTAAGTCTCACCCTGACCTAGATGACGATACCATCCACACCTTCGCACAGGGCATCATCCGCCATCACCTCGCGATGCTGGATACATGTCGGGGTACGGTTTGCCTGGTGACGGAGGTTGAGCGTCAGTTTCGGGATGGCGATCGGTTGATTGAGACCGAAGACCCGCTTTGGGGTGTGATGCCCAACCGTGTCGGTGACGAATGGGTATGGGACCTCGCCCCACGGCCAGAAGCCTCGCCGGATTACGATATTCGCAACCGGGTCAAAGGGATGGTCTGGCAGGGTAAGGCGGCAGAGTTATCTGAAGTCTCTACACCTAACCACCACCAATAAAGGAGGAGTAGACAGGAGAGTAGGTTAGCCTACCTTGAAGCCGTATTCCTGCGCTGCATCCTCCAACCAGGTCCAGAGGTAGGTTGAAAAGCTTCTGAGCGCATACAGTTCATACGTCGGGTCACCATTCCGTGCGACGGACGTCTGGGTCAGCATCACACCGATCTTCGAGACCACGCACTGCGCACACTGTCCCGGACCGAACTTTGAGGGGTGAAGATCGATAGCGCATCCCTTCATAAGAACTTCCCGGGCGCGCGGGCCGGAAATCTCGATGCAGGTTCGGGCATGTGTGCTGTCGGTGACAGCTGCATGCAATCCGTCAACTTTCAGGCATTTGGTTAGGGCGTTCAGTGTCCGCTCAGCACCTTCCGGTTTGGTGATCACCAGCCATTCATTCGGACCAAGCCACATGATGCGGGTCGTTGACGGTTTACCTGCAACTGTATTGGCTTCTACAGGTGGCGCATGCCGTACGGCCTTTTCGACGGCAGATACAAATTCCGGTTTATCCGCATCCCCGCGAATGTTGATCAGGCCGCGATAGGGGATTTCACGCATGACAACGCCGGTGCCGGAAATGTCGGCATCGTTCTGCGCACGTGCATCCAACCCCAGGTGGGCAAGGGGGCTTCTCAGGCGATAGGCATCAACCATTCATGCGGCTCCCTTCAGGGTCGTAAAAGATCGGATTGACGATTTCACAAGCAACCGTTTTGCCGCCCAGAGGCACATAGACCGTATCACCGATACGATTGCGCCCGCCCTTGACCAAGGCCAGCGCAATGGAGTGCCCAAGTGCGGCTGACCAGTAACTCGACGTCACATGGCCGATCATCTGCATCGGTGGTTGAGGCCGTGTTTCCGAGACAATCTGCCCACCTTCGGGGAGCACTTCTTCCGGATCAGTCGTCCGAAGCCCGACGAGATGTTTGCGGTCTTCTCTGAGCATATCTTCACGGACAAGGGATCTCTTGCCGATAAAATCCGGTTTCTTTTTCGATACGATCCAGTCCATACCAAGATCGTTTGGCGTGATGGTCCCGTCAGTTTCCTGACCGACGATGATGAAACCTTTTTCGGCACGAAGTACATGCATGGTTTCTGTGCCGAAGGGCGTAATCCCGTATTTTTCGCCGGCGATCATGATATCCGTCCAGAGCGACAGTCCCGCAGATGCCGGTACATTGATCTCATATGACAATTCGCCGGTGAAGCTGATGCGATATACACGTGCCGGAATACCGGCAACCGTGCCATCACGCCAACTCATGAACGGAAATGCGTCCGGGTCGAGATCGATATCGGTTGTGAACTCTGCCAGCAGATCACGTGCATTCGGGCCAGCCAGTTGAAGTGTTGCGAATTGTTCCGTGACGGACGTGAGGTAGACCTTCAATTCCGGCCATTCGGTTTGAAGCCACTCTTCAAGCCATGCCAGAACACGCGGTGCGCCACCGGACGTTGTCGTCATCAGATAATGGTTCTCAGCAAGGCAGGATGTGACACCGTCGTCCATAATCATGCCGTCTTCGCCCAGCATCAACCCATAACGGCATTTGCCAGGTGCCAGTTTCAACCAGGCATTCGTATAGACACGGTTCAGGAATTCTGCCGCGTCTGGACCCTGTATATCGATCTTGCCGAGTGTCGTCGCATCCAGCATGCCGACATGGTTCCGCACAGCGAGACATTCACGGCTAACGGCATCCTGCATACTCTCGCCTGGTTGAGGGTAGTACCAGGGGCGACGCCATTGGCTCACATCCTCCCAAAGGCAGCCTGCTTGCTCGTGCCAGTCATGCATTGGTGTTCGTCTTATAGGGTCAAAGAATTCGCCAACCGCACGTCCAGCAATGGCCCCCATGGTCACGGGAGAGTATGGCGGGCGGAATGTGGTCGTCCCGGTTTCGGGGATCGTCTGGCCCAAGGCTGATGAAAGGATCGCATGTCCCGGGATATTGCCTGTTTTTCCCTGATCGGTCGCCATACCCAAAGTCGTGTAGCGTTTGGCATGCTCCACCGAGCGATAGCCTTCACGGGCGGCCAATTGTACGTCGGCGACGGTGACATCGTTTTGTTGGTCCAGGAAATGCTTGCCCCGTTGGCCCGCAGGTTTTGTCGTCGGGACGTACCACAGCTTTCGCCATGGTGTTTCTTCCACGTCTGATTTTGTTTCAGCGACGGTCGGTCGTTCGCTGGCTGTCATGCCAAGTTTGGAAGCGGAATCAATGCCGGCAATATCACCCTCGTTCAGAGCTTGCTGAAGTGAAAAACTGCCATTCGCAGCACCGCAGACCAACTCTGCCTGCAGGGTGTCCCCAGGTACAAAGACACTGTCTTCATCGCGCCAGATATTTCGTCCGGCAGAATGACTGTGCAGATGCACTACAGGGTTCCAGCCACCGCTGGAACCGACCGTATCGCACGAAATTGTGCGGGAAGAACCGGTAACGCCATCAGCGTCTTCGTTCAACGTCATGACTTCGATACCATGAACGCGTTTTCGGCCGAGAACGGCTGTGATGGCTGAATTGTCGATCACTTCGATCCCCGCTTCGATGGCACGGGTGACAAGTTCTCCTGACGGATCCTTGCGGACATCAATGACGCAGGCGACAACACACCCGGCAGCCTTGAGGTCAAGCGCGGAGCGATATGCATCGTCATTGTTGGTGAATATGACATGCCGTTTGCCAGGGGTGACACCATACCGGTTCACATAGGTCCGCAGTGCACTTGCGAGCATGCAGCCGGGGCGGTCGTTGTCGGCATAGATCAGCGGGCGTTCAAGGGCGCCGGTCGCAAGGATCACGCGTTTAGCACGTACGCGCCAGACCCGCTGACGAGTACGCCCTTCCTGGCCATAAGCGACATTATCAGAGCGGTTCTGGATCAGACCCAGGAAATTGTGGTCGTAATATCCAAACGCTGTCGTGTGCTTCATGACTGTGACATCGGGGTTCGCCAGTAACTCGGCTTCCACGTCTGCAACCCATTCCAGTGCCGGCTTGCCCTCGATTTCAAATTTTTCATTGAGAAGCTGGCCACCGAGTTTCGTCTGCTCATCGATAAGAAGAACCCGCGCACCCGACGCCGCGGCAGATCTGGCTGCACTGAGTCCGGACGGTCCGGCGCCGACAATCACAACGTCGGCATGCGCATTCATCTTGTCATAGGTATCCGCATCCGGCTCTTCCGGCGAACGTCCAAGCCCGGCAGCGCGGCGAATGAAGTGTTCATATACTTTCCAGCCGGAAACCGGCCACATGAACGTTTTATAGTAAAATCCGGCGGGCAGTATGCGATGAAACAGGCTATTGACCGACATGACATCAAAAGTCGGGGAAGGCCAGCAGTTGACACTTGTGGCATCAAGGCCGTCATACAGCGGAATGCGCGTTGCCAGCATGTTGGAAATCGTGCGTGATCCGCGTTCCAACTGAACAAGTGCGTTCGGTTCCTCGGTCCCGGCGGAAACGATACCTCTCGGGCGGTGATATTTGAAACTGCGTCCGACCAGCATGATCCCATTGGCAAGCAGTGCAGAAGCGAGTGTGTCGCCTGCGTAACCGCTCATGAGGCGGCCGTTGAAATAAAAATCAATCTGACGGTTGCGATCAATCTGACCGCCGTCGGCCAGGCGATGGGACTGACTCATGGTTTTGCCTTCTCATCGATCATGGCTTTGATCTCTTTCGGCGGTTGTTCACCCATTTTGTAGATTGCGAGGATCTCGTTGGTGTGCGTGTTCCGGGCGATATTGAACCATCGTCGGCAACCTGCGGTATGAACCCACCGTTCAAGATGTGGTCCTTTGGTGTTCTTACGCATGAACAGATAATCCGCCCATTCCGGATCAGAGAGGTTCTCCGGATTCTCGGGGCGCTTGATATGTGCTTCATGGCCGTAGGAAAACTCGCTTTCCTCGCGTTCGCCGCAGAAGGGGCAGGTGATCAGAAACATTTCTCTACCTCTTCTTTCTAGTGAGCCACGGCAGCGGCGCCGTGCTCATCGATCAGGCGGCCGGAGTGGAACCGATCAAGCGCGAATGCCGCATTCAGTTGATGCGGCTCATCTTTTGCAATCGTATGTGCAAATACCCAGCCGGACCCCGGCGTTGCCTTGAAGCCGCCGGTGCCCCAGCCGCAATTGAAGTACAGACCATCGACCGGTGTTTTGGAAATGATCGGGCTGGCATCCGGGCAGGTGTCTACAATACCACCCCACTGGCGCATCAGCCGCATGCGGCTGAACAATGGAAACAGCTCACAAACGGCTGCAATCTGTTCTTCGATAATATGCAGGCTGCCGCGCTGGGAATAACTGGTGTGCGCATCGATACCAGCGCCAAGCACTAACTCACCTTTATCGGATTGTGACACATAGCAGTGCACCGCGCCTGACATGACCACGACATCGATGATGGGTTTGACTGGATCGGAAACCATGGCCTGCAGCGGATGGCTTTCGATCGGCATGCGGAACCCCGCCAGGTCAGACATGACGGTACAGTGTCCGGCAACAACCACACCGACTTTCTTCGCCTTGATGGCACCTCGGCTGGTTTGAACACCCGTAATCTTGCCGTCATTGATATCGAACCCGGTCACTTCACAGTTCTGAATAATGTCGACCCCTCGAACATCTGCAGCTCTTGCCAGACCCCAGGCAACGGCATCATGACGCGCGGTGCCGCCTCGGCGCTGAAGACTGGAGCCCAGAACCGGGTATCTGATAGTCGGATCAAGATTGATGATCGGGACAAGTTCCCGGATCTGCTCAGGGCCGATGTATTCTGAATCGATGCCGTTCAGTTTGTTGGCATTGACCCGTCTGCGGGTTTCGCGCACGTCATGCAGGTTATGCGCAAGGTTCAATACACCGCGCTGGCTGAGCATGATGTTGTAGTTGATATCCTGGCTCAGGCCTTCGTAGAGTTGCAGTGACTTCTCATACAGGCCTGCACTCTCATCCCAGAGGTAGTTTGAGCGGATGATCGTCGTGTTGCGGCCAGTATTGCCGCCGCCAAGCCAGCCCTTTTCAAGAACCGCGACGTTGGTGATCCCGTGTTCCTTGGCGAGATAATAAGCTGTCGCCAGCCCGTGTCCCCCACCACCGACGATGACAACATCATACTCCTGTTTCGGGTCAGGTGACCGCCATGCCTGTTGCCAATCCTGGTGGTAGCCCATCGCATTGCGGAGTAGGCTGAAGATCGAATATCTGGTCATATCGTCCCTAGTAACTCCCGAGGCACATGTCGGATTAGGCAAACTAAGTTGGCCGTGGCCGTTTGCCTCACCACATCACGCTAGATGTCCTCCTTTCCCATCGTCAAGGCATGACGTCTGTCCGTTTTGCGACGCCGATCCTCAATTTTACGACCCGCTTGAGCAAACAACTTTTTTCAGTAATTCGCGGAGGGCCCCCAAATCCGAGATATTGCAATTCCATTCTGCATAGCTACCAGATAATGTGCGCGCATGGGACACGCCGGGAACATGATCAAGTTGCTCCTGCTGGTAATCATCTTGATTGCGGCACCGTATTCAGGCGCGGCCCAGGATAAGAATATTGATCTGGATCTGATTCTGGAAGTCCCGCCCGCAGATGAGAGTAAGCCTTCAGGCGAAACAGAGGGGGGAGCCAAGGAAGAAGAAAATCCTCTGGACCGCGATTTTACCATTGCTCTCGAGGCTTACCGTGAGCGCGATTATGAAACTGCGCGGCAGATGTGGTCGGAACTGTCTGATGCGGGTCATGGGATCAGCATGCATAATCTTGCCGTTCTTAAATGGCGCGGCCAGGGCGGCCCCAGGGAGCGCTCAGCTGCACTCGAGCTGTTTAAAAATGCCGGCGAAGTCGATGTCGGGCCTTCACTCCATGCATTGGGTGTGCTCTCGCTCAAGGGGGTAAACATGCCTGCCGATCCAGCAGAAGCCGTCCGTTACTTTGAGGCTGCCTCGGTAACCGGTCATCTGCCGTCGACGTATAATCTGGCTTTGGCGCACCTCATGGGAATCGGTGGTGCCGATGACCAGTCGCTTGGTATGGAACTGATGGAAGCGGCGGCTGAAGGTGGATTGGCTCGTGCCCAATACGATCTTGGGAACCTCTTGTATCAGGGAACCTACAGTAACGCGGACAAGGTCGGGGCGCGTCTGTGGTTTGAGCGTGCGGCAGAAAACGGTGATCCGTTTGGTTATTACAATCTGGCGCTGATGCAGTTGTCGGGCGAGGGCGGAGAGGCCGATCCGGAACGCGCTGTCATCAATTTGACAGAAGCTGCGGAAATGGGGGCTGTGCCGGCGCAGCTCCAGTTGGCACATATTCTGACCGAAGGCGGCCCGGGGGTGTCCGTTGATCCGGAAGCAGCATATTTCTGGTTTTCCATAGCGGGAACCTTCGGGGCTAAAAATGCGCTGGAAAACGCAAAGAGGCTGTCCCATCGACTTGATGCAGCGGCATTGAAAAGAGCCCGAACAGCAGCCGCAAGCTTCAAACCCAAACAACCCATTGTGGCCGATCCCGGCGCACAATCACCGCAGGATATGCCGAAAGCGGCACAGCAGTAGAAACGGACAGGTAAATGATTGGTTTTCTGGTCAGAATTCTCAAATTCTCAATAAAAGCGTCTATCGTGATCGCCGGTATCGCGATCGTCATATCCTATGCCCGGCTTAGCGAATTCGGCGACATGCGCAAGGCGTTGCTGGAAAAGGTCATGAATTCCTATGTTGGACGGATCGCAATCGACGGCGATGTAGAGTTGCAAATGACCTTCCCGCCAAGCGTCGCAATTGAAGGTGTGCGGATCAAGAATGCGAAGTGGGCGTCAAAACCCGACATGATGAGGGCTGAGCGTGTGGTCGCTGAAATCGACCTGATCCCACTTTTGAGGGGGGATATGGCGGTGCCGCGTTTGCGCATGATCGGCGTAGATATTGTGGTCGAACGGAATCGCGAAGGACAGACCAATTGGGATGAACTTAATGATTTTGATACGGCGGCCGGACCGGCTGATCCGACGGCGCCCATGATCTTCCCGCAGATCGGAGGCGCATCCGTTTCCGTTGCCGGAGGGACATTGACGATCGTCAATAATCTTTTGACCGCGCCGACCGTTCTTTCACTTGCAGGGGCCAATGTTGTCGTCGGTGGTGGTGGGGGCATAATTCCATGCCTTTGATTCCTTATTCCCAAAAAAATGCCCCTCCCGAAGGAGGGGCTGAGGGCAGGGTTCTATCAGGGGGCGAAGGATTTCAACCGGTCGGGCCAAGAGCCAGGTGCAGTCTGGAGAAGGCGTTTCTCATGGCTTCAGCACGAAGCCGACGTCCGCGCCGAATAGCCTGATCGACTTCACCGGTTGCAAATATATTCTGGCCGTGAGGTTGGCCCGATATTTGTTCGTATCTCATCTCTAAATCCTTTCAAATCGCGGACGGTGCATTGATCAAATCAACCACCGCGCTGTTGAAAGGAACTTAGTTGATTTCCATAAAAATCATAATGGTCAAAAAAAGACTATGTTTCATGAAATTTATTCAATAATATATTCATATGGATCGTTTCGGAGAAATGGAGACCTTTTCAAGGGTCGTTGAGAGCGGCAGCTTTTCCCGGGCTGCCAGAGATCTTCATATGACGCCGTCTGCTGTCAGCAAAATGATCGGGCGTCTTGAAGACAGGCTCGGGGTGCGCCTTCTCAGCCGTACGACCCGCAAGTTGAGCCTGACGGAAGAAGGTCGTGTCTTTTATCAGCGTATTACGCCGATCCTATCCGAGGTTGAAGAGGCTGAAGAAACCGTATCGCTGTCAACGGCCGAAGCTCGGGGTATGCTCAAGATTAATGCTTCGACGGCCTTTGGACAGTATCAGATTGTCCCCCTGATTCCGGGTATGTTGGAAAAATATCCGAGCTTGCAGGTGCAACTGACGATGACGGACAGTATCGTCAATCTCGTTGAAGAGGGTTTCGACGTCAGTATTCGTATCGGGACATTGACCGATTCGTCGCTGATTGCCCGAAAACTCGGGACAGCACATCGCGTTCTGGTCGCATCACCGGGATATCTGGAGCGGCATGGTACGCCTAAATGCCCGGAAGACCTTAAGGATCATGAGTGCCTGAAATTGAGTATTCCAACCTCGTTAAATAAGTGGGAATTCAATATGGATGATGGTCCTAGAACGGTTGAAGTATCAGGCCGTTTCGAAGCGGATAATGCCATTGCCCTGCATGAAGCGGCATTGGCTGGATTGGGGCTGTTCCGCGCTGCGACTTTTGTTGTCGGCGACGATATCAAGGCCGGCAGATTAATCCCCGTGCTGCAGGAATTCGAGATTTCCGGCGACCCCGGCATTTTCGCGGTCTGGCCACATAACAGAAATCTCTCGGCCAAAGTGCGTGCCTTCGTCGATATACTGGTTGAAGCCTTCAGTCCGATCCCCCCATGGGAACGAAAAAGCTGACTAGCTGACGGCTTGCTTGAACTCGCGTGGTCCGTCAGGCAATGCTGCATTGCAAAATATTCAGTGGTTCTTGAGTGCTTTAGTGCTATCAACCGCATGCATTTTGACGTTGCAAGCTTTTGAATACCGCATGAGCGGGGACGACCATGAATAATATTGATCAACAAAGCACACACAAAGAGACGCAGGCCAAGGATCAGCAGGCCATAGCCGGCAAGAAAAAATCCTATTTCCTGGCGGCATTGCTGGCCATTGCAGCGGTTCTGTGGATTGCCTCTGGCGTATTTGAGGATGCGTCGATTGAAGAACAGAAAACAGTTGCGACCCGTAACGCTGGCGACGATGCGCCGGTCAGGGTTCGTGTGCAAAATCTGTCATCGGTCGAGCACCCTAGGACACTCATCGTAACCGGCCGCACCAATGCGATCAAAGATGCAGAGATCAAGGCCGAGATCAGCGGACAAGTCATCGAGCGACCGGCCAGAAAAGGCTCAATCGTCGAAAAAGGTACGATTCTGCTGGAATTGGCGATGGAAGACCGGTTGTCACGTCTCAGGGATGCCGAAGCACAGGTCGGCGCCGCCAAAATAACTTATGAAGCCTCCAAGGACTTGCAGCGCAAGCAGTTTGAATCCCAGATCAAACTTGCGGAAAGCAATGCAGCACTGGCGTCTGCAGAAGCTGAGCTGGCATCTATCAAACTCGAAGTATCACGCACAAAGATTCGTGCCCCGATTGACGGGTTTGTTGAAACGTTGCTTCCAGGTCCGGGCGATTATGTTGAAGAAGGTGAATTGGTGGCAATGATCGTCGATCTTGATCCGATGCGTGTCATCGTGCACGTGGCGGAACGTGATGTTGCATCGCTCAGGCTCGAAGATCTGGCAACAATTCGGCTGCCTAACGGTCGAGAAATCGGCGGCACGGTTCACTACATTTCCCGGGTAGCCAACGATGTGACGCGGACATTCCGTGTCGATATCTGGACCGATAATCCCGATGCCTCTATCCCTTCAGGATTGACAGCCGAAGTGCACTTGAATGCCGGAATTCGAAAGGCACATCTGATCCCAACGTCTTCGTTAACGTTGAATGACGAGGGTGTCCTCGGTGTTCGTACCGTCGTTGAGGGTGATGTGGTCAGGTTCGTTCCGGTGGTGCTCATTGATGATTCACCCGAAGGCGCCTGGGTAACCGGTCTTCCCGATCAAGTTGCCCTGATTACGGTCGGCCAGGAATTCGTCAACGATGGCCAAAAAGTAATTGCGATGGTCAGCAATGGGGCCGGCCCAACTCAGGGCAGTGAAATGGGCGACAAGGTGCCTGCAGACGATCAAAATCCTGACGCCCCGAAAGCGGGTGGAGATGGGTCGTGAATTCAGTTATTGACGCCGCCATCAGCCACAGCCGGACAGTACTGGGTTCCCTGCTTCTGATTCTGATTGCGGGGATTGTCGCATACAACGACATCCCGAAGGAAGCTGATCCCGATGTAAATATCCCGATCATCTATGTATCGATGCACCACGAAGGCATTTCCCCCGAAGATGCCGAGCGTCTGCTGATCCGCCCAATGGAGCAGGAGTTACGGTCCATCGAAGGTGTGAAGGAAATGCGTGCCAAGGCATATGAAGGCGGCGCCAACGTCACCATGGAATTTGATGCCGGTTTTAACGCGGACGAGGCCATGTCGGATGTCAGGGAAAAGGTCGACCTTGCCAAACCTGAATTGCCCAGTGAAACCGATGAGCCTGAAGTGCACGAGGTCAACTTTTCACTGTTTCCGGTGCTGGTGGTTACATTGTCGGGAAATGTCCCCGGGCGCACGCTCCAGCAACTGGCGCGTGACCTGCGTGACGACATCGAAGGAATCACCCAGGTTCTGAAGGCGGAAATTGCCGGTGACCGGGAAGAACTGGTTGAAGTTGTGATCGACCCGATTGCAATTGAAAGTTATGGGCTGTCGCCTATCGATACGGTAGCCAGCATTTCGGGTTCAAACCTGTTGGTTGCTGCCGGCTCGCAGGATACGGGGGTGGGGCGTTTCGCCGTCAAGGTCCCTGGTCTTTTTGAAAGTGTTTCTGATATATCCGGAATGCCGGTCAAAGTGGACGGTGACAGTGTCATCACGCTGGGCGACATTGCGGAAATTCGCCGCGGCTTCAAGGATCCTGAAACATTTGCCCGCGTCGATGGTCACCCTGCAATAGCGCTTGAGGTCTCAAAGCGCACCGGCCAGAACATCATCGAAACCGTGGAAGCCGTGCGTGCAACGGTTGAGGCTGCCCGTGCTGAATGGCCGCAGGCAATGAAGGATACGGTCAAAGTCGAATACCTTCAGGACAAGTCGGATGATATCAGGTTGATGCTGACCGACCTGCAAAACAATGTACTCTCTGCAATCCTGCTGGTGATGGTGATTGTCGTTGCGGCACTCGGTTTGCGGACTGCCGGGTTGGTCGGAATTGCTATTCCTGGATCGTTCCTGACGGCGATACTGGTGCTGTATTCGGTGGGCATGACGGTCAATATCGTTGTTTTGTTCAGTCTTATTCTGGCCGTCGGTATGTTGGTTGACGGTGCGATCGTTGTCACCGAATACGCGGACCGGAAAATGGTCGAAGGCGATAACCCGCATGACGCCTACAGTCTTGCCGCCAAGCGGATGGCATGGCCGATCATTGCATCTACGGCAACCACCCTGGCCGCTTTTCTGCCGCTTGTGTTCTGGCCGGGGATCGTCGGGGAATTCATGAAATTTCTGCCGATCACATTACTGATGACACTGAGTGCGTCGTTGGCAATGGCTTTGATCTTTGTGCCGACGCTGGGAGCCCAGGTCGGCAAGGCCGGTGCCGGTGGTGATGCGGAACTGATGCGTGAACTGGCTGGAACTTCAAAATTCCGCACAGCGAACATCAGCGGCGGCACGGGATGGTATATACGTTTGTTGGAAAAAGCACTTCGTCACCCGGCGAAAATTCTGATGCTTGCCGTGGCGATCCTGGTAGCGGTGCAGATGGCCTACGGCGCACTCGGCAAGGGCGTTGAGTTCTTTCCTGAGGTGGAACCTGAATTGGCCAAGCTGCAGGTGCGTGCGCGCGGCAATCTCTCCGTGTGGGAAAAGAACAAGCTAATGCGCGAGGTCGAGGGGCGAATTCTTGATGTATCAGGTATACGGTCCATTTACACACGGACCGGCCAGAATGAACAATCAGAGGATGCAGAAGACATCATCGGTGAAATTACCCTGGAATTTGAAGAGTGGTATTTGCGCCGCTCGGCAGATGCGATCCTGAATGAAGCCAGTGAAAAGACGAGGGATATTGCCGGTATCTATATTGATCGGCGTAAGGCAGAAGCGGGGCCTCCGGTCGGCAAGGATATTCAGGTTGAGCTTTCCAGTCGCAATGTGGATTTACTGGCACCCTCAGCTGCCCGTCTGTACGATTATTTGGTTCATGATGGTCAGTTTGAGAATATTGAAGACAGTCGGCCGCTTCCGGGGATCGAATTTGAAATCAATGTGGATCGAGCTCAGGCGGCAAAATATGAAGCCAATATTGAGCTTGTCGGGAAAGCCATACAGTTGACGACCAATGGTCTGAAACTGGGTGAATACCGACCAGATGATGCTGATGACGAAATTGATGTTCGGGCGCGTTATCCGGCGCGATTCAGGACTCTTGATGAAATCAAACAGATGCGCATCGACACGGGAGGTCAATCGGTCCCAATCGACAATTTCGTGACAGTGGTCGCCAAACAGAAAACCGGTACCCTTAACCGGACGGATACCCGCCGTGTCATGTCGGTGAAGGCTGATGTCATCGAGGGGGTGCTTGTCGATACCAAGGTCCGGCAAGTCGCGAAATGGGTTGCCGAGGCAGGATTGGACCCCCGCATCACGGTGCGTTTCAAGGGGGAGGATGAGGAGCAGAAGAAAGCGCAGGACTTTCTTGGTAAAGCCTTTGGCGTTGCTCTGTTTCTGATGGCGCTGATCCTGGTAACCCAATTCAACAGCTTCTATTCGGCTTTTCTGATCCTCTCCGCCGTGATCATGTCGACGATCGGGGTGTTTATCGGATTGCTGCTGACGGGGCAGCCATTCGGCGTGGTTATGAGCGGCATCGGCGTGATCGCACTGGCGGGGATTGTCGTGAACAATAATATCGTCCTTATCGACACCTTTGATCGTCTGAAAGTAGAAGCATCATCTGTTCGTGATGCAATTCTGAAGACCGGAGCGCAGCGTTTGCGCCCTGTCATGTTGACGACGATCACGACCATTTTGGGGCTTATGCCGATGGTGTTTGGTATCAACATCGATTTTGTCGAACGCAGCGTCAATATCGGTGCGCCGTCAACGCAATGGTGGGCGCAGTTGTCTACGGCGATCGTCTTCGGGCTTGCTTTTGCAACAGTTCTTACCCTGATTGTAACACCATGTGCATTGATGGTTCGGGGGAATGTCGCTGATTGGTGGGCATCGCGCCGGGCCAGGAAAGAAACCGTCGGCGCCTCTGGTTAACTGCCAGCGATCATAAAACTGATCAGTTCAGGCTCTGGGGGGGCGGATGTTATTTTCGCCATCATCTTCGTCGTCTTCGATCTCTTCCACCTCTTCCGGGGGCAAACCGGCGGCATCGCGGGCTTTCAGGCGGCGGTAGCGGCGGATACTGACGGGCATCAATCCAAGATACAGAATCAATACAGCCGATAGGGTCCACCAGGGTGCAGACACGATAAATGTCACTGTGACGGTGATAGTGATCATTACTGGCAGGAACCAGGCCCGTGGGATGCGGGAAGCCTTGAAGGAAAATGTCGGAACCGTGCTGATCAGCAGGGCACCGGTCACAAGTTCCCAGATCGCCACTGTGCCGGGCGATCGAAAGAAGGTATCACCCAGGATAAACGATAGAATCATCGGCAACAGAACCAGGCCGGCACCTGCGGGAGCTGGGACACCTGTAAAAAACTGTCCGGCCCAGTTCGGTTTGTTCGGGTCCTCAAGCGCAACATTGAAGCGCGCAAGACGAAGCCCGCAGCACATTGCAAACAGCATACAGACAATCCAGCCCCATCGGCCGGCATCCTGCATGGCCCACAGATATAAAATCAAAGCCGGGCAGACGCCAAAGCAGACAAAGTCGGAAAGTGAATCGAGTTCCGCGCCGAATTTGCTGGCTCCCTTGAGCAAACGGGCAACGCGGCCATCAAGTGCATCCAGCAGTGCCGCGACGGCAACCGCCATTGCCGCAAATTCCCATTGTTCAAGGAGGGCAAACCGGACAGAGGTCAGTCCTGAGGCCAATCCCATCAGTGTCAGCATGTTTGGGATCAGCTTGTTCAAGCTCATGACACGGATGCCACGTTTGCTTTTCGGCGTGATCTCCGGTTGCTGTTCTTCCGGGGTTTCGCTCATTTTAGCGGATCTCGCCCTTCAGGGGATCACCCTTACGCTTCAAGTCTGCAATCACCGTTTCACCGGCGATGGTGGTCTGCCCTTCGATGACCAGTGGCTGCACGCCATCGGGCAGGAATATATCGACACGTGAGCCAAACCTGATCAGACCAAAGCGTTCACCTGCTCTCAGCGGTGCGCCTACGTCGACATAACACAGGATCCGGCGTGCGACGAGGCCTGCAATCTGTACAAACGCGATTTCGGTTCCGTCATCGGCTTTCACCTTAAGCGACATGCGCTCGTTGAATTCACTGGCTTTGTCGAGTGATGCATTGAAGAAACGGCCTGGCCGATAATGCTTTGCGCTGACGATCCCTGAAATCGGTGACCGGTTCACATGCACGTTGAAGACGTTCATGAATACGGCGACCCGCGTCATCGGCTCGCTCCCCATGTCCAGTTCAGGTGGAGGCGATGCTTTGACCACTGACTGGACAACGCCATCAGCAGGACAGATAACCAGATGGTCTTCTTCCGGGGTGATCCGATCAGGGTCGCGGAAGAAATATACGCACCATGCCGTCAGCAGGGCCCCCACGACACCGGCGGGTTCCCACCAGATGTAGAGAAAGAGGGTGATCGCGGCAAAAATCGCGATAAACGGATATCCCGCTTTGTTGATCGGGACGAGAACGATTTTAAGCAAAACTTGGCTCCTGATCTGACGTGGCGTCTATGCTCAGTTGACGTTCGGAATTTCAAAAACTTGACCCGGATATATCAAATCCGGATCGATAATCCGACCTTTGTTTGCTTCGAATATCTGAGTATATGAAAAACCTGAGCCGTATACACGTCTTGAGATGCGCCAAAGCGAATTCCCCGGCTGCACAAGCACATATGTGCCTTCCGCCATGGCTTTGAGGTCCTCGGCACGAGAGAAGGGGTATTGCACACGCGCAACGACCTTTCCCTGATCATCAACCTGATCTGCGCGCAACGTATAAAGCCCGGGTGGGATGAGGTCCTCAGGCCGTGCAATCCATTGGCCGTCGTCACCGGCGGTCGTTCGCGTGATCAGATCAGAATCCAGATATAATTGTACTGTTGCGCCTTTCGGGGCACCGCCGCCGACGATGACATGACCTTTGGCATCGTAATCGAGCGTATCTATCGTTAAGGGAAACTGAGTGCGATCGATCGGTCCGGTTGGACTTTGAACAACCCGTGTCGGTGTATTTCCCTCTTTCGGAAATTTGAGAACCATAGCGTTTTTCTGCTTTGGTGCTTCGCTGCCGGGTGCCGGTTCTGGGACGGCAATCAGAACATTTTCTTTCGAGGCCAGAGCCTCGCCGTCTTTCGGTGTTGCCTTCAGAGAAAGGCTTCGTGATCCCGGGCTGAGCGGTTCATCAGGAATGAAAACCCATTCGCCACGCTCATCGGCTTTGACGGTGCCAATCAACTTGTCGCCGTCGAAAATCTGAACTTCGCTGCCTGGAGGAGCCTTTCCGGCAATAACGGTGTCGCCTTCCGGATTGACGCGGATCACATCGAACGACGGTACCTGAACGGGCGGGGTTTTCGGCTGTCCGGCAGAACTGTCATTTTGCGCCTGTGGAGGATTCGTTGTAGATGCTGTTTCAGAGCCACCTTCGGTTATTTCATCACGCCAGTCGAACTCGTTCAGGCCAATCGCTGCAGCAATCGCGGCGAGGCCAAGAACAACCAGCAGTATTGGTGTTTTAGACATATAAATTGATTGCCATATTTATGGCATGCATACAAAGAATTAGATGCAATGCTGGTAACTCTGATAATTGGGCGCTAACGACATCGTTATTGGACGAACTGTATTTTCAAGGCTGGTATTCATACTGAAACCGAAATTTGAGGTGTGACTATGTCTGAACAATCACCGCATCATACACCTGAAGCCGCAAAAAACCGCGAAAAGATTGGATTAAACACCGTATATGTGTGGGATTTCCCCACTCGATTATTCCACTGGACTTTGGTCGTTGCGGTCGCGACATCACTTATTTCAGTGGAACTCGGCAATATGTCCATCCACCTGATTTCCGGTCACGTTGTCCTGGCGTTGCTGATATTTCGACTTGTCTGGGGACTCGTTGGCGGTCGCCACGCTCGATTCGCCAGTTTTTTTCAGGGGCCTGTAAAAGTCCTGGAATATGCCAAAGGCGTTATTTCCGGAAACGCCCCGGCGCATCTTGGCCATAATCCAATGGGGGGCTGGTCCGTCATTGCGATGGTTCTGGTTCTTGTCGTTCAGACGGTCAGCGGTCTTTATGCCAATGACGATATCCTGACCGAGGGGCCATTGGCTTCGACAATTACAAAATCAACGAGCGATTTCCTGACGTACATTCATCATCTGACGTCCAATGCAGTCTATGCGTTGATCGTTCTGCATCTGGCGGCTGTTACATTTTACACCCTGAAGGGGCATCGCATCATCATGGCGATGATTACGGGGAAATCGTCAGATGTGATTGGGAATCAGACTGAGAGCGGAGAAGTGTCAGCGTATGGATCGCTGGTTTTAGGACTTGTCATCTTTGCCGTAGCTGGTGGCATCGCGTATGCGATCATGAATTATTGATGTCAGGGCCACGGCCCCCTGCCACACCAGTGCGCACATGGCGTGGTGACGTGGCAGGGAGATCCATTAGCAAATCAATTCTTTTCGCGGAAATTGTCGTGGCAAGCCTTGCAGCCATTTTTGCCGAGGGCACCGAGCTGAGCGCCAATGGCACCCTTGTCACCCGATTTGGCAGCTTCCGCCAGTTTCTCGGCTTCGGCAATAAACGCCATGGTCACCTGCTTGAACTCGTCAGGCTTTTCCCAAACGGCCATCAAGACTTCTGTTTTGCCGTCCATGGGGCCTGAACCCTCAGGGAATGCGGTTGACGTTGCCTTGGCGAGACCGGCCATGGCTGTTGCATGGCTGGCGATATCTTTCATATCACCGGCCTGTCCCTTGACGATCAGGGCGATGGCTTTCATGTGTCCACCAACGGCTTTCATCACGGATTTACGATAGGTGATGTCGTCCTCGCTTGCGGCAGCAAAGCCTGCGCTGGACACGATTACGGCCGCGGCAATGACTGAAAACAGGGTTTTCTTCAACGTCATTTCAATTTTCTCCAATTAAACCGGCATGGTCATTCGACTGGCAGGCTGATGCCGATTAAGCTAGTTGTACAGCCACCAAGGCGAACAATATATCTTCATGGGACTGAATAAGCGTATCACACTATTGTGATCACTGCCCTGAAAGCTGAATTGCACGGAATATGACGAATATTAGCACCATAGCCGTCTTTTGCGGGTCAAAACCCGGCCAGGACCCGAAACATATGGACACTGCGCGGGATTTAGGCCGTGAATTGGCAGACCGTGGAATCGAGCTGATCTATGGCGGCGGCAGGGTCGGACTGATGGGGGCAGTTGCCGATGCCGTTCAGGAAGCAGGAGGAGCCGTTACCGGCATCATTCCGGATTTTCTGATGCAGCGCGAAGTCGGTAACACCAAGGTCGACAAGCTCGAAGTCACCGACAGTATGCACACCAGAAAACGCAGGATGTTTGATCTGTCAGATGCTTTCATTACCTTGTCCGGTGGGCTGGGCACGCTTGATGAAACAATTGAAATCCTCACCTGGAAGCAGCTTAGACTGCATGACAAACCGATTGTCGTAATCAGCATCGATGGATACTGGGATTTCCTTAAAACAACCACTGCACACTTCACAGATGCCGGTTTTGCCTATGCGAGTGATGCAAACCTATTCACGGTTGTGGACAGTGTGGAGGCCGCCTTTAAAGCTCTCGATGCAGCACCGTCGGCAACACTTACGCGCAGTGGCAGACTATGACTCAGACTTTGAAGAATAAGATTTCTCCGGCCATCCCGCTTATTGATCTGAGTGAGATGAATGAGATTGAAGCGGCTACGGCTATCGATAACGCGTGCTGTGCATCAGGTTTTTTCTATGTGGCGGGCCATGGCATCGCATCAAGCCTGACCGCTGGTATGTTTGATGTCATGAAGGAATTCTTTGCGCGGTCGAATGAATTCAAGTTGCGGTACCATATAAGGCATTCACACCCGCACCAGCGGGGATATGTACCTTTTTTTGAGGAAAATTTGGGCGAGGGCAGCCTCGCGGATTTCAAGGAAAGCTACGATCTCGGTATTGATCTGGCGCCCGACCATCCGGATGTCGTTTCCGGAAAGCCTTTTTCTGCGCCGAACGTCTGGCCGCAGATGGCTCGGTTTCGTGATACGGTCTCCGCGTATCATTCAGAGATGGTCAGATTGGGTGACAAGCTGGTCCGTTTATCGGCGCTCGGGTTGGGATTGAATCCAGATTACTTTGCTTCTGCAATGTCGGAACCGGTGGCCAATCTGAGGCTTTTGCACTATCCCCCTCGTCCTGTGGGCGCGGATATCATTGGTTGCGGGGCCCACACGGATTATGGGTTTCTGACAATACTGGCACAGGACGACGTGAGCGGACTGGAGATCGAGAGCGATCAGGGAGGCTGGATAACCGTTCCGCCGATTGCCGATACCTTTGTCGTGAACCTTGGGGATCTTCTGACCAGGTGGACCGCGGGTCGTTACCGTGCACGCCGACATCAGGTCACGGGCGGTGGATCACGTGATCGTTATTCCATCCCGTTTTTTCTGGATCCGAATGTTGATGCGATTATTGAAACGGTGCCCACGTGCCTTGATCAGCCAGGCGCGGATGCTGCACCCGTATCGGCAGGGGCGTTCCTGCAAAGCCGCTTTGATGACACGTTCAACTACCGTGAAAAGACCCCGGCTAACCTTGCCAGCAATGAGGGTGAAGCGTATGTTGCGCCGCAATAATTCCGTCTGTGGATAAGATTTGATCCAACGGCCAGACGTAACGTCAGGAGTTGCACCATGTCCAAAATTGACGTCAAAAACCCGATCGTCGAACTCGATGGGGACGAGATGACGCGGATCATCTGGGAATTCATCAAGGACAAGCTGATTCTGCCGTATCTGCATGTCGATCTGAAGTATTATGACCTCGGTATTCAGAAGCGCGATGAGACGGATGACCAAATCACCATCGATTCCGCAAACGCCATCAAAGAGCACGGTGTCGGCGTCAAATGTGCAACCATCACGCCGGACGAACAGCGGGTCGAGGAATTTGGCCTGAAAAAGATGTGGCGCTCACCGAATGGCACGATCCGCAACATTCTGGGTGGAACGGTGTTCCGCCAGCCAATCATCTGCAAGAACGTGCCGAGGCTGGTGCCGGGTTGGACGAAGCCCATCGTGATCGGTCGCCACGCCTTTGGCGATCAGTATCGGGCAACCGATTTCCTGTTCCCCGGTAAGGGGAAGCTGGTTATGCGGTTTGAACCGGAAGACGGCTCCGAGCCTATCGAACGCGAGGTGTTCGATGCGCCCAGTGCCGGAGTTGCGATGGGCATGTATAACCTTGATGACAGCATCAAGGGGTTTGCCCGTGCCTGCATGAATTACGCGTTGGGTCTGGGGTGGCCGATGTATCTCTCGACCAAGAACACGATCCTCAAGGCCTACGACGGTCGCTTCAAGGACCTTTTTGAGGAAATCTATGAAACCGAGTTCAAGGACCAGTTTGAAAAAGCCGGCATTACGTACCAGCACCGACTGATCGACGATATGGTCGCCTGCGCCATGAAGTGGGAAGGCGGCTTTGTGTGGGCCTGCAAGAACTACGACGGTGATGTGCAGTCCGATACGGTGGCGCAGGGGTTCGGGTCGCTCGGTCTGATGACGTCCGTCCTGCTGACACCGGATGGGAAGACGGTCGAAGCGGAAGCCGCACACGGCACAGTGACGCGGCACTATCGTCAGCACCAGGAAGGCAAGGAAACCTCAACCAACCCGATTGCTTCGATCTTTGCGTGGACTCGTGCGCTTGATTACCGTGGCAAATTCGATGAAACCCCCGAAGTGACGAAGTTTGCCAATACGCTGGAAAAGGTCTGCATCGATACCGTCGAAGCCGGATCAATGACCAAGGACCTGGCGCTTCTCGTCGGACCGGATCAGGGTTGGATGACGACGCAACAGTTCCTTGCCAAGCTCGACGACAACCTCAAAAAGGCGATGGACCTGGGCTGACGCTAAAACATCACAGGCTGACCCTATACCCGGTTCGCGTCTATGCGTTGCTGGGTTCGGCAGGTTTTTCATTTCGTGATTCTGAACACAATTCAGAGTCCTTGGCCGTATCTTGTACTTCCGCCAGAATGCACCCCGAAAAGCAACAATTTATGGGGCACATTATGGCAGGCAGGCTGGGCGGCAAGGTCGCGATTATCACCGGGGCAGGGTGCGTTGGGCCGGGGTGGGGCAACGGACGAGCAGAATGTGTCCGGTTCGCTCAGGAAGGCGCTAAGATATTTGCCGTCGATCTGCAATCCGAACCGATGCATGAGACTCTTGAGCGTGTTGCTGAAAACGGCGGGGAAATAGATACGCACCTCTGTGATGTCACGGACAAGACACAGGTCGACGCCATGGTTGAAGCCTGTGTCGCGCGGTTCGGGCGTGTAGATATCCTGATCAACAACGTCGGCGGTTCTGCACATGGCGGTCCGGTTGAAATGGATGAAGACACCTGGGATCATCAGATGGATTTCAATCTGAAATCCGTATACTTGTGCTGCAAAGCTGTTTTACCAAGGATGGAAGCTCAGGGTTCGGGCGTTATCATCAATACGGGCTCGTCGGCAGGTCTGCGCTGGACGGGTGTGCCGCAATCGGCTTATGCCGCTGCCAAAGCCGGTATTATCCATTTCAGCAAGGTGCTCGCGGTACAATACGCCCCTAAGGGAATACGTGTCTGCACTGTTGTTCCCGGCCAGATGCACACACCCATGGTTGCCGCCAGGCTGGCTGGGCAGAACGCAGGGGGAGACGTAGAGGGGCTATTGAAGAAACGCCAGGCACGCATACCACTTGGCTTTATGGGCGATGGCCGCGATATCGCTAATGCGGCGCTCTTTCTGTGTTCGGATGAAGCCCGCTTCATCACCGGAACGGAGATCGTCGTCGATGGCGGTATGACGGCCAGGTGTGATTAGCTGCGAGAATGCCGCTCACTCCCGATGCTCTTGCAAAAAGCCCGATCGGGTTAGATTATGCGCCAAATTTCAACACGAGGGGAACGGAATATGTCCGATCAAGCCGACATCATTTACACCATAGTTGACGAAGCGCCGGAACTGGCAAGTGCTTCATTTCTGCCGATCATCCGCGCTTTCGCGAAGCCTGCCGGAATTACGATCGGGACCAAGGATATATCGCTGGCCGGCCGCATCCTCTCTCAGTTTCCCGACCTGCTGACAGATGCACAGCATCAGTCTGACGACCTCGCTGAGCTTGGGGAGTTGGTCAAAAAGCCAGGTGCCAATGTTATCAAACTGCCGAACATCAGCGCGTCCATGCCGCAGTTGAAAGCCGCGATCGGGGAATTGCAGTCGCAGGGGTATGCCGTGCCTGATTATCCTGAAGATCCGAAAACCGATGCCGAAATCGCCATCCGTGCCAAGTACGATGCGGTCAAGGGCAGCGCCGTGAACCCGGTCCTGCGCGAGGGGAACTCCGACCGCCGCGCCCCCAAAGCCGTTAAGGAATTTGCTAAGAAAAATCCGCATTCGATGGGCGAATGGCTCTCGACATCAAAAACGCATGTGGCGTCGATGTCGGGTGGCGATTTTTTCTCGAATGAGAAATCAGTCACGCTGAGCACTGCGAATGCCGGGAACGGTCAGATCGAGTTTGTTGCAGGTGATGGCGAGGTGACGGTCCTGAAAGCGCCGATTCCGCTACAGGACGGCATGGTCATCGACAGTACGTTCATGAGCGTCAAGGCGCTGCGCACTTTCCTGGCTGAACAGATCGCTGACGCCAAGGCAAAGGGCGTGCTGTTCTCGCTCCATTTGAAAGCAACAATGATGAAAGTCTCCGACCCGATTATTTTCGGGTGCGGGGTCACTGAATTCTTCAAGCCGGTGTTCGACAAGCATGCAGCAACGCTTGAAGAATTGAGCGTCAATCCGAACAACGGGTTTGGTGACGTCATTGCGAAGCTGAAAAACCTCGATAGCGCCAAGCGTTCTAAAATCGAGGCTGATATCGAAGCATGTCTGTCCGAAGGGCCGGATATGTATATGGTCAATTCCGACAAGGGAATTTCCAACCTGCATGTACCGAGTGATGTGATCATCGACGCCTCGATGCCGGCTCTGATCCGTGCCGGTGGGAAGGGGTGGGGCCCGGACGGCAAGGAGCACGATACCAAGTGCGTGATCCCTGATAACAGCTATGCGCCGGTATATGATGAGACGATCAATTTCTGTAAGGAAAACGGGGCATTTGACCCGTCGACCATGGGCAGCGTCTCCAATGTTGGGCTGATGGCGCAGAAAGCCGAAGAATACGGATCCCACCCGCAGACCTTTACGGCTCAGGCCGATGGGACGATCCGTGTCGTCGATGCCGGTGGCAACACCCTTCTCGAGCATGCTGTTGAGGAAGGTGATATCTGGCGTATGTGCATGACCAAAGACGCACCGATCCGTGACTGGGTGAAACTCGCCGTATCTCGTGCCCGCGCAACCGGATCGCCGGCCATTTTCTGGCTGGACGAAAACCGGGCGCACGATGCTGAATTGATCAGGAAAGTGAATGCATACCTACCGGAGCACGACACTTCGGGGCTGGGTATCCAGATTCTGGCGCCGAGAGATGCAACGCGGTTTTCGCTTGAGCGGATGAAAAAAGGCGAAGACACCATTTCGGTTACCGGGAACGTCCTCAGGGATTATTTGACGGACCTGTTCCCGATCCTCGAAGTCGGCACCAGTGCCAAGATGCTCTCCATCGTGCCGTTGATGAACGGGGGCGGTCTATTCGAAACAGGTGCCGGTGGTTCGGCACCAAAGCATGTCCAGCAGTTCGTTGAGGAAGGGCATTTGCGTTGGGATTCTCTGGGCGAGTTCTGCGCACTTGCGGCGTCGTTTGAGCATCTCAGCAATGTCACGGGAAATGCGAAGGCAAACGTACTGGCTCAAACGCTGGATATCGCAACCGGTAAATTGCTTGATGAGAACAAGTCGCCCGGTCGTAAAGTCGGTCAACTCGATAACCGGGGCAGCCATTTCTATATCGCACTTTATTGGGCTGAAGCCCTGGCCGCGCAGAGCGATGATGCTGAATTGAAGGACTATTTTACACCGCTGGCTGAAAAACTTCGCGAGAACGAAGACAAAATCATCGGTGAACTCGCGTCCAATCAAGGGAAGGCCGTAGATCTTGGCGGATATTACCACCAGGATCAGGACAAGCGCGTCCCCGCTATGCGTCCGAGCGAGACACTGAACAGCCTCATCGGTTAATCCCTGACCCCCGTCATCCCGGCAAAAATATAGGCCGGGGTGACGGGCTCAGTCTATTTTCGAAATCCGCGACCTTTGCCGATAACCGTATCGCCGAATTTTTCCCGGACGGTATTGATGGCATCAGCAACCTTGACCCTTTTCCCGCGGTCGGGGTCTGCAAGGTCAGGCTGATCGGCATCTTCTCCTGGCAAGAGCCTTTCTGCCCCGACGCCGATCAGGCGGTACATCTTTTTACCGTCGGCCTCACCGGACAGTAGAGTTTCAGCGGCCCTATAGATTTCATCAGCAAGTTTTGTCGGGCCTGACATTTTTCTTGATCGTGTCACCAACTTGAAATCTGCAGCTTTCAGCTTGAGCTGTACGCCATCGCAGGCAAAACCGGCCCGGCCGAGACGGCGTGCGACCTTTTCTGAAAGTTCCCATAGCGTGACACGAAGGGCCTCCGGATCGCTGACATCGTCTTCGAATGTGGTTTCAGCGGAAATGGATTTGGTGATGCTTTCCGGATCGACATTGCGGACGTCCCGGGCTTCGGAAAATCGTTTTAGCCGGGTGCCGATGGACCCGTAGCGTGCCACGAGTTCACTTTCATCAAACCGGCTGAGGTCGCCGACTTTGCTGATGCCGTCATATTCTAGTATGTTACGCAGCGATTTTCCGACCCCCCAAAGTATCCCGACCGGTTTTTCTGCCAAAAATGAAACGGCTTCGGCCCGGCCGATCGCTGCAAAACCTCGCGGCTTATCCAGATCGGATGACAGTTTGGCCAGAAATTTGTTGTAGCTGAGACCGATCGAAACATTGATGCCGATTTCGGTTTCTATGCGTTTCGCGAGCCTGACCAGTGTTTCGGCAGGTGAGCCATGATGCAGCCTGCGGGTGCCGGTAAGGTCCAGGAATGCCTCATCGATTGAAATCGGTTCGACTAGTGGTGTGATGCTTTGCATCAATTCACGGACCTGATGACCGACGACGCGGTATTTTTCCATGTTTGGGCGTATGACTATGGCGTCAGGGCATGCTTTGAGCGCTTTGAACATCGGCATGGCCGAGCGGATCCCGTAAATACGTGCGATGTAACAGCATGCGGAAACGACACCGCGTCGCCCGCCACCGACAATGACCGGTTTTCCGCGGATTTCCGGATTGTCACGTTTTTCGACCGAGGCATAGAACGCATCACAATCAATGTGAGCGATTTCAAGATCCAGCAGTTCCGGATGCGTGAAGAATCGGCTTCCCCCGCACGATGGGCAGCCGCTGCCCGGCGGGGTGTCAAAAATTCGGGCACAATCACGGCAAACGGCGGTCATCAACGGTTGTCCATCGGTGCAAGACCTGACGCATTAAAATTGCTGCAGAAACGGCTCATGGATACTATGATATCAAAGAGTTATGGGGAGTGTGCACGAAGTTTAATGTCTGACATCGCAACACTGGTTGAACAAGAGCCGGACGAGCTTCGTCAGGCGACTTTGCATATCCGGCAACTTGAACAAACCGTTTTCGCACTCAGAGAGGAACTGGAACGTCTCCAGGTCGAAAAGGAACAGGCCGTTCAGGATGCCGTGTCCAATTCGGTCGACGAGATCAAGCAGTTGAAGGAGACAGCTCAAGCTCTTCGAGACGAGTTGGAGGCGCATCGGATAGCCGCTGAAGCGAAGGTGCAGGAGGCCATTGTCGGTTCAGCGAGTGAAATCAAGCAGTTGAAAGCTGCTGCCCAGGCGCTTCGCGACGAGTTGGAGCGACTGCAGATTGAAAAGGCGGACGCTGTTCAGGATGCCGTCCGGGAAGCATCGGACGAAATACGACAATTGAAGCAGACAGCAGCCTCATTGCGTGAAGAACTGGAAACGATGAGATTTGATAACATCGAACAAATGCAGGAACACGAACGCATTGCCCGTGATGAATTGGGACAGTTGCAGCAGACGGTGGTGGAGATGCGCAACGAACTGGAGGCACTGAGGGGTGGCAAGTAATATCCGCGTAAAGGCAGGTGCCCGGCGTGCAGGTTCGCGCCGCAATGATGCGCGTGCCAACGCCTCAAATGAACAAGTCCCGGGCGAGAAGCCTGCCGGTGAGGGCGCCTCACCGAATGCTGCCGCTGCGCCGGTACAGAAACGACCTACAGCACCATCGCCAAGGCGTGCTAGCCGCCGAGAACGTCGAAACCAGATCGACGATGATGAAGACTTGGACGGTGGCGATAACGGCGGCCGTATCAGCCGCATGGACAAGCTGCGCCAAGCAGATCGCAAACTGAAACAGGCTGAAATGCTGTTGAACGTCTCGCGGCGTGTAGCGGCAATTGAAAGCCTCGATGAAGTTCTGGAGACCATGGTCGAGATGACGACCTGGGAACTGCAGGCCGAACGCGGCACGTTGTTCCTTAACGACCCGGTCACGGACGAACTCTATTCCCGTTTTGCACAAGGCAACTTCCAGCGTGAAATCCGTATCCTGAACAATTCCGGTATTGCCGGTGCCGTGTTCCAGTCGGGGCAGGGACTTATCATCCTCGATGCCTACTCGGACGACCGCTTCAACCGCACTGTCGACGAACAGACCGGCTTCAAGACGGAATCGATTTTGTGTGCGCCGGTGAAAACCGTCAAAGGCGACTTGATTGGCGTGATCCAGGTTCTGAACAAGAAAAAGGGTCAGTTCACCGAAGAAGATCTTGAGCTTCTCGAAGCAATGACAACGCAGGCATCCGTCGCGCTGCAGTCGACGCAATTTGTCGAGAAGATGAAGAAATCGCGCGAACAGGAACTGGAATTCCTGGATATCGTCACCGACGTGACATCGGACCTGGAACTGGGGTCTTTGCTGGCCAAGGTCATGAGCGAAGCAACGCGGATGCTCAACGCTGACCGGGGCACGCTGTTTATCAACGATGAAAAAACCAACGAGTTGTTTTCGCGTGTCGCCATGGGCGACAGTATTGGCGAAATCCGGCTGCCTAACACGGCGGGGATCGCCGGTGCGGTGTTTTCATCGGCGAAGTCTGTGAACATTCCCTATGCCTATGCCGACCTTCGATTCAACCCAAGCTTTGATAAGCAGACGGGGTATTTCACCCGCTCCATCCTGTGTATTCCCGTAACCAACAAGGACGGGAAAGTGATCGGGGTGACCCAGGTCCTGAACAAACGCGGGGGGCCGTTCACGGACGAGGACGAAGCCCGACTCAAGGCTTTTACATCGCAGATCGCTATTGCACTCGAAAACGCCAAGCTCTTCGAAGATGTTCAGAATATGAAGAACTACAACGAGAGCATGCTGGAATCGATGACCAACGGCGTCGTAACGCTGGACGAAGACGGCAAGATCGTCACCTGCAATGCAGCTGGTCTTCGTATCCTGCGGACGAGAGTTTCGGAGATCATAGACAAGAAAGCCGAGGAATTTTTCATTGATGAAAACGCCTGGCTCAATGAACAGGCCAAGGAAGTCGATGAAACCGGTGAGGGCGACATCAAGATGGATGCCGAACTGGTCTTCGGCAATGAGGAAAAGAAGGAAAAAATTTCGGTCAATGTGACCTGTTTGCCGCTACTCAGTCCGGAGCAGAAAAAACTCGGGATTATGTACATGCTGGAAGACATCTCGTCGGAAAAGCGTATGAAGTCGACGATGTCACGGTATATGGATCCTGGACTTGCCGATCAGTTGATGGCCGGCGGAGAAGACGCGCTGGGTGGCCGAGCGATCACGGCGACTGTGCTGTTTTCGGATGTTCGCGGGTTTACGACACTCACCGAGTCTCTTGGTCCACAGGGGACCGTGCAGATGCTCAACGAGTATTTCACCATCATGGTTGAGTGCATATCCCGCGAGGGGGGCATGCTCGACAAGTTTATCGGCGACGCCATCATGGCTGGTTTCGGCGTGCCGTTACCGCGCGAAGACGACGAGGATCGTGCGGTTCGTGCCGGTATCTCGATGATCCGAGAGTTGTGGGAGTGGAACAAGGAACGTGTCGCCAAGGGAGAAATGGAAATCGACATGGGACTTGGTCTCAATACCGACAACGTGGTGACGGGGAACATCGGTTCTCCCAAGCGCATGGATTACACAATGATCGGTGACGGTGTGAATCTGGCTGCCAGATTGGAATCCGCCTGCAAACAGTACGCTGCACGTATCCTGATAAGCGATCTGACCTATAAGAAACTGAAGGGAACCTATCGTATCCGCGATATCGACCGGGTTGTTGTCAAAGGCAAGACCAAGCCGGTCGAGATACTGGAAGTTCTGGACTATCATTCAGAGGAAACGTTCCCCAATCTCATGGAGGTTGTGAACAATTTCAAGGCAGCACGTGTGCACTACAATAAAGGTGACTGGGATAAGTCTATGGGGCTATTTCGCGAATGCCTGAAGGCCAACCCGGGTGACAAGCTGGCGCAGATCTACATTGATCGATGTGAAGCTTTGAAAGCCAATCCGCCAAAGGATTGGGACGGCGTCTTCGTCATGACGTCAAAATAACTCTTTCATAGCGATATCTAATAATTGCACTTTTAAGTCGCGACCATATGTGAAATCTTTCTCCGGGAAAAATCTCGGAGGGGTAAATATGAATGCGCGTATGCAAACGCGAAATATCGTTATAGCCAAACGCCGAACCACGGTACGCCTTGAAGAAGCCGTATGGGATGCTTTGGATGATATTTGCCTTAAAGAAGATATTTCACGGCATGATCTGTGTACTAAAATCGATCAACAGCGCGGGCGGGCAAATCGTGCCCAGGCTGTGCGCTCTACGGTCATCAATTACTTCAGGCTTCTAGGTGGCAGCGGCAAAACGGCCAATCTTATTTCCCAGGCCCTGCAAGGGATATCGAAACAGACTTTCTAGGCCTTAGCCTCATCCTCAGAACCATCCAAATCCCCCGTGTAAAATTCCGGCCAGCGCCGTTTGACAACAGGGCTTTTTGACGACAATGCATGGCACGTATCCAGCGTTGAAGGCTGTTTGCCGTCGCCAGGTTCGTTTTCACTGACACGTCTGGCAGGTATGACGGCCTGAAATGCCGTTACAGGGAGTGGGCCCAATACAAGATCTGAAATATGCGTACAGCCCTTTGTGCGTCCGAGCCGTTCAAAAACGTTTTTACGCCATCCCGGTCCGATCTTGAGACCAGCAAGCTTTGAATAATCAGGTGCAATATTACCGCACATGTTAAAGGGGGCCGCTTCGGTGACAGCCTCCGCCGATTGCACGATCAACTCCTCGTCGATCGTCAGCCTGACCCGCATCTGATGTACGGCTTCACCTGCTGCGACGCCATTCCTATCCTGATTGTCAAATGAGTAGGATTTGGTGTCGGTGATAACCCCCTCTACATCCCACAAACCATCATCACGTTGATAGGCATCGCATCTGATCTCTCGTGTGTGAATGTGTTTACGTGGTGAAGCCTTTGAAAGCGGCATGCCGTGAACTCCTTTGTCTGAATCCACATTTCGCTTTTGTCTGTCGCAAGTGCAAGGTATATATTAACCTAACAAATGTTTGTTTAAGGATGGATTATGGACGGACAAACGGGTCTGGAAGCACAATCCTTACGTGCGCGAGGGAATAACCGCCGGGAAATGGTGCTTGATGCAGCAGCCTATCGTTTCTGCCGACAGGGCTATGCGGCGACAACGATGCGCGATATCGCGACGGATGCGGGTATGCTTGCGGGATCGCTCTATTATCACTTCAAATCAAAAACGGCATTGTTTCTGGCTGTTCATGAAGAGGGCGTGCACCGAATTGCTGAGGCTGTCGATCAGGCTGTTCTCGCTGCAAATACGCAGGACCCATGGCAATGTCTCGAACATGCGCTTTCCGCACATCTTAAAAGCCTTTTGGACGGCGGTGATTATGCGCAAGTCGTCATTCGTGATCTGCCAGCTGAAGAGACAGCATTGAGACATCAGCTGGTTGAGCTTCGCGATGGTTACGAACTGCGATTTCGCAAACTGGTCGATGCGTTGCCTCTGAGCAATCCTGATGATGCAGGATGGATACGATTGATGCTTTTGGGGGCCGCCAACTGGTCGAAAACCTGGTTTCGCCCGGATGGTGCGTCACCCGGTGAAATCGCTGCGCATTTTGTCCGGATAGTACGTCACGGTGAAACCGTAGGAAGAGAATCATGAATACGATTGAAACGACTCAAACATCCGATGTTCCCAAAGCCGTTGCCAGCCTGTCACGGCCGCCCAAGGTTATGGTAACGAAAATCGGCCTCGACGGCCATGACCGTGGATCCCGCTTGGTGGCTTCATTTCTCCGCGATGCAGGCATGGAAGTTATCTACACCGGGCCTTGGCAGCAGGTGGAAACAGTCGTCAATCAAGCTGCGCAGGAAGATGTAGATTGCATCGGCGTCAGTTCGCTGGCCACCGACCATCTGTTGGTGCCGAAGCTAATGCGGGCCTTGGCTGCGGCGGGACTCGACGACGTCATCGTGATCGTCGGCGGGATTGTACCCGACAATGAAGAGCAAATGCTGAAGGAAGCAGGTGTTTCCCGGGTTTTCCATCCGGGTTGTTCACGTAGCGATATTGTTGACGGTATCGCACAGCTGATCGTCGAAAGACGTAATAAGTTGGGAGAATGAGACATGTCGGACGATCTGAAAAATACGACCATGGGACAGGATTTCGAAGCGGGACGGGATAATTGGCAGGATGCTTATCATAAACATCTGCCGAATGATAAGCCGCGCTACAACCGTTCAGGGATTGAAATCAAACCGTTATATACGCCTGAAGACTGGTCGCCTGATGACTATATGCCGGATCTAGGATTTCCTGGTGATGCACCATTCACACGCGGTATCTATCCGACCATGCACCGTGGACGTTCGTGGACGCAGCGGCAGCTAATCGGTCTTTCAACACCGGAAGATTATAACGCCCGCATGCGCCGTATTGTTGATAGCGGTGCGACGGCACTCAGCATGATCCCATGTAATTCCGTTTATCGTGGCTATGACATTGATGAGGTGGATATCGAAATTCTCGGCACCTGCGGCACGACAATCAATACCATTGAAGACATGGAAACCTGTCTCGATAGTGTGCCGATCGGGGATATGTCCGTTGCGCTGAATGATCCTTCCCCGTTCACATTGCTGGCGTTTCTGTTGGGCGTTGCAAATCGACGCGACATTCCATGGTCACGGATTTCCGGCACCTCGAACCAGAGCGATTACATTTCGCACTATGTTGCCAATCATATGTTCTTCCGTCTGGCACTTGGTGGTGCCCGCCGGGTCTTCGTTGATCATGTGCAATTCGCAAATGAACGGCTGCCGCGATGGAACCCTGTATCGGTCGTCGGACAGCACATGCAGCAGTCAGGCGCCACCCCCGCACAGGCCATGGCATTCACATTAGCGTCCGCTATCCAGTATGCCGAAGACTGCCAGGCACGCGGTCTGGATGTAGATACATTCCTGCCGCGATTCACATTCTTCTTCGATATCTCGATCAGTTTCTTCGAGGAGATTGCCAAATTCCGTGCGGGGCGCCGTATCTGGGCACGTCTGGCGAAGGAACGCCTCGGCGCCGAAGATCCACGTGCCTGGCGGTTCAAGTTCCATGCGCAAACATCAGGTGTTGATCTGACACGTCAGCAACCGTTGAACAATATCGCCCGCACAACGGCGCAGGCGATCGCCGGTATTCTGGGCGGGCTGCAGTCCATGCATACCGATGCATACGATGAAGTTCTCTCAACCCCGACGGAAGCGGCAGCGAAGATTGCCATTCAGACACAGAACATCCTCCGCGAAGAAGCAGGATTGACCGATGTCATCGATCCGCTGGGGGGCTCATATTACGTCGAGGCACTTACGGATCAGATGGAAGAGAAAATACTGAAGGCATTTGACGAAATAGATGCCGCAGGCGGGATGTTTGAAGCCGTAGCAAAGGGACTTGTGCAGGAAAAGCTCGGTGAATCTTCCATGGAGTTTCAGAACCGCGTTGAATGCGGCGAGCAGACGATTGTCGGTGTGAATGCCTATCAGGACGATGAACCGATCCCGGTCAGGCCGCTTGAGCGCCCTGAACGTGAAGCCATGGAAAAGCAGATCGCCAATCTCAAATCTTTCAAGGCCGAAAGGTCGAACGCGGATGTCGAGCGGGCCCTGGCAGCCATGGCCCGTGCTTGTGGCGATGAAAGTCAGAATGTCTTCGAGTTGCTGGTTAAAGCTGCAGAAGCCGGGGCGACACATGGCGAGATGTGCGCCTGTCTCAGGCAGGAACTTGGCTTTGGTCAGCCTTTAATTGCTGCCTAACCGCCATGGATGAAAATGGGGACAAACGGGCCTGGGTCGAAACTATGATCGCACACGATAATTGTGCGAAAACCTTGGGGGTTGAGGTTTTGGATGCGGCGCCGGGATTGCTGGATCTCCGGATGACGGTCAAGCCCGAACATCTCAATTTTCTCAACTGGGGGCATGGCGGGGTGACATTCGCACTTGCTGATACGGCATTCGGCATGTCATCCAACACTTACGACAAGGTCTCGGTCGGAATTGATGCGCATATCGTCTATCTCTCTGGTGTGCGCAATGGGGACGTTATCGAAGCACGCTCACGCGAGGTTTCCAGAACACGACGTAAGGCGGTCTATCGGGTCGATGTCGTGCGACCTGCCGACAATGCTGATATCGCGGCGTTTACGGGGACGGTTTTCGTGACGGAACAGGAACTGTCTGAACTGGGATTGTGAATACCTAATCCGCCTGCTTTCGCCGCCGTTCCCGATAGATGGTGTATAGTCCGCTGCCGACAATGATGGATGCGCCGACGACGGTCCAGAAGTCAGGCAGGTTACCAAAAACCGCGTACCCGATCATCGTTGCGAAAACGAGAAGCGTATAATTGAACGGCTGTAGCGTTGATGCAGGGGCTGCCTCTAACGCCTTGATCAACAGGAAGTGTGCAGTTGCTGCTACCAGTGCCAGGCAGACCAGCAGCCCCCATTGTTCCAACGTCGGTTCAATCCAGTAAAATGGGCCGATGCAGCTAAGCAGCACAGCGCCGATCAGGGCTGTATAAACAGTAGATGTTTCGCCATCATCATACTTCGATACGTATCGGGTCATGACGTTATAGCCGGCGAACATCAATGCCGTCAGCAGAGCAATCAATGCACCAGGTTGTATCGCGATCAGACCAGGCCGTAAGATCACCAAAACCCCGATAAAACCGGTAAAAACAGCTGCCCAGCGGCGAATACCGACGGGTTCACGCAGAAACAGCGCGGCAATCCCGGTGACCATGAGGGGAAAGGTTGCCAGAAGTGCATGTATCTCGGCGAGCGACATGTAACGAATGGCGACGATAAACAATCCGATTTCAAGGATGATCAAAAGGGAACGGAGCAACTGCAGAAAAGGAGCACGGCTTTTCAAGCATTCCCGAAGAGGGCGTTTGCGGGCCGAGAAAGCCAGCGCAAAAACGGCATAAACAACAAACCTCACCCAGAGAATTTGTGGTGCAGAAAACCCCCCGGAGAGTATTTTCGTAATTGCATCCTGAATTGCGAAAATAAACATAGCCGAGATCACGAGCGTGATTCCGAGTGCGGCATTATTCTGCTGAGAGTAGATGTTCAAGATGCAGAACGGTTGTGCAAACGCACGAATTTAAGATACCCGATTTGCACTGATATATTCTTCAGGCGCCGTATCTGTCGCCAAAGACAAACGCTTCCGTTTCGCGGATGCTCTCTTCAAGAGACTCTTTTACGGATTTGAACAGATCACGCACAGAAACGACGGCTATGCACTTGTTGCCATCCACTACCGGCAGGTGGCGATAATTTCTCGTCTGCATCAGCTCAAGCGCATCGGATGCACTGTCCCCCGGTGCCAGAGTATCGGGGTTTGGCGTCATGATCTCGGACACCTTGGCCGAGCTGGGCTCCTTGCCTTCAGCCGTTGCACGGAAGACGATATCACGCTCGGTGATGATGCCTGTTAGTGCGCCTTCGCCGTTCACGACGATCAGCGCAGCAATTTTCCGGTCCCGCATAATTTTTGCAGCTTCGAGAACCGTATTTTCAGCAGTGACACTGGCAACTTCAACAGGTTGCACGATATCCGGGACGATTTTTCGATGCATGCTGACCTCCATTTCGCTGCCGCTGTCTTTACTAAGCTACTTTGCTCACAGAGCGGATGCAGGTATCAGTCTACTTTACTCGGTAAATTAGTTGAAGTGTAAAAGCCTTATCAACGCATAAGTTCAATAAACGCCTTATTTTCCAGTGGCTTCCGAAGATTCAACATTATCGTCATCGGGCGGTGTAACACGAATTTTGGTGATCTGATTGCTTTGGCGTTCGATGATGTCGAAACGGAAGCCATGGAACATGAAGCTCTGTCCAACCTCTGGTATGCGTCGGCTTTCATGCAATATCAGTCCTGCAATGGTCGATGCTTCCTCGTCCGGCAAATCCCACTCATATTCACGGTTTAAATCTCGGATCGTGACGGAACCGTCGATCTGATAACTGCCGTCTGTCTGAGAAGTCACGCCTGTGACTTCAACATCATGCTCATCATCAATGTCACCGACGATTTCCTCGATGATGTCTTCAAGGGTCACAACACCCATGTTGGAGCCGTACTCATCGATAACCAATGCGAAATGTTCGCGTCGGTGACGGAAGGCCTGAAGCTGATCCAGCAAAAGTGTTTGCTCGGGAATGAACCAGGGGGCGGTTGATATTTCAACGATATCCACCTCCTTGGCATCCCCGCCAAGTCGCATCATTTCTCGCAGCAGTGCTTTCGCGTGAAGAACCCCGACGATATTTTCCGGGTCGTCTTTCCAAAGGGGAATGCGTGTGTATGGACTTTCGAGAACCTGGCGTACGATTTCTTCGGACGGTAAAGATATGTCAATCGCGACGACGTTGCGTCTGTGAGTCATTATTTCTTCGACCTGGACTTCAGTCAGCTCCAAAACCGAACGTAACATGTCGCGTTCCTGTTTGACGGATGGCTCGTCGCCGTCGTGCAGTTCAATGGCACCTCGGAGTTCTTCTTCTGCAGCTTCCCGGCTTTCCTCTGCACTGGACCCCGCGCCGATCAAAATCAGGACCTGCCGGACAATCGCATTAATGGTCAATGTTATGGGTGCCAATACGGCGATGATCGGCTTGATGATTGGCGCGACTAAAAGTGCCATGCGGTTGGCGTTCCGGATGGCATAGGTTTTTGGCAGGATTTCGGAGAAAATCAGCACCAGTGCCGTCATGACGATGGTGGCATAGACAACGCCGTTATCTCCGAACATTTCGATCAACAGGCTTGTCGCCAGTGCAGACGCTAGAATATTGACAAGATTGTTGCCGAGCAGAATGGCGCCGATCAGGCGTTCCTTGTCTTCATGCAAGGCGTTAACAGTGATAGCGCGTTTATCGCCATTTTGTTCCATCTGGTACATAACGTGCTTGGATACGGCAGTCAGTGCTGTTTCCGAGCCTGAGAAAAAACCGGATAAAATCAGAAGAACAAATATAGCGAGACCGATTTCCAACATCGTAAATCCTTACCTCAGTGGGAAAGTTGATGCGGCGATTGATGCCGGATCAACGGTATCATGATTTAGCGTGCATCCCTGATAAAACCATCCAGAACGTCGCGGACGATCTCAGGGTCAACATCGTTTGCAACAAATGAATTTCCGATGCCGTGGGCCAGAATGAACGTCAACCGGCCATCCTGGGTTTTCTTATCGCGTGTCATGTGTTCAAGAAGCGCATCAGACGTCCAATTGCCACCGGCAAGCCCTTTGATGCTCGTCGGCAAACCAACCGTTTCAAGGTGGTTTTTCAACAAATCACGTTCGCTTTCATTGATCCGAGCAAGACGTACCGAAAGTTCCAGGGCCATGATCATGCCGATAGCGACGGCTTCGCCATGTTTCAGCTTATCGTCGAAACCGACCTGCGCTTCAATGGCATGCCCGAATGTGTGGCCAAGATTGAGCAGGGCGCGCAGTCCTGCTTCACGTTCATCGGCAGCGACGATTTCTGCTTTATTGGCACATGAACGCAAAATCGCTTCGCGGCGCGCTCCAGGGTCGCCGTCCAGTAACTTCCGTGCATTCTCCTGCAGCCAGTCAAAGAAATCGCGGTCATTGATGACTCCGTATTTGACAACTTCGGCATACCCGCAGAGCCGTTCGCGCATCGGCAGGGTGTCCAGTGTCAAAGTATCCGCAATGACAGCACGTGGCTGATGAAATGCACCGATCAGGTTCTTGCCGAAACGGGTATCGATCCCGGTCTTGCCACCGACGGAACTGTCTACCTGTGACAGCAGGGTCGTTGGCATTTGCACGAAATCTATACCGCGCAAAACGACGGCAGCGGCAAACCCTGTCAGATCACCGACGACACCTCCGCCGAGTGCAATCAGCGTTGTTTTCCGATCGATATTTTTTTCAAGCAGATTGTCGAGTAGACCGCTCAGATGGTCCATGCTCTTGGTATGTTCCCCGGGCGGCAATATAATCTCGCGGTGTCGAATGCCGGCGGCATCAAGCGACGCGCACAATGGCGCCAGCCAATCCTTTGCGACATTTTCATCCGTGACAATGACGGTTCTGGGTGCCTTGAGAATGTCCTTGAGGATTTTACCTGCGTGGGAAATGCCACCTTCGCCGACAAAAATGTCGTAGCTGCGCTCGCCCATTGGAACGTGCAGGGTTTCAATGCCGTTACTGGCAAGTGTCATGTCTTGGTGTCCGTTTCGAAGCTTTCAAGTATAGCCTTAATCGCCGCTTGCAGGGTTTTTTCCAACCCTTCATTGCCGGTATCGATGATGATATCGGCCTCGGCGTATACCGGGTATCTCTTCTCGGCAAGTTCTTTGAGGGTCGTAAGGGGATCCTCGTTATTCAATAAGGGGCGGTTCTTCGACCTTTTCGTCCGCTGATAGAGAATCTCGGGATCAGCCCGTAGCCAGAGTGAAATTCCTCGCGCCTTAACTTCGTCACGCGTTTCAGCATCCATGAAGGCACCGCCACCGGTTGCGATGATGCTTGGACCATTCTGTAACAGACGCTGAATGACCCGCCGTTCGCAATCCCGGAATGCGGGTTCACCATAAACCTCAAAGATATCGCGTACTTCGCATCCTGCGGCATCTTCGACTTCGTTATCGGAGTCGCAGAACGGCAGACCGAACGATTCGGCCAATTTGCGGCCGACGCACGATTTTCCGGCACCCATCAGGCCGACAAGCACGATCGGACGATCAATCGTGGCTTGAGCATTGATGTTATCTGTTTCGTTTGTTGGCGCTATGGCCATGAAATCAATCACTTTTCCAAGTATTTGAAGCTGAGCTCATCCGGTTTTCACATGGTCAGCCCGTTGAAAGCAGACCAGCCTGCCGATAGACTGACGCAGCAATGGCAAAAATTTGCCACAGTCCTAGGCGAGCATCAATTGCAGTGTCGATTGTTTCAATGATTTCAGAATTTTCGTGAGCGGGGCATGCTCTCGGAATGAATAGCAGGTAACGGATATTCATGGGTAAATTGACGGTCTTTATTTTGGTATTGCTGTTGCTCGGCGCAGGCGGCGGTGCGGCTTTTCTGGCAACTTGGGAAATACCGGCACCGGTCAGTAACGTCGAGAAGGTATTGCCGAATGATCAATTCCCACGTTAAGTGCTGGGTCATTCTCCTTGTCGCACTTGTGGCAGCTTCTCCGCTTGCGGCACAGACAACACCTCCGGGGACCGGGGGCCCGGTTGACCTGAGCGCACCACCTGGCGTGCTTCAACCGAGCGCCTCTCCTGCGACGGATCAGCCGGAAACGCAAACCCCAACGACCAGCGGCCCGCGCAGGCTTGTCCCCTCACGAAGCAGTGCACCTGCACCGCAACAGATAGTTCAGCCTGAACGCTTGCCCAGCACACCTGGCAAGACAGGGATCGAAGTCGATGGTTTGAGTAAGGTCGACACGGAATCCGTCGGTGTGTTAACTCGGAATGACGGCGGCTTTGGCATAGATATGTGGCAGGGCGTAACGCGCGCGGATGCGGTCAATATGATCAATACATTGCCGCACAAGAGTGGTTCGGCGGCTTTGCGGGAACTCACGGCGTTATTGCTATTAAGTCGGGCACGGGCCCCCGTCGCTGTTAATGAGAACTCTCCAAGCTTGCTGAGTGCCCGCGCCAAGGCGCTTTTGGCAATGGGAGATGTCGATAATGCAGAACTGTTCTTGGCCTCAGCGCCTCGTCAGGACAGACCGGCAGGGCTGGATGTGATCGATGCCCAGATTCAGGTTATCCGTTTCAATAACGCCCGTGCGTGCGGCCTTGCCCGCAACAGCCAGGGGGCAAGCAATGATGATTTCTGGCAGCGGCTTCTGGTTTATTGCGATGCACTGGACGGCAAAACGGATAGTGTCAATTTCGGGTTATCCCTTCTTCGTGAAATATCGGGAGACGATCCGGCTCTAGTATTGTTGGCGGATGCTGTTCTCAGTGGCAAACCCGTTGTCCTCGACAAGATCGAAAATCCGACGCCAATACATATTGCACTCAGCAGGGCTGCAAAGGTGGAGTTGCCGGCAAGTGTTGCTGATACGGAAAATCCACTTGTTCTGCATAGCTTGGCGATGACACCAAACATGTCGGTTGGCGGCAGAATTGAAGCGGCGGAACGTGCTGTCCCAATGGGGGCATTGTCGGCAAATGAGCTTCGGCGTCTGTACCAGCAGGTAACATTTACTGAGCCCGACCTGGCAAGTGCGCTCACCCGGGCACAGGAAATCGGCGGGGCCGGGGCGCGGGCGCTTCTATACCAGGCCGCCGCCAAACAAAATATTCCGACAGCCCGTGCGGAGATTATTTCGAGCGCCCTGTTACTGGCTCGTGAAGACGGCCGTTATATGGCAGCCGTCGAGGCTTTCCGCCCCCTCATAGACCGTCTGCCTCCCAGTCCGGAAATGGTCTGGTTTGCACTCACCGGCGTTCGTGCCTATCTGGCGCTCGGGAGTGCGACCGGTACGGAACGCTGGCTGGCGCTCTTGCGGGCCAGCGCATCGGTACGTGACGAGTCCAGGCTGGCACTGGCACGTGTCAGGCCGCTGGCACGCCTGTTGGGTGTCGGTGACAAGGCAATTCCTTTGGAAACGGTGATTTCCGATTGGAGAAATACTCTGGATGACAGCTCGGAAATTTCTGAATACCGGGCATTGGTCAATGGCATGTTCATGGCTGTCGGTGACGATTTGCCGTCTACGGTTTGGGACGGCATTAACGCCGGGCAACCGAAAAGCCAGATCATGCCATCCCCAGCCATTTGGTTCATGTTCCGCGACAGTCTGCGATCCATGAACAGAATTGCCACACCATCATCAGTCCAGGCTGTTCGGGGCGCGGCTGGTTTGGTCGGTGTAACCAGCCTGACCACAAACAGATCTTCCGAAGCGGCTGTGCCGCCCGGCGCAGCCAAACCGGCCATATATGCATTGCGGGTCATGGGTGATGGCGTTCCCGGTGATCAGGGTATTGCAGTCGTTTACGAGGTCGTCGCGGCATTTCGGGCAATGGGCTTTGATCAGTCCGCCCGTAAGCTTGCAGTTGAGACACTTCTGGCCGCGGGACTGTAAAAGCATTGGGTCACCGGATAAGAGTATGGAAGGGACGGCGGTATGGCCGAGCTCAGATATACTTGGATTGATAACTTCCTGAATATGATGCGCTCCACCCGCAACGCCTCAGCAAATACGCTGGCTGCTTACAGGGCGGACCTGACCGAATTTGCTCATTTTGTCGGGCGGCGACAGACCCTGCCGGAGCGAGCCAGTGTTGAGCATGTACGGGGATATTTGAAAGCTATCGATGAAAAGGGACTGGCGGCATCAACCGCAGCCCGACGGCTTTCGGCGCTGAAACGGTTTTTCCGCTTCGTCATTGAGATGGGTTTTCGGGAAGATGACCCGACATCCAGCCTGGATGGCCCAAAACTTGGGCAGCGGCTACCAAAATACCTGAGTGAAGCCGAAGTTGATGCATTGCTGGAAGCAGCCCGCAGGCGCCCGGGGGCGGATGGAATAAGACTTCTGGCATTGATGGAGTTGCTGTATGCAACAGGGCTCCGCGTTACCGAATTGGTCACATTGCCCGTATCGGCATTCCTCCGTGAAAGCCCGGTGCTGATCGTGAACGGGAAGGGCGGTAAGGAACGCATGGTTCCTCTGGGGGAACCTGCTCAGGACGCGGTTCGCGATTACATGCTGGTCCGTGAAAGTTTTTTGCCGAAGGGCCGGGCCAAAAGCCGCGCCGAGCGTTATCTGTTTTCTTCGCGTGGCAAGGAAGGACACCTGACAAGGGCCCGTTTCGGGCAATTGATCAAAGAACTGGCGACAGAGGCAGGTCTCGACCGGCGGCGCGTATCCCCGCATGTTCTGAGACATTCATTTGCCAGCCACCTGCTAGCAAATGGCGCTGATCTGCGTGCTTTGCAACAGATGCTGGGACATGCGGACATTTCGACAACGCAGATCTACACGCATGTAATGGAAGAACGCTTACGGGCACTGGTTGAAACCAGCCATCCGCTTGCCGGAATGTGACGATCTAAAACGGCTCGACGCGTTGACAGGAGCCGGTCTGGACTCTATCTCTTTTGCAACCGTTTATGGGCCGCTACCCGGCGGCTCGCTTTATTCGCGCTCGACGCATCCGGAGCCCATTTATGCTGCAAAATCTTGCCAAACGCCTGTTCGGCTCGGCCAATGACAGGTACGTCAAAACCCTGCAGGGCACTGTCGATGCCATTAATGCTGCTGAACCTGCTGTCGAAGCGCTTTCCGACGATGAATTAAAGGCCCGTACCGACTGGCTCAGAGGACGTTTGGACGCCGGTGAAAGCCTTGATGATCTTCTTATCGATGCCTTTGCAACCGTACGTGAAGCTGCAAAGCGCACGCTCGGGCAACGTCATTTTGATGTTCAGATGCTGGGCGGAATCGTGCTTCACAAAGGCATGATTTCGGAGATGAAGACGGGCGAGGGTAAAACCCTCGTTGCGACGCTGGCTGTCTACCTGAACGCCCTCCGAGGCGAAGGCGTGCATGTCGTGACCGTCAACGACTACCTGGCTGAGCGTGATGCGGGTTGGATGGGGCAGGTTTATACCTATCTCGGTCTGAGCGTCGGCGTCATCAAGCATGGTATGGATGACGACCAGCGCCGGGCGGCATATGCCTGTGACGTAACCTATGCAACCAACAACGAACTTGGTTTCGATTATCTTCGCGACAATATGAAGTTCACGCTGGACGACATGGTTCAGCGGCCTTTCAATTTTGCGATCGTCGATGAAGTCGACAGTATCCTGATTGATGAAGCGCGGACTCCGCTGATCATTTCAGGACCGACAGAGGACCTTGGAGATCTTTACAGTACGGTCAATGCACTGATCCCTAAGCTGTCACCAGAAGATTACGAGAAGGATGAGAAGTCCCGCGCAGCCACCTTTACCGAAAGCGGTATTGAGAACATGGAAACCCTGATGCGAGATGCGGGGCTTCTTGAAGAGGGTTCATTATTCGATATCCAGAACGTCAATCTCGTGCATCATGCCAACCAGGCGCTACGGGCGCATGTTCTGTTTGAACGTGATGTCGATTACATTGTCAAAGACAATGCCGTTGTCATCATTGATGAATTTACCGGCCGCATGCAGGAAGGCCGACGTTATTCCGAGGGGTTGCACCAAGCTCTTGAAGCCAAGGAAAACGTAACGATCCAGAACGAGAACCAGACACTCGCATCAATCACGTTCCAGAATTACTTCAGGCTTTATCCCAAACTTGCCGGGATGACCGGTACGGCTATGACAGAAGCGGGAGAATTTGCCGAAATTTACAAGCTCGAGGTCGTTGAAATTCCGACCAACGTGCAGATTGCCCGTATCGATCACGATGATGAGGTTTATCGTACCGTTGAAGAAAAATATGCGGCCATTGCCGAGCAGATCAAAGAATGCTTCGAGCGCAAACAGCCAGTTCTCGTCGGAACGGTGTCCATTGAAAAATCGGAACAACTGTCTGTTGCACTGAAGCAGGCAAATATCCCGCACAATGTATTGAATGCTCGCTATCACGAGCAGGAAGCCTATATCATTGCTCAGGCCGGGCGGCCGGGCGGGGTGACGATCGCCACCAATATGGCTGGTCGCGGTACTGATATCCAGCTTGGCGGCAACCTTGAAATGCGCCTGGCTCAGGACATCGATGCAGAACCCGGCACCGAAAAATATGACGCGGCAGCAGCAAAAATCAGAGAAGAAATCATAAACGACCGTGACATCGTCAAGAAGGCGGGGGGCCTTTTCGTGCTTGGGACCGAGCGTCACGAAAGCCGTCGTATCGACAACCAGTTGCGCGGCCGCTCAGGGCGTCAGGGTGACCCCGGCACGTCGAAATTCTATCTTTCCCTGCAAGATGACCTGATGCGTATCTTTGGCTCAGAACGCATCGACAGCATGCTGCAGAAGCTTGGTCTCCAGGATGGCGAGGCGATTGTGCACCCGTGGGTCAACAAAGCCCTGGAAAAAGCCCAGTCCAAGGTTGAAGCGCGGAACTTTGAAATCCGGAAAAACCTGCTGAAGTTCGATGATGTCATGAATGATCAGCGTAAGGTGATTTATGAGCAGCGCCGCGAACTTATGGCTGCTGACCAGGTCGCCGAAGACATTGTCGATATGCGTCATCAGGTCGTGGCGGATATGGTCTCGGCCTCGATTCCTGAAAAGGCCTATGCCGATCAGTGGGATATTGATCGCCTTCATGAAGAAGTATTGCGTGTCTTCGGCGTTGAACTGCCGGTCAGGGAATGGGCGAGCGAAGAAGGTATTGCCGATCAGGAAATCAGGGAGCGCCTGACGGATATTACCGACCGCATGATGGCCGAAAAAGCGGCCAATGTCGGTCCGGATGTGATGCGGATGGTTGAGAAGAGCCTTTTGCTGCAGCTTCTTGACCAGAGTTGGAAAGAGCATCTGCTGACCCTTGATCATCTGCGTCAGGGCATTGGGCTCAGAGCCTATGCACAGCGGGACCCGCTCAATGAATACAAGCGCGAAGCTTTCGATCTGTTTGAAGAAATGCTGGAAGGCCTGCGTGACCGCGTGACGACGGTCCTGGCACAGGTACAATTCCAAACCACGCCGGATGAAGATGCATTTCAGCGCCCGGCACAGGAAATGCATGAAACACGGACTGACCCTGCATTGCAGGGCGATGCCGGTGATGATGTCGAGGTTGACGGTGGGCAGGAAAAGCCGATCAGTACACGACAGTCATCTGCAGACATCAATCCGGAAGATCCTTCAACATGGGGACGTGTCCCAAGAAACGCCCCATGCCCCTGCGGGTCCGGCAAAAAGTACAAACACTGTCACGGCAAGGTGAACTGAGCGTTACTTTTTCCGTTCTCGAGCCATGATTCGAGACGGATACTGTACATTCTCCTCAGAAGAAGGATGTATGGTGTCATCGGTAACTTCATGTGAAAACTCATCCTGAGGAGGCCGCAAGGCCGTCTTGAAGGATGGTTGTCCCTTAGAGCCCTTTAGACCCCATATCGATGAATTTCTGTCGCCGCCGGGTGCGTAATTCTGTCCCTGGTAATTTGGACAGTTCATCCAGATGCTTTTCTATAGCGTCTGCTGTTCGAGTCATCATGGCCGCCGGATCACGGTGGGCCCCCCCAAGTGGTTCCGACACCACCTGATCGATGACTCCCAGTTTCAGGAGATCCTGAGACGTCAGACGAAGCGCTTCTGCAGCATCGGCGGCCTTGTCGGAGTCTCGCCACAGGATTGAAGCACAGCCTTCGGGCGAAATTACCGAATAAATGGCATGTTCCAGCATCAGCACCTTGTCCGCTACTGCCAAGGCAATGGCGCCACCTGAACCGCCTTCGCCGATAATTACACTGACAAATGGTGCTCGCACGGAAATGCAGGTTTCTATGGAACGTGCGATGGCTTCAGCCTGACCGCGGGCTTCTGCATCAACCCCCGGATAAGCACCCGGTGTATCAACCAGCGTTATCAAAGGCAGATGAAACCGATCCGCAAGCTGCATAAGCCGTTGCGCCTTGCGATATCCTTCGGGGCGTGCCATGCCGAAATTATGTCGTATACGGGATTCGGTACTGTCACCCTTCTCGTTTCCGAGAATGACGACGGAACGTCCCCGGAAACGGCCCAGACCGCCGACGATGGCATTGTCCTCGGCAAACGCGCGGTCTCCGGCAAGCGGGGTGAAGTCGTCGATCAGGGCATTGATATAGGCCTGAGCATGGGGCCGGCTCTGATGCCGGGCAACCTGTGCTTTTTGCCAGGGAGAAAGCTTGTTGTACGTCTGTGTCAGCAGTCGTTGGACTTTTTCCTGCAGTCGGCCGACTTCATCGGCGATATTGACCTCTCCCTCACTCGACAGGTGACGGAGTTCCTCGATCTTGCTTTCCAGATCGGCAATTGGTTTTTCGAAATCGAGATAAGCCTGCATGTCAGCGTCAATACCATTTACAAAAGCGCTTGGCGAGACACCGAGGGAAAATTCTCGCCAAAAACATCAGGATATCACTTCCCGGCCAGTTTTTCTGCCATGTCGACCAGTACCCGGGCCTGTTTGATAGATGCATAATCGATAAGCTTGCCATCGAGGGCGACAGCGCCGCGGCCGGCTTTTTCGGCTTCAGCCATGGCGTCTAGAATGCGTTTGGCCTGAATGACATCTTCTTCAGAAGGACTGAAAACGGTGTTCGCAAGTTCGATTTGTGACGGGTGTATGGCCCACTTGCCTTCACAGCCGAGAACGGCAGCTCGTTTGGCTTGTGCAATATAGCCATCCGGATCCTTGAAGTCTCCGAAAGGACCATCGATCGGGCGCAGACCATTGGCGCGGGCCGCAATCACCATCTGCGTGATCGGGTAATGCCACATGTCGCCCCAGTAGGTGTCGCGTTCACCGTTTTCCAGCGGATCGGAAAGCACATAGTAATCCTTGTTCGGTCCGCCGATGTTGGTTGTCCGGGCTTTGGTTGATGCAGCGTAATCCGCGACGCCAAAATGCAATGATTCGTTCCGAGAGGAAGCAGCAGCGATTTCATTCACATTCTGCATGCCGAGCGCGGTTTCGATAATCATTTCAAAACCGATGCGGTTCTTAAAGCCCTTTGCCGTTTCAATCTGTGTCACCAGCATGTCGATGGCGTAAATATCCGCAGCCGTACCGGCTTTTGGGATCATGATCAGGTCCAGTTTGTCGCCGGCACCTTCGACCACTTCAATGATGTCACGGTAGCAATAGTGGGTGTCGAGACCGTTGATCCGCACCGATACTGTCTTGCCGGACCAATCCAAGTCATTGAGTGCTTCGACGATGTTCTTGCGGGCCTGCGGCTTGTCATCCGGGGCCACGGCATCCTCTAGATCCAGAAATACCATGTCGGCAGCACCTTCAGCTGCTTTCTGGAGAAATTTCGTACTGGATCCCGGAACGGCAAGTTCGGAGCGATTAAGCCGCGCCGGTGCCTGATCGACTATTGTGAAGCTCATATTTGCACCCTCTCGGAAATGTTAGCAGGTGCAACATGCCGGGCAGACGGCTGGCATGCAAGCTTTTGCAATCATTGCTGATAAAAATAGGCCGGTCCTTCTGGACCGACCTAGGGGAGTGTGTAGTGTGGTCTTCAGGTCCCTCAAGAGACCTCAGAAATTCAGGCGAAAGATTGATTATTGGAACGCTGAATTGGTCTATTGCTGTCGACGGGGTCGATTTCGCCCTCTATGACCCGCTGGCTGTTTAATTTTTCCATCATGAGCTTCTTGCGGTCGATTTCGCGTTTGATTTCATCTTCGTAAATAAGTCTTTTGGCACGCCGGCGACGTTTCAGTTCGGCGGTTTCGCGTATCGCAACGTATACGCAGACACAGACGCCAACCACAAACGCACACCCAAGAGCTGATAATTTGATAATATCGGGGTCCAATAAAAATTCCATAAGGCTCCAAGGCTCCTGATTGTCACTCCGTCACTGGGGCAGCGACGATTTCTGGTTGTGACTATCAGCCAAAAACATTTCAGGGATTTTGCCGGCGGGAATCATTTGTTTTCAGTTTGTTTCAACATGTTAAAAATGGGGCCGGGCAGAGCTGCTTGCCCCGGTCGATTGGGTGTGCTTAATCGCTGTAAGAACACTTAGTCAGGTAACAAAGACGCCATTTGCAGGAGATCAAGATGTCTATTCGAAAAATCAGTGCCGGGGTGTTGGTCGGCTCGTTCCTGATCATGTCGTCGTTGCCGGTCCTGGCGGCAGACGACCCTGTTGTGGCAGTCGTCAACGGTTCAAAAATCCTCCGTTCCGATGTCGAACAGGCCCATGATAACCTGCCGCCGGAATATAAAGCTGTTCCGCTGGATCAAATCTATCCGATGCTGTTGACGAGTCTGATTGACTCCAAGTTGGTGGCGACAGATGCGCAGGCTCGGAATCTGGATGAGGACGCGGAATTCAAGAAAGCACTCTCATTGGTCCGTGAGCAATTGCTTGAGCGCTTTGCTGTCCGCAAGGAGATCGAATCCGCGGTTACTGATGAAAAATTACGGAAGATGTACGAGGACAGCGTTGCAGGGGGGGCTCAGGAAGTCCACGCCCGCCATATTCTTCTGAAAACTTCTGACGAAGCGGTTGCCGTGATCAAGGAGCTCGACAACGGGGCGGATTTTGCAGAACTGGCAAAGAAAAAATCAACCGGTCCGTCTGGACCAAGGGGCGGGGATCTGGGGTTTTTCGGCAAAGGACAGATGGTGCCGCCTTTTGAGGAAGCCGCCTTTGCCATGGATGCCGGCAAGCATTCCCGCGAACCGGTTCAAACCCAGTTCGGCTTTCACGTGATCAAGATCGAAGAAAAAAGAGCCGCCACACCGCCAAGCTTTGAAGAAAGCGTTGAGGAGCTTCGCGCAGAGGCAGCACAGGCCGCTGGTTCGGCTTACGTCGAACGGCTGCGCGAAAAAGCGAAGATAGACAGGTTTGCAATCGACGGCAGCAAACTCTGAAACCGGAGCATTTGACATGATCGCGCGTTCGCCATTGGCGCCCTCAAGCTTTCCCGATCTGCCTGCCATTGACGGCGCCGAGATTGCGGCAGCGGAAACCGGATTGAAGTACAAAGGGCGGCCTGACCTTCTGGTGATGAAATTTACCGATGGCACACAGGTTGCCGGTGTCTTTACCCGATCGTTATGCCCCTCGGCACCGGTCGACTGGTGCCGCCAGCACCTCTCTGGCGGAGAAGCGCGCGGCCTGGTTGTTAATGCAGGCAATGCCAATGCCTTCACCGGCAAGGCCGGCGCGGAAGCCTGCGAAGCTGTGGTTGCCGCTGCGGCGGATACGCTGACTTGTCGTCCGAGCCGGGTGTTTGCGGCATCCACCGGGGTTATTGGTGTGGTGCTGCCGACCGACAAGCTGACGCCGCACATTCAGGCCATGGCCAAAGAAATGTCGCCTGATAGATGGGCGGATGCTGCGCAGGCGATCATGACCACCGATACCTTTCCGAAGGGAGCGACCCGTCGTGTCGATATCGGCGGCACGACTGTGCGGATCAACGGGATCGCCAAGGGATCGGGCATGATCGCACCTGACATGGCCACCATGCTGTCCTTTATATGTACCGATGCCGCTATTCCCTCTGACGTGCTGCAAACCTGTCTGAGTGTAGCGACGGAAAAGAGTTTCAATTGTTCGACCGTCGACAGCGATACGTCTACCAGTGATACGTTGATGGCCTTTGCGACCGGAGCCGCAGGCAACACGCCGGTTGCGGATGCAGATGACCCGGCTCTGGCGGCGTTCAGAGTTGCACTGGAGGATTTGTGTATCGATCTTGCCAAGCAGGTTGTCCGGGATGGCGAGGGCGCATCAAAATTCATTACGGTTAAAGTCAGTGGTGCTGAATCGGATGCAGCAGCGAAGAGAATTGCGCTTTCTATCGCCAACTCACCGCTCGTCAAAACAGCGATTGCCGGTGAAGATGCGAACTGGGGCCGGGTTGTAATGGCTGTCGGAAAGGCCGGTGAAAAAGCTGAGCGAGACAAGTTGGCCATCAGCATGGGCGGGATCGTCATTGCCAAGGAAGGGGCAGCAGTTGCTGATTATGACGAAGCCCCCGTCGCCGCTCACATGAAGGGGCAGGAAGTCGACATCGATGTCGATCTGGCCATCGGCACAGGGTCGGCCACTGTCTGGACGTGTGATCTGACTCACGGGTACATCTCGATCAATGCCGACTATCGGTCCTGACAGCGGTTGCTGGGGTGCACCCTTTGTGGGGTTGGGAGCCTCGCACAAGACGGTTCTTGTGGCGGCCGTAGCACTGATCGACGCCGACGGGCGGGTGTTGATTGCCAAACGGCCGGAAGGCAAGTCCATGGCGGGTCTTTGGGAATTTCCGGGCGGCAAGGTGCATGACGGTGAATTGCCGGAAACGGCCCTGGTCAGGGAGCTCGACGAGGAACTCGGGATCGACATTACCGAAACCTGCCTTGCGCCCTTTACCTTTGCCAGCCATGTCTACGAGGATTTTCACCTTCTGATGCCGCTCTATCTATGCCGGATATGGAAAGGCCAGCCGGAACCGATGGAAGGCCAGGAACTGAAATGGGTGCCGCCGGTCCGACTGGGTGATTTCCCGATGCCGCCCGCCGACAAACCGCTGGTGGCCTTGCTTAGGGATTATCTCTAGGGTTAGTCCGAAACAGGTCCCAGGTCCTTCAGGCCTGCTGCAGACTTGCGTAAACTATCCACAGCATCATCAAAGAAAACGTCCATCTGTGCTCGCATCTGTGGGGACAGAGCAAGGAGTTTTGATCTCGCATCTCGTGGATTTTCCTTTTCGATGATCATGCCGCGGGCAAGGGCCGTTTCAATATATTTGGATGCCGTCAGCGGGCTTTTGACACCGGTGATGGCATTTGCCGCATCCGTTTTGCGCACGGGTTCAGGCGTTCGCCACAGGTGCTTGAAAAGATCCCAGTAGGCCGCATTGTAAAATGTCGTATCTCCGGCAAACAGATGGACCCACCCTGACGCAACCTGATCCGTGAAATCCAGGTATGCACGCCGTTGAGAGTCGTTGTAGGTCAGGGGCACTGTAATCTCCGCATTCCAATTGTGTTTATAAATACATTTAATTATATAGATTGTTTTGATGAATGTGTCCATCCTTCATGTCCCCTGCATAACTAATTGTAATAACATAAAAATTACCTTGTTACATTTAGATACACTTATTTTTAAAACTATATTTGACTATAAAAATATATACAATTATCCTCTCTTTATCGTCGCGGAGGACTTGCCCGGCGAAGCAATAGGAGGAAGAACGATGAAAACCGAACTGAATATGAATTCGACGAAAAGTATTTCGACGAGGCGCCGCCCGATAGCTCTGGCCATGGCCGCAGTCTTCAGCATCGGTCTGCTGAGCGGTTGCGTCACGGATCAGGGCAACAAACAGACCATGGGGACCTTGCTGGGCGCCGGTCTTGGCGGTTTTGCCGGTTCCAAAATCGGTGGCGGTAAAGGTCAGTTGGCAGCCACAGCCGCCGGTGTTCTGCTGGGCGGTGTCCTCGGCAACTCGATGGGACAGTCTCTGGATCGTGCCGACCAGGCCTATGCCATGAGAGCCCAGAAGCAAGCGCTTGAGGCCCCCATTGGTCAGACGATTTCCTGGTCTAACCCCGACAGTGGACATTACGGTCAGGTGACCCCGACCCGTGCCGGACGCGATACGTCAACAGGTGCCTACTGCCGGGAATATCAGACAGAAGTCATTGTCGGCGGTGAGTCTCAGGTCGGGTACGGCACCGCCTGCCGTATGCCGGACGGTGACTGGAAAATCACCAGCTAAGTCCTGCACAGCGTCGCGCTCGGGGGTAGTCCTCCGGCCCTGCGGCGCGCGATGCGAGATGGGCGGTTCCGGATCCCCTCTCCGGGCCGCCCGATCCGCGTTTCAGGTTCAGTGCAATAATCCTTTTCATGGGACCTGCCTGTTCCTACATTTTTCGAATGTCAGAAAACACTCCCACATCATCAAAGCCCGTAACCGCCGGATTGGCGATTATCGGCAATGAAATTCTCTCCGGACGTACCCGTGACGCCAATCTCCAATATCTAGGTGACGAGTTGAACAAGCTCGGCATCAGGATGATGGAAGTCCGGATTGTGTCGGACATCCCCGACGCCATTGTCGAAGCGGTGAATACGCTCCGCGCCCGATATGATTATGTCTTTACGACAGGCGGGATCGGCCCGACCCATGACGACATCACGTCGGAATGTATTGCCAGAGCCTTCGATATTGAATTCGGCCCCAACCCGGAAGCAGTCAAGCTGCTCGAAGATCATTATCCCCCGGGCGAATTGACCGCGGCCCGGCTGCGCATGGCCAACACCCCGGTCGACGCGATCCTGATCGACAACCCGGTTTCCAAGGCTCCGGGATTTCAGGTCGAAAACGTATTCGTCCTGCCGGGTGTGCCGCGCATCATGCAATCCATGTTTAGCGGCATGCGTCATCGGCTGACAGGCGGCAATCCGATGGTCAGCCGGACGGTGACGTCGCATGTGCCAGAGGGCAAGGCAGGCGGGCCGCTGACGGAGCTGCAGGCCCGTCACCCGGAAACCGAGATCGGATCTTACCCGTTTTACCGCAACGACCGCCCGGGTGCGAACATCGTTATCCGGGCCGAGGATCCGGAGAAGGCCGACGCCGCCGCCCGGGATGTGATAGAAATGCTGAAAAGCCTGGGGGGCGAACCCATTCTGGAAAGCCCGGCACAGCAGGAGAGTGCGACATGAGCAGATTATTTCCGGGCCAGCCCGTGCCGGATTTAAGCGTGTCTTTGGCCGGTGGCGGCACCTGGACCTTGTCCGAACAGAAGCCCGAGACCTTTACCGTAGTCGAGGTTTACCGGGGATATCACTGCCCGCGTTGCAAGCAGCAATTGCTGGATATCGATCACAAGGTTGCCCGCTATGCCGAGCGCGGCTGCGATGTGATCGCCATTTCCACCGATCCGGCCGAGCGGGCGGAGAAAACGGTTGCAGAATGGGGGATCGGTCAATTGCCGATCGGTTATGGTCTCACCCTTAATCAGGCGCGGGCCTGGGGATTGTATATTTCGGAAGCAATCCGCGATACGGAACTGGGGCATTTTGCCGAGCCGGGACTGTTCCTGATTCGGCCCGACATGACGCTCTATTCGAATGTCATTCACTCCACCCCCTTTCACCGCCATCATCATGCAGATGTTCTGGAGGCCGTCGATATGATCCGGGCCAGAAACTATCCGCCCAGGGGGACGTCTGCGGCATGAACGCGCAGACTCCGGAACTGAGCCGCTCGCAGCGTGCTTTTTTCGGATTTCTGCTACGCCGGTTTTTGATGGGGACGGTGATTTCTCTGTCCGTGGCCGGTCTTTTTCTTCTGTTCGATCTCGGCGGCATCAAGTCGATGATGTTTCGCGCCGAGGATACCTGGCATTGGGTAATGGTTTTCTGCTTCGATATCTGGGTGACCGTGACCGGGATTACAATTGCCGTCGGCATCTGGTATCTCGGTGATTGGCGTGATCCACCGCGCTGAACTCAACGCCTCAAGATAAAATTGGAGATATTGACGCGGTCCTGCCAGCCGGCACGCACCAGTTCCGGGTCATCATGTTCTTCCACGGGATAGCCGATGCAAAGATACCCGATCAGCGTCCATCCGTCCGGCACCTCAAGTGTCCGGTTGACGTCTTCAGGATCAAGGATCGAGACCCAGCCCAACCCGATGCCATGCGCCCGCGCAGCGAGCCAAAGCGTGGTGATCGCGCCGACCACCGAATAGGCGAGCATTTCCGGCATGGTCTTCAGGCCAAGACCGTGGCCAAGCTCACTTTTCCCGTCGCAATAAACCGCAAGATGGACCGGCGCCTCATTAAGCCCTGCCAGTTTCAGCCCTGCATAAAGCTCGGCTTTTTCGCCATCGTAATCATTCAGGGCAGCGGCGTTGGCCTTCTCGAAATTGGCAATGATTTTCATCCGCCGCCCTGTATTCTCGACAAGTACGAACCGCCACGGCTGGGCATTACCGACACTTGGCGACAGGGCGGCTTGACCAAGAAGCTGGTCCAGCATGCCGTCGGGCAGAGGATCGGTTCGGAATCGCCGTACATCACGCCGCCACACCAGCAGCGTCTCCAGCAACTCACGAAACTGCCTGTCGAATTCAGGGTTTTGAGCGTTCTCCGCCGGGGTTGGCCTATCTGCTTCCATGAGCGGACATTGGCACGGTCCCGGTCATTGGCGCAAGTTGCGGCTGGCGGCGGAATCGGAAGATGATTGTGGATGGTGAAATAGGGGGGAAAGGACGCACGTCACCACTTGCCGATACGGGCAACGGCGGGTACTTTCCCCCGCATGCGGGCGTGGTGAAATTGGTAGACACAAGGGACTTAAAATCCCTCGGCTTAGGCCTTGCCGGTTCAAGTCCGGCCGCCCGCACCATTCATCAAAATATAGGCGCCGATTTTCCGCCTGCCGCGCACCCCTCACCCCGTGCTGCGCACGACCCTCTCCCCGGGGCGAGGGGGCATGTGCGACGAGGGATGAAGAATTGTCACTTAATTCGTCGCCCTGAACTTGATTCAGGGCCCATAAAGTCAGTTTCCTTTCCTCTGGCTTTCGGATGTATGAATGCTGATCAAGTTCAGCATGACGGCACACCGGACCCCGGCCTGCGCCGGGGTGACAGTTGAGAATGAGGAATCAATCCGGTTTACGTGCGCGGCCACTGACCCTTGAACGGGGTCTTGAGGGCGCGGGCGACAAGCTCAAGATGGTCCTGGCCGTAAAACATATCGCCGTCGACGAAATAGGTGGGCGAGCCGAAGACCGAGCGCTCGATGGCTTCGGCCGTATTCTTCTCGTAAACCGCTTTCACATCCGCACTGTGCACCGCATCCAACAGCGGTTTCGGATCAATCCCGACATCGCGGGTCAGCGTTCCGAGCGTGGCCAGGTCGGCAAGATCGGCATCGTCCCGCCAATGGGCTTCGAGAAAGCGGTGCGCGAGCGCATCAACATCGAGCCCCTGTAAGATCGCGGCGATAAGCATACCGTTTGACGACGTAATCTCATTGGCGTGATGCGTCGGCCAGGGGAGGATATCGACGCCACGTGCCTCGGCCCAGCGCTCGATCTCACGGCCAGAGAAATAGGCCCGGTGCTGCGGTGTGCGGTTGTTGTGCGCGCCGGGGCCCGCCGCTGCGATGACGGCCCTTAAATCCATAGGCCTGTGTTCGATGCGGCGCTCGCCCGCATTTGCGATGTCCATGAAGAGTTGCGATCCGATATAGGCAAAGGCGGAATGTGCGGAATAAAAATATTCAATGACCTTCATGGCATTAATCCGCCAGTGCCATGTTCACGGCTGCACGGCAATGCAGGTCGGTGGTGGAATACGTCGGCATGTCGATGTCGCCCGGTGCGATCAGCAGCGGAATCTCGGTGCAGCCGAGGATGATGCCTTCGGCGCCCCGCTCGTTCAGGTCTTTCATCAGGCTAACGTATCCGGCGCGCGTTTCCGGAAGGAACTGATCCTTGACCATTTCATCCATGATTGAGGCATCGATGTAATCCCGTTCCTGATCGTTGGGGACCATGGTGTCGATGCCGTATGTCGTCAGAACATCCTGATAGAACGAGCCTTCCATGGTCTTGCGGACCCCGAGCAGGGCGACGGTTGAAAGACCGTCAGCCTTGATCGCCGCGCCGGTGGCGTCGGCAATATGCAGAAACCGAATGTTCAGATGCGGCTGAATCTCGGGGACGAACCGGTGCACATCATTACAGGTGATCACCAGGAATTCGGCACCCCCGGCCTCGACGGCTCTGGCGGTCTCGAGAATCATGTCACACGCTGCGGACTCGTTTTTGTCGCGGATGACATGATCGACATATTGCTGCCGGTTGACACTTTCCAGAATCAGATGTGCCGAATGGACACTCCCCAACGCCTCATTCATCATGGTATTCAGCAAACGGTAGTATGCTGCGGTTGAGACCCAGCTCAGGCCACCGATCAAGCCGATTTTCTTCATGAATTCTTCCTCTTTTCACTGTGCCGCTATACCGGCATATCGACGTAGGATGATCAAGTATCTGTAAGCGCTTATCACCTGTAATTCGTGCATAGGCGGTGGACTCTCGGCGCAGGCGGCGCAATGATAAGACGCTCAGCAGGGGAAACGACGTGCGGCAGAATCTCGCGCAGAAAACCTATGACGTTTTTATCTATGAAGACGAGCGCTGGCTGCTCGATTCTCACCATGCAATGCGTTCCTTAGCCCTTGAGCGTGCGGAAGCCCTGCTGGCCGACAAACGCTTTGAAGGCGTGCGGGTCGTGGCTGAGAGCCAGCGTACCGGAGAGGAAGAAGTCGTCCTCGAAGAAATGATCGATATCGGCGACAAGCCGGTCAAGATCGTCCCCATCGAAGACGCGCCGGTCTGCGATCAGATCGGGGATTATTATCTTTTTCCAGCGCGTCAGGCTGCCGGCCGGCTGCTGAGGGAATTCCTGGAGCAAAAAGGCCAGACGGCCATTGAACTCGCCTTTGATTATGGAGCGCTTCGGCTATTGGAGCGGAACGACAAACTGTTTCCCGCTGCGATAAGCCGTATCGGCACTATTCAGGCCCGTAAAACGGGGGCCAAGCCTGGCGATCGAAACGATGTCCTGTATGCGGCGTTCGCGGAGATCCGGGAAAATGCCCGAATTGCCGGCGAAGACAGCACACGCCTCGGCTTCCTGGAGAATCTCAGTCTTGAAGGGCTGGTCGGGAAAGCGCCGGGGGATGCTGCGGGACGGCGCATATACGTGCTGGGTGGCCTGGCCGCGGCTCTGCAGAAACGCGGGGATTGGTCGGACAAGCTGTCGCTTCTGCTTGAACTCGGCGAGAAAACGTCAGATGCGCTGTTGGAGGAATTTCTTGACGAAATCGCGGCAGAAATTGTCGATAGTCCGACGGCGGTCAAGGATCTGTTTGGCGGCTTTGCCGATCCGGTGTCGGCACTTCGCGATATCATTCATCTAACGCAGGGACGCTGCAAAACCAGAAACCCCCGGTCGTGCATCGAAGCGTTCAATAAATTCATTGCATCACGGCCGATGCCGCGAACCAAACAAATCCTGTTGGGTAAAGTTTCCAAGACCATTGGCGGCATTCGACCGCTCACCCGTGAGGGGACTAAGGCCGATCAGGAGGCATTTCGTAGTTTGATACGGGAAATGACGGACTCAGCGGGTATTGCCGGCGGTCCTGAGATGGCAGGCGCCATTGTTGAGCGGGCACGAATTATATTTGCCGATCCGGACGATATATCGACGGAAGATGCAATCAGTCATGTCCTTGCGCTATTCCCATACAGAGCAGTGCGCCTTGGCTTTCTTCTCGACATGATCGGCTCCGAAATCGGGCAGAAGAATGAGCAGGCTGTGCTGAATGTGATGGCGCGTCTTGTCCAACAACTGACATCACTGTCATCGCTGGTCCCGTCGGATATGCCGCGTGATCAGGTGCAGGAGGTCATGGCGGGCCTCAAGTTGAAGTTGGCATCGGACGCGTTGCCTGAAAAATGGCGTGCCCTGTTCACGGACACATTGGACAGGCTGGTGTCCCGCGATGAACAGACAAATGATAAACCTGCGGCTGAAGAAGGTACGGCCGTGGTCTTTACAATGGAGGATGCGACCGTGACGAACCAGAAGATCGAACGGCGCGACGTCGATGATGGAGAAATTCTGTTTGAAGAAGGGGACGCTGCTGACAAGGCCTACCTTGTTCTGGATGGCAAAGTGCAGATATTCCGGACTTCGGGGAATGAGGAAATTGTACTGGCGACGTTGGGACGCGGCGATATTCTGGGCGAGATGTCCCTGATCGACAATCAACCTCGCATGGCATCCGCGCGGGTAATGGGTAAAGCTAAGCTGACGGTGATCACGCAGGATGATCTGGCATCCCGCCTCGGCAAACTCGATGATAATGACAAGGTATTGCGCCGTCTGATTGATGTTTTCGTGAACCGTCTGCGGGGGCAGGGCCGGTTGTACGAGTAGAACGCCTTAAGAAGATGATCAGCTGGTTTCATGCCCCGGTAGATTGGCTGGAATATCTGCCCACTTCACACGTGAACGGGTCCAGCTTTGAAACGCCGGTTTGATATGTTCAGGATCATCGAATGCACCGGCTTTGACGTAAACCATGTCTGTATTTGTTGGCGATGTTGTGTATAGCGGAGAGCCGCAATTGTCGCAGAAATGGCGGGTCAGCAGGTTACCACTGTCGGCGGTTTTGGTGAATTCATGCGGGCGGCCTTTGGTCACCTTGAACCCGGAAGATTTCAAGCCGACGGAAATGTTGAACGCGCTGCCGGTGGTGCGCCTGCAGTCCGTGCAATGGCAATAGGCAGCTTCTGAGATATCACCGGCATATTCGAATGTGACAGCGCCGCAAAGGCAGGCGCCTGTTGCATTTTTACTCATGATTATCCTGCTTTTTGTGTTTTCTTCTTCGGTCCCAACAGGATCGTGCCTGCAACGCCGATCATGATCAGTATCATCCCGGAACTGCGTAACGTACCGAAACTTTCGTCGAAGACGATATACGATGCTAGAACACCGGCACAGGGGGCAAATAGCGCGAATGGGGTAACCATCACGGCCGGATACGTGTTAAGCAAGCGCCCCCAGATGGCGTAAGCAAGTGTCGTTGAAATAATACCCATATATCCCAATGAAAGCAGGCTGATAAGCGAAGCTTCCTGAAACGTGCCTATCAGATCAAAACTGTCGCCAACCAGAAATGAAAATGCCAAAGCCGGCAACGGTGGTACAAGACTGAGCCAGATCATCAGGGCCAGCATGTCCACACCTTGCAGCCGTTTCAAAATGATGTTGCCGACAGACCAACTGACGGCGCCTGTCAGTGTTAAACATAAGCCCAGATATGTGAGGTTCCCGTCGACACTGGCAAACACCATGCCCAGTCCGATAAAGGCTATGGCAACAGCCGAAATCTGGCGGGGCAGAGGAATTTCCCGCAACACGACTGCCGCAATGATGATGGTGAACAGCGCCTGGGTATGCGTGGCAACAGACGCAAGTCCCGGCGGCATCCCGGCCTCGTAGGAGAAGAACAGAAACATGAACTGTCCGGTAAACAGGAACAGGCCCAGTGCAATCAGCAGTCCCCAAGATATATCAGGCTTTTTGATGAAAAAGACGGGTAGGGCGGCAATGATGAATCTGAATGCTGTCAGTTGAGAAGGCGTGAAGCTGTCGAGCGCAAACCTCGTCGCAACAAACGCCAGTCCCCAAGTGATTGCCACCGAAACCGCCAGCAGGATATCGGTGCCTTTCATCCGCCTTGCTTTCGTTCAGCGCCAGTGAAAGGCGGACTTAGGCGGGAGTGCGCCGTCTTTATTCGGAAGGGTGTCCGCGATACGGATGCCTTCGTTCCATTTGACCATGCGTTCCGAACGGGCGAATGAACCGACCTTGAGTTGGGGAGCCCCCCAGCCGATTGCCAGGTGAACGATCGTGCAGTCTTCCGTTTCACCTGAGCGCGCTGAAACAATACGCCCCATGCCGGCTTTGGCTGCCGCGTCAAACGCCGCCTTCGCTTCCGTCAGCGTCCCCGCCTGGTTGGGTTTGCAGAGCAATGAATTGCAAAGACGGTCCTTGGCAGCGGCCTTTACCCGGTCGGCATTGGTGACGAGGACATCATCCCCCACAACTTGAGCATTATCTCCGACGGCCCAGGTGAACTTCATAAGGCCGTCCGGGTCGTCTTCGCCCAATGGATCTTCTATGGAGACAATGGGATAACGCTCCATCCAGTCAACCAGCATGGCGCAGAGCTCTTCGCTGCTCATCGTCCTGTTATCCTTGGCGAGTGTGTATTTTCCGTTTTCGCCAAATTCTGAAGCTGCGATATCAAGAGATATTGAAACCTCATTCCCCGGTGTGAAACCGGCACCTTCGATAGCGCGGACAAGTGTTTCCAGTGCTTCTTCGTTGGTATCAAAATCGGGCCAGAAGCCTCCTTCATCGGCAACACCGGCAAGTTTGCCGGAATCGGCCATAATCCTGCCGGCACTGAGGTAGACTTCAGCCGTCCAGTCGAGCGCCTGACGGAAACTGGTCGCACCGTTGGCGATGACCATGAAGTCCTGCACATCTACCCGCCTTGAGGCATGGGCGCCACCGCCGAAAATCTGAATTTCGGGGAGAGGCAGGGTTACCTCGCCTTCCGTATTCCCACGCAAGTATTGCCACAGCGGAACGCCTTCGTATGCGGCGGCGGCGTGAGCCAGGGCCATGCTGGTTGCAACCGTCGCATTTCCACCCAAACGCTTTTTATTCGGGGTGCCGTCCAGTTCTATCATGAACCTGTCGAGACGTTCCTGCTCTCGGACATCCTGGCCATTGAGAACTTCCGCAATTTCCAGGTCGACACCCTTTGCGGCGTTGCTGACGTCCCAGCCGCCAAAAGTCCTGCCGCCGTCCCTGAGGTCGATGGCTTCGAAGCGTCCTCGTGAAGCGCCGGCGGGAGCAATGGCAACGCCTTTGACGCCGCCTTCGAGAAGGACTTCGACCTCAACCGTCGGACGGCCCCGGGAGTCCCAAACCCGTCGGGCGTGGACTTTATCGATGTTGTATTTGGCCATGTGACTTTTCCCCCATGACGCCGGTGCGCCTTATTGGTTTTTGTTTAGATACGCATGCCATGCGTTGTTGATGTCTATCGGATGATCTGCGGGATTTGTCAAAAATTGCCTGGCAATCAGACGGACGTGATTCCGACTTACGTTATCCGTGATGTATTCGGCGGGAGACTTCCCGTCAATGCGGGCCAGAAAAAGGCCGGGCAGCAGGTGTGCCGCGCGCCTTGGAACATTTTTGTCCGTCATCCCCGAAGTGCTGTTTTCGTACGATTGGCAAAGTGAATTAAAGCATGCCTTAAATCCTGGCCGGGCGGCAGGTGTCCACAGGCATTTCAAAAGCAGATGGTTCAAACAGAATGCGAGATCAAAGGCTGGGTCGCCGTACCATGCACATTCAGCATCCAGGAAGATCGGGCCTTTTGGCCCGATCAAGATATTCTTTGGGCTGACGTCGCCGTGAACCAGCGCGACTTTGTTTGCTGCCGTTATTTCGGCAAGGTCGTGTAATCTATTGCTGACTTCCGGGCAGCGCGCGGCGGTTGCCAGAAGATAAGGCTCGAGACGGATTGCATGGAAAATGTCGTCAGTGTCAAACTTTACCGAAACTTCTGGGTCGTTCTCGGTTGTTGCGTGAATTTGGCCAAGAACGGTGCCGACGTCGGCGGCCCTTTCGGGTATGGCGATGCCGTCACGAAGTTGCGCTTTCCAGAGAGGTGCCACGTCGGGCTCGAGAAATGACATGGCAAACAGGCCTTTAGCCAGATCGTGATACACGACCTTTGGAACAGCATCCGGGGCAATGTCATAAACGGTCTGCATCCATGCCACTTCGTAAGCATTTCTGGCAACAGGCGCCTGCCAGTCATCAGCAACCTTGAGTTTGGCGAGTGCACGCTTCACACAAATTGGCCCTTCCGGTAGATCAATGCGCCAGATATCGGAACTGACACCGCCTGTCAGCGGGGTGCATGTCGGATTAAAATCAGTCTCAAGAAGGTTCGCGGTTCTGAGAGCGTTCAGGATGTCTGTTGGAGAATCCATTTACTCAAACGCAGCTTTCAATTCGGCTGCTGCCCTGTGAAGTTTGTCTACGTGTTCCATGCATTGTTCAAAGCTCATTCGGACAACCGGGCCATGCGTCGCCAATGTTGCCAGCAACTTACCATTCTTATCCGTAATGGGAACGGCGACAGCGACCATGCCGGGTATGAACTCTTCATTGTCGGTGCCGATTTTGCTTTTCGAAATCTTATCCGTCGCAGCTATTAACGCGGCGGCATCGGTAATCGTGTTTGCTGATTTCTTTTCCAAGGGCAGTTTGGAGATCAAGCGTTCCCGGCGTGATTTTGGGAGGCTTGAAAGGTATAGCTTACCACTAGCTGTACAGTGAAGCGGTACGTGTGAACCGGTGGGCAACTGAATTCGCAGTGGCCACTCGGACTCAACCCGGTCCAGATACTGCATGGATGTGGCCAGCGGCAGGGCAATGTTGCAGGTTTCTCCAATTTCTCTGGTCAGAGCTTCCAAAATCGCATGACGTTCACCGCGTCCACTTTGGTTCGATAATAGCTGCAAGGCCAGTTTGGAAAAGCGCTCGCCAGCCTCATAGCCGCGGCCATTGATATCCCGGCGCAAATATCCCTCTTCGAGCAACAAATTGCAAAGACGGTGCACGGTCGCTTTCGGCAGTCCGGAGACCATTTCAATATCTATGGCACTTGCAGGGCGATCCATGCCACAAACGACTTCCAGTAGTTCAAGTACCCGAATGGACCGGGATCCTGCATTCGACTCATCTTTCACGGGGTAACCCTTTAAAATGATATAAAATGGCTATAATTCTCATTTATGATACATAAAGTTTCATTGTTGCAACTTTTTTGCAAGCTGGTTAGGCTCCAGCATGCAAAACGACGATAATATATTTGATTATATAATAGTTGGTGCAGGATCGGCAGGCTGTGTTCTGGCGAACCGATTGAGTTCTGACCCGTCCATCCGGGTACTGTTACTCGAAGCTGGTGGACGCGATACCAATCCTTGGATTCACGTCCCGGTCGGATACTTCAAGACGCTCCATAATCCCAAAACGGACTGGTGTTACAAGACGGACCCCGATCCGGGGCTTGGAGGAAGGCGTCTGGATTGGCCGCGTGGCAAGGTGCTGGGCGGGTCGAGTTCAATAAATGGACTGCTTTATATCCGGGGGCAGGCCGAAGATTACGATCACTGGCGACAGCTCGGAAACGCCGGATGGTCACACACGGATATTTTGCCCTATTTCAAACGTGCCGAAGATCAGGAGCGAGGCGGGGACGATTATCATGGATCCGGTGGCCCCCTGAAGGTTTCCGATATGCGGGCCAAGCGTGATGTCTGCGACGCCTTGATTGAAGCTGCCGAAGCAAATGGCATACCGCGCAGCAACGATTTCAATGGCGCCAGGCAGGAAGGCGCCGGTTATTTCCAGATGACAGCATATAAAGGCAGGCGTTGGTCAACGGCAGTCGGTTATCTGCGTCCGATACAGCATCGAAAAAACTTGCAAATTTTGACCCATGCCTCAGCGATAGAAATTCTTTTTGCGGCCGACAATCCGAAACGGATTTCAGGTTTTGCCTATAAAAAAAACGGAAAACGGCATGAAGCCATGCTCCGTGAGGGCGGCGAAGTCATCCTGTCCGCCGGCGCTATCGGATCGCCGCAAATATTACAGGTCTCAGGTATTGGATCTGCCGCGTTGCTCTCAAAACACGGCGTTGCGGTCAGAAATGATCTGCGCGATGTCGGCGAGAACCTTCAGGATCATTTACAGATAAGAATGGTCTATGAGGTCAATGTCCCGACATTGAACGATGAAATAAATAATCCCATACGCCGTACCATGATGGGGCTTGAATATATCCTGAAGCGGACCGGGCCGATGAGCATGGGGGCCAGTCAGGTCTGTATATTCGCCAAAACGCGAGCGGAGATGGATACGCCGGATATCCAGTTCCATTTTCAGCCTCTGAGCGCTGACAAGCCGGGAATCAAGATGCATTCGTTTTCCGGGGTGACATCGTCAATTTGTCAGCTTCGACCGGAGAGCCGCGGAACAATTGCGATTACATCCCCTGATCCGGATGTTTATCCTTCCATTCGTCCTAACTATCTCTCGGCTGAAAAAGACCAGCAGACGGTCATTGATTCGATCAAGGCTTCAAGGCGCATCTTCAATACGTCACCCCTGAAAGAATTTGTGGTGCGTGAACGTCTGCCCGGCCCGGACGTGCAGTCAGACGAAGATATCCTCTCCAGTGCTCGCCAGATTGCACAGACTATCTACCACCCGACCAGCACGTGCCGCATGGGAGTCGATCCTCATGCCGTTGTGGACCCCCGCTTGAAGGTCAACGGCGTAGAGGGACTTCGTGTCGTTGACGCATCCGTCATGCCGACGATTGTCTCAGGCAACACCAACGCACCGACGATTATGATTGCGGAAAAAGCATCCGACATGATTCTTGAAGACCGTTTGAGCTGATTCCCCCAAAGAAAAAACCGGGTCCCGAAGGACCCGGCGAGTTAGACAGGGAGAGAAGTCTCGGGGAGAGACTAGAAGCATCCTCAACATACCTATTCCCCTTGTCATCAAAAGTGATGTTGGTCACAACCAGAAATTTTTTTTCAAATTTTAATGAGAAGCTGGAAGTGCTGAAAAACACTGCAATTCCGTTGTTTTTTGCAACTTGGGCTAGCAGGGAAATTGCGCCATAATGAGAATATGAAATCATTTTTTCGAAAATGAACCAGAGGTAAGGTGCCCTTTTCCTCTTCACGTTGGCTGGGAAAAATAGATCAATCATATTGACAGCGTGTCCGGATACGCACCTGGCTTGCGATCTTAAAATCTCTTGTGTGAGGGTAAATGGTTTACACCATAAGCGCCGATGTACAGATGTGGGTGACTTTCGCGATTATTCTCTTCGCGCTGGCCGCTTATGTTGCCGAGAAGTGGCCTATGGAATTGACATCCCTCGGTACGATCTGTGCCATCCTGTTGTTTTTTCAGTTCTTCCAGACGCCAGCTGAATCAAATGCCGGCCAGGGCCTCAGCCCGGGCCGAATTCTTGAAGGGTTTGCCAATACGGCCTTGATTGCCGTGCTGTCACTTCTGGTGATGGGGCAGGGGTTGATCCGCACAGGGATACTCGATCGTGGAGCGCAGTGGCTGCTTGATCACATGCGCTCCAGGATACCGGCAACAGCGGCTATTTTTCTTGTGCTGTTTATCGTCGGAGCGATCAGCGGGTTTTTGAATAACACCCCGGTTGTCGTGATCTTCATTCCCTTGATGCAGGCATTGGCACATCGCTACAAAATATCGCCTAGCCGGATAATGATTCCGCTCAGTTTCGTGGCAATTCTCGGTGGCATGACAACGTTGATCGGCTCGTCGACGAACCTCCTGGTAAATACGGCTTTGCTTGAAATAGGCGAGACACCGTTGGAATTTTTCGACTTTACCATTCCGGGGGCAATCCTTGCGCTGACCGGCCTTGTCTATGCGGTATTCGTGTTGCCCCGGATTTTACCGGACCGCGCTGGCATGGCGGACAGTGTTGCAACGGAAGGTGCGGGCAAGCAATTTATTGTCCAGATTGAAACACCCTCCGATTCTGAGTTGATCGGTGAAAGCGCCCCAGGCGGGCATTTCAAGGCGCTGCCGGATATGACCGTGCGGCTTATCCAGCGTGGTGAACGGGCAATCCTGCCGCCGTTTGAGGATCTGACCGTCATAGAAGGTGATGTGATCGTCGTTGCGGCGACACGTCCTGTGCTTAAAGAGGCTATCGCCGAACATGGTGAGCTTTTTCATCCCGATCTCAGGGACGGTAAAGCGCTTGAAGACGACGACGAAGACGCGCCATGGCGCCAGGCGGATCAGGTAATTGCCGAGGTCATGATCGCACCGGCTTCCAGGCTTGTCGGCCAAACCTTGCGTCTTGCCGGGTTTAGATACAAGACGGGCTGCATCGTCCTCGGCATACAGCGCCGTGCGCGGATGATCCGTGCACGTATAACAGAAATCCGGCTGGAAGCAGGGGATGTGTTGCTTGTGCAGGGGCAGCGTGAAGATATCCGTCAATTGCGTGGCGGGCGCGATGCGATTCTGATCGAGTCCTCACGCGAGGATCTGCCAAGTCTTGATCATGTGAAGCGCGCAAGTTTGATTTTCCTCGGTGCCGTCATTGCGGCTGCGACCGGAATGATGCCGATTGTCGTCGCAGCATTTGCCGGTGCGATTGCAATGGTCGCGAGTGGAGTATTGAATCTGCGGCAGGCTTTCCGTGCGATCGATCCTAAAATTGCGACAGCCATTGCAGCGGCGCTGGCCATGAGCATCGCTCTCCGTGAAACAGGTGGCGCCGCCTTCCTTGCCCATGGCATGGTTTCGCTGTTTGCGGATCAGGGAACGCTCATCATCATTTCGCTGCTGTTTCTGATGGCGGCTCTCCTGACCAATGTCATATCGAATAATGCCGTGGCAGTCCTGTTCACACCGATTGCCATTGATCTGGCTAATGAGGTGGGGGCAGAGCCGATGCTGTTCGCCATCGCCATGGTGTTTGCGGCTAACTGCTCATTCGCATCACCTATGGGTTATCAAACCAACCTGCTGGTGATGGGCCCTGGTCATTACAAGTTTCAGGACTTTGTCCGCGCCGGTCTGCCGCTGATCCTGATCATGTGGATCGCCTTTACATTGTTGGCGAAGTTTCTCTGGAATTTTTAAGGCTCGGAGTGACCCGTCCGGGTGAAGTCCAGTTCGAATATCCAGACATGATGTGCAAGCCTTATAGTCAGATAAAGCGCCCCGGCTCCAACGAACGAAATCAAACTCCAGATCAGGACTGCCGGCGCACCGATCTGCAACATGCCGACACCGGTCAAGGCCATGAATAACCCGCCAAGCATCGTAAATGCCAGAACTCCGACGGCTAATGCGCAGATAGCCGCACCGGCAAGATGATGCCAATCCACGTCATCGTGGTGTGCTAACCGGTGTTCAAGGGCATGCGTCGGGTCGGATAAGAGGCTCATCATGGCCGTATTCCTGACAGTTGGAGGTACGTGATGATAAGAATTATGCTGCGTTCAGCAGTTCAATCAGTGCCGGGATTGCATGTCAGGCATGCAAAAATATCTTAGATATGAGCTGCCAGCCGTTGATGTATAATAGCCATGGCTGAACGAGCGATTTCATTTTGAAGTAATGCCTTCAGCCTCAGGACACCTTCATGTCGGTTTAAACAGATATCCCGGTGCACGGTTTTCGTGTATCGCGCTGTGGTGTGAAGACCTCTACATGATCGTGGCTGCGACGTCGTCCGACAGCGGCGCCTTGCCGCCCTCAGGATGACCATGGAGCAATAGGATGGAACAGTATTTGTATGCGGTTGTTGCTTCGGCAATCGTCGTTACCGGTGTCGCCGTATTTCTTGGCGCTATTCTGCTGATGCGGAACCCGCATAATCCTGCGTGGGTGATGAATGAAGGCTTTTCGCAAGCGGTATGCCTGCTGATGACGTGCGGTTTTGCGACTATAGTAGCCGTGGCCGTTAATGGATTTTTTCTGATCGGCTTCAGTGTAATCCAAGCGTTTGCCGTGACTGGCGCAATAATTGCCGTCACCAGTTTTATTTTCTGCTCGCTGACGCATTTCGCTGAGCGTTTGAAGCGCGCAGAACTGGGACGGTCGACGCTGGAACGCATCGGTCACAATTACCACCACGGGGGGAACAGCCCCGGCGTTGTCTAATCGTTAGCGGTTAGGCCGCTCCGTCACCGAAAAAATCCATGAGACTCTGCAGTACCTCCTGGGGTGCTTCTTCGGCCAGATAGTGGCCGCTGCTGACGGGGCCGCCCGTGACCTTATCTGCGCAGTAGTTACGCCATATCTCCAGCGGTTCATACCATTTACCGATTTTACCTTTCTCCCCCCATAGAACGAGAAGCGGGCACTGCATGATCTGGTTGCTTTCCCGGCTCTCCCTGTCATGTAAAAGATCGATGCTCGCTGCTGCCCGGTAATCCTCGCACATGCCTGTGATCATTTCCGGCGTGCGAACGGCGTCCAGATAGTCGGCAAGTGCACTCGGATGAAAGAAATCATCTTTTTTGGGTTCGCGTGACGTATGGGCACGGAACCATGTGTCTGGTGCTTCGTTGATAATACTTTCCGGCTTGGGGTGGGGCTGCGCCAGCCAGAACCAGTGATAGTACCCCATGGCGAACTGCATATCGGTTCGTTCGAAGTGTTCAATGGTGGGGATGATGTCGAGCACCGCCAACTTGCTGACCCGTGCTGGGAAATCTATGGCCAGTCTGTGGGCCACGCGTGCACCGCGGTCATGACTGGCGATGTAAAATCTTTCATGTCCGAAATGACTCATCAACTCCGCCATATCCACAGCCATCTGCTTTTTTGAATACGAGGCGTGATCATCGCTGGGCGGCGGCTTGAAGGACTGCCCGTATCCACGCAGATCAGGGCAATAGACACTGAAACTTTCGGCCAGGTTAGGGGCAACGGCGTGCCACATTGCATGGGTTTGCGGGTTGCCGTGAAGCAATAACAGAGGTGGGCCGGACCCGGCCATGCGCATATGAATTTTGCCGTCCGTGACCTGGACCGTCTGTATTTTAAAGTCCTCGAAGAAATCTGCCATGGCGAGGAGCGTACCGGGGCGTCAACCCGATGTGCAACAGAGTTAAGCCGTGATCTGATAAAGGGGCCAGGTTTTAACCTTCGACGGCAACCAAGTGCCCTGGACTAATCTCATTGTAGGAAATCGGCTGGGGTATGTAATCGAGTTTTCTTACGGCGCTCGGAATTTCCTCAACATTCAGGCTGCGGTCCGTTCGGCGCAACCTCGGGTCGGCGACGGGAACCGCAGATAACAGCTTTTTCGTATATGGGTGTGACGGATTTTCGAATATTGCCTCACGTGGTCCGATTTCAACGATCCGCCCCAGATACATCACAGCGACGCGGTGGCTTATGCGTTCGACGACGGCCATATCGTGACTGATAAACAAGTAGGAAAGATTATATTCTACCTGAAGATCCATGAGCAGGTTAATCACCTGTGCCTTGATCGTTACGTCCAGCGCAGAGACGGCCTCGTCACAAACGATCAGTTTCGGCTGCAGTGCCAGGGCCCGGGCAATCGAGACGCGCTGGCGCTGGCCGCCGCTGAATTCGTGTGGATAACGTTTGGCGAACGCCGGTTGCAGATTCACTTTCTGCAGCAGGTCAAGGATACGGTTTGTGGTACCATTGGGCACATCAAGCTTGTGAACATCAATTGGTTCGGCAAGCGTCTTGCCGATAGACATTCTCGGATTGAGCGACGAATAGGGGTCCTGAAAAATCATCTGTACGGAGCGGCAGAAGTCGAGACGTTCTTTCCTGCTGTAGTTGTTTACCGAACGGCCCTCAAAGATAATATCACCTGACGTGGCTTCCTGCAGACCGACAATCGTTCGTCCTGCCGTTGTTTTACCGCAACCGCTTTCCCCGACGAGGCTCAATGTTTCGCCAGGAAGTATGTTGAAGGAAATCCCCTCAACGGCATGAACCCGTGCTTTCGGACGGGCAAAGATCCCGTCGGTGATATCAAAGCGAGTTGTCAGGTTTTTTACTTCCAGCAGGTAAGGGCTATCAGGCATTGGTCTCTCCTCTTTCTGCGCACCGGCGCAGGCACTGTAAATTCGATTAACCGACGATGGCGGGGAATTTTTCAGGTTTAGTCTTGCCATTCATGCTGCCGATACGGGGGACCGCGCCGATCAACTTTTTTGTATATTCGTGCTGTGGTGCGTGAAAAATCTGATCGACGGGGCCCTGTTCGACGATTTCCCCATTGAACATAACCACGACCCGGTCTGCCATCTCGGCGATGACAGCCATATCGTGTGTGATAAATAGGACGGACATGCCGAAGTCCTCCTGAATATCCTTTATCAAATCCAGTATTTGCGCCTGGATGGTAACGTCCAATGCCGTTGTCGGTTCGTCCGCAATCAGTAGGGACGGCTCACAGGTGAGTGCCATCGCAATCATGATACGCTGACGCATGCCACCGGAAAGATTGTGTGGATACTGATTGAGCTTTGCTTCCGGGTCAGGAATGCGGACCCGGTTGAGTAGACCCAAAACCTTCTTTTCCGCTTCTTCCGGGGACATGTCGAGGTGCTGCAGCAAGGGCTCCGTCAATTGGGTGCGGATATCGATGACAGGATTCAGACTTGTCATTGGTTCCTGAAAGATCATCGCCACATCTCGGCCCCTGATGGAGCCGATCGTCTTATCGTCTGCCGTTGTCAGTTCGACACGTCCAAGGCGTTCGCTGTTAAAGTATATCTCTCCTTCCGGGACGTAGGCGCCGGCCATGTCGTTGAGCCGGAGCATCGACATGGAGGTTACGGATTTTCCTGAACCGGATTCACCGACCACGCCAACTGTTTCACCCTTGCGAATATCAAAGGATACACCGCGCACCGCCTTGACGAGTTCGCCGTCGGTTGGAAACGTAACATGAAGGTTCTGTACCTCCACGAGTACATCATTCGTCATTTGATATTCCTCAGTGAATTGTTTTGCAGGGGCTGCCATACGGCGGCAGACGGCGTGTTTCCGTATCCATAAAGCAGAATGATCCCGGTCTCACACGTTGTGTCGACAGACTGAGAATATGCTCACGGAGCCTGTCGCAGGACTGTCGGGGAGCACCGTTGTCATTGAGTATGCGGGAGACAGCGCACAGTTTATCGTTCGCTTCTTCAATAAGAGGTTCTGGGAACCACCAGTTGAGCAATTCGCTAATTGTATTTCTATTGCCTGCGCGTGCGGCTGAGATCGCATAGAGCAATTGCACTTCAAAGGCCGTAACTTCGCTGTCCCATTTGTGATTTAGTGACACAACGTGTGGATCCGTTTGCCATAGCATCCCCATGAACCCCTGCAGAGGTGTGTGCACTCTTGAGATTAAGGGATCGTCGGTTGGCGGAGTTTCGCTGCTTTTGCTGTTGTAGTTGAATCCACGCATCGATTTGATGATCCGCATTTCAAGCGAATTCAGCGTGTTGTATGTCGGCATGTCATTCGGCATCAGTAATCTCCCATTAGCATATATATTGCGATTAAGAATCATTCGCAAATTATTTATTTATGATTACCGTTGGATTGATGTGCGAATTTCACAGTTGCGAGAAAATATGTATTTCCACGGCTGGATCCCGGAAAATCCCGCTTGATTATTCCCGCTATAGAGATAGGTTTGCTGCGGGCCACACCTCCCCAACGAGGTGCGACCTTTCTGAGAGGAAAGGAGAAAACATGAATACTCTTCAGAAGCCGGACATGCGTCCGGCGAATCCCAATTTTTCATCCGGTCCCTGTTCCAAACGCCCTGGCTGGCGCCCCGACGTGCTGGCGAACGCATTTCTTGGCCGTTCCCACCGTCACGCTACCGGCAAGAAGCTTTTGCAGGAGGTGATCGAGCGCACCCGCGCCGTACTCGGCATACCCTCCGACTACAAAATCGGCATCGTGCCGGGATCGGATACCGGCGCCATCGAAATGGCGCTGTGGTCGGTGCTGGGTGAGCGTGGCATCGAGGTGCTGTCGTGGGAAAGCTTCGGCAAGCAGTGGGCCGTCGATATCACCAAGCATCTGAAGCTCGACGACGTCAAGCTGTCGGACGCCGCTTACGGCAAGATTCCTGATCTCGGCCAGGTCGACTTCTCGCGCGACGTTGTATTTACATGGAACGGCACCACCGGGGGCGTCAAGGTGCCGAACGGTGACTGGATTCCGGCTGACCGTGAAGGATTGACCATCGTTGACGGGACGTCTGCGGTGTTTGCCATGGATATTCCCTGGGACAAGACCGATATCGTCACGTGGTCATGGCAGAAAGCGATGGGCGGAGAAGCTGCGCACGGTATGCTTGTGTTGAGCCCGCGTGCCGTCCAACGCATCGAGAGCTATAACCCACCGTGGCCGATGCCCAAGGTGTTTCGCCTCAAGAAGGGCGACAAGCTGAACGAGGACGTGTTCATCGGCCTGACCATCAATACGCCGTCGATGCTGTGTGTCGAGGATGCGCTGGACGGTCTGAAATGGGCCGAGAGCATCGGTGGGCTACCGACGCTGCTGGGCCGGGTCGAGGCCAGCTTCAGGGCCTTGAGCGCCTGGGTCGAGCAGGCGGACTGGATAGACTTCATCTGCAAGGACGAGGCCTCGCGCTCCGATACCTCGGTGGTGCTGGTTGTCACTGACTCGTGGTTCCAGGCCATGGACGAGGACGGGCAGCGCGACTTCATCAAGAAGATGACCAACCTGCTGGACAAGGAAGGCGTGGCCTTCGACGTCGGGTCGCACCGTGATGCCCCGCCTGGGCTGCGCATCTGGTGTGGCGCAACGGTGGAATCTTCGGACATTGCGGCTCTCGGACCCTGGCTCGATTGGGCTTATGCAACGGTCAAATCAGAACTGCAGGGAGGCTGAGCCATGCCCAAAGTTCTTATTTCCGACAAAATGTCGCCGCTGGCCGCCGATGTTTTTAAAACCCGTGGTGTAGAAGTCGATGTCATCACCGATCTGGACAAGGAACAACTTGCCAAGAAGATCGGTGAGTATGATGGGATTGCAATCCGCTCCGCGACAAAGATAACGCCGAAGACCCTCGAGAATCCGGGGCGATTGAGGGTTATCGGACGCGCGGGGATTGGTGTGGATAATGTGGACGTGAAGGCTGCCACCGGCGCCGGGATCGTCGTCATGAATACCCCATTCGGGAATGCGATCACGACAGCGGAACACGCCGTGACCATGATGTTGTCGCTGGCCCGGCAAATTCCCGCCGCGAATGCATCTACCCATGCCGGTAAATGGGAGAAATCCCGTTTTATGGGTGTGGAACTCATGGGCAAGATGCTCGGGATCATCGGCTGCGGCAATATCGGTGCGATAGTTGCTGATCGTGCCCAAGGTCTGAAGATGAAGGTTATTGCCTTTGATCCCTTCCTGTCCGAGGAACGTGCGCAGGCTCTTGGCGTAGAAAAAGTCGATCTCGATGAATTGCTGTCCCGGGCGGATTTCATCAGTCTGCATACGCCCCTGACGGATCAGACGCGTAATATTCTGGATGCAACAGCCCTGAATAAAACGAAGTCAGGGGTGCGGATCATCAACTGCGCCAGAGGCGGCCTCGTCGATGAAATCGCCCTCAAAGCGGCGATCGAGACCGGCCATGTCGCGGGTGCCGCACTGGACGTCTATACCGAGGAACCGGCGACGGAAAATATCCTTTTCGGCATGGAGCAGGTGGTTTGCACTCCGCATCTCGGCGCTTCGACATCGGAAGCGCAGGAAAAGGTTGCCGTACAGGTTGCCGAGCAGATGGCGGATTATCTGCTGACGGGTGCCGTAACCAATGCGTTGAATATGGCCTCCGTGACGGCTGAAGAGGCGCCAAAGTTGAAACCTTATATGGCATTGGCGGAACAGCTTGGCGGTTTTGCCGGTCAGGCAACTCAAAATGCAATCAAGGGGATCGAGATTTGCTACGAAGGCGATGTTTCGACGCTCAATACCAAACCCCTGACGGCAATCGTCCTGAAGGGGCTTTTGGGACCGCTGCTTGAGGGAGTGAATATGGTCAATGCGCCTGTGATCGCCGAAGACCGGAACATCAAAATACTTGAAGCAAAATCGGAAACAGCCGGTGATTATCACACCTTGATCACGGTAAAGGTTGTGACGGAAAAACAGGAGCGTTCCGTCAAGGGTACTCTGTTCAACCACGAACCGCGTCTGGTCGAAATCAAGGGCATTCACATTGATGCCAAGCTTGGGCCGAATATGCTTTATATCGCCAATCACGATAAGCCTGGCCTGATCGGTGCTCTCGGGACGGTGCTCGGTGAAGCCGGTGTGAACATTGCAACATTCAACCTCGGACGCGCAGATCAGGGGGGTGATGCCATCGCTTTGATTGAAATTGACGGCCAGCCGCCCGCCGACGTTGTGGCGCAGGTGCAGGGCCTCGAACATGTCCTGCACGCCATACCGATGCGTTTCTAGGGGGCTCTCAGCCATCTAAAACGGGCTTGGCCTGTTTTGCCGTCCAGGCGGGCGTGACGTAATATTCGAGCAGCAAATATTGCTTTCAAGTTCCCGTTATGCTTAGAATTTAGGCAATATTGCGTTAAGATACTTCAGTTACTATCTCCAGTGCGGTTCTCACAAGTGGAATATGGACAATGGTGAAACTTTTAAACCTGAATTCCCTCGGCCGCCGAGCACAGAACAAAAGCGAGAATGGCGCGGATGCTGTGCAAGGCTGCAAAAAGAGCACGTCTTCGCTTGAGAAGTACAAGGACTTCGATTCGTTGAATGAGAACGATCAGGACTTCTACCTCGCATTGAGTGCCGTTGATCGCGTCCAGCTGATTACGGACGAAGAGGGAGTTTTGCGAATAGTCCCGCAATAATTTTTTTGGCCTGAAATACCATTTTTACGATATAAAAATGAACAATTTAGCGGAAAACAGATTATTTACATTTTTGGCATGGCGAACGTGTATCGCTGTCCCGATGAGTGTGGCAGTCACACGAGCGTTTGTATTCGACAAAGCTGAGTTGATCGCGCATGCGCAAAGCCTCAGATATCTCGACGGTGGCGACGCGCCGCGTACGATAAGTCGCGGGGTGGCACGGTTAAAATATATCGATTTCACGGATTCCGAGCTTAAACAGCTTGAACAAGTGAGTGCTTTTGAGTTCGCGGCAAGACTTGATGGGATCGTTCTTTTTCGCTTCAGGCTCTCGACAGTGGTGATGGATGAAGACCGATTGGAAAAAATAACCATGCGGGTCGCTCGCATCCTTTGCGAGGTCATCAAATCAACATTGAACCACCATCATGAATTTCATCGACACAACAGTAAACGTGACGCTTTTCTGACACCAAAGCCTGTGCGCATAGCCGACAGTATAGAAGAAGCCTGCAGTAAGAACATTCAGGACAAAATCGCAACATGGAGCGAGGGAACGACCTCCGACAGCCTTGCGCCGGCAGATAGAAAATTAAAGACGCTTATTGAGGAAATCGTCTGGGGAGAGAATATCGCAGACATTAAATTGGAAGACGTTCTGGCTGACGAGCCGATGCTTGGCCGACTCACCTCTCATGTCAAAGCTCGTATCCGCAGTAGTAACGGAAATACCAGCAGCGGGTCGGATGTCCGAGCACCGCAATTCGCACTATTGCGCTACAGGGAGAATATCTCACGTATTCGGCGTCGTTGTTCTATCGCCGTGGCATTGCGTAAAGATTTCGCCCGCGAGGATTTCAATCCCTTCTGGACAATTAAAATGCTTGCTGTCTTGGGAAGTGTATCAATGTTTTTGGATGCGTTGTTGCATCTTTTCTATGAGCAACTCAAGAATGCTGGCGTTGCCGATCATGTAGTGCTTTTCAAATTCCTGCCGTGGGTGATGACGCTGTCGGTGGTCGTTTTGCCAGTGGCATATCTTTATGCCCGCTACAAAGACAGGGAATACGATGAAGAAAATGAAGGGACGAGTACATACTTATGGGCTCTGATTATCATCATCGTCCTCGGACTTGTGCTCGCTTTGATCGGGAATTCGGGCATATGGCCTTCGTTTAGCGCGGTTATGGCGATAATCGTGAATGGTATTGTTACAATGCTGGCGTGGCTGTGGAGCCAGCTCGCCATTTTATATGATCCGATCAGTTCAAAAATTCTGGACCCAGTATTGGTACTCTGGGACAAGATCAAAGAGAATTTCCCCTTTGAGCTTAAGGCTTACGCGGTATTCATAGGGGTTTGTTATGTGTCGAAATGGCTCGTTATTTCCAACACCCAGTACCGCCAGTCGATCAACATCATTCGACGGACGATTGGGGTGTATGCGTTTTTCAATATCTATGCCCATTGCATTTCAGCGCTCTACAATCGCTGTAAAAGTCGGATCAACACGGAAGTAAATACCGAGACTACGGGGTTTTCGGACATTATTCAGGTCCTGGAAAGCAAACACGACGGCGAAGTACGGCACGAAGAATTTGCCCGGAATACGACAATCGGGGTTATAAGCGGCGTAGCGCTGCTTATCGCATTTGCCCAGTTCATCAGCTAGATGTCGACATGAATGCCATACGCTATCTGGTTTGCTTCTCGGCTAACGGGGCTCAGACCGGCAGATAATGTAGATGTTGAATCCAGTCAGGCCAGAGGTGCCCGATCCGGATTCCATTGGTTTCAGGAAAAATCACGCTGCGTGAATGTCTACTTGTCGGAAATTCATGAATGGAATAGCGTTTTTCTTCTTAACGTTGAAACCGCCAAAAGCGGTCGCACATTTTTTGGGAGAAAACGTATGCGTGAATTTTACAAGGCAGGAGTCCTTGCTTCTGCGGTTATGTTTGCTGTGGTCGGATCGGCTTCTGCCGCCGATCTCAAACTTGTTACCGGTCCGCAGGGCGGTTCGTGGTATCCGCTCGGCGGTGCGATCAAGAACCTGATCGAAAAACAGACCCCCGGTTCAAACGTCCAGGTCGGCCCAGGCGCCGGTATCGCTAACGTCAAGGCCATCGAAGCCGGCAAGGCTGACATCGGTTTCGCCAACTCGGTGTCGACGGTCGATGCCATCAACGGCAAGCCGCCGTTCGAGAAAAAATATACCAACGTCTGCAACGTCGCCACGCTCTATCCGCAGTACTTCCAGGTGGTGTCACTCGCCGGTAGTGGCATCAATTCGCCCGCCGACCTCAAGGGCAAGGCGCTGACCACCCAGAAAAAGGGCAATACCGGCGAGCAGATCACCGTACACCTGCTGGAAGCCTATGGTCTTTCCTATAATGACCTGCCGAAGGTCAACCAGGGTTCCTACACGGACTCCGTCAACCAGTTGAAGGACGGCAACGCGGAGTGGTTCACGCTGGGCACGACCGCACCGGCCAGCGCCATCATGGACCTCGCGGCATCACGCGACGTCATGCTGGTGCCGATCCCCGACGACGGCCTCGCCAATATGCAGAAGATCAACCCCGGCTATAAGCGTATCGTGATCAAGGCCGGCACCTATCCGAAGCAGACGGCAGACGTCGGCACAGTCGGTTACGCAACGCACGTCATCGCGCGTTGCGATCTCGACGCCAAGACGGTCGAAGGCGTGCTCAATGCCATGGCCGGCGGTATCGGCGACATGGCGGCGATCGCCAAGGCGATGGCCGGTGCCGATGCGAAGGCGATGGCGCTGGATATCGGCGTGCCGTTCCATGCCGGTGCCACTGCCTTCTACAAGTCGAAGGGCGCGCTCTAAGCTGAACACTTTAACCTGAGTATCGTGTCCCCCGCGGTGTTTCGCCGGAAGTGCCGCGGGGGTCCCTTCATGCTGTCGGAGAAGTCAAATGTTCAGCGGTAAGAATTGGGCCTGGTACGCCGTCACGGTGGTTGGCGCTTCCATGTCCCTCTATCATCTATATGTCGCGTTTTTCGGCTCGCCCGATGCGCAGCTTTTCCGCACCACGCACCTGGCCTTCGCGCTGGTGATGGCGTTCCTGATGTCGCCGTGCTTCCCGCGCAAGGATGGTACCCCCGGCTGGCCGGACCTGCTTTTGGTGGCGGCATCGTTGCTCGCCTGCGGATATCAGTTCTGGGCCAAAGACTACATCGACAACCGCATGATCTACGTCGACGATCTGGTCACCGGCGACTGGATCTTCGGTCTTTTGATGATCGCCGTACTGTTGGAGGCGACCCGCCGCCTCATGGGCCTTGTGCTGCCGATCACGGCACTGATTTTCGTCTCGTACGGGCTGTTCATACACGGTACTGATCTCGGGCCGATGCTCGAACAGTTGTTCCTGACTACGGACGGCATCCTCGGCATTCCGGTCAGCGTGTCCGCGACCTACGTGGTGTTGTTCATTCTTTTCGGCGCCTTCGTCGAGCGCACCGGCACCGGCAAGCTGTTCATGGATTTCGCGATGTCGCTGACCGGTCATACCGCCGGCGGCCCGGCCAAGGTGGCCTGCATTACCAGCGCCATGTTCGGCACCGTTTCCGGCAGTGCCGTCGCCAACGTCATGACCACCGGGACTTTCTCGATCCCGCTGATGAAGCGGATCGGTTACCGGCCGGCGTTCGCCGGCGCGGTCGAGGCCGTCGCCTCCACGGGCGGGCAGATCATGCCCCCTATCATGGGCGCGGCAGCTTTCGTCATGGCGGAATTCATGGGTATCGCCTATCTGGAGGTCGCCAAGTTCGCCCTGATCCCTGCCGTGCTTTATTTCGGCGCGCTGTTCATGGCGGTACATTTCGAGGCTAGGCGCGTCGGCATGGTCGGCCTGCCCAAGTCGGAATTGCCGTCGCTGAAGGAAACGTTGAAGAACCACGGCCATCTGTTTCTTCCGCTGGTTGTCATCGTCGGCGTCCTTATCGCCGGGTTCAGCGCACCGTTCGCCGCGCTTTGCGGTATTTTCTCGGTGTTCCCGACGATCATGCTCAGGAAATCCAGCCGCCAGCACCTGAATCCACAGAACATGCTTGAAGCCCTCGTCGATGGAGCCAAGAACGCGGTCGGCGTGGCTCTTGCGTGCGGCTGCGCCGGGATCGTTATCGGCGTCATCGCGCTGTCGGGTCTCGGCATCGAGTTCACCAGTTTCGTTCTCGACATTTCTCAGAACTCGCTGGTTATCGCGCTGTTCCTGACAATGCTTGCCGGCATCATCCTCGGTATGGGGATGCCGACGACCCCGGCTTACATCATGCAGGTGGCGCTTTTGGTGCCCGCCGTCGTCAAACTCGGCGTCAGCGTCGAAGCGGCGCACATGTTCGTGTTCTATTTTGCCATCCTGTCGGCGATCACGCCGCCGGTGGCGCTGGCGGTGTATGCGGCGAACGGCATTTCCGGAGCCGGTCTATGGGAATCCGGGGTGGCCGCCGTGAAACTGGGCCTGACCGGCTACATCATTCCGTTCATGTTCGTGTTCGGCCCGTCGCTGCTGCTGATCGGTGCCTGGCAGACCATCGCGCTGACCACGGTTTCGGCGATTGGCGGCGTGGTGCTGCTTGCCGCCGGGCTGCATGGCTATCTGATCGCGCACGCGCCGATGTGGCAGCGCGTCCTGATGGTGGCGTCGGCGATCTGCCTGATCAAGCCGGGGTTTTATACGGATGGGGCGGGGATCGCGCTGGCGATGATCGTCATCGTCGCGCAGACCATCGAAAGAAAGCGTGCGCTAACGAACGCGTGAGGCTTGCTTCGCCGTTTATGTCACGCGTTGCCGTCATTCAGGCGCAGGCCGGACTCCAGGCATCGCATTTTTTTGTCTGGACCCCGGCTTGCGTCGGGGTGACATATGGGAGATGGCGTATTAAGCCGCATCGTCGGCTTTGGGCACGGCGGGGCGGTTTTCGCCGATTTTAGACATATCATACGGCGTCGACTGGTAAATCATGTTGATCCAGTTGCCGAACAGGATATGTGCGTTTGAGCGCCAAGAATTAACAGGGGTATTTTTCGGATTATCGTCAGGATAATAATTTTTCGGTACCTGAATTTCCGATCCTTTGGCGACATCCCGGGAATATTCATCTCCCAGCGTGGTTGAGTCATATTCCAGATGATTAAACATATGCACGTGGTTTAGCACCTCGTCATACACGAGCGCCATGCCCACTTCGTCGGATTCGGCCAGGATCTGCAGGTTTTTGAGCTTGCTCAGATCTTCATGATGATTTTCCGTGTGCCGTGAAACCGGGGTCGGGATTGTGTCGTTAAGTCCCCGCATCAGAGGTGATGTTGAATCAAGCACGTTATGCCAGAATACGCCGAAGGCCTTATTCGGCAGCTGATATTTGGGGATTTTATAGAAATGGTACAGCGCGGCCTGCGCCCCCCAGCATAGATTGAAACAGCCGTGTACATTACTAAGTGACCAATCGAAGATGTCACACAACTCAGGCCAGTAGCGGACCTCTTCGAATGGCAACTGTTCGATTGGCGCTCCTGTCACGATCAGACCGTCAAACTTCTGATCCCGAATATCGACCCAAGGCAGATAAAAATCCAGAAGATGCTGTTCAGATGTGGTTTTTGGCTTGTGGCTGGTCAGCGAAAGCAGCGTCATCTCAACCTGCAAGGGGGTCGCGCCGAGTACCCGCGCCAATTGGGTTTCGGTTTTGATTTTCTCCGGCATCAGATTGAGGATCGCAATCCTCAGTGGTCGAATATCCTGACGCGTTGCATCCTCATCCTTGATGATGGGGACGCCTTCACGCTCAAGCACTTTATGCGCCGGGAGTTCAGATGGAATTTTTATCGGCATTGGTCGGCAATCCTCAGACTTCCAGGCCGCGCATTTGTGCGCGTTCCCGGCAGACCTTCAGATAGCGACTGGCATTGTCATGTGCAACCTCACTTGTTTCTGACTGTTCTGTCAGTAAATCGTACAGATGCCGGATAAAGTCTTCACTATCAAGTGTGGCGCCGCTTTCACCATTCTCCGGAAAGAGTGAATCCACATTGATGGAAAAGCCGTACTTTTCGGCAAATGTCTCATACCGGGGTTTACGATCTTCCAGCAAAAGCGGAAACAGCTTGCGGGCAAAGTTCTGCCTGTCCACGCCCTTCCCGTCATCCGGTTGTCCGGATAAATGCCTGTCTATGAAATCGGGGTGATAGAAAAGGGGTTTCGGGTCGCTTTCGGCACGCCTACGCAGTGTTTCCTCACCCGACGCATTGGCGCGGATGTAGAGGATCAACGTATTTTCGCGAAGCGATGAAATGACGGGATCATCAGGATCTTCAAGATTGACGATCTCGCACAAGCTCCCCGAAGCATCATTGATGAAATCCTTGCATGAATAAATTTTCCAGGCCTTGTCCAGAAAACGCCCGACATCGCACATGGAATTGATTTCGGCGTCCTGATACTGCTGCTGACGTTCAAGAAATGCTTCCTTGTCGAGCCCGCCGGTATCCGGATCCCCATACATGCCAAGGTACGTCGAAACAGGTTCCAGGTTGTCGACGGAAATATTGTGGCTGATATAGATCGAATCGGAACGTAAAAGTCCGGCAATAAACGGATCGGTCCGCATGATGCGAAACTTGATATTATCCAGAATATATTCTGCCAGATATGCTGTCCCGATCCGGTAATCTGCCGAATAGTGGAACCAGTTCGCACGCCGCCGCAAGCCGGTGGAAAGAGTTGTTTTTCCGACACCGGACATCCCAAGCAGCGACACGGCGTGCGGCAGTTTTTTAAAATCTTCATATGCAGGCAGCGGCGAGGTCATTCGACACCTTTATAGTTTATTCCCGGACAGAATGTCTCTGTATTTATGTGGGGCGTCAAACCCACTTTGAACAAGACGGAAAAATCAGCTCAGAACGATAGGCCAAGCAAAAATGTGTCTCGAAACAGCGATCTAAGGTGTTAGAGTATACGTAACGAGCGTCAAACGCTTGAATATAGGTAATAAGCCACTTCAAGGGAGAAACCAAAAATGCAAAAATCGCTTAATATCGATCCGGATAAATGCACTGGATGCCTGCAGTGCGAACTGGCGTGTTCGTACGATAATGAAAATGCATTTAACCCAGCCAAATCCCGCATCAAAGTGTTCACTTTTCACGATAAGGGGCGGTTCGTTCCTTATACATGCACGCAGTGTGATGAAGCCTGGTGCATGCATGCCTGTCCCGTCGATGCGATCACTCTCGACAAGGCGACCGGTGCGAAAATCGTCAGCAATAGCCTCTGTGTCGGCTGTAAAGTCTGCACCATTGCCTGTCCTTTCGGCACGGTAAATTACAATGCGGATACCGGTAAGGTCATCAAGTGCGATCTGTGTGAAGGTGAGCCGGAATGTGCCAAGGCATGTCCGACCGATGCGATCACCTACGTTGATGCAAACTGGACCGGGCTCGACAAAATGCGTGCCTGGGCCGAAAAAACCGATGCCGGTCAGGCATCGGCTTAACAGGGAGGAGGAAACATCATGGCATGGGCAAAGAAAATCCTCCGCGTCAATCTGAGCGAAGGAACCTGCAAAAGCGAATCGCTGAATATGGAATGGGCTGAAAAATATCTCGGCCAACGCGGTTTGGCGACCAAGTATTTCGTTGAAGAGGTCGATCCCAAAGTTGACCCTTTGAGCGAAGCGAACAAATTGATCATGGCGACAGGTCCCTTGACCGGGACATCCGCTTCCACGGCGGGGCGCTATTCCGTGATCACGAAGGGGGCCCTCACAGGGGCAATTGCATGTTCGAATTCCGGCGGTTTCTTTGGCAATGAAATGAAGAATGCCGGTTTCGATATGATCATTTTCGAAGGAAAATCGAAAACACCGGTCTATCTGTTTATCGACAATGATGATGCGAAACTGATTGATGCTTCGGATATGTGGGGCACCAGCGTTTGGGATACCGAGGATGCAATTAAGCAGAAGCATCAGGATCCGCAGATTCGTGTCGCATCCATCGGTATTTCCGGTGAGAAAGGTGTGAAGTACGCTTGCGTCGTGAACGATTACCATCGTGCTGCCGGACGTTCCGGTGTCGGCACGGTAATGGGTTCAAAGAACCTGAAAGCCGTCGCCATTCGCGGCACCAGAGGGGTCGGCGTTAAGGATCCGAAGCGTTTCATGGAAGCTTCTGCTGCCGGTAAGGCCGTGTTGGCAGACAATGCCGTGACCGGTCAAGGTCTGCCAGCGTTCGGAACGCAGGTACTGATGAACGTGATCAATGAGACAGGCGCCCTCCCAACCCGAAATCACCGCGATATTCAGTTTGAGGGTGCCCATGCGATTTCGGCTGAAGCCATGGCTGAGCCTCGTGAGTCTGACGGCAAGCCAAACCTTGTCCGTAATGCGGCCTGCTTTGGATGCACGATTGCCTGCGGACGGATTTCGACCGTCGACCGCACGCACTATACGGTTGCCGAGCGGCCACAGTATCAGATCGCATCCGGCGGCCTTGAATATGAAGCCGCATGGGCGCTGGGCGCGGCGACAGGTGTTGATGATCTCGATGCGCTGACGTTTGCTAACTTCATCTGCAATGAACAGGGTTTTGACCCCATTTCGTTCGGCGCGACCATCGGTGCGGCGATGGAAATGTATGAAGACGGCATCATCACAGACAAGGAAACCGGTGGTATCGAGCTTAAATTCGGTAGTGCAAAGGCACTGACGGATCTGGCCGAGTTAACGGGTAAAGGTGAAGGGTTTGGTGCTGAGATCGGCCTGGGGTCGAAATTGCTCTGTGAGAAATACGGCCATCCGGAAATGTCCATGTCGGTCAAGGGGCAGGAATTCCCAGCCTACGACTCACGGGGTATTCAGGGCATGGGGCTGACGTATGCAACGTCAAACCGCGGCGCCTGCCATCTGCGGTCTTATACTGTTGCTTCTGAGGTTCTGGGGATACCGGAAAAAACCGATCCGCTTGTTTCCGAAGGAAAAGCCGGGTTGGTCAAAGCGTTTCAGGATGCAACGGCCGTTTTTGACAGCGCGGGTATCTGCGTCTTTACCTCGTTTGCCTGGTCGCTGGAGGATGTGGCGCCGCAGATTGATGCTGCATGTGATGGCGATTGGTCGGTGGATAAGCTTCTTGAGGTCGGCGAACGTATCTGGAATTTGGAGCGAAACTTCAATAACGCCGCAGGTTTCTCAGCAGCGGATGACAAGCTGCCGGAACGTCTGGTCAAGGATGCCGCAAAAACCGGTCCTGCCAAGGGGCTTACCAATCAGCTCGATAAGATGCTGCCGGAGTATTATGAACTTCGCGGGTGGACCACGGACGGTGTGCCGACCAACGAGACGTTGAGCCGTCTCGGACTGTGACGGATTACGGGCGGGGTGGAATATCCTCCCCGCCTGTTCCGCATTCGGTTGATCGATATTTGCAATATTCCGATATTTCCGCGTAGGCGGGAATCCAAGGGAACGCCGAAGATTTTGATCTCCGCCTTCGCGGAGATGACGGCGAAAGTCGTTTATGGAGGGAACCATGACGTACGTAATCATTGGTGCCGGGCCTGCCGGCGTCACCGCTGCCGATACGCTGCGCAAGACCGACCCGGAAACCGATGTGGTGATGATTGGCTCGGAACCAGAGCCGCCGTATTCCCGTATGGCGATCCCTTATGTATTGACGGGATTGATCAAGGAGCAGGGAACATATCTGCGTAAGGATGATGGTCATTATGATGCCCATGCGATCCAATACCGTCAGGGTGTTGTGGAATCGATTGATCCGAAGAAGAAAGCCGTCAAACTAGAAGACGGAAGCGAGCAGATATATTCGAAGCTGCTGATTGCAACCGGGGCAAGTCCGGTCAAGCCGCCGATCGAAGGACTTGACCTGCCGGCAGTTCATCACTGCTGGACGCTTGAAGACTGCCGCAACATTATCAAGTTTGCCGACAAGGGCGCGGATGTTGTGCTTATGGGGGCCGGGTTTATAGGCTGCATCATCATGGAGGCATTAGCTGAGCGTGGTGTGAATCTGACTGTCGTCGAAGCGTTGGACCGTATGGTGCCGCGCATGATGAACGAAGCCGCCGGCAATATGGTCAAGGATTGGTGCGAACATAAAGGGGTGCAAGTTCTGACATCAACAAAAGTCACAAAACTTGAATCGTCAGGGGATAAGACAGACACGCTAAAAGTTGATCTGGATAACGGTAAAAGTATTCCCGCACACCTGGTTGTTGTCGCAACCGGCGTTAAATCAAACATCGGATTTGTCGAAGGTGCAGGTATGAAAACGGATCAAGGTATCTTGGTTGATGAATTCATGCGCTCAACGGTTGATGACATTTATGCTGCCGGCGATTGTGCGCAAGGACCGGATTTTTCGACCGGCGGCTGGGCCGTTCATGCGGTTCAACCCACCGCCGTTGATCATGGGCGGATTGCGGCGCTGAACATGGCGGGGAATCCGGCTCCCTATAAAGGCAGCCTGAACATGAACGTCCTCGATACAGTTGGGCTGATTTCGGCCAGTTTCGGAAAATGGGATGGTGTGAAGGGTGGTGATCATGCTGAAGCAGTTGACCCGGAGAATTTCCGCTACATGCGCCTTGAGTTCGATGGAGACAGGATCGTCGGTGCTCTGTCACTGGGCCGCACCGATCATATTGGGGTGCTACGGGGGCTGATTCAGACCGAAGTCCCACTTGGAGATTGGAAAGACAAACTGATGGCCGACCCGCATCTGATTGCAGACGCTTATGTCGCGTGTTCTCAATAGGGGAGCCTTCAGGACGCATGAATATACGCATCAAGTTGTATGCTTCGTTGGCGGAGTATCTGCCTGCGGACGCAGTCAAAAATGAGGCGGATCTGGATATCAAGGAAGGGACAACGCCGACGCAGGTCATCTTGCGGCTAGGGTTGCCGGAAAAGATGTGCCACATGGTGCTGATCAATGGCGTCTATATTGCACCGGATGAGCGCTCCGAGAAGGCTTTGGAGGCTGGGGATCACTTGGCCATATGGCCACCGGTCGCCGGCGGCTGAGCGGTCGATTGTCGACACCTGTAACTATCATCAAGCAGATGGGTATAACCCATGCGGAATTTGTCCGTCTTCTACCACGTGCGCTCAAAAGCCATCATTTTATGGTGCACAACAATACGACAGTGCGGGTCGAAGGGGGGCATGGCAAACATATCGAAATCGAACTCGGGCCGGAGCAGGTGCGCCAGATTGCCTTGATGCGTATTGCCACGACAGCTGTGACGCTCTCTTTTAGCGGTTATACAGAGGACGAACAGAAGGCCTTTCTTGAGCAGTTCGACCGCGCCTATCATCGCGGCGGCGGGTGAAACCTCTAAAGTCTCACATCAGGAATTAATTCAGGCGTATGGGTTTTTGCCTGACCGGGTATGAATGCGTATCGGTATACCATCCAGGCCAAAATCGTCGCGCAGTCCATTGGCAAGGTAACGCAAATAGCTATCCGGCAGCTTACCTGCGGTCGATGAGAACAGATAAAAAGTCGGTGGTCTTGACTTGGCCTGTGTCACATAGCGGATCGTCAGGCGACGGCCGTGTGAGCCCATGGGGGGCGGATGGGCTTCAAGCATTCTGGACAGCCAGCGATTCAGAGCGCCCGTTGGCACACGGGTATTCCACAGATCAAAGACCTCGAACACAGTAGGCAGTAATTTGTCGGTGCCGCGTCCGGTCAGGGCAGACATGGGAACAACCCGCACGCCTCTGATCTGTTGCAAAGATGTTTGCAGCCGGTCATTGATCTGCGACATGGTATCACTGCGGTTCTTGATGGCATCCCATTTGTTGACGGCAATGATCAGTGCGCGCCCCTCTTCAACAACCTTACGGGCAATCGTCAGGTCCTGTTTCTCAAGCGGTTGTTCGGCATCAATGACCAGAACCACGACCTGCGCATACTGAATGGCGCGGAAAGTGTCGTTAACGGCTAGGTATTCGAGCTTTTCCTCAACCCGGGCCTGTTTGCGTAGACCGGCGGTATCGACGAGTCGGATTTCGCGATCCTGCCAGACCCAGGAGGTGGCAATGGCATCGCGGGTAATGCCGGCTTCCGGTCCCGTAAGCATTCGGTCTTCACCGAGCAGCCGGTTGACCAGTGTCGATTTGCCGGCATTTGGACGGCCGACGATGGCCAACTGGAGCGGCGAGGACAGCACGGCCTCGTCATCATCCTCTTCGCCACTGTCATTTACGAGGCCGTCGATATCCGGATCTGATGTGATGGCATGGCGTTCGGCTTCAGCGACGGCCTTTTCCCGAAACGGGACAAGGGCATCATACAGTTCATCAAGGCCCAGGCCATGTTCCGCGGAAAGCGGGATCGGGTCACCAAGGCCAAGGCTATAAGCTTCATAGATACCGGCTTCAGCCTGCTTGCCCTCGCACTTATTGACGGCAAGGATCACCGGCGTGTTCTGACTTCGCAGCCATTGAGCAAAATGACTGTCAGCCGGTGTCACGCCGACACGGCCATCGATCACAAGAAGAGCAACATCAGCGCTGGCCACGGCTTGTTCAGTCTGCATCCGCATCCGGCTTTCAATGCTGTCATCCGTAGCTTCTTCCAGACCCGCGGTGTCGAGGATATGAAATTTCAAATCGGATATAGATGCTTCACCCTCACGGCGATCACGGGTGACACCCGGTGTGTCATCTACGATGGCAAGCCGCTTGCCGACCAGTCGGTTGAACAGCGTCGACTTGCCGACGTTTGGTCGGCCAATGATGGCTAGGGTAAAGGTCATAATTCAGATCCGGCTTTGCGCCTGTGTCACCGGTAAGCGACAAGATCGGCATCGTCTGCCAGGAAAATCACCGATCCATTAGCAACGATTGGCGGTACGGATACACCATCAGGCATTTCAACAATACCAAGAAGACGCCCGTTGTAAGGAGATACAGCCAATGCCTCGCCATTGGAGCCGGCGACAATCAGGCGGTCACTGGCAAGAATGGGGCCGGACCACACAATCGGGTCTTCTTTGTATTTAGGGTCTTCAAAACGCGGTAAGCCGGTTACCCAGAGAACCTTGCCATCGTCACGTGAAACCGCGATCAGTTCGTTCTCGTTGGTGATGGTGAAGATGTAATCGCCAGCGACCCATGGGCTTTCCGTGCCGCCGATTTCACGTGCCCATACGCGGCGTCCGGTTCTAAGGTCAATGGCAGCCATGACACCCGCATTGCTGATTGCAATGACCCGGCCACGGTCGATGATCGGACGACCACGGATCTGAGCAAGTGCGGCAATGGCATCGGTTCGCCGGATTGACACAAGATTGTCCTGCCAGAGTACTCGACCAGTATCGACTCTCAGTGCGTAAAGTTCGCCCGAGGAATAGGCTACGACAACGATGCCGTTGTCGACTGCCGGGCTGGCCCCCCCAAGCAGTGATGCCGTTTCCTGGCTTCCGGCATGGGTCCAAAGTGTTTTTCCGTCACGGGCATCAAGCACGATCAGATTATTATCAACCGTTACGACAAAAACGCGGCCGCCACGAACAGTCGGCGCAACACGCATCGGGATATGAATGTTTTCCTGCCACAAGGTTTCACCGGTTTTTGCGTCAATCGCAAAGACGACGCCGAAACCTGACGCAACGAAGACACGGCCGCGCTCATATGCGATGCCACCACCAATATGACCTTCATCATCATTATCAGGCTCAAGATCGGCATCCCAAATGGTGTCGCCGTCCTGCAGGTTATAAGCAGAGAGCTGGGATTCTGTATCCAAAGCAAAAACGACGCCGTCTCCGACAATTGGCGTAGCAACAAAACGAAGTTTGTCATCGGCGCCTGCACCGATATCTCGGCTCCAGGCTTCGCTCAGATTGTCACGCACAGTGATGTGATGCATCGCGTGGTTCGCGTAACCACCAGCCATGGGCCATTCAGTGTTGGGGCTGGGAGCAGGCAAGACAATGTTGGCTTCGCCCGGTGCGACATCCGCGTTCAAGCTGCGTTCATTTGCCAGGACAGCGATACGTTCACCCGGCAGTGGTTTTTCTTTTTGATTGAATGGGTCGAAATCCCGGAAAGCATCGCATCCGCTCAGCGCCATTGAAGCCATCATCAAGGCAGCTATTACAGCGGTCCTGTACGGCAGTCGAAATGGGAAAAGATGCGTTCTCATTGACCGATCGCTTGCAGCAGTTCCTGAGCCCTTGAGCGTACGCCGCCAGGGGCTTGCGGGTCCAGTGCGTTCGCTTCCAGCAAATCCCGTGCCTCATCTTTCTGGCCGAGGCTGATAGCGGCTACCGCAGAAAGTTCGCGGGCAGAATTGCGCCAGTCGTTATTGTCAGCAGTTAGAGGTTGAAGCTTGTCGATGACAGTTTGGGCGTTGTCTTTGCTGATATCCAGCAACTGTACGGCACCAAGAACAGTTGCGAGGTCACGGAAGGATTTTGCGTTTCCGTCATCTGCGGCGATATTTGCATAAATATCGGCTGCTCCTTGCTGGTCACCGTTTTTGGCAATCAATGCCGCATGCCGCAATTTGACCAACACATCAATTTTCCCAAGGCCATCCTTTTCAAGCTTGGCCAGGCTTTCTATGGCACTATCTGTCTGACCTTCCTGTATCAGGGTCGCCGCACCGATCAGCCGATCAGTAGACTCCTGACGGACACTTCGATCATAGGCGCGCCAACCTTGATATCCGGCTACGACAACGACAACGGCAACGGCTACGCCGATGACATATTTGCCATAGGCCTTCCATAGTTTCTGCGCCTGTTCATTACGCAGTTCTTCATCAATTTCGCGTATTAGAGCGTCGTCTTCCTCGGCCAAGGTCGTCTCCGTCCGTTCGGCCCATCAGTAATACTGAGGCCTGATTAAAAAGCGCCCAAACATATCGGGGTGACAGGCAATTGGCAAACGAATGCAGTCACTTCCGCATGGCTACTCAGGATGCCCGAAAGACTCAATATTAAGCCGAAATTAACCATTTCAGGACAACTATGCGCAGTGTTTACAGGAGCCTCCAAGCCATGAAAAAGACACTCAGGTTGCTCTCGGCTGCCTTTGTTCTGGTGTCCAGCCTGTCTTTGGCAGCTTGCGACCCGGTGACGTTCACCTCTGTTGAGGGAATTTCTCTCATGGGATCGGATAAAACCCTTGTCGATCACGCCGTTTCCATGAGTAGCGGCAAGAATTGCTCCACCCTACGCAAAGAGCAGGGATTGACGTATTGCGCGGAAGACATGCCGCAAATTCGTCAAAATATCTATTGTTATCGCGATCTTGGCGGCGTGACCTGCTATGATCGTGCTGACCCGCACGGCACCAACCAAAATCAGCAGCGGGTCGACAGAAACGAGCACAATCTGCCGAAATGACGTATTTCCCGTCCGGCAGACGTCCGGATAAGGAATAGCTGAAATCCCATGACGTTCCGTTTCATTTTCTGGACTGTCCTGATCTGTCTGATTCTGTCCGGTGTGGCCGGCTGGGTGTTTCATGGAGACCGAACACCGGACCCAGAGCAACAGGCGATTGAAGCCTATAAACTCACACTCCAGTCCGAAAAGAGGGCTGCTGAATCGGGGGGCGCAAAAGAATGGGCCCGATATGCCCGCTCGCTTGTGACGGCACCAGCCCAATTCCGTAATCCCAAGGAAGCCATGATATGGTACAGAAAAGCGGCTGATGAGGGGTATGCACCGGCCCAAGTCGGTGTAGGAGACCTATATGTCAAGGGAGATGGAGTCCGGCAGGATCATTACCGTGCTCAGGAATGGTACAAAACAGCGACACGGCTTTCGCGGAATGCCGATGCTCATTTTAAGGTTGGCGAAGGCTATTTTCGAGGGCTGGGCGTGCCTCAGGACTACGGCTCTGCCTTGACCTATTACCGTACGGCCGCAGCGCAGGGGCATCCCGTGGCACAATATCTGATAGGTTCCATGTATGAAGCAGGGTGGGGGGTTGAGCGGGATCTGATCGAAGCCTGGATATGGTATAAACGTGCCTCGCCGGGTGCAGCTGTTATTGCGGCTCACGAAGAAGGGTACGATTTAGATAAAGCCTTCGCGCGCGTGAATAGGCAAATGAACATCAGCCAACGTGACGAAGCGGCAAAACGCCTGACGGCAGAAATCCAATAATTACTTTATCGGAGCATTGTTTAAGGCGGATGTATATTGACGCCCGCCTGCCGTCCCGCCAACATCCCGCACATGAGCATCAAAGCCGTTACGTTCGATCTTTGGGATACCGTATTCGATGATGAGTCGGATGAGCCTAAACGTCTGGCAAAAGGTCTTCGAAGCAAGCCTGAAACACGCCACCAATTGCTTTTGGACGCGCTGCGTCGCCATTACGACATCAGCCGCGAAGATCTTGATATTGCGTATGCGACTGGTAATGCAGCCTTTTACAAGGTCTGGCAGGAAGCGAGCATCACATGGACCAATCGGGAACGGCTTGAAGTTGTCCTGAAAGGCCTCGGAAAGCCGTTGCCTGACGACGAGTTATCGGTTTTGTCGCATGCAATGGAGCAGCTTGAGGTCGACCTCCCGCCTGATATTCTGCCGGGGGTAAAGTCAGCAATCGAAATTTTGGCATCGCGCTACAAGCTCTGCGTGATCTCGGATACCATTGTCACATCCGGCGCCGGTCTTCGCGATATGCTGGCCCATTATGATCTTTTGAAATATTTCAGCGGGTTTGCCTTTTCTGATGAAGTCGGTCGTTCAAAACCTCATGCAGCGATGTTCGAGACGGCACAAATGCAGATGGAAGTGCCTTTCGAGAAAATGGTGCACATCGGTGATCGCGACAATAAGGACATCAAGGGGGCGCAGGCGCTTGGGATGAAGGCGATTTTGTATACGGCTAAGCGTGACGTAGACCGTTATACAACTTCCGCAGATGCGGTTTGTACCAGCCACGATGATCTAGTCGGCATAATAGATACTATTGGTGAGTGAGAACTGACTTATGAATCCGGCACCTAAAATCCTTATTGCAGACGGAAACACCCGGGACCGCAACGATGCCATGCAGGCCGTCGGCGGTGAACTGGGTGCCGAGCGATATGCAAATGAAATACGCCGTATGTTTCCGAAGGCGGACATCACCACGATTTATCCCGCCGATTCCGATGATTATCTGCCAAAAGGTGTCGGACTTGATGACTTTGACGGCATGGTCATGGGGGGATCGGGACTGCATGCATTCGATCAGGCACCTGAAGTCACGCGACAGCTAGATTTGATGAGCGCAGCGCTGGATCAAGGATTGTCTGTTCTTGGAAGCTGTTGGGGATTGCAGGTGGCCGCTGCGGCAACCGGCGGCACTGTTAACAAAAGTCCGCGCGGGCGCGAAGTTGGGATTGCGCGCAAAATATTTCTGACCGCAGCCGGTCGAGGTCATGATCTTTATTGTGACAAGCCTGCCGTCTTTGACAGTCCCTGTATTCATTATGACGAGGTGACACACCTGCCGGCTGGGTCCGTTGTCTTGGCTGAGAATGCACATTCCGCTGTACAGGCCGCCGTCATTCGTAAGGGGGCGGGGGTTTTCTGGGGGGTGCAGTATCACCCGGAATTCGATGTACCGCATCTTGCCAATCTGTATCGTCGATATCGTGACGATATGCTAGGGCAGGGCTATTTTGTTGATGAGGATGATCTTAATCGGTACTGCAACGAATTGTCGGCCTTGCATCAAGACCCAAGCAGGATCGACCTACGCTGGCGGCTCGGCATTGATGACGACATTCTGGATGCGGACCTGCGTTGCCGTGAAATCCGCAATTGGGTCGATAGTCTAATCTAGTTAAGCAGATTACTGCCGCGAATGCCGTCGAAAATGAACTGGACGGCCAGTGCCGTGAGCAGAACGCCGATGACCCGGGATATGACGTTCAGTCCGGTCACCCCAAGGAGCTTCTGGATTTGCGTCGCCATCAGCAGAAACATCAGCGACAAACTCAGATTAGCCAGCAAGGCGCCCAATACAGCGGCGGTCCTCAGTGTATCCCCATGGGCGTCAGCCATGAGCAGCACCACCGCACCCATGGTGCCGGCACCGGCGATTAGTGGTGTCGCCAGTGGGAAGACGGACAAGTCTGCGCGATGCGACGATTCCTCGGCTTCTTCCTCGGTGGTTGAACTGATTCCGCTGGAATGCGCCAGCACCATGTTGATGCCGACCAGAAGTAACAGAATACCGCCGGCGGTTTTGAGAGATGCCAGCGTAATCCCGAGATAAGAGAGCACCGACTTGCCGAAAAAGGCGAAAGCGAGAAGGATTCCAGTTGCAACCAGAACGCCTTTAATCGCTGTCCTGCGCCTCTGAGCCGGTGGCATGCCGGCGGTCAGACCGGCATAGATCGCGGCGACATCGATCGGGCCGATCACGGCGAAGAACGTCGTGAAGGCGACCAGCCCAGTTTCAATGACTTTAGGTGATAGCTCCATTTTCCCCCCGGTTCCGCTTCAAGGAACACCGGATTGCCTATGTGGTCAATGCTCCTAAGGCGTTTCCGGGCCGCCGTATAGCGGCTACGCTGGCGCATGGCCAGCGATGATCACGCCTTTATCTTCCTGCACGGTTTCATGGGCCGGGCCGAGACGCGCGTTTTCGGCAAAACGTTCGAGTATTTCCGAGGGCTAGGCGATGTGGTGCGGGAAGTCGGGATTACGGCGCAGGTCCCGCAAATGCCTTACAGAGCCGGGATCGACGCGCGCGCCGCCGCCGTTCGTCCCGTGTTGGACGCTTTGCCGAACAAGCAGATTGTGCTGGTGGGCGTCAGCATGGGCGGGCTGGTGGCGCGTGCTTTGGCCAGCCGATACGACCCTGAACAGCGGGTCAAAGCTGTCATTACTATCGCAACCCCGCACCGGGGCTCGCCGTTGGCGGACCGAGCTTTATCCGCTGAAACACGTTTGCCCGGTTGGATCGTCGATCAGTTCCGTCCAGCGTTCGAAGACTTATCGAAAGCAGGTGCAGAAAAATTCAACCAGACGACATCCGACCGCACGGATGTTCGATATCTCTCCTGGGGGTTTTCTCGGGACAATGCCGAAATGCCAATAATGTTGAAGCGTCGGCATATGCAGATTGCAGCACTGGAAGGCCCAAATGACGGCATGGTGTCGGTTGCTTCCGCAAAATGGGGAGAGCAATTCACCCATGGACGTGCCGATCATTTTGAAACCATCGGTTGGTCGCCGAAATTCAAAGATGCTTCAAGCCAGCGTCCATTCGACCAGAAGCAGCTCTGGCGCGTCGTGATTACCGCCACCCAATGAGTTAGAGCTTTCCCGCCATCGCCGCGTCGTACATCTGGCGCATTTCCGCCTCACCAACGAAAACGGGGTTTCCGCCGGCGGTAGGGTCTTCGGCGGCCATTTTCGACAGTTCGCCGAGTCGCGATCCATCGACGCCCAGTTCAACTGCAGTGTGGGGAATATTTAACTCTTTGCGCAATTCCAGTACCCAGCTCTGCACATCATCGAAACTATCGCCGATATCCAGCCAGCGAGCGAGGCGGGCAAGCTTGTCGTCGATAGCATCACGATTGAAGGCGAGTACATATGGCATGAATACGGCATTGGTCAGGCCATGATGTGTGTCGAAGATCGACCCGACAGGGTGCGATAATGAGTGGATTGCGCCTAATCCTTTCTGGAACGCAACAGCACCCATGGCGGCGGCTGACATCATATGCATGCGCGCCGTCAGGTTGGAGCCGTCATTGACAGCCGTCGGCAACCATTCCTTGACGAGACGCATGCCTTCGACGGCGATGCCTTCACCCATCGGATGATAGAACGGCGAACAATAGGCTTCGAGGCAGTGCGCCAGCGCGTCCATACCGGTCCAGGCCGTAATGTTGGCCGGCAGCCCCTGCACCAGTTCAGGGTCGCAGATCACGACGGCGGGCATCAGTTTCGGGTGGAAAATGATTTTCTTGGTGTGCGTCCGCTCGTCGGTGATGACGCCGGCACGGCCGACTTCGGAGCCTGTGCCGGACGTCGTCGGCACGGCGACGATGGGGGCAATACCGGCTTCATCGGCAAGTTTCCAGTTGCTGCCGATATCCTCGAAATCCCACATCGGGCGGGTTTGCCCAACCATCAGGGCGATTACCTTGGCGCAGTCCATGGCGCTGCCGCCACCCCAGGCGATGATGCCGTCGTGGTTGCCACTGCGGTAGACTTCTAGCCCGGCCTCGACATTGGCGCTGACAGGGTTGCCCTTGACGTCGGAAAACACCGCGCCCGGCACGCCCGCAGCTTCGAGTTCGGACAGAGCGTTCGGGATCATCGGCAAACCGGCAAGTCCCGGGTCCGTCACCAGAAGCGGACGCGACATGCCCTGTGCTTTACAAACTTGACCGACTTCCGAAATACGGCCAGCACCGAATCGGACAGCGGTCGGGTAGTTCCAGTTTCCGGAAAGGGGAATGGCGTCATTGCTCATAAATGCAGTCTCCTAGCGGCGAGCGGTCAATGCCAGTGCTGCTCCGGCACCAGCAAACAACAGGGCGAAAATGCGGTTACGTATCAATGCCTGGCGTCTGGTCTTGATCAGGCGGCCCATCCGTCCTGCCAAAAGGCCATACACGGCATAAATGATGAAGGAAAGGGATACCGACGTGGCCCCCAGAATAATCAGTTGCAGAACCCCAAGCCCGCTATCGGTCGGCACCGTCATGAACGGGGGATAGACGAGAACATACGTCAGCGCGGATTTGGGATTAGTCAGTGTAATCAGTGCTGCCTTGATGAAAATGCTCCCGGCCTGACGTTTATCAAGCACGGGAAATTGTGCCGGGATGCTGGATGCATGCCATGATTGCCAGGCCAGATAGCCTAGATAAGCAACCCCGATCCATCTCAGGATTTCGAATAACTCGGCAGATGCAGCAAGGAATGCGATCAGCCCCAAACCGACGAAAAGAACATAAACTGAAACTCCGAAGGCAAAGCCGGCGGCGGCGGATAGCGCCGCTGCATCTCCGCGTCGGGAACCGATCGCCATTGCATAAGCTGCATTCGGTCCGGGAAATGCGGCAAACCCGATCCACAGTGTGACGAATAGCAACCATCTATGCAGAGACATCAGGTCATCTGAAAGGAGGCTCTCAACCACGATTAACCTCTGGGCTAGTTTGTGAAGGCGGTTGTGGCAGCGGCGCGAGACAGCTTGGAAGCATCCCACTGTCTTGGCGGGCTGGGAGCGGTAACTGAATCGGCAATTAACGTGCCGGAACCGACCTTATCCAGTTCCACACGACCGGCACTGTTTTCTACATACACACCCTTGCCGTCAAGCAGGGCAATTTCCATGTCACCGTCAAGTTTGCCTCCCCAGAATCGCGTGCCGCGAATGCCGATTGTTGCGGTTTCGGTTTTGACTTCCATAGAGGCATCCGCCAGTTGCATGATGGAGCCGCTGCTCATTTCAAAAGCACCCTGCATGAGCCGCATGACGGCATTGCCGCCATTCTGCTCAAGAACGAATTCCACCACGGAAAACTGCGTGCGTTCGCCAAGTTTGACGCTGGTGCCGTCCTTGAAGGTCATTTCGAGACGGGCTCCCTTGCCCGTCGAGACAATGTCGCCAAGCTGAACGTCGCTCCCGACTTCAAGCGGACGGGGAAAAGCGTCCTGCATGGCAACAGCGGCCTTTTCTATCCGGATGACGGTCGCGACAACATCTTCGTTCTGTTGCTGGGCGAGAAGAGGAACAGCGATGGCAATGTTGAGTATCAACACGACAAGGACGGCTATTCGCATGACATGTCCTCCGGTTTCGTCAGTGAGAGCTCAAAAATCGGTTCGGTAACGTCAATTCTTATATGATTTCGAAGTAACGTTCCATCTCCCAGTCGGTAATATGCCGCCGGAATTCACGTTCTTCCCATTCACGTGTGGCTGCATAGTGGTCGACGAAAACGTCTCCGAACATGTCGCGGGCAACTTTTGAGGATTTCAACCGGCCGGCGGCTTCCATAAGCGTTGTCGGCAAAGCCAGACGTTTGGGGAATTTCTGTTCGTAGGCATTGCCTTCGATTTTCGGTTCCGGAGAGAGTTCTGCTTCGATGCCATGCAAGCCTGATGCGATGGCGGCCGCCAAAGCCAGGTATGGATTGCAGTCTGCAGCTGCAACCCGGTATTCGACGCGCTGTGATTTTTCAGATCCCTTGATGACTCGAAGTGCAGTGGTTCTGTTATCAACTCCCCAGGTAGAGTCCGTCGGCGCCCAGAAGCCCGGGATCAGGCGCGTGTAACTGTTGACCGTCGGTGAAATCATGGCCAGGAACTCAGGCATCAACTTCTGCTGCCCGGCGACGAACTGCGTCATGGTTTTGCTCATGCCGTCCGGGTTTTTGGCATCATGGAAAACCGGTTTTCCGGCTGTCTTGGCGGTCCCTTTTTTGGAAAGCGAGATATGTATATGTCCGGATTGCCCCGGCCAGTCCGGTGACCATTTCGCCATAAAGGTGGCCATCAGGCCATGTTTCTGGGCCATGATTTTGGCAAAGGTTTTGAAAAGTGCGGCCTTGTCGGCAGCGGCCAGGGCTTCATCAACGGTTATAGCAGCTTCCAGAACACCGGGGCCGGTTTCTTCATGCAGACCTTCAAGGGGTATGTCCATCGCCAGACACCCATCCAGCAACTCGCGATACAGATCGCTGTCGACAGTATTGCGCAAGACGGAATATCCGAAATACCCGGGTTGGAGGGGTTTCAGGTCACGATAATTCTTCTCGCGGACGCTATGGGGTGTTTCTTCAAACACGAAAAATTCAAATTCGAAACCGGCCTTGACCGTGTAACCGAGTTTATCGGCTCGGGCGAGAACGCGGCGAAGTGTGCCGCGTGGACATACGTCTTCGTATTTGCCGGAAAATTCACCAAGGAAGAAAAGCATATTGTCCTCCCAGGCGATTTCCCGGCAGGAATCAGGTAGCAGACGAACTTCCGCATCAGGATAACCGGTATGCCAGCCGGTGACTTGGACGTTGTCATAAAGTTGATCATAGGAATCCCAACCTACGACAACGTCGCAGAAGCCGAAGCCTTTTTCGAGCGAGGAGAGGAACTTGTCCTTGCTCATGTATTTCCCGCGCATGATGCCATCGATATCGAAGACACCGACCTTGACGTATTCAAGGCCCTGTTTCTGGATGATCGCCTTGGCATCGGCGACGGATTTTACTTTGCGCGCATTCATATTGGCCCCCTGTTAACGAAAAATATAATCGTTATCTGCTGTCGTGGTCTGATAACGAAGTTATTGTGATTTATGCTATTTTAGGGCTGTGAGCCCCCCTGCGCCAAGCTCGGGATGAAGATCGGATCAAGAATAATGAGTGTTTTTGGAGGATTCTCCCGGTTCCATGAATATTGATCTATCCGAAACTCTGAAACAGGGGATCGCCAGGCATCAGGCGGGCGATCTGTCGGCTGCCAAGAAAGCTTACGACCGCATTTTGGAGGCTGCGCCGGGGCATGCGGATGCGCTGCATTTATCCGGGCTGATCGCGCATCAACAGGGTGATAACGAAGTTGCATCCGCACTGATCGGCAAGGCCATCAGCATGGATGGAAATGTTGCGCTTTATCACGCAAATCTGGGACGTGTTCTGAAAGCTTCCGGCAATGATGTTGCAGCCATAGACGCATTTAAACAGGCCATCCAAATCGAGCCGGAAACGGCGGCTCTGCATGCTGATCTAGCGTCAGCGCTACTTGGTGCAGGTGAGGCCGATGCCGCCCGGTCAAGGGCCAACCTGGCGCTCGAACTGGACCCGGAATCGGCAGAAGCAAACGTCAATCTCGGGTTGGCTTTGCAGGAACTTTATGGACCGGCACATTCTGATGCCGTCAGCGCATTTCGCCGGGCTATTTCGCTCTCTCCTGATATCCCTGGCGCCTATCTCGGGTTGGGGGTGGCATTGCATGAAGACGGCGACAGGATTGGTGCCAAGCAAGCGTATACGCAGGCAATTTCCCTCAACCCCGGCTTTGTCGAAGCTCATTGCAATCTCGGAAATCTGGCGCGCGATGAACTGGATTTTGCGACGGCCGTCCTGCACTACCGTACGGCACTGGAAGTGGACTCTGGGCAATCAACAGTTTGGGGTAACCTGGCCGTAGCGTTACAGGAAACCGGACAGCTCGATGCCGCCCTGCAGGCCTATGACAAGGCGATAGGGATAGCCCCGGATCATCCGGAAGTGCGCCGGAACAGGGGGATGGCATTGCTGGCGAAGGGCCATTTTGTCGAGGGATGGCGTGATTATGAGTTTCGATGGCAGACAAAGCGGTTCAGAAACATCCGTCGTGAATGGCCTGTTCCCGAGTGGGATGGCGGAGACTTGACAGGAAAGCGAATTCTTGTCCATGCGGAGCAGGGGCTCGGCGATACGTTGATGTTCTGCCGCTTTCTGCCAATGTTGCAGAAATTGGGGGCACAAGTGGTTTTCGAGTGCGCGGATATTCTGCATCCGATTATTGCGACACTGCAAATGGATCTGAAGATCATTACGCCGGGAACCGACGCCCCGCATGTTGATTGTCATGCAGCATTGCTCAGTCTGCCGGGATTGATGGGAACGACGATCAAAAGCATTCCTGCTGATGTGCCGTATCTTCACCCCCCCGCGTGGCGAATGGAGAAATGGCAAGGAATCGCCAGAACCTGGCCAAAAGGATTCAAGATCGGCATTGCATGGCGCGGCAGCCCTGAACACGCACGTGATGACCTCCGTTCACCTGGACTGAAGCCCTTTATGAAACTGACTGAAGATACCCGCGTTACATTGATTTCGTTGCAAAAGCAGGGTGGGGTTGAAGAACTGGCCACAATTGAGGGCGCCAATGAAATCATGGACCCCACAAGTCAGATTGATGACTTCGCTGACACGGCTGCATTAATGGTGAACCTTGACGCCGTTGTTTCCTGTGACAGTGCGCCATTGCACTTGGCCGGCGCTATGGGGATTCCTGCGTTTGCTGTTTTGCCGCATGTCGCAGAATGGCGGTGGGGCCAAACAGGGGATACGACCCCGTGGTATCCCGGCATGTCGCTTGTTCGTCAAAGGACGCCGGGAAACTGGGCAGGCATTTTTTCCGAAATAACGGATAAATTGAAGCAGTGATGCCGATCAAGCGGTCGTTTCAACTTCTTTCTTGATCGTATGCCATGTTTCGCGCATCCACGCCGTACTGGGAATACTCTGTTCAAACAGGGAGTATTTGCAGCCTTCGCCGTAATCAGTGCCGGGAATGAATTCTGTCGAAAACTGGCCGAGCATTCCTTTTGGATCCCGTGCGTGATAGCGCATCAGAATACGAATCCCTTCTTTCCAGGGCTCCAGAAAGGTCTCATCTTCACCAGGGGTATAAAACCAACCGCCGGCGCGTACAGGTCATCCGTATTTATCACGCGGGCATTAAGGAACTGGTCGAATTCGTCAGGGGTAGGGGGCTTGTCGATGTAATCGAACACGCCTGCCTCTCGAACCATGGCAAATCGTGTATCGATATTCGGCATCGGAACATCGCGCGTGTGTTTGATGCCATTTGTTTGAGTGCCGAAAGGAAAATCGTTCACCATGCAGACCCCCAGAGTTTCCAGCGATTCGAATACTGGCAAACTCTAGGGAGCCTGATGGCGTTTGGTCACTGTTAGATCGGCGAACTTACTGCCAGGGCATCGAGAAGGTTTTTACGTTTGTGAAGCTCTTCATGGCTTCGATCACACCTTCCTTGTACCCGAGTCCGGAATCCTTGATGCCACCGAACGGAGACATTTCAATCCGATAGCCGGGGACTTCCCAGATATTGACGGTGCCGTGTTGCAATTCGTTAATAAAGCGGGTGATGTAATCCAGCCGGTTGGTTGCAACCCCGGAGGACAGCCCGAAGTTCGTCCCGTTTGCGACACGGATCGCGTCATCAATATCCTTGATACGCATGATCGGGATGGCCGGACCGAAGGTTTCCTCGGTCACCAGTTCCATTTCAGGCGTGACGTGATCGACGACGGTCGGCGGGAAAATTGCCCCCTGACGGTCATTGCCGTGCAGCAGTGTGGCGCCGGCTTTAACCGCGTCATCAACGCGGCGTTGGAATGTGATCGCAGCTTTTTCCGTGATCACGCAACCGACATCGGTATCGGCATCGGCTGGATTGCCGGCTTTGAGCTTCTTCGCTTTCTCGACGCAAGCCTGTGCGAATTCATCAGCAATGCTTTCATGCACCAGAATGCGCTTCACGGCCGTACAACGCTGACCGGAGTTTTTGGTTGCCCCGGCAACCGCCATCGTGGCCGCGCGGTCGATATCCGCATCTTCCATGATGATGAATGGCGCATTGCCGCCGAGTTCGAGAACCGTACGGCGGTATCCAGCCTTCTCGGCAATCATTTTGCCAACCGGCACGCCGCCGGTGAAGGTGATCAGATCGATGTTCGGATCGGTGATCATGGAGTCGCCGATTTTTGCCGGCATGCCCGTGACGACATTGAACATTTCCGGCGGCAATCCGGCTTCATACAGTACATCGGCCAGCAGAAGCGCCGTCAGCGGGGTCAGTTCCGTCGGCTTGCAGACCATCCGGTTGTTCGTGGCAATGGACGGTGCGATTTTATGGGCGACCATGTTCAGCGGATGGTTGAACGGTGTGATAGCGCTGATAACACCAAGCAGGGGTTCACGCTGCGTGAATATCTTGCGGCGCTGCCCATGCGGCGTCAGATCGCAGGAGAAAATCTCTCCGTCATCCTGAATGCAGAGCTGGCCGGAAAGGTGAAACACATCAAAAGCCCGACCCACTTCATAAAGGCTGTCTTTCTTGGAGAGACCGCACTCTGCCGTAATGACGTCCGAAATCTCATCCTTGCGTGCGACCAGAAGTTCCGCCGTTTTCATCAGAATCTGCTGACGTTCATAACGGGTCAGGTTTGGTTTGAAGGCTGCGGCTTTCTTGAAGGCATCTGCGATTTGTGAAGGATCGGCATTCGGAACCGTGCCGACAACAGAACCGTCATATGGGTTCAGAACCTCAATGCGGTCGTCACTGTCTACGTGCTGACCGGCAATTCGCATGGTTTCGTGACGGGGCTGTGCAGTCTGATCTGTATGCGCATCCATGATGAGTCTCTCCGATATTCAGGAAACGTGATTGAGGGCGACATCAAAGATGTCGAAGTTTCTAAGTTGACGGCCGCCGGGCAGTTCCTGCAGCGACTTCGTCACGATCAATGGAACGGTCTGTTCCGTTACCCCGCCATGTGAGCGCAGCGGTTCTTTGAGTTGCGAAAGGTCGTGCCTGTCTGCGCTGGTGCCAAGAACCTTGGACTTCTCGGACACGACGATCAGATCGCCAAGCCGGTCCTCGGGAAGGCCGAAAACGCTGCAACCTTCCGCGCGTGTGTACACCTTTGAGATGCCGTCGATTTCCTGTAGCTTATCAGCCACATCCGACGGTTTATCCTCACCTTTAAGATATACGGTCGCAAAGGAGCCGAGAGCACCGTGATGGACGACATACGGATCGGTAATCGGCAGAATGACGCGGGCTTTTTCGGCGCCGAGCATGTCATCCAGGACTTCCTGAAGGAAGATGACGTCGGGTTCGCCGTCGGCATTGAATTTTGCGTTCATGCCGTGATCAGCGGTTAATGCCAGGGTCGCGCCAAGTGCGTCGAGTTGCGCGAAATAGCTGTCCATCATGGCATAAAAGGCATTGGCCACGGGCGTTCCCGGTGCATGTTTGTGCTGGATATAGTCCGTAGTCGACAGATACATCAGATCCGGGCGCATCTTGTCCATCAGCTTTACGCCAGCATCGAAGATGAACTCGCTCAACTCAGCTGAATATACCGATGGGATTTCGCGGCCGACCATGGCTTGCGCATTGTCGATGCCGTTTTCAGCCATAGTGGTTTCATCTGCTTTTTCCGATGAGAAACTGATGGCTCTGCCGGACGTGAAATCCAGGCCGTGGCCGAGCAGGCGGCGCAGCTTGTCCTTAGCTGTGATCACACAGACTTTGGCGCCGGCGTCGTGGAAGGCCTTGAAGATTGTGTCGACACGAAGAAATTTCGGATCATTCATCATCACTTCTTCGCCGGTATCGGGATCAAGGAAGAAGTTCCCGGAAATCCCATGTACCGCAGGCGGCTGTCCGGTCACGATCGACAGGTTGTTGGGATTGGTGAAGCTGGGAACGACACAGTGCGCACGCAGATCGGCACCCTTCTCAAGGGCTTTTTCCAGATACGGCATGTGTCCGCCGGCAATGGCCTGTTCGATATAATCAGGTTCGGAGCCGTCTATGCAGACAACCACCACGGGGGACTGCGGCCAGTTATACGTCCGCCCATTCACGGAGACGGTTTTATTAATGCTGTTCATGATTCTAGTATTCCTCTCAAGCAGCTGCGGGTCGCCCATTTTCCACGCCCATTTCGTTCAGGACGTTTTCTATGACGCCGAGTGCGCCGCGTATTTCATCAGCACCAAGTGCGCCGATGCAACCGATCCTGAAGGACGGTGCAACGGTTAGTTTCCCCGGATAAATGATGTAACCCTGATCCTTGAGCCGGTCATAGAAGACCTCGAAGTCGAATTTCGGATCTTCAGGCATCTGAAATGTTACGATGATCGGTGCCTGCAGATTGTCTGCAAGCAAGGTTTCAAAACCAAGACGTCTCATCCCGGTAATCAGGATGTCCCGATTTTCCATATAACGGGCAAAGCGACCGGCAACACCTCCCGCTTTGAGGAACTGCCGAATGGCAGCATCAAAGGCGACAATCACATGCGTGGGTGGCGTGAAACGCCATTGGGCATTCTTTTCCATGGCCACCCATTGGTCGTACAGATCAAGGCTGAGGCTATGTGCGTTGCCTTTGCTCTTCTCCAATACCGTTTTCCGGATCAGCGCAAACCCCATGCCAGGAACGCCTTCCAGGCATTTGTTTGAAGAGGCCATGACGGCATCGAAAGTAACTTTTTGCGCATCAAGATCGATGGCACCAAAGGCGCTCATGGCATCAACAATCAGACTTTTGCCGTGTTTGACACACACATCGGCAATTTCGGCAATTGGGTTGAGAATGCCTGACGTGGTTTCGCAATGAACGGCAAGCACGTGGGTGATGCCGCTGTCTTCCGCAAGCAGTTTTTCGAGGTGCGACATATCAGGGGGTGTGTCTTCAGGTGTTTCGTAGGTGCTGCAATCACGTCCCGCGTAGCTGAGTATTTTCACCATGCGATGACCATAGGCGCCGTTAATCAGGATAAGAGCTTTCCCGTCGCGGGGGATCAACGTTCCAAGGGTTGCCTCAACGGCGAATGTTCCGCTGCCCTGCACGGGGACGCAGACGTGCGTTCCTTCGGCATTTGCGATTTTCAGAAGATTTGTCCGGACGCGTGCATTCGTTTCAATGAAGGTCGCATCGCGGGAGCCCCAGTCATGCAGCATGGCTTCTTTGGTTTCTGCTGACGTGGTCAGCGGGCCTGGGGTTAAAAGCCATGGGTCACGTTCTGCAGTTGACATCAATACCTCCGCAAAGTCAGCAGCACACCAATGCGGTCTTTATCGGTCAAAAACGGTCAAAAGTCCACAAATAAATAAAGACGTTTTGGTGACATTCAGCGCTTTCGCCAGGCTTGTGTCCTGCTCTGAATACCCCGCGTCAGCAGCATGTGCAGTAAGCGGACACCGGCAGCAGTGCAGACAATCATCATCCCCATGGCGGCGGCAGGGGACTGGTCTCCGGCATCATCCATGTTGAGGACGGCAACGGATGCAAGGGTCGTATCCGATGAATACAAAAATACCACAGCGGATACCGTGGTCATGGCATTCACAAACAGATACATGGAAATGTCGAGGATGGCAGGGGAGCAGACGGGCACGGTAACACGCCAGAATGTCTTGTAAAACGGCGCCTTGAGAGACTGCGATACGGCCTCAAACTCCGGGTCCATCTGTTTCAGGGCTGTGACGGCAGACAGGTGCGATACCGTATAAAAGTGCGTAATGGTGCAGATTACCAAAATGGGCATGGTGTGATACAGAAAGCCCAACGGATTGCTCGGGTGGTTGAAAAAGAACACGTACGCGAGCCCGAGTACGAGACCCGGAACGGCCATCGGCACCATACAAAGCGCCTGCATGGCGGTGCGGCCGGTCTTGAAGCCACGGCTCTTTTCCACCAGATAAGCGCCGAAGAAAACGATTGCAGTGCCAAATATTGCTGTCCAGACGGCCAGTTCTATCGAGTTGAAATACGATGACCAGCCGCCGCCGTCCATCAGATCAAAGTTATAGTGTTTGGTTGTCAGGCTGAGATTATAGGGCCAGAACTGCACCACGGATGAGTATGCGGCCATGGCGAGAACCGACAAAATAATAAATCCGATCAGGCTGCAATAAATCAGCATGAACATATCGAAATTTTTATTCGGCTTCGGCTGAAAAGGAACGGCACGGGCAGACAGCAATGCGACCTGCTTTCGCTGAACAATCCTGTCGGCGATAAAGGCAAATGCTGCCGGGACCAGCAGTGCCATGGCCACAACAGCGCCCATCTGGAAATCATGGCGGCCGACGACCTGTTTATAAACGTCTGTGGCAAGCACGTTATACTGGCCACCAACGACTTTGGGGACGCCGAAGTCAGTGATAATCAGGGTAAATGCGACAAAAAATGCTGATACGAGACCGTAACGCATGCTCGGCAACGTCACGGTGAAAAAGGTTTTTATCTTGCTGGCCCCCAGCACTTCAGAGGCTTCGTACAGCCGGGCATCGCTCAGCGACATGCTGATGAGCATGATCGTCATTACGTGCGGGAAGACGTAGAATACCTCACCCATGACAATACCGATCGGGCCATAGAGTTCGGCCCCGAACAACCATTCCTTGATAATTCCCTGGTTCCCGAAAAAGAAAACCAGCGATATAGCCGGCAGCAGGGATGGCATGAGAATGGGAACAAGCGCGACGCCCTTGAAGATGCTTTTGTACGGCATGCATGAGCGGGTCAGGGCATATGCATAGATAAATGCAATCACCATCACGATCGCCGAAGCCATCAGTGTTACTTTGAAGCTGTTGCCGATCGACCAGGAAAGTGCAGGGGTCGTCAGATAGGTGATGTAATTGGTTAACCCGATGAATTCACCCTGCGCATTCTGAAAGCTTTTTTCCAGAAGCGCATATAACGGAAAAGCGATACTGACCAAAAGGAACAGCGCAATCACGACCATGGCCGCGCGCATGACAATATCATCCCGGCTTATTCTTGCTTTCACGGGCTTTGAAGTGGTGCTTATGACGTCGGACATGGGATCAGCTATTTCCTGCCGGATAGACATTCGTCAGGTCTGCCGGCAGCGCGAGTTGGATTTTATTTCCAATTGTCATATCGATTTCCCGCGCCCGGGCGACGGACACGTCTACCATTAATTCAGTGCCGGGGCCGTTGATCGCGGTGGTATGGACACGGTGAAACGAGCCAAGGAACTCCACATGGTCTATCGTCATTTCCAACTGGTTATTGGCACCGCTGGCGCGGCTTCCGGTCAGCACATTTTCCGGACGGATGCAAAGTACGATTTTGCTTCCGGGCGTGGACTCTGACGGTGCGGCATCCAGCGAAATATCAATTGTGCCGATACGGGCAGACGTCTCTGTGACCAGATCAGCTTCAATAAAATTGGTGGTTCCGATGAAATCAGCGACGAACGGTGAAGCCGGTTCGCTATAGATTTCATAGGGTGAGCCGACTTGTTCAATAACACCATTATTCATGACAACGATACGGTCTGCCATAGTCAGTGCTTCTTCCTGATCGTGGGTCACCATGATTGTTGTGATGCCGATTTTGCTCTGCAGTTCCTTGATTTCGTGGCGCAGATGCGTGCGCACTTTGGCATCCAGGGCTGACAGGGGCTCATCAAGCAACAGAAGGCCTGGTTCGGTGGCCAGGGCACGGGCTAGTGCGACACGCTGTTGCTGCCCCCCTGAGAGCTGGGCTGGAAATTTGTCGCCTTGATCAGGCAGGCCTACTAGTTCGAGTAATTCGGTGACGCGTTTCTCTGTCTCTTTTTTCGGAAGCTTTTGGTTCTCCAGACCGTAAGCGACATTTCGTCGTACGGTCAGGTTGGGGAAGAGAGCATAAGACTGGAAAACAATACCGAAATCACGTGCAGCGGGCGGCAGTTCGGAAATATCCCTGCCTTTTTGAAATACTTTGCCATGCGTCTGAATATCCAGACCGGCAATCGCGCGGAGCAGGGTTGTCTTTCCGCAGCCCGAGGGGCCAAGGAAACAGACAAATTCCTTCTCGAAAATATCGAGTGAAATATTCTTGAGTGCTGTGAACTCACCGAATTTCTTGGTGACGTCCGTAATCTTCAAGTACGGCTCGATTTTTCCCGATGCCATTTTAATCCCTGCTCCCTGCAAGCTACTAAGTAGACTACTCTATAGATGTTACAATTTAAATGGATTGCCCCGGATGAGAGATCACCCGGGGCTTTCCAATTCAGAATTCCGTTCCGATTATTTCGGGTCGGATTTGCTGTCGTAGCGTTTGCGCCATTCATCCAGAATGCGGATGCGGTTTGCAGCGGCCCAGGCAAAGTCGTTTTGAATCATTTTGCCTTCGATGCCGGCGGGGAAGTTTTCTACCGGTTTGGATTTTCCCTTCATCGAAACGACGGCGTATGATTCATTGTACATCGTCATGGCTTTTTCGCTGACCGACCAGTCAGCCAGTTTCTTCGCGGCGTCCAGCTTCTTGGTGTTGTGAACGATTGCGAAGGATTCCAGATCCCAGCCAACGCCCGGTGACGGTGCGATAACTTCAAGCGGTGCGCCTTCCGATTTCGACTGGGCGCCACGATAGGCGAAGGAAACGCCGATCGGGGTTTCGCCACGGGCCGCCAGTTTGCATGGCGCAGAACCAGAGTGCGTGTAGCGAGAGATGTTCTCGTGAAGCGCATCCATGTATTTCCATGCTTCGTCTTCGCCCATCATCTGCATCCAGCTTGAAACGTCGAGGAATCCGGTTCCGGATGAGTTCGGGTTCGGCATGATGACATGCCCTTTGTAGACTGGCTTGGTCAGGTCGTTCCAATCGGTCGGGATCGGCAGATTGTGTTTCTTGCCTTCAACCGTGTTGTAGCAGATTGATGCAATCCATGCGCGCTGACCGACCCACTGCGGGGCCTTGTTGGTCTGATCGTAAAATTTGGGTTCGAGTTTATCGAGGCCTTTCGGAGCATATCCCTGGAAGTAACCCTCGTTCCCCAGCAGCATCAGGCTGGTGGCAGCAAGCCCCCAGACGACGTCTGCTTGCGGGTTATCTTTTTCGGCCATCAGCTTGGACGTCACGATCCCCGTGGAATCACGGATCCAGTTAATGGTGATGCCCGGGTTGTCACTTTCGAAAGCCTTCTTAAAGCCTGCCAGTTCGTCGGCTTCAACAGCGGTATAGACCGTCAGATCAACTGCCTTGGCCGGTGTAGCAGCAACGATGCCGAGTGCCGCGACCCCAAAAGCCATGCTTTTGAGGAATTTTGATAATCCTGCATTCATTATTGTTTCTCCTAAGTTCCCTGGTTGCAGTCTTGATAAAATATCAAACAGGCAAAAAGCCACTATTGTCAACAAAACCGGTCATAACGAATTATGCACATGAATCAGCCGTTGAATTGAAGATGCTATTTGCAGAAGCATTTTTTTGCTATTTGCCATTATTCACGAAGACTAGCCAATCTCAGGCGTCCGGGGTAGGGGAAATCGTCTCTTATTAAAACTTTAAAGTCGGTTGGCACCTGTTATGAATTACGCACCAATGTATAAACGCCTTAACGCAGATCATATCTCGAGAATTGATTGGGAACGGATATATGTTAGCTGAAGAGAGACGGGCGAGAATCCTGGATTTCGTCAACGAGAGAGGTTCAGTCTCCGTCAGCGATTTGCACCGACGGCTCAAAGTATCTCAGGAAACCATTCGCCGGGATATTACCAAGCTTGCACAGGATGCAAGGTTGCGAAAAACCCACGGTGGTGCACTCGCACTTGATCATTCAGAACCTATTTTTGATGAACGTATGGCCGTCAATATCGAGGGCAAGCGGGCGATCGGCCGTGTTGCGGCGGAAATGGTCACGGATGACTCCACATTGTTGATCGATTCCGGCACGACAACCTTATGTCTTGCTGAATCTCTTGCAGACCGCCGCCGGCTGACGATTTACACCAACGACATCCATATCGCACAACGCCTGGGGGGGCGGAACGATAACAGTGTATTTCTGACTGGCGGAGAGCTGCTGGCCAGTGAAGGGGCGCTCGTTGGACGTGATGCCACAGCCATGCTGGCCAATTACTATCCTGACTTCAGTTTTGTCGGAGCGGCGGCGTTTTCGAATTATCCGTGGCTGATGGACTATACGCGTGAAGCTGCAGAATTGCGCACGCAGATGCTGTCACAGGCCAGGACCAAGGTGGTCCTGGTTGATCATACGAAATTTGGACGAACGGCGCCGGTGAAGGTTTCCGGTTTGGAAGATGTCGATATCATCATCACAGACATCCCCCTCAAAGGGGAAATCAAGAACGGCCTCGCAAAACTTTCAGCCGAGATACTGATCGCAAGCGAACTTTGAGAACGCTTTTTTAGCTTTATTCCGGCATCGCTGTGATTGTTTCGCCATGCATTTCGCAATCGGCTTGGGCCAGCTTGACGAATTCATGGGCGATGCTTTCCGGGGTTGGCAGCGTATGAGGGTCTTCCCCCGGCATGGCCGCAGCACGCATCCCCGTTTTGGTTGGACCCGGGTTGAGCAGATTGACACGGATATCGGTTTTTTGCGTTTCCTCGGCATACACTTTGGCCAGCATTTCCAACCCGGCTTTGGATATGGCATATGCGCTCCAGAAGGCACGGGGCTGATGGCCCACAGTTGAAGTCACATAGATGGCCCTGCCACTGTCAGAAGCGCGGAGCAGAGGATCCATTGATCGGGTGAGCCGCCAGCAGGCTGTCAGGTTGACGCCGATAACATCGTTCCAGACTTTCGGGTCTAGCTGGTGTATCGGAGTCAGTACTCCCAATAGCCCGGCATTGGCGACCATAACGTCCAGCTTTCCGAAACGTTCATATATAGCGGCACCGACTTTATCAATGGCATCGAAATCTCGCAGATCGAGCGGAATCAACGTGGGCTCAACGTTGTATGCTGCGCGAATTTCATCGTCGAGTTCTTCAAGTGCCCCGCGGGTCCGGGCAATCAAAATGGGATGTGCACCTTCTTCGGCAAAGCGTTTGGCTACTGCGCGGCCAATACCGCGCGAAGCACCCGTAATCAGGGCGATACGTCCATCCAGGCGTTTAGGCATTGAAGATATTCCCGTCTAATCCCGTTCGGCGAGAAGGGACAACTGTTTCGGAAGGCCGCCGTCTTCTCGGTCGACAAGCGGGATCGGATATTCGCCTGTAAAACAGGCATCGCAATACTGCGGTTGTTCTGAATCGCGGCGGGCCTCCCCGACCGCGCGGTAGAGACCGTCGATAGAGATGAACGCAAGACTATCCACACCGATGATTTCTGCCATTCCCTGAACGTCATGCTGAGACGCCATTAGCTGTTCGCGTTCCGGTGTGTCGATGCCGTAAAAGCACGAATGAGTGGTTGGCGGTGAAGAGATCCGCATGTGCACTTCGGTGGCTCCGGCAGCGCGGACCATTTCGACGATCTTTGTCGATGTCGTGCCGCGAACGATGGAGTCATCGACCAGGATAACCCGCTTGCCCTTGATCGAGCCAAGGTTCGCATTGTGCTTGAGCCGCACGCCGAGGTGGCGAATCTGAGCCGTCGGTTCGATAAAGGTGCGACCGACGTAATGGTTTCGAATGATGCCGAGTTCGAACGGTATTTCCGACTCCTGCGCATAGCCAATCGCCGACGGCACGCCACTGTCCGGCACAGGGACAATCACATCGGCATCAACATGACTTTCACGCGCCAATTCCTTGCCGATGTTCTTACGAACCGCATATACGTGGCGGCCTTCGATCATGCTGTCGGGACGGGCGAAGTAGATATACTCAAAAATACAGAAACGCCGGGGCTTCTTGGAGAACGGTTTCAATGAATGCAGCCCGTTCTCATCGATGATGACGATTTCACCAGGATCAATGTCCCGGATAAATTTGGCGCCAAGAATATCCAGGGCACAAGTTTCAGAGGTAATGATATAAGCCTCGCCCAGCTTGCCGATAACCAATGGGCGAACGCCGTGGGGATCGCGGACGCCGATCAGTTTCTTGCCGGTCATGGCAACGAGTGAAAAGGCGCCTTCGATCTGAGAAATGGCATCAGTCAGGCGGTCAACAACTCTGCCGTATTCACTCCGGGCAATCAGGTGAATGATGGTTTCGGTATCACTGGTCGATTGGAAGATGCTGCCGCGTTCAATAAGGGCACGGCGCACAGCATAGGAATTTGTCAGGTTGCCGTTATGCGCAACCGCAAGACCGCCGAACTTGAACTCGGCGAACAGTGGCTGCACGTTGCGGATGACTGTATCGCCCGTTGTCGAATATCTGACATGGCCAATGGCGACGCTGCCGGCTAACTGCGAGATAACCTCTTCTGTTGAAAAGTTGTCGCCAACCAGGCCAAGGGCGCGGTGACTGTTGAACTGCTCACCGTCATAGGAAACAATTCCGACAGCTTCCTGACCACGGTGCTGGAGTGCATGTAATCCCAGCGCGGTATGGGCGGCAGCATCGACATGGCCAAAAATGCCGAATAGTCCGCATTCCTCGTGCGGGTGGTCGTCATCGAGGAGAGAGTCCATAGAATTCATCATTGCGGGCATCCTAGCGTTATCGCTCACTGATTGGAACCTGTGCCGTCGATCAGCCGCTCAAGGTTCTTACGCTGATCTGCATTGTAGCCATCACGGGCCGGCGCGTCTTGCTGTTTTGGTGTCGGCGACAGCAAGCCTTTGACGTCGATGTTGGTTTTGCTGCCGGTTGCCGATTTCCCGGAAATCTGATCCGGAACCAGGCCTTTAAGTAGTTCGGCGCCTGGTTTTATCAACTGCATGGTCCGAGCTTCACGAACTATTGCGGGGTGATCCTCTTCTGGCATGATCAGTTCCAGCCCGATATAGGCGACGCAGACCAGAACGGCGCCGCGTGCAAGGCCAAAAAGAAAACCGAGGGAGCGGTCGAGGACGTTGAGAGCGCTCGCCTGAACTTGTTTCGCTATTCCGCGGGTAATCAGCGAAAGAAATACCAACGTGACGATAAAGATGACCGTCCCGGCGACAAGATCAGCAGCAAGATCAAGCGAGATATATTTTCGCGCAAAGGGCTTGGCATATGGAAAGCCGTAAAATGTCGCGAAAATTGCCCCAACCCAGCCACCGACGGAGAGCACTTCGTGTACGAACCCGCGTGCATAGGCGAGAACAGCAGAAACCAAAAGGACAAGAAGGACGCCGACATCGACGACATTGATCGGAAGATCGTTCATGGAATCCATTGTTTGCTCTTAACCCATCGCCCGGTGGGCCCGGGATGTGGGCAGGATAGCGTCTGCAAGCTCGCGTAGATGCGAAATTTCAATCATCTCGAGATTATGGTCTGTATTTTTGGCGCGTTTCGACGAGCGTATGCGGGGCACGATGGCACGGGTAAATCCCAACTTGGCGGCCTCCTTAAGACGCGCGTCAATTCTCGAAACGGGTCGAATCTCTCCGGATAATCCAATTTCACCGAAGATTACCGTGGGGCCGGAAATCGCATCGCCGCTTTCTGATGAGAGCAGGGCAGCGGCAACGGCAAGATCGGCTGCCGGTTCGGAAATCTTTAACCCGCCAGCGACGTTCAGGTACACATCCAGCGGCCCTAATGCAAGTCCGCAGCGGGCGTCCAGCACAGCCATGACCATAGCCAGTCGACCGCTATCCCACCCGATTACGGCTCGGCGTGGCGTGGCCAGGGCACTGGGTGCGACAAGTGCCTGAATTTCAACAAGAACCGGGCGAGTGCCTTCGATGCCGGCGAAAACGGCTGCACCGGACACATCCCCCTCGCGTTCACCGAGAAACAGCTCTGACGGGTTGGACACCTCAACCAGACCGCCATCCGACATTTCGAACACACCGATTTCATCAGCCGGCCCAAACCGGTTCTTGACGGCACGGAGAATTCTGAACTGATGTGAGCGTTCCCCTTCAAAGTGCAGAACTGTATCAACCATGTGTTCAAGTACCCGGGGACCGGCGATCGTGCCTTCCTTGGTTACGTGGCCAACCAGTAAGAGAGCAAATCCGCGGCGCTTGGCCAGGCGGATCAGCTCCTGGGCCGATGCCCGGACCTGAGAGACGGTTCCCGGCGCAGACTCCAGGTTGTCCAGGAACATGGTCTGTATGGAATCAATAACAACGACATCGATATGCTCCGGCGTATCCAGCGTTGAGACGATATCGCGGACATTCGTCGCGGCGGCCAGCGACACTGGTGCCTTGTCGAGGCCCAGCCGACGGGCACGGAGCCTGAGTTGGGCAATTGCTTCCTCGCCTGAGATATAGAGTGTCTTGCCGCCCCCGGCGAGTTTCGCCGTGACCTGCATCAGCAAGGTCGATTTTCCGATTCCGGGATCACCACCGACAAGAACAGCGGAACCCGGTACCAGACCGCCGCCCAATACACGGTCGAATTCCTCAATGCCAGCAACACGGCGTGGCGGATCTTTTTCATGGCCATCAAGCCCGACGAATTCGATCTTTTTGCCGCGTTTCGACCCGAGGCCTTTTGGGGCACTTTCGGTGCCTGTTTCCTCTGTCAGGCTGTTCCAGGCACCACAGGCATCACAGCGGCCCATCCATTTCGGATGTGTGGCGCCGCATTCCTGGCAGACGTAGACGGATTTTGCTTTGGCCAAGCCACGCTCCCTCAGCCCTGAGAGATTGAGGCTTAAGCTATAGCGGGGCTTGCCGCAAGCAGCCTCGTTTTTTGAATGCCGCAGGGATAAGCTTCCTGGCCATTCACAAGAGGGTAATTTCTTATGTACACACTTTTTTGGGGTCACAGAACCAGTGCGATTGCCCCGGACTCGGTGCTCAGTGAGGCCGGGATCGACTTCACGCGGAAAACTGTCAATAGGACCAATGGCCGTGTCGATGATCCGGCATTTGAAAAAATTTCACCGATGAAACAGATTCCAGCGCTCGTGTTGCCTGATGGTGCTGTCTTGTGCGAATCGCTTGCAATTTCACTTGCTCTGGCTGAACGCCATCCGGAATCCGGCATTCTTCCCGAAATTGGGAGCTCTGAACGCGCGGTTGTATACCGATGGCTGATGCACATCATCTGCAATATTTACGAGGTTGATCTTCGCCACAGCTACGCCGACCGATACACGACCGATCCCGACGGGATCGCAGGGGTACGCGCCGCTGCAGAGGATCGATGGGATAGAGCGTTCGATGTCGTCGAGAAAGCTGCCGGGGAAGGCCCCTGGTTCATGGGCGCCGCATTCAGCCTGGTAGATGTTTATCTGGCGGCGACCGTCTGTTGGCACTACGATACCCCGGCGCTGCTGAAACGGGTGCCTAAGATCGCTCGCATTTGTGCCAATGTCAGAAAACGCAACAAAACGGGACCGCTGTTTGAGTTATACAAAATGCCCGAATTGGACGGCTTGGTCTGAATGGCCCGTTGCCAGGACTACTTGTTTCCTGGCCATGAGCCGAGCCTCATTCCCAATACGGCACTTGTCTATTCATGAGTTCCGGATCGGCCCTGAGGCCTGTCCGGGAAATAACGAGGTGAGCTAGTTTTTCACCGCCATCTTGATCGGACCGTCGGCGCGGCCGTGAATGAACTGATCAACGTATGGATTGTCGGAGTGTTCGATGGCGTCGGTCGGACCAGCCCAGATAATACGGCCTTTATGCAGCATGGCGATGCGGTCGCCGATCTTGCGTGCGGACGCCATGTCGTGGGTGATGGTGACCGCGGTGGCGCCGACGGTCTGATTGACGTGCACGATCAGGTTGTTAATGACGTCCGCCATGATCGGATCAAGGCCGGTCGTCGGTTCATCAAAGAAGATTATTTCCGGGTTCGTGGCGATGGCGCGGGCCAGGCCAACGCGTTTCTGCATGCCGCCCGACAATTCGGCCGGTGACAGGTCCAGAACATCCGGCGCCAACCCGACAAGGCGCAGTTTTTCCGCGGCAATGTCACGGGCGTCCTTGCGGGTGCACTGCTTTCTGGCAAGAAGACCAAAGGCGACGTTTTCCCAGATCGGCAGTGAATCAAACAGAGCTGCGGCCTGGAACAGCATTCCGACCTGACGGTTGATGTCTTCACGATCACCAGGGGACATGGTCGTGACTTCACGGCCGTCGATGGTGATCGACCCGCTGTCCGGCTTCAAAAGCCCCAGCATGCATTTGATAGTGACGGACTTGCCGGTCCCTGAGCCGCCGATGATAACGACGCTTTCGCCTTTGCCGATATCCAGATCGACATGATCCAGCACTACCTTGCGTCCGTTCGCAAAGGTTTTACGAACGCCGGACAGCTGGATCTTGGCGAGATTATCCTGTGACATCTTTTGAGAAGAACAGAAGGGTCAGGATGTAGTTGAAACACAGGATCAGGATTGAAGCCGAGACCACGGCATTGGTTGTGGCCTTGCCGACACCCTGTGCGCCGCCCCCGGAATAAAAGCCGTGATAACACCCCATCAGCGTCGTGATAAAGCCGAACACCGAGGCTTTGACGAGCCCTGAAATCACGTCCAGCGGGGTCAGGAACTCCCAGGTATTCTGGAGATAATTGGAGGGGTTGAAGCCGAGCTTGTAGACCGATACCAGGTACCCGCCGAAGACGCCGATGATATCGGCAATTAAAATCACCAGCGGCAGCATCAGGGTGCCGGCAATTAGTCGCGGTGCCACCAGGTATTTCATCGGATTGGTTGAGAGCGTGGTCAGCGCATCGACCTGCTCCGTGACCCGCATGGTGCCGATTTCAGCAGCCATGGCGGCGCCGATACGCCCGGCAATCATGAGGCCGCCGAGGACGGGTCCCAATTCGCGGGTTATGGATAGCACCACGACATTGGCAATGGCGCCCTCCGCCGAGAAACGGGCAAACCCGGTATAGCTTTGAAGAGCCAGAACCATGCCGGCGAAAATCGCCGTCAGGCCGACGACGGGCAGGGTGAAGAAGCCGATTTCAATAATCTGCCTCAGCAACTGGCGGCCATAGAAAGGAGGACGCACACAATGGGATACGCTGTTGAGGGTGAATATCGCCAATCTGCCGGTGGTGGCGAGAAACGCCAGGAAACCTCCCCCTATTGGCCGCAACGGATTCATCATGCCCCAGTCCCTGTATAAGCGCGGGCATAACGCTGCCCGAGACCGGTTAATACTTCATAGGGAATGGTCTGCCAATCCCGGGCGATATCGTCAGGTGTTCTGTATTCACCGAGAAATTCGGCCATGACCCCCGGCTGGGCCAGATGCTCAGGCACATCGGTGACGTCCAGTGTGATCAAGTCCATTGAGACGCGACCGACGATCGGGGCTTTATGGCCATCGATTGTCGCAAAACCGGTGTTGGAACCGGCTCTATGATATCCGTCGGCGTAACCGATTGGGACAGTCGCAATTCTGCGAGGTTCGGTTATGGCATGGGAGGCACCATAACCGATGGTTTCGGGTGCGCCCACATGCCGGATTTGAAGGATCCGGGCTTCCAGACGAACCGGGTTGGCCATCGGATTGGCCAAATGCGGTGTTGGGTTGCCGCCATAGAGTGCCACGCCGGGCCGGGCGACGGCATAGTGGTAGTCAGCACCGAGAAAAATGCCTGATGAGTTGCAGAGCGATGGCGTGCCGCACCCAAGTCGTTCATAGGCACTTTGGAACAACTTAAGTTGCCGAGCACTTTGATCGCTGTTGACCACATCTGCACTGGCGAGGTGGCTCATGACGAGGCCGAGATCAATGCCTTCCAGCAATGTGCCGGGGTCGGCCAGGAAAGATTCCGTTTCCGTAAGGTCGAGACCGAGACGGCACATACCGGTATCAATATGTATGTCCGCTCTCAGGGATTCTCCACGGACCCTTGCGGCGTCTTGCCAAAGTTTGATGTCGCCGAGCGAGTTCAAAACCGGCGTCAGGCCATAATGAAGATAATCGTCGATCGCATCGGGCAGGGGGCCGTTCAGAACATGAATTCCGACGTCCGGTAATTCTTCTCGGACAACGACACCTTCGTGGGGATGAGCGACAAAGAAATCCGTACAGCCGGCAGCCGAAAGGGCATGGACCACCGGCCGGGCACCCAAACCGTATCCGTCACCCTTTACGGCGGCACCGGCGCATGCACCAGCAGCGTCAAGTTTCGCCTGCAGTAGACGGTAATTCGCCGCAACAGCATCGAGATCGATGGTCAGTCGCGTGGCATAAAGATCATCCGGGATCATCATGCCGGGTATAATCAGTAATCTTCGTGATGCGGGTCAAGATTTCCGAAGCGTGTGAACTCACCGATAAAGGCAAGTTTGACGCTGCCGACTGGCCCGTGGCGCTGTTTGGCGACAATGACTTCTGCCTTGCCACGGGCGCGTTCGACCCGTTCTTCCCAGGCGGCTTGCCGCTGCGCGAACTTCTCACCGCTCTCATCGGCACGCTGCATGGGTTCTGCCTTATCCAGATAATATTCGTCGCGATAAATGAACATGACGACATCCGCATCCTGCTCGATGGAGCCCGATTCGCGAAGGTCAGCCAGTTGCGGACGCTTGTCTTCTCGGCTTTCGACCTGCCGTGACAACTGAGAAAGAGCGAGAACCGGCACGTCCAGTTCCTTGGCCAGTGTCTTCAGGCCACGGGTAATTTCCGAGACTTCCTGAACACGACCGTCGGATCGTGATTTGGCGCTGCCGCTGATCAGCTGAAGGTAATCGACAACGATCATGCCCAGATCATTTTGACGCTTAAGGCGGCGTGCCCGTGTGCGGAGCGCACTAACGGTCAGTGCAGGGGTGTCATCAATATAGATCGGCACTTCATGGAGTAGATTCGATGCCTGAGCGAGGCGTGAAAATTCCTCGTTGGTCAATTCGCCTTTTCTCATGCGGTCGGAAGATACGTTTGACTGTTCCGATAGAATACGTGCGGCAAGCTGTTCGGCTGACATTTCCAGTGAGAAGAAACCGACCACGGCACCTTCATTGCCTTTGGTGTCGAGGTGGTTCTTGGCGGCGTTGTAGGCGATATTCGTCGCCAGTGCCGTTTTCCCCATGGCCGGACGGCCGGCAAGGATCAGCAAATCGGAGCGGTGCAAGCCGCCAAGGAGCTTATCCAGATCCAGAAGGTCGGTGCCGACCCCGGCAAGGCCACCCTGGCGGGCATGCGCGGCATCAGCAACCTTGATGGCTTCCATGACGGCGGTCTTGAACGGCTGGAAGCCGCCATCGAAATCGCCGGTCGTTGCAAGGTCATAGAGAGCCTGTTCCGCCTCTTCGATCTGTGTCGTGGCCTCCAGGTCAATATCGTTGTCATAGGCATCATTGACGACACGTTCACCAAGCGAGATCAGTTCGCGTCGCAGGTGCATGTCATAGATAATACGTCCGTATTCACGGGCGTTTATGACGTTGATGGCGCTGGCGGCGAGATGCGCCAGATACTGGGCGCCGCCAATGTCGTCGAGTGAATTGTCGGCCTCGAAGTACGGACGCAGCGTAGTCGGATCGGCAATTTGACCGCGATCTATCAGCTTCATCATCGCTTCGAAAATACGGGCGTGGGCGGTCAGCGCAAAATGCTCGGCCTGCAGAAACTCGGCAACCTGTTCGAGGGCACGGTTATCGACAAATATCGCACCAAGGAGACCACGCTCGGCCTCGATATTGCGCGGCAATTGACGGTATGCCGGGGCCTCGAGATCGCTCGTTTCATCGTCCGGGATGTCGTCCGGGGAGGTATTTGCCATGTTTGCAACCATATGCGGACCATACGCTCACCTGAAGAAAAGTGAGGTTTTTTATCTGTGGATAGATGTGAATAACGTGGAAAACCAGAAAATAAGCGCAGTTGACTTTTTTATTCGATCCGGTGAATCACGCTGGTTCATCCAATCAAAAGGGGCGCACCCGTTAAGGTGCGCCCCTCGAGATTTCAATGCTGTCGAGATGCTTAGGCAGGCTTGTCTTCGTCAGCAGTTTCTTCTGCCGCATCAGCCGCAGGGGCTTCTTCAGCTTCCTCTACGGCAGCTGCTTCCGCTTCTGCTACCGCATCTTCAGCGGCACCTTCTTCGAAGATTGTGCCGGCCTGTTCAGCGACGGCAATCGCTGCTTCAGCAGCTGCTTCTGCTTCAGCTTCGATTTCGATCTGCTCCTGCTGAGCCAGGGAAAGTACGGCTGCGCCGGTCTTTTCCTGGGTTTCCGCTTCGTCCTGCGAACGCGCGACGTTGGCCGTCACGGTGACGATCACTTCGCCATGAAGCTCGACGCGGACCTCGTGCATGCCAATTGTTTTGATCGGCTTGTCGAGGATGACCTGACCCCGTCGAATGGTTACGCCAGCGGCAGTTACGACATCCGCAATATCCCGACCGGATACTGAGCCATAGAGCTGACCGGCATCGCCGGCCTGACGGATCAGAACGACTTTCATGTCGCCCATCTTCGCAGCCACGGCTTCCGCTTCTGACTTTCTCTTCAGGTTCTCGGCTTCGAGCTGCGCACGCTGCGCTTCGAAGTGAGACTTGTTATTGTCCGTTGCCCGAAGGGCTTTACCTTTAGGGAGCAGAAAATTACGGGCAAAGCCGGGCTTAACGGTAACGATATCGCCCATCTGACCGAGTTTTTCGATACGCTCCAACAGAATGACTTCCATTATTCACTCTCCTGGTCATTGATCGGCTGCATTCTGTTACGCAAACCGATCCATTGTTCCAAAACACCGGCACCGGCGACCAGAAACGCGGTCCAACCCAGTACCATGAGAAGTACGTAAAATGCGACAAGCATCAACATGCCGTTTGAAATCCTGCGGGCAAAGGTATGCACCACGGCAAGACCCAGCAGGAAAAACGGCACCAACGCCACGATCACAAGATTACGCCCGAGATAGCTCCAGTCTCCGGGAACCACAAGGGCGACAACACCTGCGCCAACCAACAGCCATGAACACCAGTCCGGGAGCTGAATATTGGCATAGGAGATTTTCGGCCGCAGATTGCGCTCTGATTTAACCAACGCGGCTTGTCCGGCTGCAGCATTCACCAGATGCATCACGACCCAACTGGCAACCGCCATGCCGGGAAAGAACGGCGCAAGACTGCCGGCGAGACTGGTGCGGACTTCAGCCGGAATATCCGACCCCATCCTTTCCAGTGCATTGCCGATTAAGCCTGCGACGATTTCCTGCAGTGGACCAGCGCCTTCGTCCATAATCGCCATCATGGCGAAAAAAACGAGGGCAGTGGCACCGACGACGGTCAAAGTCCCAACCAGGTTGCCGGCCGGATACCAGACCGGGTTCCCATGCGCGTCGGGCTGAGTGCGTAATGCCATCTGGCACAGCATGATTGCCGGAACAGCATAGGCAAATGCAAACGGAAGCGCGGTATATGCAGAACCGATCAGTCCGGCGGTGAAAACAGCCGTCAGACCTGCGGTGATAACCCCCGTCGTTCCGATCCCGAGGCCTGCCAGATACAATGGCAGTGGCGCGAGATAGAAAAGCGGAAGCGCAAGAATAGAGCCGAACACGATGGAGAACACCGCGACCGCGCTGCAAATTCCGGCGCTGAACGCCATGATGGGGGTGAGGGGCATACCGATCTGTCCGCTTTTGCGCGTCTGCGCCTACGTCTTACTTGAGGACGTAGGGAAGAAGACCTAGGAAGCGGGCGCGCTTGATGGCGCGGGCCAGTTCCCGTTGCTTCTTCGCAGAAACAGCCGTGATGCGGCTGGGGACGATCTTGCCACGCTCGGAAACATAACGACCGAGCAGTTTCAGATCCTTGTAATCGATCTTAGGCGCATTGGTCCCTGAAAAAGGGCATGTTTTGCGGCGGCGGAAGAAACCACGTCTCATTATTCATCTCCCTCTTTGCTGTCGCCAGATGAGGCAGCGGGTTTATCGTTTTCCTCGAAACGCGAGGGACGATCACCGCGTTCACCACGATCATTGCGACGAGGACGGTCATCACGGTCCTTGTTGCGGAGCATGGCTGACGGGCCTTCTTCGAACCCATCGATACGAATCGTCATATAGCGCAGCACATCTTCATGGATACGCATCTGACGCTCCATTTCATGAAGTGCCGGTGCCGGCGCATCGATGTTCATAAGAACGTAGTGGCCTTTGCGGTTCTTCTTGATCCGATAAGCGATCGAACGCAAACCCCAGCTTTCAGTGCTGACGACATTGCCGCCATTGCTGGAGATAATTTGTGAGAAAGTCTCTGTAAGTCCCTCAGCTTGGGACGCAGAGATGTCTTGGCGTGCGATGAACACGCTTTCATAGCAGGGCATATTTTTGCTCCCTTCGGCTTTTCTCAACCCGGACATCGACCGAGCATAGCCAGGACAATCCCGGCAAGGAGTAACGAAGCGGCGCAATATACAGGGTTTCCGGTTCTCTGCAAGGGGTAGCTTAACCCGTGAATCCGGAAACTTTCGGGTTGGGTCGCCTGTAGATAGCCTTTAATACAGTTCTATGAATAAATACGCATCAAATAGCCCGTTTGATCTGCATGGGCGCCATGCCCTCGTGACCGGCGGGGTGCGTGGACTGGGCCTTGAAATGGCCCGGGGTTTGGCTGAAGCAGGGGCGTCGGTGGCGATTACCGGCAGAGTGGCCGAAACCGTGGCTGAAAGCGCGGATTTGCTGAAAAACGAAGGTCATGCCGCCGAGGGCATTGCGCTCGACATGACAGATGATGCCGCCGTATCCGCCTGGTTCAGGGATTACAGGCCCGGCATAGATATACTTATCAATAACGTCGGCATGCGGGATCGACGGGGGACACCGGACCTGGCGCCTGAAGATTTTTCACGAATGCTGGATTTCGGAATCACTTCTGCTTATCGAATGTCGCGTTTGGTCCAACCTGGGATGGCTAGCAGGGGGAAAGGGGTCATCATCAATATCGTATCGATTGCCGGCCCTCTGGCCCGCCCCGGCGACCCTGGGTATACAGCCGCAAAGGGAGGGATGGATGCACTTACCCGATCTCAGGCTGTCGAATTCGCACCGATGGGAATACGAGTCAACGCAATCGCACCGGGGTTTTTCGCGACGGAGGCCAATCAGGAATGGACCGTCGATCCCGTTGTGAATGATTTTATCGACCTGCGTGTTCCCATGAAGCGATGGGGGCAGCCCTTTGAAGTGTCGGGTGCCGTGGTTTTCCTGGCTTCTGATGCAGCCAGTTATATTACCGGTCACACCTTGACCATCGATGCAGGATTGTCTGTCAGAATGTAGTCATACGCTCACAAACTTCACCAGTTCGCGGCGGTGAAGTATTGCGATCACATCGCCTCGCTCGGCAACACCGACCCGGTCCCACCCGGCAGACTGCATCATTTCCAAAATTACGTAGGGGCTGTCCGTGACACTGCAGACAGGCCTGTTCCGCTGGACCGCCTCGGCGATCGGATAATCCAGCGCTCGCACGCCATCCCTTTTTATGAGAGCCATAACATCTTCGTCGACGGCGATTCCCAGAAAACGTTTATGGTTGTCGTATACGGCAATCGACGCGCCGGGGCTTTCGGATAGCCAGTCAGCTATATCGCCGACGGTTATTGATGCATCAACTTCGCGGGCTCTGACATGGGAATCACCAAGAAAGTCACGGATCATCACAGGCGGCCAAGGACGGAGGATGCCCGTATCGTTTACGGGTTCCGTCGAGCCATTCAGGACCATATTGACGTTTTTTCTGAGAATCTCTTCCCAAGCGTTCATATCCATTACATCCCTGAAAACACATGTCGCTAATGCAGTTCATAAGGCAGGGATGTAATCGGCGTATGTCCGGAATGTAACAAACTGTTACGTCATGGATAGGGGGGAAGCTTGACAGTCCAGAAGCCTCCGGCCAATTTGCGATGAAATCAAGAACACCTTGCCAATGGGAGACCAGATATTATGTCCCGAGCTTTCGTATTCCCCGGTCAGGGGTCACAGGCTGTCGGAATGGGCAAGGAACTTGCCGATGCGTTTCCCGCTGCTCGGGAAGTATTCCAGGAAATTGATGAGGCGTTGAAGCAGAAGCTATCCGGCTTGATGTTTCAGGGGCCTGAGGATGAACTGACACTTACGGAAAATGCACAACCGGCTCTTATGGCTGTAAGCATGGCGGCGATGGCCGTCCTGAAAACCGAAGGTGGTGTCGAACTTATAAAGGTTGCCGATTTCGTTGCAGGACATTCACTTGGTGAATATGCCGCACTTGCGGCAGCAGGGTCGATTTCACTTGCTGACACGGCACGACTGCTGAAAACCCGCGGTCAGGCCATGCAACAGGCCGTACCGGTCGGTGAAGGCGCCATGGCAGCCCTGCTGGGTCTTGATCTGGAACAGGCCCGCGAGGTCGTGGATGAGGCGGCTGGTGATGATGTACTGGCGACAGCCAACGATAATGCCCCTGGTCAGGTCGTGATCAGCGGAAAACGGGAAGCCGTGGAGCGTGCCGTGGACGTCGCCAAGGAAAAAGGCGCAAAGCGGGCGATGTTGCTGCAGGTCAGTGCACCTTTCCATTGCCCTTTAATGGCGCCCGCCGCCGATGTGATGGCCGAAGCCCTGGCTGCTGTGGATATCGAAGCCCCACTGGTACCGTTGATCGCCAACGTGACGGCGGCACCGGTTGAAGACCCGGCAGAGATTCGTCGACTGCTTGTCGAGCAGGTAACGGGCATGGTCCGTTGGCGGGAAAGTTGCATAACCATGCGTGAAAAGGGTGTGGAAACACTGGTCGAAGTCGGGTCTGGTAAAGTTCTGTCCGGGCTGGCCAGGCGAATCGACAAGGAACTTTCCGCATCCAATATCGGTGTACCTGCCGATATAGAGGCATTTTTGAATGCTATTTAAAGAGCCGGGCCTACGAAAGGAATCACTATGTTTGATCTGACTGACAAGCGAGCATTGGTCACAGGTGCATCCGGCGGCATTGGTGGTGCGATAGCCAGGGCTCTTCATGCGCAGGGAGCCAGCGTTGCGCTTTCAGGTACGCGTGTGGAAGCGCTGGAAGCCGTCGCATCCGATCTGGGGAATCGTGCATATGTGACGCCGGCAGATCTGTCATCAGCAGAAGGAGCAAATAAGCTCATTGAGGATGCTGAGCATGCAATGGGCGGTGTTGATATTCTCATTAACAATGCAGGCCTTACCCGGGATCAATTGGCGATGCGGATGAAGGATGAAGATTGGCAAACCGTACTGGATGTCAATCTGACCGCGGCTTTCCGATTGTCTCGCGCCTGCCTGCGCGGGATGATGAAAGCTCGCACAGGGCGCATTATCGGGATCACATCAGTGGTCGGCGCTACCGGTAATGCCGGTCAGACCAACTATGCGGCATCTAAGGCAGGTATGATCGGCATGTCGAAATCCCTGGCTCAGGAAGTCGCTTCCCGCGGCATCACTGTGAACTGCGTGGCGCCGGGATTTATCGAGACGGCGATGACCGATGTCCTTTCCGATGATATCAAAACCAAGCTGCTGAGCGGAATTCCTGCCGGAAGACTTGGAAATGTTGATGATATTGCGGCAGCCTGTGTTTATCTGGCCAGTGATGAAGCATCATATGTTACCGGACAGACCTTGCATGTGAACGGCGGCATGGCGATGATATAGAGGCATTCGCCGCCCGGATATTTTTCCGTGCCAACGTTCTGGTAAAGGCGAAAAGAGTGTGTTAGTTACCCCCACCTTTCGGGGGATATTGGCGGGTAACCGTTGTTTCATGTAGGCCTTTTGGCCGGAGAGCCTGGCTCTCGAGTTTAAACCGTAAAGATCGGGGAAAATCGACAATGAGTGATGTTGCAGATCGCGTAAAAAAGATCGTTCTTGAGCATCTCGGCGTGGACGAAGACAAAGTGGTCGAAAGCGCCAGCTTCATCGACGACCTGGGCGCTGACAGCCTGGACACCGTCGAGCTGGTAATGGCTTTCGAAGAGGAGTTCGGTATTGAAATTCCGGACGATGCGGCCGAAAAAATCCTGACCATCAAGGACGCGGTCGACTTCATCGAGTCGCAAAAGTAACAGACCTGATCTTTGGCCGTATCCATAATATGATGGATATGGCCTTGATCATTAATAACGACGGACACTATCGATGAGACGTGTAGTCATCACCGGGATAGGTGCGGTTACGTCGCTTGGTGTTGGTGCCGAGCACAACTGGAAGAATTTACTCGAATCAAAGTCGGGTATACGACCTATTGACCGTTTCGATGTTTCCGATTTGCCGGCCAAGATCGCCGGCAGCGTTCAGCCCGGTGACGGTAGCGGTGACACGTTTAATGCCGACGACTGGGTACCGGCCAAGGACCGCCGCCGCATGGATGATTTCATCATCTATGGGTTATGTGCGGCGGAACAGGCCATTCGTGATTCAGGGTGGGAACCAAAGACCGAAGAGGACGCCTGCAGTACTGGCGTGTTGATCGGTTCCGGCATCGGCGGCCTGCCCGAGATTGCGCGCGGCGCGATCAAGGTCGATGCCGAAATGAACCCCCGCCGTCTCAGCCCGTTCTTTATTCCAGCCAGTCTGATCAATCTGGTATCAGGTCATGTTTCGATCATGCACGGCTATAAAGGTCCGAACCATGCCGTGGTTACGGCCTGTTCGACCGGGGCGCATGCCATCGGCGATGCTGCACGGCTGATCATGTGGGAAGATGCCGATGTGATGGTTGCTGGCGGTGCCGAAGCGGCAATCTGTCGTGTCGGAATTGCCGGCTTCTGTTCCGCCCGCGCTCTTTCCACGGGCTTTAACGACACACCGGAAAAAGCATCTCGCCCGTATGACGTTGACCGTGACGGTTTTGTCATGGGTGAAGGTGCCGGTGTCGTAGTGCTTGAGGAATACGAGCACGCAAAGGCGCGTGGCGCGAAGATATATGCTGAAGTCGTCGGATACGGTATGTCCGGCGATGCTTATCACATCACCGCACCGGCGGAATCCGGCGATGGTGCTTTTCGCTGCATGAAGGCCGCGCTCAAGCGTGCCGGCATGGACCCGAGTGATATCGATTATGTCAATGCACACGGCACCTCGACACCGCTCGGTGATGAAATAGAACTTCGTGCTGTCGAGCGTCTTTTTGACGGTCATACAAAAGGTATGTCGATGTCGTCGACAAAATCGGCCATCGGCCATTTGTTAGGGGCCGCAGGCGCTGTTGAGGCGATTTATTCAATTCTGGCTATCCGCGACAACGTTGCGCCGCCGACACTCAATCTCGACAATCCTTCTGTGGATACACCGATAGACCTGGTGCCCAAGCAGCCGCGTGAGCGGCAAATTCGCGCGGCGCTATCAAACTCTTTCGGTTTCGGCGGCACCAATGCGTCGCTGATTTTCCGCGAGGTCGAGTAAAGGCAGACGGCATGATGCGCCGTCTTTCCATTTTCCTTGTGATTCTGATCGTCCTTGCTGGCGCCGCCGGCTGGGCTGGGACGTTCTGGCTTCAATCCGCTTATAACGAACCATCATCAACCCAGAACGACAAAGTTATTGTTGTCGCGCGCGGAAGTTCCGTCGCGTCGATTGCCCGGCAATTGCAAAACGAAGGGTTGATCCGTTATGCCCGCGTGTTCCGATTCGGTGTTCGTTTCCTGGGGGATGAAAAACCACTGCAGGCAGGCGAATACAATATTCCTGCTAAAGCAAGTGCAGCCGAAATCGCAGATATCATGAAATCCGGCATTCAGGTCGTTCATAAAATGACGATAGCCGAGGGCTTGACCAGCATTGAAATCACGGATCTGTTACGCGATGAACCCTTGCTCAGCGGTGACTTGGATGACGTGCCAAAGGAAGGTTCGTTATTACCGGAAACTTATCATTTTCACCTCGGGGAAACCCGCGCAGTCATTGTCAACAGGATGCGGAAAGCTCTTGAAGAGGTTCTTGCCGAGCTATGGGAAACCCGCACTGACGATTTGCCGCTCAAGTCCCCCGATCAGGTCATGATTCTGGCCTCCATCGTTGAGAAAGAAACGGCCATCGAAAGTGAACGCGGGTTGGTTGCTGGTGTTTTCATAAACAGATTGAAATTAGGGATGCGGCTTCAATCCGATCCGACGGTTGTTTACGGCATAACCAATGGGGCAGGCCCCCTCGGCAGACCCATCTCACGTGATGATCTGGATGCAAAGACAGCTTATAACACTTACCAGATCAAAGGTCTGCCACCGACACCGATCGCAAACCCGGGACGCGCATCCATTGCTGCGGTTTTGAACCCTGAACAGACGGATGCTCTCTATTTTGTTGCCGATGGCACAGGTGGGCATGCTTTCGCTAAGACATTGGAAGAGCATAACCGTAACGTTCGGGCATGGCGGAAACTGCAGCGAAGCAATTAAATGGGTTTAGCTTGATTTTTTCGGCGCACGGCTCAAAAGCGCATTGTAAACAGGTCGCGGTAACAAGGATATCAACCGCATCATCCATACCATGGGCCACGGAAAGGCGATGCTTTTCCTGCCTTCAATCAATCCCTTGATGATGATTTCAGCGGCTTTTTCGGCAGGCATGATAAGCGGCATTGGGAAATCATTGGCATCCGTGATGCGGCTTTTGACGAATCCCGGGTAGATCATGCTGAGATTTATCCCATCTTTTGAGAGTTGAGGGCGGATAGCCTCTCCCCAGGCTTTGAGGGCAACCTTGCTTGCGGAATATGCGGGAGCCGTCGGCATGCCGCGAAACCCGGCAATGGAACTAACGATGGCAATGTGCCCCTGACCTCGAGGCCGCATTGCCGTCAGTGCAGGAAGAACCGTGTTCAATACGCCTGCAAGGTTTATGGCAAAGACATCACGTGTCGTTTCATCGTCACCTTCTCCAGCACCGGCACTGCTAGAGATTCCTGCATTGGCAATAACAAGATCAAGCGGGGCTATAGTTTCAATGTCGGCTATAAATGCTGACATTGCTGTACGGTCAGTGACATCTATGGATCGCGATATTGTGTTCGCGCCAGCTTTTCTGACGATGGCTTCAATCGCGTTCAGGCGTTCCGCATTACGTCCTGTTATGGCAATAACGACATCGGGCCCAGCCAGACCGCACGCCAGTGCAGCACCTATGCCGCTGCTGGCTCCGGTAATGAGAACAGATTTATATTTGTGATCCGTCATGCTGTGGTTATAGACAACAAGCAGCGCTGTGGCGATGAAGATCAGGTGGTTGCTGCCGCTTGTCGGTCATGAAACGGACAGCTAAAGTCTCGTCAATCGATGGGAAGGAACTGTATTGACGATCAATTCGATGACGGGGTTTTCGCGCGCCACAGGGACCCTTGGGGTCTGGTCCTGGACGTGGGAGCTTAAAAGCGTCAATGCAAAAGGTCTGGACGTCCGTATGCGTCTACCGATGGGATTTGACAGTTTTGAGCCATCGGCTCGAGCCATGATGTCGCGTGTGTTCAGTCGGGGAAATATCAGTGCCGGATTGGTATTGAAGCTGACGCAATCCTCTGTTGGCTATCGCATAAATGAAGATCACCTGAGCGTACTTCTTGAAGCCATCTCGAAATTAAAGGAACAGGTACCTGATGCTTCTCCGCCCAGTATGGATGGATTGCTTGGCCTGAAAGGTGTGATTGAGCCAATCGAAGATGACGTTGATGAAGAAGCACGTTCAGCTCTTGAAGAGGCTCTGATGGTGACTCTTCAAGATGCTGCGAAGGATCTTGCCTCTGTAAGAAGTGAAGAAGGGGCAAGGCTGACCGCAGCCCTTGAAACGCATATTATCACTATCGAAGAATTATGCGTGCAGGCAAGGGCGGTTGCAGAAACACAGGAAACGGCGATCAGAAGCCGCATGAATGAGCAAATCGCAGCGATTATGGAAGATGTTTCCGGACTTGATGCCGGTCGGCTGGAGCAGGAAGTTGCGTTATTGATGATCAAGGCCGACATCCGTGAAGAACTCGATCGCTTGGCAGCACATGTTGAGTCCGTGCGAGAACTTATGCGGGCGGGCGGTGCGATAGGCCGTCGACTTGATTTCCTGTGTCAGGAGTTAAACCGCGAAGCGAATACGGTATGCTCCAAAGCGCATGAAACGGCGCTTACCCGTATTGGGTTGGACATGAAGGCGACGATCGAACAATTTCGTGAGCAGGTACAGAATATTGAGTAATCAGGTCAGCCAAAAAATTCACATCAGCCGTCGCGGCTTGATGCTTGTGCTATCTTCACCATCAGGTGCAGGCAAGTCGACCATTTCAAGGGCGCTTCTGGAAAAGCATCCTGATTTGACCATGTCCGTATCTGCGACGACCCGGCCGATGCGGCCAGGCGAAGTTGAAGGGAAGGATTATTTCTTCATCGATACCCAGAAATTCGAATCTATGGTCGCTGACGGTGAATTTCTGGAGCATGCAAAAGTCTTCGATAATTACTACGGAACGCCTAGAGGTCCTGTTGAAGCTGCCCTGAAAAGTGGCAAGGACGTTCTGTTTGACGTCGATTGGCAGGGTACGCAGCAATTGCGCCAGAATGCACGCGACGATCTGGCGAGCATCTTTATTCTGCCCCCTTCGGTTGAGGAACTTGAGCGTCGTCTTTATGCCCGTGCGCAGGATCCGGCCGAAGTCGTACAGCGTAGAATGGCTAAAGCGACTTCGGAAATGAGCCACTGGGCAGAGTACGATTACATCATCGTCAATGAAGATATTCCGGTAAGTGTTTCCGAAGCTGAAGCAATTCTGGCAGCAGAACGATTAAAACGCGATCGGCGCGTGGGACTGGCTGAATGGCTTCGTGGCATGGGTGTTGGGCAATAAGTTTAAACCGGCTCTTCAAGCAAATTCGAAAGGGCGCAGAATTGCTCAATCGTTAGTTGCTCAGCGCGAAGTTCCGGATTGATATTTACGTCAGCAGGATTAATCCCAAGTGATTTCAAGGAACTCCTCAGCATCTTTCTTCGCTGTCCGAAAGCGGCTTGTGTCACGCGTTCAAGTTTGGACAAATCCGCTTCCACCAGTGTCTTCTCTCTGGGAATGATTTCGACAACTGCGGACATGACTTTCGGTGGCGGGGTAAAGGCACGTTTATCAACGTTGAAAAGTACACGGGTGTGGCAAAGCCACTGAGTGAGTATTGCCAAACGTCCATAAGCTGATGTCCCCGGCTGAGCGGCAATTCGTTCAGCAACTTCTTTCTGGAACATCAGGATCATACGCTCAATCCCTTCCAAATCGTTCAGCCAATTGATCAGCAAAGCCGTCCCTACGTTGTAGGGGAGATTGGAAATGATTACGCTTGGCCGTGGGGTTAAACACGACAGTTCGGTCTTCATGGCGTCGGCTTCCACGATTAGCAGTTTCGCAGGATATGCTTCCTGAAGACCGGATAGAGCATCAATGCAGCGTTGATCGCGTTCGATGACGCACAAACTTGCGGGGCCACATCCAAGTATGGACCGGGTTAGTCCGCCAGGGCCAGGTCCGATCTCAACGACATGTTTGTTTTCAAGTGGACCTGCTGCACGCGCTATTCTGTCCGTCAGATTAGCATCCAGCAAGAAATGCTGACCTAAGGATTTCTTCGCACCTAATCCGTAATGCTTGATGATTTCACGTAGCGGCGGCAGGCCGGTTGCTGAACTCATTGCCTCAAGCCGCCTTGAAGGAAAGTCGACTTGAACTGATGTCTGTCGCCATTTGCAGTGCACAGACAAGGCTTGTCGAGTCAGCCAGACCCTTGCCAGCGATGTCCAGAGCTGTTCCGTGATCGGGCGAGGTACGGACAATGGGCAATCCAAGGGTGACATTTACGGCATGATCAAAATCAAGAGCTTTGATCGGGATTAACGCCTGGTCGTGATACATGCAGAGTGCAGCGTCATATCGTGCGCGGGCGCGAGGGGTGAACAACGCATCGGGGGGAACCGGACCAAATATTTCCACGCCCGGAGAGGAAAGCGCTTTTATGGCCGGCAGAATGATATCTTTGTCCTCATTTCCGAGCTTGCCGTTTTCGCCTGCATGTGGGTTTAGGCCGGCGACCGCCAGTCTGGGGGCGGCAACGCCAAAATCCTGTTTTAGTGCAGTTATAACAAGACGACCCTGTTCGATGATCGCTTCCGTGGTCAGCTGATTCAGTGCATCTCTGAGCGGGAGATGTACTGTCAAAGGGACGACGCGTAGAGACGGAGATGCCAGCATCATTACCGGCCGAATGCCACCACCGACTAAATCAGCCAGATACTCTGTATGCCCCGGAAACCCGAAGCCGGCATCATAGAGAGTTTCCTTTTGTATAGGGTTGGTAACCAGCGCACTGGCTTGCCCGTTCCGTGTGTATTCGACAGCGCGCTCTATGGATTCAAGAACGGCCTTGGCGGTCGTGGTATCCGGAATGCCTTCCTGTGCATTCGCATGCTCCTTTAATCGTATTACAGGGAGGGCATCTGCAAACACATCCAATGACTCGGCCGGGTTGCGGATTTCGGCAACTTGAACGTCCCAGCCCAGTTTATCGGCAATACCCTTGAGCCTGTCTGGATCATCGAGTGTAAAAAACGGATGTAGCCGCTGACGATGTTCAGACCAGGCACGCAGAGTTAGTTCACCGCCAATTCCGGCAGGTTCCCCCATGGTAAGCACGCTTGGTGCCGGTGTTTTCATGCTGCTCAGAGCCTGATATCGATGAACGCCTGACGGCGAAGTTTTTCCTGGTGCTGATCTGCCAGACGTTCAATGCGCCGGTTCAGAAGTCGGCGTTCGATTTCTGCCCGAGCGGAAGCCATTGGGTCATTCTCACCTTCAGTTTCCCTTGAACAGACCATCAGCACGATAACACCATCAGTCGTGCGCATTGTTTGGCTCGCCTCACCGACAGACAAGGACTGGACCAGATTTTTCATTTGTTCGTTTAGCTGGCTGATTTTGAATTTGCCAAGATCACCGGAATTATCACTTCCTTCTGATGCGGCAATATTGCTAAAGGATTCGCAGTTCTGTGCACTGTTCGCAAGTTCCCGTGCTCTTTGCATGGTCGTCGTAACGGTTTGCGGACTTGCATTCTGGGGAATTGAAAGGTGCAACTGCTTTAGGCCCAGGGTCACGTCAGAGGATTGCGTGTCAATACCTTTGGCGATGCGCTTATCGCGTAATTGAAGTAGATACACACCGTCATCCGTTGTTACGGGAGAGGATATCTGTCCCGTTTCCATTCTTGAAATAACTCCGCCTAGTATATTTCCCAGATCTGCCGCCAGGACCCATCCAAGATCCCCGCCAATACTGGCACTAGCGGATTCCGAAAAATTCTGCGCCAGTTGCGGCCAGCTGGCACCGCCACCCAACTGAGAATGAATTCTCTGGGCAACCTGCTCAACCTCGCTCCGGGGCTTCTCGTCATAAGCCAGGAAAATTTCAGATACCAAGTATTCGGGCTTTCCGGCGTCTGCCTGCATCTTAGCGATAATATCGTCTACTTCCTGGTTTGAAACGGCAACCAATCTTCGGAAAAGTGATCTGACAACTTCTACCCAGGCAAGCTCTGCCTCTACCTGCTGTCTCAAGGATTGAGGGTCTATATTGCGTTGTTCAAGCGTCGCACTCATCTGTCCGGGCGGGATATTGTTCCTGCTCTCCAACTCAGCAATAGAGTTTTTGATTGCACTTTCAGGAACTTCGATACCCAAGCGTTTCGCTTCCTGCATATGCAGCTTCTCAATGATGAGCCTCCGCAAGATGTCCGGTGCAATACGCTGCTGGTTTTGCGCGGTATTGGGAATGTTAGAAAACGTTATAACCATCAATATCCGTTGTGAGAGGTCATATATGGATATGACGTCATCATTGACGACAGCAGCAATGTTGAGCGTCGACTGACTTTTGGCAGGGTGTGGAGTGACAATCTGTATAAATACGAAAGCCACTAACATCATTGAAACGGTCACTAACCGTCTGAGCCGGGATGGTAATATATGCACGAGTTTCATTATTGGTTTTCCCAGCCTTATTGCAGAAGTGAAGCTCCAGAGTGAACTTCGCCCAGCGTCTTAAGCACCAGCGTAAAGGTGATGGAATCAGCAGGCTTTAGGTCACGGTCTTCAAAGAATGAACGTGTCAGTCTTGAAGTGAATTTCACACACTCGTCTTCATAGACGATGCCCAGAGCCAGAGAACGTATGTCGGAAGCTGACAGATCATGCCTTGCGCTAAAATACGACGACCAGTTTTTGTTGACCTGTGAAGATAGTGTCCCATTGATCTCTTCACGACCTGAGAACTCACTGCCCTGTTGGGTGTCGATGAAAATGTAATCCATGTTCAGCTTTAATGCGGGGGCGCCTATGTCGGCAGTTAATTCATTTCGTTGAGGTGATTGATTGTCAGGGCTGAATTGGGTCCTGTATATCAAATTCATGTACTTCTGAGGTGATATCTGTACACGTCCTACAACATCAGAGAAGTTGTCTTCGAGCCCTGACGACTGATTATAAGAACTGTCTTCACGCAAGCGATATGACTGTCCTAAAAATACAGATGTGTAACCACCTTTATTGCCATTAAGTGCCCAGTTCAAACCGTAGTTAACCCGCGTCCCGCCATCTACGCGATCAAACCCGTCATACCGGTTTTCCTGGAACAGGTTTGTTTCATCAAATTCTACTACCTGACTATCCTCGTTAGGCGTTTTGTCAGAATTGCCGCCGTTTGGTGCCATTACAATTGATGCCAGTGGTTCAATCGTTTGACTGAATTTCTCTCCCGGTCGAATTAACGGAAGACGCCAGGACAAGGCTGCACGCGGCATCAGGTGGCCGCTCGTCCCTGTATAGGTCGACCCGTTATCCAGCGTCACATCCGTTGCATGGTAGGCATCGGCAGCAAGAGATACTGATGCGTTATAAACCTCACCAAATGGCCCATTGAAAGGTCGATCCCATCGCGGGCGGAAAGCAAGGCGTCTGGTATCGGTTCCAGATGACCTTGCGAGATTCAGTGCGTTAAAATCGAATGACGCGAAACCACCCAACCGGTCACGTCTGCCATTGTAATTGAAGTCATACATGGGCAGAACGACAGGAGATTCGTCGGTATCGGCGCGTAAATCATTAAATCCATAAGTGTTGAGAACCTGATAATTGTTGCCACGGAATCCTTCCACATATCCCCTCGAAACCAATACGGATTCCGTATCGATGCCATAGCGCCGGGTATATGTATCATCCGAGGCCGTTTCTATATCGACGCCTGCACGCCATGTCGGGTCTATATGATATTCGCTTTCAATATCGATATAGCCGCGGTTTCCTCTGTCCGGGTCGTCAACAACAAAGCTGCCCTCAGCTTTGATCCGGCCATGCTTGAAATTCCGTCGGTACTGACCGTTTGCCCCCTGGCCCCCATCAGTCGTTACCGTTGGGGTGATTGTCGCATCCTGGTGTTCGTCAATGGCCCAGAAGTACGGGGCTTGAACTATAAAACCAAGATCAGATGAGTTTGATAAACTTGGTGCCAGAAAACCGGAACGGCGTTTGACTGTTGGATCGGGGTGGCTGAGATATGGGGTATAAGCAACCGGGATGCCATAAAGCTCCAGCCATGCATTCCGGTAGGAGACACGTTTGTCTTCAGCATCATGAATCACCCGAACAGCTTTTATTTGCCACAGTGGCGGCGCAGTTGGGTCTTCCTTGCATAGGTTGCAGGGCGAATATACGGCGTGGTCGACTTCGGTAATAATGCCGTTGGTGCGGTGTGCGCCGGCACCGGCGACGCGTGATTTGTCTTCCAGTACAAGTCCGATATTGTGAATCACACCATCTTTGAGGTCACCCGTGATCTCTATTCTATCCCCGAAGATCACTTTACCTGTTTCATCCGTCATTGAGACATTGCCTTCAGCAAGGACAATATCCGCTTTTTGGTTGTAGGTAACCTTGTCGGCAAGAAGTGAGCGTGGGCCATATTCGATTTCGACATTACCTGTCGCGGTTATAAGCCCGAGATCCCGATCATAGGTCATTGAGTCAGCACTGAGTTCCGCACGCAGGGCGTCCTGATTGCTGGATTGACGGGAAGGGGTCGGCGAGGAGTTGGCTCGAACTTCTGGCGCTGGTTGTGCCGGACGGGTTTCCTCGCTCGACGTGCCAATTGTCATGTCGTCAGGCTGTTTTCCGAACAGGGTACCAAGTGGCTTTGCGTTGGTGGCATCGCTGGTTGGTTGTGAATATACGCGACGTGCAGGACGGATTTCACGGGCTTCCACACGCGATAATCGTGACGGAGTCCGGTCTTTATTCTCAGGTTTAGCCTGAGGAAGATTTATCAAGGTCCCTAATGGCCTGTCGTTAGAGCTTGCTACGGCACGGGGGACGCCTACTGATTTGACTGCTCCTGTGTTCTGTGGGGCAGTCGCCCAGTTCGACGGAAGCAATGATCCTGTTTTCTGGGCCGGTTGGCCCGCCGAATTGAGCAAATTCCCGAGTGGGCGGCTGTTGGCTTTGTTCGTGTTGCTGACCCGAGATGCCTCTGCTCTCCCTGAGTTTGTCGCCTTGCGTTGATATATTTCAGGAATTGGTGAGCCCACGCGTGGTGCCGGTTGTGGAACACCCGGTAGTAGAATGCCTAATGGACGTTCAGCATCCTGTGCCTTAGGCAAAGATATTACGGTGAAGATCATGCAGACAGAGGCCAAGGCCGGGGCGACAATCCGGGCTGGGCGTCGTAGATATCTGCAAAAACGATGCACTTTAGCCATCCTCCAGATGCAACAGCATGCCCAAACCCAATAGTGTAGCAACCCCGGAAGGAGCCCAGGCAGCGAGCGTGACGGGAATGCTGTCTGACAGGCCCAGAGCGAAAACGACATCAGAAAAGAAATACAGCAAGAACCCCGTCAGTACACCCATTGATATGATGAAAGTCGTACCCCCGCGCCGAGAACTCTGGCGTAATGTGAAAGTTGCTGCAATCAGAACCATAGCGCACATCAGCAGCGGGGAGGCCAATAGGGCGTTTAGATGCAAGCGGTGGCGGATGGCTGAGAAACCTGCAGTTTCCAAGGTCTGTATAAAATCTGACAACGCCCAGAAAGACATGGTTTCAGGGGGCGCAAAGCTGTCCTGAATCTTGGTCAGGGTCAAATCGGTTTCGAGCCAATATTCTTCGTAAGATGATGTGCCTTCATCGGGTTTTTGAATATGAGCGTTTCTCATATACCAAAATCCGTCTTCAAGGCGGGCATAATCGGCATCGATGCGCTCGAGAAACTTGTCTGAGCCTTCGTAAACGAACACAACAATATTATCCAGTTCCACGTCCTGTCCTTGCTGGAGAACGGAATTGGAATGAATAACCGATTGGCCCTGTGAATTTGCTTGCCTCAGCCACAACCCTGACTTTGAAACGGCAAGAAAGTTTTCCTGTCCACGGAACATTGTCGCCTCCATACGCTCGTATCTTGTGAGCATGGTCGAGGCGAGGGGGTTGAATATAGTGATGTGAAAAACCCCAAGCGCCGCTGCAAGAAGCAGGACAGGCAGCAGGAATTGCCATGCCGATACACCGGCGGCACGAGTGATCACGAGTTCATGGGTCCGAGCCAGCCGCCAGAAAGCCGACATACCTCCGAAAAGTACTGCAAACGGGAATGTTTCCTGTCCCATATGCGGCAGCCTGAAGAAAGCCATCTCGACAACATCGGTGAAGGTGACGTCCGGAAGAGATGATGAACGTCGGAGCAGTTCTATGCTGTCGAAAAGCAGAACGACCAGCAGAAAAATCGAGAAACAGGCGAGAAAACTCACCAGAAAATGTCTGCCGACGTATATTGAGAGGGTGGTGGATACTCGCATGCTCGCCTCAAGCCGTCCTGAGTTTCTGGCGCCGCCTACTCTCTGCGGGCTTGGGGCCTTTGGGATGACGCATCAGCATAATGGTACCGGAGATCATAGGGAGAAATGCAAGAACGTAGAATAGCGGCATCAGAACAAGGTTTTTGGCAATAATGTTTTCAAGCCCCAATGCAAGGCCTTGCAGGGCAATCATGATCGATACTGCGGTAATGATCCTCAATGTCTGGCTGCGGCGCGTAATGGGGCCGTATAGCAGGCAGGCCAGCCCAACCATTGCATATCCGACACCCAGTAATGGCGTTACAAAACGCTTGTGCAGCTCAACCTTGTATTTCCCCCAATCGTGTTTATTAACCCCTGTCGCATTTTCAAGATTGAGCAGCTCACTCATGGAGCGCTCTCGCGGTTCTCTGAATCTGTCAGAAATACTTTCTGAGCTGGTCGGGACTTCAAAGACATATCGATCAAAATACAGGATCGAGAGTTTGGCATTAGCGCCGATCGTCTGACGATTACCGTTATACATCACGACTCGCGGGCCTTTACCCGTATCGACCAGAGCGCCTCGTTCCGCCATCAGAGTTACCGGCGCTACAGGATCGCGCTCGTCGTGAACCAAAATCCCCAGAAGCTGACCGTCAGCCGAACGCTCACGAATATATACGGTCACCGTATCCGAAATCGGATTGAACGCACCTTCTTTCAAAAGAACATGTGAATATGTATTGCGGATTTCCCACTGTAATAAGCGAAAGGCCCGATAGGACTCTGGTAGTAGATACAAATTGAGGAAATATCCGAAAATCAGCGTCAGAAGAGTAATGATCAGAGCTGGCTTGGCCAGCCCGAACTGACTGACGCCTGCGGCGCGCATGACCACCAGTTCCCGGTCGGTGACCATTTTCGAATAGGTAAACACAATGATCGTGAATAAAGCGATTGGCAGAATGACAGTCAGGAAATTCGGCAGCAGAAGCATTGTCATATAGACGAAAGTGCCGACGCTGACACCTCGATTGACGATCATTTCTACAAACCTGAGCGACTGTGAAAGCCAGATAATGCACGTCAGTCCGGCACTCACCAGAATCATTCCGGCGAAGAGCTGGCGCAGCACGTATCTTGTGTAGCTATTCATGCGCTCGAACCTACCTCTGGAGACAGCCCAAATTGTGGTATCGGCGCTAAAAAATCAAGGAATCTCCGTAAATTAGCACATGCTATGGTTAATTTCTCATACCGCCTCCGGCGGTGTATCGGCGCTGACCGAACTTCCGTCCAGAACGGCATCGGCAAGCCCTGGAACCTGGGTCAGAATATGCCGTGCGTAAAAACTGACGGATGATTGTTTGCGCCTCGCATATAGTGGATTTGACTCTGCCAGACCCTTGGAAGCTTCAAAGACACGTACCATCAACCAGCCCCCGATCGTGATGCCTGCCAGACGCAGGTAAGGCACAGCACCTGCAAGGGCGGTTACCGGATTATCAACATGGGTCTCTACGATCCAGTCGGTGACACGTTCCAGTTCATCGATGGCTTTGGATAGCCGGGCATGTGGGTGTCCCATGTCGTTAACAGACGCCCGCATTTCGGCGATCAGCATCTTCATGGTCTCACCGTTTTCACGGGCCACTTTCCGCCCGGCAAGATCGATCGCCTGGATGCCATTCGTTCCTTCATAAATTGGCGCAATACGGGCGTCACGCAGATGCTGTGCAGCCCCCGTCTCTTCGATATATCCCATCCCGCCATGGACCTGCACACCGGTATTCGCGACTTCGACGCCGATATCCGTGCTCCAGGCCTTGACGATGGGGGTTAGCAAGTCGACGTAGGACTTTGCCTTTTTAGCTGTCGAGGCATCTTTGTGCTTTCTGGCAATATCGAGTCTGGACGCTACCCAATAGGCGAGCGTGCGTACGGCTTCTGTCTGGCAACGCATGGATAAAAGCATGCGTCTGACGTCAGGATGATTGATGATGGCCACAGAATCCTTGGCGCCGGTCTTGCCGTCGCGACCCTGAATACGCTCTTCGGCAAAGGCACGGGCACGCTGATAGGCGCGTTCGGCAATAGCGACACCCTGAAGACCAACTGTTAGCCGCGCATTGTTCATCATTGTGAACATGTACTCGATGCCGCGGTTTTCATCACCGACGAGATAACCGGTTGCGCCTTCGTTTTCACCAAAAAGCATGACGGCGGTCGGGCTGGCATGAATGCCCAGCTTGTGCTCAAGAGATCCGCACCTGAGATCATTCCTTTCGCCAAGCGAACCGTCTTGATTGACCAGGAATTTCGGTACGACAAACAGTGATATGCCCTTGATGCCCTCGGGGGCATCCGGTGTCCGGGCCAATACCATGTGGATGATGTTTTCGGTGAAATCATGCTCACCATAGGTAATGTATATTTTCTGGCCGGATATCCGGTAAGTATTCCCATCACGCTCGGCTTTTGTGCGGATTTGAGCAAGATCAGAGCCGGCCTGCGGCTCCGTCAGGTTCATGGTGCCCGTCCATTCGCCTGACACCATTTTTTCCAGATAGACATCCTTGAGCGCAGAAGACCCATGAATTGACAGCAGTTCAGCAGCACCCCCGGTCAACATAGGACAAAGGGCAAATGACATGTTGGCGCCATGCCAGATTTCAGAAACGCCGGTTGAAACCAACCACGGTAATCCCTGACCACCATAATCGGGATCGAAAGGCATGGAATTCCAGCCGGCTTCAATAAATTGCGCATATGCATCGCTGAATCCACTAGGCGTGCGGACAACCCCGTTTTCAAGCGTGCACCCCTCCTGGTCGCCGTTGATATTGATCGCATCAAGTACATCGGTGCCGAGCTTCCCGGCTTCTTCGAGGATCGCTGCAACAAGATCCGGTGAGGCGTCTTCATACCCCGATAAACCGGCGATTTCACTCAGATCACCGATCTCGTTCATCACGAAAAGCATTTCTTCAACGGGCGCGTGGTAGGTGGACATGCTGGCCTCCTATTCCTTCATAAGCAAAATACTCAAATCCAGACCAGGGACAGTCGCACCGGTTTTCGCGGCTAGGGCTTCCAGATCAATCCGGCGCGAGGCCCGTTCGGATGCAACAATCACCAGATTAGTGATTTCAGCGACAACTTCGGCTGGCAGGGCACCATCTGCATCATTCCCGATATTTCTGACCCTGCTATCAGGCAACGGAATCTCGGTTTCGCCGCCATCCAGGAAGTCGGCGCGGAAGGTCATTGTGCCGTTCTGCAAGATCACTTCTTCGATAATCAGCCGTTGTCCCGTGGCCGCCTCTTCATCGTCATTCTCTGACCTGTTAACCCAGGCTTTCGTGCTGTCACGAAGGCGAACCAAATTGACTCTGCCATCCTTGATTTCAAGGACAACCTTCGGCTGGTCAATGACCACCTTTTGCAGGGTGATCGCTTTATCGGCAATGCGGTTGGTATCGGCTTTGATCCCTATCAATGGAAAATGCATTGCTTCAGGTGCGGTAAACCCCGGCGGATTTTCAACGCGAAGGCCGATCACCTGTCCATCACCCGATTTGAGTGAGATTGTCGCTTCAGCAACGCTGACCGGCACCTTGAAAGCTCTCGACGCTGTGTTTTCTACGGTGTCCTTGATCAATGCATCGATATTGAACAAGACATAGGAGACGGATCCGATAATGAGAATAATCGTCGCAGTGATGGCCAAGCCGCTGAATAAAAAAGCTTTTCTCATAAAATCGGGGTTCCGCCACAAGTTTGTTTTTCTTCATCGGACGATATCTGCCGCTCCTCATTGCCGCAAGCTATAGTAAGCGGTTAGGGTTTCGGTGATCGGTCGGTTTATCGCCAATGGCGGAACTACCGGTCAAAAATACAGTCTGTTATGATTGAGGAACGGTTTGGACGTGTCGTCACGGAAATATAGCATAGAGTTTGATCAAGGACGGCATCCCCTGGGGAAGCTTGGGTTTATTCTGCTGGCCACGGAACAGACCGTCCAGGACGACATGATCAGTATCTGCCCGCCGGGGGTCGGCCTCCATTTTGCCCGTGTCGAAAGTCCTGATTCCATAACGAATGAGAGCCTGGCCGCGATAGCGCCGGAACTTACACGGGCGGCACGCACGATCCTGCCAGATGGCAGCCTTGATGTCGTCAGTTATGCCTGTACCTCCGGTTCGCTTGTTCTGGGGCAGGAGAAGGTGGAGGCATTGCTGAATGAAGGAAACCCGAATGCACGGGCGTCATCGATCATCGCTGCAGTCATTCGAGCCCTGGATGCGGTTAAAGCTCGGCGGATCGTCGTAGCTACACCGTACCTGGATGAGGTCAATACGGCCGAGAAGGGATATCTTCAGGACAGAGGATACAAGGTCTTGGAGATTCAGGGACTGAATCTGGAAAAGGACAGTGAAATGGTCAGGGTCCGACCTGATTTCATCTTGAATATGGCATTGGACATGAATCGTGCTGATGCCGATGCCATATTCATTTCCTGCGGGGCAATTCGCTCGATCGATATCATTGAGGCCCTGGAAGAGAAAACCGGCAAACCGGTCATAACATCCAATCAGGCGCTGGCATGGGATGCACTGCGTCTTTGTGGGATTGAAACCAGAATTAGCGGTTATGGTCGCTTATTGCGCGATTACTGAACGGTTTCAGCGTTCACTTATTCTTGGATCAGGCTCTAAATTGGATGATCAGTCGATGAGACAATCAGGGCTGAGGCCGTGTGAATACCCAAATGCTGTCATCGGATAGATCCGGCTGGTAGGTATAACCACCCGCGTTAAAGGCTTTCAATTTTTTCTCAGTTTCGACGCGTTTGGTGATCATATAGCGCGCCATCATGCCGCGTGCACGCTTGGCAAACAGGCCCAGAACGCGGGCCTTGCCGTCTTTGACTTCCTTGAAGACAGGCGTGACCATGCCGCCTTGAAGACCATTTTTTTGCACGACTTTGGCATATTCATTCGACGCAAGATTGATAACGCGGCGGTCTTTGTGTGATTCGGTGGCTTTGTTGAGTTCATCCGTGACACGGTTATCCCAAAAATCATAGAGATTTTCCTTACCCTTGATCGGGAATTTTGTTCCCATCTCAAGGCGATAGGGTTGGATCAGGTCAAGAGGCCGAAGCACGCCATACAATCCGGATAATATGCGAAGATGGTCCTGAGCATATTCTAGATCCCTGGTGTTCAGTGTCGGTGCATCAAGGCCGACATAGGTATCACCTGCAAAGCTGAGGGCTGCCTGCCGGGCATTTGCCAGACTGAACGGCGGTTTGAACTCCTGAAAACGCTGATAATTAAGATCGGCCAGGTTATCCGAAATATTCATCATGGATTTAAGATCGGAACGCTTGAGCTTTTTCGCTTTGTTCGCGAGGACCTCGGCATCTTTCAGCAATACGGGCTGTGTATGTGCATCGGTGATAGGGTCGCTTTCAAAATCTAGCTTTTTTGCGGGCGAAATTATCGCGAGCATGAATGATTTTCCTATTTTGACCGTTTCTAAACTTCACCTTAAATATAGGATCCTGTCCCGAAGCTTCAAATAGTATGAGAAATCCATGATCAAGATGTACGGCCTGAAAAACTGTGATACCTGCCGGAAAGCCATGAAATGGCTGGATGGAGAGGGAATCGCCTATGAATTCGTCGATGTGCGAAAAGACGGTATCACTCAGACAGATATCAAAGGCTGGGCCGCATCTGCCGGTGTGGAGTCGCTGTTGAACCGACGCGGGACCACCTGGCGCAGTCTGTCGGACGCTGATAAGACAAAGGGCGAAGGGGATGAGGCCATCTTACTGATGGCGGCTCATCCCGCATTGATCAAACGGCCTGTCTTCGTGAAGAAAACTGAGGTCCGGGTCGGGTTCAAAGACGGTGAACAGACCTGGCTTAAGTCCTAGAGGCTGAGCGGTCCACTTCGTTCCTGCCATGCTTCAAAGCCGCCCTGTAAATAATACGCATTCATATTTTTTGCACAGAGTTGCGCTGTTACACTCTGGCTGACTTCGTGACCGTGTACGCAATAGCAGATGATTGTCCGGCCATCGCTGACGCTATCAGCCCAGGTTGTGACATCCTGATAATCCTGCCAAACGGCACCTGCGATCTTTGCAGGGTTTTTCTCGAATGCAGGTTTCTTCCTGACATCGATAATATGTATTTGGGCGTTGAACCTGATGAGGGTTTCGAGTTCGTTCTGATTGATCATGCGCATGGTGAGACTCCTTGCGTCTGCAGTGTTAGAGGCAAAGTCGAATCAAATAAACGTAGATCCGAAGCCGAAAATGGCTCCAAGTGCGACCAGGGACGGTATGCTGATCCTGCCGGTGACGAGCAATACAAGTGATACGGCGGCGGCGGCGACCGAAAGCCAGTTAATCTCGCCTTGTTCAAAGAACGCCGCACGACCCAGGAAAATCGCTAGACTCAGAATGACACCGACGATGGCCGCGGTAATTGCCGACAGTGCGTTTCGTGCCCAGGCAAAGCGCTGGATGCTCTCAACGTAAGGCGCGCCGGCAATAATGAGATAAAACGACGGTAGAAACGTCACATACGTGGTTAGGGCAGCTGCGAGGACACCGCTTAGAAGACCGCCGTTGTTCCAACCTGCAAAAAAACCGACATAAGTTGTCACCAGGATCAGCGGCCCCGGTGTCGTTTCTGCTAGAGCAAGGCCGTTGATCATGTCTTCACCGGACAGCCACTGGTATGTGTTGACCCCGGCATCGGCGACATATGGAAGAACGGCATAGGCTCCGCCAAATGTCACGAACGCAGCAGTGGTGAAAAGTTTCACGACGTCAGCAAAGGGTTGTGATCCGAGTATCGACACGGCGATGTAAGCGGGGCCAGCCAGCATCACGACAAATACAAGTGACATGATGAGAAACCGCTTTATGTCATGCGATCCGAAATCATCTGTATCATCGCTGGCAGGGGCGTCATGGTTGGAACCATGCCCGTTCGTGAGGGCATCAGGCCGGACTTTGGCAATGATAATTCCCGCGATTCCGGCAGCAGCGACGACGAGCGGGAAGGGGGTGCCTGTAAACTGCAGGGCTGCAAATGCCGTTATCGCAAGAAATAGTGGCACTGGTCCTTTGCAGGTCTTGTTGCCGATCCGATAGACCGCTGCAATAACAATGGCCACCACAACGGGTTTGATGCCGTCAAAGATTGCGGCAATGGCACCCTCATTGCCATAAGAGGCAGCAATCCATGCCAGAAAAACCATCAGGACACATCCCGGCAGGATAAATGCCGTACCGGCAAATAGCGCTCCTTTGATGCCATGCAACCGCCAGCCGATATAAGCGGCAAGCTGTTGCGCTTCTGGGCCCGGCAGCAGCATCGAATAATTCAGACCGCGCAAAAAGGCGCCCTGACTGATCCAGCCGCGGCGATCGACGCATTCGCTTTGCATCATTGCGATCTGCCCTGCCGGGCCGCCAAAGCTCATAAAACCGAGCTTGACCCAATAGCTGGCAGCTTCACTGAAGGAAGGTGAAGCCTGTGTATCTGTATGGTCTTCCTGGATATTCATGTCGTCCATAATCCCTCACATCCGATCGTCCGGAAATTCACAGCGAGGGCAGTTCTTGGACGACAATCGTCTGATAGCACCGGGCGACTGCCTTGAGCCCGACGGCAAATTGATAATGGAAATTTTTTGTTAGAGGAAGAAAAAAACTCACAGGAACGTGACAACCTGTTAGTCCAACGTGACACCACTTTTTTTTTGACCTGGCTAATATGCATTCACCGGAAACGAACCGGTTAGGGATTATACTTCACTTCAGGAGAAATTTTTATGTCCATTCAAAAGAAAACCGTTGGCGCCACTCTTGCCACCGCTGCAGCTGCCATGTTCATCGCCGGTGCAGCAATGACAGGCGCACCGACGGCAGCCAAAGCTGACGTCAAATGCGCTGGTATTAATGCATGCAAGGGGCATGGCGCCTGCGCCGGAGCATCTAATGCGTGCAAAGGCCAGAATGCCTGCAAGGGGCAAGGCTGGGTCAGTACCGAAAGCGCATCCGCTTGCACCAGCAAGGGCGGTAAAGTCGTCGAAGGCTGACGCTATTCATCTGTTAGGCTATTGTGGAGCGGAGGGGGCGTGTATGCGGCCCCTCCGTTTCATTCTGGCAGGTAGTGCACATGTCGATTGAAGGCTTTGGCCTTGGACTTAGACCACAGCATTTTCCGGATATTCTCGGTGAGGATGTTCCGGTAATCCAGGGTGTGGACTGGTTCGAAATCATATCGGAAAATTTCATAAATACCGGCGGGCCGCCGTTGCGAAACATGATGGCGATACGTGAGCGTTTTCCGATGGTCATGCACGGGGTATCGCTATCGATCGGCTCTACAGATCCGCTAGATATGGATTATCTTCTTGGACTGAAATCATTAGCCGATATCGTCCAACCTGAATTGATCTCTGACCATTTATGCTGGACGGGTGTGCATGGATTGAACATGCACGACCTTTTGCCATTGCCGCTGACAGACGAAAGTGTCCGGCACGTTTCGTCACGGGTTCGTCAGGTCCAGGAAATTCTTGAACGCCGTATTCTGCTCGAAAACACATCGACCTACGTCACCTTTGAAGAAGATGAAATGACAGAATGGGTGTTCCTGTCGGAAATCTGCAGTCAGGCTGACTGCGGGATTCTGCTTGATGTGAACAACGTATATGTTTCCGCATTCAATCATGGATTTTCTGCCGATGATTATCTTGCCGGATTGCCAGCGGAACGTATCAAGCAGATTCACCTGGCCGGGCATGAGCACAATGGGGATTACATCGTCGATACGCACGACACACCAGTACCGGACTATGTTCTGGACTTGTATGCGAAAGCTGTGAAGCAGTTCGGACCTGTCCCAACGATGATCGAGCGTGATGCGAATATCCCCCCGTTTCAGGAGCTGGTCCGTGAATTGCAAGGCGTACGGCGGATTGCCGAGAATGAACCGATACAGGTGCCTTCATGACGGCATCGCTCTCGGAATTACAGGCGAAGTTTCAAGCGCGTTTACTGAACGGTACCGATGATATTAACCCGCATCTTAATGATGGCGGGCCATTTATGAAGGCTTATGACCATGCGTACAAATCTCGGCTAGTGGAAATCCTCACCGAAGATTTTGAAGGTCTGCATACGCTTTTGGGCGATGAAAATTTCTTCAAAGCAATGGGGGATTATGTCGATGCGCATCCATCGACTTCGCGTTCTGCGCGGTGGCTTGGCACCCATCTGTGTGAATGGTTCAGGGAAACTGAAGCATGGGCGAAGCACACCGAAGTTTTATCCATGGCATCATTCGAATGGATGATCGGGCTGGCTTTTGATGCGCCGGATGCGAAACCGGTTGAAGTGGGGGATATCGGCGCGGTTCCACCCGAAGCATGGCCAATGCTGACATTCACATTTCATCCGGCTCTCAATACCGCGGTTCTTGAATCCGATGTCGCACCGTTTTATCAGGCCGTGAAAAAGGAAGCTGAACCTGACGCGGCACCGGCCCGATACGAAGTTCCGGTTACATGGGCAGCATGGCGTGATCCGGAAAGTCTGATGGTGATGTATCGTTCGCTGGATGCAGATGAAGCGGCAGCTCTCTCCGCAGCCCGTGATGGCATCACCTTCGACGGCATTTGTGACATCATTGCAGATCTTGCCGAAGCAGACGAAGCAGCTGTTCGCGCTGCCGGGTTGCTGAGAATATGGGTCGAAAGCGGGTGGTTGATCGGCCTCGATGCCGAGGGCATGAGCTGGTAGCAGCTAGAGCACCTTGCCCGGGTTCATGATGCCGTTCGGATCGATCAGGGACTTGATTTTTCGCATCAGATCGATTTCGACAGGGGAGCTGTATCTGACAAGCTCTTCCCGTTTCATGCGGCCGACACCATGCTCGGCTGAGAAACTGCCATCCATCTCGAACACGAGATCATTCAGCGGATTAGTAACATCGTGCCATTTATCTAGAAAAGCCTGTTTTTCCATTCCCTGAGGTTGCGTCAGGTTATAGTGCAGATTGCCATCCCCGATATGGCCAAATGTCATGGGCCGTATGCCGTCTACCACATCGCTGACGATAACGTCGGCTTTGCTCAGGAATTCCGTCATCTTCGATATCGGAATCGACAGATCGTTTTTGATCGAACCACCTTCATTCCCCTGTGCATCAGAAATCGCTTCGCGGATATGCCAGATGTCATGACGCTGCTGTTCACTTTCGGCAAGCACGGCATCGACGACTTCTTCGGCTTCAAGCGCATCACCGAGAAACGTCTCCATGGCGTTGCGAAGATCGCTGCCGGGGCGGGGGGATGTCAGTTCCAGCAAAACATATGCAGGATATTCTGCTTCGAACGGATCACGTACTCCCTCGGTATATTCGCATGATACCCAGAAACTGTTGCGATTCATGTATTCGAAGGCTGTCAGCGCGTCACCAACAGCATCTGAAGCGCGGGCGAACAGTTTCATGACGGCTTCGGCATCACCCAGGGCAACCAACGCTGTTTCTGTTTGGCGAGGTTTTGGAAATAGCTTAAGAACTGCTGCTGTTATGATTCCAAGCGTGCCTTCCGCTCCCATGAACAGATGCTTCATTTCATAACCGGTATTGTCCTTACGAAGACCTTTCAGTCCGTTCCATATGTCACCGTTTGGCAGAACCACTTCGAGGCCGAGGACGAGTTCGCGGGCATTTCCATATCGAAGTACATTAGTGCCCCCGGCATTGGTCGAAAGGTTGCCGCCGATGCGGCAGCTCCCCTCTGCAGCAAGACTAAGGGGGAACAGTTTATCGGCGTCATCGGCCGCTTTCTGGATATCTGCGAGTATGCAGCCCGCACCCACGGTCATGGTTCCATTCAGGGTGTCGATATTATGAATTTTGTTTAGCCGCTCCGTAGAGACGATGATTTCTTCATTGGCGATGCCGCCACCGACAAGCCCGGTATGGCCGCCGAGTGGGACAATCGCCACACCGGCTTCGTTACAGGTTTTGATAACGAATGACACGTCTTCGACGGTACCAGGCCGTGCGACAAACGTCGCCGATCCTCGATACAAACCACGCGCCTCAACATTATAAGCATCCAGAGATCCGGGGTCGTCCACGAAACCGGATGGGCCAAGATGCTCTTTGATTTTTTCAATTACAGAAGTTTTTTCAGTCATTTCTGGATATTGGCGTCGGAGGGTGTGTTGATCAAGGCCGAACCGCGCGGCGAAGCCGGTCATTTATGGCAAGGCCGAGGCCTGTTTCCGGGATCGGGGCAACCGCAATCGCCGCGGCTCCTTTGTCATCAAGAAGATGCAGCATCTGGAAAAGATTTGCAGCTGCCTGTGTCAGGTCCCCATCCGCACTAAGATTCAGTCCGCCGGCTTCCCCGGCGGTCCCGAAGCCAAGATAAACTTCATCGTCGTTCGCTTGCATGGCGTTCATCCTGAGCCTGGCTTTCGGTGCATAGTGTCTGCTCATCATGCCCGGCGATTTCGGGGTGTTGTCATCGGCGCCAGCGACTGCGATTGGACCGAGTATCCGCTCTATATCCTCTTTTGAAAGACCGCCGGGGCGCAACAGCGTTGCCGTGTCCGTCGACAGATCAACGACGGTTGATTCCAGCCCAACCTCGCAGGGGCCGTCATCAAGTATGATCTCCGGGCCGCCGTCATCTGGTCCTGGCAGGGATGCAGCCACATGACGTGCCTGTGTCGTGCTGACAGCCCCTGAAGCATTGGCGCTGGGTGCTGCGACCGGCACGCCGCAAACCTCGAGAAACCTACGGGCATTTCTGCGGGCGGGGATTCTGACGGCGACGGTGGGAAGGCCGGCCGTCGTCAACTCGGCAATGTTCGAACTCTCACTTTTGTTCAGGACAAGTGTTAGTGGGCCGGGCCAGAATGCATCGGCCAGTGCTTTGGCACGATCATCCATCGTGGCTATTTTCATCACTTCAGTCAGATTCGGGACATGCGAAATCAACGGATTAAACGATGGTCGACCTTTGGCGGCATAGATGCGAGCAACGGCCACACCGTTCGTCGCATCTCCGCCTAATCCGTATACGGTTTCGGTTGCAAACGCGACCAGTCCGCCTTGACGGATAATGTCTGCAGCTTGATTTATTCCTGCTTCGTCCATTTTGCAGATAGGCGTGATGTTTCCCATATCATCAGGCGGGATCTGGAACGCCCGGGCCTCGGGCGATGAAATTCGAATTCTTAAAGCCGACTTTTCCGTACTGCAGGGGAGCGCCGTCTTCCGTGATGATTTCGCCACCGGCATACATCAGTACGGCATGGCCGGCTGCGGTATCCCATTCCATGGTCGGGCCGAAACGCGGATAGACATCCGCTTTTCCTTCAGCGACACGGCAGAATTTCAGGCTCGATCCCACGTTAATGGTTTCCTTGATTGGAAGTCCGGCCAGATAGGTTTCCGTTTCTTCCGTCAAATGGTTCTTGGAGGCAACGGCGGTCAGGCCGTCCTTGGGGGCGTGGCGGCAGGAAATCTGTATGGCTCTGCCGGCACCGCCGTACTGCACAAAAACTCCGGCACGGGTTGCAAGGTATGTATCGTCGGTGAAAGGTATATGCACGACACCAAGTACCGGTATGCCGTTTTCGATCAACGCGATGTTGACCGTGAAATCGCCGCTCCGCGAAATGAATTCCTTGGTGCCGTCGAGGGGGTCAATCAGCCAGAACGGCTTGCTGCCGACTTCCGGAATTTTACCCTGCGATACGGCTTCTTCACCAACGAGTGGAAATTCCCCTGTTATGCCCTCGCGAATACGCCTGAAGATCAGATCTTCCGCTTCCGTATCGGCTTTTGTAACAGGTGAGCTATCGCCCTTATCTTCAACGTCGAAATCTGTTTTGTAGACATCCATGATGACGCGGCCAGCACTGCGCGACACTTCCCCGATCTGCTCGGCGAGGCTTAATGTGACGTTGAGGACCATAGTGTGGGATCTCCGGCAAATTCAATGTATGCGGACAATTACGCCGACCCGGCAGATAGTCAACCGGCTCAAGAGTTTGCGTGAATTTCCTCGGCAATGAATCGATTGGCGCGAAATCCGGCCGACCAGTGATCAGGCGCCATCCCGGCCTTGCGTTTAAGTTGGGCAAGAAACTGTTTCGGCTCGGACAACTGCTCCCATACCGATGGCAGAAAAAGGGCACGGCGTCCTCCATCGGCGATTACCAGTCCATCGATACCCGGCCTCAACTGCTGCAACAATTCGTTCTCATCCTTGATCTGCATGGGCGCCTGTGGGCTCAGCACTGAAATCGAGAGGTTCAGGTTTTCGTATTCTTCGGGTTGAACAGCCTTGAAGCGAGGGTCGCTGAAAGCAGCCCGGAATGCGTTCTGGGCGACGTCCTTTGCGAGCGGCTGATGGGCGACCGGCGAACCGATGCAACCTCGCAATTGTTTTTGCCTGGTCTTGAGGGTGACAAACGACGCTCCATTTGTTTGCAAATCTGCTGGCTCCGAGGACAGACTTAAATCGGCAAGTTTGTTGTTTTTCAGCCCATAGCGGATCGATCTGTCCGCGATTTCGAGCAGACGAGGGCCGTGTTCACGGAGAAGCTGTTTCGTCTGTGCTTCGAAATCATTTGTCGGAGTTGTTTTTTTCGGCGAAGGGGAGGGCTTGTTGACCCTGCGAATGGTAATCACTTTGCGCTTGCTTTCCGATGCTTCAAAAAAAGCCCAGGCACCATATCCGACAACCTTGTCCTTGTTGCCGGCCGTGTCTCCCGAGTTCTTAAGCTCAATCGTATCGACTTTCATGCCGCGTTGCTTGGCGAGATGAAGCAGCCCACCGAGCGGAAAGCGGCCGCAGGCGCCGTTGCGTTCGATTTTCCCTGGATCAAGGGATGTGATTGCAGCACATGTTCGCTGGTCGATCTGCTGGGCGGCATCATAATTCAGGAAATGACTCAGATCCGAGGAAATGACGATTAGTGTTTCCGGTCCGCCCCAAAGCGTCTTCAACACTTCCGCGACTTTTGAAGGCGGCGTATCACCTACAACGATAGGGACTAGTTTGAAGTCGCCCAGCAGTTCCTGCAGAAACGGCAGATGAACTTCCAATGCATGTTCTGCCAGATGCGTCGGCGGGAAGTCGTCGACCTGATCAAAGTGGCGGATACTCTGTTCAGATTCTTTGTCGATTTCGACCTGGCCCAGAGGTGTTTCGAAGCAATCGGCACCCGATAGCGCCAAGCCCTGCACGGCAACACGGTGACAGGGGCCAAGGAGGACGACACGGGTGATCTGGTCGGCTACGGGTTTAAGCAGGGCATAGGCTTTCGCCGCGATGGCGCCGGAATACCTGTATCCTGCATGTGGTGCGACGATTGCCTTCGGAGTTGGTCCCTCAGGTGTGCCTGCCGCGTCCAGGAATTGCCGGACTTCCGCACGGAGGGCAGCGGCGTTTCCCGGGTAAAACATATTGGCGACAGCGGCTTTGCGAATGGCAGTCATTTTGGCACATCTCGATATAGAATGGCTGTATTCTATCGTATTTAAAGGGCAATCGAAAACACCAAGCCTTTGTTTTGTCGCCGTACCGAAAAGTCTATACTCAAGATATGGCCGATGCCGCCCCAATGATGGATGAAACCTTTGCCGACGCCGTGCCCGGCCGTTACTGGCATGTGCTGGATGACGGCCGGATCCAGTGCGATATCTGTCCGCGTTTCTGTAAACTGCGAGAAGGACAGCGGGGATTGTGTTTTGTGCGTGGACGCCAAAACGATCAGGTCGTGCTGACCACCTATGGGCGTTCCAGTGGTTTCTGCGTCGACCCGATCGAAAAGAAGCCGTTGAATCACTTTTTGCCAGGGACACCGGTACTGAGTTTTGGCACGGCGGGCTGCAACCTGACCTGTTCATTTTGCCAGAATCACGATATTTCCAAATCACGTGAATTCGACAAATTACAGTCCAAAGCCGGTCCGGAATTGATCGCTGCAGCAGCTGTTAAAACAGGATCACGCTCGGTTGCCTATACCTATAATGATCCGGTGATCTTTCTTGAATACGCCGTCGATGTGGCTGTGGCCTGTCACGAGCGTGGGATAAGGAATGTCGCGGTGTCTGCAGGGTATATTTGTGACGCTCCGCGCGAGGAGTTCTATCGCCACATGGACGCCGCGAATATCGATCTCAAGGCGTTTACGCAGGAGTTTTACCGAAAGCTTTGCAGTGCTGACCTGCAACCGGTGCTGGAGACCCTGAAATACCTCAAACACGAAACGGATGTCTGGTTTGAAATCACCGACCTGCTCATCCCGGACGAGAACGACTCCGAGCATGAAATTGAAGAAATGACCCAATGGATCATGGAGAACCTGGGGCCGGATGTGCCCCTGCATTTCACAGCGTTCCATCCTGACTGGAAGATGCTCGACAAGGTCCGTACACCACCGGAAACACTTTTGCGGGCGAGAAACATCGCCCTCAAGAACGGGATCAGATACGTCTATACGGGAAATATTCATCATAAACCGACACAGAGTACCTACTGCCACAGTTGCGGGGAGCTTTTGATTGGACGGGATTGGCACCAGTTGTCGGACTGGAACCTGGATTTTGGCGGAAACCACATCAGTGACTGTCGGAAATGCGGGACGCAATTGGCCGGCGTATTTGAAGAACGGCAAGGAGATTGGGGGCGCAAGCGTGTTCCCGTCCGTTTCAAGCCTTAGGGGCCCGATCCAGCATGTTTCTTCTGATTTATTACGGTGAACCTCCCAGCGTGACTTTAATTGCGTGACCTGCTAAACGGCCTCGCAAGTCTACTTACATAAGGCCCCATTCCGTCATGACCAGAAAACAGCTTCTGATCTCTTTGAAGGTAATAGTTTCGGTCGGATTGATGGCCGTACTGATCAATGGGATAGATCTTGGCGCGGAAAAAGATCGGATTCTGTCAGCAAACCTCTGGTACATGCTGGCAGCTGCTGTTGTTCTGATTGTACAGATGGGGGTTGGCGGCGCCCGCTGGTGGGCGGTTATGCGCGCCATTGATCATCCACTCCCCTGGCATGAACTGGTACGCCTGTTCTGGATTGGTGGTTTTTTCAGTCAGGCCCTGCCGTCATCCGTTGGCGGCGACCCGATCAGGATTTACATGACCTACAAAGATGGGGTGCCGCTTGGCAAAGCCATCAATGGCGTCATGCTTGAGCGGGTCGTGACGATCGTCGGCCTTGTGGTCCTCGCAGCTGCGGTACAGCCCGCTTTTCTGCCGAAAATAGATGAGCAAGCGCAGTCATTGACGATATTGAGCCTCGTTTTTCTGGGCGTGGGAGCTGTTGCAGGTATCATTGTCCTGATGTGCCTGGATCGTCTGCCGGAAGCATTGTCACGGTTTCGTATCGTGCGGGGGTTGCATGCACTGGCAGGGGATACAAGAAAGCTGTTTCTGCACCCCGGGCATACGCTGATTTCATTGTTTTTTGGCACTCTCACGCACGTCAACATATCGTTTTGTGTGTTCCTTCTGGCAAAGGGGCTTGCCGTTGATGTGACATGGCTGGATTGCATGGTGCTGATGCCGCCGGTTCTGCTTGTCACGACACTTCCTATTTCCATAGCCGGCTGGGGCGTTCGCGAAGGGGCAATGACAGTGGCCTTTGCGCTGGTTGGCGTTTCCCAGGGGGGCGCCGTGGTGCTGTCTCTGTCGATGGGCTTGCTGGCTGTTGTGATTACATTGCCTGCGGGGGTGGTCTGGCTGCTGGGCCGCAAAAAGGGAGCTTCGATCACCATGGCTGAAGCAGAGGCCGCGGTGGAAGAAGAGCTCGAAAATACGGCAAAAGTGCCTGATACTGAAAAGCGCGAAAACACCTGAGATTGCCAAGCGTGGCCTTGAACAGCCGTGGCTGACCTATACACTCACTGTAACCATTTTTCACAGTGAGGTCCCCCATGAAGGTTACATTTTCCAATCCCGCACAGCCTGCGAAAGGTATAGCCGTTGTTTTCGCCGCCGAAGGCGGTAAATGGACATCAACCGCTGCGGCTCTTGATAAAAAGCTCAAGGGAAGCCTTAAGCGTGCAGCAAAGGCCGCCAGTTTCGAGGGGAAAAAGAAACAAACAATGACGGTTCTGGCGCCGAGTGGCTCGAGCCTGGACCGCGTGCTTTGTGTCGGCCTCGGGAGCCCGGCAGATATTACTGCGGAAAGCATGGCTGAAGCAGGGGGGGCGATTTATGCGGCGCTCAAGGGCGCCGGCAAAAGTGCTGCCATGTATGTCGATGACGTCGCGAAGTGCAAGCTGAGCACAACTGAATGCGCAGCTAATCTGGCTTATGGAGCAAATCTGAGAGCTTACAAATTCGAAAAATACAAAGGCAAGGAAAAGCAGGACAAGAATCCCGGTTTTGAAGACCTCACGGTTTATTGCGATGGCTCTGCATCAGCGCGCACAACCTACGGGAAACTCGCAAAAATTGCCGAGGGTGTTTACTTCACCCGGGACCTGGTCTCCGAGCCCCCGAACATTCTGTACCCGGCCGAATTCGCGAAACGCCTGAAGCGCGACCTGACCAAACTGGGGGTCAAGGTTACTGTTATGGGCGAAGCTCAGATGCGTAAATTGGGTATGGGATCGCTGCTGTCGGTCGGTGACGGCAGTGCCCGTGAAAGCCAGATGGTTGTCATGGAATGGAATGGTCTTCCGGCTTCGAAAAAGAAAAATTCAAAGCCGATCTCATTCATCGGCAAGGGTGTTTGCTTCGATACCGGCGGTATTTCCCTCAAGCCTTCAGCCGGCATGGACGATATGAAATGGGATATGGGCGGTGCCGGGGTGGTTTCAGGGCTGATGATGGCTTTGGCAGGCCGTAAAGCGAAATGCCATGTGATCGGTGCCGTGGGTCTTGTTGAAAACATGCCGGACGGAAACGCCACGCGGCCCGGCGACATCGTCAAATCGATGTCCGGCCAGACCATTGAAATCCTCAACACCGATGCCGAGGGTCGTCTGGTCCTTTGCGATGTGCTGCATTACGTCAATACCAAGTACGAACCTCAGTTCATGGTGGATTTGGCCACACTGACGGGGGCGATCATCATTTCGCTGGGTAGTGAGCGTGCTGGGATGTTCGCCAATGATGACACCTTGTCGGAACGGATTTTCCAGGCCGGTGAAACCATCGGAGAGCGCGTATGGCGATTCCCGTTGGGTGAGGAGTATGACCGGGACTTGGATACAGCGGCGGCTGACATGCGTAATATCGGCTCCGGCCGCGGTGCGGGATCTATCACCGCGGCACAGTTCCTGAAACGCTTTGTCGGCGAGACGCCGTGGGTACATTTGGACATTGCCGGCGTGACCTGGTCGAAAAAGGACACCCCGGTTGTTCCCAAGGGGGGAACGGCATTCGGCGTTCGTTTGCTGGAGCGCCTGGTCGCTGATCATTACGAATAATCGAGGGGCCGTCGCTATGCGGTACGCTGCATGACCGACATCGGCTTTTATCACCTGACGCGTTCCGGCCTGGACCAGGCATTGCCGCAGCTATTGCAGAAAACCCTGGGGGCCGGAAAACGTGCCTTGGTCGTGCTTGGATCTGAAGAACGGGTCCTGTGGCTCGACGATTTTCTATGGACGTTTGATTCCGCGTCATGGATGCCGCATGGCTCGGCCAGGGACGGCGACCCGGATATGCAGCCGGTCTGGCTTGATGTCACGGACGCAAACCCCAATAAGGCACAATTTCTATTTCTGGCTGATGGTGGGGTTTCTGGACGCATCGGCGAGTTTGAGCGTTGCTTCGATCTTTTTGACGGGCGGGATGAGGATGCGGTGGCACAGGCGCGGTCGCGCTGGAAAACCCTGAAAGAGGCCGGGCATAATTTGACTTATTGGCAGCAAGGTGATCGGGGCTGGGAAAAAAAGGCATAAGCCTGGAACAATAATCCTGTAATTCCTATTGGGGAGAGAGACATGGTAAAGCGTTGGGTAAATCGACCCGAAGGATCAACCTGGGGCGATTGGGGGGAAGACGATCAACTGGGTCGCGTGAATTTGCTGACGCCGGAGAAAGTCAAGGCGGCGGTAGCCGAGGTGACAGAAGGCCTGACGTTCTGCCTTTCCATGCCACTCGACATGCCGGGTGGCAATTCAGTCAACCCGAAGCGTTTCCCGCCGCAATTCGGCCCGGTTTTTCATCCGCCGGGAGGGGATGCTTTCTATTACAACATGGAATGGCGAAAGTGGCAGGACGGGAATATGGATGTCTCGTCTGACGAGTGCACGACATTCTGGAACCAGTATTCGACTCAATGGGACAGTTTCGCGCATGTCGGCAGCATGTTTGATGCTGATGGCGACGGAGAGCCAGAGCGGGTCTACTACAATGGGTTTCGGGCTGATGTAGAAGTTCTCGGTCCGGAGCACCCTGATGGTATGGGTGCGAGGGCGCTCTCAGTTGCCGGAATGGCGACGGCCGGCATGCAGGGGCGAGGCGTTCTTCTGGACATGGTCAAGCATCATGGGCGTGATCGTGTCGTCGTCGGTTATGATGAACTGATGCGAATGTTTGAGGCGGACAACATTGTGGTCGAAGAAGGTGATTTCTTCCTGTTCCACACAGGTTGGGATGACATGATCTTTGAGATGGCGGGGAACCCCGACGCGAAGAAACTGCATGCAAGCGGTGCCGTGCTGGATGGGTATGATGAAAAGCTGCTGCAATGGATCTCCGACAGCGGTGTGGTCGCCCTAATCTCGGATAACATGGCGGTAGAAGATTCGCATGGATACGGAGAGACCCAGGGTGGTTGTTCACGCCTGCCGATTCATCGTCATTGTCTGTTTCGGCTGGGGGTGCATCTTGGTGAAATCTGGCATCTATCAGAACTTGCCAAGGCCCTTAAAGAGCGTGGACGTTCACGCTTTCTGCTGACGGCACCGCCATTGCGGCTTCCGGGGGCGGTCGGATCGCCGGCGACACCGATCGCGACGATCTGAGTGGGCGTATCAGCGGCGTCGGCGGATACTCCACGCCAGCACCATACCGAGGGCGCCTAAAATGGCCATGGCGATATAGGCCTGACCGGCGAAGGCCTCGTAAAGGTGCCCCGATGCGAAACTTATGAGGCCTATACCCAATCCTGATACTGCCAGGGCGTAGAGCGTTTGTGCGGTGGAGGAAATTTCCTCGGGCATGCGATCAGCGATGAAGTAAATCGCGCCCAAGTGAGCTGCGCCGAATGTAAAGGCATGAAGCAACTGAAGCAGAATGATCACGGATAAGTCGTCCGTATAAGCGGTTAGGGACCAGCGTATCAGGCATGCCAGGCCACCCAGAGCTATGAGCCGTGCCGGACCGATCTTGCGAATGGCATCGGCAGCAAATACGAAGAGGATCACCTCTGCAACGACACCCTCAGCCCACAATAGACCGATGACGCCTTCTCCAAGCCCCATGCGAAGCCAGTTGAGTGTGCCGAAACTGTAATATAATGCATGCGAGCCCTGAACGCAGACGGTGGCGGCAATGAATATCAGAAATGTTTTGTCGCCGATGACCTGCCGGAACGGTTTCGATTCAGGCGGGGCGGGCTGCGAGCGAAAGTCGGGTACAAACAGTGAAATTACGACAAGAAGCCCAAGCGCTGCAGTAACCGAAGCCCAGATTGCGTCCGGATCAGCACCCTTCAGAAAAAAACCAATACCGGATGCTCCGGCTATGAAAGTCAGGGATCCCCAGAGGCGTATTCTGCCGTAATCGAGTTTCTGTGTTTTGGCCCCGGTCATGGTCAGGCTCTCGCTCAACGGCATCAGCGGGCCGAACGTCCCGGCTGTGCAAGCCTGGAGAAGCAGGATCACCCAGAATTCATCGGCAACATAAAAAGGCAGATACAACAGAAAGGCGGCAGCGGCGAGGGCGATGATCGGCCGGCGCCGCTCTCCGGTTCGATCCGAGAAACGGGCAATCTGTGGGGCGAGGAAAACGCGAACGATGCTGCCAGAAGCAATAGTCAAACCGATTTCAGTTGCACTTAATCCCTTGGACTGCAACCAAACCGGCCAGAAAGGCATCATGATACCGATGGTCAGGAAAATACTGCCATAAAGTGCTGAAAGACGTACGGTCGGGCTCATGACGAAATGTCGTCAGCGAAAATACGCAGATACGTAAGTCCGTGAATGGCGCGCGAGCCGTACCAGGACGTCATTTCGCCGTCTATCAAATGCGCTTTGGTGGCGTGCTTTGGAAAAGACTGCCGAAAATCTGAAATATCGTCATCGCCAAAGCTATAGGGCTCAGACGAGAAAAGCACCTGATCAACATCCTCCAAAGATGCATCATCGATCCGAACAGCGGGGTAGCGGGCCGCATCTCCGGACAGTGCCGGATCGGCGCCAGGGGTTACGATGCGCCAGTTAACCAAACCAAGCATATTGCCAATGTATGTATCGGCGCTGATCGCCATCCACGGATTTTTCCAGATCAGGTACAGAACACGCTGTTCAGTGTTCTTACTTCCTTTGTGAAACGGCTCGCGAGCAGAACTATATGACCGAACGAGTTTCTCCGCTGCATGATCTGCATCAAAGATATTTCCGATAAGACAGTACAGGTCGATGTTGTCATCCGGATGCAAGGGGTGCGTGACGATCACATGAATCCCTAAGTAGCGGAGGGCTGCCGCCATATCTTTGGGATTTTCATCGACATTGAGTAAGGCGTGTGTCGGTGCAAGTTCCTGTACGCGGTCCATTTTGATTTTCTTGGTGCCGCCAACTGAAGGTATCTGAGGGATACGTTCTTTCGGATGGATACAATAATGCGTCCTGCCAACCAGATTGTCGCCAAGCCCAAGATCAAAACAAAGTTCGGTCAGGCTGGGGACCAGCGACAGGATGCGCGCATCGGGATCGGGGGTGAAGGAAGTGCCGAGATAATCCGTAAGCGGCATTCGCATCTCAATCTACGCTGCGCCTTCCAGCGCTTCCTGAGCTTTCATCCATGCCGCTTCTTCGGCTTCGATGGCTTCTTTTACATCCGCGTGCTTCAACTGGATGTCCATCAGGTCACGTGTTGAGCCGTTATAAATGGCCGGGTCGGCAAGTTTAGCCTCAAGAGCAGATCGCTGCTCTTCAAGTTTAGCAATCTTTTGTTCGGCACTTTTGATGGTTTTGCGGAGTTCCGCGGTTGCCTGACGCTGCTCGGCGCGTTCCTTCCGCGCCTGTTTGCGATTGTCCCGGCTGTGCTCACCTTCAGCCATCTGTTTTACTGACTGGCGTTGCGCACGCCGTGCCTGCTGCAGTTCGGCAGCATAATCATCAAGCGAACCATCGTAAGGCGTACATGCTCCGTCAGCGACGAGCCATAGGCGGTCGGCAACCAGTTCTATCAGGTGCGCATCGTGGCTGACGAGAATAACCGCCCCTTCGAAGGCATTGAGGGCCTGAACGAGCGCTTCACGCGCGTCGACATCCAGATGGTTGGTCGGCTCATCGAGGAGCAAGATGTTGGGTTTGCCGCAGCTCATCAGAGAAAACAGCAGACGTGCTTTCTCGCCGCCGGACAGGTTTTTAACCTTTGTGTCGGCCTTGTCGGCAGAAAATCCAAAACGGCCAAGGTGTCCTCGAACCTGGCTTTCCTTTTTGTCACCAAGGGCCCGCGCAACATGTTCAACCGGCGTTTCGTCCAGGCGCAGTTCGTCTGCCTGATGCTGGGCAAAATACCCGATTTCCAGCTTTGATGCTTTAACGATGGAACCGCTTTGATGTTTTAGGCGGTTGCTCAGCAGTTTGACGAGTGTCGACTTTCCGTTGCCGTTCGCCCCGATCAGGGCAATCCGATCATCCGGGTCAATCCTCAGGTCAAGATGCCGAAGGACGGGCTTGTCATCATCATACCCGACACTGACATCCTGGATGGCCATCAGTGGTGGCGGTGGCGGGTCGGTTTCAGGAAACGAAAAAGCAATGGATTTATCTTCCATTGCGGCTGCAATGGGTTCCATCTTTTCCAGCATCTTCAGGCGGCTTTGCGCTTGGCGGGCTTTTGAAGCCTTTGCCCGGAAACGGTCAACGAAGCTTTGAATATGCGCCCGCTCGGCTTCCTGTTTTTCGCGTTGCTTCGCCTCGTGCATCATGCGTTCGCGGCGGGTTTTTTCGAAACGATCATAATTGCCGGTATATCGGGTCAGCTTAAATGCCTCGAGGTGCACGATCCCGTCGACAATTTCATTCAAAAACCGCCGGTCGTGGGAAATCACCAACAATGTTCCGTTCCAGGCTTTGAGGTATTGCTCAAGCCATAATGCAGCTTCCAGGTCAAGGTGGTTGGTTGGCTCATCGAGCAGCAAAAAATCGGGACGTGCAAATAGCGCTGCGGCAAGTGCAACGCGCATGCGCCAGCCACCGGAGTAATCAGAGCAGGGGCGTTGTTGTGCATCCTCGTCAAATCCGAGGCCGGCAAGAATGCGGGCTGCGCGGGCAGGGGCACGTTCCGCATCGATATCGGCGAGTCTCGTATGAATTTCGGCAATCCGCATCGGATCTGTCGCCGTTTCGGATTCACCGAGTAACGCATCACGTTCGGTATCTGCAGCAAGGACGGTATCAATCAAGCTTTCAGCACCGGCTGGGGCTTCCTGTGCGACTTCGCCGAGGCGAATGCCTTTCTGCATCTGGATTGCCCCGTCGTCTATCTGCACGTCGCCGGTGATCAGACGAAAAAGAGTCGTTTTGCCTGTCCCGTTGCGGCCGACAAGGCCCAGTTTTTGCGAGCGCTCGACATTCAACGTCGCCCCTTCAAGCAGGGTGCGGCCGGCAATCCTGTAGGTGATGTCCTGAATGCTTAACATGGCGCGGGTCTTAGCATGAGCCCGGTTGCTTCAAAAGAGGGTTTCAGGAAAAAGGCGCTGAATGTGTCAACAAATCAGGTTGTGACGTCTTGAATTGATGCTTGAGAGTGAACTTGGCAAGGAGACGGCAAGTATGATTTTCCGTCAAATAGAAGAGTTAAAGCCACAAACTAATTGAGTTTATTTGCCGGACGCCACGCACGGATATTCGCTTTTGCCAGGTTCGTCTGCTCGGCATCAAGGCTGGCTGCAATGCGGGCTTTTTCACGAACAAGATCGGCACGTGTCGATGCTGGCCAGCTCCGCTCTGCCAGGGATATCCACTGATAGGCAATGACTGGGTCCACGGGCACGCCCCGTCCGTTGAAATAGGCTGAGGCCAACCGCCGCTGTGCTGGAGCATATCCGGATTCGGCCGCGTCGATCAGGTACGCGATTCCAACGGTTCTTTGTTTTGTATCCCCGTCCAACATTAGCCGGGCAAGATCATATCGGGCCGGTGCATATCCCCTTGATGCGGCCCGATTGTACCAATCCTGTGCAGTTGTTATGTCTCTGGAAACGACGATACCTTCCTGGTAAAGGCGCCCAAGATTATGCTCTGCCGGTGCATACCCGTTACCCGCAGCCATTTTCAGCCAGTAAATCGCCTGCCTGTAATCCCGGATTACGCCGTCGCCTAATCTGTAGATGTTTCCCAGGGTAAAGGCGGCAATGGATGATCCGCCGTTTGCCGCACGCTCATACCATTCGATGGCGACATCCAGATCTTCAGGAGTGCCGAGACCCAGCCGATAGGCGTTGCCGAGGTTGTAAGCGGCCTCGGCATGTCCGTTCTCGGCGGCACGGCGAAACCATCCGGCGGCCAGGGCCGTGTTTCTGATAACGCCATCACCATTGAGATATAGATTGCCCAACGCATTTGCGGACTCGGTGTCTCCCGCACGGGCATCGGTTTCCAAATGAGGAAGCGCGGTTAGAACGTCTCCGGCACGATATGCATCAAGCCCTTTGGAGAACTGCCTGGGGAGCCCGGAATCCGTAAAATGGAAACCAATAGGGATCAGCAAGGAGAATAATAAACTTATTGTTTTTAAAGCGATCCGGCGTCGGTGATACGTTGCGCCACCTGAAGATTGGATCTCAGGCGCTTTGGCATATGTTCGGGCGGCATCCCGGAGTATTTTTCGAATTTCATCTGCGCGTAACGGCCAGATCAGGGTGATGTCTATTGCGACGGCAGCCTGAGGTGTTTCCCCCAAGATGCGACGTAACTTGGGAGTTTTCCAAACCACTATTTGTGGATGCCTGAAATGGAACAGCAAACGATCGTGGATGTCGCCGGTTTTGCCTCGTCTGGTGGCAGATTGAATTCTTGCAATATCCTGCCAGCGGATGGGGTGTACCAGCATTTTTGGAATTTCAACACCCTCTGGGGTTATTTGCATCAAGGGTGTCGGATCGAAAAGGCGTGCCACTGCCAGCGATAAAGCCACGGCAGTAATGGTCGCAATCATGATCCATGTCGCCTCGCCCATCCACATGACAGCATCCCGGCGAAGTACCATTAACACCAGCAAGGGCAGAGCAAGAAGGGCGGTTGCAGCGATAGCCGGCAACTTTCGCTGACGGATGAGCGTTATGGGGTGATGGACACGGTCATGGCGCATGGCGTTGATCATATCATGAGGCGTCACCGGCTACAGATGGGCGTTTTCTTTTGGCATGGTCGCATTAGCTATATTAGTGGAAATGCTTGCTCAGTAGGGGGTTGAGGGGTTTGTTAGAACAGCGTTAGATTATTTGAATGTGATGTTTAAGGGATGAAATGCTGATGATGATCCTGGTTGGTCAGCTCGATTCGCCGTTCGTTCGTCGGGTGGCGGCGACCGCAAGCCATTACGAACTCGCATTTGACAGGCATGTTCTTTCGGTTTTTGGCGATCGTGATGAAGTTATGCGCCTCAACCCGCTTGGTAAGGTGCCGGCCCTGATTATTGAAGATGGGGAAATGCTGGTCGACAGTGCTGTGATCATTGATCATCTGGATCAGGTGGCACCTCCTGAGCTGTGCCTTACCCCGAAATTCGGGGCCGCCAGACGGCAGGTGCTTCGCCTGGCAACCATCGCAATGGGGATTGCCGAGCGGGCGGTTCAATTGCGAATTGAAACAGTACGTAGACCCCAGCATTTACAGAGCGAGGAATTCGTCGATACCTACCGTCGGTCTATACGCGACAGTCTTGATTTTCTGGAGCGGCAGGTTGCAGCGCCATGGGCGAACGGAGACCGTCTCAGCCAGGCTGATTTTTCGATTACGGCGGCTTTGACCCATCTTTCAGGTAAAATAGAAGAGTTTTCTGATCTGCAGGCGTGGCCACAGCTTGCAGAAATCAGAACCGCCGGAGAAGAATTGAGTGCATTCAAGGTCAATCCGTTCATGGAAGGCTGACAAAGCTGTTTCGAGACGGGTTCTGGTCGTGTAACGTCTGCCATCATGTCCGAAGTGATTACCGATACCGAAACACTACGTGCGTTCTGCGATTCCCTGGCCGACGAGGCCTACGTGACCGTCGATACGGAATTCATACGTGAAAGCACATTCTGGCCGGAATTGTGCCTGGTTCAGGTCGGTGGCACCGAGCAGGCAAAAGCCATCGATACACTGGCGGACGGGATAGATCTCCAGCCGCTCTTCGATCTGATGGCAAACACCAGGGTTCTCAAGGTATTTCATGCTGCCCGGCAGGATCTGGAGATTTTTCTGCATCTGGCTGGGGAACTGCCGCGTCCGATATTCGACACACAGGTTGCGGCCATGGTGTGTGGTTTCGGTGACTCCGTCGGTTATGAAAACCTGATAACGCGACTGACGAATGCAAAGATCGATAAAGGGTCACGTTTCACAGATTGGAAATTGCGCCCTCTCAGTGAAAAACAACTTAATTATGCGTTGGCTGATGTGACGCATCTTCGCCCTGCATATGAAATTCTGGCGGGTAAGCTGGAATTATCCGGCCGCCAGTCATGGGTGACGGCGGAAATGGAAATTCTTGAAGACCCGAAAACCTATATTGTCGATCCTGACGACGCCTACAAACGGATCAAGACACGTGGCGCAAAAGGCCGGCAATTGGCCGTTCTGCAGGCTGTGGCTGCATGGCGTGAACGTGAAGCGCACAGCCGCAATTTACCCAGAAATCGTGTGCTGAGGGATGAGGCTCTGTTGGAAATATCCCACAGGATGCCTAAAACGGTGGATGATCTGGCAAAAACCCGTGGATTGGGACGCCGACTGGCAGAAGGGACGTCCGGGGATGCATTGCTGAAAGCAATACGTAAAGGCGCTGATGCACCGAAATCAGAATGGCCGACCCCTCCTGCGAAACCTGATTTGCCGCCCTGGACTGCGGCGGCGGCGGACCTTTTGAAGGTCCTTCTGAAGATGAAGTGCGCCGATACCGATGTGGCGACTAAACTGGTTGCCAGTGCGGCTGATGTCGAACTGATAGCGGCTTTCGGTGAAAAGGCGGACGTCCCTGCAATAAAGGGTTGGCGGCGTAGTGTTTTTGGTGAGGATGCCTTGCGGCTTCGCCGGGGCGAGATATGCCTTGAGTTGAACGGTGAACGAGTTGCTATCGTTGATAAAACCGTTTACGCAAACGCTTCGGATTAATTCCTGGAAATCGAACCGGTAACGCCGAGGCTCTTGCACAAGCCGCGGAATCTGCGGTCGACTGTTTCCGACTGGAAAACCCGGCTGTTTCCCGGAAGATGCAGAATTAATTTTTTGTTCACGCGCTCCAGGCTGGTTTGTGACAGCAACCCGGGGGCAGAACCGGAGAGAGTATGGGCGAGGCGTATGGCCCGGCCGATTCCATCGACCTTATTCAACTGTTCGGGGTCAAGCAGACTACGGACGTCATTCACGACCGGAGCATTGGAATCACCGTTATATCGGATGAAAACCGTCGCTGCGATGAACACCCGGTCAGCATGGGACAATCCGGCATAGGGAAGGCGGAGTGCGCGAAAGAAGGCATGCTCTGCCCGATAGTCCGGATGTTCGTTCCAGCCGATATCAGATAGAAGGCACGATGCCAGTATTCGCCGGCGGTCTTCGACTTGCGCGTCGGGAAAGAGGGGGCGAACCCAATCCGAAATCTCGACGCCTTTAAGCGAAAACCGTCCAGTTCGTTCAGAGAGCGTTTCTGCACCGGCGATCAAGGGGTCCTGATGGCGCATATCTTCCGGCAAATGCTGCAGCATCTGGCCTTCCCGCATGCCGAAGCCGGAAAAAACAACGTTCGCCGGGGAACAGGACTCGATCAGACTTCCAAGTACTTCTGTAGCAAAGGGGACACTTTTCACTCGTGATGGCGACAGGGAAGAAACTTTTCTCAATGTACGGTTACTGAGCCCGGACATCAGCCTTGAAAGGTCCAGAGCCTCATCGGCCTTGATTGTGTAGCCATCGACCACATGCAGCGGGTAATTGGTCTGCTCGATGAAAACCCGCGCAATGGCTCGCATGATACCGCCGGTCAAATATAGGTTTTTACCCTTTACCTGTTTGAGCCATTTCGTTTGGGAGAAATTCTTGTCGATTATATTACGAGCGATGGATATGTCGTTGCCTGACATCTCCTGAAGACGCAGATGCCCAAGAGGCATTGTCCCGTAGGTCTTGCATATACCCGCATCGAGTTGAACAAGATCAAGAGAGCCGCCACCCAGATCGCCGAGTATGCCGTCCGCTTTGGGCACGCCGACAATCAGGCCGAGTGCAGACAATTCTGCTTCTTCGGACCCGCTGAGTACCAGAACCTTGATATTAAACTCGGTTTCAATTTTTGTGACGAATGCGCTGCCATCCGAGGCATCACGGACGGCGGCCGTCGCTACGAGATCAAGCTTCTCGACGCCCATGGCCTGGGACAAGCGAACAAATCTGCGCAGTGAGTTCAGGGCTTTTTTAACGCCGTTAGGGGAGAGTTGGCCGGTTCTAGACATGCCTTCGACCAGCCGGCATTCTGCCTTTTCGTTGAACATCGGCACTGGCATACGATCAGGAACATCGTAAACGACCAGGCGAACGGTATTGGACCCAATGTCAACGATGCCGATACGACCTGTTACGGTCGATGCATCCTGATTGTGGCGGCGTGGTTCTTCAGTCACAAAGTGATCCTACGGCTTGAAATTTTGCCGTCAATCTTCGGTCAAAAATACTGGAAATATAAGTTTAGCTTCTGTCGGTATCTTGGCTGATTTCCTGACCGACATTAAGGGCTGAACCACGTCCAGACAAGCTGGGGTTTGTCATGAAATATTCCTGTGCCGACAGGCCTTCCCCCTTGGCGACGCGCTTAAAAGTACCGTCAACCTGCATAATCCAGCTCTGCGCCTGATCACGTAGATTTGCCACCATAATTTCTTCAAGGACCTGCTTATGGACCGTCGGATTTTCAATGGGAACCAGCGTTTCAACACGCCGGTTCAGATTGCGTGGCATCAAATCCGCCGAAGCGATGAATATCTTCGCTGCAGAAGAAGGAAGCTTTTCGCCGTTTGCGAAGCAGTAGATGCGAGAGTGTTCCAGAAACCGTCCAACAATACTTTTGACACGAATGTTCTCACTCAATCCCTTGATGCCCGGACGGAGGCAGCAAATACCGCGTATAACAAAGTCCAGTTGGACACCGGCCTGTGACGCTTCATAGAATTTTTCGATCAGTTCCGGGTCGACGAGGGAATTCATCTTCATCCAGATTCCCGCCGGCTTCCCTGCTTTTGCATTCTCTATTTCGATGTCGGTGAGCTTCTCGAGCGTTTTTCGCAGGGTCAGCGGTGAAAACGAGAGCTTTTCCATCTGTGCCGGTTGGGCATATCCCGTCATGTAGTTGAGCAGCCTGGCTGCATCCCGGCAGAGCGCCTGATCGCATGTAAAGAACGACAGGTCTGTATATATCTTTGCCGTGATCGGGTGATAGTTTCCGGTGCCGAAATGGACATAGGATTTGAGCGTATGGCCTTCACGCCGCACGATAAGGTTGACCTTGGCGTGGATTTTCTTGTCAACGAAACCATAAACGACCTGTGCGCCGGCACGTTCGAGGTCGCGTGCCCAGCGGATATTCGCTTCTTCGTCAAAGCGGGCTTTAAGTTCGACCATCGCGGTCACAGACTTACCTGCTTCAGCAGCTTCAATCAGGGCTGCGACAATCGGGGAGTCATTGGATGTGCGGTATAGGGTCTGCTTGATCGCGACCACGTCCGGGTCGCGTGCTGCCTGTCGAACGAACTGCACCACCACATCGAAACTTTCATATGGGTGGTGGACGATGATGTCTTTTTTTGAGATGGCGGCAAATACGTCCCCACCAAAATCGCGGATACGCTCGGGAAAGCGGGCGTTGAAAGGCGTGAACAGCAGATCGGGGCGCTCACTGAGGATCAATTGCTTGGTATCGGCAAGGCCCAGGGGACCGCGCATGGCCATCGAGACGCCAGACTCAGCGCCCATTTCGCCGATAATAAGATCCTGAAGCTGTTGCGGCATGTCGGCGTTAAAAGTGAGCCGGATGACGGAACCCCGGCGTCGTCGTTTCAAGGCACTTTCAAAGGTCCGAACCAGATCTTCAGCTTCTTCATCGATTTCCATTTCGCTATCGCGGATCACACGGAATGAGCCGTTTTCAATGAGCCGGAAATCCGGGAACATCTTGTCGATGAACAAAAGCACCCAGTCTTCGAGAGCAAGAAATCGGATATCTGGTCCTGGCAGTCTTACATACCGTTCAAGCTGCGACGGAATAGGCAGAAGTGCGCGTAAATGTTCATCAAAGTCCCGGTGCTCAAGCAACAGGACCAGTGAGAATCCAAAATTCGGTATGAACGGGAAAGGGTGTGCCGGGTCGACGGCCAGTGGTGTCAGAACAGGAAATACGTGCTCCATAAACTGCTGTTCGAGCCAGACGAGGTCATCTTTTGAAACTTCGCTGCGATCCAGAACGTATATATCCTTGGTGCGCAATTCCTTGCGCAACTTGTCCCAGATCGCATGCTGCTGGTGCATCAATGTCTGGGCTTGCTGCTGGATAGCTTCTATCTGTTGGGCCGGGGTCAGGCCGTCGTCGCTGGCCTGCGTCACACCGGCACGAATCTGGCCCCGGATACCGGCAACGCGGACCATGAAAAACTCATCCAGGTTGGCGGCGGATATAGATAGAAAACGTAAGCGTTCAAGGAGCGGGTGAGCCGTGTTTTCAGCTTCTTCAAGGACCCGTGTATTGAATGAAAGCCAGGATAATTCACGGTTCAGTAGATGAGGCTCATCAATGGACAGATTGGCAACTTCACGCTGCGTGCGTTCCATTTCTCTCCGCGTGCTGCCAATCGTTCCCGGTGACTTGGTCTCGTCCATACCATTAGCCAATCATCATGTGTTAATAGTGCCATGATATCAGCTACTGATATCCAATGTCACTGAGCGGAATTATGACAATTTTAAAACCAAAACTTTAATGGAAGTCGCATGGCCCGACTGGAGTTGAGGGCCGAGTGCGTGTTCAAATGATGTTAATGATTTTCAGGAGGTATTCGTGCTGAAACGGCTGGTGGGATCAGTTTTCACTGTGTGCTTGCTGGTGAGCATGGTTGGGCCTGCCCAAGCGAATATTACACTGGCTGACTACATGGCCTTGCGTGCCGAAGCAAAGGCCGGCAACAAAGGCGCAGAAGCCCGTTGGCGATATTACATCATCGGATTGATGGATGGTATACAGGCGGTTCAGGCGCCCGCATCAGCCACCGGAACAAAGTTGCATTTCTGTATGCCCGACGCGCTGCCGATGTCGCCAAGGTTTCTGGACGAGTTCATTCAGGAAGCTATTGCACGACTGAGTGCCAAAGGGGCGCTCAAGAACCGTATCAAGCAACCGATGGCGGTTCTTGTCGCACTTGAATTGAAGAACGCGTTCCCCTGTGAATGAGGAGCCTATAGCGTGCCCGGATAATTGCCGCCATCAATCAGGCAGTTCTGACCGGTAATATACCCGGCCTGGGCGGAACACAGGTAGGCACAGTATTCACCAAACTCCGCCGCATCACCCAAGCGACCTGCTGGAATGCTCTCGGCGCGCCGCTTTGCCATTTCATCGGTAGAAATGCCTTCTTTATCGGCATGCATTTTCAATGTGGATTTAAGCCGGTCCGTATAAAAAGCCCCCGGCAACAAACCGTTGATGGTGACGTTGTGACGGACTGTCTTGCGGGCCAACCCGGCAACGAAACCGGTCAGACCTGCGCGTGCGCCATTTGAAAGCCCCAGAACTTCGATCGGTGCCTTTACCGAGCTTGACGTGATGTTGACGATCCGGCCGAACTTTCGCTCTATCATCCCGTCTACGGTCGATTTGATCAGAAAGATCGGTGTCAGCATGTTGGCATCGACAGCCTTGATCCAGGCTTCGCGGTCCCAGTCCCGGAAATCGCCCGGCGGTGGGCCGCCAGCATTGTTGACCAGGATGTCGGGAGCAGGGCAGGCCTCAAGAACAGCGGCGCGACCTTCATCCGTCGTAATATCGCATGCAACAGTCTGGACGCTGCCGCCACCGATTGCCCGGATTTCATCTGCGGTGGCATTCAGGGTTTCCTCCGTGCGGGCGCAGATTGTGACATCGACGCCTTCGCGGGCCAGAGACGTGGCACAGGCTTTGCCGAGCCCTTTCGATGCCGCACAGACAATGGCTTTCTTCCCGGCGATTCCCAGATCCATTCGTTCCTCCTATGAAATAACCAATAGTTTTGTTGACTTTATAATTTGAAAAAGCCCGGTCAAGCGGGCGTTTTCGGCGTCATTTTATTGTCACTTGTAATTGCATGTAGGGACGCGAAAGTCGATTTACATCAACAGTGAAGGCAAAAAATGTGCTGATTGCGATCGCCACCGACGCCTGGTATCCGCAACCGAATGGCGTGGTCCGGGTCGTTGGGACCGTGCGTGACAGGCTTCTGGCTCGCGGGTATGACGTAAAGGTCATTTCTCCGGACCAATTTCAAACAGTACCCTGTCCGACATATTCAGAAATCAGACTGGCCGTTCTTCCTGCCCGAAAGGTTGCCCGGTGGCTGACTGAACTGCAGCCCGATTGCGTGCATATCGCGACGGAAGGACCGATCGGCAGTGCCGCACGGTCATTTTGCCTGAAAAACGGTTGGCCGTTCTCAACGGCCTTTCATACCAAGTTTCCTGATTATGTTAAGGCCCGAACAGGTCTGCCACTTGATTGGCTTTATAAGGGGGCTCGTCGCTTCCATGACAGGTCCGGGGCTGTGATGATACCGGCACCTGCGGTTTTCCGGGAACTGGAGGATCGAGGATTCAAAAACCTGAAACTGTGGTCGCACGGTGTTGATACAAATGTGTTCAAGCCGATGGCCAAGGATTACCTGGATCTGCCAAGGCCGATATTCATGTTTATCGGACGGGTCACGGTCGATAAAAACCTGCCGGCGTTTCTTGATCTTGAACTTCCCGGGACAAAGGTTGTAGTCGGCAGCGGCCCAGCCCGAGATCAGCTCATGAAACGCTACCCAGAAACACCGTTCTACATTGCCGAGAACGATGCCGAATTGGCGAGATATTATAATGCGGCAGATGTTTTCGTTTTCCCGTCACTGACCGACACCTTTGGCCTTGTGATGCTTGAAGCACTTGCCTGCGGTGTGCCGGTGGCTGCCTTTCCTGTAACGGGACCTCTGGATGTGATCGGGGATGAGGGACCTGGTGTGCTGGACAAGGATCTTGCTAAAGCTGCGATCCAGGCACTGGAAACCATCCATCCCGAGGCGTGCCGTGCGTGGGCGCTCGAGTTCTCTTGGGATAGGGTTGCGGATCAGTTCTTGGCGTATCTTCAGCCGATTAAACAGGTCCCTGAGGGTCAGTCTGCGAAGCCAGTACTTCACGCGCAAGCGGCACCGTAATTCGCCTTTTATCCTGGAGCGCCAGTTCATCTGCCTGGCTGACGAAGTTCTGTGCGGCTTCAAAGGAGCGTTCGATTCTCGGTACGACATATTCAAGTACAGGCTGTTCGATCGAGATTTGTCGGTCCGCAAAAAGCTTGACCAGAACCGCCGTCAACAGACTGTCATCAGGCCCGGATATCTGAACGGATGGCGCTGCGCGAAGTCTCGAGGCAAGATCGGGAAGGAAAATCCCCCAACGTGCCGCCGGCGTGCGTGCGGTCAACAGCATCTTACGGTCTGACTCGCGGGCCTGATTATAAAGGTGAAACAGAGCTTCTTCTGCTGAAGTGTTGCCGACAAGTTTGCTGCAATCCTCAATGACGACCGCGCCACAGTCCGGGAAGATCGGTGTCGCATCATTCATCAGATTATCGTGAGCAATTTCGTGAGCCTGACATTTCGTCATAAACACCCGTGCCAGATGAGTTTTTCCTGACCCGGCGCCGCCGCTCAGAATCAGGGCAGGCGCCGGCCAATCCGGATGCCGGTCGATCCACGCGACAGCTTCGGCATTGGGGCCGGCAACGAGAAAATCATCCTCGCCCAGCGCCGGTCTGTGCTCAAGGTTGAAGGCAAGTTGCTTGGCGGTCACTTGTCACCCGACGATCTATCTTCTCCGCCATGGTACAGTTCACTATCCAGATATTGCTCCAGTCCAAAGCGAATCAGTACGCCACTGACGGCCGCGACAGGAAGGGCGATCAGGACACCTGTAAGCCCAAACAGTGCACCACCGGCCAGCATCGCAAAAATAATCCAGATCGGCGAAAGTCCGACCTGTCCGCCGACCAGTTTCGGAGTAAGAAAGTAGCTTTCCAGTGTTTGCCCGGTTACGAACACACCAACGACAAGCAATATCAGCACCCATTCATGTTGGAACTGGGCGATGGCCATGCTTACGCCGATGATCAATCCGACGGCGGCGCCGATATAGGGAATGACTGCAAGGATACCGGAAGCAATGCCGATTAAAAGGCCGGCCTTGAGGCCGACAAGGCTGAGGCCAACGGCATAAAAAACTGCCAGGACCAGGCAAACACTGGCTTGCCCGCGGACAAACCCCGCCAGTGTTCTGTCGATTTTTTTGACTTGTTCACGGATCGTATCTGCGGATTGCCGCGGCAGCCAACTGTCCACTTTCTCGACGATCTCGTCCCAATCGCGCAGCAGATAGAAGGCGACAAGCGGTGTGATCAGAATAAGGGAGAGCAAATTCAGGATCGCGAGGCCGCCGCTCCAGATGTTGGCAATGACACCTGAAAGCCACTTGAAGAGCGTTCCCGCATAGTTGCCGGCGGCTTTCTTGAGGTTGCTAACGGCATCTGCGGAGAAATCGGCACGCAATTGCTCAAACAACGGACCAAGCAGCATCTGTAACTGATCGATCAATGCCGGAAGGAGCTTGATCGCGGCGGATATCTGCTTTTGCAGGGCAGGGAAAATCAGTACGACGATTCCCGTAACGGTCAGGAAGAAGCCAAGCAGAATGATTGTCGTTGCAATCGACCGTGACAGGCCCAGCCGTTGCAGGCGGTCCGCCGTCGGGTCAAAAAAGTACGCAAGGGTGATGCCGATGACGAACGGCAGCAAAACATTGCTCAGAAGATGTATGACAACGCCCGCACCGAGAAGCGCGAGAACCCAGATGATCATGCGTTGTTCACGGCTCACGGTTGCTTCCTTCGTTTTCAGTATCGGATAGTCGCTCGAACACGTGGGCTCTTTTGCTCCAGATGTACACGTAGGCGCCTCCGGAAACCAGTGTTGTCAGCAAGACGGCGAAACACAGTAACGATACGACGGGGGTCGCGGGCGTTGCAAATACCGTAGGGAGCATGGCTGCGAGGACCAGAAGCAGTTGCATGGCCGTGTTTGCCTTGCTGACCAATAGGGGCTCCATGTTGAGTTCACCCGTCAATTTGTCGAAAACCAGTGCCCCGCCGACAATCAGCAGGTCGCGGGATACGACAAGAATAATGATCCAGACCGGCAGCAGGTCCTGCGTGCCAAGAACGATATAAGCTGAGACAAGAAGCGTTTTATCTGCAATCGGGTCCAGATAAGCTCCCAGTGCTGTCCCCATATTGAAATGCTTCGCCAGAATACCGTCCACGGCATCGCTAACGGCGGCAAGGAGAAATAGCCAAAATGCCGCTTCAAGCTCGCCGCTAATCACCAGCCAGACGTATACCGGGACCGACAGAAGCCGGGCCATTGAAATCATGTTCGGGATATTCATGCGCGTTGACGCGTCAGCATTCAGGTTTTTGGCGGCTGGAAAACACCGATCGGCATGATGACCCATTCTCCGCTTTCCTGAAGCATGGATAGGTTCGCTTGTTCAAGGGCGGTAATCAGCTGTTCTGCGCCGCCGGCAAAATGCACGTTTACGCGAACCTGATCCCTCGACATCAGTACGATTTCCGCTTCACGTATAATCCCGACCCTTGAAAACTGATCTCGGATAGTTAACCAGTCCTTCAGGCCGGTAATGGGGATGGTGACGGCCAATACGCCGGTCCCGGTTTCGAAAATCAGGTTACGGCGCTTCCAGAGATTTTCGATCCGCCGCACGGTTACTTCCGTCACGCGAGCCATCATGGCATCTATCGTTTCGGCTTCGGCTTGATTGTAAGCCTGGGTCTGATATTCAACCGGTATAGGCTCGCTGGGGCGAAGAAGCGTCACAGTCATCGATTGACGGCCCGTTACTGGATCGGCAGTCAGATTATTGTGGGCAACAATGGTACCCTGGGCGGCATACCTCTCGGCGATAACATTCAGTCGATTGATATCGCCAGCCATAGCTTCACTGACGCCAACCGTTGAAATGTCTGAAAGATCACCGATCGGAACGATCAGTGGGACCAGGCCAGTCGGGGAGTCCCTCATGCTCCACACCTGGCGCCATGGGTTCGGTTCATCCCAAAGTACGGCACGAGCCCCGACTTCGTAGACCGGCAGGACAACCATCGGTTTGGAAGGGGTCTCGGCAAAAGGCACATTGTACGAGCGCAGAAGTCCGCGGATATCATCTGGTTTGAATCGATAGTTAAGACGCGCAATGTAGCGAACGCTCGATGCCTTTTCCCGGGCGACGGAGAAATCCCGGACATAAGGGGCGATATCAGCATTCGAGAATTCCGGAATCCGTTCAGCATCCTCGCTCAGCGTCAGCCGGGAAATAAGCACGTAAAAGGCCCGCCTTTCTGCTTGCGCCAGAGCCTGCTGGCGGGCTTCGGCAGCGGTGGCGGCTTTGACGTCAACGCTGACATTTTTCACCTCAAAGACATCGGCACGGGCAAAATGCGCTGGCCAGCAGACCAAGGCAGCGATAAACAGCGCTGCCAGCAATCGTCTTGTCGGGATGAAACGGATATGGGCTATAGGCACCATGAAGTTCTTCTTTCTCAGCGAGGTGGCCGCTTTTTCTCCCTTATATGCCTTGTTGGCAAAGGGGACGGCGCGTAATTTAGCATACTAACGCCAAGGAGAAAGACCATTACCGAGCCGACCGAAAAGCCGAAAGGCACATCAGCAGAATCGCTCAGCTACAAGGACGCCGGTGTCGATATCGAAGCCGGAAACGAACTTGTTCGCCGTATCGGCCCGTTAGCATCCAAAACCATGCGATCAGGTGTAGTCGCTGATTTGGGCGGTTTTGGGGCACTCTTCGATGTTGCCAAGGCAGGATATAAGGACCCTGTACTGGTGTCCGGTACGGATGGTGTCGGAACCAAGCTCATGCTGGCGATTGAAAGCGGCATCCATAACACGGTTGGCATCGATCTTGTAGCCATGTGCGCCAATGATCTGGTGGTGCAGGGTGCTGAGCCGTTGTTTTTCCTGGATTATTTTGCTTCTGGAAAGCTCGATGTCGGAGTTGCAGAGAGTGTTATTTCGGGCATTGCTGAAGGCTGCACCCAGGCCGGGGCCGCTTTGATCGGGGGTGAAACGGCGGAAATGCCGGGTATGTACGACAGAGGGCATTACGATCTGGCCGGTTTCTGCGTCGGCGCTGTGGAACGTGCGGATGTGTTGCCGCGTCCGGATATTGCCGTTGGCGACCTGATACTCGGTATTGCGTCAAGCGGCGTTCATTCGAATGGCTTTTCACTGGTTCGCAAGATTGTTCAGCGCAACGGACTGGGATGGGGGGATACGTCTCCGTTCGCTTCTGACAAGACCGTAGCCGAATCGTTCCTGACCCCGACCCGCATGTATGTGAAACCCTGCCTGTCGGCCATCAAAGCTGGGGGCGTGAAGGCGCTGGCGCATATCACTGGTGGCGGTCTCGTCGAAAATCTGCCACGAGTCCTGCCAAAGGGGATGGGCTCCAGAATAGACGCTAATTCATGGCCGGGATTGCCGGTATTTGCCTGGCTCAAGGAAGCCGGCAACGTGGATACGGCAGAAATGTTCCGGGCATTCAATGCGGGTATCGGCATGGCCCTGATTTGCGCACCGGAAAATGCTGATAAGATTGGCTCAGCCCTAAAAGATGCCGGAGAATCCGTTCAGGTTATTGGGGAAATGACGGATGGTGCCGGTCATGGAAAGGTCATCATCGAAAACGGCGATGCATTATGGCGCGCATGAAGATTGCGATTCTGGTCTCTGGCCGGGGATCGAACATGCAGGCGATCCTGGAAGCTGCTGCGACCAGTTCCTTTCCTGCCGAAGTTGCCGTGGTCATTTCGAATATTGAAGATGCACCGGCATTGGAGCGGGCCGAATCCTTCGGGATCAAAACGGCCACCATTCGCCATAAGGACTACGCGGACCGGGAAAGCTTTGATCAACGCGTCACCGAGGAGATTCAGGCAGCCGGCTGCGAACTGGTCGTCCTCGCCGGTTTCATGCGGCTTCTCAGTGAAGCCTTCTGTGAAACATGGCGGGACCGTCTGATCAATATCCACCCATCCCTGCTGCCGTCTTTCAAGGGACTGGACGTGCATGCACGCATGATTGCTTCCGGGGTGCGATTTGGGGGCTGTACCGTGCATTACGTGCGGCACGAAATGGATACCGGCCCGATTATCGTGCAGGCCGCGGTGCCGATTCATTCCGATGATGACGCCGATACGCTGTCGGCACGAATTCTCGAACAGGAGCATCTGATCTATCCGCTTGCCGTCAAATGGATCGCCGAGGGCCGGGTCAGAATTTCCGGCGAAACGGTCCGTGTCTCCGGCGCAAGTTCTCCGGATGGAACCCTGATCAATTTCCTGGATTAGCCAATAAAAAAAACCCCGGTAAAAACCGGGGTTTTTCCATATTCGGTATACGGTGATCAGCCGACAATTTCAGTTTCCGAGAAGAAGAATGAAATTTCGATCGCAGCGTTTTCCGGCGAGTCGGAACCGTGAACCGAGTTGGCTTCAACGTTTTCAGCAAAATCCTTGCGGATCGTACCTTCGTCAGCGTTCGCCGGATTGGTTGCACCCATGATCTTGCGGTTTTGCGCAATGGCGTCTTCACCCTGCAGAACCTGGGCCACCACTGGGCCGGAGGTCATAAATTCGCAGAGATCGCCAAAGAAAGACCGTTCCTTGTGAACGGCATAGAATGCTTCTGCCTGGGCACGGGTCAACTGGATGCGCTTTTGAGCTATGATCCGCAGCCCGTTATCCTCAAACCGGGCATTGATCTTGCCCGTCAGATTGCGGCGTGTTGCGTCGGGTTTAATGATCGAGAGGGTCCGCTCTACGGCCATGTCTCGCTCCTAGTTCTGTTGCAGTTAAAGGTAATAAACAAATTCGCCGAAAAAATGACGGCTCCATAAAAAGAAAGCCCCCAAAGCAGGAGCGGGCGGGTTATAACGGTCTCATGCGGGGGTGGCAACCCCATAAAAATGAAATCATCCACACCAGTTCAAGAGGACTTACATGATTATCGATCACCGTACCTATGTTATCGCCCATGGCCGGAACAAGGAATATCTGGCGCTTTTCGAAGCTGAAGCGCTGCCGGTACAAATCAAGCATATTGGCGAGCCGGTTGCTTACTTCACGACTGCCGTAGGTCCGGTAAACGAAGTCGTGCATCTCTGGGCTTATGAGGATTTCGCGGACATGGAGCGCAAGCGCAATGCCCGTGATGCCGACCCAGCATGGGCGGAATACAAGCGGAAATCCGCCGGCATGCTGATTGATCAGCGCAACAAGATTCTGACGCCAACCAGCTTTTCTCCGATGAAATAAGGCTGTTAGCCACGAAGTCTTTCCAGGTCGTTGCCGTAGCCAGCGGCATCGATATGAACATCGATCAGCTTTGGACCAGTTTGTGCGAGAGCACTTCTGAGATCGTCAGGATTCCCGGCGCGGGCGGATTGCCAGCCATAAGCTTTTGCAATGGCGGCGAAATCCTGTGCCGGGTATCGGACCCCAAGACTGGGGCGCTGCTGGCGTTGCTGTTTGATATCGATCAGTGAGAGCGCACTGTCATTCATGACGATGACTGTGATGTCGAGGTCAAGTTCCCTGGCGGTTGCCAGTTCACCGATGCACATTGAAATGCCGCCGTCGCCGGTGACCGCCACGACCGGTACGGATGGCTCTGCAAGTGCTGACGCAATCGCTGCCGGCAGGGCATATCCCATGCTGGACAGGCCATTTGATTTCAGGATGCCATAGGGTCTCATCGCCGGCCACAGCCCTATTGTCGCAAACATATGCGCCCCGGCATCGACTGTGATGCGGGTATTGTGATCCAGGGTGTTCGCCATAACTTCCACGGCGGCAGTCGTCGTAAAAGCGGTATTGGCGGAAGTGTATATAGCCTCCGCTATGGCTCTGAGGTCGCCGAGACCGCTATCGACCCACCCGCTATCCGCCAGATCATCGCTTAGCGTGTTCAACGTGGCGGGCAGGGAGCCTGTCAGTTCCAGGTCGAACGGGACACGCGGATTCTCAGGTGAGCCTTCATCGATTTGCAGGAACGGCGGGAAATCATCTGGCCACGTTCCGGGGATAAATTCTATTGGATCGAAGCCAATGCCAATTATCAGGTCAGCATGCTTGAGAATCGGCATCTCCCCGGCGGCACCGGTAATGGTGCTGATGAAACCTGGCGAATCGGCTGCAATCACGCCGCCGGCTTTATATGTGGTCAGAACTGCGGCCCCGAGCCGTTCGGCAAAGACCCTGACGGCTTTTGCATGTGGGCGGGCTTCGAGACCGATGATCAGGCATGGGCGTTTACTGCCGGCTATCATCCTTTTTGCTGCTTCAATATCTTCAGCGGAAGGTCGCGTGAGCACCTTTTTCTGCTGTGCCACGAACGGCGCTGCTTCCGCTGCCGCATCCCCGGCGGTCATTTCAACCATGACGGGTCCTTCAGGGGCAGTGATAGCGGTTGTGAGCAGATGATCGAGAGCTTTCAGACCGTCTGCAGGTTGCAGATGTGCCGTTCCCCGGGTGATCGGCGCAAACATGGCTTGCTGGTTGAAATGCTGATGCAGGGTCGAAGCAGGCCCGTCGATGAACAGGACCATCGGCGAGCGCTCCAGCGAGGCGTAGGCGAGGCCGTTTGTGGCACTTGATGCCCCCGGCCCGACGCCGACCAAAACTGCACCCGGGGCCCCCGTCAGCTCCCCGGTTACGGCGGCCATGATGGTTGCCGCGGCCTCGGTACGGGTCAGGGTAAAGGGGATGCCGGCTTTGTCGGCGGCATCGATCAGATCAAGGCTGGAGCCGCCGCCGGGGATCCCGAACAGGCGGGATACCTTGTGTGCTTTGAGGGCTTTGGCGATTTCGTCGGCGAGTGTCGGCATCAGATGTTCCCGAATTTTTTCATGGCATCCGAGAACTTCAATCCGTTCCGAATAGCGTCCGCCGCTTTTTCATCTTCGTGGGTAAAGGCTTCAGCAAGGCCGATCACATCTTCAACGGATTTTTGCGGAATGGACAGGATGCCCGTGTCATCCGCGACGATCCAGTCACCGTGATTGACGGTTACACCATCAACAACGACGGTCGACCCGATATCTGCAACCCGCAGACGGCAGCGGCCTGTCGTCGGTATCAGGTGCCTCGAGAAAACGGAGAAACCCGCTTCAACCGTTTCATCAGCATCCCGCGCCCCGCCATCTACTGCGATACCGGCAATGCCTTTGACCGAAGCAGCAAGGGATGCCATGCCGCCCCAGGTGGAATAAGGTACGCCGTCAGCGGCGACGACAATCACCTCGCCGGCCTCAGCTGCGTCGATCATGGCACCGACACGAAAATCATCAGAACTGAAAGTGCCAAAAGGCCCTGTTTCCTCGCGCACCGTCACGGCCGATCCGGCAAAACGCATGCCCGGTGCAATAGGCTTCAGGTTGACCATGGTACAGCCAAAGCAACCGACACGATCCAACGCATTGGCCAGAGTGGATGTTGCTAGAGATTTGAGCTTTTCAGCGAAGTCGAGATGCTGCCTGTTCATGATGCCCCCAATTTTTCCGGGTCAAATAGTAGCTTTACATTCGTTCTCGGCAAGCATCGTTGTTTATCAGTAAAGAGTTGTTTCCTGCGGGACCGGGATATGCACATAAAGCATGGCAGAGTGACGGGGTCTGGGGGTAGGCTCTTGCGATCCAAGGGGGGATCATGCGCCGAACAAGTGTGCCGTTGTGGCTAAGTACTGCGCCCAAGCCACGTGCAGGTACCTTTATTCTGTTATTTGCGATTGAGGCCTGGTCACGCGCTACTTTGATTACGCTTGTCCCGTTGCAGGCGCATAAGCTTTTGGAGGATGCCCAGTCAGTCAGCGTAATCTATTTCGTTGTTTCCATTGTCGGGTTGCTCTCGACGATGATCATTCCGATGATTGTCTATAAAATCAGACGCCGATGGGCTTTCTCCCTCGGTGGTTTGCTTATGCTGCTTGCTCTCTGGGGTTATGGCTCGGGCGATCCGGTTTTGTTTGCAATCGCGTTGGCCTGCCAGGTAGTGGCAACCGCATTCCTTGAAATCGTCATGAATCTTTTCGTTCTGGACCATGTGCCGCGAGCTGAAATCACCAAATTCGAACCACGCCGTCTGGTCTTCGTTGCGGCCCCATTCACGTTCGGGCCATGGTTAGGGGTATGGATGGCGGAAACCGTATCGCCGCAAGCGACGTTCATCCTCGTCGGGGTGTTTGTTGTCCTGCTGATAGTCTTTTTCTGGTTTCTGAGAATGACCGATAACCCGGCTGTTTCGATGCCCCTGAAACCGCCGCCCAATCCATTTGGGTATCTGCCGAGGTTTTTCGCCCAGCCGCGTCTTCGCCTGGCATGGATCCTGGCAACCGGACGTTCTGCCTGGTGGATGATGTTTTTTGTGTATGCGCCAATCTATCTGACCACCAGCGGTTATTCGCCCGAGACAACAGGGCTGATCATGTCCTGTTCACTTGGGTCATTATTCCTGGCAGGAATCTGGGGGGCGATTGGCCGCAAGTATGGAATGCGTTCAATCCTCATGATGGGGTATGCGCTTGCCGGTGTGATCACTATCTCCATTGCGTTCCTGCAGGATTGGCCCACGCTGGTTCTGGTGCTGGTCGTCATGTCCGCATTTGCAGCGTCCCTCGTTGATGGAGCCGGCAATATTCCATTCCTGCGCGCGGTGCATCCCTATGAACGCGCAGAAATGACATCCGTATTCGTGACTTACCGCCATACGGCGCAATTATTGACACCAGGCGTTTTTGCACTGGTGCTGGGCGTGTTTGCATTGCCGGCGGTTTTTGTCGCGGGTGGAACGTGTTTCATAGGGATGGCCTTGCTGACCCGTTATCTGCCCAAAAAGCTCTAGGCCTAATTCTTCGGATATCGGCTTCGCGACCAGCGGAAATAGATGATCATGTATATCAGTGCGAAAAAGAACCAGACGACCCCCCACCACAAAACGATCAGCGCGGTGAAAGCGACAACCAGCCATGTTGCAAGGATCGGCACTACCAGCCAGCCGATGAAGGCCAGCCATCGAATTGGGTGAGGTGGGCCTACGTTAGGTTTGCGTTCGATTTCATACATGTGGCTGCTGCCTGAATGCTTGTTGAAATTGAACACCGCAAAGGAGCCGTGTAGTCTTGTCGCCGCTACGATCAATCATTCGCCGGGAGCCCGCGAACATGCCGCAGAACGTTATCGGAACCATCTTCAAGATTTTAATCGCGTCGCTGGTGCTCGGGTTCATTCTCAAGTTCCTGGAAATAGATCCCAAGGATCTGCTTCTGAATTTCGGCGAAACCATTCAATCGGCCTTTGCATGGGCCGGTGAATTCGTCGCTTCAAGCGTCGAATACGTCCTGATCGGAGCCGTCATTGTCGTGCCGATCTGGCTGATTGTATTCCTGATCGGCAGACTTGGAAAAAAATAGACTACTCCCCGGCGAGCCGTTTCGCCGTCGTGTCATCACCCGTGAAGGACGGCGCAACAGATTGCGCCACACTCTCATCCAGCGCCTCGAATTCATGATATCCGATGATGTCGTAGCTTTCAGCGCGGGTCATCATGCGGTCTTCGAAACCGGCTGTGCCGTCATTCTCGCGGATATGCTTGTACAGATCACGCATCGCAAAACCTGATACGCGCATCGATGTCGCCGGCCAGATGACGATGTGATATCCGAAGTCCTGGAATTGCTGCCCCGTGAAATGCGGCGTCCGGCCGAATTCCGTCATATTGGCCATACGATAGCCGGTTGTTTCCTGTGCGAACGTCTTGAACTCAGCTTCAGAGGCAAGCCCGTCCGGGAAGACGACATCAGCGCCAGCTTCCATGTAGGCGTTGGCGCGGGCGATTGCGCCATCAAGACCTTCGACACCCGCGGCGTCCGTTCTGGCGATGATCACCAGATCACGCGCGGCCTTCTTTGCGGCAGCAATCTTGGCTGCAGCTTCTTCGGTGGGAATAAGCCGCTTGTCGTTCAGGTGCCCGCATTTTTTCGGGAGCAACTGATCCTCAATATGGACTGCACCGGCCCCTGCCTGTTCCAGTTCACGAACTGTCCTCATGGCATTCAGTGTGCCACCATATCCGACATCGCCGTCGACGATCAGCGGCAGATCGGTCGCGCGGGCAACCATGCGTGTAATGAAGCAAAGCTCATCAAGCATCATGACGCCGAGATCAGGCAGGCCCAGACTCGTTGTTACGGCGCCGCCGGAAATATAAAGAGTTTCGAAGCCTTCGCGCTGAGCAATGCGGGCTGCAAAGGGATTGTGCGTCCCGGGAACCCGCAGGATTTCGTCACGAGCCAATAATTCACGCAGCCGCGCACCTGCCGTCTTGTCATTACGGGTCGGTCCTTCAAGCCATGTCGTCATGTTGCATGCTCCCAATGCCAAATGTTGTTTCCAGATATATAGCGATTACATATGGCGCTGGCAAAGCAGGGTGATAATGACGAGGCGGCGGATCAGCGATCCGGCAGGGACCAGTCGGTCGGCGGCTTTTTGTCCCTATACAGCCGAAGCGCCAGCCCTATCGAGACTCCAACGCCGATTGCGACTGTCAAATCGACAAGGACGGTCAATATCAAGGTCACCAGAAGCAACAAACGGTCGCTGACAGGTGTCGATAAGTATTCTTTCCATTTATGGGGTTCGCTCATGCGCCATGCAGTGATGAGTAACAAGGCAGCAAGGGCGGGCATGGCAAGGTATCCAGCTATCGAGGCAAAAAGCCCCATTGCAACCAGGATGGTCACGGCATGTACCAGTCCGGCGACAGGTGTGCGGCCGCCAGCACTGATATTGGTGGCAGTTCTTGCAATGGCGCCTGTCGCGGGCATGCCGCTAAACAAGGATGACGCGACATTTGCAGCCCCCTGTGCCAGCAATTCCGCATTGGGCCTGTGTTGTCCCTTAATCATGCGGTCAGCGACCATGGCTGATAGCAATGATTCGACCCCCGCCAAAAAGGCAATAACGATAGCCGACGGCAATAGCTCCTGCATTTTTACAAACGTGATAACTGGTAGTGCAGGCATCGGCAATTGATCAGGCAGGGTGCCGAAGCGCGATGAAATGGTATCGATGGGCAGCATTACGAGAGCGACAACGGCCGAACCGATGCCGACGGCAACGATCAATCCAGGCAGTTTGGGTGCCAGCCGCCGAAAGACGATGATCAGGATCATTGTGCCGAGGCCAACGGCGAATGCAGAAGTGTTGATCGAATCGCGGGCGTGCCACAAGGCATCTAATTTAAGCAGAAATTCTGCCGGGACTTTCTCCAGGGTGATGCCGAAAAAATCACTGAGCTGACTGGTCGCGATGATGACTCCGATGCCAATCGTAAATCCGTTTACCACTGCTTCAGGGACATAGGCGATGAGCCGCCCCAATCTGAAGAAACCGGCAATCAGCAGGATGCCCCCGGCCATCATAGTCGCCAATACCAGGCCATCATATCCGTGATCTGCGATGACACCGAAGACGACAACAATAAAGGCGCCGGTTGGCCCGCCGATTTGCACCCGGCTACCGCCGAGCAGGGAAATGAAGAAACCGCCGACAATAGCCGTAATCAGCCCCTTTGCGGGGTCTGCACCTGAGGCGATGGCGATGGCGATGCTGAGCGGAATCGCGACCATCGCAACGGTGACACCGGCCACCGCATCGGCACCAAACTGTGACCAGCTATAGGTCTGGAGCGTTGTCAGAATCTTCGGGCGGCGCATTCGGATTAATCACAAAATGATATTGTGGAATGCACATTTAATTGCCTGTTTCCAAGTAAAAGTCACGGAAAGAATGATTTTTTTCCTTCTTTCACATAAGCCATGATCAGAGGAGCAGGCTCGAACATCCAACCATGATCGGCATGCAGGCGCTTGAGTATCGAAAGGACATTCTTGAGGCCGACTTCACTTGCTGTTTGCATCGGACCGGTTTTCGCTTCGGGGAAGCCAAAACCAAATCGCCAAATCATATCTATATCCTCAGCACTTGATACCATGCCCATGCCGAGCAGGCGTGCGCCTTCGTTGATCAAAGCATATAGGCAGCGTACACGGATCTCGTCTGCCGAGATTTGGCGGCGCTTAATGCCGAGGTCTTTGGACGTCTGCTCGATCAGGGCATTTGTATCAGGGTTGGGGAGGCGTTCGCCGTTTTCATAAAGATACCAACCCCGGCCTGATTTGCGACCGAACCAGCCGTTTTCACACATTCGATCTGCGATCAGCGGATAGGGTGCATTCATATCGATAAAGCCGCTGGCAATCTGTCCTTTCCTGACCTGCCAGGCGACATCCTGTCCGGATATGTCACCCACTGCGAGGCAACCGAGTGGAAAACCGAATTCCTGCATGGCCTGATCTACCTGTGCAGGATATGCGCCTTCCTGCAGCAGGAAATACGCTTGCCATGTGTAGCGGTGATACATGCGATTGGCGACAAAGCCGGGGCCATTGCCAACGGCGACACCGACTTTGCCGATACGCTCGGATAATGCCAGTAGCGTGGATGTGGTTTTTTCCGACGTGGCATTGCCGCGGACGATTTCCAACAGCTTCATGACCTGTGCGGGTGCAAAGAAATGTGCGCCGGCAACCTGATCTGCACGGGATGTGGCGGCTGCGATTTCATCGATATCAAGACTGGAGGTGTTGGTTGCCAGGATCGCATGTGCCGGACAGATATGGTCCAGTTCTGAGAAAATCGATTTCTTGATGTTCACGTCCTCAAGAACCGCTTCGATCACCAGATCAACATCGCCAAGCGCAGAAAGTGCCGTTGCGCCTCTGATCCGGCTTAGCTCGTCAGACATTTGCTGTTCGCTCATCCGGCCCCTTTTGACCCGGCTTTCAAGCCCACCCCTGAGGCTGGCAAGTCCGGTTTCAAGACGATCCTGTTCAACTTCCACGGCCGTAACGTCAATCCCGGCCCGGGCCAGCACAAGCGCAATGCCTTGCCCCATGGTGCCGAAGCCGATGACACCTGCTTTTTGAACATTGGCGGCATTTTCTACGGCTTCTTTGTCAGTTGGATGATTTTCGACCTTGATTGAAGCGACCTCGGACATAATCTCTCCTGTAAGACGATAAACAGATAATCAACGGTTGAAGGCATGAATGCCGAGACTGGTACATATGGGGGAAGCGCATGACACTCAAGCTGGCAATTCTGGACGACTACCAAAACGCGGCACTTGAATCCGCCGATTGGTCGGTGTTGGGCGATGTGGACATCACGGTTTTCGACAAGCATCTTGGCTGGGACGCGGATGTGATCGCCGGCGCCCTGCAGCCCTTTGATGTGCTTGTCTGTATGCGTGAACGGACTCGCTTCCCGGCGTCACAGATAGACAAGCTTGCCAATCTCAAATGCATTGTGACGACCGGTATGCGGAACCTGGCCATCGATATGGATCATGCAAAGAGCAAGGGGATCATTGTTGCGGGAACGGATATGCTCCCGTATCCCGCAGCCGAGCATGCAGTGGCGCTGATCACGGATTTGTACAAAAAAATCTCGAAAGAGAGCCGTGTCATGAGGGACGGCGGCTGGCAGGGATATGTTTCCGAAAGCCTGAACGGAAGGACCCTTGGTGTTATTGGGCTCGGAAAGCTTGGAGCGCGCGTTGCGAAATTCGGTCTCGCCATGGAAATGGATGTAATTGCCTGGAGCCAGAACCTGACGAAGGAACGTTGTGACGAAGTCGGTGTTCGCCTTGTCGACAGGGATACGCTCTTTAAAACGTCAGATGTAATTTCTATTCATCTGGTGTTGAGCGACCGTACGACGGACCTTGTTAATGCCAATGAATTCAAACAGATGAAACCTTCAGCATATATCGTCAATACGTCGCGGGGACCAATCATCAATGAAGCTGCGTTGGTGGATGCGCTGTCTTCAGGTGAGATTGCCGGCGCCGGTATCGACGTTTATGACGTCGAACCACTGCCCGATGATCATCCGTTGCGTGGTCTCGACAATGCGGTTCTAACAGGGCATACGGGGTACGTTGTCAAAGAATTGTACGAGCTTGTTTATGCACAGGCCGTAGAAAACATTAAAACCTGGATGGACGGTTCGCCTACGCGCGTACTGAACGATAAATGAGTGATGATCCAATTCTGGTTGAGCGGAAAGACGATATCGCGATCGTCACCCTCAACAACCCGGCCAAACGCAATGCACTGACACTGGCCGCGTGGCACTGGTTATCCGAAACGGTCACGACTCTTGATGCGGATGAAAGTCTGCGGTGCATCATCTACCGTGGTGCGGGTGACAAGGCATTCGCCGCCGGTGCTGACATTTCCGAGTTTCCCGAGAAACGCAGCAATGCCGAGCAGGCCTATATCTATGGCGAGGCGACGGACAAGGCGCTGGAACTGTTGCTGGCGTGCCGCCATCCCAGCATTGCGATGATCCGAGGGGCGTGCACCGGGGGCGGGCTTGAAATCGCGGCATGCTGCGATATGAGGATTGCCTCTGAAAATGCGCGGTTCGGGGTGCCGATCAAACGTATCGGGCATGCATTTGCAGGCTCGGAAATGAAACCTCTGCTGGATCTGGTCGGTAAGGCGCTGGTTCTTGAATTCCTTCTTGAAGGCCAGGTCATCGATGCCGGTGAAGCACTTCGGCACAGGCTGGTAAACCGTGTCGTTGATGATGCGGCACTGGAAACGGAAACCATGGCAACGGCGCAACGGATCGCATCCGGCGCCCCTCTTGCTGCACGGATGACGAAAAAGGTACTGAATCGCTTATTGGATGATCCGTCACCCATTTCCGAAGCGGAAACACGTGAGAGCTACGCGCCATGCGATAGCGACGATTACCGGGAAGGCTACACGGCATTCCTGGAAAAACGGACACCGGCCTTTAAAGGTAAATAATTTTTTTCAAGACAGGAGAAACTCCATGACCGCTGCCGCCAAACTACAGGCACTATTAGACAAACCGGGAATTATTACCGCGCCCGGCGTATTCGATGCGATTTCCACGCGACTAGTGGAGCAGGCGGGCTTCGATGCCGCCTTCATGAGCGGGTTCATGGTCTCGGCGGTTCGGATAGGCGAACCTGATACGGGCCTGATCAGCTATGCCGAAATGGTCGATCAGGGCCGCAATCTCTGTAACGCCGTGGACATTCCGGTTATCGGCGACGGCGATACAGGGTTCGGAAATCCCATCAACGTCAAGCGAACCGTGCAAGGATATGCCCAGGCCGGATTTGCCTGCGTCATGATCGAGGATCAGGTTTCGCCGAAGCGGTGCGGCCATACCATCGGTAAACGTGTTGTCCCGTTCAACGAAGCCAAACAACATCTGCAGGCTGCGGTGGATGCACGCGAAGAACTCCGCGACAAAGGCGGGGACATTCTGATCATGGCCCGGACAGATGCCAACGGACCGGACGGGATGGATGAAGCGCTGCGCCGTTGCGAAATGTTCCGGAAAGTCGGTGTAGACATTACGTTCCTTGAGGCGCCGAAAAACGAAGACGAAATGCGTCGCTATGGGGCCGAAATCGATGGCCCGAAAATGGCCAACATGGTCGAACAGGGGACGACCCCCTATCTGTCACCGGCTGAACTCGAAGAGATAGGTTACAAAGTCGCAATTTATCCAGCAGCGTTACTTATGACCGCAATCAAGGGAATGCAGCAAACGCTCGAGATGATCAAGTCGGGCAAGCAGGACCTGTCGAACCGCACCACATTCCAGGAGCTTCAGGCCATTGTCGGTTTTCCGGAATATTATGCTGCTGAAAAGCAGTACGCAGCCGAATAAAGGAGCTATTCCGCTCTAACCCAGGCGCTGACGAACTCAGGCAGCATCTCAGCGACAGCGCGGGCGGCGGGGGAGGGATTGTGTCCACGCGACATCAGGACCCCCATACGACGTTTCATCTCCGGTTCCGTCAGCGCAATGACGGCGTAAGAGCCATCACGGGCCGACGGGACCGCAGTTTCCGGCAGTACGGCAATTCCTAGCCCCGCATCCGCCATGCTGATCAGTGTCTGGTGATGCAGCATTTCGTATTTCGGTTCCAGTGTCCGTCCGTGTTTTTCGAAGGTCTTCTCCAGAAGATCACGCGTGGCGGACTGCCGCGGCATGGCCAGAATCGGCTCGTCCATAATGTCGATGAATTTCAGGGATTTCTTACGGGCAAGCGGGTGATCGCCGCTGATAACGGCAACAAACCCGTCTGATAGCAGATGTGTGAATGCGATCTCCTTATCGTCCTGCGCCAGCGGTCCGATCCCGAAATCAACACTGTCGGTGCGAAGAGCCTCGATGATTTCACTCCCGTAGGCTTCGCGTACCTGGATGAAAATTTCCGGGTGCCGGGACTGAAAGGCGGCCAGTGCCGGCGGCAAAATGGAAGATGCAAAACTCGGTGCACAGGCAACCAGAACACGTCCACGTGTCATTGCGGCCTCGTCACGGAAGGCCCGTATCGTGTCTTCAAGACCGGTGATTGTGCGATTGGCACGATCCAGCAATTCATTGCCCGCATCCGTTAATTTTACGGATCGCGTGGTGCGATGAAAAAGCGGTACCCCCAACGTACTTTCAAGCTGCTGCACATGCGCCGTCACGGCAGATTGAGAAAGGTTGAGCTTTTCCGATGCCCGCCTGAAGCCACGGGTTTCGGCGACAGCCAGAAAAGTTTCAAGCTGCTTTAATGTGACCGGGAGCATGCATCCTCCTATTGATCTGATTCTAAGATATATAGTGCATATATTTCTATTTGTTCAATCGTTAACCCTGTGATGAAATAGCTCAAATACCGGCCAAACCGGTACACATCAATGACTTGGGAGACATCTAATGACCGGTATCAGCCGCCGTTTGGCGGAGTTTGCTGTCAATCTTGGTTACGAAGACCTGCCCGCCGATGTGATTGAGCGGACGAAGCTGCTCATCCTTGATACCGCAGGGATCATGGTGCGGGCACGTAATGACGCTGAATCCACACCAGCAATGGTGCGTACGATCGAAGTTCTTGGTCTGGCGTCCGGTGAATGCGCTGTACCGGGGGATATCAAAAGCTACGCACCTTCCGCAGCGGCACTTCTGAACGGCACGCTGGCGCACTCGCTGGACTTTGATGACACGCACGCCGAAGCCTCGTTGCATTCATCGGCACCCATCGTCCCGGCAGCTCTGGCGGCGGCAGAAATGACAGGTGCTTCGGGCAAGGACATGATCGCGGCTTGCGTTGCCGGCTACGAGGTGCAGATTCGTCTCGCATTGGCATTGGGGCCGTCGGATCATTACGACCGCGGTTATCACCCGACGGCGACTTGCGGGATTTTTGGTGCTGTTGCTGCGTCGGGTAAGCTGTTGGGTATGGATGCGGATCAGATCGAAAGCGCATTCGGGATCGCGCTCAGCCAGTCGGCGGGGTCGATGCAGTTCCTTGCCGACGGTGCCTGGACTAAACGCTCGCACGTAGGTCAGGCGGCGCAGAACGGCTTGATGTGTGCCGTGCTTGCCAAGGAAGGCTTCAAGGGGCCGAAGGAAGCATTTGAGGGCAAATGGGGATTCCTGCATGCCTATGCACCGAACGCAGATCCGTCGAAGGCGGACGCTGATTTGAACGAACGCTGGGAAACCATGCGGCTCGCCGTCAAGCCGTTTCCGAGCTGCCGCTACACGCACGCTGCCATGGACGCACTGAAACAGATCGTCCGTGACGAAGGGGTGACCCCAGATGAAGTCGAAGCGGTTGAAATCGGCCTGCCAATGACCGGGATGAAGATTGTCAGCATGCCGGAAGAGGCCAAGCACAACCCCAAAAGCGTCGTCGACGGTCAGTTCTCCATGCCGTTCTGTGCCGCCGTGGTGCTGCGCGAGGGCACCATGCTGTGGGATCATTATGCAACCCACCTCACGGACCCTGAAACTCTGGCACTGACCAGGAAAGTCACCTGCGTCAACGACCCGGAAGTTGAAGCTTTGTTCCCCGCCAACATGGCCGGCAAGGCGACGGTGAAAACGACGCGTGGCACATTTTCGGTGCTGATCGACATGCCGAAAGGCGAGCCCGGCAATTTCATGTCGGTTGAGGAATTTCGCGGCAAGTTCAATGGTCTTGCCGAACCATATCTGGGAGTTGATGGGGCCAACAGATTTGCTGATGCAATCATGGGTCTGGAAGCTCAGAATTCCGTTTCCGCCGTGCTCGCCGCCGGCAAGCCGCAGATGCAGGCGGCTGAATAATGGTCGCAGAAGCAAAGGAAGTCGGGCAGAACCGCTATCGCGAGTCCTACGGACGGTATCTGGAGGATTTCAACGTCGGCGATGTGTATGAACATCGCCCGGGCCGTACGGTCACGGAAAACGACAATACATGGTTCACGCTTCTGACCATGAACCAGCATCCGCTGCACTTCGATCAGGAATACGCCAAGCATTCCGAGTTTGGTCAGCCTTTGGTGAATTCCTGCCTGACGCTGGCGATCGTTGCAGGTATGAGCGTCTCCGACGTCAGCCAGAAGACCATTGCCAATTTGGGCTGGGACAAGGTCAAGATGCCGGCACCTGTCTTCAACGGCGACACGCTTTATGCCGAGAGCGAGGTACTGGCGGTGCGTGAGAGCAAGTCTCGCCCGACACAGGGCATCGTCACCATCAAGACCACCGGCTTCAAGCAGGGCGGGGTCGAGGTGATTTCGTTCGAGCGAAACATGCTGATCCCGAAGCGCGGCCATGCGGTCGACGACAAGCTGGATTACTGATTCAACGGTAAATTTCTGACCGTCACCCCGGTGAAAGCCGGGGGCCAGAGGCACTAAACTGGTTTCCGATAGCGCCGGAATGACACATAGGAGTAGAGAATGCCCGACGCCCTTAACGACAGTGATAACGCCCTGATCCTCGACGCCATCGACAAGTTTCTTGAAAAAGATGTCGCGCCGTATGTGAAAGAATTTGAATCTCAGGATAAATACCCACAGGAAATCGCCGACAAACTGGCCGATCTCGGTATGTTCGGGGCGACGATTTCTCCCGAATATGGCGGGCTTGGGTTGGATATCCGGACCTATTCGCAGATCGTGGAGCGGGTATCCGCCGTCTGGATGTCCGTATCAGGTCTTTTCAATTCACATCTGATCATGGCCGCGGCGGTCGAGCGCTTCGGGACGGAAGATCTGAAACGGGAATACCTGCCGAAATTTGCAAGTGGTGAAATCCGTGGAGGCATCGCTTTGACGGAGCCGGACGCCGGGACGGATCTGCAGGGAATTCGTACCCGAGCGATCAAGGATGGCGATGAATATGTGATCGACGGTACCAAGACCTGGATCACCAATTCCGTCGAAGGCGAAATGCTGGCGGTGCTGGTCAAGACGGATCCTGATGCCGAGCCGGCACACAAGGGAATGAGCCTGCTTTTGGTGCCTAAATCAGCCGGGTTCAAGGCCAGTAAGCTGAAGAAACTGGGCTACAAGGGGATCGACACCGGAGAAGTGCAGTTCTCAGGCGTGCGAGTACCCAAGTCGCACCTGATCGGTGAAAGCGAAGGCCGTGGTCTTCAGCAGATTCTGGGTGGGCTGGAGCTTGGCCGGATCAACGTCGCCGCGCGTGGGGTCGGTGTGGCAAGTGCTGCGCTCGAAGATGCCCTGGCCTATGCAAAGGAACGTAAAACCTTCGGCAAGCCGATCGCGCAGCATCAGGCGATCCAGATCAAATTGGCCGATATGGCGACACGTGTTCAGGCAGCACGCAAGTTGGTTGAAGATGCCGCCATCGCTTACGATACCGGTGAGCGATGTGATATGGAAGCCGGGATGGCTAAGTTGTTTGCAACTGAAGCCGCTATGGAGAATGCTGCGGAAGCCATGCGTATCCATGGTGCTTACGGTTATTCACCAGAATACAATGTTGAACGTTACTACCGGGATGCCCCTTTGCTTTGTATCGGCGAGGGGACAAATGAACTGCAACGGATCATTATCGCCCGGCAACTTGTGGAGAGAAGTTCTTGACCAGCCTGCCTCTCGCCGGGGTCCGCGTTCTCGCAGTAGAACAGTACGGAGCCGGTCCCTTTGGAACCATGTTTCTGGCCGACCAGGGCGCAGAAGTCGTGAAAATTGAAAACCCGGTGGGCGGTGATTTTGCCCGCGACATCGGCCCGTACTGGTTTGGTGACGGATCATCCCAGTTCTTCCATGCCTATAACCGGAACAAACGCAGCGTCACGCTGGACCTGACCAGTGAAGAAGGCCGTCAGGTTTTTCGTGATCTGGTCAGGCATGCCGATGCGGTATCTTCCAACCTGAGAGGCGACGTCCCTGATAAACTCGGGCTTAATTATGCCGATCTGAAAGACGTCAATCCCAAGATCGTTTGTGCGCATCTGTCGGCATACGGCAGAACGGGGCCGCGCAAGACATGGCCGGGTTTTGATTACCTGATGCAGGCCGAGGCCGGCTGGTTCTCGCTGACGGGGGAGCCTGAAAACCCGCCGACACGGTTTGGTCTGTCGGTTGTTGACCAGATGACCGGTCTAGCACTTGCATATGCCGTGCTAGCCGGAATCACTGGTGCGCGAGCAACGGGGATCGGCCGTGATATGGACGTCAGCCTGTTTGATATAGCGCTCAGCAATCTTGGTTATCCCGGCATGTGGTACCTGAATGAAGGGCATGTGCAGGGGCGCCTGCCGCGCTCGGCACACCCGGCATTGACGCCTTGCGCACTCTATCAGACCAAGGACGGCTGGATTTATCTGATGTGTAACAAGGAGAAATTCTGGCCGGCCCTTTGCGGCAAGCTGGGACGGCCCGAATGGGGGGATGATCCACGCTTCAAGAGCTTCAAGGATCGATTCGAGAATCGCCCGCTGGTCGAGGAACTTCTCGACGACGCCTTGTCGGCGAAGACCACCGCCGAGTGGCTGGAGGTGTTCGCAGGTGTTGTTCCGGCTGCGGCCATTAACGACGTCAAGCAGGCACTCGACAATCCGTTCGTCACCGACGAAGGACGCATTCAGGAAATCGAACTGGAAGGTCATGGAAGCTACAAATACATGGCCCCTGCCGTACGTTCGGGCGGCTCGACGGCACCGGCAAATCCGGCCCCCAAACTGGGTGCTGATACGGACGATCTGCTGCGGGATGCCGGATATGATGAGAACAGGATTGCAAAGCTAAGAAATAATAAAGTGATCTGACGGAGAGAGGACAAACAAATGGCTCAGACGCTCTGCGAGAAAATCATCGCCAAGGCGGCTGGCACCGGAACTGTATCGCCAGGGGAGATCGTGACCTGCAAGGTTGATCTGGCGATGATGCACGACAGCGCCGGCCCCCGCATGGCGGGTAAAAAGCTAGATGAGCTGGGTGTGCCTGTCTGGGACCTGGATAAGCTTGTCGTGATCACGGATCACTACATCAATGATGACAATCCGGCCCATCATGCGATCCAGAAACATGCGTTTGACTGGGTCAAAGGCCACAATATCCGCCATTTCATTCAAGAGCAGGGTATATGCCACATCGTGTTGCCGCAGGCAGGCCACGTGAAACCCGGCATGTTTATTGTCGGTGGCGACAGCCACTCTGTTACAGGCGGTGCGTTTGGTGCCTTCATGGTCGGTATCGGTGCCACCGAAATGACAGGTGTCCTTGCGACCGGGGAAATCTGGGTGCGGGTTCCGGAGACCGTGAAAATTGACGTGACGGGCACATTGAAGCCAGGAGTTTCCGCCAAGGACGTAATCCTTAAACTCTGCGGCGATCACGGCATTATGGGTTTCAACTATCAGGCCCTGGAATATTGCGGGGACGGCGTATCGGCGATGTCCATCGAAGAACGTATGACACTGGCAAACATGGCCGCCGAACTTGGCGCGAAGGCGGGGTATTGCCTTCCGGATGAAAAAACCGCCTCGGTTCTCGGTAAATGGGGCGCCAAAGATGTCGATGTTGCCTCGTGGCAGTCTGACGCCGACGTTAGCTATGCAAAAACCGTGACTGTCGATGGTGATATGCTCACGCCGCAGGTTGCGGCACCGTCTTCACCGGAAAATGCAGGGCCCATTGAGGAGCATGTGGGAACCAGACTTGATCAGGCGTACCTGGGCGCCTGTACAGGTGCAAAGCATGATGACCTTCGCATGGCGGCTCAGGTGCTCAAGGGACGCAAAATCCAAAGCGGTTTCAAATTCATGATTTCTCCCTCATCGCTGGCGATGCAGGAAGAGGCACGCGCCGACGGTACGCTGCAGATCATCGAAGATGCGGGCGGTGTTATTCTGCCGATGGGGTGTAGCGGATGTATCGGTATCGGACCGTCCAGGCTTGATGAGAATGCTGTCGGCATATCATCGACGAACCGTAATTTCGTCGGACGAGCCGGGCCGAAATCGTCGAAACTTTATCTGGCCTCGCCCTATACGGTTGCGGCATCGGCCCTCACGGGCAAAATCACGGACCCGAGGGAATTCCTATGAAAACCATCAAAGGCAGGGCCTGGGCCTATGGCGCCAATATCGACACGGATGTGCTCGCCCCTATCGGTTCCTACCAGGGAACGGGGGATCCGGCCGCAGGGGCTGCGAATTGCATGCGTGATATCGACCCGAATTTTGCCAAACAGGTGAAGGAAGGTGATATCTTCGTCGGCACGGATAATCTGGGCATTGGGTCTTCACGAGAGTCAGCGCCGTTTTTTCTTCGTTCACTCGGCATCAGGGCTGTCGTTGCCAAGTCATTCGCGCGGATTTTCTACAGGAACTGTTTTAATATAGGTCTGCCGGCACTGGTTTGTCCCGAGGCGGGCCGGATCGTCATGGGAGACACATTGACCGTAGATCCCGCGAGTGGAGAAGTGATCAATGAAACGCAGGGCGTCACGTATCATTGCCAGCCGATTCCCGAACACCTGATGGCAATTGTTGATGAAGGCGGGTTGATGCCTTTTCTCGAGAAGAAACTCGCAAAATCAGCCTAACGCGGCGGGCATTTAATGGAGATGATCTTCGTTTTGTGCCGATAGTTTAGGCTGCGCGACCTGCTTTAATTCTTCAGCGCGTTTGCGGTCTTTTGCGTCTATTCTGACGGCCCATGTATTCTTGAAGCCATGCGCTGCAGCGTTTTTACGTGCGGCGTCGTAGCTTTCCTTCAAAAGAGGGCCGACGACAATGTGATAGATCACATTGTGACGTCCAGCCGGCATCGGAAAAACCTGGGGCGACATTTCCGGATTGCGGATTTTGAATGTCTGCGCGGTAACCAGGTCCCGGGAACTGGCTATAACCATGTAAATCCCGGGCACAGGTTCGGTTTTAAGTTTGGCTTGCGGAACGGCAACATTGCCGGACGGGGACGCAATTTGCCGCACTTCTGGTTCAGGCGGGGCCGGTTCATCGGTGTCGGCAGTGGCGACGACGACTTCACCCTGATGTTCACGGCATACGATGCCATCCGTCAAAAGCCGGTACATCGCACAATCCTTTTCGGACAGGGCGGAGAGGCCATGGTCGGTCAAGGATTTGTCGGTGGCCGCATAGGATACGCCGTCAGCCAGCATTGATGCCACGGTAAAGGGTAGTGGTGCACATCCGGCGCACATGAATGCGCCAAGAAGCACACCTGCGGAAAATCTCATTCTATACTCTCTCGGAGTCTGATTTTATGCGGGCTTCAGTCGCCGCGGGATGCAGGGATCACCCTGAATGCCGTCTTCGCAGATGCAGTAATGCGATGTATGGCCTGCAAATGCAACAGCCAATATGAAATTTCAGATAAATATATTGATCTGAAAAATATAGATAATTTATATAAAATTTGAATCAATCTAAATTGTTGCGATGCAGCAATGCAAATCAGCCTTCACCACCAGTTTTCTTCGGCTTCGGCAGGTCGAGCTTGATCGACAGTTCCTTCAGGCGCCGCGCTTCAACTTCCGTGGGAGCTCCCATCAGCAAATCTTCAGCCTGCTGATTCATGGGGAATGCGATGACTTCACGGATATTCTGTTCGTCGGCCAACAGCATGACAATGCGGTCGATCCCGGGGGCAGAGCCGCCGTGCGGCGGTGCGCCATACTGGAATGCCCGGAGCATGCCGCCGAATTTGTCTTCAACGACATCCATGCCGTAGCCCGCGATTTCAAAGGCTTTGACCATGATATCGGCGCGGTGGTTCCGGATCGCACCGGATGACAGTTCAACGCCGTTACAGACGATGTCGTACTGATAGGCGAGGATATCCAGCGGGTCTTTGCTCTCAAGCGCTTCCAGACCGCCCTGGGGCATGGAGAACGGGTTGTGTGAGAATTCGACCTTGCCGTCATCGTCCAGTTCATACATCGGATAATCAACGATCCAGCAGAACTTGAACTCGTCTTTGGAGCATAGATCGAGATCGGTGCCGGCTTTCATGCGTGCGGCACCGGCAAACGAAGCCATCTCCTTGGGATCGCCGCAGGCGAAGAACACCGCATCGCCGTCGGCCAGATCGAGTTGTGTCCGAATGGCTTCGGTGCGTTCCTCGCCGATATTCTTGGCAATCGGGCCGGCGCCTTCGCCGTCACGGAAGAAGATATAGCCAAGACCGGGCTGGCCCTCGCTTTGCGCCCAGCTGTTCATGCGGTCGCAGAAGGCACGGCTGCCGCCGGTTTTGGCGGGAATGGCATAAACGCGAACAGCATCGTTTTTCTCGATCATGCCGGCGAAAACCTTGAAGCCGGAGCCGCGGAAATGCTCGGTCACATCCTGCATCTCGATGGGGTTTCTGAGATCCGGCTTGTCGGAGCCGTATTTCGCCATGGATTCCGCATAGGGGATTTCCGGAAACGGCGTCTGAGTCACTTTGCGGCCGTCGGCGAATTCCTCGAACACGCCAGCGATCACCGGCTCGATGGTGCGAAACACGTCTTCCTGGGTAACGAAGGACATCTCAAAATCAAGCTGATAGAATTCACCCGGCGAACGGTCGGCGCGGGCATCTTCGTCGCGGAAACACGGAGCGATCTGGAAGTATTTGTCGAAGCCCGACACCATCAGCAGCTGCTTGAACTGCTGCGGGGCCTGGGGCAGGGCATAGAACTTGCCCGGATGATTGCGGGCCGGCACCAGATAATCACGCGCGCCTTCGGGGGACGAAGCGGTCAGGATCGGTGTCTGGAACTCCAGAAAGCCCAAATCCGTCATGCGACGGCGGATTGACGCAATCACGCCGTTCCGGAGCTTGATATTACGCTGCATTTTGTCGCGGCGCAGATCGAGGAAGCGGTAGCGCAAGCGAATATCTTCGCCGTATTCCTGATCCCCGGCGACCTGCATCGGCAGGACTTCCGCCGGGCCTTCGACGGTAATGGCGCGAATCCGGACTTCGACGTGACCGGTCGGGATGTTCGCGTTGATGGTTTCCGGGGACCGCTCTACTACTTCACCGGTGATGGTCAGCACGCTTTCCGGGCGTGCGCCTTCGACAGTGGGGAACAGATCGCTGGAGACGTCGATGACGCACTGGGTGATGCCGTAATGGTCACGCAGGTCGATAAACAGCAGATTGCCATGGTCACGTTTCCTGTGCACCCAGCCGGACAGGCGGATCGTCTCGCCGACGAGTTCGGGACGCGGCGCATCGCAGGTGTGCGTGCGGAAGGGGTGCATGGTATCGGTCACGGCGATGGTCTCCGGTTCGGAATTCAATATGCGTTATGCCGTGTCACAAATGTCTGAAAACTTGCAACACGCTTTGGCCGGAGGTTTAAGCGCCAAACCCAATATATGCAAGGAATTTGCCCTCGCCTTTTCCCGCTCTCCAATGGGAAAGGGAGGGAGCCGCTCGATTGCGCGTGGGAGGGTGAGGGGGCTCACCACAGCGTCTTTTTGGCCCTTGGCATCCATTCTTCGTCATAGGCCTGGCTGTCGATGCCGCCCTCGGATCGGTTTTTCGTCTGCGCCGCCAGGATGTCGCCCGCAGAGGGCAGGGATTTCGGATCTTCGTGCTCGGCGGGGTCCCAGAGCTTCGAGCGCAAAATCGCGCGTGCGCACTGAAAATAGACTACATCGATATCGATCACGATCACCGAGCGGGGGGATTTGCCCTGTTCGGCGAAACTCGCGAGTAAGTCAGGCTCGATGCTGAGTTTGGCGCGCCCGTTGATCCGCAAAGTGGTGCCGGACCCGGGTATCAGGAACAACAACGCCACGCGCGGGTCGCGGACGATATTCCGAAGCGTATCGACTCGGTTGTTGCCGCGCCGGTCGGGTATCATCAGCGTACGTTCGTCGTGAATGCGCACAAAGCCCTTGAGATCGCCCCGTGGAGAGCAGTCGACCCCTTCATCAGCGACCGACGCCAGGGCGACAAAGGGCGATGCTTCGATCAGGCGCCGGTATTCGTCCGTGACGAACGGGCTTTCCTTAACTTGAGAAGCCTCTGCCGGATTATTGTATATTTCTTCCAGCGCCTCGATGCTGGTGATCAGGTAATCGTTCATTCGCTATTCTCGCTTATTCGCTCATCAAACATTTTTTTGGCATCCGGGTAAGCGTCGTGGTCTGCGGCAAACTTGTCCCGGCATCCCGGATTGCAAAACCCGACGGTATGTCCGCGATAGTACGTCAGGCTGTCCGGCTCCACAGGTTTTCCCGAAAACGGACAGGTCGGATTGATACATTCATTGAGAATTGGGTCTGCCATGGTCAGCCTCCTTGTTTGGTGAACACAATTAGGTGCCACCGACATAGGGATTGGTTTTTCGTTCCTGCCCGAACGTCGACATCGGGCCGTGCCCCGGCACGAACGCGGTTTCGTCGCCAAGCGGCCAGAGCTGGGTGGTAATCGATGAGATCAACTGGTCATAATCCCCTTTGGGAAAGTCAGTGCGCCCGATGGAGCCCTGAAACAAAACATCGCCGACAAAGGCAATGCCGGCGTCAGCCTGATGAAAGACGACGTGGCCGGGCGTGTGCCCCGGACAATGATACACGCCGAATGTGACATTTCCGAGTGTGACCGTATCGCCACCGACCAGCCAGCGGTCGGACTCAAAGTCTCTGCCGCCGGGAAAACCGTATTTGGCGGACGAGGTCGGAATGTCCTTGATCCAGAATTTGTCATCGATGTGCGGGCCCTCAATCGGGACGCCAAGACGTTCGCGCAATTCATCGGCGCCGCCTGCGTGGTCGGCATGCCCATGCGTCAGCATGATCTTCTCGATCTCGCAGCCGGCTTCCTTGACGACGTCCAGCAGACGGTCGATGTCGCCGCCCGGATCGATGAATGCGCCCTTGTTGGTTTCGGCGCACCAGACGATCGAGCAGTTTTGCTGAAGCGGCGTCACCGGGACGATGGTGGCGCGGATCGGCGGTTCAGGTGGTGAAGTGGTATCGGACATGAGGGCATCCTATGCGGCGGCAAAGGCAAGCTCAAGAAAGGTGCGCACGCAGCCATTCCAGTGTTCTTATGATGGCTTTCCGGCGGGCCTCGAGATGGCTGCCTGTATGCACTTCCTTCTGACCGGATTTATAGCCTGAGTGTTTGGTGATGATGGTTTTCAGCTTGGCACTCGGATGATCGAAGTTGTGATAGGCATCCGGATAGACGTCGATAAATACCGGCGGGCCATTGCCGGTTTCATTGATTTTTCTGACCAGCTTTTGGCATGGTTTCGCCAGGGTCCAGTCATCCAGGGCGCCGTGCTGTATCAGAGTGGGGATGCGTGGCCGGTATTTCGGATATGTTTTAGTGAGCGCGATGCAGCCGGGATAGAAGACGACAGCCGTGCGGAAATCCGGTTTTACCGGTGGGGGAGCGGCATCGGCACCGTCGTGAATTGTATGCAGACCCGTCATGGCGTCATGAGACCACCCGAGCAAGGCAATCCGGTCAGGGTCCACACCAGGGTGCGCCGCCAGATACTTCAGCGCGGCCATAGCGTCATAAGGGCGCTGCTTTTCCGGGGTTACAGGGCGGTCTTTTGTCTGGCAAAGACTGCCATAGCCGCGCGAACCGAAACTGTCCGGCAGGATGATGGCCCAGCCTTCGCTATGCAGGATGTCGATCCAGGCCCGTTCGCGGTCGCGGACCTTACCGGATATAGTAAACAGACCCGCACAGCCATGCAGCATGACGACGGCAGGTGATGATGATTTGCCGGGGGGTGGCGGGACGAAGACGGATTCAATCTTATCGCCCAAAGCGTTCTGGAGTTGAATCCGTACTTCAGCGGACGCGCCGAAAGTGACGAACAGAAAGCTAAAACAGAGGATCAGCCCGGTTAGTCCGGGCGATCCGGGAAGCTTGTTCAACTGGCGATTTTCCAGGTGCCGTCCGGTTGGCGGCAGGCGGTGCCCACGCCTTTTTCCTGTTTGCCGTCAACGTAGATGGACGTCTCGAATTCACGGCAATCCGTACCTTCTGAACTCCGGTACGTGTTGACCGGTGTGACCGTGCCTGAATGGCCGGAATCCGGGTTGCGCCAGGTCGAGGCCTGACCGACCTTGTTGTATTCAAGTGCATCCTGTGCGGTGCGTTGTGCGTACTGCTTATCGGCCTTGTCGAGAGACTTGCCGACTTCGCTGCCTGCCCAGGCGCCGGCCAGTGTGCCGACGGCGATAGCTGCCATTGCGCCCTTGCCACCACCGATCTGTGAGCCCAGCAGCGCGCCCAGTCCGGCACCGGCCAGCGTTCCCACGGTTTCCTTTTCACGTCCCTGTTCGCACGCAGTCAGTGCAACACAGAGGAGCGCGGCGGTAAGAATTTTTGGCGTATGCATAACGGTAATGCCCTTCTTCGTCATTCAAAGGTGAATTTTAGAACTATTACTGCGAAACAGGCCATATCTGCACGGCAAAGTTCTTTGTGATCGCTTGTCGACTTTCACCAGATATCCATATATCAACGGGATATGGCGAAAATACGGCAAAAAGTAGCCTCAATTCTTAACATATTTCAGTGACGACAATCACGGGCTCCGGCATGGCAGATTTTAGAGAACCCTTTGAGCTTTTCGGTGACTGGTTCGACAAAGCCAGGGAAAGCGAACCGAATGACCCAAATGCGATGAACCTGGCGACAGCGACGCCGGATGGCCGTCCCTCGTCGCGCATGGTGCTGTTGAAGGATTTTGATACGGACGGGTTTGTTTTCTACACAAATCTTGAAAGCAACAAAGGCCGGCAGTTGGCGGAAAACCCCAACGTGGCACTGAATTTTCACTGGAAAAGTCTGCGCAAACAGGTCCGCATCGAAGGCCCGGCAGCACCGGTCAGCAATGAGGAGGCAGATGCCTATTTCCAGTCCCGGGCCCGAGGCAGCCGCATAGGAGCCTGGGCTTCTGAACAGTCTCGACCGATGGAAGGCATGTTCATTCTGGAACGACGGGTTGCAGAGTTCACGGCAAAATTCGGCGTTGGCGAAGTGCCGCGCCCGGATCACTGGTCCGGGTTTCGCGTCGACCCCCAGTTGATCGAATTCTGGTCAGACGGCAAATTCCGGCTGCACGAACGGATTGTCTACCATCGTGATGGAAACGCTTGGACGACAGAGCGTCTATTCCCGTGAGTCTCAAACACGAACCGCCAGGCGAAAGCGTAGCGCATAGCCCGCATCATCCTGTGATTCAGGGCGAAAGATTGATGCGTGTTGCGGCGATCGCTTCGGTAAGTGTTGCGACAATTCTGATCATCATCAAATTCATCGCCTGGCTCATGACGGATTCGGTCAGTCTGTTGTCGACCCTGCTTGATTCGTTCCTTGATGCCGCGGCCTCCCTGATCAATCTGTTCGCCGTCCATCAGGCATTGCAGCCTGCCGACAGAGAACACCGTTTCGGCCATGGTAAGGCGGAACCGTTGGCAAGTCTGGCGCAGGCGGCTTTCATCTGCGGTTCTGCCGTAATCCTGCTGGTTCAGGCAGGGGAGCGCCTGGCACATCCCCGCGATGTCATGAATACAGAAATCGGTTATGCCGTGATGGTCGTTTCGATCGCGTTGACGATCATGCTGGTGATCTTCCAGAGATATGTGGTTCGTAAATCCGGGTCCATCGCCATCGATGCCGACAGCCTGCATTACAAGACCGATGTGCTGATCAACCTGGGCGTCATGGTGTCGCTGTTCCTGTCGAGCTATTTTGCCTGGCAATATGCGGACCCGCTGATCGCTATTCTGATCGCACTGTATATCGTCAAGGGGGCATGGGAGATCGGTAAATCGGCGCTGGCTATTCTCATGGACAGGGAACTCGAAGACGCCGACCGTCAGAAAATTCGTGACATCGTCATGGCACACACAGAAGTCAAAGGGTTGCATGATCTCAGAACCCGCTCATCGGGCGTACATGTCTTCATTCAGTTTCACCTTGAACTGGATGGTTCGATGAAACTCAGCGAAGCTCACGATATTGCTGAAACAGTGGAGCGGGAATTGATGGATGTGTTCCCCAATGCAGAAGTAATTATCCACGAAGACCCTGAAGGGGTCGAAGAAATGCGGGCATCCTTTCGCTGAGACATGACGGCAACTGAACACGAACAACTCCAGGTGATTGATTTTCTGACGGGTGCTCTCAGTGAAAACGGGGTGCCGCCGAAGATCGTCACGACGCATATCTCGGTCATCTTTCTGACAGGGGGGCACGCATACAAGCTTAAGCGCGCCGTGAAATATTCATTTCTTGATTTTACGTCACTGGATGCGCGCAAGGATGCCTGTGCCAAAGAAGTCGAAATCAACAAACGGACGGCCCCCAGCATCTACAAGGGTGTCATCGCAATAACCGAAATGGACGGGAGTTATGAACTTGGCGGTAGCGGCCCGGTAAGGGAATGGCTTGTCGAGATGGCCCGGTTTGATGAGGATACCTTGTTCGATAGGCTGGCCAGGGTTGATAGGGGGCTGCGGCGCCCAATGATCGAAGACCTGGCCGATGTAATCTCGGATTTTCATGCGACTGCGGCGGTAAAAAAAGCTGGTGGCGGCGCCGAGGGTATTCGGAAGATTGCAGAAAACAACGTCAGAGCCTTTGCGCAACAGCAAGAGACCGGGATTTTCGATGCCAGCCGGGTTTCTGCACTTACGTCAACAACCCTGAAAATGATCGATCAATTCGCCGGTGTGCTGGATGTGCGTCGTGACGGCGGTCGGGTCCGGGCCTGCCATGGTGATCTTCACCTCAGGAATATCTGCCTGGTAAATGGCAAGCCGACACTGTTCGATGCGATCGAGTTTTCAAGTGACTTCTCGGACATCGATGTTCTCTACGATCTTGCCTTCCTGCTGATGGATCTCGATGCCCATGACAGGCGCCGGCTATCGTCATTTCTGTTGAACCGTTATCTGGATGTTGGCGAAGAGGACATGGATGCATTCCGTGTATTACCGATCTTTCTGACGATGCGTGCCCAGATACGTGCCCATGTCGGTGCGGCGAGCGCCATGTCGCAATCCGATCCCGGGATGGCTGCCCAGGAAACGGCAAATGCGCAGAGATATCTTAATCTGGCGGAGACATTTGTTCAGCCCAATTCACCCCGTGTTGTCGCGGTCGGCGGATTATCCGGGTCCGGCAAATCCCGCTTGGCCCGGGAAATCGCGTCATATCTGGGGCGTGCGCCCGGTGCGCGGGTCGTTCGTACGGATGTCGTACGGAAACGTCTATGCGGTATCCACCCGAATAAGACACTGGGACCTGAAGGATACACCCTTGAAGTGACTGAAAAGACCTATGAGGCCTTTTTGAATCAGGCGAAGGCAGCAATCATGAGCGGCCAGTGCGTTGTCCTGGACGCCGTATTTGCAAACCCGGCACACCGCAAAGCCGCTGAGGAACTGGCCCGCTCCTGCAAGGTGCCTTTCAACGGTATCTGGGTCGATGCGCCTGAGGATGTCCGCGTCGAACGCGTCATATCGCGAAAGCGGAATGTTTCCGACGTCACAGAGGATGTCGCGCGAGACCAAACAGGGTATAATCTCGGCGAGGTTGACTGGGCCAAAGTTGACAGTTCAGGTAAGAAAAAAGAAACGGTCCGGCAGGGCCTCAGTATCTTGAAGCTTTAAGGACCCTTTGCGAATGTTCCTTAAAAAGCGCATGATATTGCATAATAATAAACACAGGCTGGTTGAGGTTTCCAATGGTCAACACGATCTTATGCCCTTTGAGCGGCGCCCCTGAAAACGAAGAAGTTCTGAACAAGGCGTATTCGGTCGCCAAGGATCTGAACAGTCATCTTGAGGTTCTTCATGTCGAGCCCGAAGCCAAGGAATCCATTCCTTTGCTTGGTGAAGGGATGTCTGTCGCCATGGTTGAGGACATGATCACTATGGCAGAGAAGGAAGCATCCGAACGGGTTGCACGTGCACGCAAGCTATTTGATGACAGTGTCAAAAGGCACAATGCGAAAATTGCCGACGAACCGACGGATGTGAAATCGATGACGGTGTCATGGCGTCACGAACACGGGCGCGAGGATGAGGTCGTGGCGAGGATTGGGCGTCTCAGCGACCTGATCGTCGTGGCACGGCCCGGCGACAGCGATGATGTGCTGACACCGATGACCCTGAATGCCGCAATCTTCGAGAGCGGGCGGCCGGTTCTGGTTGTGCCCCCGGGGTCTGCAAGCTCGGCCCGGAAAAGGATAGCCATATCCTGGAACGGCAGTGTTCAGTCGGCCCGGGCGGTCTCTTCGGCCGTCAGGGTGCTGGAGCAGGCTGATGCGGTGATGGTCCTGACGGCGGACAGTTTCAGGACGTCAGGTGCACGCGCCACCGAACTTGCGCAATATCTGAAATGGCATGGTATTACGCCGGATACGAAGATATTCGAAGCAGCTGCTGGCAGCGTCGGTTCCAAACTGTTGGAAGAATGTGAGAAATTCGGCGCAGACCTGCTGGTCAGCGGAGCCTATACACATAGCCGTATGCGGCAGCTAATTCTAGGCGGCGTGACCAAGCATGTGCTGGGGCATGCCAAAATTCCGATGCTGATGGCGCACTAGGGGTGTGATTTCATCATGATTTGGGACGCAGGACCCTAGCCATGTACTCGCCCGGTTCCGGGCTGTCATAAGAAGCTGCAAAGGCCTGCATGCTCTCGGCAATGGCGGTATCCGTCTGTAAATCGTCCCAGGACTGACAGAGCCGTTTTTGTGTCCGCACGGCTTGCGGGGCCGACTCAAGGATTGCTTCGACAGCAGCTTCAACCGTGTGATCGAGTTCTTCCGGGGTGACCAGCTTCTCGATAAACCCCCAATCGAGCGCGGTTTCGGCATCAATGACCTCGCCGGATAATACAAGCCAGTTTGCCCGACCGCGGCCCATCAGCCGGGGCAGAAGTACAGCCTGAATAACCGATGGAATGCCGACACGGACTTCCGGCATGCAGAAGGAGGCGTTTCGGCTGGCGATTCTGAGATCACATGCAGCGGCCATTTCCATAGCGCCGCCGATGCAGGCACCTTGCAGACGACAGATTACCGGGACCGGTATGTCGGCAATCGACTGGATGGCTCGCCGCAGATTATCGATGAAGCCGAAAGCGGTATCGCGAGTTAGGGCGGCAAGCTCGGTAATGTCTGCGCCGGCGGAAAAGACCTTGTCACCTTCGGATCGCAATACGACCACGCGGAGCATGGGATCAGATGAAAGCGACTTTGCGGCATCAACGATCCCGTTGACGACCTCTGTATTCAGAGCATTTCGTTTTTCAAATCGTTTGATGATGATGCTGGCGACGCCGTTGGGATCAATTTCGTAAACAACGCTCATAAAAGATATTCCCTCTATTTTTTTATTGGCCAGAGCCAGGCTGCGCCCCTGACGCCGGAACTATCACCGTGTTTGTTCTTTAAGATAGGAGTTTCACAGACATCCGAAAATACATACTGGGCGAGGATGCCCGGTAATTTGTCATAGATCGTATCCAGCCTGGATAGACCGCCGCCAAATACAACGGCATCGGGGTCGAGAATATTGATGACACCGGCAATCGCCCGTGCAAGCCGGTCCATGTAGCGTTCAATCGCTTCAAGGGCGATCAAATCACCTCTATGCGCGTGTGCGGCAATTTCCGTCGCAGAGAGATATGGGCCTCCGGCAGCGATGAAATCACGCGTAAATCCAGGCCCTGAAAGGAACGTCTCGATACAGCCGTTTTTGCCGCAATAGCACGTTGGTCCCGGTAATTCGGATACGCCCATCGTTTCCCGAGGCCATGGCAGGGGATTATGCCCCCATTCCCCGGCGATGGCGTTCAGACCGGCATGGACCTGTCCATCAATGGCTATGCCGCCACCCACACCTGTCCCCAGGATAACGCCGAAGACCATACCATGACCTTTCCCTGCACCGTCGACGGCTTCGGAAACGGTGAAGCAGTTGGCATCATTGGATAATCTGACCTTTCGTTGAAGTGCTTCTGCCAGATCATGATCCAGCGCATGACCGATCAGCCAGGTAGAATTGGCATTTTTGACCAGCCGGGTGCGGGGCGAAATGGCACCGGGAATGCCGATTCCCACCGGGATATCGCGCGGGCAACCGGCTTTCGCAGCAACCGTCTCGGTCAGCTGTTTAATGGTTAGAATCGTGGCTGCGTAATCGCCTTGTGGGCTGTCGATGCGCTGGCGTGCAAGTTCGGTGCCCTCATCGTCGAGGACAATGCCTTCTATTTTGGTTCCGCCTAAATCGATGCCAATTCTCATAAAAGCAGATTAACGCACCCCGATCAGAGAGGGGAGACCCGAAAATATTGAAATTACTATATTTTGTAAGTTGTACGATATGTGGGTTTTTTGTTAACCATTATATACAAAGATTAGTCGAAGCCGATTCGGCTTTGGCAATAACTGGGCATTCTGGGGTGTTCGCAATGAGGGAAGACGTAATTGGGTCCGGTGAGCCGGAAACTGACATTGCTGTAGCCTGGGCGCCGGACATGATCGATGTCAGGCCTGTTTTTCGCGGTCTTGCCGATGGTGGTATTGCGGGCAAGGACATTGCCCGAATGCTGGGTGTTGCACCGTCAACGGTCAGCAAGTGGCGCCGGGGCGCTGCCAGACCGAATGAAGATGCGATTCAGTTTTTGACGCTTATTCTGGCAGATGTAATCGGCGCCAAGGAACGTACACTGGATGCCATGGACAATGTCCCGCTGGCGTGGCGTCTGGGCCGTGAAAGTGAACTGGCTGCCATGCGCCAGGCGCTTCTGCAGCAAGAGGCCATTAACCGCGTACTCAAGCCGACATCTCTTCGTGACGGTGCGCGAATGTTCAAGGACTGGTTACAGCGTGCAAGCGTCCCCGTCCAGGCGATGCGGCCACAAAGCCTGAGGGTCGTCGCGTGAGTATGTCGGCCTATAACGCGCTGGGATTGTCACGCGAAGGATTGCAAACTGCGCTTGGCATCAAGCTGAGTTATAAAAAGCGGGAGCCGATTGTCATTCCTGGTGATGAAGACCGGCTGTTGGTGCCTGAAAATCTGCTGAACAAGGACATAGATCTCTCCGGGCTGGAAGACCCGCTGGCACTGGCGATGGTGTGTTCTCGCGATCCGGAAGGACCGATGGCTCTGGCCGCGACGGCACGGCTTTGTCCGCTCGGGAATTCGACGTCCCTTGTGCGCGGTGTCGTCGAGATCATCGGAGATACATCCCGCCATGATTTGGTGCGTGAATGCCTTAAATATGTGACCGATCATGCCTTCGAGCCAGACAGCATCGGTAAGGTGCGCCAGCATGCATCGAAGATCGTGACGGAAAGCCGAAAACAGTATACGGCGGCACTGCGTGAAAACCTGAAATCATTGTTGGATGGGGAGATTGCGCCACGGCAATTCGTCCGTGAATTCTTTGAACTGACCGAGGCCGGAAATCTGCGTCAGGACATTCGAAAAAAGCTGATCCTCAGCTTGCTTCTGTCCTCATCCGTGCGTCCGTCAATCAAGTTTCTGATGCTGGAGAATTTCGAACGTATTCCCAAACAGGTGAAACTCGGGATCGTTTCGGCAGTGCTCAAGGCCGAACCGACACGCCATACAGAGATCATCAAGGAAGAGTTGAAATACATCATTACTCAGGAACGGATCCTGCGAGAAGGTCATGATATCAATGGCCAGCCGGCACCGGAGAAAATTGCCGGTATCCAGCGCCCAGTTGAGAGAGAGCGAATCCCACAAGACTTTCCAATGCCGTTCCCGGGCGAGCAGCATCCCGAACGGCCCCGTCCAGGTTTCGGGCTCAAATCCTGATCGATACGACGACCCTCTGTTTGCATTTCCCGACTAAGAAGCTAAAAACGCGACATGACATTTACACCTGACTACATCTTTGAGGGTGAACCCACCCTTGGTGAGACCATAGAAGTATATCCCGGCATTCACTGGCTCCGGATGCCTCTGCCATTCAAACTGGATCATATCAATCTCTGGTTACTCGAGGATGGTGACGGATGGACCATCGTTGATACAGGCATCTGCACGGATGTAGTGAAAGAAGCATGGGAAACCCTGTTTGCCGGAGTCATGCAGAACAGGCCTGTGAAACGGGTGATCGTGACACATTTCCATCCCGATCATGCCGGGCTGGCAGGGTGGCTGACGGAACGATTTGGTGTCCAGTTGGTAATGCCGCTGACGGAATGGACCTTTGGGCGGATGCTCTATCTCGACGGGAAGGAAGAGTCCGTCAACGCGTTCAGGGCATTTTACAAACGCGCCGGGTTTACCTCGGGAATGATGGATACCGTGCATCGCAGGGCCGGAGGCTATCAGAAGAACGTGTCGTTGATTCCGGCAGCGTTCGAACGCATTTCTGATGGCGATACGCTGGAGATAGGGGGGCGCACCTGGCGCATGATCGTCGGTCGTGGACACTCGCCGGAACATGCCTGTCTGTATTGCAATGAGGCCGATGTCATCATCTCGGGAGATCAGGTGCTGCCGAAGATCAGCCCCAACGTAAGTGTGTGGCCACAGGAGCCTGATGGCCGGCCGCTGGGACTGTATATCGAAAGTCTCAATCGTTTGCGTGTACAGGTGGCCGGCGATCCGTTAGTGCTGCCGAGCCACAACTGGCCGTTCAAGGGTTTCCACGACCGATTGGATGACCTGGGGGCGCATCATGTCGAGCGTCTGGATGAAACAGTCGAATCTCTTTATGAGCCGAGTACCGGTGTTGAAGTACTGTATCGATTATTTAAACGCGAACTGGATGAACACCAGACGTTTTTTGCCATCGGTGAAACGTTGGCGCATCTGCATCATCTGATCGAACAGGGCAGGGCCCGACGTGATCGCCGTGAAGATGGTGTGGATGTTTTCTCGCGGACTGGTTGAACGTAATCCGTATTATATCAGTTGCACCGACTTCAGCGCCTGAAGGATTTCCATCGCGATAGAGCCTTCCAGTGAGTAATAAATCGTTTGCGCATGCCTACGGGTTTTCACCAGGCGCTCTTGTCGCAATTTAGCCAAATGTTGCGACAATGCAGATTGGCTCAGTCCGGTCAGGACTTCGAGTTCTGTGACGGAGGCTTCAGTCCGTGAAAGATGGCACAGGATTTTCAGCCTGTGCTCGTTCCCCATCGCCTTTAGCACATTACTGGCGCGCTCTTGAGGTTTGAAAGGCCTTGATTGACGTCGTTGGTTGGTCGCAAAGGCTGACATCGGATGTCCGTGTTCAATTTCTACTTACTGTATTCATACTTTGACAATTACACTGTTGGATCATGGTATGGCTAAACACAGTTTCGTGACCGAATGCGTTGGGATAATGGTGAAACTCTTGAAATCCCGGGCCCGTTGATGGACTGTTAAACTTGATAATAACAGCTCTGAGGCCTCTAAATGACAACGACACACCTTGATCTGAAAGGGCTGAATTGCCCGTTGCCGGTTCTTCGCGCCAACAAGAAGATGAAGGAAATAATGGCTGGTGATATTCTCGAAATCGAGGTCACGGACCCGGCGGCGCCAAAGGATTTTGAAACCTATAGTAGCACGACGGGGCATGAACTTATTCGAAGTGACGAAGCAGACGGGGTTTATACAATTTCGCTGAAAAAAAGCGGCTGATTATCTATATGGAATCAGCCAACCAGCCTGTTGGGTGAAATTTCGCGGACGTCCACGCCTTTGTCGATAATTTCTGCAGGGAGTGGACTACCCAGCAATTGCTGAGCCGCAATTCGGGCCATCGCATCCGATGTCGTGATGCCGTAGCCGCCCTGGCCGGCCAGCCAGAAAAACCCGGTGTTTCTCGGATCGAAGCCGAGAGCCGGCACTCCGTCAGGGAAGAAGCTTCTGAGCCCGGCCCATTTATTATCGATACGCGGTATTTTCATGGTCGTCGCCTTTTCAATCCGATCAACCGTGACGGCAATATCGTATTCATCGGGCTGGACATCACAGGGGGGCATCGGGGTGGCTTCCTCCGGGGACGCCAAAATGCGCCCGGCATCCGGCTTGAAATAGAACGTCTCGTCAATATCGTTGACCATTGGCCAAGCCGAGGTGTCGTATGTATCCGGTGCCTGAAAAACAAGAGCCGTGCGGCGTTTTGGGACAAGGCCCAGAGGTGCAAGACCGGCTTTTTCAGCAATGTCATCGGCCCACGCACCGGCGGCATTGATTATGATATCGGCGTTTATTTGACCTGCAGAGGTCTCGATCTGCCAGCCTTCAGGCGTCCGGGAAGTAGCCAGGACATCTGCATCCGTCATGATCCTGCCTTCAAGTGCCTTGAAGGCCCGGAAATAGCCGTCATGAATAGCAGCCACATCCATGGACATGGCATCCGGTTCCAGAACACCTATTGCAGAGCATGCCGGTCTGAGAACGGGGACTTGATCCATCACGGCAGTCCCCTCAAGAAATTGTATATTTGGTGTCAGTGCCGCGCATTCCTCGAATAGCACTTCGGCTTTCTGGCGGCGATCCTTGCCGCCGATGAGCATGATGCCCAGGGGGTGTAGTAGGTCGTGACTTGCAAAACCTGGCGGCGGATTATCAAAGAATGGTCGGGATGCCGCTGTCAGGGCACGGATAACCGGAGGCCCATATGTTTCCGTATATACGGCCGCGGATCGTCCTGTTGAATGATATCCGGGACGGTCTTCCCGTTCGAGCAGGATAATATCTCGTCCGCGCCCTGATGCCTCCGCCAACCGATAGGCAAGGGATGCGCCTGCAATACCTGCGCCAATGATTGCAAACCGGCTGCTGGTCATGATGAATTTCTACTCTGCAGGGCTGGGTTCTGCTTGCGGTTTCGTGCTTCCCGGGGTGTCGAGAGTATCGCTGTCACCGGTCTTATCCTCGATCGCGGGGAACCTGTCCTTGCGGTCATCGGCATCTCGCTCAGCCTTTTGCTGAAGGCGCTCGTTGCGGTTTCTTTCAACCGCGGCACAGAAAAGCGCCATGAGCGGTGGAATGATTCCAAGAGTCAGGATGGCCGAGAGTGATAGGCCGCCAAGCACCACGGACCCAAGGCCGCGATAAAGTTCTGACCCGGCACCTGGGAAAAGAACCAAAGGCATCATCCCGAATACGCTTGTTGTGGTCGACATGAAAATCGGTCTGATACGGTTTGAGGTGGCCTCCATGATCGCGTCCGTCACGAGCATGGCTTCCTCGCGAATGTGATAAAGCGTCTGATGCACAAGCAGGATGGCATTGTTGACGACAATCCCGATCAGGATCACGAAGCCGAGCAAAGTAAGCATGTCGAGTGGCTGAAACATGAACTGGTTCATGACAGCCAGCCCGAGAACGCCACCGGCTGTCGCAAGCGGCACGGACAGCATGATGACCATCGGATAGACGAAGCTTTCAAAGAGGACCGCCATGACCAGGTATACGATCACCACGGCAATCAGCAGGTCGAATTTCATGTGCGTCCAGGTCTGGTTCAAGCTGTCGGCGGTTCCCGACAGACGTAACTGAACCCCCTCCGGCATACCCTCGGCTTGCAGTTTTTCAATCACTCCGGTGCGAAGCGTATCCAGCGCGGTTTCAAGCGGGACGGAATCCGGCGGTCGGATTTCAAGTGTGACCGTTCTCAGGCGTTCCAGATGGTTGATCTGCGTCGGACCGGAGGTCACGACTATATCTGCAAGTTCACTTGCCGGGAGGATGATGCCTGACGGTGTTGAGACAGGAAGGAAGTTGATCCCCTGTGTCTGGGTCACCTGATTGTCCGGACCTTTCAGTTTCAGATCGATCCGTTTGTTGCCAACGGTGATTTCTGCGACCCGCAGGCCGTCATTAAATGCATCCAGTGTGTCTGAAAGTTGTTGAGCAGTGACGCTATTATCGGCCAGTTTCACCCGGTTCGGGTAGACGCGGACTTCCGGTGCGCCGAGCTCGAGCCCCGGCTTTGGTCTCAGCTGTGTGCCTTCGCTTCTTGGCATGGCCTCTTCTACCAGGCCGACGGCACGGACAGCAGTCCCCAATATGGTTTCGAGATCTTCTCCCATCACATTGAGCTCAATCGAACGCGATCCGCCGATGCCGCGGCCGAACAGGGAGCGCTGAGAGATCAGCCCAAAGGTTCCTGGCTCCTTCAGGGCCGCAGATTTCAGGATTGGAATTAGTTCCTTTACGCGATCCGGATCGTCAGCGGATGCCCCGAGGAAAGTGATTCCGCGTGTTGCGACAAAGAAGAACCGGTCGACAAGCGGCTTTCCTTCCGGATGCTTTCCCTCGGGATTGTTCTCTGCAAGCAGGGGGATCATCTCCGCTTCAAAATTGGCAGCGATGTCTTCGGTCGTGTCGAGGTTGTAGCCCGGCGGCGGTGCGACGACACCGAAGATCAGATTGCGGTTGCCGTCAGGAAGATATTCAAGTTTCGGCAGCAGGGCATAAGTGATGAAAGCACCGGCACCACACAAGATCAGCACGGATGAAACGGAGAGGACCTTGTTGCCGATGACACGCCGTGTGAATGCGACGACAAAGGCATGGAAGCCTTCGGCCAGGTGATCGATACCCGGGATGCGGCGCCGTGTGACACTGCTGTCATCAGGGCCGCCGAGAAGTTTCTTGGACAAAGCCGGAATGACGGTAATGGCGACGAGAAGCGACAGCAATACGGAAACGGAGAGTGCCACGGCGATATCGCGGAACAACTGACCGACTTCAAGCTCCATGACCAATATCGGGATAAAGACCATCACCGTGGTCAGCGCCGATACCAGGACCGCAACCCATACCTGTTTTGCCCCCAGATAGGCAGCTTCCGTTCGACTGTATCCTCTCTCACGAAGTCTGAAGATATTTTCGAGAACAACAATGGCGGCATCGACGACCATGCCAACGGCAAATGCGATGCCGGCCATGGATATCACGTTGAGTGAACGGCCAAGAAACGCCATGGCAACGAAGGCGCCGATAACGGACACGGGAATTGCCATGGAGACGATCAGTGTCGCTCCGCCGGAACGCAGGAAAATCAGTAGGACCATGGCGGCCAGCAATCCGCCGATCAGAATGTTCTGCTGTACCAGATTGATCGAGGAGTCGATGTAAATCGTTTCATCGTAGACCTGAATGAGTTGGAGTTGCTTGGATGGCAGAAATTTCTCATTCAATTCGTTGATGGCGACACGGATCCCATCCATCGTCTCGATGACATTCGCCCCGGTTTCTCGAACCGTGTTGAGTGCAATCGCAGGGCGTCCGTTGACGCGAATGCGTGCACTGGGGTCCGAATAATCATACTGGACCGTTGCGATATCGCCGACCGTGACACGGGCAACTCCGCCCCCGTCGGTCTGTGAGCGAATTACAACCTGCTCGACATCCTCAAGCGTCTTGAACTCTCCTTCGGTGCGGACGACATACCGGCGTTTGCCCTCATCTACATCACCGGCAGATACGGATGAGTTGGCCGCCCGCATGGTCTGCACAACGTCTGTTACCGTAAGCCGGTATCGCGCCATGGCGTTCGGATCGACACGCACCACCATTTCACGGTTGGCAGAACCGTACATATTGACCCGCGATACCCCACTGACCCGTTCCAGCCGATCCTGGATCACGTCTTCTGCGAAGTCGCCAAAAGTATGAATTTGTTGATTGTTGTCTCCCTTACGAACCAAAACGAACCAGGCAATCGGACTGTCTTCTGAACTGGCGGTTCTGATCGAAGGCTGGTCAGCTTCATCAGGATAGCTGCTGACCCTGTCAAGCCGGTTGGCGGTCAGCAGCAGTGCGCGGCTCATGTCCTGGCCGACAGTAAATTCCATGGTGATCCGCGAACGGCCGTCCTGGCTTTCCGAGGAAATTTGTTCAAGACCTTCAATCCCTTTCAGAACCTCTTCCTGCTCGTTGGTTATCTCACGCTCGATTTCGGCAGGGGCTGCTCCGGGCCAGACTGTCTCTAGGCTGATGATCGGTTTGCGTACGTCTGGTGTCAGCTGGATTGGAATTTTGGCCAGCGCTACAGCACCGAACATGACAATCATCAATACTGCCGCCAGGACGGCTATCGGCCTTTCAATAGAAAGACGTATCAGTCCGTTCATGATGCGTTACCTTTCGCAGCAGGTGCATTTCCGTTTCTGATCGGCTCCCCCGGAGCTAAGCGTTCATTCCCCCGAATGACCACTTCATCGCCTTCCTTGAGACCACTCTCGACAACGAAACGCTGACCGATCGCCTGCCCAAGCCGAACAGGTGTGAAAGTGGCCTTACCGTCTGCATTGAGCACGACAAGCTGTGCACCGCCTCTGTTCAGGATGGCATCCTTGCTGACGGTAACCACGTCCTGTATTTCACCGGCAGGCACATGAATCGTAACCGTCTGGTTCGCAGCCTTGGATTTGACGGAACCGCTGAATTCGGAAACAAACCGGACACGGCGCGTCCGTGTGCGGGGGTTCTCGTCAGGTATGACCGCGCGGACGATGGCTTTCAATTCCGTGCCGTCATCCATTACGGCTTTCAGTTCACGCCCCTGCTCAAGACCGGCGATCCTGATTGCCGGGACATCTGCCTCGATTTCGAGATTGTTGTCATCGAGCATCGTTACCGTGGGATTACCGACGTTTAGATAGGCGCCGGCAGCGGAGTGCCGTTCAGTGATAACACCGGCGTAGGGGGCACGAATGATCGTGTTTGCGAGAGCAATTTCGCCCAGTTCAAGATTTGCTTCCGCCGCTTTCAGATCCGCCGCCGCTTCACCGACTTCACTTTTGGCGCGAATGTTTTCCTGTTTCTTGTCGTTCAGCCGCGCGGGTGAAAATGCCGGGGAATCCTTCAGGTCTTCCAGACGTTTCAGTTCCTGCGCCAAAAGCTGCAGACTGGCCCGGCTGGTTTCCAGTTTTGCCCGGGCGCTGGCGACGTCTGCCTGGCGGCGATTGCGTTCCCATATGAATGGGGCATCCACGAGGATAACGATCGCATCACCTGCTTCTGCGCGGTCACCGACTTCAACCATGAACTTATCCACGGCACCGGCAACGCGAGCAGCGACAACGCCGGTCTGATGGGGAACAAAACGGCCGATCACCGGCACGGTCTGCCGCAGCGGTTCGACTCTGACAGTGTCCATGCCGACGGCTTTTGCCCTTGGGGCGGCGGGGGCTTTTTCAGTATCTTGGGCAATCGAGACCGACAAGGGTGCAGCAGAAGCCGCAACAACCAGACATGCTCCGGCCAAAAAATGTGCAAGCCGATCATAAAATACTTTCATTATAAAACTTCCCACCAGACGCTAATTGTTCACCTGTTTATTGAAAAAAACGCTCTGGTGAAGACACCAGGCGGCCCGAATATTCGATATCCTTAAATTAGACTGGACGGTCTAGTCTAATTTAATTTAGTTTGTATCCTATATCAATTCGTTTGTGTCGTTAAGATCATGAAATCAACACATGAAAAGGGCTGTTGAAACTTGGCAATTCTGCACCCCAAACCAATGAACCAACTGCCCCCTGCGTCGGCGGCCAAGCGGGAAGCCATCATCAATGCTGCAACCCAGGTGTTCATGTCTTCTGGGTATGGAGCAGCCAGCATGGATCAGATCGCTGCCGAAGCCGGCGTTTCGAAGCAGACGGTATACAGCCATTTTGGTGCGAAGGATGTGTTGTTTGAGGAGATTGTCAGTTGTAAATGCACTGAACTGATGGGTGAAGACGGTCTTCAGGTCGGTAATGGGGAAGAACCCGCGGTCATGCTCTATGATACGGCGAAAGTCTTCCTGCACATTGTTTTGACGAAGGAAAGCATTACGCTTTACAGGACAATCCTGTCCGAGTGCGGCCGTTTCCCTGAACTGGCCCAGGCTTTTTACCGGGCTGGTCCGAAAACGGCGATTCAAAGACTGGCTACATACCTCGATCAGGTCAACAACCAGCAGTTACTTGAAATTCCCGACAGCAAAGCTGCCGCAGGCATGTTTTTCGCCATGTTGCGTGGAGATCTGTTTCAGCAGTGCCTTCTTGAGCTGCGGGATATGCCGGATGATGCGGAAATCGCGAGAACGGCACGCTGGGTCGCGGACGCTTTTATACAGGCACACCTCCCGAAAAAGTGCTGAGATACCTCGCAAGCTTCATTGCATGTAATTTCATTGAAAAAAATATGCGGGTGCCCAAAATATCCCCTATGCGACGAATTGGATGGTTCACTGCTGCACCGCTGGTGTTTCTACTGATCGCGTCTTCCGTGGGGCGGGCCGACCTCATCGGTCATGGTGGTATGGTACGAAGTGCCGACGTTTCGCCGGACGGCATGCGCGTCATTACCGGCAGTTTTGATTATTCTGCCCGTGTCTGGAATTTCGGAGATCAAAGTGAAGTGGCGGTCCTGGACCGTCATGCCGGGCCGGTCACCAGCGTGATGTTTGATCCAACCGGCAGCCGGGCGCTCACCACCAGTGATGATTATCAGGCAATATACTGGGACCTGAATAATTATGAGCCGCTGCAATTCCTGAAGGGTCACAAGCACAAGGTAATGTCGGCGGATATCACCGCGTCGGGTCAGTTTGCTGCGACCGGATCATGGGATAAAACGGTCAAAATCTGGGATCTTGGGAACGGCAAGGAAAGTAAAACCTTTTCTACCAACGGCCCGGTAAATGCCGTCGTTTTTCTCAAAGACGGCAAGCACCTGGTGAGTGGTGGTCACCATCCGGTAATCGAGTTGTGGAACCTTGAAACAGGAGACATATCCGGCAAACTCGAAGGGCATCTGATGGGGATAACCGCGCTTAGTCTGTCACCGGACGGCAAGCAGCTTTTGTCTGCCAGCATTGATAAGACCATTCGTCTATGGGACCTCGACAGCATGTCAGAACGGGCCAAGATCGATGTTAGGGACGGGCAGGTATATGACGTCGAATTCTCTCCCGACGGGAAGCGTGCTGTCACATCCGGAAAGGATGGGTATATCGTTGAATGGGATCTTGCCAGCGGCAAGCCCCTGCATGAGATTGCAGCACATGAGCGTATCGCCTGGTCGGCAACCTATACGCCGGATGGCCGCTTTGCCGTGTCTTCCAGTTCGGATGAGCAGGCCCGGGTGTGGCATCTGGAAACCGGTGATCGCATTGGTCAGACGCAGATAGCATCAAACGAGCCTCAGCCCTGGCTGGAAAGCGACCATCCCGGCGCGAAGCTCTATCCGAAATGTGCAAAATGCCATGCCCTGAACGCAGACGGCCCTGGGCGGTCTGGACCGCATTTTGCCGGTCTGTTCAATCGCAAGGCCGGTTCAGTGGAAGATTATAACTACTCGGCCGCATTGACGGGCGTCACCTTTCGCTGGGACGAGAAAAATCTGTTCAGACTGTTTGACGAGGGACCTGACAAAATGCTGCCAGGTACGAAAATGCCGGTGCAACGGGTGACGGACAATCAGCAGCTTACGGACCTTGTAGACTATTTACGCACTCTTACCTCGAAGGGTGACTGACCCTGAAAGGGACGAACCATGACGACGTTTCTATATTCTCATCCCGCTTGTATTGAGCATGATCCCGGCGAATACCACCCCGAGCGGCCGGACCGTTTGCGTGCCGTGATGGCGGGGCTGGAAGATGAAAAGTTCCAGCATTTGCATCGTGTGGAAGCGCCGCTGGTTGACCTGGCTGACGTCAAGTTAGTTCACAATGCGGAATACGTAGATATGATCATGGACAATGTGCCGAGCGAGGGACGGGTCCGGCTTGATCCGGATACGGCCATGTCACCGAAATCCGGTGAGGCGACACAGCGCGCTGCCGGGGCAGGGGTGGCTGCGGTGGATGCCGTGGTTGCGAAACAGGCGAAGAATGCCTTCTGCGCTGTGCGACCGCCAGGGCATCATGCCGAATCCTCGCAAGCGATGGGGTTCTGCCTTTTCAATTCAGCCGCAGCCGCGGCGTTTCACGCCCGTGCCAAGCACGGTATGGAACGTGTCTGCGTCATCGATTTTGATGTTCATCACGGAAACGGCACGCAACACAGCTTTGAGCATGTGGATGGGTTGTTCTACGGCTCATCACACCAGTTTCCTGCGTATCCGGGTACCGGTTCGACATCCGAACGGGGCCAGTTCGGCAATGTCTGCAACGTGCCGTTGGCGCCAGGGACCGGTTCACAAGGCTTTCGCGATGGTTATGAGGAAGTGATGTTGCCCGCCATCAGGGCTTTTCAACCGGAATTACTGATCATTTCCGCCGGCTTCGATGCGCATAAGAACGACCCGCTGGCACAGCTTGAACTTGAAACGGCTGATTATCGCTGGGTCACGGACAAGCTGCTGGATCTTGCCGACGAGGTTTGCGACGGACGGGTCGTTTCCATGCTTGAAGGCGGCTATGATCTGGATGCATTGCGGGTCAGCGTGATGGAGCATGTGCAGTCGCTGATGGAGCATTGACCGCTTGCCCGGATCGGGCTTGACGCCTAGACTGCGCGCCGTTTTCCAATAGCCAAGCAGAGGGTGCCGTATGGCCAAGGGCAAAGCCGCTGAGCAGGATGAAATTCCCGCCGATATCCTGGAAATGAGCTTCGAGTCAGCACTTGAGGAACTTGAGGATATCGTGCGTGAACTTGAAACCGGTGAAGGGGATCTTGATACCTCGATCAACGGTTATACGCGTGGTGTATATTTGAAACGTCATTGCGAAGCTAAGCTCAAGGAAGCGGAAGCCCGTATAGATAAGATCGTTGTCGGTGCGAACGGGAGCGTTAATACAGCCCCCCTCGACGACGCCTGAAGGATATCCCTATGAGTGATCTGGACCGTGCGCTTTCTGCGTGTGCTGAAAACGTCGAAAAGCATCTTGATGCGTTGCTACCTAAATCGGATATGCCGGAAGCCCGGGTAATTGACGCAATGCGCTATGCAGCGCTTGGTGGTGGAAAACGTGTTCGTCCCTTCCTGCTGACACAATCCGCATCGCTATTCGGGGTTTCGGAAAGCCGTGCTTACCGGGCTGCATGCGCACTTGAAATGGTTCATTGCTATTCGCTGGTCCACGATGATTTGCCGGCGATGGACGATGATGATCTGCGTCGCGGACGGCCAACCGCTCACAAGGAATTTGATGAGGCGACAGCAATACTGGCTGGAGATGCCCTGCTGACCAAGGCCTTTGAAGTGCTAGCAGACCCGGATACGCATGAAAATGCGACGGTCAGGGCCGAACTTTGTCTGGCATTGGCCAAGGCATCCGGCGATCATGGCATGGTCGGTGGTCAGATGCTGGACCTGGTCGCGGAACAGTCATCACTGGATATTCCGGAAATTACCCGTCTGCAAAGGATGAAAACCGGCGCGTTGATAGCCGTTGCCTGCGACATGGGGGCAATGATGGGGCGGGCGTCCGCAAGTGCCCGTCAGGCGTTGCACCATTACGCCCATGATATCGGTCTGGCCTTCCAGATTGCAGATGATCTGCTTGATGTGGAAGGGGATGCGTCGGAAGTCGGCAAGCGTACGGGGAAGGACGAAGCCGCCGGAAAGGCAACATTTGTCTCGCTTATGGGTGTTGAACGTGCCCGTGATCAGGCACATCTTCTGGCAGAGCAGGCAGCTGCTCACCTTGAAATATTCGAGGAAAAAGGCCAGCATTTAAGGGAATTGGCGAATTTTATCGTGACTCGGCGCAATTAATTGCCGAAACACTGACTATTCGTGTGCATTTATAAGAATATTCAGTGAATCTGGTTCCCGCGACGGACGACGAAGACAAAAGGGATTTCACCGTTGGATAAGATTAACGAAACGCCGCTACTCGACAAAATCCATTACCCGGCAGATACCCGTGACCTGTCGATGGAGGAGCTGCGTCAACTCGCGGACGAACTGCGCCGCGATACGGTCCGCAATGTTTCCATCACCGGCGGACATCTGGGCGCATCCCTTGGCGTTGTTGAACTTACCGTCGCCGTGCATCACGTATTCAATACACCCGATGACCGATTGATCTTTGACGTCGGGCACCAATGCTATCCGCACAAGATACTAACCGGCCGCCGTGACAGAATGATGACCCTTCGCCAGGGCGGCGGGATTTCCGGTTTCACCAAGCGCAGCGAGAGCGAATATGACCCGTTCGGCGCGGCGCATTCGTCGACGTCCATTTCTGCAGGCCTTGGCATGGCGGTGGCAAGTGAGTTGTCCGGCAAGAAAAATAACGTGATCGCCGTCATCGGTGATGGCGCGATGACGGCAGGCATGGCTTACGAAGCGATGAACAATGCCGGCTCCATGGATGCCCGGCTGATCGTCATTCTGAACGATAATGACATGTCGATTGCACCACCCGTAGGCGCTTTGTCGGCGTATTTGTCGCGATTGATTTCGTCAAAGACCTATCGTTCCGCCCGCCATCTCGCCAAGAATGTATCGAAGCGTTTGCCGAGGCAGATTGAAACCGTTGCACAGCGTGCCGAGGAATATGCTCGCGGCATGGTTACCGGCGGCACACTTTTCGAGGAACTCGGATTTTTCTATGTCGGCCCGATCGACGGGCACAATATGGACCATCTGATTCCGGTCCTGAAAAACCTTCGTGATGATACCGAAGATGGCCCCGTTCTGTTGCACATCGTAACGGAAAAAGGGCATGGCTATAAACCTGCCGAGGAATCCGCCGATAAATACCATGGCGTTTCAAAATTCGATGTCGTTACCGGGAAACAGCACAAACCGAAGCCGAACGCGCCGAGCTATACCAACGTATTTGCCAAAGCACTTATCGAAGAAGCACGGCATGACGACAAAATTGTCGCCATTACAGCCGCGATGCCGTCCGGTACGGGGGTTGATAAGTTTGGCGATGTTTATCCCGAACGCAGTTTTGATGTCGGTATTGCCGAACAGCATGGGGTGACTTTTGCCGCCGGACTGGCCACGGAAGGCTACAAACCATTTGCCGCCATTTATTCGACCTTTCTACAGCGGGCCTATGATCAGGTTGTGCATGATGTCGCAATTCAGTCGTTGCCGGTCCGCTTTGCCATAGATCGTGCCGGTTACGTCGGTGCCGATGGATCGACCCACTGCGGCGCTTTCGATATTGCCTATCTTGCGACACTGCCCAATTTCGTTGTTATGGCTGCCGCTGATGAAGCGGAATTGATGCACATGACGCGGACTGCGGCATCCATCGAGGACCGGCCATCTGCATTCCGCTATCCACGTGGCGAGGGTGTCGGTGTTGAGTTGCCTGAAAGAGGTGAAATTCTCGAGATCGGAAAGGGCCGTGTTATCCGTGAAGGCAAGACGGCGGCGATCCTGAGCTTGGGCAGCCGTCTGCAGGAAAGCCTGAAAGCTGCTGAGGAACTTGCAACGCGCGGTCTGTCGACGACTGTTGCGGATGCACGTTTTGCCAAACCGCTCGATGAAGACATGATCCGCAAGTTGGCGAGAAACCACGAAGTGCTTGTGACGATCGAGGAAGGTTCCATCGGCGGATTCGGTTCTCATGTTCTTACGTTCATGGCGAATGACGGTCTTCTTGAAAATGGTCTCAAGGTGCGTGCCATGATGATGCCGGATGAGTTTTTTGATCAGGATAAACCCGAAAAGCAGTATGAGCAGGCGCGTCTGACCGCATCGGATATTGTCGAGACGGTAATGACTGCGCTGGGTCGTGAAGGCGAGTTGAGCTCACCTGCGCGGGCATAATAAAATCGCCAAGGTCCGCCTGGATCAGCTGCTGGTCGACCGGGGGCTGGTGGAGAGCCGCTCCAGAGCGCAGGCCCTGATTATGGCGGGGCTTGTTTTCTCCAAGGAACGTAAACTTGAAAAAGCCGGCCAGCAGGTCGCCGAAGACATTGCCCTTGATCTGCGGGGGCAGGATCACCCATGGGTCAGTCGTGGCGGCCTGAAGCTGGCGCATGCCTTTGAGCAGTTCAATATCGTTCCGGCAGGGATGACCTGTATCGATGTTGGCGCTTCGACAGGCGGTTTTACGGACGTGCTGCTTCAAAACGGTGCAGCACGGGTTTACGCCGTTGATGTCGGCCACGGCCAGTTGGCCTGGAAGCTCAGATCGGATGACCGGGTCGTCGTTCTTGAAAAAAATAATGCCCGCTATTTAACCTCAGATCAGATTCCAGAGGTCGTGGACATGGTTGTCTGCGATGCCAGCTTTATTGGACTGAAAACGGTTTTGCCGGCTGCGATGTCTTTGACGCGAGAAAAGGCCATTCTCGTTGCCCTGATCAAACCCCAGTTCGAGGCCGGACGGGAACATGTCGGCAAAGGCGGTGTGGTTCGGGACCCGGAAATTCACAACGCAGTCTGTTTAGACATACAGGCATGGTTGGCGGCGCAGGAGACCTGGTCGGTGGAAGGTGTCGTAGAGAGCCCGATTAAAGGGCCTGAAGGGAATATAGAATTCCTGATCGTCGGCCGTAAAAGCGCTTAGCCGTGTTCGCAGGGAAAGCCGGCCTGGGCCCAGGCAACAATACCGCCTGTCATGGAATAAGCCTCATCAAGCATATCCTGGCTGAGCAAGTAATCAGCTACTTGTAACGAGCGCATGCCATGTGCGCACATGACGATCACTTTCTTGCCGCTATCTTTGGGGATGTTCTCGAAATCAAAGGTCGACATGGCATTGTGGACGGCACCGTTGATGCGTGCCTGTTCCAGTTCCTGATGTTCGCGGACGTCGAGAAGCACTGCCTCGCCGGCATCAACCCAGGCTTTAGCTGTCGCGGCATCGATTTCCTGTACTTCCGGTCTGTCCAATGGCATGGAGGGAACTCCTGTGAAACATTCGATTTGTAAGCTTGTTCAACCTAGAAGTTATTGAATTCGCCAACAAGTCTGCTCGTTGTTTGGCTGAGAATGAAAGTAATAATCTCGATTCCGTAGAGCTGTCGAATATGGTGGTGTCCGAACTCTGTTCTCATTATGGATACATATGATCGGACTGTCAGTAGAGGGTTGAATGGAAATACGGCACTTCATGGATGGAGAGGTTCTATTCTCGCAGGGTGTCAAAGATGATGTCGCCCTAATTATTCGCAAAGGAACAGTCGTTCTATCGCGTGAAACCCGCCCCGGGTGGAGCAAACAGATTGCCACGGTGGAAGCCGGCGGCATCATCGGCGAAATGGCTCTGATTGATAATACGCCGCATTCCGTAACGGCGACTGCATCCGAAGATGGCGAAGCCATGGTTTTGACGCGTGAGGATTTGCAGGAGCGCTTGAAGCTAACGGATAAGGTAATCGGTTTGATCATTAAAACCCTGACTCGCAGGCTCCGCACGACCTATTCAAAAGAATAGCTGAGCATTTAACATAACAAACTAAAAACAAGGCTTGTGTTTTGGGCTGTCACCCAAGGCTGTTTCGCATAAGCTGTTCACCGGCATTTTTAGAGTACGGGAGTGTGCAGATGTTTCAGGATTGTCGCGGTCTGGATATATCGGCGGCGTCAGAAGAAGCCGTTAAGGCATTCGACGCGACGATAGTTTCCTATCTTGGTATTAATCCGAGTGCGGGCCCGAACCTGAAGTCTATTTTTGAAGCTGATCTGGACATGCCGTTGGCGCATGTCCTCAAGTGTTATTTTTTCATGCTGATGGCCACCGGGCTATTGCAGGTGCGTGCGCAAAAAGCTGCTGCCGATGCACGAGAACGATATGATGCCGCCAATCCCCGAGAACGTTTGCATATCGAAGCTGCAGAACACTGGTCGCATGGCCGTAAACGCGCTGCGATCGCCTGCTGGGAAGCCATACTGGTGGCAAATCCTTTGGATGCCCTGGCTCTCCGACTCGCACATCATGGCCATTTTTATGAAGGCGACGGACAGAACCTGCGCGATACCGTGACCCGCCGGCTGTATGCCTGGTCGGCTGATGTGCCGGGATATGGGTACGTCAAAGGTATGGAAGCCTTCGGCTTCGAAGAAACGCACAATTATGACGCAGCCTTGAGGGCTGGTGAGGAAGCTGTTGATCTTATAGCGGAAAACCCGTGGGCCATTCATGCGGTTGCCCATGTCTATGAAATGCGGGATATGCCGGATGCAGGTATCAACTGGATCAGGAAAAACCAGCCCGGCTGGTTGACCGCAAACAACTTTAGATACCATGTGTGGTGGCACCGGATGCTGATGCATCTTGATAAGGGTGAGTATGCAGAGGTTTTGAAACTGTATGACGAGGATTTATGGGATGCCGAATCCGATGAGTACCTTGATCTTGTCAACGATGCCGCTGTTCTGCTGCGCCTGGAATTACATGATCAGGACGTTGGCGATCGCTGGGAGGCACTGGCTCAAAAGTGCAAATCGCATAAAAGCGATCAGCAACTGGCTTTCATTGATGTGCACCATGCCATTTCGCTCTCGGCTGTCGAAGGTGATGATGCGCAGGAGCTTCTTGACGCCATGAAGGCATATAGCCAATCAAAGGGTGAAGATAATGCCTACATCACCCAGATGCTTGGTCTGCCGGTGGCAGAAGCATTGATAGCACACCGTCATGGTGAATATGGCTTCGTCGTCGACACGCTGATTCCGATCAGATACCAGCTTCATAAGCTGGGTGGTTCGCATGCTCAACGTGATCTGTTTGCCATGGTGCTGATTGATTCGGCACTCAAGTCCGGTCGCATCAATGTAGCAAAGATGCTGATTTCGGAAAGGCTCGGCCGCTTGCCGAATAATCTCTGGACCCTTGCCAAGGCGGAGGCGGCAGGCCTCGCAGCCTGAAAAACGATGCCAGCCCGGGAAAAATACAGCGACCTTTACCGCGTCCTTGGTGTGGCGCCTGATGCTAGTGCGGAGGAGATCAAAAAATCCTATCGCCGCAAGGCACGGGAAATGCATCCCGACCTCGACCCTGGCAATCCCTGGGCGGAAGAGGAGTTCAAAGAGCTTTCCGCAGCCTATCAGATTCTTTCAGACCCAGTTCGCCGGGCACAATATGATCGCGGCGAAATCAGTGCAGAAGGCCGCAAACGTCGTCAGAAACCGGCCGGCACTGAAAGGTCCGGTAAGGAAAAACCAAGGCGTTCCGGTTTTGAAGGATTTTTCCGGGAACGTGCAGGCCCGGATATAGACGGTGTCGACGTCACGTATGCGTTGAATGTGGATTTTCTTGAAGCCGCGCGGGGGGCGAACAAGGAAATTGAAACCACGCACGGGGCGGTTCTTAAGGTGACCGTGCCGCCAGGAACGGTATCAGGCCAGGTCTTGCGCCTGAAAGGGCAGGGCATGCGTGGGTTTGGAAAGGGACGGAACGGTGACGCCCTGGTCGAGGTCGAGGTTGCGGCGCACCCGATATTCAAATGCCGGGGACGGGATATCTATACAGATGCTCCGGTTAACCTGGAAACAGCCATTATCGGGGGGAAAATCCAGGTCGAAACCATAGACGGCATGGTCAATGTCAGCGTGCCTGCCAATTCTAATACAGGAACCCGTCTGCGGCTTAAGGAACGCGGCCTGGCAGATGGTGGACGTAAAAGCGGGGTACGCGGCGATCATTTCGTGACCCTGGTGCTGACGCTCCCCAAAAAACCCGATCCGGAACTGGCCGCGTTTATACGCAGCCGGTCAGAAATCAGGGAATAACCGACGCTTCAGGCCCGCCGTTCAACGCTGCGTATTGAGGCGCTGTCTGCTGCCTCTTCAAGGATATCCTTCAGCGATACGCCGAGCACATCCTGATTGGATTTTTTTAGTTCATTGACGCGTTCTTCAAGCCTTGCCTGCCATGATTCGTTTCCGCCCAGTACCGCATGTTCGGAAAATCCCAGCCCGAGCGCGTGGTATAGATCGAAAAGCGTCACGTGTTCCGGGTCGCGCGAGAGTATCCACCTATTTGTAGCCGTTCGTTCGACGTAGTGGCCGGCTCTGAGTTGCAGAAGGATTCGATCCACGGCTTCACCGCCGCCGCCGGTCGTACGCAGGATCCGGCTACGATGAACGGCGCCTTCACCATCCCGACTGGCCTCGAATAGTACAGCGAGGATTTTTACGGCGATGACAAAGCGCATACTGCTGCCGACGGCTGTATTCAGAGGTTTGCCGCCAGCGGACTGCCATTCGCTGACACTGGCCGTCAAAACGGCGCCGACTAGAACCACCAGCCATGACAGATACATCCACACCAGAAAGATAGGCACCACGGACATGGCGCCGTATATATTCTGGTATGTCGGGAATGTGATGATGTACCAACCGAACAGCTTACGCAGGATGGTGAAAGCAATCCCTGCGAAGAGTCCGCCCGCGAATCCTGCCGTCAATCCGACCGGACGGTTGGGAATGATGATGTAAAACACCGATAACAGGATAATCATCATGATTGTCGGCAGGACGGTGCCCAGAAATGCGCTTCCACTGCCGCTGTCTATGCCGATCCACTGAGTAGCTGCGAAAAAATATGTCGATAAGGAGAAACTGGCACCCAGCAACAAGGGGCCCAGGGTTAGCAAGGCCCAGAAAACCAAAAGCCGCGGGACAATTGCGCGCGGTCGGGCAACGCGAAATATGGCATTCATGTCCGCTTCGATGGTGCCTAGCAGAAGCACGGCAGTCGCTGCGAGGGCAACGATGCCGACAGCGCTGAGAGTTGTCGTGTTTTGGACAAAACGATTGAAATAATGCTGGGTGGCATCTGCGGATTGCGGTAACAGGTTGGAAAACAAGGCTTCCTGAATGATTTCACGGACACCGGCAAACACGGGGAAAGCGGCCAGCATCGAAAAAGCGATGGCCGATAATGGGACGATCGCAAGCAGTGACGTGTAGCTCAATCCTGCCGCCATTCTCAGGCAGCGGTCTTCGCCAAACCGTTGGCCGACAAACCTGGCAAATGCTCCGGTCTCATTCAGGACTACTTCGATCCCGGCGACATTTTCCTTTTCTTCATCATCGGGAAGAATATTCGCTGAATTGGAATGGAATTCCTTCGGGGCAGGTTCTTCTTCGGTTGTGTTTTCCCTCATTCGGCGCTCCATTCGATTGACGCTTTCTGTTGTGTATTATATGGCAAAGCCTCTTCCGCGAAACATAATGTGCGTCGACATGGTTTGATCGGTATTTTGCGTGTAGCATGTTTCCAAGGGCAGATTCCCATATTGGGAATGCGATGAGTAAAAGACGAGGACAATAAAATGGGTCAACCTGCACCTTTGATGCAAGGAAAGCGTGGACTGGTCATGGGTGTTGCCAATGATCGATCTATTGCCTGGGGGATAGCCAAAGCCGCACATGAACAAGGTGCCGAGCTGGCCTTTACGTTTCAGGGCGAAGCCTTACAGAAACGTGTGCTGCCGCTTGCAGAGTCAGTCGGTTCGAATCTCGTTCTGCCCTGCGATGTAACCGACCCCGCCAGCATGGATGCGGTTTTCGATAAGCTCAAAGCAGAGTGGGGCAGCCTCGATTTTCTTGTTCATGCCGTTGCCTATTCGAACAAGGATGAACTCAAAGGCGCCTACATCGACACGTCACCTGAAAACTTCGAACTGACGATGAATGTCAGCTGTTATTCGTTTACGGCAATTTGCCAGCGTGCTCGGCCGTTGTTGAATGAAGGTGCAAGCCTTCTGACCTTGACGTACTACGGGGCTGAGCGGGTCATGCCGCATTACAACGTCATGGGTGTGGCCAAAGCCGCCCTGGAAGCGTCTGTGCGGTATCTTGCAGAGGATCTCGGCAAGGACGGCATTCGCGTGAATTCCCTGTCGGCCGGTCCGATGAAGACCCTGGCGGCCAGCGGGATCGGGGATTTCCGCTACATTCTCAAGTGGAACGAATACAACTCACCGCTTCGCCGTAACGTCAACATGGACGATATCGGTGGTGCAGGCGTTTATCTGCTGTCATCGCTGTCGAGCGGTGTGACCGGTGAAACCCACCACGTGGATTGCGGCTATAATGTCGTCGGCATGAAAGCCGTCGATGCGCCGGATATCTCCGTCGTCTGAATCTGAGCGGGAAAATGTCTCACAACACCTTCGGTCACCTGTTCCGGGTAACAACGTTTGGTGAAAGCCACGGTGTGGCGCTCGGCTGTGTTGTTGACGGCTGTCCTCCCGGTCTCGACCTGATCGAAGCGGATATCCAGCCCTATCTCGATAAACGCCGACCCGGCCAGTCAAAATATACCACGCAACGTCAGGAAGCCGATCAGGTGAAGATACTGTCCGGGACGTTCGAAGGTAGAACCACCGGGACATCAATTGGCTTGCTGATCGAGAATACCGATCAGCGCTCCAAAGACTACGGTGATATCAAGGACAAATTCCGCCCCGGCCATGCCGATTACACCTATGACGCCAAGTACGGCTTTCGGGATTATCGGGGGGGTGGTCGTTCATCGGCCCGTGAAACGGCAATGCGGGTAGCCGCCGGCGCGATTGCTCGTAAGATTCTTGGCGAAAATATCATCATCCGGGGTGGTTTAATCCGCATGGGCGACAAGGCGGTGCCGGATGATGTGCGTGACTGGGATGCCGTCGATGCCAATCCGTTTTTTGCCCCAGACGCTGCAAGTGCCGATGTGTTTGCCGATTATCTTGACGGTATCCGCAAGAAAGGCTCTTCCGTCGGCGCCGTGATCGAGGTCGTCGCATCAGGTGTGCCCGCAGGATGGGGTGCACCCGTCTATGGCAAGCTGGACTCAGAACTGGCATTGGCGATGATGAGCATCAACGCCGTAAAGGGTGTCGAGATCGGCGCCGGTATGGATGCGGCAAAGCTGACTGGCGAGGAAAATGCCGATGAAATGCGTTTCGAGGATGGCAAGCCGGTATTCTCCTCGAACAATAACGGCGGTGTCTTAGGCGGTATCTCGACAGGGCAGGATGTAGTGGTCAGGTTTTCCGTGAAGCCGACCAGTTCGATCCTGACGCCGCGTGCGACCATCGATCGCAACGGTCGGGAAACCGAGATTTCTACCAAAGGCCGCCACGATCCATGCGTCGGCATCCGCGCTGTACCGATTGGCGAAGCAATGATGGCCTGTGTGCTGGCTGATCAGTTTCTGCGCCATCGCGGGCAGTGTGGCTAGACCCGGCAAAACACGACCGTCATCCTGAATTCAATTCAGGATCCATAATCCCGGAACCATTTGCTTGTTGCGAAAATGGGCTCTGAATCAAGTTCAGGGCGACGACTTGGTGAGGACTATCTGAACAGATCTCTTTGAATCGGGGCAGGTGGCGTCTCTTCCTCGAACTGCAATTCACCGTCATATGGCGTCAGAAACTCTGCAACAGAGGCATAGGGAACGGCGCTTAGCCACGTTTCGCATACGGTCTGCGACAGGATCACTGGCATCCGGTTGTGAATATGCGCAATCGCCGGGGAAGGGGGGCAGGTGATGATCGTGTAGCGTTCCCCGTCGGTCAGGCCGGCCATGCCGAAAACAGCCGATCCGGGGACAGAAATGCGGTTTTTCAGTTTTTTGCCGTCTTCGGTTTTCCGCCACTCGAAGTAGGCATTGGCGGGGACCACGCAACGTCGGTTCAATATGCCTCGGAAAGTTGGTTTTTCGCTGAGAGTCTCGCTCCGTGCATTGATCATCGGTTGTTTCGACCAGTCCACGCTCAGGCCCCAGGGCTGCATCAGGAAGATTTTGTCCATGCCGATGATCAACGACAGGTCAGTCGGGCGAAGATTATCCTTGTTCGGCATTGGCGGGTCTTCGTCGAGACCGAAAGCCGTTGAAATGTCGCCAGGCGTTGCGTTGAGTTCGAAGTTTGAGCACATGCGATGATCATATACATTCAACCGGCAACGTCATCGCCGGAATCATGAATTTCTCTTTATGCGCAGTGCTTTCAAGCTCTGGCCAGCGGTGCCGGTTTAAAGTACCGTCTGCACATGAACGACACCGATGCACAACCCGAAGATCGCAAAACCGTCATCATCACCGGCGCCAGCCGGGGGATCGGCCATTATACGGCACGTCTTTTTCTGGAGCGGGGATGGAACATCATCACATGCTCGCGCGAAGATACGCCAGAAGCCTGCAAACGTGAACCGAAATGGACATGCCATATCCCAACAGACCTTGGCGACGATGACAGCATCAAGAACTTCATAGACGGGGCCAAAAAAGCGCTCGATGGCGCACCGCTACATGCACTCGTGAATAACGCAGGGATGTCGCCAAAAACGCCTTACAAGGAACGTCTTGGCATTCTGAATGGTGACCTCGATGCCTGGCACGACGTGTTCGAACTAAATTTTTTCGCCCCGCTGAAATTGTCGCGCGGCTTCGCCAGTGAACTCCACAAGGGCAAGGGGGCAATCGTGAATATTACCTCCATTGCAGGACATTACATCCATCCGTTTGCAGGTTCCGCATATTCAATATCAAAGACCGCACTTTCTGGCCTGACCCGTGAAATGGCGAATGAGTTTGCCGAGCTTGATGTCCGGGTCAATGCCGTCGCGCCGGGTGAAATTGAAACCGAGATGGTCGGGCCTGAATACGACCTGCTGATCCCGCGCATTCCGTTGCAGCGAATGGGGACGCCTGCTGATGTCGCCGGGACGATCTATTATCTATGTTCGGAAGACAGCCAGTACGTTACCGGCACCGAAGTCTGGGTGACCGGTGGCCAACACCTGTTCTGATCCGCATGGCCCGGGGGGAGGTTGATGGCGGTTCACATTAAACCGGTGAAGGTCAGCAAGACCACGGACAACGGCGTCGAAAATGCGGTGCATTTCTATCGCCGCGAAATTGATGCGCGCCCGCGACCGGCTGGTTCGTTTCTGGGGGCTTTCGTGAAACATAGCGGCGTGCCCGCGTTTTTCTGTCAGTCCCACGATCCGGACGACTTCGATGATTTTGTGAGCAGGGTTGCCAAGGCGGATACCAAACAACGTGAATGCCGCTATGTGGCGCCTGGGGATCGCAAAGGCTTCAAGGATGCGCCTGTCCTCAGGCTTTCCGGGGCTGAAATCGGGCCATTGATGTGGCGCCGGCGCACCTTCGGCCAGCGCCATTATTCTGTTGTAGGCGAGATCGAGAATCTGGGGGCCGCATCAACACAGGCTGCACTCTGTGATTTATTGATTGCACCGGCTCAGCATTGGGATGCGGTGATCTATCCCTCAAAAACCGTCAAGCAGACAGCGGAACGCCTGTTAGCGAAGCAAAGCGAATATCTCGGCTTCCGCATGGGAGGCGAACACAGTTTTGGCGGTGTCAGTTTTGTCGTTCCGCCCGGCATCAATGCAGGTGTTTATCAGTCGACGGATGAAACGCAGGGATTACGCGAAGGAGTCCGGCGCCGGCTCGGCATCCGTGAGGACGACTTCTGTGTCCTGACGACTGGCAATTTCGCGTTCTATCAACGTGCCCATCCGACGCCGCTTTATCTGGCACTCGAAGCCACGGCCAGACGGACCGGTGTGCGAATTCACCTGCTGCAGGCCGGCTGGTTCGATAATGAAAAAATCGAAAGGGCATACCGTGAATCCATTCGCGAGTTCGCACCGGCTGTGAACGCCATTTTTCTGGACGGGCGTGAGGCTGATATCCGTGATCGCGTCTGGTTTGCAGCAGATACCTATGCGGCTTTTGATGATGCGATCGGGCATGGTGTGGATACGGAAATACTCGAGGCGATGGCCGCCGGCCTGCCGGTGGTTGCAGCTGACTGGGGGGCAAACCGGGATATCGTCGCCAATGCCGAAAACGGATATCTCGTACCGACCTGGTTGCCGTTGGCGGAAAGCGGCGGTGATCTGACGCTGGCGCCGGAAAACACCACCATGGGCGCCGATGGTATTCGCGCCGATATGTTCCTGGCCGGGACGGTTAGCCAGGCCACCGCGATTGATATACGCGCAGCGGCAGAAATCTTCGAAGCTCTGGCCGGGGACATAGATCACCGCCGCAAGTTGAGTGATGCAGCCCGTAAGGCGGCCCTGCAGACCTACGACTGGCCGGTCGTCATCCGTCGCCATCAGGCATTATGGTCTGAACTGCGCCGGATCAGATCCGATGCGGCTGAAATCGCGCCGCCAATCCCGGGTCGCCCGGCGATCCCGCACCTTGATGATCCGTTTTCGGTTTTTCAGTCGTATGCCTCCCACGCAATATCCGAACATGCCAGGGTGTCACTGGCCCCGGGACTTGTCCGCGGTGAGGGCGTTTCCAACCGTCTTGCCCGGCTCCGCGCCAATCCGATCAACGACACCGCCGGGCATGCCATGCTGGAACCGGATGAGCAGGAACATGTGCTGTCGCATTTATCCGAACGTGATGCGGTTGAAGTCATTCAAATAGCTGAGCTTTTGCCGGAACGACGCCGTTATAGGCTCCCCAGAACGCTGGGGTGGCTGGCAAAGATGGGGGTTGTTCGGCTGACGCCTGCGCCCCAGCAGGCCGAGCCGGAGAGCATTGAGCAATCTTCTGGTGTATCGATGGTCGATCTCGGTATTACGGCCCGAAGACAGGGATCTGATAAAGCCGCAGCGGAATATTTTCAGAATGCGTTGGCGCATAACCCCGCAGATCCGCTGGCCAACCAGTTCATGGGCGAATTGATGGCGGAGTCACATGATCTGAACAAGGCCGTGAATTATTTTGAGAAAGCGGTTGCCGGAAATCCGGCGGCTGTTGATGCGCGGCTTGATCTCGGCAAGGCACTCTTCCTGCGGGGTGACCAGCAGGATGGTATCGCTTATCTGCAGGAAGCCGTGTCGCTGGCACCTGAAAATGCCGATGCGCACTATCTGCTGGGCGCAGCATACCGGCGTGTCGGCGCGGCAGATGAAGCGGTGAAATCGCTGGAACGCAGTCTGCGTTTTAGCCCGAAACGGATCGAGGCATTGGTCCATCTGGGCTATGCGCGTAAAAGTGCCGGGCGGCGGGCTGAAGCGGTGCAATCCTTCAAGGATGCACTAAAGCTTGCGCCGGGAAATCTCTACGCTCATGCCGGTGAAATGAGTCTCGGTATAGAACGTGACGGGCGGAAGCTTGTTGAACGTGATGGAACTGCACGCCGTGTTGCGCTTCATTTTAACGGTGCAGAACAATATTTCCCTTTATCGGCTCTGTTTCATCAGATGCAGTCCGCACACTGGCCGCTGCTGACTTCGGATGGGCGCGATCTTGTCGAGTTCAAGCCGGATGTTGTCGTTGTCGGCGGCACGCAAACTGCGCAGGTACGGGAACTGGTGCCAAATGCGCTGATAATCGCAGCACCGGTGTTTCTGGCCTCGCAATTGCGCTTTCGGGCGGCTTTCGAGGGGGCGGACATCGTTTGCGCACCGGGGCCGGTCGTAGGTGATGCCTGGGTTAAAATGGGTTTGGTTGATGAATTGCAGCTCAGGGTAATTGGGCATTTGCCGTTAGACCCGCTGTTCAGGGGGGATGCCCTGCAGACCCCCCGAGCACTGATGGATGCCACCAAAACGGTTCTGTATGCACCCGGCCACAGGGCGCAAATGTCATCGCCGGCAATGCTTGGCGAAAACATTGTCGAACTTATTCGTGGCAGCCGTCACGATGTGACACTCGTCATTAAGCCACATCCGGAAACTTTCATCCGCCAGCCGAAGTGGATCGAAACCTGGGCCAAGGCTGCCAGAGAAAATGATCGTGTGGTTCTCGTCGAGGACCCGGATGCGCACATGCTGCCGTATCTTCAAGCCGCAGATGTTCTTCTCAGCGATGTTTCGAGTGCCGTCTTCGATTTTCTGGCTGTCGATCGTCCCATTCTGCTGTTGCGCAATCCCGAGCATACGGCCGACAAAGAGGGGTATGATCCGCAGGGGATCGAATGGCGCTGGCGCGAGGTCGGACGTGAAATCGGCAGGATAGATGATCTGGCCAGGGCGGTCGATCTGGCGCTCAAGACACCGGATGCGGGGACGGAACTGCGTGCCAGATATCGCAATGCCCTATTCGGTGAGACCATGGATGGTGCCACAGCAGAGCGTTTCGTTGATTTGATCACAGAGTTATCCACGTAATACACAATATATGCATCAAAATCAGGTTTACGACGCATGATATTGGGACTTAACATTGATGTCCCTCAAAATGCCCGGAGGTTGGGATCATGGCAGATAGAGCTGCCGACAGAACCGACAGTGACGGCGGAAGCCGGCAGAAAGACATTGCCGACAGCCTCGGGGCAATGATTTCTGACGATCGTGCTGTCGTTCCCCCCTCATCCGGTTCACTGGAAGATATTGAACTTTCGCCTCCGACACCGTTTTGGGTGCAATGGAAATTGCTGCCGGCCGGTGCCATTGCGGCGACGGCTGTCTGGTTCTGGTTCTCGTATCAATTCGTGGAACTCAATCTCGGATGGAACAATCTGGCGGCTTTGCTGCCGCATGAAATCGGCGGTCTGGCCGCAGGGGTGGCGACGCCCGTCGCGCTTTTGTGGGTTGTCGTCATCTCCTATCATCGCGGCGCCAATATTCAGCACGAAGCGGCGGCATTGCGCTGGCAGATGCGGCAAATGATCTATCCCGGCGACCATGCGCAGTCGCGTCTGCGGGAGGTAACCGACTCCCTCCGTCAGCAAACCAAAGACCTGAATCGCGCTACGGAAGATGCAATGCGGCGCGGCGAGGCCGTCAGCAAACTGGTCCGGGAACGTGCGTTGGAACTTTCGCGCGTTTCCGAAGACGCTGATCTTCGCGCCCATGCAGTTGCCGACGCCCTGCGGCGTCAAACCGAGGATCTGGCGCAGGCGGCGGATCATGCGACGGAACGGGCACGTGGTGTCGGTGAAGTTCTGCAAAAGCATGCTTATGATCTGACGGTGTCATCCGACAGGGCTTCTTCGCGCGCCGAAGACCTGACCGAAGTGATCGGCAAGCGGGCGCAGGAACTTTATCTGGCCGCCAATACAGCTTCGCAACGTGCACAGGAAACGGCGCATCTTTTCGACGAGCGTACGGTTGCCCTGCGCGACAGCATGAACGAGGCGAATTCACGGGCCGAAGACACGACCGGCACGTTGCAGGCGATCGGGGAAGCCGTTCGCGACAGGATTGCGGAACTGGTTGATATCTCTGGCGAGGCTGACAGGCAGATGCGTTCCAGCGCAACGATGCTGGGTGACAGTGCCGAGGACATGTCGAAACGCAATGCCGAAGCACAGACCCAGATTGAACGGATGCGGGATCTGTTACAGCGTCAGGCGACTGATCTGGTGGCGACGGCGGACCGGGTTCATAGCCGCACCAAGGATATCGAGGACAATCTGGCGCACCAGACACACATACTGGCACGGACATCCGACAAGGTTGTTTCCGATGTGCAGGATGTGGGTGATGCATTGCGTGAGGATGCCCGGCAGCTTGAAGTGACCTCGCAACAGGTTGCCGAACGGGTGCGCGGCACCGGCGAAGCATTCCGGGTTCAGGCACGGGAAATGTCGGATGTTGCGGACACTGCGGCAGAACGTGCTGAAAACGTCGGAAATCTGTTGCGCAGGGACTCCGATGAGCTGACGGCAATCTCCGAGCGTGTTTTGGGCGAAGTGGCACGGGTTGGTGAAGAACTGCGCCGCCGTTCCGACCAGGTCGAGGACACGGCGGATCGCTCCATCGAGAGGTTCACGGAAGTCGGCGAAGCGCTTGGCGAACAGGCCGGTAATATGGCGCGTACGGCCAACCAGAGCGTGTTGCGACTGGACGAAGCGGGCGAATCTTTACGCCGCCGATCCGCAGATATCGACAGCGTATCCGATACGGCTGATGCCCGGCTTTCCCGCCTGAGCGAATTGCTGAGCGATACGGTATCAGAAGTGACGCAATCTGCGGACAAGGGCGTTGCCGATGTGACCCGGGCCGCACATGCGCTCAGCCACGGGGCGGCGGCCGTTCGACAGGGGGCGGAAGGTGTCTCTGAAGCGGCCAGGGCAACACATGAGGACTTGAGCCAGGTCGTCGACACGACAACACAGGCACAGCGTGCCATGGCCGATCTGGGCCGTCAGGCGAAGGATCAGGTGCTGGAACTGGGCGCCGTTTCGGCCAAGGCAGAGCAGGGGATCGAGCGGGTCAGCGAGAGCCTTCAGAACCATGCAGACAGACTGGCACTGGTTTCCGCCAAGTCGGCTAATATTCTTGCCGATGCCGGCGAAATCATCCGCCGGGAAACGACAAACATCGATCATTCCAGCAATACGGCAAAAGCCCGTCTTGTCGCGGTCGGCGAGGATTTGAGCGAACGCTTGCGCGATCTTCTGTCTGCTTCCGACCAGGCGTCGGCGCAAATCGGTGCGGTGTCCGAGATTTTCACCAACAACTCCCAGACACTGGGCAAGCTCTCCGATCTGGCTATTGAAGACATCGACAAAGTCGGACATGTGCTGGAGAACCGTTCTCAACAGGTTGCCCAGGCGTCGGACCGTGCGGCGCAACTGCTGAATCTCGTTACTGATCTGCTGCATAGGCAGTCTGAGGACCTGGGGACTATTTCCGGCCGCGCCTATGCCGAAATCGAAGGTGTGGGCGACGTCATCAAGGAACGTGCCATTCAGGTGGATACCGTCAGCGAAACGGTACGCCGGCGCCTTGTTGATGCCGGAGAAATTCTGCAGGAAGGCACGAATGAGCTTTCGGCGGCAGCCGATCATGCAACTGGCCGGGTCGAACTGACGGCGAATGCCATGCAGAAAAGCGCAAGTCAGATGCGTGAGACGTCTTCAGATGCTCTCAGCCGGCTTGAGGATATCGGTCGCCGCCTGATGCGTGAGGTTGAAACCGCAACAGGGGCAACCGACCGGGCTGCCGAGAATCTCGCCGGCATCTCCGGCTCTTTGCGACAGAATCATATCGAACTCGACAATTCACTGGAGAAAACCCGCGAGCGGATGAACGATGTCGGGCAAATCCTGCACAAAAGCTCGGAAGACCTGACCAGTACCTACGAGTCAGCAACCATACACGTGCAGCGTTTCTCCGACCTGCTCAATCAGCAGGTATCGGGACTGACCAACTCGTCCAACGAAGCTGCTGCCCGATTGAGCCGGGTTGGCGAGGAAATGCAGTCCCGGTCCCATGAAATGAGCACGACGGCCGACCGTGCATCGCAATTGATGAGCCTGGTATCCGATGCGCTTCACCGACACAGCGGCGAAGTGATGCAGGCTGCCGAGCGAGCATCCAGTCAGGTTGAGACGGTCAATGCCGAATTCCGTGACGGGGCCCGTGATCTCAGCGATGCGTCACAGCGTGGGGTTCAGGAGATGTCCGAATTCGGGCAGGCGCTTCGTGAACGCTTCCAGGAAGTCAGCATTGTTGCGCGCAAAGCGACAGCCCAACTCGAAGAGGCGACGGATGGCCTCAAACACCGTGGCAATATTCTGGAAACCACCAGCGAGGATGCGGTGGATCGTCTGGAACGTGTCGGCGAGGTGATAGGCCAACGCGCTTCCGAAGCGTCGATGGCAGCGGATTTGAATGTATCGAAACTGACACGTGCTGCAGAAACACTGCGCACCCAAATTCATGAATCCGGTGATCGCACGGATACCATCGTAGAGCAGCTCGAAGGCGGGACAGAAGGGTTGCGGCGCCAGTTGCAGGATCTCACGACAACTTACAACAGGGCCGAACGCGGTCTTGAAGCCCTTGGTGAAGCACTGGCCAGACGTGCGCAGGAACTCTCGAGCACGACCGATCTGGCTCTAGGCAAAGTCGGGGCCTGGGACAAGTCCGTCAGGTCGCATGTCGATGCGCTTTCCAAGGCGACGGCGGATGTTGCCCGCAAATCCCATGAGATCAATCAGGTGTTGGACAGCCGTACCGAAGACGTGCGGACGGCGTCAAATGAGGCCTCGGCGTTGCTGGCAACGCTCAGGGAGCGCACGGATAAAACCAGTCTTGAGGAATTCACCCGTCAGGCGACCTTTATATCCGAACGCCTACAATCATTGGCCGTTGATGTCAGCCGTGTTCTGGAGACACAGGTCTCCGAAGAGGATTGGCGGCGGTTCAACAAGGGTGAGAAGGGGATTTTCGTCCGCAAACTGCTTGGTTTCCGGGAACGAGCCAAGTTGCAGCAAATTCGCCAGACCTATCAGGAAGACAGCACTTTCCGCGAATACGTCACACGTTATCTCGAAGAATTCGAAATGCTGCTTGATGAAGCATCCAAACGTGATCCGAACAGCATGCTGCATGCGACGTTCCTGTCGTCCGACATGGGTAAGGTCTACATGGTCCTGGCCCGGGCGCTAGACCGGGAAATGTAATTATTGCTCAGAGCGGGGTCGCTTCAGTGAACCAGGAGAGTTCTTCGGCGAGCGTCACCACCCGGCCGATCACAAAAAGCGTCGCCCCTTTAATATCTGCGTGAGCGACCCTTTCCGGCAGGGCCGACAGATTGGTAATCAAGGTCTTCTGAGCGGGGCGGGTACCCATATTGATGACAGCCACCGGGGTGTCATCGGGTAAACCGTTTTCAATAAGTTTGCCGGCGATTTCACTGACGTTTGACATACCCATGTAAACAACCAGCGTCGTTTCAGGATCGGCCAGACTGCGCCAGTCAAGGTCCAGCGGTTCATCCCCCTTGCTGTGGCCGGTGACGAAGCGAACACCTTGTGCCAGCCCACGGTGTGTCAGCGGAATGCCGGCATACGCCGCACATCCGGCGGATGATGTGATGCCAGGAACAACCTCGAATGGGATGCCGTTACGGACCAGATGCAGGGCTTCTTCGCCGCCACGGCCAAAGACAAACGGATCTCCGCCCTTGAGCCGCATCACTTTCTTGCCGACCCGGGCAAGGTCTACCAGCAGGTTATTGATGTCTTCCTGTGGCATATAATGGTTCGAAGCACGCTTTCCGGCAAAGACCCGTTCCGTGGTCTCCGGGATCAGGGCGAGGATCTGCTTGGCGACAAGACGGTCATAGACGATGACGTCAACCTCGCTTAAAAGCCGGTGTGCCTTCACAGTCAGCAGGTCGGGATCGCCGGGTCCGGCGCCGACAAGCATGACGGGATGAATGGTGACATTGTTATCGTTCATAGATCGGGTTCGCCGCAATTGCCGTATATATGCTGTACACGGGTTTTATCGCGGATCAAGGATGGACAAACAAGGACCGATCCACTACCTGCATGCAGACGAAAAAAGGAATGAATTTTGCCTGCTTCCCAAACTCATGGACTGTCGGAAAAAGCGATCCGGATAATTTCACTTTGGTTGCTGACGATCTGTGCCATGGTTTTCGCAATGGTCGTTCTGGGAGGATTTACCAGGCTGACGGAATCCGGACTTTCAATGACCGATTGGCGCCCAGTAACGGGATGGTTGCCCCCCTTGAATGAAGCCGCGTGGCAGGCCCAGTTTGACGGCTATCGGACATCACCGGAATATCTCAAAATCAATCGCGGGATGAGCCTGGATCAGTTCAAGGAAATTTTCTGGCTCGAATACCTGCATCGTTTATGGGGCAGGTTGATCGGCATCGCCTTTGCCGTCCCGTTTTGCATTTTTATCTTCAAGCGTTGGATTTCAAAGCCGTTGATGTTCCGTCTCCTTGTGCTGTTTGCCCTGGGAGGCATTCAGGGGGGGATCGGATGGTGGATGGTCAAAAGCGGTTTGGTGGATCATCCGGATGTCAGTCAGTACCGGCTTGCCGTTCATCTGATGATGGCTTTTCTGATAATAGGGCTTGGGCTTTGGTTTGCGCTCGATCTTCTTTTTCCTGAGCGGAGAACCGTTTCCAGAACTCTGTATAATCTATCCACCCTTAGTTTGTGCCTGATCTTCGTGACGGCGTTCAGCGGTGCACTGGTGGCGGGTCTGAATGCAGGGCTTATCTACAACACCTTTCCCTTGATGCTGGGGGAGTTCTATCCCAGTGAAGGGTTTCAGCTTTCGCCCTGGTATCTCAACTTCTTCGAAGATATCCCGACGGTTCAGTTCAACCACCGCTGGCTGGCCATCTCAACTTTCTGCGTCATCATTTTGACATGGTTTGCTGCAAAAAATTCAGACGCGAGAACAAGAAGCCGGTCACACGGCATGTTGCTGGCGGCTATTCTTCAGGTTGCGCTCGGTATATCGACGCTATTGTTGATGGTGCCTATCCCATTGGCGGCAGCGCATCAGGCAGGGGCCGTCGTTCTTTTCGCCTGTGCCATCTGGCTGCGGCACGGAATCAAAGCCGGATGAAAGCTTAGAGAAGTTACAATTTGTAATAGGCTCTTGCCATACCATGCCGGGTCGAACCACAATCCGTCGAAAGCTTTTCGAACTTAATTCATAAATAGATAGGCAGGGAGACCCGGGATGGGCGAGAAGACATACAGACTGGTGACACGTAGCGATTTTGACGGTTTGGTGTGTGCGGTACTTCTGAAAGATTTAGGCATTATCGACGATATCAAATTTGTGCACCCGAAAGACATGCAGGACGGCACAATACTGATTTCGGATGGGGACATCACGACGAACCTGCCGTATGTCGAAGGCGTTCATCTAGCCTTTGACCACCATCTCAGCGAAACCATTCGCATTGGTGAAAAACCGGAAAATCATATTATCGATCCCGATGCACCTTCTGCGGCACGCGTTGTTTATGATTACTATGGCGGCAAGGAAGCATTTCCGAAGGTTTCCGAGGATATGATGGTCGCAGTCGACAAAGGCGACAGTGCACAGTTCTCCGAGCAGGAAATTCTCAAACCTGCAGGGTGGGATCTTCTCAACATGCTGATGGACAGCCGCACAGGACTTGGCCGGTTCCGGGAATTCCGGGTTTCCAACTATCAGTTGATGATGCAGCTTATCGATTACTGCCGGGATCATACCGTTGACGAAATCGTGGCCCTTCCTGATGTGAAGGAGCGGGTTGATCTCTATTTCGAACACGAAGAGAAATTCAAAGAGCAGATCAAGCGTTGCTCAACAGTTCATGGAAATCTCGTGGTGCTCGACCTGCGCGGCGAAGAAATGATCTATGCCGGGAACCGCTTCATGATTTATGCGCTGTTTCCCGAGTGCAATATTTCGATCCATGTGCTGTGGGGTTTGAATAAGCTGAACACCGTTCTGGCGACCGGCAAATCGATCACTAACAGAACCTCAAAGACCAATGTCGGCGAACTGATGCTGAAATATGGCGGGGGCGGTCATGAAAATGCCGGCACCTGCCAGGTTGAAAACGACGATGCCGAACGGGTTCTAGGTGAACTGGTCGAACAGATCAACAAGGACGGATAACCTTGCCATCACGCATACCCAGGGTAAAACCGACTCAGTGGCGTTCTGCACGTTTGCAGAAGCTGCTGCTGGCCGGTGTCCTGGGTGTGCTCGTTGTTTCCGGGATCACTGCCTGTGTGACGAACCAATCCGCCATTGGCCGCGTTGTCATGGCGATGAACGAGGAAACAAGCCAGCTTCCTGAAAATACAAGGTTCGAACTCAATCGGTTTGCACGGGTGTACGATACTTACGTCGATGATGCGTCTGACCGCGAACGGCTCGATTATTTCAATTTCGCCTACCGGCGTATTCGCGCGAATTATGTCTATGACGTTGATGATACGAAGCTCATAAACGAAGCAATCGCGGGCGTGAAGCAGGAAAAGGCCGAGCCCGGGACCGTGCCTGCCGAAAAGGTGGTCGAGGATGCCCTGCACCGCATGATGAAAGGTCTGGACCCACATTCGGGATATCTGAACGCGGCGGAATTCCGCGACAGTTTCGCCAACACCAAAGGAGAGTTCGGCGGTCTTGGGATACAGATCACCATGGAAGACGATCTGGTCAAAGTCATCGCCCCGATCGAAGACACGCCCGCTGAACGTGCCGGTATTCTCGCCGGCGATCTGATTACGCATTGCGACGGCACGCCGGTTAAAGGGAAGGGGCTGCGCGACGCCGTTCACATGATGAGGGGGAAACCCGGTGAACCTCTGACCATAACGGTCCGACGCAAAGGCGTTGAAGATTTTGACGTGACGATTGTTCGTGACATCATAGAAGTGAAATCTGTCCGCCACCGTGTCGAAGGTGATATCGGTTATATTCGTATTACCCGATTCAATGAGAAAACCCGAGACGGGATCACGGCGGCGCTGGATGACATTACGCATCAATTGGGGACAAAATTACGGGGCGTTGTGGTGGACCTTAGGAACAACCCTGGCGGTCTTCTAAATCAGTCCGTGGTTGTCGCGGACGCCTTCCTTGATGAAGGAAAGATTGTTGCCATTAAAGGCCGGAACGGCCGTGATGAACGGGCTTTTTATGCCGATCCCGGAGATGCGCTGTCCGGTGTGCCGATGGTCGTGCTGGTTAACCAGGGGTCCGCTTCCGCATCGGAAATTGTGGCCAGTGCCCTGCAGTATCATGGCCGTGCCGTAATTATGGGGCGCCGCACGTTCGGCAAGGGGTCTGTGCAGACCATCATGCCGATGCCGCTTGAAGGGGCGCTCCGGTTGACGACAGCCCTGTATTACTCTCCGGCCAATCAGACGCTCCAGGCGCTCGGTGTCACGCCTGACATCAACATCTATTCAGAGACGGATATCGACAATCCAGAAGGCTCTACACGCGAAGCCGATCTGCCGGGGGCTATTCCCGCCCAAGGCCATGAAGACTCCGGAACGCATCCCCGCATTGCAGAAGCGAAGTGCCCAGAGGTGGGCGAGGCCAGGGACAGGATGCTTGGCTGTGCGATCGAATACCTGCACGCGGCCAGCCAGGAGGCTTTCCTGAAACGGTTTCTAAAAACTGTCGCGGGCCAAAGCTGATCTTTCAGGCGGCTTTCCGGATATCCAGTATCATCTCGACAAATGCGCGGCGTGCGGCACTCGGCACCCGGTCGCGGTGCCGCACCATGTGATAGCTGCGCGGCGGCACATTAAGCTGTACAAGGCATAGTTTTCCATTTTCCAATGAACTGGTGATGACATGCCTTGAAATCACCGTAGCGCCTGCGCCGGCTTCGACAGCTTCACGCACGGCTTCATTGCTGGGCAGTTCCAGAATGATATTGAGATCATGCCAGTTCAGCCCGGCTTTCCGGGCGAGGGTTTCGAGAACTTCTCGTGTCCCCGAGCCGGGTTCTCGGATAACCCAGGGGGTTCTGGCAATATCGACATTCATGACTTTCGAAATGTCGGTTCTCTGTGTAGACGTCACCATGACCAACTGGTCCTGATCAACCTGATCCAGGATCAATTGTGGTGCCCGGGTCGTCCCTTCAACAAAACCGATGTCCGCAGCGCCGGTTGCGACCTTGTTTTCTACTTCTCTGGTATTCGAGATCGAGACATTCAGGATCACACCCGGAAACTGTTCGTGGAACGAGGCCAACCGTCTTGGCAGCCAGTAATTGGCGATCGTCTGACTGGCTGCAATTTCCAGATGCCCGATGGTCAGCCCGCCAAGTTCCCTCAGGGTACGTTCAGCGGCGGCCGCGCGGTCAAGCACGGCACGGGCCTCACTCAAAAACAATTCACCTGCTTCGGAAACCTGAATGGAGCGGCCGACACGGGTGAAGAGTTTAACCTCGTATTGATTTTCCAGTGCCGCGATGGCTGCGGACACAGCGGACTGGGTCAACCCGAGCTTTTCTGCAGCGCGGGTGACGTGCTCCATTTCGCTCACGGTCAGAAAGATTTTCAATTGAGTCAGAGTCATTGCCAGTTTAATAAATTAAAATGATTAATATGACAATAATTACTCATTAGACTAATGAATAATCTTTTGGCAAAACCTGTCCAAGTCTTTGATCCAAAACATCCAATAAAGCGAGAGCATATCCATGTTCGGTATCGACCGGTTTGCCGCCCCCTCAACAGTTGGTGCGAAGTTTCTGGCGGTTTTTCGCCAGTTGTTTGGCGGTTATCAGCCCAGCCGCACGTATATGCGGGGTGAGGGACCGGCGTGCCAGAGACTCGCCTCCCGCAACAACGGAATCGACGACGGCAGTCTGACATGAGCAGCAAGGATAATGCTGTTGATACCTCGCCGGTCGTAGCTGACGAGGTCAAAACCACCACGTGCTACATGTGTGCCTGCCGATGCGGGATCAAAGTTCACCTGAAGGATGGTCAGATCCGTTACATCCAGGGGAATCGCGATCACCCCGTCAACCGCGGCGTCCTCTGCGCGAAGGGGTCTGCGGGTATCATGACGCAGCATTCACCGGCAAAGCTGACGAAGCCGTTGAAGCGAGTCGGCCCGCGTGGTTCGGGTGAGTTCGAAGAAATCGAATGGGATGAAGCTCTGGAAATTGCCAGCGGCTGGCTTGGCCATATACGCGATACAGATCCCAAAAAACTTGCATTCTTTACCGGACGCGATCAGTCGCAGTCCCTGACCGGATGGTGGGCAAGTCAGTTCGGAACTCCGAACCATGCCGCTCATGGCGGTTTTTGTTCGGTCAATATGGCGGCTGCCGGATTGTATTCCATCGGTGGCTCGTTCTGGGAGTTCGGCGAACCTGACTGGGACCGGGCCAAATATTTCCTGATGTTCGGAGTTGCCGAGGATCATGACTCCAATCCGATTAAGATCGGATTGAGCAAGCTCAAGAAAAACGGTGCAAAATTCGTTTCCGTCAATCCGGTGCGTACCGGCTATTCGGCGATTGCCGACGAATGGCTCGGCATTAAGCCTGGTACGGACGGTCTGTTCGTGATGTCGCTGATTCATGAATTGCTGCGCAGCGGCAACGTCGACGAACAGTATCTCGCCACCTACACCAATGCGCCATGGCTCGTTATCCAGAATCCGGGCGGAGCCGATGACGGTCTTTTTGCCCGTGATGAAGACGGGGCGCCACTGGTCTGGGATGGTGAAAAGAAAGCCGTCGCATCGGCGATGGACATTACCGCGCATCCGGTGCTGGCGGGGAATGTAACCCTCGAAGACGGCCGTGTTGCAGTGCCGTCATTCCAGTTGATGGCGGCGCGGTATCTGGATGCCAAATACACACCGGATGCGGTGACCAAACAGACAGGTATCCCCGCAGATACCATTCGCCGTGTTGCAGCTGAAATCGCCCATGTTGCCTTCAAGGAAAGCATCGAGATCAACACCCCCTGGGTTGATGCCTATGGTCGCAAGCACGACAAATTTATCGGCCGACCGGTTGCCATGCATGCGATGCGGGGAATTTCCGCGCACTCGAACGGCTTCCATACTTGCCGGGCCATCCATTTATTGCAGACGCTCATCGGCAGCGTTGATTGCCCGGGCGGTTTCAGAAATAAGCCGCCGTTTCCGAAAGCCATCCCCCCGGCGCTCAAGCCTGCGGGGAAGCCGGGTTCCGTTCATCCCGGGCAACCGCTCGGTGGGCCGCCGCTCGGGTTTCCGACCGGTCCCGAGGATCTGATCGTCGACAGTGAGGGCAAGCCCGGCCGGATCGACAAGGCGTTCTCATGGGAATTTCCTTTATCCGCGCATGGCTTGATGCACATGGTGATCAGCAATGCCTGGAAGGGCGATCCGTACCCCATCGATACGCTTTTCATGTTCATGGCCAACATGAGCTGGAATTCTTCGATGAACACGTCGGGCACGATCAAGATGCTGACCGACGTCGACGAACATACCGGCGAATATAAAATCCCGAGGATTATTTACTCCGATGCCTTCTATTCGGAAATGATTCCGTATGCTGATCTGGTGTTGCCCGATACCACCTATCTGGAGCGCTGGGATTGTATTTCGCTGCTGGACCGGCCGATCTGCGAAGCAGACGCGGCTCAGGATGCGATCCGCCAGCCTATCATAGAATTGGACCGGGACGTGCGCCCGTTCCAGAGCGTTCTCCTGGATCTTGGAGCCCGTTTGAAACTGCCGGGCATGACGGATGACGACGGCAATCCGAAATATCCTGGCGGGTACCCCGATTACATCGTCAATCATGAACGCGGGCCGGGGATCGGTCCATTGGCCGGTTGGCGCGGTGAGGCTGGCGACAAGCACGGCAAAGGTGCCGTTAACCCGAACCAGCTGGACAGATATATCGAAAACGGCTGTTTCTGGTCGCATCACTTCGAGGATGATCAGAAATTCTTCAAGTTTGCCAACAAGTCCTATCTGGAATGGGCTAAGAGTGTCGGCTTCATCGGCAGCGCCGAGCCGATCGTTCTGCAGATTTATTCCGAGGTCATGCAGAAGTTCAGGAATGCCGCCCGCGGGCATGGGGATATTCAGCCGCCCGAGCGTGAACGTGCGCGGATCGATGCCTATTTCGATCCGATGCCGATCTGGTATCCACCGTTCGAGCATTCAATGATCGATCTCGATCAGTATCCGATGCATGCGCTGACCCAGCGCCCGATGCAGATGTACCATTCATGGGGATCGCAGAATGCCTGGCTCCGCCAGATCACGGGCTCGAACAAGCTTTACATGAACCACGAAGCCGCAGCCGAGCTTGAAATCGGCGATGGGGACTGGGCGTGGGTTGAGAGCTATCACGGGCGCATCCGTGTTCAGGTCGCCCTGATGGACGGGGTCGAATCGTCTACGGTCTGGACCTGGAATGCTATCGGCAAGCGGTCGGGGGCATGGAACCTCGATGCGGATGCCGGAGAAGCGAAGAAGGGCTTTCTCCTCAATCACGTGATTTCGGAACTACTGCCACCGCGTGATGACGGTTATCGATATGCAAACGCCGATCCGGTTACCGGGCAGGCTGCCTGGTATGACCTCAGGGTCCGGGTCAAAAAGGCCGACCCGGTAGAAGATGCGGAAAGTTTCCCGCAGTTTGATCCGACCATGAAGCCGGCGGGGCTTGGCGTTGCGCCGATCAAGCTCAGCTATGGGGCGAATTTCAGGAAAGGTCGCCAGTCATGACGATGCTGCCTGCCTCAACAAAGCAGAAACTGGGTCTGGTCATTGATCTGGATATCTGTGTCGGCTGCCATGCCTGCGCGGTGAACTGCAAGGAGTGGAACGCCGGCGGTCATGCCGCGCCGCTGACGGACAAGGATCCTTACGGCGCGAAGCCGATCGGTGTCTGGTTCAATCGGATACACACTTTCGAAGCCTCAGCCGGGGGAGGGGAGCCGTCCAGGACCGTACACTTTCCGAAATCTTGCCTGCATTGCGAAGAAGCGGCTTGCGTGACTGTTTGCCCGACAGGGGCGAGCTTCAAACGGGAAGAAGACGGGATCGTTCTTGTGAACGAAGACAAATGCATCGGTTGCAAGCTTTGCAGCTGGGCCTGCCCCTATGGGGCACGTGAATACGATGCCGACGAAGGCGTGATGAAGAAATGCACGCTTTGCATCGACCGGATCTACAATGAAAACATGGACGAGGTGGATCGGGTTCCCGCGTGTGTATCAACGTGCCCGGCCAGTGCCCGTCATTTCGGCGATCTCGGCGATCCGAATTCCGCCGTCTCGAAGCTGGTTGCCGAGCGTCAAGGATATGATCTGATGGCGGAAATGGGTTATAAGCCAACCAACAAGTATCTGCCGCCGCGTCCCCGCCGGAATAAAGCGGATGAAAGCGGTCTGCCGAGTGAAATCCCCGTGACACCCGGTACTGACAATCCGATCCTGCGTTGGATCGACCGCGCGTTGTCGAGGTAAGTTATGCATCCTGCTTTTTCAGTCATCTTTTTTACGACGGCTTCCGGTGCCGGTTATGGGATGCTTTTTATCCTGTCGATGCTTGGTGCATGGCAAATGGTGCCGCTGGACCGCACTTTCGGTATGCTCGCCCTGGGGTTGGCCTTTATTCTGGTGACGGCAGGTTTGCTGTCATCGACGTTCCACCTGGGACATCCGGAGCGTGCCTGGCGGGCCTTGACGCAATGGCGTTCGAGCTGGCTGTCGCGCGAGGGTGTTCTGTCCGTTCTGACCTATGGTCCCTGGCTCATACTGGCGTATTTCTGGATTTACGCCGCCGATCTTTCCGGTCTGGGTGGTATTGCCGCGGGGCTGTCTGCGGCCTTGGCTCTGGCAACGGTGTATTCGACGGCGATGATTTACCGAAGCCTGAAGACAGTTCACCAGTGGGCCAATAAATGGACTGTCTGGCTTTATCTGTCCATGGCACTAGCTTCAGGTGCCGTTTGGGTTGGGGCACTGCTCTCGGCCACGGTCGGTGCCGACAAACCTTACCTGGCATTTACGGTGATTTCTGTACTGATTGCCTGGCGGATCAAGCGTATGTACTGGCAGTTCATTGATACGACCCAGCATCCGTCGACCCCGAAGTCGGCAACGGGGCTTAAAGGCGAAACCATTACCCTGCTTGAAGGTCCGCATACCGAAGAGAACTATCTGCAGCAGGAAATGGGGTTCAAGGTTGCCCGTAAACACGCCGACAAACTGCGCAGGATCGTGCATCTCGTCGGGTTTACCGTACCTTTGGTCATGCTTGTGATGTCATATCTGCTCAGCGGACCGCTGGTGATGGCTGCCAGTTTTATCGCGGCGATTTGCATGAGTATCGGGGTTGTAGTCGAGCGCTGGCTGTTTTTTGCCGAAGCCAGGCATGTCGTAACCCTGTATTACGGCGCCAAGTCCGCCTGAATTAAGATCACATTTATGATCTTGTTGCCTGGTTCTGTTGACCAGAGCGGCAATCGTGGCGCATAAATAGCTTCAGAAAAGAACAATAATAAATATATTCAACCGTAGTGAACGATGAAAAAACGCTATCGTTCATAAGGTTGCACACAAATGGCTGATGAAATCCTGGCTGGCGGCAATGCCGTTCAAACCGGCGAAAATGCGTTCTCAATCGACGGTTCGCAAACCGGTGAGCTAAGCCTTCCCGAAAATTTATCCGTAACAGACGCCGAATTTACATTCGAGGGCGGCGATCTTGTCATGACCTTCCCGGACGGTACTGTCGTCACGGTTGAGGGTTATCAGGATAACCCGAACCCGCCGACACTGGTTTCCTCAGATGGTGCGGAAGTCGGCAGTGACGTCATTTCCGCCATGGCCGATGCCGGTGCGCCAGCGGATGCAGGTGCAGGTGCCGGTGGCTTCGGGTTCATTCAGCCGGAACAAGCCGAAGTTATACAGGCAGCCGAGCAGGCCAGCGGCAATATTGCTGATAATCCGAATATCATCAGCGGCACCGACGGCGAACCGATCGGTAATGTGGAAAGCCTGCAGGGTGAAGTTTTTGCCATTCGCGTCGACGGTACGCGTGTTCGCCTCGAACTCGGGGACCAGGTGTTCCAGGGGGATATTCTGGAATCCGGCCCTGAAGGAAATGTCGGTATCCTGCTTGCCGATGAAACAACCTTCGCGATGGGCCCCGAAGGCCGCATGGTTCTTGATGAAATGGTTTACGACCCGGCAACGCAGCAGGGTTCTGTGTCGATGTCTGTTCTGCAGGGTGTGTTTACATTCGTATCCGGTCAGGTAGCGAAAACCGATCCCGACGCCATGACCCTGGATACGCCGGTCGCGACCATCGGTATTCGCGGTACGCAGGTTGGTCTGGATATCCGCGATGGTGAAAACCTCAATGTTCACCTCATGGAAGAACGCTTCGGTTTTGTCGGTGAGGTCGTTGTTGTCAACGACGGCGGTGTTCAGGTTCTAAACGATGCAAACGCCTTTACCAGCGTCAGCAGCTTCGATTCCGCACCTTCACCTTTCTCGATCGTCGGCATCGAAGATATTCTGACGTCTTATCAGGAAGAAACTTTGCGTTTCCTGCCGACCCGCAACAGCGATGGTGAGCGGACCAGTGCGAATACGTACGACGAAGACCAGGAAGTCGAAGGTGAAAACCGGGAGTCCATGGATTTCCTGAACGATTTTCAGACTGATGCCGGCGGACCGCAAGAGCAGGCCCCCGATGGCACGATCCGTGTGACCGGCAAGCTGGAAAAATTGAATATCATCGAACAGGCCCGAGCAGAACTGAATGACGACAATCCGTTTCTTGACGATGAAGATGGCGGTGGCAATCAAGATGATGACGACGATGATGGGACCGGCGATGGGGATGATGATGATGAAGTCATCATCGAAGATGACGGTGTCGAACTGCCCGGCGACATTCAGGAACTTGTTAACGCCGGAACGCTTCAGAATGTGACGGTGTCTCAGGACGGCAAGACGGTTACGGCAAATGTCGCAGGTGATTTTGACGGCACCGGCATGGATTACACATTCGTCCTGACTGGCGATGATGAAACAAACACGATTACCGGCGGCAGCGGTGACGACACACTCGCGGGTACCGGGGCAGACGATGTTATCATTGGCGGGCAGGGTGATGATACGCTGATCGCGTCCCCCGGCGGTGGCGATGACACATATGATGGCGGCGATGGTGTCGACACGATCACCTTTGCGGCTTCCGACGATGATCTGATCATCAACCTCACCAATGGCACGGCCACAGACGATGCGGGCGGAAACGGCATTGAATCGGATACCATCATCAACATCGAAAATGTCGTCGGTGGGTCGGGTAACGATACCATCATCGGTGATGACGGCGACAACGTCATCCAAGGCGGTGCGGGTGATGATTTCATCGACGGCCGCGGCGGCCAGGATACGGCCGTATTCTCGGGAACCTATGGCCAGTCCGCGATCAGGATCGTCGATGGCGTTCTGACGGTCACCGGCCCCGATGGTACCGATACGATTGAAAACATTGAAAACTTTGCCTTTACGGAAAGTCCGAACATCGTTGTCGGACTTGAAGATACAGCGATCAGCCTTGATATCGGCGATCACGTATCCGCGGCGGACACAGCCGTATCGATCGTTGTTGCCGGCGTGCCAGTTGGGGCGCAGATGTCGGCGGGGACACTGCTGGATGACGGTACGTGGTTGCTGAGCAGCGCCGATCTCGAAGGACTGACGGTGACGGGTGCAGCCAACTCAGCTGAAGATTTCTCCCTGAACATCACAACCTACAGCCAGGATTATCTCGCCGCCGTTGACCAGGCCGCTATCAACTATCTGGCCACGCAGACGGATCCGGAAACCAATCAGCCGTTGCAGACGTTTGAAGAATTCATTTCCAATGGCGGCTCGGCATTGGACCTGGCAAACGGCGCCGCACAATCATTCATGAACGGTTCTTCCGGCAACGGTTCAATTGATGTGGCGGTGATCGGCGTTATTGATCCGTTCTCCATCACCATGGGCGGCGTCGAACTCACGGCTGACGGCAGCGGTTCGCAGATCACCTTTGCGGGAACCGAAGATCAGGAAGTGCCGCTCAATATCGTTGGATCACTTTCTGACACCGATGGCAGCGAAGTCATTTCGGTCACCATCAGCGGACTGCCGACGTTGGAAGTCGTCGAGGCGACGCGCGAAGTTCTTCTGTTTGATGATGAAGGCGAGCCGCTTCTGGACGACGAGGGTGTTCAGCTCACTGAAACGGAAACGTATTTCGAACCGGTTACCGACGCCAACGGCAACACGGTCGGTGCGCACCTTATCTATACCGATGCAAACGGAAACGATGTCGTTCTGCCGTCGAATGATACCGGCACCTACAATCTGACCGGTCAACAACTCAATAATCTGCGTCTGGTGGGCTCGCCGGACGACAGTGCCGATTTCGACATTGAAATCTCAGCTCAGGTTCAGGACGGAGAATCCACCGCAACGGTCTTCGGTTCGGCAACAGTTGTACTTGCCGCGGCAGCTGATGTGCCGACCGTTAACGGCAGCGCAGAAACGACGCTTGAGGATCAGCCGGTTTCCATCAGCTTCGACATCGACAAGAACGACATCTCTGAACACATTACCAATGTCACGCTGACCGGTATTCCGCAGGGGTCAAAGCTCAGCATCGCCTATACGGACCCCGACACGGGCGAGACGTTCCCCGTGCAGATTCCGGTGATCAACGGTGAGGCATCGATTCCGATCGGTTATCTTGGTGAGGACATGTCGACGGACGGGCTTGTTCTGACGCCGCCCGCACACCTTAGCGGGACATTCGATCTGCAGCTTGAAGTGACATCGACCGAGCCGACCAATGGCGACACGGCCACGAATTTCTTCGACATGCCGCTGACGATTACCGCCGTTGCCGACGAACTCGGTGTCACCATCAACGACACCACTGTCGTCGATGGCGATGTGGTGAATATCAATGCGACCGAAGACGGTACATTTGGGCTTAACATTGATGCCCTGACAGCGGATACGGATGGCTCAGAAGTCATTTCTGTCACCATATCCGGCGTGCCAGACGGGGCGATCATGTCCGCCGGTACGGAAAACAGCGACGGCTCGTGGACCCTGACCCCTGAAGAATTCAGTACGCTTTCGATCACGCCGCCGTTGAACTCGGATGAAAATTTTGATCTGACCGTCACTGTCATTAACGTCGACAACAACGAAGACACGATCACGTTGGAAGCGACGGTTTCCGTCGATGTCGAGGCGATTGCCGATGCCGCCAATCTGGCCGCAACCGATGCCATCGGGATGGAAGACACGCCGATTGCTCTCGATATTTCATCATCGTTGAACGATACCGACGGCTCGGAAGAATTATCGATCACGATCTCGGGTGTGCCTGCTGGTGCCGTGCTCTCTGCGGGGACGGACAACGGGGACGGTTCGTGGACACTTGATCCTAATCAACTTGATGGTTTGACGATTACACCGGGTCTTCATGTTTCCGGCGAATTCAACCTGACCGTGACCGCGACGACGACCGAAGCGGCAAATGGTGACCAGGCTGTCGTTTCGCAGCAGATCGGTCTCAGCATTACCCCTGATCCGGATGCGCCGATCGTTAATGTCACCTCGATTACGGGGAATGAAGATACCGATATTCCGCTGAATATCGATGCGTCGCTTGTTGATCAAGACGGTTCTGAAACGCTCAGCATTTCGATTTCCGGTGTGCCGGAAGGTGCCGTGCTCAGCTCCGGTACCAATCTGGGGAACGGGGTATGGGACATTGACCCGGCTGACCTGGCCAACCTTAAAATTACGCCGCCGGCAGACAGTAATGTCGATTTCACGCTGCAAGTGACGGCGACGGCGACCGAGAGCAACGGTGAATTTGTCGAAACTACGGCTGATATCCCTGTGAATTTGCTGGGTGTAGCGGACACACCAAATCTTGGCACCCCCGAGACTGTAGGGCTGGAAGGCACGCTCATACCGCTCAATATCGTGACGTCCCTCAATGATACGGACGGCTCCGAAACCTTGAGCATCACCATCGAAAACGTACCCGATCTGGCAATCGTATTTGTCGGTGGCGAGCGTGCGGACCGGATTGACGGCAAGATTACCTTGACCCCGGACCAGCTTGGCGATGTCAAGATCCTGCCGCCTGCCGGTTCAGATGAAGACTTTGATCTTCTGATCACAGCCACGTCGACTGAAAATGACGCCGATGAAAGCGGTAATGGTCAGGGCGTATCCAGCATTTCCGGCACATTGAGTGTGGTCGTCCAGGAATACGCTGACCCGCCGGCACTGATGCTTTTCGATACCAGCGGTAACGAAGATACAACGGTGCCCCTGAATATCGCCGCTATCCTGACGGATCCGGAAGAAACCCTCAGCGTGAATGTCAGCGGCATTCCCGATGGCGTGGTTCTCTCCGCTGGGACGAAGAACGATGACGGTTCGTGGACCCTTGAAGCCGGTGATCTGAACGGTCTGACCATGGAACTGCCGGAAAACTTCTCCGGTGAATTCCCGGTGTCGGTTGTGGCCACCTCGACGACGGATGACGGCACGTTTGCCGAGACCACAGGATCGTTCAATGTTTCCATTGCCGGCGTTGCCGATGATCCTAACCTCAACCTGACGGATATCGTTGCCGATGAAGGCGCGGCGATCCCGCTTAACATCGATGCCAGCCTTGTTGATACGGACGGCTCCGAAACACTCAGCATAACCGTTTCCAATATTCCCGAGGGATCAATTCTGACCAATGCCCTTGGTGATGTACTTGCTATCGTCGAAGGCGCCGTTGAACTGACTTCCGGTCAGCTCGAAGGGCTGACGATGATTACGCCGCCGGGCCTGGATACGGACTTCACGCTTCAGGTGACGGCAACGACGACCGAAAGCGATGCCGATGTCACTGCCAATGGCCAGGGTGTGGCCAGTGTCAGCGGCGTCATCAACGTCGACATGCAGGCCGTTGCCGAAGTGCCGACACTCGTTCTTCAGGATGCCAGCGGCAATGAAGATCAGCCGATTGCACTCGATATTTCTGCAATTGTTGCAGATCAGTCAGAGACATTGTCGATCACGATTTCAGGCGTGCCGGAAGGCGCCATGCTGTCTGCCGGATCAAACAACAATGACGGCACATGGACTCTGAATGCTGCGCAGCTTGAAAACCTGACGATCACGCCGCCAGCCAACAGCAACGAAAATTTTCAACTGGAAATTACTGCGACGTCGACCGAACAGGACGGCACGTTCGCAACTTCAACCGGTTCGATCAGTGTTGGCGTCACGGGTGTCGCTGATGCGCCGACACTCAGCACAGGTGATATCACAGGCCTGGAAGATGCGGCTATTCCGCTGAACATTACGTCCAATCTGGTGGATACGGATGGCTCGGAAACGCTCAGCATATCGATCTCCGGTGTTCCTGCAGGGGCGGTTCTGTCTGCCGGGTCAAAGAACGCCGATGGTACGTGGACGCTCACGGGCGAGGATCTTAATGGTCTGACGATGACGCCGCCGAAAGATGTATCAGGGAATTTCTCTCTGACGGTGACGGCGACGTCGACGGAAAATGACGGTGACAGCAGCAGCGTAACCGGACTGATGAATGTGAATGTCGGCGCGGTTGCAGATGTACCGACGCTGATCCTGCATGATGCGGCAGGATTTGAAGATGATGCGATCCCGCTTGAAATTTCAACGGCCGCTAATGGTGGCGATGAAATCGTCAGTGTGACGATCAGTGGCATTCCGACCGGCGCCGTTCTTTCCGCCGGGATCGACAATCAGGATGGCACCTGGACCCTGAGCGAAGACCAACTCGAAGGGCTCACCATCACGCCGCCGAACAGCTCGGGCGTAAACTTCCAGATCGGCGTCACCGTCACATCCATGGATGGTGACGATCTCGCGGAGACGACGCAGGCACTGAATGTTTCGGTTACATCAGTAGCCGACAAGCCGACTCTCAATGTACCGTCACAAGTGAATGTCGAAGGTCTGGAAGCTGTTGATCTGGATATTCAGAGCGCCCTGAACGATCTTGATGGTTCGGAAAGCCTGAGCATCAATATTTCGAATATCCCGAATGGCGCTATTCTGAATATTGGCAACACGGTACTCAATGTCGTTGGCGGATCGATCGATCTGGAGCCGTCGCAACTGAGCGGCCTGCAGATTACTGCACCCCCGGGATTTGACGGAAATTTCACCCTTCAGGTGACGGCGACGGCGACGGATACGGACCCGGACAACGACATTCCGTCTGGCCTGGAAACCAGCATCAGCATCGGTTACATCGATGTTGAAGTCGAAGGGATCATCATAAACGATCCGGATGCGCCGGAACTCGGCCTTGAAGATACACTGGGTTACGAAGACAATCCGATTCCGCTCGATATAGACGCCAATCTGACGGATCCGTCGGAAACGCTTTCCCTTACCATTACTGGTGTGCCGGCCGGTGCAACTCTGTCCGCCGGGACCGATCTTGGGAACGGCACATGGTCGCTGTTGCCGGAAGAGGCCAATGGCCTGACGATTACGCCGCCGGACGACAGCAATGTCGATTTTGCCCTGAGTATTACGGCGACCTCGACAACCGAGAGCGGTGATTTCGCAACCACGACAGGCACCATCAACGTCGATGTGATCGGTGTTGCCGATACGCCAAACCTTGCTGGTTCCGTTGGCGAAGGGACCGTTATCTCGGAAGGTATCCGTGATATTCCGTCTTTCGATCAAGCGTTGTCCAATGTTGTCATGTATCTGGATGACGGGAACGGCAATATTGAAAAAATCCGGGTTGAGGACTTCCCAGACGGCAACGGTGAAATTCACGATGTGAATGACATCGATCTTCAGGGCTTCATCAATGACAATTATCCAGGGTCCGAACTGGTTGCTCTGACGGTCAAGGCCGGCAATAACCACTCCCCGATCACGGGGCCGGGTGAAGGCGAACTGTTCCTGATTGATCCTGGTGTCGTCGCAAGTACACTGCCGCTTCTTAACCATGTCGATCAGGAATTATCTTTTGATAATTCATTTGCTGACTACCTCGGCGGCAGCAGTGGTGAGAGCGTCACCATTTTCCCGCTCGATATCGCAGCGTCACTGAACGACCTGGACGGCTCGGAAACGCTGTCGATCACCATTTCCGATCTGCCAGCTGGAGTCACGCTTTCCGCTGGTGAGCAGGCTGATGACGGGACCTGGGTGCTGACGGAAGATCAACTCGATGGATTGACGATGTCGGTGCCCCTTGGTGTCGATCCCGACTTTGATTTTGACGTCACGGCAACGGCCACCGAAAACGATGGTGATACCGCAAGTGTAACAACGACGCTTGGCATCGATGGTGATGGTGAAGCCGAAGCGCCGGAACTGGATGTTAGCGCTGCTGCCGGCGATGAAGATACGGCAATCGAGCTCGATATAACCGCAGCTTTGACCGACACCGACGGCTCGGAGACTCTGAGCATCACCATCTCGGGTGTGCCCGCAGGCGCTTCGCTATCCGCCGGTACCGATAACGGAAACGGGACCTGGAGTCTGACGCCGGAACAGCTCACCGGTCTGACCGTGACGCCGCCCGCGGACTCGGATGTCGATTTCACGCTCAGCGTTGAAGCGACTTCCGTTGAACATTCGACGGGTGATACGGCCGTGACGACGGGAACCATTCCAGTGACGGTCAATGCGGTTGCGGATGCGCCGAGCGTGGCCGCCGGTGACGGTGATGGCGATGTCGGCCAGACCGTGCCGCTCGATATCCAGAGTGTCCTGGCGGATACCGATGGCTCCGAAAGCCTGTCGATTACGATTGCCGGCTTCCCTGAAGGGGCAAGCCTGAATGCCGGGACCGATAACCTTGATGGATCCTATACCCTGAGCGTTGCGGATCTGGATGGTTTGGCGATTTCTCTGCCGGACGGAGCCAGTGATGACTTCAATCTGACCGTGACGGCAACATCGACCGAATTTGCCAACAATGACCAGGCCTCAAACGTCGTGACGGCGGCAATCAACGTCGATCCACTGGCCAATGACGACCGTAATGTCGTTGAAATCGGCGACGTTACCAGCGGCAACGTGCTGACCGGTGAAGGCGACAGCGCCAATCCGGCGAATGCTGCTGACGTTGGCTCGGAGAGCGGCAACAGCGTCGTCGACGTGAGCTTCGGCGGCGTTACCAAGAGCTTCTCCAACCCTGATGACGTGCAGACCGATGGAGATGGAAACTACATTGAAATTGCCGGTGATCACGGCACGCTGAAGATGTACGACGACGGCTCATATGATTACGCCGCTGACGAAAGCGAAGCTGTCTCGCACATTGCCGGCTTGACCGGGACCGCAAGCAGCGGCGCGGTTGAAGAGGCATGGTCGGGTGTCCAGACTTTTGCCTTTGATTTCGGCACATCGTTCATAAACGAGAGCGGTCAGTTCGATCCGTCCCTCGCGGATGCCCAGGTCTCCTTCACGTCGGCGGGAATCGGCGTTGAAGGTACGCAGAACGGTATGCCGGCACCTAACCAGATCAACCATGACAATGATACCGGTCAGAGCGAAGCGCTGGGCATCAATCTGGGCGGTGAAACTTCGTCGGCAACGCTGACCGTTTCCAACCTGTTCAACAATGAAGACGGTGGCGAGCAGGGGAACTGGAAGGCATTTGATGCTGACGGTAACCTGGTTGGTGAGGGCGTGCTGAACGCCTCGACGGTAGATTACAGTGGCTCGAACAACGTCGGTACGGCGGAAATCTCTCTGCCCGACGGTGCGCCGTTCCAGTACCTTGTATTCACCTCGACGGATACCGGGAACGATAATAATCAAAACGACTCAAGTGACTTCTTCATCCGCGCTCTGCAATACGAAACCAATGCAGAAGTGGCCGGAGAAGACGTCTTCACCTACACGATGCAGGATGCCGATGGTGATACCGCCTCGGCAACGCTCAGCATTGATGTTTCAGAGGAACAGGATACGACGGCTTCCGATCCGACACTGGATGTGACGGATGCCGCCGGCTTTGAAGACAATGCTATACCGCTTGATATCGCCGCAGGCCTTGGTGATTTGGACGGTTCAGAAAGTCTTTCAATCAGCATTTCCGGCGTGCCGGCAGGTGCAGTACTTTCCGCCGGGACTTACGATGAAGACAGCGACTCCTGGTCGATTGCGCCGGAAGACATCGCAGGGCTGACGATTACGCCGCCCGCTGACAGCAACGAGGATTTCCCGCTGACGGTGACGGCGACGTCCACCGAAGCCAATGGGGGCGATACGGCAACGACGACAGCGACAATCAATGTCGGCGTGACCGGTATTGCCGACATTCCGACACTATCACTGACCATTGGTGAACCCGAACTGACCACGACAGGCGGTGAGCCGGTTGAAACTACGATCAATGTCGAAAACGTAACCGCTGGAAATCTTGGTTTCTCGGTTACGGGGCGTTCCATCAATCAGGACGGGTCCCTGACGGACGCGTCGACGGACAACATCAGCTTCAATGCGAACCCGGTCGGTTTCGGCGTCTCGGGCGCTGCGTCGGGTGATCAGGCCGAAGTCGGTTTCAACAACCATGAAGACGTGTCTGAAGAACTGATCGTCAGCTTTGATAGCCCGGCATCCTCTGCTGATGTCTCTTTTGCCTGGATGCATCCGGGTGAGCAGGCATCGTATGATCTATATCTTGATGGCGTCAAAGTCGGTGAAGGTGTGATCACCGGCATTACGGACCAGATTGACCCGCCGGTGACTTTCACCGCCGAAGGTGGCAGTCTGTTTGACCAGATCGTTTTCAAAGCCCCCGACAGCGGTGATGATTATCTGATCAACTCGATCAGCTTTGAAACGCCCACCGCGGGTGAAACGCTTGCCGAATATCCGTTGGATATTCAGTCTTCGCTGACCGATACAGATGGGTCTGAAACACTCTCGATCACGGTTGGCGGATTGCCGGAAGGCGCTGAACTCTCCGCAGGTACACAGAACGATGACGGGACATGGACCCTTACCCCGGCTCAGTTGACGGGGCTGACCATGACTGTCGAAGCTGGCAACGACAACTTTGAAATCCAGGTCACGGCAACGTCGACGGAAAACGACGGTGATACGGCATCGGTGACGGTGACAGCGGACGTCGGCGTGCCGAGTGGGGATCAGACGGCCTCTGACCCGAACCTCACCGCAGGCGACGTGGGTGGGAATGAAGATACGGCTATCGCCCTTGATATTGCTTCCTCGCTCAGTGATATGGACGGCTCGGAAACGCTGTCGATTACGATTTCCGGAATGCCGGACGGCGCCGAGTTGTCGGCTGGCACCAACAATAATGACGGCACATGGACATTGGCGCCGGGCGATCTCGACGGACTGACGGTGACGCCGCCGGCCAATTCCAACGAGGACTTCTCGCTGACGGTAACTGCGACCTCGACGGAAAGCGCCAGTGGCGACACGGCAACGCAAACCACCAGTTTCAATGTTGACGTCACAGGTGTGGCTGATACCCCGGGTGCCAGTGCGCAGAATGAAACCGGTGTCGAGGATCAGTGGATACAACTGCATCTGGATAGCGCCATTTCCGAAGATACCGATGGATCGGAAACCTTGTCGATCACCATAAGCGGTGTCCCGGAAGGTGCGCGCCTGAACCCGGGGACCGAAGTCGGCAATGGGGTGTGGACTGCGACGGCAGCTGAATTACCCAGTGTCTGCATCCTTCCGCCGGAAGATTTTTCCGGTGAAATGGCGATGACGCTGAGCGTTACGTCCACGGAAAACGACGGCGACACCGCCACCACGGAAGTACCGTTCACGGTCAATGTGACGGGCGACGCGGATGCACCAACGGTCAGTATCGGCAATGCCGCCGGGTATGAGGATCAACCGATCTCCCTCGATATCTCTGCAGCGCTGAGCGATACGGACGGTTCCGAAACCCTGTCGGTTACGATCGGCGGCGTTCCGGCGGGCGCTCAGCTTTCTGCAGGCATAAACAACAACGACGGCACCTGGACGTTGACGGGTCCGGAACTCGAGGGTCTCTCCATCACGCCGCCAGTGGACAGCAACGAAGATATGTCGCTGACGGTTACGGCCACGGCTACCGAAGAAAACGGTGATACGGCGACGACGACGGGGACGATGAACGTCGCCGTGACCGGCGTCGCCGATGCGCCCACTCTGTCCGCAACGATCGGCGAAGGCGTAGAAACCTCAACCACCAGCGATATCACGATCACCAATTTGGGACAGGTCAGCGCCGGGTATAACAACAGCTACGGCTATTATGTGAAAGACGAAGATGGCAATCCTGGGGAAGGGATGATCATCTGGTCTAACGTCAAGGAAGATGTCGGCGATACCTTCACGATTGAAGGCGTTGATCCGGACAGCATCGGTTTCTTCATCATCCCGAATGGCGATTCAGAAAATCGTAATCTCGGCAATGAGACACCGATAACCTTTACGCAGGATCAAAGCGGTAACTGGCATGCAGTTGATGCAAACGGTCAGACTCTGGGTGAAGCAGGGCCAAGTGTGCTATTCGACGATGCGGCCCTGAACGTCAACAACACCGATTACACAACAGACAACGCCGTTGGCGGAAACCAGAACTGGGAAGACCTTTTCGGCGGCGGAGATAACGACTTTAACGACGCCAATGTGAACGTTGAGGTAACGAATAACTCAACCAGCGGTATGGTCGAATATCCGCTAAACATCACATCGTCACTGACCGATACGGATGGTTCGGAAACCTTGTCAATCACGGTCTCCGGTCTACCCGAAGGCGCCGGGCTTTCCGCCGGCACGCAGAATAACGACGGCTCTTGGAGCCTGTCCGCCGGTCAACTTGCCGGGCTTGTGATGACGGTTGCAGCCGGGGCCGAGAACTTCGAGCTTTCGATCACGGCGACTTCAACCGAGAACGACGGTGATATCGCCACGGTCGGGCTGACGCTTGACGTTGATGATGTGCCGGGTGGTGATAACGCTGCCGATGGCGTGAATCTCTCCGCAAGCAATGCCAGCGGCAATGAAGATACCGCTATTGCCCTGGATATTGCCTCGTCTCTGAACGATACGGACGGCTCGGAAACCCTGTCGATTTCGATTGCCGGAGTACCTGACGGAGCGACGCTGAGCGCCGGGACAAAGAACAATGATGGTACCTGGACGCTTGAACAGAGCGATCTGTCTAATTTGACCGTGACACCGGCTGATGACTCCGACGAGAACATGTCACTGACGATTACGGCGACATCGACGGAAACCTCAACCGGCGACACCTCCTCTCAGACGGCAACGATGAACGTGGCCGTAAATGCTGTTGCCGATGCGCCCACACTGACCGCCACGCTCGGCCAGGGTACTGTAAGTCAGAGTGATCCGGTCGAAGGCGAAACCTCGACGGTATTCTCGTCGAACTTCGGCAATTCCGATGTCGGTTTCGTACAGACCCTGGATGGTTGGAGCACGACTTCCGATGCAATTGAATCGTGGGATTCTTCAAGCGGTCATTCCGGTGATGGCGGCTATATTGAATTGAACGATGACGCTGTCGATTATTTTGACGATGCGACAAGCATCAATCGGGATTTCCCGACTGAAGAGGGCGCGACCTATACGCTGACATTCCGCTATTCTCCGCGGCCGGGTTACGATGAAGACGTGAACCGGATGGATGTTCGTGTTGACGGCCAGTCTATCCAGACGGTGTCTGCAGACGGTTCAGGCAACGCGGACAACGTCTGGCAGACCCAGACCATAACTTTCGTCGGCAACGGCGAAACCATGAGCCTCGAGTTCCTGTCTACCGGCCAAGCGCAGACGCATGGTCGTGGTATGCGACTTGATGATGTTGTGCTGACGGAAACCACTGCGGAAGAGCCCGGTGACGTAACCGTTGAATATCCACTGGATATTTCGGCAGCCCTGACGGATACAGACGGCTCGGAAGAACTGACGATCAGCATTTCCGATCTGCCGGAAGGAGCGCAGCTTTCTGCCGGAACCCAAAATAATGATGGTTCCTGGACGCTGAATGCCGGTCAGTTGACCGGTCTGACCCTGACGGTTGCCGCTGGAACGGAAGATTTCAATCTGTCCGTTACGGCGGTCTCGGCTGAAACATCGAATAACGATTCCGCTTCTACATCGGTCTCGCTGTACGTCGATGTGCCAGAGGTCAATACAGACAATGCCGCTGATGGTGTGAACCTGTCCGCAGATGATGTCAGCGGCAATGAAGATACCTCGATTGCGCTCGATATCGCGTCGTCACTGAACGATACGGATGGCTCTGAAAGCCTGTCGATCACGATCAGTGGTGTGCCAAACGGAGCCGTACTCTCTGCCGGTACGAAAAACAACGATGGTACGTGGTCGCTGGAAAGTGGGGACCTTGACGGCCTGACGATCACGCCGTCGGATGACTCCGATGCTGATATGTCACTGACCGTATCCGCGACGTCAACCGAAAGCGCAAGCGGGGATACGTCGACACAGACAGTCACCATGAACGTCAGCGTCAATGCCGTAGCCGATGCACCTACCCTGAGTGCTGTTGTTGGTGATCCGGTCGTCGGCGGCGGTGCCGAGTCTGTGAATGTACCTCAGTCGATCATCGATGCCGCAAGCGCCGAAGACGACCGTACGGTAACGGTATCCGGACTTGGCGAAGGCGTCATGCTCTCAGCCGGTACGGATAACGGAAACGGCACCTGGACGTTGACCGCTGCTCAGCTTGAAGGACTAACAGTGAGCACGGAAGACGGCAGTGCTGCCGATCTATCACTTGGGTTCTCGGTTATTGATGCCGGTGGTGGTTCGGAAACCCTGGTTTCCGCCAACTTCTCGTCGGGCGCTCAGGGCTTTGTCTACAACGACGGTGTGTTCAGCGCCGATAATGCATCGTCCTATAACCAGTATTATGAAAGTGGGACAGCCAGCCACGGGAACCTCAGCGTTACGCTTGGTGGTATTGACGGCCATCAAAAGACCGATTTGTCGGGCGGCCATTCCATCAATTTCAATGTCGACGATGCCGGCGAGGGAAGCCTGACCTTTAACTTCCGGATGGAGCGCGGTGCCAACTTCGAAAGCGACGAAGACGGCATGGTCGTCGTGTCCATTGATGGGGTCGAGTACGAAGTTGCCACGCACCAGGGGGATGGTGATGGTGGCAGTAACTATGACAGTGGCTGGCAGACGGTGACCATTGATATCGGCGAACTGGGCAGCGGCACGCACACTCTGACCCTTGGCGCTCTACTTGAAAAGAAAACCGCTTCTGACGAAGTCATGAAGGTATCTTTCGACAACGTTAGCCTGAGCGTCTCATCTGAGAATACCGAGGTTGCCAGCGCAAGTGTGGATGTGGATGTCGATGCGCAGAATGTGACGTTCGATCTCGATATCGATGCAGCGCTGACCGACACGGACGGCTCGGAAACCCTTTCCGTCACGGTCTCTGATCTGCCGGATGGTGCGACACTTTCCGCAGGAACACAGAACAACGACGGGACGTGGACACTATCGCCGGCGCAATTGACCGGTCTGACCATGACCGTTGCAGCGGGTACCGGCGACTTCAATCTCTCGGTTGCTGCAGTCGCAACTGAGCAGAATGGCGGAGATACCGCAACCACGACGACCACGATATCGGTCGACGTGCCGGCGGTCGTAACTGACCAGACAGCCGATGGTGTGAACCTGACCGCAGGCGACGTCAGTGGTAACGAAGACACGGCGATTTCGCTGGATATCGCATCGTCTCTGAACGATACGGACGGGTCTGAAAGCCTGTCGATCACGATCAGTGGTGTCCCGAACGGGGCAGTGCTTTCCGCCGGCACCAACAATAATAACGGCACCTGGACATTAAACCCAGGGGACTTGACCGGCCTGACGATCACGCCGCCGGCTGACAGCAACGAAGACTTTACGCTGAGTGTGACGGCTGTCGGCACTGAGCAGGAAGGGGGCGGATCTGCTACTCAGACGGTGAGCTTCGATGTCGATGTGGCCGGTGTGGCAGACGGCGCCAGTGTCTCCGCTTCGGCGTCACTTGTCGAAGGTCACCTTGGCGGCGGAAACTCACAGTCAGGTTCCGGTCATGGTTCCCACCACGGTTCAGGCAGCGGTTCAGGCAGCGGTTCGGGTCATGGTTCCCACCATGGCTCAGGCAGTGGTTCCGGGCATGGTTACGACAGTGACCTCATCGCGTTTTTCGAGGTGACAGAAGATGACGACGGTAACGAGATCGATAACCAGGTCGGCCGGAATGACGGCGAAAATCATCACGTCGGCATCAACAATAACAGCGATGGGCCGAGCGGGACTTCCGCCGTATTCGACGGGAACAACGACTACATCGAAGTCGATCACAAATCCAATATGGAATCTGAATCCGGTACGTTCGTATTGTGGTTCAATACAGAGAACGCGGATAGCAAGCAGGGGCTCTTTTCCAAGGACTCAAGCGGCTATGACGACGGCGGCCACCTGACGGCGTTCGTCGATGACGGTCAACTTCAGGTCCGGATGCAAAGCACCAATTCAAGTTACATGGTGCAGGGTGGTCAGGTGAACAGCGGTGCCTGGCATCAGATGGCGTTCACGTACGGCCCGGACGGCATGCGCCTGTATCTGGACGGCAACCTTGTCGACAGCGATAGCTATACCGGGGGCATGCAAGGGAATGAAGAACCGCTGATCTTCGGCGCCAACCAGTGGTCGAGCAGCAACGGTGTAGCAAATAACCTCCAGGACTTCTTTACCGGAGAAATGGACAAGATGGCGATCTACGACCGTGCTCTGACGCCGACGGAAATCGCCAACATGCATGACGCCGGTGTGTCGCAGGTCGTGACTGAAGAAGGGGAAACCCTGGTTTACGATCTGGATATCGAAGGCACGCTTGTGGATGTCGACGGCTCCGAAACCCTGTCGTTCGAGGTTCGTGGTTTGCCGAATGGCGTCACGCTCTCGGCCGGTCAGAGTGACGGCAACGGTACGTGGTCTCTCTCGACCGCCGATCTCGAAGGTTTGACCATGACGGTCGGGCCGAGCGTCAGCGAGGACTTCTCGATCGAAGTCGTGGCCATCGGTACCGAGAATGACGGTGATTCTGCAGAATCACCGGTCGTTTCGCTGGATATCGATGTGACGATTGAAGAGCCGGTTGAAATCAACGGGACTTGGCAGAACGAAACCCTTGAAGGTGCCGGCGGTAATGACTCGATCTCCGGGAATGATGGCCACGACAAGCTCTATGGCTTCAGTGGTGACGATATTCTCAACGGCGGGTCCGGAAACGACTCGCTGTTTGGCGATGCCGGTGACGACGTCATGGACGGCGGAACCGGCCATGATTATCTGTCGGGTGGTGCCGGAAACGATACCCTCACTGCCGGTGACGGCGACGATACCCTTGATGGCGGCAGCGGCAACGATAATATGTTCGGCGGTACCGGACATGATGTCATGCTGGGTGGGGACGGGAACGACGACCTTGATGGTGGTCATGGAGATGACCGTCTGTACGGTGGTGACGGTAACGACACGCTCGAAGGTGGTACGGGACATGACCGTCTTTATGGTGGTGATGGGAATGACGTCCTCAGTGGCGGTCACGGCAACGACACCCTGCAAGGTGGTCTTGGCGACGATGTCCTGACCGGTGGCTCGGGTCGTGATCGCTTCGAATTCGACGCACACAGCGGTCACGACATCATTCAGGACATCATGGAGCAGGATACCGTTGTCTTCGAAGGTCAGGAGTTCCATGCCGACGACATGATCTTCAACGAGAACGAAGATGGGGACGTAGTTGTTTCCTTCGCCGGGGTCGAAGGTCAGTCAGTGACACTGAACGGTGTCAGCATGGACGACCTGGACCGAAATGGCGACGGCGACATCAGCGACGGTTACTCGGTCACGGAATCGAACGGCTCGGTGTCACTGACCATCGACGCGCAGTAACCTCCCTGCATTCAAAAACAAACGCCTCTCTGGTTTGAGACCGGAGAGGCGTTTTATCTGATCGGTTTCTGTGTGCGCTAATCTGCAGCGTCATCGACGGTTGGGTCGGCCCTGAAATGCGCCCAGCGCCGCATGCCGCCCCGGTTTTCCAGGTAATTGACCAATGCGGTGACGGGCTTCCTGTCGAACTTGCTTTCCGACATTTCCATCAGGATATCCGATACCTTTCTGAACGGCATGGCGCCACGATAAGCACGGGGGCTGACCATGCCGACAAAGGCATTGGCGACGGCCAGAATACGTGACGTGTTGATGATTTCCTCTTCCTTGAGGCCGAGAGGCCCTTTGCCGTCCCATGTCTCACCGAACTGTCGGATGGTTTCAACGACAGGACCTTCAAAGGTGACCTGTTCGATCAGATCCACCGTCGTCAGGTAGGCATTGGAAACGAGCATGCGCTCTTCTTCCGTCAAGTCATCGGTTTTCATCAGAAGCTCTTCGGGGACAAAAATTTTCCCGAGGTTCATCAGGCTGCCGGAAATATCGACTGTTTTGATATCGATATCTTCAAGGCCCATTTCATTGGCGATGGCCCGGGAAACCTCCGCCACGCGCGATGAATGGTTGGCGGAAAACGGATCGCGACGGTCCACGACACTGACCAGCGTATCGATCAGTTCCTTCATCATCTTTTCTGATTTCAGGCGGGCAACCTGCAATTCGGTAATATCATCGATGACGAGAAGGCATCCCGGTGGATAGTCACGGTCGCCACGAAGCGGCAGCCCATCCACTTTGACCACCTGAAAGGCGTTTTCATCTTCAGGGTCCAGGACCTCGGGGTTGCCGAAAGTGAATATCTTTTGCTGGCGTTCAAAATCGTCAATGACGCGCTTGATCAGTGACGAATATTCCTGCGCCTTGACCGGTCCGATGACGGCGGCCATGGTCTTGCCCTTGATATCTGTGATCGGTATGCCGTTGGCTTCCGCAACCGGCATGTTGGCAAAGGTATAAACCGTATTGCGGTCGACGGCACAGATCTGCGTCGGTTGGTTGTCCGTCACCATGCGCATGAATTTGGTCAGGTTTTCAAAACGCTCCACCAGTACCTGAGCCTTGTGCAGGGCTTCCGATGCCCGCGCGGATGCGGCGTTTTTCCAGACAAACAGGATCGTCAGGGCAACGATGACGATAATTGCAATGAACACACCAAGTATGAAATTGAGGCGATTTTCAATTGGCCCCAGGGCTTCATCTCTTGAAACCTTGCGCACCAGTATCCACGGCACCTGGGCAACCTCGCGCGATACCATCAGAACCCGGTCACCGCTGTAATCCAGATCATTAATGAAGCTGCCGGGGATGTTGATCGCTGCGGAAATCGCCAGATTGGGCGATGCCAGCGCCATGGTGCGTTTCAGCGCACCAGTGCCGTCACGTTGCGGTGACAGATACTCGACCTTTCCGCCGTCTTTGCGCACCAGCAGGGTTTCCGCCGTTTTGGTAAGGGTGCCGGGTTGTACCAGCTTTTCCCACAATGCGTCGTCGACCAGGCGTATGCCGACGACGGCGCCGATCCCCTTGGCGCCACCACCGCCTTCCTGCATGGCATAGACCGGCAGGGCAAAGCCGATGGTCGGTTCGCCACTGGCGCCCAGATACATGTCGATAATGGCCGGGTCTCCATCCAGGGCTTTGCGAACGGCTTCCTTGATGCGTCCTGTAACCGGCGGCATGTCGGGCGTGGAAATGATCGGTTCGGCATTTCTGTCGACAAGGCCAAGGCCGGCAACGCCGACACGTTCTACATTGGCGGCGATTTCACCGACCGGCGGCGGGGCTTTGAACGGCGACCGCTCCGCCGTGGCGATCAACAGGTTCCTGAGAAAACCCTGGGATGCGCTGGCACCGATCCCGGCGCCGCCTGACCCGCTGCCATCCAGTCCCTGAAGCAGGGAATCTGCCGTTGAAAGGCCTTGATCGGCAGGAGCCGCAGCCGCATCGCCTGCCGGCGCGGCCGAAGCCAGCTCCGTCATGTATAATTGCAGAGAGGCGTTCTGCGTCAGTTCGCGCAGCACCTTGAAGTTATCATCTATCCAGTCGTTAACGGCGCCGACACGGGAGTCGGCGACGATGCCAAGCCTGACCTGCCAGGCCTGGGTTTCACGCTTCATTTCCTCATCGACGTAGAGTTTGGCGAGGATCAGTGAGCCGACGAGCAACAAGCCGATGAAAACGGCGCCCGCCAGGAAGTACTTGTTCACCTTGCGGGGCGGCAGTTCCTGTTCCTTGCGGACTGGGCCATCATCAATCGCGCTCGAAGAAACACCGTCCTGCTTTTCAGGTTCTTGCGTCTCGTCACTGTTTTGCTTGCGGCGAAGCCTTAACGCCATGCCGTCCCCCCTAGAATACGTCTATTTCGAAGAATCATGATAACCGGTTATAAAGACAAGCGGAATCCCTTCGTTTGCAGGAGTAGGCGGTGTGTTCCTGCGCACTTTCACGGCGACCGGTTTAGGTATATATTTTATCCCATGGAAACCATTTTTTCCTTTGCAATCAATATGCTGCCATTAGGCGGTAACATTTGTGCAAGTGCTGTCCGCAGGGCCTTGTCGTGCAAGGCATTGGTGATCATCTCTGCATTGTTGGCACTTGGCGGGGGCATGAACATCGCCGTCGCCGCCGAATCGCCGACCCCGAGCTTTTTCAACACCGTCGAAGTCCGCTCTAAAAACCTGTCACCGTTCAAGAAATGGCTTTCCGCACTGGACCGGTATTCAAAGGAAGCAAGTGCGCCCAAAAGGGTGGCATGCCCGCCCAGCAATGATTTGAGCATTTGCGGGTACGACGATTGGATGGCTTTTCTGAAAACGCTGGAAGGCAAGGAACCGCTGGTTCAGTTGAACGAGGTCAACAACCGCATCAACCAGGCCAAATATGTGACGGACAAAGCCAACTGGGGGCAGAACGACTACTGGGCAACGCCGGCCGAGTTCATGTCCCGTTTCGGTGACTGTGAGGATTATGCCATCCTGAAATACCTGTCGCTCCGCCGGCTGGGGTGGAAGGAAAACGATCTTCGGGTCGTTGCCGTCAAGGATCTGAATCTGAAAGTCGGCCACGCGGTGCTGATCGTGTTCTTCAAGCACCCCAAGACGGGGCAGGTTCTGTCATTGCTGCTGGACAACCAGATCAAGTCGATCGCCAACGCGGCGTCGATCCGCCATTACCAGCCTGTGTTTTCGATCAACAAGTATTTCTGGTGGCGGCACACGCCCGTAACAGGCTGAAATTGAAATTATTGAAGAATTTTGCATTGCTCACGCCTCGTGTAACTCGCGTATAAGTCGGAAAATGCAAGTTAATGTTTTTAGAAGAAACAGGTTTTTTTTAAAATCGCCCTTATCGGTAGATTTTCGGATGCAATCCGGATCAAGTGCCGCTCTTTTGTTCCTTCACATTTCTGGGTGTGTCCTTCAATAACGCAATCCCGAGTCCCCTTCGTTTGCCCGCCGCAGAAGCTTTATTGATGACTTGGTTCGCACGTCCTTTGAACTCCAAGAGAAGCTCGTCGATACGGACATCCATTTGTTCAAAAGGAATCCGATTGTCACAAAAGGAGAATGCATCTCCCCAACCTCGAATCTTTCTATCGACACGGCATAGAACCTGGACGAATGCCTCACTCGCCCTTCTTGGTTCTTCTGACGAAGCAAACTGCTCAATGTCTTGAATCCCTTGTCGAAGGGTATGTTGGATATCTTCAAGGAGCTTTGTTCTGGTCTTCTTGGAAGGCATTACCCCGTTGGATCGGATCGAGCACCCTATGAAATCGAAGCCATCAGAAATTGCTCCGATGTTCGATTTCTCAGGGTTTTCATCTGGACCATAAGCCGCCATGCCAAGTCCTTTCAGGATTGCATTGGCAGATGAGAACGCTCTTTTGACTGATTGCTCGGATCCTCCGAGAATTACGAAATCATCTATGTACCTAACGGTTCTGATGTTTCGACCGTTCAACTGATCATCAAAGTATCTTAAGACAACATTGCCTGCGAATGCCGAAAGCGATGAACCTTGTGGAACGCCAATGTCGTCCGTGGGGAAGAGATAAAGGTCGTCTTTTATCTCCTCAGCATTTTCAAGTTCCGTTTTCATTGCTCTCTCGAGTAGGTCGACAAATTCGTCATCACCTGTTTGATCGCGAACAAAGTCGGCAATTTTCGACTTTGGTACCTTGGTGAAAAAGTCGCGAATGTCTGAGCGGAGATAGTGTGTCGTGCCGGCTTGGATCGCATCATTCACCAAACCAATACCGTAGGGGACGCCTCTTTTGGGAATTCCGCCAACGCTGGTTGGCGTGCGCAAGGCACTTACAATTTCGCCAAGGTTATCTGCAAACGGTTGTTCTTCTTTTTGAAGAACATTGAGAATTGCACGCTGAACTATTCTGTTGTTGACTGATGCAACAACGATAGGGCGCTTCTTTCCGGTGGATTTCTTTTTGAGTACGCCGTGTTGTTCGTCGAAGACGAACCGCTGGCGCTGCAATTGACTTTGAAGGCGCCGAAGATGAGGAATTGGATTTTCTGAAATTTTTTTGACCTCGGCTTTGAAATTGTCATGTCCGGTAGCAATCACATTGCTTCGCACGACAGTCCAAGCCCGATACAAATTATCGATTGTGCGCACTGCTTTTACGAGTTGCGCCATTGCACCTGCCCATTTCTTTGTCGGGGCCTATCGCTTAACCAATTCCCCGACCGTTGAGGCTCCGGCGTCTCACGGGGTACAGCTTCAGGCCAAAGCCCACCGCCGCATCGACCCGCACATCCGCAGCACCGCTGCGAACATGCCCATCGCGGAAACCACCAGCATCACAAGACCCGGTAGGCGCGATGAGTAAGGCCGCGATCACGACCGCAATGAGCCGGATCGCTCGTGCCCGCTTGGCACGTTTTTGCATGTTGCTTTCAACACCTCTCTCTCCTCCACCCTAGCGGGTTTTTGGCAATGTCAACGTCGATAGCAACGCGGCCTCCCGCCCTGGCGATAATAAATGTGCTATCTGCCGTGCGATAGCCCCCGAAACTGAAGGTGGCGACGGCTTCAAACTCAACGGCCAGGCGCAGGCGTCTCACGGGGTACAGCTTCAGGCCAAAGCCCACCGCCGCATCGACCCGCACATCCGCAGCACCGCTGCGAACATGCCCATCGCGGAAACCACCAGCATCACAAGACCCGGTAGGCGCGATGAGTCAACATACCAAATATAGCGTGTATTTTTTTGTGACGCAAGTCCAGCACTCGGGGTGTTTGAAGTGATCACGGTATTGCTCGGCGCGTAACTCCGAAAACATAAGTCATTGTTTCAAAACGCCACGTGTAACTCACGTGGGACAACATTTTGCGTGGTGCAACCAGGTTAACAAATTGATTTTAAATGATAAAAAATTATAAAATTCAATAATATACAGTTGTGGCGGCACACGCCTGTAACAGGCTGATATCACGCTCCTGCAGACCTTCCGGTCATCGAATCTGCTGGAAATTTCCAGGTTAATGCTTACATTCCGGTAGGTTAACCCGGAGACCACATGACCGATCTTTCGAGCGAAATCGCTTCAAGGCGTACCTTCGCCATTATTTCTCACCCTGACGCCGGTAAGACGACGCTGACGGAAAAGCTGTTGCTGTTCGGTGGCGCAATCCAGATGGCGGGCGCCGTCAAGGCACGCGGGGAACAGCGCCGCGCACGTTCGGACTGGATGAAGGTCGAGCGTGAGCGCGGTATTTCTGTTGCGTCGTCGGTGATGACCTATGACTACGCCGGGTGCACCTTCAATCTATTGGACACCCCGGGGCACGAGGATTTCTCGGAAGACACCTATCGTACCCTGACGGCCGTCGACAGTGCCGTCATGGTGATTGATGCAGCCCGCGGGATCGAGACCCAGACCCGCAAACTGTTCGAGGTCTGCCGTCTCAGGAATGTGCCGATCACGACATTCATCAACAAGATGGACCGGGAAGCCCGCGATCCGTTCGAACTGCTGGACGAGATCGAACAGACCCTTGCCCTTGATGTCACCCCGGCCAGCTGGCCGATCGGCATGGGGCGGGATTTTCTCGGGTGTTATGACCTGATCAATGACAGGCTGGTGCTGGTATCTCGTTCCAAGGGCGAACGCCCGGACGAAGGTGAGCCGTGCAACGGTCTGGATGATCCGAAGCTGGATGAACTGCTGCCGGATTATGCCGTCGCAAAACTGCGGGAAGAAGTAGAGATGGTCCGTGGTCTGTGCCCGGAACTGGATATTGAAGCCTACGCGGCCGGTCATATGACGCCGGTCTATTTCGGCAGCGCCATCAATAATTTCGGTGTTCGCGAGTTGCTCGACGGATTGGTAGCCCGTGCGCCGAAACCGCGCGCGCAGGAAGCCAGGGAACGCGTCGTCGCGCCCGACGAACAGAAGTTTACCGGTTTCGTCTTCAAGATACAGGCGAACATGGACCCCAAACACCGCGACCGGATTGCCTTTGTCCGTGTCTGTTCAGGGCGCTTCAAGCGCGGCATGAAACTGAAGCATTCGAGATCCGGCAAAATCCTCAACGTGCACAATGCCGTACTGTTTCTGGCGCAGGACCGGGAACTGGCCGAGGATGCCGTGGCAGGGGATATCATCGGTATTCCGAACCACGGCAATCTGCGTATCGGCGATGTACTGAGCGAGGGGGAAGACCTGCATTTCACGGGTATTCCGAGCTTTGCGCCGGAAATGTTGCAAAAAGTCCGGCCTGATGATCCGATGAAAGCCAAGCATCTGGGGCGTGCCCTGCAGCAGCTGGCAGAGGAGGGGGCCGCCCGCGTTATCAAGCCGTCGGTCGGTGCCGACTGGATCGTCGGCGTGGTCGGGACCCTGCAGTTCGAGGTCATGGCGGACCGCATCCGGACTGAATACGACATACCTGTCCGCTTTGAGCCGACGGAACTGATGACGGCACGTTGGGTCGGTGGTGAACAGCAGATGATGAAGAAGTTTCTGGACGGCAATCGGGCGGCTGTCGGTGTCGATCATGACGGCGAGCCTGTGTTTCTGGCTCGCAATGCCTGGCATCTGAACAAGGCAACGGATGACTGGCCGGACCTGCAGTTCATGAAAACCCGGGAACAGATCGTATGATGAGTATGTAACCGACTATGAAGCCGAATATCGAATACGTCAGACTTTCAAAGGACGAAGCACACAAACGATTGCTGGAAACACGGGCTGCACGGCCAAAAGACGAGGCCATGTGGGTGTTTGGTTTCGGTTCCCTGATGTGGAATCCGTGCTTTGCGTACGATATCAAGGCATCGGCATTATTACGCGGTTATGACCGCAAATTTCATATCTGGACCACACGGGCCCGCGGCACGCCGGATAATCCCGGGCTGGGGTTGTGCCTGGAAGATTGCTCGGGCATGTGCCGGGGCATTGCCTATCGTCTTGTCGAAGATGACATCGAAGCGGCTTGGGAACGTCTTTGGGAACGCGAGATGGGCAGCGGAATCTACAAAGCCTGCTGGGTTTCCGTAGAAACCGAGGAGCACGGTCGCGTGCCGGCGCTAACCTTTGTCGTGAACAGGGATCATCCGCATTATGCCGGTCCGATGCCGAGCGACCGCATGGCCGCCATCATGGCGGGGGCCAGGGGATCATATGGTCTGTGCCGGGATTACCTGGCCGGAACGATCGAGGAAATGCGGAAACTGAACGTCATTGATCCGGAGCTGGACGCGTTGTTGGCCGAGGTTGATGCACTCGAAACCGGGTCGGACTGAGATTTAGGAATGTAACCGGCTTAACGGCAGGTGGCGTCAGCGTCCATCTGGAAGTCACGCTTGTACCACGACGGTTCAATGGCAAGGCCAACCTGACCGGTGAGGTTTTGTTTTTTGCTGACGCGGAAGGTTTTGGCTTCACCGGCCTGCAGCTGCATGCGGCGTGCGCTGATCAGCTGACGGTTCGGTCCATCCATGCGGAATATCGAAAATACGCCGGATTCAGGCCAGTCACCACCCGTGTTCGATACCCGGAAAACGGTCACGCCGTTCTCGCAAAGTGACGAGATTTTCAACGCAATCGGTTTGATATTCATGCTGGCGACTTCATTTTCCAGGGTCACGATGGACGTATGCTTTTCTGAAGCGTTGCCAGCGGATGCGATTTCGTTCTGAATTGACGGGCTTTCCAGCGGTGCCAGTTCCTGCATCGTGCCGGCATTGCTGCCGGCAGCCGTCGAAAAATCATTGAGGGAGGCCATGTTCTGTTCTTCGGCAAGGCACTGTGCAACCTGCAGCCATTGCCGGGATACATAAACATATTTGTTGATGGCTGAGGCCGCGACCTGTTTGCTGACGCCGCTGACCATCAAAACCGCACTTTTACCGTTCCGCTGGAGATCTTCCAGTTGCGACAGGTTCTTGTTCAACGTCACCAGATAAGGTGCCCAGTCACCACCATGCGCTTTGGTCACATAGCTCTGAACTTGAGCATGAGTGAAGTTCCCGAGGTGCTCGCTTTTCGGAAAGGGATCACACGCCGCCTGCGCCTGCGACGCGGCAGCGAACATAACAAAAGCAGCAAGAATGGAGCGGCCAAAAGCCATTGTAGTCACCTCATATATACAACGAGGCAGAAACTACATCTTGTTCCTGAAATTATCCTGACAAGTTTTGCAAAAATTGTAACAGATTGTAACGGTGAAAGTATGGTAACTAATTGATTAATTGTTGGTTTTTCGTTCACGGTGGATGATGTAGAGGCCTGATCCGATGATGATTCCGGCACCAATGTAGGTCCATATATCGGGCAGTGTGCCAAACATCAAAAACCCGATAATGGAAGCCCATATCAGGTTGGTATAGGCATATGGCGCGATCTTCGAAGCTTCCGCATTCGTGAAAGCCTTGATCATGCAAAAATGGCCCAGTGTCCCGAACAGCCCCGCGAGAGCCATGACACCCCAGTCCATGGGGGTAAACATGACAAAATCGAAGGGGGCGATAAAACTCATGATGATCGCGCCCAGCAATGCGCTGTAGTACAGAGTCGTCAGTACGGAATCCTGTCCACTCAAGGCCCGCGTGCTGAGCTGATAACAGGCATAGCAGGCGGCCGCTCCGAGAACCCAGAACGCGCCTTCGTCCAGGGCGCCCTGACCCGGACGGATGATGATCAGCGCACCGATGAAACCGACCAATACCGACATCCAGCGCCGAACCCCGACCTTCTCCTTGAGCACGAAGGGGGCTGCAGCTGTCAGCATCAGCGGTGATGTGTACATGATGGCCCCGGCTTCTGCGACCTGGATCGTATTGAGGCCGGTAAAAAAGCAGAGCGTCGTACCGAGCAAGAACAGTGAACGTATCAGCTGAAAACTGATGCTCTGGGTTTTCAGAAGCTGCGGCACCTTTGGAGCCAGAATCACGCTTAATAACAGCACCTGGAAAACATAGCGCCCCCAAACGATTTGCATGGTTGGGTAGCTGGAGACAAGATATTTGGCGCAGGTATCCATTGAGACGAAAAAAAGCATCGTCAAAATGATCCAGAAAATACCTGCACGCGTGTTATCTGCGGGTTTGGCGCCTGGAGAGTGCATATTCGCACTCTACCGGTCATCTCCGATAAGTCATTAAAAAGGTGATGCGATGTTGCGGCATTTGCTGTCTAAGAAGCGGTATGGATAGCCCCGGAAACACACCCCGCACCCGCATTGAAGTCGAAGGTCTTCCTGGCCGGTTACGACGGCATTCGACGGCGCTTGTTCAGCTTGCAGCGCCAATCGTCGTGTCGCGCTCAGGATTCCTGCTTCTGGTCATGGCGGACACGGTCATGACCGGACATTTCAGTGCCGAGGAATTGGCGTATCTGGCGATCGGGCTGGGCCTTATCATGCCGATGATGATCACGTCGCTTGGCATGATCATGGGGACGCTGATACTGACGGCGAATGCATTCGGCGCCGGCAATCTGAAGGCGTGCGGCCCGATCTGGCGGCGTTCGCTCAGCTATGCCTTGCTGCTGGGTTGCTTCTGTGTGGCGGTCGGCTATTTCGGCGAAGAACTGCTGACGTTGACCGGGCAAGCCCCTGATATCGCCGTTAACGGCGGTCATATCATGTGGGTCGTGTCTTTGGGGCTTCCCGGGCATCTGCTATTCCTGAGTTCTGTCTATTTTCTGGAAGGAATAGGCCGCCCTTCACTGGGCATGATGATCATGGTCGCGGCGAATCTTCTGAACCTGTTGCTGAACTGGATTCTGATCGACGGGCCGTTATTCGCTGAGCCGCTGGGCGCAGCCGGTGCAGCTTGGGCGACGACGGCAACCCGTTGGTTCATGGCCATTAGCCTCGCAACCATCGTCTGGAACTTGAAAGACCATCAGGCCTTTGCCATACGCGAGATGCTGGCAGGGGGCTTTCAGGCCTGGAAGGAATTGCGCCGGATCGGGTATGCCATCGGGCTGAGTGTCGGTGTCGAAAGTATCGCGTTTGCCTGTCTCAATACCTATGCAGGCTGGCTCGGCAAAATCCCGCTTGCGGCATATGGGCTGACGCTCAATCTGATGGCGCTGGCATTCATGCTGGCGATCGGTATCGGATCGGCAACGGCAGTGCGGGTCGGGATTGCCTTCGGGCGGGGTGATATCCCCGATGCTGCATTGGCAGGATGGACCGGACTTGGCGCTAACATGCTGGTTATGATGTCGGCGGGCGTTGTTACATTTTATTTCAGTGGTCCGCTTGCTGGTTTTTACACCGACGATCCGCTGTTGTTGGCCGAGGCATTGGTCACCATCGGGTTCATAACCTGGGTGTTTGTCCCGGATGGCGGACAGGCGGTCATGGCGAACGCGTTGCGTGGCCGCAAGGACGTTTGGATGCCAAGCGTTATTCAAACAGTCAGCTTTTTTGGCGTGATGGTGCCCTATGGATATGTATCGGCATTCGTTTGGGGGCGCGGAACCGTCGGCCTGTTCGAGGGCATACTGGTCGGCTGTATTGTTTCGCTGGCGTGGTTGAGCTTACGGTTTCACAATTTGGCTATGCGTGATCTGTCGGTCAGAAAGGAACAATCCTCTATATGACTTTCAGGTGTGTCGCTGACAGTCGATGCAGTTTGGCGCACTGGGGTCATTTTCAAGTCTTTTAAGGGCGATATCTTCGTCACAGATGGTGCAATAGCCATATTCACCGGTGTCGATACGCTCCAGCGCTGCGTTGATGCGTTGACGCTCGATGTCACGCCGGCGTTCCGTTTCCAGTTGCATGGCCTGTCCCTGAAGGGCATCCATGCGGGACAGTCTGCCGACTGAAGTCTGATCAAGTTCGACCGGCTTTCTGGAATCCGCTGAGATATTCGACAGCGCATATAATTCGTCACGCATTTTGACCAATCGTTTCTTGAAGCCGGCGATCTGTTGCTTGGTCAGCGGCACGGTCATCGCTCCCGCAAGGCGTCCTGCATGCGTCCGACCAGCGGATCGAGGATGTATTCCATGACCGTCCGCGATCCGGTTTGGATAGAGGCAACGACCTGCATGCCGGGGAATAGATCGTAACGCAGTTTCCCGTCTTCGAAATAGCTCTGTTCTGTGGAAATCCGGACCTTGTAAAACGGACGGCCTTCTTCGGTAACGAGCGTGTCGGGCGAAACCCGATCCACAACACCTTTCAGATCTCCGAATTTCGCGGCATCGGCGGATGCCAGCGTGACTTTCGCAGCCTGACCGGCCCGGACGTAACCGATATCCTGCGGCGGCAGTTGGGCGTCGATGATCAGACGATCATCCGCGGGGACGATATCGACAACCGTCGTCCCGGCGCGGACAACACCACCGACGCTGACGACATGTAAAGTTTTGATGATACCGTCTACGGGCGCGCGTAGCGTGGTCCGGTTGAGGTTATCCTCGACCTTGCGGATGCGTTGCGATAGCTCATCCATTTCGCGCGTGACCTTATCCAGTTCGGTCTGCGTTTCCTCTCTGAACGAGGCGCGGATGGTTTCCATATTGGCCCGGGCTTCGCCGAGGGCTGCGTGAAGCCGCGGTAATGCAGCTTCAGCTTCATCGATGCGGCCGCGAAGATCGGCTGCTTCCTTGAGCAGATTGAGGTGCAGCATCCGATTGGTCAGTTCCTGAGCCAGTAGCTTTTCCGAAATGTCGATCTGTTCCGTGATCAGTTTCAGACTTTTTTGTGCGCTGGTGCGCCGCTGCTGGACTTCCTTGATCTCCAGTTCGCGTTGACGGATGGCATCTTCCTGAGCACGAACCTGCCCCAGCATGCGTTTTTTCCGGGTTTGAAAAAGTGCGATAGCCTGGCGGATCAGTTCTGGTTCCGCCTTGACGAGAGCAGGTGGGAATTTCGGTTGATCCAGTCCCGCAAGTTCAGCCTTGTAGCGTGAGATGTCGGCGAGCAATGAGCGCAGACGGATTTTAAGCTCCTGAACATCTGCCCCGCTCTGTGTCTGTTCCAGTTCCACGAGTGACTGGCCAGCGGTGACGCGGTCACCTTCCTTGACCAGAATGGCACGGACAATCCCGCCTTCCAGGTGGTCGACCGATTGCACATTGGTCGATGGGGATACTTCGCCAGTGGCAACGGAAACGATATCGAGTTCCGCGTTTGTCGCCCAGATCGTAAAGGCCAATAGCGCCGTTATGCACAGCCCAAGGAACATGTGTGTCCCGCGCTTGATGTCGTCGTCTTCGGGGATCGGTTCGATTTCTTCACTCATGACGCCGTCTCCGTCCGCACGACACGGGGTTTGTTTTGCAGCAACACGGGCGTCGGTTTGCTGTCCAGATCTAGGATCAGTGTTGCGGCACTGACAATTTTTGGATTTCGTGAAAATGCGATAATTGTTTTGCCACGCCGGGCCATATCGATCAGGGCGGAATACACAAAGGCCGTGCCTTCGTCATCAAGACTTTCCGTCGGTTCGTCCAGAACCGCCAGTTTACCGCCAACGAACATGGCGCGGGCAAAAGCGAGTCTGCGGCGCTGGCCCAATGCCATGTTGGCGCCGCCGTTGGTGATCATCCGGTCCATCCCGTCGGGGCTTTCGTCGACAAACGGTCCCAGCCCGACTTCGCGGACAATCCGCATCAGGGTTTCATCCGTCTGATCGGGGTTGGCGGCCTCCAAATTGGCACGCAGGGATGCATTGATGAAAGTCGGCTCCTGGGGAAGATACATCAACTGGGCGCGCCACCAGGCAGGATCAAGCTGATTCAGATCAACGCCATCTGCGAGAATCTGACCACGTGCCGGATGCAGAAGGCCTGCGGTCATCTTTGCCAGCGTCGATTTGCCGGCACCGTTTGACCCGGTCACGACCATCACCCCGCCGGGCGGGAGTTTGAAATTCAGCCCTTCAAAAAGCGGTGTGTTAGCCCCCGGGTAGGAGAATGAGACATCGCGGAATTCGATCTGGCCATTGAACTGACTGAGTTTGGCGCCTTTCCCCGGTTCGACGGGAAGTGTGGCGAATTCGCGGACCTTGGCGAGGGCATTATCGGCTTTGGCAAAGGTTTCTCCAAGCTGGGCGAATTTGATCATCGGGCCAAGGGTGCGGGCCGAAAGAATATTGGCGCCGATCAGCAATCCGACATCAAGTTCTCCACGCACCACAAGCCAGGCGCCGGTGGAATAGATGAAGACGCTCATCAGGGCCTGGGCGCTTTGTGTGACGGATTGCACGAGTGCCTGCCGGCGCGCGATCAACGCCCTGAGCAGCCGGGACCGTTCACTCGCTTTGGTCCATGCGTCCGTGATGATGGAACGCCCACCGAAAGCTCGTATTGTATCGGTTGCGCCATTGGCATTGTTCAGCAACCCTGAAACTTCATTCTGCGCACCGCTGAGGGTCGTCATCGGCCCGCGCAGACTGCGTTGGGACTGTACGGCGAATAGGAAGATCACGATCAAGAACCCAACGGCGATGGCTGCAAGATGCGGGCTGAGCATGAACAGGGCAACGGCGAACAGAATTGCAAACGGGACATCGATGACCGAAGTAATGTTGCCGGGGGTATAGGCATTTTCAACAAGATCAAGGCCGCGCACGACTTCACGTCTTTCCCCTGGCGGAATGCTCATCAGCGCCATGCTTTCAGCGGTGTTGAGTATGCCGAAGGCACCGGTCGACAGTTCGTCGTCCTTTTTGGCGCTCAGGCCCCGCGCGAGTTTTAAGCGGGCCTGGCGGAAGCCGAGTTCAAGGGCAATCGCAATCAGGACACCCGAAGCCAGGGCAGCGAGCGTGGCATCCACGCCCTGTCCGACATACCGGTTCAGTACCTGGATCACAAACAGGGGCGATGCGAGCGCGAGAATATTGGCAAACAGGGACGCCGCCACAATCTCTGCGGTCAAACCCGGTTTGGCTTTTAGGCGTCTAAGTAATTCACCCATTCGTTTGCCTGTCGATTGCTCCACTACGTGGCGTCATCATGTGATCGGACAATCCATTATCTCAGAAAATCCGGAAATATATATGCAGCAATGCTTTAAAGGTAACGCAATGCGGTTAACGGTCAGAAAGTTCCGGACCTTGCGGTGTGCCGGGCTCAAATTCGATGGTCTTGAGCATCTTGCCGCCGGAACCCAGAAGGTCTTCGAAGAAGGCAAACAGGGACGGTTGTTTCTGCGCCGCCTTTTGCATCGAGTCAGCCTTTTCAATCTTCGGTTCCGCGTCCGGTGCAGCTTCAGGGCCGAGAGCAGCATGGTCTTCCGTGATGGTGGTCGTCGCGGTTTTGCCGGCTGTCTCGTCGAGGGCGCGCTGGTGTGCGGCTTCGAGGAAATTGAAGACATCCATCAATGTGCCGAAGCCCTTATTTTGATGTTTTTCGCTCCCCTGTGAAGGCTCGATCCCGGTGCCGGACGCCAAGGGAACAGAGGCCAGTTCCTCAAATTTGTTTGGTTGCGAATTTCCGGTGTCTTCTTTGACTTCCGGGAAATCTTTGTTTTCCGCAGGAAGGGTTTCAACTTTCGCGACCTCTCCGAGATCGGCCAGTTCATGAAAATCAGTCTGTGGCGTATCAAACGTCAATTCGGCGTTCTCAAAGAACGTCACGACGTTGCCGAAAAAAGTGGATATCGGATCATTGCCGGCGGCAACCACATTGGCGGTCACCGGTTCAGGTGCCTTGCTGATTTCGATGACCGTATCGGGCTCCGGTATCGGCATCGAGGGCATATCCATCGATACGCTATGATAACTCTTCATTGGCTGAACCGGTGTTGCCTCCGAAATGGTGGCCTTATGGGGACTATCCATGAAGGAAAACAGATCCTTGAAAAAGGCACCGGCACTTTTGATGGGATTGGCTCCCGGCTGCATCATCGGTGATGCATCAGCAATTTCCGTTACGGCCGTTTGATCCGGGACATTTTCTGCGCTGACCGGCTTTTCGCTCATCGCAAAGTCTGCATGCGTCTGATTTTCTACCGAACCTGTAAAGTCCTCGTACAAGATAGCTTCTGGTGTCGATGCGATCCCGGTATCGCTGTCCGACGGCAGGGTCTGGGCGCCGTCAAGGATGAGCAGAGACTCAATGTCACCACTCGCAAATTCGACGTCGTCTGGTTCGACCGGTTCATCAAATGCCCCGGCCTCGGTTTTAAATTCGGCAAAACTGTCATAACGGGACAGGGGCTCCGGCGGATGCTTCGGTTTGGCTAGCATGTTTCCTGATTGAGACCGGCCGAAAGTATAGATGGTATCGGGCAACTGGCTGACATCCGGGGTGGCGATTTCCAGAAACAACGCATGCAGGTCATTGACGGAACGGCCGTCTGCAACGGTCACGTCCGGTTCGATTTCTCCATTGATTTGCCCGGTGGTGGGAGTCACAGGAAGCACAGGTGCTGTGGCAGGCGTTTCCGCGGCCGGTGCTGAAGGCGGTAATTCTTTCTTCGGCGCGTCAATGCCCTTTGATAATTTGATGACGTCGTATTCCAACTGCCCCGTGGCTGCCAGCAGACCGTAAGCAGCTATCAATACATCGGTCTCAGCGGAGAAAGCGTCCGATTTCGAATTGATCAAATTGGTCTCACCGGACAGCACATCAATCAAAGAGCGACGTCCAAGCTGGCGTTCGTTTCTCGCAAGTTCAAGAAATGCCGCAGCAATATTGGCCTGATTGTTCAGGTGCGAGGCAGTCTGCTTTGCCGTTTCAAGCTGCTGCCAGGAATTCTGAACCTGTTCCTCGATATTACGGCGCGTATCGGCGGCGGTGAATGTCGTGGCGCTCAGGTCGCTTTCAGATGCCCTGAGCGTGTTAATCGCGGTGAATCCAAGATTGAAGTCGAAAGTCATCTCGACCTTGGCCAATGTTTCCTGTTCGGAACCGATCGTGCCACCGACATTCTTTTTGAACTTGCGTTCAGCCTTGGCATCGATCTTCGGCGTGAAATTCTCGGCACGGGCTTTTCGCACGTCTTCAACTGCAATATCCGCCGCCAGAATGGCATTTTTCAGTGTTGGGTTAGATTCCAGGGCGATGTCCGTAGACTGCACAAGAGTTTGCGGCAGAAAGGACGCTGGAAACGGCACTGATTCAAGATCGTTCAGATTATCCGGCTTGCGCCCGAAAACGGCCTGGAACCTGTTAAGGGCATTGATCAAGCCGCCTTCGCTTTGTGCGCGGCGTGCCTGGGCGCCGGCCAGTTGGGTTTTCGCCTGAAGAACATCCGTGGAAAAACCGGATCCCAATTCAACGAGAGCTTCTTCAAGACCCGTCTGACGGCGGATGTTCTCTTCTGAATCCTTGGCAAAACCCAGGGCCGCATGTGAGCGGATGACATTCAGATAAGCGGTAATTGCTTCCAAAATCAGCGATTGCCGGGTTTCGATCAGATTATAGCGGGCTTCTTCCACCTGTAGCCGGGCTTTGTCGACGGCGGCGTTCGTGGCACCGAAGTCCCACAAAAGCTGGGTTAAAGAGATATCCCATTCATTAAAGCCGGTGCTGCTATCGCTGCCGTTATCGTTCTGTTGGTGTTCATGCCCGGCGTTCGCCGTCTGCCCGAGTGTCGGATACCATGCGCCCAAGGCTTCTCGCGCCCGGTTCCGGGCTGCGGTCAGCCGGGCCTTGGAGGCACGGACACGGTCATGGTTTTCAATGACGTAGGGGAGAAGCGTCTCCAGGTCTTCTGCCTGGGTAGGAGACGGGGCAGAGGCACACAGAACCACGACTGCCAGAACATAGGCAGCCGCCGCGCGTGCGGTTATGTGAACTGAAAAACTCCAGCCCTTCATCAACTTATCCTACCCCGGCCCATCAATGCTCTCCGGCGGCTGAGCCGCTCTGGCTGATGGGTTAGTCTTTTGTTTTCAGTTTGAAATTTACGTCCAATCTCAAACTCACGGTATTTAACCACACATACCCGGCAGGTAAACAGCAGGCTTAAAAAATCCTTAACGCCGGATTGCGCCGATATCAAAGCTTGAGAGTGGATTCCTATGCAAGCCCTGATTGAAAGGCTTTACCAATAATTACAATCGCATAACAATCTGACAACAAAGCATTGCAATTAGGTGGGTCGATGTTGTTTTGCATTTCTGGTAATCTTCATCATCATCGGATGGTGGGCTGCGCCAACAGGCGTTTGTGGCAGGAACGGGGGAAATCGTGGAGTTTCTGAAACGGCTGAGCAAGAAACAGCTCTTTGGGTTGATTTTGGCATTGTTGGTGATCATGACGATCATCGGTTCGATCATTGCCAACTTTACCTATCTGTCGGATGACGAGGATAAAACGGTACGGATCGCCGTCGTCGCCCCCCTCAGTGGGCCATTGGCGGTAAACGGAAAATCCCTGACACAGGGAGCCGAACTGTACGCTGAAGGCATTAACGAAGCTGGGGGCATTCGCGGCGGCCGTGTCATCGTCGATGTATACGACGATAAAAATGACCCAGCTGAAGCCCGCCGGATCGCAGAAGAGCTCGGCAATTCATCGACCCTTGCCGTGATCGGCCATTGGAGCGTCAAGACCAGCGAAGCCGCTGCACCTGTATATCAAAAGTACAATCTGCCGATGATTGCTCCGGCGCCTGTTGATCGCGAGGTGGTCGAAGGCAACCCCGCCATTTTCTCCGGAGTTTTCGACACCAATCACGAAACCGCGTTTGTCGCCAACTACACACGTAACGTGCTTGGGCAGAAAACCGCATCAATCATTCACGATCTATCGCCGCGCGGCCTGAAAATGGCCGATACGTTCGAAGAAACATATAAACGTTTCGGAACGCGCATTCGTTACAAATGGGGCTTCGACAGTGAAAGTCCCGATCTTGATGAGCGCATTGAGGAAATTGCCGAAGACCTGAAGCCCAAGCTGGATGTCGGCACCGTTTTCATTGCCGCCGAAGAGGATATCGCCGCCAAGGTTCTGATTGCCCTGCGTGGCGTCAAAGCACGGAATCCGGTTGTCGGTACTTCGATCCTGGCGACACGGGCATTTCAACAGTCATTGGGCGAAGATAGCGAAACAATATCGGGATACACCAACGGTATTGTGACATCGACGCCGCTCCTCTTCGATACGGCAAACGAAGAGGCTCAGGATTTCAACTCCCGTTACCAGAACAAGTTCGGGTCTTCATCGGACTGGGTCGCAGCCTATGCATTCGATACGACGCATCTGATTGTTGAGAGCTTCAAGGGGGGCGAGAGAGCCGAAGAAGAGAACATTGTCGGCGGCGGACGAAGGATAATCAGAGAGCGTCTGGCGGCGGCGATCGATCTTGAAAACGGCATTCGCGGGATTACCGGTGTCAAAACGTTTACGGCCCAGGGAGAAGCGAAATCGCCAGTCTTCATGGGGCGCTACGATGGCCGCAACATGGTTTCGGCGCTGACGCAGCTCCAGCCGATCAAGGCTGGGGTTGCCGCCAACTTCATTGAAGAACTGAAGAAAGGCAAAGTCCTCTATGTGAATGACCGGTTCATGTACAAGACAAACGTTGTCTATACCGGTCTGCAGGTTAAGGAAGTAACGGACCTGGATGTCGAATTGGGCCAGGTCACACTCCATTTCCTGTTGTGGTTCCGATATAGCGGCGATTTCAGTCCCGAAGACCTGATCTTCTCAAACGCGGTCGAACCTATCGTACTGGATACGCCGGCAGCAGAGCAGATTTCCCGGGGGCTCAATTACAAGCTTTATGAGGTTAAAGGGAAGTTCAATTACAACTTCTCGCAGGTTAAGCGGCCCTATGGGACCGTGCTCATCGGTTTCGACTTCGCGCACCGGGTGTTGAATCGAAACAACCTGCAATATGTGACCGACGTGCTGGGGATTGGACTGGCCGGTCAAACGACTTTCCAGAACATTCTTGAGCGCAATCAGGTGATCAGCGAAAAGCTCGACTGGGATATTGACCGGGCCTGGGTGTCGCAGGAAATCGTACCTGTGGGGACGCGTGGTGACCCGACGTATGTCGGCCACGGTTCTGTCGACCCGCTTTTCTCGCGTATTACGATGGGGATATTGACCAGCCCGGCCCGGATCAATGTGCGTGATTTCGTGCCGGAGGAATACTTCGTGTATCTGACGATCTTCGGCCTGCTGGGGACAATTTTTGCCGTTCTGATGGATCGAAAGAAACATGGCCGTTTCTGGTCGGCGCAGTCCTGGATGCTTCGCCTGATGGCATGGCCGGTGCTGCTGCTGGCGGGGGGCAGTCTGCTGCTTGATTTTGCGGTGCAGGAACTGCAGGCCGGCTATGTGGACATGATCGTGCTGGTATATGACTGCCTGTGGTGGATCGTCCCGGCACGCATTTGCGGAATCGCCCTCGAGCGCTTCCTGTGGGTGCCGTTGGAGCAGCATACCCGGCGCATGGTGCCGAACGTGATCCGCATGTTCGGTTCCTTGAATATCTATATTCTGGCCGCTTTCGGCATCATTGCTTTCGTGTTCGATCAGAAGATTACCAGCCTGCTGGCAACATCCGGTCTGTTGGCAATGATCATCGGTCTGGCCATTCAGGCCAATATCTCGAACGTCTTCTCGGGGATCGCGATCAATATCGAACGCCCGTTCGTGGTCGGTGACTGGGTCAAGATCGGCGAACTTGAAGAAGGTGAGGTCGTCGATATTACCTGGCGAACGGTTCGGGTGAAGACGCGAAACGGCTTCACGATCTCGGTGCCGAACGGTCAGGCTTCTGAATGGCCGGTACACAACTATACGGCCGGCAAGGTGACACGGTTATCTTACAACCTGAATATCGACCCGGATGTAGACCCGCGCGGTATAGAGGAAGTACTCATGCGGGCCCTGCTAAAATCCGAGAACATCGTTAAGGAGCCGAAACCTTCCGTACGCTATAACGGCACAGTTGATGGTTACAACGATTGGGGCGGGCAGTTCTCGATCCAGTACTGGATTGCCAACTACTCCATGCGCGAACAGATCGCTTCCGATGTGTGGGATAATGTCTGGGATGAGCTTGAAAAAGTCGGCCTTTGCGGCAAGGTCAATAAGGCAGAATCCGGGACTGGATCACCTGAATCAGATACCGGAAATGCAGAACCTCAGGCCCAACCGGCTCAGTAGAACCTATTCAGAGTATATCCAGGAAAGCCGATGTTTCTTGAAATGTTGAATAATGAACAGCGTGTGTCGTTTCTGGCCTTGGCCAGCCGCGTTGCCTTGTCTGATGGGGAAGACACTCCCGAAGAGTTGGAGGCTATTAAAACCCTGCGTGATGAAATGGGTATTCAGTCTGATATTGATGTCAGCAAGGTGCTGGAAGAAATAGATGTATCTGCATTTAATACGCATCAGTCCAGGGTGATCGCTGCACTGGAACTGTTGCGGTTGGCTTATGTGGATGAATATGTCCACGAGTCAGAAATCGCAGTGGTCCGTGATATCTGCGAAGCCATGGGATTTCCGGAAGAATGGCTTTCAACCATGGGTGAATGGGCAACCCGTTTCAATGAGGTTGAAGGCGAGGAAATCGAAGGGGAAATGGCCGAGTATCGTGATGCGCTGATCGAACATGCGCATCAGATGATGGCGGTCTGAACGGCACCCGGGCCGCGAAATTACGGCAGCTTCAGTCGAAAATTTCCGACACGTAAACCGGAAGCGCAAATGCCCCTTTGTGAACTTCGGGCGTGTAATAGCGTGTTTTGAATCCGGCCTTGTTGAAGCGGTCTGACAGCACCGACACATCGACGGCGCGGAGAGCGGCATTGTCGCTGGCCCACCCGAGGGCCATCGGTCCCCCGACATAGGTTGGAATGGACGCCAGATAGCATGATGCATCGGCAAACAGGTGACGCAGATGCGCAACAGTGTTTTTTAACTCATCCGGCTGCATGAAGGGGACGCCATTTTGCGTAACCAAAATGCCGCCCGGCGTCAGGCACTTCTTGGCATTGGCATAGAAGGTGTCCTGAAACAGGACTTCACCAGGACCGATCGGGTCTGTGCTGTCGACGATGATGACGTCAAAAGTATCCTGTGTGTCTTTCACGAAGGCAGCGCCATCGGCAAAAACCAGATTGGCGCGTGGGTCATCAAATGCACCTGCTGAATGGTTCGGTAGGTGATCCTTGGAAAGCTCAACTACGCTCGGGTCGATTTCGACCATCGTGCAGTGCTCGACATCCGGGTGCCGCAGGACTTCGCGTAGCATGCCGCCGTCACCGCCGCCGATAATCATGACCCGTTTGGCTGTCCCGTGCGCGAAGATCGGCACATGAGCCAGCATTTCGTGGTAGATGAATTCATCGGCTTCGGTCGTCTGGGTGACGCCGTCCAGCATCATCATGCGGCCAAAGACCGGATTTCTGAAGATCACCAGACGCTGATGATCCGTCATGCTGTCGAAATTGACTTCGGAACTTACGTAATTTGTTTGCCAGCCGGTATAGAGCGTTTCCTTGAAAGAATTATCTGCCATCTTTCAGGTTACGCGCCACGGCCCCGCATGTGCTCTTCAACGGCGATCCGCTCGGGTGAAAATGCTTCACGCAGAATTTCAATAGTGGCATGTGGATTGGCTTCGCCGCACATAAAAACGTCAAGTGCCGCATAACCGCATTCCGGCCATGTATGGATGGAAATGTGGGACTCTGCCAGAACCGCAACACCTGAAATACCGCCATTCGGGGTAAAATGATGCAGATGGATATGCAGTAGTGTCGCATTGGCAGCGTCTACGGCTTTCCGGAGAGCTGTTTCAACGTGCTCAAGCTCATCCAGACGTTCGGCGCCATAGACGTCAATGATCAGATGCGTACCGGCATAGCGGACGCCATCACGAATGATGAAGTAATCCTTGTCTTCGTCCCCTTCGGAAACGGAAGCCGGCGTTACTTCGTCCAGGACATGAAGTTGAGTCTTAGACAATTCTGTGACCTTTCCCACCACAACGCTGAGGTACCTTGCCTGCAGGCTGTAACAAAATCGAAACCAAGACGCGCGTTGTAATACCTACTAAACCTAGGATGCAAGTGGAATTTTATGACATTCTTTCGTCAGGTGCGGTTTAATGCTCTCTCAGAGGAAGGCGCAAAAATTGCGTCTTTTTTATTATTGATCCAAAGTACAAAAAGCGATAGAAGACGCAAAATTATTCGTGGGACCTGTTCCCGCGTTTTTTTGTAACTCGAAATTGCGGAGTTAAGCCAATGTGGGGTATGCATCTCACCGTTGACGTCGCCAACTGCAATGAAAACCGTTCCGATGCAACGGCCATTGCACGTTTTGCCAGTGACATGGTTGAGCGGATCAACATGAAGGCCCATGGCGAACCCTGGATCGTCCATTTTGCCAAGGAAAACCCGCAGGCTGCTGGTTATACGCTGACACAGCTCATCGAGACCTCAAATATCACAGCACATTTCTGCGATCATACCGGTGAGTGCTATTTCGACGTGTTTTCGTGCATGGAATTCGATGTCGAGGAAGCGCTAAACGTGATTGCTGAGCATTTCGGTTCACGTGACTGGGTTTATAACTGTATTGTTCGTCAGGCGCCTGAAGCGAAGCAGTTCGCGGCCGCCGAATAAGTTCAAGTATTCCCGTCGAACCGGTGCCTGCAGTCGCGTTGACAGCAGGCGCAGGGCGGATTACCAACCACAACCATGAATGACAGTGCACCCGCTCAGAACGGCATGCGCGACAAGCTGCTTTTGCTTGTCGACGGCAAGGTGTTCAACAATGTCATCATCGGGATTATCGTCCTGAATTCGATCGTGATCGGCCTACAGACGTCCGAGAGAGTCGTTGCGTCTTTTGGGCCTGTTCTAGACGTTCTCGACACGGTTTTCCTTACGATCTTCGTGGTCGAACTGATGATGCGCATGATGGCGTATGGTGCCGGTTTCGTGAAACGCCCATGGAGCGTCTTTGACTTCATTGTTGTCGGGGTGGCGTTAACCCCGGGGGCGGAGGCGTTTTCAGTCGTCAGGGCGCTACGAATTCTCCGGGCATTGCGGCTGATATCCCAGGTGCCAACCATGCGGGTTGTTGTGGAAGCGCTTCTGCGTTCACTTCCCGGGCTTGGGTCGACGGCCATTTTGCTGTTGCTGATCTTTTACGTCGGCGGTGTCATGACCACGGTGCTGTTCAAATCGGCTTTTCCGGATTTTTTCGGCGATCTTGGCGCCTCGATCTACAGCCTGTTCCAGATCATGACGCTGGAAAGCTGGTCAATGGGTATCGTCAGGCCTGTCATGGAGACGTATCCGTATTCCTGGATGTTCTTCGTGCCGTTCGTCATTATCACTTCCATTCTGGTGCTGAATCTTGTCGTTGCCATCGTCGTCGACAGTATGCAGTCGGCCAAGGAAATGATGGCGGAAGAGGGACGGGCTGAACGTGAAGCAGCAGGGGAACCTGCTGAAGCGTCACTTGAATCGTTGCAGATGGAGTTGCGTGCGCTCCGTGATGAAGTCCGCGCCCTCAAGGAAGAACGGGACGAATAATCATGAACTTATTCAGGCAATTTCAGTCTGATATCTCCGGTATCATAGAGAAACTGTCCAGTGACGGTGCGCTGCCGGATGAGCTGGACACCTCGAACATCACCGTGGAACCACCCCGCGACCCGTCGCATGGAGATATTTCGACCAACGCTGCGATGGTGCTGGCCAAACCTGCAGGCATGAAGCCCAGGGATATCGCCGCTTTGATCGCACCTGGGATCGAGGCGCTGGCAGCTGTGGAGAAGGTGGAAATCGCCGGGCCGGGGTTCATAAATGCGACGCTGGCTGACAGCTTTTGGCATGACCGTCTTGCGGAGGTTCTCGCGGCCGGAACGGATTACGGCAATTCCGACATTGGTGATGGAGTGAAAATCAACGTCGAATATGTTTCCGCCAATCCGACGGGACCATTGCACGTGGCCCATGCACGGGGGGCAGTCGTCGGCGATGCGCTGGTCAATCTGTTGCGCAAGGCCGGTTTTGACGTCACTTCGGAATATTACATCAACGATGCCGGTAATCAGGTCGATCAGCTTGCCCGTTCGGCCCACCTCAGGTATCGTGAAGCGCTTGGCGAGGAAATCGGTGAGGTGCCGGACGGCCTGTATCCGGGCGAGTACATGATCCCGATCGGCGTGGAATTGGCGGATACGTTGGGTGACGGCCTGAAAGACGCCTCGGAGGAAGAGTGGATAGATACTTTCCGCAACGTTGCCATCGAACGTCTGCTGCAGCAGATCAAGGAGGATTTGTCAGCGCTGGGGATCGATCAGGACATATATACATCTGAGCGGGATCTCGTTGCTGCAGGCAAAGTTGAACATGTCCAGGACCTGCTTGAAGCCCGGGGATTGATCTATCGCGGCGTGCTTGAGCCGCCCAAGGGCAAGGCTGCTCCCGAGGATTGGGAACCAAGAGAGCAGACATTGTTCAAGGCAACGGAATTCGGTGACGACACGGACCGGCCCTTGAAGAAATCCGACGGTTCTTGGACATATTTCTCCAACGACATTGCCAACCATCTGGACAAGTTTGAGCGCGGTTTCAAAACCATGATTGATGTCTGGGGGGCGGACCATGGCGGTTATGTGAAGCGTATGCAGGCCGCCGTCCGTGCGGTCACTGGCGGCGAAGGGGAACTGGAGGTCAAGCTCTGCCAGATCGTGCATCTGAAAAAGGGAGGTGAGCCGTTCCGGATGTCAAAACGCGCCGGTAATTTCGTGACCCTGCGCGATCTGATCGACGAACTTGGTGAGAACGGCAAGGATATCGTCCGCTTCATTATGCTGACCCGCAAGAATGACAGCCAGATGGATTTCGATCTCGACAAGGCGCTAGAGCAGTCTCGGGACAATCCGGTGTTCTATGTGCAATACGCGCATGCACGCTGCCATTCGGTTCTCCGCAATGCGGCAGAAATCACTGACGCTGCAGTTCTGGCACCTGAAAAGCTTGCCAAGGCGGATTTGAGTCTGCTCAACGACAGTTCCGAAATTGAAATCATACGGATGCTGGCGAATTGGCCGAAAACCGTTGAAGCGGCTGCCGAAGCGCAGGAGCCGCATCGGATTGCCTTTTATTTGAATGACCTGGCGGCGCTGTTCCATGGTTTATGGAACAAGGGCAAGGATAATGCGCGGCTGCGGTTTATTGATGAAAACGATCTGGATGCGACGCGTGCACGGCTTGGGCTCGTCGTCGGCGTGGCGACAGTCATTGCTTCCGGATTGCAGGTGATCGGTGTGACCCCGCTGGAAGAACTCCGCTAAAGACGCTCAGAGCTTGCCGCTGTTCAAGCGGTCCATCAGAGACTGCCCCTGGAAGAATTCGGCGTCACCGCCTTTGGGTTTTTCCGGTTCCATCTGAATGCCGGGAAAGGCCTGTTCCGTCGGCATCGGCTTGCCGAAATGCCAGCCCTGGCCCAGTTCGATACCGCATTGCTCCAGGAAATCTGCGAGGGCCTGATCTTCGACCATTTCAGCAATGGTTTCGACTTCGATTTCATGGCAAAGCGTTGCCATTGAGGCCAGGAATGCTTTGCCTTTTTTGGTGGCAACCGCGCGTTTTACGACAGGCCCATCGAACTTGACCGTATCGACGTCAAAACTGTTCAGATAATCGAAACTGGCAGCCCCCGCGCCGAAATCGTCGAGTGCGACCTTGAAGCCCATGCGGCGGAACCGTTGAATGGCATCGTTGACCCCTTGCAGGTCCTTGATCTCTGCGGACTCCGTGATTTCGAGGCTGATGTGCTCTTCGTACCCGTACTTTTCGGTGAGCAGTTTCTTGAGTTCTTCACAGAATTCGGGGTCGCTGATGGAATGACCGGAGACGTTGATGGCGATGGGTGTAAAGGGGCCTAGTTTTTTGGCAGCTTCGGCCGTTTGAATGGCTCGTTTTGCAACGGCCAGGTCAAAATCCGAAATGACGCCGACTTCTTCCGCCAGGGTGATCAATTGAAAAGGAGATTCACCGGCATCGTCGCGGAAACGGGTCAAGGCTTCAAAATGGTGTGTGTGGCCGTCCTTGAGGGATGCCACGGGCATATAGACGAGATCAAAACTGCCGTCGGCGCAAATTTTCTTGAAACGCTCGATATCCTTGACGTTTTCGGACATCTTTTTTTCAAGAATGGAATTGAGGTCCCCATCCGGGAGTTCCCCGTCATGCTTAGTGAATTCCTGAAGCGAATAGAGCATCGCCTTGGCGAGTTGCTTGTCATCCATACCGCCGACTTTTGCATCGACGGTTGCGACTTTAGGGACAAACGACTTGGCGTTGGGCGCAACGGCACTCATCGCGTTGGAGATTTTTTTCACTCAGCCCTAAGGCATCGACGTCATCACCATGTACGATTGAGAAGTTTTCATCGTCAATCCGCCCGGCAGTATCTCCGCCGAGGGATTGCTGGCTGAGAGTCTGGCCGATGGCTTTCAAGACCTCGGCCTCTTCGGCACTGCCGGCTGCGATGCCGGCATCGGTAAGGTCGCCGATGTTGATCATGCTAACTTTGGGTTTGCCGCCGGCGGCTTCGTATGACCGGACCCGCTGTGTGGCCGCATCGACAAATGCTTCGTTGTTCAGGACACCGGAATCCGTATCTCTGTCTTCGGGGCTTCTGCCGATGGGGATTGTCTGTTTTGGCGCGATTTTGATGGCCAGAAAATAATCATTGTCGAAATCAGGGACACGATAGCCGGAAATCGCGATTTCTGCGTTGCTGTTGGAAGGTGTGATTGCGCGGACAATCAGATCATCGACGCGTGCATCACGGCTTTTGACCCGGAAAATATCGTTTACGATTGATTTGTCATCCGGATGGATGAAATCCAGAAAATCGATGCCGATCAGATTATTTTCGGACTTGCCGAAAAAAGCATGCGCCGGACCGGTGCAGAATTTGACCTTAAGATCCTGGGAAACCTGGAAAAGTATATCTGCGCGACAGAATGCAAGGGCAGCGAACCGCCCCAAATTCAACATATGCGCTGTTTTCTGTTTATCCAAGATACTCATCTATTCCTGATTATATGAGCAGACCCATATATATTTTAACTGAACCGGAAAGCTCTAACGAGCAGAGGTTGGTGAATTTTCGAGGTTTTTTGTATCATTTTGTTAATTGAAATCTCGAAGTAATTTGCACCAATTGCATGTTAAATCAAGCTCAGTGCCGTACCTAATTTTTCCCGTGTAAATTCCGTGCGGGAAGAATACATCGTTGGTATTCTTGAACATATGAGGGGTTTCCGCAACGGACTGAATTACATTGTTGATGTGTGTCCACATATGCGGGACGCAGTGAAGTTGTATGGATACCCTAAATCCAGAAAGCGTGCGCCCGGATTTGCGACGCTGGTTCGGATTATCATTGATCAGCAGGTATCCGTTCAGGCAGGTGCGGCGATCTGGAATAGGCTTGAGACGTCGTGCGAGATCGTTTCCCCTGAAAACGTCATCATGCTTGGCGAGGATGGACTCAGGCTAGCCGGGCTAAGTGGGGCCAAGGCAAGATACGTTCGCGGGATTGCCATGGCGGTCGAGAGCGGAGAGCTTGATCTTGATCGGCTGCATCGCTGCCGGCAGGATACAATTTTCACGGAACTGACCAGGCTCAAAGGGATTGGACGCTGGACAGCTGAAATCTATCTGATGTTTGCATTGGGCCGGCCGGACATCATGCCGGTTGGCGATATTGCATTACAGAGTGCGGCAGGGCGGCTTCTAGGTCATGAACAACGGCCCGGACCTAGGCAACTTGAAGTCATCGGCGAGCGTTGGCGCCCTTACAGAAGCGTTGCCGCGGTCATGCTCTGGCATTTTTACAAAAAAATGCCTGCCGAACGCTGACGCTCGCCATTTCGACCCTAGAGATTGGTTTTCAGGAACTCGGTGAACGTCGCCCACGACTTTTCATCGGCAACCTTACGGTAGCGGTCTGACTCAAAGACCGTAAAGGCATGCGGTGCACCTGAATAAACTTCAATTTCGTAGGTAACACCTGCGCTTTCCAGCTGTTTTGAGAGCTCAGCAACATGATCCATCGTGATCGATGTGTCCGCGCCGCCATGGGCTATGAAAAGTGGCGGTGTATCAGACCCGTAGGCCTGTCCTTCGGGTGTGGAAAGCCCGCCATGGAATGACGCATACCCGGTCACATCCTTGGCCTTGCCGGAACGGGCCAGTTCGAGCGTTGCCGCACCGCCGAAGCAGTACCCCATGACCACAGCCTTGCCGCCGTTCATTTTCCGGGCTTCGTCCAGACCGGCCAGGATCAGGGTCCGCATTTTCTCCCGGTCTTTGTATAGTTTCTGTGTTTCGGCTTTTTTGGCGCCCGTATCTGTCGGCCGGTTTCCTTTGCCATAGAGGTCGACGGCAAAGGCGTCATATCCCAGGGCGGCCAGCATGTCGGCACGTTTGCGCTCGTAATCCGTAAGTCCGTCCCAGTCGTGGATAACCAGTACAAGGCCTTTGGATGTGCCGGCTGCTGGAGCCTTGTAACCTTCGAGTGCCATGTCACCGGACGCATAGCTGACGGTTTCTCCGGCGACGGCCGTCATAGAGACGGCTGCAGTCATGCCGAAAGCTGCAATAGAAGCAAGAAGACCACGCATTGTCGTTTCCTCCACAGATGAAAAGAGAGAACATAGACGTAGGAACGCAGAACCCTCATTATAAGTGGATTCTGCGATTTATCCCAATAATTCAGGAGCTGCCTAGCGCCGTATCAGCGTTCGCGGAAGCTTTCCGACAGGGCTTTCACAACCGGTTTCAGAAGGAACTCGAGAAGGGTTTTCTTGCCCGTCTTGATGTCCGCAATCACTTCCATACCCGGTAGTACTCGGTTACGCGCAGGGTCGTCACCGACGTAGTTCTTGGCCAGCTTGATGCGTGCCCGATAGAACGTATTTCCTTCTTCATCCTGTACGGTCGTAGCGGAAAAGCCCTGAATGATACCATCGATACCGCCGTAGCGGGTATAATCGAAGGCTGTGACTTTAACCGTGGCTTGCTGATCTACGTAGATGAACCCGATATCCTGTGTTGAAATACGGGCTTCGACGAACAGATCTGCATCGTTCGGGATAACCTCAAGAACCGTGGAGCCGGGAGCGATGACACCGCCGACGGTTTCGGTCTGGAGTTCCTGAGCAATGCCGGTGACCGGTGAGCGGATATCCAGCCTGCGGATCTGATCGTTCTTAAGCTCGATGGTTTCCTTCAATTCGGCGATTTCACCAAGTACCTGCGCATATTGCTCCCGTGCATCCATTCTTGAGCGGGAATCCATCTCTTCAAGGCGGCTTTCGGCTTCGTCGATGGCGTTTTGCGCCGTTTTCTGCTTGCCGATCAGTTCTGCCAGCGCACCTTCGGCCCGGGCCAGTTCACGTTGATCGTTCAGCAGGATGACCTTTGAAATCAGGCCTTTTTCCTCCAGCGTTTTGCGCATGCCGACCTGTTGTTGAAGAATCTGAATCTGGCGTTTGTTGCCGGCTACCTGATCACGCAGAAGTTCAAGCTCGTTGCGACGTTGACTTAACTGATCGCGCAGCACTTCCGCCTGGGCTTCGAGTGCTTCACGTTTCGCCGCCAGCACTTCAACCTGTGTCTTTGCAAGTGTGCGATAGCGTTCATCAACTTTGCTGAGATCGAATTCATCGCCACTGATGACGGCTGCAAGCTGCTGTGCGCGGAGCTCCAGGTTTGAAAGCCGTGTCATCAACTGATCACGTTCCGGTACGATACCGGCGTCATCCAGCTTGATCATGACGTCGCCCTGATTAACAAGATCGCCTTCGCCGACAAACAGTTCCTTCACAATCCCGCCTTCCAGGTGCTGTACGCGCTTGACGGAACCGATCGGCGAAACTTCCCCTGAAGAGACGACAACTTCAGTGATCTCGGTAATCGCTGCCCATGCGATAAAAAGGCAAACCATGACGCAGACGAAAAAACCGGCAAGGCGGATCAGATGATTCGGCCCACGTTCTTCGAGCATAAGCGACTGCGCCAGTGCCCCGCGTCCGACCAGGAAACCTTCATCGGCAATTACGGGAGCGCCCGGGATCGGGGGGGGCGGGCCATTGGGGGCGGGGGCCTGTGCTTTCTTGGGCATGTTCGTATCCATTTTTCGGATCCCTTACTGAGCGGCCTCGGCGGCTTTCGCCATTTCTTCCGGCGTGCCATCAAACGAGATGGCCCCCCGGTTCATGACAATGACGCGGTCGGCTTCACGAATATAGGACGGCCGGTGTGCGATGATGATCACGGTACGGTTTCCGCGGTATTCACGGATCAGATCAATGATGCAGTGATCGGATTCCATATCCAGCGCGTTCTCGGGCTCATCCAGAAGCACGATGGGAGCATCGTTCAGGAGTGTCCTGGCGATAGCCAGACCTTTACGGAAACCGGCAGACATCTGTTTGATCGAATGTTCTGTAAGATAGGTTTCAACGCCGTCCTGTAAGTCAAGGACGTCATCCAGAACCCCGGCTTTTTCCAGTGCGCGGTTGAGTTCGCTGTCACTTGCGATCGGATTGGACAGGCGCAGGTTCTGTGCAATCGTGCCTGAAAACAGGTCCGTCTGCTGCGGCAGGTAGGCGATCGACTGGCGGAGATCGATGGTGTTGATCTGACGTGAGTCGACACCGTCGATGAATACGGCCCCGGCCTGCGGTTGATAAAGATCAGCAATGAGTTTCAGAATAGATGACTTGCCCGATCCGTTGGAACCGGCAATCGCAACAACTTCACCGGGGCGAATATCGAAGCTGACACCGGCAAGTGCCGGATCGTGGTTCGGCTGATAGCGGATGACCACGTTGGAAAATGTGATACGGCCTTTGAAGCGGCTGCCTTCGGTTACGGTATGTGACGTGGCGGTCACACGGCTTTCCGTCGGCTGAGCCATCAACTGATCGACACGAATCATGCCGTTTTTGACTTCTTCAAGCTTGGTCATGGCAACGAAGATCATCTGCATCGGCGACAGAATGCGCCAGACAAACGCCATGCTGGCAATAAGTCCACCGACCGTCATGCCACCGTTGGCTGCAGCAATGGTTCCGATCGTCAGGGTGCCGGCGCCGGCCAGGATCATCATCAGCTGTCCGAAAGTCTGGACCATGTTGGCCACGCGCGCGTTCTTGAGAGATGAGAGGGCAAGGCGGGTGGAGCGCTCACGGTAGCGGTTCATCCAGAGGTCTTCTGCGGCTTCCGCTTTAATGGAATGCGCGTTCTGCAACAGTTCGACGAGGATACCCTGTGCATCGGCGCTGCCTTCGATGTTCTGTTTCACGGCTGCGCGGGCATAACGGATCATGATGGAGCCCAGAACACCGAAGATGATCATGAAACCGACGGGCACAAGGGCGATCCAGCCGCCGATGAAGGCAATGGCAATGATGAAGATGATCACAAACGGCATTTCCATGAATGACATCGCCAACGGGCCTGAAAAGAATCCCCGAATACCCTCGAACTCACGGAGCCGAGCGATCTGCATGCCGACAGTGGCCCGTTCAAGCCGGGCGAGGGGCATATCTAGGATCTTATCGACGGTTGAAGACCCGACGATCATTTCAAAGCGTCCGCCCAGGTGTGCAAGTAGAGCGCCACGTATCAGCCGCAGGAAAATGTCGCAGAGCAGGGCCAGCCCGATGCCGACACCCAGGAATACCAGCGTTTGCTTGTCGCCGGTTGCGATCACCTTGTCGTATACGGCCATCACAAACATTGGCGTTGCCAAGGCCAGTATGTTGAGAAGGAAGGTCAGCATCATGAGCTGACCGACATAACCTTCAAAGCGCCGCGCTACGGTTTTGAGCCAGCTGCCGTCCTGGATACGAATGGCGCCGCCGCGCTGGTTTTTGGCAAAGAAATACGCAGTGCCCTTGGGGGACAGGCCACGGGGGTTGCGTATGCTTTTGCGCGATGTGCCGTCAAAAATGACAACATCCCCGTTGCTTGCCAGCGTGATGACTTGGACGGCGCCATTATCGGCTTCAAAAAGGCATGGCAGAAGCCGTTTGTCGATCTTTGACCGCCGCACACGATGACGGGTCGAGGTGTAGCTCAGATTGGCCATCGTATTCCGTACCGCCTGGACGGACATGTCGTCCCAGTTTCCGGTCAGCGACTCAGCCAGTTGCCGGGGCGAACCGGTCCAGGCCATAGCATCCAGAAGCGGTGCCAGACAGGCGGCGGATGGTGTCAGCTTATTGTGGCCCGCAAGACGGGCGATCAAAAATCCTGCGCCGCTCATTCAGCACCTCCTGTCGAAGGCTGGAACGTTGCCACGCGTCGTGGTTTCGGCGGTTGCGGTTTGATGTCGGTGCGTTTCCGGGGCTGCGCCGTATTGCCTGCTTTTGGGGCCGCGCGCAGCGTTGCAGCGGGTTTCGGCGCCGGTTTTCTTGCCGCAGGAGACGGGGTGAACGTTGCCTTGCTCTCAGGCTGTGCCGGTGTCTGCTGTGTGGCTTGTGGGGCAACTGGTGGTCGCGGTTTTGAAGCAGCAGGAGCAGGGGCTTGTGCTTTGGCCGCAGGAGCCGGTTGGGGGCTGTTTGTGAGAGCCTGTTGCGGCTTGGGTGTTGCCGCCGCTTGTGGCTTTGGTGCTGCCGCCGTTTGCGGCTTGGGTGCTGCCGCCGCTTGCGACTTTGCTGTTGCCGCCGTTTGCGGCTTGGGTGCTGCCGCCGCTTGCGACTTTGCTGTTGCCGCCGCTTGCGGCTTGGGTGCTGCCGCCGCTTGCGGCTTGGGTGTTGCTGCCGCTTGCGGCTTGGGTGTTGCCGCCGCTTGCGGCTTGGGGGTTGCCGCCGCTTGCGGCTTGGGGGTTGCCGCCGCTTGCGGCTTGGGGGTTGCCGCCGCTTGCGGCTTGGGCGCAGGCCGGGAAGGTGCTGATTGGACAGCGGGCTTATTCACCTGAGAGGGCGTTGCCGGACGTTTTTGTTCTGCCGTGTGTCCCTGAGCAGCTGTTGGGCGCAACGGCGTGGCTGGGCGATGCTGGGTGGGTGGTGTTGGACTAGAGGCTGCCGATTTGGCGGGCTGATTGGTTTGTGCCTGAGCCTGCTGCTTTGCAGGTTGCGGCTGTTGCCTGGGCTGTGGCGCCTGTGCCGGGCGTGCCGACGGTGTCGACTGCTGCGGGCGTGTTTGTGCCGCAGGTTTGGATTGAGGACTTGCAACACTCGGGCGGTGAGATGCTGCAGCCGGCGTCGATTCCTGCTTTGCCTGCGGTCTTGATTGCTGCTGAGAGGCCGGATTGTTTTGCTGTACCGGAGCCTGTTTTGGCCGAGGCGTTGCAATGGGCGCACGGGTTGGCTGCGCCTGCGGTGCACGGGCTGGCTGCGCTTGCGGCGCTCGAGATTCTCTCGGTTCTTGTGCCGGCTTTGACGTAGGAGCCGCAGTCGGCCGACTTGGTTTTTCAGAGTTGTCCGCGGCTTTCTCTTCCGTTTGCGGTTTGGGTTCTTCCTTCTTGTCCGCCATAGGAGTGACTGATGGTGCGGGAAGAGCCGGCGCCGGTTTTTCAAGCCGCGGCTGCATTTCTGATTCAGCGACCGGTTCGAGGTTGCCATGCGACATCATGAAGCGTCGATCCGACATGCGCAGCCATGACGGGCGTGACGTTACAAGTACGATCGTCGTTCTGCCCCGTAGCGAATTGATGTATTCCATCAGTGTTTTATCACTGTTGGAATCCAACCCATGGTTGGCGTTGTCAAAGAGAACGATCTTTGGGTCGTCGATCATTGCCCGAATCACGGTAATTCTTTGCACGAAACCGGCCGGCAGGACGCCGCCCGCGCCGTCACCGACATGTGTGCCGTAACCTTCCGGCAGGCGCTTGATTTCTTCATCTAGCCCAAGTTGCTTTGCGATTTTTATCGCTTTGCTGATGTATTTGCCGCCCCGGAAATACGTCATGTTGTCCAGAATGGTGCCGGAATAGACATCTGAATCAGCCGTCAGAAATGCCATCTGACGGCGGTAGCTCTGGCTTTGATGTTTCGAAAGATCCTGGCCATCAAGCATGACCCCGCCATCATTGGGACGGATTAACCCCATCATCAGTTTGAGCAGAGTAGATCGGCCGGATGAATTGTCTCCGTCGATCCCGATCATTTCCCCGGCCTTGAGCCGTAAGTTGAGGTTGTTGATCAATGGCTCGTCCATACCATCGTAGCCGAAGGTCACGTTGCGAAGTTCGAGATCCCCTTTAAGGGGCTGTATTTCCGGCAGGGACTTCATATTTTCCGCAGGCAGCTCAAGGACGGAGGCCGCGTTTTCGCAGGCGACACGAATTGACTGGAAGTTGGTCCACAGGCCCATGGCCGACTGCAACGGCTGCATGGCGCGTCCCGAGAGCAGCGTACATGCAGCGAGTTCACCGGCGCTCAACGATCCGTCAATGACAAGAATAGCGCCCGTGCCGATGACGCAGGCCATATTCAGTTGTCCGAATGTGCTGCCGAGGCTCTGCGCAATGGAACTTTGCATGGCCACGGAACGTACCGCTCGGGCCGACATTTCCTGTAACGGGTCAAAGCGGCGCTGCAGAAGGTTTTTGAACGCCTGGGCCTTGACCGTATGTATGCCATTGATGATCTCGATCAGAAAGTCGTAACGGCGGTTATCAACCTGGCTTCGCGTGTCCACGGCGCGACGTAGATTTCCCCCCACGATAATCGCCATGATACCGAACAGAACCAGCAGCACGAGGGGGACCGCGACCATTATGCCGCCGAGAAACCAGATCATGCCAAGAAAGAAAATGGCGAAGGGGAGGTCAATCATCAGCGTGCCGAGCTGGCTGGAATAAAAGTCCTTCACAACGCCGATGGCATTGACCTTATCGAGATAGGCGCCGGGCGTATCATTTTCATAGACATCCTGCGGCGTTCTGAGAATGTGATCGACCGCAGAGACTCGGGCCAGATGCTCGAAACGCGCCCCGGTGTATGTCGTTACGGCGGCACGCGCGGTTTTCAGGAAGAAATCCAGCAACATCACGGCAATCAGGCCAACGACAAGAAACTGCATGGTTGTCAGCCCGAGATTCGGCAGCACACGGTCATATACCTGCAGAATGAATATGGGCAGACCAAGGGCAAAGATGTTGACGAACAAGGACATGACAACAAGCTCGGTCCGGTACCACCGAACCTGAGGTATGCTTTTTTCCAGGCGCTTGATCGTGCGCCACGTTCCGCGTTTTTGATCGCGGCTCATCAACTTTCCCCCATTGGCACATGTACGAGTGGCTGCGCCATTCGAATTGCTAACATCTCATAGAATCAGCACAAAACGTGAAAGTCCACTTAAAAGAAGTTACTTATTGTTACGCTCTTCAAAGCGCATAACCGTTCTTTGATACAATCAAAACCCGACTTCAGGGTGACGTCATAATTCCGGTCATAATAGACTGCAAATCCTGAGGTATAGTAACGGTTTGCCGTGTAACATCATGTAACTAAATATCACCGCCTTTCCGGAAAAGGTGTGCTAATTATCCACTGTCCCGATCGCAGGATCGGGAAAAGCAAGGAATCTATAACTTAAAGCCTAAATTGTTGAGCAGGAGCTGCCGAAATGGCGGATACGACGGGAAGAGGCGGAATTTTCGACGAACCGGAAACCGAAAGCGCCGAGGACATTTTTAGTGGCGGCAGCCGGGACGGTGGGACTGCGCGGCGAGGAGAATCGCTTGACGAAATCCTCCGGGACGGCGCCTCGAATGATCGCCGTGACGAGTCGATTTCCAACATTCATACAGGCAGCAAAGTCGAGCACGTCAGCGTTGTCATGGATGCCCCCCCGGAAGGCGCGCCGCCGCCGGATGTGCCGATTATTGAGCCGGGCGAGTATACGCCGGGCGATCCGCCGGCCCCGATTGATCCTATCGATGTCGAGCAGGAGGCTGCTGGCAATTACCAAACTGAAGAGCGGGGGCTGGATTTTGAATTTCGCGAGGGTCAATTCCGTGAAGACCGCATCTTTGATGAAGAGGTTCGTGTTGATGATGATGAGGATGAACGTTTTGGCGATGAAAGGTCCGAAGACGATTATGAAGAACTGATTCTCCCCCCGAAACCAAAACAGCCAACAGATGACGACCCTACCGTCCCAACAGAAGTTGATGACAGGCCATCTGCCCCGGTTGCTCTGGATTCGGTGCTGGACGAGGATGATCTTTCCGGGGGGACTGATGGAACCGGTGCACGGTCCATCACGCAGCCTCTTGTCATCGATTTCGGTGATGACGGCGCGGGCGCCGTAAGTCTCGAAATCCCCGAGTCCCTCCGTCAAATTCAGGCCGGACCGGATAATTCGACATTGAACTTCGCGCTTTCCGAAGACGGTAGACAGATCACGGCCACGGATTCGGCCGGGGATCCGGTCTTTAAGGTAACCCTCAATGAGCAGGGTGGCGGGTTCAGCTATACCTTTGAATTGCAGGGATCGGTCAACCACGGCGATGCGGACCAGATCGACTTTCCGATAGGTATTTCCGTCACGGACAGCGATGGTGATATCGCCGTTGGTGAATTCAGCGTTGGTGTCGTCGATGACGCCCCCGTGGCACGAGATGATGAAACCCAGCAGATTGAAGAGGGCGGCAATACCATCGGCTCTGAAAACGGCGCCGACAACCTCCTCGCCAACGACGATCTGGGGGCTGATGGTGCACTGATTTTCCAATTTACCTATACTGACGAGTCCGGCGAAGAGCAGACGGCACGCGCCGGTGAAACGGTCGACACCGAAAACGGTACGCTGACAGTGAATGCGGACGGCTCGTGGACATTCGAGGCCGATGATCAGATCGATCATTCCGATGGCGATGTTGTCGCCGACAGTTTTACCTATTCGATCGTCGATGCGGACGGAGATACGTCGGCTGCGACGCAGACCATTGAAATCACCGATGACGGACCGCGGATCGGCTTCCCGCCATCCGACGATGATCCAGACGGGCATGGCGATCAGGCGACCCTGTTCGAAGATGATATCGCCGGCGGGAACGCATCCGTCACCCAGGACCTCGGCATAGACTTTGGCGCCGACGGTGAGGGCAGCGTCGTACTTTCCATTCCGCAGGGACTCGAAGACTTGAATTTGACGGCTGACGGTCAATCCGTTGAATACACGCTTTCCGATGACGGGCAATCGATTGTTGCCACGGCGGGAGGCGAACCGGTCTTTACGATGTCGCTCTCTGAAGACGGTGGGAATTACAGCTATACGTTTGAATTGCAGGGTAATCTTGATCATCCGGATCCGGGTTCGGATGTGTTGTCCAATCTGCCTTTCGGGGTGACGGTGACGGATGGCGACGGCTCCTCGGTCAGTGCAGAAATCAATATCAATGTTGTCGATGATCAGCCGGAAGCTGTCGGCGAAACCAGTCTGAAGATGGAAGAAGGCAGCGGTACGATCGGCTCCGATAACGGCGGCGCCAATCTGCTGGCCAACGATGACGTAGGCGCGGACGGCGGCCAGATCACGTCATTCACTTATGTGGATGAGAACGGTGAGCGTCAGACAGCGGATGCCGGTGAGACCGTTGATACGGAAAACGGTACTTTGACGGTAAATTCGGACGGTTCCTGGTCGTTCACCGCTGATCCGAATGCGGATCACAGCGATGGCGCGGTACAGGATGGATTCACCTATACGCTGACTGATGGCGATGGAGACACGTCGCAGGCTACACAGCGTATCCAGATCACGGATGATGGCCCTGAAATCCCCAAAAACCCACCTTCCGGCAATGGAGAGGGGCCGGATCTTGGCCGTGCCGATCTGATTGTCGACGAAGACAACATGGGGTCTGCGACGCAGGCGATTGAGGTCGACTTCGGTTCCGACGGGTTCGGCTCGGCGTCTCTGTCTGTACCACAGGAACTCACCGACATGAATCTGACGTCGGGCGGCGAGGCGATCAGCTACGCGGTCTCCGAAGACGGTCAGACGATCACGGCGTCGACGCCGGACGGATCACCGGTGTTCACGGTGACGCTGGACGCCAACGCCGAGACCGGCGAGATGTCATATACGGTCGAGCTTCAGGGGAATGTGGATCACGCCGAAACGGGCGCGGGCGATGACCTGATGTCGAACATCCCGGTGACGCTGACGGTGACCGACGGTGACGGCACGGAAGCCAGCACCAATCTCGAGATCGGCATCAGGGATGATAACCCGGCAGCCACGGACGAAGCCACGGTAACCCTTGAAGAGGGCGGCAATGTTGTCGGCTCCGACAACGGCGGCGCCAACCTGCTGGCCAACGATGACGTGGGCGCCGACGGCGGCCAGATCACGTCGTTCACGTACACCGATGAGGCCGGGAACGAACAGACGGCGGCGGCCGGTTCGACGGTCGATACCGAGCACGGCACGCTGACGGTTAATGCGGATGGTTCGTGGTCGTTTGAGAGCGACCCCGAGTCCGACCATTCGGATGGCGCGGTCTCCGACGGCTTCACGTACACAATCACGGACGGCGACGGTGATAAGGCGACAGCCTCTCAGTCGATCACGGTGACCGATACCGGTCCCGAGATTCCGCCGAACGAGCCGCCGGTGGGCGACCCGCCGGGGGCGGGCGATCAGCCTGACCTTGGCCGCGCCGATCTGATTGTTGACGAGGACAGCATGGGGTCTGCGACGCAGGCGATCGAGGTCGACTTCGGTTCCGACGGGTTCGGCTCGGCGTCTCTGTCTGTACCACAGGAACTCACCGACATGAACCTGACGTCGGGCGGCGAGGCGATCAGCTACGCGGTCTCCGAAGACGGTCAGACGATCACGGCGTCGACGCCGGACGGATCACCGGTGTTCACGGTGACGCTGGACGCCAACGCCGAGACCGGCGAGATGTCATATACGGTTGAGCTTCAGGGGAATGTGGATCACGCCGAAACGGGCGCGGGCGATGACCTGATGTCGAACATCCCGGTGACGCTGACGGTGACCGACGGTGACGGCACGGAAGCCAGCACCAATCTCGAGATCGGCATCAGGGATGATAACCCGGTTGCGCAGGACGATGTGGCTGTGACGCTGGGCGAAGACGGCGAGAGCCTGAGCGTGTCTGCCGAGAACGGTCTTCTCAGCAACGACGATCTGGGTGCAGACGGCGGTCAGATCACGTCGTTCACGTACACCGACGAGGCCGGGAACGAACAGACGGCGGCGGCCGGCTCGACGGTGGATACCGAACATGGCCAGTTGACGGTCAACGCCGACGGATCGTGGTCGTTCACCAGTGATGACAACGTCGACCATGGTGATGACAACGTCGTCTCCGACGGCTTCACGTATACGATCACCGACGGCGACGGTGATACGTCGAGCGCCACGCAGGAAATCAATATCACGGACGAGGGGCCGCGGATCGTGCCGCCGACGGGTGAGCCGGGAGCGGACGGCTATTCGGTCACGCTGGACGAAGGCAATCTGGGTGACGGCACGACGACGGCCGGGGCCCAGGCGCTGAACATCGACTTCGGGGCCGACGGCGAGGGCAGTGTTGCGCTGAGCATTCCGTCGGAACTTGAGGATATGAACCTGACGGCGGGCGGTGAGCCGGTGACGTTCACGGTCTCGGAGGACGGGCAAAGCATAACCGGTTCGACGCCGGACGGCAGCCCGGTGATGACGATCACGCTGAACGAGGACGGCGGGAACTATTCCTATAGCGTCGAGCTCAGCGACAACCTGGATCACACCGGTGCCAACGGCGAGACGATCTCGGACATCCCGGTGACCCTGACGGTGACCGACGGTGACGGCGATACGGCAACGGCCAGCCTCAACGTCAATGTCATCGACGATGCACCGGAAGCAACGGATGACGCCACGGTGACCCTTGAAGAGGGCGGCAATGTTGTCGGCTCCGACAACGGCGGCGCCAATCTGCTGGCCAATGATGACGTGGGCGCGGACGGCGGCCAGATCACGTCGTTCACGTACACCGACGAGGCCGGGAACGAACAGACGGCGGCGGCCGGCTCCACGGTCGATACCGAGCACGGCACGCTGACGGTCAATGCGGATGGTTCGTGGTCGTTCGAGAGCGACCCCGAGTCCGACCATTCGGACGGCGCGGTCTCCGACGGGTTCACGTATACGATCACCGACGGTGACGGCGACACGGCGACGGCCTCTCAGTTGATCACGGTGACCGATACCGGTCCCGAGATTCCGCCGAACGAGCCGCCGGTGGGCGATCCGCCGGGTGCGGGCGATCAGCCGGATCTTGGCCGTGCTGATCTGATTGTCGACGAAGACAACATGGGGTCTGCGACGCAGGCGATTGAGGTCGACTTCGGGTCTGACGGTTTTGGGTCGGCGTCTCTGTCCGTACCGCAGGAACTCACCGGGATGAACCTGACGTCGGGCGGCGAGGCGATCAGCTACGCGGTCTCCGAAGACGGTCAGACGATCACGGCGTCGACGCCGGACGGATCGCCTGTCTTCACGGTGACGCTGGACGCCAACGCCGATACCGGCGAGATGTCATATACGGTTGAGCTTCAGGGGAATGTGGATCACGCCGAAACGGGTGCGGGCGATGACCTGATGTCGAACATCCCGGTGACGCTGACGGTGACGGACGGCGACGGCACGGAAGCCAGCACCAATCTCGAGATCGGGATCAGGGATGATAACCCGGCAGCCACGGACGAAGCCACGGTAACCCTTGAAGAGGGCGGCAATGTTGTCGGCTCCGACAATGGCGGCGCCAACCTGCTGGCCAACGATGACGTGGGCGCCGATGGCGGCCAGATCACGTCGTTCACGTACACCGACGAGGCCGGGAACGAACAGACGGCGGCGGCCGGCTCGACTGTGGATACCGAACACGGCACGCTGACGGTCAACGCGGACGGCTCCTGGTCGTTCGAGAGCGACCCCGAGTCCGACCATTCGGATGGCGCGGTCTCCGACGGCTTCACGTATACGATCACGGACGGTGACGGCGATACGGCGACGGCCTCTCAGTTGATCACGGTGACCGATACCGGTCCCGAGATCCCGCCGAACGAGCCGCCGGTGGGCGACCCGCCGGGGGCGGGCGATCAGCCCGACCTTGGCCGCGCCGATCTGATTGTCGACGAAGACAGCATGGGGTCTGCGACGCAGGCGATTGAGGTCGACTTCGGTTCCGACGGGTTCGGCTCGGCGTCTCTGTCTGTACCACAGGAACTCACCGACATGAACCTGACGTCGGGCGGCGAGGCGATCAGCTACGCGGTCTCCGAAGACGGTCAGACGATCACGGCGTCGACGCCGGACGGATCACCGGTGTTCACGGTGACGCTGGACGCCAACGCCGATACCGGCGAGATGTCATATACGGTCGAGCTTCAGGGGAATGTGGATCACGCCGAAACGGGTGCGGGCGATGACCTGATGTCGAATATTCCGGTGACGCTGACGGTGACGGACGGCGACGGCACGGAAGCCAGCACCAATCTCGAGATCGGCATCAGGGATGATAACCCGGTTGCGCAGGACGATGTGGCTGTGACGCTGGGCGAAGACGGCGAGAGCCTGAGCGTGTCTGCCGAGAACGGTCTTCTCAGCAACGACGATCTGGGTGCAGACGGCGGTCAGATCACGTCGTTCACGTACACCGACGAGGCCGGGAACGAACAGACGGCGGCGGCCGGCTCGACGGTGGATACCGAGCACGGCACGCTGACGGTGAACGCGGATGGTTCGTGGTCGTTCGAGAGCGACCCCGAGTCCGACCATTCGGACGGCGCGGTCTCCGACGGCTTCACGTATACGATCACCGACGGTGACGGCGACACGGCGACGGCCTCTCAGTCGATCACGGTGACCGATACCGGTCCCGAGATTCCGCCGAACGAGCCGCCGGTGGGCGACCCGCCGGGGGCGGGCGATCAGCCGGATCTTGGCCGTGCCGATCTGATTGTCGACGAAGACAACATGGGGTCTGCGACGCAGGCGATTGAGGTCGACTTCGGGTCTGACGGTTTTGGGTCGGCGTCTCTGTCTGTGCCGCAGGAACTCAGCGGGATGAACCTGACGTCGGGCGGCGAGGCGATCAGCTACGCGGTCAGTGACGACGGTCAGACGATCACGGCGTCGACGCCGGACGGATCACCTGTCTTCACGGTGACGCTGGACGCCAACGCCGAGACCGGCGAGATGTCGTATACGGTTGAGCTTCAGGGGAATGTGGATCACGCCGGGACGGGCGCGGGCGATGACCTGATGTCGAACATCCCGGTGACGCTGACGGTGACCGACGGTGACGGCACGGAAGCCAGCACCAATCTCGAGATCGGGATCAGGGACGATAATCCGGCAGCCACGGACGAAGCCACGGTGACCCTTGAAGAGGGCGGTAATGTGGTCGGCTCCGACAACGGCGGCGCCAATCTGCTGGCCAATGATGACGTGGGCGCCGACGGCGGTGAGATCACGTCGTTCACGTACACCGACGAGGCCGGGAACGAACAGACGGCGGCGGCCGGCGCGACGGTCGACACCGAGCACGGCACGCTGACCGTCAACGCCGACGGTTCGTGGAGCTTTGAGAGCGATCCCGAGTCCGACCATTCGGACGGCGCGGTCTCCGACGGCTTCACGTACACGATCACCGACGGCGACGGTGATACGTCGAGCGCCACGCAGGAAATCAATATCACGGACGAGGGGCCGCGGATCGTGCCGCCGACGGGTGAGCCGGGAGCGGACGGCTATTCGGTCACGCTGGACGAAGGCAATCTGGGTGACGGCACGACGACGGCCGGGGCCCAGGCGCTGAACATCGACTTCGGGGCCGACGGCGAGGGCAGTGTTGCGCTGAGCATTCCGTCGGAACTTGAGGATATGAACCTGACGGCGGGCGGAGAGACTGTGACGTTCACGGTCTCGGAGGACGGGCAAAGCATAACCGGTTCGACGCCGGACGGCAGCCCGGTGATGACGATCACGCTGAACGAGGACGGCGGGAACTATTCCTATAGCGTCGAGCTCAGCGACAACCTGGATCACACCGGTGCCAACGGCGAGACGATCTCGGACATCCCGGTGACCCTGACGGTCACGGACGGCGACGGCGATACGGCAACGGCCAGCCTGAACGTCAATGTCATCGATGATGCGCCGGTAGCCGTTGATGACGGTACCTTCAATGTAACAGATGGGGGCGCCACGATTGGTACAGATGGTGGTGCGGATAATCTGCTCGCCAACGACGACCTGGGTTCGGACGGTGCGCAGGTGACGTCGTTCACGTATACGGACGAAAATGGGCAAACTCAGACGGCGGAAGCCGGTTCCACGGTCGATACCGAGCAGGGCACGCTGACGGTCAACGCCGACGGATCGTGGTCGTTCGAGAGCGACGATCAGATTGAGAGCGTCGACGGCTCACCGGTGATGGACAATTTCACCTATACGATAACGGACGGAGATGGAGATACCTCCACCGCGAACGTCACCATCAATGTTTCCGATGGGACGTCGGAGCCGCCCGAACTGGTCGTCGGTGATGCGATTGGTTACGAAGATAACGCCATTCCGATCAATATTTCGACCAGCCTTACTGACACGGACGGTTCGGAAAGCCTGTCGATCACGATTTCCGGCGTACCGGAAGGCGCGACGCTGTCTGCCGGGACGGATAACGGTGACGGCACCTGGACGCTCGAAGAAGGTGATCTTGATGGTCTGACGGTGACGCCGCCGACAGACTCGGATATCGATTTCGATCTTTCGGTTTCGGTGACTTCGACGGAAATCTCTGCCGGTGAAACGTCAACCGTGACGGATACCTTTACCGTTGAGGTTGATGCCGTGGCTGACCCGACAACGGTTTCGGCAACGATTGAAGCCCGTCTTGTTGGCGGCGAGCAGGTGACGGAGACAGTCTCCGGCGAAGGAAGTATCGACGCCTCCAATTTCAATCAACCCGGACAAGGGTTTACGGTTTCGGCGCGGACGCTGAATGCCGACGGCTCACTATCCGACGCTTCAACCGACAATGTGACATCCCAGAGCGGCGGTCTCGGTGTTCGGGGCAGTGCATCCGATGGCGAACCCGATGCGCAGTTGGGCTTCAATCCGGAAACGGAAACCTCCGAGCAGCTGGTTATTGACTTCGACCACGATGTGACGGAATTGAGCTTCACCGTCAGCCGTCTCTTTGCCAACGAGGGCAATGGCAAAGGCGATGCCGCGGGCAACGAGCAGGGCCGCTGGCAGGTCTATGATGATGGCGAACTTGTAGCTGAAGGCACATTTGACAATAACAGCGGCAACGAAGGAACATTTTCCATCGATTTGCCGGACGGTGTGTCGTTCAACCAGATCGTCTTCTCTGCGACCGAATACTCCGGCGGCGATGGCGAGCAGACCGGCGACAGCTCCGATTACTTCATCAAGGAAATCGACTTCGGCTATCAGGATACGGTCGTGGTCGAAGAGAGCGATCCGCAATGTGAGGTGACGGTCAACGTCGACGCAACATTCGGTGATTTCACCGACGGCTCGGAAAATCACTTTATCGTCGTTGAAGTGCCTGAAGGTTGGGAGCCCGAAGGTGAATACGTCGAGGTAGACAGCTCGAATTACGGCGAGGGTCGATTTATTGCAATTCCGGTTGATCCGGCGGATCTGCAGGAGACCGGCGGTTCTATTAGTGTGCCGGTAAAATTCCTGGCACCTGCGCCGGATGCGGACGAGTCGATTGAGCTCGATGTCTTTGCGGTTGCACAGGAAGTCAATATTGACGGCACGGTCGGCAGCGGCGAAATCACGCTCGATAACAACAACACAATGTCGAAAGCGACGGTGACCGTGAACCACCGCGATGTCGTGGTCGAAGACCCGACGCTCGAAGCGGAAGACAGCCAGGGCTATGAGGACAACGCGATTGCCCTCGATATCGATGCCGGCCTGACCGACACCGACGGGTCCGAAAGTCTGTCGATCACCATATCCGGCGTACCGGAAGGGGCGACGCTGTCCGCCGGGACGGATAACGGTGACGGGACATGGACGCTCGAAGAGGGTGATCTGGACGGTCTGACCATCACCCCGCCGGCGGATTCCGATGCCGATTTTGAACTTTCAGTTTCAGCAACATCGACGGAACAGTCGACCGGTGAATCCAAAACTGTCAGCACCACCATCGACGTCAAGGTGGACGCGGTTGCCGACGACACGACAGTTGGCGGCAGCGCTGAAGCCGAGGGTATCGGTGGCGGTGATCACGCTGTGACGATCAATCTGAACGCCACGTTCGGTGATTACGAGGACGGCTCGGAAAGTCACTTTGTGCTTGTTGAAGTGCCGGAAGGCTGGGAAGCACCCGAGGGGGCGACCGTGGTCGACGGTGGTGATTTTGACGGACTTCCGGACAAGCAGTTCATCAAGGTCGAGGTCGATAACGCTGATCTAGCGGACAATGGCGGTTCGGCACAGGTTTCGGTCACCTTCCAGGTGCCGGACGATCAGGCTTCGGGCGTCATCAACTTCGATGTCTATTCGGGGGCGGTTGAAACGCCGGAAGATGGCGAAATCACGCTGGATAACAATACCAGCTTCAGCGGTGCTCAGATCACGGCCAGTTACGAAAACGGCGCCCCGACGGTGGAGGCCGGTGAAGTGCGCCTGGATGAGAACAATCTGGGCAATGGTGCGACATCGGCAACCGGCGATATCAATATCGATTTCGGCGCCGATGGCGAAGGCACGGTAACGATCAGTGTGCCGGCGGAACTCGAAGAGATGGGCCTGACGTCGGGCGGTGAGGATATCACCTTCACGGTCTCGGATGATGGGCAGACAATCACCGGCTCAACCCCGGACGGGTCGCCTGTCATGACAATTACGCTCAACGAAGACGGCGGCGAATACTCTTATACCGTCGAGCTTCAGGCGCCCCTGGATCACGACGGTGCAAGTGGTGATCTCATCAACGACATGCCGGTGACGCTGACCGTCACGGACGGCAATGGTGAGTCCACGGAAACGACTCTTCAAATCGATATTGCAGATGCCGTACCTGAAGCCGTTGATGACGGAACGTTCAACGTCACCGACGGTGGCGCGGAAATCGGCACGGCCAACGGCTCGGATAACCTGCTGTCGAATGACGATCTGGGTGCCGACGGTGCTGAAATAACCTCGTTTACCTATACCGACGAGAACGGTGTAACGCAGACCGCAGAAGCCGGACAGACCGTCGATACGGAGCAGGGGACGCTGACCGTCAATGCAGATGGAACCTGGTCGTTCGAAAGCGACGAGCAGATGGAAAGTGCAGACGGTTCGCCGGTTATGGACAACTTCACCTACACCATCACCGATGGTGACGGCGATACGTCCTCAGCCACGGTTTCGATCAACGTCACCGATGGAACGGCGCAGGAACCTGAACTCGTCGTAGGCGATGCGGTTGGCTATGAAGACAATGCAATTCCGCTGAACATTGATGCGAGCCTGACCGATACCGATGGCTCCGAAAGCCTGTCGGTCACGATTTCCGGCGTACCGGAAGGCGCGACGCTGTCTGCCGGGACGGATAACGGTGACGGGACGTGGACGCTCGAAGAGGGCGATCTTGAGGGGCTGACCGTAACGCCGCCGACAGATTCGGATATCGATTTCGATCTTTCGATTTCGGTGACCTCGACGGAAAGTGCAACGGGCGACACCAGTACGGTGGAAACCACGTTTACGGTTGAAGTGGATGCGGTTGCCGATCCGACAACGGTCAGCGCATCCGTCGCGACGACCATGGTCGAGGGTGAAGTCTCTGATGGTCTCAGTGACATCACGGTAACCAATGAAGGCATGGAATCGGCGTCCTACAACAACACCTATGGGTATTACATCAAGGACGAAGACGGCAATCCGACCGAAGGGAAGATCATCTTTGCCAACACCAAAGAAGATGTGGGCGAGAGCTTTACTATCGAGGATGTGGATCCGGACCGGGTCGGTTTCTTCATTATTCCAAACGGTGATAGCAAAAATTCGGGCCTGGAAAACGGCGACCCGATCACGTTCGAACAGGACGCGAGCGGCGAATGGCACGTTGTCGATGCCGATGGCGACCGTCTTGTCGGCGCGGGTGATCCGGCATTGTTCAGCGATCCCGAGCTTAATGAGGGCAACTTCGATTACACGACGGACAATAGTGTCGCCGGCAACCAGAACTGGGAAGATTTGAACGGCGGCGGTGACCGTGACTTCAACGATGTCAACATGAACGTCGAAGTGACGCCGAACGAACCGACGGCCGAACCGCACTGCGAAGTGACGGTCAACGTGGATGCGACGTTTGGCGATTACAGCGACGGATCGGAAAATCACTTCGTGGTGGTTCAGGTGCCTGAAGGCTGGGAGCCACAGGGCGAATTCGTGCAGGTCGACAGTTCGAACTACGGCGAAGGCAATTTCATCGCCGTTCCTGTGGATTCCGCCGATCTGGAAGCGTCGGGTGGTTCTGTCAGCGTGCCAGTGACCTTTATCGCACCGGTCCCGGAAGAAGATGGTTCCGTCAGCGTCAATGTCTTTGCCGTTGCGCAGGAAGTGAATATCGACGGCACGGTGGGCGACGGCGAGATCACGCTCGACAACAACAACACCATGTCCCAGGCGACCGTTGAAGTCGAAAACAAGGACATGCAGGTCGAAGAGCCGACCCTCGAAGTCACTGATGCAGAAGGGTATGAAGATACGGCGATCCCGCTCAACATTGATGCCGGCCTGACCGATACGGACGGCTCGGAAACAATGTCGGTGACGATTTCCGGCGTGCCCGAAGGCGCAACCCTGTCGGCGGGTACGGATAACGGTGATGGGACATGGACGCTCGAAGAGGGTGATCTGGATGGTCTGACCATCACCCCGCCGACGGACTCCGATGTCGATTTCGACCTCACGGTTTCAGTCACGTCGACGGAGTCCAGCACAGGTGAAACGTCAACGGTCGAACAGTCGTTCACCGTCGAAGTCGATGCGGTGGCCGATGATGTGGGCGTCTCCGCTGATATCACGGCGACGATTGTCCCGGGTGAAGATAGTGGTGCGGAACCGGAAACGGTGACAATCGGTGCCGGGAACTATGACGAAAATGACTCCGGTTTCACGGTCTCGGGCCGGACGCTGGATCGTCATGGAAACCTGTCCGAAGGATCGACCGACAACGTCAGTGTTAAATCGAATGGTTACCCAAAGGGGTTCGGCGTCAAGGGCGATGCCTCCAACGGTGCCGACAGTGAAATCGGCTATGAAGACGGCAAATCGGAGCAAATCGTCATCGATTTCGACAGTGACGTTTCCGAAGCCAACGTCACCATTGCCTGGCAGAACCCGAACGAGGATTGCCGCATTACGCTCTATCGCGACGGTGAGCCTGTCGGCGAGGTCGTGATCGAGGGCGGTACGGATGGCGTCGACAGTCTTGGAACCTTCAAGGCGGATGACGGTGGTTCGTTTGATCAGATGGTTTTCGAAGCCACAGGTGAAAACAGCGACTTCCTGGTCCATGAAGTCACCTTTGAGGTCGCGCCGCCGGATCCTGATCCCGTCTGCGAAGTCGAGATCAACGTTACGGCCTCGTTCGGTGATTACGAAGACGGCTCAGAACAGCACTTCGTCTTTGTCGAGGTGCCGGAAGGCATGACTCCCACGGATGAAAATGCGCAGACGGTCGAAGGCAATGCCGAGAACGGCCTGCCCGAAGGACAGACATTCGTGGTTGTCGAAGTCGATGCTGCGGATATCGAAGCAGGTGGAGGGACAGTCAGTGTCCCCGTGTCGTTCACTGGTCCCGTGCCTGAAGGTGGCGCACCGGTGAGCGCAAACGTCTATGCCGGTGCTGTCGAAACCAATCTTGATGGCGGTGAACTGACCTTCGACAATAATATCAAGCTCGTTGGCACCAGTGTCGAAACGACGCCAGGCGATACGACCGTTTCCGACCCGGAGATGCAGATTGATGACGCATCCGGTCTTGAGGATACGGCCATCCCGCTGGACCTGAATATCAGCCTGACGGACACCGATGGTTCGGAAAGCATGTCGATCACGATATCTGATGTGCCCGCGGGCGCCACGCTTTCAGCCGGTACCGACAATGGTGACGGCACCTGGACCCTCGATGAAGGAGATCTGGACGGTCTGACCATCACGCCACCAAATGATTCCGACGTCGACTTTGATCTCAAGGTCGAGGTGGCGGTCACAGAGAGTGCGACCGGCGAGACGAAGACGTATTCCGAAGACGTCAAAGTCACGGTTGAAGCAGATGCAGATGCGCCGACGCTGGATGCGTCCCTTTCTGTCAGTGATGACGGTGATACCGGAACCGGTGGCGGCAAGGGTTCACATGCGAACAACGGCCATGGCAACGGTGACCAGACGGCGCCGGGTAATTCGAACGACCACAACAACGCCGAAAATGCGGGCGGTGACGGCTCGTCTGTGAACAATGATTTTGTCGATAACGGCAGCCAGAACCATCATGGCACCGGCGGTGACGACAACTTTATCGTCAATCGCGACCTCAGAATGAATGAAAATTTCAACATGGGGAACGGCGACGATACGGTCACCGTCAGCGGTGATACAAGCCAGGGCCATAACTTCAACATGGGTTCCGGTGACGACAGTCTGACCCTCAACGGCGATATCAACGGCAACACCGCCATGGACGGCGGCGACGGCAACGATGTGCTCTATCTTGAAGGGAACAGCGATCAGTACACGTTCAGAAACTTCACCAACAACCAGGGCCACATCAATACCCAGATCATCGACAACAGCACCGGTCAGACAATTACCGTCAACAATGTCGAGGCGATTTCCTTCGGTGACGGTGAAGTCGTCGGCAACGCGGACATCGTCAATCGCGATACCGGCGGAGACACGGGCGGTGATACGGGGGCTGAACCCAGCCCGACGGTTTATGACCTGGATATCAACAGTGCGCTCAGCGACATTGACGGCTCGGAAAGCCTGACGGTGACGCTCGGCCCGGTCCCGGACGGCGTGACGTTCTCCGCCGGTACGGATAACGGCGACGGCACCTGGTCGCTGGAACCCGAGGATCTGCAGGATCTGCAAATGACGGTGGATGCCGACGTCAATCAGGACTTTGATCTGTCGATCAAGGCAACGTCGACCGAAGCCGAAAACGGCGACAGCGAATCGGTAAATATGAGCCTCAAGGTCGAGTTGCCTGAAGATCATGGCACGCCGGTTGAGACGCCCAGCGATCCGCCTGTGCAGCAGGATGGCGGCACCGGACACGGTACAGGTCACGGCTCGGGTGCTGGCAAGTCCGGACACGGCACTGGTGGTGCTTCCAAGGTTGCCAAGTCCGGCTCCGGCCACGGGAAAGGCGGAAAATCCGTTGTCGGCAAGGGCAAATCCGGTTCCGGTCACGGCAAGGGTGGTCACAGCAAGGCGGGCAAGTCCGGTTCCGGTCACGGCAAGGGCGGTCACAGCAAGGCAGGCAAGTCCGGTTCCGGTCACGGGAAAGGCGGTAAATCCGGTTCCGGTCACGGCAAGGGCGGTCACAGCAAGGCAGGCAAGTCTGGTTCCGGTCACGGGAAGGGCGGTCACAGCAAGGCAGGCAAGTCTGGTTCCGGTCACGGGAAGGGCGGTCACAGCAAGGCAGGCAAGTCCGGTTCCGGTCACGGGAAGGGCGGTAAATCCGCTTCCGGCCACGGCAAGGGCGGCTACAGCAGAGATGGTTCCGGCCATGGCAAGGGCGGTCATAGCGGTCACGGCCGAAGCGGACACGGCTATGGTTCAGGTCAGGGGATAGCTGCGGCTGGTGGTGGCTCATCGCACGGGTATTCAGGGGATGATGGTAGTCACGATAGCGGGGATCGCATCATGGCCGCGCTCGACAAGTTCTCGAACAGTGAACCTCCGGCCGATAGTGGCGGTGATACCTTCCGCAACATTGGTGCTGGCCGAGGAGGTGGCGGTAACGACGGCAACTGGTTCGATGAGCAGCAGGATGCGCCGGCCGACGACGATGTGTTCGGCAAGACCGAACTCGAGCAGAAAGAAGAGGAAGATCAGAAGGCAGAGGAAGCCCAGCGTGAAGAGGAAGAGGGCGGGATTCAGATTCCGGCCGACGACAACGGTGGGCCCGAAGCCGACTTCGAGGATAGAAGTCTGGTCTGATCTTCAGGTACAGTAAAAAGAAAGGCGCTCCGGTGGGGCGCCTTTTTTGATGGGCGGGGCATATACCCCTTTCTCGTCATCCCGAATCAATCAGTAGTGTTTACGGCACGTCGATATGGATTGTTTCGACGGTCTGATTGCCGTCACTGTCGGAGATGGTGACGTCGAAGCTGTCGTCGGCATTGGTCGAGTTGGTGTATTCGAAGCTGCCGTCGGTATCGAGGCTCAATGTGCCGTTGGCTGCGGAGCTGACAGTATAGCTGAGGGCGTCATTGCTGTCGGCGTCGGCACCCAGGATAAGTCCCTTGTAAGTTGCGCCGGCGCTCATCGAGATAGAGGTCATGTTTTCATGCGTGCCGCCGACGATTGTGGCATCGTTGCCGTTGCCGGACTGATCGCTGGCAATGCTCCCGGTACCTTCTTCGAACGTCCAATATCCGGCGAGACCCTGTTCATCGCCGTTCAACTGCTTGTCATAGCTATTGGCAATCTCATTGTCCGTACGCACATCGTTCCAGACACGGAAGTCGGCAATTCGGCCGTCCATATCTCCGGGTTTTCCTTGCCATTCTCCGATGCGGGCAGACGGCGAGGTGCCGCTGGAAATATCGTCGGGAACAGAGAAATTACCGGATTGTATCTTGTCCAACTGGCCATCGATATAGAGGCGTGCTTCCGAACCCGTGAATGTCACAGCCAGATGGTACCACTGCCCGGACTGCAGGGTTGTTGTGCTTTCAAGATTGGCGCCACCATTCAGACCCTGGAAAAACACCTTCCCATCGGTCGAGTCCTGGTAGCTGCCGTTACCGTCCTGCGTATGACCGACAGAGAACAGTGCGTAGGTATTTGAGCCGTCATGCTGCTTCGCGAAAATTGTCTCGCTCGTGACGCTGTCGAAATAGGCCCATGTCTCGATGGTGCCGCCAGACGTCGCCATATCGTTTACGGCATCAAGGGGTACATCGACAAAGTCATCGGTGCCGTCAAGCGACAGAGAATAACTGCTGGGCAGGACCGGGTCCTGACCGACGCGGACGGATATAACCTCGTCCTCGGTTTCGACATTGCCCGTTGCACGCAGTGTGAAGGTGTCCGTGCCCGAGTAACCGGCGTTCGGCTGGTAGTTCCAGACGCCGGTCGCACTGTCGATGGTGACGGTGCCGTTGCCGGCGGCGGTCTGAACGGTGTAGGTGGCGGAGCTGTTGACGCCGCTGGTCGTGACCTGACCGGTGGCGATGGTGTCTTCGCTAATGCGGAGGCTGTTTGACGTGATATCGGGAGCGACATCGACGATGGAGGCACCGTTGCTAAGTGTCAGATCGTTGCTGTCCGCATAATCGTTGACCGCGCCGGAGCCGTTGTCGCTGCCGCGCCAGTAGGCACTCAGGCCAGATTCGTCACCTTTGAGTTGATCGTTCATGTATTCGTTGATCTGTGCCGTCGTCAGGCCCGTCGACCAGACGCTGACTTCGGCCATATCGCCGTTGAAGAACGCCGTGTTGTTGAAATGCCCAAGATTCAGGGCGCCGGATTGGGTGTTGATCGTCGTGTCTTCATTATTGAACAGGGCGCTGATCGTCGTCAGCAGTTGGCCGTCCTGATAAACCTTCAGATCACGCAGGCTGTCGCCACCCGACGGCAGCACGACGGCATAATGATGCCACTGCCCGTCATCCGTGCCGGTCAACGGTTGGAAGGTGATCGCACCATTGCCGATATCGACGGTAATGCCTTTTCCGCCATGGGTGTTGGTGTCGACATCCCAGCCGTTCAGTCCGAAACGGAACGATCCGGCAGATGAATTGTCACCATAGGAAACAAGAGTCTGTGGCTCTTCGCTGGATGAGCGCGCCCATAGCATGATAGTGCGTTCGGCGGCACCCAGCGCGCCGATGGTGTCGGATGGGTCGCTGACGGCATCGTTGGTGCCGTCGAAACGGATGGCCTTGTCGAGGTGGCTGACGGCGATACCGCCGCCGTAACCGCTGTCGACCACCGTCGCGCCGTTGTTCAGCGTACCGTCGTTGTTGCTGTTCCGCACACCGTCGGACATCGAATGCGCACTGTCGAGGACGGTGGCGCTATTTTCGACATCGTCGAAGGTGTATTGCGCGACGAGGTTGGTGGTGTCGAAATCATACGACGTGGACATGCCATCACGAATTTCGTCTGCAGTCCGAGCTTCGTGCCAAATCCTGAAATTGTCCAACTGACCATTGAAGTTGACGCCGATATTGGCGGTACCGGCACCCAGGAATGCTGATGTAGCTGTATCGTTTGCGACGGCGACACCGTCCTTATAGAGAACGCGAGCATTATTTGAGAAATCATAGGTGATGGCCCAGTGATGCCATTCGCCCACTTCGTCGCCGGCGGGGTCGTCCCAGATCAGATCGTTGTCATAGAAGGAGACATTGAATCTGTTGGTGTTAACTTGCCAGCCGATCCCAAGCTGCTGATTGCCCAGGGCGGGACCCTGTTGATAAACCATGTCGCCGGTATCTGCCGAGGTGCGGTTGGCCCAGAACTCGATGGTGAAGGATTTGCTGGCGAGTTCGGGATCGGATGCCGTGGTCATATTGTTGCTGCCGTTAACTTGCAGCACGTCGCCGGTCGGGCCGGTGGCGGCCACGCCCGGGTCGGCGGAATTGTTGATGATCTGCGCATCGTTGCCGTTGTTCGTGATGTCACGGACAACACCGTTCGCGATGCCTTCGAAGGTGTAGTAGGCGACGAGGCTGTCTTCGGAGCCGGTCAGGGTCTTGTTGTAGTTGGCCTTGATCTCTTCCGACGTCCGCGCGTCGTTCCAGATTCGGACGTCGGAGATCGCGCCATGCATCGGGCTTTCATTCGACCAGGCGGACTGACCGATGTAGTTGTTCAGGCGGACAACATCCTGTGCGACCTGCTGGCCTGTTTCCGTTTTAACCAACTCGCCGTTGATATAGAGATAGCCGTTGCCCGTACCGTCGTTAACACCGGCGACATGGATCCATTCACCTGTCGACACGGTGGAGTCGGATTTGACGGCGCTGACAGTGCCGCCGTTACGGGTATCGAATGAGAAGACGTCGGAGCCCGGATCAATGGCGAGTAATAGATTGTCGTCGTTTTCACCCTGGCTCAGGTCGATGATCCGCATCCAGCCGTTGTTCGTGAATGCGGCCGGGTTGTAATAGACCCAGGCCTCCATCGTATAGGCGCCGGAAATGTTTTCGGACATCGGGCCGATGTTGACGTAATCGTCGACGCCGTCAAATTGCAGGGCAGACTGGGTCGGCGTGTTCGTCGCGTCGGGCGCGCCAGTGACGGTGAGCGAGATCGTTTCGTCGTCCGTCCCGGAGGTGGCACCGGTGGCGCGGAGCGTAAACGTGTCGCTGCCGGTGTAGTTAAAGGTTGGCGTGTACGTCCAGTCGCCGGTTTCCGAATTGATTTGGACGGTGCCGTGCGACGGCTGGATGATGACGGTGTAGAGCGCCGTGCCGACCACATCGGCGCCGGACATGACGCCGGACGCGGTGTCGTCAAACGCCAGTGTAATCGAATTGCCTTGGATGGCCGGTAGCGTGTCGACGATTCCGGCGCCGCCATTGGCGGTGCCGTCGTTGCCGTTGGCGGTATTGTCGATGACCGTCGTGCCGTCGAGTCCGTCGAATGCGTAGTTGAACACCAGACCACTCTCGTTGCCGGTCAGTTGATTGTTGTAGTTGGCTGCGATCTCGGCATCCGAGCGGGCGACGTTCCAGAGCCGGACATCGGAGATCTGTCCGTCGGTGAACGAGTCGAGGGAGAAGTTGGACTTGCCGATGTAGTTCGAATTACGTGCGACATCGGCCGCCGCATTCTGTCCGGTCGCCGTGGCGACCTTTATACCGTTTATGTAGACATAAGCATTTCCGGCGCCGTCGTTAACGCCGGCGACGTGAATCCATTCATTTAGCGGAACGGCGGAAGGGGATGCAACTTGAGTAGACGTCCCGCCGGAACCGGTCGTGCCGACATAAGTGCCCAACGCAAGTTCACCGGTTGTGCTCTGGAAGGCCAGGAAAAGGTTGTCATCCCCTTCACCTTGACCGATGTCGATAATACGCGACCAGCCGACTGCATTGCCATTTGCAGTAAACGCATCAAGCTTGACCCATGCTTCCATCGTATAGGCGCCGGAGATATTCTCGGACAAGGCGCCGATCTCGACATGATCGTCGACGCCATCGAGGTTTATGGCGCTGGTCGGGAGTTTGATGGAATTTATGCCGTCGCTTTCGTTCAGTTTGATATCGCGATTGTTGGACGTCTTGTCCCTGATGATATTGCCGTCGGGATCTTCCATCGTGTAGTAGGCAATGAGGTTGGTCTCGTTTCCGGCGAGTTGGTGGTTGTAATTGGATGCAATCTCGTCGGCGGTTCGGACGTCGTCCCAGATGCGCAGGTCATCCAGCATGCCAGCGAAACTTTCGCTGCTGCTAAACCCCTGGGCAATTTTGATTGTGCCGGTGCCTGTATAAGAACCGCCTAGGGTTTTAGTCGCTACTTCCGCGCCATCTTTGTAGAGCGTGGCAAGTTTAGTTGTGTTGTTGAACGACATCGCCCAGTGCACCCACTCGCCGACGTTTGTATCGGTATCGGTGTAGTTGAGGTCATCTCCCCAGAACGCGAAACCGAATTGTTTGTTATCGAAAGTGCTGTCCGTGCCTCGGTAAGCGATGTGCAGACCGTCGCGGATACTTTCAGTACCCTGTGACAAAATCACGTCGTGAGACGTGTCAGTCGCACGATTGGCCCAGAATTCTATCGTGAACGATTTGTTGGAGATGTCGATGCCGCTGATTGAACCTGAATCGTTTGCGCCGCCTCTGGATTGCAGCACGCTGCCGGCAATCGACGGGTCGTTGTCCGCATCGATGGTGACCGAAATCGTTTCCTGATCAGTGAAGCTGCCGTCCGTCGCCTGCAGTTGGAACGAGTCAGTACCCGAATAATTCGAGTTCGGCGTATACGTCCATTCGCCGGTCGACGAATTGATGCTGACCGTACCATGCTGGGCGGCGGATGTGACGCTGTAGCTGGCCGTGCCGACAACGTCCGATGCGGTCATCGTGCCGGTGGCGGTGGTGTCCTCATTGATTGTGATGCTGTTCGCGAGCAGATCAAGACCGCCGTCCGAATAGGTCGGGCCCGCCGCGCTGTTCGGGTGATTGGCGAGGGTATAGGTCGGCGTGCCGACGGCTGCACCATTGTTGGACCCGGCGCTGTCGTTCCCGGTACTGTCTTCGAAGGTGTAGTTGGCCACCAATGCGCCCGACTGGTTACCGGTCAGCGTGGTCTGGAAATTGGCGGCAATCTGATCGGCTGTGCGCGCCGTGTTCCAGACGCGTACATCGTCCAGCTGCCCGTTGAAATACTGCCCTGCTGTGCTGCCGCCCTGGTTGATGGCATAACCGATCGCAAGGTTGCCGTCGTCCTGATAGGGCTGGCCGGTGGTGGAGAGCGAATTGCTCAATTGCCCGTCCACATAGATGTGAAGCAGGTCGTTGGCGTTATCGAAAACGCCGGCGATGTGGTGCCAGCCGCCATCGTTTACTTTTACTTGCGAGATGACCTGCGAACTGCCGCCGCCGTTGTCATGGTTGAACAGAACCGTGGCAAAGCCATTGGCGTCAACGGCGAGACTGTAGGACTGCCCGCCGTCAAGATTGTTGGCGTCCTTCATCAGAACGCGCTGGTAGGCGCCGCTGCCCGACGTCTTGACCCAGCCTTCGAGGGAGAAGGAGCCGGTCAGGCCGATGTTGATCGATGCATCGTTGTTGACCGTGTACCCCTGATTGGTGCCATTGAGCGTTGCCGCAACCGAGGTCACCTGTAAATCGTTGTTGTTCGACGTTACGTCGTTGACGGACGTGCCGTCCCGGTTCTCGAAGGTGTAATAAGCCTGCAGCCCGGTCTCGTTACCGGCCAGCTTCTGCGTGTAATTCTCGCGCACTTCCGTCGCGGTCCGTGCCGTCGACCACATACGTACGTCTGCGAGTTGACCGTCAAATGTACCAAGGCCTGCATTGACCGGGTTGTAGCCGCCGATGGCGATTTCGCCGACCTGGATATCGTAAGTGATGCCGCTGACGGACTTCACCAGCTCACCGTCGACATAAAGCTTCACGACATCGGTCCCGCCGTCATAGACGACGGACGTGTGATGCCAGTTGCCGTCGTTGACGGTAAGTTCAGCGGCATTGATAATTTCTAAGCCGGGTCGCGAGACTGCCAACTTGCCGCCGCTCAGAAACAGTTTCATCGAACCGTTCGGCACCTCACGACCGAGATCGAGAAGGGCGCCGGTCGTGCCCGTTGTCTTGAACCACGTCTCCATCGTGAATGAGCTGGTACCGACCGCCATACCGGAAGGTGTCGCCGTCAACACGTCGTCGACGCCATCGAAGACTGCCGCGACGGTATTGATTTCGTTGGAGGTGACGCTGACTGGCTGCACGTCGACCGTGATCTGTTCAGCATCCGTCATCCCGCCGCCTGACGCCGTGACATAGAACTGGACCTGGCCGTTGAAATTGTCGACGGGGGTAAAGGTCCAGCCGCCGGTGCTGTCGATGTTGACCGTGCCCTTGTTGGCAATCGTAAGCGACGTGGTGCCGGAATGGGACGCACTCGAATTCACACTGAAGGTCGCCGATGTCGGTACGACATCGATGGTGGTCATAGTGCCACTGGCAGTGTCGTTCTCCTGGACTGCCACGCTCAGGCTATGGATGGATGGTGACCCATCGACAAAAGTCGGATCATCCGTCCCGGCTGTATTGTTCGCACCCAGTGTTGCGTTGTTGCTACCTGCTGTATCGGTGACCGTTTGGCCATTGGTTTCATTGAATTCGTAATGTGCCACGAGGGTTCCGCCAACGTCACCGGCGATGGATTGGTCGTGATAATCCGCAATCTGCTGGTCGGTGCGCACAGTATTCCAAACCCGTACGTCGGCGATGTCGCCGGTAAAGGTGCGGGTCAGGCTAGCGCCGTCGGTATCGATCTGTGTGCCGATCTTAAACGTCGCGTTGGTGGCGGTCGCCGCACTGACGACGTCCAGGCTGTCGCTGTAGGTGCCGGTGGAAACCGCTTCGCCGTTGATGAAGACGGTATAAGTTCGTTCACTCACATCGCGTGTGACTGCGACGTGGGCCCATTCGCCCGCAGTGAGTGTCGCGAGGGTTGTGACGCCGGGCTCGGAGCTACCGTTTTCGTGGAACGCTGAGAGTGTACCATCTGATTTCAGGTTGAGGCCAAACAGATATGTATCGGCGGCGATGTCGTCACCGTTCTTCCCGCCGAGCGTAATCAATGCCTGCGTGCCGCTGATGGCGTCGGGTTTAACCCAGAGTTCAATCGTCATGTCGCTGTCGAGCCGCAGCTCGTTGCCGGTCCCGGCTCCCGCGTCGATGTAATCGCCGCCATCAAACCGAATGGCGTTTTGCGGCAGGTTTTTAACGTCCGCACCATTTGTCAACGTGCCGGTCAGATTGTTGCCGGAGCGATCGGTGACCGTCGAGCCGTCCGTTGTGTCGAACGTCCAATGGCCAACGAGATTGTCACCCGTCGAAACCAACTGGTCGTAGTTCGCCTGAATTTCCTCGGCGGTGCGGGCATCGTTCCAGATGCGCACATCGTCAATCATGCCGTTGAACCAGCGGTCGGCTGGCGAGGCCTGTTCGGCGACGGTGTCTGCGCCGATACGAAGGGCGCCGGCGTTAATGTCGCCGATGCTGGTGACGCTTCTCGCCGGACCGTCCTGTTCGCCGTTGATGTAGAACGTCATCAAATCCGTGCTTGCATCATAGCTTACTGCTACGTGTGACCATTCTCCGGATTTGACTGTGCTGGTTCCGATGACGTCACTGGATTCGATGGACCAGAAGCTAAGTTTGTCGTTTCGAACGTAGAAACGATAGTTAGAGTCGTCGCCGCTATCGGCGGATTTGTCCAAAATCGCATTTAGGCCGGTCGTCCGGTTCGGATTGATCCACGCTTCAAGCGTGAAGTCTTGTCCGGCACCGAAATCCAGATTGTTGTTGTCGGCGATTTTCACGAAATCATTGGTGCCGTCCAGCACCAATACCCCGCTGTTCGTGACGGGGGAGCGTTGTGCTGCGTCGGCATTGATCGTGACGTTGATCGTTTCGCTGTCCGTCGTGCCGTTGGCGCCGGTTGCCGTCAGCACGAAGCTGGCCGAACCGTTGTAGTTTTCATGCGGCGTGTAGGTCCAGCGGCCGGTTGAAGTGTTCAGCGTCACCGTGCCGTGCGCGTTCGTCGTGTCGACCGAGAATGTTGCCGAGCCGTCTGCTCCGGCCGAGTTCATGTTGCCCTGGATGACCTCGTTTTCCTCGATCGTGATCGCATTGGTGTAGATGTTTGGAGAGACATCGACGCGGTTATAGTCGCCCACCGCGGTGCCGTCATACGTACCGGAATTCGCCGTGTTGGTGACGGTGCTGCCGGAGGTTTCCTCGAACGTATAGTTCGCTAGCAACTTTCCGCTCTGATCGCCGGTCAGGACCGTGTTGTAGTTTTGCTGAATTTCTTCGCCGGTGCGGACACCATCCCAGACGCGGACGTTGTCGAGCTTGCCGTCGAAATAATGCCCGGTCGATTGTGCCGGATCGGTTGAGGCAATAAAGAGGCTGGCGGTGCCGAGGAAATCACCGTCGAATACTTCGGTAACGACCAACTCACCATTCAGGTAAAGGCGCGCAACATTGCTTTCCGCATCATACGTACCGGCCCAGTGATTCCAGACGTCGGTGCCGTTGCCGTTCGGGCCGGTGGTGTCGGTGTAATCGATCCGATAATTGCCGCTGGTTTGATTGAAGCTGTATCGGAAAGTATTTCCATCCAGGTAACCGGCATGGAAAAAGTGCTGATTGCCGGGGGTGCCGTCGTGACTGGTGAGCGCGAGGTCGGTGTTTGCAGTCGAGTCCCGATAGGCATCGAATTCCCAACTGAACGACTTGTTCGCGAGATTGATACCCGATGTCGAGACATAATCGCCATTGCCGTCAAACTCCATCGATGCGCCGAGCGTGTTGTTTACCCGTGCATTCCCGGCAAGCGTCGCATCGTTGTTGTTAGACGTGCCGTCCTGCACTGTGGTGCCAGTCGCGTCATCGAAGCTCCAGTACCCGGCGAGACCGTTTTCGCTGCCGCTCAGTTTCTGATCGTAGTTCTCGCGGATTTCATCAGCGGTGCGCAAATCGTTCCAGACCCGTACGTCATCGATCAGGCCCTCGAATTCCTCGTTTTGAGCAGGGCGGCCGCCGATGGCGAAGGCCCCACTGCCGGACGTGATCCCCGTCGGGATAATGCCATCCGTCGAAGTCGCCGCCAGTTCACCGTTGGCATAGAGTTTTACTGTCTGTTCGCTGCCATCGAAGGCCAATGCAAGATGTGTCCATGTGTCGAGCGGCGCGTCGTAACCGGTATCGGTCCAGCCCCACGTGCCGTTAGGGCCATTAAGCGCAAATGTGATGCTGCCGTCTGGTGAACGGGCCAGCAGGTAGGCATTTTCCTTCCCTGCGATAACACCGCCAGTGAGGCCGTTCGTACCTGGGCCTTCAGGCTTTATCCAGGCTTCGAGCGTAAAATCACCGGTAATATCGAGTGCATTCGCATCGCCGACGTTTGCCCATGAATTGTTGCCGTCAAGTTGCAGCACTCCGTCATGCGCCTCGACGTTGGTATCGGACTTGATGGTGACGGTGACGGTTTCGTCATCGGTGAAGTTGACGCTGTTGTGTGTCGAGGCTGCCCGCAGCGTAAAACTGTCGGAACCGTAATAACCATCGGCCGGATCATACGTCCATGCACCGGTTGTTGTGTTGATGGTAACGCTGCCGCCGTTGGCCGTCGTATACGTCGTCGTGCCACCGACGATGGAGTAGGCGGGTGTGCCCGGGACATCGATGCCGGTCATCGATCCGGCGGCAATTTCGCTTGTCTGGATTTCGATCTCGTTACCGAGAACGGTGGGTTCGGCATTGGTTGCAGGATCGACGATTTTCGCGCCATTGGTCAGAGTGCCGTCATTGCCGTTGCCGGTCAGGTCGTGCACCACATTACCGTCAGCATCATCGTCAAAGCGGTAATACGCCGTGAGATTGCTCTCGTCCCCCGAGAGTTGCTGGCCGACGCGCGTCCGGATGGCGTCTGCGGTCTGGGCTGTTGACCAGATCGATACTTCGTCGATCAGGGCCTTCGTATGCTGGTTGTTCGATGCCTTGTCATAGGTGCCGAGGCCGACACCGTCGTTGACGTTGCTGTTGGTGCCGGCGTTGAGGGACAGACCACTCACACTCCCCTTGCTGTCGCCGTCGACATAGAACTCGCCGGTATTGTCGGTTCGCCACACAAGTGTGGTCTCGTACCATGTGTCCGTCGATATGACGCCGCCGTCGATGGTTTTGTCGTCCAGGGTCGCCTTGAGATGCCATTGCCCACCGGTAAATTCGGCGATGATATAAATCCGGTCGCCATCGGCATCGTCGCGGTTGGCGAACAAGGGCATGAAGGAACCGGTCTGAGCATCGGCGGGCAGGTTAACCCGCATCGATACTGTTCCCTGGCTGGCGTTCAGGATGGTGTTGGGCAGGTCAACCCAATCGTTGACGCCGTCAAGGCTGAGCGCACCATCCGATATTTGTACAGCGTTGCCGTCATCGACGCTGTTGATCGTGACGGTGATCGTTTCGTCGTCGTTGAAAACGGTACCATCCGCGTCAGTGCCGGAAACGCGCAGCGTGAAGGTATCGGTGCCGTAATAGTTCGCTACCGGTTTATAAAACCATGTCCCGTCCGTATTCATGGTGACAGTGCCGTGCTGGCCATTCGTGGCGACGGAATAGGATGCCGTTCCAGGCACGTCGTTCGCCAACATGTGGCCGGTCGCGATCTCGTCTTCCTGAATGACGAGGGTCGTCGCCGTGGTGTCGTTGTCGAGGTCAATCCACGTGGAACCGGATACCGTCGCATCAGGAGCTTGCGTACCGCCGGTCGCGTCGTTGGCGGCGGTGCTCCCGCTTCCTTCGGTAAAGTCGTAATACCCAACCAGGCCACTCGCCGCCGGGTCTACCTCGTTGCCGAACTGGTCGGCAACCTGCTCATCCGTAAGCTTGGTGTTATAAATCTGAACGGGGCCGATTTCGCCCTTCCAAGGGGTCCAGTGCGTATCCGGACTGTCGCCGATCTGCAAGGCTTGTCCACCCCAGTTCCACGCGGCGGATGATTGCACAGAACCGACGAGCTGCCCGTCGACGTAAACCTTGTTAAGTCCGCCTGCTGCCTGATCGTATACGACCGTCACCTGGTGCCAGGCACCGTCATTGACACCGGGGTTGGAGACGCTGATCTCCGCGTTGAGGCTGTCCGCGTCCTTGCCCTGTATAAGTAAGTTGCCATTGTTCTCCACGGCGACGAGAAGGCCATTGTATGAGGTCGTCTCATCGTGACGGCCCATGAGGATCGCGCCGTTCGTCGGATTGGCGGTCGTGTCCCACTTGAACCAGGTGGACCAGGTGCCCTGGGCGCTATTTAAGCTCGTGTCGTTGGCGATGGTAACGACGTCGTCAACACCATCAAATGAAACAGCGCCCTTGAGGTCGTTGATGACCTGCGCATCGCCGTTGAGGGTCAGGTCACGGTTATTTCCCGATTGATCCTGAACGGCAGTGCCGGACACCTGATCGTCGAACTTGTAATAGGCTTCCAGATTATTTGTGCCGCTGGCGACCGGCTGATCGATGCCATCGCGAATCTGATCCTGTGTGCGCACTTCGGACCATACCTTGACTTCATCAATAAGAGCACTGGCAGGATTGCTTGATCCGTCGAAGTGCGTGCCGATCCTGATTTCCTGCGCTGTGTTGCTCATCGACATGCCGGAAACGGCTTCGCTGTGAACAAGATCGCCATTCACGTACACCATCTTGGTGGCGCCGTCATAGCTAACAGCGATGTCGTAGGAGGTGTCGGCACTCATCGTGAATTCCGTATCACCGGAATTGTTGACGCCACCGCTCGAGCGGGAAAAGAACTGCAATTTTCCGGTGCCGGTCACGTTGATGACAAACCGGCCGTTGTTGCCCGTGGTATCATAAACGGAGAGCAGGGTCTGTGCCTGTCCGGAAACAATTTCGTCCAACGTGACGCTGAACTCGATCGTCACATTGTTCGTAATTGTATTGGTGCCGATGGCGCCGCTGGCATGCGTGCCCGCAGCGCCTGTCGTATGCAATACGCCGTCGTTGATGACGATGGAATTCTCAGTGTCGTTGTTGACGGTGACCGAGATCGTCTCGCTGTCGGAGGTCGAGTTGTCGCCGGTTGCCGTGATGTTGAAACTATCGGTACCGTACCAGTTGTTTGCCGGTTTGTATGTCCACACACCCGAAGATGTGTCGATAGTGACCGTGCCGCCGTTGGCGGTTTCAACCGAGACACGGCCGTCGGCATCCGCGGCACTCGTTGTCTTGCCGGTGACGGCGACGGAGTAGGTGGGGGTGCCGGCAACGTCGTTCCCAGACATCTGACCCGATAGCGTCGCGTTTTCCTGAATATCGCCAATAGTGCCCTGAATGGTCGGTGCCGTCGCCAACAGGGTCGCATCATCTCCCGCGTTATCGACAATCGCGAGATCGAGCGTGCCTGACGTATCGAGAACATTGTTCGAAACGATTTCATTCAGCGGATAATGCGCGATCAGCTTGCCGTTTTCGTTCCCGGTAAAATGCGTATTCACATTATCGGCGACTTCGTTTGCGGTCCGGGCGACATTCCATATACGGACGTCGGAAATCTGACCGGCAAAATCGTTGCCGCCGGCGAGACCCGTGCCGATCCGGAAAATGCCGCCTGAAATGTCGAAAGCCGCAAGTGTTGTGACGCCGACCACCTCGCCATCTACAAAAAGCCGGGTGATACCTGTCGATTGATCGTAAGAAACGGCAACATGATGCCAGAGGCCGTCATTAATTGCGGCTGAACCCTTCACGTCGGCGGCGTTGTCGCCGGTCGAGCGGTTGAATCCCAGGCTGCCGTCACTTTCTATCCGAAGTGCAGTGCCGTTGCTGGTCGTGACGTTGCCGGCGTTTTCGCCGATGCTCATCATTGTCTGCGTGCCGGAGGCGTCGGTTTTTACCCGCATTTCATAGGTGAAACTGCTGGAGCCGGTCAGCACAGAATCCCCGGAAACCAAATCCTTGCGTAATGTGTCGTTGCTGCCGTCAAAGTTTATGGCGTGGAGCGGCACGGAAATCATCGAGGCATCGCCCGTGAGAGTACCGTCGAGAGCATTGCCGGTCGATGTCGCCTTGTTGGCGACAGTGGTTCCGTCCGGATCGTCATCGAAGCGGTAATAGGCCGTCAGATTGTTCTCGTTGCCGGCGAGCTGTTTCTGATAATTGGCCGCGATTTCATCAGCGGTGCGGGCATCGGACCATATACGCACTTCGTCCATCTGGCCGTCGACGTAACGGCCCTGGCTGTCACGTCCGATAAACAGCATATCGCTGTTGGCATCTCCCACAGATGTAATGCTCACGGGGGAGCCGACCTGTGTCCCGTCCTTGTAGAACGTCATCGTGTCCGCATCCGCGTCATAAGAAACTGCGATGTGCGTCCACGTGTCGGCACTGATCGAGAAGTTGACGTCCACAACGCCGGTTTCCGGAGAGAAGAACTTTACCTCGCCGTTTTCTATCGCGAGACGGTAGTTCGCATCGTCACCGGCAGTCGACTTGTCGAGAAGCGTCTGCAGGGTGGCCACATCGTTCAGATTGGCCCATGTTTCGAGCGTGAAGCTCTGCCCGGTACCAAAGCTGAGCGCATTATTATGCGCAACGCTGATGTAATCGCCCGTGCCGTCCAGTTGCAGAATGCCGTCCGGCATGCCAACGGAATTTTCATCCCCCGCACCGGCAACGTTGACGGTGATGGTTTCGCTGTCGGTCCCCGACGTGGCACCGGTAGCGACCAGCGTGAACGTGTCGCTGCCGGCGTAGTTGGTTGCCGGGGTATAGGTCCACGACCCTGTTTCGGCATCGATTGTCACGGTGCCGTTCTTGGCTGTCGTGAAGCTGGTCGTCGTGCCGCCGGCGCCGTTGTTGATTGCGTAAGTGACCTCACCAACCACAGAATTGTCGGTGACCATGTAGCCGGACGCCGAGGTGTTTTCCACGGTGTCGACGATGTTACCGTAAATTGGTGGCAGGGAGCCGTCCGTGGAGCCGCTGACCACCGATGCGCCACCGTTGAGTGTGCCGGTGTTGTCACTGACGCTCTCGCTGACGGATGACGTGTCATTGTCAAATGTCAGGTAGGCAATCAGGCCGGTTTCCGTGCCGGCGAGGGTTTTCTGATAATTCTGCGCGATCTGGTCGGCGGTGCGTGCCGTATTCCAGACCCGGTAATCGTCTAACTGGCCTTTGAAGTTGCTGTCGTTATTGAAGCCGCGCCGGCCGATCAGGAATCCGCCGTTTGTCACGGAAACGGTACTGACCGTGGCGGTATGGATCAGTTCGCCGTTGACGTAAATCTTGACTTCGGAATTGCCGCCGCCCTGATCGGAAACGACGAGAGCATAATGGTTCCAAGCGCCGGCCTGCAACTCGGGGTCTATGATGAAGCTATTGGCGTTGTTTTTTTCATAGGCGATGCGGCCATGACCGATTTCCCAGTTGGCGGCACCGGCAGTGTCACTGCCCAGCGAATCCTTGCTGAAAACATGCCCGCCGGTATCGTCCGGATCGGTCCATGCCCATGTTTCCACCGTAAAGCTGGTACCTGTGTCATAGGTGTCGGTGAAGCGTACGTAATCGTCCGTCCCGTCCAGCTTGAGCGATTTGCCCCCGACGGCATCGACGACCGTCGGTGCGGCGCTGTCGCCGAGCGTATCTGATGCGCCAAGCGTGCCGTCATTGTTGTTCGACGTCTCGTCCTGAACCGTGCCGTTCTGAATATCATCAAAACGGTAATAAGCGGTCAGGTTTGTTTCTGAACCTGAAAGCTGCTGGTCGTAATTCTGGCGGATATCTTCGGCCGAGCGAGCCTCGGACCATATGCGAATGTCGTCCATCTGGCCGTCCAGTTGGCCGTCAAGAGACCCATTGGAGAAACGGCCGCCCAGCGTCAACTGAGCGTTGCCGCCACCGTTTGCGTCGTTGGTGTAGGTCCGCGTCCCGGCCTGCTCGCCGTTAATGTAAATGGTCTGGGTTTTCGAGTTGGTGTCACGGACTGCCGCCAAGTGAACCCATTCGCCGACTTCGACCGATTGCGCCGTTGTCAGTTGCTCATTGGCGCCGCCGCCGTTCTCCATGAAGAAGCCAACCGTGCCGTCGCTGAGGACGGCCAGTTCATATAGGCTGTTGTCAGCAGAGCTTTCGGAGCTCGTATTGCCGATGAACGCGGCGAGGGACTGTGTGCCACCGGTCAGTTGGTCGATCCTGAACCAGCCCTCGACGGTCAGATCACCGGTGATGGCCAGGCTGTCAGACGTGCCGCGACCGACCTGAATGTAGTCGCCGCCATCGAAGTTCAGGTGCTTGCCCGCAACCTGAACATCGAGATCGGCTTCGACGGCGAAGCTGACCTGATGCACGTTGATCACGCCGTTGGCATCAGTCACCTGAATGGTGATCGTGTCATGACCGTGATAGCCGCTCGTCGGTGTGTAGGTGTATGCCCCTGTCGTGGTATCGGTGATGGTCAGGGTGCCATGTTCGGGCTGCTGCAGAGCAGTGAATGTCAGCGTGCCGCTCAAACCGGTAGAGGGCAGGGTGCCGGTAAACGAGCCGTCTTCATCGACAACGATATCATGATCGATCCCGATGTCATCGAAACGCACGACCTGTTCACCGCCGGATCCAGTGTCCTCACGGCTGGTCAGAACAACATATTGCTGCCGGAAAAATCTGTGTTGTCGGTTGCCGTCACGGTGACCGTGTTAGACGGGTTGCCGACCTCGGTGATCGTCAAGCGGATGTTCGACCCGTCATCATAGACATCGAAGCTGTACTCGGTGTCCTTGCGGAAATCGATGGAGCCGTTGCCTGAATTCGCCAGGTTTGCCGAGAGCGAACCACCGACGAAGCGATCGATAAGGATGCGGTCTTCGCCTTCGATGGCCGAGAAGTTGAGACCATTGGCTGGCAATCCGTTTGCGTCAGTCGAGGACGGATCGGCCCGTGTCATTACGTGCATGTAGCCGTCAGTGCCGCTGGAAAACTTGAATGTGCCGGAGACGTGTACAGGCTGATTACTGCTGGGTTTGAACTGGTCGGCGGAGCGGACGATTTCACGGTTCTGGATCACCAGTTCACCGGTCGTGGAATCCACGTAGGCGATATCGTTGGTCGAGCCGGAATCCGTCCCTTCGACAACCGTCCAATCCGTTGAATTGGGAAGTGCGAAGAACGATTGCGCCGACTGGCTCCAGTTGCTAGAGCCGCCGTAGCTTGCCGTATGGCCGGTACCCGATTGGTCCGTGTAGGATGTGGACGAGCCGTCGAATTTCCAATAGCCGATCAAACCGGACTGATCATCGATATCCGGCAGGTAGTCGTTCTTGATGGCATCATCGCTGAGCGCACTGTCCCAGACACGCATCTCGGCAATCAGGCCATTCCAGAAACTACCCTGACTGTCGCCGGACGTGGCGCCGATGACGGCGTTGCCCTGGGTGACGAATTTCTCGATACCCGTCGCGGTGTGTTTCAGTTCTCCGTCGACATAGAGCTTTACCGTGCCGTTGTTGTAGCTGGCGGCGAGGTGATGGAACGCACCGTCCGAGAACACATTGATGCCGGACGACGTAACAGTCGTGCCTTCGTTGGTTTTGGTGACCAGCGCCAATACACCGTTAACGACCGCCAGCGAATGCTGGGTGCCGGCTTCCTTGGCGGTGATGACCAGATCATCGATCTGATGTTTGTCGTTGGCGCTCCCGGTCCGAACGCCAAAGCTGAAGACGTCATTGGCGCCAGGATCGTAGTTCGAGCCCAGGTTGAGATTATTGATGACCGTACTGCCGTCGTAGGTAACGGTGAGTCGATATGTGCTGCCGTCATAGCTGACGGTCGAGGTGAACGGGACTTCGACAGCTGCCTGCGGGCCGAGATCACTGGCGATGCGGTTCGCAGTTTGACCCGACTGTGTTCCGCTATTGAGTGTCTGGGAACCGGAAACAGTTGAACTGTCCTCGGTCAGTGAGTTGTCGAAAGTGTAGTGGGCCGTCAATCCACTAGGTGAATTGGTAATGACCTTGTCATAATTGTCCCGGATCTCTGCTGATGTGCGGACATCGTCCCAAATTCGGACGTCGTCCATCTGACCGTTGAATTCGTTGATCGCATCGCCGTCATTATCCAGTTCGCCGCCGAGAACCAGGTAGCCGGTACTGCCGCCGGTCGGATCATTCGAGTAGGTCTCGGTATCGGCAAGTGAACCGTTTATGTAAAGGCGGTAGGTGTTGCTGGAGACATCGCGTGTTACTGCGACATGTGTCCATGTGTCGAGCGAGATTGTCGGACTAAATGTAACACTTTGGTTTGAGCCCGTATCATACTCATGAAACGCGCGAATTTTACCGTTGCTTTCCAGCGTCAAAAGCATCGTATAATTCTGTGCTTCGGTAGCATCACCGGATGGTCCCCCGAGCGTAATAAACGCACCGCCGTAGGAATCTGGATTTATCCAGGCTTCGGCAGAGACATCACCGCTTTGATCCAATGCACCATCACCGGTACGGACGAGCACGTCGCCAGTTCCGTCGAAATCTGCGTAATGGGTGGATGGTTCTGTGCGGATGCCGCCGGATGGCGTGCCGTGGCCGACTAGCTGACCATCGACGAAAACATCAATACGATTGTAGGTGTCGCCGCTGCCGTTGTCATATGTATCGAACGAGATCGTGAGGCCATTACTCACACCATCCTCGCCGTTGATGGCGCCGCTACCGTAGTTGAACGACATGCCGTCGCCAGGAGAATTGGCTGAGCTGTCGCCGATCAACAAGTCGAACTGGGCGGTAAATTCCTTTGCCCCCTTAGCGCCATTCGGCATGGTGATTATGGCTGATCCCGTTCCGCCTGTTTCCGGTGAAAGCAGAAGTTTGCCGCCAGTGACGCTAGGCGAGCCTGACGTGCTGATCCCCGAGCTGTTGGCGAAACTGGAATTTATGACGCTGACGTCCTTGACGTCGCCGACCGAGAACAGCGTCAGCGTGCCAGACCCCGTGAGCGGTTTCGCCCAGGCTTCCCATGTGAATGCCCCGCCCTGATCAATAAAGTCGGAGCCGGTGCTGCCGGAAATGTTGATGTAGTCGTTGGCGCCATTGCTGGAGATGACGTTCCGTGTCGCCGCCGGGAAGCCGTCGAACACCACATCGGCGAAATCGACGATGCGGGTCGCGCCGGTCGTGTTCGCATTTTCACCGTCCGAGGCGGTGAAGGTGATGGTCTTTTGTGAAGAGTTGCCGAAGTCCTGGTCGGCACTGCGGATCGTGACGGCCCGGGCCAGGGCCTGCACGGCGTCGTTCGAGGCATTGCCGTTCAGATTGATCTTCAGCGCCTGATTTGCCTTGCCGTTAAGCGTCCCGTCGATGGTGCCGATCGTGGTTCCGGCATAAGTGATGTTTGTACCGTCAAAACCGATCTGACCGGCGCCGGTGCCGGTGTTGTGGATCGACAGGACATCTCCTGCGGTTTTGTTGGTGGTGATGCTGATCTGCAGATACCCGGTGCCGGTGTCTGCAAACGTGCCTGTTGCAGATCCGGTGGCATCCGGATCGATGAGCGCCAGGCCCGGATCGATGAGGATCGCGCGGGCCATGGGCGTGGCATAGCTTCGCCCTGTATTCGCTGTGATACGCGGTGCGTCATCGACAGGTGCGATGGTTACGGTTGCGGTTTTCGCGTTCGCATCCAGCGTGAACTGCTTGCCGTCACTGACCGTGAACTTGAAGGTCGCAGTGCCGTTATAATCGGCTGTCGGAACGAACTTGAGCTGACCGGCATCGATCTGCGCCTTGGTGATCTGCGCATTGGCGGAGATGTCTGAACCGTTCAGTTGCAGTTTGCCCTGTGCGGATGTCGGCAGCTGGGTGATTTTGACGGCCTGTAACGTGTCCCCGGCATCGCCGTCGGTGAAAGAGAAGTTGGCGGACGTCAGGGTCAGTGTCACATCTTCGTCGACGTTAAGCGCGACGTCTGCTGTATCCGGGCGCTGGTTGTTGTAGGCTTCAACCGTCGTCGTAAAAGTTTCCTCGGCCCCGTTGGCATCTCGCAGCGTGAGCGTAATTGCACGGGTTTGTTCGACCACTGTCCCGGCGTTGTTTTCAAACTGCAGGGATTGCAGCACGGCTTGAACGCGCGCCGTCGTGGCATTGGCGTTGAAGGTGATCAGCAGGGATTTACCTGTCGCATCAGAGCCGATGGTCGTATCCGTGGCGCCGTTTGCCGTGCCGTCGATGGACCCGATGGTGACGCCGTCGACGGTGATGTTGCTGCCTGAAATGGCGACCACGAGCCCGTTGATGGTCTGTGCCGTCACCGAAAGGGTGTCGTCTTGCGATCCGCCGGCAACACCCGTTGCATTCGATGACAGATTGACCCTCAACGTCCCGCCGTTGAAGTTGCCTTCGGTATCGGCAAGGGTGATGGCCGGATCAATGGCCACGGCACCACCACCGGCGGCATAGATGGCGTTGCCCCCGCCCCCTGCCGTCAGGTCAGGTGCATCGTTGACGGTAAGCACAAACGTGCTCGACGCATTACCGCCGGTCGAAGACCCGTTAACGGTGATCGTGTGGCTCTGGTTGACTGCCCCGGCACCGGGAGTGCCGGTGATGGAATTCGTCGCAGCATTGTAGGTTGCCCAGGCCGGCAATCCGGTCACGTTCAGCGTGATGCTGTCGCCTTCGGGATCACTGAACAGATCGCTCAATGACAGATTCAGCGCTGATCCTTCGTTGTGCGTCAGGTTGCTGACCGGGCTTGCCACGCTCGGCCCCAGATTTGGCGGCGGTGGCGGCGGCGGCGGCGGCGGAGGTGGCGGCGCTGGTGGCGGCGGTGGCGGCGGCGGCGGTGGCGACGGCGGCCGATACGGCGTGTAAGGCGGCGGTGGCGGCGGCGGTGGCGGCGGCGGCGGCGAAAATGAGCCCGGCGGCGGTGGAGACCACGGTAATTGAATTGGCGGTGGTGGCGGTGATGCGACGGGGGGCGGCGCAACTGGCGGTGATGCGACGGGAGGCGGCGCAACTGGTGTAGGTAGCGGCGCAGCAGGCGGCGGTGCAACTGGTGCAGGTGGCGGCGCAGCAGGCGGCGATGCAACTGTTGCTGGGGGGGGCGTAGGGGTTGGCGCAGGCGCAGGCGGCGGTGGTGCAGGTGTTGGCGCGGGGGCAGGCGTTGGCGCGGGGGCAGGTGGTGGCGGCGCAGGTGTTGGTTCCGGCGCAGGCGCAGGCGGCGGCGGTGCAGGTGTGGCCTGAGGTGCAGGCGGCGGTGGCGGCGCAGGTGTTGGCGCGGGGGCAGGCGGTGGCGGCGCAGGAGTTGGTTCCGGCGCGGGCGGGGGCGGCGGAGATGCATCCGCGGTTTGCGTCGTGCCTCCATCCGATTCGTTGTTATTCGATGAGGACCCCGTATCGCTGGCCGCAGCATTGATCGCGGCGTCCGTGCTGCCGGTAGTTGAACCGGCATCGGGTGTTGCGTCATTCGCGGCGATATTCGAGACGGTCTCGGCGGCACCGGCGGCTTCCGTCGGTGTCGCGCCGTCAGTGACAGAGTTGGAAAGTTGCTGTGTGAAAGCTTCGGTTGCGGCGGCGGCCTGTTCCGGCGACATGCCGGACGTATCGGGACCCAGGTTCTCTGCATTCCCGGACGCCAGTTGCGCCAGTACGGATCCCTGCTCTCCGGCATTCGCTTCGGCGGTTGCCGTGGCCGCTGCGGCTGATGTCTGAGTCGCAGTGGAAACGGCGGCGTCGGGGGCCGCACCGTCCGACAGCGAATTCGACAGGGCTTGTTGAAAGGCCTGATTGGCGGCGGCAGCTTCTTCGGGCGACATCCCTGATGTGTCGGGCCCAAGATTGTCGGTATTCCCCGATGCCATTTGCGCAAGGACGGAATTCTGTTCGCCGGCGGTCGCTTCGGCAGTTGCCGTGGCGGCAGCCTCGGATGCATTGCCAGCAGCCTGCAAGGCGTCCCCCATGGACTGCCCGCTGTCAAGCGACTGCTGCAGGGCGGTCTGGAAGGCTTCGTTCGCGGCGGCTGCTTCTTCCGGAGACATACCGGAGGTATCGGGGCCGAGCGCACCACTGTCGTTGTTGCCCGACGCAAGGGCCGCGAGCAGGGGGTCTGCGTTGGCCTCATCAGCCTGCTGTTCGGCGGTGACAAGCGCACTGGTTTCGGCGGCCTGATTGGCCTGTTCCAGTGCCTCGCCGATGTTGCCGCCCTCGCCAAGTGCCGCAACCAGCGCATCCTGGAAAGCCAGTGCGGCATCGCCGTCGCCGTCGCCCTGCAGGGCACCGACGGTCTCGTCCACACCCTCGCCGGAGGCCAGTGCGGCAATCAGCGCGTCGCCCGGTGCGGCATTGGCAAGTTCGGCATCAATCTGATCCTGTGCGGCCTGGGCTTCCTCGGCGGCGGCCAGGGCTTCACCGATGTCAGCGCCGCCATCAAGGGCCGCCTGCAATGCTTCTTCGAAGGCCTGCGTATCTTCACCAATGGCTTCGTCGACGTTTTCGCCGGAAGCCAGCGCATTGGCGACAGCGGTCGTCTGTTCACCGGCCTGCTGCTCCTGTGCAATCTGCAGGGCGTTGAGGAACGCCTGATCGGCAGCCACAACGGCTTCTTCAGCCGTCAGGCCCTGGGCCATGATGTCGACAAGAGTGGCGCGGAAGGCGCTCACAGCGGCCTCGATGGATTCCGGCGTGGCGTTGAGATCGTTGGCCCGGGCCAGACCGCTTTCCAGCATCTGTCCCATGGCTTCGTCCAGGTTCTGGCCCTGGGAAATCGCCAGTAGAAGGGTCGCCAGAGCTTCGGGGTCGAGTTCTATGGCCGGGCCGGGATCGCCCGGTTCGCCGGGAACGCCGTCTGTGAGCGGACCCTGTTGTCCATCCGCAGCCTGAGCGACAACGATTTCCTCTTCGCCGGTGCTGTCCGCAACGGCTGGTTCGCTATCGACAACAGCCGACAACGGGCCTTTGCCCGTGCCGTCTGGCGTTTCGGGTGGGTTGTCTAAAGCCATCTTGAAATCAGCTGTCCCAGTCTCTTCACCGTAGAACTTAAAATATTTACTAAATTACCATTTTCGCGACAGTGATACACGTCACTGGTGATGATTGTATAAATGTTGTAAGTATCTGATAATGAATGCATTTTTACATTGTCTGTTGTTGGCCTGAAAATAGTTCAAATTGCCCCGGTAATCATGCTGGTAATTTGCCAAATTCTAGCCGCTTAGCCTGACATCAATGTTACGTTGGCGTGCCGGCATTATCAGCAGTTCATTGGTTTTGATTTGTTACAGAAAGTTGCACCACGAATCGCGTTTCGGGTGCAGGTCACGAATGGTTTTCGGATGATATGCCGACTATGCAGTGCGGCACTAAATTCACGGTGGATTCAAATATGGGGTGATGCCAAGAAGGGAAGGAAAATTCGCCATAACGCATCATAATATGGCATTTTATAGATTATTAATCTATTGTAATAAATAGATAATATTATAAATAATCGAAATTAGGTTAAGGATGGTGCCGGCGACAGGAATCGAACCCGTAACCTACCGCTTACAAAGCGGTTGCTCTACCAATTGAGCTACGCCGGCCCTTTCATCAGGGGCGCAACATAATCGCCTCTTGCCGCCGGGACAATACTGTTATTGTCAGGAATTGTTCGACGCAGACTTTTCCGCCAAGGGCGGCTCAATCTCCCTAGGGGAGGCGCCGGGAATGGGCGTAAGCAAGCCCGTTGTCATTGCAATTTTTAGCATTTGCAATTATTCCAGCAAATATCTATTAAAATAAATAAGTTATCCGTTATAGTGCGTACTTATTGCGCATATATGTAGCCGCATCAGTGTGTTCCCGGTTGCATTCGCATCAATCATTGCCTACGAAGGCAAATCTTAACGAAGGCGCATGATGATCGCGCCTGATGAGCCGAGTGTGAGGGAAGTCATTCGATGAACGGTATTCGCGAGAAGGTTGGATATCTCGTTGATCATCCAATATCGCAACGATTCATTGTGATTCTGCTGTTCGTCAATGCCCTGACCCTCGGGCTTGAAACGTCTGACGAAATCATGTCCACGTACGGTTCGTGGATCGGGCGCATCAATGATGAAATCCCGTATATTTTTGTGATCGAGGTATCGGCGCGGCTGTTTGCCCGCGGCCGTCGCTTCTTCAGTGAAGCCTGGAACATCTTCGACGTCATCATCATTTCGGTTTCGTTCCTGCCGTCCGGGAACGCATTCTCGGCGCTCAGGGCGCTCCGGATTCTGCGGGTCCTGCATGTAATCTCACTGGTCCCGCGGATGCGCCATGTCGTCGCGGCGATGATTCGCTCGCTGCCGCAGATCGGCTCCATCGTCGCACTCCTGCTGATCATTTCCTATATATCGTCGGTCATCGTCACGCACTTGTACGGTGTGGATTATCCGGAACTGTTCGGGTCCATCGGGCGTTCGATGCTGACACTGTTCCAGTTGATGACTCTTGAAGGATGGGCCGCCGAAGTGGTGCGTCCGGTGATGGAAACGCATCCGTATTCCGTGCTGTTGTTCATCCCGTATATGTTGATGACCGCATTTGCCATTCTCAACCTGTTTACGGCAGTGCTGGTCGACAGCATGCAGCTGATCCAGCAGAATTATTCATACGAGAGAAGCGAGAACGAGACCCGGTCGATCATCAAGGCCGAGTTGGCCGACGTCAAAGAGGACCTGACGACCCTGACCCGGGAAATCAAGCATCTCCGGGCCGAACTGGACAGTGCAAAAGCTGAAAAAGAGACTTGAACAGGGCCGTCCAATTCCATTTGCCGCACCTGTAGCCTTTGATTAAGTGTCGTTCTATGCCAGCATGCGCGACATAATTGCTGTGTACAGATTTCGACGGGGTAGGCTTCAATGTTTCTCAATATTCTGACGGAACGGCAAAAACAGTCGTTCCTCGCATTGGCGACAAAAGTCGTTATGGCCGATGGAGAGGTTGTCCCGGAAGAGCATGTGACGCTCAATGTGCGCGTCGCGGAAATGGGCGGGAACATCAAGGCCCCCCCTGAAGAAATTTACGGCGCACCCAACTTTGATGTTTTTGACACACCCCTGGCGCAAACGATTGTATTGCTGGAGCTTCTGGTGATCGCCTATTCCGACGATGAATACCACGAAGACGAACAGCCGATTATTCAGCAGCTTATTGAAAAGTACGGGGTGCCCGGTGAGCAACTTGCCAGATATGAAAGCTGGGCAAAACGTCAGTCACCGCTCAGTGTAGAAGGCTGGGGGATGATCTGCGAGACCGGGCCTGTGGGCGAAGGTTAGGGGAAGATTTCCCAACGCGACCGTGTCACAATCTTTCAGCGCGACCGTGTCACGACATAAAGCGCGATCGCAGCGGCATTCGACAAATTCAGACTTTCCTGGGCCGAATCCATGGGAATACGGACAAGCTGGTCACAGGTTTCCCGCGTCAATCTTCTGAGCCCGGTGCCTTCGGCGCCCAGGACGATCACCCGGCGGGGCGTGGGGTCGACACTACCGATATCGTCTTCGCTGAACCCATCAAGCCCCAGGCACCAGTAACCGGCATCTTTGAGCGTCCAGATCGCCCGTGCCAGGTTTGTCACCCGGACCAGCGATACGTGTTCAAGGGCGCCGGAAGCTGCCTTGGCCATGGTCCCGGTCTCCGGCGGGGCATTCCGGTCCTGAATAATCAGCGCCCGCGCACCAAAGGCGCGGGCTGACCGCATCACGGCGCCGATGTTGCGCGGATCCGTTGCCTGATCGAGGACCACCAGCGTATCCGGGGCCTGATCTTCGGGGGCGATGACATCCTCTACATGCAAATCAGGCAGCGGGTCGACCAGCAGCGCCAGGCCCTGATGTACATTGTCCGGCCCGCACACCGCATCGATTTCTGCCCTGTCCACGAATTCAGCATTGAAACTGTCCGGGTGCCGGTTCGGCAGCGCCTTTTGAAGGGACTCGAGGCCCTGTTTGGTGGCAATCAACCGATGCCGACGGCGGTTCGGGTTATCCACCGCAGCGGCGACGGCATGAATGCCGAACAGCCACAAACCGTGCGGATGGCCGCCGTGGGTTATACTCTTGCCGCCGCTTCTCGATATTTCCTTGGAACCGGCGCGTATCGTCGTCCCGTTGGTGCGGGGCGCGTTGATTCGGCTGCGGGCGGAACGTGGGGGGCGCTTGCGCTTGCTCATGGGCCCTTTTATCATCCGATACAGTGATGTTCCGCAAGTCAATTTGACGATTTCGAATTGTCTGTGAATTATCATGGTATTTACCTCGGGATTTGTATGGATTTTGTCACGTTTAGGCGTTGACAATACTGCGGAAATCTTCATATTCCGACCGCCCGATCCACCGCCCCTAGCGGTGGATCGTCACGTATTCGTCGGGGGGATGCCCGAGTGGCTAAAGGGGACGGGCTGTAAACCCGTTGGCTATGCCTACGTTGGTTCGAATCCAACTCCCCCCACCATTTCTGCCGGAATTCCGGGAGAAGGCGAAGATGTGATGCGGCGATGGCGGGTGTAGCTCAATGGTAGAGCCCCAGCCTTCCAAGCTGGTTACGAGGGTTCGATTCCCTCCACCCGCTCCAACGCCGGCGATATGCGACCGCAGGGGTTTTTGGTTAGTTTTTTTGTTCGGACCGCCTGTCGGGCCGAGGCGATTAGGAAAAGAGAGAACTGAGATGGCCAAGGAAAAGTTTGAGCGTAACAAGCCGCACTGCAACGTAGGTACGATTGGCCACGTTGACCATGGCAAGACGACGCTGACGGCGGCGATTACGAGAGTTATGTCGGAAGCCGGTGGCGGTGAGGCGATGGCCTTTGACATGATTGACAAGGCACCTGAAGAGCGTGCTCGCGGGATCACGATTTCGACGGCGCACGTTGAGTATGAGACGGAAGCCCGTCACTACGCGCACGTCGACTGCCCGGGTCACGCGGATTATGTGAAGAACATGATCACGGGTGCGGCGCAGATGGACGGTGCGATTCTGGTTTGTTCGGCGGCTGACGGCCCGATGCCGCAGACGCGTGAGCACATCCTTCTGGCCCGCCAGGTTGGTGTTCCGGCGCTTGTTGTTTTCATGAACAAGGTCGACCAGGTTGACGACGAGGAGCTTCTTGAGCTTGTCGAGATGGAAATCCGCGAGCTTCTGTCGAGCTACGACTTCCCGGGCGACGATATTCCGATCGTCAAGGGGTCGGCTCTGGCGGCGCTGGAAGGCCGTGACGACGAGATCGGCAAGAATGCCATTCTTGAGCTGATGAAGGCTGTTGACGATTACATTCCGCAGCCGGAGCGTCCGGTTGATCAGGACTTCCTGATGCCGATCGAGGATGTGTTCTCGATTTCGGGCCGTGGTACGGTTGTGACGGGTCGTGTTGAGCGCGGTGTGATCAACACCGGTGACGAGATCGAGATCGTCGGTATCAAGGCGACGCAGAAGACGACGTGCACGGGTGTGGAGATGTTCCGCAAGCTGCTTGACCAGGGTCAGGCCGGGGACAACATCGGTGCGCTGCTGCGTGGTACGAAGCGTGAGGAAGTTGAGCGCGGTCAGGTCCTGGCGAAGCCGGGTTCGATCACGCCGCACACGAAGTTTTCGTGCGAAGCGTACATTCTGACGAAGGAAGAGGGTGGCCGTCACACGCCGTTCTTTGCCAACTATCGTCCGCAGTTTTACTTCCGGACCACGGACGTGACCGGTACGGTTGAGCTGGCCGAAGGGACGGAAATGGTGATGCCGGGCGACAACATCTCGATGAACGTGACGTTGATTGCACCGATCGCCATGGACGAAGGTCTGCGTTTCGCCATCCGCGAAGGCGGCCGCACCGTTGGTGCCGGCGTCGTCGCGAAAATCATCGAGTAACGAAAGTTACGAGACTGCGGTTCCGGCCTGGCCGGGGCCGCAGGGCGGCATAGGGGTATAGCTCAGTTGGTAGAGCGGCGGTCTCCAAAACCGCAGGTCCCGGGTTCGAGCCCTGGTGCCCCTGCCACGCTTCTTTGCCGGTGATGCGGTTGCGGAAGACGATTTTAAACTACATCTCTAGGGAATGATCCCTGAGGTGACTTGAAGAGCAGATTCTCCACAGAAGCTGCAAGGTATGTAAGACCAATGGCAAAAACCAATCCGGCACAGTTCGTTCGCGAAGTTCGTCAGGAAGCCTCGAAGGTAACCTGGCCAACACGTAAGGAGACCGGTATTTCCACGGCGATGGTGTTCGTATTCTGCGTCATCGCCGCGATCTTTTTCCTGCTGGTCGATCAGGTCTTGCAACTGGGTGTGAAATTCCTGTTCGGACTCGGAGGCTGATCCCATGGCCATGCGTTGGTACGTCGTTCACGTTTACTCCGGCTCGGAGAAAAAGGTCGCCCAGTCGATCGAGGAGCAGGTGCGTCAGGCGGGGATGGAAGACCTTGTCGAGGAAGTCCTGGTGCCGACCGAAGAGGTTGTCGAAATGCGCCGCGGCGCCAAGCACAACTCTGAACGGAAGTTCTTCCCGGGGTATGTGCTGGTCCGCATGGAGCTTTCCGACGAAACCTGGCACCTGGTGAAAAATACGCCGAAAGTTACCGATTTCCTCGGTGGTCAGGGTCGTCCGTCGCCGATTACGGACGCCGAAGCCGAGCGTATCATCTATCAGGTCAAGGAGGGCGTCGAGCGTCCGAAACCGTCGATCACCTTTGAGGTGGGCGAACAGGTCCGGGTTTGCGACGGTCCGTTCAATTCCTTCAACGGCCTGGTCGAGGATGTCGATGAAGAACGTGCCCGCGTCAAGGTGGCGGTCAGCATCTTCGGGCGTGCGACCCCGGTCGAGCTGGAATACTCGCAGGTGGAAAAGCTTTGACAGATTAAGCCGGGACAAGTACACCCCGGCGCTGCCTGAGGCATATCCTCCGGCAATCCGTGTGGGAGGCCCGCCAAGGCCGGACCACGCACTCAGAACGCGGGCTTGCCCGTGGATGTTAAACGGGGCTTTGGCCCCATATTTTGAACTGAGAGAAAAATGGCAAAGAAAATCGCTGGCTACGTAAAGCTGCAGGTGCCGGCGGGGCAAGCTAACCCGTCGCCGCCGATTGGTCCGGCCCTTGGTCAGGCCGGTCTCAACATCATGGAATTCTGCAAGGCGTTCAACGCCGAGACCCAGAACCTGGAAGCGGGCATGCCGATCCCCGTCGTCATTACGGCGTATGCAGACCGGACGTTCTCGTTCATCACCAAAACCCCGCCGGCAAGCTTCTTCCTCAAGAAGGCAGCCAAGGTCAACAAGGGGTCCGGTGTGCCGAACAAGAACAAGGTCGGCAAAGTCACCATGAACCAGGTCCGTGAGATCGCGGAACTGAAAATGAAAGACCTCAACGCACATGACATCGAAGCCGCCGCGAAAATGATCGCCGGTTCGGCTCGTTCCATGGGCATCGATGTGGAGGGCGCATAACATGGCTCGCAAAGGTAAGCGTTACACCGCCGCCCTCGAAAATGTCGATCGCAATGCGGTTTATTCGATTGAGGATGCCGTAAAAATCCTCAAGGAAAATGCCAAGACCAAGTTCGACGAGACCATCGAAGTCGCCATGAACCTGGGTGTCGATCCGCGCCACGCCGACCAGATGGTCCGCGGTACGGTGTCGCTGCCGCACGGGACCGGCAAATCGCTGCGCGTCGCGGTCTTCGCCAAGGATGCGAAAGCGGATGAAGCCCGTGAAGCAGGGGCCGATATCGTCGGCGCCGAGGATCTGATGGAACAGATCCAGGGCGGCATGATGGATTTCGACCGTTGCATCGCGACCCCGGACATGATGGGGATTGTCGGTCGTCTCGGTAAGGTGCTCGGCCCTAAGGGCATGATGCCGAACCCGAAACTCGGCACCGTGACCCCGGACGTCGCCGGTGCGATCAAAGCGGCGAAAGCCGGCCAGATCGAATTCCGTGTCGAGAAAATGGGCATCATTCATGCCGGCGTCGGCAAGGCGAGCTTCTCTGCTGAGCAGTTGACGGAAAACATCGCAGCCTTCGTGAGCGCCATTCAGCAGGCCAAGCCGAGCGGCGCCAAAGGCACGTATGTCAGGAAAGTCAGCGTCACATCGACGATGGGGCCTGGTATTAAATTGGACGTGAATGCGCTTTAAGCGCAATCAGGTCTTGAAGAATTCGGCCGAAACGTTTAATCGTCCGGTCGAACAGGAGCGGCTCCGGAGCTTTTCGGGGCCGTTCTGACCTGTCCGAGACCGTAGGCACAGCGCGTTTTATCGCTGTTTAATGGAACTTTCCGCCTGCATAGACAGTGTCGATGCCAATGATTTTTGAGAGTGATCTCAATGTATTGGCTTGGACTGTTGTACGGGACAGGGCGAGCCGGTTTTGACCGAAAGCCCGCCTTAAACGGGTTCGATGTCAGAGCCAAAGTGCAACAGGGGTTCAATGTTGAACCGCTTTTGACTGGAGACGATCCGTGGACCGATCGGAAAAAAGTGAACTGGTCTCGTCGCTCCGTGGAACGTTCGAGAACGCCTCAATCGTCGTCGTGACCCATTATATCGGGCTCAACGTCGACGCGATGGGCGATCTTCGGACTAAGATGCGGGATGCCGGTGCCAGTTTCAAAGTTACCAAGAATCGGCTCACTCGTCTTGCTTTGGAAGGCACGCCCTACGATCAGATCGGCGATCTCTTTACCGGTCCTACGGCCATCGCATATTCCGATGATCCCGTAGCACCTGCGAAAGTCGCTGTGGAATTCGCCAAGAAGAACGACAAACTGGTCGTTCTCGGTGGTGCAATGGGGGACGTCCGGCTTGATGAAAATGCCATCAAGCAGCTCGCCACCCTGCCGTCGCTTGACGAACTCCGCGCCAAGATCGTGGGAATGCTTAACACTCCGGCGACTCGTATCGCTGGCGTCCTTCAGGCGCCGGGTGGTCAGGTCGCACGGGTGCTGAGCGCACGTGCCCAACAAGGTGAAGCGGCGTGACGCCGTAACGATTGTCAATAGTTCAAGCCTTAGGAGACTGATAAAATGGCTGATCTTGAAAAGATTGCTGAAGAACTGTCGAACCTGACCGTTCTGGAAGCCGCTGAGCTTTCCAAGCTGCTCGAAGAAAAATGGGGCGTTTCCGCCGCAGCACCGGTTGCTGCTGCCGCCGCTCCGGCCGCTGGTGGTGGTGACGCCGCCGCTGCGGAAGAAAAGGATGAATTTGATGTCATCCTCGCATCTGCAGGCGACAAAAAGATCAACGTGATCAAAGAAGTTCGTACGATCACGGGTCTTGGCCTGAAAGAAGCGAAAGATCTCGTCGAAGGTGCACCGAAGCCCGTCAAGGAAGGTGCCAAGAAAGAAGAAGCCGAAGAGATCAAGAAGAAGCTGGAAGAAGCCGGCGCAACCGTCGAGCTCAAGTAAGCTTTTGGTGGACGCGGCCGCTTCGGCGGCCGCGTCGCCAGCTTGCGCTTCGCCCGTATATTTTAAGGCCGAAGCGCTTATTTGTTAGAACATTAGTTCAGGGAACGCCTGTTCCCCGCCCAGATAAAGGGCACGACACTGCAGAAGCGTTTTTGCCCGCATAGGCCTTGCCGCGGCCGGGAAAGTGGAAACGCAGAATTCGCGGGTCGGGATCGTCGGTGCGGCATGCCGTTAGATCTCTCCCACATGGAAACGGTCTCCGACCGGTGCGCAGGGAATGGCGCCCGCAAGGAGCATTAGGAAATCGAGGGACGTAATGGCGAGCAGCTTTACGGGACGCAAACGCGTGCGGAAATATTTCGGCCGACTTCAGGCCGCCGTGGAAATGCCGAATCTGATCGAGGTTCAGCGCACTTCATATGAACAGTTTCTGCAGCGTGACACCCCCAGGAACGAGCGCACGGATACCGGTATTCAGGAAGTCTTCAAGTCGGTCTTCCCGATCAAGGATTTCTCCGAGCGTGGTACGCTTGAATTCGTTTCCTACGAGTTCGAAGACCCCAAATACGACGTCGAGGAATGCCAGCAACGCGGCATGACCTATGCAGCGCCCCTGAAGGTGACGCTCCGTCTTGTGGTCTGGGACATCGACGAGGAAACCGGCGCCCGCTCGATCCGCGACGTCAAGGAACAGGACGTCTACATGGGCGACATGCCGCTGATGACGGCTAAAGGCACCTTCGTCGTGAACGGCACCGAGCGTGTAATCGTCTCGCAGATGCACCGCTCACCGGGCGTCTTCTTCGACCACGACAAGGGCAAGACCCATTCGTCGGGTAAATACCTGTTTGCCGCGCGTATCATTCCCTACCGCGGCTCCTGGCTAGATTTTGAATTCGATGCCAAGGACCTTGCTTACGTCCGCATCGATCGCCGCCGCAAACTGCCGGTGACGACGCTGCTTTTGGCTCTGGATGACGAAGAAACCCAGAAGAAACGCCTCAAGGCGGCTGAAGACGATGTCACGCTGGACCCGACGGAAATCAGTGGCCTGACGCCCGAAGATGTGCTGCGTTATTTCTACGACGTGGTCAGCTACGAACGCGTCAAGCGCGGCTGGAAGACCCCGTTCAATCCGGAACTGCTGCGCGGCGTCAAGCTGACGGCGGACCTGATCAACGCCAAGACCGGCCGTGTCGCCGCCGAAGCCGGCACCAAGATGACGCCGCGTCTGCTGCGTCAGCTGGCCGAGAAGGGCATGGAAGAACAGGTCGTCACCGACGAAGAGCTGATCGGTCGTTACGTCGCCAGCGACATCATCAATGTCGAAACCGGTGAAGTGTATGTCGAAGCCGGTGACGAAATCGTTGAAGAAACGCTGGAAATGCTGACCGAAGCCGGTGTCGACGTGATCGAGACCCTGGCGATTGACCACGTCAACGTCGGTCCGTATATCCGCAACACGTTGGCTGTCGACAAGAACACCAGCCGCGATGAAGCGCTGATCGACATCTACCGTGTCATGCGCCCGGGTGAGCCGCCCACCCTGGAAACTGCCGAAGCACTCTTCCAGGGCCTGTTCTTCGATTCAGAACGCTATGATCTGTCTTCGGTCGGCCGTGTGAAAATGAACGCACGCCTCGGGTTTGAAACCGAAGACACACTCCGCGTGCTGCGCAAGGAAGACATCCTCGCCGTCGTCAAAACGCTGGTCGAACTCAAGGACGGCAAGGGCGAGATCGACGACATCGATCACCTCGGCAACCGTCGTGTGCGTTCGGTCGGCGAACTGATGGAAAACCAGTATCGCGTCGGTCTTTTGCGTATGGAACGCGCGATCCGCGAGCGGATGAGCTCGGTCGAGATCGATACCGTCATGCCGCATGACCTGATCAACGCGAAACCGGCAGCAGCGGCTGTTCGTGAATTCTTCGGCTCGTCGCAGCTGTCGCAGTTCATGGACCAGACCAATCCGCTGTCGGAAGTCACCCACAAACGCCGTCTCTCGGCGCTTGGCCCGGGTGGTCTGACCCGCGAACGAGCCGGCTTCGAAGTGCGCGACGTGCATCCGACGCATTACGGCCGTATCTGTCCGATTGAAACGCCGGAAGGTCCGAACATCGGTCTGATCAACTCGCTGGCCACTTTCGCCCGCGTCAACAAGTACGGTTTCATCGAAACGCCGTACCGCGAAGTCAAAGACGGCAAGGTGTCATCCGACGTTGTCTACATGTCGGCCATGCAGGAAGGGCGCTACACCATCGCCCAGGCCAACGCCGAACTCGACGCCAAAGGTCAGTTCGTCGACGATCTGGTCAGCTGTCGCCGTGGCGGTGACTTCCTGTTATCGCGTCCCGAAGACATTGATTACATCGACGTTTCGCCGAAACAGCTTGTGTCCGTTGCCACGGCGCTGATCCCGTTCCTTGAGAACGATGATGCCAACCGTGCACTGATGGGCTCGAACATGATGCGTCAGGCGGTTCCCGTGATCCGCGCCGAGGCACCGTTCGTCGGGACCGGCATGGAAGCCGCCGTGGCCCGTGACTCCGGTGCGACCGTTGTGGCACGGCGTTCGGGTGTTGTTGACCAGATCGACGGTGCCCGTATCGTCATCAACGCAACCGAGGAAACCAACACCTCGGAAACCGGCGTCGACATCTACAACCTTCTGAAGTTCCAGCGGTCCAACCAGAACACCTGCCTGCACCAGCGTCCGCTGGTGAAGGTCGGCGACATGGTTGAAGCCGGCGATACCATCGCCGACGGTCCGTCGACGGAAATGGGTGACCTGGCGTTGGGCCGGAACGTGCTCGTCGCGTTCATGCCCTGGAATGGTTACAACTTCGAAGATTCGATCCTGATCTCCGAACGCATTGTCCGTGACGACGTCTTCACCTCGATCCACATCGAGGAATTCGAAGTCATGGCCCGCGACACCAAGCTGGGTCAGGAAGAAATCACCCGCGACATTCCGAACGTCGGTGAAGAAGCCCTGAAGAACCTGGACGAAGCCGGTATTGTCTATATCGGTGCCGAAATCGAGCCGGGTGACATTCTGGTCGGTAAAGTGACGCCTAAGGGTGAAAGCCCGATGACGCCGGAAGAAAAACTCCTCCGCGCCATCTTCGGTGAAAAAGCCTCGGACGTTCGCGACACCTCGCTGAAACTGCCGCCGGGCGTCGCCGGGACGGTGGTCGAGGTGCGGGTCTTCTCGCGCCGCGGCGTCGACAAGGACGAACGTGCCCTGGCCATCGAGCAGTCGGAAATCGAACGTCTTGCAAAGGACCGTGACGACGAACGCGCCATTCTTGAGCGGTCGTTCTCGCAGCGTCTGAAATCGCTGATCCTCAAGAAGAAAGCGGTCAGCGGTCCGAAGGGCCTGAAGGACGGCACGGTCATCACCGAAGAGGTGCTTTCCGAATACACCGTCGGTCAAATCGCCCAGATCGTCGTTGCCAATGACAAGGTCATGAGCGACGTCGAAGCCCTGAAAGCCAAGTTTGAGAGCGACATCGCCCTGTTGCAGGCGCGTTTCGACGACAAGGTCGAAAAACTGCAGCGTGGTGACGATCTCAGCCCGGGCGTCATGAAGATGGTCAAGGTCTTCGTCGCGGTGAAGCGCAAGCTGCAGCCGGGTGACAAGATGGCCGGCCGTCACGGCAACAAGGGTGTGATCTCGAAAATCATCCCGGCAGAAGATATGCCGCACACCGAAGACGGGACGCCGGTCGATATCGTGCTGAACCCGCTTGGCGTGCCGTCACGTATGAACGTCGGGCAGATTCTCGAAACCCATCTTGGCTGGGCCTGCCGCGGTCTCGGTCAGCAGATCGGCGAACTTCTGGACACCGGCAAGGCGCCGCAGACCATTCGCTCGAAGCTGAAAGAGGTTTACGGCGAAAAGAACTACAAGGACGACATCCAGTCGCTCGATGATGACGAAGTCATGGAGCTTGCCGGTAACCTGCGCGGCGGTGTGCCGATCGCAACGCCGGTCTTCGACGGTGCCCGTGAGCCGGACATTGTTGAAATGCTGGATATGGCCGGTCTCGACTCATCGGGTCAGGTCACCCTGTTTGACGGCCGTACCGGCGAACAATTCCATCGTCCGGTCACGGTCGGCTACATCTACATGCTGAAACTGCACCACTTGGTGGACGACAAGATCCACGCCCGTTCCATCGGCCCGTACTCGCTGGTCACCCAGCAGCCGTTGGGCGGTAAGGCGCAGTTCGGTGGTCAGCGCTTCGGTGAAATGGAAGTGTGGGCGCTCGAAGCTTACGGCGCCGCTTACACACTCCAGGAAATGCTCACCGTTAAATCGGATGACGTCTCCGGCCGGACGAAGGTTTACGAAGCCATCGTCCGTGGCGACGACACATTCGAAGCCGGGGTGCCGGAATCCTTCAACGTTCTCGTGAAGGAACTCCACGCACTCGGCCTCAATGTTGAACTTCGCTAACGGTAACGTCCCGAACAAAGGAAAATCGCTATGAACGAACTTTCGAAAATCTTCGGTCAACAGCAGGGGACGCAGCGTTTCGATCAGATCCGCATTTCGATCGCGTCGCCGGAACGTATTCTGAGCTGGTCCTTCGGTGAGATCAAAAAGCCGGAAACCATCAACTACCGGACCTTCAAGCCGGAACGCGATGGTCTGTTCTGTGCCCGCATCTTTGGTCCCGTGAAGGATTACGAGTGCCTGTGCGGCAAGTACAAGCGCATGAAGTACAAGGGTATCATCTGCGAAAAGTGCGGTGTTGAAGTCACCCTTCAGAAGGTCCGCCGCGAGCGGATGGGCCACATCGAACTGGCATCGCCGGTGGCGCACATCTGGTTCCTGAAATCCCTGCCGTCGCGGATCGGGCTTTTGCTCGACATGACGCTGAAGGACCTGGAGCGGGTGCTGTACTTCGAAAACTACGTCGTCGTCGAGCCCGGTACGACGCCGCTGAAGATGCACGAACTGCTGACGGAAGAGCAGTATCAGAACGCCATGGACGAATACGGTGAAAGCGAATTCACCGTCGGCATCGGTGCCGAAGCCATGCGCGAAATGCTGATTGCGATTGACCTTGAGGAAGAGCTTGAGAACCTCAAGATCGACCTCAAGGAAACCAACTCGGAAGCCAAGCGCAAGAAGTTCGTCAAGCGTCTGAAGCTGATCGAAGCGTTCATTGAATCCGGCGCCCGTCCGGAATGGATGATTCTGACGCACATTCCGGTCATTCCGCCGGAACTGCGTCCGCTGGTACCGCTTGATGGCGGCCGCTTCGCGACGTCGGATCTGAACGATCTGTACCGCCGTGTCATCAACCGGAACAACCGTCTTAAGCGTCTGATCGAACTGCGTGCGCCGGACATCATCATTCGTAACGAAAAACGGATGCTGCAGGAATCCGTCGATGCGTTGTTCGACAACGGCCGCCGCGGCCGCGCCATTACCGGTGCGAACAAGCGTCCGCTGAAATCGCTTTCTGACATGCTCAAGGGCAAACAGGGCCGGTTCCGTCAGAACCTGCTCGGCAAGCGCGTCGATTACTCCGGCCGTTCCGTGATCGTTGTCGGTCCTGAACTCAAGCTGCACCAGTGCGGCCTGCCGAAGAAAATGGCACTCGAGCTGTTCAAGCCATTCATCTATGCCAAGCTCGAACTCTATGGCCGCGCCACGACGATCAAAGCGGCCAAGAAGATGGTTGAAAAAGAACGGCCGGAAGTCTGGGATATCCTCGAAGAGGTTATCCGTGAACACCCGGTTCTTCTGAACCGTGCGCCGACGCTTCACCGTCTTGGCATTCAGGCATTTGAGCCGGTTCTCATCGAAGGTAAGGCTATTCAGCTTCACCCGCTGGTCTGCGCCGCGTTCAACGCCGACTTCGACGGTGACCAGATGGCCGTTCACGTGCCGCTGTCGCTCGAAGCCCAGCTTGAAGCCCGCGTGCTGATGATGTCGACCAACAACATTCTCAGCCCGGCCAACGGCAAGCCGATCATCGTGCCGTCGCAGGACATCGTGCTTGGTCTTTACTACATGTCGCTCGATCGCGAAGGCGAGAAGGGCGAAGGCATGGTGTTCTCCGATGTCAGCGAAATCCAGCAGGCGCTGGATTCCGGTGCGGTGTCGATGCATGCCAGCATCGAAGCCCGTTATCACACCGTCGACGAAGAAGGCGAGCCGACGATCGTGCGTGTGAAAACGACCCCGGGCCGGATGCTGCTTTCGGAAATTCTGCCGAAGAACAAGAACATTCCGTTCAGTCTGATCAACCAGCTGCTGACCAAGCGCGAAATCACCAACGTCATCGACGAGGTGTATCGTCACTGCGGTCAGAAAGAGACGGTTATCTTTGCTGACCGTATGATGGGTCTCGGCTTCAAACACGCCTGCCGTGCCGGTATTTCGTTCGGCAAGGACGATCTGATTATCCCGGATTCCAAGGTCAGCCTCGTCGGTGAAACCGAAGACAAGGTTAAGGAATACGAGCAGCAGTATCAGGACGGTCTCATCACGCAGGGCGAAAAGTACAACAAGGTGGTTGACGCCTGGTCGCATTGTACGGACCGCGTTGCAGACGAGATGATGAAGGAAATTCAGAAGATCGAACTGGGTAAGCCGATCAACTCGGTTTACATGATGGCGCACTCCGGTGCCCGTGGTTCGGCAGCGCAGATGAAGCAGCTCGCCGGGATGCGGGGCCTGATGGCCAAGCCGTCGGGCGAGATCATCGAAACGCCGATCATCTCCAACTTCAAAGAAGGTCTGACCGTGCTCGAATACTTCAACTCGACGCACGGTGCTCGTAAGGGGCTTGCCGATACCGCACTCAAGACGGCGAACTCGGGTTATCTGACCCGCCGTCTGGTCGATGTCGCCCAGGACTGCATCATCCTCGAAGAGGATTGCGGCACCGAAGGCTACATCACTGTGCATCCGGTGGTCGAAGGTGGCGATGTCGTATCGCCGCTGTCGGAACGGACACTGGGCCGCACCGCCGCCGAGGACGTCATTCATCCGGTCAGCGGTGATGTGATCATCAAGAAGAACACGATCATCGAAGAGCCGCATTGCGCCATGATCGAGGAAGCGGAAGTCGAAAGCATCCGCATCCGCTCGGTGCTGACCTGCGAACTGACCGGTGGTGTCTGTGCCGCATGCTACGGCCGTGACCTGGCCCGCGGGACGTCGGTCAACATGGGTGAGGCAGTTGGTGTTATGGCTGCCCAGTCCATCGGTGAGCCGGGTACGCAGCTGACGATGCGGACATTCCACATCGGCGGTGCCGTGCAGCGTGGGACGGAGCGTTCGTACATCGAGTCGGTGGCGGACTCCAAGGTCAAGCTGGTCAATTGCACGACCGTCAAGAACTCACGTGGCATCCAGATCGTCATGAGCCGGAACGCCGAGTTGACGCTGGTTGACGGCAAGGGCCGTGACCGGGCCAAGCACCGCATCCCGTATGGTGCCCAGCTTATGGTCAAGGACGGTGCCAAGGTCACGCGCGGCGACAAGCTTGCCGAGTGGGATCCGTACACCCTGCCGGTGATCACCGAGCGGGAAGGTATCGCGAACTACGTCGATCTGCAGGACGGCATCTCGCTGACCGAACGGACCGATGAAGCCACCGGTATCTCGTACAAGGTCGTCACCGACTGGAAATCGCAGCCGAAAGGCTCGGACCTGCGTCCGCGTATTACGCTGCGTGACAAGAAGGGTGAGGTCATCGCACTCGATAGCGGCCACGAAGCCCGCTACTTCCTCTCCGTCGACGCCATTCTCTCGGTCGAGAACGGTCAGGAAGTGCATGCCGGTGACGTGCTCGCGCGTATCCCGCGTGAAAGCGCCAAGACCCGTGACATTACCGGTGGTTTGCCGCGTGTTGCGGAACTGTTCGAAGCCCGCCGTCCGAAAGATCACGCGATCATCGCCGAAAGCGAAGGCCGTGTCGAATTCGGCAAGGACTACAAGAACAAGCGCCGCGTTATCGTGCAGCCGGTGGAAGACGGTCAGGAACCGACTGAATATCTGGTGCCGAAAGGCCGCCACCTGTCGGTTCAGGAAGGCGACTATGTCCAGGTCGGCGATGCGCTGATGGATGGTAACCCGGTGCCGCACGATATCCTGCGCGTTCTGGGTGTCGAAGCGTTGGCCGAGTACCTGATCAACGAGATCCAGGACGTCTATCGTCTGCAGGGTGTGAAGATCAACGACAAGCACATCGAGGTCATTGTTCGCCAGATGCTGCAGAAGGTCGAAATCACGTCCGGCGGCGAAACCACGCTTCTGGTCGGTGAACTGGTCGATAAGGTCGAGTTCGACAAGATCAACGCCAAGGCGCTGGACGAAGGCAACAAGCCGGCCGAAGCGACCCCGGTTCTTCAGGGGATCACCAAAGCCAGCCTGCAGACGCAGTCGTTCATCTCGGCAGCATCCTTCCAGGAGACCACCCGCGTCCTGACCGAAGCCGCCGTTTCCGGCAAGGTCGATGACCTGATCGGTCTCAAGGAAAACGTCATCGTCGGTCGTCCGATCCCGGCCGGGACCGGGGCGATCATGAACGGCATGCGCGAAATCGCAGCCGGTCGCGACGCCGAAGTCGCCAAGACGCTGCCGGCGGAGGAAGCTGCAGAGCTTCTCGACGCACCGGCAGATGCCGACTAGTTACCGCTCTCCCCTGGGAGAGGGTGGCGCCGGATGAGGGGAAGCACTCAGAGCCTCGCCTGACCGGAGCAAGAAACAAATCGGGCGCATATCCTTCGGGATGTGCGCCCTTTTTGTTGGCTTCAGCGTGTCTTCATATCGTTGTATGGGGTGAATGGATCATTTAATCTTCGACGCTGAACGCGCGGTAAGCCACGGTCCCGCGCCTGAACCACTTCTGGGGAGAAACTGCATATGAAACGCGTTGGTGTACTGGCTGCGGCTGCGGTCATCGGTGGGATGCTCTGCAGTCCGGTTTTGGCCGCCGAGCCCGTCAAGATCGGCATGATCACGACGCTCTCGGGTGGGGGGGCGTCTTTGGGGATCGATATCCGTGACGGGTTTGAGCTGGCGCTGAAACAGAAGGGTGGCAAGCTCGGCGGTGTTGCCACGGAACTGGACGTCGTCGATGACGCCCGCAAAGTCGAGAACGCCAAGCAGATCGCGACCCGCATGATCAAGCGCGACAATGTTGATGTGGTGACGGGGATCGTCTGGTCAAACCTGGCCATGGCCGTGGTGCCGAGCGTGACCCGAGCCGGTAAATTTTACATCAGCCCGAATGCCGGTCCATCCGCGCTGGCCGGTAAGCAGTGCGACAGGAATTACTTCAACGTCGCCTGGCAGAATGACAACCTGCACGAAGCCATGGGGCAGTATGTGTCCGACCAGGGGTTCAAGAACGTCTACCTGATGGCGCCAAACTATCCGGCGGGCAAGGATTCACTCGCGGGCTTCAAGCGCTTCTACAAGGGAACGGTCGCCGGCGAGGTCTATACCAAACTCGGCCAGGTGGACTATGCAGCTGAAATCGCCAACCTGCGTGCAGCCAAACCCGATGCGGTGTTCTTCTTTCTGCCGGGCGGGATGGGGGTCAACTTCGTCAAGCAGTACGCACAGTCCGGATTGAACAAGGAAGTGCCGCTGTATGGTCCTGCGTTCTCGTTCGATGAGGGCATCCTCAAGGCCGTCGGCGATGCCGCGATCGGCACCTTTAACACGTCGCAATATTCTCACGATCTCGACACACCCGTGAACAAGGCCTTCGTGAAGGCGTTCACGGAAGCCTATGGCCGCAAGCCCTCGCTCTATGCATCGCAGGGGTATGACACGGCGCTATTGCTCGACAGTGCCATCGCCAAGGTCGGCGGCAATCTCAAAGATGCGGATGCGTTTCGTGCCGCCCTCAAGGCTGCCGATTTCCAGTCCGTACGCGGTGCCTTCAAGTTCGGCCCGAACCACCATCCAGTGCAGGACATTTATGTCCGTAAGGTGATCAAGGAAGGTGACGGCGTTACCAATCAACTGGTCGCGAAGGTCTTCACCGGACACGCCGATGCCTATGCCAAAGACTGCAAGATGTGATAGCAGGCTGATGTTTGAAATGGCCGGGGAGGGTCAATTACCGTCTCCGGTCGTTTCACGTTTGGCGGCGCGACATTTCAAAATATTCCCGATAGCCTAAGAACATGACCTCGGTCCTATTTTTTGAACAGGCGCTGAACGGGTTGCAGCATGGCGTGATGCTGTTCCTGATGGCGGCCGGCCTGACGCTGATCTTCGGCATCATGAACATGATCAATCTGGCGCACGGCTCACTGTATATGGTTGGCGCCTATGTAACCGCCAGCGTTGCCGGTGCCAGCGGCAGCTTTGTCATCGGCGTGCTGGCCGGGATGATCGCCGCCGGCCTGACGGGGGCTGTCCTCGAACTACTGGCGCTCAGGCAACTCTATGCCCGCGATCATCTGGATCAGGTGCTGGCGACTTTTGGTGTAATCCTGACGTTCAATGAGCTGACCAAGATCATCTGGGGCGCCCAGGCCCTGTTCATGACGACACCGTCATGGCTTTCCGGAACGGTTGAAATCATTCCGGGTGCGCCGTATCCGGCTTACCGGTTGTTTATCATCGGTGTCGGGCTTTTGGTGGCAGTTCTGCTCAGGCACCTGATCGTCAAAACCAGGCTGGGGATGCTGATCCGTGCCGGTGCCACAAACCGCGAAATGGTCGGTGCACTCGGTGTTGATATCGACCGTCTGTATACGGTGGTTTTCGGGATCGGTGCGATGCTGGCTGGTTTGGCAGGCGCGATGGCCGGTCCGGTGCTGGCGATCGAGGTCGGCATGGGAGAACGCATCCTGATTCTGACCTTCGTCGTGATCATCATCGGCGGCATCGGTTCCGTCCGCGGTGCTTTGGTCGGGGCGCTTCTGGTCGGCATGGTCGATACATTTGGCCGGGCGTTCATGCCGCTGATCATGCGTTCGTTCCTTGAACCGGCGGCGGCGGACAGCATCGGGGCGTCGATTTCAAGCGTTTCGATCTACATTCTGATGGCGCTGGTACTGATCTTGCGGCCGCGTGGCCTGTTTCAGGCTTATGGCGGGTAGGGGCGGATGATCAACTCAAGGCGCTCCTTCGTTCAATTGATCGGCCTGATTTTTCTGCTGGCCTTGCCGGCCCTCGCTGAATTCGCCGATGAGCCCTTTCTGATCAGTGTGTCCAGCCGAGTGCTGATCTATGCGCTGGCAGCGGTCAGCCTTGATCTGATTTTGGGATACGGGGCGATGGTCAGTTTCGGGCATGGTGCCTTCTTCGGGGTTGGCGCTTATGTGGTCGGCATCCTGACGCATCATGCCTACAACGCCGTGGATATCGGCTTTCTGCCCTGGGATTGGTCCGGGACGACCAATGCCCTGATCCAGTGGCCGCTGGCGGTTCTGGTCAGCGGACTGTTCGCTTGCGTGATCGGGGCTTTGAGTCTGCGAACCCGGGGTGTGTATTTCATCATGATCACCCTGGCGTTTGCCCAGATGCTGTATTTCTTCATGATCTCGCTGCCGACCTATGGCGGCGAGGACGGGCTGAACCTGTGGGAGCGTTCGACCCTGGGCCCGCTGGACCTGTACGACGAGTGGACGTTCTATTACGTCACGCTGGCAGCGTTGCTGGGATTCGTGTTTCTGTGTCGGCGCATCGTCGCCAGCCGTTTCGGCATGGTGATCCGTGGCTGCCAGCAGAACGAGACGCGGATGAAAGCTCTGGGTTTCCCGACTTACCGTTACAAGCTGGCGGCATTTACAATTGCCGGGATGGGGGCGGGGCTTGCCGGGGCTTTGATTGCGAACCATACCGAATTCGTCGGTCCGGGGCTGATGCACTGGACCCGGTCCGGTGAGATCATGGTGATGGTCATTCTGGGCGGCATGGGCACGCTGGTCGGTCCCATCCTGGGCGCGGCCACTCTGTTGATCATGGAAGAAGTCCTGACCCAGTATACTGAGCACTGGATGGTCATTCTGGGGCCTTTCCTGCTGATTGTGGTGTTGTTTGCACGGCGCGGTATCTATGGCTGGCTGGCCGGTCCAGGCAAGGGGGGGAACGATGTCTGAAACGGCCCCTGTTCTGGAGGTGCGGGAACTGTCCAGGGCGTTCGGAGCGGTACAGGCGTCCGACAGGCTTTCCTTCAGCGTGGCGCCCGGACAAGTGCATGCCCTGATCGGCCCCAATGGTGCCGGAAAATCGACGGCGATTGCCCAGATTGCCGGGGAATTGCGTCCTGACGCCGGTCAGATCCTGTTCGCGGGGGCCGATATTACGGATTTGGCAACCCATGAACGTGCCGGACGCGGCATGCAGCGTTCCTATCAGATTACCAGTCTGTTTCAGGACCTGACCCTTGAAGACAATGTGGCCATGGCCATACAGGCCCAGCAGGGCCACAGCTTTCGTTTCTGGGAGCCGGCGCGTAAGGCGCGGGACATTCGTGACCCGGCGTTGGCGGCTTTGCAAAGGGTGGGGCTGGAGCATAAGGCCGATCATCCCGTGACATCCCTGTCGCACGGCGAACAGCGACAGCTCGAAATCGCCATGGTGTTGTCGGCGGAACCGCGGCTGTTGCTGCTTGATGAGCCGATGGCCGGGATGGGGCAGAGCGAAAGTCAGGTGATGATGGAGATTCTCCGCCCACTTAAGGGGACGGTCGGCATTTTGCTGGTCGAACATGACATGGACGTGGTGTTTTCCCTGGCCGACGTCATCAGTGTTCTGGTCAACGGGGCCGTGCTGATGACCGGATCGCCCGAAGATGTCCGGAACGATTCCCGGGTCCGTGCAGCTTATCTGGGGGATGGGGACTGATGGGCTTGCTTGAAATGCAGGGCGTAGAGACCTGTTACGGTGCCAGTCAGGTTCTCTTCGGGGTCAATCTGGAGGTCCGCGCCGGTGAGGTCGCCACACTCATGGGCCGTAATGGCATGGGGAAAACGACGACGGTCCGGAGCATTATGGGCCTGACGCCGCCATCGGGGGGGCGGATTCGCTTTGACGGAGTCGAACTGGCAGGGCTGCCGACCCATCGAATTGCACAACTGGGAATCGGTTACGTGCCGGAAGGGCGGCAGGTTTTTGCGAATCTGACCGTCTACGAGAATCTGGTCGCAACGGAGTCGAATCGCCATGACGCCGGGAATCCATGGACCGTGGATCGTGTCATTGCCTTGTTTCCCCGTCTTGGGGAACGTCAGGCCCAATATGCCCGCACATTATCGGGCGGTGAACAGCAAATGCTGGCGATTGGCCGCGCCCTGATGACGAATCCCAAGTTTCTGATCCTAGATGAGGCTACGGAAGGCCTTGCGCCAACGATTCGGGACGAAATCTGGTCTGTACTGGAATACAATCTGAAGCAGGCGGGGCAGGCGATTCTAGTGATAGACAAGCATCCGCGGGCGATGGCGCGTATTGCAGACCGCCATTTCGTCATGGAGAAGGGCCAGATCGTGTGGTTGGGCGATTCCGCATCACTTCTAGCGGATCAGGCGATGCAGGAGCGATATCTGGGGGTTTAGGGGCCTGGCATGACCTAGGCCGGGACAGCCCCGTGATTTGGATGCGGCGCAACATAAGCTGTGCATTATTCGACACACCCCCATGATGTAGTGGTTATTGAAATGTTTCGACGATAAATGCCGAACTTTCCGAAAATCGCGTAGAACACTGATTTTACGAATTTTTTTTTCACGAAATTACGGTTGACGCAGACAGGGGCCACCTATATGTTCCGCCCCACTCAAGGGATTGGTGGTAGTCGCTTCCGGCTAGACGCAGTCGTAGACTTGGGTGGTGAGAACAATTTAGCGAAAGCTCCGTATGTGAAGGTCACCGCGGAGTGACGATAAGAGCCAGAGCCGGTACTCCTCACGGGGCGTGCGCGGTTACGGCTCAACTCATGTTGAAAGCCCGATGGTGGGCCAGAGTTTTTTAGGAGTTGGATTGAGCGTATGCCGACGATCAACCAGTTAATTCGCAAGCCGCGCAAAGCGCCTGTCACCCGTAACAAGGTGCCGGCTCTCGAGGCCTGTCCGCAAAAGCGTGGTGTTTGCACCCGCGTCTATACCACCACCCCGAAAAAGCCGAACTCGGCCCTTCGGAAAGTCGCACGTGTGCGTCTGACCAACGGCTTCGAAGTGACGAGCTACATTCCGGGTGAAGGCCACAACCTGCAGGAACACTCCGTCGTCATGATCCGTGGCGGCCGCGTGAAGGATTTGCCGGGTGTGCGCTATCACATCATCCGCGGCACGCTCGATACCCAGGGCGTCAATGATCGCCGCCAGCGTCGTTCGAAATACGGCGCGAAGCGTCCGAAGTAAGGGAGCCAGGATATGTCCCGTCGCCATGCCGCTGAAAAGCGCCAAGTTCTTCCGGACGCAAAGTTCAAGGATCTGGTTGTGACCAAATTCATGAACGCGCTGATGAAGGACGGTAAGAAATCCGCCGCTGAAAAGATTGTTTACGGTGCATTCGACATCGTGCAGTCCAAAGGTGGCCAGGACCCGATTCAGGTTTTCCACGAAGCCATTGCCAACGTGAAGCCGATGGTTGAGGTTCGCTCCCGCCGTGTTGGTGGTGCAACCTACCAGGTGCCCGTTGAAGTGCGTAATGATCGCCGGCAGGCACTGGCGATCCGCTGGCTCGTGGAAATGTCCCGCAAGCGGTCCGAGAACACGATGATGGAGCGTCTCTCCGCAGAACTCCTTGATGCCGCCAACAACCGTGGCGCAGCCGTCAAGAAACGTGAAGATACGCACCGCATGGCAGATGCCAACAAGGCATTCTCGCACTATCGCTGGTAATTTAGGAGCCGATCGCATGTCAGCCCGCGTCACACCGCTCGAACGCTACCGTAACATCGGCATCATGGCCCACATTGATGCCGGTAAAACGACGACCACCGAGCGCGTACTTTATTACACCGGTAAGTCCTACAAGATCGGTGAAGTCCACGACGGTAACGCCACCATGGACTGGATGGAGCAGGAGCAGGAGCGTGGTATCACCATTACCTCCGCTGCGACCACCGCGTTCTGGAAAGATCATCGCGTCAACATCATCGACACCCCGGGCCACGTCGACTTCACGATTGAAGTCGAGCGTTCACTGCGCGTTCTCGATGGCGCCGTTGCCGTGTTCGACTCGGTTGCCGGTGTCGAGCCGCAGTCCGAGACCGTCTGGCGTCAGGCCGACAAGTACGGTGTGCCGCGGATGTGCTTCGTCAACAAGATGGACCGTATCGGCGCCGACTTCTATCGCTGTGTCGACATGATCATCGATCGCCTTGGTGCGATCCCGGCCGTCCTGCAGTTGCCGATCGGCAGCGAAAGCGACTTCCTGGGGGTTGTTGACCTGATCAAGATGCAGGCAATCGTTTGGAAAGACGAAAGCCTTGGTGCCGAGTTCGAATACAAGGACATTCCGGCCGATCTCGCCGACAAGGCTGCCGAATACCGCGAGAAGCTGATCGAAACCATCGTCGAAGTCGATGATAATGCGATGGAAGCCTATCTCGAAGGTAACGAGCCTGACGAAGCGACCATCAAGAAGTGCATCCGTAAGGGCTGCATCGACAACGTGTTCGTACCGGTTCTCTGCGGTTCCGCGTTCAAGAACAAGGGCGTACAGCCGATGCTCGACGCCGTTGTCGACTTCCTGCCTTCGCCGCTCGACGTTCCCGCGATTAAGGGTGTCGATGTCGATGACCCGGAAAAGCCGATGACCCGTAAAAGCGACGACAACGAGCCGTTCGCGGCTCTGGCGTTCAAGATCATGAACGACCAGCACGTCGGTTCGCTGACCTTCTGCCGTATTTACTCCGGCACGGTCACGCAGGGTGCGCAGGTTCAGAACACCGTGAAGGGCAAGCGCGAGCGTATCGGCCGTATGCTGCTCATGCATGCCAACACCCGTGAGCAGATCGAAGAAGCAATGGCCGGCGATATCGTTGCGCTGGTTGGTCTCAAGGACACCACGACGGGGGATACCCTGTGTGACCCGGCCAAGCCGGTCATTCTTGAGCGGATGGAATTCCCCGATCCGGTCATCGAGGTTGCGGTTGAGCCGAAAACCAAGGCTGACCAGGAAAAAATGGGCGTCGCCCTGCAGCGTCTCGCTGCCGAGGATCCGTCGTTCCGCGTCAAATCAGACGAAGAATCCGGTCAGACCATCATCGCCGGTATGGGTGAGCTGCACCTCGACATTCTCGTCGACCGCATGAAGCGCGAATTCAAGGTCGAAGCCAACGTCGGTCAGCCGCAGGTTGCTTACCGTGAGACCATCAGCCAGCTGTACGATTGCGATTACACGCACAAGAAGCAGACCGGTGGTTCGGGTCAGTTTGCGCGCGTCAAAATCCAGTTCGAGCCGCTGCCCCCGGGTTCCGGTATCGAATTCGAGAACACCGTCGTCGGTGGTAACGTGCCGCGTGAATTCATTCCCGGCGTGGAAAAGGGTATCCGCAGTGCCGCCGAAAGCGGCGTCCTGTGCGGCTTCCCGTGCATCGACTTCAAAGCCAAGCTTTATGACGGCGCGTCGCATGACGTTGATAGCTCGGTCATGGCCTTTGAAATTGCCGCCCGCGCTGCCTTCCGTGAAGGTATGGCGGCCGCCAAGCCGGTGCTGCTCGAGCCTGTCATGAAGGTCGAGGTTGTTACCCCGGAAGAGTACATGGGCGACATCATCGGCGATCTGAACTCTCGTCGCGGTCAGGTTCAGGATATGGACCAGCGCGGCAACGCCCGAGTGGTAACGGCGATGGTGCCGCTTGCCAATATGTTCGGCTACGTGAACGAACTGCGTTCGATGTCGCAAGGCCGCGCCCAATACACAATGCATTTTGATCACTATGCCGAAGTGCCGAACCAGGTCTCCATGGAGATCCGCGAACGGCTCGCCGGCTAACTGAGAACGGAGACGAAATAAGATGGCCAAGGAAAAGTTTGAGCGTAACAAGCCGCACTGCAACGTAGGTACGATTGGCCACGTTGACCATGGCAAGACGACGCTGACGGCGGCGATTACGAGAGTCATGTCGGAAGCCGGTGGCGGTGAGGCGATGGCCTTTGACATGATTGACAAGGCACCTGAAGAGCGTGCTCGCGGGATCACGATTTCGACGGCACACGTTGAGTATGAGACGGAAGCCCGTCACTACGCGCACGTCGACTGCCCGGGTCACGCGGATTATGTGAAGAACATGATCACGGGTGCGGCGCAGATGGATGGTGCGATTCTGGTTTGTTCGGCGGCTGACGGCCCGATGCCGCAGACGCGTGAGCACATCCTTCTGGCCCGCCAGGTTGGTGTTCCGGCGCTTGTTGTTTTCATGAACAAGGTCGACCAGGTTGACGACGAGGAGCTTCTTGAGCTTGTCGAAATGGAAATCCGCGAGCTTCTGTCGAGCTACGACTTCCCGGGCGACGATATTCCGATCGTCAAGGGTTCGGCTCTGGCGGCGCTGGAAGGCCGTGACGACGAGATCGGCAAGAATGCCATTCTTGAGCTAATGAAGGCTGTTGACGATTACATTCCGCAGCCGGAGCGTCCGGTTGATCAGGACTTCCTGATGCCGATCGAGGATGTGTTCTCGATTTCGGGCCGTGGTACGGTTGTGACGGGTCGTGTTGAGCGCGGTGTGATCAACACCGGTGACGAGATCGAGATCGTCGGTATCAAGGCGACGCAGAAGACGACGTGCACGGGTGTGGAGATGTTCCGCAAGCTGCTTGACCAGGGTCAGGCCGGGGACAACATCGGTGCGCTGCTGCGTGGTACGAAGCGTGAGGAAGTTGAGCGCGGTCAGGTCCTGGCGAAGCCGGGTTCGATCACGCCGCACACGAAGTTTTCGTGCGAAGCGTACATTCTGACGAAGGAAGAGGGTGGCCGTCACACGCCGTTCTTTGCCAACTATCGTCCGCAGTTTTACTTCCGGACCACGGACGTGACCGGTACGGTTGAGCTGGCCGAAGGGACGGAAATGGTGATGCCGGGCGACAACATCTCGATGAACGTGACGTTGATTGCACCGATCGCCATGGACGAAGGTCTGCGTTTCGCCATCCGCGAAGGCGGCCGCACCGTTGGTGCCGGCGTCGTCGCGAAAATCATCGAGTAACGAGAAATTTGCTTCGCCTCCGGAATTCCTCCGGAGGCGTTTGCAACTATGAAGGTCGAAGGCCATGGAACAACAAAATATTCGTATTCGCCTTAAGGCATTTGATCACCGCGTTCTGGATCAATCCGCACGCGAGATCGTGAATACGGCTCAACGTACGGGTGCCAATGTCCGTGGCCCGATTCCGCTACCGACGCGGATCGAGAAGTTCACGGTGTTGCGGTCGCCGCACATCGATAAGAAGTCGCGTGAACAGTTTGAAATCCGTACCCACAAGCGGGTTCTGGACATTGTTGACCCGACCCCGCAAACCGTCGACGCGCTGATGAAGCTCGATCTGGCGGCTGGTGTCGACGTCGAAATCAAGCTTTAAGCGCCGTAATTGGGAACAGTGATATGCGTACCGGTTTAATCGCAAAGAAAATGGGGATGACCCGCATTTTTGCCGAGGGTGGAGCACACATCCCGGTGACTGTGCTGGCCCTTGACGAGGTTCAGGTTGTCGCCCAGCGCAACGAAGAGCGTGACGGCTACACCGCGCTCCAGGTTGGCTATGGTAAGGCCAAAGTAAAGCGTGTGTCGAAAGCGATGCGCGGTCACTTTGCCAAAGCCAAGGTCGAGCCGAAGAAGAAACTCGCGGAATTCCGCGTATCGGCCGACAATCTTGTCGACGTCGGTTCGGAACTTGGTGCCAACCACTTCGTCGCCGGCCAGTTCATCGACGCAGCCGGGATCACCAACGGTAAGGGTTTTGCCGGTGCGATGAAGCGGCACGGCTTTGGCGGCCTGCGCGCCACACACGGTGTGTCGATCAGCCACCGTGCACATGGTTCGACGGGGCAGTGCCAGGATCCGGGTAAGGTTTTCAAAGGCAAGAAGATGGCCGGTCAGATGGGCAACGTTCGCCGTACCCAGCAGAACCTGATCGTCGCCGCCGTTGACGCTGAACGTGGCCTGATCCTGGTTCGCGGTGCGGTACCGGGCGCCAAGGGCGGTTACGTCTACCTGAGCGATGCCGTGAAGCGTCCGCGTCATGAAGATGCGCCGTTACCGGCCGGTCTGAAAAGCGAAGCTCCGGCTGAAGAAGAAGGTCTTGTGATCGCAGATGACGTAGCCCCGGACGAAGCAGCCGAAGAAGCGGCGCTGGCCGAGGAAATGGCTACAGAAGCCGAAACCGAAAACAAGGAATAAGACCATGAAACTTGATGTGGTCAGTCTCGAAAACAAGAAATCCGGTTCCATCGATCTTGATGATGCGGTGTTCGGTCTGGAAGCGCGCAAGGACCTGCTGGCCCGTGCGGTAAAGTGGCAGCTTGCCAAACGCCGTTCCGGCAACCATCAGACCAAGGGCCGCTCCGACGTCAGCGCCACCAAGACCAAGCCGTTCAAGCAGAAAGGCACCGGTCGTGCCCGTCAGGGGTTCCGTGCAGCTGCCCAGATGCGTGGGGGCGGGATCGTCTTTGGTCCTCAGACCCGCGATCACAGCCACGATCTGCCGAAAAAGGTCCGCAAGCTGGCCCTCGCCACGGCGCTCAGCGCGAAGTGTGCAGAAGGCAAGCTGGTGATCCTCGATGAAGCCAAGATGTCGGCACCGAAAACCGCCGATCTGGTCAAGAAACTGTCGGCACTCGGTTGGGGCCATGCCCTGATCATCGACGGCGAAAGCATCGACGACAACTTCGCCCGCGCCGCAAGCAACATCGTCGGTATCGACGTGCTGCCGAGCGTCGGAGCCAATGTTTACGACATTCTGCGCCGTGACACGCTGGTCCTGACCAAAGGCGCCGTTGACAAACTCGTGGAGCGCCTGAAATGAACCGCTATAGCCCTGTCAACTTTCAGCCGAGCAAGGAACGGATATTCGAACTGATCCGCCGCCCGCTGGTGACTGAAAAAACCACGCTGATGTCCGAACACAACCAGGTGGCTTTCGAAGTGCCTCTCGATGCCAACAAGCACGAGATCAAAACGGCCGTCGAAGAGCTGTTCAAGGTCAAGGTAACGGCCGTCAACACGCTGCGCCAAAAAGGCAAGACCAAGCGTTTTCGTGGTCTTCCCGGTCGCCGCAGCGATTACAAGAAAGCCGTAGTGACGCTTGCCGAGGGTGACCACATCGACGTCACCACGGGCGTCTGACGGGAGATTTGAACAATGGCACTTAAACAATACAAACCCGATACGCCCGGTCAGCGCGGCCTGGTCCTCGTCGACCGCTCGCAGCTGTGGAAAGGTGACCCGGTCAAGTCACTGACTGAAGGTCTCCGCAAGAAGGGCGGCCGGAATAACCAGGGCCACATCACCGCACGCCGTATCGGCGGTGGTCACAAACGTCGTTACCGCAAGATCGATTTCAAGCGGAACAAACTGGACGTAACGGCGGTTGTCGAACGTATCGAATACGATCCGAACCGGACCGCATTCATTGCCCTGATCAAGTATTCGGACGATGAACTGGCCTACATCCTGGCCCCGCAGCGGCTTTCCGTCGGTGACGAAGTCGTCTCCGGTAAGACGGGTGTGGACATCAAGCCGGGTAATGCCATGCCGATGGCGGCGATGCCAGTTGGGACCATCATCCACAATGTGGAGATGAAACAGGGCAAGGGCGGCCAGATGGCCCGTTCCGCAGGAACCTACGCGCAGATCATCGGTAAGGATCAGGGGTATGCCCAGGTTCGCCTCAGCTCCGGTGAAATTCGTCTGGTTCGTGCCGAGTGCATGGCGACCGTTGGTGCCGTGTCCAACCCGGATCAGCAGAACATCAATCTTGGTAAGGCCGGCCGTAAGCGCTGGCTCGGTAAACGCCCGTCAGTCCGTGGTGTCGCCATGAACCCGGTCGATCACCCTCATGGTGGTGGTGAAGGCCGGACGTCCGGCGGCCGCCATCCGGTGACCCCCTGGGGCAAGCCGACCAAAGGTAAGAAAACGCGCAGCAACAAAAAGACGGATCGGCTCATTATGCGCAGCCGGCACGTCCGTAAGAAATAAAGGAGGGCGGGACAGTGCCACGCTCCGTTTGGAAAGGTCCGTTCGTCGACGGGTATCTGCTCAAGAAGGCAGAAGAAGCTCGTGGGTCAACGCGCAATACGGTCATCAAGATCTGGTCGCGCCGTTCTACGATTCTGCCGCAGTTCGTCGGTCTTACGTTCGGCGTCTACAACGGCCAGAAATTTGTCCCGGTCCTGGTGACCGAGGAAATGATCGGCCACAAATTCGGTGAATTCTCGCCGACCCGGACCTACTACGGTCACGGCGTCGATAAGAAATCGAAGAGGGGTTAATCATGGGCAAGAAGGCCGCTGAGCGTCAGTTAAATGACAACGAAGCGATGGCTTTCGCGAAACATATTCGCGTCAGCCCCCGCAAGCTCAATCTGGTTGCCGAGAGCATTCGCGGCATGGATTGCGCGAAAGCGCTGACGCAGCTCATGTTCTCGCGCCGTCGTATCGCGCAGGATGTGAAAAAGCTTCTCGAAAGCGCGATCGCCAATGCCGAGAACAACCACCAGCTCGATGTCGACCGCCTTTATGTGGCCGAAGCGAGTGTCGGTAAGGCGCTGGTCATGAAGCGGTTCCGCGCCCGTGCGCGTGGTCGCGTCGGCCGCATCGAAAAGCCTTTCAGCAATATGCGCTTGGTCGTACGCGAGCGTGAGGAGACGGTTTAATGGGTCAGAAAGTAAATCCGGTCGGGCTGCGCCTGGGCATCAACCGCACGTGGGATTCCCGCTGGTTTGCCGACGGTAATTATGCCGAGCTGCTGCACGAAGACATCCGCATTCGTGACTTCCTGCGCAAGAAGCTTGCTGCAGCAGGTGTCTCGAAGATCGTCATCGAGCGTCCGGCGAAAAAAGCCCGTGTGACCATTCACACCGCACGTCCGGGTGTCGTTATTGGCCGTAAGGGTCAGGACATTGAAAAGCTGCGTCGTGAAATCGCTGAAATGACGGATGCCGAAGTGCACCTGAACATCGTCGAAATCCGCAAGCCGGAAGTCGATGCCCAGCTGGTCGCAGAAAACGTTGCCCAGCAGATGGAACGTCGTGTATCGATCCGCCGCGCCATGAAGCGCGCCGTTCAGTCGGCGATGCGCATGGGTGCCGAAGGTATCCGGATCAACTGCGGTGGCCGTCTCGGCGGTGCTGAAATCGCCCGTATGCAATGGTACCGCGAAGGCCGCGTTCCGCTGCACACGCTGCGTGCGAACATTGATTACGGTGAAGCGCGTGCGCTGACCACGTATGGAATTTGCGGTGTCAAAATCTGGATCTACAAGGGTGAAATCATGGCCCACGATCCGATGGCGATGGAAAAGCTGCAACTCGAACAGCAGCCGCAGCGTTAAGCGGGCCTAAGAAGAGGAAAGAGCGATGCTGTCTCCGAAAAGAACAAAGTTCCGCAAGGCACATAAAGGCCGTATCCACGGTCTGGCCAAGGGCGGTACGTCACTGAACTTCGGTGCGTTTGGCCTCAAGGCCGTGACGCCGGAACGCGTCACTGCGCGTCAGATCGAAGCGGCTCGTCGTGCCATGACCCGTCACATGAAACGTGCCGGCCGTGTATGGATCCGTATTTTCCCGGATGTGCCTGTCACGCAGAAGCCTGCTGAAGTGCGCCAGGGTAAGGGTAAGGGCTCGGTTGAATACTGGGTCGCCAAGGTGAAGCCGGGCCGGATCATGTTTGAAATCGACGGCGTTTCCGCCGACATCGCCCGCGAGGCGTTTCGTCTGGCGGCAGCGAAATTGCCGGTCAAGACGCGCTTTGTGTCGCGTATTGGTGAAGAGGGTTAATCAGATGAAAGCGGCCGATATCCGGACCAAAACCGACGATGAGCTGAAAGATCAGCTCGCTGACCTGCGCAAGGAATCGTTCAACCTGCGTTTTCAGGCGGCCTCGGGTCAGTTGGAAAAAACCTCGCAGATGCGGCATGTGCGCCGTGACATCGCGCGTATCAAGACTGTGCTGGTTGAGCGCGAAGCTGCTCAGGCACAAGGGTAAGGAACGACAAAATGCCAAAACGTGTCATGCAAGGCGTCGTCGTCAGCGACAAACAGGACAAGACGATCACCGTACTGGTTGAGCGTCGGGTCATGCATCCGCTGTACAAGAAGTACGTCAAGAAGTCGAAAAAGTACGCGGCTCACGACGAAAATAATGTCTCGAAAGTGGGCGATCAGGTGTTCATCCGTGAATGCCGCCCGCTGTCGAAGCGTAAAACTTGGGAAGTTGTGACCGAAGGCGCTTGAGCGCCCAGGTCTAAGTAAAGGAACCGGAACGATGATTCAGGCTGAATCAAACCTCGAGGTCGCCGACAATTCGGGTGCCAAAAGGGTCCAGTGCATCAAAGTGCTGGGCGGTTCGAAGCGCAAGTATGCGTCGGTGGGCGACATTATCGTCGTCTCCGTCAAGGACGCTATTCCGCGCGGTCGAGTGAAGAAGGGCGATGTGATGCAGGCTGTTGTCGTGCGCACCGCCAAGGACATCAACCGCAAGGACGGGACCGCGATCCGGTTCGACAGTAATGCCGCCGTGCTCATCAACAAGCAGGGCGAGCCCATCGGGACCCGTATCTTCGGCCCGGTGACCCGTGAACTGCGCGCCAAGCGGTACATGAAAATTATCTCGCTGGCGCCGGAGGTTTTGTAATGGCTCAGAAGATCAAAAAAGGTGACCGGGTGATGGTTCTCACCGGCCGTGACAAGGGTGCGACCGGCGAAGTCGTCAAGGTCGACCCGGCCGCGAACCGTGCTGTGGTCAGCGGTGTGAATAAAATGAAACGCCACACGGCGGCGTCGCAGACGTCGGCCGGCGGGATCATCGAAAGGGAAGCAAGCATTCACCTTTCCAATCTCGCCCACGTCGACCCGAAAGACGACAAGCCGGTACGTGTTGGTTTCAAGCAGCTTGATGATGGCCGCAAGGTACGCTTCGCGAAGCGTTCCGGCGAAGTCATCGACGCTTGAGCGGGTGGAGAGCAGGAAAATGACCCCACGCTTGCAGGAAGTTTACGCAAACGAGATCGTCCCGAGCATGAAATCGGAGTTCAACTATGCGAACCCGATGGAAGTGCCTCGCCTGGACAAGATCGTCATTAACATGGGCGTTGGTGAAGCGTCCCAGGATCGCAAAAAAATGGACGGCGCCGTTGCCGACCTGACCGCGATCTCCGGACAAAAGCCGATCGTGACCCGCGCCAAGAAGTCGATTGCCGGCTTTAAACTGCGCGAAGAAATGATCGTCGGTTGCAAAGTGACACTGCGCCGCGCCCGGATGTTCGAATTCCTTGATCGCCTGGTGACGATCACCCTGCCGCGCGTCCGCGACTTCCGTGGCCTGAACGGCAAAAGTTTCGACGGTGCCGGCAACTATGCCATGGGCATCAAGGAACAGATCGTATTCCCGGAAATCGACTACGACAAAGTCGATGCGATCCGGGGGATGGATATTGTGATTTGCACGACCGCCAAAACCGATGCCGAAGCGAAGGCATTGCTCAAGGCGTTCAACATGCCGTTCGTGAACTGAGCGGCAAGAGGAGAAGAGCGTAATGGCTAAGAAAAGCTCGATCGAACGGGACAAAAAGCGCGCCAAGCTGGCGAAGCAGTACCAGGGGCGTCGTGAGCGGTTGAAAGCAGCCGCAAAGGACCCCGAGTTGTCCCCGGAAGACCGCTTTAATGCCCGTCTGAAGCTTGCCGAACTGCCGCGTAACGCAGCCCCGGTTCGTCAGCGCCTGCGCTGTGAGCTCACCGGACGTCCGCGCGGTAACTATCGCAAGTTCCGCATTTGTCGCATCAAGCTTCGGGAACTGGCTGCAGCCGGTCAGATCCCGGGCATGGTCAAGTCTAGCTGGTAAGGGAGAGACGACAATGTCGATGACGGATCCCCTCGGCGATATGCTGACCCGTATTCGCAACGGGCAACAGGCCCGCAAAAGCTCGGTTACGTGCCCGGCTTCGCGACTGCGTGCTAACGTTCTCGAAGTGCTGAAACGCGAAGGTTTCATTCGCGGTTTCGACCAAAGCGATGTACGTCCTGGCATTTCCGAGATCAAAATCGAATTGAAATACCACGAAGGTGATCCGGTAATCCGGAGCCTGCAGCGGGTTTCCAAACCGGGCCGCCGGATTTACTCCGGTGTGCGTGATCTGAGCCGTGTTTATAACGGTCTCGGTATTGCCATCCTGTCGACGCCGCGTGGCGTGCTGTCGGATGCCGAAGCACGGGCCCAGAACGTGGGTGGAGAGGTTCTCTGCGAGGTGTTCTAAGAACACCCCAGGAATGAAACGAGGATTGAAGCCATGTCGCGAGTAGGAAGTAACCCAGTCACTGTGCCGGACGGTGTCACCGTCGAACTGAACGGCAATATCGTGACGGCCAAGGGCAAGCTCGGTGAGCTGTCGGTAACGCTGACCGATGACGTCAAGGTAGAGCAGGCCGACGGCCAGGTCACCGTGACGCCGCTGGCCCAGCACAAACGCGCCCGTCAGATGTGGGGCACGGCCCGCAGCGTGATTGACGGGCTGGTGATCGGTGTGTCCGAAGGGTTCACGAAAAAGCTGGAGATCAACGGCGTCGGTTATCGCGCCCAGATCCAGGGTAAGGATGTCGTACTGCAGCTCGGCTTCAGCCACGAAGTCCGCTACCCGATCCCCGAAGGGATCAAGATTGAAGCTGTGGAACAGAACCAGCTGATCATCAGCGGGGCGTCGAAACAGCGTGTTGGCCAGGTGGCCGCGGAAATCCGTTCGTATCGTCCGCCAGAGCCCTACAAGGGCAAAGGCGTCAAGTACGATGACGAATTCATCCTCCGTAAGGAAGGAAAGAAGAAGTAAGATGTCGAACGCAAGAACCCTGTTTAAACGCCGGACCATGCGCACGCGTGCGCGTCTGCAACGTCTGGCCTCCGGGCGCCCGCGGCTTTCCGTGTTCCGCTCGGGTAAGCACATTTATGCGCAGATCATCGACGATGTGACGGGCCAGACACTGGCTGCCGCGTCATCGCTGGACAAGGACCTGAAGTCCGCGCTTAAAACCGGTGCAGACTGCAATGCTGCTGCCGAGGTCGGCAAGCTGATTGCGAAACGCGCTGCCGATAAGGGCGTCGGGGAGGTTTTCTTCGACCGCGGCGGCTACAAGTATCACGGGCGTGTCAAAGCCCTCGCAGACGGCGCCCGTGAGGGCGGCCTGAGCTTCTAGGAGAGCGACGAATGGCAGATAACAATTCACCGGAACGTGGCGGTCAGCGTGGCCGTGTTCGTGGTCGTGACCGCGATAACCGGGATCGCAATGACGATGGCGATGAACTGGTCGACAAGCTGGTTCACATCAATCGCGTCGCCAAGGTCGTGAAGGGCGGTCGCCGCTTCTCTTTCGCTGCCCTGGTTGTGGTTGGTGACGGCAAAGGCCGCGTCGGTTACGGTACCGGGAAGGCCCGCGAAGTGCCTGAAGCGATCCGTAAGGCCACCGACCAGGCCAAGCGCCAGATGATCCGTGTGCCGCTGCGCGAAGGCCGCACGCTACATCACGACATCGACGGCCGTTTTGGCGCGGGGAAGGTTATTCTCCGTTCGGCACCTCCGGGTACCGGCATCATCGCCGGCGGTCCGATGCGCGCCGTCTTCGAAACCATGGGCGTTCATGACGTCGTTTGTAAGTCAAACGGCACGCAGAACCCGCACAACATGGTGAAGGCGACGTTCGAAGCACTGAAAAACCTGCAATCCCCGCGCGCCATTGCGGCGCGCCGTGGCCTCAAGGTCGGCGATATCGTTGCTCGTCGCGGCGATGCCGGCATGAGCGCCGAATAAACTGGATCGGATCGGAACGAAAGATGGCTGACAAGAAAGCAACCGTCACGGTCACCCAGACCAAAAGCCCGATTGGGCGTCAGGCCGTGCAGCGCGATACGCTCAAAGGTCTGGGTCTGAACAAGATCAACAGAACGCGGACCCTCGAAGATACGTCCGCCGTTCGTGGCATGATTGACAAGGTAAAGCACCTGGTCCGGGTTGAGGAACAGGCCTGACAGGCTTACTTCCCAATATCGGGCCACCACCGGGCGGTATGACCCCCGGGACGCAAAAGGAATTTGGTGATGCGACTTAATGAAATCCGAGATAACGCTGGCGCGACGAAAAACCGCAAGCGTGTTGGCCGGGGTATCGGCTCCGGTACGGGTAAAACCGCCGCGAAAGGTCAAAAGGGCCAGAAATCGCGGAGCGGGGTTTCGCTGCTGGGCTTCGAAGGCGGTCAGATGCCGCTGTATCGCCGCCTGCCGAAGCGTGGCTTCAATAACCCGTTCACCAAGGATTTTGCCGAGCTGACCACGGGCAAGCTGCAGAAGGCCATCGATGCCGGCCATCTCGACGCCAAGAAGGCCATTTCCGCTACCGAACTGCTGGCGGCCGGTGTTGTCCGCAAGTCCAAGGATGGTGTCCGCCTTCTGAACAAGGGCGAACTGAGCGCCAAGGTTGAACTCGACATCGCGCATGCATCCGCAGGTGCCATCGCCGTCGTCGAAAAAGCCGGTGGTTCCGTCAAGGTTGCCGAAAAGAAAGAGCGCCCGCAGGGCAAGGGCCGCAAGCGCGACCGTCTGTCTGCCGAGCGTAAGGCCAAATATGAAGCGCAGCGTGGCGAAGGTGACGTTGTAGCCGTGGATCCGGTAGAGGAAGAATAATAGAGAATGGCTTCCGCCGCCGAACAACTCGCCTCTAACGTCAATTTCAGCGCCTTTTCGAAGGCGACGGAATTGAAGAAGCGCATCTGGTTTACGCTGGGTGCGCTTATCGTCTATCGGCTGGGCACCTTTGTCCCTATCCCGGGTATTGATCCGACGATTCTGCAGGACCTGTTCAATCAGACAGGCGGCGGGATCCTCGGCATGTTCGATATGTTCTCCGGCGGCGCTCTGTCGCGGATGACTATCTTCGCGCTGAATATCATGCCGTACATTTCGGCATCGATCATCATGCAGCTCATGACGGCGGTTTCGCCGAAGCTTGAGGCGATGAAGAAGGAAGGCGAGACCGGCCGCAAGAAAATCAACCAGTACACCCGTTATCTGACGGTTGCGATCTGTATCCTGCAGGCCTATGGCATCGCTGTCGGGCTGGAAAGCATGTCGTCGGGCGGCCGTGTTGCGGTTGATAACCCCGGTCTGTTCTTCCGTGCGACCGTGGTCATTACCTTGACCGGCGGCACGCTGTTCCTGATGTGGCTGGGTGAGCAGATCACCGCACGCGGTGTCGGCAATGGTATTTCACTGATCATCTTTGCCGGGATTGTCGCGGAATTGCCGCGCGCACTTGCCGGCACCCTAGAGCTGGGGCGCACCGGTGCGCTGTCGACCGGCATCATCATCGCCCTGTTCGTAATGGCGATTGCCGTCATCTTCTGCATCGTTTTCGTCGAACGCGCCCAGCGCCGTATCCTGATCCAGTATCCGAAGCGCCAGCGCGGCAACAAGATGTCGGGCGGCGATACTTCCCATCTGCCGCTGAAGGTCAACACGGCAGGCGTTATTCCCCCGATTTTCGCCAGTTCGATCCTGTTGCTGCCGATCACCATCATCCAGTTTTCCGCCGGCTCCGGCCCGGAATGGATGAGTTCTGTGGCAGCTTACATGGGCCGCGGGCAGCCGTTGTACCTGATTACGTATATCGGCATGATCGTCTTCTTCGCCTTTTTCTACACCGCGGTTGTCTTCAATCCGGCAGAAACGGCGGATAATCTGAAAAAGTACGGCGGTTTTGTGCCCGGTATCCGGCCCGGCAAGAATACCGCCGACTATCTGGACTGGGTGCTGACCCGTCTGACCGTTGTGGGCGCCGGCTATCTCGCTCTTCTCTGTCTGTTGCCTGAAATTCTGATTTCCAGATGGTCGGTGCCGTTCTATTTCGGCGGAACCAGTCTGCTGATCGTCGTCACCGTGACCTTGGATACCGTGACACAGGTTCAGTCACATCTTCTGGCACACCAGTACGAAGGTTTGATCAAGAAGTCCAAGCTCAGGGGGCGCAAGGCATGATCATTATTCTGTTGGGGCCGCCGGGAGCCGGGAAAGGGACGCAGTGCGAACGCCTGGTCGAAAAATACGGCATCGTACAGCTATCGACCGGTGACATGCTGCGCGCAGCTGTTGCCGCCGGGACGGAAATGGGTATCAAGGCCAAGGAAGTCATGGATCGTGGCGATCTGGTCTCTGACGACATCGTGGTCGGTATCATCGCCGACCGGATCGATGAGGCGGACTGTGCCAACGGGTTCATTCTCGACGGCTTCCCGCGTACGGTCGCGCAGGCCGAAGCTCTCGACGCCATGCTGGCAGAGAAGGGGCTGAAGCTTGATTCCGTGATCTCCATGGAAGTGGATGAGGCGGCTCTGTTCGCACGAATCGAGAAGCGTGCAGCCGAAACCGGCGGTGCGCGGAGCGATGATAACGCGGAAACGCTGAAAAAACGGCTCGTGGTTTATCATGAGCAAACGGCTCCAATTATACCTTATTACAGGGATAAAGGGGCTCTGAAGACGGTTGATGGCATGCAGGATATTGATAATGTTACAAAATCCCTGTATGCGATCTTGGATTAACAAGGATTGGGGATCGAAAAAGTTTAGCTGAAGAGTTGACTTGGCGTTGTGGATTTATATAATCCGCGCTCTTCAATCAACCGGTGGCTGTCCGTTTCGACCCAAAGTTTAAGGAGTACGAGCTTTGGCGCGTATTGCTGGTGTAAATATCCCGACTGGAAAACGTGCGATCATCGCACTGACCTACATACATGGGATTGGCCGTACCACGGCTGTTAAAATTTGTGAAGCTTGCGGTATTGCCGCGGAACGTCGTGTCAACGAACTGTCTGACGACGAAGTAACGCGCATTCGCGATATGATCGACCAGGAACTGACGGTCGAGGGTGAGCTTCGCCGCGATGTTGCAATGAACATCAAGCGTCTGATGGACCTGGGCTGCTACCGCGGTCTGCGTCACCGCCGGCAACTGCCGGTGCGCGGTCAGCGTACTCACACCAACGCACGGACTCGCAAGGGCCCGGCCAAGGCAATTGCCGGTAAGAAGAAAGCTTAAGGGCGAAATATCATGGCCAAAGCAGCAGCAACGGCGCGTCCACGCCGCCGCGAACGTAAAAACATTGCAGCGGGCATTGCCCACGTCAATTCTACGTTCAACAACACCATCATCACCATCACGGATGCACAGGGCAATTCGATTGCCTGGTCTTCCGCCGGTGCACAGGGCTTCAAGGGATCGCGCAAATCGACACCTTACGCTGCCCAGGTTGCCGGTGAAGTCGTCGGCCGTGCCGCGATGGAACATGGGATGAAGACCCTTGAGGTCGAAGTTAAAGGCCCGGGATCCGGTCGTGAATCGGCGCTTCGTGCGCTGCAATCGGTTGGGTTCACGATTACGGCCATACGTGACGTTACGCCGATCCCGCACAACGGTTGTCGGCCGAGAAAGCGTCGTCGGGTCTAAGACCCTCTTTCCCGGTTATTTTCCGGGAAAGTTTCATTTCGGGCAGGAACGGTTCGATCGGCCGCAACTGACCCGGGCAGGTAAAAGGCGACGCCCTTGTTTTCAAGGACGCCGCTATCATTTGTGAGCGCGAGGTCACTGAAGTGCTTCAGAAAAATTGGCAAGAACTGATTAAACCCTCGAAACTCGAAGTCGTACCGGGTAATGACCCGAGCCGTCAGGCGAGTGTCGTTGCCGAACCGCTTGAACGTGGTTTTGGTCTGACGCTCGGCAATGCGCTGCGTCGCATTCTGCTGTCGTCGCTCCAGGGCGCCGCGGTCACCTCGATCCAGATCGATAGCGTGCTGCACGAGTTCTCCTCGATTGCCGGCGTACGTGAAGATGTCACGGACATCGTCCTGAATATCAAGTCGATGGGCCTCAAAATGATGGCCGAAGGGCCGAAGCGCATGACCCTCAAGGCCGACGGCCCGGGTGAAGTGACTGCGGCGATGATCGAAACCGGTCCCGACATCGAGATCATGGAACCGGACCTCGTAATCTGCCACCTCGACAACGGTGCCTCGCTGAGCATGGAACTGACCGTCGAAAACGGTAAGGGGTATGTGCCGGCGGCTCAGAACCGTCCGGATGACAGCCCGATTGGTCTGATCCCGATCGATGCCGTGTTCTCGCCTGTCCGCAAAGTTGCCTACAAGGTGGAAAACACCCGTGTTGGCCAGGACACCGATTACGACAAGCTGTTCCTCGACGTGACGACCAACGGTGCGGTAACGCCCGAAGACGCCGTCGCCCTTGCCGCCCGTATCCTGCAGGATCAGCTGCAGCTGTTCATCAACTTCGATGAGCCGTCGGGTGAGGTAATTGAGGAAAGCCGCGATGAACTGCCGTTCAACCGCAATCTGCTGCGCAAGGTCGATGAGCTTGAGCTCTCGGTCCGCTCCGCCAATTGCCTGAAGAACGACAACATCATCTACATCGGCGATCTGGTCCAGAAAACCGAAGCCGATATGCTCCGCACGCCGAACTTTGGCCGCAAGTCCCTGAATGAAATCAAGGAAGTGCTGTCGCAGATGGGTCTGCACCTGGGCATGGAAATCTCCGAATGGCCGCCGGAAAACATCGAAGACATGGCTAAGAAACTGGAAGATCCGTTCTGATCGGAAACTTCTAATACGGGCGGCGTCTTCGGGCGCCGGACCGGCATTAAAAACCAGATGACCCACGGGTAAAATGGCACGCGTGGGCAAAAACCGAGGAGCCTGATATGAGACACAATAATGGTTATCGTAAGCTCAATAAGACGTCGACCCATCGTAAGGCGATGTTCTCGAACATGACGACGTCCCTGATCATCCATGAACAGATCAAGACGACCCTGCCGAAAGCCAAGGAACTGCGTCGCTTCATCGACAAGATGATTTCTCTCGGCAAAAAGGGTGGGCTGCATGACCGCCGTCGCGCTTTTTCTTTCCTGCGCGATGATGCCGCCGTCTCCAAGCTGTTCTCGACTTTGGCAGAGCGCTACAAGGACCGCCCGGGCGGGTATTCCCGTGTTCTGAAGGCCGGTTTCCGTTATGGCGACAGCGCACCGATGGCGATCATCGAGCTTGTCGACCGCGATCCGGACGCCAAGGGTGCCGCAGACCGTGCCCGTGTCGAAGCGGAAATGGAAGCTGCCGACGCCGAATAATCCGCGTCATTCACGTTTTTAAAACGGCGTCCCCCGGGGCGCCGTTTTTGTATGTAGACTCCGTAAGGTTTGACTATCGACAGCGGTAAATTTGAGGCCTATCTATTGGCCATGCGTTATTACAAATTTATCCTCTCCCTGTTTGCCGTCATTTGTCTGAGCGTCCTGCCGGTTTCAGCCCAACAACGTCAGGTGCCCGAAAACCGTACCCAGGTTCAGCTATCATTTGCGCCGCTGGTCGAGCGGGCGGCGCCTGCGGTGGTCAATATCTATACCCAGAAGATCGTTGCCAACCGGCAAGTGCCGCCACTGTTCAACGATCCGTTTTTCCGCCGGTTTTTCGGTGATCTCGGCCTCGGTTTTAACCGTGGCCGTCCCCGGTCGGAACAGCAGAATTCACTGGGCTCGGGCGTGATCGTCAGCCCGGATGGGTTGATTGTAACCAACCAGCACGTCATCGAAGGGGCAGACAAGATCGTTGTCGTCCTTGCCGACAAGCGTGAGTTCGAAGCCCAAATCGTCGTTTCAGACGACAAGACCGATCTTTCGGTTTTGCGCATCGAAACCGAAAACGAGCCGTTGCCGGCGCTGGAGCTTCGGGATTCCGATGAACTCAAGGTCGGCGACCTGGTACTTGCCATTGGCAATCCCTTCGGTGTCGGGCAGACGGTGACGAGCGGGATTGTCTCGGCGCTGGCCCGGTCCGTCGGCAGCGATACCGAACTCAAGTCGTTCATTCAGACCGATGCCGCCATCAACCCCGGCAATTCCGGTGGCGCGCTGCTGTCCATGGACGGCAGACTGGTCGGCATAAATACGTCTATCTTCTCGAAAAGCGGCGGCTCACATGGGATCGGGTTCGCCGTGCCGTCAAACATGGTCCGGGCCGTCATTCAGGGTATTTCCCGGGACGGGCAGCTCATCCGGCCCTGGCTTGGCGCCTACGGTCAGGGGGTGACCTCGGATATCGCCCTTTCACTGGGCATGAAGCGCCCGCAGGGGGTCATCGTCAATCTTGTCCATAAGAACGGCTCTGCCGGCCTGGGCGGACTGCGTGCGGGGGATGTGATCCTGGCCGTCAATGGTCATGCCGTCGCCGGATCGGACGACCTCGAATACCGCATCGCCACCCTGCCGGTCGGCGATCAGGCCGTTCTCAGGGTCATGCGCGGCAATCAGGTGGTGCCGATCACCATCGATATGCAACCAGCCCCCGATGAGCCGCCGGCCAATGAGACGGAACTTTCCGGGAAACATCCTTTGGGGGATGCCGTGATCGCCAATCTGTCTCCGGCTCTAGGCGAAAAATACAATATCGACCCCTTTGGCGAGGGGGTCGTGATCCTGAGGATACGGCGGGGAGGGATCGCGGACCGGCTTGACTTCCGGCCCGGTGACATCGTTCGTCAGATAAACGAAGACAAGGTTTCGACAGTCAACGAAGTACAGGCCGCAGTCGGTTCAAATGAAGGCGGAGAATGGCGGATCCGCGTCGAACGACGCGGCAAGATCTACGATTTCGTTTTCAGAGGCTGACGGCTGTATGCGGCGTGGCTGCTCCTTGGCCCGACAGCAGTGATGCGTTAGGCTCTTCACAACAACTTTGAACGGGAGGATACCGGCATGAGCGGACAGGAAATTACCATTAAATCCAAGGACGGCGGCGAGTTTATGGGGTATCTGGCGCTGCCTGAAGGGGGCTCGGGGCCCGGTGTCGTGGTCATTCAGGAAATCTTCGGCGTCAACGAGGTTATGCGCGGCCTGACGGATGACTGGGCGGCGGCGGGTTATGTTGCATTGTGTCCGGACCTGTTCTGGCGTCAGGAACCGGGTATTCAGATCACCGACCAGTCGGAAGAAGAGTGGGCGCGGGCTTTCGAGCTGTTCAACGGGTTTGATCTTGAAAAAGGGGTCGATGATCTGGATGTCACCATCGAACATCTGCGCGGGCTGGATGCATGCACCGGCAAGGTCGGTTCCGTCGGTTTCTGTCTGGGCGGACGGCTGGCGTTCCTGACGGCAACCCGGACCAAGGTTGACGCGGCGGTCGGCTATTACGGAGTGATGCTGGAAGAACACGTGAACGAGGCTCTGAATGCGCCGGTCCTTCTGCATATCGCCACTGAAGACGGTTTCGTGCCGAAGGAAAAACAGGCAGAAGTGCATGCTGCACTGGACGACAACAGCAAGGCGACGCTGTTCGATTATCTGGGCAATGACCATGCTTTTGCCCGCAAGGGCGGAGAACACTACGACGAATCGGCAGCGAACCTTGCCCGTGATCGGTCGCAGGAGTTTTTCGCGGCGCATCTCAGATGAGAATGAGGGGGCGCATCCTTGAGTACCCTGTTTGAAGCCGATGCGCCCCGGCCGCTGGCAGACCGTCTGCGGCCGAAAACCCTGGATGATGTTGTCGGTCAGGATCACATTCTCGGGTCCGAGGGGCCGCTCAGCCGGATGATCCAGACCGGCAAGCTGGCTTCTGTCATTTTCTGGGGGCCGCCCGGTACCGGCAAGACGACCATCGCCCGGTTGCTGGCCAAGGCGACCGACATGGCGTTCATGCCGTTGTCGGCCGTGTTTTCCGGGGTTGCCGATGTCAGAAAAGCCGTCGAGGAAGCCCGGCGCAAACGTGAGATGGGGCAGGGCACCCTGTTGTTCGTTGATGAAATTCACCGCTTCAACCGCGCCCAGCAGGACGGATTTCTACCGTTTGTCGAGGACGGCACCATTGTCCTGATTGGTGCCACCACAGAAAACCCGTCGTTCGAGCTGAATGCGGCGCTGTTGTCCAGAGCCCAGGTTCTGGTGTTGCGCCGTCTTGATGATGATGCTTTGGAAGAGCTTCTGAAACGGGTCGAAGCGGCTGAAGGCCGCAGTCTGCCGCTCGATGACGATGCCCGCACGGCATTGCGGGCGATGGCCGATGGTGACGGACGCTATCTGCTGAACATGGCGGATATCCTGATCGGCCTCAGTGAAGAGACAAAGCTGAACCCGGAGAAACTCGCCAATGTGGTGCAGAGCCGCCAGCCGCTCTACGACAAGGGACAAGAGGCGCACTACAACCTGATATCGGCATTACACAAGTCCTTGCGTGGCTCCGACGCCGACGCTGCGCTGTATTGGTTTGCACGGATGATGGCCGGGGGCGAAGACCCGCGCTATGTCGCACGCCGTCTGGTGCGGTTTGCATCGGAGGATATCGGCCTCGCCGATCCCAATGCTTTACCTCAGTCCATCGCCGCCTGGGAAGCTTACGAGCGGCTCGGCTCGCCGGAGGGGGAACTGGCGATCGTCCAGTGCGTGCTTTATCTGGCGACCGCACCAAAATCCAATGCGGCCTACAAGGCCCAATCCGCGGCCAGGCGGCTGGCTCGCGACACTGGCTCGCTGATGCCGCCCAAGCATATCCTGAACGCGCCGACCAAGCTGATGAAGGATATCGGCTACGGGGACGGGTATGCCTACGACCATGATGCCGAAGACGGCTTTTCCGGGCAGGATTATTTCCCCGACGACATTAACCGACAGCAGCTATATAACCCCAGGGACACGGGGTTTGAACGCGAGATTGCAAAACGCCTGCAATATTGGGATACACTGCGTCAGAAACGCCGCAAGGATACGGATACGTGAACCTCTCGATGATTTTTTATGTGGCAGCCGGGGGTGCCATAGGTGCCGTCAGCCGCTTCGGCGTGGAAAAAGCCGCCTTTGCGCTGCTCGGACACGGGTTCCCGTACGGGACGCTGTTCGTCAATGTCACCGGCTCATTTCTGCTGGGCGCCGTCATTGAGGTTTCCGCGCTGGCATGGTCGCCAAGCCCTGAAATCCGCGCCATGGTCGTGGTCGGGCTGCTGGGGGCCTTCACGACATTCTCGACATTCTCGCTTGATGTGGTGACGATGTTGAATCGCGGCGAGACCGCGCCTGCTTTGCTTTATCTGGCGGTGTCGGTCATCGCCAGTATCGGCGCCTTGTGGGCGGGGATGACGGTGCTGCGGTCGGTCCTGACATGAGTGCAAATCGATGAGCGGTGTTCGCAATATCGTAATTGAACAGGGTGAGGGTGATCAGCGACTGGATCGCTGGCTGCGGAATCGTTTTCCCGCCCTGAAACAGGGGAAGCTGCAGAAGTTGCTGCGGACCGGGCAAATCCGCCTGGATGGCGCACGCTGCAAGGCTGCGGACCGGGTCGAAGCAGGACAGACGGTGCGCATCCCCCCGAATATCGACGAGCCACCCGCAGATTCCGCCGAGCGCCACCAACTGGGCGGCATGGACGTCGAGGCAGCGGGCCGGCTTGGGGATATGCTCAAGGAGTGCATCATCTATATCGATGATGACATGCTGGCGATCAACAAGCCCGCCGGCCTTGCAGTTCAGGGCGGCTCCGGCATGGATACGCATATCGACGGGGCGCTGGATCGTCTGAAGCTGGGTGCTAAGGAGCGTCCGCGCCTTGTGCACAGATTGGACAAGGACACCTCAGGAGTGCTGCTGCTGGCCCGTACCAGGGCCGCCGCTGCCCGGCTGGCAAAGGCGTTTCAGGCACGCGATACCCGAAAGATTTACTGGGCCGCCGTTGTCGGCAGACCGCCCCACGAAGGCGGGATGATCGATGCCCCGCTGGCCAAGCTTCCCGGGCAACGGGGGGATCTGGTCAAGGTCGACGAGAATATGGGGAAATCCGCAAAAACCCGCTTCCGGGTAATCGACAATGCCAGCAAGGCGGTAACCTGGCTTGAACTTGAACCATTAACCGGCCGCACCCACCAGCTTCGTGTTCATTGTCAGTTGATGGGCAATCCCATCGTCGGCGACGGCAAGTATGGCGAGCGAGACAGCGCTGTTTTCGAGGCCGGAATTTCCCGGAAAATGCATCTACATGCCCGGGCGCTGTCCATCCCGCGCAAGAACAAGCCGCCGATAGAAATTACCGCGCCGTTGCCGGAGCACATGCTGGAAACGTGGAAGACCCTGGGCTTTGACCCGGAAGACGAACAAGCTCAACCTCTTGAGTTATAAAGGTTCAGCGCTTGCCCTTTCGATTTAAGGGACTAATTTTAAAATGTTGGGGATTCTGTGATTGATATCATATCGATATCTTTCCTGTGTGCTGCTATTGGATTGAATCGGTTCAACCATGTGCCGATTATTGCCGTCTAAGATCGGAGGATTTACGTGCGACTTCTGCTTGTTGAAGACCATGAAAGGTTCGCGGCCTTCGTCAAGGAAGGTCTGGAGAGCGGCGGCTTTACGGTTGACGTTGTCTACAATGCCGGTGACGGCGATGCAGCAATGGAAACCGTTGATTACGACGCCGTAATCCTTGATCTCGGACTTCCGGACAAAGACGGGCTTGATGTTCTGAAAAAGTGGCGTGATGACGGCGATGTCACCCCGGTGCTGATCCTGACTGCACGTGATGCTGTCGAGGACCGAGTTCGCGGCCTGAATGCGGGGTCCGACGATTACATGCTGAAGCCGTTCGCCATGGAAGAACTTCTGGCGCGGGTGCGCGCTTTGCTTCGCCGTCCGGGCGGTGTCCTGGGGACGGTGCTGAGCGAGGGGAACATCGAATTCGATACGACGGCTCGTGAAGTCCGGGTCAATGACAAAACAACACCCATTTCCAGACGTGAAATGGAAGTTCTCGAACAGCTTCTCCGCCGCAAGGGCAGGGTTGTTCCAAAGGATGTTCTTGAGGACAAGATTTACGGGTTTGATGAAGAAGTCTCGTCAAATTCCGTCGAGGTACATGTTTCAAGACTTAGAAAACGTCTGCAAGGGGCCGGTGCAAGTGTTACTGTACATACGATAAGGGGGGTAGGGTATCTTCTGTCGGAGGAGGAAGCTTAAGTATGGCCGGTGAAGACGACAGCAAGTTTGATGCGGCATTCCTGATGTCGCTGGCGCGGCAGAAGTCTTCGGAAAGCCGCTCGGAACTTACCAATATCATCATCGACCTGTTTGATAACCAGTCCAATGTTCTGAGCGAACGCCAGCGCGCACAGATGTACGGGATCCTGCAGTCGATCATCAATGATATAGAATCATCCGTGCGCCAAGCCGTTGCCGGCCGCCTGGCCCTGATGGATGACGTGCCCCGTAATCTGGTGACCAAACTTGCCAACGACGAAATCAATGTGGCGTTTCCAATTCTGTCCAAGTCAGGGTTGCTCAGGGATGCCGAATTGATCGAAGTGATCAAGCTCAGAACCGAAGAACACATGATGGCCATTACGATGCGCAAAAGCATTTCAGAACATGTGGTCGATGCCATCGTGGAAACAGGGCGTGAACCCGTCATCATTTCGCTTCTCAAGAATGAGAACGCCCGCATTTCAACGAACACCATGGAATATCTTGTGGAACAGTCGCGCCGGGTCGACAGTTTCCAGGAACCCATTCTGAGCCGTGACGATCTGTCGCCTTTGCTGGCCAAGAAAATGTTTCTCTGGGTTTCGGCGGCACTGCGTCAGTACATCATTTCCGCATTCAAACTCGACAATGCAATAGTTGATGAATTGCTGGAGCAGGCGACGACCGAGGAAATCGCCGCGACCGGGCGTTTACAGAAGAAAAAGGTTTCCGAACTTGCAGACGCGCTGCGCGAAGAAGGCCTGGTGACCGTCGAAATGCTGACGACAGCCCTCAGGGAGGGCGAAGTGCCGTTATTCGTTGCGCTTTTCGCACAGGTTTCCAAACTGCGTGAGCATCTGATCCAGCGTCTGGTTTTTGAAACAGGTGGAGAGGGGCTGGCCATCGCCTGCCGTGGCATCGGCATGAGCGTACATGAATTCATGGAACTCTATGAGTATTGCCATCTGGCCAAAGCCGGCACCAAGGAAGAAGTCGAGATGCATAAGCCCAAGCTCAGTTCTTTCTTCACCAACACACCAAGGAAAGCGGCTGTCGATGTCCTGAAGATGTGGCATCGCGGTTCCGATTATCTTGACGCCCTCCGTGAACTCGAAATACGACTGAAAGATCATGGCTGAGCGACGGCCCAGGAGCTGGCCCTCGATTGCGGGCTCGGAAAAAGAACGGGCAACCGAAGCATTTTGCCGCCTTGAAGATTTGACCAGGCTGATTTCGGACTGGGTCTGGGAAACAGACGGCGAAAATAAATTCACCTATGTGTCAGAGCGCATCATTGACCGCCTTGGTCTGCATCCCGTGCAGGTCATCGGCAAGACATTCGACGATATCGGTATATTCAGACTGCATGATGGGGGTGAATCAACACCACCGGATTTCAGACGGCCGTTTCGCGACAAGAGTTTCGAAGCTATCGGCTACGAAGAGGAAATCCGCCATTTCAGCGTTTCCGGATTGCCGCGCTATAGCGAAGAAACGGATGAATTCACGGGTGCGACCGGGATTGCCAAGGACATTACGGAATTGATCCGCGTCGAAAGGGCCAACGTGCGGCTTGCAGATGCGATTGAGGTGCTTTCGGGCTATTTCGCGCTGTATGACGAAGAAGACCGGTTGGTGATTTCGAATGCGCGGTTCCGCCAGCTAAACAAGGATTTGGGCGACGTTGCCCATCCCGGCAGTCTGTTCGAAGACCTTTTGCGTGCTGAAGTGAGTTCCGGGCGATATCCCGAGGCCGTTGATTCCAGTGAGGACTGGATCAAGCGCAGGCTGGCCCGCCGGCAAAGAACAAGCGGCCCCTTCGAGATCGAGGCCGGGGTTGGGCGCTGGTTGTACGTCGATGAAGAGCGGCTGCCTGACGGCGGCACGCTGATGATGGCGCGCGATATTACCGATATGAAACGCGCCATGGAGGCCTTGAAGAAAAGCATCACGACTCACCGGGACTTTGCAGCCAATGTTGCCCACAAGCTTCGGACGCCGCTGGCCGTGCTTCGGGCCAATCTGGATAATCTCGGCAGGGGTAAAGAGGTGCAGGGGTTAAAGAACGAGGTCGATACGCTTGCCCGAATGGTCGAGCAACTTTTGACCCTTACCCGGTATGAGCATTTCATTCTGCCCAAAGATGCAAAATGCGACCTGTATGGGATTGCGGTGGATGTCGTCAGCAGCCTTGCCCCGCTGGCCATCAAGGAAGAGCGTAGTCTGGAACTGGATGGTGACAGCGGCGTTATCATGATTCATGGTGATAGTGCTGCCATAGAACATGCAGTCCGGAATCTGATCGAGAATGCGATAAAATACTCAGCCCGTGGTTCAGCCGTGGAGATTAAGCTTTCAAAAGACCCGGCCGCCATTCGTATATCGGACCAGGGCCGTGGGATTCCGTTGGAAGAGCGACCCCGACTATTTGAGAAGTTTACACGGACCGACCGGCGCGGCGCTGGTGCAGGGCTCGGTCTGCATATCGTCAAGACGATATCGGACATTCACGATGCTCAGGTTTCCATCGGTCACAGTGCTTCCGGCGGTGCGGAGTTCTCACTGGTTTTCCCGCCCCTTGATGTTTCCGACAAACGCAAGGTTATCAGCAACTAACCGGTTTTTCGTCAGGCTGACGTCAGCTTTTCCCCGTAGCTTTCCTGTTATTGGTTTTACCAAACTGATGGCTAAATGTCCGGTTTTCGGGACATTCAGTTCTATCGCCGCTTCCGGGCCGTGCCCGGAGACGGTCACACTCCCCCTAGGGCCGCCTGATGGCGGCCCTTTTTTTAAGTAAGACAGGCCGCCTGATGGCGGCCCTTATTGTAAGAACTGCAGCCAGTTAGATGCCATTTCATCAAGGTGTCTGATCTGGCTATCTGCACGAAAGGCGTGCACATCGACGAAAGAAAAAGCGCCGGACCCGAGGGCCCGGCGCTTCATTCCACGTGAACGTTGTCCGTGTTAGCGCGACAGCGTGATCACGACGCGGCGGTTCAGCGGCTCTTTGACGCCGTCGCCGGTAGCCTTGTCGGGGAAGGTTTCCCCGGCGCCCGAACGTTCAACCTGATCGCGGGTCAGGCCTTCAACGATCAGCGCATTGCGGACCGCAGAAGCACGGGCACGCGACAGGCCTTCGTTATAGGCGGCATCGCCCCGGGTGTCGGTATGGCCGGTCACGATCACCTTGCCTGCACCACCGGACTTGGCAGCTTCAGCAGCTTCCTTGATCACGGCTTCACCGGTTGCGGAAAGGTCAAAGCTGTCGAAGTCGAAGTAGACAACGAACGGACCGGCAAGCGGCTTCGCCGGCATGGCAGGTGCCTGAGCCGTCGGACGCGGACGCATGGTGACGATTTTCGCCATGGCTTCGTCGAATGCAATCCGGCAGGCATCTATGTGATCCTGCTGGTCACCTTCTTCCTGCTCCTGCAGCCAGCAATCAAACTTGGCCTGCGCCTTGGCAGCTTCCAAAGGCGCCCACTCCTTGGCACCGGACAGCAATTCGCCGCGGAGCGCGATGTGAGCAGCTTCAAGCTCATCTGCAGCCGCACCCTTGACGTTGCGTTCCTTGATCGGCTGCGGCTGAACGTCTTCACCATTGGCAGCGGCGATAGCCTTGCTATTGAAATAGAAGGCGTCTTCCGTGTCGTATTCGTCAGCTTCGTCCTGGGCAAGTTTGATATATTCATTTTGCAGCGCCATGTGGAACGGGCTGCCTTTATTCGACATTGCTTTTGTTGCGGCAATGTCAGGGCCGGCAGCACAGGCAGCAAGAAGCGGCAACAGTGCAATGGCCAGTGCGAATTTCAAAAACTTCATTTTCGGTCCCCAAATGTTAGTGAGTGATCCAGTAATCCAAGTGGCCACTCCGCCAAATCCTGATGAAACTCTCCGGATATAAACCGAAGCCATCAGGATTACTTGAGCGTAACCCCTAGATATTTGCCAAGAGTCCCCTTTAAGAAACTCCTCCCTGCTCATGGACAATTGCAGACGTATCTGTTGTCCAGTTTTTTATTCTTGTCCATTGTGCCTGTGTTGTGGGGGCGGAATCAAGTCTCATCACGCATTGTGAAAAGGGATGATGACCGTTAAGCTCATATCAGATGAAAATACTGGCATATTCAACAACCTAATACCGGGAGAGGATTTGTCCTCGTCAGTAAAACTAGCGGTTTTCGATTGCGACGGAACCCTTGTCGACAGTCAACATGCCATCAATTCCTGCATGTCTGATGCTTTCAGGCAGGTGGGACTGGTGCCGCCGCCGATCTCAAGGGTTCGCCGGGTGGTTGGGTTGCCACTGGCTGAAGCCATTCAGATACTGGTTTCCAACGATAACGGGCCGGACGCTCAAAACTTACCTCCCCGTATAGGTGACATGGTCGACGCCTATTCGCTTTCCTGGCAGCGCTTACGCAAAGGCGGCGCACTGGATGAGCCCCTGTTCGACGGGACGGCGGCCCTGCTGGCCAGCTTAAAATCGATTGAATGGACGTTGGGTGTCGCGACCGGGAAATCGATGCGTGGGCTGAGGCAAACTCTCGATCATCATGAACTGGGTGGTTTTTTCTCAACCCTGCAGACGGCGGACGTTGCACGCGGCAAACCCGACCCGGAGATGCTGCATCTGGCGATGCTGGAAACTCAATCTGAACCTGTTGACACGGTGATGATCGGTGACACCACATATGATATGGAAATGGCGTGCGCTGCGGGTGTACGTGCACTGGGTGTCGCTTGGGGTTACCATTCACCGGAAGATCTTATGAAAGCCGGTGCCATACGGGTTTTTGAGAGCTGGGCCGAACTCGAGACATATTTGAAAAACATGGAGGACATAGCCTCATGAGCAAATGGATCAAAATCGCGGGCGGCGTGGTCGTTGTACTGGTCGCTGTCGTTGTCGCCGGTGTCGCCATTCTGGGTTCGATGGATTTCAACCAGTACAAGGGGGAAATTGCTGAACAGGCAAAGAAGGCAACCGGACGGGATCTGCAGATCGCCGGCGATCTGCACCTGGAAATTTCCCTCAATCCGGCGATTGCGGTGAACGGCGTGACGTTTGCCAATGCCGACTGGGGCTCCAAGCCGGCCATGGTGACGGTCGAAAAATTTGCTGCCGAGGTGTCTCTGTTGCCGTTGCTCAGCGGTCAGGTCGTGGTTAACCGGCTTCTGGTTGAAGGTGTCGATCTGCTGGCTGAAACCAACAAGGATGGAGTCGGTAACTGGGAATTCGCCCCCGGTGAAAAACCCGCCGAAGCCGAAAGCAGCGGCGGCGCAGCCACGCTGCCGTCCGTCGATCAGGTCGTCATGCGTGACATCAAGGTCACTTACAAAGACGGTGTGACCGGGGTCGAGCATCGCGTCGCCCTGGATGAACTGACGGCGGCGGCGGGATCGGTCGATGCACCGGTCAAGATCGATGCCAAAGGCAGTCTGAACGAGAAAATCTTTACCCTGGCAGGTTCGCTGGGGTCGGTGGCGCAGATGACGTCGTCGGATGGTGTTTATCCGGTTGACGTCGTTGCAGAAGCGCTTGGTGTGAAGACCACTTACAAGGGCAAGCTCGGTACGCCGGGCGGGGCCATTGCCGTCGATGGTCAACTGGCGGTCAATGTTGCTTCGTTGAAGAAGACTCTTAGTGAAGCGGCGGATATCGTTCCGGAACTCAAGGATGTGCCGGCCATCGGTGCCGACAAGATCGACCTGGCGTCTCAGGTGAAATTTAACGGCAAGACCGCGACGCTGGGCGGGATGACGCTTCTGGCCGGTAAGACCGATTTGGCGGGGAATGTGACCGCACAGATCGGCGGTAAGCCGACGGTCGACGTTTCGCTGACATCGAACCTGATCGATCTCGATGAACTGCTGCCGCCGTCTGCGGCGAAGGAAGAGAAACCGGCGGAAAAACCGGCTGACGGCCGTGTCTTCCCGAAAGACCCGCTACCGCTGGACGGCCTCAAGGCCGTTGACGCCAAGGTCGCCTTCGACGGCAAGAAGATCATCGTTCAGTCGAATGAAATCGATGATGTGTCGGTTCGTCTGACGCTCAAGGGCGGCAATCTTCAGGTGCAGCCGTTCTCGGCGATGATCGCGGGAACCAAAGTCGAGGGCAATGTCGGCCTGAATGGCGCGGTCAGCGTCCCGACGCTGGTCGCGAAACTGAGCGCGTCCGAGCTGGATTACGGTGAACTGCTGAAACAGCGCGGTCTGACGGATATCGCGACCGGTAAACTTGATGCCGATGTCGACATCAAAGGCGCCGGTGGTTCGGTGCGTGCCCTGATGGCCAGCCTGAACGGGATGCTTTTCGTGAAGACGGAAAACGGCCGGATCGACAGCAATGCGCTGAATATCGTGTCGTCTGATGTGATGTCGGCGCTGCCGGGCTTCAACTCGAAGGATGACAAGACGCTGCGCTGTGGTGTCGTCAATTTCGACATCAAGGACGGTATCGCCAGCGCAAAGTCGATTGTCTTTGAAACCGGCGGCCTGTCGGCAATCGGTGTCGGCACCGTTGATCTGCGAGAGGAGAAGCTGAATCTGGTCGTCGATCCGCGCGCCAAGCAGACCAGCCTGGCCAGTGCGGCGATCGTTCCGGTGACGATTACGGGAACCTTCCTGGAGCCGGAGTGGGCACTGGATAAGGCGGCGCTGCTCGGCAACACGGCAGGCACCGTTGCCAAGGGGGCGGCGGCGTTCGCGACCATGGGGCTTTCCCTGTTGGTTGAAAGCGCAGCTAAACGGGCTGTCGGTTCCATCGACAAGACCGACTACTGCACGCCGGCTCTGGCTGGGAAAACAGTCATCCCGGGCAAGATGGAACAGACCGGTGGCGGTTCGTCATCGTCGGGCGGTTCCGAGCCGGCGAAACAGGACAGCGGCGCAGGCGGTGTCGTTGATGGCGTGTCCAAGGGGATCAAATCCCTGTTCGGGAACTAGAGCCGATCCCATGACGGACGTTGCACCCGCCTTGAAGGCGGCAGACAAGACCGCACACTTGCGTAAGCGGTTCTATAAATCCGTTGGCGTTATGCCGGGCGAGGGGGGGTATCAGATCACCCTCGACGGCCGCGCGGTGAAAACGCCGGGCAAGACGGATGTCCTGGTTTCGACACAGTCACTGGCTGATGCCATCGCCGCTGAGTGGGAAGCGCAAGAAGAGCATATCAATCCGCACACCATGCCGCTGACCCAGATCGCCTGCACCGCGATCGACAAGGTTGCACCCAACCGTGACGACATCTGTGCGCAGATGACACGGTTCTGCGGCGCGGATCTGCTGTGTTACCGTGCCGAGTCGCCCCAGGACCTCGTTCAGAGACAGACAGATACCTGGCAGCCGGTACTGGACTGGCTTGACGAGGTGCGCGGCATCTCCCTGCGTTCCACTACGGCCATGATTGCCGAGGATCAGGCGCCTGAAGCCATGCAGGGCGCCCGCGCGGCCGTTGATGCGATGGATGATCATGAACTGGCGTCAATGGCGGTGCTGACGCAGGCATTGGGCTCGTTTACCCTCGCGCTGGCAGCGATGGACGGTTATCTGGACTGGCAACAAGCGGCCGAGGCATCCCAACTGGATGAGACTTTTCAGAGTGAATTGTGGGGTAAGGACCGGGAAGCCGAAATCAGACTCCGTGCCCTCAGGGACGATGTCGAATCGGCGATCAGATACCTTACCTTGCACCGCACAAAAAATTAGGGAACATTCTCCCGGTCTGAAGATACTGGTTATGAGGAAACGTCCATGCAGGAAATCATTGCGGAGCTTGAAGAACGGCGTAAGCGCGCCCGTCTGGGCGGCGGCGAAAAGCGGATCGAAGCTCAACACACCAAAGGCAAACTGACGGCCCGCGAACGCATAGACGTCTTCCTCGACGAAGGCTCGTTCGAGGAATGGGACATGTTCGTCGAGCACCGATGCGTCGATTTCGGCATGCAGGAAACCTCGACACCGGGTGACGGCGTGGTGACCGGTTATGGTACGGTCAACGGTCGTCCGATCTTCGTTTTTTCACAGGATTTTACGGTTTTCGGCGGCTCGCTGTCGGAAAGCCACGCCAACAAGATCTGCAAGATCATGGATCAGGCGATGAAGGTCGGTGCCCCGGTGATCGGCCTCAACGATTCCGGCGGCGCGCGTATTCAGGAAGGCGTCGACAGCCTTGCCGGTTATGCGGAGGTGTTCCAGCGCAACGTGCTGGCCTCGGGTGTGGTGCCGCAGGTCTCGCTGATCATGGGGCCATGTGCAGGCGGTGCGGTCTACTCGCCGTCGATGACCGATTTCATCTTCATGGTCGAAGATACCAGCTACATGTTCGTGACGGGCCCGGACGTCGTCAAAACCGTAACGCACGAAACGGTGACGGCTGAGGAACTGGGTGGTGCGATTACCCACACGACCAAGTCGGGCGTGGCGGACAGGGCTTTCACCAACGATATGGAAGCGCTGCTCTACATGCGCCGTTTCGTGGATTTCCTGCCGCTCAACAATAAGGAAAAGCCGCCGGTCCGTCCGACACCGGACGCGCACGACCGGATCGAGATGTCTCTGGACACGCTGATCCCGGACAATCCGAACAAGCCCTACGACATGAAGGAACTGATCACCAAGGTTGTCGACGAGGGGGATTTCTTCGAACTGCAGCCGAGCTACGCCGGCAACATCATCATCGGGTTTGCCCGGATGGAAGGTTCGACGGTGGGGATCGTCGCCAACCAGCCGATGGTGCTGGCAGGGTGTCTGGATATCAATTCGTCGATCAAGGCGGCACGGTTCGTGCGCTTCTGCGACTGCTTCAACATTCCGATCATGACGTTCGTTGATGTGCCGGGCTTCCTGCCGGGCACCAGCCAGGAATTCGGCGGCATCATCAAGCACGGCGCCAAGCTGCTGTTTGCCTATGCCGAGGCGACCGTGCCGAAAGTCACCGTGATCACCCGCAAGGCTTACGGCGGTGCATATGATGTGATGAGTTCCAAGCACCTGCGCGGCGATGTGAACTTCGCCTGGCCGTCGGCGGAAATCGCCGTGATGGGACCGAAAGGGGCGGTGGAAATCATTTTCCGTTCCGATCTCGGTGACGAGGAAAAGATCGCCAGACGGACCGAGGAATACCGGACCCGTTTCGCCAACCCGTTCATCGCCGGTTCACGCGGCTTCATCGACGATGTGATCATGCCGCACTCAACCCGCAAACGGTTGTGCAAATCACTGCGGATGCTGAAGAACAAGGATTTGCAAAATCCCTGGAAGAAGCACGACAACATCCCGTTGTGATTTAGATTCCGTCATTCCGGCGTAAGCCGGAATCCAGGACGGCTTTACATTTTAGGTATCTTGTTTCCGGACCCCGGCCTGCGCCGGGGGGACCGCACAGGCGTGGGTTACTACTCCTCACGCACCATCAGTGCCGCGTGGCCTTCGTGGTGGATCAGTTCATGATAAACCACCGGGCGGCGTTTTCGGGTCTGGAAACCTTCGCGCTCATAGAGGCGATAGGCACCCTTGTTGTCTTCGAAGCAGATCAGGCTGATCTTTTTCATACCCTCTGCGCGTGCCCGCTTGTAAGCGAAATCCAGAAGGCGCGTGCCGATCCCAGCCCCACGGTACTCGTCATAGAGTGCGAGACCAGAGATATAGAGGCTCTTTGGTTCTTCGAGCTCGGCATAAGGACGCAGGATCGGGTCCATGTCCTCGGGTGGATTGCCGACGTCCTCGCCCATCAGATAGGCATGCAGCATGCCCACCGTGGTACCGTCGATTTCTGCCATGTCGCAGTTCTGATAGGAAAAATCGACGCCTTCACGCAGGTAGCGTTTTGCACCGCGTTCGACCAGCGGCAGGTCCTTATACTCAGGATCATTCATCTGGCTCCAGACATAGTCTGAGACACCTTCAGACGAGATTTGAAAAAGTTCGGCGATCACACGCACATCGTCGCGTGTGGCCGGCCTGAATGTGACATCGTTTGCCGACATGATTTTCTTCCCTCCAGCGCAGAGCTACAGACCGCTCATTCTTATTTATAGGCTCTGAACGGCCTTTGTATCAGGTATCAGGTTTTAACGTGTTGATTGAAGTTTAGGTTAATTCGGCTGTGTATGCCAATTGGCTTATATCGCCGACCCAACTAAGCCCTAGTTGCTTTGATAACACCGGTTTGTGTCGAAATTGTGCCGTAGTGTTCAATGCGGCGATGACGCCCGAAATCGAAGACCGTAGACTTGCCGAACTTCGTGTCGTCCAGATCGATTTCGGCAATCACCAGTTCATCGTCTTCTGTCTGTGCCATGGCGATGATCTCACCTGTGGGGGCGACGATACAGCTTTCGGCGAACATGTGATGACCGTCTTCCGTTCCGGCCTTTGCCGATGCAGCGACGAAGGTTGCATTCTGATAAGCACCGGCCTGCAATGTCAGGCGGTTATGGAACTTCCGCATATCCGCGGTTTCGCTTTCGTTCTGCGAGTTGGCTGACGGGGTGTTGTAGCCGAGCAGAACCAGTTCCACGCCTTGCAAACCCATGACCCGAAAGGTTTCGGGCCAGCGGCGGTCGTTGCAGATGCACATACCCATGGTGCCGCCCATTGTTTCCCAGACGGGAAAGCCCAGATCGCCCGGCAGGAAGTATCGTTTCTCCAGATGCTGAAAACGGCGTTCAGGGTCGAAATCATCATGACCGGGCAGATGCACCTTGCGGTATTTGCCGACGATGCCGGCGGATTTATCGACAAGGATCGAGGTGTTGAAATGTTGTCCCTCGGGGGTCAGTTCACCGTAGCCCAGATAAAACCCGACGTTGCGTTCGCGAGCCAGGTCGAACAGGGGCTGTGTCGCGGCATTCGGCATTTCGCGTTCGAACCAGTGGTCCATTTCCGCACGGTCTTCTGCGTAATAGCGCGGGAAAAATGTCGTCAGCGCAATTTCCGTAAAGACGACGAGATCAGCACCCTGATCCGCGGCGTCGTTCATCATTTTGCAAAGGCGCGCCACATTGGCTTCGCGCGTGTCGGCTTTCTGGACCGCGCCGGACTGGGCGACGGCAATCGTCATGGGTCTGGACATATTTGCTCTCAGGCAGCTGTATCGAAAACGGCGCGGTTGCGCCCCTGTGCCTTTGCGGTATAGAGCGCACGGTCGGCACGATCCAGAACTTCTTCGATTTTGAAATCCTTGCCCGTGGCGCATGCGATCCCGATGCTGATGGTGTAGTGTACGTCACCTTGATCGGATTTTACGGCGCTTTCGGCAACACTGGACCTCAGCCGTTCGGCTATAATCTTTGCCATGTCTTCGTTCGCACCGGGCAGGACAATCGCGAATTCCTCGCCGCCGTACCGGCCGACGATATCTGTCTTGCGAAAGATCTTGCGGCAATTATCGGACAGGTCACGAAGTACGTCGTCGCCGACGGCGTGGCCGTATGTATCGTTGACCTTCTTGAAATAGTCTGCATCGACCATCATGACACTGACGATGTGTCCTTCGCGCTTGGCGCGTTCTTCCTCATGATTGGCGAGGGTGAAAAATTCACGGCGATTGACCAGGCCGGTCAGTTCGTCCCGCGTGGCCATGTCGATCAGACGTTTTTCAAAGGCTTTACGTTCCGTGATGTCCGTATAAAGCGTGATGACGCCGCCGCCCGGTATAGGGTTGGCGCGGACGCTGAGAATCCGGCCGCCATCCAGATCTCGTTCAAAAAACTGCGGTTTGCCCTGGCGTGACGCATCCAGTTGCTGCATGAGCAGTGAGCCCGGATCGAATTCCCCGTTTTGATGGACATTCTTCAGATCATGCAGTGAAACACCGGAAACGATCTGATCCCGCTTAAGCCCCAGATATTCTGCAGCCTGCGTGTTATACAAAACCAGTTTATCATCGGAATCGATAATGGTGATACCTTCCGAAAGCCTGTCCAGGCTATGGATGATCAAGTCCCAGTTTTCTGCGGCAACGACGTCTTCCTGCTGATCGGTCATGCTTCCGGCCTGTTTTTCCTTTGCGATAGAGAACAACCTTTGCTTTACAGCTATTGTCATCATTTTCGTGCAACGAGTGGTTTGATTAGCATAATTTTACACCGAACATACAGACAATTAACCTAAAATTTGGACAGTCGTTATCGTATCGCAATCCTCAGAAAACGAGCAGAATTCGCTGCTGCGCCGGGATGTTCTGATCGCCACGTTGCTGGCGGCGAGTGCGTCCGGTCTGTTCGCGTTCATGTGGGTTTTACCGAAGTTTGTCGGGCAGAACGTGCCCGCGGTGCAGGTTGCTTTTCTGCGCTATGCCGCCGGGGTGGTGTGTATCGCCCCTTTCTTCATAAACGATGTTGTCCGGGGGCGCACGGTCGCAGCCGTGCAGCAGTCGGGGAGGCGGTTGTTTGTCATGCACATGGCACGTGCAGCTTGCGGTGTCTGTTCACTGGCTTTCGGGGCCTATGCAGTGACCCGGATTCCGCTCGCCAACGCGCAGGCCATTGCACTGACAAACGGTGTTTTCACGCTGCTGTTCGCGGTGATGTTCTTACGTGAGCGGGTCGGAGTCCGGGAAGCCGTTGCCGCCATGATCGCGCTTTGCGGCGCTGTCATTGTCGCCGGTCCGGGGACGTCCGCTGCCACCGGTCTGGCTGTCGCAGGGGTCCTGGCCGCATTCGCCCAGGCCATCGCCTGGGGCGGGGAGGTAATCCTGCTGCGTGCCACGGCGGCACGTGAAAGTCCCAGCCGCATTCTGTTCAAGGTCAATGTAATGGCAGCCGTCATGGTTCTGGTTGTGGGGGCGATTTATTGGGAGAGTTTAAGCCTCGATGCATTCTTGCTGATCATTGCGATGGGGCCGATTGCGATCATCGGACAGTTACTGAATATCTATGCATTCCGGCTGGCAAATGCGACGGCGCTGGTGCCGGTGCGCTATAGTGGGATTATCTTCGCGGCAATCTTCGGGATACTAATATTCGGGGAATGGCCGCAGCCGAGCGCGATCATCGGTGCGGTGATGATCGTCGGCGGTGCGATGTGGCTGGCACTCAGGCCGGGACGATAAGCTGGCACTCAGGCCGGGACGATAAGCGATTGTGAGGGCGCCATTTATTTCGTGGCGATATGACACTAGAATTGACTCATGCGAGACGAACTTCCCGAAAACGCGAATCCTGAAGGCTCTCCAAGAGCGCGGCAGCGTTTGCGCGGGCTGGCGATCCATCTTGTTGGTTACTTTATCGTGATGGCTGTGCTGGTGCCCTTGAACCTGTTCACGGCACCGGAAAACCCCTGGTTCGTGCTCCCGATGGTGGGATGGGGCAGTGTCCTCGCGGTTCATGTCGCCTGGGTCATGGGGTTGTTCGACGGTCTGTTCGGCCGGGATTGAGCGGGGTTTCTTCGCGGTTGCAAAAAAGTCTCGAAAGCCGGTTCCACACATCGTAAAACATAACCTGGGAGCGGGATAACCAAGGGTAGAACATGTTTAAGAAAATTCTGATCGCCAACCGGGGAGAGATTGCCTGCCGGGTCATCAAGACGGCGCGAGCCATGGGCATTTCGACGGTTGCCGTGTATTCGGATGCCGACAAGGACGCACTTCATGTCCAGATGGCCGATGAAGCCGTCAACATCGGTCCGGCGCCGACCAATCAAAGTTATCTCGTCATCGACAACATTCTCGCCGCCATCAAGCAGACCGGTGCCGACGCGGTGCATCCGGGCTACGGCTTTCTGTCCGAGAACACCAAATTCGCCCAGGCCCTTGATGCGGCCGGCGTCGCCTTTATCGGGCCGGGCGCGAAGGCGATCACGGCGATGGGCGACAAGATCGAGTCCAAGAAACTTGCCAACGCCGCCGATGTGTCCTGCGTGCCGGGGCATCCGGACGCCATCGCCGACGCCAAGGAAGCGGTCAAAATTGCCAACGAGATCGGCTACCCGGTGATGCTGAAGGCCTCCGCTGGCGGCGGTGGTAAGGGGATGCGTATTGCCTGGAACGCCGAAGAGGCGGAGGACGGTTTCATCCGCGCCACCAACGAGGCCAAGTCGTCGTTTGGCGATGATCGCGTCTTTGTCGAGAAATTCATCGAAGACCCGCGCCACATTGAAATCCAGATCATCGCCGACGAGCACGGCAACACGGTCTATCTGGGTGAGCGTGAATGCTCGATCCAGCGCCGCCATCAGAAGGTGATCGAAGAAGCCCCGTCACCGTTTCTCGACGAGAAGACCCGAAAAGCCATGGGCGAACAGGCCGTCGCACTGGCCGCCGCCGTCGATTATCACTCGGCGGGCACGGTCGAGTTCATCGTCGACAAGGACAAGAACTTCTACTTCCTCGAGATGAACACACGCCTGCAGGTCGAACACCCGGTGACCGAATACATCACCGGGCTTGATCTCGTTGAACTGATGATCCGCGTTGCCAACGGCGAGAAGCTGCCGTTCAAGCAAGAAGACGTGAAGCTCAACGGCTGGGCCATCGAAAGCCGGATCTACGCCGAGGACCCGTTCCGCAACTTCCTGCCGTCGATCGGCAGGCTGGTGAAGTATCGCCCACCGGTCGAGGAGAAGGACGCCGTACGCGTCGATACCGGGGTCTACGAAGGTGGCGAGATCTCGATGTACTACGACCCGATGATCGCCAAGCTGGTCACTTACGGGCCGGACCGCGCGGCGGCAACCGAACGTATGCAGCGCGCACTGGATGAATTCCTGATCAACGGCGTGCAGCACAATATTCCGTTTCTGAATGCGCTGATGACACACCCGCGTTTCATCGAAGGCCGACTGACCACCAACCTGATCGCCGAGGAATTTCCCGACGGCTTCAACCCGTCCGACACGGCACCGAAGAACCCGAAACTGTTCGCTGCCGTCGCCGCCGTCATGCATGCCGCCTATCAGGCCCGCGCGGCGCAAATATCCGGGCAGCAATCAGCGCACATGCGCAAGGTCTCGACGGACTGGAAAGTCATCTTTGCCGAGGGCGAGCATGATGCGACCGTGGGCGCGGTGTCCGACGGTTCGGTCAGCCTGAGCGTCGACGGTGAAGACATGACCATTAAGACCGACTGGCAACTGGGCGAGCCGCTGTTCCGTGCCGACGTCAACGGCGAGGTGGTGTGCTTCCAGGTTGCACGTTCGACGGTCGCCTACGTGATTTCGCAGGGCGGTATCCGCGCCGATGCCTGGGTGCTGTCGCCGCACGTTGCCGAACTGAATGCGCTGATGCCGGTCAAGGAGCCGCCGGACACCTCGAAGCTTCTGCTGTCGCCGATGCCGGGACTTCTTGTGTCGGTTGCCGTCACCGAGGGGCAGGAGGTCAAGGCCGGCGAAGAGCTTTGCGTTGTCGAGGCGATGAAGATGGAAAACGTGCTCAGGGCCGAAAGGGACTGTACCGTCTCCGCCGTCAAGGCCGAGGCCGGGGCCAACCTCGCCGTCGACCAGACCATCCTCGAATTCGAGTAACGTGCCGAAAGCCGTTCACGTCTTTATCGAAGGCCGCGTCCAGGGTGTCTGGTACCGGGGATGGACGGCACAGCAGGCGGAGCGTCTCGGTCTTTCCGGGTGGGTGCGCAATCTGAGGGACGGCCGGGTCGAGGCGGTCTTCAGCGGCAACGAAGCCGATGTCGAGACGATGTTGAAGCTGTGCCGCAAGGGGCCGCCGCTGGCTCGGGTCGACAATATCATGGTATCGGAGAGCGACGCCGTCAGCTTAGAGGGTTTTGTAAAGAAGCCGACCGTTTAGGGGGAAGAATGGCTCAGGAAAAAGAACTGTATTTCGAGGATTTTACTGTCGGCCGCAAATTTGAAAGCGCCGCCATGACCCTGACGGAATCGCAGATACTGGATTTCGCCTGGGCGTGGGACCCGCAGCCGTTCCATATCGATATACCGGCTGCCAACGCCGGTCCCTATGGCGGACTGATTTCAAGCGGCTTTCATACCATGTGCATCGCGTTCCGGTTGATCCACGATACCGGATATCTGGAATCCGCCTCTATGGGGTCTCCCGGTATTGATGAATTACGCTGGCTGAAACCGGTCCGGCCGGGCGATACGCTGAGAACAACCGCGGAAGTGATCGAGAACAAACCATCGTCGTCGAAACCAGACCGGGGCATGGCACGTATCCGCTACGCCGCCGTCAATCAGGACGGGGACGAGGTTATGAGCTTTATTACCATTCATATTCTGCGCCGCCGTACCGCTGCGGATGCATAAAGCGGCAATCCATGAACCGGATCGGTTATATCGGATTTAAGTCAGGGCAACCCGTCGATACCCTGTTGGCGGCTTGCGTCACATCCATTCAGAAAACAAACGTCCCAATAGCCGGTGCGATTCAGGCATCCCCGGAAGAATGCGCCGAATGCAGCGGGGCCCTGAACCTGAAGGATGTGGAAAACGGCAGAATCTATAATTTTTCCCAGGACCTAGGGGCAGGGGCTGAGAGCTGTGCGCTGGACTCGCAGGCGCTGACGGGAATATCGCAGCATATCGTCGACGCGCTTGAACGCCAGCCCCGGCTTGTCGTCATCAACCGTTTCGGCAAGGCGGAAGTCGAAGGGCATGGATTTCGGCGCGTCGTTGAACAGGCGATGCTTGCGGATATCCCGTTACTGATTGCCGTGCGTGAGGATTTCGAAGCGGCGTGGGAAGCCTTTCATGGCGGACTGGCGACACGCTTGCCGTTCGATGAGGCAGCGGTGCTGGCGTGGTGTGACGCAGTCGTCGGTTGAAATTCTTATCGTCGTCCTGAACTTGATTCAGGACCCATAATGCCCGGTACAATCTCAGCTTGACGGCATGGACCCCAAATCAAGTTTGGGGTGACGGAAGCAGGTATAACATCGGGTACAAAATACCGTCGTCTCCAATCTGGTGCGGGATGCGCCGCATTCACGCCCCGAAAACGTCCTTGAAACACTGGCGTAGTTGCGTGTCGACATCGGGCATGGTTGCTGTGACCCCGAGATCCCAAAGCGACGTCACACCATGTTCACCGATGCCGCAAGGCACGATCCCGGTGAAGTGTTCAAGGTCCGGTTCGACGTTGATGGAAATGCCGTGAAACGTGACCCAGCGACGTATGCGAACGCCGATCGCGGCAATCTTGTCTTCGCGTGAGGCCGGGTTGGCGGGGGACCCGCGCCGGACCCAGATACCGACCCGGCCGTCGCGGCGCTCGCCGATGACATTGAATCCCATCAGGGTGCGGATTACCCATTCCTCGAGGTCGCAGACATACTTGCGGACATCACCGCCGCGTTTCTTGAGATCAAGCATCACATAAGCCACGCGCTGCCCAGGACCGTGATAGGTATACCGTCCGCCGCGCCCGGTCTGATAGACGGGAAAGCGGCTGCCATCCAGAAGCTCCTCATCGGCGGCGCTGGTGCCGGCGGTATAAAGCGGGGGATGCTCGAGAAGCCAGACGCATTCCGGCGCTGTGCCGTTACGGATATCGGCGGCACGCTGTTCCATGAAGGCGAGTGCATCCGGGTAGGGGACAAGCTCGTCACTGATGCGCCATTCGAGGCCATCCGGCGGGGTCGAACCCGTTTTTACAAGGTCTGCGGTTTGTTCCATGCGGTTTTTATGGGGGACGTCTTCGGCACCCGCAAGGGGCTTCACGACCGAATGCTCGGGAATCCCGGATTTCCGCCTTTTTTACCCTTGATAAAGGTGCATCTGACCGCTTGACCACCGCGCATCGACCTGATACTTGAACGCGCAGTGCGGTCGTGGCGGAACTGGTAGACGCGCAGCGTTGAGGTCGCTGTCCTGTAACAGGGGTGGAAGTTCGAGTCTTCTCGACCGCACCAATTTTTCAGTCGATTAATGACAATCAGGGAGTCCCCAGGACGACGTATTCGGGTCAAAGATGAATGCTGGCGCCGGGGTTCCTTTTCGCCGGTTTTCCGGCATCGATCGTAAATGACCCGCCCTATGGCGGGTTTCGTTTTTTCGGTCCCGATCTCGTTTCCTGCAATTCCAGATAATTCAGGCAGGGCGTTATGGCGGAAGACGAAAACAAGATCGGCGAACAGGATGTCCAGGACGCTGAATCGTCTGAAATCCCTGTCGGGCCCGAGGTCCTTATACTGGACGCGATCGCAGCGGACGAATACGACCGTGTCCGCGACCTCGTTGCCGAACTTCATTATGCCGACTTCGCCGATCTGCTGGAACGGCTGAGCCCCGACGACCGTGAACGGCTGATCGGCATCGTCCGCGCGAACTTCGATCCCGAAGTTCTGTCCGAACTGGACGAGATCGTTCGCGAACACGTGCTTGAAGTTCTCGGCGTGAAGCATGCCGCCAACGCCATCTCCGAACTCGACAGCGACGATGCGCTGATGGTCATGGAGGAGATGGACGAAGCGCGTCAGAAAGAACTCCTGGAACAGATACCCGACGAAGAACGCTCGTTCATCGAAGAAGGCCTGAGCTATCCCGAGGACAGCGCCGGGCGTCTGATGCAGCGCGAAGTTGTGACGGTGCCGTCGCATTGGAACGTCGGTCAGTGTATCGACTTTATCCGCCGCAAGGCGGATGCCGGGGAAGATGAACTTCCCAGCATTTTCTATGACATTTTCGTTATCGATGCGCGGCGCCATCCGGTCGGTGCCGTCTCTCTCAGCGCACTTCTGCGATCCCGCCGCCAAGTGCCTGTCACCGAGGTGATGGAAGAGGAAATGCACGAAATTCCGGTCGCCACCGACCAGGAAGATGTGGCCTTCCTGTTTCGCCAGCGCGACCTTGTGTCCGCACCTGTGATCGACGATCACGGTCGGCTGGTCGGTGCGATCACGATCGATGACGTGGTTGACGTCATCCATGAAGAACACGAAGAAGACATCATGCGCATGGGCGGTGTTATCGAGGATGACCTTTATCATGCCTCGATTTCAACAGCGCGGGCGCGGTTCAGCTGGCTGGTCGTCAACCTGCTGACGGCGATTCTGGCATCGATGGTGATCGGGGTATTCGACGCCACTATTGAAGAGGTCGTGGCGCTGGCGGTCCTGATGCCGATTGTCGCTTCCATGGGGGGGAATGCCGGCACGCAGACCCTGACCGTGACCGTGCGTGCCCTGGCGACCAAGGAGCTGACGGCTGCCAACGCGTCCCGCGTCATCAGCAAGGAAATTATCGTCGGCTGCTTCAATGGCATAGCCTTCGCGGTGTTGAGTGGTCTCGTCGCCTGGCTCTGGTTCGGGAGTTCAACGCTCGGCATCGTTATCGCCAGCGCAATGGTCATCAATATGGTCATTGCCGGACTTGCCGGGACCACGATCCCGATCATGCTGGAACGCTTTGGCGCCGACCCGGCGATTGCGTCGAGCGTCTTCCTGACCACGGTCACGGATGTCGTCGGCTTTTTCGCCTTTCTCGGGCTGGCCGCGCTGATTCTGCTCTGACGATGGACTTGTTGCCGATCCTTCGAGACGGCCCAAAACATCGTTGGGCGGTGTCGCGAAGAGGGGCATTATCGTTGCTTTACGTAAACGTAAACCTCGCCTAGCATTCCGTTATGAGTGAAACCTATGGCATCGCCGAGCTGGCGAAGGAATTCGGCGTTACGACCCGTACCGTCCGGTTCTACGAGGACAAGGGGCTGATATCGCCTACCCGTGAAGGTCAGCGGAGGATATACAGCCCGCGTGACCGTGTCCGGCTGCGCCTGATCATGCGCGGCAAAAGACTGGGCTTGTCCCTGGACGAAATTGCCGGGCTGATTGATCTTTATGATGCCGATCCCAGCGAAGTCACCCAGCTCAGGCAGTTTGTCGACGTGATTCGTGAACGTAAGAGCGTGCTTGAAAGTCAGAAAAAGGATATCGAGGACTCGTTGTCGGAAATGAACCGGCTTGAGATACAGTGCGTGCAGTTGTTGTCGCAAAAACAGAGCAAATAAATATAACCACCCTGAAAGGAACCCCATGACCTCCAAGAAGAATTATAAAGTTGCCGTTGCCGGACTTGGTGCGGTGTGTCTGCCTGTCGCACGCTGGCTGGCGAATGGGGTTGATGGATTTGAACTGGTAGCCGTTTCCGCCAACGACAAGGAAGGGGCGCAGAAAAAGATTGCCGACTTCAAGGTCAAGCCGCCGATTGTCGATCTGGAAGACCTTATCGGGATGGCTGATATCATTGTCGAAGGATTACCGCCGTCGCGTTATTTCGATCTCGCCGAACCGGCGATCGAACAGGGTAAAATCCTGATTGCGGTAACGGTGACGCAGTTGCTGGAACGCCCGGATCTGATCGAGAAAGCCAAACAGACCGGTGCCAGGATCATCGTGCCGACGGGCGCATTGATGGCGTTCGATGCGGTCAACGCCGCGCGTCACGGCACCATCCATTCGCTGGTCATGGCAACGCGTAAGCCGCCCAAGGGGCTGGTCAAGGCGCCGTTCGTGATCGAGCAGGGGATTGACCTGTCGGACCTGAAAGAACCGCTTTGTCTCTACAAGGGGTCCGTGCGCGATGCTGCGCAGAAGTTCCCGGCCAACGTCAATGTCGCGGTGGCACTCAGCCTTGCAGGTGCGGGGCCGGATGACACCATGTATGAAATCTGGGCCGATCCTGCGGTTGATCGGAATACGCATACGGTCAAGCTGGACAGTGACTCGACAAGTTTTGAATTCACAATTGCCGGCGTCCCGACGGAAGAGAATCCGGCCACTGGAAAGCTGACACCGCTCTCCGTCATGGCGACGCTGGAAGGTCTGGTTTCACCACTCAGGATCGGTGCCTGAGCATGGCGGCATTCGATGTCGCCGACCCTGATTATGCAGAAAGGGTCCGTCACAGTTTCGGCCGTCAGGGGTTGATGACGCATCTTGGTGCGGCCATGACCCGTGTCGAGCCGGGCCTGGTCGAAATCGAAATGCCGTTTTCCGAGGATCTGACCCAGCAGCACGGGTTTTATCATGCCGGCGGGGTGGCGGCGATAGTGGACTCAGCGGGCGGTTATGCGGGGGCAACCCTGTTTGCCGCTGACGACGGCGTGTTGACGGTTGAGTTCAAACTCAACCTGATGTCGCCGGCTGATGGCGACCTGCTGGTGGCCCGGGGTGAAGTCATCAAGCCCGGGCGCACCCTGACCGTCACCAAGGGGGAAGTTTTTGTCTGTAAGAATGGCGAGGCAAAACTCTGTGCCCTGATGCAGCAGACACTCATGCGCATCGTCGGAAAAAGCGGCATTACCGGGTAACAATTTATTACAGTTCAATGATGTGCATTAGATTTCACTAATGCTAATCAATATGCCTTCAAGTTGAAGAATCAGGGGGGTGTCTTGATGAGAAGTTTCTTTTTGTCTCTCGCAATCGTGTTGGTGCTGGCAGTAAATGACCGTGCTCGTGCAGAACTGCCGCAAGGTGCCATCGGGCAGATAAAATCCTTGGATTCAAGTGCTTCGATCCGCAGGAACGGCGTCGCGGCAAATGCCGATACCGGCGGTGCTGTGTTCGAGGGGGATGTGATCATTACCGATTTTACGGGCGCCATCGGCATCACTCTCAAGGATGGCACCGTGTTGTCACTTGGACCGGAAAGCGAGGTGGAACTGAACCGGTTCGTCTTCGAACCTCAGGAAAACAAGCTAGGCTTTACGGCAAATTTCCTCAGGGGTACGGCGACATATTTGTCCGGGCGTATCGCCAAGTTGGCGCCGGAACAGGTCAGTCTCAAAACGCGTTTCTCGACGATAGGCATTCGCGGGACGCGTGTGCTGATCAAAGTTGCGAAATAGGGAGCAAATCTGATGGAACCTATTTCACTTCTTCTGCTTTGGCTTATTGGAAGTATCGTCCTGGGCGTGCCTGAAGACACCATCGTTCTTGTCGAGGACGAGGACGGCAAGGTCGGCAGCATTGTTGTCGCCAACAATGCCGGCTCACAGACTATTTCCACAGCAAACACGGCCGTTACACTGTCCAGCAGGTCAAGCGGACCATCGGCACCGCGTCTGCTCACACGCGAGGAAATCAGTTCGCTGTTTCAACGTGCACTTGATGCCGCGCCTCAGGCACCGCAGAGTTTCATGCTGTACTTTGAAACCGGTACGTCGATTCTGACGGCGGAGTCTCGCAGCAGTCTTGAGCAGATAATCGCATCGTTCAACAATCGCAAACTGGCGCGAGCGATGATCATTGGCCATACCGATACCGTCGGTGACGCCGATGGTAATTATCGCTTGGCGCTGGATCGTGCTACGGCGATCAAGCAGGTGCTGGTCAATGCCGGATTGCAGGAAAATGTGGTTGATTTGCGCTCACACGGTGAGACCGACCTGATCGTCAAAACTGCAGATAATATCGCAGAGCCGTTGAATCGGCGGGTCGAGGTTGCAATCTGGTAACAGCCTCGATCCGAGGGATACAACTGCAAAAATGGTTGTCCATTCTGCTGCCGCATGGGAAACCGTTCCTGAGGCCCCGACTTAAAGAAGGGGAGTGAGAAATTTCGGCGGAGCAATGTTTTGTTATCCGTGATCATGTCGATATATGGCGCAGCCTGTGTTTTCCTTGCAGGCTTGCTTCTTCAAGAGCGTTTGACCACGACGACCGATAGGATTCTGCCGGCTGCACAAATCCGGGGGGCGTTCAATCTGGCCGTGAAGCGCGCTGTACAGGACTATGACCAGGACAATGTTTTCGGTCCGATTGCACCGGTCGTATTATTCATTGTCCTGCCATTTGCAGCCCTGACGAATGTGCTTCAGGGGGGATCCCCCTTCATGATCGTATGTTACGTATCGATCGTGTTATCGGTGCTGGCGCATCTATTGCTGGCGGAACTCAGAACGGCAGCGTTGATCCGCGCCATACTATCAGGGCTCGGCGCCATCCTCGCGATGGTCGCGCTGCCGTATTATGCCGTCTGGTCGCTGACATCGCACATCATGACGGCGTCTCCCATGGAAGGGGCGCTTGGGGGGATTGTCATCGCCGTCATTCTATATGCTGCGAATGCGGGTATCTGGTCCTTGGCACATACGGGCGTCGGTCGCCTTCGTGAAACGGAAACGCACCGTTTCATGGCATCGATGCTGTTCGCCGTGCCGATTGCATATGCGGCTTACTGGCTGGGGTTGCTATTGCTCGATGGTTTCGGATTTGATGCCAAGGTTTGGCGGGGCTGGGCTTCACTGATTGCATATTCTATTTTATCAGGTCTGTTTTTCGCAACGATCAGGCTGATACTCGATACCACGCGATCCGGCATTGCTGTCGGTTTAAGTGCCGCACTCGGTGTGTTCGCATTGGCGGCCGCTTTGGCCTTATACTAGGGTGGTGCATACAATTGACGTTAACGTAAACGTTAACTAGTATTCCCGCACGTCGTACCTACCTCTAGAACACGAACAAACGGGGCGAGAACTGGCCATGATTCCCAATGAATATCCGACACTGAATTTCTGTCTCGGAGATGACGCCGACATGCTGCGTCAGTCCGTCAGCGGTTTTGCGGCCGATGAAATCGCCCCGCGTGCCGCCGACATCGACCGGGACAATGATTTTCCCAAGGATCTCTGGCCCAAGATGGGTGACATGGGCCTTCTGGGGATCACGGTCGAGGAGGAATACGGCGGTGCCGCGATGGGGTATCTGGAACACTGTGTGGCGATGGAGGAAATCAGCCGTGCATCAGCCTCCGTCGGGTTGAGCTACGGTGCGCATTCCAATCTCTGCGTCAACCAGATCCGCCGCAACGGTACGCAGGAACAGAAAGACCGCTATCTGCACAAGCTCATCAGCGGCGAACATGTCGGTGCGCTGGCGATGAGTGAACCCGGCGCCGGGTCGGACGTGGTGTCGATGCGTCTCCGTGCCGACAAAAAAGGCGACCGCTATGTCCTCAACGGCAACAAGATGTGGATCACCAACGGCCCCGATGCGGACACCTATGTGATCTATGCCAAGACAGATATGGATGCCGGTCCGCGCGGTATTACGGCATTCATCGTCGAACGCGGGTTCGGCGGGTTTTCTCAGGCGCAGAAGCTCGACAAGCTGGGGATGCGCGGGTCCAACACCTGTGAACTGGTGTTCGAGGATGTTGAAGTCCCCGCTGAGAATGTCCTCGGCGGCGAAGGCAGGGGCGTCAACGTGCTGATGAGCGGCCTAGACTATGAACGCGCGGTGCTGGCCGCCGGTCCGCTGGGTATCATGCAGGCCTGCATGGACGTGGTGGTGCCGTACCTTCACGATCGCAAGCAATTCGGCAAATCCATCGGTGAATTTCAGCTTATGCAGGGCAAAATCGCCGACATGTACACCACCATGAATGCCGCCAAGGCCTACGTCTATGCAGTGGCCAGGGCCTGCGATATGGGACAGACAAGCCGCAAGGATGCCGCCGGCGCCATTCTCTATGCCGCCGAAAAAGCGACATGGATGGCGCTTGAAGCGATCCAGTGCCTGGGCGGCATGGGCTACATAAATGAGTCCCCGACCGGGCGGTTTCTGCGCGATGCCAAGCTGTACGAGATCGGCGCCGGCACCTCGGAAATCCGCCGCTGGCTGATCGGCCGGGAACTGTTCGAGGAAACCGCCTGATATGGCAGATAACGTCGGCGGCGGCGATCATGGCGGCGGTCCGGTGTTTGTCGATATCTACGGCACCGCGGGCAGGCTCGGCCTGGACAGGAAAAACGGCGGCAAGCAAGGGACGCACGGTTTCGAAGGTCCGCACCCGGACGGGCCGTTCTGGCTTCGCGGGCTGCAGGGTAGGCTGCCGTTGTGGGTTGCGTTCTGGGGCGGGTTCTTTTTCGGCCACGGTATCGTGCTTGCGCTATCGGTCGGCGCACTGGTCATCGGTGTCGTCGCAGGGCTGACCATCGACCCCGAACGGGTCAATGAATCGATGACCGCAGCGATCTTCATCATGTACCCGATCGGCGGGTTGATGATCCTGTTCGGTGCCTGGTCGACGATCACCGTGTGGCGGTCGGCGGTTCATGCCGGGGAGAAAAAATGGGGTATCGCGGCGCGGGGTGCAGTGCTTTTCTATCTTCTGGTCTGGGGGTTCACGGTCTGGAACCTGGCCACTTGAGATCGGCTATCATACCTGCAAAAACCTGCATTAACCTGTATAGGTTCCGGATTTGAGGAGTGACGTTAATGATTTTAAGCGCAAATAAGGCCGATAAAGACCCGATAGTGATTACCGGTGCCGCCCGCACCCCGATGGGCGGTTTTCAGGGTGCGCTTTCCGGCATGTCGGCCCCCGAGCTCGGTGGTGCAGCGATCCGTGCCGCGGTCGAACGTGCGGGTGTGAAACCGGAAGACATCGAGGATGTCGTCATGGGGCTGTGCCTCTTTGCCGGTCTGAAACAGGCACCGGCCAGGCAGGCGGCACACGCGGCAGGTCTGCCGTGGTCAACCGGCTGCACGACGCTGTCCAAGATGTGCGGCTCGGCGATGAAGGCGACGATGCTGGCTCATGACAACATCCTCGCCGGGGCACATGACGTGATGGTTGCCGGTGGCATGGAGAGCATGACCAACGCGCCTTACATTCTGCCGAGAGCGCGTCAGGGATACCGCCTCGGCCACGGCGATCAGGTCAAGGACCACATGTTCCTGGATGGACTGGAAGATGCTTATGACGAGGGCCGTCTGATGGGGACGTTCGCCGAAGACACGGCAACCCATTATCAGTTCACCCGCGAACAGCAGGATGCCTTCGCCATCGAAAGCCTGACCCGCGCCAAGAAAGCCATCGACGACGGCACCTTCGAAGGCGAAATCGAACCGGTCACGGTTACGACCCGCAAGGGCGATATCGAGGTGACCACGGACGAGCAGCCGCACAATGCCAACATCGAGAAAATTCCGACGCTGAAACCGGCTTTTCGCAAGGACGGTACGGTGACTCCCGCCAACTCGTCATCGATCTCCGACGGGGCGGCGGCACTGGTTCTGATGCGTCTGTCCGAAGCCGAGAAACGCGGCCTCACGCCACTCGCAAGGATCGCCGCCCATGCGACGCATGCGCAGGAACCGGCATGGTTCACGACGGCGCCCATCGGCTCGATTGAAAAAGTGCTGGCGAAAGCCGGCTGGGAAAAGAGCGACGTCGATCTGTATGAAATCAACGAAGCGTTCGCCGTCGTCACCATGGCGGCGATGCGTGATCTCGACCTGCCGCATGACAGGGTCAACGTGCACGGCGGCGCCTGTGCACTGGGTCATCCGGTCGGCGCGTCGGGTGCGCGGATCATCGTGACGCTGATGAACGCGCTCAGGAAATACGACATGAAAAAGGGCGTCGCCTCGCTCTGCATCGGCGGCGGTGAAGCTACGGCGATTGCGATTGAGCGGATGAACTGAGTGAAGATGAAATATCCAAAAGGAGAAACCTGAATGCCTACCGTATTGATCACCGGCGCTAACCGCGGCCTCGGACTGGAGTTTGCGAAACAGTATGCGGCTGACGGCTGGTCGGTGATTGCGACCTGCCGCAATCCGATAGGTGTTGGGGAACTGGCGCAGATCGAAGGCGACATCGCCGTTTACGGGCTTGATGTGCTCTCAGAGGTTTCCATCACCCGCTTCGTCAAGGACCTGAACGGCCGCGCCATCGATGTGCTGATCAACAATGCCGGCGTCTACGGGCCGAAACCGGTCAAGGCCGCCGACGCCACGCTGGAAGACTGGACCCCGGTCATGCAGACGAATGCCATGGCACCGCTGTTCATCTCCCGGGCCCTGCTGGCGAACGTGCAGGCGGGAGAGCGCAAGCTGATCGTCAACATCTCGTCGATCATGGCTTCCATTGAGGATCAGGCCCCCGGTAACGAATATATCTATCGTTCGTCGAAAACCGCCCTCAATATGGTGATGGCGAACTATGCGAAGGAGATTGCCGATACCGGTGTTGCAGTGACGATGTTCCATCCGGGGTGGGTGCAGACCGACATGGGCGGACCGAACGCAACGCTGACTCCGAGCGAGAGCATCACGCATCTGCGGGCTTCGATCGAGAAGCTGAGCTTCGCCGATACCGGCAAGTTCCTGAATTACGACGGCACGCCGCTGCCGTGGTGAGAATTGCCCCTCACCCGGCGCTTCGCGCCACCCTCTCCCCAAGGAGAGGGACGTATGTAATTCCCTCTCCCTTGGGAGAGGGAGGGGCTCACTTGCGTCAGCATGTGGGAGGGTGAGGGGAGTGAAAGTCCGTACATGCACCTGACCGACGAACAGCGCATGATCATGGAGACCGCCCGCGACTTCGCGCGGGAGCGGCTGGCGCCGGGTGCCGGAGAACGGGACCGGACGGCGTCGTTTCCTGCCGGCGAACTGGCCGAGATGGGAGCGCTCGGATTCATGGGGATGCTGACGCCCGAAGAGTGGGGCGGGTCAAATACGGGGATGATCGCGCACGCGCTGGCGATGGAGGAAATCGCCGCGGGTGACGGTGCGGTATCGACCATCATGAGCGTGCACAACGGTGTCGGCCAGAAACCGATTGCCGATTTCGGCTCGGACGTGCTCAAGGAAAAATACCTGCGCCCGCTGGCCGAGGGTAAGATGCTGGGGGCCTTTGCGCTGACGGAACCGGAAGCCGGTTCGGACGCCGGCGCAATCCGTACCCGCGCTGTCCGCGACGGCAATCATTTCGTGCTCAACGGCACCAAGCAGTTCATCACGTCCGGTAAACATTGCGACGTTGCGGTTGTTTTCGCTGTCACCGATCCCGATGCGGGTCGGAAGGGGATATCGGCCTTCGTGGTGCCGTCCGATACGCAAGGCTACGAGGTCACCGGCATTGAAAAGAAAATGGGCCAGCGTTGTTCCGACACGGCGCAGATCACCTTCAATGACTGCCGCCTGACCCCCGATCATTTGCTGGGCGAAGAGGGCCAGGGCTATCGAATCGCATTGTCGAACCTTGAAGGCGGCCGCATCGGCATTGCCGCCCAGTCGGTCGGCATGGCTCGCGCGGCACTGGACTATGCCGTCGATTATGCAAAAGAGCGCAAAAGCTTCGGCAAGCCGATCATCGACCATCAGGCCGTCGGTCACCGTCTCGCCGATCTGGCGACCGAACTCGAAGCGGCGCGGCTGATGTATCTGAACGCGGCGCGGCTGCGCGAAGAGGGGGCGGCGTGCCTCAAGGAAGCATCGATGGCCAAGCTGTTTGCATCGGAAATGGCAGAACGGGTCTGTTCCGGCGCCATGCAGACACTCGGCGGCTACGGCTATGTCGAGGATTTCCCGATTGAGCGTATTTATCGCGACGTCCGCGTCTGCCAGATTTACGAAGGCACGTCAGACGTGCAGCGCATGGTCATCGTGCGGGCGCTGGGGACGTCATAGTGGGAAAAAACCTCACCCGGCACACGTCGTTCGCCACCCTCTCCCCGGGGAGAGGGATGGTTGTTCATGAGTCCTTCTCCCTGGGCAGAGGGTGGCGCGTGTAGTGCGCAGGGTGAGGACAGAATCTATACCTCATGCTGAGGAGCGAAGCGTCTCCAAGCATGTTTAAGAGTGCTGATCGCGTTCAGGACGAAGCATTAGGAGAGTTAAAGAAAACGCAAAGGGCACGAAGAGACGCTATGGACGCTAAGAATACAGAAAGAGAACGGCTGGAAGGAATTGCGTCATCCGTTGTCGATGCTTCTTTGAAGGTCCACTCCACTCTTGGACCCGGCTTGCTGGAAGATGTTTATGAGAAATGTCTGGCCATGGAGTTGCAGAAACGGGGTTATAAAGTCGAGAGGCAAGTTGTCGTGCCGGTAGAATATGAGGGGGTTGTATTTGAAACTGGATACCGCCTGGATTTGCTGGTTGATGATTCGTTTGTAGTAGAGGTTAAAGCCGTTGAAAAATGATGCCCGTGCATCTTGCGCAAATTCTGACTTATCTGCGTCTGGGAAAGATGAAGCTTGGTCTGTTATTGAATTTTAATGTCCCGAGGATGCGCGACGGAATCAGAAGGGTCGTAAATGACCTGTAACTTTGTGCGCTTTGCGCCTTCCTTCGCGTTCTTCGCGTTTCCTATCAATAATTGAGGTAAAAATGCCAGATCCCGTTGAGTTCTATTTCGATTTTTCATCGCCCTATGCCTATTTCGCCGCCGACCGGATCGACCGGATGGTGGCGGACTTCGGGCGCACCTGCCTGTGGAAGCCGATGCTGCTGGGGGCGGCGATGAAGGATACCGGTGCCGTGCCGCCGGTAACGGTGCCGATCAAGGGCGACTACGTGAAGAACGACTGGGCCCGGCTGGCGCGGTTTCAGGATCTGAAGTGGACGATGCCGGACCCGTTCCCGATCGCAACCGTCGCTGCCGCCCGCATTTTTTACTGGATTGACGGACAGGATGCGGGGAAAGCCAAAGCCTATGCATGGGACTGCTTTACGACATTTTTCGGTGAAGGACGGGATATTTCTTCCAAAGAAACCGTTGCAGCCATTGCGGCACGGCAGGGATTTGCCGAAGATGACGTCATTGCCGCCTGCGATAACGATGCGGTGAAACAGCAGTTGAAAGACGAAACATCCGCCGCCATCGCCAAGGGTGTCTTCGGCTCTCCGTTTATCATTGTCGACGGGGAGGGATTCTGGGGCGCTGACAGGCTATGGATGGTCAAGCGCTGGCTGAAAGCCGGCGGCTGGTAAAAAGGAAACAACAACAATGACGAAAAAACTCAAAAAAGGTATCGCCGATCTGGTGGCCGAAGCCGAAGCCGTGATCGAAACGATTTCACTGGAAGATGCCATTGCCCGGCATGGGGCCAAGGACCTTGTCTTTGTCGATGTCCGCGATGTCCGTGAACTTGAACGCGACGGCATGATTCCCGGTGCATTCCATGCCCCGCGCGGCATGATCGAGTTCTGGGTCGATCCGGAAAGCCCGTATTTCAAGGAAGTCTTCGCCGATGATGACAAAACCTTTGTCCTGTATTGTGCAGCGGCATGGCGCTCGGCACTGACGGCGAAAACGCTGAAAGACATGGGCATGGACAACGTGGTGCAGTTCGCCGACGGTTTCAAAGCCTGGAAAGAAGCGGGCGGTCCGGTCGCTGAGAAAAGCAGCAAGTAGAGCATGACCGACAAGCGGCCAGGAATGAGCTGATGAGCGTGATCAAAACCAACATCGATATCCGGGGGGACGGCTACCGCGCCAACCATGCGGCGGTTGACGATCTGCTGTCCGATCTTTCCGAAAAACTGGTACGGATCAAACAGGGCGGCGGCAAGGCGGCACGCGATAAGCACGAGGCCCGCGGCAAGCTGCCGGTGCGCGAACGCATCCGCAATCTGATCGATCCCGGTGCGCCTTTTCTGGAGTTCTCCCAGTTCGCCGCCTATCAGGTCTATGAAGACGACGTTCCGGCAGCCGGGATCATCACCGGCATCGGGCCGGTCGAAGGCGTTGAATGCGTCATCGTCGCCAATGACGCGACGGTCAAGGGCGGGACCTATTACCCGCTGACGGTAAAGAAGCATCTGCGGGCGCAGGAAATCGCCCGGGAAAACAACCTGCCGTGTATCTATCTGGTCGACAGCGGCGGGGCGTTTCTGCCGCGCCAGGACGAGGTGTTTCCGGACAAGGAACATTTCGGGCGAATTTTTTTCAATCAGGCTAACATGTCGGCGGCAGGCATTCCGCAGATCGCGGTGGTCATGGGATCGTGTACGGCAGGCGGTGCGTATGTGCCGGCGATGTGCGACGAAAGCATTATTGTCGAAGGGCAGGGCACGATCTTTCTGGGCGGCCCGCCGCTGGTGAAAGCGGCAACTGGCGAGGAAGTCTCGGCCGAGGATCTGGGCGGCGCACAGGTTCACTCGAAGATATCCGGCGTTACCGATCATATGGCCCGCGATGATCTGCATGCCCTGCAATTGGCGCGTCAGGCAGTTCGTAACTTAAACCGAGTTAAAAAACCAAATATCGAGCTGCGTAAGCCGGTTGATCCGCTTTACGACCCTGCTGAATTGACCGGGATTGCGCCGGTTGATCTCAGGAAACCGTTCGATGTCCGCGAAATCATCGCCCGGATCGTCGACGGTTCGGAATTTGACGAATTCAAGAAACTGTACGGAGAGACCCTGGTCACGGGATTTGCCCGCATTCATGGCTATCCGGTCGGCATCGTCGCCAACAACGGCATCCTGTTTTCTGAAAGTGCACTGAAGGGGGCGCACTTCATTGAACTGTGTGCACAACGCGGGATCCCGCTGGTGTTTTTACAGAACATCGCCGGTTTCATGGTCGGCAAGAAATACGAGCAGGGCGGCATCGCCAAGGACGGCGCCAAGATGGTGACCGCGGTGGCCTGCGCCAACGTGCCGAAATTCACGGTGGTGATCGGCGGCAGTTTCGGCGCCGGAAACTATTCCATGTGCGGGCGTGCCTATTCGCCGCGTTTCATGTGGCTGTGGCCGAATGCGCGGATTTCCGTGATGGGCGGCGAGCAGGCGGCAAATGTCCTGGCGACGGTGCGCGAGGACGGCATGAAGGCGCGCGGCAAGTCGTGGGCGAAAAAGGACAGACAGGCCTTCATGGACCCGATCCTTGAGCAGTACGAGCATCAGGGCCATCCGTATTATGCCAGTGCGCGGCTATGGGATGATGGCATCATCGATCCGTCGGAAACGCGCATGGTTCTGGGGCTGGGGCTGTCTGCGGCCCTGAATGCCCCGATTGAAAAGACGACGTTTGGCGTGTTCCGGATGTAACCGGAACGAGGAGAGAGACATGGCCAAGAATATCACCACAGCCCCGCTTATCACCGAAATTTCCGGACGCGGTGTCGCCACGATCACGTTGCGCCGCCCGGAGATTCACAACGCCTTTGACGACGTTCTGATCGAACGGCTGCGCCGTGAACTGCATGGGTTGAACAACGATCCGAAAGTCCGGGTCGTGGTTCTGGCTGCGGAAGGGAAAAGCTTTTCCGCGGGCGCCGATCTCAACTGGATGAAGCGGATGGCCGAATACGAGCGAGCGGAAAACCTCGAAGACGCCAAGAACCTGGGCAAGCTGATGGCGACCCTGTACCGCATGCGCCAGCCGACCGTGGCCATTGTGCAGGGGGCGGCCTATGGCGGTGGCGTCGGTCTGGTCGCGGCCTGCGATATCGCGATTGCCTCGGACGCGGCGCATTTCTGCCTGTCCGAAGTCCGGCTGGGTCTGATCCCGGCGGTTATCGGCCCGTATGTCATACATGCCGTCGGTGAACGTCAAGCAACGCGCTACATGCTGACGGCGGAGAAATTTTCGGCCGCCGAGGCGATGCGGATCGGCCTTGTCCATGACGTGGTGCCGGCGGACGTGCTGCAGGATCGCCGGAATGAAGTCGTCGACGATCTGCTGAAGGGCGGGCCGCGCGCGTTGAGCGAGGTCAAGAACCTGGTCTCCTATATCACCACATCGGCGACGCAGGATGAAAAGGTGGTGCGCGACACCGCCGGCCACATCGCCCGTGTCCGTGCGTCCGACGAAGGGCAGGAAGGGGTTCAGGCGTTCCTTGAGAAACGCAAAGCCGCGTGGGTGAAAGACTGAACCGTGGCAAATTTCTCCCCCATCAAACGCCTGCTGATTGCCAACCGGGGCGAAATCGCGTGCCGGATCATCGCCACCGCCCGGCTGCTCGGGATATCCACCGTCGCCGTCTATTCCGATGCGGATAAAGAGGCCCGACATGTGCGGATGGCCGATATGGCGGTCCGGATCGGTCCCGGCCCGGCATCGGAGAGTTATCTGAAAGCCGATGCAGTGATCGCGGCGGCGCTTGAAACCGAGGCTGACGCCGTGCATCCGGGTTATGGTTTTCTGTCGGAAAATGCGGACTTCGCGGAGGCGATTGCGAACGCCGGTCTGATCTTTGTTGGTCCGCCCGCGGCGGCGATCCGGGCAATGGGCTCGAAAAGTGCGTCGAAAGCCCTGATGCAAAAGGCCGGCGTGCCGCTGGTGCCGGGTTATCACGGGGCCAAACAGGACACCAAAACACTCACCAAAGAAGCCCTCAGGATCGGCTTCCCGGTACTGGTCAAGGCTTCCGCCGGAGGCGGCGGCAAGGGGATGCGGGTCGTCAGATCCGAAGCTGCGCTCAAGGACGCCATCGACGGTGCGAAACGCGAAGCCAAGTCATCGTTCGGCGATCCGCGCCTGATGATCGAAAAGTATCTGGCCACGGCGCGTCATGTCGAAGTGCAGATTTTCGGCGACAGCTATGGTCATTATGTGCACCTGTTTGAGCGCGACTGTTCCCTGCAGCGCCGCCACCAGAAGGTCATCGAGGAAGCCCCCGCACCGGGGATGACGGACACCCTCAGGGCGGCCATGGGCGAGGCGGCGGTGAATGCGGCGAGAGCCGTCGATTATGTCGGCGCGGGGACGGTCGAGTTTCTGCTCGCCGGCAAGGATTTCTATTTCATCGAGATGAATACGCGTCTGCAGGTCGAACACCCGGTCACCGAAGCGATCACCGGGCAGGATCTGGTGGCGTGGCAGCTCTCCATTGCTGAGGGCGGGAAACTGCCGCTGTCGCAGGATCAACTGGCGATCGACGGGCATGCCTTTGAAGCAAGGCTCTATGCCGAAGACCCGGACAAGGGATACCTGCCGCAGACCGGGGCGCTGCATCATCTCAAATTCGCTGAAACCCCGGGGGTACGGATCGACACGGGGATCGAGCAGGGCGATCAGGTTTCTGTGCACTACGACCCGATGATCGCCAAGATCATCGTGCACGGGGCCGACCGCGACGATGCGTTGCAGAAGCTTCAGGCGGCATTGGCGGGTACGCAGATCGCCGGGCTGGAGACAAATCTGGATTTCCTTTTAGGGATTTCCGCCGATGACAAATTCGTCAAGGCCAAGGTCGATACCGGCTGGCTCGACCGCATGAAGCATCCCGAACTGGGCTGGCGCCGGGTCCATCCGGCGGACCGGTCGGCACTGGCGATTGCCGCGCTCGCCGTGATCCGCGAACGCGGTACGGCGGCGTGCCGCCGGGCCGAGGGCTCCGGCGATCCCTATTCACCCTGGTTCCGCACCGACGGCTGGCGGCTGATCGACCGCGGCCATCAGGATGTGTTCCTGTGTGACATCATCGACGATCAGCCGTTGCTGGTGACGGCCAAAGCGTGCGCCGAGGGCGGATATGAGCTGATCATCGGCGAGGAATGCGTGACCGGAAGGCTGTCCGGCGACGGCCGTGCCGTGATCGACGGCGTGCATCTGCCCGCCGACGTCGCCTTCATCGACGACAATCTCGTCGTCTTCACCGAAGCCGGGCGCTGCATTTTCAGGCTGTTCGATCCGGCGGAAGCAGCTGCCGATGAAGCGGACACCGGGGGTGATCTGACGGCGCCGATGCCGGGCAAGGTAACGCATGTTCATGTCAAGGCGGGGGCAAAGGTCAAGCGCGGCCAGCCGTTACTGGTTCTTGAAGCGATGAAGATGGAACACACCATCGCCGCGCCCGCCGACGGCACCGTGAGCGAACTCCGCTGCAAGGCCGGAGATCAGGTCGACGACGGCATTGCCCTTGTCATTTTCGAGCCGGCTTGAAAGAACTCGTCCCTATCATGAACCTGCCAAAGTACATAAAAATCGTCGATGTCGGCCCCCGCGACGGGCTGCAGAACCATCCCGACACGGTCCAGCTCGACACCAAGGTCGAACTTGTCGAGCGACTTGCCGACGCCGGTCTTCCGGTGGTCGAGGCGGGGGCTTTTGTCTCTGCGAAGTGGGTGCCGCAGATGGCCGACACCGCCGAGCTGATGCACCGCATCCGGCGCAAACCCGGTGTTTCGTACCCGGTGCTGGTGCCGAACATGAAGGGCTATGAAGCCGCGAAAGCGGCGGGCGTTGAGGAAATCGCGATCTTCGGCGCTGCCACCGAGACGTTCTCGCAGAAGAACATCAACTGCTCGATCAAGGAGAGCCTTGAACGGTTCCGCCCGGTGGCCGAGGCGGCGCTAACGGATGGCATGAAAGTCCGCGGCTACATATCGTGCGTTCTGGGATGCCCCTATGAAGGCGACGTCGCCCCGGACGCCGTTGCCGCCGTTGCCCGTGAACTGGATGCCATGGGCTGTTACGAGGTCTCGCTCGGCGACACCATCGGCACCGGCACGCCGGCGAAAGCGCAGGCGATGATCGACGCCGTCGCCGCCGATATACCGGTGGAACGGCTGGGGGCTCATTTTCACGACACCTATGGACAGGCACTGGCGAACCTTCTCGCCGTCATGCAGCAGGGCGTGGCCGTCATCGACACTGCCGTCGCCGGTCTCGGCGGCTGCCCCTATGCGAAGGGCGCCAGCGGCAACGTCGCCACCGAAGACGTGGTCTACATGCTGAACGGTCTCGGGATAGACACCGGCATCGATCTCGAGCGGGTGCTCGATGCCAGCCGGTTCATTTCGGGTGCCATCGGCCGGGCGCCAGCATCGAAAGTGGCGCTGGCCCGCCAGGGTGCGGCAGCGGCCGCCGAATGAGCTGCGTCCTGTGAGCGTCAACCTGATCAAGCTGTGCGTCGGTATCGACACTGTTGAACACCTGCGCGATGTGCAAAAGCGCCGCCTTGAGTTGAAAAGGAAAGCGGGCGAAACGCCCGAGCTGATGCACGTCACGCGGTCCTTTCCGCGCCGTGCTGCGGAAGTGCTCGACGGCGGCTCGATCTATTGGGTCATCAAGGGCGTGATCCGGCTGCGCCAGCGGATCACCGATCTTCGCGAGACCACCAACAAGGACGGCAACGCGGCGTGCGCCATCGTTTACGACAGTGAGCACGTTCTGACCGAGCCGCGCCCGTTTCGCGCCTTCCAGGGCTGGCGTTATCTGGACCCGTCCGACGCGCCGCGCGATCTGGATGATGTTGGTGTCGGGGCCGAGGATTTGCCCGATGAGATGGCTGTTGAACTCAGAAATCTTGGACTTCTGTAATTTATGGGCGATATTGTAACCTGAGTTCTTGGTTGCTAAGCTCCACAAGAAATTCGTACACCGGCAAGGGAACGAAACAACAGATGGCCGATGATGACATGGAAATCATTAACCCGCCCAACACGTTGAAGGACAAGGTTCGCGAAGGCGGTCCGGGCGCGGTTGATCTGGCGACCCTTGAGCGCGCCGAGAACGTCATCGCCGAAATGGCCGACAGTTACCTTGAATGGGTTCAGGAAGACCTGGTCCGTATCGAGGCCGCCTACAAGGCGCTGACCGCAGCCGACGGCAACCGCAAGCAGGAAGCCGAGCAGGTGTTTCAGATCGCCCACGATATCAAGGGGCAGGGCGGCAGCTTCGGCTTCGACCTGATGACCGTCATCGCCAATGAACTGTGCCGACTGATTGAGCGCAACGACTCCTTCGGGGACGCCGAGGTACAGGCCATCAAGGTGCACATCGATGCCATGAAGTTGGTCATCCAGAACCGGATGAAGGGCGACGGCGGCGCCAACGGTCAGGCCCTGGTCGACGGCATCCGCCAGGTTGGCGACAAACTCAACAAGTAACCTCCGTTCCGAACGACGTCTTTATGAAACCCTCTCCTCGGGAAAAGGGTGGCGTGCGTCCGCATGCCAGTTGAGGGGTAAGTCTCCAACCCTCTCCTTGGGGAGAGGGTGGCGTGCGCCAGCACGCCGGGTGAGGGGCTGTTTGCAGTTGCTGACCCTCACCCTCCCACTCACGTTGTTCGCGGGTCCCTCCCTCTCCCAAAGGGAGAGGGGTCATCTCCAACCCTCTCCTTGGGGAGAGGGTGGCGAGCTGTGCGAGCCGGGTGAGGGGGCTTACTGGTGATGCGTCTGTGCGTATCCCTCACCCTCCCACTCACGTTGTTCGCGGGTCCCTCCCTCTCCCAAGGGAGAGGGGTCATCTCCAACCCTCTCCTTGGGGAGAGGGTGGCGAGCTGTGCGAGCCGGGTGAGGGGGCTTGCCGGTGAAGCGTCTGTGCGTGCTCCTCACCCTCCCATTCACGTTGTTCGCGGGTCCCTCCCTCTCCCAAGGGAGAGGGGTCATCTCCAACCCTCCCCCCGGGGAGAGGGTGGTGAGCCGGGTGAGGGGAACCCGGGTAAATGCTTTGTCATTCCGGCGCAGGCCGGAATCCAGAATACAGCAGTCTGGGCCCCGGCCTTCGCTGGGGTGACACATTTGATAGATTCAGGCGGCCTGCTCGGCGGCGATCTGTGAGAACCGGCCCCATACGGGGGTGTGGTCGGAGGCCTTTTCCTTGCCGCGCGGCGTCTTGTCGATACCGACCTCGTCCAGCAGATCGGCAGCTTCCGGCGACAGCAACAGATGATCGATCCTGAGGCCGTTGTCCTTCTGCCAAGCACCGCGCTGGTAATCCCAGTAGGAATAGGCGTGCAGGTCCGGGTTCAGGGTGCGCCAGGCTTCGGTATAGCCCATGTGCAGGAGCGTGCGGAACCGCCTGCGGCTTTCCGGGCGGCACAGCGCATCATCGGCGAAGGCGTTCGGATCGTATACGTCGACGTCGGTCGGGCAGATGTTGTAATCACCGGCCAGCACGACGGGAATGTTCTCCGCCAGCAGCGCTTCGGCGCGGGCGATCAGCCGATCCATCCAGCCCAGCTTGTAGGTGAATTTCTCATGATCTGCGCCAGTGTCGTCGCGGGTCGGGTTGCCGTTCGGCAGATAGATGGAAGCGACGCGGAAGCCGCAGGTATCGGCCTCCAGATAGCGGGCCTGTTCGTCGGCATCGTCGCCGGGAAGGGCGCGGTGGATGACCTCGATCGGCTGCTTGGATAGCACCGCGACACCGTTGTAGGTCTTCTGACCGATGGTTTCGACGTGATAGCCGGCGGCTTCAATTTCCATGCGGGGAAACGTGTCGTCGGTGCTTTTGAGTTCCTGCAGCAGCGCCACGTCGGGCGAGAATTCATCCAGCCATTCGACGACGCGCGGTAAACGGGCCTTGATGGAGTTGACGTTCCATGTGGCGATAACGGTCATGAAGGGGCGGGCGGCCTAGATTGAAAACGATGTGCCGCAGCCGCAGCTGGACGTGGCGTTCGGATTGTCGACCTCGAAAAAGGCGGCGCCGAGTTCGTCCTTGAAGTTGACCGTGCATCCGGCAAGGAAGCCGAGCGAGACATCATCGGTGACCACGGCGACCCCGTTGTGGGTAAAGGTGATATCTTCGTCAGAGGTCTTGTCGGTGAGGTCGAAGGCATACTGGAAACCCGAGCAGCCGCCGCCGTTAACGGTGACCCGCAGCATCAGGGCATCGTTGCCCTGAATTTCACGCAGTTTCGCGATCCGCGCCGCGCAACTGTCGGTGATGAACAGGTTTTCGGTATTGGTCGAGCCGTCGGGCATCGGTGTCTCCTTCAATCGAACCTTATATGTAGCCTAGCAGAATTCAGTGTCAATCGCACGTTCTGGTTTCTCTTTGCCGGTGGGAGCGGGGTAAGTCTCCAACCCTCTCCTCGGGGAGAAGGTGGCGTGCGTCCGCACGCCGGGTGAGGGGCTGTTTGCAGTTGCTGACCCTCACCCTCCCACTCACTTTGTTCGCGGGTCCCTCCCTCTCCCAGGGGAGAGGGGTGATTGCAGTTGCCCTTTCCTCGGGGAGGGGTGCCATCATGCGTTGCCGCCGGTCAGGCTGTAAGCTACCCTTGGCGTATGGATGAAGCAAAGCCCTTCGAACCGGTCTCGACCGAGCGGCCGCCCCTGAAACCGTACGCCTGCCGATCGGCGGACAGCCGTGGTCGCCTGTATCCCGAGCCGGAAAGCAAGACCCGCGGCGCGTTCCAGCGCGACCGCGATCGTATCATACATTCCGCCGCGTTTCGCCGGCTGGAATACAAGACGCAGGTGTTCGTCAATCACGAGGGCGATTCGTTCCGCACCCGGCTGACGCATTCGCTCGAGGTCTCGCAGATTGCACGCTCCGTCTGCCGCTGTCTGGGACTTAATGAAGACCTGGGCGAGACGCTGGCGCTGGCGCATGACCTCGGGCATCCGCCGTTCGGCCATGCCGGTGAAGATGCGCTGAAGGAAATGATGGCGCCGTTCGGCGGCTTCGATCACAACGCCCAGTCGTTGCGCGTGATCACCAAACTGGAAGCCCGCTACGCCGATTTCGAAGGTCTTAACCTGACCTGGGAAACCCTGGAGGGGGTGGTCAAACATAACGGCCCGCTCCTGAAGGACGGCATGAAGCTTGAAGACCTGCCGCGCGGCATTCTCGATTACTCGGCGGCGCAGGACCTGGAACTGGGCACCTACGCCAGCGCCGAGGCGCAGGTCGCCGCGATTGCCGACGATATCGCCTACAATAACCACGATATCGATGACGGGCTCAGGGCCGGCCTGTTCACGATCGAGGATCTGCAGGACGTGCCCTTGGTCGGTCCGATGTTCCGTGAGGTGCGCGACAAGTACCCGGATCTGGATCAGTCGCGGACCATCCACGAGGCCGTGCGCCGGCTGATCGGAGAGATGGTCGGGGACCTGCTGAGCGAGACACAGAAGCGAATCGATGCCGCCAGACCGGAGACGGCGGCCGATATCCGCCATCTGGATCACCCGGTGGCCCGTTTTTCTGAAGAAATGAGCGCCAACGACAAGGCGCTGAAAAAATTTCTGTTCGACAACATGTACCGTCACTACAAACTGAACCGGATGACGTCTAAAGCCCGCCGGGTGGTGCTGGATCTGTTCCAGCTGTTGCTGGACGAACCGGGGTGTCTGCCGACCGAATGGCGACAAAATGCAGGAAAACCGGGGACGAAAGAGACGGCTGAGCTGGTCTGCGACTATATCGCCGACATGACGGACCGGCTTGCACTGGACGAACATCGCAGACTTTTCGACCTGCAATCCCGCACCTCCTGAGCCGGTGAGCGGGTATCGGCGCCTGCCGCCTGGGTGATTCTGGCGTTTCTCGGGTATCCCGACTTGCGCGTTCGGGCGTGAGCCTGTTACCCACTGTGCGGCGGGCGTATAATACCTGCGATTCGGCAGATGACGCCGCGTAGTTTGGAGTGATCAGAATGGCACTATCGGCAAAACCCGACATGAAGGTTTCGACTCCCGAACCCCAGATTGACGGTGACGGCGATACCGCGCGTTCCGGTTCCGGGACGACCCTGAAAGTGCTTGGCGGACTTGTCTGCCTGACCCTGGTTGCCGGCGGTATCTGGATCGGGTTCGGCGACCGTATCATGATGATGCTCGACCCTGCGGATGGCGACGTGCCGGTCGTGTCAGCCGATTCGTCGCCGATCAAGATTCGTCCGGAAAATCCGGGCGGCATGCAGGTCCCCAATCAGGGACGGCTGGTATACGGTGTCGTCGACGGCTCGTCGACCCAGCCCCGCGTCGAACGGCTGTTGCCGTCACCGGAAAAACCGGTGGCTGTCGATGAAGTCCTGAAACGCAGTGTTCCGGAAACATCATCTGTCGTGACCGGAACCGCACCGCGCGGCACCGCCGATCTGAATGCCGGTGCGCCGGTCCGCCTGACGCCGAGCGACCCGGCCCCGACGCCGCTTGCACCTGTGCCGTCGGCCGAAGATGTTGCCAGGCTCTCCGCAAATGCGCCGCCGCCGCCATCGGCGCCGTCGATTTCGACGTCACCCGCCACGGCGCCTGGAACTGGCACGCAAACGGCTGCCGCGCCTGCAGCACCCCCCGCGCCGAGTGCCCCCCCCGCGCCGAAGCCTGCCCCGCAGGCCGCGCAGGCACCGACCCCTGAACCAGCACCAAAACCGGCACCTGCAGCACCGGCAGCGACTCAGACAGCAAATGCAACCCCGGCACCGAAATCCCCGGGGGGCGACATTTCCGATACCTTCCGGGTACAGCTTGCCGCGTCACGCAGCGAAGATGCGGTGAAATCCGAATGGGACAGGCTGCGCCGCCGTCATGTCGACCTGCTGGGCGAACTGCAATTGCAGGTCATGCGAATTGATCTGGGCGCGACGAAGGGCATTTTTTACCGGCTTCGGGCCGGACCGCTGGCCGACGACAACGCGGCCAAAGCCCTCTGCGAACGGCTGAAACAGCGGAAACTCGGCTGCCTGGTCGTGAAGCCGGGCGCCTGATGATGGCTGAACGAGTCCCACTGCCGAAAGCGGCCATCTTCGGCTGTGCCGGAACCGAGCTCGGGGTCGAGGAACGTTATTTCTTCGAGAACACGAACCCCCTCGGGTTCATTCTGTTTTCACGCAATATCGAAAGCCCGGATCAGGTCCGCACGCTGGTGCATGATCTCCGTGCCGCCGTCAATCGGCCGGATGCCCCGGTTCTGATTGATCAGGAAGGGGGCAGGGTGCAACGGCTGGGGCCGCCCACCTGGCAGGCTCGTCCACCGCAGGCCCTGTTCGCCAGGATAGCCAAAGACGACCGTTCCCTGGCGCGTGAGGCGGCGAGCCTGAACGCACACCTGATTGCTGCCGAACTGATCGATCTCGGCATCGACGTCGATTGTCTGCCGGTCCTGGATGTCCCGACGGATGATGCTCACGATATCATCGGTGACCGTGCGTTGGGGAATAATCCTGCCGTGATCGCTGAACTGGGCGAAGCCGTGATAGCCGGACTGATGGCAGGGGGCGTGACGCCGGTCGCCAAGCATCTGCCGGGACATGGCCGGGCCAAGCAGGACAGCCATCTGGAACTGCCCCACGTCGATACCGATGCGGAAACGTTGCGCGAGACCGATTTCCGGCCGTTCCGGCACCTGTATTACGCGCCGTGGGGCATGACAGCGCATATCGTCTATGAAGCCTTTGATCCGGAACAGCCGGCGACCCTGTCTGAAACCGTCATCCAGGAAGTGATCCGCGGTGAAATCGGCTTTACCGGATTTCTAGTGTCCGATGACATCAACATGAAAGCCCTGTCCGGGAAGGCGTCGGAAAACGTTGTCCGGGCGCTGGATGCCGGTTGCGATGCGGTGCTGCACTGTAATGGCGATCTTGAGGACATGATCGAGGTTTCGGACGTTCTGCCGGAGCTTTCCGGCATGTCGATGCAGCGGTTGGGCTCGGCAAGCGCGATGATGCCGGTCTCTGAAGACGTCGACATGGCCGAATTGCAGTCACAATTCGATGCCATGATTGCGCCCTGGACCTGATCCGTCGGCGTATCTGCGCCGCCCGGTCCGGCGGTTTCATCTGATCAACAGCCAGGCGTAAAGCGAGCGGTATGGATTTCGACCTCAACAGCATTGCCTATACGGTGTCGGTGTGGACGCTGCCGGTATTGCTGGCGGTGACCCTGCACGAAGCGGCGCACGGCTGGGTGGCGATGAAGCTCGGCGATCCCACGGCCAAGCTGCTGGGGCGCGTGACCTTCAACCCGTTCAAGCATATCGACCCGGTGGGGACGGTGATCATGCCTGTGATGCTGCTGTTGCTGAGCGGCGGGCGGATGATGTTCGGATTCGCAAAACCGGTACCTGTCGACTTCAGACGGCTGAAAAATCCGCGCCGCGACATGATTCTCGTAGCCGCCGCCGGACCGGGCATGAACCTGGCCATCGCGATATCTTGCGCGGCGGCGTTTCATTTGGCGCTGATGCTCGACGGCGATGTCCGTGAGTGGGTTGCGCAAAACCTTGGAAATGCCATTTGGATCAATGTTTTACTGGCCGTATTTAACATGCTGCCTATCCCGCCTTTGGACGGCGGGCGGGTGGCCGTCGGCATTCTGCCGTGGCCGCTGGCGAAGCACCTTGTCCGGCTCGAGCGAACCGGCATCTTCATTGTGCTGGGGGCGATCTTTTTACTGCCGTGGATCGGTGGCATGATAGGGCTTGATCTGGACCTTTTCAGGTGGCTAGTGATCATACCGGCGAGCCATGTACAGGACGCGATCCTGTTTCTCGTCGGCTTGAGCTGAAGCAGGACGATTGATGGCCGAGATTATCGAATTCGACCCGAACCCGGACGAGATCCTCAACGATGCACCCGCCGTCGTGAATTCGTTCGTTGTCGACCTGGAGGGTTTCGAGGGACCGATTGACGTCCTGTTGCAACTGGCCCGCGACCAGAAGGTCGATCTGGTCCATATCTCGATCCTTGAGCTTGCCGATCAGTATCTGGGCTTTGTCGCCGAGGCGCGGCGCCACAATCTGGAACTGGCTGCCGACTATCTGGTGATGGCGGCATGGCTGGCGTTTCTGAAGTCACGGCTTCTGCTGCCTGATCTGTCGAGCGAGGAAGAACCGACCGGCGAGGAAATGGCCGCTGCCCTGCAGTATCAGCTGCGCCGGCTGCAGGCGATGCAGAATGCCGGTCAGCAACTCATGGAGCGGCCGCGCCTGGGTCAGGATTTCCTCGGCCGCGGCGAGCCCGAGCGGTTCAAGCCGCGCGAGGTCGAAATTCTCGACGCCACGCTGTATGACCTTCTCAAGGCCTATGCCGACCAGCACGTGCGCAAGAACGCCCATGCCCCGATGCATATCGAGGCCTTTGAAATCTACACGGTCGAGGACGCACTGCAGCGCCTGCGCCGTCTTGTCGGTGCGACGCCGGACTGGCACGATCTGTGGACATTCCTGCCCGAAGGACTCAAGGGACGGCTGCTGACCCGCTCGGCAGTCGCGTCGACCTTTGCCGCCAGCCTGGAAATGGCCAAGGAAGGCCGTGTTGTTATCCGCCAATCGTCGACTTTCGGGCCGATTTACCTGCAGGGCGCAAACGCAGCCGGCAGTGCGGATGCGCCCGATAGTGCGCCCGGTGACGCACCGGAACCGGAACAATCCGTGCCAACGGACAGCCCTACCACGACGGAGCCAGAAGAATAAATGGAACGCCCCATGGCCGAACACGCGAATGACGATACTCAAGCGGAACAGGAAGCTCTTGCTGAGCAGGAAGCCCTGAAAGATGCCGAAGCATCCGGCGATGAGGACGAGAATGCCGCTGAGAACACCGCCGAAGCCGGTGATGAAGAAAACGGTGAAGACGTCGCTGTAGCAGCTGCCGATGACGGCGAAAAGACCGTCGATCCGGAAACCTGGGACCGCTACATGCGGATTACCGAGGCGCTGCTGTTCGCCTCAGCCGAGCCGCTGACCGAGCGCATGCTGGCCAACCGACTGCCCGACGATGCGGATGTGAAGGGGCTTTTGAAGGCGCTGCGCAACATCTATGAAAAACGCGGCGTCAATCTTGTCCGTGCGGGGGCGTCGTGGGCTTTCCGGACCTCGCCGGACCTGACCGATTACCTGAACAAGGAAGTGGAGGTGGCCCGCAAGCTCAGCCGCGCCGCCATCGAAACCCTTGCGATCATCGCCTACCACCAGCCGGTGACCCGCGCCGAGATCGAGGAAATCCGCGGCGTCAGCATTTCCAAGGGAACCATTGACGTCTTGATGGAAGAAGAGTGGATCAAGCCGCGCGGCCGCCGCCAGACACCGGGCCGGCCTTTGCAGTGGGGCACGACCGACGGTTTCCTGGACCACTTCGGGCTGGAAACCCTGCGGGAGCTTCCGGGTATCGATGAGTTGAAGGCCGCCGGCCTGCTCGATGCGTCACCGGCCATCAACGCATACCGGGCGACGGCGGAACTGTTCAATGAAGACAGTGAAGGCGAAGCATCTGAAAATGATGGCGAAGCAGATGATGCACTGCCCGCCGATGCCCTCAGTGAGGTCCGTGAAGACCCCGAAGAGCCGCTCGATCCCGACGGCGGGGATTACTGAGGACACCCTCACCCGGCGTGCTTGTGCACGCCACCCTCTCCCTCAGGGAGAGGGGTAGTCGATAAAAAACCTCTCCCATGGGGAGAGGGAGGGACCCGCGCGTAGCAGCGTGCGGGAGGGTGAGGGGACAGCCGGGGAAATCGGAGGAAAAATCCTTGCATTCTCAGGTGTGAGCCGCAAATCTAGCGGCACTGGGAGAGTGCGGCGCTTTAGGGCGCCGTAGTCGCGTTTCAAATGCGCGCTGTTCTAACGGACCGCTCTCGTTAGAAATTGAAATTCGACGTATACGCGACAGAAAAGTGGGAACAAAATAATGGGTGCGTTCAGTATTTGGCATTGGCTTATCGTCCTTGTCGTGGTCCTGGTCCTGTTTGGCGGCGGGGGCAAGATTTCCCGTCTCATGGGTGACTTCGGCAAAGGCCTCAAGTCCTTCAAAAAGGGTATGAAGGAAGAGGAAGAAACCGTGTCGGACAGTGAATCCGGAAACGCTGAGAAGAAGGCGATCGATCAGGACGCCAAAGAGAGCGTTTCTGCCAGTGAAACTGAAAAAGACAAAGCCTCCGGAGGCTGATCCGTTCGCGGACGTTGATTGCGCGTCCGCATTTTCGTTTGTCCTTTGATCGAGGTCATCCGCCATGTTCGACATCGGCTGGCAGGAAATATTCCTGATCGCGGTGATCGCCCTGATTGTGATCGGGCCGAAGGATCTGCCGCGTACGCTGAAAACCGTGACCGGCGCGTTGCGCAAGGTCAAAGGGATGGCGCGTGACTTCCAGAGCGGCCTCGATGACATTGTGCGCGAAACCGAACTCGATGACATGCGCAAGCAGATCGAAGCCGAAACTGGCGGCGATATCCGAAAAAGCATCGAAAACAGCATTGATCCCGAGGGTGAGATATCCAGGGATATCAACGATATGCGCGATATCGAAGGGGATCTGAGCAAGGCCGCGCAAGGCTACGGCGGCGAGGTCAAGAAACTCGACAATCCGGACAAGGACAAGGAGGCGGCATCGTCTTCACCGCCACCGTCGCCACCTGCCGAAACGGCGAAGACACCGGTCGAAACCGATAACAATACCGATAACAACACCGGCAAAAAGAGCGGGGAGGGCTGACGCCCGTGGCCAAGGACGACGACACGCTCGACTCATCGAAGATGCCGCTGCTGGAGCATCTGATCGAACTCCGGACCCGGTTGCTGTGGTCAGCGGCGGCGATTGTCGTGCTGTTTCTGGGCTGCTTCTACTTCTCGTCTCAGATTTATGATTTCCTGGTGCAGCCGCTGGCCGACGTCTTCCATGAAACCGGCCGTGACCGCCGGATGATCTATACGGCGCTGCATGAAGCGTTCTTTACCTATGTCAAAGTCGCGTTCTTCGCCGCCATGTTCATCGGCTTCCCGTTCGTCGCCTGCCAGATATGGCTGTTCGTGGCACCGGGTCTCTACAAACACGAACGCTCGGCGTTTCTGCCGTTTCTGGTGGCAACCCCGATCCTGTTCTTCATGGGCGGTGCGCTGGTTTATTATTACGTGCTGCCGGTCGCCTGGCAGTTCTTCATCGGTTTTGAAACCATGGGCGGCGACGGGCATCTGGCAATCCAGCTTGAAGCCAAGGTCAATGAATACCTGTCTTTGGTGATGCGCCTGATCTTTGCCTTCGGAATCAGCTTCGAGCTGCCGGTGGTGCTGACCCTGATGGCCCGTGCCGGGATCGTGACTCCCGACGGCCTTGCCGCCAAGCGCAAGTATGCAATTGTCTGCGCGTTCATCGCCGCCGCCATCCTGACGCCGCCGGACCCGATCAGCCAGATCGGTCTCGCGCTGCCGATCATTATTCTCTACGAGGTGTCGATCATCGCGTCTCGCATGGCGGAAAAGAAACGCGCCAAGCGTCTCGATGAAGAAGAAGACGATGACGACGATGGTGACGATGCGGAAGCGGCGAAAAAGCCGGAAACTTAATACCCCTTATCCGACGTGCATACCCTCTCCCTTGGGAGAGGGCGGGGCCCGCGCGCATCAGCGCGTGGGAGGGTGAGGGGGCTGGCGTTTACCCCGTATCCGCCCATCGATAGACAGCAGGCCGAACCCGATCAGTCCCATGCCCAGGAAATGCCGAAGTTCCAGCATTTCCCCGAGGAACACGGTGCCGAGCAATATGGCACTCGGTGGGATCAGCAACGTCACCAGTGCCGCATTCACGGCGCCGCTGCTGGCCAGCAGGCGGAAGTAAATCAGATATGCCAGCGCCGTGGATGCCAATGCCAGTGCAATGGTTGCCGCGATGGCCGGCAATTCCGGCATCGCCAATCTCCAGGGGGAATCGAAAATCACCACGACAGGAAGGATCATCACGGTCGTCGCAGCAAGCTGACCAAGGGCTGCCGTGCCTGGGGCAATGCCAAGGGAGCGAAACCGGCGGCCGAAGACGCTGGCAAATCCATAGGAAAGTGCGGCGCCCAGACAGGCGAGAATGCCGAGTGTTGTGGTGTCTATGCCCTGAACCGCATTGCCGCCGACAAGGACCGCGACACCTGCGAAACCGACGATAATTCCGACCAGCTTGTTCAGCGCCATCTTTTCATCCGCAAGCATGAAATGCGCGACCAGCATCGAAAAAATCGGCGTGGTGGCATTGAGGATAGATGCCAGGCCGCTGGTGATTGAGGTCTGCGCCCAGAACAACAGACTGAAGGGGATGAGGTTGTTGAGCAGCCCCATTCCGGCAAAAGCGGTGAGGATGGTTCTGTTGAACGACATGACGGTGTTGTTCAGCCGCAGATAGATATAAAGCGCGGCGGCGGCAATCCCGACACGGCACAGCACCAGCGTCAGCGGCGGTATTTCGCGGACCGCGACGGCGGTAAAGAAAAACGATCCGCCCCACAGGATCGTCAGGAAAATCAGAAGCAGCCAGTCTCGGGTAGATATGCGCATTCAGAAAACTCCGGTGATGTGCCTGGATCAATACGCCGGGGGATCAAAACCGGCTGGCCGGAATCGGACCTCATCATTGATGCCTTCTCGACCGGGCTGTGTGATTTGACGTAGGATCAGGCATGCTTGATTTCGACACCTGTGAAACCGCCCGCTTCAGCCGCGACCCCGCTTTCGACGGGGTGTTTTTCACCGCCGTCAGGACGACGAAAATTTATTGCCGCCCGGTCTGTCCGGTGAAACAGCCGTTGAGCCGGAACGTGACCTACTATCCGAGCGCCGCCGCAGCGGAGCAGGCGGGATACCGCCCGTGCCTCAGGTGCCGGCCGGAAACAGCCCCGTTCTGTCCGGCGTGGAACGGCACGCGCTCAACGGTGTCACGGGCCTTGAAACTGATCGACAGGGGGGCGCTGGATACCGGCAGTGTCGACGATCTGGCGGCAAAGCTGGGGATCGGCGCCCGCCAGCTTTCCCGGCTGTTTCAACGTCATGTCGGGGCCAGTCCGGTGCAGATGGCGAAAACCATCCGCATTCAGCGGGCGAAACGGCTGCTCAACAGTACGGACCTGCCGATCACCGAGATCGCTTTCCAGTCCGGGTTTTCCAGTCTCAGGCGGTTTAATGCGACGTTTCGCGAATTGTATGGACGCCCACCCTCGGCGCTCAGGCGATAGGGCCGCTATTTCCCTCACCCGGCGTGCTTGGCACGCCACCTCTCCCATGGGGAGGGGGAAGTCAGTGCATACCCTCTCCCTTGGGAGAGGGCGGGGCCGCGCGCTTCAGCGCGTGGGCGGGTGAGGGGCATTACGTATTACTTGCACGAAACGGGTGTCCCGGCGGGATTTTCATGTTAACTGACAGTCGTTCGTGGCTGCATGATAGCCAGAGCGATTTCGTGAGCTAACAAGGACCCGACGCTTCCCATGTTCGATATCAGGTGGATCAGAGAAAATCCGGATGCTTTTGACGCCGCGATGGCGCGCCGCGGGCTTGACCCGCAAAGCCCGGCATTGCTGGCGCTGGACGCCAAACGGCGCGATGCGCAGACCCGTGCGCAGGAATTGCAGACCGAGCGCAACGCGCTGTCGAAACAGATCGGCCAGCTCAAATCGAAGGGGGAGGACGCGTCCGAAGTGATGGCGAAGGTGTCCGAATCGAAGGACGCACAGGCGCAGGCCGAAGCCGAAGCCGCCACCGCATCGGAAACCCTTATCGATGCGCTTTCCCGGCTGCCGAACATGCCGCTGGACGACGTGCCTGATGGCGGCGGCGAAGACGACAACGTCGAGGTGCGGCGCGTTGGCGATCCGCGTACGTTCGATTTCGAGGTCAGGGATCATGTCGATCTCGGTGAAAGCCTGGGGATGATGGATTTCGAGACCGCGGCCAAGTTGGCCGGGTCGCGTTTCGTACTGCTGTCGGGCGCACTGGCGCGGCTCGAGCGTGCACTGGCGTCCTACATGCTGGATCACAACACCGCGGAATTCGGCTACACCGAGGTCAATCCGCCGGCACTGGTCAATGACAAGACCATGTTCGGCACCGGGCAGTTGCCGAAGTTCGGCGATGACCTGTTCAAGACCACGGCCGGATACTGGCTGATTCCGACCGCCGAGGTGCCGCTGACCAACATCGTCGCCGATCACATCGTCGACGAGGACTATCTGCCGCGCCGTTATACGGCGATGACGTGGTGTTTCCGTTCCGAAGCGGGGGCGGCGGGCAAGGACACGCGCGGCATGATCCGTCAGCACCAGTTCACCAAGGTCGAAATGGTATCCATCACGCATCCGGACAAGTCACTGGAAGAACTTGAGCGCATGACATCGTGCGCCGAGGATATCCTGACCAAACTCGGCCTGCCGTTCCGCACCATGACGCTGTGTACCGGCGACATGGGCGCGGGCGCACGCAAGACCTACGACATCGAGGTGTGGTTGCCGGCGCAGGACCGTTACCGCGAGATTTCTAGCTGTTCCGTGTGCGGTGATTTCCAGGCCCGTCGCATGAACGCGCGGTTCCGCGTCAAGGGCGAGAAGGGGACGCAGTTCGTGCACACGCTCAACGGTTCCGGCCTAGCGGTCGGCCGCACACTGATCGCGATCCTTGAAAACTACCAGCAGGCAGACGGCTCGGTCGCGATCCCTGACGTCCTGCAGCCCTACATGGGCGGCCTGAAAGTGCTCAAAGCCGATGGCTGAGGCAGGGTTCGATCTCAAAAAAGCGCGGGTTCTGCTGTCCAACGACGACGGCATCAACGCGCCCGGGCTGAAGACACTGGAAGACGCGATCCGCCCGCATGTGGGGGAATTGTGGGTCTGTGCGCCGGAAACCGAACAGTCGGCGACCAGCCATTCGCTGACGCTGCGCCGTCCGTTGCGCATCCGTCACGTGTCGGACAAGCGTTATGCTGTCGACGGCACGCCGACGGATGCGGTTCTGCTCGGCGTCAACAAGATCATGGGCGGCGCCAAGCCCGATCTGGTGCTGTCCGGGGTCAACCGGGGCGGCAACCTGGGCGAGGACGTGACCTATTCCGGGACCGTGGCGGCAGCCATGGAAGGCTGTCTGCTGGGTATTCCGTCAGTCGCGCTGAGCCAGGTCTACGAGGATCGGCACAAGGTCAAATGGGCGACCGCGAAGACCTGGACGCCGAAAGTGCTGAAACAGCTTTTCAAGCTGGGCTGGCCCAAGGGCATCTTCATGAACATCAATTTCCCCGATGTGACGGCGGCCAAGGTTGCCGGTATTGACGTCTGCCGTCAGGGACGCCGCAAGATCGGCGGCGGTCTGACGCCGGGGGTTGATCCGCGGGGTGACGAGTATTTCTGGATCGGTCCGCAGCGCGACGAGGAAAAATTCCTGAAAGGCACCGATCTCGCCGCCGTCAACAACGGCTACATATCGGTAACGCCGCTGGCGCTTGACCTGACCGACACGCAGACGCTCCGGAAAATCAAGGGCGGCTTAAAATAATGGCCGGCGGACTTGATGCGAACACGCTCAGGGACGCGCTGATACGGGACGGCATCAAGGACGAAGCGGTGCTCGACGCGATCATGCTGACACCGCGCGAAATGTTCGTGCCGGCCCCGTTCCGCGAACGGGCATATGAAAATTCGCCGTTGCCGATCGGTCTGCACCAGACGATTTCCCAGCCGACCGTGGTCGCCATGATGACGCAAGCGCTGGAATTGAACGACCGGGTGAAGATCCTCGAGATCGGTACTGGTTCCGGATATCAGACCTCGATCCTGGCCCGGCTGTGCCGCCGTGTTTACAGCATCGAAAGACATAGGGCGTTATTGTCGGAAGCCGAGGAAAGGTTCGCGACCCTGGGCTTCAACAATATCGTGACCCGTTTCGGTGACGGCTCGATGGGGTGGCGGGAACAGGCGCCGTTTTCACGGATCATCGTGACGGCGGCGGCCATCGATGTGCCGCACGTGCTGCTGGAACAGCTCGACGTCGGCGGCATCATGGTGGTGCCTGTCGGGCTTGAGGAACGCACGCAACATCTGCTGCGGGTCCGCAAGACCGAGGATGACGTTGAAACAGAGGATCTGGGGCTGGTGCGCTTCGTGCCCCTGATCAGTGACGAGGAAGACGGTTGAAGGCTCGCTTTGCCATTATCATCACGGCGCTGCTGCCCCTGACAGCGGGGCTGGCCGGCTGCGGCAATGTCCAGTTCCCGTCGTCGTCACCGCCCCGCGATATCAATACGCCGCCCCCCAGAAGCTCGACCGCGCCCGTCCAGGCGTCTCCCAGCGGCAATGTCACCCGCGCCGCCCGTGCGTCGGTCGGCAGCGATGCATCGTTCGTCGGTGCATCGGCGGTCCGGGTCGGGCCGGGCGATACCGTCTATGCCTTGTCACGGCGTCACCGGGTGCCGGTACCGGCGATCATCCGCGCCAACGATCTTGAGCCGCCGTATCTTCTGGTCGTCGGTCAGCGGATTGCACTGCCACGCGGCACGCAGCACACGGTGACGCCCGGCGATACGCTGTATTCCATTGCCCAGCGCTATGACGCCGTCCTCTACGAACTGGCGCGGCTCAACGACATCGATGCGCCCTATACCATCCGTGTCGGGGAAGTGCTGGTGATACCGGAAGAAGACAAGGCGCCGGCCCCGGCACCGCAGCCTTCAAGGCCGACACCGCAGGCGAGGGCCGCGGAAACCGCACCGCCGCCGCAGTCCGCGCCGCCGCCCGATGACAAACCCAGACAGATGGCACGGGTACCGAAAACCGCGGCGTCCGGTGACATCGCCGTGCTGCCGCCGAAAAAACCGCCGGCCCCGGTGCCGCCGCCGGCGGCGCGCACGGGCAGCGGCTTCGTGTGGCCGGTGAAGGGACCGCTGATGTCGAACTTCGGCAACAAGGATGGCGGTCTCCGGAATGACGGGATCAATATCATCGCGCCCCGCGGCACACCGGTGGTGGCGGCCGAAAACGGTGTCGTCGCCTATGCCGGGAACGAGATCAGGGGGTTCGGCAACCTGTTGCTGATCAAGCATGCGGACGGCTACGTCACGGCCTATGCCCATAACGAAGACCTGCTGGTGCAGCGCGGCCAGCGGGTTCAGCGCGGTCAGAAAATCGCCACCGTCGGCCAGACCGGCTCGGTCAACCGTCCGCAGCTTCATTTTGAAATCCGCAAGGGCCGCCGCCCGCAAGACCCGGAGAAGTACCTTCGGGGGGCTTAATTCTATTGGCTTCCATCACTAGTTGATTGTTCTTTAAAATCTGATTACATCTATAAGTGGTTATTTTTGCTTTGGGGGCAGGGAATGAGCGCTGTTTTTGCGGCTTGCATATTTGTAGTTGTGTTTCCGCTCAGTCCACTAGGGCTTGAATGGGTCATCTTAGGAAAAATGACAGAAACCAGCATCATTATAACGGCAACAATCTTGTCGCTGGCATTCTCAGGCACTGCGCGGAACGAGGGTACATTTGCTCTTTATGCATTACTCGCCATTATTATGGCATTTTTGTATGCTTGTTATCTTGGGGGGGTAAAAGGGTCAACTGATATACAAGTCGCATCATATATTACTATTCTTATAATGTTGGGAAGCCAGGCTATCGAGCGGTATACAATGCATGTTGTCGAAAAACGTCCTTTTTTAACATTCATTCGTTAGTGTTTTTTGGTACTGGAACTACCGGATTGAAACAATGACGGGTCTTTTGGAAGCTATTATTTCGGCTCTCCCCTACGTCGCAGCCGGTGTAGGAGCAGCAATTCTTATTGCAAAAATATTGGAAGCTAAGTCAAAAAATGACGCAAGCAATGCTCTTGCTGAAAAGTTCGACGAGGCAGAACTTTTTATGAATTATAACAAGGAAAAATTTTTGGATATCTACCACAGAAATCCAGAAGAATTTTCTACAGATGAATTAAAGAAACACCTCATAATGCTTTCAAGTTCGCTTTCAGAGGAAGAAAGGAAAAAGATTAAATACATTCTTGAACAGCCTTCCGAGCGAGGTAAGCGTGCTTATATTGAGTCCGTGTTCGAATAATATTCCGTTGCAGCTTCACTTTGAAATCCGCAAGGGCCGCCGCCCGCAAGACCCGGAGAAGTACCTGCGGGGCGCTTAGCGCCCCTCACGCTCCCACTCATTTCATTCGCGGGTCCCTCCCTCTCCCGGGGGGAGAGGGGGACGTGCGCCAGCATGCCGGGTGAGGGGTTTTTTAGTTAGCGTAATAGAAAATTCTGCTAAACTTGCGTGATCATGGTCATGCAGATTCTGCGTTCACCGCGCACACCGTTCATCGTCCTGTCTTTTCTCGTCGCCTGCGGGATCGTCTTCGGCTTCCGATGGTTCGGGTGGATGGGCGTGGGGTTTGTCGGCCTGGTCGGGCTGTTTATTTCGCATCGGGCAGAAATGTTTGCCGACTGCGGCGACCCGCACGAGCGCGCCTCGGCGCAGGTCACCGACCTCTACACCCGCCAGCTGGAAAATAACAAACTCGACAACGCCGACGGTCAAGCCCGCCGCGCCGGTGAAACAACGCAGCGCGAAATCTTTTACCGGGTCATCAATGCCGTGTTTGTGGCGATCCTGATGCTGGGCGGAACCATGTACTTCGTGAAGGAGTTCTAGTCGAGCTTCTTGCCGAGCCGGCCCGCCAGGTCCTGAATGTACTGCCAGGCGACACGGCCCGAACGCGCACCGCGTGTTACCGACCATTCGTTGGCCTCGGCGCGGAGGTCGATCGACGGATCGTCCAGGCCGTAATGCTTGGCATACCCCTCGATGATGGCGAAGTAGGTCGGCTGGTCCACATTGTGGAAACCGAGCCAAAGCCCGAAGCGGTCCGACAGCGAGACCTTTTCCTCGGTCGCTTCCGAGGGGCTGATGGCGCTGGAGCGTTCGTTTTCGATCATGTCACGGGGCATCAGGTGACGCCTGTTCGACGTGGCATAGAACAGCACGTTCTCGGGCCGGCCCTCGACCCCGCCGTCGAGCACGGCTTTCAGCGACTTGTAGGCTTCGTCCTGACCGTCGAATGACAGATCGTCGCAGAAAATCAGGCAGCGGCGCTCACTTTTCCGGAGTTGGCCGAGCAGCTGCGGCAGCGAGGGGATGTCCTCGCGGTGGATTTCAATCAGCGCCAGAGCGCCTGGCTTGTCGGCATTGATCTTGGCATGCACGGCCTTGACCAGCGAGGACTTGCCGGTGCCGCGTGCACCCCACAGAAGGGCGTTGTTGGCGGGAAATCCCTCGGTAAACCGCCGGGTGTTGTCGATCAACTGATCCTGCTGACGGCTGATCCCCTGCAAAAGGCCGATATCGACCCGGTTGACCTTCGGCACGGCTTCAAGACCGCCGCGTGCATGCCAGATAAAGGCGTCGGCTTCGTCGATGCCGCATTCCGGTGTGGGTTCGGGGGCAAGACGCTCAAGCGCGCCGGCGATCCTGTCCAGCAGGTCTTTGGTTTCCTGATCGATCATGGTTACCTTCTTTGTTGATGGCGCGGAAAGTATACGGGCCACATTTGAGCGTCAATCCTGACGGCAAACATTACCGGACGTTAATTTGAAAACGCCCTGAAAACGCTCGGAATCGGTTGCAACTCCGGGCCTGAGCGTTATAGTCCCGCGACTTTTATAAGTGGGCGCATTCGCCCCGGCTGAAGCGTCTTAAGGAGTTGATACGATGTTTATTTCCGAAGCTTTCGCACAAGCGGCAGGTGGTGCCGGCGGCGGCAATGCGTTCCAGGCGTTCCTGCCCCTGATCCTGATCTTCGTTGTGTTCTATTTTCTGCTTATCCGTCCGCAGCAAAAAAAGATCAAACAGCACCGTGAACTGCTCGAAAGCATTCGCCGCGGCGACAAGGTCGTTACCGGCGGCGGCATCATCGGCACGGTCACCAAGGTCGATAACGAAAACGAACTGACGGTCGAGATCGCCAAGGACGTCAAGGTCAAGGTGCAGCGCGCCACGATTTCCGGCGTCGTCAACCGGACCGAACCCGTCGGTGGCACTGCAGCCAATGACAGCGGCCAGAAAAAGGGCGGTCTGCTGTCCGGCCTGTTCGGTGGCGGCTCCAAGCCCGCAGCACCGGCGCCCGCGAATACGCCTGACGAAGCCCCGGCAGACCAACAGGCCGAACAGGATGCGGCCGACAGCAAAGATGCCGGCAACGCCGATGAGTCCCAGGACAAGCCGAAAAGCTGAGCCGTTCCCCGGTACGCAAACGACAGGATAGACTAGATGGTCAATTTTCCGACCTGGAAAAAGTTTCTGGTGGCGGTGATCTGCTTCCTCGGCATTGCCTTTGCACTGCCGAATTTCGTGTCCGAAGACCTGGCTCAGGAACTGCCGGACTGGGTTCCGCATAAGCAGGTCAATCTGGGCCTTGATCTCCGGGGCGGGTCGCACCTGTTGCTCGAGGTCGAGGTGCAGGCCGTCATCGATGAATATCTTGAATCCCTTGTCGACAGTGCGCGTGCCGACCTGCGCGGCGAGCGCATCCGCTACCGTGCTCTGGGCAAGCAGCAGCGCAGTATCGGGGTCACGATTCCGCAGGAAGAACAGCGCGAAAAAGCGCTGCAGCTGATGCGCGACATCGATACCGCTGCCGAAACGAGCATCGACGGTGAGCGTATCACCATCAGCATGACCGATCAGCAGATCGTCGAGCGCCGCACCTCGGCAGTGCAGCAGTCCATCGAAATCATCCGCCGCCGTATCGATGAAACCGGTGTGCGTGAGCCGACCATCCAGCGTCAGGGTGAGGATCGGGTGATTGTCCAGTTGCCGGGGATCGATGATCCGGAACGGGTCAAGCGCCTGATCGGTAAAACCGCAAAACTGACCTTCCAGATGGTCGACATTGAGAATTCCGTCGACGAAGCCATGGCCGGCCGTGTGCCGCCGGGTTCGCTGTTGCTGCCGATGGCCGATGCCACCGCCGCAGCGGGACAGGAACAGTATATCCTCGTCAGGAAACGTATCGCCGTCAGCGGCGAGAATCTTGTCGACGCGCAGCCGACCTTCGACGGCCGCGACAGCCAGCCGGTGGTGTCGTTCCGCTTCGATACCATCGGTGCACGTAAGTTCGGCAAGGTAACGACGGAAAACGTGAAACGCCCGTTTGCCATCGTGCTGGACGGCAGGGTGATCTCGGCACCGGTCATTCAGGAACCCATTCTTGGCGGTTCCGGTCAGATTTCCGGTAGTTTTACTGTTCAGGAAACCAACGATCTGGCGCTTCTGCTGCGGGCAGGGGCCTTGCCCGCACCACTGACAATCCTCGAAGAACGCACAGTCGGCCCCGGTCTGGGGGCTGATTCCATCGCCGCGGGTGAAATTGCCTGTATCGTTGGCCTGATTGCTGTGGTGATCTTCATGGCCATCGCCTATGGACGTTTCGGGATTTATGCCGACGTTGCGCTGGCGATCAATATCTTCATGATCCTGGGCGTGCTGTCGCTGCTGCAGGCAACGCTGACGCTGCCGGGTATTGCCGGGATCGTACTGACCATCGGTATGGCGGTCGATGCCAACGTGCTGATATTTGAACGTATCCGTGAAGAAATGCGCGCCGGACGGACACCGATTTCGTCCATCGATGCAGGGTACAGCCGGGCATTGTCGACGATTATCGACGCCAACATAACGACGCTGATCGCTGCCGTTCTGCTGTTTGCCTTCGGTTCCGGTCCAGTCCGCGGCTTTGCCGTGACACTGTCGATCGGCATCGTTACGTCGATGTTCACGGCGATTATGCTGACGCGTCTGTTCGTGGTGTCGTGGCTGCGTTCCAAGCGCCCGACCGAATTGCCGCTTTAAGGGAGAAGACTGGACATGAAACCGTTAAATCTGATCCCGGCCGACGTCGACATCGGCTTTATTGTCAAACGCAGACTGTTCTTCGTGTTTTCGGCCCTGATGATCGTTGCCTCGATCGGCCTGGCCACCACCAAGGGTCTGAATTTCGGCATCGACTTCAAGGGTGGCATCCTGATCGAAGTCCGCAACCAGGAAGGCCCGGCAGATATTTCCGACATGCGTGGCAAGCTCTCGACTTTGGGTCTCGGCGATGTATCGCTGCAGGAATTCGGTGAGCCGACCGACGTGCTGATCCGCATCCAGCGCCAGCCGGGCGGCGATGAAGCCCAGCAGCAGGCGGTGAACACGGTCAAAGCCGCGCTTGGCGACAAGGTAGATTACCGCCGGACCGAATTCGTCGGTCCGCAGGTTTCCGCTGAACTGCTCGAAGACGGGATTTTCGCCGTCTCGTTGGCGATGCTGGCGATCCTTGTCTACATCTGGTTCCGCTTTGAATGGCAGTTCGGCGTTGGCGCAGTGATCGCACTGCTGCACGACGTGACGGCCACGATCGGCATTTTTGCGCTGCTTGGTTTCGAGTTCAACCTGTCGACGGTGGCGGCGGTACTGACCATTGCCGGGTATTCGATCAACGATACCGTGGTCGTTTACGACCGGGTCCGTGAAAACCTGCGCAAGTACAAGACCATGCCGCTTGGCGAGCTGTTGAACCTGTCGATCAACAACACCCTGTCCAGGACGATCATTACCTCGTTCACGACATTGCTGGCCCTGTTGGCGCTGTTCTTCCTGGGCGGCGAGGTGATCCGGGATTTCAGCTTCGCCATGATCTGGGGCGTTGTCGTCGGGACCTATTCGTCGATCTGCGTCGCCGTACCGCTGTTGCTGTACTTCGGTCTTGATGACAAGGCACGCGGCAATCTCGCCGGAGACGACACCGACGAAGACGCCGCGCCGCAGCCGGGCGCATCATAAGGAGCAAGGCCCGAACCGGCATGTCCCTCGATATCAATCCCGTCGTTCCCAAGGATCGCCAGCTTATCCAGTCCTATGGTGATGGCCGCTTCAAGGTGACGGGTGCGTTTTTCGACGGCAGCATTCTGGTTTTTCCCGAAGAAACCCATCTCTGGCCAGTGACAGAATCCACCGGCATCGACATGGCGTCCCTGGACGCCGTAATCGCCGCAGGTGATGCGGTCGATATCCTGTTGGTCGGCTGCGGGCCGCGCTTCAGGGCGATCCCCAAGGGATTGCGCCAGGCGCTCAGGGATGCCGGTATTGTCCTGGAATGGATGGACACCGGCGCCGCGTGCCGCACCTTCAACGTGCTGGTGGCCGAGGAACGCCGCGTCGCCGCGGCCATTCTGGCGGTCGATTAATATTTCCCCTCTCCTTGGGGAGAGGGTGGCGCGAAGCGCCGGGTGAGGGGGCAGCTTTTGGTGCGTTTGACCTTGCCCCTCACCCTCCCACTCATTTCATTCGCGGGTCCCCCCCCTCTCCCGGGGGGGGGAGAGGGAGAAATCACGTAAAGAAAAAGGCGCGTCCCGAAGGACGCGCCCTGATCATACCGCTTGGCTGAGAAATCAGGCTTTGGCCAGATTCTCGGCAGCGAAGTCCCAGTTCACAAGATTGTCCAGGAACGCGGCCAGGAAGTCCGGGCGGCGGTTCTGGTAATCCAGGTAATAGGCGTGTTCCCAGACGTCACAGGTCAGGAGCGGGGTCTTGCCCTGCGTCATCGGGTTTTCGGCGTTCGGTGTCTTGACGACTTCGAGCTTGCCGCCGTCACCGACAACGAGCCAGGCCCAGCCGGAACCGAACTGTGTCGCGCCGGCCTGTTTGAAGGCATCCTTGAACCCGTCGAGGCTGCCGAAAGCTTCGTCGATCTTGGCGGCCAGGTCGCCGGAAGGGGCACCGCCGCCGCCGGGCTTCATGGAATTCCAGAAGAAAGTGTGGTTCCAGACCTGGGCGGCATTGTTGAACATGCCGGCTTTACTGGCATCACCGGCGGTCGCCATGACGATCTCTTCAAGGCTCTTGCCGGCAAGATCGCTGCCGTCCAGAAGACCGTTCAGATTGACCACGTAGGTGTTGTGGTGCTTGCCATGGTGGAAATCGAAAGTGTTTGCCGACATATGCGGCTCGAGTGCGTTTTTCTCGTAAGGCAGTGCGGGAAGTTCAAAAGCCATAATGCTCCCTCTCATGTGTTCAATAACTTAACCGAATGTGGCGTCTGATAACGCAGACGGCACGTTAGACCACGCTTGTCGCCGGTGCAACGTCCACTGGTATATATGCGGACGTATTCCGCGCAAGCGGGGCGGCCGGTCTTTAATCCGGCCTTACAAACCCATATAAGTGGCGAATGCGAAGTTTCCAGTGTTTGTGTGATGAAGGATCGATGACGGTGGCAAAATGGCCGATTTGAGCTATTGCGCGAAACAGATCCGTGATTTCGACAACGACCGGTTTCTGGCCAGTCTGTTTGCCGACGATGCCGTGCGCGAAGACCTGTTCGCGCTCTATGCCTTCAATCTGGAACTCTCGAAAATCCGCGAGACCGTCTCCGAGCCGATGATCGGGCGCATGCGGCTGCAGTTCTGGCGGGATGCCGTGCCGGGCGTGATGGCGGGTACGCCCCCGGCCCATGCGGTGGCGGAACCTTTGTCAGCTTCTGTTGCGCGGGCAGGAATTTCGGAACAGGAACTGACGGCTCTGATCGATGCCCGTGAAACCGATCTGGACGATATCCCGCCCCGCGACCTGATCGCGTTTGAAGATTATGCGGCGCAGACATCGTCGTCGGTCATGGCAATGGCGCTGCGTGTGCTTGGCGAAGATCCGGCGCATCACGACGACCTGACACGTTCGGCGGGAATCGCGGTGGCGATGGTCGGGCTGGTACGTGCCATTCCTTTCATGGCGCAGGCGGGACGGGTCACGCTGCCCGCCGATCTTTGCGGCCGTGCCGGACTTGATCCGGCGCAGCCCCACCAGTGGCCGCAGAACCCGGACCTGAACGAGATCACCGGACCGCTGCTGACGGCCGCCGAGAAACATCTTCACGATGCCCGGGATAAAGGTCGGACGATCAGCCGTAATGCGTTGCCGGCATATCTGCCGCTCAGTCTGAGCGCCGTCTACCTGAAAGGACTGCGCCGTGTCGGCGGTGACCCGGCCCGGTATGCCGCCCGCCCGCCGGGTGTCAAAAGACCGCTGACGGTTTTCTGGCGATCGATGCTCGGCAGGCCCTGAACCGCAGACCCTCGCCCTCCCGGTGGGAGTGGGGAAGTCTACAACCCTCTCCTTGGGGGGAGGCGCCGGGTGAGGGGATGAGGTTTATTCTGTCGCCCGTCTGAGACGCATCAGTTCATGCGATGAGACCTGCGGGAATATCGACGGCGCGTTGAGGTGATACATCATCACGGCGCCGCGGTTGATATCCGGGAAGCCGCCCCGGCTGTCGTCGAATTTACGGATTTCCAGAACCGTGATCACGTTGGTTTTTGAATTCCGGCTGCGCCAGGTGACCGTCGGGTTGTCCATGCGCGGCTTGGCGAGCGGCGCGATGGAGCGTTTCCAGATTTCCGTCGGTTCGCCGTAACGGGCCTGATAGTAAGCCACTACCTGTTCGAACATTTCAGACTCGAACAGGGCATGGAACCGCGACGGGCTGCCCTGGTCATAGCGCGTGATGGCGCTGGGGCCGGTATACAGAATGGTCGGCACGACGAACGCCGGGCGAAGGTCCTGCGGCCAGTCCACAGGTTCGATGCAGAACAGGGTCGTGCCGCGGTTCTTTTTGACGCAGGAATTCAGCGGATCGATGCCGTCCTGCTGCGGCGGCAGGGTGTTTTCCAGAGTGACGGATTCACCCAGACTCAATATCACGTCGTCAAGAGAGGTCCGGGTCAGGACACCGGGACGCGGTGCCGGCGGCACGCCGGGGGTGGTATTGACGGTCTCGACTTCGGTCACCGGCCACTGGCCCTGATCGGGGAGGGCCGTCGGCGCGCCGTCGCGAAGCGCATCCGACAGCAGGCGTTCGGCGGCCGCCTGACGGTCCTTTTCGTCTAGCTGCTCAACCTGCGGCCCTCTCTCCAAATCCTTCGGTCCTTTGAACAGTTGCCGGATACGCCCGACCATTTCCGATACCACGCCCTGTTCGGTACGGACTTCGGAGCCGTCTTCGGGGGAGATCGCGGTCACACCAAGGGTCTGTTGCTGGCCGTCGGTATCCTTGCGTTCGACGGTCATGGTCCAGGGATCGGGAATGACCGGCTTCGCCGGTTTGACCATTTGCTCCTGCGGCACATCAAGCTGGCTGAGGGCGATCTTGCCGGGTTCCGCATCCGGTGCGGTGCCCGGCAGGTCGGGCTGTTGCGGGGCAGGGCCCAGCACATTGCTCAGCCGGTCGATGAAATTCGGATCAAGTTCGCCGTTGCGGGTGGGTGACGCACCCGGCTGCGTGCCGGGCTGTTCGGGCCGCAGTTCCACCCCCCGGAGATCAAGCATCTTGTCGTCGACGACCTGACCGCGTGCCGGATCGTTCTCGGGAATAAGGTTGTCGATCACGCGGGGCAGGGGTTCACGCTCGACCCGGGTTTCCGGGTTGAATTCCGGCGCTTTCATGCCGGCTTCCTCTTCCTGATCACCGCGAAAGAAACGCGCGAGCTTTTGCAGCTTGATATCGTTCTCCGCGACAACGTCGGCGGGGATGCCGGCAATGGTGATGTCCTTGACCTTGCGCGGCGGCACGGTTTTTGTCGGGATCGGTTGACGCACCACCGGCAGGCCGTGCACGTCTTCATTTTCGTACTGGTTTTCAGACAGATTCCGGAAGCGTTCGAACATCCGTGTCGACGGCTCGTCGCGGGCCGTGATCGGTTTGTCGGGAACCGTAAGCTGATGCCCCGAAGGTTCCAGCGGACGCGGGACGTTGTTAGCAGAACGATCCTGTCTGGTTTCATGAATTTCCCGTTCGCGCATCACCGCTTCGCTTTCCCGCGCACGGCGGAGGATTTCCGCAGGCGAATCACGGTCAGACGATCGCTCCGTGGGGCGCGGCGCCGGTGCCGTCCGCGGTGTATCGATCCCCTGTGGTATTTCCAGCATCGGGTCGGGCGATCTTGTGGTCACAGGTGGCTTGGCCGGTGCCGTGCGGGGCGCATACCTGTTGGGGGCGCCTGTTTCCGCCTGCGTGCCGCGCGGTGTCAGATAGCGTTCCGTGTTCTGGGTCGGATTGCGGCTGAGAAGCCTGTCGATCCTGCTGATCCGTTCCTGAATGCCGGCGTTACCGGGCGGCGGCAGCGAGGTCGGGTCTTCGGGTTCGACCAGCCCGCCGGGGCGCCGCAACTGCCCCGTGTCCGAGCCGGGCAAGGGTTCCAGTCCGGGCGGCAATGCGGGAATGCTGCCCGGATCGCCGGACGGCGGCGGGATGATGCCGGGGACTTCCGGGGCGGGGGCGGCGACACCGGGGATATCGAGGCCGGGAATATCAAGGCCTGCCATACCGGAGATGCCCGGCGCGGGTGTCTCAGGATCCGGCGGTGCGGGGCCGTCGGGCAGGTCCGGCGCAGCCAGTCCGGGAATTTCAATGCCCGGATCGCCGCTTGGCGGCTCAACCGGTATGGCAAGGCCGGGTATTCCGGTTGCGGGATCGCCACCATCCGGCGGCAGTACGGGAACGGCAAGCCCCGGCGCCGTTTCGGGCACTTCAACCGTCGGGGCCGCCAGACCGGGAATCTCCGCGGTTTCCATCCCGGGGGCGGGGCTTTCAGGGAGCGGCATGGCCAATCCGGGTACTTCGAGCCCTGGCGCCACAAGACCAGGTGCCTCAAGACCGGGGGCTTCAAGTGAAGGCGCGGCCAGACCGGGCGTTGAACTCTCGATGCCGACGGTGCCGGGGGCCTGCCCGAGCTCCTGTCCGGGGGTGCGGTTGGCTTGCTGGGCGTTGCTGCCGTCCGATGGCGGTACCACGGGCATCTGCGGCAGGCCGAATTCGTTTTCCTGAGGCTGCGTGCCGCCGACCATGCCGGTCATGCGGTCGACCATGCGCCCGGCGGCGCTGTCGCTTTCCGGCTGAGCAGGTGGGGCGGGGCGGCTGGAAAAGCGATCGGCGGGATTGACGAGGGTCTGACCATCCCTGCCGACGCGGGAGGGGGCGGGCTCACCGACGATGCGGGCGTCTTCACCACCGATCAGGCCGCCCAGGGTGATCACATTGTTGAGGCCGCTCCAGAATTTATCGATGAAGCCGTCTTCGTTCTGCACCGACTGCCGGGATGAAGGTGCAGCCGGTTCGGCAGGTGCCGGTTGCGAACGGGCAATTTCGTCATCGGGCCGCATCGGCGGCGGCGGGGCTTTCTCGACGGCGGGGGCCGGTGCCGTTTGTGCCGATGCATCGACGGACGGCATCGACAACGCGTCGGTTGGCGTTGCCGTTTCGCGCGGGGCCGGCTGTTGCGGCGCAGCCATCTGTTGGCGGGGTTCCGGTTCGGGTTTTTTCGGCGGCACCAGTTCCGACAGTTTCGGATCGGGGACCGTCGGCTGCGGGGCGGCAACACGCTGTCGCGGCTGGTTCAGGGCTTCCTTGACCTTATCCGTAACCCGCGGCGCGCTCTTGGAGGCGGTGCGCTTCGACAGCAGAAGATGGGCAATGCGAAAATGGCCGAGGTCGACCGCAACATCGGCCGGTGTCATCCCGTCCGCATTCTTGGCACCCAGATCCGCGCCGTTGGCAATCGCGGCTTCGACGGCTTCGACATCATTGACTTCGACGGCGTTGAACAGAGCCTCATCGGGGCTCTGGGCATGCGTCGACAGGGGGGAAGCGGCAAGGACCAGAACAACGCTCAGAACCGTGATCAGCACGCGCAGACCCGTCGGCAAACGCGTTGAAGCGGCCGGGAGGCCTATATCTATGTGCTGATCGGGGCGCGGTTTCATTGGCAATGCTTCAGATACGCTGCCTCCTTCAACGATAAGGCTTTGAAATCATGTCGTTTCAAGGGCAGTTCCCAGTTTTGCCGGACGGAATCGATTCTGCGCTGAATATACACCGAATTTTAACTTTTAGACATGCTGAACGGTGAAAAACACACATCATCGTGTGTTCGTTTATCCACAGGGATCAAAGATTTAGGGGGCGGTACTAGGGATGGCGTAACTTCCCTCTCTCTGGGGAGAGGGTGGCGTGCGCCAGCACGGCGGGTGAGGGGGCATGTGGTAACGGATTCTGATCTGCCCCTCACCCTCCCGCTCACTGGTTCACGGGTCCCTCTCTCTCCCGGTGGGAGAGGGGAATCTCCAGCCCTCTCCCTGGGGAGAGGGTGGCGCATAGCGCCGGGTGAGGGGAAATTATTCCGCCGCCAGCAGCGCGTCGTCGTCGATCCATGCCGCGAGGTCGGCAAGGGCACGTTCGGACAGCTTGAGCTTGCGGTCACGCCCGCGCGGGCGTTGCCGTTTCGGCAGGTGATCGGTGTCCAGCGGCGGAAACAGGCCGAAATTGGCATTCATCGGCTGGAATGTATCGGCATCGGCACCTAGGGTGACGTGATTCAGGATCGCCCCCATGGATGTGGTTTCCGGCGGCGCGGAGGGATCGAGCCCAAGCCGTTCAGCGGCGGCAAAGCGTCCGGCCATCAGCCCGACGGCGGCGCTTTCGACGTAGCCTTCGCACCCGGTGATCTGCCCGGCGAAGCGCAGCCGGGGCTGGGCTTTCAGCCTGAGGAACGGGTCCAGCAGCTTCGGCGAGTTGATAAAGGTGTTGCGGTGAATGCCGCCGAGACGTGCGAATTCGGCATTCTCCAACCCGGGAATCATGCGGAAAATCCGTTTCTGCTCACCGTAGGTCAGCTTGGTCTGAAAGCCGACCATGTTGAACAGGGTGCCGAGCTTGTTGTCCTGGCGCAGTTGCACGATGGCATGCGGTTTACGGTCGGGATTGTTGGGATCGGTCAGGCCGACCGGTTTCATTGGCCCGAAACTGAGGGTCATGCGTCCGCGTTCGGCCATGACTTCGATCGGCAGGCAGCCCTCGAAATAGGGAGTATCTTTTTCCCAGTCCTTGAACGAGGTTTTTTCGCCGTCGATCAGGGCGTCGATGAAATCCTCGTACTGGGTATGGGTCATCGGGCAGTTGATGTAGTCCTTGCCGTCGCCGCCGGCGGACGGCTTGTCGTAACGGGACTGGAACCATGCCACGTCGAAGTTGATGCTTTCCCGGTAGACGATGGGCGCGATGGCATCGAAGAATGCGAGCTGGTCCTCGCCGCTGATTTCAAGGATCGCTCTCGTCAGGTCGGGGGAGGTGAGCGGACCGGTGGCGATGATGACGCTTGACCAGTCTTCCGGCGGCAGGCCCGCGACTTCGCCCCGCTCTATGGTGATCAGCGGGTGCTGCTCCAGTTTCTTTGTCACTTCGCAGGAAAAGGCATCCCGGTCGACGGCAAGGGCAGAACCCGCCGGGACACGGTGCGTATCTGCGGCGGCGATGATCAGCGAACCGGTGCGGCGCATTTCCTCGTGAAGCAGACCGACGGCATTGGCCTCGAAATCGTCCGAACGGAACGAATTGGAGCATACCAGTTCGGCGCAGCCGTCGGTATGATGTGCATCCGTCTTTCGTACCGGGCGCATTTCGTGCAGGATGACCGGTACCCCGGCAGACGCAATTTGCCAGGCGGCTTCGGAACCGGCGAGGCCGGCGCCGATAACGTGGACAGGGTCTTTCGCGGTCTGAGTATCCATTATTTCCCGGTTAATCGCTGTTTAAGGGTTGGCGGCGACAATATGAAACTAGTGAGCTACAGCACTGTTCGCAACGCGCGCGGTCTTTATAATCGTTCACTTGATTTGTCCAGCATCGCGCCCCAAACCGTCGTCAGGGCTGGTGTGCCGGAAATGTACGAGTAGGAACGCGCCATGGCGCTGCATGACGAAGAAGAAAAAAGTCAGTGGAAGAAGCTCTCCCAGCAGGAAGCTGATGAGATCGTGGCGTCGCACGAGCTGTTTCTGAAAGGCTCACGCGGCGGCGAACGCGCAAAATTCGGGATGATGGATCTGTCCTATCTCGATTTCAGCGACCGCGATCTCAGCCGTGCCGATTTTGTCGGCGCCATCATGAGCAACTGCGAACTGGAAGGCACCAAGCTTCTTGAAGCGAACATGTTCGCCTGTGATCTGCGCGGCGCCGTGCTTGTGCGGGCAAATCTTGACCGCGCCGATATCCGGGGCGCCTGCCTGGCCGGGGCCAACCTGACGCTGGCCAGTCTGGTGGACAGCGATATGCGCGACGGCATTCTGCTGCGTTCGGGCGAGCGGGGCGAACTGATGCCGCTGAACAAGAACGAAGCCACGCCGGGCATGGAAAAAGCCAAGGTTCGGGGCGCCAACATGAGCGGCGCCAAGGTCTCCGACAGTGTCATCGTGCAGACCGACCTGACTGACTGCAATCTCAAGAACGCAAAGTTCGTCCGGGCCAATCTTTCGCTGTCGAATCTGACCGGGTGCAATCTGGAAGGGACCGACTTTACCGACGCCAACCTGTCCGGTGCGGTGTTCCATGGGGCGATCTTTACCGGGACGACCCTTGACGGTGCCGATCTGTCGGGCGCGGACCTGATCGGCGCGATGTTCGACAACGTCGATTTCTCGAAGGTCGATCTCTCGGATGCGAAGATCGCCAAGAGCATTGAATCCGCGGACCGGTCGATGAAGGAAATCATCGCCCAGCATGCCGCATGGATGAAGACCAACGGCAAGGAAGGCAAGCGGGCGGTGCTGTCGAAAAGCGATCTCAGCAATCACAACCTGAGCGGCGTCAATCTGTCGGCGGCGGATTTTTCGCTGGCGACGATGAAGGGCTGTGACATGTCCAAGTCGGAATGTCTGATGTCGGATTTTTCCTATTGCGACCTGCGCGGCGCGGTCTTTGCCCGGGCCGATCTCAGAGGCTCGAAATTCAGCCGTGCCAATCTGTCCGGCGCCAATCTTGTCGCGGTCGATCTGAGCGAGGTCATGGTGTCGACCCGTGCCGGGGGCGGTGAATGGCGCGCCAACCTGGATAACGCCAAGCTCAAGGGGGCGCTGCTCAACGGCGCCAACCTCAAGAACGGCGATTTCACCAAATGCGATTTTACCGAAGCCGATCTCAGGGACGCCGATCTTCGGGGGTCGCTGCTGACCGATGCGATTTTTACCGATGCCGACATGCGCGGTGCCAAGCTTGATAATACCGATCGCCGCGGCGCCATCGGCCTGCCGAAAAGCGACAACGAATACGACGACTGAGCAGGGTGTTCAGGGCTGATGTGTCCCGCACTCTCCCTCTCCCTGGGTAGAGGGTAGCGCGAAGCGCCGGGAGAGGGGGCTTGTGTTAACGGGTTCTGATCTGCCCCTCACCCTCCCGCTCTCTTCGTTCGCGGGTCTCTCCCTTTCCCGGTGGGAGAGGGGAATCTCCAGCCCTCTCCCGGGGGAGAAGGTGGCGCGAAGCGCCGGGTGAGGGGGCTTGTGTTAACGGGTTCTGATCTGCCCCTCACCCTCCCACTCACTTCGTTCGCGGGTCTCTCCCTTTCCCGGTGGGAGAGGGGAATCTCCAGCCCTCTCCCGGGGGAGAAGGTGGCGCGAAGCGCCGGGTGAGGGGACCTAAAGGCCCAGTGCCGTCGTCATGCGGCGGATGTGGAAATCTTCAACCTTGCTGATCGAACTGGCGAAGGGCAGGGCGCTTTCCTTGTGCGCCCGGGCGACGGCCAGCGCAACGTCGAGCGCGAATTCCTTGTAGGACCGGGCCTCTCGCTTATCGAGGCGTTCGTCGGCCAGCTTGCCCAACTTCTTGATCCAGAGGAGCGCGGTTTCGACCGGTTTTTCGCCGCTCATGGCCGTGGTCACGCTGGTGCAAAGTTCCTGGAAAGTCTGCTTGTCGGCCTCGACACTCTGATCCAGGATTGCCGCGACAAATGCCGATTGGCGGCGCTTTTTACCGGCCTTGCGGATGAAAGCGGCAAAGGCATCGTATTCCTTGCCTTCGGAGACGGTGCTGTAATCGACCGCCGAGATGATGGCGGCCACGACAAGGGGCAGGCGCCGAAGCTCCTGCCATTCTTCGTCGGTGAAATCCCCCTCGGCCGTCACGCTCCCGCCTTACATTTTCAATGCGCTCTGTATCTGGCGCAGATAGAACTCTTCTTTTTTACTGATCGAACTGCCAAATACAAAGAACCCTTCTTTCGACGCCGATGCAACAGCCGTGGCCGCATCAATCAGGAATTTCTTGTATTGCCTGGCTTCCTTCTTGTCGGCGATGCGATCGAGGACATCACCGGCATTGCCGATGGCCTTGACCCGGTCTTCGAGCGGAGATTCATGTGATGCAGATGCGCCGATGGCCGCAAACAGGGCATCGAACTCGCCGGTGCCCTCGTTCTCGATATCATCAAGCACCTCGTTGACGAGCTGCGTCTTGCCGTATTTCTTGCGCAATTGCACAAGCGAGTTTTTGAAGGCCTGGATTTCCTCTTCTTCTGAATCCATGTCTTCGCCGACATCGTCGGACGCGGAAATAACTGCGGCGGCAATGATCGGTGCCGAAGCCACAAGTGTCCATTCATCGGTATCGAAATCACTCTTCGATGCCATGGTTTTCCCCCTTCCTTCTGAGCACGTGCCGCGATGCTACCCGAAACCGGCACGTAATGACTATTAAAACCATTCTAAGAATAGGCTTGTGAGTGCATGAAGCATTGGCTATGCACTGCGTTAAACCTCGTAGCTTGTTGCTGGAAATCGATCCAGCCTAGTTTTGTCATCAATTGTTATCGGGCCTGTTACAATGAAGAAAATCGCTTCACTTCCCTTAATCTGTTTGTTTGTTCTGCTGCTTGCCGTCCCGTCGGCCCACGCGATGGAAGAAGCAGGTGTCGTTGATCGTATCCGTGGTGATGCCACGCGCATTGCTGGGGATGAAACCGCCGTACTGTCGGTCGGTGCGCCGGTCTTCATCGGCGATGTCATCAAGACCGGTGAAGATGCGCGACTGCAAATCCGGTTTTTTGACAGTTCATCCCTGAAGCTCGGTGAAAATGCCGAAATGAACATCGACGAGCTGGTTTATCAACCGGCCGGTCGCACCCCGGAAAGCGGGGCGCAATCCCTGCGGTACGTCAAAGGGGTGTTCGAGTTCGTTTCCGGGCGGATCGGGCAGAACCTCCCTGCCACCGTTGCGCTGAATACCCCGGTCGCCACCATCGGTATCCGCGGCACGCGGGTGATCGCCGGTGAACTGACGGTCGGCATGCCGCCGGGGCAGCCGCACTACGGCTTCCAGATTCTCGAAGGGGCGGTCAACATCAATGCGCCGCTGGGCTCGGTCACGCTGGATGAGCCGGGCGAGGGCACGTTCCTGCCGCTGGACCGTCAGGCCGCGCCGACGCCGGTTCGTCAGTGGACGCCCGAGGAAGCCGCAGAAGCACGGGATGCCGTCGCCTTCTGATTTTTCGCCGCCATATCTGCCGGTGGTCTGACTCTTACGTGAAGGGGCCGACATATGCCCCAACGTGTGTTATAGTCACCGGCAAATGTGCTTCGGTTGAAGGTGTCGCCTTCCATTCGCTTTCATCCGTGCCACGGATATGAGGAGGCGAATAATGCGTACTTTCATAAAAACCATGGCCATAAAAACCATCGCCGTCTGTGCCGGTGTCGTTGCATTCCCGCTGGCGGCCAAAGCGGCCCCCCAGCTTCTGGGTGTCGTCGCCACGGCATCGCCGCTGAAACTGCAGTGCGGCACCGGGACCTGCAGCGTTGAACTGACCACCTTCTGCATGCAGTCGGAACGGGAAACGCCGGACCGGCATCATGTCTATACGCCGCACGATCTTTCGGTGTTCCGGGTTCTCGCCACGGACGCCGAAGGCCGGACCCAGGAAGTTGCCGTCAAGTCCGCCAAGGTCCGCGCCGAGCGCGGCTATACGGCATCGAAAATCGAATTTTCCATCCGTGATCTCGAAGCCCGCGGGCTGACCCCGAAATCCATAACCGTTAAAGGCGGTGGCGTGCTTGTACCGATGCCGGTTGCCGGTGACGACAACCCGATCCGTGACGGCGAAGTCGAACACGCGATCGCGTCCCTGCAGCCGGTGGCGGACAGGGTCTTCAAGGTGCATTCCACGGAGTACGAAGCGATCAAGGTGGTGAGCCGTCTGCTCAGCGAAGTGCCGTCCCGCGGCCGGATGACGAAACAGGACCGCGATAATCTGTGGCAGAACACCTTCAACGAAAGCCCGCGTGAATCCGTGGGGACGGGGATGCACCGGGCTGCCGACGTGTTGGGCTATTGCCAGTACCGGACATCGCAGGGGCGTTTCTTCAGCGTGCGCCGCTGTCTCGAACAGCGCCTGGACGGCATGATGATGAACATCAACACCGACTACTGGAAAGCGGTAAAGCCGGGGTCGTAAGTATCGGTCCTGAATCACGTTCAGGACGACGACTGTTTGATTTTATATCCCGGCTTTGCGCCGGGCCTCATATTTGCGCCCGAGCTCTCTGGACGGGAGAAATTGGAATAGGTGCCGGGGCGTCCCGGCTGGGCTTCCGGGAAATTCGACGACATGCGTTTTTCCGTGCCAATCGGTCTCGGCGGATTTACTATTCAGGCCATGACAAATTATCTGAACGACATCGACGAACTTGCCGCACAGGTGCCAGATGGCGCCTTGCTGGCGCTTCCCCCTGAATACAGCTTCGTGCCGATGGCGCTTGTCCGCGCGATGATCCGCCGCGGCGTCAAGGGTCTGCATGTACTCACCGTCCCGATCAACGGTCTGGCGGCCGACATGCTGATTGGTGCCGGCTGCGTGAAAACGGTTGAGTGCGCCGCCGTCTCGTTGGGAGAAGCCGGACCCGCATCGCGGTTTGCCGCCGCCGTCGAAAGCGGCTCGGTGAAGATTATCGACAGTACATGCCCAGCCATCCACACCGCTTTGCAGGCCACCGAAAAGGGTGTGCCGTTCATGCCGCTGGGCGGGATCATCGGCTCGGATATCCTCAACCATCGTGACGACTGGAAAGTGGTCGACGATCCCCTGGGGCAGGGCAATGGCAGGATCGTGCTGATCCCGGCCATCAGTCCGGACGTCGCGATCATTCACAGCCCGCTTGCGGATCGTGACGGGAACGTCTGGATTGGACGGCGCCGCGAACTGGCGACGATTGCGCACGCGGCAAAGACGCTTCTGGTGACGGTGGAAAAAATTCAGGACGATAGTCTCCTTGCCTCCGAAGCCACGGCAGCGGGAACGCTGCCCGGGTTCTACGTGACATCGCTGGTGCAGGCGGAAGAGGGCGCGAAACCGCTCGGCCTTGTTGAGCACTATGCCCCCGATCATGACGAGCTTTCGGCCTATGCCCGTGAATCCCGGACCCAGGACGGCTTCAACACTTATCTGCAACGCGCCGTGTTCGGGGCCAGAGAAGCCGCAGAATGAGTTATTCCCGTGAAGAGTTCCTGATCACCACCATTGCCCGTTTGCTGGCAACAGATGACGTCCGCCACGTCGCCGTCGGCGCCGCATCGCCCATTCCCGGTGCGGCCGCGCTGCTGGCCCGCAAGGTCCGGGGCGGCATGCCGCGGGTTTCGCTGATCCATGGCAAGGCAACCAATCCGTTCTGTGACGGCGGGCGGGAGATTTTCGACGCCGCCGGGCAGGGGCGTATCGACGTGTTCTTTCTGGGCGGTGTGCAGATCGACGGCGAAGCAAACCTTAATCTGGTGGGAACCGGAAAATATCCGACCGTGGACAAACGCTTTTCCGGGTCATTCGGGTCGGCGTTCATGTATTTCACGGTCCCCAAGGTGATCCTGTTCCGGCCCGAACATTCCCGGCGTGTGTTCGTGCCCAAGGTCGATTTCATCTCGGCCCCCGGCGTCAGCGACCCGGACGTGCACCGCCCGGGCGGGCCGAAATATCTGGTGACGGAACTGTGCGTCATGGCTTTCGACAAGGACCGCCGCCGGTTCCGGCTTGAAAGCGTGACGCCGGGACACTCGGTCGAGGAAGTTCTGGATAACACCGGCTTTGAAATCGATGTGCCTGAAAATGTCGGCGAGACCAAATCGCCCGAAGAAGAGCGTCTTGCGCTGTTACGTTCCTCGGTCGGCGTTGAAGTGGCGGATACCTATCCCGGGTTCGCCCGCGATGTGCTGGGCGTCGACGTCGCCGCCTGATTTTATCCTGCGTACCCCTTACCCGGCACGCTGGCGCGTGCCACCCTCTCCCCAGGGAGAGGGAAATCAATCATACCCCTCTCCTCGGGGAGAGGGTGAGGCCCGCGTGCATGGCACGTGGGAGGGTGAGGGGGCTTTCAGATACTAACCGTCATGCCGTCTTCGGCCAGTTCAAAGTCCGTCACGTCGTCCAGATGCTGCATCATGTCCGGCCCGAAGTGGGTCAGGATCAGCCGCTTCGGGGCGATGTCGGTCATATGTTGACGGATCGTCGCCAGATCGAGATGCCCTTTGACCTGTTTGTCGAAGAACAGGCACTCGGTGATGAACAGGTCGGCATTCCTGCCCGCGCCAAGCACGCCCTCGCACCATTGCGTGTCCCCGGTGTAGGCGACGGTCCTGCCGTCGACCGTGACCCGGAGCGCATAGGGCGGATCGCCGCAGGCGTGCGAGACGGGAAACGTTTCGACGTTCAGTTCCCCGATGGTCGTTGTTTCAAGCTTCGGCATTTCGATCACGTGGGTATCGAATTTGCGCGGCGCATCGGCGGAGCCGGGGAACAGCAGCTCCATGGCGTCGCGCAACCGCGACGTGGTGCCGGGCGGCCCGGCGACGGTCAGCGGCTTTTCACGTTTTGAATAAAGCTGTGCATCGAGAATGAAAAACGGGATTCCGGCGAAGTGATCGCCGTGCAGGTGTGTCAGTAAGATTGTGTCGATGGTGTTGGGGTCGATGCCGTGATGCCGGATCGCCGTCATGCTGGTGGCGCCGCAGTCGATCAGGAACGCGGTCTTGTCGCCCTCCACATAAAAACAGGTGTTGAAGCGGCCGCCGGTGCCAAAAGCATCGCCGCAGCCGACAAATGTGAGTTTCATGGGACGTCCCGTTCAGGTTTCATGTGGCTCTGATTGTACAAGCGTTCTGTAGGCATGCCACGTCGCATGTCCGATCAGCGGCAGGGTCACGGCGAGACCGATCAAAATGGCCGCCATACCCGCCGAGGTAACGACAACGATGATCGCTGCCCACACAAGCATGGCGCGGGGATTTCGGGTGACGGCGAACACCGACGTCAGCAGTGCCGGCAGGAAATCCGCCCGTTCGCCCAGCATCATCGGCAGCGAAACGGCACTGACCAGAAAAGCGGATACCGCGAAAAACGCACCGATCACGGTGCCGACGGCCAGAAAGGCGAGACCGTCCGCCGAAAAGAACGTGGTGTTCAGCAGTTTCTGGATGGTCAGCATGCCGTTCGGGAAATTGATCACATAGATCAACGCCGCCGCGCGGAGCCAAAGAATCATGAAAAACGCCAGGGCCAGCCCGGCCCCGAGGATTCGTCCCGGCGCCCGCCGCCACGCCCCCAGCGCATCCATCAGCGTCGGCTGTTCGCCGTTTTCCATGCGCCGGCTGATTTCATAGATGCCGACCGCGAACACCGGCGCGACGAGAACGAACCCGGCACTCAACGGCCAGATCAGGTAATAGTATCCGAGCTGATACATGCCGATGGTCACGGCATAGCCGATTACCACGAACATCAACCCATAGATCAGGCTGACGCCACGCGACCGCCTGAGATCGGCCCAGCCCAGTGCCAGCCACTGCCACGGTTCCGTGGTGCTGACGGTGTTGATGCGCCGCGCAAACGGAAATCCCGCTATGTTGCCCGGGTGTTCAGCCGGCGATTTTGCCTCCGGCATAATATCCCCTCTCAAATAATGGTTATTCCGAGATTAGCGTATTCGCGATATGTCGGCAATCAGTGGCAAAAAGGGTTTCCATGAGGCGTTGCCTTCATGCCCGGAATGGATAAACTCCGGCTCATGTCTACACACTCTCCGGCCCCGGGGCCGCTTCACGGTATCAAGGTTCTGGATCTTTCACGCGTCCTCGCGGGGCCATGGTGCGCCATGGTGCTGGGGGATCTCGGCGCCGATGTCATCAAAATCGAAAGCGCCGAAGGCGATGACGTCCGACACTTCGGCCCGCCGTTCAAGAACGGTGAAAGCGCCTATTTCATGATTGCCGGCCGCAACAAGCGCAGCGTCGTTTGCGATCTGAAATCGACGGAAGGGCAGGCGCTGGTCAGGCGGCTGGCGCTGACGGCGGATATCCTGGTTGAAAACTTCCGCAAGGGAACGCTGGAGCGCTTCGGTCTGGCCCCCGATGACCTGCGCAAGGAAAACCCTGGTCTGATCGTCTGTTCCGTATCCGGATATGGGCGTCATGGTCAGATGGCCGAACGTGCCGGTTATGATTTCGTCATTCAGGCGGAAAGCGGGCTGATGTCGATTATCGGCGATGAAGATCAGGAACCGATGAAAGTCGGCGCCGCCGTCACCGATATGGTCGCCGGACAGTACGCGACACAGGGGGTACTTGCCGCGCTCTATCACCGTGAAAAGACGGGCGAGGGGCAGGACGTCGATATCTCTTTGCTCGACGGGGCGGTGACGCTGCTCGCCAATCAGGCGGCAGCCTATCTGATGACCGGCGAACGGCCGCCGCGGCTGGGCAACGATCATCCGACCGTGTGCCCGTACCGGCCGTTTGAAACCAGCGACTATCCGATTGCTCTGGCGATTGGGGCGAACCGTCAATTCCGCAAGCTCTGCAATGCCATGGGGCATCCCGAATTGGCCGACGATGATCGCTTTGCCACCAATCCGGGCCGCGTCCAGAACCGCCGCGCCCTGTTCGATATTCTCGAAGCGACCTTCCTCACCCGGACCCGTGATGAATGGCTTACGGCCTTTCATGCCGAAGGTCTGCCGGCCGGGGCGATCCGCACCGTCGATCAAGTGATGGAAGCGCCGGAACTAGCCGAGCGGGACATGGTGACGACGGTCGAGCATGAAACCGTCGGCCCGGTCCGTCTGGTCGGCACCCCGATCAAGCTGTCGAAAACGCCGGCCAGCATCCGTCTCGCGCCACGCCCGCTCGGCTTCGATAACGACAATCCCGACTGGCTTTGATCCCCGTTCATCCTGCGACACGACTTCGGCTCTCCTCAGGACGAGGTACAAAACAATCCCTCATGCTGAGGAGCGACAACGCTGCATCTCGACGGATGAGCCTGTGACGAATTACATATCCTGGTGAATCAAAAGGGCGTATATTCCGCCCATGGTCGAGGTCTCGCAACAGAACACGCAACGTCAGGACCTGCTCTCGCAACTGCTGGGGCGGAAACCTGCTGCATCGTCCAAGGCGTCACAGACGCCGAAAACCCCGGTTTATGTGCCGAAGGGCCGTGAAATTCATGACACCGTCGAGCTTTCAGACGGGGCCAAGATCATCAACCTCAACCGTGGTCTTGATCTGTCGAAGGAATACCGGAACGACAAGGATGCCTCGACGCTGCAGGAACGGCTCAGGCAGGGCTCATCCGATATCGAACGGATCGGCCGGCTGTTCCGCGAAGTCTTCGCCGGCATGCGGTCCCTGTTCGGACGCTAACCCTATCCCTGGGGAGAGGGGGTACGCAGCACCGGGTGAGGGGATGGGCACTCCTGAAGCAGTCACCCTAAAGCCCGTGCTTCTGCATCTCCATGCGCTGGTCATGATGACTGTCGAAGCGCTGCCGGGCGCGGCGCTTGATGGTGTTGATCTCCGTTTTTGACATGGCCTTGGGTTCAGCGGGTTCGCGTTCCATTTCCGCCCGAATGCCATCCAGATCACGGCGCAGCCGTTCGATATCTCTCTCCGGGGCATCGTTTCGCAACTTGCGGCGCGTCAGCAGATTCAAGGCGTCGATATCTTCAGGCCCATAAACGGGGACCGTCGGCTCATTGCCGTAGATATCCACGTAGCGCTGGATCATGTCTGCGTCGACCTCGGGCGCGCGAGGTGGCCAGTCGGCGATTTCCGGCGCCGTGCAGGCACCCAGCAGGAAGAGGGCGGCAGCGGCGGACAGGGAAGCCAGAGGGGTCATCCCCTTTATTTAAGGATCATCTGCGTGCAGCGAAAGAGGGCGATGGTTTTACCGGTTTCCCCGACCGTGACCTCGGCATCCCAGACATGGGTCATGCCGCCGAGATGGCGGGCCGTGGCGGTGGCGAAGATCGCTCCTTCGCGGGCGGTGCCGAGATGGTTGGATTTCAGCTCGATGGTGGTGAAGTTCCTGCCGCTTTCCGGCAGGTGCGCCAGCGTTGCATAGCCGCAAGTGGTGTCGGCAAGCGCAATCACCGACGCCGCATGCAGATAGCCGTTCGGCGCGGTGTGGTGCGGCTGAATATCCAGACGGCAGACAAGCCGGCGCTCGGCGATCTCGACGGGGACAACCCCCATGAAGTCGGGCAGGTAGCCTTTGGCCCGCTCGATCAGAAACTCGGGCGTGACATGGGGCAGGGGATACGTCGTTGTTGTCATGTTTAGAAAAGTCCATTCGCGCGGGTCATTTGGGACAGGAAAAGGACACAGAACGATCCGGCAGCCCAGAACAGCGCCCGCAGGAAGCGTTTGCGTTTCTGGTCACGGATCATCGAGACCTTGGTGATTTCATAGACGATTTCCATCGCCCAGTCAGATTTTTTGGCGGCTTCGCCGAAGCTTTTGACGTCGGAAAAATTGCGCGGATCGAAGTACATCACGCCAAGGACGTTGTTCGGCCGTTTTTCCCGATCAATCTTGTCGACGCGGGACGGATACAGAACCAGCGCAAACATGATGATCGGGATGACGATGATCAGCCAGCCGGCCAGAACATAGAACCCGGCAAATTCGATGGGCACCGGAATGCTGTCGCCGGCCTGCTTGACGATCCCCAGCGCGAGAATGAAACCGACACCGCAGATTTCCGCTTTGGTGTCGTAATTGCGGATCGTGTTCTGGGCTTCGGCGAGGATCGCCAGCAGCGCATCGGCATCTAGTTTCTCGTGGAAGCTTTCTGAATATTCTTCGGACACGGGATATCTCCTATTGAAGGGCGGAGTATTTCACGTCGGATCGGGCGGTAAAAGGGCATCCGAATGTGGCGACCTGATGACAGGCCGCAAGCCCTGTCACATATATCGTTCTTGGGAGTGAGGTAGTGCGCAGCACCGGGTGAGGGGTCAGCAGGCCGGTGAAGTGATTGAATGCGGCCCTCACCCTCCCACTCACTTCGTTCGCGGGTCCCTCCCTCTCCCGGGGGGAGAGGGGGTGGTGCGCAGCACCGGGTGAGGGGTCAGCAGACCGGTGAAGTGATTGAATGCGGCGCTCACGACGCCTTTTTCTTGGTGCGTTTGGTGGCGAGGTAGGGGGCGAGATACTGACCGGTGAAGCTTTTCTTCACCTTGGCGACATCTTCCGGCGTGCCCTGGGCGACGATGTGGCCGCCCTTGGTGCCGCCTTCGGGGCCGAGATCGACGATGTAATCGGCGGTCTTGATGACCTCCAGATTGTGTTCGATGACGATCACGGTGTTGCCCTGTTCGACCAGCGCGTCGAGCACCTCGAGTAACTTGCGGACATCGTCGAAGTGCAGGCCGGTTGTCGGCTCATCGAGGATATATACCGTCTTGCCGGTGGCGCGGCGGCTCAGTTCCTTGGCCAGCTTGACCCGTTGCGCTTCGCCGCCTGACAGGGTCGTCGCCTGTTGGCCCAGATGAATGTAGCCGAGCCCCACCCGTTGCAGGGTCAGCATCTTGTCGCGGATCGACGGCACCGCCTTGAAGAAGTCGGCGGCTTCGTCGACGGTCAGGTCCAGCACTTCGGCGATCGATTTGCCACGGAACTTGATGTCCAGCGTTTCGCGGTTGTAACGCGCCCCCTTGCAGACATCGCATTCGACATAGACGTCGGGCAGGAAGTGCATTTCGATCTTGATGACACCGTCGCCCTGACACGCCTCGCAGCGCCCGCCCTTGACGTTGAACGAGAACCGCCCCGGCTTGTAGCCGCGGGTCTTGGCTTCGGGCAGGTTGGCGAACCAGTCGCGGATCGGCGTGAAGGCGCCGGTATAGGTCGCCGGGTTTGAGCGCGGAGTGCGGCCGATCGGGCTCTGGTCGATGTCGACGACCTTGTCGACGAATTCCAGACCCTTCAGATCATCATGCGGGCCGGGGACTTCACGCGCGTTCATCAGCTTGCGGGCCAGCGCCTTGTACATGGTTTCGATGATCAGCGACGACTTGCCGCCGCCCGATACGCCGGTAACACAGACCATGGTGCCGAGCGGCAGGGATACGTCGACGTTCTGCAGGTTGTTCGACGTGGCGCCGGTCAGGGTCAGCTTCTGGCCCTTCTTGCCGGGGCGGCGTTTCGATGGAATGGGGATCGCTTCCTTACCCGACAGATAGCGCCCGGTCAGGCTGTCGTCGCAGGCGAGGATGTCTTTCGGCGTGCCCGCCGCAACCACATTGCCGCCGTGGATGCCGGCCCGGGGGCCCATGTCGATGACATAGTCGGCAGCGCGGATTGCATCCTCGTCATGCTCGACGACGATCACCGTATTGCCGATGTCGCGGAGCCGCTCGAGGGTCTTCAACAGGCGTTCGTTGTCGCGCTGATGCAGACCGATGGATGGCTCGTCGAGCACGTAAAGGACACCGGTCAGGCCTGACCCGATCTGTGACGCCAGACGAATACGCTGGCTTTCCCCACCCGACAGCGTGCCGGAAGCGCGCGACAGGGTCAGATATTCAAGACCGACATTACAGAGAAAATGCAGGCGTTCGTTGATTTCACGCAGGATACGCCGGGCGATTTCGTTCTGTTTTTTCGACAGGGACTTTTCAAGGCTGGCGAACCAGGACGCGGCGTCGTCAATGGACAGGTCGCTGGCATCGGATATGTCCTTGCCGTCGATCCTGACGGCCAGCGCTTCCGGACGCAGCCGTTTGCCCTTGCAGGTGTCGCACGGTGCGATGGTCTGATAGCGCTGCAGTTCGTCACGGACCCAGTTGCTGTCGGTTTCACGCCAGCGGCGCTCCATGTTCGGCACCACGCCTTCAAACGGTTTTTTGATCTCGTAGCTTTTCGAGCCGTCCTTGTATTGCATGGTCACGGTTTCATTGCCGGACCCGAATAGCAGGATTTCGCGGTGTTTCTTTGAAAGCTTGGTCCACGGCTGATCGAGCTTGAAGCCGAAGTGTTTGGCGAGGCTTTCCAGCGTCTGCACGTAGTATTTCGATGATGATCCCGCCCATGGGGCAATCGCGCCCTGTGCCAGGGTCTTGGACTCGTCGGGGACCACCAGATCGGCATCGAAGAACATCTCGGTGCCGAGACCGTCACACGACGGGCAGGCGCCGAACGGGTTATTGAAGGAAAACAGCCGGGGTTCGATCTCGTCAATCGTGAAGCCCGAGATAGGGCAGGCGAACTTGGCGGAAAACACGGTGCGTCCCTCGGGCACGTGGTCCTTGATACCGCCTTTCTTGCCCTTGGGGGCTTCCGTCTGTTCCGCGTCCGCGTCATCCACATAGGCGATACCGTCGGCAAGGTTGAGCGCGGTCTCGATGGAATCGGCGAGACGGGTTTCGATGCCTTCCTTGACGACCAGCCTGTCGACGACGATTTCGATGTCGTGCTTGAACTTCTTGTCGAGATCGGGTGCGTCCTCGAGGTCGTACATGACGCCATCGATGCGCACGCGCTGGAACCCGCGCCGAGCCAGGTCCTGCAGTTCCTTTTTGTATTCACCCTTGCGGCCGCGGACGATCGGGGCGAGCAGGTAAAGCCGGGTGCCTTCTTTCATCTCCATGACCCGGTCGACCATCTGGCTGACCGTTTGCGCCTCGATCGGCAGACCGGTGGAGGGCGAGTAGGGAATTCCCACCCGCGCGAACAGCAGGCGCATGTAGTCATAGATTTCCGTCACCGTGCCGACGGTCGAACGCGGATTGCGCGACGTCGTCTTCTGTTCGATCGAGATCGCAGGGCTGAGACCTTCGATGGTGTCGACGTCGGGTTTCTGCATCAGTTCCAGAAACTGCCGTGCATAGGCCGACAGGCTCTCGACATAGCGGCGCTGCCCTTCGGCATAGATGGTATCGAACGCCAGTGACGACTTGCCGGACCCGGATAGCCCGGTGATCACCGTCAGGCTGTGCCGCGGAATATCCACGTTGACGTTCTGGAGATTGTGCTCGCGTGCACCTTTTACGCTGATGGTGTCCATATCTGTCCTGGTCTTGATGCAGGTTTATCGCTCAAACGTTGATGGATATATGGGATTGGGGCTTCGGTAAAGAAAGGAGACGGGGATAACTTGCCGGGTTTTCTTGTCAGAGGCCCATGAAGTGATTATGACAAGGCACAATTAATAGTTGTTAATTGTCAAAAAAACCCTCTGAGCCTTATATGTGCAATATGGCACGTTGACAGCCGGGCCGTCGTAGCGAGACTGCGACGCAACAGCCGCGTGGAGATTGAGGAGTATACCCATGAGTGACGAACTGAACGAGGAGTTCGAAAAGGCCGATATTGTTCTGGCCGACGCCCTTGTTGCTTTCCAGAATCAGAATGTCAGCCAGTACGTCTATGGCATGGCCCTGCTTGAAATCGGCATTGCCGCCCTTGTGAAACTGGAAGAACCGGACGAGGAAATTCTGCAGGTCGCACGCGATTTTATCGCAAAGTCCAAGGGATATCAGGAAACGGCCTTTCCAATTCCCCGCGAACAGTGACACAAACGACGCAAGGCGGTGGATAACTGCGGGTTTTTAACGCCCAAAACGACTCCACTCCATAACTTTCAACGGTTATAGTGCCGTCGCATTTATTCAGATGGGGGACCCATGGCAGGCTCAGTTAACAAGGTAATTCTCGTCGGCAATCTTGGCCGCGATCCGGAAATCCGTTTCACGCAATCGGGCCAGAAAATCGCCAACATGAGCGTCGCCACCTCTGAACAATGGCGCGACAAGCAATCCGGCGAACGCCGCGAAAAGACCGAATGGCACCGGGTTGTCATTTTCGATGAGCGTCTGGCGGATATTGTCGAGAAGTACGTCAAGAAGGGCTCGAAGGTCTATCTCGAAGGCTCGTTGCAGACCCGCAAGTGGACCGGCAACGACGGTGTCGAGAAATACACCACTGAAGTCGTCTTGCAGCGCTTCTCGGGTGTCCTCACCATGCTCGATTCCCCGGGCGGCGGCGGGAGCGGTGGCTATGGCGGCAGCGGCGGCGGGAACGATGAACCCCCGTCATGGGACGGTCCCGACAGCGGCGGGTCTTCCTCCGGTGGTGGCCGAAGCAGTGGCCCGGGCGGCGATCTCGACGACGAAATTCCGTTCTGACGGCATCAATCTCGAAGTGCCCCTCAACCCTGTCCCTCTCCCAAGGGAGAGGGGACTTACGGTTCAAAGACGGCCCTTTACCCCTCTCCCTTGGGAGAGGGTGGCGCAAAGCGCCGGGTGAGGGGAGCTCACAAGGTTTAGCGCCATGATCAACATGCGCCGAAATGTCCTGATTTTGGCTTCCTGTCAGGCCTTGGCGATGTCCGGTACCTCGATGTTGATAACGATCAGCGCACTGGTCGGTGTTATCCTGGCCCCGGACAAGACGCTGGTGACGCTTCCGCTGGCGGTGCAGTTCATCGCGACAACCGCATCCACCATTCCGGCGTCGCTGTTCATGGCCCGGGTCGGGCGGCGCATGGGGTTCAGCATCGGCCAGATGCTCGGCATGGCAGGCGGGGCGATTGCGGCCTATGCGGTCTATATCGGGTCATTTTGGCTGTTCATGGTGGGGTGCGTGTTTCTCGGCATCCACAATGCGTTCTGGCAGTATTTTCGCTTTGCCGCCGCGGACGTGGCGACCGATGAATTCCGTGCCCGCGCTATCTCCTATGTGCTGGCCGGCGGGCTGGTGGCGGCGTTCCTGGGGCCGCAGCTGGCGAAATGGACGGCGGAGCTGAGCGCCGCGACGTTTGCCGCGAGTTACGCCGTCATCATCGTGCTGAGCTTCATTTCCATTGCGCTGCTGCAATTCACCCGCATCCCGACACCGAAGTATGAGGGGATAAGCACCGCCGGGCGGCCGATTTTCGAAATCATGCGGACACCGGGCTTCATCGTCGCCGCCATGTCGTCGACCGTGGGCTACGGCATGATGAACATGCTGATGACATCGACACCGCTGGCGATGATATTCTGCGGTTTTGAATTCAACGATGCGGCGACGGTCATCCAGTGGCACATCGTCGGCATGTTCCTGCCCAGTTTCTTCACCGGATCGCTGATAAAGCGTTTCGGCGTCATCAAAATCATCGCCACCGGTGCTGCCCTGCAGGCCGGCGCCATCGCCACGGGGCTGTCGGGGATCGACTTCGCCAATTTCTGGGGCGGATTGATCATGCTGGGCGTCGGCTGGAATTTCATGTTCATCGGCGGCACCACGCTTTTGACGGAAACATACACCCCCGAGGAACGCGCAAAGACACAGGCCGCGAACGATTTCATGGTGTTTTCACTGGTCGCGGTGACGGCGTTTGCGTCAGGTGCGCTGCATGAAACCCTGGGCTGGGCCGCGGTCAACTTGATCGCCGCCGTACCGGTCTCGGCGGCGTTCATCGCCGCCGTCTGGTACGGCGCCCGAAAAGCCCGGAATTCCGCGGTTTAGGCGGCGATCTCTCCGATCCGGAGATATCCCGAAAAAAGCCCCTGATTCCGGCCCCTGAAGGTTGTGACAGGGGGCGCAAAATGCTAAAAACAGGGGTCTATCAGGAGCGCTTTCATTGCGCTCTAGCATCGACGCCTAAGTAACTGATAGCAAAGCGAAAATTATAAATTGACAGATACGCCTGAAGCGCCGCCGCCCGCGACTCCGCACGACGATGTGACGCCGGTTTCGATTATCGACGAAATGCGCAATTCGTACCTCGATTACGCGATGAGCGTGATCGTGTCGCGTGCGCTGCCGGATGTCCGCGACGGCCTCAAACCGGTGCACCGCCGTATTCTCTTCTCGATGAAGGAAAACGGCTACGAAGCCGGCAAGCCGTATCGCAAATCGGCCCGTATCGTCGGGGACGTGATGGGTAAGTACCACCCGCACGGCGATCAGGCGATCTATGACGCCATGGTGCGCATGGCGCAGGGGTTCTCGATGCGCCTGCCGCTGATCGACGGGCAGGGCAACTTCGGCTCCATGGACGGCGACCGTGCCGCCGCCATGCGGTATACCGAAGCCCGTCTGCACCGCGCCGCGCATGAACTGATCGAAGACATCGACAAGGATACCGTCGATTTCCAGCCCAACTACGATGAAACCGTGGTCGAGCCGAAGGTGCTGCCGGCCGGGTTCCCGAACCTTCTGGTCAACGGCGCCGGCGGGATTGCCGTCGGTATGGCCACCAACATACCGCCGCATAACCTGGGCGAGGTGATCGACGCCTGTTTCGCGTATATCGAAAATCCCAACATCACCATCGATGAAATCATCGAAAACCACATTCCCGGCCCGGATTTCCCGACCGGCGGCCTGGTCATGGGCAAGAACGGCATTCTGTCGGCGTATCGCACCGGACGCGGCTCCGTGGTCATGCGCGGGCGCACCTCGATCGAGGAAATCCGCAAGGACCGCTTTGCAATCATCGTCCACGAAGTGCCGTATCAGGTGAACAAGGCGCGGATGGTCGAAATCATCGCCGAAAACGTCCGTGACAAGCGGATCGAGGGGATTTCCGATCTGCGCGACGAGAGCGACCGCAAGGGCGTCCGCGTGGTCATCGAAATCAAGCGCGAACATGAACCCGAAGTGGTACTGAACCAGCTTTTCCGCTTTACCCCGCTGCAGACCAGCTTCGGCGTCAACATGCTGGCCCTGCACGAAGGCCGCCCGCAGCAGATGAATCTGAAACAGATCATCGTTGCGTTCGTCAATTTCCGCGAAGAAGTCATCCGCCGCCGCACCATCTATGAACTCGGCAAGGCCCGCGAACGGGCGCACGTGTTGGCCGGTCTGGCCGTGGCCGTCGCCAATATCGATGACGTCATCGCCCTGATCCGCCATGCTCCGGACCCGCAGGACGCCCGCGCCCAGCTGATGGCTCGCGACTGGCCGGCCGAGGACGTGGCGCCGATGATCGCGTTGCTGGACGAGCCGGGGCGGGGTGTCGTCGACGGCAAGTACCGGCTGTCCGAGGAACAGGCCCGCGCCATTCTGGAACTGCGTCTGCACCGCCTGACCGGGCTGGAGCGGGACAAGATCGGCGACGATCTCAGGGAAATCAGCGAACGTATTGCCGAATACTTGGAAATCCTGCGGTCCCGCGAGAAGCTGCTGGGCATACTGGTCGACGAGATGCAGGTGATCCGCGACAAGTTCGCCAACGAGCGCCGCACGACGCTCGAGGAAGATGCCTACGAACATGATATCGAGGATCTGATCCAGCGCGAGGACATGGTCGTCACCGTGACCAACAACGGCTACATCAAGCGCGTGCCGATCTCGACCTATCGGGCGCAGCGCCGGGGCGGCAAGGGCCGTTCGGGGATGGCGACCCGTGACGAGGATTTTGTCTCTCAGGTCTACGTTGCCAATACCCACCAGCCGGTGCTGTTCTTCTCGTCGACCGGCATGGTCTACAAGATGAAGGTCTACAAGCTGCCGCTGGGCACCCCACAGGCCCGCGGCAAGGCGCTGATCAACCTGCTGCCGCTGGACCCCGGCGAGACGATCACGACGACGATGGCGCTGCCCGAGGATGAAACCAGCTGGGAAGACCTGTTCGTGATGTTCTCGACGGCCGGCGGCAACGTGCGCCGCAACCGTCTCAGCGATTTCACCAACGTCATGGCCAACGGCAAGATCGCCATGAAGCTGAACGAGGGCGATGCCCTGGTGCGGGTCCGCACCTGCACCGAAGACGACGACGTGGCGCTGTCGACCAAGCATGGCAAGTGTATCCGCTTCCCGGTGGTCGATGTGCGCGTGTTCTCGGGCCGGACCTCGATCGGGGTGCGCGGCATCCGTCTGAAAAAGGACGACGAAGTCATTGCCATGTCGATCCTGTCGCACAACGAGATCGATACCGAAACCCGCGACGCCTATCTGCAGGCCGAACATGCGCAGCGCCGCCTCGGCTCGTCCGACTATGAAGGCCGCGACGAGGACAAGGCCCGCGATACGGAACTGGCGAAACGCATGGAAGAGCCGCCTTTCATGGAACTGGCGGAGAACGAACAGTTCATCCTGACCGTCACCGCGGACGGCTACGGCAAGCGCTCGTCATCCTATGAATACCGGATTTCCGGGCGCGGCGGGCAGGGCATCACGGCGATCAACCTGGATCGCGGCAAGGATGCCGGCGAAGCCACCGTGGTTGCCTCGTTTGCCGTTGTCGACGGCGATCAGGTGATCATGGTCACCAACGGCGGACAGATCATCCGCACCCCGGTCGATCAGATTTCCATCGTCGGGCGCGGCGCGCGCGGCGTGCGTCTGTTCAACGTCTCCGACGACGAGGACGTGGTCTCGGTCTCGCGGGTCCGCGAAGCCGTTGACGGCGAAGACGATGAAGACGTCGGCGAAAACGGCGAGACGACCTCGGAAGAGGGTGATGCCGTCCCGGCCGGTGTGGTTGCGGGCGAACTTCCTGAGGCTGACGACGTGGTGGACAGCACAGAGGACGACACCGGGGGCGAGGCACCGGAGGAGGATACCGGCGCATGAGCAACAAACGGATCGGCATCTATCCGGGCACCTTCGACCCGGTGACTAACGGCCATGTGGACGTCATCAGCCGGGCGACACGGATCGTCGACGAGCTGGTGGTCGCCGTCGCCATCAATATCGGCAAGGGGCCGCTGTTCACCCTCGAAGAGCGGGTCGAGCTTCTTGAGGGCACGCTCGGGCGCATGGCCCCCGATGCGGCGGCGCGAATCCGAATCGTCCCGTTCGACACGCTGCTCGTCGATTTCGTCCGCGAACAGAATGCCACGATGATCGTGCGCGGTCTCAGGGCCGTTTCCGACTTCGAATACGAATTCCAGATGGCGTCGATGAACGCCCGGCTGGATAACCATATCGAGACGGTGTTTCTGATGGCGTCCGAGCGCAACCAGTTCATTTCGTCGCGTTTCGTCAAGGAAATCGGGCGTCTGGGCGGAGATATCGGCCATTTCGTGACGCCGGAGGTCAAGAAGCGGCTGGTTGAGCGCTTCGCAGAGGATGCCGCAAAAGCCGGTTCGGAAGGGCTGGATGCCGACGGCGGCTGAGGGCTGACGGCGGCTGAGCGCCGGTCTTGGGCGGCACGGGCCCATTTACGTCGAAAAACTGCAATTATCGGCAAATCCGGCGTTGACCATCGGAGCCTGTCTCCGTAATGTCCCGGCGGTTCCGGGTAGGAAGCTTCCCGGACCGAATATATTCTGGGCGCGCTTAGCTCAGTTGGTAGAGCAACTGACTTTTAATCAGTAGGTCACAGGTTCGAACCCTGTAGCGCGTACCAATTATATCAATGGCTTAGCCGGAAACGGCTAAGCCATTTTTATTGCCGTGTCCGTCCTGTGTCCGTCTTCGGCATCAAACCATCAAGTCCGCGATCATTCATAGCGGTGTCGATTTGCATGTGTGAATCGGCACGTTCGGTTTGTGTGCGCTCCTAATCGGGATCACCTAAAATTCAGCATAGTTTTAGTGGTGCAACTCAAATCAAGGAGCTCTGAGAATGATTAAGATCGGGGATCGAGAGTATCTGACTGAAAAGGAATGGGCTGATATCAGGAGGATCTCGGTGGACAGCCTGCGTGTAGCCCGATGCCGTGGTAAAGACGCGCCATCAGTCAAGATCGGTCGAACGGTTTACTATAAGAAATCCACCGTTGATGCATGGCTGGACGAGCTGGAAGCTGGGGAAGCCAACGATGACTGAACCTGTGTATACTTGCGAGAGGGAGGTGCACCCCCGGGTAGGGGGTCAAATGCGTAATGTTAATTTATTGACGGCCTGACTAAGTAAGCACAGCAAATTTTCAGATGCGTCTCATTTTTTGAGACATTGCCTTTTTGGGAAGGGTGATTTGACCTCAGCCTCGAAACTAGATCATGGACTCATAAACGTACAATGCGGGAGTGAAGTCCGCTAATGCTCCAGAAGCAGATGTTTGTTGCCGAGGCCGAAAAGGTCCGAGTCTGACCCGGAGCGGACACTTAATGACGCTTTTTTGTTAAGAGCCTCTGGGGTGTAGAACGGTAAGCCTGACCCTAAAAATTATGAGATTTTTATCCTGAGATCGGGCCTTCGGCGCATTCCGTTATGCATGCGAAATCAGAAGCTGGCTGATCGTCGACTTATTGTCGGGGAGATTGTACTAGCGCATAGGGTTCAAGCACGTGGCACCCAGCTGCAATCTCCATCCCGGATGCTGCGACGTCGATTCCCTCGGAGAACTGCCCACGCTGTAGATCGCAAAAGTTAGACTTCGCTACACCGTTTCAGATGCTGTTATCGTGACAATACCGCCAGAGCCTCTCGACGCCGATTGAGGTGGTTTCGACGCGGGATTAAACCGACGATCACGATTATGTCATCCCCACTTTCTGCCTTGACCTTCCACCTGCTGGCATTGACATAAACGCACCGATGAAACGAATTCTAACCGTCTTTGTTGCTTTGCTTTTGGTCGTCAGCCCGGCAATGGCGCATCACGCCTCCAATGCGGGCGGGCACAATGGGCATGCAGAGATGTCATCTGCAATGCATGGGTCTGTTGAATACGGTGAAGTGGCAGAAGGCGGGGATTCGGATTGTGAGGAGCACGACCGAAATGTGTGCTGCTCATTTGTCGTGGTTCATTGCGAGACGAACAGCGCGCGGAACGAGGTGGTTTACGCACTGATTTCGCTCTCTACGGAGCCCGCCTTTTTCGATCGTGACGACGAGACCAGGCTCCGCCTCATGCCGGAGCAGGAAACCCCACCCCCTCGAATCTGAGCACCAACTACCAAAAACAAACGGTTGCGCGGCGGCTCGGGCCGGACGCGCGCCTGTTCACTTGCTCAGAATCGAAGGACTATACCTATGAAAGCCAATACTTTCGTCAAGACGACCTGTTCCATTGCGCTTAGCGCCATCATTGGCGCCATTTCTTCCACCGCCATGGCCGACGCGGGCCACGGCACCGCTAAGTTGATCGGTGTACCCGGAAAATCTGCCGACGCGACGCGGACGATCGAAGTCACCATGTACGACAACTATTACGAACCCGAAAACCTTAATATCAAGGAAGGCGAGACCGTTCGTTTCGTTGTCAAGAACGCGGGCGGCTTCGTGCACGAGTTCAACATCGCATCCCCGGACATGCACAAGGCGCACGGACCGGAGATGATGATGATGTTGGAGCACGGTGTGCTCGAGGCAGACAAAATCAACTGGGATGCCGCCAAGAAAATGCAGGCATCCATGGGGCACGGCATGCACAATGACCCCAATAGCGTGCTTCTGGAACCGGGAAAAACCGGTGAGATCGTCTGGACGTTTACCGGAAACGCATCGCTCGAGTTCGCGTGCAATGTCCCCGGGCATTACGAGTCGGGGATGGTCGGTCAGGTGAAACTTACGCACTGACCCGACGCAGCTGAAGTTTGATCTGCCGCGGACTCTTCCGTGGCAGATCTCGATGACCTCACAAGAAGGAAAACAGAAGATGATAATCCGCTCTCTGCTGCGTGCAGGTGTGATAAGCGGCGCGCTTGCCCTCTGGGCAGGCGACGCCCCTGCGGCGGCCGGTGAATACTCGCTGACCGTTGACCGGGTCGAAATAGATACCGGTGATTTTACCCGGAAGGGTATCGGTTACAACGGTGCTTCGCCGGGGCCGGTGCTCAGGTTCAAGGAAGGGGAGGACGTTGTCATCAACGTCACCAACAACCTTTCCGAACGGACCTCTATTCATTGGCACGGCTTGATCCTGCCGTATGAACAGGATGGCGTGCCGGGTATCAGTTACCCCGGCATCGCGCCTGGCGAGACGTTTACATACCGCTTCCCGATCGTTCAGAACGGGACGTACTGGTTCCACAGCCACTCGCCTTTTCAGGAGCCGGACGGGGCATATGGTGCCATCGTGATCGAGCCGGAGAAGCGCGAGCCGTTCCGGTTTGACCGGGAATATGTGGTGCAACTGACCGATGCGCATCCGCATCCCGGCAAACGCATCATGCGTAATCTCAAGATGATGCCGGATTACTACAACCGTAAGCAGCGCACACTGGGTGACTTTTTCCGCGACGCACAGCAGGAAGGTTTCGGTCCGGCGATCTCCGATCGTCTCGATTGGGGCGGGATGCGCATGATGCCCAACGATATCGAGGATCTGCAGGGATTTACGCCGTTGATCAACGGCAAGTCGCCGCAGCAGAACTGGACAGGTTTGTTCAAGCCTGGTGAGCGGGTGCGGTTGCGCTTCATCAACTCAGCGGCCATGACCTATTTCGACATCCGTATTCCCGGACTGAAAATGACGGTGGTGCAGGCCGACGGGAATAACGTCCAGCCCGTGACCGTCGACGAGTTCCGGATCGCGGTGGCGGAGACCTATGACGTGATCGTTCAGCCCAAGGAAGACAAGGCATACCTGATCTATGCCGAGTCGATGGGCAGGACCGCGTTTGCCAGTGCGACCCTCGCGCCCCGGGAAGGTGAAAAGACCGTCATCCCGGCGCTAAGAAAGGACCCGCTCCTGACCATGGCGGATATGGGGATGGCACACGGCGACCACGCCGGCATGGATCACGGTGCAATGGGCCAAAGCCCGGCGTCGTCGAGCCATACCATGCCGGACGGCGCGGTCATGCAAGGGGATGTACATGCAGGACATGCCATGCCGGCAACGATGGATCACAGCATGCATGGAGTTGCGCCGGCATCCGATCCGTTCTACGCGGCCGGCAGCGGTCTAACGCCGAGCGCGGCAGATGGCGGAAAGTTCCTGTCCTATGCGGACCTCAAGGCGCAGAAACCGCTTTATGAGCACCGCGAGGCGACGCGTGAGATCGAGCTGCGCCTCACCGGCAACATGGAGCGCTACATCTGGTCGATCAACGGCGTGAAATACAAGGACGCCGAACCGCTCAAGCTGCAGTACGGCGAACGGGTGCGTTTCAAATTCGTCAACGAGACCATGATGACGCACCCCATGCACCTGCACGGGATGTGGTCGATCCTCGATAACGGGAACGGTAAGTGGAACCCGGTTAAGCACGTTATCAGCGTCAATCCGGGCACCACCGTTTATATGGAAACCGAGGTCGACGCGCCGGGGCAATGGGCGTTCCATTGTCACCTCGCCTACCACGCCGACAGCGGTATGTTCCGTAAGGTCGTGGTAGAGGGCGGACCCTCGGCCGACGCCGGGTATCCGGCCAAGGGGAGCTGAGGGATGAGGATCAGTAACATCTTTGCCGGTGCTTTAACTGCCGGCGTTCTGACTATGTCTTCCGCTCATGCCGAGGAACTGATCTGGGGCGTCAAAATCGAGCAAATGGAGGTCCGCGTTGGCGACAACGGGACCGAGGTCCTAGCCTGGGACGGTGATGCCGTGGTCGGCACGGATGAGCTCAAGTTCGTGCTCAGGAACGAAGGGGAGTTCGAGACCGACGGCGATGTCCTCGAAGCCATGGAGACGCAAGCGCGGTTCCAGGTGCCGGTTTCGGAGTTCTTCGACGTCGCGGCCGGCATCCGTTTCGACACGCCGGAGGGGCCGGATCGGGTGCATGCGGTGGTCGGGCTCAAGGGGCTTGCGCCGCAGTGGTTCGAGATCGATGCGGACCTGTATCTGTCTCGATATCCGTCGTTCCGCTTTGAAGCGGAGTACGAGGCATTGATCACCAACCGGCTTATCCTGACCCCGAGTATCGAAATCGACCTCCCATTCAAGGATGACCGGGAGCTCGATATCGGCGCCTGGGGTCCGAAGACGGAAATCGGCGCGAGGTTGAGCTACGATATCCTCGACCGGGCGGTCTCGCCTTACGTGGGTGTGCACTACGAGCGTTACTTCGGCGAAACCGAGGACATCAAGGTAGCGGAGGGCAAAGAAGGTGATGCCCTATGGTTTGTGACGGGGCTCCGTCTGCAGTTTTGATTGTGCTGTCCCGGCGGACGAGGTTTCAAACCCTCCGTTCGCCGGGGGCCGCCTTTAAACTGTACCGCAGAAGGTTGACCTTCCAGTTAGTGGAAGCATTAAGCAAAACGCTGAACGAACATAAAAACGATACGGGAAACAGCCAAATGTATTGGATTCATGCCCGCCCCGGGCTGACCTGCCGCTTATTGCTCACAGTTTTGGCAACCGGGTTTCTCATGGTTGCCGGCAAACCGGCCCTTGCCAGCTCGCACGACACGAAGCTCAGCGAAGAGCAGCGCAAGGAAATCGAACAGATCATTCACGAATACATCATGAAGTCGCCGGAAACGATTCTTCGTTCGGTGCAGGAGCATCAAGCCCGCCAGGAAGCCGCAAAAGAACGACAGATTGTCGATATCATTCGTGAGCGTAGCGATGAGCTGTTGCGCGATCCTGATTCATATGTCGCCGGTAATCCGGATGGTGACGTCACGCTGGTCGAATTCTTCGATTACCGTTGCGGCTACTGCAAGCGGGTACATCCCGTGGTCAAAAAGCTGCTGGAAGACGACGGCAACATCAGGCTGGTTTACAAAGAGTTTCCGATCCTCGGTGCGCCGTCTCTCTATGCCGCCCGTGCCGCGATCGCGTCGCTGGGGAGTGGCAAGTACCTGCCGTTCCACAATGCGCTGATGGAGGCGCGTGGCCAGCTTACCGAGGAACGGGTTCTGTTTATTGCTGAAGAGGTCGGGCTCGACGCCGACGAGATCGAGTCCGGAATGGAGCAGGCCAAGGAACGCGCTCAACAAATCATTGCGAGGAATTTCGACCTGGCCGAAGCGCTCAAGATTTCCGGGACCCCGGCATTCGTGATTGGAGACACGGTCATTCGAGGCGCGGCGGATATGTCGACGTTCGTCGACGTCATTGCGGAGGTTCGCAAAAAGCAAAAGTCTGAGGGTGGGTGATGCTGCACATGAAAAGGATTTTGCCGCACATCATTATAGTGGCCATTGCCGCGCTCTTGATTCCCTTGTTCGCCTTCGGCGTGCCCGCTGCGCAGAAGGCAATTTATGACAACCCGATTGAGCCAAAGATGTCGCCGGAGTTGAACCTCGGCAAAATGAGCTATGAGGCCTATTGTGCATCATGCCATGGCAAGACGGCGCGCGGCACAGACAAGGGGCCGACATTCATCAGTCGCATCTATCACCCGGGACATCATAGCGACGGTGCATTCTACGTTGCAGCCAGAAACGGCGCGCGTGCGCACCACTGGCAGTTCGGCAACATGGAACCCGTTCCCGAAGTCAACGACTCGCAGCTTGACTACATCGTCAAGTACGTACGCGCGGTGCAAAAGGCGAACGGGTTGTTCTGAACGGTTACGCGCCAAGCGCTTTCTTGCGCTCTTCGTACTCGGCCTTGTCGATCTCACCCTTGGCAAAGCGTTCGTTGAGGATGGTGAGTGCGGTGCCGTGCGTATCCGCCTTTGAATGCGGGGCGCCGAAACCCAATAGCTTCGCCACCAGCACAACCGCGACGACCACGATGACAATCATGAACAGCATCATCATTGGTCCCATGAACCAGTTCCCCCACATCATCGGGTGATCACCGTAAGCGTAACCGTAACCCTGCGCATGGACGAGGCCGGGCACGGCAAGCGCCACGGCGCCGACCGTAGAGGATGCAAGCAATGTTTTCATGACGTCGATCCTATCAAAGTAAGCGGACAACCGCCGAGTAAATATGAGTGTTCACCGAAGTAAATACATTGATGCATGTCAGATGTCTGCATTCTCACGCGACTGTGAACAATAATTAATCTTGGAAGTTGTTGACCTTACAGTTACTGGAAAGAATAGGTTTGCCTCATCGGTCAATGGCGGAGGCCCGGCCAATGAATACCCACTCCTCACACCAGCATCACGACGCGGTTCCAGCGGTCCGGGACCCGGTCTGCGGCATGGAGGTCGACCCGTCGGCGGACAAACCGTCGGCGGAATACGAAGGACACGATTACTACTTCTGCTCGAACGGGTGCTGGAACAAGTTCCAGGCCACGCCGGCGGATTTCGTCAGCGCCGAAGACCCGGTCTGCGGGATGTCGGTCGACCGCGCATCGGCCAAGCACCTGCACCGCCACGAAGGCACGCTGCACTATTTCTGTTCGGCCAAGTGCAAGGACAAGTTCACCGCCGCGCCGGACGATTATCTCGGCGACCGGCCCGAGCCCGAGCCGATGCCGGAAGGCACGATATACACCTGTCCCATGCACCCGGAGATCGAACAGGTCGGCCCGGGCACGTGCCCGAAATGCGGCATGGCGCTGGAGCCGAAAGGTGTGCCCGCCGCCGACGAAGGCCCGAACCCGGAACTGGTGGATTTCAAGCGGCGCTTCGCCGTCGGTGCGGTTCTCACCGTGCCGCTCCTGGTTTTGACTATGGGGCCGCTCGTCGGTCTCCCGGTGCGCGAATGGATCGGTGAGCGCACGACGCTCTGGATCGAGCTTGTCCTCGGCACACCGGTGATCCTCTGGTCCGGCTGGCCGTTCCTGGTGCGCGGCTGGCAGTCGTTCCGCACCTGGAACCTCAACATGTTCTCGCTCATCGGCATGGGCGTCGCGGCGGCGTTCCTGTTCAGTGTCGTCGCCGTCCTCGTGCCCGACATTTTCCCGGACGGTTTCCGCGACGCGGACGGCCACGTCGGAGTCTACTTTGAGGCCGGTGCGGTCATCGTTGTGTTGGTGCTGCTCGGGCAGATCCTCGAACTCGGCGCGCGTGAACGCACCGGTGCCGCGATCCGGGCCCTTTTGGACATGGCCGCCAAGACGGCGCGTGTCATCCGCCCGGACGGGACCGAGGAGGAAATCCCCATCGAGGACGTTCAGGTCGGCGACAAGCTCAGGGTCCGCCCGGGCGAGAAGATCGCCGTCGATGGCGAGGTGGTCGAAGGCCGCTCGTCGGTCGACGAGTCGATGATCACCGGCGAACCGGTGCCCGTCGAAAAGGTGCCGGGCGATCCGGTCACGGGCGCCACCATCAACGGCACCGGCAGTCTGATCATGGAAGCCAAACGCGTCGGCAGCGACACCATGCTGTCGCAGATCGTTGAGATGGTGGCGAATGCACAACGTTCCCGCGCGCCGATCCAGAAACTCGCCGACAGCGTCGCCGGCATGTTCGTGCCGGCCGTCATTGGCGTCGCGCTCCTCGCCTTCATCGCGTGGTCGATATGGGGGCCGTCGCCGGCATTTTCCTATGCGCTCGTGGCCGCCATTGCGGTGCTGATCATCGCGTGCCCGTGCGCGCTCGGCCTCGCGACGCCGGTCTCGATCATGACGGCCACCGGGCGCGGCGCACAGGCGGGCGTGCTGATCAAGAACGCCGAGGCGCTGGAGCGGTTCGCCAAGGTCGATACCCTGATCGTCGACAAGACCGGTACGTTGACCGAGGGCAAGCCGAAGCTTGTCGCCGTCGATGCCGAGAACGGGCATGACGAGAACGAGGTGCTGCGTCTCGCCGCCAGCCTGGAGCGGGGCTCCGAGCATCCGCTCGCCGAGGCTATCGTCGATGGCGCCCGGGACCGCGGTGTCGAACTCGCCGATGCATCGGATTTCGACGCGGTCACCGGCAAGGGCGTCAAGGGCACGGTCGACGGCAAGCGTGTCGCGCTCGGCAACGCCAAGCTGATCGACGACCTGGGGCTGGACGCGGGCGCGCTGACGGATACGGCGAACGCAAGGCGCGATCAGGGCGAAACGGTGATGTTCGTCGTCGTCGAGGACAGGATCGCCGGGCTTGTCGCCGTGGCCGATCCGGTCAAGGAAACGACGCCAGCGGCGCTCAAGGAACTGCACGCGCTCGGTTTCAGGATCGTCATGGCGACCGGCGACAACGAGCGCACAGCGAAAGCCGTCGCCGAGCGGCTCGGCATCGACGAGATCAGGGCCGACGTGCTGCCCGCCGACAAGGCCCGGATCATCAAGGAACTGCAGGATGAAGGCCGCAAGGTCGCGATGGCGGGTGACGGCGTCAACGACGCACCCGCGCTGGCGCAGGCCGACGTCGGCATCGCCATGGGCACGGGTGCCGATGTGGCCATCGAAAGCGCCGGGTTCACGCTGGTGAAGGGCGACCTGAACGGCATCGTCCGGGCGCGGCGCCTGGCCACGGCGACCATGCGCAATATCAAGCAGAACCTTTTCTTCGCGCTCGTCTACAACGCCGCCGGCGTGCCGGTGGCGGCGGGCGTCCTTTACCCGTTCCTTGGCCTTCTTATTTCGCCGATGTTTGCGGCGGCGGCGATGAGCCTGTCGTCGGTTTCCGTCATCGGCAATGCGCTGCGCCTCAGGACGGTTCGCATATAACGTCAAACCCCAGACAGGAGATATCCTGATGCAGACACGAAAAACCGTCAGAACCGTTGTGTTGGCAGCCACCGTCGCGGTTTTCTCCGCGAGCGCCGCATACGCCCATGGGCCAGGTAGCGGCATGATGGGCGGACAAGGCCCCGGGAGCGGGGCAATGGGCCCGGGGATGATGGGCCAGGGGCAGGGCTACGGTCCGGGTCCCGGCCGCGGATATGGCCAAGGCTATGGTCAGGGCTACGGCATGGGGCCGGGCATGATGGGCCAAGGCTATGGCATGGGTCCCGGAATGATGGGGCCGGGCATGATGGGCCAAGGTTACGGCATGGGCCCCGGCATGATGGGGCCGGGCATGATGGGCCAAGGCTACGGCATGGGCCCCGGCATGATGAACATGATGCACGGTATGATGATGGGTGGCGGCCAAGGTTATGGGATGGGACCCGGCATGATGATGGGCCCAGGGATGATGGGCCAAGGCTATGGCATGGGTCCTGGCATGATGGGCCAGGGGTACGGCTATGGTCCGGGGATGATGGGCGCACCGGGCAGCCGCGACGTCACCGAGGATGACGTGCGCGGGTTCCTCGACCGTCAAATTGAAATGCGCGGGCTCGAACGCCTCAAGGTCGGCAAGATCGATATGTCCGATGAGCGCGTCTTCAAGGCAGACATCGTCACCAAGGACGACTCGCTCGTCGTGCGTGTGGTTGTCGACCGCCGCACCGGGTTCCCGGTCGCGTTCGAATAAAGACGACTGTGAGGGACGATGAAGATGTCCCGGTTTCTTTTGGCGGGTTTGTTGCTCGGATTGCTCGGCGCTGGCTGGTGGTTGGCGGCGTCGGGCGATGCCCTGTCGGAGCTTTACGACCCGCAGAAGATCCAGGGGCTCATCGACCGGGCCGGTATTTACGGGCCTTTGCTGCTCATGGCGATCATGGCGGTTGCCATCGTTCTCAGCCCTTTGCCGAGCGCGCCGATTACCCTCGCGGCCGGCGCCGCGTACGGTCATACGTGGGGCACGGTCTACGTGCTGGTGGGCGCCGAGATCGGCGCCATCGTGGCGTTCTTCATCGCCCGGGTGTGTGGCCGGGAATTCGTTCGCCGGCTCGCCGGCGACAAGCTGCCGCAGACACGGATCAACACCCAGAACGGTCTGACCGCGGTGGTCTTCACTACCCGCCTTCTGCCGTTCATGTCGTTCGATGCGGTGAGCTATGCCGCCGGACTGACGCGGCTCACGGCGGCCCGGTTCGCCGTTGCGACACTGGCCGGCATGATCCCGGCGACGTTCGTGCTGACGCATTTCGGCGCCGAGATGCGCGCCGATGACGGGACCGGGCTGATGATCGGGCTCTCGGTCTTCGCGGCCGTTATGCTCGTGCCGCCTGCGGCGGTTTACATATACCGCAAGCGCAGGGCTGTTCCTGAAGGAGAGATACAATGACAACCGAAACCGAGACAGAAAACCAGAAGCCGGGGCGCACATGGATCGTCTGGTGCTGCATTGCGCTCGTCGCGTTCGCGCTCTCCGCGGCTTACTTCATTTACCGGACACCGGACGAAGGCGGTGCGGGACTCTCCGGGTGGCTGCCGTGGCTGCTCGTCGCGCTCTGCCCGCTGATGCACTTTTTCATGCACAGAGGGCACGGCGGTAAACATGGTGGCCATTCCCGTGACCGGGAAGAATGATGGGACATGAGCACCAAGACCGCTCGGCACATTACGCCAAGGACAGCCTGACGCTCACCGGTGCCGTGGCGCTCGGTACGGGCGTCATGATCGGTGCCGGTATCTTCGCGCTGACCGGGCAGGTGGCGCAGCTGGCAGGCAGTTGGTTCCCGCTCGCGTTCATCGCTGCGGCCGTCGTCGTCGCCTTCAGCGCGTATTCCTACGTGAAGCTGTCGAACGCCTATCCGTCGGCGGGCGGGATCGCGATGTTCCTCGAAAAGGCATACGGACGCGGCACCATGACGGCGGCCTGCGGGCTGTTGATGTATCTTTCCATGGTCATCAACGAAAGCCTCGTCGCGCGCACCTTTGGGACCTACGTCATGCGGCTTTACGACGGCACGGCGCCGGGCTGGGCGGTGCCGGCGCTCGGCGTCGGCCTGCTGACGTTCGCGTTCGTCGTCAACATCCTCGGTAACCGGCTGATCCAGACCCTGTCGTTCGTGATGGCGTTCCTCAAGATCGGCGGCATCGCGCTGTTTGCGGTTGCCGGGCTGGCGGTGTCGGGCATGTCGTTCGAAAGCGTGTCCGTGGACCCGGGCGAGACCTCGCTCGGCGGGTTCCTCGGCGCCGTGGCGCTCGGCATCCTCGCCTACAAGGGATTCACGACGATCACCAACAGCGGCGGTGAGATTGTCGATCCGCACCGCAACGTTGGCCGTGCCATCGTCATCGCCATTGCCATCTGCGTTGTCATCTACGTCCTGGTGTCGCTCGCGGTCGGTGCCAACCTGTCACTGGGCGAAATCGTCGCGGCCCGGGATTATGCGCTGGCCGAGGCGGCGGAACCCGCGTTCGGCGACATGGGGCTCTGGTTCACGGTGGCGTTCGCCATCGTCGCCACGGTTTCCGGCGTGATCGCCAGCGTGTTCGCGGTATCGCGCATGCTGGCGATGCTGACCGACATGAAGCTGGTGCCGCACAGTCACTTTGGCATGCCCGGCGACATTCAGAAGCATACGCTCGTCTATACCATCGTCATTGCGATGTTCCTGACCGTGTTCTTCGATCTCGGCCGCATCGCCGCGTTGGGTGCGATTTTCTACATTGTCATGGATATCGCCGTGCACTGGGGCATCCTGCGCCACCTGCGCGAAGAGATCGGCGCGGCCGCCTGGGTGCTGGTGACGGCCATCGTCCTCGATGTCGCGGTGCTGGCCGCATTGCTGATTATCAAGGCCGGCAGCGACATGACGGTTGTCTATGCCGCCGCCGTCGGCATCGTCATCGTTTTCGCGGGGGAACGGCTGTTCCTGAAACGGACCGATTAAGGCCTCTGACATGGATCAATGACCTGAGGGCAGTTCGGGTGCAGGCTGCTCGATGTTGAACTTTGAAGAAGACAGGACGGAGGTAAAGCGACAGAAAGGAGGACGCCATGTTACAGCCTTTTGACGTTGCCGAAGTTAAGCGCACCGGGGACGCCGGACCGCGTGTCGAACGTGCTTTTGTTTCCATACTCCACCGGAATTCCAGTCTCATTTTGGCGCTGCTTTTGGGCGCGGCTCTTGTCGCGGCACCGGGGCTTGTGCGCGCCGACGCCGGGCATGGTCATGACGACGAGAAGGAAGGCCATCGCGTTGAGCAAATGATCGAGGAGCACAAGGGGCACAGTCACGAACACGATTTCGAGGTGATGGAGCAGATGTCCTCGGAACAGATCGGACGCCTGATGCACGAAATGGAAGAGATCGGTCTCGCGATCCCGCCGATGGACAGCCACGCGGGCCGCGAACTTTTCGTTAAGAAGGGCTGTGTCGCGTGCCACGAGGTCAACGGCGTGGGCGGTCAGATCGGGCCGTCCCTCAACGCGGCTGACATGCCGAAGCCGATGAATGCGTTTGAATTCGCCGCCAGGATGTGGCGCGGCGCCCCGGCAATGGCGCAAATGCAGGAGAGCCTGCTGGGTGAAATGATTTCGCTCGACGGCCGTGAACTCGCGGACCTGGTTGCTTTTGCCCATGACGAGAATGAACAGAGAGAGCTCTCCCTTGATCAGGTGCCCAAAAGGTACAAGGAACTGATGGTCAAATAGACGAAGCGTTGTCGCCACGGTCAGGGTTGAGCTGCAAAGATGCGTCGTTCACGGCAGCCATTTATGTGAGCGGCACTCCCAATCCGGCGGTACGCAGGGTGTCCGCGTCGACACCGCGTCCCGTGCAGCACGATGACAGGACGCCGTCGATGGCGACCGCAGGCACTGACTGCACGCCAAGTTGCTTGGCGCGTGCCAGTGTCGCCGGATCGTTCATATCGAGAATGGCCACCTCGCATGAAGAGCACGCCGCATTCTGAACCATCTCAATGGTCTCGTCGCACAGGCCACAACCGGCGGTGAAGACTTCAATCTTTCGCTTTGCAGACATCGTTTGCTTCCTTTCATCTTAAGGCGTGAACGTCCATCACCTGTTCAGTCGGTGCAGGCAGCACATACGGGTTCGGGACCGTGATTGGCCGTCACCCGACTTGGCCAGGTGTTCCATACCGAAGCAACGACCAGAGCCCCAAGTCCTACCCACATTGACGGATCGCTGTCGTAGCCGAACTTCCCGACGAGAATAGCGAGCGCCGACATAACGCCGAGGACAAAAGGTCCGTAACCACGTCGGTGTTTCGCCCGATAGGCGAGCGCGAGCACGGAAATAAAAAGGAACGTAGCCGTTAGCGGCATTAGATAAGGCGTGTAGTTCGTGAAACCGATGCCGAAACTGCTCAACAGCCCGGCATACGCCGGCCAACATGCCGGGCAGGTCAGCTTCGGCAGCATGGCGAGGCCGGCTGCCGGCAGCAGGGCTGCATGGGAACGAACATTGATTCCGGCTCCACCCCGTTTGTCGTTGGCAACGTCCCGGGATGCCGTCAATGCGGCGACGATCATTTGCAATGGAGGCACGCCGGATAGGGCATCGCCGTGAGTGTATATGCGGCAGCAACGTTCAGCCATGTTTTGTGGGGCGCGGGCGATGTCACGCCCGTCAACGAGCACGGTAGGCGAGCCGTACTTCCGGATGCGTTCCGGCGTATGCGGATCGGACACTTCCCATTCCGTCCAGCGCGGCGAGATGTCCGCCTCTTGGAATGCTTCGATCAGTCGCCGCCGCGTGTTGCGAATGAAAGGGCAGGTACTTTCGTAGACAAACTCGACGGTTGGCATGTCAGTGTTCCTCCACGCGTTCCGATGAACCATCCAATGCATCGATGATGGGACATTCACTCACCGGTCCCTCGCTCGGGCAGGCGTCAGTCCACTTGTTCAGCACGTCGCGCATCCGGACCAGGACCGTAATCTTCTCGTTGATCTCCGCCAGTTTTCCATGAGCTCGCTCGCGCACATCACGGCAAGATGCGCCCGGATCCGCTCTTAGACTCAACAGTTCGGCGATGTCCTTCAGGGTAAAACCGACATCCTGGGCACGTTTGATGAACCGGACGCGCCGAACCGCGTCCAGTGTATATTTACGGTAGCCGTTTGCGCCCCGGTCAGGTGCAGTAATCAGGCCCTGCTGTTCGTAATACCTTATGGCTTCGACGGAGACGCCGCCTTGACGAGCTATTTCCCCAATATTCAGCATGACTGCGTCCTCCGGATAATCAGTCAAGCCGGAGTCTACACCCTGAAGCATGCTTTAGGGTCAAGAGCAGGTTTTTGGCACGGCCCGCGCGCCGTTTAATGGGCCAATGCTCCCCAATAACCGAAATGAACTTGATGACCGATTTTGGCTAAAAGCAGACAAAATAGACGCCAGCGCAGAATGGCCGCTTCTGACCCGAAGCAGACCCTACCGAGGTGTCGGATCGCCTCTGGCGAAATGTTGAAATAGCGGAACGGATTTTTCATCCAATGACGCTACGGGCGACAACCTTGTAACTAAAACGAATTGTCTTTGACATTGCCGATCTGCCGCCAGATTGGCAGACGCGGTACAATCATGCCGGGATATGATAGGATAATTTCTGAGATAGAGTTGTAGGGCGTTTACACTGGAAATCGGAAATCACGGTTTGGAATTTCACGTACCCTGAACCTGCAACCAATGAAGGGTAAAGGGGTTATGAATAATATCTTATCACTGGTTGTATGAGATTTATCGATCAATCAGGTTTTAAAAGGATATGCGGGAAGTGCCGCAAGACCCGGTCAACAAGTTACGATACTTGTCGTGGCTGATGCCGGAGCGGCGTTAGGCAAGAATGTACATAGCAGAGCTACAGATTGAAAATTTTCGCTGCTTCGGGGAAGGCGTCAGCCGATTGGTCTTGCCCCTCAACGCCGGCCTGACCGCATTGATCGGCGAAAACGATACAGGCAAAACAGCGGCGATCGATGCATTGCGTTTCGCTCTGGGAACGCGCGATCAGGAATTTGTCCGCATCGAGGATCATGACTTTCACTGGCCGCCGGGTGCCACCGAAAAGCGGAATCAAATTCGCGTTCGCTGCAAATTTGACGGATTGAGTGCGCAGGAAAAGGCAGCATTTGCCGAATACCTGAGCTATGTCGAGCGAAACGGCCGAAGGGATGCGGTATTCTACCTGAACTGGTCCGCGAAGGATGCGGCTGGTACGCATGGAACACGCCGCTTCATAACGGTGGAAGTAAAATCGGGCGAAGCCGGCGACGGGCCGGTGCTGGATACGGAAGCCCGCCAACTGCTGCGCGCAACATACTTACGACCGCTCCGCGATGCCGAACGGGCGATGTCTGCCGGACGCGGATCGCGGCTTTCGCAAATTCTGCAACACACGAAAGAAGTCAGAGAAAGTGGCGCCGATTATGATGGAGCGGCAGAGCCGAATCCAGATATTGACACGCTCAGCGTGTTGGGGGTGGGTGATTACGCGAGTGCCCTGCTTGGAGACCGTGAAGGCATCAGAAAAGCGCGTAAGCGGCTGAATGACGACTATCTGAAGGCACTGTCATTCAGCGGCGATGATCTGATCGGCAATATCGGCGTGAGCGTTGCGGGCGACAAGGATGCCCGGTTGCGCCAACTGCTCGAGAAGCTGGAGCTTGAACTAAAGAATGAAGCTTCCGCCGGCCCGTCAAACCGGGGTCTGGGCTCGAACAACCTGCTCTTTATGGCTTGCGAGTTGTTGCTGCTGGGTTCAGAAACCGGCGACTTTCCTCTGCTCCTGATCGAAGAGCCCGAAGCGCATTTGCACCCGCAGCGCCAGTTGCGGCTTATGCAGTTTCTGCAAAAACAGGTCGGTGTCGAACGTACTGACGGACAGAAGATTCAGATCATCGTCACCACGCACAGCCCCAATCTGGCATCGGCGATCAGCCTGGACAATCTGGTGATGATCCAGGGCGCGAAAGCCTTCCCGCTCAAAGCCGGAAAAACATGTCTGGAAAAAACGGACTACCGGTTCCTAGAACGTTTTCTCGATGTCACGAAAGCCAATTTGTTTTTCGCGCGCGGCGTGGTGATTGTCGAAGGCGACGGGGAAAACATCCTTTTGCCGACTCTGGCCCGGCTGACAGGACGTGATTTCACCGAACACGGTGTTTCAGTCGTCAATGTCGGCCATACCGGTCTGCGGCGCTTCGCGCGGATATTCCAGCGGGAAGACCCTGACAGTGACGGCATTCTTGATGTGCCGGTCGCCTGCATCGCCGATCTGGATGTGATGCCGGATTGTGCGCCGGTCATTACGGGCAAGGTCAAGGAAGGCGAAGCCTTGCCGGAAAGCCGCCGTTGGCATGTGAAATCAGACTTCCGCCAGGAACAACTCAACGCCCGCCGCGAAGAAATCCGGGTCAGGGCGAGCGGGCAAAAAGTCGAGACGTTCGTCGCTGACGAATGGACGCTCGAATACGATCTCGCTTATGCCGGCCTCGCCAAGGACGTATGGATAGCGGCTTCGCTGGCTCGCGAAGACGCCAATATCAACGCTGGCACAAAAGACAAGGCCGATGTCGAAAGGGCGGCGGCAGATGCCTTTGCCGCTCTGGATCCGGACGATCTTGAAAATGAAGAGCTGGCATCAAGGGTTTACGCGCTCTTTACGACGGGAACCAAAGCGTCCAAGGCGATAACGGCGCAGTATCTTTCCGAACGGCTGGAGACCCGGATCGAACAAGGGAACCTGACGGCGGAAGCTCTGCGGGAAAGCCTGCCAGAGTATCTGAAATTGGCGATCGTGTATGTAAGCGCTGCGCCGCCGCCCGCTGCCGAAGCCGCTGCAGAGGCGGCAACGGAAACATGACGCGATGGTATTCGTTCCGCCCGACATTCCGGATGAATCAATCCAGCAAATCTGCCGCGTCCTCGGCTTGCCCGAAACAGCTTTCAGCGGCGCTGACGGCCGGGATCCCCGCCTGCAGGTTCTGAAATCGCTCGAAACGCGGGATATCGAAGCCTGTCCGGGCAGCGGTAAAACAACGTTGCTTGTGGCGAAGCTGGCCGGTCTCGGCGCATTGTGGTCCGCGTCCCGTTGCGGCCTGTGCGTCCTGTCCCATACCAATGTCGCGCGCCGGGAAATTGAAGAACGCCTGGGCAATACTGCCGAAGGACAGCGCCTGCTTTCCTATCCGCACTTCATCGGCACCATCCACGGCTTCGTCAATGAATTCCTCGCCATGCCGTGGCTGCGCTCACAGGGCTATCCCGTCGAGATGATTGACGATGAAGTCACGCTGTCCCGGCGCTGGTGGAAACTGCGACCCAATGTTCGGAGCGGACTGGAAAACACAGGGCATGACAGCGGCGTCCTGAGAATACGGGATACGGATTTCCGTGTGGGCGAACTCCGATGGGGGAAAGGGGGGACGCTGCGCGAAGATTCAAAAACCTATCAGGCCCTAATCGCGGCCTGCCGGGAGTCAGCGCAGGAAGGTTTCTTCTGCCATGATGAAATGTTCGTTTGGGCCCACGATCTTATCGACAAGGTACCGGAGGTGACGACGCTCTTGCGGACGCGCTTTCCGGTGCTGTTTATCGATGAAGTGCAGGACAACAGCGAAGCGCAGTCGAAACTGTTACACCGTATATTCGTCGAGGGCGATGGCGCTGTCAGGCGGCAACGCTACGGGGACGCCAACCAGGCGATCTATCAATATGCCGGGCAAACGGATGGCGCGGAAACCGATCGCTTTCCGATTGCCGATGGTCTTGCCGATATCCCGAACAGCTTTCGCTTTGGCCAGGGAATTGCCGATCTCGCCGATCCGTTGGCGCTCACGCCTCAGGGGCTTCAAGGAAATCGGCAACGGAAAGACGGTGAAGCCGATACGACAGGGAAACACGCGATTTTCCTTTTTGATGATGACAGCATCACGCGGGTCCTCGAAGCCTATTGCGCGTATCTGATCGAACTGTTTTCCGAACAGGAATTGGGAGACGGTGTATTTACCGCGGTCGGCGCCGTGCATAGCCCAACGGGGAATGACAAAGTGCCGCGCCATGTCGGCCATTACTGGCCCACCTATGATCACGAAATCAATCGAGCCGATCCTCAGCCGCAAACTTTTGTACAGTATGTGACAGCCGGGCGCCGGTTGTCGGAGCAATCGGGCGAAACGCACGCATTCGTGGAAAAGATTGCAGAGGCCGTAATCGGCCTTGTGCGGATCGCTGATTCGGAATTTAGGACGGAAGCGCGTAAACGGAAGCATCGCTATGTTCTGCAACTTCTCGAGAATGCGGCTGATGCCAAAAAAGTGTATCTGGATTTAGTGGGCGAGCTAGCGGTTGAGCGGACCCCGATCTCGGAAGTGGACTGGAATAACGGTCGGCGCGGCAGGCTTATCGAAATCGCACAGGCAATTACCGGTGCACAGGTCGAAGATGAGGGTGATATCGCAGCATTCCTGGAATGGGGTGCGGCGGTGGACAATGCTCCGGACCAGGGTTTACACCCGCAGAGCGACAATCTTTTCCGCTATCCCGCCGATAATCCCGCGGTCGCCGTCCGGGTGGGATCGATCCACTCGGTCAAGGGCGAAACCCACACGGCAACGCTGGTCCTCGAAACCTTTTACCGCGCCCATCACCTGAAAACGCTGAAGTCCTGGCTTATGGGTGATCGAAGCGGCGGCGATGGTGCAACGGCAGCGGTCAAATCGCGGCTTAAATTGCACTACGTTGCCATGACCCGGCCTGCGCATCTGCTTTGCCTCGCGTTGCGGGACGATTCTCTCGAGGCCGGCGAAATTACAAAATTGCAGGAGCACGGATGGCGCATTGCACGCGTCGGAGCAGCCGGGCCAGAATGGCTGGATGAAGCTCCGGGGTCGGACCGATGACGGAAACAGGCATTTTGTCCGAGGCCATCGAACAGGTCCTGCCCGATATTGACCGCTATTTCGCAGATCAGGATGTTCCCGTCACTGAGAGGCCGCTTCAGGCGGCAATCGTTTTCACCACAAACTTCGTACTGGCCGTCCAGGATCAAGGCGACCCGTCAACCCCACCAGGCGCGCCTGGGGACTTCGTTGTCAGCCGTTGGTTTGCAATGCTTTATGCCGATGTCGCCGCCTGGTACGAGAAGCGCTTCCCGGGTGTCATGGGACAACAGCACGACGACCGGATATCCGGTGTCGTGATGATCGCAGGAACCGCATTTTCGATCCGCGTGCCTGCCGTGCGAATGAGGCCCGGAAACTCGGAGGATACGATTTGGATCAGCTTTCCGGACGGCTTACGTGATGGGGAACATGCACTCGACTGGATCGAGACACCACCGGACTTTACCACGCTGCCGCCTCGGGAACGTAGTGAGGCGGAGGATGCCACGACGGCCGTGGCAGGTACGCTTCGGTTCATACGAACGGGACTTTTGGCTGTTCGAGACGGCGATGCGAAGCTGGACGGCATGAAAGGCGGCATAATGCCACGGCTGAAGCGTGCTGCGGAGCTGTTGCTCGACCGTGACAGCCGGGCTGTCCAGTATGCGTATTGGGAGCTACAGCTTGCCTGCGAGATGGCGCTTAAAAGTCTTTCCCAACAGCGCACCGGTACCTTTCGGGAAACCCACGACCTTTTTTTGTTATACGACGATTTGGGTTCTCAACCTCCTGATTTCAGTCGTGACCTGCTGAAGCGATTGCCAAGAAGCGGAGAAATGAGCCAGCTTCGCTACGGCCAAGGAACGCGACAAAGCCGTGCCGAATGCGTATCGTGCTACCGTAACGCGCTGGCCGTCGTGGCCGGATCGGTCCGTTCAATGGAGAGGTTGGGGATCGGCGCTGCTGAATTTGAGATCGGTCGCCTGCCCTGGATGGCTATATCGCAGTGAATTCACCCTCGCCCATATCTCGCGATTGAGTACCGTTAGCTTTTGGCTAAAAGCGGATCCTGTTTCGGACACTGCGGCGGCTTTGGAATACACTAATTTCGGGATGAGTGCCTCTGGCGGTGGAGATACTCACGAGAATGATGCCAGACCTAGTAAGTAATTTTGGGTAATCAATATTTGGTTCTGTTAATCGAACCGTCATAATCGCTATTACATAGACGACTCGGGCAATTGGGTGGGGCGGGGCGGGAGAGTACAAAGTTGGCGACTGCGGGGGTCCTTAGCCCTAAAAAAAAGGCTGACTAGCTCTCGCGGCAATAAGCCTATGGACCAATGGGATGTTTAGGCCACCAAGTTGCCATCGACTGGCCCAACGAGTTCCGGCACCTGCCGACACTGGCGAATGACCTCATCCCGATACAGTTTGATTTTCGGATCAGTGACCGACACTGGTCTACGACGACCCGGCACGAACCGAGCGCGTGGTTGAGGACGTGGGCGACCGTTTACCCTCACGGTGTAGGTGGTCATGTGTCCGCGTTCCCGGTTCCCCCGTTCCCCCCTATATATATAGGGGGGAACTGGTGGTTTTGGTGGCATCAGGGAATGAACGGGGAACAGAAAACCGCAGAAATCCGCCATTTTCTGTCTCACAAGAGCCGTTCCCTCCCACCGATTTAGGAGGGAACGGGAGGGAACGGCTCCCCCAAACCTGCCTGTAACCCATGATGGAAGCCAAAAAAGCCGTTCCCCGCCACCTCTTCCCTGTTGGTGGCTGTTCCCGGCAATTCCCCGCCGTTCCCTACTGTGGGGAACGGGTTGGTGTCGCGTTTTCTTGGACATTCCGGGGACAGTTTGTCGCGTTTCGTAAGACATATCCCTTCCACAAAAGAAGCCCTCATCTGACGACGCGGGCTCCGTGGTGGTACTCGCGTCGGCCTGATCGATTAACCTATTGGTTCAAAAGTTTTGCTGTGTTGTCGGCGTCGAGGTCGATCCGAAAGAAGTAAGGTGGGGGTGGTGGTTTTTGATACTAATGGGCGGGCTCCGGTCGGGAAAAATGTCGGATTTCTGAGGTTTTTCAGCGCCCGACCGCACCCGAACCCAAACCAACCGGGCCGGGCGTGCCCGATTGTGCAAGCTCAGCAGTTTTTTGGAGCCCTTACTCACCAAGGGATAGTGGCTTGTTTTGCTGCAACTACGAACAACCGGCCCCGACCGGCTCACACCCGGCCTTGGGGGGGCGGTTAGCCAAGTTTGTTTTAATAGGCGATTCAGGCGCTCCTAGTAAGCGGTCAACCGGGTCGAGGAATTCGTAAAAATTGGCTGAAATCAGGTAAACCTAACACATCAATAAAGGACAGTGTTGTTTACCCTTTTGACCTTTTCCATGAGAGATTTTTTGGCTCCATTCCACTAATAACCGACCCCATACGCTCGGTTGCTTCTCTAAGTGGATCATCTGCCAGATGCGCATAGCGCATCGTGGTAGCAGCTTGTGTATGCCCAAGCAGGCGGCCAACGATTTCGAGGCTTAGGCCGCTAGAAACCAAATAAGACGCGTACGTGTGGCGGAGATCATGAATTCGGACGCCGGTAAGTTTTGCCTCGTTGCGGACCCATTCCCAACTCCGACGGATGTTGTCCAGCGGTTTTCCTTTTCTATCTCCCGGAAACACGTAAACCGCATTTTTGAGTGCCTTCTTCTTGAGCCCCTTGAGTAGGTCGACTGCTGGTTCAGATAGAGGAACGTGCTCTGTCTTCTTTTGCTTCGTGTGCGCGCTAGGTTTCGTCCAGACGCCTGTTTCGAGATCTAGGTGCTGCCATTCCATTTGAAACACCTCGCCGACCCGTGCGCCGGTCAAGAGCAACAACCTGACCACATTTGCTGCGCGTTGCTGTGGGCATTTGTCCAACGCAGCGATCAATCGCTTGAGCTCGTCGGGCTTAAGCCATCGTGTCCGTTTTTCTTCGGGAAATTTTTTGATCCCGCGTACCGGATTGCGTTCGATCCATCCCCAATCGACGGCCAGCGAGAACATCTTGCTGCAAAGCGCAAGCACACGGTTCGCCCTGTAGGGACGGTTTGACAATCTACGCTGGAGGTTTTCGATATCGCGCCTTGTGATCGAGGAGACCTTTTTCGTCTTCCATGCAGGTAGTACATAAGTATTTAGCATCGACTCGTCGTTCGCGACGCTATTCGGGCGTTTGTGGGGTCGCGCATGCCGCTTAAGATAATTATCGGCTAGATCTTTGACAGTTGGCGCATCGCGCAACTCGATCTTGGAACCAAGGATGTCCTTTCCCTCGGCGACCAAGCCGATCAGTGTTTTAGCCCGATCTCGAGCGCGGGAAACTTTCCAAGACGGGTACTTTCCAATCGTGTACCTGCGCTCGCGGCGGTTGATCACATATCGAAGGACAAAAGCGCGGCTCCCCTTAGCGGTGATCCGAAAACCAAACCCCGTGATATCGTCGTCCCAGTACACCTGATTCCCGTGTTCAGGGGCTTTTACTGTGTCTGCAAAACGCTGCGTAATTTTAGTCATTCTGTGTCCGCCTGGTGTCCGTCATAGACGTTCGTGTCCGTCCATGTCTGTCAGTCGATGATAAGTTATTTTTTAGAAGAGTCTAGAAAAATTGAGTCAAAACAATATGTTAGAAAATTATTGTCTATTAAGATTCATCCAGTTTAAACGGCAAAATGAGACTTTTAATCAGTAGGTCACAGGTTCGACCCCTGTAGCGCGTACCAATTAAAACCCCGCAGCCGGCAACGGTTCGCGGGGTTTTTGATGCCCACACGACCATTCTAACTAATCACGAATTTGTCTACTCAATAAAATGTAAGGTTGATAACATTTAGCGCTGTTTTTTTCTTATAGGGGGGCTAAATGACAAAGTTTATCGCGAGAATGTCTTTGTTGATCAACAACGTGATTTTTTTCGTTTCCGTGATCGTCGCCGTTGTTATAGGCACTTTCGGATTCGATGCATATAAATCAGGTAGGAATTTAGAGTCGTTGTATCTGACAACTCTTGCCCCACTTGTTGTAATCGTAACCGCTACGCTACTGTGCAGTATCATAGCTTTGCTGGGAGCAATCTGGCTCTCTATTGAGGAAGCAAATGAGCGGAACATTTATATGGATAGAAAAACCACCGAGCGGATCGACCCAACATTTACTTCATCGTGATTAAACGGAAAATAAGGCGCACTTTGATCACTTCTGTCGCGGAACAGAGAGCGTTTCTGATGCAACTTGTTTGAACAAAAGAACCATAAACTCCAATGACCCATCCCTATGATCTGAGCGTGGTCGATGCGTTAAGTCCGCCACTACGTCGCCGCGCTGGATGCACAGCTTGAGGTTAGCGATCAAACGGATGACATGATCGACCGGTTGCCCCGGCCTTTCCATAGACCCATGAGTACCCTGTACAAAAAAGACTAGTGGCCAACTTGCCGAGGCCTACCACAATGAATACCGTTGATATTCGATTGCCGTATCGGAAAGACACAACGGAGCACAGATCATAGGTAAATCAGCTTTAGAAAACGCAATCGAGTTGCTTGAGGTGATCGACAATGACTACCGACGTGCAGTTATCGCTATTGAGGTAATGCGCCCGATCGTTTTTGATAAGGACTACCTCTCGCGCTTCGACAATACCCGGGCCGCGCACGTTATAAATTTTTTGCAAACCAGTGTTATGTTCGACGGCGTGTCGTCAATCGTGCGGGTATGGGATACAGGCAGTGGCGTTAGATCGATCCCCAAGTTGCTTAATCGATTAAATGGGGACAGGTTACAGCGCCAGATCAAAGCGCGACGTCGCCATGTTAAAGCCAGTCACGCTCCCGCGACGACAATCGACGGAAAGCCTATTCCAGAAGAGGTGATGCGCTCATTTAGACAGAGTGATGTTGAAAGAGCCAAAAAATTGGCCGAATCTGTTGGAGGAGAAGTTGCCGCTCTGAATAGCGAAATTGATACCATTTTGGCATACGACGAATTGCATCGGTTGCGCCTCGTCCGTACTGAAATGCTAGCGCATAATATCGGCCCGTTGTCTAAAGAACGGCGTGATAGGGAAAAGGCTGGTTTGAAGATCGAGCCGCCAAAATGGGGGGACCTAGCGGTTGTGGCACGCGCTACTGGCCAGGTCATCCTTGGTTTGTCTATGACAATTCAGCGGGCCGGTTTTGACCCTCAAGACTTACACGATGTTTGGTCTCAATATTCATCTGAGTTTTGGGCTGGAATGACGCTAAGTTCCTAATGACTATCTTCTCCTGCTATTCTGAATAATGTTAAATCTCTGATCAAAAGGCCCGAATACCCAATGAGCCATCCCTATAACCTCGAGCGGACGCCGGGCGGTTCGTCCGGCGGCTCGGCGGCGGCGCTGGCCACGGGCATGTTGCCTTTGGCGCACGGCAGCGATACCGGCGGCAGTCTCCGCAATCCGGCGACGTGGTGCGGGATCGTCGGGTTCCGCCCGACGCCGGGGCGTGTGGCGCGCAATCTGGAGTGCCAGTTGATCTGCATCCCAGGCAAAATCGTCCATTACAGTTCTCTCCGCAGGAGAAATATCAGGTCCAACGGGATAGTTATGAACCAGGCGTCTGACTCCCTAACGAAAGTTTTCGATACTTGATATCGAATGTGCGGATAGATATGGCGCTGATGAGCTGATTATCGAGAAGCTCGACATGTTTATTGAGGCTCGGTGTTTTGAGCCAAGGCTGAGCGTGAAAACCTTCACGGGGAACCGCCGGTTACTCGTGGGTCAGCTCACAGTTTCAAACGGGGGCCGAAGGGAGGGGCGTGTCAGTCGAGAATGCCAGTAAGCGGGTCGACACCGAACAAGTAAGGGTGGAGCGCAAGAAACAAAAACCACATCATTACAGCGGCAACTGGGGGGCGCCAATCCCAGACGGGGCCATTCGAACGCCACCCTGCAAGCGACCGTGCAGTCATCGTGTTCTTTATCATGGCAATGCCCGCGATTACTGCAAAGGCCCCGAAGAGTAGTATCGACCGAGCTTGCCCAACATTCAGAAGATGTAATGAGGCCCATAAAAGCAGTCCGCAGCTCCCGGGCGCAGGTATCAGCCGATAGATTCTGTTACGTGCATGATCAGGCTTCTGAATGAGACGCACCGCAATCAACCACAATGCGACGGGCATGACGAAGACGGTTATCCAGCGTACCCCGGCAGGAGGAGTCCATACCCAGGGGCTATCTGCGGCGCCGATATATGCCCTGATAAGCCATGCCACGACAACAATCGAAATGACACTGTGGATGATGCGAAACCCACATAACCCCAACACACGTATGGATGCGCTGCGCACGCCGGGCGCAGAAGGCACCAAATGAGTTATTATCAGGACAATGAGTGAGATCGTTAGTTCGGTCATGTCTGTAGAGGCATATGCGTTGCATTGACGTAGCTGAAAGTATCTCCGCGATCCGCTTTTCTGACGGCGCAGATAGTCTGTATGTAACGCGGCAATTCCCTGCGATGGCTCGTAGCAAGCACCGGCATCGTAATAGAGGTTACAAACCTTGTTTCCCAAATCAGGTGTATAGTGTTCACGGCAGTATTCTCTTTCCGGAGTGACAGCGATTGAAAAGGCGCGGAATAAGATCGCTTGCGAACGCTGGTGATCCGGCCGGCGTTCCTGGAGAACGTCGACCGAACCGTCTGGTTATTCGCACGTTGCTGGAGGCTTCACACGAACGATCGTCAAGTGGCGGTCTTCTCCGTCCAGTGTTTGCCAGGAAATGGTCGCTCCTTCAGAAAGACCGAGCAAGGCGACGCCGATAGGCGTAAGGACCGACACGAGCCCGCGCCCGATATCGGCATCTTTTGGAAGAACAAGGGTTACGGTTTGCGATCTCCCGGTCACCTCGTCGCGAAATGTCACCGTCGATCCGATGTTGACGACGTCTGCCGACATCTGGTCAGTCGGTATGATTTCTGCCCGATCGATCTCGTTCAATAAACGATTGCCGATTTCCGGTGACTTCTTTGCCGCCGAAAAAGCCAGTCCCGACAACCGGTCAACATACGCAGCGTCGAGGCATACAGGCGGCTCGGCCTGTATGGCTGAGAGCTTCTGTTTCGTGGACATAGGTCTATTCCTTCAGTTCGTGTGGAAGTGAGGAGGTGTGGCCGGCTTGCCGATTATATTGTGGTTGGTAATCGACCCGCAGAAGTGCAAGTTTGCCGACGTTTTTGGAATAATCCGTCCACGGCCCGGTTTGGCCAGCCTTCATGCCAAGCAGCCAGATGCCGAGCAGTGTGAAGATTGGAAGATTATAGTTCGGCACAGGGGAGCATTCGCCGAGTATCAACGAACGTGTTTCAGCCGGGCGGTCGTTTATTGAATAAGTTACACGACTGCTACTGGTTGCAACATCGGCGTCGACATCTTCGCTGAGCACGATGCGTGCATCTGCAAGCTTCGTTCTGATGAGCCGTGCAAGATATTCGGCTTCGCAACTTCTCCTTTCTGTTAAGACAATCAGGAAGTTCTCAAGCGCGAAATAATCCTTGCTTGTGAGACAACTCTCCAGCGGTCGGAATATCTCAATCGTCGGCCATCTTACCGCAGCGTCGGACGTACTGGTTTGTCTCGGGTTGTTTGATGTCAGAACCTGGCTGTCGTTAGGCGTTTTCGACGCTTGAATTGTTGACATAGTTGAATTGCGCATAGAATCACACATCGGGCGCACGTAAGCGTCACCCGAACCTTTAAGGGGTGGTTGGAGATTTGATTTAAGGTTGACCCCGAGTGTGAGCGTGAACGAGTCCGGCTACCCCACTCGGGGGTAGGATCCTATTTGCAAATACCCAGCAAAGAGCATTGCTTGAAACTTATCTCGGCCCGTTCTCATAACAATGAAGATCGGCAATTCATAAGATCAAGTCAATTGGTATCTTGAGTGGCCGGTCTATGTTCACCTGCAGTGAGGTTTCTACGGTTTATCTTCATTCAAACGCCATGTCTGTCCAGAGCGCGCGCGTAACGATGCTGATTGTTCCCGCTACAATTTAGCTACGCAGAACCAATGGTCCGCCGTCGCCTCAGGAAGTATAAGCGTGTATGCGGATATTTCTGGTCAGGAAAGTGCCGGCGGTAGGGTGGAGTTCACCGACCCCATTGAATCTACGTCCACGGGTTTTGACGCTGGCGTATTTATGCTTCGGATTGTTCCTTTTCGGGCTAGGCGAGGCACTATTGATTGCCAGTGGGGCTGGGGTGAGCCCGTGGACCGTGCTGGCACAGGGTGTTGCGCGACACTTGGGTACGAGCATCGGCACCGCAACGTTTGCCGTTAGTATACTGGTGCTCTTGACCTGGATACCACTTCGTCAGCGTCCTGGAATTGGCACGATACTGAATACGGTTATTATTGCGGCTACGATTGAGCTTGTTCTGCCTTATTTGCCTGTCGCTCCCGATTTTAACCTTCAGATTGTTCATGTGATAACCGGCGTCATGCTGGTCGGCCTTGGTAGCGGAATTTATCTGGTCGCGAACCTGGGCGCTGGACCGCGCGATGGTCTGATGACGGGCTTGCAACGTGTCACCGGGTTCCCCATCGCCTGGGTCCGGGTCGGCATCGAGATCACTGTTGTGGCGATCGGCTGGATGCTTGGTGGCGTGGTTGGTTTTGGAACCGTGGTTTTTGCGTTGGGTATTGGTCCGGCGGTCTCGGTCGGACTGTATCTGACGGCTTGGGTGACAGGAAATAAGGACAACAAGGCTTCAGGAGTTTAATACGTATGTAACGTGAATGATCGCGATCAGATTTCCAGAAACCGGGTCATTCTGCGTGAGAATTTTTCGTTTAGCTTTGGCTGGTGAGCTATGAGAGCCTGGAGATGAAATTCCGGTTCTCATCATTATGATGAATCGCAAACGCTATCAGTTGTTTCCAGACCCGTACTCGGGTTCACTTTGTGGGTTCAACGCAGCGTCTCGGATGATTTGCGTCGCGACAGTTATCGCGTGCTCTTCCATGGCGTTGTTATAAACCATATATGCGGGGAGGCTGAATTCCTCAGAACCCTCGACGATGAACAACTGTTTTGCGTCCAGGTACGGTTGGACTAACCGCAACGGGAAATACCCGGATCCGCCGGCGTTCAGAATCTGAGCAATGCCGAGCCACCCGATCCCAACTGTCATCGCGGGGCCTGAAAACTCAGGGAAGGATGCACGGTGCTTGGCGTAAAACTCCGGCCCCCAGTCGACATAGATATATCCGTTATCGGGGAAAAGTCGGTCGTCGGGATCAGAAGCCACCAGTACAAGTAACTCGTCAAACAGGCGTTCGACCCTCAATCCTGGGCGATTCTGCGGCGTGAACATCAAACCGATATCCATGCGGCCGTCAATTAGGCTCTGCATCAGGTCTGGTTCGAACCCCATCTCGGCGTGGATTGCGATATTCGGCAACAGATCTCGCAATTTTGGCAGCAAATGGATCAGGAAACGGTCCCATAGCCCAAATCGGGCACCGATGGTCAAAGTGTATTCAAATCCCTCGGCGACACCAACGTCCTGGCGCAATCGCTCCACCGTTCTGACCAGTACCAGTGCATGGGCCTCGAAACGCCTACCCGAAGGTGTCAGGAATGTGCCGGCCTTGTTGCGGACAAACAATCTCGCGCCAAGCATATCCTCAAGTGAGTGAATCCGGGCGCTGACGGTCGACTGCGTAACGTGCAAACGTTCGGCCGCAGATACGAAGTTGCCGGCAGCGACAACGGCCAAGAATGTTCGAGCGAGTTCAGTGTCCATATATGCCAACCAATATTAATTCGATATTACCGATATAAAATAGCAATAATTCTCGTTTGCTCAATATAAATGAGTGGTGAATAATTCGTTATCTCGCTCATCCAGTGGGAGAAGGAGTGTAGAAATGTCCAGCACTACATCTTTCGGAAAGCATTCAGTGGCGCCGCCAATGTCTCGCGGAACTGCAGGAGTGGCTGATGAGTTTCTCGGTACGCAAGGGCATCAAAGTCATGGCATTCAGTACCAGTGCCACCGCGTGATGATTGTCATTATCGCGTTCGTGCTCGCAGCGTTGTTCTGATAAGTGGAGAAGAACGGTGGAGGGACAGAATTCTGTCATCGATGACGAACCGGGATTTTTTAACGAACTGTGCCGGGTGCTTGGCTGTCGTTATCCGATCCTGCAGGCGGGGATGGGTGGGGTCGCGCGGGCTGACCTGGTCGCGGCTGTTTCCGATGCGGGCGGGTTCGGGTTTCTGGGGATGGTGCGTGAAGCGCCACAATTCATCGAACAGCAAATTCATGCAGTTCGCACGAAGACCGACGACCCGTTCGGTGTCAATCTGATCCCGGCAGCGACTGCACCGAAGTTGTTTGACGAGGAACTCGCGGTTTGTCTCGACAATCAGGTTGATGCGGTGTGCTTCTTTTGGGACGTATCGCAGGATGCGATAGAGAAGGCCAAAGCAGCCGGTGCGATCGTGCTTTACCAGGTCGGTAACGTCAAAGACGCCATTACAGCCGTGAAAGCGGGCGCAGATATCATCATTGCACAAGGCGCCGAAGCAGGTGGCCACGTGCATGGTCAAACCTCGTCGCTGGTGCTCGTGCAGGAAATGGTGAAATCGGTGCGATGTCCGGTGGTCGCGTCCGGCGGGTTCTCTACAGGCGGTTCGCTTGTCGCCGCTCTAGCGTTAGGGGCAGCGGGTATTCATTGCGGCACGGCGTTTCTAGCGACGCGGGAATCGTTTGCCAACGCATATCACAAGGACCGGATCATTAGGGCCGCGTACGACGATACGATCCATACCGATCTTTACTCCGTGAACTGGCCAGTGGGGGCGCCCGTCCGCGTTCTCCAGAACAGTGAAACTCAAGAATTGGGGCTGAACCGGTTCGGCCATGTGCCGAGATCTGGCGGTAGTGAGATTGTCGGAGACGAAGATGGTCGGCCCATTCGCCGTTTCAGTACGGACTCCCCGCTCAGAAACACGCGTGGCGATCTGGAACGGATGGCCTTGTTTGCCGGGCAGGTGGCCGGGTTGATCGACAATGTGCCTGCGGCTCGAGAACTGATCTCCGAAATCATTACGGATGCGAACGCCGTCTTGGCTCGGCTCCCGCATAATCTGAATGTATCGGCCCGCTGCCATGAAATGGGATGAGGTTCGCCATTGGCGCGTTGAAAAACGCTTGGAACTGGTGGCCTGCCGTCGCGCCGTGAGCCGGGCGCGAAAACGACTGGCCAGCGCCGATATCGGTGATCGTGTTCGCGAAATGATAATCGAAGCCACGCCGTCAGGTGCGGTTATCGGTGGATACTGGCCGATCAGGGGCGAGATCAATCTTGCCCCTCTTTTTCGTGAGCTATGCGGGAAAGGATATCGAGTGGCACTTCCGGTCGTCGTAGAAAAGAACCAGCCAGTGGAGTTCTGGCGTTGGATACCTGGGATGCCGATGAACAGGGGCATCTGGGATATTCCGATTCCGGCAACGCGCAACCCGGTCCAGCCGGAGGTCCTGGTGGTGCCGCTTGTTGGGTATGACGATCAATGTTTTCGACTCGGCAATGGCGGTGGTTACTATGACCGGACGTTGGCTGCATGTGACGTGAAACCGCTCTGCATCGGTGTCGGATATGCATTTGCACATGTGTCGTCGATCCAGCCCCAGCCGCATGATGTGCCGATGGATGTCATCGTTACGGAAGAGGAAGTTGTTGGCCGGGAGTTGACAGCCTATTCAATCCAGCAGAACAGCGAAGCGGCGGGAAAGTTCGCATCCTCAGCGTGCTCCATGGCTGAACTTGATCCTTCTTACTTCGGCTACATGAGCGCCGAGGAAAGCGGGAATTTGCTGATTGTGCTTTCGAGGTTGGTGCGTGTCGCTGCAGGCCTGGCGATGGAAATCGCCCTGTTCGGTAAAAAACCGCTCGGGGCGGCGACGTATCTTGAGTTGGTTTACGGAGATATCTACGCCGGCTCGTTGCTGAAGGAAACGACAAACAGGCTGGGGGTTGATGCGGCCTTCGCTCCGGATGGGATGGAAACCCTCGATGATCATGTTTCGACCGATGCGGACCTGTATAGAATACATCAAGAAGTCGCGCAGACGATCCGATCCGCTTTGCCGAAGATTTCCGATCCACGGCTGTATAAAGACCTGACCAAGGTTCTGCGTCTTCAGGAGCGCGCACTGACGCGGATAGAAGAAGTCCGGCAGTCGACAACTGACAGGCGGATGCAGGTGCGAAATGCAGTCTAGAACGCGCGTCGTCCCACGTTACCCAACCCGGGAGAATTCCGTGTTCCTGGATGCGGGATTTCGGCCGTTTTTCCTTGGTGCAGGTGTCTTTGCCGTTTTCTCGATGATCTTGTGGATACTCATACAGACCGGGCTGATATCGCTTCCGGTATCTCAACCTTTGACGAACTGGCATGCGCACGAGATGTTGTTCGGTTATGCAAGCGCGGCGCTCGCCGGCTTCCTATTGACGGCGGTCGCGTCGTGGACGAGCAGACCTCCCGTTTCCGGTACGTTGCTCCTGAATCTGTTCACGCTTTGGATCGTCGGGCGCGTGATGATGACATTTGGGAGCGGGGTGGCGCCCGTCACATCTGCACTAATCGACGGCGTGTTCCTGCCCGTGCTCCTGGTCGTCGTTTCGAAGGAAATCATCTTCGGCAAGTGCTGGCGTAACCTGCCTGTGTGCGCTGCAGTTGCTCTCCTTGCCGCCGCAAACTTTGCGTCCCACCTGGAACTGTTCCTGGACGACATCCCGCAAGGCATAGGCATCAGGCTGGGTTTGTCAGTATATGTTTGCCTGATCGTTCTCATCGGTGGGCGAATCGTTCCGAATTTCACCAATAATTGGTTCCGGACAATGTCAGCGCCGTATCGTGCCAGACCGTCCTCGTTGTTCGACCTGGCGATTATTTTGCTGACTGTTGCAGCTCTTGGGTGCTGGATTGTCTCCCCGGAGAGTCGAACAACGGGACTTTTGCTGGCAAACGCGGCCATCGGAAACGCGCTCAGGTTCATTCGCTGGAACGGATACAATGCCGGTGCCGAGCCGCTCGTTTGGATATTGCATGTCGGGTATGCGTGGGTGCCGCTGGGACTGCTTTTTCTTGGTGTCTCCCAGTTGAATTCTTCGATTCCGGTAAGTGCGGGCATTCACGCGTTGACGGCCGGTGCCATCGGAACAATGACGGTCGCGGTGATGACCCGTGCAACACTCGGGCACAGTGGTCAGGTCTTGCAAGCTGATGGTGCGACATTCTGTATTTATATATTGCTGGTGTTTGCTGCTGTCGCGCGTGTGGCGGCAGCTTTTCCGATCGAGCACCAAACCGAGATGCTGTTCTTGTCAGGTGTACAATGGTGCGGTGGTTTTCTTCTGTTTTGTATTCGTTACGGCGTCATCATTCTGGGAGGGCATTGGATAAAGCCGCGTGAGCGCTGACACTGGCTCTCTGGCGAAATGGTGACTAAGCACCGTGCGTAGGGCCGTTTTACCCACCCTCGGTTCATGCGATATCGGTGCTTCCCCCTAGGTGGTGGTTGGTTGATTCTCTTTGTGCGAAGAAGCCGGCCACCACCCTTTTTCACTTACTAAAGCGGACGACGCGAGGCGATAGCATCAAGCCGTGGCCCCATTTCTTAGTTTTGCAAAACCTTCAGACGGGATTGTCACTTTTTTAGATTGCCGCCAGGACAAAGCGAATATTTCTACTCGTCGTATGCGCTAGATGTGGTGCCAAAGAAAATATCTGCTGGCGTACATGACAATGCCTTTTGCCCGTAAAAAGGCATTCTATTCAATACTACCGAGGTTGTTGGTTGAATAAAGCCCGGGCCGCTTTCAACCTTTCATATATTGACTGAAACAGCTAGATTTAGTACCAGTAAAGTGTTGTAAAATTGCGAGTCCTCTCGCTTTTGCAGCATTCGACGAGGCTGAGACGAGGGGGCCTTGCAGAATGTTCAAGTTAATGGTCGGTGCCGGTCTGATCGGCGCCTTGGTTCTCGCACCCGAAGCCACGCGTGCTGCCGAACTCAGAGCCATGGTCGAACAGCTTCTGGACGACCACAAACGCGTCGCTGCCGCACAGGCTGACTTGGATGCTACCCGGCAGCGCTCGGACGCTGCCGCTGGCAACTGGTACCCGACGCTTGATGCCACGACGTCCTACGGTTACGAGGAACAGAACAAGGGCCAGGGCTCCGAAGACACGTCGATGCCGCCGCGCGTTCTCGAAGTTTCGCTGTCGCAACTACTATACGATTTCGGCGCAACGGAAGCCGCCATCGACCGCAGCCGTGTCGAGGTGACGCAGGCAACGCACACTCTGGAATCAACAAGGCAGAGCCTCTCGCTCGAAGCCTTGAACGCGCATCTGAACGTTCTGCGTCAGCGCAAGTTGCTGCGTTTTAATCAGGGCTCCATCGCTAACGTCAAACGCCAGATGCAGTTGGAGGACGCACGCGTGCAGCGCGGCTCCGGTCTGGCGACCGACGTCCTGCAGGCGAAAAGTCAGCTCGCTGGGCTCGAGGCCACACAAACCCGAATCCAAGGCGCACTCAGGAACGCCATCAACCGTTACCGGGCGGTCTTCGGTGCCGAGCCGCCAACACCCGAGAGCAACGCCCGCGTTGCCTTGCCGCGTGTGCCGGAAGACTTGTTACCGCAGGATCTGGACAGCGCGATCTCAACAGCGCTGGAGGAAAATCCGCAGCTTACGGCAACCTATCTGGGGACGCTCGTTACCAAGCAGAACGTGATCGAAACAGAAGCCGACGCGTTTTATCCGACCATCAGTGCAAAGGCGGAAAAGAATTTCAAGCGCGACGAGGGGGGCACAGTAGGCGGCAAACAGGAAACCCTGTTTAAGGTCGAGATGTCGTATTCGCTGAACCTCGGTATGACGGGTACCAACACCCTGCGCGCGGCCGAGTTAACGCATGATGCCGGCATCAGCCGATACAAGGAAGAGCGCGACCTGATCGAAGAGCGGGTCCGCAATGCATGGAATGATCTCGAGACGGCACGGCGGCGCTTTCAGCAGCTCAACAACCAGACCGACATCGCCAGCGAATTTCTGGAACTGGCGCGCCGCGAACGGCAACTCGGGAATCGCTCGCTGATCGATGTGTTGGCTGGGGAAACGGCGCTGATCAACGCGACCAGTGATGCCGCCTCGGCAGAAGTTGACGTCCTGCAGGCAGCATACCGTCTGCTGACTCAGATGGGCCGGCTGACGCCGGGTGCAATCGACGGATAATTCTTGACGAGGGAGCCCACTTTAATGGATGGCAGTCCCCGATTTGGCCCCGAGGCCCCTGAAATCGATCTGATGGAGATCGCGCAAGCCGATACGGGTGAACCTATCGGTCAGGTCGATACGGCCAAGGGCGATGCCGTAATCATCCGGGCTGACGGCGAGACTGTCGTTGCCGAGGCCGGCACGGCGATTTTTCTGGGCGATGTGGTTGAGACTAGCGGCGACGGGGCAATCGGTCTCGTCTTCGTCGACGACACGGCTTTCTCGCTCGCTGAGGACGGCCGCATGACCATCGACGAGATGATCTACGATCCAGTGAACAACGAGGGCTCTTCCGTCTTCAATGTCGCCAAGGGCGTTTTTACCTTTGTTTCCGGCGAGATCGCCAAAACGAGTGTCGATGCCATGCAGATAGAAACATCTGTAGCTACCATCGGTATCCGAGGTACGGCGGGCGGCGGGCGTGTCATCAATCCCCAGGCCGACGATCCGAACTCCCCATTGTCGCCGAGCGGTACGTTCTCCAACTTCCGTGATCCGGTTACAGGACAGGCCGGTGAAATGAACATTTCGACGCCGACGGGCACGCAGACATTGAACGGGATCAACGCCACCACCACCGTCCCGAATCCTTTCGTGCCGCCGAGCACGCCGGTGGTGTTGCCCGGCAGCGCTCTTCAGGCGGTTTTCGGCAGTTCCATCGCCGCGCTGCCGACGCCGCCGTCACAGCAGGACGCTGGCGAGGGCGAAGACGGGCAGGATGTCGGCGAGAGTCTGACCCAAGGGGACGCGCCTGAGGAGGGCGATGCGCGGGCCGAGGCTGAAACCGCCGCCGCCGATGCTTTCGCTCGGGCCCTGGCCGAAGGCGTCGACCCGGTAGCGGCTCTCGCCATCGCTGCGCAAACCGCAGAGTTGACGATTTCGCGTTTCGGTATTGATCCGACCCAACTGGACACCTTTACGGTACAAAACGCCATCGACGATGTCATCGGCGGCATCACCAACACCATCGTCGGTGATCCGACGGCACTCATTTCCGGTGGCGGTCTGGCGGCATACAGCGGGCTTATTAACGCAACCACGGGCAACGAAGTGATCGATCAGGCCGTTCAACAGGTTGTTCAGCAGGTTGCACAGACCATTGGCCAGAACATCAATCAGCAGATTCTGGCTGCAACCCCGGATGACGATCCTGATGTGCCGCTGGTCAACATATCCGAAACCACGATTGCCCATGCCGTGAGCGGCACACAGACGGTCACTCTCACAAACGGCGTCAACGACGTGATCACCGGCAGCGCCAGCACGGACACGATCACACTGATGGGCGGCGGTGCCAGCCAGGGTGGCGGCGGTGACATCGTCGATCTCGCGGGCGGAACGGATACGTTAATCCTGAATTCGACAATCAACACATTGGCGTTTTCCAATGTCGAGGTACTGCAGCTTGCATACAACGCGTCGTCGGATATCACAGCCCAGCAATCACTGACATGGCAAAGCGGCGGTAATTTGACGATGGCAAACCAGGACGCCTCCACGGCGGGGCCGCGAGCACCGGTCGCGTTTCTGGGCAATGCTGACAACCAGAACCTGACGCTCAGTTTCCTTTTGAATAATACCAACGCATCCAATTCCAGTATCAACCTTGCGGGCGGCACGGACAGCGTAACGTTCGCAGTCGGCACCAACACGGTCGCCAGCCACGACAACGTCGAATCCTGGGTGTTGCAGGCGGGCACGAACACGCTGAACCTGAACTCGTCGTCGAGCGGGTCGACCATCACCGGTGACAGCGGCGCCGACAGCGTCTTTATCAACAGCGCCGACGGCACGACGACGGCAAATCTCGGCGGCGGCAACGACACGCTTGGTGTCAACGGTCTGTCCGGTGCCGCTACGTTCAACGGCGGCGCGGATACGGATACGTTTCGGCTGACGTCGGGCGCCAGTCTGGCCGATGCCAATTTTGCCAATTTCAGCAATTTCGAAGGGTTCGAGTTCGGCGCCGACAGCTCTTACAATATTACTGCGGGCAGCAACTTCCAGACGGCATTCCTCGCCGGCGGTGACATCGACGTCACTTTCGCCAGCGGGACGACCGGTGCGACGGTGGTCTTCAACGGATCGTCACTAACCTCGCCGCTCAGCTACGCTGGCAGCGCCAACGGCGGTACCGATAACGTCACCGGCGGTTCCGGTGCCGACACGATCGTTACCGGGAACGGCGCGGACACGATCACGACCAGCGGCGGCGGGGACACCATCACTGCCGGGGGCGGTTCGGATAACATCACGCTCGGCGCCGGCAGCGATCACCTCAACTACGATGCGACGTCCGAATTTGGCGATACCGTGTCGTCGTTCACGGCGGGGGCAAGTGGCGATGTATTCGATATCAACACAGCTGTCACCGGCGGTAATGCATCCGGCAGCACGAGTTTCTTGAACGGGGCTACTTTAGTGAATGTCTCTATCTTAAATGCCGCGATTTTTGAGTTCCAGCAGGCGACCGTCTCGATGGCCGGTACAGTCACCGCCGCAACTGCTCAGGCGACCGCCCTCGGAACGTTGCAGGGGGCCAGTTACACGACGGCGGCCAACGCGACCAATATTATCATTCTCTACGACAATGCGACCACGGCCAACGCAGCGATCCTCCAGTTCAACGATGCCGACGGCGGCGGTGACGTAGACAGCGGCGAAGTATCGCTGATTGCATTTGCCGAAGCGGTTGGTGCCGATAGCCTGACCGCCGACAACTTCGACGGTTTCACCTGATCGCCCGCGCACGAATTAACCCGTCCGGATCGCCAACTCGCGAGGCGGGCTCTTTTTTAGTATAGTCGGCCCATGCGCACGATCCTTGCCCGTCTGTTTTCCCGTCCCGGCCTCGGCTTCGAACTTATGGTCGCGACGCTGTTCGCCAACACGCTGGCGCTGGCGACCCCAATCTTCGTCATTCAGGTTCTGAACCGCTATATCGCTTTCGGCGTCGACACCACGCTGGCGACTCTGACGGTGGGCGCAGTGGTCGCCGTCGCATTCGAGTTCGGGTTTCGCCGCGTGCGGCTCAACCTGGCGCAACGCGCGGCAGCGCCGTTCGACACAGAGGTTTCCGACACGGCGCGCAATGCCCTGTTGCGCACCCCGTTCGCCGTGTTTTCGATGTTCACCGACCGCGCACGGTTCCAGGCCGTCACCGGCCCTGACACGATACGGTCCACGTACGGCCCGGCCAACATGCTGATCATCCTCGACGTGCCGTTTGCGCTACTTTTCATCGGCGTGCTGGCGTTGCTAAGCCCGGTTCTGGCTGCGATCGCGGGCGGCTTCGCACTGGCGATCCTGGCGCTCGGTTTTCTCGGTCAGAAAATGCTGAAGGCACCAGCCCGCACGCTGGAACGTACAGGGGCCGTGCGCCAGAAACTGTCGCAGGCGGCGACCCGCGCCGCCGACACGTCACGTCTGTTCGACAGCACCGGATATATAGAGCGCCTGTGGCGCGACGTCCGTGCTGAGAGTGATACGGCGCAGGCGTCATTTGCCACCAACCAGGATCTCGTCGCCTCCGCGACGCAGTCGTTGCAGGCCTTGTTGACGGTCACGACCATCGCTGTCGGCGGATTCCTGGTGGTTCAGGGGCAGCTTGACGTAGGCGCGCTGATCGGCGCCAACATCCTGGCGGCGCGCGCGATTATGCCGCTTGGCCGTCTTGCCGGCATCCAGCGTGCGTTCGCGGTGGCGGCGCAAAGCCGCACCATCCTCGACGAACTGCGGACCGTGCAGCCGGAACGCCGCAGTGGTGCCGAACTCGGTGACTTCACCGGCGCGGTGTCGCTCGAAGACGTGGCATTCATCTATCAGGGGCAGCGTGCGCCCGTGTTTGAACGTCTGAGCGTCGACGTTGCACCGGGACAGACGCTCGCGGTCAGCGGCCCGAACGGCAGCGGCAAATCTACGGTCGCGCAACTGCTCGCCGGACTATTGACACCGACGCGTGGTAAAATTCTTGTTGGCGGCACGGACCTAGAGCAGATATCACCGGCCTGGTGGCGGCGGCAGATATCGTATCTGCCGCAGGAGCCGAGATTCCTGCCGGGTACCGTAAGAGAAAATCTTCTGGCGGCCAATCAGGGCCTGGACGAAGCACAGCTCGACGGTCTCATCACTGCTGCCGGGCTAAGGCCTTTCATCAACACCAGCACGGATGGGCTCGATACGCAAATCAGGAACGGCGGCGACGACCTGGCGCTTGGAATTCGCCGGCGCCTCGCGCTTGCCCGCGCGCTTGCCGTCGGCGGCCGGGTCCTGATAGTCGACGAGCCGACTGAGGGGCTGGACGAAGAGGGGCGGGCGCTCGTCTACGCCGCGATGAACGCGCATGCCAATGGCGGCGGCACGATCATCGCTTGCTCGTTCGATCCGAATATCATCAAGGGCGCGGACTGGGTCGTTGATCTTTCAAACAAACCCGAACCGCGCGTAAGCCGGCTGCCACGTGCGGCGGGCCGTCCACGCCGGGGTCTCGCGGAGGCCGGCGAATGAGCGGCAATGCAAAAAGAACCGCCGCGCCGCACATGGTGCTTTGGCTGATGGTCGGGCTTGTGTCCGCATGTATCGCCTGGGCCGTTGTTGGGCGGCTCGACGTCGTCGCCACGGCCGAGGGCGAAGTCGTGCCGTCGACGCAGGTAAAGAGCGTGCAGCACCTGGAGGGCGGGATCGTCCGCGCCATCCTTATCCGCGAGGGTCAACGGGTCGGCGAGGGCGAGCCACTGATCGAGCTGGATCCGGTGCGCTCCGACGCTGATGTCGCGCAGCTGACAGTCCAGTTGACCAATCTGAAGATCGAGCTTGCGCGGCTGGAAGCGGAATCGTCCGGCACCGAGCGGGTGTCTTTCCCGCACGGCATCGCCGAGGCTTACCCAGATCAGACAGGCCGCGCCCGCGAACTTTTCGCCAGCCGACGGGCGCGTATCGAGAACCGGATCGCGTCGCAGAACGAACGCATTTCGCAGCGCCGCGGTGAGATCGGTGCGATCGAGGGTCGCATCGCCAGCAACCGCGGCCGTCTCAAGCTGGTGCGAGAGCAGATCGAAATCTCTGAAGGTCTGATGGTGGACCAGCTTTCGAATCGTATGACTCATCTGGAGCTGCTGAAGGAAGAGGCGGCGCTCGCAGCGAGAATCAAGGACGATCGCGCGGCGCTGCCCCGGGCACGCTCGGCAGCTAAGGAAGCGGAAGCGGACCGCGACGGTATCTGGGCCGAATATCTTGAGGACGTCCGCGCGCAGTTGGCGGAGACGCGCCGCGATGCCGACGAGACCGAGGCGCGGCTGCGCAAGTTCGACGATGCGCTCAAACGGACTGTACTACGTTCGCCGGTGGCGGGGGTCATCAAAACGCTGCACGTGACGACCATTGGTGGTGTCGTGCGGCCTGGTTATCCTGTGGTCGATGTCGTGCCGCAAGGTGACAAACTGGTGATAGAGGCGCGTCTGCCAACACGTGATATCGGCTACGTTCAAAAGGGCCAGCCCGTGCAGGTCACTCTGGCGTCGCCCGAGGCCATACGTTTCGGTCGGCTCGTTGGAGAAGTCGTCAATGTCAGTCCCGACACCATCGATACACGCGACGGCATACCCTATTACAAAGTGCGCGTCGAAACGGACCAGACCTACTTCGAAGGTGCGCAGTTGCGTTATGAACTCGTTCCAGGCGTTCAGGTCGCTTGCGCGATCCGCACGGGTCAGCGTTCCGTCATGGCGTATATACTTGATCCTTTTCTGACGTCGGCGCAAACGGCGCTGCGGGAGAGGTGAGAATTCTAAATGTTGTGACGCTTGTCTGCATCGCGTTCGGAAGTGGACGGGATTCACTGTGTCCAGATAGTGCCTCGGCTATTCTGCTGAATTTCCGGTTATCTTCTTTCGATCCGGTTTGATTTTGAGACAGCAACCATACGCGTTGTTGAAATTACTGTATGCTGGGATTCAAATGTCCCTTTCAAACTGCAGCGGTCACAGGTTCAATCCCTGTCGCGCATAAATATTTCTCGAAATTTTCAGATGCTTTTGTCGATACGTTAATCGTGCGGCTTTGGTCCAGGCCCCGGCGCGTAAAAAGCGCTGCGTTGATTAAAAGTTACCCTTTCAGGGTTTCGCCAAGCCACTGCTCATAATTTCTATCACCAATGCGATCGACCGGAATGATGTTCTGTTCGGGACGTTCCGTTTTTTGCCGCGTTCGAAATTCACGTGGCGTCGCACCAAATCGCTTTTTGAACGCCCGTGAAAAGTGCGCTTCGCTGGAAAAGCCCCAATAAAAGGCTACGTCATATATTGGTCGGTGATTGTTGCGAGAGAGGGTTAGATCGGTTGCGGCCCGCCGCAACCGGCGTTCCTGGATATAGGCACGGACACCGCCGTATGGCTCGAACAAGCGGTAAACACTGGCGCGCGACATTCGCAGTAAACCACAAACCGCCTCGGCCGACAGGTCCGGTCGGTGCAGATGCTGTTCAATTTGCATCTTCGCGCGGGTGAGGACACTGGATGCAATGGCTCCCGCCCCGCCATCGACCGATGACTCGGTGCCGTTGATCGCACTCGCGATAAGCCCGAGCGTCGGTTCGATAAGAGACGATGCGCCTTCGTCGCTGACATGTTCGATCACGCCGCCGAGTGTTTTTAGGTGATTGACGGCAAGCCGCGTTAACGGGTTTTCGCCGCTCAGCACTCGTCCCTCCTGGGTGTCAGGCTGCTTCAGCAACGGTGCCAGCATCGGACGCGGCACCACCACGGTCAGGTGCTCGAAGTCGGCGGTTTCCGCAAAGTGAGTGTCGGCAAGGTCGATGATTAGTAGTTCTCCCACCTTACTGCGACTGGTTTTGCTTCCCCGCTTGGCCGTCTGTTCTCCGGAAAGGTGGGTCTGAACAAGATAATAGTCGAGACCGTCCATTGCTGTTCTGAGCGAGCTACGCTCAAAAACCTGGGATACGGTTTTACACCGGCAGAGCATCAACTGGCCGCCGATGAGGAAACTCTCCAATTGGGCATCGAAGCGCCGGTTGTCTTGCAGCGGATTTTGAGCCACGTCGAAGATCGAAGAGATACTCTCGCGCCACGCCTCAAACCGGTCTGCGTCTGGGAGTTTAGTCGTTGAAAACTTTGACTTTTGAACGGCAGGCATATGGCGAGTGTATTGATCCACAGGATCCAATAAATTTGTTTGGCACAATAGGTTTAACTGTAGTGCTAATTTAGACATTGGATCAACTTTTTTGAGATACGGGATCAAGTTTAGATAGCGGTTCTCGGCTATCCTAGGCGTGCCGTGCGATGACGTGGTTTCGGGGGAAGTCTGCTTCGTCCGCACGGGTGACGAGAGCTATGCCGGCAACATTAGCCGGTGAAATGAAGGGGACAGTTCAAAATGAGATGTGTCTGCGCAATGGCGCTTACTGCCGCCATGGCTTTGGCCATGCCCGGCGTGGTCCAGGCGAGTGATGACGGCCGCTACAGGATCGAAAACATCAAGCGGGACATCGAAGCCGGCAGCGACTACCGGACCGTCAACGGCACCATGATGGTTGACAGCGCTACCGGGAAAACCTGGATTCTGGACGAGCAAAGAGGCCGATGGATTCCGGTCGGGTTCCGCGCACCCAACCTTGGGACCGACGTATCCGTGTCGCCGGAAAAATGAGAATTTCCATGATTACACTGTCTTGTATCGGGCTGCGCCCCGCTGCCCTCGGGAACGTCGTGGCGGCAACTGTTGTAATGCTGATGGTCGCTGCCTGTGTCCCCGCTGGGAACGACGCAAATTTGAACTTATCCAAGGGAACCGCCACTGAGAGCGTAAAGCTGACGCTAAGCGAAAAGGAACGTGAAAAGCCGTTGTGGATCGCGCTCGACCAGATTGCTGCGAACGACCTGGAGGGGGCGAACGGGACACTCAACGCCGCTCTAAGCATTAACCCCGAAGATGCCGATATGCATTTCCTGAATGCATACGTGTATGAAATCAGGGGCCGCAGCGAAGGATTGGAAGTCGCCGAGCAAGCATCTGCGGGGTATCTCGCGGCTTTTAACAACGACAGCCATCATTGGGCGGCGGCATACCGATTGGGGCTTTGGCATTTACATGCCAAGCAATACGAACTTGCGCGCCGCTGGCTTGGCGAAGCGGCATTGATCAAGGATGACTCCGCCGAGATCTTCGAAGCATTAGCGACAGCCAGCTATATGTCTTTCGATCCGGATGCCGCCGATGCCTTTTTGGCTCGGGCCGCTGAGTTGAGCGGGGAAACACCGGCGATTGTCAGGGGGCGGGCGATTGTAAGCGCGGCTCAAAACCACAACGAAGACGCGAAGCATCAACTCGAAAAATACGCTGAGATGGCGTCGCCGCAGGAAGCGCGGCTACTGGACAAGCGTATCCGCCAGTGGAAGTCGTTCCACAAGTTCACGGGGCCTTACCGCGAAGGTCAGCGCGGTACGGGCTCGGTCAGTAAAACACAGTTCTTCGGTGGGCAGACGCCGACGACTGTGCCGAAAAGTACTTCCGCCAGGAAGCCCGTTAAAAGTCCCGGCAAAGAGAAACCGGAAGAACTCAAGAAGCTCCCCGGTATGCTGGTTATCGATGCGGTCATTATTCGACAGAAAACGTCGATTCAGGAGTCCCGTGGCGTAAATCTACTGAGGCAGCTGCAGGTCACGTTCAGCGGGAATCTGCTCAATCTGACGCACAATGCCGTTACCGGCAGCAAGTCGAACAACACATTTGCAAATACCTACAAGATCAATCTCGGTTCCGGTACGTCCGGTTCGATCACGTATTCGCTCAACATTGCGAACAATACGGATGCGCGAACCGAAGTCCTGGCGCGTCCCTCGATAACGGTGGTCGATACGGAAACCGGGTCGTTTTTCCTCGGCGAGGAAGTGACTTACACGGTCAGCGGTGACAATGCCGATTCGTTCGACAAGGAAGTCGGTATCACGTTCGAGGTCACGCCGGAACTGCTGGACAGTGGACGCGTGCGCCTTGAAGCGCGCGCTGAATTTGACACCTTCACCACCGCCAATTCGGGGGTCACGTTCGCGTCCGTAATCCCGACGCTCAAGAACAAGATTTCGTCGACGGCAATTCTGGAGCTGGGGCAGACACTGGTCCTCGGTGGTGGTACGCAGGAAGAAAAATCGAAAAACGTAAACGCCACGCCGATCATCGGTGACGTGCCGTTGCTACAGTACCTGTTTCGGGAAAGCGTGTCGGTGAAAGCTGATACGTCATTGATCTTCCTGATTACGCCCCGTTTGGCGGAAACCGTGGATGATGCCGAGGAGGTAGAAAATGCTGCCGGGGAGAAGGGCGAACAAGCTGGGACGGCCCTGATGGCGCAGCTTCGCAAGCGCTTCCGTAACTGGTTCGATCCGACCAGCAACATGACCAAAGCCCTTGTCGGATTATCGTACTCCGATGTCTACCGTGAGTTTCGCGAGGGAGATTTGCGGTTCGACGATGACGACGCCGACGGCAAGTTTGATCAATTCCTGGAGAATGACGGCGACGCCTTCCTGAACGCTTATGAAGAAGGGTTCTGGCCGGAGTTGCTCAGGTATTTCTATTTCAAATGAGGTGCCGAGACGTCGCTTGAATGACCCGGAGATTATAATGAAAAGATTACGTGTTTCCGGATATTCAATAGTCGGAGCGTTAACGGCGACAGCGCTTGGAATACTGCTGATGACGGGGACCGGCGTCGCAGCGCAGGAAACCGTACCGTCCAAGGCGGCTGCAGATCCGACCGGAGAGAGCCGCGTTGTGACAGGAGCAGATGCGGCATTCCGCCTCGGTTTGGGAAACGCGTTCAGATCGTCAAAATTGCTGGATGGCTTGGATCTCGACAACCTGGAACGAAGCGGGCGGCGACGCACGCTTGATCTGGGGGACAAAGGCGAGATGATTTTCTTCCGAATGCCGCGTGACGGCATTGACGAAGAGCAAGACAGTGAAACGCCTCCGGGAAATGCGCCATCATCGGTTCAGGATAGTGCCGCGGTGTCCGCAACTGTGCCGCAACCCGGAGCACCGGCGCCGGCGCCGACATCTCCGGTGACGCAAAAGTCACTCGACCAGCCGCTGTCGACAACAGACACCCGGAAACCGACTGCCGCGTCGGTGCCGGGGGCATCGGAACAGTCGGAACAATCGCCGACAGGATCAACGCTTCATGGATCGGACCCGCTGGAGGGCCGCTACTTCGCGTTTCATGAACTGGAAACGATGCAGATCTCGCGTTTCTCGTCGCAGAAAGGGAAAGCGATCGGCATAGACCTGAAGCTTAGGGACGTAGTGTTTCTGTTTTCCAGCGAGGCGCACAAGGAGCGCCTCAGCAAACTTGCCGTGCCGCCGAAAACATCCAAGTACCTGCGAGATTTTCTTCCCGACCGGCGTCACATCGATCTACCCGCCGGCGGCATGTTCTTCGCGCGTTTGGTGGTCAAGGAGACTCCGTACTTCGATAAACTAGACGGCGCGTTGAACTTCAAGGAAGACGAAATTCTGGTTCAGGGAAGCGTCGGGCCGCGCATGTTGCGCCGCGTGCTTGGTTTGAATACGGAATCTGCCACACCCGATATCGGCCGCAACGATCTCGACCTTCAGATGTCGTTGGAGGGCTTCCGGCCACGTAAGATCGGACGTTATATCGATGCACAAGAAATGAAGTTCACCTTGCGTGGCGACGAAAGCGGCAAGCTGGTGTTGAAAGCGGATGCCAGGGCCCGTTTCGGGATCGGTGCGCGCAAGGTCAAAGTGCCGGCTGCCGTTCGTCTCGATCCCAATCCGGAAGGCAGTGCAGCGGTGTTCCATCTGACCGCAAGCGCCGGAAAGGACGACCTTAAGGGAATTGAAGTGGGCAACCGCAAGGTACGGGAACTTTCATTCGAGTTCTCCCTGAATCAGACATTTGAGCCGAAGCTCAGGGCCGAGGGAAAAGCGGGTGATGGGGCGGACGAGATTCCGATTTCCGGAGAACTGGACGAGGAAGACGGCCGCGACTTGTTCGCGCTGGACGGCTCGACCCTGGAAGCGTTAACCGGGCTCGATATCCCCGGGCTCGATGAAATTCGGTTCCCGAATCCCCCACGCCTGAATACCGGCCGCGCGGTCACGCTGGAAACACAAATCCGGGGCAAACCGGCAAGCGTGGTAATCGGTCCCATTTCCAACGACGAGGCTGCGTATGTCGCCCTGTCGATGGAAGGTGGACTTGAATCGCTGCTGCCGGATAGTGCACTAGGCGATGTGGGCAACCTGGGAACCGGAGGCTCTGTTTTCTTGTATCTGCCCAAGGGCCGAGCGCCACCGGCCCTCTCGGCACTACCCGCCGGAATGCGTGAAAAGTTCATAAACGGATTCGATGCCGATGACCTGCGTGCTGCAAAGCCGGGATTAAACCTTTTTCAGGCATCCCGGTTCGACAAGCGCCATCCTTTCTCTCAGGCGATGAACGTGTTTCGGTCCGGGGGGGCGACAGGCGGCGACATTCAGATCGTCGGCCGATTGAACCCATTGATCTTTGACGAGCCGGAGGACGGCATCAAGGAAACATGGTCCGCAGGGAACGGCAGAGAGGCACTGAAGACCGTTCTCAACGGGATGCATGTTGAAGGCCGGGTCGCTGGGCTGGATGGACTGGGCGTTGGCTCGTTCTTTCGTCTCGCCGATCGGGCAAGTTTCGAATTTGCTCACAACGCCGGCACGCTCACGACGACATTGAAATTCGGCGGCGCGTTGACGCTGAGCGGTCGGCAGGCGCCACGGCGTTTCGAATTTCTGGCGACGCAGGCAAGCAGCGGCCGGTTCAACTGGCAGGGCGTCGAGGTGGATGACGAGGGTGCCGACCTGGCGGGCGGGCAGCGCATCCAGATCGAAGGTCGGATCGCGAACAACCGGCCGGAAGATATACGTGTCTGGCTGCAAGGCCGGTATCGCCTTGGTGATATCTTCGCGACCCAGGTCAACGGTCTAAGTGACCTGGAAGTACAGAACGTCGCACTTAGCCGCGGATACCTGACCGCTGCACTCGGAACCGGGCGGGAGGCATCGACGCTTACCGTCGTCGACAAAGGTGACGTGCGCCTGGCCGTCGTTACGATCAACGGCGACGTCAAGCCGGCCCGGTATATTCCGGGACTTGATAAAACTCCGTTTGCAGATCTGCGTCTGCCCAGCAGTATCGCCGTCATTTCTGGCCCGGATGTCGACCGGAATGCTGTGCAGGCATTGCCGAACGATATGGGGAAGACTTTGCTGGCGGCGATGGACGCGGCGGGGATTGAGCCGGCATCCGGTATTACCTATCTGAGCCGCATCACCTTTGACGGTATCGACCCATTGTCCGGGCTTGTACGCCGCCTGGGCGTGCCGGCGAACGACGAGGCGCTTCTCCATGGCAGGATACCGGCATCCGTCATATCGGCGATCGCCGGACAGGGTCGGATCAGATCCGTCGATATGGCTGGCCTGGATTTGTCGGCCAAGCTGCCGCGACTTGCGCTACCCGGTATCGGAGAACTATTCGCGCTGACTGATGCCACGACGCTTAATTTAGCGGTCGACGACAGCGGCACGCCGAGTATCGCGGTACGTTCCAAAGGCACGTTTACGATGCCGATTGTCAACACATCCGAAGACGTGACGCTTACAGCCGACATTTTCGGCAGCGGCTCGGACCGCGAGGTCCTGCTTGAGGTCACGTCGGCAACGCTGAACGAACAGGGCGAGCCAAAACTGAAGATCTACGCGGCGGCGCCTCTGGCACTCAATGCATTGAATACCCTGCAGGGGTTCGTCGCATCAGTTGAGAACGGCATGTCGCTGTCGGACGTTCTGGGCCGCGATGTACCCGGCATCGGTGCGTTGACGCTGACTGACGCCAAACTGTCGCTCGGCCATGTTGCGGGGACACTGGCCTTGGGCGACACGCGTCTCAAGGCGAACATTGCCGTCGTAGGCGGTGGTGCGCGACTGCCGGTTTTGACCTTGGAGGCGCTTGGACTGCCGAGTGCGGCTATGATCCCGGGGATCAACAAGTCACCGCTTGCCGATATCACGCTGGACCGTGGATTGCTGACTTACGTGCCGCCGTTACCCGGCGGTGGTTCAGATGGTATCAAAATTGCCGACCTTCCTGACGTCATGCAGGCGATCTTCAGGCGCGGCGAAGCTGGAGGCGATTTGGCTGAGCCGGATCTCAGGCCTGGGCTCAACCTGGTTTCCTCGCTGGACCCGAACAAGCTGGGTCCGTTGACCAGGGTCTTGGAGAAGCTGAATTCTCGCGGCGGCGGCACAAAGCTGACGTTGAATGCCAGAATGCCCGGCGATGCGCTGACGTTCGTCGGTGAGAAACTCACAGCACTCAAGGTCAAACTGACCGGGAAAAAAAGCAAACCGCCGCTGAAGGATCGCATCAAGGCAGCGGCGGCGAAAGGCGCGGGCAAAGCCAAGGTGGTGGCGAGCAAGACGCCGGCCAAGGCGAAAGCACTGGCTGCGAATCTGCTGCCCAAGATAATCAAGCAAGTGAAGGTCGTCATCCCCGTGCCGGGGATCAGCCTGCCGGGGATCGGAGATTACTTGGCGTCCAACGGAGCTGAAATCCGTATTGACGGGTATGAGTATCCGGAAACCAAAGTTGTGGGACTTAGGACCGTCGTTGCAAGCGACCTGGTGTTTGCCGTGCCCGGCCTGCCGATAAGCGGCACGGCGGCGAGTGAACTGCTCGTTGACCTGGATAGTGCGAAAAACGTGCGCCTCACTCTTGCTGGGACGGGTGAACTCGACAACGTTGATGCTCAGATGGCGCTGGCCGGGTCATTTGACGTGCAGGCGAGGGTGCCGGACCTGCAGATTTCCGTTGTCGGTAACGGCCTCACCCTGGGTGCGTTGACCGGCCTTCGCGTACCGGGCGTGACGGAGCTTGCTCTCAATCAGGCGACCGTCAAGGCCGGGGAACTAAGCGGGGAGATCGAGCTGAAAGGTGCGCGCACCAGGGTCGCGGCATTCGGCTTCACACGAACGCAACGACCCATGCTTGCGCTTGCCAGTGAGAATGTGGATGCGGCGCAGATCATTCCAGGTGTCGAGGGATCGATCCTCGATGCGGCTGTACTCGATAAAGCACGCTTCCTTTACGTCCCGGCCGGACGAGAGGACAAGCTGTCCGAAACGAGCATTCCCCAGATATTTGCGGGTGCGCTTGACCCTGCAACGATACAAACCGGCTTTAATACGGAGTTGCGTATCAGCCCGAAAGCCGGCACGCGCCTGTGGGAACTTGTGAACGGTATCGGTGTCAAACTGCAGGGACCGATCGAGATCGAGGGACATCTACCGGCAAATCTGTTTGCAGGACCACGGCATGAAATTCTACGGGACGTGCGGTTGGCCGCCACCTTGCCAAAGATGTCCTTCGACCGGATTGCGGCAGTAAGGCTTGAATTCAAAAATGCCCCCCGGCTGAAACTGGAAGGAGGTGAGAACGGCCTGTTGAGTACGGTCGAAACAGGTCTTGCGGTAACCCTGCCGACCATCGACCGACGCTACGAAGGCGAGGGGACGTTCACTGCCGTACTGAGAGAAGGCGGCGGCCATCAGCTTAGGATGCTGGCGATCACGCGTGATCCGGAAGGACGAACGGCGAGCATTGAGGCGACCATGGAACTGCCGGGATCGCCACGCGATTTCAGGCTTAAGTTCGCCGGTGAGCAGACACTATCCAGTCTGCTCGGCGTCGATATTCCCGTGATCGGAGATATAAATCTAAGTGAACTGGAAAAGGGAGAAAACTTCCTTGTTGCGAAAATCAAGCTGAAGGCGCTTGAATCCACGGTGGCGGCTTTCCGCAACGACGGCAGGTGGGCTGTCGTAATGTCGGCGGGCGGATTGAAACCCAGTGAGTTTATCCCCGGCCTCGATAACCTGCCGTTTAAAAATTTCACACTGCCGGACGCCATGTTCGTTTTCGTGCCGCCGAAACTCGGCGGCGGCGCAGGTCAGCAATTGCCGTTCGATATCGCCGACTTGCCCGACGCTGTTCGTACTGGCCTCGATGGCGTCCTCGCCCCTTTTGGCGGGCACGGCGGCACGACGCTCAGGGGCGGGCTCAATCTCGTCAGTCTGATCGATCCGTCCAAGGTGCCGGGATTGGCGAAGGCACTAAAGTTTACGGGCAGCAGCGGTTCGGGGCGCACGTATAAGCTGAGTGGTCTACTGCCTACCCAGTCGTTGAAATCCCTGACGTCCGGCGCTTCGGCTTTCGCCGGATTGGGCAAGGAAGCCATCAGCGTTCTGCTACGGGGGGTCGACCTGGATACCGATTTGCCAGCGGTAAACCTGCCGGGGGTTCGTGACGTGGTCACGTTCGGAAATCCACACCTGCAGATCAAGGGGTCGGACACCGACGGGGAATTGAAACTGGTGATGGGGATAGCCGGTGACATGGCCGTCTCATTGCCGAACGTGCCTGTACTTGATCTTACTGGAAAGATTTCGTTCGTAGCGGCAGGCGACGGACTGGCCCTTGATGTCTCGGGCACAGGCACGCCAAATGGCCGAAACGTCACGGTCGGCGGCCAGGTCAATCTGTCGAAACAGAACCCGATGCTGCAACTTTCCTTTACAACGGATGTAACGGTTGCCGATCTGATCGGTGACACGTTGCCCGGCATTGCCGATCTGGCGCTGATCGATGCACGCTTTGGTTCGGAGATCATCTCCGGGACTATGCAGTACCGGGGTGCGAAGACGACTCTTGCGGCGTTCGATTTCCGCAACGACCGGAAACCCTTTGTCGCCTTGCTAAGTGAAAATGTCGATGCAGCGAATTTCATTCCCGGCGTTGGCGGCAGCCCGCTTGATAACGCACGCCTCGCCGCCGGTGCGCTGGTTTACGTTCCCGCCGGCAAGTCGGCGTATCCCAGAAGCGACAATTTTCCGGAACGGTTGACGCGTGCCATTTCGTTCGTCTCCAGGGAATATACCGTCGACCCGGCGCCGGGACTGAAAGCGGGGTTCGATGTTACCTTCAAAGAGAACGCCCCTTTAGCAAACGCTCTGGCCTTCGTCGGATACAAGGGTGATGGTATCAAGCTGGTCGGTGCGTTGCCGACGGATCTTCTGAATAGCCGCAACGGTAGCGGTGGAATCTCGGCATCCGGGGTGCACCGTGCCGCAGGCCGGGTGACAAATCTGGCAGGCGATGCACTGAAGTCGGCGATCAAGGGCGTCGATCTCGAGGCACGCCTGCCGGCGATCAACATTCCGGGCGTCGACCAGGTGGTGCGGTTCGGCGATCCGCTGCTCCGGATCCGCGGCGGCGACGTGCTGAATCCGTCCGGCGAGCCTACGGGCGAGGTCAAGCTCCGTGTCGGCGTTGATGGCGATATGGTTCTGAAACTGCCAGGTCACGACCTGGCATTCGACGGCGGGTTCGATATCGAAAAGACCGGTGGTGGCAAGGCATTCAAACTGTTGCTGTACTCGACCTCGCGCCTGAACTGGAACCAGGCTTTCGGTCTTCCATTTCTCGAGCTCAAAGAGCTGTCGATGGCGGGCGCGATCGAGCGCAAGGCAGACGGGGCCGCCAGACTTGCCGCATCTCTTGCATCGAAGCTCAAGCTCGACAATTTAACTTTCAATTCGACGGCGGCAGTCGGCATCACGTCGTCGGGACTGCCGGAAGTCAGGTTTACCGTCGACAACAAGGTCCGGATGGGGGACTTGCCGGGACTGGGGTCGGTGCCCGGTATCAACGAAGTCGCGTTCTCGAACCTCTGGGTCGGCACCGGCGGACTGGGTGGCCGGGCCGAGATCGACAAGCTTGGTATCGGCGGTGAGGCAAATCTGTTCCTGCATGGCGGCAAGCCGGTGTTGCTGGTCAAGGCGGACCGATTGAGCCTGAGAAACCTTTTGCCCAAAAGTGATCTCAATCAGATGTGGGATAATCTTCTGGGCCTGTCGTTCCCGGATTCGATTTTTGCTCTCAGTACCGTCGATTTGACGCGCACCAAGATCGCGAGCCTGCCCGCAGCGGTGCAACCCATGCTGTCGGGGTTTGGCGGTTCTTCGGGCGAAGTCGGGATCAAGGACGGTGTTTCACTGATGGCAGCACTGACCGAGGACAGCTTGCCGTCGGCGTTGAAGCCGTTGGTCACCAAAAACATGAACATCTTCGACCCGTCGGTGAATGGTGGTATCGACGGACCATTGATGCTGAGCGGCAGCTTGAGTGGCGTTTTCACGGGAGCACTGAAGGCGCGTCTTGCCGTGCGTTTGCCGCAATTGAAACTGCCGAAGCCGTCGAACGACCGTCAGTGGGCCCGAATGGTAAAGCTGGACGGCGTCGGTGGTGAAGGGTTTATCGAGATTGATGTGCCGAATACGGCGTTCTGGCTGGGCGCACGCGGGAACCTCAGTGTCGACGTGCCGCATATCGATGATCCGACGAAGGTTGATGAGCTGAGGTTCGCTGGTGATCTGATTGCCGGTTTCGACCTGGTTAGTTGGGCTGGGGCGTTCAAGGTCGCCGGGCACATGGATGGCACATGGCGTAAACCAATGGGCCTGAACGAGAACTATTCTCTCAAGAATCCGGCGATCCTGGTCGGTGTTGATTCCGAAGGCAGCGTTGAGTTCGGCATCGGTGCCAGCGTTCTCATGACCGGATTGCGGGGTGGGCGTTCGACTTTGAACGGTGATGTCGATTTCCTCATCAATATCAACTTTTCGACATCTATTCCGCTGCCGAAGAAGCTTGCTGTTGGCTACAGATTGGAGGGCGAAGTCTGGCCGCTGACATTTATCGAGGTGCACGAGGCGATGCTCAAGGGCATCCTCACCGGACCGATGGCGAACGTGATCCTTGAAACACCGGGGATGCGGGCGGATGCGAAAGCCAATCTGAAATCGCTGCAAGAAAAGGTGCGCAAGTTCAGTATTCTCGATGCACTACAAATCGACAAACTGCCGTTGCCGTATGTGACATTGCAGGATCCGGTGATTTATCTCGCAACTCCCGGCGCGAAGATTCCGGGCCGGGAAGAAACCCTGGATACCGCGGGCATACGTCTGGGCGGTGTGCTGAACATGGATTTCATGGGCGAGAAGAAGCGCATGGGCGGCGCTGACTTCCGCCTGACTCTCACGGACGGGCTGATCGCCAAGGCGGACATCGCCGATGTCGCGCTGCCGCCCGTTCTGACACTGACCAATACGAAACTGGATGTGGTTGCCAACCTGAAGCAGCTCCCACACTTCAAGATGTCGGGATACATGAACATTCTCGGCGCGCGCGAGGCAATTGACGTGGAGATGTCCAAGGATCGGATAGAGTTCAATTTCGAACGTGATCTCGGGCGTCTGGTCAAGACGCGGTTCGTCGCGCGCACCGATAGTGGCGATCTTCTGAAAGCCCGTGATTTCATAGTCACTGCCGAAGTTCAGTCGGAACTCGATGATTTGCTGACCAAGGAAGTATTCCCGCGCATGGGGATCCCGCCCGTTGTAGCGGATATTCTGAAAAAGCAAACGCCACTCTACATTCATGGAGCCCGTTTCAAGGGTAAGCTGCGGGAGTTTCTTGAGGCGAAAACACCGGTCCGTCTGGAACTCGATCACAGTTTCTTCGGCACGCGTATGGCCGAGCCAGCGGTCGCCGAAGTGATGCCGGCATGGGCGAGCTCGGACCCGACAAAGGTTTTTCCGGCCGTAGCGATCGCTGCGGCGATGACCAAAAGCTTCTTTGAATACGTGAAGCGCAACCCGATCGAACTAGGCCGCGTCAATCTGGGCCTGATGACCATCGATAACGCCAGCCTGTCGGCGGCCACGGACGGATCGAACCGGTTCAAGTTGGACGGCAAGCTTTCGGCACTCGGTCTGCCGTTTTCGGAAACCAGCGTGATCCTCGACGACAATACGGGGATCACAGTGGATTCGTGGACAGAAGTCAATTTCCAGCTACCGCTGGGGCCGCTAGGCAATCTGGGAAAAAGCCGGACCGATCTGCATTACGAACTGAACCCGGTGGGGCTTTCGCACGCGATAGATCTCAAGGTATCAACCGCGGCACTGGGGTTCGAAGATCATATCTACTTTAATTTCCGGGGCGATATGAACGCCACCCGGGTCGAGTTTTACTCGGATAATCCCTGCGCCAAGTTCCGTTCCAGCTCGGAACTCGGGCCGGGGGACCTCAGGAATTTTGCGTTCAAGGCGCAACAAGGCAAAGTCACGCCGATCGACGTCATCAAGCTGATCGACTTTCAGCCGTCGATTTCATTGCCCACTCCGGCAGACGCAGTGAAGTGCGGCGGCCGGGTGATCGCACTGGCCGGCAACGTCATTGATGTCGTCGACCAGGGGCTTAAGGAAATCGACAAGGCGAGCAAGGACGTCATCAAGTTTGCCGGGAACATCGCCAATGAAATCTTCAAGGGCCTCGCGAAACTTGCCGGGTGTCTGAGCAAGCATGGTTGCGCGCATGACTTCAAACCTGGCCAGGTAATTTTAAGGAACTTCACATCCCATAACGGCACCAAGAATATGTGTGCGGATCTCCGTAATCAGAGTTCGCGGCCGGACACCGAAATCCTCTCTTATCCTTGCCATATGCGCTGGAACCAAGCTTTTACGCTCGAGTCGAACGGAACAATCAAGAGCATCACCCGGGACGAGCACATGTGCTTGGGCGCACGCAGTTACCGCGTCGGCGGACAGGTCGGACTGGTCAAATGCTGGTGGAGTGATGTTCTTCTCAAGTTCGATTTTCTTGCAACGGGTGCCGTGAGAGCAAAATTGGACGGGCGGCGTGATCTGTGCCTGGCAACGGACAGGGGTAAAGTCGTCCTTTGGACGTGTAATGACCCGCGAAAAGGAACGACGGACAAGTGGGCGGCATACGAGCCTGCGTCGAAGTCTTTCAAGAACCCCGCAGGCGAGCGCGATGCGCAGATGATGCGTGCCGCGCTCAAGGCGCCGGTCTCGAACGAGAAGGCCGTACCGTTCTATCGTTTCGAAACGCCCGGCAATCGTGAACAACGGCACACATGGAATGGCCGCGGCTATGCCGAGAGCAGCGAATGGAGGCTTGATGACAGGCTCGGTCTGATATTCAAGGGGCGTGCGCGCGGTACCGTACCGCTGTACATCTACGAACGTCGCGGGAACGGCAAGGTGCAGCAGGCATTTACCACCGACCCACGAAAGTTTTCCGGCGGTGTCGACGGCTTGGCGTTGGAAGGGGTTGCGGGCTACGTTTATCCAAACGATTTTCCTGGCTCGATCCCGCTGCATTTGTATGAGCACCCGTCCCAGGGTGATTATGTCCTGCGGCTAGAGAAAAACCTCGGCAATTGGCGTTACCACGGGATAGCCGGTTACGCCGCAGCGCCGCCGCAGCCGCCGGGTGACGACGCGCCGTTCGAAACGTCTAACCCGGAACATCTCGCTGGCACCGATGCCGTCGTCTTTCCGAAAAGAGCCGAGAACACGATCGCCCTTTATCGCTATCGCAATCCCGGCAATGGCAACGTGCTGCATACGACCAATTTTGCGGAACTGGGCGCCGGCGATCCTTGGTTCGAATACGAGGGGATTGCAGGCTGGGTCTATCCGGACGCGCGCCAGGGCACGAAGCCGATATATCGCTATTACAACAAATCGGCACGACGTCACGACGTCACTATCGACCCGAAAAAGCGAAACGCCAAGCGTGGCGGTGGCGGATACGAGTTCGAGGCGATCATCGGTCACGCCATCAGTGACGATTTTGGTCCCGGTAAGGACGCCAGAGTGGTGAATGCGCCGCCGCAGGAATTCATGCGCTATTTTAATCCTTCAACCAACGATCATATGTATACGGCCGATCCGAACCAGCTTGGCGACGGCGATGATGGATATGTTCGGGACGGCGTTGCGGGTGGCATATTCCGTGAACGGGCCAAGGGGACGCAGCCCTTGTATCGTTACTGGAACGGCACAACCAAGGACCACATCTACACGACGCGGTTCCGTGATCTCTGGTACGGTAAGGACGGTTACGAATACATCGGCGTCGAAGGTTATATCTATTCAGCAGGTCAAAAGGGCGCGCTGGCCTTGCACCGCTATGTCAACAACCGGACGCATGACAATCTGTTGACCACCGATTTCGATGAGTTTGGCGGTAAGGCGGGGAAGAACGGGTTTTCCTATGTTGGTGTCGAAGGCTGGGTACCGCCAGCACCGACGCCTGCCGACACCGTCAAAACAGGAACCGAGAAGCCGGTGGACTGGCTGCGGTTCCGTCATCCAGGCAACGGCGATAGGCGTCTGGTGCAGGCATTACATGCTGCGGATGCGGAGCGGGGCGGCTATCGGCTGGAACGTCCGGCAGTCTCGGTCTTTCGCGAACGCGCCAAAGGTACGGTAGCGGTTTACGAGTATTTTAACGCCGGCAATGGGGATCACCTTTATACCCGGGACTTCAATGAACTTGGCCGCGGCAAGCACGGTTATGCCTATCAGGGCATTGCTGGATGGGTCTACCCGAACGAGTCCAAGGGTACAGTGGCGTTGCACCGCTATTATAACCCGTCCAGTGGCGATCATCTGCTGAGCGCGGACTTTGACGAGTTCGGCGGGAGAGCCGGGAAGGACGGATATGTGTATGCAGGTATCGTCGGTTGGGCGCTGCCGTTCCGTGCCCCGGGGGCCGATTCACCGGTCATCAAAACCAACCCCGGCCTTTTGGTACGATATCACAACGCCCGCACAGGCGATCATCGGTTGACGCTCGGCACAGAGGAATTGGGTGATGCCGCCGACGGCTATGTGATCGAAAGCATTCACGGACGTGCCTGGCCGAAACGCGCAACCGGGACGGTGCCGCTCTATCACTACTTCAACAAAGAGCGCGGCGATCATCTCTATACGCACGATTTCGGTGAGTACTGGCAGGGTCGCGACGGTTACAGCTATCAAGGAATTCTCGCTTATGTTCATAGTCAACCAGAAGGGGACAGCATCGCCCTGCACCGTTATTTCTCGGGCGGAAATCTTGATACCCTGCTGACCACGGACTTTGAGGAATTGAACAGGAATGCCGGCGGGAACGGTTACCAGTATGCCCGTATCGAGGGTTACGTGCTGCCGTTCAATCCACCCGGCACCGATGTCAGGGTGGTGAAGACGGCTCCGGTGCCGCTGGTAAGGTATTATGACCGCAAACGGGGACAGTATGCGCTGACGGCAGGATCCGCGATTTATGGAATTGCCGAGGGCGATCTAAAGATCGAACAGGTGCAGGGGCGCATCTATCCCGAGCGCGCCGCGGGAACCGTGCCACTCTACCGTTACAGGCATGTATCTGGTGCTCAGCGTGTGACCGGTGATTTTAATGAATTCCTGTTTGCTAAACGCGGGTACGAGTACGCGGGAATTGTCGGATACGTCCATCCCGCCGAGAAACCCAATACGGTGCCGTTACACCGTTTCGATCATGCCGGACGCAACGCGAACGTGCTGACCACGGACATCAGTGAGTTCGGTGGCAAAGCGGGCCGTGACGGCTATGCGTACGTAGGCATAGCGGGTTGGGTGCCGGAATATCCCGACCAGCCGGTGAGCGGGTTCGAAAGATTTTATCTTGCGACCAACGACAACTTCAGTTGTTTGGACTCCGATAATCAGCCGAACACGATCTTGAGCTCGCAACTCTGCAAGGAAAACGGCGATCTGCTCTTCGCGCTTTGGGCGGATGGAACGATCCGCCACAATTCGAGCAAGCTCTGTCTAGCCGTTTCAGACAAGAGCACCGATCGTACCGCGGTCAGCACGCTGGCATGTGATTACACCGATGCACAGAAATGGGAACTGCGCTGGTCCGGCCGCAAGCCGTCGGCGCCAAACGGAAAATCGCCGCTTCAACTTGTGCACAAAGCATCGGGTAAATGTCTGGGCCTGCAGGACGCGAGCGCTCAGGATGGTGTCGAGGCGGATTTGTATCCCTGTGAGAAACCGGGCCGGAATGTCCAGACCTGGTTGATGAGTAACGAGGTTCCGGCCTACGTGATACCCGGAACCGATGCCCAGGTCGTGCGGTCCGAACCCAGGTGGCTGGTGCGTTACTTCAATCCCAAGCGGAACGGCGGCGACAATGTGGTGACTCCCGGTTTCGAGGAATTCGGCCGCGGCCGCGACGGCTACCTGCCAGCGCGGCTGATGGCACGACTGTACGAGACCCGCAACGAAGCACAAATGGTGCCGCTTTACCGGTATGTGAGTGAGGTCGCGGGCGATCACATGTTTACTACCGATTTCGCGGAATACCGCTTTGCCGGTAATGGATATCGGTATGAAAAGGTAGCCGGCTATGTGTTCGAGAGTGAGCAACCCGGTACGGTGGCGCTGCATCGCTTCGACAACAAATCAATCAGCGACACTTTGCTGACGGCGGACTTCCATGGCTGGGGCGGCAACAGCGGCAGGGATGGCTACAAGTATGTCGGAACCGTGGGGTGGACGCCCGGCACGGATGCGCAAGCGCCGACGCCGTGGGACAACCTGCACATCGCCAGTCGTGGTGGCATGGTGTGCCTGACGGGAGATGAGGGCAGCGGCATCGCGTCTGCGCGGTGCCTCGACTCCGACAATCAGAAAATTGGGTTCTATAGCGACGGCACCATTCGTTTTGGCGGCGAGAAGAGTTGCCTTGAAGCCGGGATCGGTGACGACCGAAGCGTCTATGCCGGCGCCTGCGACGGCAACCTGAAGCAGCGTTGGGACGTGGTTTGGCAAGGCGGCAAGGCGGGAAGCGCCGATGGCAAGACGGCACTGCAATTGCGGCATTGGTGGAGCGGGCGCTGCCTGGTTCTTGAAGATGGAGCCGGTGTCGATGGAATTCACGCAACGATGAGTGGTTGCGCGAACTTTGCCGCGAACGACCGTACAGGTACATGGTGGGCCCACGCGGCGCCACCCGCATTCACGCCGCCGGGTATGGAAGCGCCTGGAGGGCCGTCGAAATTGTTGCCGTTGATCGCGTATCGGCGTGAAGGCGCCAAGGAGGGCGACCACAGACTTGCCGTGGGGCCACAGGAACTTGGTTTGGGTAAGGACGGGTACGAGATGATCGAAGCCGTCGGAAAGATCTATCCGAAACGGGCCGCAGAGACGGTGCCGCTCTATCGGTATGAAAACATTACCGACGGCGATCATGATTTTACGACGGACTTTCGCCGTCATGGCTGGGGGTACGGCGGTTACGTCTTTAAAGGCGTTGCTGGGTATGTTCACGACAGTAAGAAAGAGGATACGGTGGCACTGCACGGGTTCTACAATGACTCCCGAAAGGATCACCTGCTGACATCCAAACCAGATGCTTACGGCGGTATATCCGGCCGCGGTGGCTTCGCGTACATCGGTATCGAGGCGTGGGTGCCGCGATATCCCGAGGATCCGACACCTGGATTGGAAAAGTTGTATCTCTCGACCAACGGTCACCTAAGTTGTCTGGACGCTGGGGATGGTGGCGGAAAGCCGGGCGCCGCGAAGAATATTATCTCGTCATTCTGTGGCGATCATGAAACAGGTCAGTTCACTTTCTGGCAGGATGGTACGCTGCGGCATGATGGCAGCGGGCAATGCGTTAGCCCGGATGCGAAGGGTGATGGCCTGTTGCTGCAACGTTGCGCTTACACGCCTGCGCAGCAGTTCGAAATCCGCCGGCCGGGGAGCGCCACGGCGGCGGTCGACGGAAAAGCGGGCCTGCAGATCGTGCATCTCGAGAGCGGCAAGTGCATGAGCCTCGCTGACACAAGCGGTCAGGACGGCGTTACGGCGGTGCTGGATACATGTGCGGTGTCGGCTGAGGATGTGCAGACCTGGGTCGCTGGAACGGACAAACCCGCATTTGTCGCGCCGGGTATGGCAGCAGACATCGTCTCGGTGAAACCTGAAGTCTTCATTCGTTATGTGCACACGAAACAATCCAACGGCAATCACATGATGCAGGTTGGTCCTGAACCGTATGGTCTGGGACGGGACGGTTACGACATGCAATTGGCGCAGGGGTGGATTTATCCCTCACGCACGGCGGAAACGGTGCCGCTTTATCGTTACCTGAACACGACAAATGGGGACACGCTTTACACCAGTGATTTTCACGAATTCCGCTACGCACGTGCCGGTGCGGTCTACGACGGGATTATCGGCTACGTATATCCGTCGGAAAGGGCCGGCGCGGTCGCCTTGCATCGCTTCGCAAACACAGTCAAAGGCGATCATGTCCTGGCGTCAAACATGGATGAATTTGGCGGCAAGTCTGGCAAGAACGGTTACTCGTACGACGGTATCGTGGGCTGGGTGCCGAAGTACGACGAAGCACCGGAAAATGGCCTAGCGGGCCTTTATCTGGCGACCAACGGCAACCTTTCGTGCTTGGATGCGGAGGGAGATGCCGGTTCGGCCGTGCGTTCCCGGTTCTGTGAAACGGATGGACCTCTGACTTTTACCTCATGGACCGACGGGACGTTCCGCAATGACGCCAAGGGGCTGTGCCTGACGCTTCGCGGCACCGTGCGGGCGGGCAGCCCGGTTGCTGCTGAACGTTGTAGCTACACACCCGATCAGCAATGGACGCTCAACTGGCAGGATGGGAATCCCGGTGCTGCCAACGGCAAGACCGCGTTGAAACTGGTGCACCGGGAAAGCGGACTGTGTCTAACGCTTGCATCCGGCAGCGGACAGGACGGTGTCGGTGCCTTTGCTGCGCGCTGTGGTACGTCGAACCCGGATTTGCAGGCCTTCGTTATCGGGACCGAGGTGCCGGTGTTTGTGCCTCCCGGGATGGAATTGCCGCTAGGCAACGCCGCACCGCTGCCCTTTATCCGGTATCACAATGCATCGGCGCCGAACGGTGATCATTTGATGCAGGTTGGACCGGAACCTCTCGGTCTTGGTCGCGACGGTTACGACATGCAACTCGCCCAGGGACAAGTGTACCCGTCGCGGCGTGAGGATACGGTGCCGCTGTATCGCTATGTAGACAGAGCTAGGGGCGATCACATCTACACGTCCGATTTCCATGAGTTCCGCTATGCGAAGGGCGAAGTCGAATACGATGGCGTCATCGCGTTTGTATATGCGAAGGAACGCAAGGGCACGTTGACGCTGCACCGATATGCGAACGCGGCCAAGGGCGATCACCTTTTGACCACGCGCTTTGATGAAATGGGTGGCACGGGCGGTCGTGACGGATATCGATACGATGGTGTGGTCGGGTTCGTGTCGGACTATCCCGAACGCCCGCAGAAAGGGTTCGAGCAGCTATATGCGGCCACGAACGGCAATTTGAGTTGTCTCGACGCGGAAATTAGCGATGGTGCCAGCGTCACATCGTCGTTCTGCGAGGATCACAAGGCCGGGCAGTTTTCGATCTGGGAGGACGGTACCATCCGCCACTATGCAAGTGGTTTGTGTCTCTCCTTGCCGTTGAAACCGAAAGAAGGTGAGTCCGCGACCGTGGCGCGTTGCGCCTATACGGATAACCAGCAATGGCAAATCCGATGGGCCGGTAAGGCACCGAACGCGGCGGCGGGCAAGACGGCAATGGAGTTCGTACACCGCGAGAGCGGGCTGTGCATCGGTCTTCGGGATGCATCGGGACAGGACGGTATCGAGGCGGCGGCCTTCAAATGCGGCGATGCCGAGCGGGGGACTCGTGTCTGGCAGTTGTCCGCCAAAAAACCGGTGTTCACACCGCCTTTGACGGATCAGCCGACCGTCAAGTCTGTCCCCGTGCCGTTCGTGCGATATGTTCGGAACACTGAAGGTGTACCGGATCATGCAATGCGCCAAGACTACACAGAGTGGGGTACGCAACAGGGCGGTTACGTAATCGAACGCCCGCAGGGTTTGATTTATCCGGCACCGGCCAAGGGAACCGTGCCGCTTTACCGCTACCTGCATGCGGATCGTCGACAACACCTTTACACGATGGATTTCCATGAATTCCGATATGCGCGAGATGGCTATGCGTATGACGGTGCGGCGGGTTATGTGTTCGCGCGGCAAGGCCAGGATTTGGTGCCGTTGCACAGGTACGATCATGGCGGCAACGGCGATCAGATCCTGAGTACCGACTTCGAAGTACTGAACGGCCGTCAGGGCCGAGACGGTTACGCCTACACTGGCATTGCCGCCTGGGTGCCGCCCTACCAAGCGAAGCCGGTCGCGCCGTTGCAGAGCGTTTTCGCCATAACTAAAGACTGGATGTGCCTTGCATCGGACACCGATGCGGAAAACGGTAAAGCGCATCTTCAGCCCTGCGCCGATCGCGCCCCGTGGCGGTTAACGCATTATGACGATGATACCTTGCGCTTCGCCGGAGGCAATTTCTGCCTTGCGGTTGATGGTCAGACTGTGACCGGCATTGTCGAGGCGTGCGTTTACCGCAGCCCGCGTCAGGTATTCGATATTTTGTGGAACGGGGGTAAGCCGCCGAAGACACTGGGCGGTGAACAAGCATTCCGTGTCCGCCATGCGGACTCGACCCGGTGCCTGACGGTCAACGGTGTGGCCAGGCCGGGTGTGCGTTTTCAACTCGCGCCTTGTGGCGGGACAGCCGGGCGTGCAGACCAGAACTGGCTACCGTTAAAGATGTTCCCTGAAGCCGAACCGGTCAAACCCTGGCAATTCTTGCAGATCGCAGGCGGGGCGGATTTGTGTTTGGACGCCGGTCCTGCGCCCGACGGCAAGCCCGTGACGCTAGCCGCGTGTAAGCAAAACGTACGTTCCACCTTCAGCCTCTTTGCGGACAAGACGCTGCGGCACGACCGCAGCGGGTTGTGCCTGACAGTGCCGGAAGGCGCGGACGACCGCACGCCGTTGCAACTTACCGCGTGTATGATCCACAATTCGACACAGGGTTTCGAAATCGCATGGATTGGCAACGGCAAAGCGCCTAAATCTCCGGAGATCGCAAAAGAATTCATGGTACAGCATCCACGGACCGGGTTGTGTGTCCGTGCGAACCGCGGCAACTGGCGTGAAGGTGGTACGGTTACGCTGGGCAAATGCGGCGGCCGCAATGGACGTGCCGATCAAAACTGGCACTTTGGAATCGTTGCTACCCAGTAGTTGGCTTGCTCGATGTTTCGACGTTGCGGCTTCCGCACACCTCTTGTTTATTTTGCTTTCAACGGTGATCCTTGTCGCTGACCTCACACCAGTAAAAGGCCTGAATACCCAATGACCTATCCCTGTGATCTGAGCGCCGTCGAGGCGCGGCGTCTGATGAAGGCGCGAGAACTGTCGCCGGTTGAGCTTCTTGACAGTTGCCTGTCCCGCATCGAGAGCCTCAACGGCACCGTCAACGCAATCACGGCGATGGACGAAGCGCGGGCGCGGCGTGAAGCGGCGGCGGCGGAGAAAGCCTTTGCGGCGGGCGATGATATAAGGCCGCTCACCGGGCTACCGGTCGGGATCAAGGATCTCAACATCACGGCGGGGCTGCGCACCACGTTCGGTTCGCTGCTACATGAAAACGACGTGCCGGACACCGACGAGGCGATGGTGGCGCGGCTGCGGGACGCGGGGGCGATCGTGCTCGCCAAGACCAACACGCCTGAATTCGGCTCCGGCTCCAACACCACCAACCGGGTCTTCGGGCCGACACGCAATCCCTATAACCTCGAGCGGACGCCGGGCGGCTCGTCCGGCGGCTCGGCGGCGGCGCTGGCCACGGGCATGCTGCCTTTGGCGCACGGTAGCGATACCGGCGGCAGTCTGCGCAATCCGGCGACGTGGTGCGGGGTCGTCGGGTTCCGCCCGACGCCGGGGCTGGTGGCGCGGGAAGCTCGGACCCTGAATTACACCCACTTCAGCGTGCAGGGCCCAATGGGCCGGAGTGTCGCTGACGCGTCGCTGATGATGGCCGGTCTGGCCGGGAATGACGGGCGAGATGCCCTGGCGGGACCATGCGCGCCGGATGATTTTATCGATCTGCCCGCGTGTGATCTGTCTAAACTGCGCATGGCGTGGTCGACGGATTTCGGCGGCTCAGCCCCGATCGACGCGGGAATCCGCACCAGCTTTGCCGCGGTGATGAAGGAGATCGCCCCGTGGTTCGGCGACAGCGAGGCGCACGATCCTGATTTCACCGATGCCCGGGATATCTTCTGGACGCTGCGCTGCGTCTATTACGTGGCCAGTCATGAGGAGCGGGTGGCCAAACATCGCGACCTGCTGGCGCCGAGCATTGTCAGCAACTATGAAGCCGGGCTGTCGATGACACTGCCAGACGTAGCCCGGGCCGAGCGGGCCTGGACAAAACTCTACAAGGCGTTCGAGGCGTTTTTTGCCGATATCGACCTTTTGATCGTGCCGGGTAACGCGGTGTCGCCGTTCCTGATTGCGGACGGTATTCCCAAATCCGTCGGCGGCAAGGTGATGGAGAATTACGTCGATGCCTCGCTGATCCGCTCGGCGCTGACCCTGACCGGGCATCCGGTAATTGCGATCCCGGCGGGCGTCGATACGCTGGGTATGCCGTTCGGGGTGCAGGTCGTCGGCAAGCGGCGCGGCGATCTCGATCTGCTGGCGGCGGCGAATGCCCTTGAGGCGAAAATCAAAGCGCACCCGGCGCTGGCGCTGACACCCCCGGACCTGTCCGGGTTGACGGCCTGAACATCAAAGCCCGGCGAGAAATGCCTTCAACAGGTCATTGACCGCGTCGGGCTGTTCCTGCTGCACCCAGTGTCCGGCGCCGTCGACCAGACGTGTGCCGCGATAATCAGGGCAGACCGCCGGACTTTCCATGGCTTCGAGCGCACCCGGCGTCTGATAGGTGCCCCAATCGCTCTTGCCCGAGATGAACGTCACCGGCACGTCGATGGTGCGCCCGGCGAAGATTTCCTGCTCGCGGATATAGGTGTCGACAAAGCGGCAGCGATACCAGTTCAGCCCGCCCTGAAATCCGGTACGCCCGAAGGTGTCGCTATAGACCCGGAGCTCGTCATCGGGCAGCCACAGACAGTTCTCGTTCGCCGCCTTGTCCGGCATTTCCGCGGCGACGGTTTCGGCCATCGTCTTGTCCAGGTCCATGACGTAGTAGGTCGGCAGCTTGGCCAGTTCCGATGCGATCCAGCCATTGAGCGGATGCGGCTTGTTGCCGGGCCAGTCAGCGCTTTTGTGATGGAAGTAGGCGCGAAGAAAATCGTGGATGCCCTGTTCGCAGGCCCACATGTGGCCGTTGGCGCTGCGCGTAGAATAATAGCGGTGATAGTGTTTGCGGGGCCGGGGCAGGGTGGCCAGCGCCACGTCCATATCGATGGCGGGTTTGGGCTTGAGGGATGGCGGCCCGCCGTAAGGGGCGCTCATCAGCACGCAGGCCTTGAAGACGTCCGGGCGGATCAGCGCGAAATGCGCTGCGGCGGACGATCCGAAATCGTGGCCGACGACGGATTTCAGTTCTGTGATATCGAGTGCTGCCAAAAGCCCCAGGGTGTCGCGCAACAGATTGAGAAACCGGAACGGCGCCAGATCGCCGTTGTAATCGGCGCTCCACCCGGTGGTCAGACCGTAGCCACGCTGATCCGGGGCGATGACGTAATACCCGGCACCGGCCAGAACCGGCATTACTTTACGCCAGCTGAAGGCGAGTTCCGGAAAGCCGTGCAGCAGAAGCACCGGCGGGTTTGCCGGGTCGCCGGATTCAAGCACATGCATGTTCAGGCCGTTGCCGTTGTCGACGAAGCGCGAACGGATATCCGGCGGCAGAGAAGCGGTATAGAGAGGCGACGGCGCAGTCACAATATGATCTTTGGTTTGAATGCGGGGCTATGATCAGGGCGGGACCGGCATGACGCGCTGGTTGGTGGAGCGCAGCTTGCGTGTCACATCGAGGAACAGACACTCGTAAAAGCGTGCGGCAAAGCTGTCGTCGCTTTCGAGTTTCGCAAACAGCTTGTCCTTTGGGACCGAGAGGATTTCCGCAGGACCGTCGGCGACCAGATTGGCGCTGGCGCCCTTGCGGTCCATCAGCGACATCTCACCGATAACTTCACCCGGGCCGAGGGGGCCGGCGAACTCTGCGCAGATTTCATCCAGATAGACACGCGTCACTCGGAGAAAACCGACCTTGATGATCAGCAGGCTGTCGATGACGGTGCCTTCCGCGATGATCGTCTCGCCGCTCCCGTAGGTCAGGGTTTCGGCGGACGAGACCAGCCAGGCACGCTCATCGTCGGTCAGTTTTGGAAATGCCCCGTTAAGATTCATACCCCGTCCTCACACGCCTTACGCCATGCGTGCATATTATTTCCATTACAGGCAATGCTATGATAAGCCGGTGTTATGGAAAAATACAAATGCTTAGCCCTGTTGATGTGTCTTGCCGTGCTGGCGGGCTGTTCGGTCGTCACGGCGGATGAAAACAGTATTGCCATCCGCCATTCCGCTGAAAACAATCTGCTGGTTCAGCGGGAGGCCGACAAACACTGTGCCAGCTTCGGAAAGCAGGCGGTCAAGGTGCAGGAAAGCCCAATCCTCGACACTTATATTATACGGACATCCGTCAGCACTTTCGAGTGCGTGAAAGAACTCCCGAAACCGGCTTCCTGATCCGGCGACTTTCCTTATTCGGCGGCTTCCCGCTCGGCTGACGTTTGCGTTTGGGACACAACTTCCTTGTCCGTCTTCGCCTGGGCGGCAAGGAACGTATAGACCGTCGGAATGACGAACAGCGTGAAGAACGTCCCGACAAGAATCCCACCGACAATCACCAGACCGATATCCTGACGGCTTTGCGCCCCGGCGCCGGAGGCAATGGCCAAAGGAACGGCGCCCAGCACCATGGCGCCGGTGGTCATCAGGATCGGACGCAGCCGCAGGACGGACGCTTCGATCACGGCATCTTTCTTTTCACGTCCGGTTTCAAGAAGCTGGTTCGCGAACTCGACGATCAGAATCCCGTGCTTGGTGATCAGCCCGATCAGAGTCACCAACCCGACCTGGCTATAGATGTTGAGTGTCGAGCCATCAAGCCATAGCGCCGCCAGGCCGCCGGCTATGGAAAGCGGCACCGTCAGCATGATGATGAACGGGCTGCGGAAGCTCTCGAACTGGGCGGCAAGCACCAGATAAATGAACGCCAGCGCCAGCGCGAACGTGACATAGATCGACGAGCTTGATTTCTGATATTCGCGGGACTGCCCGCCATAATCAACCTGCGCCGTCTGCGGCAGTTCTTCGCTTGCCGTCGATTGCAGGAATGTCAGGGCTTCGCCGAGCGAGTATCCCTCGGCCAGCGTCGCGGTGATGGTTGCGGAGCGGAGTTGGTTGAAGTGGTTCAATTCCTGCGGGGCGACGGTCTCTTCGATATCGACCAGATTGGAAAGCTGAATCATCTCGCCGCGATCGCTGCGCACATAGATACGTCTGAGATCGTCCGGCGTCGCACGGTCGACGTCGGCAACCTGCACGACGACATCGTATTGCTGGCCTTCACGTTTGAAGCGCGTGACCTGCCGTCCGCCCATCATGGTCTCGAGGGTGCGCCCGAGCACGCCGATCGAGATATCCACGTCTGCGACCTTGTCGCGGTTGACCTGCACGCGGAGCTGGGGCGTGTTCAGCTTAAGGCTGGATTCGATGTTGGCGAGACCCGGGTTGCCGCGCGCCTTTTCCACCAGTCTGTCGGTCATTTCCTTGAGCTCAAGATAGGGCTGAGAGGTCATGATCACGAACTGAACCGGCTTGTCGGTGGTGCGCTGGCCGAGTGGCGGCGGGCTGACAGGGAACGCGAGCACGCCGGGCTGTCCGAATAGTTTTGGCTGCAGCTGCTTGACCACATCCTGCTGCGACACGGTGCGGTTCTTCCACAGATCGAGCTTCAAAAACGAAATGCCCTGCGAGACGATGGGATAACCCGATACCACGAAGTAGCGGACGATGTTCTCGTTCTCGGCATAGACTTTCTCAAGCTCCGCCGCCCATTTGTCAGTGTGCTCGATGGTCGAGCCCTGCGGCGACAGGAACACGCCGAGGATCGTGCCCTGATCTTCGTATGGGGCCAGTTCGGAATTGATGTTGTTGATGAACAGGTAGGAACTGCCGGCAACGACCAGGCCGACCGCCAGAACCAGCGGGCGCATCCCCAGTGACTTCGTGAGGAGGCGGCGGTAGCCATTCGTCACCCCCTGCAATACACGTTCGACGGCAAGATAGACCCGCCCGTGATTTTCGTTCCGCTTGAGAAGCAGGGCCGACATCATCGGCGTTGCCGTCAGTGCGACGAAGCCGGAAACCAGCACCGCGCCCGCGAGCGCCCAGGCGAATTCGGTGAACAGACGGCCGGTTGTGCCTTCCATGAAACCGATCGGGGCATAGACTGCGGCCAGTGTGATGGTCATGGCGATGACGGCGAAACCGATTTCGCGGGCGCCGCGGATCGCCGCTTCGCGCGGTTCCATGCCTTCTTCGACATGGCGGTAGATATTTTCCAGCATGACGATGGCGTCATCGACGACAAGGCCGATGGCTAGCACCATGGCCAGCAGGGTGAGGGTGTTGATCGAGAATCCGAACAGGTCCATCAGCGCGAAGGCGCCGATCAGCGATATCGGGATCGTCACCAGTGGCACCAGCGTCGCGCGCCAGGACCTGAGAAACAGAAAGATGATGGCGATAACGAGCAGGACCGCTTCGAAAATCGTATCGTAAACGTTGTTGATAGATTCCTGAATAAATACCGACTTGTCGTGCGCGACTTCGACCGTCATGCCGTCGGGCAGGCTTTCGCGAATACTCGGCAGACGATCCCGGACTGCGTCGGATACTTCCAGCGGGTTGGCGGTGGACTGCTTGACGACGCCAAGCGCAATCGCCGATTGGCTGTTGTAGCGCACGATACGGTCATCGTTGCGCGGTCCTAGTTCGGCGTAGCCCACGTCCTGCAGGCGGACGAGATAGGTGCCTTCCTGGCGAATGACGAGTTCGTTGAACTCGGCAGGGGTACGCAAATCGGTTTCCGACAGGATCGTGAACTGCCGTTCGCGGCTTTCGATGAGGCCCGCCGGAATTTCGACGTTCTGCTGGCGGAGCGCGTTTTCCACGTCCTGCGGTGTCATCCGGTAGGCGGCGAGGCGTTCAGGGTCGAGCCAGATGCGCATGGAATACGCACGTTCACCGAAAATACGAACCTGCGCGACACCGTTCAGGGTCTGAAGCTGATCCTTGACGTAGCGATCAGCATAGTCGGTGATTTCCATCGCTGAGTGCTTGTCGGACGAGAAGGCGAGGTAGATGATCGGCTGCGCGTCGGCTTCGACCTTCTGAATAACCGGCTCGTCGACCTCGTCGGGCAACTGGTCCCGCGCACGGCTGACGCGGTCACGGACATCGGCGGCGGCTTCGCCCGGATCACGGCTCAACTGGAACGTGACAGTGATCTGGCTTTGCTCCTGACGGCTGATCGAGGTCATGAAGTCGACGCCTTCGATACCGGCAAGCTGCTCTTCGAGCACCTGCGTTACCTGGGTTTCAATAATTTCGGGACTGGCGCCGGAATAGGACGTCTCGACGTTGACCACCGGCGGATCTATTTTCGGGTACTCGCGGACGGTCAGGCGGTCGTAGCTGACGAGGCCGACCAGCACCACCGCCAAACTCAGGACCGTCGCGAAGACCGGCCGCTGTACGCAAAGCTCTGATATTTTCACGGCATCAGCTCCCCGTCGGGGCGTCGGTCGGTTTCGGTTCGTCACTGACCGGCTTGACCGCTGCACCGTTGCGTATTTTGAGCTGACCTGCCGTGATCACCATGTCATCCGCTGCGAGACCTGACGTGATTTCGACTTCACCGACACGACGGATACCTATCTGTACCGCTGTTTCAACGGCTTTGCCGTCGATGATCTTGAAGACGAAACGGTCCTTGCCGCGCGGCACCAGGGCTTCTTCGGGGATAATGATCGCCTGCTCTCGCTGGCCGAGCTGAACCTTGACGCGAACGAAAAGTCCTGGACGCAACTTGCCGTCTTCGTTGGAAATGCGCGCACGGACTTGAATGCTGCGGCCGGATGTATCGATCTGCGGGTTGATGGCATAGATCGCGCCCTCGAACGTCTCGGCAGGAAAGGCATCAGCCGTCAGCCGCACAATCTGACCTTCCCTCACGGCGCTCAGATAGCGCTCGGGGACGGCGAATTCGACTTTCAGCGGGTCGATGTCTTCGAGGTTCACCAGATCCTTGCCGGCGGTGACGTAATCGCCGGTGCTGACGTGGCGCAACCCGACCACGCCCTCGAAAGGCGCTTCGATGGTGGTCTTGGTCATCCGCGCCCTGGCGAGTTCGACGGCAGCCTCGGCCACACGATAGGCGGCGCGTGCTTCATCGAGACCGCGTTCGGTGCCGGCTTTCTTTTTGAACAGTTCCTGGGAGCGTTCGAAATTGGTCGCGGCGAGGGACAGGCGGGCCTGTGCATCGTTCAATTCGGCGCGGTAGATCGACGCGTCCAGTTTAAACAGAAGCTGGCCTTTCTTGACGGTCGTACCTTCTTCAAAAGCGATTTCGGTCAGCCGGCCTTCAATCTCTGGGCGAACGATGACCGTTTCGTTGGACAGCAGAGTTCCGACTGCGGTGGTTTCCATGACGATGGCTTCGGTCTTTACCTTGACCGCCTCGACAGGTGTCCCCGGTTGATCCGCCGCTTGCACATGGTGCGCCGGCAACGGCCACAGGGCTGCCGACAAAACCGTTGCGACGGCAAGGTGCCGCAGCTTGCTCTTCATCATATATGCCTTCCGGTAAAATCTGGTTGCAGTGCACAAATATCAGAAGTAAACTGTACAGTCCAGTCCAGTTTTATGAATTGAGGAAAAATTTGTCTCAAACCGATAGCGCCGTGACAGAGATCTCACGCCAGTCCCGTTGGCTCGAGAAAGACGATCAGATCCTGGTTGCGGCTGAGAAGGTTTTCTTCACCGTCGGGTTTTCCGACGGCAGCATGCAGGCCATCGCGCACACAGCGGGTGTCTCGAAGCAGACCCTCTATCACCACTATGCGGGCAAATCAGAACTGTTTAGCGCTGTCGTCCACAAACGCATCCGTGAACTGTTAAGCCAGCTTGCTGAGGAAGTCGTCACCGACGGGGCACCGCGAGACACCAGATCGCCACGTGAAGTATTGACGCACCTCGGTGAAGAATTCCTGCAAATGGTCATGGCGTCGGAGTGTGTTGAACTGCACCGTGCCATCGTGACGGAAGTTCCGCGTCAGCCCGGTCTGGGCGAGACGGTTTACGTCAACGGACCGGAGCAGGCCGTCAAGCTGCTGGCAGAATACCTTCGCCGGCAAACCGGGGCAGGGGTGCTGGACGTTCGCGAACCGGAACTTGCGGCGGAACAGTTTTTCGGCATGACCATAGGGCATTGCCAGTTGCGGGCACTTTTCGGGGTCGAGGAAGGGGTCAGTGGCAAGGACATCAAGGAACGCACGGCGGCCGCCGTCGATGTCTTTCTTACGGCTTACGAAACACGTAAACCCTGAGTTTTCTCAACAATGATACGGGCCGGCCATCTTGCGCTTAACCCGATGACAGTATCGTCTAATGCATCACGCAGTTTTGGGGGCGTTCGTCGGACAGCAGTTCCTCGGCGGCGCGTGCGATCTTCAGCCAGATTTCACGGCCTGCAGCATCGCCGGCATCACGGAGCTGGTCGGCCTTGATGAAGGCGCCGGCCGGGGCGAATTCACCGTATTCCTGGATCATCAAAGTCGCTGTTTTGTAGACTTCTGCACTAAGCGTCATGGCTGGCCTCGTTGAAAACGTGACGGCCCCGACCTCAACCGGAGGGGCTTTTGATCACGTCGTTGACGGTAACGCCAAGCCGGTCTTCGACGACGATGACCTCTCCCTTGGCGATGAGCTGATTGTTGGCATGAAGCTCAATATCCTCGCCTACGGAACGGTCCAGTTCGACAACCGCGCCACGGCCAAGCTTGAGAATCTGGCTGATCGGCATGAAGGCCGTGCCAAGCACCGCCGTCACCTCGAGTTTGACGTCGAGTACGGCTTCCATCTCACTGCGGGAGCCGTCGCTTTTTACGCCGAATTCTTTATCCTCTGCCATGGTTCTGATCCTAGCGGCAACTTGGTTAACGGTTGGTGAATCACTTGTCGTGAGAATCGGAGAATATCATTTACGGGGTATTCCCGATATCTCCATCTTCGAAGCTCAGATTCCGCCGCCCTGATCAATCTCACCGGTCAAAACCCGAACCCGGTGTCGAAGCGCCGCAAGTTCCGGCTCGGCAAAGCCTTCCTGCTCCAGTTTCTGCACGGTATTGAGCAGATAATCCCTGTTCAGGCCGCTGATCCCCTGTGCCTGCATGATGATCCGTGCGGCGCGTTCCTGACCCAGGTCACCGGCATACTGATCGTGTGCCGGGTCGGCGATAAAGGTGTAGGCGCGAACGCTTTTTTCCTGCATGACGACGTCGACGCAGGCCGGTTTATAGGCATAGCCAATCATTTCTCTTTCATAAAGATAATCAATTATTTGTGGGCGATATTTGATGTCAATTCTAAAAGCGATTCCAAGGCAGTAACCACCCCTGTCGAGACCCAGAACCAGTCCCGGCACATCGAACGTGCCGCGGTGGTGGTGCGAGTAAATGCAGGGGGCACGGTGATACCCTTCGAGGCGTGCCGGACACTGTTCAAGGTAGCTGAATCCGGGTCGCCACATCAGTGAACCGTACCCGAATATCCATTCCACATCCGGCACCGAAACGCCGGCCCGTGTCGCTGTCATCACGCTGTCATTCAAATCTCATACTCGATGCAGTAAGGCATGGAATTAATTGGACTTTCCGTTTTATCCGTTTTGATTACAGTACCCTTCTGGGCTTAATCGGCCAACCGGCAGATTTTATCTAAAATTTTAGCAAAAAGTGACGGGTGTCACAGTTGCCGGATCAATAAGAGCCGATAAAGGATACGCAGCAGAGAAGCTGCTGCATACAGGGACTTTTGATGAGTGTTTCGCGGTACCCGCCGTCAGACACAGAGCCTGTGGGGGGCTCCAATATGAATAATATGCCGCCAGATTCCAGTTCCGGCACCGGACATGGCCCGAAATCAAATGAAGACCATACCCTGATCACGGCGGAAGCCGGTCAGGACATTGTTCTGGATGGCGCATGGTTTCTCCGAGCCGACTTCGACAGATCCGGCCCGGATCTCATCATCAAAGGACCGGACGGTGAGCTTGTCATCGTCCGCGACTATTTCAACCAACCGTCTCCGCCTGACATCAAAACCGCCGACGGCATCACACTGAAGGGGGAAACCGCATCGATCCTGGCCGGGCCGCGTACCGATATTCAGTACGCCCAGGCGCAGGAAATCGCTCAGGTCGAACCGATCGGTACGGTCGAAACCATCGAAGGCACGGTAGAGGTTACCCGCGCCGACGGCACCAAGGTGCTGTTACAGGCCGGTGATCCGGTGTTCCAGGGCGATGTCCTTGAAACCGGTGAAAGGGGCGCGGTCGGTATCGTGTTTGCCGATGAAAGTACCTTCGCGCTCGGCGAAAGCGGCCGCATGGTGCTCGACGAAATGATTTACGACGCCAGTGCCCAGCAGGGCCAGGCGGCGATTTCACTGCTGCAGGGGGCGTTTACCTTCGTATCCGGCCAGATCGCCAAGACCGGCGTTGATGCGATGATCGTCGAAACACCGACGGCAACCATCGGTATCCGCGGTACCGCCGGTGGCGGCGGCGTGAACGCACGCGGCCAGATAACCATTGCCATCACCAACGAACGCGGTGATTTCGTCGGGGAAATCACGGTATCGACCGATGCCGGTTCCAGGGTCATCAACCAGGCTTTCCAGGCGATGTCCGTCGGCAGCCGTGATTCTGCACCGTCAGAACCTTTCGTGATGACGGCCCGGCAGTTTGGCCAGGCCTTCGGTCAGGCCATGAAGAACCTGCCTAATGCACAGAACAACCTGGATCCGAACGTCGTCGACGAAGTCAACCAGGCGTATGAGGAACAGCAGCAGGTCCGCCAACAGGCCGAAGCTGCGGAACAGGAGAAGGAACAGAAACAGGCCGAAGCTGAAGAAGCGGCGCAGGCCGAACAGGCGGCGAATGCGGAAGCGCAGGCCGCCGCAGAAAATGCCCAGGCTGCGGAAGCCGCTGCGCAGGCCCAGGAGGCCGCCGCCGCCCAGGCCGCTGCCGCAGCCGCCGAAGCAGCTGCCGCCGCCGAAGCTGCCGCTGCCGCAGCCGCCGCTGCTGCTACGGCCGAAGAGCAGGCCGCAGCCCTTGCCGCTGCCGAAGCCGCTGCTGCCGCTGCTGCCGAAGCGGAAGCGGCTGCCGCCGCGGAAGCGGCTGCCGCCGCCGAAGCTGCTGCCGCCGCCGAAGCTGCCGCCGCCGAAAGCGCCGCCAAGGAAGCGGAAGCGGCGCAAATTGGTGTCCAGGCATCACAGAAACAGGCCGAGGCCGCATCTGCTGCTAAAGCGGCTGCCGCTGCCAAGGCACAGGCAATTGAAAGCAGCCCGGAAAACGCGGTTGTTCAGGCCGCGCAGTCCGCCGGGATCGAGACCCACCTGCAGCAGGACGTCGAACAACAGCAACAGCAAGTTCAGGCTGAAGCCCAGCAGGCCGAAGCTCAGGAACAGGAAGCCCAGGCTCAGGCCGCCGCCAAGCAGGCTGCCGCTGCAGCCAAGGCAGAAGAGGCCGCTGCCCGTCAGGCAGCCGCCGAAGAAGCCGCCGCGGAGGCCGAAGCCGCTGCCGCCGCAGCTGAGGCTGCCGCCGCCGAAGCTGAAGCCGAAGCCGAAGATTCGGCTGCTGAAGCGGAAGCTGCTGCCGCTGCCGAGGCCGAAGCTGCCGCCGCTGCCGAGGCCGAAGCTGAGGCAGCTGCCGCTGCCGCAGAAGACGGGACTGAACAGGCGCAAAGCCAAGAAGGGGATACAACCGATTCTGAAGGCGGTGAACAACCGCAGGACGACGGCGCGGACGGTAGTGAGGGGAATGAAGGCAGTGAAGGCAGTGAAGGCAGTGAAGGCAGTGAAGGCACGGCGTCTCCGCCCCCGGTAACGACAAGCCCTGCAAAAACACCAGTCTCGCCGCCAACGGTCGTCGTCAGCCCCATCGCATCGCCGCCTGTGATAATATCACCGCCGCCGCCGCCGAAAGAAACTGTTGCCGACGATGATGACGACCGCGACGAGGTGGTGACACAGACTGAAACCGAACCGCAGGACGTCACTGCCGACGGCGCCGTGATCGACGGATATCTGCGGGGATCGACGGTCTTTATCGATACAAACGGCAACAAAGCCTACGACAGCGGCGAAACATTCACGACCACGGATGCGTTCGGCAGCTACACCCTGATCATTCCGCCGGAACTGGCGAACAACCCGGTCTATATAACCGGCGGTATCGATGTCACCACGGGGCTCCGCTTCGAGGGCATTTTGAAAGCGCCGGGCGGTTCGACACAGGCGACTGTGACGCCGATGACGACGCTGATCCAGCACATGGTGGATAACGGTGTCTCTGCGAATGCCGATGATGCCCACGACCTGTTGCTGAGCAAGTTTGGTATTTCACTGCCGTCGGGTGAGGATCTCAGAAACTTCGATCCGATCGCAAATTCGGACGGACCCGTTTTTGCCGCCGGTCTCAAGGTCATGTCCGTCGTGCAGATACTGACCAAGGCCATTACCGGCAGTCATCCTGCTCTTTCGCAGTCGGAAGTCATCGAAGAGGTGATGAGTGCGCTGGCATCGCATCTTGGTGGCAACAGTTCGGACAGTTTCGATTCCAACAACGGCCTGACGTCGATTTTAAATCAGGTTGCTGGCAATGTTACGGGCTTCACAGCCTCGACTGTCACCAATCATATTTCTGATATCGGCACGCTGATTCGTGAAGTAACCCAGCACTTCAATAACTATACCGGCGACTTCGATGCGCTGGCGCGCGGTGCCTATCACGCCATGGGCGCGGTCGCCGATCATTTGAATACGGTCGGCGGGTCCGGATTCAGCGGGATCAGTAATAGCTACTTCAGCAGTAATCTATCCAGCAACGCGTCGCATATCTCGTTTGCGGCAACGGTCAACACGATCATCGACACGGATGGCGAAGATTTCATTTCCATTGAGGACAACCTCCAGTCCACAACCGGGCGCGACATCATCGATGGTCAGGACGGCGATGATGTCATCGATGCGGACGGCGGCGCTGACGTTGTCTTCGGCGGTGACGGTAACGACGATATTTACGGCGGTTCCGGTCGGGATATCCTGTATGGTGATGACGGTGACGACACGCTGGAAGGCGGCGCCGGGGCTGATGTTCTTGAAGGGGACGACGGCGACGATACGTTCATCATCGATGCGGAGACCGGTGTCACGGATATCGTGCGCGGCGGCGCGGGTTCTGACACCCTCAGCTTTGCGAATGCTACCAGCGCCGTCACGGCAACCCTGGCCAGCAGTTATTCAGGATCGGCAAGCGGTCTCTCCAACGTCTCCTACACCGGCATCGAAAACCTGGCCGGATCGCTGACTCTGGCCAACGTGCTGACCGGCGACGGCAACGCCAACGTGCTGACCGGTGGCGGCGTGAATGATTCACTCACCGGCGGTGCGGGGAATGACACGCTCTTCGGACTCGGCGGCGCGGATATTCTGCTCGGCAACGACGGCGCGGATACCATCAACGGCGGCGCCGGGGACGACACCATTACCGGCGGCGCCGGAAATGACAGCATTGACGGCGGAACCGGTTCAGACCGGGCGATCTACAGCGGCAATCTTGCAGATTACACGATCACGAACGTCTCAACCGGGGTCTTTACGGTCGTCCATAACAGCACGGGCGAAACCGATACCGTCACCAATGTCGAAACCCTGCAGTTCGCCAACGGCACGTTTAACCTGGAAGCAGTTACTGAGTCTGACGGCAGCGGTGATGTCAGCGGCAGTGATTTCGGCGATAATATCACCATGACCGGTGACGGTACGGCACAGGGCTTTGACGGCCCTGATACCCTGACCGTCGAAAATCCGTCCGCGTCGCCCGATCTGGATGTCACGCTCGACGGCGGCGCAGGCGACGATATCCTGCAGGTCGATAACCTGACCGGCGATACCGGCGTTGTTGCGCGTTATGCAGGCGACATCGGTGACTTTGCGATTACCGAGGACGGTGCCACCGTCCGGGCCCCGTTCGAGACCGTGGATGCGACGCTGTCTGCGGCACTTGATACCATTATGGGCGGGGATCGCGCAGGCAATACGTCAGGACTGCTCTATGACGCCAATCAGATAGTGGCGAACAATAGCAGTGATCCGCTGGTGATCGCCAATTCCGCTTTGTTTGTTTTCACGGAATCGAGCAACATTGCGACGACGATTTCGAATTTGAACTCGTTGATCGGTTCCACAGGCCTGGACACCACTGTCGCAGAGAGCTTTGTTGCGATTCTCGAAGCGATTGAGACCGAGATCGCCAACACGCTTGCGAGCGCAAACCAGACTCTCGACGATCAGCTTGATGTGCTGAATGCCATTGCAACGGCTGACCGGACCGAGCGTGATGATATTCAGCAGGTGCATATTGAGAGCATCGTGCAGCCGACACTGGTTTCGGTTTTATCGATTTCCTCTCTCGCCGCGGCGGAAACAGTCAACAACACCAATCTGGCGGACCTCGGGAAAAACGGCCCGTACTACGACCATGCGCTGATAAATGTCACCGACGAGAACACGGCGGATGACGACGAGGGATCGGATACGCTGACCGATATCCGGACTCTCGAATTCGAGGGTGGAATCAAGCTCGACGTGACAGAAGCGATCTATGAAGCCGGCGACAGCGGTGAGACCATCGATGCCAGCGCCCAGGGGGCGACGACGCAGTTCTTCGGTGGTGACGGAGATGATGTTTTCTCCGGTGATGGTGATGATGAGGTTGTCTCCGGCGGTCTCGGGAATGACACGCTGTCCGGCGGCGCCGGGAATGACCAGATGTCCGGCGGGCAGGGGAATGACTCGCTCAGCGGCGGCGACGGCAATGATCTCCTGGTCGGCAGCGTCGGCAATGACATGCTGTACGGCGAAGGTGGCGACGATGTGCTGGACGGCGGAACGGGCACGGATACCGCAATCTACGTCAATTCAATCTCTGATTATGCATTCGCAGGCACTTTCGACAGTGACGGGGAACTGGAATCCTTGACTGTCGGACATTACCCGAACGGTCCGTTATCGTCTGTTGGTGTGGACGGTACGGATACCCTGACCGGGATCGAGGAGATTCAGTTCGCCGGCACAACGATCGATCTCAGCAATATCGCCGCTGCAGGCACGGATGGTGACGATCTGCTGCTTGGCGGCGCAACGGCAGAGACGTTCGAGGGCGGTGACGGCAACGATACGATCTATGCCCAGCACGGTGATGACACCCTCGACGGTGGAGCGGGGGATGACACCCTTATCGGCGGTGAAGGGTCTGACACGTTCATCGTTTCCGAAGGCGATGACGTCATCGTCACTGACGCAAGCGGCACGGACAAACTGGTCATTGATCTGACCGACCGTGAAATTCGCGGTATGGAGCGGTCGGGAACCGATCTTCTGTATACCTTTGCCGATTCCGGCGGTACCGAACATACAACCCGTGTGCAGGGGGCATTCGGCGCAACCCCGCTGCAAAGCATCACGATTACCGAGCAGGGTGAGTCCGACGAAGTTTTCCTGTTTGATATCGATTCACTCGGCACTGCCGGAAACGAGATGCTGTTTGCGACATCGGCCGGGTCGACCATCAATGCCGGTGCCGGCCGCGATATTCTGTTCGGCGGTCTCGGCAATGATCGGCTCGATGGCAATGACGGCGATGATGTTATCTTCGGTGGCGCCGGTGACGATGAAATCATCGGCGGCAGTGGTATCGATGAGGTCATATACGAGACCGCCGATGCTGCCGTGACCGTCGATCTGTCCCTTGGCACAGCCACGGGCGGTGCCGGGAACGACCAGATTTCCGGTGTCGAGAACATCAACGGGTCGCGTTTCGATGACACACTGATCGGTGATAGCGCCAACAACTACATCAGCGGCGGTGCCGGTGATGATGATCTCGACGGTGGCCTCGGCGATGATACGCTCGAAGGCGGCGAGGGTGACGATATCCTGTTCGGCGGCGGCGGTGCGGATTACCTCAAGGGTGAGGATGGTGACGATACGCTTACGTATACCGGTGAAGAGTCGCTGATCGACGGCGGGACCGGAAACGATACCCTTATCGCGGATGTGAGCGAACTGACTCTGGTCGACGGCATGCCGCCCGCCAGTGCCGTGTATCCGACACAGGTCAACGATGCCGACGATGCGATCCGGGAAATCGAAAACATCTTCCTGGTGGATACCGCCAATGCCTATCTGAACGCCGAAGGCGTGGTCAAGATTACTGACGAGAACAACACGCTCGTCATTCATGAAACAGATACAACTGCAGCCGTCCCGACCCTGAATGCCGTCGATGCGGACGGGACATGGACCCTGACGTCGCAGGAAAGCATCGATTTTGAAGGCGTTCTGAACGATTACAACGTCTATACCGCGACGGTTGGCGGTGAGACGGTCACGCTGAAGGTCGACACGGATATCGATCAGGCATCGATTGCCAATGCGGCGGCGGTGGTTTCCAACCCGGCTATTGTGGGTGCGGGCCAGGCGCTGTTTCCGCTCGACGGGATTGCGATCACCGACAGCGATGATCAGGGCGGGATCTACTCCGTTACTATCGCCACTGGCGGCACGGCGCTTCTGAACGTCGACGACACGGTTTCCGGTGGGCTGACGTCAACCGGGATCGACGGTGACGGAACGGATAGCGTGACGTTGACAGGTACGCTGTCGGCGATCAACGCGACCCTCGCCGCGTCGGGCGGACTGACGTATGCAACCAACGGCCAGACAGGCAGTGACGCCCTCTCGATCACCGTCGTCGACGACGGCGGAACGTCAGGGTTTGCCCGAACGACTGTCGATAGTGTCACGGTAAACCTTGATCTGATTGATACCGCCACCCATGCCAACCCGGGTGGCATGCCGGGCAACAGTTTGTGGGGTAATGCCGATTTGTGGGCTGACGACGGTCCGGACGATGACGGTTCGACCGGTGTCGTGCCGACGATTACTCACCATGCCTACATCATCGACGGCACGGGTCCCGTCAATATTGCGGACGGCAACAGCTATGAAGTCGGTGCGGTATCGATCGGCAACACTTTTAACGTGACGACCGGTAGCTCACTGACCATCGAACAGTTCGCCGAGTTCAATTTCGATGCCTCGTTCATTCCGGGCCGGCCATCCTCGGTGACAGGCAACATGAAGATCGACTCGGACGGCGCGGTCATTCTCAACGGCACCATCGATGACGACTTCGGCACGCTTTATCTGAAAGACGGTACGCTCGGCGGTACCGGCAGCCTGGCAATGTCGAAAATCACCTTCGGCGTCAGCAGCACTGTCAGTGATGACCTGAGCGTCGAAGATCTGACAATTGTTATCAACGATTCCGGCGCCAACGTGTCCTATTCACAGGGCAGCGGCACCAAGACCTTCACCAACGTTGACATGACGGTCGAGGGCGATCTGCGGCTGAGTTCCGGCAACGAGAACTTCATTCTCGCAGGCGGCTCAAGCATCACCGTTGCCAGCGGTGGTCTGCTCGACCTTGAAGACGCAGACGGGATCAACGCCGGGACCGGAAGCGGCACACTGATTGTTGCGGCCGGCGGCACACTCGACCGCTCGACCAATAGCGGCGACACGGCGATTGATGTGCCGGTCGATCTGAACGGCGACGTAACCGTACAGTCGGGCCGTCTTGAACTGACCGGCGGTGGTACGCTTTCAGGTTCGGTGACGCTGTCCAACAATGCGCATTTCGAACTGAGCGGTGCCAGCGCGTATAGCGTCGACGAAACTCTTGACTTCAGCGGTGCCGGTACGACGACGCTCGATAACGTTGCGATCGGCGTCGATGCGGATGTTTCGGTCGCGGCCAGTCATACATTGAACATAGCTGCCGGAACCACGATCACGGTTGCCAGTGGTGTCACCGTCACCAACAACGGGATCATCACCGGCGAAGGGACCATTGATTTCAGCGCCGGCGGCACCTTCGTCAACAACGGCATTGTTGACCCGAACGGTACACTGACCGTCGACGGCGATGTCGACCTTGCGTCTTCAGGCGGCCTGACGATCGACATCACCGATACAAGCACCTTCGATACGCTCAGCCTGAACTCGTTTGATCTGAGCGGTGGGTCGAACGTGCTCAACCTGAATTTCGGTACGGGCGTCAACACCGGCGACTCCTTCGCCATCGTTACCGATGCCGACGGCGGCTCGTTCATTACCGGTGATTTCGAGACCACGAACATCACTGGTCTTGCGCCAAATCAGGCAGCCACGGTCGCCGTGAGCGGCGGACAGCTTGTCGTTACCGTCACCGAAGCACCGACCATCTCGAGCGGCAGCCCGACGGTGAGCGTTGTCGAGGATCCGGTGCAGGTCAATTCCGAGACCGATAACGAACAGGCCCGTTTCTCGGCAGCGGAATTGAGTAACGGCACCTATGTCGTTGTCTGGGACTCTAACGACCCGGACACTGACGGCAGCGCACTCGGTGTCGGGTTCCGTATCATGACGGCGACCGGTGAGGTCGTCGGCGGCGGTGAGTCGATCGCCAACACGGTGACGACGGGGAACCAGAAACTCCCCGACGTCGCAGGGACGGCGGACGGTGGCTTCGTGATCGTCTATCAGGCGGCTGCTTTCGGCGGCGACACGTATGAAGGTGTCGTCATGCAGAAGTTCGATGCGACCGGTGCCAAAGTCGGGCCTGAAACGCTCGTCAACTCGCTCACCGCGGATATTCAGGGCGATCCGTCAGTCGAAGTGCTTTCGAATGGCCAGATCGCGGTTACATACGCGTCTGACGCCACGCTGGAAGGCGTCACCGACCGCAACGCGGCCGTGAAGATTTTCAACCCGGACCTGACCGTCGCCGTCGACGAGTTCCGTGCCAACGATGCGAGCGGCAACATCAACAATCCGCAAATCGCACCGCTGGCGAACGGCCAGTTCGTCATCACCTATTCGGCGAACACCAACGCCAACATTTATGCACGTGTTCTCAATGCCGACGGCACCGAAGCGGTCGCGGAATTCCAGGTTGAAACGGACTCGACCGGGAACCAGACGGTGCCTGGCGTTACGACACTGGACAACGGCAATTTTGTCATCACCTGGCAGACGCAGGCCGGCGCCTCCAGCACTGCGGTTGCGGCGCGTATCTATCAGCCCGATGGCACGCCGGTCACGGGCGAATTCCAGGTATCGACGGAAGTCTCGCTGGAACAGAAAAACCCCGAAGTGACAGCTCTCGACGGCGGCGGCTTCGTTGTCACGTACTATACCAATGATACCCCGCAGGGTGTCCGCGCACGCGAATACGCCAACGACGGCACGGCGACGACGGATGTGTTTGTTGTCGAAGATACCGGCGCGTCGACGTTCAATCCGAACACCGCCGTGGTCCCGCATGCCGACGGCGGCTATTCTGTCATTTATAATGATAACGACGCCAGTGCGCTTGGCGTTTTCTCGACGACGTATCGTAACCCGGTTGCGCCGACTGCGTTTGTCGAAGGCGAAGGCGCGATCTTCCTTGACGATCAGATCATCATCACCGATCCGGACTCCACTGATTTCGACGGCGGTACGATGACCGTCTATATCAGCAGCGGCACAACCGCAGACGACCGGCTCGCGGTTGCAGACAGCGGCACGCCGGGTACGGGGATCAATGTCAGCGGCTCTAACGTCTCTTACAACGGGACGCTGATTGCGACGATCTCGGGCGGGGTGACGAACAATTCGCCTCTGAATCTGAGTTTCAATTCGAGCGCCGACGCGGTGGCCGTACAGGCGGCGGCCCGCGCGATCACTTATGAGAACGTTGCGACCCCACCGACCACCACGACCCGCACGGTGACGTTGCTGGTCTCCGACGGTGACGGCGGCACCAGCGCTGATTACACCCGCGACATCACGGTTGCGGTCAATGATCCGCCAGAAATTCTTGGTGCCAGTGTCAATGCCGGGGCCGTGCAGTTCGACGGTGTCGATGATGTTGTCAGTGTCGCGCATGCCGCCTCGCTCAACCCGGCGGCAGGCGACTTCACCGCCGAGATCTGGTTCTATTATGACGGCACCGCGCCGGCATCGAACCAGCGCCTGATGGGCAAGGGGTTCACCGGCAGCGCGTCGGAAGGGTGGGGCATCAACCTCGAAAACGGCGGCGTCACGGTGCAGGTGAATACTGAAGACACTGCCGTAAACGCCAATAAGGCGGGACAGATTTTCGACATCAACAACCTGACAGAAGGCTGGCATCACGTCGCCATGGTGGTCGACGGCTCGAACGGTACCGTGACCGGTTATCTGGACGGATCGAATACGGGCTGGTCAGACGATGCAACATATGGATCGACATTTACACCCGCTTCGATCGACCCGGCGGACGATCTGTTGTTTGGTGACCGGACCGGCGGCGGCACCCCTTATGATGGGGCGATCGCGGATGCGCGTGTCTGGAACGCGGCGCGCACGGAATCCGAGATTGCTGATAATTTCACGACCCGCATCGACATGCCGTCCAGTGAATTTGCATTGCAGGGCTACTGGGCGTTCGACGGATTGGATGCGTACGGCGCCGCTCCGGACCTGTCGCAGAATTCGAACAACGCACAGGTATTGCAGGGTCCGCCCGCCGATCCGACCGGCAGTGCACTTTCGTTTGACGGCACCGATACGGTGGCCGACGGGGATTATGCCTCGATCCCGCACAACGCGGCACTGAACCAGAACGTCTTTACCTGGGAAGCGACGGTGAAGTGGGACGGCTCAGCCGGCCTGCAGACCGTGATGGCAAAACCGCTCGGCGCGGTTTCGACCGGGATCGCAATGACCGTCAATGGCGGTAACGTGGGCATAGGCATTCAGGCAGTTGGCGGTCCGTTTTCGGCGAACAGCTCCTCGACGCTGACTCCAGGTGAGTGGGCAACGATCAGCGGATCCTATGACGGTCAGGTACTGAGCATCTACATCGACGGCCAGTTGGAAGGTTCTTATGACGTCGGCTCCTTGTTGGGCACGGCGCTTTCTCTGGGCGTGTCGACGCATGATTTTCTGATCGGGCGGGAATTTGACTCCCTCGTATCGGGTTCCGTCCGCGCATTCGGCGGTGAAATAGGCGAGGTTCGGATCTGGGATGATGTCCGCTCGCAATCCGAAATCGACGCCAACGACAATGTGGCCCTCAGCGATCCTGCAACGCTGTCATCAAGTGATGACCTGCTTGCCTACTACAAGTTCGACGATCCGAGCCAAACGACAATCACCAACCTTGCGACAAGCTCCGTTGTCGGTGATGTGACGCTGGCCGGTGGCGGCAACGCGCCGAGCTATGTCGGTTCGCCGTCTCTGGAATCGCCTCATATGTCGAATTATCTTGAGTTTAATGGCTCAAGCGACTCCCTTGAATTTGTGCATTCGGCTGGGTTTGAGTCATCCAATGTGACGATTGAAGCTTGGTTCCAGGCTGACTCTGACGCCAGCGGTGTAATGAAAATCGTCAACGAGGAAATCAGTTCCTACAGTTTGGGCCTCGACGGTTCCGGTCGTCTGAATGCCTCGATCTGGGATGGCTCCAACACGGTCTCAACCTTCGACTCCGCTGATTTGCGCGACGGCCAATGGCACCATGCCGCGATGGTGATCGATAACGGGGTGCTCACCCTTTATCTCGACGGTGTTGCGGTCGGCACCGACAGCGGTGCCGCTTCCGGTATCGATTTTGCTGGCGGCAATCTGGTGATCGGCGATTTTGACGGACCGGGCGGTGCCGGCAGCAATAACTTCGACGGCAAGATCACCGACGTCCGTTACTGGACGGCCGCGCGCACGCCTGAAGAGATCAACGCCAACATGAACACCCATGTCCCCGCCGACAGCGCCGGGCTGGAAGCCAACTGGCGGTTTGACGAGGCGGTCAGCGGCAGCCCGTCTGGCGCCGGAAGTATCCTGGACGCGACCGGCAACAACCACGATGTGGCGACCGTAAATGGTGCGCCCGGTTTCGGCCCGGGCAGCGTGCAGCTGTATGCCACATCGATCTTTCTGAGTGAGGATCTTTCGTATACCGGCGTTATCTTCGCCGAGGACGCTTCGAGTGGTGCGCTCACGTTCGCCGTCGATACGGCCGGCGACCCGGATCATGGCACGCTGGATATAGACTCAGCGACCGGCGCATTCACCTACACGCCAACGGCCAACTATTCCGGGCCGGATACTTTCACCGTCAAGGTGACAGACGCCACCGGCGCTTTCACCACCAGGCAGATCAATGTTACGGTCGATCCCGAAGCGGACGCCCCGACGATCCTCGGCGCCAGCGATGCACAGATTTTCGTGCAACTGGATGGGGATGACGATTACCTCCAGATATTGGACAATGGTTTCGACCTTGATCCCGGCAAGGACGATTTCACCTTCGAAGCATGGATCGATCTGTCGGCGTTGTCCGGCGATCAGATTCTGTTCGACAAGCGTTCGTTCAACGGCGAGGGATTCTACGCCTTTATCGACTCCAGCGGATACCTCAATCTGGAGATCGGTGACGGCATGCAGCTTTATTCCAGTGTAAGCAGTTCCGGAACAGTGGATGCGGACGGATGGCATCACGTTGCCATTTCCGTCGACCGGGGCGGCAATGCCGACTTCTATATCGACGGCATGCTTTCTGGCAGCGGGGATGTTTCCAACACGGCAGATCTGATCCTGTCGAATTCGGATCCGATGCTGATCGGCAAGTCCTATATAAGCAACAACCACCTGCAGGGCGCCGTCGACGAAATCCGTTTCTGGAATGAAGCCCGCAGCGACTTCGATATTTCGCAGAACTACGCCACCAAGATTTCCGACCCTACGGGCGAAGCGACCCTTGCCGGTTACTGGAACTTCGACAACATCAATACCCACAATGGGGGCTATGCAGACGACCTGTCCGCGAACGGCAACCGTCTCTACGCCGGTGATCCTATGCTGGAGGGCGAAGCCGACACCGCGTCGGGCGAAAGCATCAATCATCTGGTCAGGGCGACGAATTTTGACGGCATAAACGATTTCGTCACGGTCCCTGCAGACGACCTTCTGGATGCGGAAAGCTGGACCATCGAAACATGGGTCAAATCCGATTCCGATCAGAACACCACCGGCGATGCGCGGATGGTCACGCTGACCGACGGCGGCGACAAGGCCGCCTATTCATTGCTGTTCCTGAACGGCGAACTGAAGGTCGAATACACGGACGGCAACGGTGGCGGCCACAACGTCATCGATGGGTCGAATGATTATCGTGACGGGAATTGGCATCATGTTGCGGCGACGTTCGATGGGACGACGAATACGATTTCACTCTATGCGGACGGCGAGCTTGTCGGCTCGACGGTCGGTGGGCTTGCCCCGGTCGTGGGAAGCGGCACGCTGAATATCGGCCGGTTCAATGAAACTTACGACCAGTATTTCGAAGGTGAACTGGCGGATGTGCGCATCTGGGATTATGTCCGAGATGCTGGCGATATCTCGAACAGCCGTGAAACATTCCCGCAACCGGATGAGAGTGGGCTTATCGCGCACTACAAGCTAGACGGCGCTGATGGGACGACGGCCGTCGATTCTACCGGGAACGGGCACGATGGCACGATTACAAGTGCCTCCACTGTCGACGTCGGTCCGGGCGTCTTTGAAACCCCGATCACGATCAACGAAGACCAGACTTTCTCGGGGGCCATCGGCGCCATCGACCCGGACGGTGCGACGTCGCTCCTCTTTACGGTCCAGTCCGATGCCGCGACGGCGCAGGGAGGGGTGGTCAACGTCGATGTCGACGGTCACTTCACCTACACGCCGCCTTCCGGGTATATCGGCTCGGACACGTTCACGGTCTCGGTTTCTGACGAGCAAGGCAATCTGAGCACCGAAACGATCACCATCAATACCGCCGCTTACAACGACCCGCCGGCGTTGTTGGGTGTCGCACCGACGTCGGGCGCGGTGCAGTTCGATGGAAACGATGATTTTGTCGATCTCGGCGACGGGAGCGGTCTGGTCAACGGGACGGGTGATTTCACCTATGAAGTCTGGTTCAAGTCAGATGCGACATTGCCGGCAAGTAATGACCAGACACTGATGATTCTCGGTGCGGCAGCGAACGATCAGCGCGCCAACTTGCACCTGAATACGGATGGCAAGCTCGATTTCGCGCTCTTCAACGACTCCACGTTTACGGCGACGGATGAGGTTTACGCAGACGGTGAATGGCACCATGCCGCCATAACCTTTGATTCAAGCGTGCCCGGCGGGTCGGACAACGTTTTCCTTTATGTCGACGGCGTGCTGAAAAAATCCCATGAAATGTCGCCGAATATCGTGTCCGGCGTCGCGCGGATCGGCAACAACGAAGACGAGACACTCGGTTTCATCGGCGAAATCGACGATGTTCGTATCTGGACCGAAACCCGCTCCGCCGACGAGATTGTCGAAAACTATCAGCAGCGCCTCGACAGCGGCGTCGATACGACCAATCTCGCCGGTTACTGGCGCTTCGATGAAATAACAGATTCTGGCACGGCGATTGATCTGTCAGGCAATGAAAACGATGCCGTTGTCGGCCACGGTGCGCCCGTCGATGCGTTTGCGTCGACGATGAGCTTCAACGGCACCACTGACGAAATCATCACCGCCAGCCCGCCACCGGTTTCCGGCAATCACACCGTCGAAGCCTGGTACAAAACGACCTCGGCGGGCACGGTTGCCATCATGTCGACGGATGATGCGAATGCCGACACCCGTAACGCCATGCAGATTTATGTCACGAACGGGCAGCCGAACCTCGAAGTTGCGGGCGACAGCGGGGTCGACGTTTTTACGCTGAGCGCAAATACGACCAACGACGGCGAATGGCACCATATCGCTTATTCCTACGATGTGACGACGCAGACATTCACGGCCTACCTGGATGGTGCGCCGGCAGGCGGCTCGCTGACGTTAAATCAGGATATCGGCAATTTTGCGCCTGACGGTAATCTTCAGATCGGCATCAACCGTCTGGGCAGTACAAACTTTGATGGCGAAATATCCGATGTGCGGGTCTGGGACGATATCCGCACATCGACGGAGATTTCGAACAATTACACCTCCCGCCTGAACGGCGCCGAGGCGGGGCTGGCCGCGTATTACCGTCTTGATGCCGACGGCGCCGACAGCACGGCAAACGGCAACGACGGCACGGTCACGGGCACGACGCTTGTCCATCCCTCAATGTCACCGACGCCGATCCCGTTTGCGCGTGCATTGGAGTTCGACGGCACGGGCGACGGTGTCCTGATCGCTGACAACAACGGCACACTCGATCCCGACAGTTTCACCATCGAAACGTGGGCCAAGGCGGGCTTTAGTGATACGGGTATACACCGTATTATGGTGAACGACTCCACGAACGCCAGCAACGCGACGTGGAGCCTGAACGTCAATAACGGCACGTTCCGTTTCAGCAGCATTTTGACCGACGGCAGCTTTGCGAACATTGACAGCGGCATCAGCGCGACGGATGGTCTGAACCACCATATTGCCGCCACCTACGACGCCGACACGATGACCTTCAAAATGTTCGTCGATGGCAACCTCGTTGGCGAGGAAACCACCAGCTACCATCCGGAAGTCAGCGAGGGAACGGTCGCTATCGGGCGTTTCAATTCAGGCGTGGAGCAGGGCTGGGAAGGCACCATTGCCGACGCCCGTGTCTGGAATGAGGCACGTTCGATCAATGATATTCGCGATGGCATGAATGGCTATCTTGATGCCGAGACGCCGGGTCTGGTCGGCAACTGGCGATTGAATGATGACCTGGGCACGGCCGCGGACGGCGACACGATCATCGACAGCACCGGTAACAACGACGGTTCGATTGTCGGTGATCCGCAATTCGTCGACGGCGCGGCGCCGGTCTACAGCTATGAATTCTCGACCGATGAAGACATCGCGGTGCATGGCTCGCTTGTCGCCAGCGATGAGGAATCCGCCTCCCTGAGCTTCTCACTGGCGCAGGCGGCCGGCCACGGCACGGTCAGCATCGATAGCGACGGCGAATTCGTCTATACACCGGACGAAGACTATTCCGGTGCCGACAGCTTCAAGGTCAAGATCAGTGACGGTTCGGCGACGGTTACACGGACAATCAGAGTTAGCGTTGCCGCCGAGAACGATGCGCCGAACATCCTCGGGGCACAGTCCACGTCTGGCGCCGTCCAGTTTGATGGCGCGGATGATTATATCTATGTCAATCATCACGAAGACCTGAATCCGGGCGAGGGCAGCTTCTCGGTCCAGCTGATGGCGGATTTCCGCGATACCACGTCACTGCAGTCGCTGATTTCCAAGGGGAACCAGACTTCCAGTGTTGAGGGTTGGAACGTCTTCATCGAAAGTGGTTTTCTCTATGTCCGCATGGGGAACGGCGGCACCGACGCTTCCGAAAAGGCGGAATTGAAGTACGACCTTACGGGTGTCGATGGCTGGCATGAAATCACGTTTACGCTGGATCAGAGCAGCGATACGTTCACGGCATATTTCGACGGTGCCTCCAACGGCTGGACACAAACAGCCGGGCGCGACAACGATCCGTCGAGCTGGAATATCTCCAATAACGATCCGCTGCTGATCGGCAAGACGGTTGCCGACACCGGTTTCGCCGATACCGCAGTCGACGAAGTTCGCGTTTGGAACAAGGCGCTGAGCGAAAGCGAAATCGCCAACAATACAAATTTGACCCTGAACGGCAGCGAAGACAACCTGGTCGCCTACTGGCAGTTCGAGCCGGATCAGCTTGATCAGGGTGCCGGGTTCTTCACCGATCTGACCGGTAATGGCCATGATGCCGAACTTGGGAACCTCGTATCGGGTGATTCTGCGGAGCCGCAATTCCTGGTCCCGCCGATACAGGCAATGTCATTCGATGGTGATGACAAGATCGTGGTGCTGGATAACGATCAGCTCTCGACCGGTACGAACGATTTCAGTGTCGAAGCCTGGGTCTACCGCGATGTAACCGGGACCGAGAACGTGATCATCGACAACCGGGATTCCGCGTTCAAGGGCTGGATGCTCGGCGTCAGTACTTCCGATACGCTTGAACTGGCGATGGAAGATGCCAACGGAAATGCAAGCAACGTCTTTTCAACGGCGACGATCCCGACAGGGCAATGGGTTCATGTCGCCGTTACCGCCGACCGTGACGGGGAAGCGACGTTCTATATAAACGGTATCAACGGCGGTTCGGCGAATATCGAAGAGACTCCCGGTTCGTTGACGGCTGTCAGCAATCTTTTGATCGGTGATACGGATACCAGCGGTTCCACATACAATGGCTGGAACGGCATGCTGTCGGATGTTCGCATCTGGGATCATGTCCGCGACCCGTCCGACATCGGCGGTGACAACTTCGGCAATCTGCAAGTACCGCAGCCCGGTCTTGTCGGTAACTGGCGTCTGGATGAGGTCTCTGACACGGGGACCGCCGACGACTATTCCGGCCACGACAATCACGGTGCGGTCACGGGCGCAACCAGTGTCGTGACGGCGCAGAATATCTACGGCACCGAATTGTCTCTGGATGAGGATACACCGCTGATCGGTATCCTGCAGGCAACGGATGCCGAAGGCGACGCGCTGACTTGGGCTGTGGATACCGGGCCAGCCAATGGTCAGCTATCTTTGCTCGCGAACGGCACCTTCAAGTACGTGCCGGATGACAATTACGCCGGGCCGGACAGCTTCACGGCAACCGTTACCGACGCCAACGGTGCTTCACGCAGCCAGGTGTTCTCGATCACCGTCGGCGAGCGGGCGGACGCACCTGAAATTCTCGGTATCTCCGCGCATGAGACGGTCCTGCAATTCGATGGTCAGGATGCTCTCGTCGCCGGGCGTGGCGATAGTGACGTACTCGCCATTACGGGTGACGTCACGGTCGAAATGTGGGTAAATCCGTCGGTGTTGAAGCAGGCGCACCTGCTGACGTTTGGCTCGGCCCAGGAAACGCTGGCGGGTAATGTTCTCTATGGTCTCGAAATGCAGGCCGACGGGTCGCTGCGTTTCTTCCACGAGAATTCCTCGCTTGGCAATGTAACCCCGACCACCACTGCGACGCCGCTTGAAGCAGGAGAGTGGGCTCACGTTGCTGCAACGCGCGATACGGATGCAGGAACGGTTAGTTTCTACGTCAACGGCGAGTTGCTGGAAACCATCGAGTATACCGGTGAAGCCGCGGGCGGTACGGACAGCCAGCTTATGTTCGGCGCTCTCGATCTGACGAGTGATTATGAAGGTTTGATGGATGAGGTCCGGGTCTGGAACGGGGTCCGCACCGTCGATGAAATCGCCGCCAATTATCAGCGCAAGTTCGACGATTCAGATATCGAACAGGCAAGTGAGCTTGTTGGATACTGGGACTTCGATGAACAGAATTCCGACGGTTCTTACATTGATCTGACGGGGAATGGCGCTAATGCCGTCCCGACGTCGGTGACGGTCAGCGATGTCGCCGGTCATCTGTCGCGCTACACCACGTTCGACGGCACTGACGACAACATCATCATTGCCAACAACGCCAACCAGAGCGCTGCGAACATAACGATCGAGGCCTGGTTCCGCGCCGACCCGAGCGGTACCGGGTTCCAGCGCATTATCGGGAAAGAAACAGATATTGGTGCTGCCGGTGAATACAGCCTGTATCTCGATAGCAACGGTTATCTCAACGGTACTGGCGGCGGGACGAACCTCACCGAGTCCGTAAATATGCGCGATGGTGAATGGCACCACGCTGCTTTGGTCGTCAAATCCGGCATTATCGGCATCGGGAACTCTAAACTTTATCTCGATGGTGTTGAGGTCGACAACAGCGGCCTCGGGTTATTGGTACCGGCGCCCAGCTCGTCGCAACCGTTCATCATCGGTGACTTTGACGATGACGGGGACTATCCGCAGAACTTCAAGGGCGACATCGCCGATGTACGTGTCTGGAACGATGTGCGTACGGCAGCGGAGATCAGAGAAAACCGTGCGACGGAATTTTCCAGCAGTGAACCGGGATTGGTCGCGTATTACAAACTGGACGAGGCATCCGGCACGACGGCGGCCGACAGTGCGTCGGCTGGGAATGACGGCACACTCCAGAACGGCGCCGAATTCGTTTCCGAGGTGCTCGACCGCAACGCCGTGGCCGTACACGTTTCCAAACATGCATCGTTCGATGGGATCGTCGGCGCTACGGGCGACAACATCGTCATCCCGGACAATGCTGTCTATGAGACGACGACTCTCTCGGTTGAAGTCTGGTTCCGGGCGGAGGTCGTTCAGGAAGCAGGGGCGTCTTATCACCGACTGGTGACGAAACCGACGACTGGCAACGGCAATGTGTTCTCGCTCGGCTTCACCGAAGCGACCGGTCAGTTGTTCGGCGCCGCCGGCAGTTCGTTCATCACGCCGGCCAGCGGCGTCGGTCCGGATCTACGCGACGGGGAGTGGCACCACGCTGCGATGACCATGCAGCCGGGTACCAACCAATCCAGCCTCTATCTGGATGGGGTGCTGATACACACGGGCACGCAAGGTTCGGTTTCGGGTGATGGTTCGCCGGTGATGATCGGCGACTATGACGATGACGGCTCGCATCCGCAGAACTTCAAAGGTGATATCGCCGACGTCCGAATCTGGAGCGATATCCGCACGCAAGCCGAGATCGCAGATAACCTGTTGAGCGATCTCGACGGGAGCGAAGCGGGCCTCGTCGGTCACTGGAAACTGGACGGCGAAGATAACGGCACCGTCACCGATCTCTCTGTCACGGGGAACGACGGCACGCTGCAGAACGGCGCATCCATCACCGAAAAGACGATACTCGAAGTCCCGACCGGTGACGGCCTCTATTTCGACGGTAGTGACTCAGGCGTGCAAATCCCGCATTCGTCGGAATTCCAACTGACGTCCGATTTCACCATCGGTGCGTGGGTCAAGCCGGATGCGCTCAGCGGGGTGCAGCGCATTCTTGGACAGGAGGCCGAGGCAAGTCTGGATGGGTTCTCGTTCGCGCTCAATGACGATGGTTTGCAATTGTCGTACTACGGTCAGGAAGATCTGAATATCTCGGCGTCGGCACTTGCCGATGCAGGTGTGAGCCTGCAAGCCGGGCAGTGGGCGCATGTCGCGGTGTCGATCGACAGCGACTATGACGCGACGTTCTTCGTCAACGGGATCGACGTCGGCACAATCGCCAATACCTTAACCCCATCTTTCAATGTGTCAGACCCGCTGCGCATCGGTTCCAGCGTCAATTCAACGCCCGAGGTCATAGAAGAATTCACCGGCGTGATCAGCAATGTCGGTCTCTGGAGCGGCGCTTTCAATGAGGCGCAGGTTCAGGCGGAAATGAACGGCACGCTTGATCCGGCTGCAGATTTCGTTCTTGGCTATTGGCCGCTGAACGATGGCAGCGGCGCGCAAATATCCGACCTGTCAGGCAACGGCAATACAGGTACAGCCTCCGGGACCAGCTGGATAGATACTGGACCCGAAGTCTATGCCGACCAGACATATGTGCTGGAAGGCGGGTTGCTGCGAGGCGACATCGGCGTAGTCGACGGCGACGCCGGTGAAACCTTTACGTTCTCTGTTACGTCCGACACGCACTTCGGCGAGTTGACGGTTGACGCCACTACCGGGACGTTCACCTACGAACCCGTGCCCGGCTTCGTAGGCGAAGACAGGTTCACGATCCGGGCCACGGATTCCGACGGTCTTTTCGTCGAGAAGGAACTGACGCTCGAGGTCGATAACAATCGAAACGATGCACCGAAAATTGACGCCTATGACGGCGGGGTGCACGTCAGCCTGCAGGATGCCGAAACCGTTGTGATGATCGGGGCAGCGGCGACTACCCCGGAAGACTTCACTATTGAGACCTGGTTCCGGGCCGACGGATCACATGACGACGGGGACATCCTGTTCCAGGTTCCCGGCACGCACGATTACGGCGTCACCTTCAACTCGACGGGCGGGCTTGACGGTTTCGTCCGCACCACGACGGCGGCCGGACCGGCCGTCAACGTACTGGACGGGGAATGGCACCATGTTGCCTTTGTCTTCGACAGCGCTTCAGATGATTTTAAAATCGTCGTCGATGGACAGTCGGGCGCCACAGAAAATCGGACGTTCACCAACGCCGACGGAGATTTAACGTTCGGTTCGAGTGTGAGCGGCGCCGGTCTCGTCGGCGATTTTGACGAGGTGCGTTACTGGAACGAAATTCGAACCGACAGCCAGATCGCCGAATACATGCATCGGGTCATCGACGATGCCGGTGGATCGCCGCTGATTTCGTATTGGCGTGCGGATGATTCATCGGGCACTACCCTGAAGGATGTCATGGGTGGTTTGGACGTGACGGTCCCGGCGGGCGCGCTGGTTACCGACGAGGATCCGACGTTGCCGCTCAACCGCCCGGTGCCGGTCAGCACGCTGTTTGCGGGTGACCTTGGGTCGTATGCCAGCCTCGGTACACACACGTTGGCCGAAGATGCCTTCGCCTTCACGTTCTGGGGTAATGTGAGCGAATCGACCAGCCCGAACAGACTGTTGGAGCTCAACACCGGCGACGGCGCCGGGAACAACATGATCGAGATGACGCTCGGCGAAGAGGGCGAACTGACGGTCCTGATCAGCGACGGCAGCACGCCGGTTTCCGTCACGCTCGACGACCAGTTCAGCTACGGTCAGTGGTCTCACTATGCGGTCAGCTACGACGGCGACGATCTGAAAGTTTATGTCGACGGTGAATTGGCCGGTTCCGCGGACGCCAGCGGCATCGACATGACCGGCAGGTTCGGCACGCTGTATGCCGGTAGTTCGGGCGATGATCTGTCATCCGGCTCGGGATACGGACTCGATGGGGCGCTTTCCGAAATTCGGATGTGGAAGACGCCGATCAATGAGGCCGAGGTCAACTTCGACATGCTCGGGCGTGTGCCGGCGACCGCGCACCCGGTTGAGGGCTATTGGCCACTCGATGAATCAGGGCTGCTGACAGACCAGATAACGGATGCGTCCGGTAACGGACATACCGGTACGATATTCAATACCATCGAATACCCGTCGTTGCCGCCGATCCCGGGCAATGCTGCCGGTATGACGTTCGATGGCGCGACTGGATACGTGAAAGCCGAATACGACGGCGAGGGCAACAATCCGCTGGCACTCAAGGGCGATATGACGGTCGAGTTCTGGGTCAATCCGGAGAGCTTCGGGAGTGGCCGGGTATTCAGTTTCTCAGGCGAGACGACGACCCTCGATGACGGGCCGAACAATTCGCTTTATGAACTGTACATCACGACAGGCGGCAACGTGCAGTGGATACAGGAACACGGCGAAGGCGTCGATGCGTCACCTGCAGTCTTCACGTCGACCGGTATCACGACGGGCACGTGGTCGCATGTCGCCCTGACCCGCGATGCAGAGGCCCAGACGATCACGCTATATGTCGATGGTGTGGCTGTCGGCAGCCCGCTGTCTTATCCCGATCATCCGACAGACGCTGAAGACGGAGAATTGTTCATCGGCGTCAATGGCGGGATGCAACATTTCTTCGATGGTCAGATTGCGGACTTCCGGGTCTGGGACGACGTCCGCACACCGGCTGAGATCGCCGATGGCCTGAGCCATTCACTTGTCGGGGGTGAACAGGGACTCGTCGGATATTGGCCGCTGACGGATGGCTCGAACCGCACTGCGCATGACCTGACGCAGAACGGGATCGACGGCGTGTTGCATGGCGGCGCCGACTGGGTAAGCCGCAACATCGCGGTGGGTCAGGAATCAACAATCTATTACGGCCGCCTGAACGCCTTCGACGCTGACGGGGATGCACTGACGTTTGAACTCGAAACGGATGCCCCCAACGGCAGCGTGAGCGTGAATGCTGACGGTACGTACAGTTTCCTGCCGGCCGGCGGGTACACGGGCGCCAACCAGTTTACGGTCAAGGTCACCGATGCGAACGGCGGCGTCGATTACATGACGGTGACGACGGCAACGTATGGCACGACCACTTGGAACGGCACCAGCGGTGACGATGTATCGAATGCCGCCGACTGGTCGGATGGCCTGCCGGACGCATTCACCGAGATCGTTATCGGCGACACCGCGAACCCGCCGATGCTGACGACGGGCGGTTACCCCCTCGACATCATGACCGTCGCGGCAATGAGCAATACCGGCCCGGACGATTTCGCCATCGCAAGCGGTACGGCCCTGGAGCTTGCACAACCGATTGCCTCATCCGTTTCCGGTGGTTCGTTCTCGTTGAGCGGTGACCTGTTAGGCCGCGGCAGCCTGGAAATCGGCGCAAGCGGAACGTTCAATTTCCTCGAAGGTTCGATTGCAACGGACGGCATCGTCAATTCACTGGGCACGACGGTGATCACGGGGGCAACCACGCGCACGGTCGACACAACCCTTGTTCTTGGCGGCACGACGACGCTTGGCAATGCTGCGACGATCAACGGGAACGGCCAGATCGAAATCGCCGGAACGACGACAGTATCTGGCACCGGCAGCACGATCTCGAACGACATCTATATCACGCCGGACGGCACGTTGCAGATGAATGCGACCGGCAACAACAATATGGACCTGACCGGCTCAAGCGTCATCAATGCGGGCCTGATCCTGCTCAGCGGTTCGTCGACCAACACGCTCGACATCGACATACCGAACACGGCGTTGATGAACGAAGGCACGCTCAAGTTCGAGAACACGGAGTCGGCAGGTAGCCGAATCATTCGTGGCGACGTCACGAACGTGGGGCTGATCGATGTCGACGGCAACGGGACCATCGTCGGGTCCGGTGCGAACGACCTCACTGTCGACTTGCGCAACGGCGTCGTCGATATCGCATCGGGCAAGTTCCTCAAGATCGGGGCGGGTTCAAACGTCGAGAAAATCATCGTCGGTCCGGATACCGTGATGACCGGGGGCGGTTTTCTGGATTTCGATACCGGTAACGAACTCAGGATCGACGGAGAGTTCACCTACACGGCAGATATGCCTGAACTGCTACTCGGCAGTGCGGTATCGGTGGTGTCGCATGACGGCGGCCCTGTCACCTTTACGGTGGCTTCTGGAGCCACGATTGAAATCGCCAATCTCGATTTCTCTTCAGACGTGAACGTCGTCAACTATGGCACCATCACGTCGGATGGCGCGTTCGACATTTACGGCGGATTCACCAATATGGAAGGCGGCGTGCTGAACGCAAGTTTGGGCGCAATCACGCACAACATGGATTTCGGTGACAGCGTCAACAACTACGGCACGATGATTTTTGATGAAACCGACGGGTCGACGTCACTCGCGGCATTGAACGTCACCGGCGGCGGCGAGTTGAACAACTACGGCACATTCACCGTAACGCAAAGCGGCGCGTCGGCATCCACCACCTTCACCATCAGTGCGTTCATCAACAATTCCGGACTGATGAACATCGAACGTGACGTCAACGTTAACGCTGCGGGATCTCCGGAACACCAGAACGCCGGTATGCTGACACTCGCCAACGGCGCAGTGCTGGCGTTCAAGGGCACCGATGATTTCACCAATCTCGCGAGCGGCACGATCACCGGGAACGGAACACTCGACTTCTCGGCAACGGGGACAGTGTTCCAGAACGACGGGGTTATCGATGTTGCCGGTATCACGGTTGAAACTGTCGACAACCTTCAAGTCATCGGCGATATGCTGGCCTCGGACAGCAGCGTGATCCAGCTCGACATCGGCAACGACGGAGGCGAGGTTGCGGACAGCCTGACCGTTACCGGAGAGATGACCCTGAACGGCACCCTGGAAGCTCATTTCATCTCGGGCTACAGCCCCGTTGTCGGCGATGTCTTCAATGTCGTCAGTTTTGCGACGGCAAGGGCCGGGTCCTACTTTGACGCAATCAGCGGGCTTCAAGGGGACGGCAGCACGCTGCTGGATATCGACATCGATACCAGCTTCGGCCTTGTCAGCCTGACCGCCGTCGCCAACGCGATTACGGCGACCAGCGGTACGGACAGCTTTGAAGGCACCAGTGCAGCAGACCATGTCTATGGCGGCGACGGCGATGACATTCTGGACGGCGACGGTGGGGAGGATGTGCTGCTCGGCGGTGACGGAAACGATGTCATCAAGATTTCCGACCACGACTTCCATTTTGTCGACGGTGGCGAAGGCATGGATACGCTCGTGGCCCATAACGGTCTCGACATGTCGCAGGTTCGCAACGACCTGATTTCCGGTTTCGAGGTGCTGGACATCGGCCTCGGTGACCTCACCCTCGATGGTGAGGACGTGATCTCGATCACGGACGGCACCAATGCGCTGACCGGGTCCAGCAACACGCTCGTCGTGACCCGTCAGGACTTCGGCGGTGCCATCGACATCGGTGCCGGATGGGGCACGGCGACATCGACGACCCTAACGGTGGAGGGTGAACTCAGAACCTTCGACAAACAGGTCCACGCGGCGACCGGCGCAACGATCTACATCGAACATGTCGCAGAAAACCTGACCGAGATGACGACGGCGGAAGGGTTCACGCTGACCGGCGAAGAACTATATGATTATGCAGGCTGGTCGGTGAGCTCTGCCGGCGATATAAACAATGACGGGTTCGAAGATTTTGTCGTCGGCGCATATAGCGCTGACCAGAACCAAACCGGTGCCACAGGAGATTCCGGTGCTGCCTATGTCGTCTTCGGTGCCGCCGACGGTTTGAGCGATATCGACCTGTCGAGCATTGCCGCGGGCGACGGCACCAACGGCTTCAAACTGGAAAGCGCTACTGCGAGCAGTTTTGCTGGCGAATCTGTATCAGCCCTCGGCGATGTTAACGGTGATGGTTTCGATGACATTATCATCGGCGCACCATTCGCAGGTTCTTCCGATGAAGGTGCGGCTTATGTCATCTTCGGTAACAACACCGGATTCAATAATGCCTATAACCTGGATGCATTGGGCGCGGACGGCTTCAAGATTACCGGCACTGCGTCTGATGATTTCACCGGAGATGCAGTTGCCGGCGGCGGTGACATCAATGGTGACGGCCTGAATGACATCATTATCGGTGCGCCTCAGAATGCAGCAGGTAATCCGGGCAAGGCATTCATCATTTATGGCGCAACCACGCTTGGCGCAGATATAACGACAGCCGCCGCATCGACAGTCATTAACGGTATCGATACCGGTGATGAGGCAGGTGTATCCCTCAGTATTGCAGGGGATATCAACGGTGACGGATATGATGATGTCGTCATTGGTGCGCCGGGTGGTGACGGCCTTGCAAACGGGACGACGAATGCCGGTGAAGCCTATGTGCTGTTCGGCAAGGCAGGCGGACTTGATGCAAGCGTAAATCTCTCGTCGCTCCAGGCCGGCGACGGCAGCACCGGCTTTACCCTGACCAGCAGTCAGGCCACCAGTTGGCTGGGGGTATCCGTCGCGATGATTGGGGACATCAACGGCGACGGCTTCAGCGACTTGGCTATTAATGCGCCGAGTGCCGACTCGGTTTCTGACAACACCGGTTCCGCTTATGTGGTCTTCGGGAAGGCAAGCGGCTACACGGCGACCTTGGATGTCGACACGCTGAATGGCAGCGATGGTTTTGAAATCATCGGCGCTGAAATGGATGAATATCTGGGCGGCAAGAATTCCCTGTCGCCTGCGGGTGACGTCAATGGTGACGGGATAGATGATATTATCGTCGGATCAAGCGGTGCGAATGACGGCTCTGGTGCTGCATATGTGATCTTCGGATCAAAAGACGGTTTTGCACCGGATATTTCCCTGGGTGCGCTTTTACCGGATCAGGGATTTGTCCTCGAGGGGGCAAATGTCGACGTTGATGGTATAGGTGTTGCCGCAAGTGCAGCCGGTGATATCAATGGTGACGGGTTCGACGACATTCTTGTCGGTTCGTACGATTTCAACAGCGGTGGTGCCGGCGTGTCGTATGTCGTCTACGGGGGTGACTTCTCGGGTGTCGTCGATACCGTTGGTACGGAGAATGACGATGTGCTGATCGGCACCAGCGGCAACGATCTGCTGGACGGCGGTGAGAGCGGCGCCGATGTGCTGCGCGGTGGGGCCGGTGATGACAGACTGATCATCGGCAGTGAAAGCTTCGCCCGGATCGACGGCGGAACCGGTCAGGATACGCTTTCTCTGAATGGCAACTTCGATCTCGACCTTTCGGCGATCGCCAACAACTTGGTGACGGGGATCGAACACATCGACATGAATAACGACATGGCAAACGTGCTGGACATCGACTTTGCGAGCGTGCTCGATATCGGTGAAGCAATTGACCAACTGGTGGGTGAAGCAAACATGCTTGTCGTTTCAATGGATGAATACGATACGATCAACTGGATCGGTAACTGGACAGAGCGCGAAGAACAGCCGGCGGCGGCTGTTTCGCAGGGGTACACGGTATTCGACAGCGACGATTCCAATGCTTCCGTCGCCGTTCAGAACTCAATGCCCGGCGGGGGTCTTGCCTGATCAATGGCCGACAGCAAGACGAAGCCTGCACAGAAGACGCCAGCCAGTAAAAAGGCCGCTGACAAAAGCGCGCCGGGAGGCGATGCCCATACGCAGGAAAAAAACGTTGAGATCATAACCTCCAAGTACTTCAATTCCTGGATGGCGGGACAGGGGGTCAGTCTCGCATTCACCACCTACCAGGCATCGAAACTTTTCATGATCGGTCTCGATCAGGCCGGTGAACTCACCGTATCCGAACGGACGGTCGAGCGATGTATGGGCATCGCCAGCGCCGGGCGGTCTTTGTATGTCGCCTCCAAATGGCAGATATGGCGGTTGGAGAACGCTCTTAACGCGGGGGAACGCGCGGACGGTCACGATGCGGTCTATGTGCCGAAAGCCAGCCATGTAACCGGCGATATCGATTGCCATGAAATGGCGGTTGATGGTGACGGGCGTCTGGTGTTTGTGAATACCCTGTTTAACTGCCTGTCTTATCTGAGCCGGGATTACAGTTTTCATCCGGCATGGAAGCCGGATTTCGTCAGCAGTTATGTTCCCGAGGACCGCTGCCACCTTAACGGCATTGCCCTCCATGAAGGCCGGCCGGCTTATGTGACGGCGGTATCTAACTCGGACTCCTCCGATGGCTGGCGCGACAAGCGCAAGGATGGCGGTCTGGTGATCGACGTACGATCCGGTGACATCGTCTGTGAAGGCCTGTCGATGCCGCATTCTCCGCGAATGCACGGCAGGACGCTCTGGGTGCAGGATTCAGGCACCGGGTATCTCGGTCGTGTCGATCTCAAATCAGGGACGTTCGAACCGGTTGTGATGTGTCCCGGTTTCCTGCGCGGTATGACCATCGTCGGCAACTTTGCCGTGGCCTGCATCTCCAAGGGTCGCGAAGGCCACACTTTCGGCGACCTGGCCCTGGAAAAGAATCTCAACGATCGTGAGTCCGATGCCAGATGCGGCATGGTGGTCATCGAACTGACGTCCGGCAATATCATGCACTGGCTGCGGCTTGAAGGTGCGGTAGAGGAACTTTTCGGTGTTGCCGCATTGCCGGGGGTTCTCAACCCGCGTGCGGTGGGCTTCAAGTCGGACGAGATCGCCCGCACCATCAGCCTGCCGCCGGACCTTGCGTAACGCTTCGAGTTGCGTGCCGGCCGCTCTCCTCAATTTGAGGTGAAGTGAACAATCTCAACCTGTCGAAGCCGCAGGCCGTCACCAAGGGTGTGTGCGGGTCACTTTCCGGCAGCCAGAATTTGCTCAACAAATTCCAGCCGGTCCTGCCCCCAAAGGGTTTCATTGCCTATGATGTAGAAGGGGGCGCCCATTACACCCCGTTGAATGGCGCGGTCGGTATCCGCCTCCCATTTATGGGTCACGCTCGGGCTTTCAGCGGCGACTTGCAAAAGTTTGCCGTCGAGGCCGCACGAATCGGCGATTTCGAGCATGGTGTCCTTGTCGGCAATGTTGCGTTCCTCGGCCCATACGGCGCGCATGATGGCGTGACAGAAATCGTAAACATCATTCCCGGTTTCCTGCGCGGCAATGACCATGCCGGCAGCCAGTTTGTCTGATGCGGGAAAGAATTTCGGCTCAAGGTTGAGCGGCACTTTTCTGTAGTCCCGCCAGCGTTTGAGTTCCTGCATGCGCAGTGCTTTGCGGGCATCCGACCGCTTGGCCAGCGGCAACCCACCCGTAGCTTCAAAAACGCGGCCCAGATTGACGGGTATGTGGCGGATTTGAGCGCCGTATTTATCGGCGATTTTCTTGAATTCGGCGTCGCCGAGATAGGTCCAGGGGGAAACAAGCGTGAAATAATAATCAACGGTCAACACGGTCACTCTCCAATGACGATAGGCTGATGGATACATTCTCGCGTTTGAACGCAGGCGGCAAGACCTACCGTGTGTTGCGAATATACAACGTCAGATGAATTATCGAGTATTTCAGAATGTTTACGGTTTCTACACATTGACAGGAAAAAATGATCACCTAACCATTGTCACATAAGGGTCATCAAAGGCCTTACGGTTAAGTCCCCGGGGAGGCGTGTCAGTTGTACCGCAAAGGGGTTTCGTACATGGAACGTACGCCACATAATGGAGATCAGGTTTTTGAGGTTTCCATCTATAACAAGGAAGTCCGCTCTCTCGTGAAAGAGAACATGAGCCACGACTTTTTTGACGATCACTGGGCAGATGAACAGATCAGAGACGTGCTTGCCGAAACGGCGGACGAAGCGCGTCAGCTTGTCGGCAATCGATTCCCGGCGGATGAGGGGTTCGTGATTGCTTCGGTCAAGCCGCTGCAAATGACCTGAAGTGCCGCCATCCGCGCAGGATGGCTTTTTCAGGCTTGATTTGCCGCGGATTTGTCAGCCAGCCGGGCTATTTCCCTGTCCCGTAATACCTTGCGCATGATCTTCCCGGTCGAGGTCAGCGGAAGTTCGTCGACGAATGCCACGATGCGGGGGTATTCGTGCGGACTCAGCCGCGTTTTAACGAAAGCCCGGATATCCTCTTCCAATTCCGGCGATCCGTTATGGCCCGGCATCAACTTGATAAACACCTTGATGAGTTCTGTACGGAGCGGGTCGGGGACACCCACGGCGGCGGCCAGTTCGACGGCGGGATGCTTGGTCAGGCAGTCTTCGATTTCACCCGGTCCGATCCTGTAACCGGATGACGTAATGACATCGTCATCGCGGCCGACGAACCATAGATAACCGTCCTCGTCCATTTGTCCCTGATCACCGGTCAGCAGCCAGTCCCCGAGATACTTTTTCTTCGTCGCTTCCGGGTTGTTCCAGTATTCCAGCATCATCACCGGGTCCGGTCCCTTGACGGCGATCTGGCCGACCGTACCCGGTGCGACCTCGTTGCCATCGGTGTCGATGATGCGGACGTCATGACCGGGAATGGGCCGGCCCATCGAGCCCGGCTTGATGTCCATGATCTTCTGGCAATTGGCAACGACCAGATTGCATTCCGTCTGCCCATAGAATTCATTGAACGTCAGCCCGAACGACTGACGTCCCCAGTCCAGCAATTCAACGCCCATGGGTTCGCCGGCGCAGGCAATGGTACGGAGATTGACCCCGAAGGAGGGAATGTCGGGAATGGCCCGCATCATCTTCAGCGCCGTCGGTGGCATGAAGGTGTTACGCACCTGATATTTGGCCATCAGCCTGAGGGCGGCTTCAGGGTCGTACTTGCCGGCCCGGTATGCGAGGACGGGCACGCCATGAAACCATGCGCCCATCAGGCAGTTCATCAGGCCGCCGATCCAGGCCCAGTCCGCCGGGGTCCACATCAGGTCGCCGCGCTGGGGCATAAAATCGTGAAAGAATTCGACCGCCGGCATGTGTCCGAGCAGCGAACGGTGCCCCTGTAACGCGCCCTTGGGGTTCCCGGTGGTTCCTGAAGTGTAGACGATATAGGAGGGGTCGGTGCTAGCCGTGTCGACGTTTGTATAACTGTCCGAAGCCTTTTCCAGACCCTGCCAGAGATCGCGGGTATCTGCGCCGGCCTGGCCGTCGATCAGCAGGACCAGCTTCAGTTCCGGCAACTGATCGCGGATCGCCTCGATTTTCGGATAATGCACGGTTTCGGTGACGATGACCCGCGCGCCGCTGTCGTTGAGCCTGTAGGCGAGTGCTTCCTCTCCGAACAGAGAAAAAAGCGGGATCGAGATCGCCCCCATTTTCCATGCGCCGACATGACTGATCGCGGCTTCGACGGATTGTGACAGAAGAATACCAATCCGGTCGCCGCGGGTGACACCTTCGGCGGCCATGAAATTGGCCATCTTGTTGGCGAGTTGGCGCAGCTCACGCCAAGAGTAATCACGCCGCGTGCCGTCCGGGTGGGCGACGATCAGGCCCGTGGCGTCGGGAATTGCATCGGCATGCCGGTCACAGACCTGTTCGGCCATGTTGACCCGGTCCGGAATGTCCCATCTGAAAGCATCGCGGACAGCGTCGTAGCTTCCCGCATCGTGCAGCAGCGGCATTGATGTTCCTCCCATTTCCCGCTTTGTGATAGCAGAAGTCGGGCCGGGAAAACAGTTTGATACGTGATTTTGAGAGTTAGTTCGCAGATGTCGCCAGAGGTGCGAATTCCTGTTCGACCTCGACATTGCCTTCGAACAGCAGATAGCTCCGCATCCCTTCGAGTATGACGCCGTCATAGCCCTGCGCGATCAGCCCATACAGATAGGACTGCGGATTGCCGGACATCAGGTCCTGCCAGGCCGGCGACCAGTATTCGACGAAATAGCGGTCCGGATCGCCCGGGAAGGGGTTGGCGATGAAACTGGGGCTACCTTCACGCCAGTCGCCTTGCCAGTAATACCTGTAACTGGCGGCGGTGCCGATATCCATACGGGCGAAGACCAGCCTGCGGGCGCCGAGTTTCTTGTACTTCAGCGTCTCCACCGCAGCCTTGCTGAGCGGATCACGACCGGAAAACGGATCAACGATCACCAGGTCGAAATTGGTGCCATGGATTTTAAGGGCGAACTGATCCTGACGGCCGAACGCGGCAGGGTCGCTCAGGTAGATAAAATTCTTCACATCAGCCATGGCCAGAATGTTATTCGGGTTTTCCCGGAACGGCCGGCGCGGATAGGGCGGTATTTCGATCAGGTCACTTGATGGGCGATGCGCGACGGATGCGATCAGACCGCGCTGATCGGCTGCCTTGTAAACGGCATCGATGGATGCCGGTTCCGTCGCAAATTCCATAGTCAGTATAGGCAGCCCGGCCTTCTTGGCACGATCGACATTGGCGAGCATTTGCTGCTGTACTTCAGGCGGCGGTGCCTGCCCGATTGCCTTGTGTCCAAGAAAGAGGCCGTCATACATGACGGCATCGACGGAACGCGTGAACGTCCGGGCCGGCGAGATGATGTTTTCATCCTGAAGATCGCGCTTGATGATCAGTTCCTCGGCATCGCGGGCAACGACCATGAAATTGGATTTCTGTGAATGCGCATAGGTGGCGATGCGCTGGATAAAAGTGCGCATTTCCTCGCGATGATCGACAAGGGCACGTTGCGCACTGATACCCGGCAGGGGGGGAGGTAAAACACCGTCCTGACCCTGTATGCGGACATAACCCGGATCACCCGGGGCGGGAGCCTGCTGCTGCGCATATGCAGGCACCGTGCAGAGTGCCGCGAGGGCAACGCTGAGAAACGGGATCAATGCGGTTTTAGCCGTCGGCATGCCGTCCGTCCTTTGCCGCCATGCCAATTGGTCAGGCGGGCAACAGTTTCGCCACGTCTTCGGCAATGGCCATAGAAGACGTCAGTCCCGGTGATTCTATGCCGTAGAGGTTAACCAGACCTTTAATGCCGTGCACGTCCTCGCCCTGAATGACGAAGTCCGTGGCGTGCGAACCCTTGGGGTGAATCTTAGGTCGTACACCGGCATAGCCGGGTTGCAGGGCACCGTCCGGCAGACCCTTCCAGTACTTGCGGATCGAGGCGTAGAAGCTTTCGCCACGGGCCGGGTCGACGGTGTAGTCGATCCGGTCGATCCATTCCACGTCGGGGCCGAATTTCACCTGGCCGCCGAGGTCGACCGTCACATGTACGCCGAGACCGCCAAGCGGGTCTGGGACGGGATAAATCAGGCGGGTGAAAGGCGGTTTGCCGCCGCCGAGCGTGAAATAGACACCGCGAGCAAAATACTGACCGGGAATGGTGTCTTCGGGAATGCCTTCGATGGCGTGCGAAATCGGCTGTGCGTAGAGACCGGCTGCATTGACCACATGATCACACAGCAGTTCCATCGGCTCATCGCCACCGACTTTCAGTAGAATGCCATCGCTGCGGATTTCACCGCCGAGAACCGGGCTGTTGAAGGCGATCATGGCGCCGTGATCCTCGGCGTCGCCCTGATAGGCGAGCATCAGACCGTGGCTGTCGACGAGCCCGGTCGACGGCGACAGCAAGGCACCGTAACAGGTCACGTTCGGTTCCATTTCCAGAACCTTGGCGGCATCGACAAAGGTCAGATCATTGACGTGATTCACCGCAGCACGTCCCTTGATGTCATCAAGCAGGTCGAGTTGCGCTTCGTCAGTGGCGACGATCAACTTGCCGCACCGTTTGTGATTGATACCGTGACTGTCGCAGTACGCGTACATCATGTCGCGTCCCTTGACGCACAACCGCGCCTTGTTGGAGTCCTTGCCGTAATAGATACCGGCGTGGATGACCTCGGAATTGCGCGAACTGGTTTCGGTACCGATCATGTCGGCTTTTTCGAGGACAATGACCTCATGACCGGCCATAGCCAGCGCCCGCGCTGACGCTAAACCAACAACCCCGGCGCCGATTACGACGCATCCAACGCGATCAACCATGAAAACTCCGAATGCAGGCAGAAATGAAAGCGGATTTTCTACGCGCAGCCGCTTAGGGTCAAGCATCACGATGATCGTGTAAATGCACCGCTGACCGCTTGATGACGGCCCGTCATGGAGCTACATTTCGAGCATGGCACCCTTTGATGATCAGCCCCAGTGGCTCCGCAGCACGTGTCCGCACGATTGTCCGTCCACGTGCGCCCTCGAAATTGAAAAACTGGCCCCGGACCGGGTCGGCAAGGTCCGCGGCAACTCGCTCAACGACTATACGGACGGCGTGATCTGCGCCAAGGTCGCGGCGTACCGGGAACGGGTACATCACCCGGACCGTCTGACCCGACCGTTACGGCGCGTCGGCGCAAAAGGCGAGGGCAGGTTCGAGCCGATCAGTTGGGATGATGCGCTGGATATCACTGCTGAAGCTTTCCGCCAGGCAGAGCAGAAATATGGTCCCGAATCAGTCTGGCCGTACCATTTCGCCGGCACAATGGGGCTGGTGCAGCGCGATGTCATTCATGGGTTCCGCCATGCTATGGGCTATTCGAGAGAAGATGAGACGATCTGTGTCGCCACGGCCGTATCCGGCTGGATGGCGGGAACAGGCAAGGTGTGGGGATCTGACCCCCGCGAAATGGCCTTGTCGGACATGATCGTGGTCTGGGGCGGCAATCCGGTGTCGACACAGGTCAACGTCATGACGCACATCGCCAAGGCACGAAAGAGCCGGGGCGCGAAGCTGTATGTCATCGATCCGTACCGGACGCCGAGTGCACAGCAGGCTGACGTGCACTTGTGCCTGCGGCCTGGCACCGACGGCGCACTGGCTTGTGCAGTTATGCATGTGCTGTTCCGGGACGGCTACGCCGACCGCGATTACATGGCCGAATATACCGATGTGCCGGATGAACTGGAGGCGCATCTGCGTTCGCGTACACCGGAGTGGGCAGCGGCGATCACCGGACTGAGCGTCGATGAAATCGAGAGTTTTGCCCGCGCCTACGGCGAAACCGAACGGGCCTACATCCGTGTCGGATATGGTTTTACCCGCTCACGTAACGGGTCGGCGAACATGCATGCGGTTTCCTGCCTGCCTGCCGTCGGCGGCAAATGGAAAACCGAAGGCGGCGGCGCACTTTATTCGAACCGCAACATGTTCGGGGTCGACCAGTCGCTTGTCCGCGCCCTTGATCGCGTCGACACCTCCAAGCGTGCGCTCGATATGTCGCGTATCGGCCGTATTCTGCTGGGTGAGGAAGAGAGCCTCCTGGGCGGGCCGCCGGTAACGGCGATGATCATGCAGAACATAAACCCCGCCGAAGTCGCGCCTGAAACCAACCGCGTGATCGAAGGCCTGACGCGTGACGATCTGTTTGTCTGTGTGCATGAGCAGTTCATGACGGCGACGGCGGAATACGCCGATATCGTGCTGCCGGCGACGACGTTCCTGGAGCATGACGATCTGTATCAGGGCAGCGGGCATCTTTATCTGCAGGTGGCCAAGCACATTATCGACCCCGTCGGCGAATCCCGCTGTAATGTGGATGTTCTGTCGGCGCTGGCGAAGCGTCTCGGCTCCGACCATGAATTGTTTGAACTCAGTTCCTGGGAAATCATCGACCACATGCTGAAGGTGACGGGACATCCCGGTGCCGACGAGGTTCACGCCAAAGGTTGGGTCGACTGTTCCCTCGGCTTTGAGGAAAGCCACTTTCTCAACGGGTTCCACACCCCGGACCGGAAATTCCACTTCAAACCCGACTGGTCCAGGATCGGGGCGGCGCATGAAAAAATGCCGAAACTGCCGGATCATTTCGAGGTCATCGATGTTGCCACACCCGACAAGCCGTATCGGCTGGTGGCGGCGCCGGCACGGCGTTTCCTGAATACGTCGTTCACCGAGACACCGTCCTCGGTCAGGAAGGAGGGGCGGCCGACGGCGTTGATCCATCCGGACACCATGGCTGGCCTTGGGCTCGCCGATGACGACGAGGTGACGCTTGGCAATGACCTTGGCGAGGTAGTGGTGCACGCCAAGACCTTTGACGGTCTGCAGCCCGACACCGTGGTAGTCGAAGGTATATGGCCCAACAAATATTTCAAAAACGGCCTCGGCATTAACGTCTTGATAAGTGCTGATCGGGCATACCCGAATGGCGGTGCTGTGTTCCACGATACGGCTGTGTGGATGCGCGCCACGTAACAAACGGGTTTGGGGGGCTTTCGTGACTGCGGCACATGCACATGTGATTGTCGTCGGAAACGAGAAAGGCGGCAGCGGCAAGTCGACGACATCCATGCATCTGGCGATTGCCATGATGATGCAGGGCTACAGCGTCGCCACTATTGATGTGGACGGGCGGCAGGGCACCTTGAGCCGCTATATCGCCAATCGTGAAATGTTCAATAAAAAGCTCGGCCGGGAGTATCCGGTGCCGGAGCACCACCGGGTTTCGGCGCACCAGTTCGGCGGGATGGATGATTCCGAGCAGGCCGCCGAGGTCGAACGTCTCAAGCTGCTGATCGAAGGTGTCAGCTTCACCCATGATATCGTCGTCATCGACACCCCAGGCGCGGCCAACAAGTTGTCGTTTCTGGCGCACACCTACGCTGATAGCCTGATCACGCCGATGAACGACAGTTTTGTCGATCTTGACGGACTGGCGCATATGGACGGGCAGGATGCCACCATCAAGGGGCCGAGCCATTACGCCGAAGCGATCTGGGAAGCTAAAAAAGCCAAGGCCGAACGCGACGGCGGCAGCATAGACTGGGTCGTGATGCGTAACCGTCTGAGCAATCTGGATGCCTATAACAAGCGTGAAGTCGAAAGGGCGATCCGCGATCTTTCAAAACGGCTGGGCTTCCGGGTGCTACCGGGATTCTCGGAACGGGTCATTTTCCGCGAACTGTTCCTTGTCGGGCTGACCATTCTCGACCTCAAACAGGCTGCCGGTGGCGCACCGCTCAGCCGTTCGCACGTGGCGGCCAGAGACGAGGTGTTTTCCATTGTCGACGGCCTAAAACTGCCGGACGTCCCGGTGCATGAACAGTCGGCTCTCGGCTGATTGCCTCAAAGGTTCACTTAGCCCTCGCAAATCGGTAAATTTTGCTTATCTCATAAGGGACTATGAGAAAGGATGAAGTGTGGCCGACGATCTGCCTGACAAGAAAAGACAAGCCCGGGATGTTGATGCCTTTCTGTCCAAGGTGGCTGTCACCCCAAAGCGGACTCAGAACGCCGGTAAACGCGGCCGGCTGATGTTTGCAATGGACGCAACGGCCAGCCGTCAGCCGACATGGGACACGGCTGCCGGTATTCAGGGGCAAATGTTCGTTGAAACGTCTGCCCTTGGCGGTCTCGATATCCAGTTGGCTTTTTATCGCGGTTTCGGTGAGTTCAGGGTCAGTCCCTGGACCGATAATGAAAAGGAACTGCTGCGGCTCATGACCTCGGTGTTCTGCCTTGCCGGGGAAACACAGATCGGCAAGGTCCTGAAACACGCCGTGAACGAAGCCCGGGACGGTCACCTGAACGCACTCGTCTTTGTCGGTGACATGGTCGAGGAAGACGTCGATGGCCTCGGTAAGACGGCCGGAGAGCTTGGACTTTTAGGGGTGCCGGCATTCATCTTTCATGAAGGTGATGATGCCGTCGCCAAATTCGCCTTTCAGCAGATCGCGACCCTGACCGGTGGCGCCTGCATGCGCTTCGATGCCAACAGTGCCGACATTTTGCGCGAGTTGCTGGCCGCCGTTGCCGTCTATGCGGCGGGCGGGCGTCCGGCACTCGAAAGCAGGGCGCAGAAGGGCGGTGTCGCCCTGCAGATCACCAACCAGATGGGGCAAGGTAAATGACGGCTGTGCCGGACAGGATAAATAAATGAGTTACCTGATCCCGGGCATCGTTCTGCTTTTGCTCCTGCTGTTGGCGGGCAAGTGGTTTGTATCGGCGGAACCCAGAACCCTGGCGCGTATTCTTAAACCGCTGCTCATTTTCTTTGGTGTGATCATCGTCCTGTTACTGGTGTTCACGGGCAAACTGATCTGGGTGCTCTGGGCGATGCCGTTTCTGGTACCGATGTACATGCGCTGGCGCCATGCTGCCCGCTGGGCCAAGAATACGTCACGGATGTCGACGGGCGGTGCCTCCGGCATGGCCAGCGAGGTGACGAGCAAATACCTCGACATGCGCCTCGACCATGACAGCGGCGATATGAACGGCACGGTCCGAACCGGTTTGTACGAAGGCGCACATCTGAGCGACCTGAACCTTCAACAGCTTCTGGATCTGTTTCAGGAATATACCGAGCACGACAGCGAATCGGCCCGGCTTTTGGGAGCATATCTGGACAGGATGCACCCCGACTGGCGCGAACAGGGCACGGGCACCGGTCAACGGGAAGATGAAGGGTTCGCACAGAGCTCGGGGACCATGAGCCGCGCCGAGGCCTTTCGTATCCTCGGGATATCCGAAACCGCGGACGAGTCGGAAATCAAGGCTGCACATCATAGACTTATCGCCGGTCTGCATCCGGATCGTGGCGGGTCGGCCTATCTGGCAGCCAAAATCAACGAAGCCCGGGATATTCTTCTGAAGTCGTAACAGAGCGAAATCCGTGTCACGGCTTTTTCATATTCAGCCGCCTTGCCGGAACCCGATGCCTGTGGCAGAAACCATCTGTTTCAAGCGTTTAAAGGGGTTTTCTGATGCGCGTAGCAATGATCGGGACTGGCTATGTCGGGCTCGTCTCCGGAGCATGCTTCTCTGAATTCGGTCATGATGTCGTTTGTGTCGACAAGGACGATGCAAAGATCGCCGGTCTTCATGAAGGTAGGATGCCGATTTATGAACCGGGATTGGAAGACCTCGTTGAAAGCAACGTCAAGGCGGGACGGCTGACGTTTACGCAAGACCTTGAAGCGTCGCTGAAAGGGGCGAATGCCGTGTTTATCGCCGTCGGCACACCGAGCCGCCGGGGCGACGGTCATGCGGATCTCAGCTACGTCTATGCCGCCGCCAGGGAAATTGCCGAAGCCATGGACGGCTATACGGTTGTCGTCACCAAATCCACGGTCCCGGTCGGCACCGGCCGCGAGGTCGAACGTATCATCCGGGAAACCCGGCCTGATGCGGATTTCGATGTCGTCTCGAATCCTGAATTTTTGCGTGAAGGATCGGCGATCGAGGATTTCATGCGCCCGGACCGGGTTGTCATCGGCACCAATTCCGAACGCGCCAAGGACGTGATGCGTGATCTATACCGGCCGTTGTATCTGATCGAAACGCCGATCGTCTTCACGTCACGCCAGTCATCGGAACTGATCAAGTACGCCGCGAACACGTTTCTGGCGACAAAGATCACCTTCATCAACGAAATCGCCGATCTGTGTGAACAGGTCGACGCCAACGTCCATGACGTGGCCCGCGGGATCGGTCTCGACGGCCGTATCGGCCGCAAGTTCCTACATGCCGGGCCAGGGTATGGCGGGTCATGTTTCCCGAAAGATACCCGGGCGCTGGTATCGACGGCGCAGGATGCGGGCAGCCCGCTCAAGATCATCGAAACCGTTGTCGCCCTGAACGACGAGCGGAAACAGAAAATGGCAGGGCGGGTGATCGCCGCAGCCGGGGGCGACCTTGCGGGTAAAACGGTCGCCGTGCTGGGCCTGACCTTTAAGCCGAACACCGACGACATGCGCGAAAGTCCGAGCCTGGACATCATACCGGCATTGCAAAAAGCGGGGGCCACCATTCGTGCCTTTGACCCTGAAGGCATGAACGAGGCCAAGCACATGCTGAACGACGTCATTTGGTGTGATGGTGCCTATGAAACACTGACGGACGCCGATGTTCTGACCATTATTACGGAATGGAATGAATTTCGTGCACTCGATCTGAACCGGGTCAAATCCCTGATGAAGCAACCGGTCATGGTTGACCTCCGCAATATCTACGATCCGGCTGATATGGCTGAAAAAGGTTTCGACTATCACAGCATCGGCAGACCGGTCATGGGGACGGGCCGTTGACGGCACGCACTCTCAAGGCATCGCTATCCCCATCCATTCTGCGGGCCTATGACATTCGCGGTGTGGTCGGCGAGACATTCAGCGAAGACGATCTCTATACGATCGGCCGCGCCTTTGCAGCCGAGATGGCCGCAAGGGGGCTCGGTAAGGCCTGCGTCGGTTATGACGGTCGCCTTTCATCGCCGATCCTGGAACAGGCCCTGGTCGACGGCCTGGTGGCGTCGGGGATCGACGTGCTCCGTTCGGGCATGGGGCCGTCGCCGATGCTTTACTACGCAACGCATGTCTCCGGTGCCGATGCCGGGCTGATGATCACCGGATCACACAACCCACCTGAATTCAACGGCCTTAAAATGACCCTGGCGGGGCATGCATTCTTTGATGAAGACATTCAGCGTCTTGGCCGTCGGGTCATCGACAGGAATTATGTCGACGGCAAGGGGTCATCAGAACATATCGATGTCTTTGATGATTACGTCAATCGGCTCGTATCCGATTATCGGGGCGACAAGGATCTTCGCGTTGCCTGGGATCCGGGGAACGGTGCTGCCGGGGCGGTAACGAAATCGCTCATCGAAAAGCTTCCGGGGACGCATTTTCTGATCAATGAGGTCGTGGATGGCACCTTCCCGGCGCATCACCCTGATCCGACGGTTGAAAAGAACCTTGTTCAGCTCAAACAGCTTGTTGCCGACAACGATTGCGATCTGGGGATCGGGTTCGACGGTGACGGGGACCGGATCGGCGCCGTCGACAGTCAAGGTAATGTGATGTGGGGCGACCAGCTTCTGGTGATGCTGTCACGAGATGTGCTGGCCGATCATCCGGGCGCGACGATCCTGTGCGACGTCAAGGCGAGCCGGGTATTCTTCGATGAAATCCGCAAGATGGGCGGCAACCCGGTGATGTGGAAGGCCGGTCATTCGCATATCAAATCCAAGATGGTGGAGCTGAATTCACCGTTGGCCGGGGAAATGAGCGCGCACATCTTTTTCAAGCATCGCTATTACGGCTATGACGATGCGGTCTATACCGCGGTCCGGCTGCTGTCGACCGTCGCCGGGACCGATACCTCGTTCACCGAGATGCTGGCGGCCATGCCGGTGATGTACAATACACCTGAAATCCGCTTTGACTGCGATGATGACAGAAAATTCGGGATCGTCGACGAGATCACGGCCCGGGCGCGTCAACTTGAGAATGTGAAGATATTCGACATGGACGGCGTCCGCGTCGAGACCGCTTACGGCTGGTGGCTGCTCAGGGCGTCTAATACCCAGGCCATGCTGGTCGTTCGCTGTGAGTCGGACACCGAAGAAGGGCTGGAGCACTTGCGCAACGATGTCCGGGACCAGTTATCCCGTTCCGGTGTTGAAGCGTCCGCTATTTGATCCACAGATTTCAGCGGCAATGGTCTTGCCGTGCCGCCACACTTTTCGTAGGTGAGTGGGTATGTCCAATTACTTTTTCTACGGAACCTTGCGTGAACCGGAAATTGCCCGGGAAATACTTGGGCGGCCGCTTTCGGGTACATCACCGAAGCCCTGTGTCCTCAAAGGCTACAAACGCGTCTATGTCTCCGGGGCGACCTATCCGGCATTGGTCGCGGATGCGGACAGTGAAACCGACGGCATTTTCGTACAGCGGATTTCCCCGATCGAGGCTTCCCGGCTCAGCCGATATGAAGGCCCCGGATATGATGTTCAGGAACTGAAGGTCTGTTTGAAAGACGGCCTTGAGGAAGAGGCGCTGGTATTCGTGCCCAAACCGGCAATGAAACTCAGCACCAAAGTCTGGGAACTGGATGCATGGCGGCGTTCCGAAAAGAAGCGCTTCATGGCCGGTCTGAAGAGAAATATCCTGATCTAGTAATCACTCAGCGCGTTCAGCCAGTTCGGCGTTCGCGGGAGCTTTCAATTCCATGCAATCCTTGAGGATACGGCAGGTGCGGTAGGCGTCGCGTTTGCTGATGCCGACGATGCGCGCCCGGTGCAGCAGTGAACCGTTGCGCTTCTTTAGCGGGACGATCCGTATCTGTCCGTCGCCTAGATATTTGGTTGCCTTGTCGATGGCTTTTTCAGCGGCTGCCTGTGCCTGGGAAATATGCGAGAAGGCCCCGACCTGAACGGCCCAGGTCTCACGCCCTGCGGATATGCCGGCGGATGTGTTGACTGATGCCGTTTTCGTGCCCACCGGCTGTTCCGGTGCCTTGGCGATCAGCTGATTGCCATGACGCTTGGCGAGAAGGGCGAAGCTTTTGTCGAGCAGGGACGCCATATGGCGGTTGCGGTGTCCGGATGAACGTCCACCGAATACCACACCGATGATGCGGCGTCCGTCACGTGTCGCCGATGCGACGAGGTTGAACCCAGAGGCCCGGATATAGCCGGTCTTGAAGCCGTCCGCACCGGGATAGCTCTTGAGCAGTTTATTGTGGTTGGTGTGGGTGCGGTCTTCGAAGGTGAAAGAAGAGGTGGAGAAATAATGGTAATACTTTGGAAAATCACGGAGCAGCGCACGGGCCAGGATCGACATGTCCTTGGCCGTCGAGAGTTGAGCGCGGTGCGGCAGGCCGGATGCGTTGCGGAAGGTGGTTTTCGACATCCCCAGTGACCGGGCCTTGGCCGTCATCTTGAGGGCAAAATTTCTCTCCCTCCCGCTGATATTTTCGGCGACGACAGTGGCGACATCGTTGGCGGATTTCGTGACCAGGGCAAGTATAGCCTGTTCTACGGTGATCGTCGTGTTGGCTTTCAGACCAAGTCGCGAAGCCGGCTGACGGGCTGCGCGGCTAGAAACCTTGAGCCGGGTATCCAGCGTCCAGCGCTTGCTTTCGATACGGTCGAAGATGAAATACAGCGTCATCATCTTGGTCAGGGACGCCGGATAGTTCCGGGTTTCTTCATTCGTCCCATGGAGCGCCTCGCCGGTATCAGCATCGACAACGTAACTGGCATACTTGGCGTGCGCGGGCAGGGCTGTAGCCCCCAGCACGAAACACACCGTCAAAACGGCGCAAACCAGGTGTCTGAGTGCAAATCGTCCTTGTCTTGCCGTCGGTTCCCAGGCCGCACGCGGTCTCATTCTCTGATCCCCTTTATTGATCTTTGTCTCCATCATTTCCGTCGTGCTGTTTAATCTTAAAAGCAAACAACACACCCCGTCGACGAGAATTTTAACGTCGAATCAAGACTTTGGTACAATATCGGATAATAAGAATGGGTTAACAGGCCGACCGCTGTCACGTTAATTCCTGTGACGCAGAGATGACAAATCAATGATTTTCGCAATTGCAATATCGCAATGCTGCCAAGGAAAACACTTAAGTGATAGTAATTATTTATAACTTTTGCAGATTTTTGAAATTGTGCACTGCACAATAATTCATTGACATCTCTAGTCAAAAGCCTATATTCTTCCTGTGATGCTGCAATGCAGCATGAAATTATTTGTCGATCTCTCGAACACGCGGCCACTGTCAGGCCGAATCCGTCGTCGATGAGAAACAGGAGATAGTATGATGGCTACCGCCAAGAAAACGACCACGACGAAAACCGAGCCGAAAGCCGCGACGGTTGAACCTGTGGAAGCCGCCGTAAAAGCTGGCCAGGAAACCGTCGAAACGATCGTCAAAACCAACACCGCCGTTGCCAAGAAAGGCGTCGAAAAAGCCGTTGCCATGAGCGAAGAGCAGTTTGCTGCCGCCGCCAAGGCCGGCGCTGACGCTTACAAGGGCTACGAGGATATGATTGCCTTCTCGAAAAGCAATATCGAAGCAATCGTCGAATCCAATGAAATTTTCACGGTTGGCGTCAAGGAAATCAATTCCTCAATCTTCAAGCTGGCACAGTCCAACATGGAAGAAACCGTAGCCCTGGCCCAGAAGATGATGGCCTGCACCTCGATTGCCGAAGTCGTCGAACTTCAGAGCGACGTTGCCAAGGCTCAGTATGAAAAAGCGGTTGCCGAAAGCCGTAAGCTTTCCGATCAGTCCCTCAAGCTGGCGGAAAAGGCTTCCAAGCCGATCGCCGAACGTTTGACGATTGCGGTTGAGACACTGTCGAAACCGATCGCTGCCTGATTTCCCATCCCCCCTTTATTGGGATTTGGCAGTTGAGAAGGGCGTCCGGTGGTCCTCCCAACTCCGGGCGCCCGCTCATCCTTCCCGTTTTTGACGGGTTAAAAAGGCCTGTAGCCCTGCTGCAGGTCTTTTTCTTTGTCCAATGAAATCTTTTTTGCTTCCCCATTTTGGATGACGGAATTTTGACCTATATTATAGGCAGAACCATGGAACGACTTGGACAGATTCTTAACAGATATGGCTGAACGAAAAACGCCCTCAGGGCCCCCGTTTACCGGTAACGAAGACGAAACCGGTGTGGTCGTCAAATCGCGCGAAAAGACCAGGCGCCCGGCGATGTACAAGGTTCTGATGCTGAACGACGATTACACGCCGATGGAATTCGTGGTCCATGTTCTGGAACGGTTCTTCGGAAAATCGAGTCAGGACGCGACACAGATCATGCTCCATGTACATCAGCGCGGTGTCGGTATTTGCGGCGTCTACACCTACGAAGTCGCCGAGACCAAGGTTGCCCAGACCATGGATCTGGCGCGCCAGCATCAACACCCGCTTCAATGTACGATTGAGAAGGACGGCGGCGAAGACGAAGAGTAGAATAAATCAACCGGCCTTGTGTCAGGCCGGCAAAGCAGCCGGTAAATCCGGCGAAAGGAAAGTAACACATGCTATCACGCAATCTGGAACAGACGCTGCATCGCGCTTTGGCCCATGCCGCGGAGCGCTATCACGAATATGCGACCTTGGAGCATCTGTTACTTTCACTGACCGATGATCAGGATGCCGTGGCCGTACTGAGAGCCTGCGGTGTCGATCTTGAACAGTTGTCCATGGACGTCACCAACTTCATAGATGACGAACTCGAAGATATCCGCAACGAACGGGTAACCGAGCCGAAACCGACAGCGGGCTTTCAGCGTGTCGTGCAGCGGGCCGTCATACATGTCCAGTCATCCGGCCGCGAAGAGGTTACCGGCGCGAACGTGCTGGTGGCACTGTTCTCGGAACGGGAATCCCATGCCGTGTTCTTCATGCAGATGCATGAGATGTCCCGGCTTGATGCCGTCAATTACATCTCGCACGGCATCGCCAAGGTGCCTGGCTTTTCCGAAGAGCGCACCGTCGAAGGCACGGAAGAGGAAGCCGAAGGCGAGAACGTCGTCCGCAAGGGATCGGAAGCGCTTGATGCGTACTGCGTCAACCTGAATGCCAAAGCGGAGGAAGGTCGCATCGATCCGCTGATCGGCCGTGAAAAGGAAGTCGATCGGACGATCCAGATTCTCTGCCGCCGCAACAAGAACAATCCGCTTTATGTCGGTGATCCCGGCGTCGGCAAAACCGCCATTGCCGAGGGGCTGGCCAAACGCATCGTCGAAGGCGACGTCCCCGAAGTCCTGCAAGGTGCAACCATCTATTCCCTCGACATGGGATCGCTTCTGGCTGGAACGCGCTACCGCGGCGATTTCGAGGAACGCCTAAAAAACGTCATGGAAGAGCTGGTCAACGCCGACAACGCGATCCTGTTCATAGATGAAATCCATACCGTGATCGGTGCCGGCGCCACATCCGGCGGGTCCATGGATGCTTCGAACATCCTCAAGCCTGCCTTGCAGAACGGTGCACTGCGCTGCATGGGCTCGACGACCTACAAGGAATACCGTGGATATTTTGAAAAAGACCGTGCGCTGGTACGCCGTTTTCAGAAGATCGACGTCTATGAGCCGTCCATCGATGACACGGTGAAAATCCTCAAGGGACTGAAACCGTATTTCGAGAAACATCACAAAGTCCGCTACACTGCGGAAGCGCTGAAAACGGCGGTTGAACTATCTGCACGCTATATTGGTGATCGCAAGTTGCCGGATAAGGCCATCGACGTCATCGATGAGGTCGGTGCGTCGCGGATGCTTTTACCGGAGAGCAAGCGCCGCAAAACCGTATCGGCCAAGGATGTGGAGTCCATCGTCGCGATGATCGCCCGGATCCCGCCAAAGAGCGTGTCGCGCGATGACCGCGAAGCCCTGAAAACCCTGGAGCGTGATCTGAAGACCGTCGTCTTCGGTCAGGACCCGGCCATTGACCAGTTGTCGAGTGCCATCAAGCTGGCCCGTGCCGGTCTGCGCGAACCGCAGAAACCGATCGGGGCCTATCTGTTCTCGGGGCCGACCGGCGTCGGCAAGACCGAGGTCGCCCGTCAGCTTGCCCTGACCATGGGTGTGGAACTGGTCCGCTTTGACATGTCGGAATACATGGAACGTCATTCGGTTTCGCGCCTGATCGGTGCGCCGCCGGGGTACGTCGGCTTCGATCAGGGGGGGCTGCTCACGGATGCCGTTGATCAGAACCCGCATGTGGTGCTTTTGCTCGATGAGATCGAGAAAGCCCACCCGGACCTGTTCAACATTCTTCTGCAGGTGATGGATCACGGCAAGCTGACCGACAACAACGGCAAGACCGTCGATTTCCGCAACGTCATTCTGATCATGACGACGAACGCGGGGGCCGCCGACATGGCCAAGCCGGCCATCGGTTTCGAACGCGAAAGCCGCATCGGCGAGGACAAGGAAGCGATCGAGAAAATGTTTACGCCGGAATTCCGCAACCGGCTGGATTCGATCATTCCGTTCGCGCCGCTCGGTTCGGAAGTCGTCACCAAGGTTGTCGACAAGTTCATCATGGAACTGGAAGCCCAGCTTAGCGACCGGAACGTGATGATCGAACTGACAGACGAAGCCCGTGAATGGCTGGCCGAGAAAGGCTACGACAAGATGTTCGGCGCACGTCCGCTCAGCCGCGTCATCCAGGAACACATCAAGAAGGCGCTTGCCGAGGAAATGCTGTTCGGCAAGCTCGCCAAGGGTGGCCTTGTGCTGGTCGAGATCGAAGACGGCCTGCCGGTGTTCAGCTATCCGAAGCAGAAGGATAATGATTCCAAAGGCGGCGGTAAGGGCGGCGGCAAGAAAAAGCCGGCTTACGTCGAGTAGGATTGTGCAGTTTCAAGATTCGTCGTCCCAAACTTGATTTGGGACCCATGATTTCAACTTCATTTAGCCAAGGAAGTTCATGGGCCCTGAATCCCGTTCAGGGCGACGAAATCTTATGAAGCCTCAGACTTCAGCCGTGTACGGCGGGGCGGGGAAGTATTCGATCCCCTTCTGCACGAAGCGGGCAAAATCCGACCCGTAAATCTGACCGATCAGCCAAAGGGACATGTCGATCCCGGCGGATATGCCGGCTGAAGTGATGACGTTGCCGTCACGGACGTAGCGGACATCATCCAGCACTTCGACATCGCCGCCGCCGCGAAGCAGGTCGACGGCTGCCCAGTATGTGGTTGCTCTCTTGCCTTTCAGAAGACCCGCCCTGTGCAGCAGCAGTGCGCCGGTACAGACACTGGTGACCCACGTGCAGCCCGGTGCGACGGATTTGATCCAGTCTATTTCTGGGCCGCCGTCGCGAAAGATCGGGCGCGTGCCCTGACCGCCGGGGACCAGGATTACATCCAGCTTGGGGTGGTCGTCCGTCGTGTAATCGGTGACAATCTTCAGTCCCTTGGCGCAGGTGATGTTGTTGCTGCCTGATCCGATGATGGACACGGTCATATCCGTCTGTTCCTGCTTGGCGGCCCAGGACAGAACCTCCCATGGGCCGATGGCGTCAAGTTCCTCGAGATCGTTGAAGGCCAGAATTCCAAAGTTCATCGTCATTTTATTCTCCATCAAGTTAAAGGTTGGGACTGGCGAAACGCCGTCTGTAATCATCCGGGCTGACACCGTAGTGCCGGTGGAAATTGCGCCGCATCCGTTCGGCATCGCTGAAACCGCAGCGGCCCGCGATCACCTTGAGTGCAAGGGGGCTTTCCTCGAGAAGGCGGCGCGCCGAATCCAGTCTTGAAGCGGCGATGAACCGCGCCGGCGTCATGCCCGTTGCTTCCTTGAACTGGCGGTAAAAGGTCCGGGGCGACATGGCCGTGCGATCAGCCAGATCGTCGATGCTGTGTTCCTCGTCCAGGTGATCCAGCAGCCATAACTGCAAATCGCGAATTGCGCTGTGTTCGGTCGACTGGGCCGCGAGATGCGCTGAAAACTGGGCCTGTGATCCGGGCCGTTGCAGATACATCACCATGTCGCGGGCTGTGCGGAGCGATATGTCCCGGCCGTGATCCATTTCCACCAGTGACAGCGCCAGGTCCATGCCCGACGTAACCCCGGCAGAGGTAAACACGTCACCGTCGCGGATGTAGATCGGATCGGGATCGACATCAATCTCCGGATACGCAGCCGCCAGCCGCTTGCAATAGGCCCAGTGAGTGACGGCACGGCGTCCGTTCAGCAAACCTGCCGCCGCAAGAATGAAGGCACCGGTACAGACCGAGACCCGCCGGGTCGCTTTTCCAGCCAGATCCTTGACCCGCTGCAGGGCCGCCGCATCCTCGCAAAAAGCAAAGGTGCCTTTGCCGCCGCTGCAAATCAGCGTGTCGAAACAAAGATCCTGCTCATCAAGAGCGTGGTCCGCATACAAGGCCACACCGGCCGATGTCCTGACGGCACCTGCTTTGATGGAAATGAACCGGACGTCGTAAGCATCACCGTCATTCATGTTGCTGACGATTACATTGGTCGAACCGAAAACTCCGGCGCACCCCGTGGCGTCAACGATCTGACATTGATCGAAGATCAGGATTCCGATGCGGTGTGACGAGTTCTGTCTCAACATGGGGCTAGAGTGCGCCTTTTCCATTTTTGGCACAATGACAACAATCCGGCATTTTCTGCCATTTCTATTTCACCCCTTGTGTCTCCTGTTGCCTCTTGATACCGGCGCCTGTGGTGGTGAAACTGTTCCGTGCAAATCAGGGGGAACCATGGCACAGGCTTTTCTTAAAGGCATACGGGTTCTTGATCTCAGTCAATTTCTGCCGGGCCCGTTCGCAACACAGATGCTGGCCGACATGGGAGCCGATGTGGTCAAGATCGAACCGCCCAAGGGTGACCCCATGCGGAATCTTGATCCCGTCTCGAATGCGCGCGCGCCGAGCCCGTATCATGCGCTCGTCAATGCCGGGAAGCGAATTGTCATCCTCGATCTGAAAAGTGCGCAGGGGCAGGGTGACTTCACGGCCCTGGTCCGCTCTGCCGATGTCTTCATGGAAAGTTATCGTCCCGGCGTCATGCAACGGCTCGGGTTCGGACACGACACACTGAAAGAACTTAATCCGGGCATTGTTCATTGTGCTTTGTCAGGTTATGGGCAGAACGGTCCCATGCGCCTGACCGGCGGCCACGACATCAACTATGTGGCGGCGGCGGGCCAGCTCGGTCTGACCGGTCCAGCTGCCGGTCCGCACCCTGCATACCCGATGGTGGCGGATTACGCCGGCGCGATGCAATCGGTGACGGCGATCCTGGGAGCACTGGTCGGGCGAAGCCAAACCGGCCGGGGGGCGTATCTGGATATCGCAATGGCCGATAGTGTCCTGGCGTGGCAGAGCCAGGCGCTGACGGCGCTGGCGCGGGGTGATACTCCGGGGCGGGGCTCGAACCTGTTGACCGGGGGATGTGCGTTTTACGGTGTTTATGAAACCAGCGACGGAAAATTCGTCACTCTGGGTGCCATTGAATCCGTGTTCTGGAAAAACTTCTGCAAGGCAGTAGGCAGGGATGATCTGATTGCCCGGCAAAGTGACCCCTTGCCGCAAACGGACTTGATTGACGAAGTCTCAGCGCTGTTCCTTCAACGCACCCGTGATGAATGGGACCATCTTCTGGCTGACGTGGACTGCTGTTATCACCCGGTTCTTGAAATCTCGGAAGTTGAGACGCATCCGCAGAACGCGGCCCGGGAACTGATCCATCCGCAGGCCGGCATGGAAGTTGAAAAGGGGATTTCCGTCCTGTTGCCGTTCTGGGTAGATGGGCAGCCGCCGACTCCACGCCTTCCTTTACGCCAGGCAAACGCCGAAGAGATCATTCAGGACTGGACCACCTAGAGATTATTGCGGACAGTCGATTTCGGCCAGCAGGCCGACACTGGCAAAGCCCTTGGCACTGACCGGCAACGAGGTGCCGCCCGCAAGCGCCATGTAGTCACGTGCATGGGTGCCGCCGTCGGCCGTTACGCGTTCAATGGCGACGGCTTTGCACAATCCACATTTGTTGACGAGAACGATCCCGGTTTTCCCGCCGCGTTCCATGCTGACGCAGGTCGGCGCAGCTTCGGGGCTGTTGAAGCTCTCAAGCAGATCCTGCTGTGCACCGGTTTCCCCCTTGCAGGGGCGCTCGGATTTGATGCGCGACCGTCCCGGCCCCTTGAAGGGGACGGGGAATTCGGATTTCGGCTGGACGTTGAATTCCCGGCCGACGGGGACCGCATTGCCGGGGCGGGAGCGGATGATCGACGCCACCACACAGACATTGCAGGTGTTGTGCATGGTCTCGATGTTGCCCTGACGCTGTATGAGTACGCACCGCGATTTCGCAGCCACTTCATTGGGCCAGATAGCGAACACGGTCAGTGCGGCCAACACCATGGCCTGTAGACGTATCATGGTAAACGCTCCGTCCTTGAAGCCTTGAAAACTAAGCCCAAAAGGTTAACGGAGAGTTGCGCCGTTATTAATCCTGATCGGTCTTTCGATACGGAGAATACACATCGACGATGGTTTCCATTTCTTGTTCCATCTGCCGTCGCTCACGGATCAGGAAGTCATCGACGGCATGCTCAAAGCCAGGATCGCGAAGATAGTGCAGGCTGTAGATAGGCGAGGGCAAATACCCCCGCTGAACCTTGTGCGGACCCTGTGCGCCGGCTTCGACCCTGGCCAGCCCATGTTCGATGGCATAGTCGATGGCGCGGTAGTAACAACATTCGAAATGCAGGAACTTGTGCGACTGCAACGACCCCCAGTTGCGGCCATAGAGACAATCACTGCCGAGCATATTCAGGGCCCCTGCGACCGGCAGATCACCGTCAAAGGCCATGATCATGACGATGCTTTCCGGCATACGTTCACCGATCATCGAAAAGAACTCCCGGTGCAGATAGCTTTGCCCCCATTTCTTGTCGGTGGTCGACAGGTAGAAATCATAAAACGTATCCCAGTGATGCTCTTTGAGCTCGGCCCCGTGAAGCGTGCGGATATCGAGACCGATGTCGGCCACTTTCTGGCGTTCCTTGCGGATGGACTTGCGTTTACGGGACGCCAGTGCGGCCAGAAAATCGTCGAAATCCCTGTAATCCCGGTTATGCCAGTGAAACTGCTGGCCAAGCCGGTGCAGATACCCTGCGTCCTGCCCATGATGATAAAGCGCATCGTCACAGAACGTGATATGCGCCGACGATACCTTGAGCTGATCCGCAACCCGCGTCATGCCGGCCAGCATCAGTTTGAGTAGTTCGGCACGAAGCCCCGGCACGGTATCAGGGGCTACCAGAAGACGTGGCCCCGGCACCGGTGTAAACGGTACGCAGCATTGTATTTTCGGATAATACCGGCCACCGGCACGCTCAAATGCGTCGGCCCAGCCCCAGTCGAAGATATACTCGCCATAGGAATGGGTTTTCAGATACATCGGTGCACAGGCTTCGACGCGACCGTCCGGGGTTTCGATCACGAGATGGCGGGGGATCCAGCCGGTCTCGTCCGTGGCCGAGCCGGACTCTTCGAGCGCCCACAGAAAAGCATGGCGGACAAACGGATTGCCGGTGCCGGCACAGGCATCCCAGGCTTCGGCGTCAATCTCGCCGATGTTGCCGAGTACCTTGATAACGCGCTGATCTGTTCCGTCGGGCATGACCGTCCTGTTATTATTCGTAGCCGGACTCAGGCAATATTCTTCCAGGCGCTTCCTTTGTATTTCGGTTTGGCGTCACCCGGATACAAGATTTCATGAAAAATTTCCGCACTGTCGAGCAGCCTCGGCCCCGGCCGATTGAAGTAGCTGTTGCCGTCGGTGGCATAGACGCGATTGTTTTTGACGGCGCTCAATTTCTGCCATTCGGGTTTCTCGAGCATGGCCCGTGCCTCGGCTTCGCTCCGTTCCAGACCGAACCCGCACGGCATGAAGACGATGATATCCGGGTCTTCGTCATAAAGCCGTTGCGGTTCCAGCCACGGTGCATGTGCCCCTGGTGAACCGAATGGATCGCGACCGCCGGCGATGTCGACCAGTGACGGGACCCAGTTGCCGGCAGCCATCAGTGGTTCTGCCCATTCGATGCAGGCCACCGACGGCCTGGATTTGCCTGCAGCGTGGCTGGCAATTGCATCGAATCCGTCCTGCATTGAGGATATGAGAGCCTTGCCGGAATCGTCTGCACCCAGTGCAGCGGCAACGCGGCCAATGTCGTCGTAAACCTTGTCGAGACCTTCCGGGTTCAGCGAAACAATCCGCGTCGTTACACCCAGAAGATCACAAACCGCTGCTTCGACATCGTTCAAAGCGACGGCGCAGACCTCGCACTGGTCCTGGGTAATGATCACATCCGGCTGAACCTGCTGAAGCGGTTCGCCCAGCACTTCATAGATCGACAGAGCGTTATTCAGCGCATCCTTGACCTGAGTGTCGATTTCAAGCGAGGTGCCTTCCGGTTTTATCAAGGCCCGTGTGCAGACAGGCAGCGCCTCGACACCTGCCGGGAAATCACATTCGTGAGACCGCCCGACCAGCTGATCCTTGAAGCCAAGCGCAGCAACGATCTCAGTCGCCGCCGGCAGCAGGGAAACGATCCTCAGCGTGGTCGTTGCGGGGCTCAAACCAGCTCGAATATGCCGTCGATTTCAACAGCGACATTTCGCGGCAGGGAACCTGCGGAAACGGCGAAGCGGGCATGCTTGCCATTGTCACCGAAGATATCAACCATCAGATCGGACGCGCCGTTGATGACTTCCGGCTGATTGGAAAAGTCGGGACCGGAGTTGACGAAACCGCCCAATTTGACGACCCGTTTGATCTTGTCGAGATCGCCACCGGCGGCGGCCTTTGCCTGGGCCAGCAGATTCAGTCCGCAAAGCCGGGCTGCCTGATAGCCCTCATCGACGCTCAGGTCATCTCCGACCTTGCCGGTGTATTCTATTTTGCCGTTCTTGAGGGTGATCTGGCCGGCTACGAAGATCAGCTTGCCGCTGACCACGTAGGGGATGTAGTTCGCAGCAGGGGACGCCGCTTCCGGAAGCTCAATGCCAAGTTCCTGCAAGCGAGTTTCAATTTTGCCAGCCATGGTAATGCCTCTTAGTTGAAGTTAACGGTGAATGATGAACGCCGGTACGTGGCGATCAGAGTTGGACGACATCGCCTTCCTTGGGTGCAAGACAGATGACATTGCTGCCGAGCTCTTCAAGCTTTTTCCTGGCCGCCACGTGCTTGGCGTCGATATCGTCATCATCCTGATCCGGGTCGTGGTGGAACAGATACAGTTCCTTGACCTCGGCGCGGTGTGCCAGTTCGCAAACCTTGGACACACAGGAATGTCCCCAGTTGACCTTGGTCTTGTATTCTTCATCGGTATAGGTGGTATCGGTGATCAGCACATCGGACCCGCGGATGAAATCGATCATCGTTTTTTCATAGTGGGCGTCGAAGAAATCGCTGTCGTTCAGGTACAGTTCCTGATCGGTCACATAGCAGACCGAACGATTGTTATAGTTGACGCGGTAGCCCAGCGCCCGGCCCGGGTGGGCCAGCAGTTTCGTCTGCACCTCGATTCCGTCAACATCGTGGGTACCCTCTTCGAGGTTGCGGAAGTAGGTGCGTGCGGAAAATTCCGTCAGCGTGATCGGGAAGTACACACCGTCCATCTGTGCGGATATCAATTCACGCATGGTGATGTCACCCTGCTTGGCGCCGAGAATTTCAAACTCGTTGCCCTGCATGTAGAGCGGCGCAAAGAAGGGAATTGCGTTGATATGGTCCCAGTGCGGGTGGGAAATGAACAGCTTGGCGTTGATGCGTTTCTTTTTGCCCGACAGCAGTTTTTTACCCAATTCCTTGATGCCGGACCCGCCATCGAAAATGAATAGTTGCTGGTTGGGGAATTCTATCGTGACGCAGGACGTGTTGCCCCCATAGCGCAAGGCACCCGACCCGGTTTTCGGCAACGTGCCGCGCACACCCCAGAAGGTCAGACTGATCTGATCGTCTATGATCGATTTGAGTTTTTGCGCAAATGTATTCGGATCGATCGGTTTGCGGATAAAACCGTTGGCGCCGAGTTCAAGCGCACGGGATTCGTCGGAGGGATAGGCCTTGGCGGAGACGACGATGAAACGGGTGTTGTTCAGGGCCTTGTTGTCGCGCATGCTTTTGCACAGCTCAAACCCGTCAATTTTCGGCATCATCAGATCGGACAGGACGACATCCGGGCGCAGCTTTTCAACCGCAGCCAATGCATTTTCGCTGTCGGACATTGTCTGTACGTCAAACCCTGCATCAAGGAGGACTGATTCGATCAGGGAGAGGGTGATTTCATCGTCATCGATGACAAGCACGCTCGTTTTGCCGGTGGCAGTATCCATTTTATCGCGATCCTAAAATCATTCTTACCGCGACAATATAGACCGTTCAGGCATGTGTCGATATTTGAAAATGAATACATTCCAAATGCTTAGCGAGTTTTTCTAAGCAAAAATGAGGCCCCAAGGCCCCATTTTCGTTACCGCTCCCCAAAAAAACGGGCACGCACCGGAACAAAATCCCGGTACGCGCCCCAAGTTTCCCAGGGAGGATCTTCATGCAATCTCATGAGATCGCCCTAATCATGTGAGGTGCTCCATCATGAACATCCCGTTGTTCCGCCGCAGGTGTTGCACTTGAGGCAAGTGCCGTTGCGGACCAGTGTAAAGTTGCCGCATTCACCGCAGGGGTCACCCTCGTAACCCTTCATCCGGGCTTCACGGACCTGCGTCATGTGCGTATCGGTCTTTTCCATGACCTCGGCCGAAACCGCGACAGCTGTTGCTTGTTCGGTCACGACCTGGGTCTGTCCGCCGCCGGAAGCCACCTGTTGGGTGGACTGCGCCGGTGCCGCCGCCGCAGCGGCTGCGCGTTTCGCCTTGGAGCCGTTGATCACCAGGAACTTGGTCCGCATGTAGCCCATGCTGGCCCCGGCCGGGAGATCGTTATTCGGCAGATCGGACTCGGCGGTGCCGGAACCGATGCTGTCAGGTGTCAGATCGCTCGGCTCGACATGCGCCAGGTCGTTGCGGCCCATGTAGCTGACGGCGAGTTCACGGAAGATGTAGTCGAGGATCGACGTCGCCATCTTGATGGTGTCGTTACCACGAACAATGCCTGACGGCTCGAAGCGGGTGAAGGTGAAGGCTTCGACATATTCCTCGAGCGGCACACCGTACTGCAGGCCGATGGACACCGCGATGGCGAAGTTGTTCATCAGCGAGCGGAAAGCAGCGCCTTCCTTGTGCATATCGATGAAGATTTCACCGATCTTGCCGTTCTCGTATTCACCGGTCCGCAGATAGACCTTGTGGCCGCCGACGGTTGCTTTCTGGGTATAACCCTTACGGCGATCCGGGAGGCGTTGGCGTTCCGCAATATAGCGCTCGATGATCCGCTCGGTAATGGCTTCGGCGCGGGCTACCAACGGCGTTTCGCTGAGTTCCGCCGCGACGTCATCCGCATCTTCGACATCATCGTCGATCAGCGACGCCGACAGCGGCTGCGAAAGCTTGGAGCCGTCACGATAAAGTGCATTGGCCTTGAGGCACAGACGCCACGACAGCAGGTACGATTCCTTGCAATCCTCAACCGTTGCCGCATTCGGCATGTTGATGGTCTTGGAAATCGCACCGGAAATGAACGGCTGAGCCGCCGCCATCATGTGGATGTGGCTGTGGACCGAAAGGGCGCGTTTGCCGATGCGGCCGCACGGGCTGGCGCAATCGAACACGGCGAGGTGTTCTTCCTTCAGGTGCGGCGCCCCTTCAACCGTCATCGCGCCGCAAACATAGGTGTTGGCAGCTTCGACGTCGGCTTTGGAGAACCCGATCGCCGTCAGAAGGTTGAAGTTCAGATCATCCAGTGCAGCCTTTTCAAGCTTCAGGATCTCGGTGCAGAAAGCTTCGCCGAGCGTCCACTTGTTGAAGGCGAACTTGATCTCGAACGCTTCGCCGAGGTTTTTCTCGACCTTAGCAATGGCATCGTCCGTGAACCCTTTGGCTTTCAGGGTTTCGTGGTTGATCGCAGGCGCTCCCTTGAGCGAGCCGTGACCGACGGCGTAGTCGATGACGTCCTTGATCTGCTCGGCGTTGTAGCCCAGCGTCGTCATTGCCTGCGGGACCATCGAGTTGATGATCTTGAAGTAGCCGCCACCGGCAAGCTTCTTGAATTTCACAAGCGCGAAATCCGGCTCGATCCCGGTGGTGTCGCAATCCATGACCAGACCGATGGTGCCGGTCGGTGCAATCACCGTGACCTGTGCGTTGCGATAACCGTGATGCTGGCCAAGTTTAAGCGCACGGTCCCAGGCGTCTGCCGCCGCCGCGGAGAGGGCATCGTCAGGGCAATCACTTGCTTTGAACGGCACCGGATTGATCGACAGGCCTTCATAGCCCTCGTTTTCGCCATGTGCGGCACGGCGATGGTTGCGGATGACCCGCAGCATATGCTCGGCGTTCGGCTCGTAGCCCGGGAAGGCGCCGAGCTGTTCGGCCATGGTGGCGGATGTCGCATAGGACTGACCGCACATCAGCGATGTAATGGCAGCACAAATCGCGCGGCCTTCGTCGCTGTCATAGGGAATACCCGACGCCATCAGGAAGCCGCCGATGTTGGCGTACCCGAGACCAAGTGTGCGGTAACGGTAGCTCAGCTCGGCGATCTTCTTCGACGGGAACTGCGCCATCAGCACCGAGATTTCCAGCGTGATGGTCCACAGCGTCACAGCGTGGGTGAAACCGGCTACATCGAAAATGCCGTCTTCGCCGCGGAAATTCATCAGGTTGAGCGACGCCAGATTGCACGCCGTATCATCCAGGAACATGTATTCCGAGCACGGGTTCGAGGCATTAATGCGCCCGGATTCCGGGCAGGTATGCCATTCGTTGATGGTGGTATCGAACTGGATACCCGGATCGGCACAGGCCCAGGCAGAATAACCGACATCATCCCAAAGCTTGGCGGCGCTGACGCGCTTGTCGACCTTGCCGTCCTTTCGGCGGATCAGGTCCCATTCACCATTGTCGAGAACGGTCTGCAGGAAGTCGTTGGTGACACGAACCGAGTTGTTGGAATTCTGACCGGAGACCGTGACATAGGCGTCGGAATCCCAGTCCGTGTTGTATTCCTTGAATTCCAGCGAGGTGTAGCCCTGACGCGCGAACTGGATGATCCGCTGCACGTAGTTTTCCGGGATCATCACCTTGCGGGCGGCACGGATTGCGGCCTTCAGCGCGGCATTTTCCTTGGGATCGTATTTCTTTTCGTCATCGAGTTCGCTGTCGCAGCAGGCCTTCATCACCGCATTCAGGTGGGTGTTGGCAAGCTTGGAACCAGCCACCAGGGCTGCCACTTTCTGCTCTTCGATGACCTTCCAGTTAACGAATTTTTCGATGTCCGGGTGGTCGATGTCGACGACGACCATCTTCGCAGCGCGGCGGGTGGTGCCGCCCGACTTGATGGCGCCGGCGGCACGGTCACCGATTTTCAGGAAGCTCATCAGCCCGGACGATTTGCCGCCGCCGCTGAGGGGCTCGCCGTCACCGCGGATCGCCGAGAAGTTGGAGCCGGTACCGGAACCGTACTTGAACAGCCGGGCTTCACGCACCCAGAGATCCATGATGCCGCCTTCATTAACCAGATCGTCGCTGACGGACTGGATGAAGCAGGCGTGCGGCTGCGGATGTTCGTAAGCGGACTGGGACTGGACCAGTTTGCCGGTTTCAAAGTCGACATAGGAATGACCCTGTGCCGGGCCATCGATGCCGTAAGCCCAGTGCAGACCGGTGTTGAACCACTGCGGCGAGTTCGGTGCGCCGGACTGATTGGCGAGCATGAAACGCATTTCATCGAAATAGGCGCGGGCGTCTTCTTCGCTGTCGAAGTAGCCGCCTTTCCAGCCCCAGTATGTCCAGGTGCCGGCTAGCCGGTCGAATACCTGCTTGGCACTGCTCTCACCGACGAAGCGTTCTTCCTCCGGCAGTTTGGCCAGGGCCTTGTCGTCAGGCACCTTGCGCCACAGCCATGACGGCACGGCGTTTTCCTCAACCGCCTTCAGGATGGCAGGGACACCGGCTTTGCGGAAATACTTCTGCGCCAGGACGTCACTCGCCACCTGAGAGAATCTTTTCGGGACTTCAAGCTCGTCGAGCCTGAAGACGATAGACCCGTCCGGGTTGCGGATCTCACTCGTTGTGGTGCGAAATTCAAGCGCATCATATGGTGATTGGCCGTCGGTCGTGTAGTGTCGCGAAATACGCATCTTTCCCCCGAATAGATGTCTAGGGTTTACAACTCATGTTTCTACTGGACCTTTAACGGCCCCCCGGTTGCCCTACGGCGGCGGTTATTCCGCTGCTCGAAGCGATAAAGTGATGAACACTAGATATCGTGTCTGCCCAGGTGCAACGGTCGATATCTAGACATAGCTATGATTCAGGTTCAACAAGATTTCGCCCCTTGGGTGTCAAAAAATCGCAATATTTAGGGTTGACAATCTTCATACCACGTCGCGACCCGCAGAATTCCGGGGATATCGATTTTTACGGCGACAGGGGAATTTTTGACGCCGGGCAGACGAAGAAAATTGTCATAAATTTTAACCACTTTGCCACGGGTCGGTGGGAATCCGGCAGACTCCCTTGTGAAATATTGTTAATCGGCAATTCGATAGTTTTGAAACAAGTTGTCCTGGCGCACGAGGATTCAGGAGCGATTCGTATGACCGGCGCACTTTGTGCAGATAGTTTCCGTCACTGTACCAAGCTGGAACACGGCGTTCGGAGTTTTCTTGCCGCTGCAAAGGTGAAATGCGATATTACGCACGCGCACCTGTTCGGTGCCGCCAGCACGCTGTATATCAGCACCGGACCAGTGACTGAAAAGAACGGATACGCACATTGATGAGCATCGGCACTCTATTTTACACGTGGCTTAACGGCCGGCAGGTCGGTGCCGATGAATTCGGCAACCGCTATTTCGAAGCCAAGAACGGCGCCAAGCTGCACAATCGGCAGCGCCGCTGGGTTCTGTTTAAGGGCGATGTCGAAGCTTCCAAGGTGCCGCCTGAATGGCATGCATGGCTACATCATATGACACCGGAACCGTTGACCGACGAAGCGGCCAAGTCGCGTCCGTGGCAGAAACCGCATCAGCAGAACATGACCGGCACGATCAACGCCTATCGGCCCAAGGGACATGATTTCCGAGGCGGCCAGCGTGCGCATGCCACTGGCGATTACGAGGCTTGGTCCCCCGAATGAACGTCGAAACGAAGGAAATCACGGTCGGGGCGGTCGTCTTCGCGGTTTTCCTGGGTGTGATAATCTACCTTTACAGCGGGCAAAGCGACGTAGCCAATGAAGGCAGCGGCACCCGTGTTTCAGCAAGCTTCAATCGTATTGACGGTCTGGTCGAGGGCGACCCGGTATATCTGTCCGGGGTTCGCGTCGGGACCGTCGAGAAGATGTGGCTGAATGAGAATTTCCGCGCCGTCATCACGTTCTGGATCAGAGATGGCGTCAACGTTCCCCGGGACAGCTCCGCCGCAATCCACACAGATGGTCTGTTCGGGTCCAAGTTCGTCGTGCTGGAACCGGGGGCGGAGGAAGCGCCGATGAAAAACGGCCATACCATTACCTTTACGCAGGACGCGGTCGTGGTGTCCGAGCTGCTGGACCTGATCATTTCCGAAGGCAAAGCCAATCGTGCCCAGGAAAAGAACAATTCCGAATCGCAATCGAACACCCAGTAACCGGCATCTTCCGGGAGAGTGAACATGAAGAAAAATGCGGTTGAGACAATCCTGGGGGCAGTGGTGCTGCTGGCGGCCGTGACGTTCCTCGTCTTCGCCCTGAATACGGCGCAGGTCAGCACGGTCAAGGGCTACAGCGTTTCGGCGGCGTTCCTCAAGGTCGGCGGTCTGACCAGCGGCAGCGATGTCCGCATCAACGGGATCAAGGTCGGCACCGTCGATGATCTTGAACTCGACGGCAGAACCTTTGACGCCGTGGTCAAGATGTCGATCCGTTCGGATGTGAAAATCCCAACGGACAGCGTGGCGTCGATCGGCAGCGCCGGTATCGTCGGCGGTAAATTCGTCAGCATCCAGCCCGGCGGGTCCAAGGATGTTCTTGCTGCAAACGGCAAGATTTCCCGCACCAAGGACTTCAAGTCCCTGGAAGACCAGGTCGGTGAGATCATCTTCCTGGCAACCGGAGGCGGGGGCTGATTTTCGCCGCCATGCGATACCCGGACTTTTCATGCAGAGCCCGGGTCTGGCTTGCAGCCGGACTCGTTGCGTTTTTCGCCAGCGTTCTGCCGGTGAAGGCAGAGCCGCATGCTGTCGCCGTGCTGCAGACCCTTGATAAGGTAACCGCGCGGGTCAACACCATCGATGTCCGAGTTGGTTCGACAGTGCGCTTCGGCACACTACTGATCCGTGTCGACCATTGCGACAAACGCCCACCCGAGGAAACACCTGAAAGCACGGCATTTCTGGAAATCGCCGAACAGCGGCCGGACGAAAAGCCGGTGCTTATCTTTGCCGGTTGGATGTTTGCATCCAGCCCGGCTCTGAATGCTCTCGAACATCCGGTCTATGACGTCTGGGTCATCGGTTGCAAGGAACGCCTCCCGGAAGGAAATTAACCGGCCAAATCGTGGGGATAAAAAACCACAGGCAAATAATGGGCGAAATATCCGACAAAATTAGTCAAGATTACATCCTTCGCGAACCGATGGATGAACTTGATGGACGGCATTTCCAGAGATCAGCAAGCCCCGAACTGGGTCGATGTTCTTGACGCGACATCGTTGGGCGACAAACCCCAAATCGTGAAACCCGCAGGCCGGCAGATTGTCATCATCAAAAGCGGTGACGACATCTACGCATGCAACAACCGCTGCCCGCACGAAGGATACCCGCTGGCCGAAGGCACACTCAGCGACGGCTGCATCCTGACCTGCAACTGGCATAACTGGAAATTCGATCTAGGGTCGGGGGCGACACTTGTCGGCGGCGACCGGTTGCGCCGTTATCCTGTCAGGATCGAAGATGGCCGTGTCGAGATCGATCTCGCTGATCCGCCGCGCAGCGAGATCGTGCATGCCGCCATCGAAGACTTGCTCGACAGTTTTGACGATCACGATTACAGCCGCATGGCGCGCGAAATCGCCCGTATCATCAAGGCCGGGGGCGACCCGCTTGATGCCGTCCGCACCACGGTTTCGATCACCCATGACAAATTCGAGTACGGCATGAGCCATGCCCTGGCCGTCGCCGCCGACTGGCTACATCTTTATCATGCAGCTTCCGACGATACTGCACGGCAATTGACATGCATCACGGAAATCGTCGCCTATCTGGCTTGGGATACGAGACGACAGAAATCTTTCCCGTTTACGACGGCTGTCTGCACCTTTGATGCCGGAGAATTTGAAACCGCGATCGAAAACGAAGACGAGGAAACGGCGATTGCCCATGTTCGGGGCGCAGTGCGGGACGGTCTCGGGTTTGATGATCTGTATGAAAGTCTCGCCCGCGCCGCGCTCGCGCATTATCAGGACTTCGGCCATGCCCTGATCTATGTGGTCAAGGCACGGCAATTCGTTCAGGCCTGCGGCGGGGATGTGCTTGAGCCAGTCCTTTTGCAGCTGGTCCGCTCACTGGTGTATGCCACGCGCGAAGACCTGATCCCGGAATTCAAGGCGTATGCACCGGCGTTGCAGGACTGGACGCCGGGGCAGGGCATGCCGGACCCGCACACCGTGAGAGAAAGCGGCGTGGCCCGTGTTCTCGACGAAATCCGCACCCATGGGGCCGATCCGCTCACCACCTACAACGCGCTGGTCGAGGCCGCATCGTGGCAGATGCTGCATATGGACCTGAGCTATTCACTGGCAACGGACGGCCCGGTTCAGGAAAACGTCGGCTGGCTCGACTTCACCCACGCGCTGACCTTCGCCAATGCCGTGCGCCTTGCCTGTAGCGATTTTCCGGCATTATGGCCGGCGGGCTTGTTGCAGATCGGCTGCTTTCTCGGCAGAAACGCCCGTTATGTCGACGCTGCACAGGACGTGAACGCCTGGCGTGTTGCCGGCCCGCTGGACTTTGCCAGGAGCGCCCGTGACGGGGCTGTCGATCACGGGCAGTTCGAGTATATCGTCGCCGCGCACATTCTGAAGCTCTCTCACGCCGTCACCGAGGAGATCGAAGCACAGCCCGGTGCCGCATGGCAGGGGACAATGTCGGCTGCGCTCAACCGCTTCCTCAATTCGCCGCTGAAACGAAAGCATCCGTTGAGAACAGCGAGGCAGGCTTTGGAGATGGTCGAACGGGAAGGGTGATTATGGATTTATGCAAGTAGGCGTCATGCAGAACTTGTTTCAGTAAACATATTAAGCTGCGCCTGCACCGGGAATGGTTTCATGGACCCTGATTCAAGGTCAGGGTGAGGCGTTTCGAGTCTGATTCGCGCTGCTGAACATCCGCTCGAATTCGGCGTGCAGGGTATCGTTATCGATATAGGCCGGAAACAGGCAATGGACGGCAAGGGCGGCCTCGAGTTTTTTCAGAAATTCCCGGGCCGGAATTTCAACGGCCCCGAAGGTTTTCAGATGATCGGTGACGAACTGGGTATCGAGCAGCTTGAAACGGCCGATCCGCAACCGCGCGCACAGATGGATCAATGCCACCTTGGACGAATCCGTCACCCGCGAAAACATGCTTTCTCCAAAAAATACGCCGCCCAGGGCTACGCCGTACAGACCGCCTGCCAGCCGGCCGTCGACCCAGGTTTCGACGCTGTGCGCATAGCCCATCCGGTGCAGTTCTATAACCGCCTGTTCGATCTGCGGGTTGATCCAGGTTTCGCCGCGCTCAGGGGTGCGCTTGCCGCACTCGGCAATCACGGCGGCGAAGTCACTGTTGCAACGGACCTCAAACGCCCCCTTGCGGATGGTTTTGCGCAGGCTTTTTGAAATATGCAGGGTGTCGAGAGGCAGGATGCCGCGGTTTCGGGGATCGATCCATGAGATGCTTGTCGCGTCGCGGCTTTCGGCCATCGGAAAGACGCCGACGGTATAGGCCCGAAGCAGCAGTTCGGGGGTTAGTTCGAAGTCGTCTGAACTCCGGTTGCTCATCGTCCTCCGTCGGCTTCTATTTTCCTCAGATATTCTTCAAGCCAATGAATATCGTAAGCTCCATTGATGAAATCGTCATTCAAAATCAGTTCCTGATGCAGCGGGATCGTCGTCTTGATTCCGTCGATCACGAATTCCGTCAGCGACCGGCGCAGCCGCATCAGGCATTCGCCCCGATTGCGGCCATGCACGATCAGCTTGGCGATCATGCTGTCATAGTGGGGCGGCACGCGGTAGCCGGAATACAACCCGCTGTCGACCCTGACGCCCAGCCCGCCCGGCGCATGGTATTCGTTCACAAGACCGGGTGAAGGGGCAAAGGTAAACGGGTCTTCGGCATTGATGCGGCATTCGATCGAATGTCCGTGGAAGCGGATATCTTCCTGTTTGTAATCCAGCGGTTCACCAGCGGCGATGCGAATCATCTCGCGCACCAGATCTAGGCCGGTCACGGCTTCGGTCACCGGGTGTTCTACCTGCAGGCGGGTATTCATTTCGATAAAGAAAAACTCGCCGTTCTCGTACAGGAATTCGATGGTTCCGGCGGAACAGTAACCGAGTTTACGCACCGCATCGGCGACGGTTTTGCCGATCTCGGCCCGTTCAGATGCATTAAGTGCGGGCGAGGGTGATTCCTCGAGAACCTTCTGGTGGCGGCGCTGCAGCGAGCAGTCGCGCTCTCCCAGATGCACGACATTGCCCTCCTGATCGGCCAGCACCTGAACCTCGATATGGCGCGGGCGATCCAGATAGCGCTCCATGTAAACGGCACCGTTACCGAACGAGGCTTCGGCTTCATTGCGGGCGACGTCGAATGCATCATGCAGTTCGTCTTCGTTCAGCGCGACTTTCATCCCGCGTCCGCCGCCCCCGGCAGCAGCCTTGATCAAAACCGGATAGCCGATTTCATTGGCCCACGTCTTGGCATGCTCGAAGTCGGTGACTTCGCCGTCCGATCCGGGCACGCAGGGGATGCCGGCATCGCGGGCAGCCTGCTTGGCTGTGATCTTGTCCCCCATCAGGCGGATATGTTCCGCCGTCGGCCCGATGAACTTGATACCGTGCTCGACAACCATTTCAGCGAAGTCGGCATTTTCGGACAGGAAACCATAGCCCGGATGTATGGCATCGGCGCCGGTAATAGAGGCGGCGGATAAAATGGCGGAGGTACTGAGATAGCTGTCCTTGGCCGACGGCGGACCGATACAGACACTCTCGTCCGCCAGGCGGACATGCATGGCATTGGCGTCGGCGGTGGAATGCACGGCGACGGACTGAATACCCATTTCGCGGCACGCCCGCATGATCCGCAGCGCGATTTCGCCACGGTTGGCGATAAGGACCTTTTCAATCATCGCGGACCCGGTCACTCGATGATGACCAGCGGTTCGCCGAATTCGACCGGTGTGCCGTCGCGGACCAGAATACGTTTCAAGGTGCCGGATCTGGGTGCCGAAATCGGGTTGAAGACTTTCATCGCTTCGATCAGCAGAAGCGTGTCGCCTTCCTTGACGGTATCGCCTTCATTGCAGAATGCATCGCTTTTGGGATCAGGCGACAGATAACAGACACCGACCATCGGCGAGTTAACTGCGCCCGGGTGATTGGTGAAATCATCACCGGCCGGGGCCGCTGCACTTGCTGCGGGCGATGCCGGTGCCATCGGTGCTGGCGCGGCATAGGAAACAGCGCTGCCGCCGCGCGAGACCCTGATCTTGCTGTCGCCTTCCTCGATCTCGATTTCGCCGAGACCGGTTTCTTCAAGCAAACCGGCAAGGGTTCGGATCAGTTCCTCATCGACCTTCACGCCGGATTTAGCTTCTTTGGACATTATTTACTTACCCCCGTCTAACCGTTTCGCAACGGCCTCAATTGCCAATTCGTACCCGAATGAGCCTAAACCGCAAATCATGCCGTCCGCCGCGCGGGCGATGTACGACTTGTGGCGGAACGACTCACGCTGGTGAATATTTGATAGATGAACCTCGATGATCGGCATGTCGCACGTGTTCAGGGCATCAAGAAGCGCCACCGACGTGTGCGTATAGGCGGCGGCATTGATGATAATGCCGGCAGCCTGCGTGCGGGCTTCCTGGATCCAGCCGACAAGCTCGCCTTCGATGTTGGATTGCCGAAATTCGATACCGACGCCGAGCGTTTTCGCACGCGCACGGCACCTGGCCTCGATGTCGGCCAGGGTTTCGGAACCGTAAATTTCCGGCTCACGGGTACCCAGCATGTTCAGATTGGGTCCGTTCAGTATGAAAATCGTGCTCGGCATTCGTTATCTTGTCCTTACAGCCCTTGAAAGGCCCGGAGATTCGGTATTTTTATATCATGCCGCACTGCATGGGAAACAGGATGAATTCTCGGCCCCGCCGCGTTGAAAAAAAGCTGCCGCCGACCCATACTTATGGGAGCACGATAGGAAAGACGAATGAACATTACGATCAATGGTGAAAACCGCGAATTCGGCGCCGAACTGAGCGTCGACGGACTGCTGCGTGAAATTGGTCTCGACCCGGCGAAAGTCGCGGTAGAGCGTAATCTGGAGATCGTTCCCAAGTCGACCTATGGCGAAACCCATGTCGCGGACGGAGACAAACTGGAAATCGTGCATTTTATCGGCGGCGGCGCGCCGGACGGTGCATCCGTAGATGATGACCCGCTTGTCATCGATGGCCGGACCTTCAAATCCCGGCTGATCATCGGTACCGGCAAATATGCCGATTACGAAATCAATCGTCTGGCTTGTGAAGCCGCAGATATCGACATGATTACCGTCGCCGTGCGCCGTGTGAACCTGACCGATCCGGATCAGCCGATGCTGGTCGACTACATCGACCCCAAGAAATACACCTATCTGCCGAATACCGCCGGTTGCTTCACCGCCGATGATGCGGTTCGCACACTCCGCCTGGCCCGTGAAGCCGGGGGCTGGGATCTCGTGAAGCTGGAAATTCTTGGCGAAGCCAGGACGCTTTATCCGATGATGCCGGAAACCATCGAAGCCACGGCCAAACTGACGGAAGAGGGCTTCCGCGTCATGGCCTACTGCTCAGACGACCCGATCCTTTGTAAACGGGTTGAGGAAGCAGGCGCCGTGGCGATCATGCCGCTGGGGGCGCCGATCGGCTCCGGTCTCGGTATCCAGAACCCGGTCAATATACGACTGATCATAGAGCAGACCGAGGTTCCCGTGATCGTCGATGCCGGGGTTGGTACGGCTTCCGATGCAACGATTGCCATGGAACTCGGCTGTGACGGGGTTTTGATGAATACCGCCATCGCCGGTGCAAACGATCCTATCGGCATGGCGAAAGCGATGAAACATGCAGTCATCGCCGGTCGGCTCGCCTACCTGTCAGGCCGTATGCCGCGCAAAATGTACGCCGACCCATCCTCGCCGTTGTCCGGCCTGATCTGATCAAACAGGATATCAGCGTTTACCTGCAATAAATAATCATGGTTTATTCTGGACAGAACGGTACAGAATAGGCATGCGAGGTAGATAACATGGCCCGACCGAAAGCTTTCGATGTCGATGACGCGCTGGCCAGTGCCATGAACGTCTTCTGGAGCAACGGCTACAAGGCGACGTCACTGGGGGATCTGACGGATGCCATGGGCATTTCCAAATCCAGCATGTATGAAACCTTCGGCTCCAAGCACGATCTGTTTCTGTCGACCATCGATCATTATATCCGCACCGTTACCCGTCAGATTTCCGGCGCCGCCCACATTGACGCCCCGGCGCGCAAGGTGATCCGCGCCCTGTTCGATCGCGCCGTACAGCGCATGGCCGAACCGAACAGCCGGCGAGGCTGTTATCTGAATAACTGCGCGGTCGAGGTCTCCGTGCGTGATGGCGATGCCGGGGCGAGGGTGCAGCGCGGGCTTGAGATGATGGAAGAGGCGTTTCGCACCCTCGTCATCCGCGGACAGCGAGAAGGCACGATTTCGCCATCCCATGACCCGAAAGCGCTGGCACGGTTCCTTGTTTCGAGCCTGAATGGTATCCTTGTCATGGGGAAGGCGCAGACAGATACCGACAAGCTGTATGTCGTCGTCGACATCACGATGAGTGCGCTGACCTGATCCGGTTAGTCAAAAAGCCCTGAAGGGGCGGGAGGACACAATGATACGGACCGCACGCCGAATATTGACCAGCCTTGTACTGGCCGCGATGTTTTTCATGGCACCGCGTGCAGAAGCAGCTACGCTCAACGAGAGTGGGCTTCATGTGCAGCCCTGGTTCTCTGACAGTTTTCTGATACTTGCGGAGGATATTGAGGACGCGGCGCAGAGCGGCAAACGCCTGGCGGTATTCTTTGAGCAACGAGGCTGCCCTTATTGCAAGGAAATGCACGAGGTCAATCTGGCCCGAGATGAAATCAATACATACATCCGCGATAATTTTACGGTCGTGCAGCTGAATCTGTGGGGCTCACGCGAAGTCACGGACATCGACGGCAAGGCGATGGAAGAACGCGAACTGGCACGGCGCTGGCGCGTCAACTTCACGCCGACGGTCGTCTTCCTGCCCACCCCCGATGAAATCGCAAAAGGTGAAACCGAAGTGGCGAGGATGCCCGGTTACTTCAAACCGTTCCACTTTCTGTCGATGTTCGAATTCGTTCAGCAGGGCGCTTACAAGGGTCAGAACTTTCAGCGCTATCTGCAGGACAAGTTCAAACGCCTTGAAGCCGAAGGCAAAAAGCCGGAGGTATGGTGACGCAACTTGCGCTGTGTGATTGTGAAACAGACACGAATTGAGAAATAGATCCCGGCTCAAGGCCGGGAAACAGTGGATATATTATCAATTATTTCCCGGACGGGCGGCAGCCCGATCCGGGACCCATCCTTATTCATGGTTTCAAGTTGAGAGATAGGTCAATCCAGTAAGGATTGTTGCGTTCAATAAGCGAGATTTTCCATTCACGCCGCCACCGTTTTAGTCGACGTTCGAATACGAGGGCCTCGCTCAAGTCTTCATAAGCCTCAAACCATACCAATCTTGTGATATCATACTTTGATGTAAAGACGGAGCCTTTACCGGTTTTGTGTTGCGCCACGCGCGCAACCAAATCACGTGCTGTTCCGGTATAGAGCGTACCGAAAGGTTTGCTGGCCAGAATGTAGACGTATGCCTGTGTGTCCATAAGGGGCTTATGGACGGATCAGTATTGTTTTATTGCGACCCAATAACTTTTATTTACCAGCATTAAAATAGATCCCGGCTCAAGGCCGGGAAACAGTGGATATATTTTCAATTATTTCCCGGACGGGCGGCAGCCCGATCCGGGATCTATAAGGAATCACATGGATCAGCTTACGGAATCAAAATGAGTCCCAGTGCAAGGCTGGTAAAAAACGGGACTTAGTTCGCGAGGATATCCCTGAGCGCCGTCAAGGTGAAATCGATATCTTCTGAACTGACATCAAGATGCGTCACCGCACGCATGCGGGTATCGGTCTGTGCACCGATCCGGATGCCGCGGTCCAGCAGCTGCGCCGCCACATCCCGGGCGTTGATCCCGGTGCCGCCGACATCAAAGAAAACAAGATTGGTTTCACAGATGTCGTTCTGCAGCGTCACCCCCTGAATTTCCTGCAACCCGGCATGCAGTTTACGGGCGTTAACATGGTCGTCGCGGAGACGGTCCACGTGGTGATCCAGCGCATAATTGCAGGCCGCCGTAACCATGCCCGACTGGCGCAGAGCGCCGCCGAACTGGTGCTTGATACGAAACGCTTCATCGATGAAATCTGCCGGCCCCGCGAGAACACCGCCGATGGGGCAGCCGAGACCTTTGGAGAAATCGATCCACACACTGTCGACCGGGGCGGTAAAATCAGCAGCCGAGGCGTTGCTTTCAACCACGGCGTTCATTAGCCGGGCGCCGTCCATGTGCGCAATGATATCAAGATCGTGCGCGGTATCCGCGACTTCCTTGATGGTGTTGATGGGCCAGATGCGCCCGCCGCCGAGGTTCGATGTGTTTTCAATGTTGACGATTTTCGGGCGCGGAGAGTGTCGGCCCGGATTGGCAACGGCCTTACGGACATCGTCACCATTGAAGATGCCTTGCGGGCTGTCGATGGTGGTGATCATCAGGCCGGAAAGGGCCGCCGGTCCGCCGGTTTCGAACAGCAGGGCATGACCGGTCTTATCCATAATGATGGCGTCACCCTGTCGGGCCCAGACGCGGTAGGCGATTTCATTGCACATGGTGCCCGACGGCAGATAGACAGCCGCTTCCTTGCCAACCAGTTCGGCAACACGTTCCTGCAAGCGGTTGGTGGTCGGATCCTCGAGCGCCTGTTCGTTGCCGCACTCGGCCTCGGCCATGGCTTGGCGCATGCCGGTAGTGGGCTTGGAATTCGTATCGGAATATAGATCGACACGGAGCTTTGCGGCGATTTCCGCGGCTTTGCGGGCGTTCCCGAGGATATCGACTTTCATGCGGCGGGATCTCCGTGATGCAACAGGTCCTGATCAGCTTTTAGAGAACTGAACCTCTTTGGTGAGAAAGGCAGGCATGTGCTCACCCCAGGATGACTCGTCGTCCGTCTTGCTGTCAGGCTTGCCGGATTGTTTGGCAGGCTGTTTTTCCGACGGTTTGTTGTCTTTCTTGGGTGCGGACCGGGACGACTTTTTCTTTTCTGGTTGGGTATCGGTATTTTCTGCGGTCTCGTCAGATTTCGCATCGGATTTCGCTTTCGCGTTACGCCCGCGGCCACGCTTCGGCTTTTCTGCCGTTTTTTCTGGTGTGTCCGATTTGGCTGCGTTGTCCGTCTTGTCGGTTTTATCCGACGTGTCTGCAGAGTGCTCAGCCTTGTCCGTATTTTCGGATCTGACGGCGTTACCGCTGTCCAGATCGAGGACCGGGATCGGCTTGCCAATCAGTTTTTCAATGCCGTCGAGGTATTTTTTTTCATCCGGCATCATCAGCGAGAAGGATGCGCCCTTGCGCCCGGCACGTCCCGTACGTCCGATACGGTGCACATAATCTTCGGCGTGGGTCGGCAGGTCAAAGTTAAAGACGTGGCTAACCGTCGAGATATCAAGCCCGCGTGCGGCGACATCCGAGCAGACCAGGATCGTGACTTCGTTTTTCTTGAACTTGTCGAGGGTGTCCATCCGCACCGACTGCACCATATCGCCATGCAGACGGGCTGCGTTGACACCGTGTTTATCAAGCGAACGGTAAACCACATCGACATCGCGCTTGCGGTTACAGAATACGAGCGCATTCGTCAGATCTTTCTGCTGGCCGATCAGTTTGCGCAGGGCATCGCGTTTGACCTTCTGTGCCGCGCCCGGCGCCCGGCCGGCGGACTTCAGCTTGATCAGTCCCTGGGTGATCGTGTCGGCGGTCGACGCAGGTGCGGAAACCGAGATTTCCTTGGGATTGGACAGGAACTTGTCGGCCAGACGGCGAATTTCCTTCGGCATGGTGGCCGAGAACAGAAGGGTGGTACGCATCGGCGACAGCAGGCTGACGATCTTTTCAACGTCGGGGATGAAGCCCATGTCGAGCATCCTGTCCGCTTCATCGATGACCAGAACCTTGACGTCTGTCATCAGCAGATGACCGCGTTCAAAAACGTCGAGAAGACGGCCCGGCGTGGCAATCAGAACATCGACGCCCCGGTTCAACACCTTGAGCTGTTCTTCCATCGAGGACCCGCCGATCAGGAGCGCCTTCGAGAGCTTGTGATATTTGCCGTAGATTTCGAAGTTATCGGCGACCTGCGCCGCCAGTTCCCGTGTCGGCTCAAGGATCAGCGAGCGCGGCATGCGTGCTTTGGCACGGCCTTGCGCCAGGATTTCGATCATCGGCAGGGTGAATGAAGCGGTCTTTCCGGTGCCTGTCTGGGCACAGCCCAAAACGTCACGTCCCATAAGAACAACCGGAATGGCTTTTTCCTGAATGGGTGTAGGTTCCTCATAACCGGCTTCGTGAACGGCACGGAGGAGTTCGTCGCTAAGACCGAGATCGGTAAATTTCATATGGAAGCGTTTTTCCTGAGATGCTGCTGCAATCCGCAATCAAGCCAAAGTTCTTCGGGCATCTCGCTAATATCATTGACGGATGGTGCGGAGTGTATGGTTTCAGCGGTTTAAGTCAATAACTTCCGCCCTTTTCCAAAGCGAAAGGTTAATCTAACGTCTCCTTATGAAAACATCTTTACTGCTTTTACCGGGTTTGCTCTGCGATAACGCGTTATGGGCCGAACAGGTTGCCGGACTTTCAGATCACTGTGACGTGGTGGTCGCCGACATGACCCTTGATGACAGCATTGCGGGTATGGCATCCCGTGCGATTGCCGGCATGCCTGCGACCTTTGCAGTCTGCGGCCTTTCCATGGGCGGATATACAGCGATGGAAATCATGCGTCAGGTACCGGACCGGGTCACCAGACTGGGCTTGTTCGATACATCGCCCCATGCCGATACCGATGATCGCATGAAAATCCGCCGGGATTTGATCGAACGGGTCAAAGGGGGCGGGTTTGCCGAAGTGATCGAGGAGCATTTCCAGAAATTCGTTCATCCGTCACGGCTGAGCGACACGGCGTTGATGGATAAAATTCGCACGTCAGCGCTGAACGTCGGGCCGGAGGCTTACATACGTCAGCAAAACGCCATCATTGGGCGGGCGGACAGCACGGAAAGCCTGAAACGGGTAAGTTGCCCGACACTTGTGCTCTGCGGCGCAGAAGACGCCCTGACCCCGCCACCGCTGCATGACGGGATGGCAAGCATGATCCCCGGTGCCACGCTCGTCAAAATTCCTGAAAGCGGCCACTTGCCGACGCTCGAGCAACCCAAGGCCGTGAATCAAGCCATGAAAAGTTGGCTGGGTACCGTCTAATGGACGGTAACGACGACACTCTGAGCCGCGTTCTTGCCGGTGAAACACGGGCCATTGCCCGGTTGATGTCCAGGGTCGAAGGTCGCCCGGCCGATGTCGCCGGCCTGATGGCGGACATTCACCGGCACACGGGAAAGGCACACGTCATCGGGCTGACCGGCGTTCCCGGGTCCGGGAAATCGACACTGGTGCACGCCATGGCCAAGGCGATCCGGGCAAGGGGTAAAACGGTCGGCATCGTCGCCGTCGACCCGTCGAGTCCGTATTCCGGCGGCGCCATACTGGGTGACCGTGTGCGGATGAGCGATCTGTCGACCGACAACGGCGTTTTCATTCGTTCGCTGGCGACGCGCGGGGCGCTTGGGGGATTGGCCCGCGCCGCTCTCGATACCGTGGATGTGCTCGACGCCGCCGGCTTTGACGTGGTGCTCATTGAGACCGTCGGGGTCGGTCAGGACGAGGTCGATATCGCCGAGGCGGCACAGACCGTGCTTGTGGTTTCCGCGCCGGGGCTTGGTGACGGCATACAGGCAATCAAGGCCGGGGTGCTGGAAATCGCCGACATTCATGTGGTGTCGAAATGCGACAAGGAGGAATCCAGCCGCACCGTTGCCGATCTCAAGGCGATGCTGCATCTGGGTTCAACCGCCCGCAACCGCTACGGCTGGGAAGTTCAGGTCTTGCGGACCAGTGCGGAAACAAGTCTCGGGATCGATGACCTTGTCGATGCGCTGGACACACACCGCACGCACCTCATCGAAAGCGGTGAGGGTGAAATCCGCAAGCGCCGCATACTCGAGACACGCATCCTGAAAACCGCTGAAGACCTGTTGCGCCAGCGCATCGGTGAGGGAGATTCACTGACGCGCGCCGTCGACGGTGCATTCAGCGGTAGCCTGTCCCCCCGTCAGGCGGCGGAAGAGCTTTTGAAGAACATCTAGATTGTTACCCCTCACCCGGCTCGCTTTGCTCGCCACCCTCTCCCAAGGGAGAGGGCATGGTTTCTTACCGCACACCCTTCTCCTCATTTGAGAGGGCGGGGCCCGCGTGGGTCAGCATGTGGGTGGAAGAGGGGTTAAAGTTCCTTCCGGTACTTGATGAACGGGGTCTTCTCACCGACACGGTCATACAGCACGCGGGCGATGCTGTTGAACTCCTGGGTCATCCAGTACACCTCCGACGCATCGGCTTCGGTGGCTTTTTCATAGACGGCTTCAATCAGCGCTCGGCCGGCGCCACCAATGCGGGCGTCAGGATCGACGAACAGGTCCTGCAGATAACACTTGTCGCGCCTTGTCCATGTTGTGATCTGAAACAGATACTGCACGATGCCGATCACGGTACCGTCGCCGGTGCAGGCGACCAGACAATGCGGAGCCTGGGCGGCCATTAATCTGTCCCACAGTTCTTCCGTCTGCGTATCGGTCACCGGATGACCGTAAAACGTCAGATAGCCATGCCAGAGAACACGCCAGCGGTCTTTGTCCTGTCGGGTAAGGGGGCGGACAGTGATGTTCATCGGTTTGCTCCTTCAGTGAACCGGCATCATCGATACCACATAATGGTCTTTTCAAAAGTACCTTAATGCGCAAAATAATGGTGCCAATTGGAGAGACTTATGCCCCAGGTTTCCGACCACGCGCCATTGCTGATGGTCGCCGTCGATCGTCACAGCAGCACCCCCATGCATCGCCAGGTCTATGACCAGATCAGGGATGCCATTCTGGGCGGCCGCCTTGCCCCCGGGCGCAGGCTGCCGTCGACACGGGCGCTCGCCGACGAACTTGCAGTTTCCAGAAACACGGTGCTGGCGGCATACGACCAGCTTTTCGCAGAAGGATATACGGAAGGAGAGGTCGGTTCCGGCACGCGGGTATCGCGGGTCCTGCCCGAAGACGTGCTGGCGGCTCGCTCCGCCGCAGCCCGGCATGGTGCGTCGAGCTTGATTCCGGAAGCGGAGCTGTCGGAAAAGGGGCGGGCGTTACTGGCATCAAGGCCACGTGTGCACCGGCCCGTCAAATCGGATTCCTTTCGTCCCGGACTGCCGGAAATCGACCGCTTCCCCTGGACACAGTGGAGCCGGATGATCGCCAAGTTCTGGCGCAGTCCGCCACGCGCCCTTGTATCTTACGGAGACCCCGGCGGCCATATGCCGTTGCGGGTCGCGATTGCCGATTATCTGCGTGCGGTCCGCGGTCTGAACTGCGTGGCCGAACAGGTCATCGTCACTGCAGGGGCCCAGCAGGCCATTGATCTGGCTGCACGCGCCCTGGTAAATCCGGGTGAGAAGGTCTGGATCGAGGATCCTGGCTATGCCGGCATTCGTGGTGTGCTGACCGCAACCGAGGCCGAACTGATCCCGCTGCCGGTCGATGATCAGGGATTGGTTGTGGCTGAGGGAGTGCGGCGTGCGCCCGATGCCCGCATGGCCGTCGTCACACCGTCGCACCAGTACCCGCTCGGCCCGGTAATGAGCCTCGCCCGGCGGCTTGAACTGTTGGAGTGGGCGACGGCAAGCAATGCGTGGATTCTCGAAGACGATTACGACAGCGAATATCGCTATGCCGGACGACCGTTATCTGCATTACAGGGTTTGGACAGCACCGGCCGGGTGATCTATGTCGGCACGTTTTCAAAAGTCATGTTCCCGGCCATTCGTCTCGGTTACATGGTGGTGCCGCCGGCGCTGGCCGATCCGATCATCCGTATCCGCCGCTCGCTGGATGACCAGACCGCCATCGTCATGCAACCGGTCCTGACCGAATTCATCGAAAGCGGTCATTTTTCGGCGCATATCCGACGGATGCGGCTTCTGTATGCCGAACGTCAGCAGGTGCTGATCGAGGAAGTGCGCACGCGGCTTGGAGACGTGATGACGATTGAGCCCGATGAAGCGGGGATGCACGTGGTCGCGATGATCCGCCCGGAAACCGGGTTGAAGGATGCTGATATCACGGACGCGGCAAATGCTCAGGGGCTCAGCATCTATCCCTTGAGCGAGTTCTATGTCGGCACGCCGGATCGGAACGGGCTTGTGCTTGGATATGCCGGATCATCGGCCCGCGAGATCAAACGCGGTGTGGAGAAACTGGCGAACGTGATCGCAAGACTGAAGGTGTAGCCCACGCCCTGTGCCTCTCCCAAAGGAGTGAGGACTCACTAAAACTACCCTCTCCCTAGGGAGAGGGTGGCGGGTGTCATGGACTTTTCAGGGACAGGCGCCGGGTGAGGGGAAACGCTGCAGGCTTACCCTTCGGCCTTCATGCTGACGTAAGTGCCTGGCGCATCACAGAGAACCTTGAGTTTGCCGTCACCCGGTTTGCGGGCGTCGACCATGGCACCGCCATTCTGATCCTTGACCCACTGATCCCAGTCCGGCCACCACGACCCGTCATGCTGTACGGCGCCTTCGAGCCATTTTTCAGGATCGGCAGGAGTTTCGTCGTTGATCCAGTAGCAGTACTTTCCGGCAGCCGGCGGGTTGACGACACCGGCGATATGGCCCGAAGCGGAAAGAACGAAACGGATTGGTCCCTTGTAAAGCTGCGTCGCCTTGTAGGTCGGAATCCATGGTGCGATATGATCTTCGCGTGTCGAGATGATGTAAGTCGGCACGTTGATCTTGCGCAGGTCCAGCTTGACGCCGTCGATGGTGATCCCACCGGGTTCGACCAGCTTGTTGTCGAGATACATGTTGCGCAGATAGAAGCTGTGCATCGCCGCCGGCATTCTGGTCGAGTCCGAATTCCAGAACAGCAGATCGAACGGGAAGGGGTCTTTACCGAGCAGGTAGTTGTTGACCACGAATGACCAGACAAGGTCATTGGCCTTCATCATGTTGAAGGTCGAAGCCATTTCGCTGCCTTCGAGATAGCCGCGCGAATTCATTTTCTCTTCGAGGTTTTTCAGCGATGTGTCATCGATGAACACGCCGAGATCACCGGCTTCTTCGAAGTCGACCATGGTCGTGAAGAAGGTCGCGGATTTCACGCCCTTCATCTTTTTTGCCGCCATGTAGGCCAGTGTGGTCGCCAGCAGGGTGCCGCCGATGCAGTACCCGATGGCGTTTACTTCGCTTTCGCCGGTCGCCTGCTTGATCGCTTCGATAGCGGCCAGCGGCCCTTCGAGCATGTAATCCTCGAATGTTTTCATGGCCAGTTTGCGGTCCGGGTTGACCCAGGAAATCACGAAAACGGTATGGCCCTGTTCGACGGCCCACTTGATGTACGAGTTCTTTTCGCGCAGGTCGAGGATGTAGAATTTGTTGATCCACGGCGGGCAGATCAACAGCGGGGTCTTGGAGACCTTCTCCGTGGTCGGCGTGTACTGGATCAGCTCCATCAGGTCGTTGCGATAAACCACCTTGCCCGGGGTCGTCGCAACGTTCTTTCCGACTTCGAAGGCATCCTCGTCGGTCATCTTGATCGACAGCTTGCCGCCGCCGCGCTCAAGGTCTTCAAGCAGGTTGCGCAGACCGTTGACGAGGTTCTCGCCATGGCTCTCGATCGTCGACTGCAGCACTTCCGGGTTGGTCATCACGAAGTTGCTGGGGGACAGGGCATCGACATACTGCTTGGTGAAGAATTCCACCTTGGCCTTGGTTTTCTTGTCCAGACCTTCGACGTCACTGACGGTGTTTTCCATCCAGTTTGACGTCAGCAGGTAGGATTGCTTGATGAAATCGAAGACATCGTTTTCCCAGGCTTCACCCTTGAAGCGGCGGTCATCGCGCGCCGGCTCGACGGTCGGACCGTTGTCCTGACCCATCATGCGGCTGGCCGTGTTCTGCCAGAGCTTCATGTAGTCCTGCCAGAGATTCATATTGGCTTCGACCATCTTGTGCGGCTGGGTCATCATCTTCGTCGTCATATCGAAGAAGGCATTGCCGATGTTCAGCGGATCATCGATGCCGACGGAAGACGAACCGGGTTTGGAGTGACTGTTCAGGAAATCCTGGACCAGGCGTTGCGAACGCTCTGCGATATCGGCCATCGTTTCCGAAATCTGCGATTCGTCGACATCGACTTTCTGCTTGGATTGATCAGTCATTTCGTCACCTATGAGACATCTTTGATAAATTGAGATTTCATGCTACCGAGTTAACGATATTCATGAAATCAGGGCGGGGAAATCCGCGCACCTGTAGCCTGTCGGACCTAGATGGCCACGACTATTGTGCAATGCAACATTTTGGGGCGTTTGTAAAGATTTAACCCTTTGTGAGCAATGTAAAATCTTGCACAGATAGTATGTTATGCTTTCAATTAGGCAAGATAACAGAATAATAGGCTCAATCAGGGGGTCATCACGAGGTCATACTTGTGAAAACGCTCGCGGACCGTACAGGTTCGCAAATAACGGATGAGGGAGTTTAGGGCGCAATGAAAAGAACGCTTGATACGATGGCGGGTAAAACCGGCCAGCACAGACTGCTCAAATGCATGATGATCGCGATCGGCAGCTCGCTGGCGCTGAGCGCATGCTCCAAGGTGCCGGATGCCATCAACCCCGCTGCCTGGTATGACTCATCCAACAGTTCTGCCGCCAACGAAAGCGCAAACCCCAACGACGGTAAGATCGACAAACAGACCTCAGGCGATACACCGAACCTTGCCCGTGTCGATCAGCAGATGGCACAGCGCGAAAACATGACCAGCGGTCTCACCGCGGATACCGAAGGACGCAAATACGCTGACAGCGTGCAGCGCCAGGACGAAGCGGCACAAAGCTCACTTTATGCCGAAGACAAAGCTCCCGCAGCGCCGCAGGTCGAAGCACAGGGCGCAGCCCCCGCGCCGCAGCCGGCAACGCCTGTGACCACCGCCGAAGCCGCCCCGGCGCCGACGATTACGACAAAGGCGCCGTCCACGCCGACAGTAACCCAGAGTTCACAGCAGACGACGGATCAGGGGAATGTGACCTCTGTATCGAGCGGCCCCGATCCGACCTATGGTGTCGATCCCGGCATGCGCGATCGTCTGCGCCAGCAACTTGCTGAAATTCAGGCCCGCGCCGCCGATCAGGGATCCCTGCTGCCGTCCGATCTGAACAATGCAGGCGATGGCAATTCGACGGTTATTATTTCGTCAGGCGGCGTGGAAACGTCGATGGCGGCCTCGGCCATGCAGTTCCAGAATGTCGGCAGCCAGCCGCTTGCGGGTCTTGCAACGGGGCCGGTCTCGAACAACGGTGCGCTGCCGCTGCCGTCCGCTTCCACAAAGGTTGCGACGATCCTGTTCAGGAACGGTTCCAGCGGGCTTGATGCCAATGACCGTAAAATCCTTGCCGATGTCGCCCGTCTTCAGCGTGAAAACAACGCCACCGTCCGCGTCATCGGCCATGCCAGCCAGCGGACCCGAAATCTGGATATCTCGACGCACAAGATGGCCAACTACAAGGTTTCCATCAAACGTGCCAATCAAGTGGCGACGGAACTGCAGCGAATGGGGATTGCATCCGAAAAAATCCTGACGGCTGCCGTCGGCGACAATCACCCGATTTATCTTGAAGTCATGCCATCGGGTGAAGCAGGGAACCGCCGCACCGAGATTTATCTGTCGAACTGACGCAGGTCGTTTTCTAACGAATTCAGCTTGTAACACCGCGTTCTTTCTGTGATGAAAGAGCGCCATGGAACGCGACTTTTACAAAATCCGACGACTTCCCCCTTATGTCTTTGCCGAGGTGAACGACATGAAGGCGCGTGCGCGCGCTGCGGGGGCAGATATCATCGATTTCGGCATGGGCAACCCGGACCTGCCGACCCCTCAGCATGTCGTCGACAAACTGAAGGAAACGATCGATAACCCGAAGACCCACCGTTATTCGAATTCGCGCGGCATTCCGGGGCTCAGAAAAGCCATTTCAAGCTATTACGGCAGCCGTTTCGGTGTCGACGTCGATCCGGAAAAACAGGCCATCGTCACGCTCGGTTCAAAGGAAGGCCTGGCAAACCTGTCACAGGCCATCACCAGTCCCGGCGACGTCATTCTGGTCCCCAACCCGAGCTACCCGATCCACCAGTTCGGCTTCATCATCGCCGGTGCGGCGGCCCGCTCGATCCCGGTTCAGCCGGGGCCAGAGTTTATGGCGGCTCTGGACCGTGCCGTTCAGCACAGTGTACCGAAGCCGACCGCCGTGGTCCTGAATTACCCGAACAATCCGACCGCCGCGCTGGCCGATCTCGATTTCTACGCGGAAGTCGTTGATTTCTGCCGGCATCACGGCATCTGGATTCTGTCCGACCTGGCTTATGCCGAGATTTATTTCGACGGCAGTCCGCCGCCGTCGATCCTGCAACTGCCGAAAGCCTGGGACGTCGCCGTCGAATTCACCTCGATGAGCAAAACATACTCTATGCCCGGCTGGCGGATTGGTTTCGCGGTCGGCAACGAAAGGCTGATTTCCGCCCTGGCACGGGTGAAGTCCTATCTCGATTACGGCGCGTTCACGCCGATCCAGGTTGCGGCATCGGCGGCATTGAATGGGCCGCAGGACTGTGTTGATGAGGTCCGGAGTATCTATAAGGAACGCCGCGACATTCTGATCGACGGGCTGAGTGCTGCCGGGTGGGAAATTCCCTCACCGCCGGCAACGATGTTTGCCTGGGCGCCGATCCCGCCTGCATTCAAGAACATGGGCTCCATCGAGTTTTCAAAGCTGCTGCTGAGTGAGGCCGAAGTCGCGGTGGCACCTGGACTTGGTTTCGGTGAACACGGTGATGACCATGTCCGGATCGGGCTTGTTGAAAACGTGCAGCGCACCCGTCAGGCCGTCCGCAACATCAAGAATTTCCTCAAAAGCCACGGGGTGAATGCGTCGCCGGCTGATCAACGCAGCAAGGAGGCATCATGAGTGCGCTCAGGATCGGCATCGCCGGATTGGGGACCGTCGGCACCGGCACAGTTCAGGTCATCGAAACCCATAAGGAACTGCTGTCTTTGCGGGCCGGTCGCGATATCGACATCGTAGCCGTGTCGGCCAGGTCGAGAACGCTTGACCGGGGCATCGATATTTCCGGTTTTGACTGGTACGACGACCCGACCCTGATGGCCGACGCCGATAATATCGATCTGATTGTCGAGCTGATCGGGGGGTCTGACGGCATCGCCAAGGCGCTCGTCGAGAACGCTCTTAAGGCCGGCAAACATGTCGTTACCGCGAACAAGGCCCTGATCGCCCATCACGGGAACGATTTGGCCGCCCTGGCGGAAGAAGCCGGTGTCGCACTTTATTGCGAGGCCGCTGTTGCCGGTGGCATTCCGATCCTGAAAGGTCTGAGCGAAGGTCTTGCCGCAAATGAAATCAAGCGCGTATACGGCATTCTGAACGGGACATGTAACTATATCCTGACGGAAATGCGCGATACCGGCCGCAGCTTCGAGGATGTTCTCGAAGAAGCGCAAAAACTCGGGTATGCCGAAGCCGATCCGAGCTTCGACGTCGACGGGATCGATACCGCGCACAAACTGGCAATCCTGTCCGCCATTTCGTTCGGCACTAAAATCGATTTCGACGGCATTCATGTCGAAGGTATCCGCGAAATCGCCCCCATCGATCTCGACTTTGCCGAGGAACTGGGATTCGGTATCAAGCTGTTGGGCATTGCCTCGATCAACGATGGCGTCATCGAGCAACGGGTGCACCCGTGCATGGTGCCCAAGGAAGCCCCGATCAATCTGGTCGAAGGCTCTTTCAATGCCGTGGTTGCCGAAGGTGACTTCGTCGATACGGTATTGAACGAGGGACGCGGCGCCGGTGGCGGTCCGACGGCTTCCGCCGTTGTCGCCGATATTCTGGATATTGCCCGCGGCCATTGCGTGCCGCTGTTCGGAATCCCCTCGGCCAGTCTCCGCGATTTGCCGACCCGTCCCATGGACAAGCATGTCGGCGCCTATTACGTGCGCTTCAATGTCATCGATAAATCCGGCGTCTTCGCAGAGATCGCGACAGCCCTGACCGATAACGACGTTTCTATGGAATCGGTACTGCAGCGGTCTCGCGATCCGGGACAGATCGTTCCCGTGGTGATGACGCTTCATGAAACCGAGGAAGCCGCCATGCGCCGGGCCGTCGATCAGATCAGCCGGATCGGTGCCGTCGTGGAACCGCCTGTGGTGATACGAATCGAAGCCCTTTAAGGCGCATCGGACAGGGAACCGGCCACCGAAATCGCCTTCATTTCCGCCATTTCGTGTTACGATTGCCCGGAAACATGCGTTTCTCGAAACAATCACGTAAACTTCCTTTAGTTGGAAAGTCTATACGGACAAGATAGAGCCATGTCTGAACCTGCTGCAAAAGATAGAAACCTGTCATTGGAACTGGTCCGTGTGACCGAAGCTGCCGCCCTGGCGGCCTATCGTCACATGGGATCCGGCGATCATATGGAAGCCGACCAGGCCGCTATTTCCGCGGCCAAGGAATTGCTCAACAGTCTGGCCATCGACGGCACGGTCTGTGTCGGTGAGGGTCTCAAGGGTGAGGTCGACAAACTGTATATCGATGAAAAAGTCGGTACTGGACGGGGCCCTGAAGTTGATGTCGCCGTAGTTGCGCTGGAAGGGGCCAGCATCGTCGCCAGGGGCGGACCGAATGCCATCTCGACCGTTGCCATGTCCGAAGGCGGGAATGGTTTCCTCAAGGTGCCGGATATCTACATGAGCAAGATTGCCGTCGGTCCAGGGCTGCCTGACGGGGTGATCGATCTCGACCGCGAACCGGAAGAAAACCTGAAAGCACTGGCGGCGGCAAAATCGGTACCTGTGTCGGATCTGGTCGTCTGCATGCTCGACCGCCCGCGCCACAGTCCTCTACTGGAGAAAGTCCGTGCTGCCGGCGCCCGTGTCCGCTTGATCCTGGGCGGCGATGTTTCGGCGGCGATTGCAACGGCACTGGATGATGGGGGTGTCGATATTTACATGGGCATCGGCGCCGCACCGCAGGGTGTTCTTTCGGCGGCCGCTTTGCGTGGTTTTGGCGGACAGATGCGGGGACGCCTGTTCGCCCGCAAGGACGAAGACAGGACCCAGGCAAAGGATGTCGGGATCGACGATTTCGACAAGGTCTATACAGAACATGACATGGCCAGCGGCAATGTCACCTTTGCAGCGACCGGGGTGACATACGGCGCCATCCTGCGCGGCATGCAAAGCCAGCATGGCGGTGCGCTCAGTCATTCGCTCGTGGTGCGCTCCCTGACCGGGACCTACCGGTTTATCGAAGCCCATCATGACTTTACCCGCCGGCCGCCGGTTGGCTGACCCGGCGCTCAAAACACTGCCAAGCGATGCCTTTTCAGGTGTCGAACAGTCCGTCACGGGCCGGCGCTGGGTATTGCGCGATATTGATGAGCGCGCCTCGCTCGCCATGTCACAGGCCCTGGGGATTTCAGATATTGTCGCCCGATCGCTTACAGGCCGCGGTATTACCCTTGAAGATGCGGACAAGTTCCTCAGCCCGACGCTGAAGGATCTGCTGCCCGATCCCAGCCGTTTCGTCGACATGGACAAGGCTGCAATCCGGCTTGCGGACGCCGTCACGGCCCGGGAAAACGTCGCCCTGTTTGCCGACTATGATGTCGACGGGGCAACGTCATCAGCCGTGCTGGCGCGGTTCCTTCGCACGGCGGGCATCGAGCCAATGGTCTACATTCCGGATCGCATCAAGGAAGGATATGGCCCGAGTGCCGGTGCCATGCAAAAACTGGCCGGGCAGGGGGCAAAGGTCGTTATCGCCCTTGATTGCGGGACGACCGCATTCGATGCCCTGAAAGCCGGCAAGGATGCCGGACTGGATATCGTGGTTATCGATCATCACGAAGCCGAACCGCAACTGCCTGACGTCCTGGCGCTGGTCAATCCCAACAGAATGGATGAAGACCGGGTTTACGGACATCTGTGCACCGCCGGTCTGGCGTTTCTGTTTGCCGTTGCCATCAACCGGGAACTCCGCAAGCGGGGCTATTGGACAAAAGACCGGCCGGAACCTGTCCTGACCCGCTGGCTTGACCTGGTCGCGCTCGGCACGGTCTGCGATGTGGTGCGGCTGGAAGGCATCAACCGGGCCTTCGTCGTGCAGGGTCTGAAAGTGATGGCCAAGCGGGACAATACGGGACTGCGTGCCCTGTCTGATGTGGCCGGGCTGCATTCGATGCCGGAAAGCTATCATCTCGGGTTTGTGCTGGGACCGCGTATCAACGCCGGAGGCCGGATCGGTGATTCCGGCATGGGCGCGAAACTGCTACGGACCGACGATGCCGGTGAAGCATCCGCGATCGCGACACGGCTCGATATTCTGAACGGCGAACGCCGCGATATCGAGGCCGCCTGCTTTGAAGCCGCCATTCAACAGGTTGAAAAGATGCCTGAACCGGGCGGAGCTGTGGTCTGTGACGGTGACGGCTGGCATCCGGGCGTCGTCGGGATCGTCGCCAGCCGCCTAGTCGAACGCTACCACCGGCCGGCCTGCGTGGTCGCCATGAACGGTGAAACCGGAACAGGTTCCGGGCGATCTGTTTACGGCGTAGATCTTGGCGCAGCGATCATTGCCGCCCGGCAAAAGGGGATTCTGATCAAGGGCGGCGGCCATGCCATGGCGGCAGGCTTTACGGTCGCCCGCGACGCACTTGTCGATTTCAGGTCTTTTCTGGATGAGCGCATTTCGGCACAGACCGGCGGGGCGCCGACCAAACCCGACCTGCGCCTTGAAGGGGCGATTTCACTACGTGGTGCGACGATTGACCTGGCCGAGGAAATTTCCGCACTGGCGCCGTTCGGCCCCGGCAATCCGGAACCGCGTCTTGCCATTCGCAACGTGCACATTGCCTACGCCGATATCGTCGGCGGGGATCACATCCGGTTTTCCCTGTCCCAGGGAGCAGGGGGCGGTACGCTTGAAGGCATTACCTTCCGAGCCGTCGGCACACCGCTTGGTGAAATGCTGCTGTCTCATACGGATGAGGCCGTACATGTTGCGGGCCGCCTGAAAGCCGATAGCTGGCAGGGGCGGACACGTGTTAAGTTCCATCTTGAAGATATGGCCCTGGCCCGCGACACCTTGGATAACGGCTAGGCACATTCACAAACGGGGGATGCGATGACGGATAGTGCGAAATGGGACAAACGGTTCATGGAACTCGCCGGTTTCATATCCCAATGGTCCAAGGACCCCTCGACCAAAGTCGGCGCGGTGATTGTCGATCCTCGCAACAAACGCATCGTTTCAACGGGATTTAACGGGTTTCCGTTCGGCGTGGAGGATACCGCCGACCGGCTTGAGGACCGATCCATCAAGTACGAAATGGTCGTGCACGCCGAAACCAACGCCCTGATGTTTGCCGGAAACCAGGCCAACGGCTGCACGCTGTATGTCACACCGCTGCCTCCTTGTGCCCGCTGTGCCGTGCTGATTATCCAATCCGGCATCCAGCGCGTGGTTTCTCCGACTCCAGACACCTCAAAGGAGCCCTGGAAAACCCAGTTCAAGATATCTTCTCAGATGTTTGCCGAAGCCAAGGTCGTCGTCGATTTGTTGGACGTCTGACGGCGCTTGACGTTGGACTTCGCGGGGGCATGTGCTAATCAAAAACCGGCTGCCGCGGTTTCATCGTGGTGCCAATAATAAAATAACCGGTTATGTAATTGAATTCGGGGGAAACCGTGTCCTACCGCGAGACACTAAAGCACTTTATCATGCGCCAGCAGACCCAGATTACCGGGGCAACAGGCGAATTCACACTCCTGCTGGACGATGTATCTTCAGCCTGCAAAGGGGTTGCCAATCTGGTTCGCCGCGGCGAACTTTCAGGCGAACTCGGCGCCGCCGTCGGTGTCAATGTTCAGGATGAAAATCAGAAAAAGCTCGACGTCATGGCCAACGAACTGGCTATCGGCTGGTGCGAAAAGGGCGGGCAGCTTTTCGCCATGGCCTCCGAGGAAATGGTCGATGTCTACCCGGTGCCGAAAGCCCTTAAACGGGGTCGTTATCTGCTGATTTTCGACCCGCTGGACGGTTCCTCTAATATCGAAGTCAACGGCCCGATGGGCACGATTTTCTCGATCTGCGCCATGCCGGAAGAGCCGGATGAAACACTTGAAAAGAATTTTCTGCAACCCGGCAACCAGCAGCTCTGTGCCGGCTACGTCCTGTTCGGCCCGGCTACGATGATGGTTCTGACCACCGGTAACGGCGTCAACGGCTTCACCCTGAACCCGGATATCGGCGAATTCGTCCTGACCCATCCGGATATCCGCATCCCGAATGATACCCAGGAATTCGCTATCAACGCCTCGAATTACCGGCACTGGGAGCCCCCGATCCGCCGCTATATCGACGAATGCCTGGAAGGCAAGACCGGCCCGCGCGAGAAGGATTTCAACATGCGATGGGTAGCCGCCATGGTCGCCGATGTGCACAGGATCATCACGCGCGGCGGAATCTTCATGTACCCGATCGATGAGAAAATTCGTGATAAGGGTGGCCGGTTACGCCTGTTATATGAAGCCAATCCAATGTCGTTTATCATCGAACAGGCGGGCGGCATGGCGTCAACCGGGCGTGGCCGCATCCTCGATGTGGAACCGACGGGCCTGCACCAGCGTGTACCGGTCATCATCGGAGCCAAAAACGAAGTGCAGCGCATTGTTGACTACCACACCCAATTCGACGCAAACGGCGGCTGAAATCCGACATGGTGCTTCCCTTTACAGATTTGGTTCGCGCACTGCCTGAATCCGTGCCGTTTGTCGGCCCGGAAACCCATGAACGGCAACGCGGTGCGCCTTTCAAAGCACGCATCGGCGCAAATGAATCCGTCTTCGGGCCGTCTCCGGCGGCTGTCGCCGCCATGAGTGCAACTGCTGCCGAGGTGTGGAAATACTGTGATTCCGAAAACTATGAACTGAAACAGGCGCTGGCGCATCATCACGGCATTCAGCCGGAAAACCTTGTCATCGGCGAAGGCATTGATGGTCTGCTCGGGCTGGTCGTCCGTCTGTTCGTGGAACAGGGTGATGCGGTTATCACTTCCGAAGGTGCATATCCGACATTCAATTATCATGTCGTGGGCTTCGGGGGTGATCTCAAGAAAGTTCCCTACAGGGATGACCATGAAGACCCCGATGCACTGATCGCGACGGCGCAGGCTCACAAGGCCAAGCTGATCTATATCGCCAATCCCGACAACCCCATGGGCACGGCACACGATGCAGACGTGATCGCCCGGATGATCGCGGCAACGCCGGAGAATACCATTTTGTGCCTCGACGAGGCGTATTTCGAATTTGCCGACGCTGATGTTGCGCCGCCGATGGATACGTCGATTGAAAATCTGATCCGTTTCCGTACCTTCTCCAAAGCCTATGGCATGGCCGGGGCGCGGATCGGGTATGCCATCACCAACCCCGTATTGGCCCGCGCCTTTGATAAGGTCCGCAACCATTTCGGCGTCAACAAGATCGCACAGGCCGGGGCTTTGGCGGCGCTTCAGGACCAGTCTTATCTGAAAGATGTGCAAAAGAAGGTTATCAACGCCCGAAATCGTATCGGTGAAATCGCCGCCAACAATGGATTAAGTGTTCTGCCGTCACAGACAAACTTTGTCACCATCGACTGTGGCCGGGATGGCGATTACGCACGCCGTGTGCTGAGCCTTTTGGTGGAACGGGGTATCTTCGTTCGTATGCCGGGCGTCGCGCCGCTTGACCGGTGCATTCGCGTGTCCGCCGGGACGGATCAGGACCTCGATGCTTTTGCTGCAACCCTGCCAGATGCCCTGCGGGAAGCCTGAAGACGATAGAGCCTCGCACCGGAGTTATTCATGCCCGAGCCGCATCTTTCCCAAGCCGAACTTGAGCATTACCGCAATAACGGCTGGATCGTTCCTGAGTGGGAACTGCCGCAGGACCTGATCGCCGAGATGCGCGACGAGTACGATCAGCTTCTGAAACGCAATAAAGGCATACGATCCGATATCATCATGGCCCCGCACCAGACAAATGGCGGCTCCATGGGAATTTCCGGTTCGGAAAAATGGCTCAAATGCGCGACCCATCCGGGTCTGATCGCCATTGCCCGCCAGTTGATCGGCGATGATATCATCCTGTGGGGTACCACCCTGTTCGGTAAACCGCCGCACAATGGCAAGGAAACGCCATGGCACCAGGACGGTGACTATTACCCGATCAAGCCGCTGGAGGTTCTGACCATCTGGATTCCGCTCGATGACGTGACACCAGAAAATGGTCCGATGCGTTTTATTCCCGGTTCGCACAGGGAACACCGGCTGTACAGTCATTCCTGGGTCGAGGGTGACGACAAGACAATCAACATGGTCTGTGACGCCGAGAACTTCGATGAAGCGACGGCAGAGCCGCTGATCCTGCGAAGGGGGCAGATGTCGTTTCACGATGTCTATATGATCCACGGCTCGCTCGCGAACCGGACGGATCAACGCCGCGCCGCATTCATCGTGCGGCTGATGCCGGCAACTAGCTTCTATGATCATGCACTGGGGGCGGAAACCGGGAAGAAACACCCAGCACAAGGCTATGGTGTGCGCCCCTTGTATCTCGTCAGCGGAACCGATCGTGCCGGGAACAACTTCACAATCGGTCACGATCAGGCCTGATCTGCCGACGCAGATTCCCAGGATGAATTCATGATGGCAATTGGCATCTTCGGCCCAGGTCGCACGTGCTCATTGACCGCCGTCGGATCACTGTCTTAAATTTTCGAGAATGACAGGTGCCGCGATGGCGTCGCGGCATTGGGGATATATTCCTCCCTGGCATGGTCATCTTTCGTGATGTGACCTGCTGTCCTGCACGCCGGGACGAGTAGCCGGGCATCACACCTGTCCGGCCCCGGACAGAAGGATATGAAGATGAACAACTTATCGACACGTCAGGACTATTTTTCCCACCCAAATGGTGAAAAAGCACCACTCCCTTTCAGCAGGGACGAATACGAACGCCGTCTGTCATCCCTGCGGGCGGTCATGGCCGCGCGGGATATCCCTGCCGTCGTGCTGACCAGCATGCAGAACATCGCCTATTATTCGGGTTTTCTGTATTGCAGTTTCGGCAGGCCGTTCGGCTGCGTTGTCACCGCCGACAAATGCACCACGGTTTCGGCAAATATCGACGCCGGGCAGGCGTGGCGACGGTCGCTGGACGATAACATTATCTATACCGACTGGCGCCGGAACAATTTCTGGCGCGCGGTCGGCAGCATTATCGGCGAACGTCAACGCATCGGGATCGAAGGCGATCACATGACAATCGCACAACGTGATGCCGTGCTGGAGGTGCTTGGCGGGCTTGAGCTGGTGGATATAGCCCCAGACGCCATGACGTCACGCATGATCAAATCGGAAGAGGAGATTGCCCTGATCCGTCTTGGTGCCAAAGTCGCCGACATCGGCGGGGAAGCAATCCGCGATGCGATCCGACCGGAAGCCCGCGAAATCGATATCGCCATGGCGGGCCGGGATGCCATGGAACTGGCCATTGCGGAAAACTGTCCGGATGCGGAATATCGCGATACCTGGGTCTGGTTTCAGTCCGGGATCAATACCGACGGAGCACACAATCCCGTCACATCACGGCGCCTGCAGATGGGAGACATTCTGTCGCTGAATACATTCCCGATGATTTCAAGCTACTATACCGCGCTTGAGCGCACCCTGTTCCTGGGGGAACCGAATGCGGCAAGCCTTGAAATCTGGAAAGCCAACGTCGCCGCGCATGAACTTGGTCTTAGCCTGATCAAACCGGGTGCGACATGCGCCGGGATCTGCAACGAGATCAACAGGTTTTTCGACGAAATGGGATTGCTGAAATATCGGTCCTTCGGATACGGACATTCGTTCGGTATTCTGAGCCACTATTACGGCCGTGAAGCCGGTCTGGAACTCCGTGAAGACATCGACACTGTTCTTGAACCCGGCATGGTCGTCTCCATGGAGCCGATGCTGTGGATACCCGAGAACGACCCTGACCATGCCGCTGCCGCCGGTGGCTACCGGGAGCACGACATTCTTGTCATCACCGAAGACGCGGCAGAAAACATCACCGGTTTTCCCTACGGACCACCGCACAACATCGTCTGATTTATCGCGGGGGGTGTTGCGGTTATCGGGCAGATGCCCAGCTGGCCCGCGCCATCCGCTCGACCCGTGCGACCTCTGCGGCCGGGACGTCGTCGGGGTGGCCCTGCTCCAGCGGATCGAAGTGAAAAAGATAGAGCCTGGACAGGAACTCGGGGAAGGGGAGTGAGCTCTCGCCGTAGCGCTCGCCGTTGCCCTTTGTGGCGACAACCACGTCCTCACCCCAGTCCTGGCCGCTGTCGTTGTTCGGGTTGAAAAAGAAAACCCGCATCACACCTTTGCGATCAGGGGCGACCCTGCAGATCGAAATCGCATGCCAGCCGACATAACGCGCCGCGCCATCCGTCATCGCGATCCCCGCAGGCTGCGGGTGGATCACCGGCTGGCCGTTGTTGTAGTCGGGATGATATGCGGCATAGAAGCGCCGCGTGAACCGATCGAAATCTGTGAGCATGCCGCTGGCAATATCCACGGCCAGATCACAACCGCGGCCGACCCACCAGCCATGAAGTTCACGGTTAATCCATTGATGCGGATCGCCCGTCCGGCCGGCGCAGAGCGCCCCCATCTGCGCATAGATCGAATCCAGATGTGGCACGACGACACTGGAGACGGGGTCAACGTCGAACGGCCTTGATCTTGCCCCCGGAGTTTCCGTGCCGGACGACACCGGTTCGCCTTCAAAGGTAAAGACGACCTCGTCATCACGTGCCGCCCAGGTGACGATCTGCAACAGATAATTCGGGTCTGCATACGACCACATCGACAACGCGCGTGCGGCCTGGCAGGTCGGGTTGTTGCCCTGGCCGATGCCGAGCGGCTGACCCAGCACCGAAAGCACGCCGGCGGTCAGATAGATTTTCGGCTCATGCACGGTGCCGAACGCCTGGATCAGAACATTACTGGCGCCGGGGCCGAGTTTAAGCTGCAACTGCCGCCAAAGCGCCGGCGGCACGGACGGCATATGAAGAATGCCGCGTTCCAGCATCAATGCCAGGCCATAGATACATTGTGCGGTTTCAGGATGTACTGCCTGATCTATCAGCGCATAGACCAGACTTGTATAACGCTTTACCGAGTCGTGACCGGTGCCTGACAGGCCCAGTGCGTCCGGTATCAGAGAAGGGGACTCGCTCAGCAGGTGACGCATCAGTGCCGCATGATATGCCGAAACCAGACCTGTATCGTGCATGGCCCGCGCGAATGCCGTGGCTTCCTGCGCAAGCGCTGCACTGTCCATGGATGCGATCCGTTCCTGAAACACCGCAAGGCCGGGGTCTTCGCGGCAGGCGGTTGTCGGACCGAAGACGGCGCTGATCAGCCTATCCGCACCCCAGCCGCCACTTGCGGATTCGCCGCCGGGATTATCGACCAACCATACGGATATCTGCGCGATCATTGCCTTGATGTCATCGACGACTATCGGACGCTGTGACTGTAGCCGCCAGATTTCACCGATCAGGGTGTCGAGAATGGAATCGTGGCCGATATTGGCAACGATGTGGGCATACAGATACCGGCATACACTGTCCATGCCGCCGGTTCTGGCCCTTGATGCTTCATCCGCGGTGCCGAAGACCAGATCGAGATTGAGCCCGACGACCTGCGACAGGAAATTATGCGCATGTTCCGAGGCGATACGGAGGTGAAAATAATCGCGCTTTGCTACGGCCAGCATACGCAGGTGATTCAGGACCTCAAGCATGGCCGTTGCCGTATCCGCAAATTTCAGTGTCCGCCCGGCGAGTGCGGCTTGCAGGATGTCCGGTTCGGCCCAGTCGGTGCCTTCGAAGACGCCGGCGGCCTCGAGATTTTCGATCCGTGAATAGACGTCCGAAGCCCCTTGCGGTGACTGCATCACACGCCTCGCGATATCCAGAACCGCGCTGCGGTGCCGTTGCTTGGCGAAGGCCCGTGCTTCGGCCATCCGCGCTGTGGCGTCATCAAGCTTGCCAAGCAAGTTCAGGGTCGCATTGTCCGTCGCCGGCCCGGCGCTGATGCGCACGGCATCCGTCATGTAACGTCCTCCCTCGTCATTGCTGCCTTAGACTGATTTGCCCAGAAACGCTCGGCCTCAAACGTAAAAGTCCAGATCTTCCTGAGCCAGTAAAAGCTCGCGCATACGATAGGGGTCATCACCGAAAAAGTACACCAGCCCCCAGTGCGTTCCAAAGGCGTTTCGTTTGGTGACCTTGTTCTGCATCGGCGACTGAAGTTCGTGAAACTCGAAAAACGGATCGTTTTCAGTCTCCGTCGGGATTTGCAGTTCGTTGACCACACGGCGGCGCGGATAGACACCGAAACACCCGGCGTGTCCGGTCGCATCCTTCACCGGTTCGGGGAAGAAGTCATCGATTTCATCCTGCGTTGTGTGTGGGTCGAACATCAGCACCAGACCCTGATAGCAGTTGAAGCCGTAGGACCGTTCAATCAGCTCAAAGGCATTGAACCCGGGCGGGCGGTAAGCGACCTCGCCGAAGTACATCTTGCCGTCGCTGGTGACGAAATATTCGGGATGAATAAAACCGAAATCGATATTGAAGGCTTCGATCAGTTTCTCAATTTCCTCGGTAACTCTTACGCGCCACTTTTCAAGCTCGGGCGTAGCCGGCACGAAGACGGAATACCCCAGGTGCACATACTCGGAAATATTCAGAAACTGAATCTTGCGGTCCTTGATGAAGGCCTCGACGGCAAACTCCCATCCGTCGAGATGACTTTCCATCAAAGAAGGAAACTCGTCATCCGGTATGTTGTCGACGTCTTCGGGGGTGCGTACGACGCGATGCCCAAGGCAACCTGCCTTGTCGAAGGCCTTCACATGAATAGGATCGTTGGGATCGCCGTCGAGCTTCAGCAGCGCTTCATTGACGCGGCGCAGGAAGTTGACGACATCCTCGCGTTTCTGGGCTTCCTCGAAGATACCGACCCGAATCCCGCCAAGCTGTGCGCGGCGCTTCATCATCGCCTTGTTGCGGAACAGCATCGCCTGGTTCATCAGACGCGGGTTTTCCAGCAACACGGCGTTGACGGCACCGGCCCACTCGACCGTTTCCTCGAACAGCGGGATCGCCACGTCGACGCCCATGTCCTTGAGTTTCTCGCCAAGCTCGAAAGACCGTTCATTCAGACGTTCGAAATCCCACGACATGAACGGAATGTTGTTCTGATCGGCATAGTCCCTGGCCCAGCTCGGCGCGACGACAATGTAGCGGCGGTCGAACCGGTCGATGGCGTCGATCGCGTTCAGCGACCAGCCGAATATGGCAACGTACCCCTTGTTCGGGTCTTTTCCTGCATCTGCGGTCATCTCTGACATAAAGCGCTAGCTCCCCTCGTATCCGGTTAAGCAGTAAAAACGGCTGCGCCATTGAAAGGCACACTTGACTCCCACCTAAGCGTGCCAGGGGATCAGTTCAATCAATCGGGAAGATGCTTGCCGAGTCAGCTTCAAATTCGAAATCTTTGGAGTCCGACAGGAAATAAGCCGCAACATTGCTCCCCAAAAAAACGGCAAAAGCCCGCCGAAAGGCGGGCTTTATGTAGCAGGCTGTTGTCGTCCCAACGGGACTTTAACCCCTGTTGTGTCGCGAAAATTAGCGCGCCGCTTATTCTCTTTGAGCGGAAATGCTCATACCAATACAGGTATGTCCTTTTCCTGCTCAAAGCAGCCAGTTACGGCTCCGTGCTGACTTTGGTATCGGTCAACGGTGCTTGTTTTGCGCAACGAAATCTGACGCCGCAACAGAACGAGGCTCACGGACCCAAATTTCACGGTTGGGGTGTAAACCGCCCCCTCGCGACGCAGGTGCTGCCGAGTGCCGTGCCCGATGCAACAGGCGCGTATTGGCCTCACCGCAATTAGGATGCACGCCGCCGTTATCGGCGACGGCTTTTTCCCAAGCAGCGAGGCGCTCGGCCCGCACCCCGGCGTCTTCCAAGGCCGGGCAATTTATCTCGTTGCTGTTCAGGTCGACCACGATCTCATCCCCGTCTTTCAGCAGGGCAATTGGACCGCCGATTGCCGCCTCGGGTCCGACATGGCCGATCACCAATCCCACCGACCCCCCGGAGAACCGCGCATCGGTCATCAAAGCGATGACGATGTCCCGCTCGCGGCACAGGGTTGTTATCCGCGATGTGGGGTCCAGCATCTCCGGCATTCCCGGCGCGCCGATCGGCCCTGCATAACGGACAATGATCATATCATTATCCTGGAACCGGTCGGGCTCCTCATCGAGGGCTTTGAGGAGGCCGGTCTCACCTTCAAAGACCTGCGCCCGGCCCCGAAACATGTTGTCTTCCAAACCGCCTTCAACCCCGGCAAGTTTGAGGATGGCCGAGTAATCCGGCGAAAGATTGCCGCCGAGCATGCGAAGCCCGCCCGTCGGCTTGTACGGGGCGCTCACAGGATGAATGACGTCATTGTCGGGTGCCGGCGTGTTCAAATCGGCGACCTGCTCGGCCAGGGTCCGGCCGGTACAGGTCATCATATCGCCATTCAGCAGGCCTGCTTCCAACAGTTCACGGACGATGACCTGGACACCGCCAACCCGGTCAATGTCGATCATGGAATATGCGCCATACGGACGGGCGTTGGTGAGCACCGGCACGACGTCGCGTGAAAGGCGGTTGAACTCCTCCGGGGTCATGATATCCCGCCAGAAATGTTCATAACCGGCGGCACGGGCGATTTCCGGCGTGTGTAATACAGCGTTGGTGGATCCTCCTACAGCCATGGCAACAATAACGGCATTTCGGATCGAGTCCGGCTGAACGATATCGCGTGGCCGCAGACCTTTTTCCATCATGCTAACCAGATAATCGATCAACTGCTCGGGAAACTCGTTCATACGTCTGGGGTCATCCGAGGCAGGGGCTACCATGTGCAAGGGCTGCAGGCCGACCACACCGATAAAGGTCTGCATGGTGTTGTAGGTAAACATACCGCCGCAACTGCCGATACCGGGGCAGGAATGGCTGGCGATGAAGTGCCTAAAATCCGGGTCGGGATTCCCGGCAACCTGATAGGCGCTCACAATATCCAGCGGCTCACCCGTTTTTGGATTATGACCAGGGCGGATTGTGCCGTCTGACATGATGATGGCCGGTTCGTTATGTTCGAGCAATGCAGCCAGCGTGCCGACAGGCGGTTTGTCACAGGCAACGACCGCAATGGTGCCTGCAAGGCCGGAGGCTTCAAGATGTTCGCAAAGGGCATCGTGCGTGACTTCACGACCGATCAGGGAGTAGCGCATCTCCGGCGTGCCGTTGCGGATGCCGTCCGAAGTCGCAATTGTATATTCCGGCTGTACAAGCCGATACTTCAACATGCCGTCGGCAGTCCCGATGCGATTACGAAGACACGTATGAATCGCATCGACCTTGGAGGCAACGCCGAGATAGCATTGGCTGTCGCCTTTCGTGCCAACTACGCCGACAGTCGGTTCATGGATCAGTGCCGGATCCGTCCCCAGTTCGTTTGCCAGTCCAATGGTCTGGGCTGAGCGACCCGGGTGACGATCAATCCTCACGATATTTGATTTTTGCACAGCTACCTCTCCAGTCTTTTCTTTCACGTTGATAGGGGGACAAATTTTTAAATACTGCCGAGGCAAACAATCCCTGTCCCCGTCGCGCCTCGGCAGCGATATTGTGAGATTGTCCGCAAATTCGCAACTATCCCCGAGAAACCGCATCAATTTAAATTTGAATGATCGCCTCCGGATAAAAGCGGACATGGTGTTTGCCTGTAGATTTGGCTCGGAATCCGGCGATGGAGGGAAATCACAAAGCCAAGTTTCCCGAATGTTCTCCCTTCAGAACCACAAAAGCCCGCCGAAAGGCGGGCTTTGTGTTGCAGGCTGTTGGCGTCCCCTACGGGAGAAGTACGTCCAATCTCGAAGGTATTGCAATCAATGACTTAACGCCGTCACCGCCTCCGTGCGATGGCACAATCTGTAACAGTGTTATGTTACAGTCAAGAAGCCCTCGATAAAAAGAAGGAGGCAAGGAATGCCTAAGCATCTAGCAGACTTTTGCTATGATCTTACTCAATTAAACGCATACGTAATGCAAAATGGACAAATCTTCCCAGTCAGCCAGTATGGTATCAAACTCATCCTTACCCCAATGACGGGGGGCAATTTCAACTGGGTTCCCAATGCGGCCACTAATGCCGGTTGGTTTATTTCAAGCCAAACAACAAACGCGAAAGGAAAAGAGGAATTTCTCCTTGAACCAGATTATACGGCGCATCCCGCACTTGGGAGGTTCCTATATCATGTGACCCCTGTGGGAAATGTCAGTAGTGTTCTAACTAATGGCATTCAGCTTCGAACAGGTGGGACGACTTTTTTGGGACGGAGCTATCCACCTCGTTCTCACCATGCTCTAACTCTATGGGATGCGATGTGTTTCTTAGACTCCCATGCAACGAATGCTCCATCGGTCGGTGGGCCAGGGTTGCTTCCACTGAAACAGTTAAATGATTACGAGATTATCGAATTCGCACCTCCAACAGGCGTCGAATTTTGGATTGACGCTTGGATGACGGGGGCCTGCTGGACCGACAAGCTAATTCCGCCAGGAATTGTTTCCGTGAGTGTTGGCTGGAAAAAGCGATATCTAGATGTCGCGAAATGGCGTTAACTTAACTAATCTTCTGACTGCGCTCGTTCATTCACTGCGTCAATGAACGTTGAAATGGCGGCGACCCACTCATCGGCATACTCGATGAAAGTTTCGATCTTCGGCGCATGCCCGTTGATAGCGACGGTGGCATTCCCAGATTTCTCGAACACTTTGACCTCGGTACCGGTCTTCTGTGCCAAGTCTTCAACATAGTTCTTAGCCAAAGACTTGTCCGTAAGCGTCTGGCCGGCCATGTCTATCCAGACTTGGCCCTGGCGAACGATGTAACCCAGGTTGATCGGCTTCCCCTCGGGTCCGTCCCACTTGAAGTTGAGGGAACGCTGAAAATCGGCATACACACCCAACTTCGATAGCCGATCCACCAAGGTTTCGATCTTATCTGGCAACGCAGGGGACACCTTCCGCATGGCGTCGTAGAACGACTCCGACGTGATAGACATCCTCTCATGTGGCTTCGGCGCCGCAGATAGGCCATCATCTTGAGCCGAAGTGACGGACACTCTGTCGTCTTGAACGTGTACGATGCCGCGCTCGATCATCACCGTCTGTGCGATGGTTCTGGGGGCGACGATGTACTCGTCGATGTTTTGGCCCGCGAACACCGCAAGTTCTACCAGAGCGAAGGTGAAGTGGAAGCCACCGTGCGACTGGAGTGACGACACGAGGGCCTCGGCGTCGCTCCTGATGCCGTCACCGGCTATGAGAACGACAATCCGCCCATTACGGAGGTTCATCGTAACGGCATCCACGAACGCCGGTTCGTCCAACGTGTCTGCGTCCCCAAACATGCCGTAGAGCGACGTTGGCTTATCCTGTCCGTCATGGTCCGCCTTAAACACGGCCTGCTCGAAGGTCGCGTAGTCCATCCCGAACAGGTTACTGGCGTACTCAAGAGCCTGGGCAACGACCTCGCGCCGCGCCTGAGGGTTACCCCACAGCTTGGCCTCCACGATGACGATATCGCCCTCCGCGGTCATCAGGACGTTGTCTACGAAACCGCTCGGTACAGGCAGTTCCATGCAGATCGGGTGCAGGGTCGAGAAGCCGGGTTCAATCTGATCCATCGGGAGACAGGTCGGATGACGATGCACGATCTGTTGAAGCCACTGCTCGTTGTGCTTGCCGTCCTTGCCGCCGATCTTGACCCGCTTCAACTCCATCTCACCATCGTTAGTGATGAGCACTGGTGTACCGGCTGCACGCATGAACGCTTCTCCCTCAGATCACAAATTGCATCGACAGCCTAACGACCGTTGGCGCGAAGCACCACGTTGAAGCGTTTTGTACCCTCGGCGGGTGCCTGAAACGGTCATCCCTCGGCTCTGTAATGAGCAGGACAGTCGTTTACTAGTTAAAAATGACAACGCTCCTGGCAATACCGACCACACGTTGACTCCACTCTCTAACTCCGAAGTTGTACCGTTCATAGTCGGATCGTGTTGTTGACTAGGATTGAACTGGGGACGATTGGAAACCACGCTGATCGAGAGAGTATTGGGGCTTCATTTACGGAGGGAAGTGGAAAATGTCGTTAAAGAACATTTTTGATGTTTTTTCACGCCGCAAAGAACACCAAGGGTTGCCTAGTATCGATATTCCTTCCTCCACAAGAGGACGTGTTCTCATGTGGTGCGGGGACGTATACAGCAATCGACGATCTTACGGCTATGGGAACGACTACACCTATCAGTTTTGGGAAGAGATACACGGTATGCTCCAAATGAGGCATGGCAAGCCGTGGCTTTCGAGAAATAATTCCAACGCGACAACTACACCAGAAGATGCGATGGAGTTCTTATTGCGGTGCGACGGGGCGGAGTTTCTCGATTTCTTGGAGTATATATTTCGGGTTGAATGTTATTTCCACGTAGGCATGGGTGATGAAACAGTAGTCGCAGAATTGAATGAGATTTTGCAGGTCGACAATTTGCCTTACTACGTCACAGAGTTTGTGCGGCGCGAGAGCCGGACAGGCAATACTACTAGTGTCGAAACACTCGCTTTCCCTACGGTGATTTGCCGCGAGAATGAAATAACGCACATAAACGCGATTGAGCCGGGGTTGAAAATCCTGCAATCACCGGTATTCGCAAATGCAAATAGAGAGTTTCTCTTGGCCCTTGAGGATTTTCGAAAGGGAGACTTTGAGGACAGTCTTACCAAGTGTGGAAGTTCATTTGAAAGCGTCATGAAGGTAATATGCGACCAGAAAGGATGGCCATATAATCAAAATGACACCGCCAGTGTACTTGTTAGGACGATCATCGGACAAACGAATTTAGATAGCTATTTTGAAACTACGCTTATCATCGTAGCCACGTTACGAAACCGCATAAGTAGTGCCCACGGGGCAGGTACAGGCTCTAGGCACGTTCCAAGGCACGTCGCATCTTATGCAATTAACACAACTGCATCCTCAATACTCCTTCTAGCTTCAGAAGCCAGGCTCTAACGAATGGTGCGTACACCACACCGATAGTATTCGGCTGCGCTCAATGTCTTGCGGACTTAGATCGCGCTGAAACACACATTGGACGAACAGGCCACATAGCGCAAAAATCAATTCGAAGGGCTCTCCCTTAAACCGGAGGGAAATCTAATCTCAGATGACATTTTGCTCGTGTTCTTGTCATGCTTTCATGTGTTCATAGACAACATGAAAGCCGGTTCTTCTTCGAAATATGATCGAGAGAAACAATGATGATCTTCACAATTGCAAATTTGGAGTTGGATGAAAACTCGTTCTCCATTCCCGCTTCACTAGGAAACTGGGAGTTTATAAAAACCCCCAACTATGATGAACACCTGCCGCATTTGGCACAGGGGATGTGTGCAAATACTTTTTTTGCGTCGAATGATGCTATTTCAGCGCGGTCTCGAGATGCAGAATTTGAACAGGCTTGCGATGAAATTATCGACATCTGCTTAGTTCTCTCATTTCTAAATGGACGTTGTGTAACTCCAACCGGAACTGCTGCAGGCTCAGAAATTTCGTTTGTGACACTAGGGGATGATTTTATCGTTGCGCGAAGCATCGTTGGCTTCCCAAAATTTTTGACCAACTCAGTGGGGGCTATGCTTCAAAACTGGTCTTCAACAATGCATTCCGACTTCAATCGAAGGCAGCTAAGACTCCAACTATCTCATTGGCTGAGTGGTCTAACGTGCTTCTCAATGGAGGACCTATTTCTATCGGTCGGCGTTCAAATGGACATTGTAAAGCAGAGGGAATGTTCTGTTACGGGCAACCGACTAACATATTTTGATGGAATGATTTCAGCGTCCAACCGTTTCTCAATCACACCTCTAGGGCGCGACTATAAAAACATGCGTAACGACATAGTTCATGAAGGCCGTCTTTCAGGCACCAACTTCTCTGGTAAGTCGAAACAACAATGTGCGGATTTAACAGCAGAAACCTTAAATTGGCTGGATCGTTACGTAACGTCAGTTCTTAATATAACATCTCATATTCAAAATTTACCGAGATGGAACGGAGCGGATATTTCAAACGGACTTCCATCGCATACAGTAAGGTAATGTATGCGTCTTGTCGTGCCGTCCATGTGCATAATATTTTTTCTATTTTCATCATATTGGATTGCTTTAGGCGCGTAAGTGGAAATTGCAATCTCGCACTTTTAGCCTCCGATAATGGGGTGTTATCAGAGGTTAGTGACCCTCGGTGCGGAAACTTCTCTCCAGCATTCTGTACTCCTATCCCGCAACTGCACGAATTGGGGCGGCTTCCACCGTCACAGCTTCAACCTGTGGTTCCGGCTTCGGAATGGCGCCGCCGAACACCTCATGCAGCATAGCAGGGAGGAGGGTGTCTAGGTCTGCCGCAGTCTCCGTACGTGTTCTCCTAAGGTCTCTGACTTTGCCTTGCAGCTCATCGAACCAGCGTTGTCGTTCAATTGACGGGACGGGGACATCAATTGCAGCCAGCTTCTTCAGGCCCAGCGTTCTGTTCCGCCCGGCTCCTCCAGGTGAAGCTTCCCCTAATTTTTCGATGCCCTCACGGGTCAGAAAATAATAGAGAAGGAAGTCCACGCTGGCGATGGTGGGGTCGGGCACGCACGTCAAGAAACGATGGGAGCCAACGCGTCCGGCATCTTTCTGTTTGGCAATAGCAACCGCCCCCTCCCAAGCAAAGACGATGTTGAAAACCAAATCTCCAGGTTCGATGAGGAACAGCTTCTTGCTGCCCACCTGTGTGCCCTCCAATGCAGGCTTGTGGAATGTGCCACGACCGAAGGAGCGGACACCGAGTTCAGGATAACTCTCGTCTGGTTGGACATCTACGGGCCGCCGAATTAGTGGCGCAACTTCCTCCATCGGAAGATAATCAGCACCCGCAACGACGTGCTGGAACGCCTTGTGTAGCAGGACATCTGTATCTTTCTCCGCTTCGGCCAGCACCTGCCGCCGCTCGTCTACGAGCGTGGCAACGCTGTCCAGCCGAGCGACGATGAGCCGCTGCTCATCAAGCGGGGGCAGCGGCATTTCCATCGCCAGCAGTCTTGCCTCCTTCAGCCTTACGCGGTTTGTTGAACCTTCACTGGCACGCCGACATAGGTCGACGAAGCCACTTGTTTTTGAATACCACTCCAAGTACCGGGGGGCGGCTTGCTCGACGTCAATGTCAAATGCGGGGAAGTCGCCGCTCACCAGAGCTTCATGTAACTCTTTCGGAACGAGTCCGAAGGCTCCGTGTCTGGCGTCAATTCTGGACAATAAAAACTGACCTTCCCGAACACGAACTTGGCGATTGGCGGCGATCTTTGAACCGGGGACCTCGCCCCGTAATGTTAGACCTTTTCCCCATAGCCGAGCAGTGACCTGCTTGTAGACTTGGTCAGGCTCAGGGTGAACCCAGTCATTACACTGCGTGAGGAAACGACCGAGAGGAACGGATGGCCACTCCATCAATCCCGCTCCGCAAGTGTCGCCTTGATCTCGTCCATGATCGCGAGCACACGCTGCTCCTTCGCGACGATGGCATCGACGATCTCAGCAGGCGTTCGATGGTCTTCAGCATCTTCGGTGTGTGGGTTCTTAAGGTCCAGGTTGCAGGCCGTCACACGGCCATCATCGTCACGTTGGATCAGGCCCGCCGCTTCCACTTGCCATGCCCGTTCGTTCAGCTCACGGTTCGCCCACCAGTCGACGCAGGGCTGGAATTCTTCGTAAGTCAGCGGCGCAGTCTTGGAGTATTTCTTGCGGCCTTCCGGTCTCGGTTGCTCGTAGTACCAAATCGACTGTGTCGGCCCTGTCGTGTCGAAGAAGATCAAGTTTGCAGGGATGTCGGTATAGGGCGCGAACACGCCCTCGGGCAGGCGTACGACAGTGTGCAAATTGAAGTTCTCCAGCAGGTCGGCCTTGATCCTAGCCGCGATGCCGTCACCGAATAATGTGCCATTCGGCACGACAACGGCTGCACGTCCTCGGCCACGTTTCTTGAGCCGCCGCATGATAACCTGGAGGAACAGCAGAGCCGTCTCTGCCGTCCTCCTGTCGTCCGGGAAGTTATTGAGGATGCCAGCCTCTTCCTCTCCGCCGAACGGTGGGTTGGTGAGGATGACATTGACCCTCTCGGCCTCGCCGATTTCCGTCAGCCGATGGCGTAGCGCGTTCCCAGCGTCGATCTGCGGGGCGTGGAGGCCGTGTAGTAGAAGGTTCAACTGTGCAAGCAGGAACGGCAGTGTCTTCGCCTCACCACCGATGATGCTGCGATTTTGGAGCGTTTTCAGGTCGGCCTCAGTGTTGGTTTGTGCCATCAAGTGATCGAAGGTCTGCGTCAAGAAGCCTCCGGTCCCGCAGGCCGGATCTAAGACCGTTTCGCCCAGGCGAGGATTTGTCATCTCAACCATGAAGCGGACGACAGGGCGAGGCGTGTAGAATTCACCCGAGTCACCAGCTGCATCACGCATCTCACGCAGCAACGTCTCGTAGAGTCGGCCAAGCGTATGAACCTCCTCCGACACGTCGAAGTGAATACCATCGACAAGGTTGACGACATCACGCAACAGATAGCCACTCTCCATACGGTTGGAGAAACCCTGAAACACAGTTGCGATCACGTCCCGCCGCTCACGCCTGCCGTTAGTGCCGCGCAGGCTACGCAAGTAGGTGAACAGCCCCGGTCCCTTGGAACCATCCGCGCGTTCCGCTTCTTCGTTGACCAAGAAGGCGAGCAGATCGGGGCCGGTAATTCCATCGACTTGGGCAGCCCAGTCACGCCAACGGTAGGGTGCCTCGATAATCGGCTTGTAACCCGTCCCGGCCAGTTCTGCGCGGCTTTCCTCAACACGTTCCATGTCGTCCAGGAACTTGAGAAACATGATCCATGTGAGCATGGGCAAGCGGTCAAGGTCGCCGTTCAGCCCCTTGTCTTTGCGCATGATCTTGCGGGCGGACTTGATGATGCTGTCGAGCCGCTGAGCCGTCGTCTGTTCCTTCGGCGCTGCCTTCTTGCGGGCTGCCTTCTTCGCCACGTTCTTCTCCCCGATCCTAAGCCGTGTAGAGACGTTCCTGCATCTCCATCATGGCCTTCCTCATTTTCTTGGTGCCGCCAAACCTGTCCGCGATCTCGATGACGTTACCCCACTCCGAGATCGGCGGTACTTCCAGAATGTCCGGTAGCTTGAACTGGACGCTACCGTATTCCGCATATTTGTCCAGGACAGCGTCCAGGACCGCCCGGGCGTCGTCGCCGTACTGCTCGAAGAAAGCCGCCTCCGCCTGTTTAATTTGCGTAGCCCGCTCGCGCCGTGTTCTTAGCGGAGCGTTGTAGGCCAAGTGGCAGAGTAGGTCGAAAGGGTCAGCCTCTGGCTTGTTGACCGCCTCGGCCAAGGTTTCCAGGTCGATGCCCTTGTCCAGTAACTGTTGGACGATCTCGGCCCTACGCTCTGGATCAAGCCAGTCCTTGCGAAGGTCAGAGGCGTTCGGGAACAAAGTGCGGACCTTGTCGCCCGTGTAGTCGGTGAGTTGTCGGCAAGCGAGCTTCTTGCCCTCTGCGTCTAGTTCGTAGACGACGTGCTTGACGATCTCGACTTCACCGCCATCCACGTAGAACTTCCTCGGCGGGCTATCATCGTCATCATTGAGGCCGCCGATGCTGTCATCAGCCGGGGTATCGGGCATGTCCTCGGGGTCGGGTTCTGGCTCTTGGACCTCAGTCTCCTCAACAACCTCGCCAGTGTCGTCGATCACTTCTTCTTGCTCACGTACCGGCACGCCGTCGAACTCCGGGTCGGCAAACTTTTCCGTCGCCGTACCCGTGTAGTCGATGATGTTGAAGGCGAGTTTGCCGTAGTCGGTACGCAGCCGCGTGCCACGCCCGATGATTTGCTTGAACTCGGGCATTGAGCCAACGATCCGAGCCAGTACGACGTTCTTGCAGGTTGGAGCGTCCACGCCCGTCGTGAGGAGTTGAGAAGTGGTCAGTATGACCGGAGTATCGGTCTCCACGTCTTGAAACTTCGCACGATGGGCGCTGCCCACGTCACCCTCGTCGGACGTGACCCGGCAGACGTAGTCCGGGTGTTGCTTAACGAGGTCTGTATTCAACTCCTGGAGGGCCGCACGCATCTCCAGCGCGTGCTCCTGGTCGACGCAAAACACGATGGTTTTTGCGAAGCGGTCTGTCTGACGCATGAAATCGGCAAGGTGCCTGGCGATGGCCTTGGTACGAGCCTTAATCGCGACTAGCCGCTCGAAGTCCTTCGTGCCGTACTCCGCATCGGGTATCTCGCGTCCATAGCGGTCCAACTCTCCTTTGGTAGGGCGCCATCCGCCCGCATCGTAGTCGGTAATAATCCGGTGTACGCGGTAAGGGGCGAGGAAGCCGTCGGCGATGCCTTGGGCGAGGCTGTACTCGTAGATCGGATCGCCGAAGTAGTTGTAGGTATCGACGTTATCCTCGCGACGCGGCGTGGCCGTCATACCGATCTGTGTGGCGGGCTGAAACCAGTCGAGTATCTCGCGCCAGTTGCTATCATCACGGGCACTACCACGGTGACACTCATCGACGATAATCAGGTCGAAAAAGTCCTGGGGGTATTCCTTGTAGAGACCAGGCCTGTTCTCGTCGCGGGCGATGCTCTGGTAGATCGCGAAGTAGATGTCGCGACTCTTGGAGGCGTCGCCGCCAGTAATCTTGTGGCGTGCATCTCCGAACACGCTGAAATCCTTCGCCATCGGATCATCAACCAGCACATTTCGGTCGGCGAGAAAGAGAATTTTCGGCTTGCGTGTCGTCCCCTTGTTGTTCCATCGCGCGGACCACAGCTTCCAGGCGATCTGGAACGCGATGACCGTCTTGCCGGCGCCAGTGCACAAGGTCAGTAGTATGCGCCTCCGTCCAGAGACCACGCTCTGGACAGAACGGTTCACGGCGATCTCCTGGTAGTAGCGGAGCATCTTGCCTTTGTCGGGGTAGGTCGGCGTCAGCAGTTTTTCGACCACACTGTCATTGTCCAAGCCGTCAGCCGCGCGCTGGCGCTGCCAGAGTTCTTCCGGTGACGGGAAGGTGCTGACAGGCCGCTCAACACCAGTCGTGTAGTCGACCTCAATAATCTCCACGCCATTGGTCGCGTAGGCGAACTTGAGACCTAGTATCTCGGCGTACTCTTTCGCCTGTTGAAGCCCCTCGGCAGCGTTCCGGTATCGTGCCTTGGCTTCTACTACTGCGATGGGGAAGTCGGCCTGATAGCGGAGGAGGTAGTCCGCCCGCTTCTGTCTACCCCGACGAGCCTTGCCGCCTATGAAGACGATGCGACCGTCGGTGAAGGTTCGCTGTTCGTTGATCGCGTGAGGCTGGTCGTCCCAACCCGCTTCCTGAAGCTTCGGGACGACGAACTTGCGACAGGTATCGGCTTCCGTGAAGGTCACGGCCTACCAACGAAAGTTGAACTGCTTGTCCAAGCCAAGCACATGACGCCCACCGATGCCCCCTGCAACTACTGACCAAGGCAACACTACCATTGGTACGCTCCTCGATCAGATTGTGTCTTTGTAAGAACTAGACTACGGCGTGTATCAACGGGTCAAGCCACACCTGCCTGGAATGGCGACCTGATCAGAGAAGATGCCCGGCGGCGTTGTTCGTGAACAACTCGCCAGACCGCACATACCGGGCGAGCATGGCGTCGGACGTGTGTCCCGTCTGTTTGCGAATGTCGAGCGTACTGACGCCCGCCATCGCGGCGCTGGTGGCGAGGCCCGCGCGAAGGCTGTGGCCCGAGTAACTAGCCGAGTCCAACCCGATCTCCGTAACCCACGCTTTAACAACACCGGCGACTGCCTCAGGAGACAATCGCCCGTCGTCAATCCGTCCGTGCCGGTCCACCGGACGGAAGATCGAGCCATCGTCGATCCGCGCCACTTGCAACCACGTTTCTAAAGCCCTCACCGGACAGAACCGTCCCCGTGCGAAGGGAATACCGATCTCGCGTCCCATTCCGGCTTGATCGGTCTTCGAGCGGCGGACCATGGCGATCATGCCTTGGCGCACATGCCGGATATCCTCGACATCCAAACCAACCAATTCCGAACGCCGGAAGCCACCGGCAAACCCGATCAAGAGAAGGGCTCGGTCCCGCACATCTTTCGGCCTGTCATCCATGACGTTCATAATCCGGACTAAGTCCTCTACCAAAAGCGGGGCTGAAGCGCGCTGTGGCGTCCCATGAGTGCGCTTGATGCCTCGGAGAGTAGTCTTGATAAGGTCAGATGCTGTTGGGCTTTGAAGGCCCTTGGACGTGTGCGCCTTTGAGATCGACGCGACGCGACGGGAAAGTGTTGAGACCGACAATCGGTCCGCATGAGCCGCCAGGTAGTCTGCGATCATCGCATCCGAAGCCGGGATGGAGCCGCCCCAGTCTATGAAGTGCTTGAGGTCGGAACGGTATGCGCGTCGCGTGTTCTCGGAGACGGATACCCGGACGTAGTCGGAGGCGCTGCGCGTGCAATTGATTGCACCATCTTGATCGTTCGTATGCTGTGTCGTTGGGGGCAGTTTGGCGCTCGTAGAGAGCGGCTTCATTCGTCCTCGCCGTCTAGGATCAATTCACGTAGCAGGCTTCTATGGCATCTGCTCTTATCGTGACAGCCGCAAAGCAGGGTGATCGTTTCGCCCGTTTCGTGTCGTGTTTTCAAGTCCGCGATTGCACTTGATTGCAAAGCCATCTCCTCGCGATATCGCGTCGCCCACGTCGACCAGGTTTCTTCTGACGTGCTGTCCTTCCGGTCCATGATCCAGCGGAGCAATCCCGGTGATGGCGCAAGATCACGCGCCCATATCTCGAACGCCTCCTTTTTCACGCCACGCGGCCAATACCTCATGACAAGTATCCGCGTCCCATCTTCGGGGTCCGGCAGGTGTCGGCAGTGCTTCTCTATCAGTATCGGCATCGCTCGTGTAACTCATTGCAATTAGCTGCAAAATTACACTTTCAGATAGAAAACTCGTTGTACACCTGAAATCGAGTCACCTACAAAAACTGTCGATAGGAATGCACTATATACGCTAGATTTCCGGCGATTGTAGCCTTGGTACGCTTTCCCCATTCTGTTGTTTTAGCGGTCCACGAAGACGAAAGCGGAACAGAACGCCGGAGTTAGTCACCTACAAAAACTGTCGGCGATTTCGGCCGATCAACCCCGGGTTTCTGGGAAAACGTCACGTCAAGCTGTGGAGGTTTATCAGCCCCCCAAACATAACAATTTGTGTATGGTTCTATATCCCTCAAGTGCACAGAAAGCGGTCAGGAACGGTCTTGGTGATCACAGGTTTTGAACGCCTCAATTTTGTCCCGCAGAGCGTTATAACCGAGCGCTTCACAACAGTCCTGAACGCGGGTCAACGCGACCTGTTTTTGATCTCCGAAGTTCTCCTCAATCGTCGCCGATGTCAGCACATAGAAGTCCCATTGCTCGGGGCACAGCGGGTCGGCGTTTAAACGGTCGGTCTCCTTAAAGTGACAAAGGACATACAAATCTGCCATTCGGCACGGGGGATCGAGTGGCATACGCCGTCCCAACTTTTCATCCCAATACGCCGCCTTCTTGGGGATATTGAACTTACAATTAACGGGTGCGGTCTGTTCCCATGACTGTAGGTTCGCCGCCGACTTGATCTCGATACTTCGGCCTTCGTAGACGAGGTCGACATCGTCCCATTCTACTCGGCGCGTGCCTGCCAGCCCCAACGCCTTGGCGATGATAAACTCGGCAACAATGCCTCGGTTCCGGTTGTCCAAAAGTTCGCCGTGCGCCCACTCAAGGAACTCGCCCTTGTCGAACGCTTCGTCCCGCGTCGATGTCACCCGTATCTGCCCCGACTTGAAGGCCAGTGCTTGCGGTGCGCCCCCGCAAGTGGACTGGTCTTAACCCTGGTGATCGGGGAATTGGAAAGCCGAAACGAGTCGGCCCCTACGACCTTTAGACCGGGGTCCTGGACATACGTCGCAGGTTCCCCGACCGCAGAGGTCAAGGGTGGTCTTTCGGTCCCACCGGACCGCTCGTTTCAGGGGTTTCCAAGCCCCAGAGCCGCGCGTACGGCTCCAAGACGGAGCCTACAGGCTCTTGCTCAGTAGATAAAGCTGAACTCCAGTGAAGAAGCCTATTGGATCACGGGTAATTAGCGCCAAGACGGTCGTGGAGTCCGCAAATCTCTCCATAGGGTAGGTGTGGGGGGATTGAGGACGTGATGCGCTTGTAGATGGTTTAAATTGCGTTCGAAAGGCACGAGCTAGACTGCTGCAATTGATTGCAACACTTAATCAGGTTCGAGAATGCCGGTTTTCTCGACGACTTGTTCCCACCATGACCATAGCTTTTCTGCCGGCCAAGCATCGTGAAGGGCCTGATTGAGTGCAGCGCGGTAATCGGTGCGGGTCGGTTCGGGGATCATCTCCAAAGCATTCTCGATACCTCGATGACGACAACTGTCCATGAAATGTAGCCAGTGATGCTTACCCTCGGGCGGTGCCACTGCAAAACAATCGTAAACCTCCAATTGTTCAAACGGGGAGGAGAGTGATTTGATGTCTTTGAATGCCTTTTGCGATGCAATCCTGAACTCTATACGCGTGTGCCGCACGCCGCCGTAGCTGTAGGGTTGGTCTTTATCCCTTTGCTCGGTTGCTTTGTCATACACGTAGAACTTGCTGTTTTTGTCGGAACTCTGGAGGCCAAGGTAAACTGTTTGAAGGTCGCCCACATCCGAGTAGTAACCGTGGGTCTTGCCGCCTTTGACGGAATGAAAGAGCAAGTCACCGATCTGGGCGTTGATGAAGTCGCATGCGACATCGACCCTAGTCACACGTCCATGATTGAGCCAAGCCAAGTAAGCGTCGTCGTCATTCATGAGGTCCGTCAGTATATCGCGCAAGAACTTCACCCCCTTCATTCCAAGGGCCGAAGGGTTCATCTGGAGACGGAGGAAGTGCTTCGCCTTTTTGCTATTTGGGCCCGCTTGGAGGAGAATTGGACTGCCTGTGGGGGGGTGGATGATCTCAGCCGCCACCTTATAGCTCGGCACTTTCGGTGGTGATTTCGGTTCGGTCACTTCATGCAGTTCGACATCTTTCTTCATACCGACCAGCACACTCATAATGCCCTTCTGAGTCTTTTGGTTGCTGATCGGCAACACGACACTCAAGTGGTCGATCTTCGGTTTGAGGCAACGAACACTCTGCCCATCGGGTCTCGTGTACGTGTGCGCTATGTCATAAAGCGACACCTCATACTTTCCGACTTCATCCGCCTTGCTACCCCCTTGTGGGGGCTTGTTAGGAAGAAGGGTGCCGATGCATTTGATGAGCACAGGCATCAGTTTTAACTTTCGTCGACATAGAGAGGCGATAAGTCCAGGTCGTAGTGTATTCGCGCTATGTCCTTTGCGAGCACCTTTAGGGAGACGCCTGATCCGTAGATGGCAGTCGTGCTCGTATCGGAATGCCCCAATAGCGTTTTAATGTGAGAGTCTTCAACTTCTGCCTCGCGCAAAGCGTCGGCGAAGTTGTGCCTCAAGCTATGAAATGAGGTCCGCGCCGTTTTCACTCCGATGGCTTTGAAATAACGCCCAAGGTACTTGCTGATATTGTGACTATAGTATCCGTTCGCGCCCTTCTTAATCTCGGAGAACAGTCTTCCACTCGGCGTTACGTCAGCTACATGATTGAGGAACCCGGTCTGCACCAGCACTGGGTGGACTGGGATGCGTCGTTTACTCGTCGCCGTTTTGAGAGATTTGCCGACGTCGTCCTCGTTCTTATTCACGTCAATGTAAACGACACCGTTCTCCTCGCGCACGTCGGATGCAACCAATTGCACAAGCTCACCCAGGCGCATGCCGGTAAAGAGGCCTAGCAAGGGCAGCCAGAACTTCCCGTCGCGGACGATCAATTCACCCGGTTTTGCCCGTCGCGCTATCGAAAGATGGCCGGTGTACTGCGGAGACTTAAAAAGGGTTCTCAATTGTTCGACAGAAAATGGATCGCGGGCATTGGACTTATCGACCTTCTGGCCAAGCTTGATCTTCAACATTGGAGACGAGTCGATCCCATATTCGTCGTCGCACCATGAAAGGAAGGATCGAATAACATTGTAATACTTTGCCAGCGTACTCGGACTGAGCCGCGGCGCGTCCACGCTAGATGAAACGATTTGGTGAAATGTAGCTCCATCGTTTTTGATGGCGGTCGAGGCGTGCTTCGGCAACTTTAAAAGCGCGTCCCGAAACTCTCTCACATCCTCGACTGTCAGAGATGTGAGAGGACGCGAGGCCCCAACACTCTCCTCGAACCAGTGAAGTATGCGGGCACTCTCTGCAGCGGTCTTGGACACCCAGTCGTGGGCACTCTTGTGATCGCGGTATTTCTGAATTGTCGATGCAAGTGACCGACTCTTTGCCTGCGGCTTTTCGCCGGGTAGGGAAGGGAGGCCGTTTGACCGCACGCCATGAAACATGGGGTCGCGGGGTTCCGTTTCGTCGTATTTGCCGCGCAACATGGCCACTAACACACGATGGTTTTCTATACGTGCTCGAAGGATGCCGTTGCACAATGCTCGTAGCTCATCGTGCGGGACCTGAACGCCGTCGCCGATGAAATGCTCAGCTAGCTCGCGTGCTTCACGGGCAGTTAAACCGTCAATTTGGCCAGCCCCTAATTGTTGCTGCAATTGGTCGATTGCCTTTGCGCTACCGTCGATCTCCATGTCCCAGTCGAATTGCGGGTCCTGTGGCGCAAGAAAAGCGATCTCCTCCGACTTCGATAGCAGGTCGGCGAAGTATGACCGCAGCATCTGGTCTATGGCTTGTTTGTCCAGTTCCGGCATGCGTCTGACGGCCCTCACGAACTGCTCAAAGCGATTGGTGTACAACCTGCAGCGTATCCTGGCGGTGCAATTATCGCGAGTCCGGAGCGACCAGCACACTTCGGCGCGTTGCAGTTGATTGCAAATATTTAGGGGGAGGGCGCGGCGGAAATAGTAGATGTCACCGCGCCGAAAGAGATGAGGGAGGCTCCAAACGCTCATGATTATGGCCCGCTGTTACAGGTTTCTGTTACAGCACGGGAAGACGGCCAATTTCTCGTGGAGCTAACTCATTGATACCGTTTACGTTAGGTATCGAGTTGGCGTCCCCTACGGGACTCGAACCCGTGTTTCCGCCGTGAAAGGGCAGCGTCCTAGACCGCTAGACGAAGGGGACGCGGTCAGCGAGGGTGGTGGTACCCATTCAGGACCGGGAAATCAAGCGAGAAAAGTGACAGAGACGATAAAAAATCACAAAAAATGCAGTCCCTGCCATTTAGACTGAACCGGGTACTGAACAAGCGCCGTCAGTTTTCGTCTTTTACCTGATTGATCAGTGCTTCAAGCCCGGATTGGGTTTGCACCGGGGTCGTGTGTTTTTCCAGGTAATAGGCGTAAATCTGCACGAATTCCTCGGCAAAGAACTTTGGATCGACCTCGTCCGGGGTGTCCGAATTGGCCACTGCAAAGGCTGAGAAATTGGCCGCCGCATGCCGCATACCGGCGGCAATATCGATAGGCTCCATGCCGTCCTGCAGACGGTTGTTCGCCATGTTAATGATCTGGTTGGCGATCTGGATGCTCAGGGTATGGCGGTCGTCTTCGTCACTCATTGTGATTGGCTTTCATTCAAATGGGGCAGTCGTCGATACAATCCCCATATAATCCGGGAAATGGGCCGGTCAATCCGCCCGTTTAATGGCTGCGGCAAACATGTAGCCGGTGCCGCGTACGGTCTTGATGATTTCGGGGTGACGGGAATCCGCCTCGATTTTCCGGCGCAGGCGCGTCACAAGGACATCTATCGACCGGTCAAAAGGTTCCCAGTCGCGGCTATAAATGGCGCTCAGCAGGTGATCGCGTGACAGAACCCGTCCGGCCTTTTCAATGAACTCGTTGAGCAGGCTGAATTCGCCGGATGTTAGCTCGATTTTCCTGCCTTCGGGATTCTTCAATTCGCGGCTGTCGAGGTTCAAAATCCAGCCGTTGAACGATACTTGACGCTGTTCCGCATCGATCGCCTTGGCACCCGCGCTGCGGCGCTCGGTCACACGTCGCATGACGCTTCTGATCCGTGCCAGGAGTTCGCGTTCGTCCCAGGGTTTGGTGACATAGTCGTCGGCGCCGATCTCCAACCCGACGACACGGTCAATCGCGTCGTCCTTGCTGGTCAGGATAATGATGCCGACGGCGTATTTTTCACGCAGTTGTTTGGTCAGATCGAAGCCGTCATCGTCCGGCAGTTTCAGATCCATGATTGCCAGATCGGCCGGATCCTTGGCCATCAGCGCATGCATGTCGGCACCGTTGTCGCAGGTGCTGATTCGATAACCTTCACCCTCCAGATAGAGGCGGAGCGCCTTCTGGACAAAAGCATCGTCTTCGACAACGAGAATATGCGCGGATTCTGCCATTCTAGGGTATACGTCTTACATTCGAATTCATGTTTGGAAACGGAACTATCGCACGTTTGCCAGGACCCGGTTACACTACGCGACATGAAGGGCAACCCGCAACTCATAGAAGGATTTTTCAAATTTCGCACGGTTGCAGGGTAAGAGGGACATATGCCGAACGACGACAAAGATTCTGAGCTTAAAGGCCCGCTTCCCGGTGCCGGTGTGACAGAATGGCTGGCACAGACGGTCGGCAAGCCGCGCAGATCCAAAGCCGACCTCCGAACTATGCCGGCGGCCAGCTTTTTTGAACCGGCAACCGCCCCCCGAAAACTGGTCGCGGTCTTCCCGGAAGATGTGGTCGTTGCCAAGGCCGGCACCCTGCAACGCCTTGAAATCAGAGGGCTTCCCAGCGGGGTCGTGATGAGCCAGGGGGGCAGGACCGATGAAGGTTATTGGCTGCTTTTGCCGGATCAGATAAACGGCGTTGCCGCCATCGTCCCGGAATCCGAACCATTGCCGTTTTCGGTGATGCTGAAAGGGGTCTTCGTTGGTGATGACCCGGATACCCCATGGAGCGAACTGACGGGGTATGAATTCACGGAAGTCGACGCACCCGAATGCGCCCCGCTAACCGCAGCGAAACCCGAAACAGAAGTCGAGGATGGAACTCCGGAACCGGATAGCGGGACAATTCCAGCCCCGGATCGCGAATCATCTGAAGAGACGTCCGCGTCTAAATCAGAATCAGAAACAAAAACAGACCCTGAGACAGTCTCACGGACTGCGCCCGATACTGCACCTGCTGCAATGACTGACGCGATCACAGACTCCATGACCGTGATCGACCTCGATGTATCCGTCGGTATCGAGGATGAAGCCAAGCTGAGGGACATTACCCTTCAATTTACCGGTTTGCCGGCAGGCGCCTCATTGAGCAGCGGGACGGAAAATAACGGCGTCTGGACTGTTCCGGCGACGGCATTACGTGAACTCAGCATCATCTTCCCTGAAGGAACGCCGGATTTTGATCTGGGTATCGAGATGAACGTCATCGGATTGCAACCGCAATCCGCGACCATACGTGTTGAGACCCCACCCCTGATTTCAGACCCTGAAAATGCCTATACCATTCATCTTGCTCCAGGCGTTGGCGGCGACAGGGCACGCGTCAGCATCTTTGCAGATGGGACGTCCGTTCTGGACAACATGATCAACTGGTCCGCCACAAAAGGACCGTTTATCGACCTTTCGGTTCCGTACATCGACAACGCATTACCTTTCGAAATCGTCATGCGATACGATGCCTTTGGTAACGAACAAAGCGCTCCCCGGCTAATGGGGATCGAGATAGACGGTACGTTTATCGGGGCCGGTTCACCCGCAATCTCCGCCACAGGCAACATGGAAATCGCGGGGTTTGCCTGGCAGGGCGATCTCGTCATTGATGTTCGGCTGGCCCTGAAACCGGAACTGCCGGAACTGCCCGAGGATGAACAGGCACATCAGCCTTCTGAACTGGCGGCACCCAGCAGCGATACCGCCGGCATGGAAGTGCCGGACACTGGTCATGAATTGGCTGTCGATACGGATGCGATTCTGGAACCTGCACCTGCAACCGTGCCGACAATAGCCGATGAACCCATTGAAGATTTTATAGAAGCCGCCGATGACGTTGACTTCGATCCTGTGTCTCAAACCGGCCCCGACATTTTGGAAAAGGCGGAACCGCCGATAGAAGAGACGGGGGATGTTCTGATCGTCGATGCGACATATCGGGATCTGCAAAAGCCGGCTTTTATCAGTGAACTCCGCAACCTCAGGGATTTCATCCGCACACGTCCTTCAGATGACAGTGGCGAAATTTATGATCGTCTCGGTATCGACGTCACCAAGTGGCACGACATGATCGTGCGCGGTCCGACCGGAGCCGAAGTCGTGCTTGATCCCTGGCTGCCTGCAATCGCCCCCAAAGGCGGGATCGACAATACTCGGCGGCCCTATCCGCTGACGCTTTCAAATCTGGCGCTGACGAAGGACGTGATCATACGCGTTACAGGCATGCCGCCGGGGTCATTGCTGTCCAAGGGGCGGAACCTTGGCAACGGCTGCTGGCATCTGAAAGCCGCCGATCTGGATAACGTGTCGGTTCTGCCGCCATTGGCGACACGTAAATCCATTGCATTGCACGTTGCATGGGACAACGCCGATCAGGACGACAACGCCTTCAAGCCTGAAAAGTCACTGCTTCTGGACCGACATCGGCTTACGCCATTTAAACCCGGTTTGGAAATGCAGACCATCATGCTGCCGATCGATGCGGCGATATTCGATCCAAACGAATATGGATCGATATCCATGACGCTGGGCAACATGCCGCCGGGGGCTATTTTGTCGAAGGGACGAAATCATGGTGGCGGTGTCTGGACCGTTGAACTGAAATCAGGGGCCACGCTGTCGGTCATCGCTGCAGCGAGCATCAAACCGTTCAGCATGACACTGACCTGCGTCGCTCTCGATACGAATTCCGGTGACAGCACGGTCGTCTCACGAACGATAGAAATCACACCGGCGAAATCCAAGTGTCGCCTGCGTGATGATGTGGCCGCTTGACCGGGCCCGGATTATGAATATTCCCGTTGCGGCACGAGTCTATTCCGTCTTTGCTATCGCGTTGGGTCTGGCGGCCGGCATCTCGGGAATCATCTATCTGGATGAACAACGGCTCGATACCCGCGTCGATAAACTGACCGCACATCAGCTAACCATCAGCGTCGATGTTGCGCGTCTAGACGCACACACAGCCCGCATACTCGATATCACCGAAGCACTCGAAGATAACGCCCCAACATCATCACAGGATGACCTGCATGCCCTGATGGCGTATGCGATCAAAACAACCGAAGACGTCACCGTGCGCCTGTCGGACAAAGTGCCGGAGGAATTAAAGACACGGTTTACGCTCTCGCGACGTGATCTTTTGACGTTGCTTTTGTCTGGTCCCGACAATGCCGCCCTGAACGGTTTCGTGCAGCGATACACAGATGCGGCGCAGGCCATCGCGGCCGGTGCAGGCGACATCATCAAGCAGGAACAGCAATCCATCGCGTCACTCCAATCGACGATCGAACGCAAGGCACTGATCCTTGCGATTGCGGGCACGTTACTGGTCATACTTGCGATGGTGTACCTGTACCGCAATGTCATCAGCCGTTTGCTGCGCCTGCAATCCAGCATGTCGGCCTTCATCGAGGGGCGGGAAGCCGACATTCCGACGTCGGGTCATGACGAAATCGCCAGTATGGGCCGGGCACTGGATTATCTGGTCACAACCCTGAAGCGGCGTGAAGCCCGTCTCGAAGAACAACTGCTGTTTCAACGCACGCTGCTCGATACGATCCCGAACCCGATATTCTACAAGGATGACAACGGCCGGTTCACCGGCGCCAACGCCGCCTTTGAATCGGTCGTGGGTCTAACGCCGGATGAGGTCGTCGGCAGAACCCCCTTTGACATCGATAGGCCCGATCTCGCGGAAAGGTATGATCCGCAGGACCGGGCGATGGGACCGGGCAAAAAGAGATATTCCTACGAAACCCAGAAGGAATTCGCGGACGGCAAGAAACATCATGTGATGATCGAAAAGGCGCATTTCATGAACACCGACGGCAAGTCGGCCGGTGTTGCCGGTGTGATGGTCGACATCACGCGGCTGAAAGAAGCCGAGATGGAACTGCATGATGCAAAGGAAATTGCTGAATCCGCCAATCAGGCGAAATCCAGCTTCCTGGCGGCGATGAGCCATGAAATCCGAACTCCGATGAACGGTGTCACCGGTATGGTCGAGTTGCTGGAACAGACCCAGCTCGAACGCGATCAGCGGCAGATGCTGCGGACCGTTCGCGAGTCCGCGGAAGCCCTGCTCAGGATCATCGACGATATTCTTGATTTCTCGAAGATCGAAGCCGGACGAATGGACCTGGAAAATGAACCTGTATCATTGTCTTCGATCGTAAGCGGTGTTGCCGAAACCCTGGCCCCGAATATGCGCAGACAGGGCAGGGACGTCAGTCTGATCACCTTTACCGACCCCGATGTGCCGGCCTGGGTCAAAAGTGATCCGGTGCGGCTGCGTCAGATATTGATGAACCTTGCCGGTAATGCGGCGAAATTTACCGAGGCCGGGAAAGTCGTCATCTCCGCACGTAAAACCGACATGCAGGACGGCAGGATCACAATCCGTTTTCAGGTCAGCGATACCGGTATCGGGATTACGAAAGAAAATCAGGAAAAACTTTTTGAAGCTTTTACCCAGGCCGAAGGGTCGATCACACGCCGTTTTGGTGGTACGGGGCTTGGCCTGTCCATCTCTCGCCGGCTTGTCGACCTCATGGGTGGCGCCATCGACGTGGAAAGCGAGCTTGGGAAAGGATCAACATTCTGGTTCGACATTCCATTCGACGTCAGCGAACCCGCCGAAGATGCGGAAACGGATATACCGCAACCCGAACTCGGACACATCAATGTGCTTCTTTGTATTCCGGACAGTGAAGAATGTGAATTCCTTGAGAGATATCTGACCAGAGACGGCTTGAAGATACGCTTGAATGCTGCCGAAACGGTAGGGGAAATGCTTGAAAAATGCACGATGCACGATGTTATCGTCATCGGCAGGTGGCCGGGCAGCGGTGGTTCTCCCGATGAGCTTGCGAACGCCATTTTTAACGAAGCTTCGGCACAAAATCCCCCCGGAATCGTCAAACTGCGAAATCAGCCCGAGAGCAAATCAAAGACCAAAAAATCCAGGGGGGTCAACCTGCAGCGACCCTACAGCGAACATCGTCTGATTGGCGCCATCGCCGCTGCTGCTGGCATCATCTCACCGTCCGAGGTCAGCTCGGCCAATCCAATTGATGACCGCCCGCCTGCCGAAGAACCGCCGTCCGTTGATGAAGCCCGGAAATCAGGCAGGTTGATTCTTGCGGTTGAGGATCACCCCGTGAACAGACAGGTGCTGATGCGCCAGTTGCAAACTTTGGGCTATGCCGCTGAAATGGCTGAAAATGGCGCCGAGGCATTGAAGAAATGGCAGGCCGGCGGATACGCACTCGTACTTACGGATTGCCATATGCCCGAGATGGACGGATTTGAGCTGACGGCGGCCATACGCGCCGCAGAAGAGGCAACCGATAAACACACGCCGATCATCGCGGCAACGGCCAATGCTCTGCAGGGCGAAGCCGAGACCTGCCTTCGCGCCGGCATGGACGGGTATCTTGCAAAGCCTGTCAAACTGGATGCCCTTGCCGGTGAAATCAGTAAATGGCTGCCCGATGCACCACCTTCGATTTCAATGGAATCCCTGACCACGCCGGACACCGCGTCATCGCCGAAGGATGAAATTCTTGATTTGGCGGTGCTGCGTGGAATCTGTCATGGCGATGAGAAGATGCTGCTGGAAATGCTCGGCGATTTTCTCGAGATCAATCAGATTGTGATAGACGATCTGATGTTGGCCATCGACAAGAGAAAAGGGGACGAAATCCGCTCACACGCGCATAAGCTCAAAGGGTCTGCCGGAACAGCAGGTGCAAAACGACTTGCCGAGGCCGCCAAATCTCTTGAAAAAACCACCAAGAGTCAGGACCCGGGCGACATTGCGGCGTTTGCCCTTACGCTGAAAAGTGAGTTTGAAGCCGTCCGTGCGAAGATTGATTCCCTGAAAGGCTGATCAGAATGACCGTACGCATTCTATATGTCGAAGACGATGCCTTTGTCGCCAGGATGGCAAAGCGCCGGCTTGAAAGCGACACCTTTGATGTCACGGTATGCGACAATGGAGCACAGGGTCTGGAACTGGCGATGACCGGTGAATTCGATATCATCCTTCTGGATCACGAGCTGCCTGAAATGTCGGGCATCGATATTCTGAAAGAACTGGATACAGAAGAAACACCTGTGGTGATGGTTTCCGGCTCATCGGAATTATCCGTTGTCGTTGAAGCGATGCGGATGGGGGCTGCCGATTATGTAATCAAGGAAACCGACGGCAGTTATCTTGATCTGCTGCCACGTACGGTGAACCGTGTGCTCGATCATATGCTGCTTTTGGAAGCCAAGAGACATGCCGACGAGCAGATCGCCAGGCAGGCGGAAACCATTCAGGGCGTGCTGGATAATATGGACCCCGGTATCACCCTGTTTGATCGCGAACAGAAACTCGAAGCCTATAATGATCGCTTCATTCAACTCTTCGACCTGCCGCATGATCTGATCGTCGAGGGTGTCCCCTACATGGATATTCTCAGGAAGCTTGGCGACAGCGGCGAGTTCGATACCGATCGGATTGAAGATATCATTACGGAACGTTTTGAACTGGTCCGCTCCGGCCAGACCTTCCGGGTCGATCATGAAAGACCGACGGGTCGTGTTATCGAAATTCGCGGCGGACCGATGCCCGGGGGCGAGTTCATTGCGTCATATACGGATATCACCGAGCGCAAGGAAATGGAGGAAGAACTCCGCCGCCTGGCGACAACCGATGCCCTGACCGGCGTCAACAACCGACGCCGCTATAACGAAATCTCGGAGCGAGAACTGACGCGGTGCAAACGTTATCAGCATCCCCTGTGTGTGTTGATGCTCGACGCCGACCATTTCAAGAGTGTCAATGACACCTATGGACATGAAGCGGGGGACAGGGTGCTCAAAGCGCTGGCAAACGTCTGCATAGCCGAGCTTCGTGATGTCGATGTCCTCGGTCGTTTCGGCGGTGAGGAGTTCACCGTCACACTGCCGGAAACGTCTCTTGAAACGGCGATTGAAGCTGCCGAGCGTTTACGCGAAGCGCTGGCGGCGACCAAAGTCGAATTGGAAGACGGACAGGAAATTTCATTTACCGTCAGCATCGGTGCAAGCAATCTGCAGGATGCGGACGTATCGCTCGCCGATCTGCTCAACAGGGCCGATGCGGCACTTTATACAGCGAAGGAGCAAGGCCGGAACCGCGTCGTTACCGCCTGATCCGTTAACACCGCATTCATCTTTGATGCGATAACATTGACCGTTATCCAGAATGGATGCGGGAGTCTCAGAATGACAATGTTCCTTGCCCTTGTTGCGCTATTACTGGCGTTTGGCGCTTTATGGTTCACCAGCGAAATTGCCCGAAAGATCGATATGCGGGGACAAATTTCGATCAATCCTAAGTCGCATACGCTACAGGAATCCCTGCGCCACACGGAAAGGCAGATTCGTGAATTGAAGCGCGGCCTGCAGGCGGCTGAGCAGAAACTGCAATCCCTTGATACACGGCATGCGTCTCTGGAAGGCGATTACGACGCGCTGAAACCCCCTGAAACCGGACATCACAAGCCACTCAGTACGCTCGATATACTCCGTGGGGCACACAAGTTCTATCCGAGCGATACCTATAAACCCTGATCGTATGCGGCCCTTTGCCGACTTGTATCCCCGGCAGGTTGCGACTTTTAACACTCATTGCGGACATTAACCCTGAAAGCCGCAGAATCATTGACGTTTAGCGCGTCAGGCTCTAAAATATTAACCGTTTTAGTGTATGTTTTGCTAAGTGTACCCGGATTGTGCGGGTGGCAGACATACTGGGTTGGAAACGGATTGAGGGTTTAGGGCTTCATGGCCACGGTACCCAAAACAACGGCGCTAGCTCAAGCGGCCCCGGCACATAGTGCCAGGACGGTTGGACCGGCTGCGCGTGTGGCATCCGTATCCACAACTCAGATTGATGCTCTCAATTCCGGCACCAACATCTCTTTTGATGCTGCCGCCTCCGGTTTTCAAGATGAGCAGAACAACACCCAGCTGAAGCGTGACAACGGCCAGCGCCGTCAGTATTCCGATCCCGGATTTGACCGTCTTTTCACCGCGGATACGCAAATCTTCGCCAAGATATTCGAAGAGCAAGAAAAGCCGGTCGCAACGCAGGGCCGAAACAGGGATCAAGCGCGCTCTATCGACCGCCCGGTTTCCAGTGTTATCAAGACATATGAAACCAATGCTCTGGTGATTTCCGGCCAGCAGCCGATGAATGGGACGACGTTCAGCTTTAACCTCTGACAGCCCCATCCGAACCGTCAGCTATCCGTGACGTTTGTCACATCATGTTCTGAATTTCTCCTCTAGATTCATCGGCGGAGATAAAGAACAATGGCAATTACACCAACACTCAACACGGCAGCATCGGGTTTACGCGCGGCATCCCTGCGCGCCAGTAGCGCCGCGAATAATATCGCCAATATCAACACGCCGGGATATGAAGCGACAGCGGTCAGCCAGAAGACAGTCTACAGCGGCACCAATCCGGGCGGCGGCTCAGCTGTCAACGCGCAGTTGATAGGGAGCGGTCTTGCGCCGGACCTCGGACAGGAAATAGCAAATCTGATTGAAGCCGAGCAGGTCTACAAGGCCAATGCCCGCGTACTGAACACGGCTTCAGAACTTTCCCGTGAAACGCTGAACGCCCTAGCTTGAAACCAAGGCTTGAAATCATGTCGTAACGCCATGACGGATGATATCTTTTCCTGGCGTAAAGATTCAGTTTACCATTCCGACATACTCTCATCGCATCGACAAAATGCCTGGAGCTCTTTTTCCAAATGCCGGCTGATGTAAACAATGCATTCGACGTCGCGTTCTGGTTCGCTGACACGGCCCTGAATGAAAACGAATATCTGCAACCGCAAAAACTGCAGCGCCTTCTGTTTCTGGCACAATCGTATTACTGCCTGATTCAGCCCGGCAGGAAACTGATGCCGGCAATTTTCGTTGCCGATGAAATCGGACCGATCGAGCCGAATGTTCACATGGCCTTTTCACGTGGAAGACCCGACATCGATGCGGAACTGTTTCTACCGTTCGAAGTTGAAGAGTTTCTGTCCGGTATATGGCGCCGTTTCGGGCATATGTCGATTGAACGTCTGGACTCCATCACAAAGGAAACCAGTGCCTATAAAAACGCACTCAAGCGCGGTCCGCGCGCTGAGATGACACTCAAGGAAATGGGTGTGTCTTTTGTCGATAATCGCGAAGCACCGGCCGTTGAACAGGTCGCGAAGAAAAAGATATTGCGGACACAATCAGGAAGACCCGTTCAGGTGCGAGCCTGGGTTCCAGGTGCAAAATAATTTATCGGTCATTGCCTTGTAATAACGAATCGATTTTTACATTCGTGTTGAATCTTTTGTGCAATACTAAATCTGTCGTGAAAACATGAAGTTCATTCTGTGTTAATATATGTGCATGCGATCAGCAGGATGTGCGTCTTAACAAATGTTTAGACAATCGTGTGCAAATAAACTTGTAGGAAAATTTCACCAAGTGTGATGCGTTACACTTCCGAAGTTATCCACAAACTGTTATAGAGTTCTGACTTATTTATTGACGGGAGGTTTTATTTTTATGGCGAAAGCAGCAACCAAAGCACCGGCGAAGAAAAAACCGGCTGCTAAGAAGAAGTCTCCGGCGAAAAAGGCAACTGCCAAGAAACCGGTCGCGAAGAAAAAGGCTCCGGCCAAGAAAGCCGTAGCCAAGAAAGCTCCGGCGAAGAAGGCCGCAGCAAAGAAAAAGGCGCCTGCCAAAAAAGCCGTAGCGAAAAAGAAAGCCCCGGCTAAGAAAGCAGCAGCAAAGAAAGCTCCGGCGAAGAAGGCCGCAGCAAAGAAAAAGGCGCCTGCCAAAAAAGCCGTAGCGAAAAAGAAAGCCCCGGCTAAGAAAGCAGCAGCGAAAAAAGCTCCAGCAAAAAAGGCGGCAGCCAAAAAAGCTCCGGCCAAGAAAGCCGCAGCTAAAAAGAAAGCCCCGGCCAAGAAGGCCGCAGCGAAAAAGAAAGCCCCGGCTAAGAAAGCAGCAGCGAAAAAGAAATAGGCTGATGCTTAGATCGCTGCATCGGCGATCGTCAGGGATACAGAAAAAGCGTTGCTCTCACGGGCAGCGCTTTTTTTATTGGTTCTACTGATCCGCTTTCATAAGAAAATTGAAATCGCAACCGTCTTCGGCCTGCGTCACCGTATCCATATAGAGCTTCATATAGCCACGTTCGGAACCGACATGTGGCGGCCGCGGGGTGTAGCGTGCTCGCCGGGCCTCCATCTCCTGTTCGTCAACCAAAAGGTCGAGCGTCCGCGCTTCCGCATCAAGGCGGATGACGTCACCGTTTTCGACAAGAGCCAGCGGACCGCCGTCAGCACTTTCGGGTGAAACATGCAGCACGATCGTCCCGAATGCCGTTCCGCTCATCCGCGCATCGGAAATCCGCAGCATATCCTTCACACCCTGGCGGGCCAGTTTCATGGGGATCGGAATATAACCGGCTTCCGGCATGCCCGGCGCACCTTTCGGACCGGCATGCTTGAGCACGATGACATCATCTGCATTCACATCCAGGTCGTCACTGTCGATACGGTTGGTCATATCCTCAAGATCATCGAAGACGACGGCGCGTCCTTCGAACCTGATCAGATCAGCGGACGCCGCCGCTTTTTTCAGCACGGCACCATTCGGAGCAAGCGTGCCAGACAAGGCAATCATGCCTTCGTTATCTGCCAGCGGGGCCTCGCGTGTCTTGACGATGTGTTGATCGAATGCCGGTTCGGCAGCATCCAGGTTTTCACCCAGCGTTTTGCCGCTGACCGTCATTGCATCCAGATGCAGAAGGTCCTTTATTTCCCGAAGCACAGGCGCAAGCCCACCTGCCTTGTAGAGGTCTTCCATGTAATTCGATCCAGCCGGTTTCAGATCGACCAGTACAGGTGTCTTGCGACCGATCTCATCCAACCGCGACAGGGATGCATCCAGTCCAAGACGGCCGGCGATGGCGGCTGTATGAACGATAGCATTGGTCGACCCGCCAATGGCCTGAAGAATCGTCAGCGCGTTATCGATATGCTTTTGCGTTATCAGCTGGCTCGGCGTCGTGCTTTCGCCAGCCATGGCGACAGCGCGGGCACCCGTCACTTCTGCGTGGCGCATGCGGTCACTCATCACCGCCGGTATCGCCGCGCCGCCCGGCAGCATAATTCCCATCGCTTCAGACATCAGCGCCATGGTCGAGGCGGTACCCATGACACCGCATGTGCCTGCAGACGGCACCAGACGCTCCGAAGCGGCTTCAATATCGGCAGCATCGAATTCTCCGGCACGATGCATGCCCCACAGGCGGCGGCAGTCGGTGCACGCGCCGATACGTTCACCGCGCATGCTGCCCGCCATCATCGGTCCGGTAACTTCCAGAATGGCCGGACGATCTGCGGAAAACGCGCCCATCAGCAGGGCAGGGACCGTCTTGTCACAGCCGCCGATCAGAACCACGGCATCCATCGGCTGCGCCTTGATCATTTCCTCGACATCCATGGACATCAGGTTGCGCAGATACATCGACGTTGGATAAGAGAAACTCTCATGCAGCGAAATGACCGGAAATGTCACCGGCAAACCGCCCGCCAGCATGACACCGCGTTTCACGGCTTCGATGATGTCCGGCACGTTGGCATGACAGGCGTTGTATCCGGAATAGGTGTCGACAATGCCGATCACCGGTCTTGATAATGAGTCTTCCGTATAGCCCATCGCCTTGATGAAAGCCTTGCGGAGGAAAAGGGAAAATGCCGTATCGCCGTAACGCGTCAGCCCGCGCTTCATCCCCGTCTGATCATTCTTCTTGTTATTTTCCGACATGCGTCCCCCCGTGAATTGATCTATGTTACCCCTTCGTAAATCATGCCTGAAACGGCGCTGGTCAAGGAAATGTTTCTAGATGTCGTCGAATACGTTCAAGATCGCCGTCATGCCGGGTGACGGCATTGGCATAGAAGTCATGGATGCCTGCATAACCGTTCTCAACGCTGTCACGGCCAAGGTCGGCGGCCCGGGATTGGACCTTGAACACGTTCCCGGCGGTGCAGCTCATTACCGGGATCATGGATCCGATCTCCCCGATGAGAGCTTTGAGGCGGCGCGGGCAGCAGACGCCATCCTGTTTGGCGCCATGGGCCTGCCCGATGTCCGAAAGACCGACGGCACAGAGATCAATCCGCAACTTGATCTGCGCTTCGGTCTGGAACTTTACGCCGGGGTACGTCCGGTTCGTGTGCTTCCGGGCGCACCAACGCCGCTTGCCGATCCGCGGGCGCGTGAAATTGATCTGGTGCTGATCCGAGAAAACACCGAAGGCTTGTTCGCGGATATTCGCAAACCGCGCCACGACGACGGTCAGCAGGCGGAAGACCGTTGCCTGATTACGCGCAAAGGGTCTGAACGGGTGATTGAATATGCTTTCAAGCTGGCTGAGACCCGTGCCCGGACACGTACCGACGCCCGGCGTGTAACGTGCGTCGACAAAGCCAATGTTCTGCATTCCATGGCATTCTTCAGATCCATCTTCGATGAAGTCCGTGACCGTCATCCGGATATTGAAGCCGACTACGGCTATGTCGATGCGATGGCGCTCAATCTTGTGAAGCGCCCCTGGGACTATGACGTCATGGTGATGGAAAACCTGCTCGGAGATATCCTCTCGGACCTGACTGCCGGCATCGTCGGCGGTCTGGGTATGGCACCTTCCGGTGATATCGGTGACAAGCACGGCCTGTTCCAACCCTCACACGGCAGCGCCCCGGATATCGCAGGGATGGGTCTCGCCAATCCCGTCGCCATGTTCCTGTCGGCAGCCATGATGCTGACATGGCTCGGCACACGGCATAATGAAGAACAATGTATCGAAGCCGGGGCCCTTATCGACAGGGCCGTGGCTGATGCCTTTGCCGGCGGCACGCTCAAACCATCCGAATTCGGGGGGCCGCACGGTACCGAGGACATCACCCGCGCAGTATTGAACGAAATTTAGGCAATTCGTTTTTCTGAATAAGTTCAATGCAAAAACTTTTCAACATTCCTGTGGCACATTAAGGTAACCCTTATAAAAGCGCTAAATTGTGCGCTGGGAAGCTACAGGGGATGCAAAGCGAGTGGATAACTCGGAACAACAAGACCCCACGAGACCTTTTGACGAGATGCTTGAACCGGACGGCACGGTCCGCATGGCCTACGCACAATATGGCGAATGGCTCGAGGGTGTCAGCAAGGACATATTGATCCGCAAGGATCAGCAGGCGGACATGATGTTCCGCCGTCTCGGCATCACTTTCACGGTTTACGGCGATACGGAAACGACGGAACGGATGATTCCGTTCGACATCATTCCACGCATCATCGATCCGAATGAATGGGATTTTCTGGCCCGCGGCACCGTGCAGCGTGTCGAGGCGCTGAATGCGTTTCTGGATGACGTCTACCATGACCAGGCTATTCTGAAGGCCGGACGTATTCCGCCTGAACTGGTGCTCAACAACGACGCCTACAGACCGGAAATGCTGGACCTGGATCTGCCGCGCCGGATTTACGGGCATATTGCCGGCGTTGACGTGGTGCGGACCGGCGCACGTGAATTTTACGTGCTTGAAGATAACGTCCGTACGCCGTCCGGTGTCTCCTACATGCTGGAAAACCGCCAGACCATGATGCGGCTGTTCCCTGAGCTGTTTGCCACCAATCAGGTTGCCCCGATCGGCCGTTATCCGACGGAACTGCGCAACAACCTCAAATCCGTGGCGCCAGTCGGCGTTGATGACCCGACAATCGTTCTGCTCACACCCGGCAGGTTCAACAGCGCTTATTTCGAGCATGCCTTTCTCGCCACCGAAATGGGTGTGCGCCTTGTCGAAGGACAAGACCTGTTTGTCGACGAGGGCCTGGTTTACATGCGCACGACCGCCGGCCCCAGACGGGTCGATGTTATCTATCGCCGTATCGATGATGACTTCATTGATCCACTGGCGTTCCGACCGGACTCTATGCTCGGTGTACCGGGGCTGCTCTCCGTGGTCCGTCGCGGACGGGTCACGCTGGCCAATGCAATCGGGTCGGGTGTTGCCGATGACAAGGCAATGTATGTCTATGTCCCCGAAATGATCCGCTTCTATCTTGGTGAAGAGCCGATCCTTCAGAATGTGCCAACCTACAGTCTTCGCAATCCGGACGACTACAAATACGTGCTGGAAAATCTGGAAAGCCTGGTCGTCAAGGAAGTTCACGGCTCAGGCGGGTACGGCATGCTGGTCGGCCCGAAAAGCACCAAGAAAGAGCGTGAGGAATATGCCCTCAGGCTCAAGGCCGAACCCGAAGCATTCATCGCACAGCCGACACTTTCACTCTCCACGTGCCCGACATGGGTCAACGAAGGGGTGGCTCCGCGCCATGTCGACCTCAGACCGTTTGTGCTGTCCGGTCGCCGGACAACGGTCATGCCGGGTGGCTTGACGCGCGTCGCCCTTAAGGAAGGTTCGCTTGTCGTCAACTCGTCGCAGGGTGGCGGGACAAAAGACACATGGGTGCTGGAATGATCGGTAATACTACGACCATGCTGAGCCGCACCGCGGACAGTCTTTACTGGCTGGGCCGGTATGTCGAACGGGCCGAGAACGGCGCCCGCCTTTTGGACGGCACGCATCACCTGAACCTGCTGCCGCTGAACATCGATGAACAGCGCGAACTGTGGCGTAAACTTTTCCAGAGCGACGACGAGGTCGAGTCCTTCCTGAAGAAGCACAACGAGTTCACGGATAAAGCTGTGATCGAATATCTGACGATCGATCCCGATAACCGCTCCAGCATCCTGTCCTGTATCGAAGCCGCGCGCGACAACACACGCGCCGCCCGTGCTGAACTGACAACGGAAATTTCCCAGTGCATGAACCAGTCACTGATCGATGTACGTGCCGTGACCATGCAGAGCATCAACGACACCGGGATCAGCGAATTCCTCGATTTCATCAAGGAACGCACGCACCTGTTCAAGGGGGTTATCTATGGAACAATGCGGCGGGGGGAACCGTTCTTGTTCTGGGAACTCGGCACGGCGCTTGAACGGGCCGAGAATACATCCCGGCTGATCATGACCCGCGCCGAGACATTTCACCGGGTACACCGCCGTGATGACGGTTTCGATTTCTACCGGTGGGGAACTTTCCTGCGCTCGGCAAATGCCTACAGTGCCTATCGCCAGATTTACGGTGATATCGACCCGGTTTCCGTTGCCGAAATGCTGATCCTGAACACCAATATCCCGCGCTCACTCCTGGCCTGCATCGAAGATACGAAAGACATCCTCAAGACCCTTCGCCGTGAAGCGCCCTGTGCGGAAATGTCGGAGCGGCTGGCCGCTGAAATTCGGGCGGTACGGCTTGACCAGATATTGCGGTCCGGTCTGGGGAACTTCCTCAACGATTTCCGTAAACAGGTTCATGCACTGAGCGATCAGATCCGCATCGACTTCATGATGGTCAGATAGGGGATAGCATGCGTCTCAATATCACCCATGAAACCTGTTATCGGTTTGAAGAGCATGCAAAGCATTCCATCCAGTATTTGCGTCTGACCCCCGGGCCGAGCACCTGTCAGCGCGTCCTTTCCTGGTCCGTCTCGACCCCGGGAACATTGACCCCGTGGATCGACGGATTCGGCAACAGCGCCCATGTATCAACCATCGATGAAGATCACGATGAGGTCAAAGTCATCGTCGAAGGCATCGTCGAAACCGTCGATACTTCCGGTGTGCTGCCGGCACGCGACGGTCTGCCGCCTGAACTGTTTCTCAGGGACACCCCTTTCACGACCATTGGCGATGCGACCTTAGGCCTGGTTGAAGAGCTCAAGGATCAAATCAGGAATGATACGCTTAGCGGTCTGCATAATCTGATGGATAGAATTGCCGATAAGGTGACCTACATTTCCGGCGCGACGACGATCGAAACATCTGCCGAAGAAGCCGTGGCCGCAGGCAACGGCGTTTGCCAGGACCATGCGCATATCTTCCTGACATGCGCCAGATGGGCAGGCGTGCCGTCGCGTTATGTCAGCGGTTATCTGCTTGCCGGGCAGGGCAACGACAGCCATGTCGCCTCGCACGCGTGGGCTGAATCCTATATTCCCGGCCTCGGTTGGGTCAGCTTCGATCCGACCAACCGGCAGTCTGCGACCGAGGAATATGTGCGACTCGCCATCGGTTTCGACTACATGGGTGCAGCGCCCGTGCGCGGGTCACGAATGGGTGGTGGCATCGAGGAAATGTCGGTCAAGGTACAAGTCGAGCAAACCCAGAGCTAAAGCCGGTTTGTCTTGATTTTTATCTCCGGGGACCACAACTTTTGCATGTGCGAAAAGGGGCTTGATCAGAACCCGTTTTCATGGCCATTGATAGGGTCCGGTTTTCATCACAGGTGAAAAATGACCTATTGTTTGGGTATTCGCTTGAACGACGGCATCGTGTTTGCGGCTGACTCCCGCACCAATGCCGGTGTCGACAACATCTCAATGTTCCGCAAGCTTTTCACGTTTGAAAAGCCGGGTGAGCGCGTCATATGCGTGCTGACGGCAGGTAATCTGGCGATTACGCAAGCTGTAATATCCCAGCTTGAAGAAGGTCTTGATGACGGCGACGAGAACGACAACCTGTTTAACGTCCCGTCCTTGTCGGAAGCCGCCAAGATGGTCGGCCATGCGCTCAGAAACGTTCGCGCCCGTGACGACGAATACCTGAAGTCGGAAGCCGCCGACACCAGTGCCACGTTTATCGTCGGCGGCCAGATCAAGGGCCGCCGGATGCGGCTTTTTCTCGTCTATTCCGCCGGTAATTACATCGAAGCGACAGATGAAACCCCCTATATGCAGATCGGGGAATCCAAATACGGCAAACCGATCCTGGAACGTGTGGTCACCCCGGAAATGGACCTGGCCCAGGCTGCGAAGTGCGCCCTGGTGTCGATCGACAGCACGATCCGTTCCAACGTCGCCGTGGCTCCGCCGATCGACATGGTGATCATCCGTGCCGATGAATGCCGCGTCGGGATAACCCACCGGATCAAGGCGGATGAGCCATATTACACGGATCTGTCGAAGAACTGGGGGGAGGGGCTTCGCAATCTGTTCGATAGCCTGCCGACACCGTCATGGCTGACGGATGACAATATCAACTGATCCGGCCGATTAAACCGGCGAAAACGCTGTTCTAGACGATCATCACAATCAGGAACAGGAACAGGATGCTGATCACGATCAGCGCCATGGTGCCTGCCTGCATGGTCTGTGATATCGGTGACTTGCTCCCGCCCTGCCGTTCGAGCATGGCAATCAGATCACCAAGGATCGTCAGGGTCTCGTTCCGGATCGTGCGGTCCAGCTTGCCGATCACCCGGCCGACGCAGCCAACAACACAGGGCAGGAATTTCCTGTAGACCCAATCCGTATCCAGGATCGTGGATTTGAGCTCCGGCGGGTAGATTTTGTAAATCATCAATACCGTGAACGCGAGCGCAGAGAACATCAGCAATTGAAGCTGCGTGATGACGTGGGCCGTCGTGTACGGCTGGTAATCCACCGGGAACGGCAGGATATCATACAGAACCTGCGGATTGATCCCGATATAGATACACAGGAACGCCGTCAGGCCCATCGCCAGCAGCATGTTCCACGGGGCTTCCTTGACCCGCCGACCGCTGTCATGCGCGAAGAAGGTGAAATAGGGAACCTTGGTCCCGGATGAGAGAAAAACGCCGGCTGAACCGAATATCAATACAGACCAGACGAACCAGCGATATTCTGCAGCCGCAGCCGAGACGATCATTGCCTTGGAGACAAACCCCGCAAAAAGCGGGAAAGCCATGGACGCCGCACCAATCATGCAGAATCCGGCAGTCCACGGCATCGATTTGTACAGACCGCCCAGATCCGTGCCCTTGCAGGTGCCAGTCCGGTAGAGCACGGCCCCCATCGCCATGAACAAGAGTCCCTTGTAGAGAATATGGCTGAATGCCTGCGCCGCCGTCCCGTTCAGCGCCAGTTCCGTGCCGATACCGATTCCGACAACCATGAAACCAAGCTGATTGTTCAGTGAATATGCCAGAACCCGCCGGAGATCATTCTCTATTAGGGCGTAAAAAACCGGGAATATCGCCATCGTGGCGCCGATGTAAATCAGGACTTCCGTCCCCGCATATCCGCGTGCCAGCGCGTAGACAGCGAGCTTGGTGGTGAACGCGCTCAGCACCACCGTCCCGCTCACCGTAGCCTCCGGATATGCGTCCTGTAGCCAGTTGTGCAGCAGCGGGAAAGCGCACTTGATCCCGAAGGCAATGAAGATCAGCTTTCCAGCCAGGCTTTCAATGCCGATCTCGCCAAAGGAAATAGAGCCCGTGTCCGCATACCAGATCAACACACCGGTAAGAAGAATCACCCCGGACCCAACCTGTATGAGCAGATAGCGCAAGCCGGTCCTATAGGCACGTTCCGTCCTGCTGGCCCAGATCAGGAACACGGAAGAAATCGCCGTCAGTTCCCAGTAAACGAATAATGTCACCAGGTCCCCGGCGAATACGGCGCCGATAGCGGCCCCCGCATAAATGGGTGCTGATACCTGCTGCATGGTGTCCTTGTCGTGCCATGCAAAAAGCAGGGAAAGGAAAGCGGCAATGTTGAAGATATAGCCCCAGACCCGAGAGAGACCATCCACACGCAAAACTTCAAGTGTCATGCCGAGCGCATCCATCGTCACTGACGTTCCGTCGGCGAGTGTGTGCACCTGGATAAAGCCGATGACCGGCAACACGAGCAGGTAGAAGCGGCGCAGCGACTGCGGCAGGAGCGGTACGAAGACCGCACCGATGATGAGGATGAGACCGGGGTTGAGACTACTCATTTTTGTCGTAGTACTCCTCGTCTCGCATCAGGAAAAAACGCATCACTTTTGCCACCAGAACCATTCCCACACACATGACAAAGCCGTAGACCGCATAGAACCCGAACCATTCTTCTGCGGCGAAATAGGGGTGTTTTTCGTAAAGCAAATCAACAATCAGCAATCCGGCACAAACGACAATCAGGGCAATGATGACTTTTCGGACATTACGAGGGTCATCGAGCCAGTACTTTTTCGGGTCGTGAACCTTTGGGGTGTGTTCACTCATTGATCAGCCTCCGAATACCGGTGCCAGGAACGCGCGGATACGGTCCACATAGAAGAACAGGGCGAAACAGCCGATGGTCGTCAGGACGATGGGCACAAGGCACAGGATCGGTGCATCGGCGATTCCGGCGCGTCCGAACGTCATCGGCTTCATTAACGGGTGCATGGACGCTGCATGGTGATGCTGGTCATGGCCGTGATGGACGTCGCCGCCCGGTGCAGGTGGTTTTTCCTTGCCGAAGAAGCCGTAAAGAACCACCGGCATCAGATACGCAATATTCAACAGCGACGAGATCATCAGCACGGCGATAAAGATGATGTGATCGGTCTCAGCCGCTGCCAGTGCCAGATACCATTTCGACCACACGCCCCCAAGCGGCGGCAGACCGATGATCGACAGCGATGCGATAAAGAAACAGAAGAACGTCACCGGCATTTTGCGGCCCAGCCCGTGCATGTCCGAGATATCGGTCTTGTGGGCGAAGACGATGATTGCGCCGGCACAGAAGAACAGGGTGATCTTGCCGAACGCATGCATGACGATATGCAGGGTCGATCCCATGGCGCCGATATTCGATGCCAGCATGGCCCCCAGCACGACATAACTGAGCTGGCTGATGGTGGAGTATGCGAGCCTGGCCTTGAGGTTATCCTTACGCATCGCCACCAGCGACGACAGCAGGATCGTCATACCCGCGATATAGGCGAGCCAGGTCGAGGCGCCGGTTTCGGCAAGTGTATCGAGCCCGAAGATGAAAACACTAACCTTGACCACGGAAAACACCCCCGCCTTGACGACAGCCACGGCGTGCAGCAAAGCCGACACCGGCGTCGGCGCGACCATGGCAGCGGGCAGCCAGCGGTGGAAGGGCATGAGGGCTGCCTTGCCGATCCCGTAGATATAGAGTCCGAACAGTACTGCAATGATGCCCTTGGGGGCATTTCCGGCGAGGATACCGCCCTGTCTGAAATCTAGCGTCCCGGCTTCGACATATGTCCAGATCGTCGCCGTCAGCAGGAACGTAATCGAGGTGCCGATCAGAATACCAAGATAGACCCGGCCCGCGCGGCGTGCTTCATCGGTACCGGAATGCGCCACCAGCGGGAACGTCGAAATCGTCAGAACTTCGTAAAAAACGAAAAGTGTCAGCATGTTGCCGGCAAAGGCGATCCCCAGTGCGGACATGATGGCGATCGCAAAGCAGAAGAAAAAACGCGTCTGGTTGCTTTCATGGTGGCCGCGCATGTACCCGAAGGCATAGAACGACGTCACGATCCACAGAAAGCTCGCAATCCCGGCGAAGACCATGCCGAGCGGTTCAAGCGTGAACGTCAGCGACAACCCCGGCAGCATCTCGACAAGGGTAACGCTCGGTCGCGCCCCGGCGTCGACGATACCGATCAACTGCCAGACGATCCCGAACAGGATAATCGCCGTGATAACGGTCAGACCGTCACGGACGTTTTCCGATGCCGGCCCCGACAACAGAAGCAGGAATGCACCGATGAACGGGATCGCGAGGGATATCAGGATAAGACTCTCGGGGCTCATTTCGAACCTCCGAGCAGGGTCTGTGCGGCGCTCATGGCGACATCACCTGTATAGGTCGCATCAATGCCGAACCAGAACGCCGCTCCGAGCAGGATGTAAGTCGGCACCAGAAGGCTGAGCGGGGCTTCGGTTCGGGCTTCGCTGCCAATGGCAGGGCTGCGGAAATACATGATCTCGACAACCCGCCAGACGTAGATCACCGCCAGTAGGCTGGACAACATGATCAACATCGCAACCGGCCACATGCCGGCAGCCAGCGCACCTTCAACCAGATAGAATTTGGAGATGAAGCCGACCGTCAGCGGCACCCCGATCAGCGTAAATCCGCCGGCAACGATCGCCGCGGCGGTCAGCGGCATACGCTTGCCGAGACCGGCCATGTCTTCGAGTTTCACCGACCCGATCACGTAATAGACGCAGCCGAGCGCCATGAACAATGCCCCCTTCATCAGGGCATGGTTAAACATGTGAATGATCCCGCCCGCCATGGCAGGCGCATTGCCGATGGAAATGCCGAGGATCATGTAACCGACCTGCGCAACACTGGAATAAGCCAGAAGCCGCTTCACATTGGACTGGTAGATCGCGATCAGCGATCCGGCGAACATCCCGGCAATGGCCAGAATCATGACGGCAATCCGGACGCCATAGGTTTCGAGGGGATCGACGTCGCCGAATACGGTGAATATCAGCCTGATCAGGGCATACACGGCCACTTTCGTTGCTGTCGCCGCCAAAAACGCCGTCATCACCGATGGCGCATAGGTGTAGGCGTTCGGCAACCAGACGTGCAATGGGAACATTGCCAGTTTGAGCCCGAAACCGACGACGATGAAGGCCAGGGCGACGTGAATGGTACCTGTGTGCTGAACCGAAGGCAGCAAAGCCGCCATGTCGACCATGTTCAACGAACCGGTCATGATGTAGATCATGCCCAGACCGATGACGTAGAAGGTAGCGCCGAGTGTTCCCAAAATGAGATACCTGAGCGCTGCGGTAAGTGCGCGGCGGTCCTGGCCGAGACCGATCAGCACGTATGTCGCCAGCGACGAGACTTCCAGGAACACGAACAGGTTGAATGCATCCCCGGTGACCGCCATGCCGATGAGGCCCGCCATACAGAGCAGCAGCATGCAGTAGGCCAGATAATGGCGTTCCACCGGAATTTCACGCTCGATGCTTTGCTTGGCATAGGGGAACACGATGGCGGCGATGGCCGAAACGATCACGACTACCAGAGCACCCAGTTCATCAATGTGATAAACAATTCCCCACGGCCCTTCCCAATCGCCCTGGTTGTAGACGATGGTGCCTTCTGCCATGACCTGCTGGAGCAAAAAACAAGCCAGAAAGAAATTGATGACCGTGATCATCGTCGCCCAGCCCCAGGAAACGGAACCGTTTCGCAAAACAACGCAGACCGGTGCCGCCATCAGCGGCACGATCACGACCAGTACGGCAATGTGTTCGGTGAGAAACGTCACTCCTGTCGCTCCTCCATTTCGCGCACCTCATCGTCTTCGATGGTGCCGAAACTCTCCTGGATACGGACCACAAGCGCCAGGCCCAGTGCGGTCGTCGCTACGCCCACGACAATCGCCGTCAGGATCAGGACATGGGGCAGGGGGTTGGAATAGACTTCAATACCGTCGGCCAGAATCGGTGCCGTCCCGCCTTTGATTTTGGCGAGGGATATATAAAAAACAAAGACCGATACCTGAAATACGTTCAAGCCGACGATTTTCTTAATCAGGTTTTCATGGGCGATCACGATGTAAAGCCCGATCATCATCAACAGGAAGACGATCCAGTAATTCAGAAGGCCGGGGAATTCGTACTCAATCATTTCCGGCATCCCCCGCGGTCATATTATCCGCCGGGTTGACGTCCGCAGCGGCACGTCCGGCAAAAGCGCAGAAGATTGTCACGATCCCGGCAAAAACCGTCAGGCCAACGCCGAATTCGACCAGCACGATCCCCATGTGCTGCCCATCCGTCGGCTTGGTCGCAAGAATGTCAAAATCAAGAAATTTGCTGCCTAACAGCATGCAGGCAACGCCAACGCCGGCATAAAGCAGGACACCCAGCGTCAGAACCAGCCGTGTCACCCATGCCGGCAGCGCCTTGCGCAGCGTGCCGAGGCCATAAATCAGGCCATAGAGGATAAAACCGGCGGCAAAGATAACACCTGCCTGAAATCCGCCGCCGGGGCCGAAATCGCCATGCCACTGCACGTAAAGGCCAAACAACAGGATAAACGGGATCAAGAGCTTCGAGACGACCCGCAGAATGTAATTACGGTGCATCATGATTCAGGCTTTCCCTCCCCGGACTTTCTGCGCCGGCGACTGGTCCGTCCGATCAGGGTTATGACGCCAATCGCAGCCGTAAAGATCACGAAGGTCTCTCCCATGGTGTCAAAACTTCGGTAACTGGCCAGAACCGACGTCACCACGTTCGGCAGACCGATTTCGGCCATGGAATCGTTCAGATACCTGGGAACGACATGCTGGTGGACAGGTGCGCTCGGATCACCGAACAGCGGCATATCAAGACTGCCGTAGATCAGCGCCGCAAATATAAGCGAACAGACGAAAAGGCCCTTGATGGTACGGGTGTTCGGTGTGGCGTTTTCGCGGTCTGACGTCAGCGCCAGGGTACCGATCATCAGGACCGTCGAGGCGCCGGCCCCGACGGCGGCCTCGGTAAAGGCCACATCGACGGCATCCAGAATGACATAAAGCGTTGCACCCATCAGTGAATAGATACCGCTGAGCATCACCACTGCGAACAGATTGCGAATGCGGGCAATGGCGAGGCCGGTAATCGCCATGATGACAAGCGTCGCTACGTTCAGAAGGTCTGAAGTGATGATTTCGAGGTTCATCAGTCCGCTCCACTCGCCGTTTTGGTTTCGCGAACCATCGCGCGCTCTTGTTCTGTTTCCACTTCAGGCAAAACGTCATGATTGATGGCGGCACGGGCCAGGGCATAGGTTGCCGTCGGACTGGTGAAAAAGATGAAAACCAGTATCAGGATCAGCTTAGCCGCGACCAGTGTGAAACCTGCCTGAAATATGAGCCCCACCAAAATCAGTCCGACCCCCAGTGTGTCGATCAGCGATGCGGCGTGCAGACGGGCATATACATCCTCGAGTTTCAGCATCCCGTATCCGCCGACCAGGCAGAACAGGATGCCGGCAATGATGGAAATCCAGCTGATGATATCGATGATCTGTTCCATCAGATATCCCCCGCCGGATCGCCGTCATCACCGTGGCCCATGTCTTTGAAGGTGACATATTTTGTAACAGCGATGGTGCCAATGAAGTTGATCAGTGCATAGACCATGGCCAGGTCGAGAAACTCGGGCCTGTCGTCGACGAACCCGTAAATGGCGATCAGCATCACCGACAGGGTGCCGAATACGTTCACGGCAAGAATACGGTTGTAGATATTCGGTCCGATCAGGGCACGGACCAGCGCCATGACCATGGTCACGACTACCCCAGCGGCGGCGGCGCTAAACATCATCAACCGGCACTCCCCTTATCGGGCGCAGGCAGGGGCGTTGCGTCCCCGACCAGTTTGCAGACCATGCCGTCCATCTCGCCGGTTCTGAGACCGTCGGCGGTTTCATCCATGATCGCATGCACGGTAATCAGGTCGTCATCGATGGAGATTGAGACGGTTCCCGGTGTCAGTGTGATAGAATTGGCATAGACCGTTTGTCCGAGCGCGTCGGACTGGCTGGCGCGAACACGCAGTATCTGCGGCCGCACGCCACCGAACAGGATCGCACGGGCAACAGTGATGTTGGACAGGATGATTTCCTTCACCAGCCATGGGAAATAGGTCAGACCGGGAAGGGTCAGGTGGACGGGGTGGCCTTCATGATCGACAATATCAAGACGGCGGGCGATGAACACACACAAGGCAACGGACGCAACACCCAAAGCAATGATCAGGGGGAGCCAATACCCTGATAACAGAACCCAAAATCCCGCTAAAGCAGCAGCCAGTGCGATGGCTTGTAACACACACACTCCCCTTTACGCCGTCCCAGAACGCCATTCGGCTAATACCGATTTATCTTGTACCCATACGGGTTTAGCGCTTGCCTTTAAAGGCAATTTAAGGAGTGAACGCACACGTGGCCAGCAGATTTTTGAGTTTTTATCACCGAATACGACGTTTCCTGGGCCTGTTTGTTTGGTTGCTGGCGTTGAGCACTGTTGCGGTGCCTTCCGCGAATGGGGAAACCTTCCAGCTTACGATCAAAACGGATACGGCGCGGCATGAATTTACTGTCGAGGTGATGCGAACGGCTGAGGACCGTGCACGGGGACTGATGTATCGCCAGCAAATGAAGAACAATCACGGCATGCTGTTCGACTTTGGTCAAAACACGACGGCAAGAATGTGGATGAAGAACACCTATATCCCTCTCGACATGCTTTTCATCCGCGCCGACGGCTCCATCTCGAACATTGCCGGGAATACTGTGCCGCACTCGACGGATGTCCTCAGTTCGAAGGGAGAGGTCCGTTATGTTCTCGAAATCAACGGCGGACTGTCAGATAAACTGGGCATCGGGGCAGGCGACCAGGTGACGCTGCCGGGCAATTGACCCGCGGTTCAGCGTGTCCGTTCAGGTGGGAACAGAAGAACGACTTCGGTGCCGACGCCGATCTCACTGGAAATCTTAAGCTGCCCCTGATGCAGGGCTATAAGGGAACTGACGATCGGTAATCCGAGACCTGTTCCCGGTCTTTCCTTCGTCATCGGGTTTTCAATCCGCCCGAACGGCGCCAGAGCCGTCTCGGTATCATTGATTCGAAAACCGCAGCCTGTATCCCTGATCTGGATGCAGATACCACCATCATCCGATCTGTTGACCATGACCTCGACCTTGCCGTCGTTCTCACTGAATTTCTCGGCATTCGACAGAAGGTTGAAAAACATCTGTGACAGAGCACGCGGGTCCGCATACAGCCGCTGGGCATCATCATCTATCTGCACAAGATAACTGATGCGTCGTTGCGTGAAGCGTTGCGAGAAAAGCCGTTCCGACTTCTTGGCAATGTCATGGATCAGCAGATCCTCTTCCACCAGATCGAATTTACCGGCTTCGATTTTGGAGAGGTCGAGCAGATCATTGATCAGACTCAGCAGATGCTTGCCGCTCTGATGAATATCGACTGCGTAATTGGTGTAGGAATCGTTTCCGACAGGGCCGAACAGCTGTTGAGAAATGATGTCCGAAAACCCCAGGATGGCATTCAGCGGCGTTCTCAGTTCGTGGCTCATGTGCGCCAGAAATTCGGATTTTGCCCGGCTTGCCTGTTCCGCACGCTCTTTTTCATGGCGCAGGGCTTCCTCGGTTTCGACCAGACCGACGATATTGCGGCCACCCCCGCGATACCCCTTGAATTCACCATGATCATCATAGACCGGTTTGCCGCTGATCGAGACATGGACTTCCCGAAGATCCGCGGTCAGGTGCGAATAGCGGATTTCACTGAAACTCTCGCGGTTAATGAGCGTTTGCTCAAATGCAGCCATTCTCTGTTCGCTGAAGCGGTTCGGGTTGATCTCGCGGTGGGTGCGGCCGATGAAATCAGTAACGGGTAATCCCGTGATGTCCGGATCGTCGAGGGAAACATAGGTATATCTTAGATTCTTATCCATTTCCCAGAACCAGTCGGCGGACGTGCTTGAAAAATCCAGCAACCTTTGTTGGCTCTCTCGCAGTGCCAGTTCAATCTGCTTCTGCTGGGTGATATCGTTTGTCATGGTGATGGTGCTGCCATCTTCGAGCTTGGCTTCGTTAATCAGCAACGTCAGTCCGCCCTGGCGCGTTATCTCGAAAGGTCCCCTGGGATTTCGATGCCGATCAAGACGGCTTTTCATCCATACTTCCGTGTCATGATTGGGATCGGTTAATCCGTTGAAAACTACAGCGCGAATATGCTCTTCAAACGACGTACCCAATATGGCGAATTCCTCGATATCCTCGTTCAATCTCTTGAAATGCTCGTTACAAAATACAAGCCTGTCATCCGCATCCCAGATCGCAAAAATAAAGTCGAGTGCGTTGATCGCCGTCATCAGCATGTCCTGAGCGGACTTTGCCTTGGCTTCCATCTTCAGTTTCTGGGTGATATCCGAAGCAACACCGATGTATCCGTGAAATTCACCTTTATCATCGAATACGGGGCGCCCGGTAGCCGAAATCTTGCGAATTTCACCACTGCTGTGGCGTCGCGTGTAAATGAAATTCCTGAAGGGCCTGTGCGCTTTCAGATCATCCAGGTGCCGTCGCCAGGCGGCGGAGTTCAGATCGTCATTCGCAAGTTCCGCCCGTGTCTTACCCAACTGTTCAGTCATCGGCATATCAACGGAATCGACCACCGCCGGTGACATGTATGAGAACCGATGCTGTGAATCCGTCTGCCAGAACATTTCAGCCGACATCAGGCCGATCACCTCATAGAAATGATCGTTTTCCTCGATCTGTTTATGCAGATGCGCATTCTCCTTGCGTAGAGAATCAATCTCTGCAAGCAGATCTTTTTGGCTTTTTAAATTGCTATCTGGCATGCGCCGCAATAACTCTCCCAGGCGCAATTAACCCAGAAAACTTATTCTCGATCAATGCTGAAGCAATTTTGAATACTTGTTCAGCACTTTGACTGTTCAGCTCTTAGATTGAATTTTCGCCCAAGTATCACGGAGCGTCATGGTTCTGTTGAAGATCGGAGCCGTCTCCGTGCTGTCCGGATCTTTGGCAAAATAGCCGAGGCGTTCGAATTGCATGGCCTGACCCGGCGCGAAGTCCATCAACGAAGGCTCAAGCTTGCATCCCGTCAGAATCTCGAGGCTTTCAGGATTCAGGGTCGACACGAAATCTTCCTGGCGGCCGGGGTTGGGATCGGTAAACAAGTGGTCATAAAGACGGACTTCTGCATCCACCGCGTCAACGGCGGAAACCCAGTGCAGGGTGCCTTTGACCTTGCGACCGTCCGGTGCATCGCCGCCCTTGGTTTCGGGGTCGTAGGTACAACGCAGCTCGATGATTTCACCCGCGTCATCCTTGATGACGTCCGTGCAGGTGATGAAATAGGCCCAGCGCAGACGGACCTCGCGGCCCGGGGCCAGTCGGAAGAATTTTTTCGGTGCGTCTTCCATGAAGTCGTCACGCTCGATATAGATTTCCCGGCCGAAGCCGACCATACGAGATCCGGCAGATTCGTCTTCGGGGTTATTTACGGCCGTCAGTTCCTCGTGACCGCCCTCGGGGTAGTTTTCAATCACCACCTTGAGCGGACGCAGCACCGCCATGCGGCGCTCGGCGACCTTGTTCAGGTGTTCGCGCACACAGTGATCCAGTACCCCGGGCTCAACCGTGCTGTCCGATTTGGTCACGCCAAGCCGGGACACGAAGTCGCGGATGGCAAAAGCCGGAATTCCCCGGCGGCGCAGGCCGGAAATCGTCGGCATCCGGGGGTCATCCCAGCCGGATACATGCTTCTCGCTGACAAGCTGCGTCAGCCGGCGCTTCGACAGCACCGTATAGGTCAGGTTAAGGCGGGCGAATTCATACTGACGCGGCCGGGCAGGGACCGGCAGATTGTCAATCAGCCAGTCATAGAGCGGCCGGTGGTCTTCGAATTCGAGCGTGCACAAGGAATGCGTGATGCCTTCGATGGCGTCAGACTGTCCGTGCGCGAAATCATAGGTCGGATAGATGCACCACGTATCACCGGTGCGCGGATGCGGTTTGTGGACGATTCGATAGATCACCGGGTCCCGCATGTTGATGTTGCCAGACGCCATATCGATTTTTGCCCGAAGTACTTTGGCACCATCTGCGAACTCGCCGGCTTTCATTCGCGTGAAGAGATCGAGGTTTTCTTCAACGCTGCGGCTCCGATAGGGGCTTTCCCGGCCGGGTTCCGTCAGGGTGCCGCGGTATTCACGGATTTCATCGGCATTCAGATCATCGACATACGCCTTGCCATTTTCAATCAGATGCACCGCCCACGCACACAGGGTATCGAAATAATCCGACGCATGGCGGGGCGCACCATCCCACTTGAAGCCGAGCCAGCGCACGTCTTCCTCGATGGCATCGATGAATTCCTGCTCTTCCTTGGCCGGATTGGTGTCGTCGAAACGCAGATTGCACACCCCCTTGAATTCACTGGCGACACCGAAATTCAGGCAGATCGACTTGGCGTGACCGATATGCAGATACCCGTTCGGTTCCGGCGGAAACCGCGTGACGACTTTTTGCGTGGTGCCGTCGGCAAGATCACCGCGAACCCGTTCGCGGATAAAATCGCGCGTTTCCGGTGCCGTCTCGTTCTGGGGTTCGCTCTCGTTCATCGATATTCCGACCGGTCGTTGAATGGATTCACCTGCCGCATATGCTGCGCAAGCTCATGTGCGGAGTATGTCTGCCAAAAATGCGGGGAAAGTAAAAGCAAAAGCGGCGCAGAAGGGGCCAAATGAAAAACCCCGGCCTGTCCTGACCGGGGTTTCAAGAAGCGATAATCATGAGAAATTCCTCAGATCAGGTGCACCACAACTGCGAGAATGGCAACTGCACCAACGAAGGAACCCATGACTGTGTTGAAGATCTGGTGGTCCATGGGACGTACTCCAAAAGGGTTGAACGCTGTTAACGAGCCCTCTGTACGCCTGGTTGAGATTCTGCACCATCGTTCGTTTTGCCATCCTGACATGCATTAAACGCATAGCTTAAAACGTGACTCCAGGGCTTCGATACTTCGCTGAATCGATTGTCTATAGGAGCATACAGCCACCAAGGACCTGGCCGGCACACTGTGATCTACATCACAGTCAATTTACAGATCTGCCATGCGTCAGACTGATGACAGAAAGTCAAAACCACCCGGTTTTCAGGTGCAATCCGGATCATTACCGGCAAATCGGAGGCAGTGCCGAAAAGGACACTTGCTAAAAACCATCGAAAACCATAGGTTTCGCGCGCGTCGGGGAGTGGCGCAGCCTGGTAGCGCATCTGGTTTGGGACCAGAGGGTCGCAAGTTCGAATCTTGTCTCCCCGACCATTTCTCCGGAAATCAGCCGCCGACATCTATGACGCAGACACCTGCGGCCGCATCGGCTTCGATCATTTCCTGTGCCGCGATCACGCCGTCCAGCGTGAACGGGTGGTGAGCGGCGACGCGGTGCTGCAACTGTCCCTTTGCCAGCATGCCGTTGACGGCATCGAAGATATCGCGCTTCGTCGCTTCAGGCAGACTGTAGATCGTATAGGGCCGCATGGTGATGTTCTTGAACATCAACGGCAGAAACGGCAGTACCGGTTCGGCAACCGCATCCGAGCTGTAGGCGGTGATCACGCCGTTGGGGGCGACGGTTTCCGGGAACAGATTGACATTGGCGCCGAAGGCGACTTCGGAAATCCGGTCCACACCGCGGCCGCCTGTCATTTCCAGTACCTTCGCGGCGACATCGTCGTTTTTGTAGTTCACCACCTCGTCAGCACCGAGTTCCTTGGCATAGGTCTCGTTTTCCGGTTTGCCGACCATGGCGATCACCCGGGCACCGCCCAGTTTCGCCATCTGCACGGCATAGGCACCGACACGTCCGGCACCGCCCGAGACAAGGATCGTCTTTCCCTCGACGGGGCCGTCGGAAAAGATACTGTAATAGGCCGTCACCGCCGGCACCCCCAGGCAGGCGCCGTCCAGCAGGGTGGCCGGTTCCGGCAGTTCCGGGGCCATCCAGGCGGGCAGGGTGCAATATTCCGCGGATGTACCCATGGCCCGTCCGGCCTGAGCACCGAAAATCCAGACCTTCCGGCCGATCTTGTTCGGATCGACGTTGGACCCGACGGCGTCGATTGTACCGGAACCGTCGTTACATGAGACAATCGGGGAAAACAGATGTAGTTCGCGGCCACTGGCGCGGCGTTTGACGTCCGTCGGATTGACAGCCGAGTAGGCGACTTTGACGCGAACCTCGTTCGGGCCCGGTTCGCCGGCGTCGATGTCCGCCATCTGTAGAACGTCTTTGGCGGCGCCTGCTGTGCTGAATTGAATGGCTTTCACTTAATCTTCCCCCTGTTTCGTCACGTCAAGTCTCGTACACCTCGGCAACGGTGCTTGAAATCCATTGCCTTCGGTGATTTCTCGCGTATCTTTCAGTGAACATATTGGTTCCAGCGGAGACTTTTTCCATGCCTGATGTGCGTATTTATCAACCGACCAAAACCGCCATGCAGTCGGGGCGCGCCAACGTCAAGAAATGGGTGCTCGAATTCGAGCCAGGTTCGCGCAAGGAAACCGACACCCTGATGGGTTGGACCGGGTCGCGCGATACCCGCGGGCAGGTGCGCATGCGGTTCGACACCAAGGACGACGCGATCAGTTTCGCCAAGAAGAACAGCCTGTCGTACCACGTGTCGGAACCGAAAAAGCGCAAGATCAAGCCAAAGAACTATGCCGACAACTTCGCCTTCGGCCGCAAGACCCTGTGGACACACTGATGCGCCGTATCTGGCTGACCGGTGTTTGCGCCCTATGCGCTGCAGGCTTGCTGACCGCACACAGCGTACAGGCGAGCTTTCTCGATAAGCTGAAAGGGGCCGTCGATCAGGTCACCAGCGGTTCAGGGTCAGGTGGCACGGCCCCCGGCTCGACGCTCGGCACTGATCAGATCATTGCCGGTCTCAAGGAAGCGCTTCGCGTCGGCAGTGAGCGCGTCGTCGCCCAGGTCGGCGCGGCGGACGGCTTCAATGCCGACCCTGCCATTCATATCCCGCTGCCGGAGCAGCTGGCCAAGGTGCAGGACATCATGCGCAAGTTCGGCCTGTCGGCCATGGCCGATGATGTGGAACTGCGGCTCAACCGTGCCGCCGAGGAAGCGGCGCCGAAAACCAAGGAACTGATCTGGAAGGCCGTCAACGAGATGACCCTCGATGACGCCAAGAAAATCTACGAAGGCCCCCAGGATGCGGCGACGCAGTATTTCAAACGGGTCGCTACCCCGGACCTGAAGGCCACTGTGGAGCCGGTCGTCGACAATGCCCTGCAACAAGTCGGCGCGATCACGGCCTACGACACCTTAATGAGTAAATACAAGGGATTGCCGCTCGTTCCAGATGTGAAAGCTGATCTGCAGGCGCATGCCACGCAGATGACCCTGGACGGTATTTTCCATTATCTTGCCAAGGAAGAGGCGTCGATCCGCGCCAACCCGGCAGCGCGCACCACTGATATCCTGAAGACCGTCTTCGGCGGCTCTTGATCGCGCACCAGTACAACGGCGAACGTCTTTCGTTGCACCTTTCCGACATGCGCATTAGAAAGGCGTCGCCTGGGCGCCCGTAGCTCAACTGGATAGAGCATCCGCCTTCTAAGCGGACGGTTGCAGGTTCGAGTCCTGCCGGGCGCGCCAAGTTCTCTTACTAAATCACACGTGCCCGTTCCGGGCACTTATCCCCGGAAATCGCATTGCGGGGCTCTTGTCAGGGCCGATGCGATTCGGCATGTTCTTGTTATGTTCTCATGCATAAACAAGCCCCTGATGATCATCACCAGGCCGGGCCGCCGGTTCGGTCTGCCGCTATATCTGAGCCGCGTCGCCGCCGGGTTCCCCAGCCCGGGCGATGACTTTGCCGACGGCACGCTGGACCTGAACGATCTGGTCGAACATCCGTCGGCGACGTTTCTGGTCCGCGTCACCGGCGAGTCCATGACCGGGGCGGGGATCGACGACGGCGATCTTCTGGTCGTCGATCGCTCTCGCGAGGCCAAACACGGCCATATCGTCATTGCCGTCGCCTATGGCGAGATGACCGTGAAACGGCTCGAACGGCGCGGTCCGTGCTGGTGGCTGATCCCGGCGAACACCGAGTTTCCGCCGATGGCGCTGCCCGAAGACGGGGAAATCTGGGGCGTCGTCGCGCACACCATCAAGAGCTACACATGAGCCCGCCCGTTATCGCCCCCCTTATCGCGTTGGCTGACGGCAACAATTTCTTCGTGTCGTGCGAGCGGGTGTTTCAGCCGGCACTCAGGGGCAAGCCGGCGGTCGTGCTGTCCAACAACGACGGCTGCGTCATCGCCCGATCCGCCGAGGCCAAGGCGCTCGGCATCGGCATGGGCGAGCCGTTCTTCAAGATGCGCGAAAACCCGGCGTGGCGGGGCGTGCAGGTGCGCAGTTCCAACTACACGCTCTATGGCGACATGAGTGCGCGGATGATGGATGTGTTTTCACGCTTCACCCCGGACATCGAAGTCTATTCCATCGATGAGTGCTTTCTCGACCTGACGCACAGCATCGCCACGGACCCGGCCGCCTATGCGCATGACATCCGCCGCACGGTGCAGCAATGGACAGGCCTGCCGGTCAGCATCGGCATGGCACAGACCAAGACACTGGCCAAGATCGCCAATCGGATGGCCAAAAAGGCGGACGGGGTTGCTGTGCTGCTGTCACCCGAAAGCTGTAACGCGGCGCTGGCGGCAACGCCGGTCGGCGACGTCTGGGGGATCGGGCGGCGCTGGTCACGGCGGCTGCAGGGATACGGCATCCACTCGGCGCTCGACCTCAAGCGGGCTGACCGGACATGGGTGCGCCAGTGCATGGGGGTGGTCGGACAGCGCACCGTCGACGAGTTGAACGGCATACCCTGCATCGCGTTCGAGGACTGCCCACCCGACAAGCAGACGACGGCGGTCACACGCAGCTTCGGCAAAATGATGACGGCCCACGAAGATTTGCAGGAAATCGTCAAAGCGCTGGCGTCACGCGCTGCGGAAAAGCTGCGCCAGGGAGATCTGGTCGCGGAAATCGTCAACGTCTTCGTGCGCGGCAACCCGTTCCGCCAGGACCTGCCGCAGTTCACCGGCTCGGCGTCGGTCGGGCTGACACCGGCCGGAAATCATACCGGCGACATCGTCAAGGCGGCACTCAGCGCGCTCCGCCAGGCCTACCGCCCGGGCATCCCCTACAAGAAAGCGGGGGTCATGCTGTTCAATCTGCACCGCACAGACGCCGCACCGCAAACGCTGTTCGACAATGCCCGGCCGCCCGGCGCCGACAAGCTGATGCAGGCTTTCGATGCCATCAACGGCCGCTTCGGGGCCGGCAGTATCGGCTACGGGCAGGTCTACCGGCCACGGCACTGGTACATGAACCAGAGCCACCGCAGCCGACGCTACACGACACGCTGGGACGAACTGCCGGTCGTGCGTTGACGCACGCGCAACTAACCGTGCGTTGACGCGCATGTGCATGCAGTCACTTCCCTTGGAAGCCGGAAAAGGCTATAACGTCGTCATGATGAAGCAGAAAGCTGTCATATCCGCCGGAAAAACGGCCCTTGCCGCGTTTGCGCTCTGTGCGTTCGTCGCTACCGATACATCGGCGGCAAACCGCGTCAAAGGCGAATACGCCCGCAGCAAATCCCACATCAGCAAGGTTGGCAAAATCAACCCGAAGCTGTCACGCATGTGCCGGCAGGGCACGTTCAAGCAGCGCAAGATTCTCAGACTGTCGATCGGCTATATCGGCGACAAGGGGCAGGGGATTACCGGCATCGCCAAGCCGGGCTGGAATCTCTATGACCCGCAGGGCGTGGGTGATCCGGACTACACCTACCATTTCTTCAATCAGGGATATTCCAACTGCCGCGTCTATGAGGCTCTGACGCCGCCGCCACGCCAATAGGCCGGACCCAAAGGGCCATGACCGAATTTCTTGATCTGTTCCCGACCAAACTGGTGCGCCGGCATCTGCCCAGTTTCGAGGAACCGACTCGCGACCTGATCAAGCACGTGCGCGACATGGAAAAGGCCAACAAGGCGCTGACCACGGACTACCGGGAAAACAATCCGCTCGAATACGACCGCGAAGGGCCGAACTGGCTCCGGGGCGAGATCAACCAGACGGTGATCAGCTACCTGCAGGAGATCGGGATCAACTATCCGGTCAACTGGCAGATTCATGCCTGGGCCAATATCAACCGCCAGGGCGATTACCACGACCCGCACAATCATCCGCACGCGTACCTGAGCGGCACCTACTACCTGAAAATGCCGGGACCGGGTGCAAAAAAAAGCCAGCGCAGCGATGTCCGGCCGAACTGCATCACGTTCTACGACCCCAGAACCGGTTTTAACATGTCATCGATCAAGGGCGACCCGTATATAGATCCGGAATTCACCGTACTGCCGGAGCCGGGGCTGCTGATGATGTGGCCGGCATCAATGATGCATTTTGTGCATCCGAACCTGTCGGACGAGACGCGGATATCGCTCAGCTTCAATATCGTTCTCAAGTGGTCCGACGAATATCTGCCAGAGCAGTAAATTCCGTCGCGTTTTTCCAAATCCGCACACCCCCTAACGCCTTGTTAAGAATTGTCGCGCCATAATCGTGACCGGTTGGGACTGGGACCAGCACAGAAGGTGATAGAGGAATCCCGCAGTCCATGGGACTTATTGAAGAATTACGCAGGCGTGCAAAGCATGTCGTCGGTCCGCTGTTCGGAATCGTCGCCGTGGCTTACTTCGCCTACCACACCGTACACGGAGACCGCGGTCTTCAGGCTTTGCTGCAAATGCAGGAGCGCGTCGCAGAGGCGGAAAGCCGCCTGCAGACCCTCACGCGTGAGAAGCAGCACTGGGAAAGCCGCGTCAAACTGCTTTATCCGGACAGCATCGACCGGGACATGCTCGATGAACGTGTTCGCATCATGCTCGGATACGCCCGAGCCGACGATCTTGTCGTGCTCGTCAGCTCACTGAGAAGCAAAGGAGAAACCGATGGCTTCACTCGCTGATAAACTGGTGCCGCCGTATTACGCGGCGATCATAGAAAACGATCCTCATACGTCATCCGACGAACCTGCCAACACGGGGGACCGGCTCGTTACCCTGGCTCTGCGCCGCCCCGGTTTTCTGGGTCTGGAAACCGCACGCGCCAATGACGGACGTCCTGTTACTGTCGCCTACTGGCGTGAACTTTCAGATGTTGAAGGCTGGCAGTCGGAAAGCGGCGCGATCGGTGCTTCTTCCTGTCCGTTGGAAGTTTGCCGTGTTGCCAATTCCAACGATGCATCGGTGCGGGCCATGTTCGTCACGAAAGAAGACGAGCAACCGTCCCCGCTTCACATATAAGGAGATCACGATATGGCCAAGTTCGATCCGAGACGCGATCCGCCATATTTCGCCGTCATCAACCGTACGGCACCCGCCGGGCTCGATGCCGGCCAGTTCATGGATGCCGGTGAAAAGATGGTCGGTCTTGCTGCCGCCGAACCCGGGTTTCTCGGGATTGAGGAGGTGACAGATGATAAAGGCAATGCCTACACCGTCTGTTACTGGGATCGTGTACAGTCCATGCGCCGCTGGCGTGCCGACCTCGCCAACCATATTCCACCCAAAATCACACCTGAACAGGTGGTCTGTTTCGAGGGCTGTTACTGGCACTGGCTGCGCGATGTTTTTGATGCCATCGCCCGCATCGACAGGAGCAATGTGGTGCAGGTCTCTTTCGGAGAAGTCGCAGCTTAACTTTAATAAGATTAACTAATGAGTACAATAAGGGAACAAAACCCGCATTTTGTCACCTTTGCTTGAAACGCACAATAAGATCGCCTAGCATCCTCGGGTAGAGCGGTGGTTAACCGCCGCATCCATTGATCGGGAGGAAGCGATGGCAAGGGCCCCGAAGGCCGGTGCTAAATCTGCAAGCGCCGCAAAAACACCAGCAAAGAGCAAAGCCAAATCATCGGCCAAGAAGCCAGATGTATCTGGCGAAGAGCTCTTATCCTATTACCGCGACATGCTGATGATCCGCCGTTTCGAAGAAAAGGCGGGTCAATTGTATGGGATGGGTCTTATCGGTGGTTTCTGCCACCTGTATATCGGCCAGGAAGCCGTCGTCGTCGGCATGACCCAGGCCGGCACTTCCGATGACAGTGTCATTACCTCATACCGCGATCACGGTCACATGCTGGCCTGCGGCATGGACCCGAAAGGTGTCATGGCCGAACTGACCGGTCGGCGCGGGGGATATTCCAAAGGCAAGGGCGGTTCGATGCACATGTTTTCCCGCGAAAAGAACTTCTTCGGCGGGCACGGTATCGTCGGCGCACAGGTTCCCCTCGGGACCGGACTTGCTTTTGCACATAAATACACCGAAGACGGTGGCGTCTGTCACACCTACATGGGCGACGGTGCCGTCAACCAGGGCCAGATATACGAAAGCTTCAACATGGCGGCGCTATGGAAACTGCCGATCGTCTACGTCATCGAAAACAACAAATACGGGATGGGAACGTCCATCGAACGCGCTTCCTCGAATGTCGATCTCTCCGAACGGGGCGCGGCACACGGTATTCCGGGCGAACAGGTCAACGGCATGGACGTCATGGATGTACTGGCCAAGGGCGGCAAGGCCCTCGAACATGCACGGACCGGTAAAGGGCCGTTTATTCTTGAGATGAAAACCTATCGCTACCGGGGTCATTCAATGTCCGACCCGGCGAAATACCGCTCCAAGGAAGAAGTCCAGAAAATGCGCAAGGAGAGCGATCCCATCGACAACCTGCGCCACACCATTCTTGAAGCAGGATATTCAAACGAGGACGAGATGAAGGATATCGACAAGGATATCAAATCCATCGTCACTGCCGCCGCAGAATTTGCACAGCAAAGCCCAGAACCCGATGAGTCCGAGCTTTATACGGACGTGTTCAAAGAGCTTTCCGCGTAAATTACCTGAATAAAGGTTAATATTATGGCCACACAAATACTGATGCCGGCGCTGTCGCCGACCATGACCGAAGGCAAGATCGCCAAATGGATGAAATCCGAAGGCGACACCGTGGAGAGCGGCGATGTGCTGTGCGAGATTGAAACAGACAAGGCGACCATGGAAGTGGAAGCCGTTGACGAAGGCATTCTCGGCAAGATCCTCGTCCCAGAAGGCACTGATAATGTCGCCGTGAACGCACCGATTGCGGTTCTCGTCGAAGAGGGTGAAAGCGCCGACGACATTGCCGATGCGCCGGCGCCCGCAAAGGCCGATGCCACACCGGCGGAAGAGCCGAAAGCAAGCGCCTCCGCTGAAGAATCTTCATCAGCACCCGCACAACCCAAATCCGCTCCGGCACCGGAACCCGAATATGATGGGCCAATGAAAACCCAGACCGTCCGCGAAGCTTTGCGCGACGCCATGGCCGAGGAAATGAGGAGCGAGGATAAGGTCTTCCTGATGGGCGAGGAAGTCGCCGAGTATCAGGGCGCCTACAAGATTTCCCAGGGTCTTTTGGATGAATTCGGCGCTAAGCGCGTAATAGATACGCCGATTACCGAGCAGGGTTTTGCCGGTTTGGGCGTCGGCGCTGCATTCCATGGCCTGAAACCGATTGTCGAATTCATGACATTCAACTTCGCCATGCAGGCCATTGACCAGATCATCAATTCCGCCGCCAAGACACTGTACATGTCCGGTGGCCAGATGGGTTGCCCGATCGTTTTTCGGGGACCGAACGGAGCCGCGGCACGTGTCGCCGCCCAGCACTCCCAGTGCTATGCGTCATGGTATGCGAACTGCCCGGGGATCAAGGTGCTCGCACCATGGTCAGCAGCAGATGCAAAAGGGCTGTTGAAAAGCGCCATCCGCGACCCGAACCCGGTGATTTTCCTTGAGAACGAAATTCTCTATGGCCAGAGCTTCGAGTTGCCGGACAGCGATGATTTCACGTTGCCCATAGGTAAGGCCAAGATTGAGCGTAGTGGTGCAGACGTCACCATCGTGGCCTATTCGATCGCCGTCGGGATCGCCATGGAAGCCGCCGAAAAGCTGGCGGAAGACGGGATCGATGCGGAAGTCATCAACCTCCGCACCATTCGCCCGATGGATACCGACACAATCATTGAATCGGTGAAAAAGACCAACCGTCTTGTCAGTGTCGGTGAAGGCTGGCCGACCTGCGGGATTGGTTCCGAAGTCTCAAGCATCGCCATGGAGCAGGCCTTCGATTATCTGGATGCGCCGCCTGTGCGTGTCGCCGGTGTCGATGTGCCGATGCCGTACGCCGCGAACCTCGAAAAACTGGCGCTGCCAAAGGCGCTGAATGTGGTCGAGGCCGCCAAATCCGTCTGTTACGCGTAAGGGGAGGCCGCAATATGCCGATCAAAGTACTGATGCCGGCGCTGTCGCCGACGATGACGGAAGGCAAGCTGGCGAAATGGTTGATCAAGGAGGGCGACACCGTTGAAAGCGGTGACGTCATGGCCGAGATCGAAACCGACAAGGCCACCATGGAAGTCGAAGCCGTTGACGAAGGCGTTGTCGGCAAGATTCTCGTCGACGAAGGTACTGACGGTGTCGCCGTGAACACGGTGATTGCCATGCTTCTCGAAGATGGTGAGGACAAAAGCGCGCTGGATGACGCGGATACGTCCGCCGCTGCACCGCCGCCGGCCGCCGACACCTCCAAGGAAGAGGCCGCACCGGCAGAGACCAAGTCCGATAGCAAGGCAGACTCCAAAACTGAACCAACACCCTCATCACCGCCACCGGCCAAATCACATAGCGATGAGCGTATCTTCGCCAGCCCGCTGGCCAAGCGGCTTGCCAAGATGGAAGGGCTCAATCTTGCCCAGCTATCCGGCTCCGGGCCACACGGGCGTATCGTCAAACGGGATATTGAAAAGGCGCTTTCCGAAGGCACCGGCAAAGCCCCGGCCGAGAAACCGGCTGCGGCAGGCGCACCGGCCACTTCCGGCAATGCGGCAGCTGTACCGCCAGCCGGTATCGACGAAGCCATGCTCGGACTGCTGCCGGAATATGAAAGCGTCCCCAATACCGGCATGCGCAAGACCATTGCCAAGCGCCTGACGGCATCGGCGCGTGATATTCCGCACTTTAACGTCAGTGCGGATATCTGCATTGATGCACTGCTCAAACTCCGCAAGGAACTGAACAGCCGCGACGGGGCGGATTACAAGATTTCCGTCAACGATTTCGTCATTAAGGCCGTGGCCCTGACCCTCAAGCGTCAGCCGGACTGCAACGCCGCTTATACCGACGATGCGATCCTCAAGTTCAAACGCGCCGATATCTCGATGGCCGTGGCCGTGGACGGCGGTCTGATTACCCCGATCATCAAGGATGCCGGTTCGAAAGGCCTTGCCACGATTTCTGCGGAAGCCAAGGAACTTGCCGGCAAGGCCCGGGACGGCAAACTGCAGCCTCAGGAATACCAGGGCGGCACGTTCTCGATCTCCAATCTCGGGATGTTCGGAGTCTCATCGTTCAACTCGATCATCAATTCGCCGCAGGGCGGTATCCTCTCGGTCGGTGCCGGTGAACAACGCGCCGTCGTCAGAGACGGTGCCGTCGCCATCGCGACGATGATGACGGTCACGCTGGCCGTTGATCACCGTTGCATTGATGGTGCGGCTGCGGCCGGCTTTGTGCAGGAACTCAAGGGTATCCTTGAAGACCCGCTGCAGTTGATGCTCTGAGAGAGGTGAGGGCTAACCATGGCTGATACCAAATTCGACGTACTCATCATCGGCGGCGGCCCCGGCGGCTATGTGACTGCCATCCGTGCCGCGCAACTTGGCTTCAAAACTTGCGTCGTTGAGAAGGAACACCTGGGCGGGATCTGCCTTAACTGGGGCTGTATTCCGACCAAGGCGCTGCTGCGGACGGCGGAAATCTACCACTACATGCAGCACGCCAAGGATTATGGCCTGAGTGCCGACAAAGTCGGTTTTGACATGAAAGCCGTGGTCGAGCGCTCTCGTGGCGTTTCGAAACGGCTTTCGGGCGGTGTCGGGCATCTGATGAAGAAGAACAAGGTCACCGTCGTCGATGGCCGCGCCAAGCTGAACGGTCCGGGCAAGGTCGATGTCACCGGCAAGGACGGCAAATCGCTCGGCATCTACACCGCAGAGCATATCATCGTCGCAACCGGCGCTCGTCCGCGTGCATTACCGGGGATCGAACCGGATAAAAAGCTGATCTGGACCTATTTCGAAGCCATGGTGCCCGACGTCACGCCGAAAAGCCTTCTGGTGATCGGCTCGGGCGCCATCGGCATCGAATTCGCCAGTTTCTATCAGACCATGGGCGTCGATGTGACGGTGGTTGAGGTTATGAAGCAGATCATGCCGGTGGAAGACGAGGAAATCTCCAAGTTCGCCCGCAAGCAGCTTGAAAAGAACGGCCTCAAGATCATGACCGAAGCCAAGGTCACTGGCGTCAAAAAGGGCTCGAACAACGTCACCTGCACCATCGAGGACGCCAAGGGCAAAACCCAGGATATCACCGTCGACCGGGTCATTTCAGCCGTCGGTGTGCAGGGCAATATCGAAGATATCGGCCTCGAGACCACCAAGGTCAAAACGGATCGCGGCTGTATCGTCGCCGATGAATTCTCACGCACCGCGGAGAAGGGGATTTACGCCATCGGCGATGTCGCCGGACCGCCGATGCTGGCCCACAAGGCCGAACACGAAGGCGTCATCTGTATCGAAAAAATCGCCGGTGTCGAGGGTGTGCATCCCATGGACAAGGGTAAGATACCGGGCTGCACCTATTGTCACCCGCAGGTCGCGTCCGTCGGACTGACCGAAGCCAAGGCGAAAGAGAAGGGCTATGACGTCAACGTCGGCCGCTTTCAGTTCCTCGGCAACGGCAAGGCTATCGCTTTGGGTGAGGATCAGGGTCTGGTGAAGACGATCTTCGACAAGAAGACCGGGCAATTGCTGGGGGCGCACATGGTCGGTGCCGAGGTTACGGAACTGATTCAGGGGTTTGTTGTCGCCATGAATCTGGAAACGACCGAAGAAGAGCTGATGCACACCGTCTTCCCGCATCCGACGCTTTCGGAAATGATGCATGAAAGTGTACTGGACGCTTACGGCCGCGTTATCCATATGTAAGAGAGAGGTTCGGGATTATATCTTCGTCATCCCCGTTTTTGCGGGAATGACGGATAGGAGTTGAAAAGCGCGATGAGCAAAGTCGAAAACCTCAATCGGGTCCGTCATCCGGAAAAGATGAAAAATCCGGAGAACGAGCCGCTGCGCAAGCCGGCGTGGATCCGCGTCAAGGCACCGACGTCCGAGGGCTATAACGAAACCCGCAAGCTGATGCGGTCGCGCAACCTGCATACGGTCTGCGAGGAAGCCGCGTGTCCGAATATCGGCGAATGCTGGGCGGCGAAGCATGCAACGGTGATGATCCTCGGCGACATCTGCACGCGCGCCTGTGCGTTCTGCAACGTGGCGACCGGCAAACCCGGTGCCGTCGATCCGATGGAGCCGGAAAATCTGGCGATCTCGGTAGCTGAGCTGGGCATGAAGCACCTGGTGATCACCTCCGTCGACCGCGATGACCTGAAAGACGGCGGCGCCGATCAGTTCGTCCGCTGCATCGAGCGTATCCGCGAGACAACGCCGGAAACGACGATTGAAATTCTGACCCCCGATTTCCGCGATAAGCCGGGTGCGCTCGAAAAAGTCATCAAGGCCCGCCCGGACGTGTTCAACCACAATCTGGAAACCGTGCCCAGGCTGTACCCGAACATCCGTCCCGGCGCACGGTACTTCCATTCCCTGAAACTGCTGGACACGGTGAAGCGTGAAGACCCGTCGATCTTCACCAAATCGGGGATCATGGTCGGCCTGAGCGAAACCCGCACCGAAGTCATGCAGGTGATGGATGACCTTCGCTCGGCCGATGTCGATTTCCTGACCATCGGGCAATATCTGGCGCCGACCAAGCGGCATGCGCCGGTCGACCGTTTCGTCACGCCGGACGAATTCGCGGATTACAAGAAACTGGCGGAATCCAAGGGCTTTCTGATGGTTTCCTCGACACCACTGACGCGATCCAGCTATCACGCCGACAGCGATTTTGCCGAAATGAAGAAAAACCGTGACGCCAAACTCGCCGCCGATGCATAACCTGGCCTGATGCCGACACACGCCGAAAAACGGGTTCTGCCTTATACGCGCGAACAACTGTTCGATCTTGTCATCGAAGTGGATAAGTATCCCGAGTTCCTGCCGTGGTGTCTCGGCTGCCGGGTGCGCAAACGCGAGGAAGACCTGGTCGTCGCCGACATGATCATCGGCTTCAAGGTTTTTCGCGAGAGCTTCACTTCAAAGGTCAGCCACAAGCGCCCGGAGCGGATCGACGTCACTTACACCGATGGGCCGTTCAAGTACTTGAACAATCACTGGATTTTTAATGATCTGGGGGACGGGTCGACCGAGATCGACTTTTACGTCGATTTTGAATTCCGCTCACGCATCCTGCAGGCTGCGATCGGGGCTGTCTTCACCGAAGCCGTGCGCCGCATGATCGCCGCGTTCGAGGCGCGGGCGAAAGACCTGCACGGGTGAGCATGAACTGTCACCCCGACGAAAACGGGGGGCCAATATGAAAGAAATATCAACTGGATTCCGGCATCCGCCGGAATGACAATTTTTATTAATTCGCCAACGTCTTCATCATTTCCAGCGCCTTGAGCGCCGAAGCCAAGCGCACCGCGTGTCGATCACCAGCAAACAGGCAGCGTTCGTGTATTGTGTTTTCCGCGCAAGATGCGGCGATATGCACCAGACCGACGGGTTTTTCTTCCGAGCCGCCGCCTGGGCCGGCAACCCCCGTGATCCCGCAGGCCAGATTGACACCGCCGGTTTTGCGTGCCCCCTCGGCCATGGCGCGGGCAACTTCTTCGGAAACCGCGCCAACGCTCTCGAACAAGCCCAGGGGCACACCGATCATTTCATGCTTGGCTTCGTTGGTGTAGGTGACAAACCCCCGGTCCATCACATCCGAGGAACCGGCGATTGCCGTCAATGCCGCAGCGACCATGCCGCCGGTGCATGATTCCGCCGTTGCCACGGTCCATCCTCGAGACCGGCAAGCCACCAGCAGATCATCCGCATTTCGAAGCAGTTCGTCTTCCATCACGTCATCCCATACCGAGGAGGCGGGGGGCACCCTGCATCAAAGCATACAGACACACCGCACCGGCGATCCCGGCCATGATATCGTCAGCCATGACGCCGATCCCGCCCGAAATGTTTTTATCGGCCCATGATATCGGCCACGGTTTCCAGATGTCGAACAGCCGGAACAGGACAAAAGCCACAAACACCGCCTGCCAAGTCAGATTTGCCGCCACCGGCAGCATCACCAGCCATTGTCCAGCGACCTCGTCGATGACGACCGGTCCGGGATCGTGTTCACCTGCTTGTGCCATATAGGCATTCGCGGCCCAGACCCCAATCAACGTGACGATGACGGTCGCCACAGCCAGCGCCGCAATACCGCCCTCATTGGCGAGCGCCCAGCCGATGGGGAGCGCAAACAGAGAGCCGAACGTCCCAGGTGCAACCGGTGCATAGCCCGCACCGAACCATGTTGCGGCAAGAATCCTGAAGTCCGTAAGGGGGGGACGTTGAGCCATTTTCTGTCCTGGGCACTGGAAACCGCTGAAAGGATTAACGGAGCATCGGCCCAATGTCGAATGCAATCCTTGCAAACCTCTTGTTTTCCGGGGCTTTCAGACTCGCAAGCCCGGCGAATTAAGTATTAATCTCTTGCATGAAAATACCCAAATGGATACGTTTTCTCCACGACAATTAGATGAAATGCAGGGGTGCATTCATCGTAAGCTTTCGTCGAAGCAAACCGGATAATTCAAAATTTCCGGAATAACAATAAAACCATCATTCGGGAATAACCGATGTGTTCTTTTAGGGTGTGAGTAGGGGGTGTTTCACGATGCGGGATTGGGAAGCGAAGGATACGTTTCGGGATCAGTTTAAACGGTTCCTGAACCACGTCTTCCCCGAACGGCAGATTCATATTCGCACCCGTGGCCGTATCAGTTTTTTCCGGATTCCCCAATGGACCCAGGTGACCATGACGGTCATGGCTGTCTCATTTACGGGTTGGGTCGGCTATTCCACCTTCAGTTACGTGCAGCATGACGAAATCGTCGGTGCCAAGAATTCGATGATCGCCGATGCCCGACAGGCCTATGACGATTTGCTCACCGATGTCACCGCGTATCAACGCCGCTTTGTCGAACTGACCCGCGAACTCGAAGATAATCACAACCTCATGCTCAGCCTGGTTGAACGCAACGCCACGTTACAACGCAGCTTGTCGACCGTCGAAAAACGCTTGGAAAACACCGAAAGCGAACGCGAAAATGTTGCCGGGGCGCGTGAACTTCTGCGCAACCAGTTGTCCCGTCTTGAAAACGATATGCAGTCCCTGTCGACCAAGAACTTCTCACTCCGTGACAATCTGATGTCCGTCGAAACCGATTTGCAGACAGTTGTGCGAGAACGTGACGAGGTTCATTCCCGTAACAATGAACTGCAGTCGCAGGTCTCGATGCTGGAAGACCGCCTGAACGGCCTCCAGGCGGCGCAGGATATCGCCGTCGACAAGATGACGGAACGGACCATGGCTTATATCGGCTCGCTTGAAAAAGTGGTCGAAATTGCCGGTATAGAAGTCGATAGCCTTTTGGCATCATCCGACGGAATTGTCGGCAAGGTCGCACAGGGTGGTCCCTTCATTCCGATCAAGCCCGAAGAAGCCGGCGGCCAGTTGATGCAGAAGCTGACCCGGCTCGATGATCATCTGGGGCAGTGGGAAACACTCCAGGCCGTGATGGCCCGGCTGCCGCTGGCAGCACCGCTCAATACCTATTACATCACGAGTTCATTCGGAAAACGCCGCGATCCCTTGAACAAGCGCTGGTCGGCTCATTACGGTGTCGACTTCGGTGGCCCGATGCGTTCTCCGGTTTTTGCCCCGGCGGCCGGTGTCGTCAAACAGGCAGGTACCAAAGGACGTTATGGCCGTTTTATCGAAATAGATCACGGTTCGGGTATCGTGACCCGTTACGCGCATTTGAATAAAATCCTGGTGAAACGCGGCGATAAGGTAGATTTTCGCCAGAAAATCGCGCAGCTCGGCAGTTCCGGGCGAAGCACCGGCCCGCATCTGCACTACGAAATTCTTTTCAACGGCAAACCAAAGGACCCGATGGGGTTCATCAAGGCGGGACGTCATGTTTTCCAAAAACAATAAGAACAAGAAAGCGCAGAACGAAACCAAACCTGTCCCCGTGCCTGCGCCGCCCTCAATCATCAGCCGCGATCTCAGCATTGTCGGCGATCTGTTGAGTGATGGGGAAATCCAGATCGACGGCAAGGTAAACGGGGATATCCGCACACGCACCCTGATTATCGGTGAAACCGCCAGGGTCAAAGGTGAAATCGTTGCTGAAACATGCCACGTCCTGGGCCGCATTGATGGCCAGATCAAGGCAAAGGTCGTCAAACTTGCCGATTCAGCTCATGTTGTCGGCGATATCCTGCACGAAGATCTATCCATCGAAACCGGTGCCTTCCTCGAAGGACACTGTAAGCGGATGGTCATCGCCGAGGATGCCCACAAAGCTGAGACCGAGAAAACCGACGACGCCAATCGCCCGAAACCCCATCCGGCTCAGAAGCCAGCCGTCGTCAACGCGAAGTAATCCTTTAAGTAACTCCAAGAATTCTGGGCTTTTTCGGGTAACGCTGCATTGACGTTATGGCGGCGATAACTACTATATCTCGTCATTGTCAGATATTCCGGCCACTAGGGGTGCGCCATGAGCAAACACGTCAATCCTGAGGAAATCCGTGAAACCCGGCTTGCCGATGCGCTGTCCGAGCGATACCTGTCGTATGCGCTATCGACCATCATGTCGCGATCGCTCCCGGATGTCCGTGACGGCCTGAAACCTGTTCACCGTCGTCTACTGTACGCAATGCGCCAGCTCAAGCTCGACCCGGCATCGGGCTACAAGAAATGCGCCCGGGTCGTCGGTGACGTCATGGGTAAATATCACCCGCACGGGGATCAGTCGATCTATGACGCCATGGTCCGACTGGCGCAGGAATTTGCACAACGCTATCCGCTGGTCGACGGGCAGGGGAATTTCGGCAACATCGACGGCGATAATGCCGCCGCCATGCGCTACACCGAAGCACGCCTGACCGAGGTCGCAACCCTGCTTCTTCAAGGGATTGATGAAGATGCGATTGATTTCCGCGATACCTATGACGGTGAAGAACGTGAGCCGATCGTTCTGCCGTCCGCATTCCCTAACCTTCTGGCGAACGGTGCCGCAGGGATTGCCGTCGGCATGGCCACAAACATACCGCCGCATAATATCGGTGAATTGTGCGATGCGATGCTGCATATCGTCAAAACCGCCAAGCACACGACAGACGGCATCCTGAATTCACGCGTCACCTTCGACAAGCTTGCAGAATTCATTCCGGGACCCGATTTCCCGACCGGCGGAGAGCTTGTGGAGTCCAGGGAAAATGTCGTCGAAGCCTATAAAACCGGACGCGGCAGCTTTCGTCTTCGTGCCAAATGGGAAGTCGAAAAACTCGGCCAGGGGTTGTACCAGATCGTCATCACCGACATCCCGTATCAAATTCAGAAATCACGACTGATTGAGAAAACGGCCGAGCTTCTACTGGCGCGCAAACTGCCAATGCTGGCAGACATTCGAGACGAGTCCGCCGAAGACGTGCGCATCGTGCTGGAGCCTAAATCCCGTAATGTCGAGCCGGAAATGCTGATGGAGCATCTGTTCCGCGAAACCGACATGGAAACGCGGATCAGCCTGAACCTTAATGTGTTGAATAAGGATAACGTTCCGGGTGTGATGAATTTGCGTGAGGCGCTGGTCGCGTTTCTGGAGCATCGCGAGACCGTGCTGGTCCGCACGACACAGTTCCGACTCAACAAAATTGAGCACCGCCTGGAAATCCTCGGCGGTCTGTTGATCGCATACCTCAATCTGGATGAAGTGATCCGCATCATCCGCGAAGAAGACGACGCCAAGAAAGTCCTGATGAAAACCTTCGACCTGAGCGATGTTCAGGTCGAGGCGATCCTGAACATGCGTCTGCGCCAGTTGCGTAAACTGGAAGAGATGGAGATCCGCAAGGAGGACAAGGACCTTAAAGCTGAGCGCAAGGAGCTGAATGATCTCCTGAAAACAGAAGTCAAGCGCTGGAAAACCATCGAAAACGAAATCAAGGCCCTGAAACAGACGTTCGGTCCAAAGACCGATCTGGGCCGCCGCCGGACCAGAATCGGCACACCGCCGACGACCGTCATCATGCCGATCGAAGCGATGATCGAGAAAGAACCTGTGACCATCGTCTTTTCCGAGAAAGGCTGGATACGTGCGGCCAAGGGGCACCTCGACGATGTTACCGGTCTGAAATTCAAGGAAGGCGACAAGCTCAAATTCTGGCTGCATGCGGAAACCACCGACAAGGTCCTGATCTTCGCGACGAATGGACGGTTTTATACGGTGGGTGCGGACAAGCTGCCGGGAGGACGTGGTCATGGCGAACCGATCCGCCTGATGGTCGACATCCCGAACGGCCATGACGTGGTAAAGATGATGAAACTTGAGGGCGGGCGGAAATTCCTTGTCGCTTCCGACGCCGGCCGCGGTTTCATCGTCCCCGAAGACGACGTCACCGCGCAGACCAAGAACGGCAAACAGGTCCTGAACGTCGGGGCGAGTGATGAAGCAACGACACTGGCCATTGTCCCGGATGGCGCGGATCATATCGCCGTCATCGGCACCAACCGCAAGCTGCTGGTCTTCCCGATGAAGTCCCTTGTCGATGGCGAGATGAAGGACGAAGTGCCGGAAATGGGCCGGGGTAAGGGTGTGATCCTGCAGCGTTACAAGGACGGCGTGCTGTCCGATGTGCAGGCCTTCAAGCTCAAGGAAGGGGTGACGTGGCAGACCGGGTCGGGCGTCCGCTCTGAGACCGACCTCAAGGCCTGGATCGGTAAACGCGCCGGAGCTGGACTGATCAAGCCCAAGGGTTTCCCGACCAATAACAGGTTTTCGTAATCCCTTTCCACGGGACAGGCAGGGTCAAGCTTCACCGGGAGGACTGACCTGATGGAACGCAGCCTGGGTTACATCATCGGCGGGTGTGTTATCGTCCTGACCCTGATTTCCATGGGCGTGCTGTTCAGCGGCGTTGTTCTTGGGGCGTTATCGGCCCTGATTGCCTTCCCGCTGGCTGCACCAATGACGACAACAGCCTTGCTGATCGCCTTGGGTATCGGGTTTGTCGCTTACCGCAGAAAAAGGCGGAGGAGCCGGAAGCATGGCGACAGGCGCTAATCTTCCATCCGCTCCCAGCCGTCAGGGGTTATGCGTTCAAGTGGCTTGAACCGTGACTTGTAGGACATGTTTGAACAGCCATCGATCCAGAATCCGAGATACATGTACGGCAGTTCCTGACCATAGGCTTCATCAATCAGCCACAGGATCATATAGGTTCCGAGGCTCCGTTCCTCTTCAACCACATCAAAAAAACTGTAGACGGCCGAAAGACCGTCGCTCAGCCGGTCGACAAGGCAGGCTGCCGCCAGCGTTCCGGACGGGCGGCGAAATTCAACGACATAGGTGTTGACCGGCGTATCCTCGATCAGGGCCTGGTAATCCAGAAAATCCATCTTGGACATGTCGCCCCCCTGGTGGCGGGCGCGCTGATAATCGCTGAACAGGGCATACTGCTCATGCGTGGCAACCGGTTCGACAATCTCAGCCGTCAGATCGGCATTCCGGTTGACGATCCGCTTCAGGGATTTCCCGGGCTTGTATTCATCGACAACAACCCGAACGGCGACACATGCATTGCAGCTTGGGCAGGCCGGGACATAGCAGATTCCATGTGAACGTCTAAACCCGGCCATAGAGAGCTGATCGTGCAACGCATTGGCATCACGGCCCACGAGTTCCGTCACGACCCGGCGCTCGATCCGGCCCTCAATATAAGGGCAGGGGAGCGGCGCGGTTGAAAAAAAGAACCGCGTATCTGGCAACGCCTGATGACGCATGGACGGCAACTTCTCCTAGTGACTTCCTGAGCGAAACGTTACGGCATTTCAGGGGGGGGACGCAATTATCACGGACAGGTATTAAGTCTGATCACAGGTCCGATCAGCGTGCGATATTCTGGTCAAGTTCCAGACCCAGGCTTGGGACCGCGCCGCCGGCCGGCCTGTTGGTGTTCTGCGACGGGACGACACTTGCCGGTTTATTCGGGACTGTTGCCGTCTCGTTCTGCTGTTCACTGCGGATCCTGTTCAGACCCGGCAAGAGTTCCGGTTCACCGGCTTTTTCGCCGCCGCTGTCAGCCTTTGTGACAGGATTATCCTTGCCGGTTCCGCGCAACATGATGACGGACAGACGTCGGTTCGACGGATGCGACGGATTATCCGCGACCAGCGGTTCCGTCGCGGCCTTACCGACAACACGATCGAAGCGGTCTTCCGTGATGCCGATCTGCATCAACCAGCGCCGCGCGGCATTGGCACGGTCTGCGGATAATTCCCAGTTGGAATAATCCCCGCCGCCGCCAAATCGAGTCGAGTCCGTGTGACCGGAAATGGAAATGTTCTGCGGCAGTTTCTTGATGATCTCAGCGGCCACTTCGAGCAGTTTCTTGGTATGCAGGAACAGTTCAGCGGAACCGCTTTGGAACATCGAAAGTCCGTCCTTGTCGACGAGCTGTAGGCGCAGGCCTTCAGGCGTATTGTCGATCAGCAGACTGTCCTTCATCGCCTTTAACTGTGGAATGCTCTCAAGCGTGGCTTCAAGCTGTTCCTTGGCGTCTTCGAACTGCTCCTGTTCCTTCTGCTTCAGAACCTCGGCCGCGGTTTCCTCGTCCGGGGTACTGCCATCCCTGGTTTCGGCGTTATCCTGACCGCCGGTGCCGGCTTTCGGCGGTGGTAGGTCTACGGTGACGCTGTCACGGGAGGTCGTGTTCTGAGCTGCGCCTTCCTCGGTGATGGTCTGGCCGCCGAGAATATCACCGGAACCGCTGGTCGACTGCGAAGCCGTCACCGGTGCGAAATAGTTCGAAATACCTTCCAGCTGTTCCTGCGTCACGGAGTTCAGCAGCCACAACAGCAGGAAGAACGCCATCATGGCGGTCACGAAGTCGGCATAGGCAATCTTCCACGCACCGCCGTGATGGCCGTGCCCGCCCTTATTGATCTTCTTGATGATGATCGGGCTTTTTGCTGCGCTTTCCTCGGCCATTCGTGGCCTCCGTTAGCCTGGCGCCGGCAGGTTCTGGGTAATTTCTTCAAGCTCCGCAAAGCTTGGGCGGTACTCGTCCGGCAGAACTTTTCGGGCGAATTCAACGGAAACCTGGGGCGCATAACCCTGCATGTGCCCCATCAGACCCATTTTCATGCACATGAAATAGTGATGTTCCGCGTTATAGGCCGCTTCCAGATTCGATGCCATTGGCAGAACAAAACCGTACGCCACCAGAATACCCGAGAATGTACCAACGAGTGCGGCACCGATCAGGCCACCCAGTACTTCGGGGGGTTCGGTGATCGAGCTCATGGTCACGATAACCCCCAGCACGGCGGCAACGATGCCAAGTGCCGGGATAGCTTCACCGATCGTGCGCATGGCCGACGACACCATCAGTTTATCATGATGATGTACATCAAGTTCCTGATCCATGATCGACTCGATTTCATGCGCATTACTGGCGCCGAGTGTCAGAAGGCGCAGATAATCGCAGAAAAAATCAATCGCGTGATGGTCGTGCTGAAACTTGGGAAAATTGGCAAAAAGGGTGCTTTCATGCGGCTTTTCAACGTGTTGCTCCAAGGCAAGGTCACCCTTGGCTTTGGCGAGGCGAAACACGCTGTAGATACAGCTCAGCAACTCGACGTAGGCGTCTTTTTTGTATTTCGGCCCTTTGACCATCGTGCCGAAGGACTTGAATGAGCCAATAACGACAGCCTTGGGGTTCCCGGCCATGAACGCCCCGAGCGCGCCACCGAGAATAATAACGTACTCGATTGGTTGCCAAAGGATGCGAAGGTCACCGTGGACCGAATAACCACCAAATACGCAACCGATAACAAGAACGATACCGATGATGAAAAACATCTAGCAGGCTCTCAAACGTTTAAATTTTGCGCCCGCTAATAGCGTGGACGGGCAAAGTGACCCCTATAACCGCTATAGAGTGATTTTGTATGAAACTCAAGTGTTTGGCATGATTTTGACATAAAATTGATATCGTCTCTGTCGTTTCAATTAATGGTATTGGCGTGGTAGAAAACGTGCATGACGATTGACTCTCTGAAATTCCGGTATGCTCTGTCCAAATTTCCGAGCGGCGTGACCGTGATAAGCACGCTGACGCCCGATGGAAGCCCCATTGGGGTCACTGTAAGCGCCTTCAGTTCGCTGTCACTGACTCCACCGCTGATCCTGATCTGTCTCGATCTGGCAACATCGAATCTCAGCTCATACACTGAAGGTCCGTCATTCTGCGTCAATATCCTCGCCGCGTCGCAGGATAACGTATCCAATGCTTTTGCCTACCCGGGGCCGACCCCGCCGTTCGATTCGGTGCCTTACACGGTGGGAAAACTGGGATTGCCTGTCATCAGCCATACGGCCGCGACACTCGAATGCCGCCGCCATGCGGTCTATCCCGGTGGAGATCACATGATTATCATCGGTGCCGTTACCCATGCCGCGTGGGATGATAAGGCCCTGCCTCTGATTTATGCCGCCGGCAACTACCGAGCGCTGGCCGAACCGGAAACACAACCATGAGCCGCTTAACCGGGTGGCCGGTGCCGCGAACACTTGCGTCATCGATCCTCGCCGCCGGTGCCGCGCTGGCAGTCTGGAGTTTTGCCCCGGACAGCTTCCCCCGATCCCATACGACGATCCTCGGTCTCGCCTTTTTCTCGGGCATACTGGCTGTGGTTATGGGCCGGATCATGCTGTTGGGGCGTGCCTGGCTGGTCCTGACGGCAATCGCGACACCATCGCTGGTCCTGGTGCCGGTTTATCAGCCGCCGCTCTGGATATTCCCGGCGGCCGTCGTGTTGCTGGCCGGATTTTATATCAACGGAGTCCGCGAACAGGTACCACTGTATCTATCTAATTCGCTGACACGGCAGGCATTATCATCCTTGTTCGCGCGGGCAGGGGGGCAGACGCTGATCGATCTGGGCTGCGGTCTCGGCGATATCGTCCATGCCGTCGCGAAAAACCACCCGGATGCCCGCATACTGGGCGTCGAAACGGCGCCGTTGTCATTTCTTATTGCCTGGATACGGATATCCGTTTTCGGTCAGCGAAATGCAGAAATACGGTTTAAAAGCATCTGGGATACAAACGTCAGCAACGCAGATATTGTCTACGCCTTTCTGTCTCCGGCGCCGATGAGCCGGCTTTATGAAAAGCTGAAATCGGAAATGAAACCCGGATCACTTTTCGTATCGAACAGTTTTGCCGTCCCGGGCGGTGAACCCGACGAAATAATCCAGGTAGCGGATTCACGTCAGACGCAATTGCTGGTCTGGAGAATGTAACAGGGCAGCTTCAAGAGGATTCAGCGCATATCGGACAGCAGGCGCGTTCCGAAACCTTCGGATTCCAAGGCTTCCATGATTTCGCGGACATGATCGGCATCAAGGGTTTCGATGGCGATGTCTACATCGGCTTCCTTGACCGGCACGTCACGAAACATGCGCTGGTGCATCACATCGACAATGTTGCCGCCCTTGCCGCCGATGATCCCGGCCACGGCCGCAAGCGCACCCGGCATATCGATCAATGAGATCCTCAGCTTCGCAAGCCGCCCGTCACGGATCAGGCCGCGCATCAGCACCGAGGACAGCAGCCGTGAATCGATATTCCCGCCGGATATCATCAGCCCGACCTTACGGCCCTTGAAACGCTTGGGGTCTGCCAGCACAACGGCCAGCGGCACAGCGCCGGACCCTTCGACGATCAGACGCTGCACGTCGACCATAATCTGGACGGCACGTTCAATATCAGCTTCCGTTACAACGGCGACATCCTTCATGTGTTCTTTCAGGATCGGGGTCGTCAGTTCACCGGGTTCCTTGACGGCAATACCATCGGCGATGGTCGCGCCCTTTCCAAGCGGCGGCTGCCCCTTGAATGCCTGATGCATGGACGGGTAGGCGTCGGCCTGTGCGCCCACCACTTCCATATCCCGATTGTGCGCCCGCGCGGCGATACAGCAACCCGAAGCCAGACCACCGCCACCGATCGGGACAATGAGAGCATCGAGGTCCGGCACATCTTCGAGAAATTCGAGGGTTGCCGTGCCCTGGCCGGCGATCACATGCGGATCGTCATAGGGGTGGATGAAGACCTTGCCTTCTTCCCCGGCGGCCTGCATCGCGAGAATGCGGGATTCCGCGACGGTCTCCCCCTCAAGAATGACCCTGGCGCCCAGCGCTTCGGTGCGTGCAACCTTGGTGAAAGGCGTATTCGACGGCATGTAGATTGTCGCCGGAATACCCAGTTTTTCCGCGTGATACCCGACACCCTGTGCATGGTTCCCAGCCGATGCGGCAATGACCCCAGCCTTGCGTTCGGCATCGCTCAGCGCAGCCATACGCACATATGATCCCCGGACCTTGAAAGATCCGGTGACCTGCTGATTTTCGAGTTTCAGATAAATATCGGCGCCGGTCAGCTTTGACAGACCAGGGGACGCGATCGCAGGCGTGCGGAGAACTTTCCCCGCCAAAAGATCCCTCGCCTTGTAGATTTCATCAATATCGATCACGTCAGATCTCCGCTTACAGGCGCGCGTCTTACACCCAGCGGGCGGACCTGTCACGTTTTTGCAGGTCCGGCATCGTCAGGAGGGCATGGATAATGCCCGGGCGAGCATTTCAGGATCGGCGTTGCCGCCCGAACAGACAACCACAACCGTCTTGCCTTGCAGATTGATTTTTTGGGTCAGCGCACTCGCCAATGCCACCGCGCCCCCGGGCTCAACCACAATTTTTAGGGATAGCATCGCCGTCTTCATGGCCATCAGCGCTTCGTCATCGCTGACGCTCAGACCACCCGTCAGCAACCGGCTGTTCAGGGAAAACGTCAGTTCCCCCGGGATCGGCGCCAGCAGCGCATCACAGATGGATACGGCCCCGTCCGGAACCGGCTGGCGTGTGCCCGCTTCAAGGGAACGCTTGTGATCATCATAGGTCGCCGGTTCTGCGCTGTAGACCGGGCAGGCGAGGGTTTCCGAAATCGCCAGCGCTGTACCCGACACCAGCCCGCCGCCGCCCGCTGGCACCATTACCACATCCGGCTTCATGTTCATTTCGGCTGACTGTTCGGCGATTTCGAGACCGATGGTCCCCTGACCGGCAATAATCAGCGGTTCGTCATACGGTTTGACGAGGATCGCACCCTGTTCCTTTTGCAGCCGTTCACCAATTTCTTCCCGGCTTTCGGTCAGGCGATCAAACAGGACAACCGTCCCGCCCAAGGCCTTGGTGTTTTCGATTTTCGCCTTCGGGGCATCCTTCGGCATGATGATGGTGGACTTCATCCCCATCAGTGTTGCTGAAGCCGCGACCCCCTGCGCGTGGTTGCCAGATGAAAAGGCGACGACACCATTGGCGCGCATGTCTTCAGGAATCCGGGAAATCTTGTTGAAGGCGCCGCGAAACTTGAATGAGCCGGTTCTTTGCAGACATTCCGGTTTGACCAGGAGGCGGAACCTGAGCTTTTCATTGAGAATGGTGTTTTCCAGAAGCGGTGTGCGCCGCGCCCAGCCCTTCAACTGCCGTTGTGCATCAAGAACGTCGGCAAAAACCGGCGGTTCAGAACTGTTCAAGGAATCCATTCAGGGCCTCCACGCTTTCAGGTTCGCCAAGACTCGGTGCATGCCCCACATCAGGCACCACGACCGATTGCATGTTCTTGTGAACGGCCGACATCTCGGCCAGTTGAGTTTCGTCGAGAATATTCGACTTAGCACCGCGAACGGTCAAGACAGGGATACGCCCCGTCCCTTTGAAAAGACGCCATAGATCGTGAATTTGCGTTGGATCGGCGAGGATCGGCTTCAAGATATTCGCATCCCAGTCAAAGGTGATCCGGCCATCATCGCCCTCGACGTAGCTCAACCTGGCCGCTCTTGTCCAACCGGCATCATCCGCAACCACGTACTCACCGCTGAAGGCATCGCGCAGATGCCGGCCGGCGGCGGGCCAGTCAGGCAATGACGGCGGTGTTTTCATGTAATCGATGATACGCTCCAGTTCATGCAAACGGATGATGGGTCCAACATCGTTCAACACCAGCCCTTTCAGAACACCCGGCATGGCCGCCGACATGGCCATGCCCATAATGCCGCCCATGGAAGTGCCGATGACAACGACGCCATGGATACCAAGAGCGCAAAGAATATGGCGCACATCTCCGACATAGGTTTCTGGATGATAGTTTTTCCAGTTTGGATCGTAATCAGAACGCCCACGTCCGCGGATATCCGGGCAGATCACCCGGCGTGAGCGACCGAGGTACTTGCCGATCCCGGCGAAGTCCTTGGAATTTCGTGTCAGGCCGCCAAGACAGAGCAGGGGAAGATGCGGACTGTCCTCCGGCCCCGGATAGTCCCGCACATAGAGTGACAGGCCATCCTGGCTGGTGATCCGGCGCTCGACAAAATCCTGCGTCATCTGGTTGTGTATTACAGCCCCAGCAGCGGCGGCAAGCCGTTCAGGTCACTGATCATCTCGCGAATTTCACCCGGCAGCCTTTCCGGCGGCTGGCCGAAACGATTGACCCAGACAACCTGAAAACCGAAATTCGCCGCGGCCCATGCATCCCAGGCATTGGACGACATGAAACAGATGCGCGACGTGGGGACATCCAGGTCGTCACACGCCAATTGATAAATCCGCGGATCGGGTTTGTAGATACCGACACGATCCACGGAGATCGCGGCATCCAGGTCCAGTTTAGCATTGTTCACGGCTGCATTCAGCATGTCGGGCGAGCCGTTGGACAGTGTCGCCACTTTTTTGCCTCCTGCCTTCAAGGTTGCGAGGACCGCCGGTACTTCGGGATAGGCATCCAGCTCGAAATAGATATCGAGAAGCTTTTTACGAAGTGAGGCGTCATCAACGCCATACATGGCCAAAGCATAATCGAGACTGTCCTGCGTGATCTGCCAGAACGGCACATATTCATGCATCAGGCTTCTGAGCCAGGTGTACTGTAGTTGCTTGTCACGCCATGTCTGTGCCAGCGGCCCCCACTTGTCGCCCAGTTCTTCCTGGCAGTGCGATGCGGCGGCAGCGACGTCGAACAGCGTCCCATAGGCGTCAAACACACACGCGTCGATGTTATCGATGGCGGCCATAGCTGAAATCTCCCCGGATTTACTTATTAAGGATCAAGTCTGGTGTCCGGGCAGGGGAGGGTCAATAGCACACAATGATCCCCTTGGATCCGAACGCTCCGAGTATCGCGTGCTTGGCAGTATCGGAAGTCCGAAACATCTGTTCCGGCGTCCTGAAATGTAGTGTCTGAAAAAAGCTGGCCCTTGTTGCCTAGCCCTTGTCGCGAAGCAGGCGGCCTTTCTGACGATTCCAGTCGCGTTCCTTGACGGTTTCGCGCTTGTCGAACGATCGCTTACCTTCCCCCAGGCCCAGTTCCAGTTTCGCCATGCCGCGCGCATTGAAATAGATTTTCAACGGCACAAGCGCCATGCCTTTCTGCTTCTGAGATCCCAGCAGGTGTGCCATCTGCTTTCTGTGCAGCAACAGTTTCCGGTCATGGACCGGTTCATGGTTGAAGATACGCGATGCACCTTCGTAAGGGGGGATGTGCGCGTTAAACAGATACATCTCGCCGTGCTTTTCGCCGGCAAAAGCTTCATTCAGGCTGGCGCGACCGGCACGAAGGGATTTCACCTCCGTGCCGGTCAGCTGCAGACCCGCTTCTACGGTTTCGAGAATATTGTAGTCCCGGCGTGCGCGCCGGTTCTGCGCCACGACATTGCCGCTTGTCTTCTTCTTTTTGTTTTTGCCGGCCATGACATATCCGTTCGTACCCCGGATGGGGCAGTTCCGTTTGCGCCTTTAGTTCAACAGACCAGCGGACTGCATCGCCTCGCGCACCTGCTTCTTCGAACTTTCGGCGATTTCGCATAGCGGCAGACGGGTGTCCGGGTCGCACTTACCCAACAGGCTTGCGGCATATTTCACCGGGCCGGGGCTGGCTTCGCAGAACATGGCGATGTGCAGCGGCATCAGACGCTTCTGGATTTCCATCACGGTATCCAGGTCTCGGGCTTGCCACGCGTCATGCAGTTCCGCACAGGCACGCGGTGCGACGTTTGCCGTCACCGAAATACAGCCGTTACCGCCCCCGGCCAGGAACGGAACGATCGTGCCGTCCTCACCGGAAAGCTGACAGAAATCCGGGCTGATCTGCATCGCCGTTTTCATCGGCCGCATGGGATCGGCGGAGGCATCCTTGACCCCGACGATATTCGGGATTTCCGCAAGACGTGCCATCGTGTCGACGCTCATGTCGACGACGCTGCGACCGGGGATGTTGTAGACAACGATCGGAATGTCCACGGCATCGGCAATCGCCGCATAATGACGGTACAGACCTTCCTGCGTCGGCTTGTTGTAATACGGCGTCACGATCAGCGCGGCATCCGCACCGGCCTGCTTGGCGTGCTTGGTCAGGCGGATCGCTTCGGCGGTCGAGTTCGAACCGGTCCCCGCAACGACCGGCACGCGGCCGTTATTGGCCTCGATACAGAGTTCGATCACTTCATCATGTTCGTCGTGGCTGAGTGTCGGCGACTCGCCGGTCGTCCCGACGGGAACGAGACCATCGGTCCCCTCGGCAATCTGCCAATCGACGAAGGATTTGAACGCCGATTTGTCCACCGAACCATTTTTGAATGGGGTGATCAAAGCGACGAATGAACCCTTAAACATCGTTCCCTCCTTGGGACTAGAGATTAAAACAGCCCCGGAACATATAACTGCTCACCGTCCGGGGCAAGTACACTGGACATGCCTTACGTTAGGTTGTCGAGACAGAAAAAGATCGAAGCACTCACGATTTTAACAAGATCGTGACAATTGCAGCGCCATATTGTCCCGAGATGCATGGACACTGTATGATATGGCCGTCATATCGGCTGGTGTCGGTTTTTGACGTGGAAAGAAGAGGCATGGGCGGAAGTTTGCGGTCTCTGTTTTCAATTTTAGTCATTTTCTTCCTGTGTCAGGGCACTGTTCTCGGGGCTTTGACGCAACCTGTAGGTGCGGACACCCTGTCGGCTGCCGAAGCACGTGAGTTTTCCGCAGCCCTGAAAGAAGTCGAACGGGGCAACAAGGATCGTCTCGATATCCATGCCCGGCGGCTGCATGACCCGCTGGCTCGCAAGATCGTCAGCTGGTACGTGCTTTTCCAGGGTGGTTTCGGCATCGATTTCGAGGCTATTGACGCTTTCATCAACCGTAACCCGGACTGGCCCCGCAGTACGCGCCTTTTGGCACGCGCCGAGGAAGCGATGGATCCCGGTGCCGATCCGGCATTTATCATAAAATGGTTCGGAGACCGCGAACCTGCATCAACGATCGGGCGCGAAAAGCTGGCCGATGCCCTGATCCGGTCAGGCGACGTCAAGAAAGGCGTCGAAATGCTCAAGGACATCTGGATCAACAGCAATTTCGCCAAATCACATGAAAAGTCCTTCTATCGCAAATACCGGAAGTATCTGACCCTCGGAGACAACCGGGCACGTGCCGACCGGTTAATGTGGGACGGTCAGTACTGGCCTGCGCGACGAATGATTTATCGAGTTGATGCCCAATACGGGAAACTGATCGAGGCCCGAACCTCGCTGCGCCGGATGCGCGGCAACGTGGACTACATGGTCGCGCAGGTTCCGGAAAAGCTGCAAAACGACGCAGGATTGGTCTACGAGCGGATGCGCTGGCGGCGTAAAAAGGGCCTCGACAGTGCATATGACCTGTTGAAATCCCTCCCGGAAGGTATGCCGTATCCGCACCGCTGGTGGGATGAGCGGTCGATCATGGCACGCCAGCAGCTGCAAAATGGGTTTATCACCGAAGCTTACCGTACCGCCGCGCAACATGGCCTGACGCCGGACCACGCCGCCGATCATGCCGAGGCAGAGTTTCTCGCCGGATGGATTGCGCTCCGGTTTCTGAATGAGCCGAAACAGGCTGAACAGCATTTCCTGCGTCTTTATGAGGCCGTCAATTTCCCTGTCAGCCTGTCACGCGGAGCCTACTGGGTCGCCCGCGCCCTGGACCAAAAGGGAGACACCGAAACAGCTAAGGCGTGGTATGCAAAAGCCGCCCAGCATCCGACGACCTATTACGGTCAGCTGGCAACGGCCCGCGTCAAACCTGGCGGGGGGTTGCGTCTACCGCCGGATCCGAGCGTCAATGCCGAACTCCAAAAGCGTTTCGACAACAACGAGCTGGTGCGCGCCGTCCGCATGCTTGCTGCAGCGGGGGAAGAGGTGCGGCTTTATTCGCTCATCCTGCACATTGCCACGCTGGAAGATACGCCTGACTGGCATATCCTCACGGCGCGTCTGGCCCGGCTCAGTGGTCGGCCCGATCTGGCCATCCGCGTCACCAAGAAAACACTGCAGAACCATGGTCACTTTGTCGCGGGCGGTTATCCGACCCTGGTGCCGCCGCGGCTACCAAAACAGATCAAGGCAAGCGCCCCCGAAACACCCCTGATCCTGGCCATTGTCCGCCAGGAGAGCGAATATGATGCCGAAGCCATCAGTCACGCCGGGGCGCGGGGTCTGATGCAGCTGATGCCGGCCACCGCCCGAAGCGTCGCCAAACAGGCGGGCCTCCGATATTCAAAGGTCAAACTGACGTCCGATCCCGATTACAACCTAACCCTCGGTCAATCCTACATTGCCGAGCTGATCGATGATTATGACGGATATCTGCCCATGGCCATTGCCGCCTATAACGCCGGACCGCATCGTGTCCGCCAGTGGATGAAGCAAAACGGCGACCCCCGTGAGGCCGATGTCGATGCCATCGACTGGATTGAGCTAATCCCGTTCACCGAAACCCGCAATTATGTTCAGCGCGTTCTGGAAAACGTCCAGGTCTACCGGTTACAGTTGGCCGGCACCGAAGTTGCCCTCAGTCTAGAAGAAGACCTGAGAAAGTGAGCGACGACGACCGCTTTGCCGCACTTTTTGCCGGCAAGCCGGGATCGGTACTGGGAGAGTATCGAGACACGCCCGACGAACAGCGAACTGGGTTTATCAAGGCCAAGACCAAGGCCGTTGCCGAACGGCGTGAACCTCCACGGCGCAATCACCGTCCCCGCATCCCTCCCGGTCAGGAAGTCGTCGACAAATGGCCGATTCTCGATCTCGGGCATCAGCCGATGATCCCGCTGGATCAATGGTCGCTGGATATAAAAGGTGCTGTCACGCGCCCGCTTTCACTGAATTGGCAAACCTTTATGGCACTGCCTCAGTCACGCGTTTCTGCAGACATCCACTGTGTCACGGCCTGGAGCATGCTGGATAATATCTGGGAAGGGGTTACTGCACGGCACCTGATTGAAATGGTACGCCCACGTGACACCGTGAAACACATCATTTTCCATGCCCATGACGGGTATCGGACCAACGTCCGTCTTGAACGCTTTGCCGCCGAAGATTGCCTGCTGGCGCATAGCTGGAACGGGGAACCGATCCCCCGCGAACACGGTGGACCGGTCCGCACGGTTATCCCGTCGTTGTATTTCTGGAAAAGTGCGAAATGGGTGCGGCAGATCACATTTCTGGAAAATGATGTGAAAGGGTACTGGGAAGCACTCGGATATCACAACGAGGGAGACCCATGGAAGGAAGAGCGTTACGAGTAACCGTGTTGCATTCGGTCAATAACGACGACGGCAGTCTGTGTGTGGACGTGTTCAGAAGACCCGACGGCTCCATCGGTTTTGAGGAATTCCGCCGCGATGTCGAGGATCCGTCCGGCTGGTTTGCCGTCGGTGGATTTCGGGAAGTGCGATATGATAACGAACAATCCGCGATCCGCGATGCCATTGACGCCGTCACCTGGTTTCAGGGGGTTTGAAATCCAATCCTTACATGACCACGTAACAAAGATATGATGCAGCATTTGAAATCCATCAGTCTGTTCTTGTACCTGTTTCTGGCCCTGGTCCTCACCGGATTGGCGCCGCAACCGCTGAAGGCCCAACAGATGACGTTTTATGACTTTGACTTCACTGCGATCGAGGGCACACCGATGCCCGGAGACACCTACAAGGGCAAGGCCGTCCTTGTCGTCAATACGGCGTCTTTCTGCGGCTATACCAAGCAATATGCCGGATTGCAGGCGCTCTATGACACATACCGTGACAAGGGGTTTGTCGTTCTTGGCGTACCGTCGAACGACTTCGGCGCACAGGAGCCGGGGACGGAAGGAGAGATCAAGGCGTTCTGCGAAACCAATTTCGCGATCGACTTTCCCATGACAACCAAGCAGGTGGTCAAAGGCAAGGATGCACACCCGTTTTACAAGTGGGCCGCGGATCAGGTCGGGATCATCGGCTCGCCGAAATGGAACTTCCACAAGTATCTGATTGCCCCGGATGGAACACTCAAGGATTGGTTCTCGACAGCAACGGCACCGGATGCGAAGAAACTCGTGAAAGCCGTTGAGGCTGTTCTACCAAAGTAGTGCGCCGGCCTGAACGTGATTCAGTATCTGTTGCTTCCAGCACGATCCCGCTTTGATCTTATGGCCTCCCAATCACTTTTGGGGTGACGATCACCGATGAACGGTGTTGCACTTTCCCATGTCGGCTCAGTAATGTTTGTCCCGGGAGAAAACAAACATGAGCCTAAATATTGAGCCTTTCGCGCGCGGTTTCGGCGCTAAAATCCGGGGTGTAGATTTCCAGGCCCCGGTAACGGATGACCTGCGAGATGAACTCATCGATGCCTTCGGATCTTACCACATCCTCTCGTTTCCGGATCAGCATGGTCTGGGAACCAGCGAGGTAGTATCAGCAAGCCGCGTCTTCGGCCCGGAAATGGAGCCGCATGTCTTTACACAATACCACCACCCGGACGAGCCGCTGGTGATGGTACTGTCGAACCGCATCAAGGGTGACAAGAAACCGGCCGGATTAAAGGATGCCGGGTCATTCTGGCATTCGGACGTTGCCTACAAACCGGAACCTGCAAAGGCAACCATGCTATATGCGCTGGAAGTGCCGGAGGTTGGCGGCGACACGCTGTTTTGCAACATGACCGCCGCCTATGAAGGGTTAAGCGACGACATGAAAGAACGGCTGCACGGGCTCAAGGCCTGGCACTTCTACGCACACCAGAAACGTGACCTTTTTGAAACCGGTCAGGTCCAGTCGCCACCGGAATGTCTGCATCCGGTCATCCGCACCAATCCGATTTCCGGGCGCAAGGCGATCTATATAACGCCTTCATATACGGTCCGTATCGACGGCATGGACGAAGATGAAAGCCAGGCCTTGATGCAGGAAATCTTCGATCACTGTCTGCAGGATGAATACCGGATGGATTACCAGTGGTCGAACGGGGATGTTCTGGTCTGGGACAATGCCGCCGTGATGCATACGGCTACGACACGTGATCTCGACCCAAGCAAGTACCGGACACTTTGGCGGACGATCATTTCCGGCGGGCCGACGTTCTAGACCCGTTTGCGATCAAGGTTTGTTTGCCGAAGGACGCTCGGTTAAGGTGCCGCGAAACAACCATCACCACATACCAAGGCGTGCGTCATGAGCGACAAACCACTTCTACACCTGGTCTTCGGCGGCACCGTTGCCGACCCGACGGGCACCGATTTCGTTGATACGGACAATCTCGATATCATCGGCATTTTTCCAAACTACAGCACCGCTCTGACGGCCTGGCGAGGCGCCAGTCAGGCACATGTCGATGATGCCAATACGAAATATGTGATCGTGCATATGCACCGACTGCTCGATCCCGAGGAATAAGGGCACAGCCACTAAGCTGGATACCGGGTGACTGAACGTCATGCCTGCTGTTCAAGCAGGGCTTTCCTGATCGTCATCGGTCGTCTTGTCGGCTACTTTCTTCCCCGCCAAAAGTCGTTCGGCGTTCTCACGGTTTCGGTTTTCGGCAAGTTTTTCGGCCTTAGTCCGACCGTGCCGTGTCCGGTTCTGAGTCGCTTTTTCTCGTTTCTCGTCTCTCTGTTTCGCTTTTCGGAACTGATTCAGATTGATGATATCGGCGCTCACGATAACCCCCGTCTAAGACGTTCTTTTTGAAAGAATACCGCTAACTTCGGCCGGCGAAAAGAGGAGAGGCTATATGCGGTCCAGAAACACCCTGATTTGCGCAAAAACATCGGAAAACATCTGTTCGCTGAGACGTCCGGTATTCGTGTTGTAACGCGAGCAGTGATAGCTGTTGAACACCACAAGCCCGTTTTCCATCGTATGACTGGCCTCATGGCCGAACTTGAACGCTGACTTTTTCAGCCCGATTGCCGACAGCACCGCCCCATGGGACAGCGTGCCCAATGTCAGTATCGCCTGAAGGTTTGTCATTGCGGCAATTTCTGCCTTGAGAAAGCTGTTACAGGTCGCGGTTTCAGCACCGACCGGCTTGTTTTGTGGCGGCACGCACCGCACGGCATTCGTGACGCGACAGTCGACCAGTTTGAGACCGTCATCCTTGTGCTTGTCATAGCAGCCCTGGGCAAAACCATGATTTTGCAAGGTCGCATAGAGCAAATCCCCGGCGTAATCGCCGGTAAACGGCCGCCCGGTCAGGTTCGCCCCCTTCAATCCGGGAGCAAGTCCGACGATCAGCAGTCGCGCATTGAGATCACCGAACGCGGCTACAGGGCCGTTATACCATTCGGGATGGGCCGCGATATTGGCATCGCGGAAGGACTTCAGACGGGGGCAAAGACCGCACGAATAGGCCGGTTCACTAAACATCTGGCCTTGATATCATGCTAGATGCGGTTCGTCTTCGTAATCCAGTGCGTCGTCCATAAAATCATCAGGAAAGATGTCTGCGTCTTCCCGTGACTTTTTGGGGGCTCCGGCACGTTGAATTTCAGACTGTATGCTGGAAAGCTCGATAAAACTGTCGGCCTGGCGGCGCAGTTCATCGGCAATCATCGGGGGCTGGCTGTTGATCGTCGAGACCACACTGACACGAACCCCTTTGCGCTGGACGGCTTCAACCAGCCTGCGGAAGTCGCCATCGCCTGAGAAAATCACGATATGATCCAGATACGGCGCCATTTCCATGACATCGATGGCGAGTTCGATGTCCATGTTACCCTTGATCTTGCGGCGGCCGGCAGCATCGGTGAATTCCTTGGTCGGCTTGGTGACCATGGTGTAGCCGTTGTAATCCAGCCAATCAACGAGAGGTCGAATAGGGGAATATTCCTGATCTTCCATCAAAGCGGTGTAATAAAACGCTCGGATCAGCCGACCGTCTTTCTGAAAAACGTCCAATAACCGTTTGTAATCAATATCAAAACCTAATGCTCGCGCAGCTGCGTAGAGATTTGAGCCATCGATGAAAAGAGCAACACGCTCATTCATGTTAATCTGCATGTTGAAACCTCAAAATATATGGTCGTTACAAATTGTGTGACGTAAACAAAGCCCCATGCGTCGCAATAATGCTCGACGCCGTGCGTCTATATTTATTAGTTAGGTACGAAATAACGTACGAACAAGGATAATTCAGAAAGTGATATTCATCGGCCTCGGGGGTAATTTGACCTGTCCGACATTCGGTCCACCGCGTGCCACCTGCGGTGCGGCGCTGCAAATCATGGAACAGCGGGGAATCAGGATTAGCGCCCGTTCTCGGTGGTACGAAAGCGCTCCAGTGCCGGTCAGTGACCAGCCCTGGTACGTCAATGGCGTGGTCCAAGTCGAAACCGGGCTCGACCCGGAAAACCTTGTCCGCGACGTCCTGGAAATCGAGTCTGAACTTGGCCGCCGGCGTACCGTCGCCAATGCGCCCCGTACCATCGATCTAGATGTCATTGCACACGGACAAACCGTCATAACCGGCGACGAAAAGCACCATGTCAGCATACCGCATCCACGCATGCAGAGCCGCGCCTTCGTGTTACTGCCCATGGCTGAAATTGCTCCGGCATGGCGGCATCCGGTCAGCGGTCTGAGCCTGTCCGAAATGATAGGGGCTTTGCCCGACGATCAGCTCTGCCGGCCTTTGGACGACGCCGGCGGGCTGTTCGGCACTGAATGGGCTGCGTGATGACCGGTTTATCCTTGCATGGCAGGGTATGAATCCCTATAAACCCCGCAAATTCCCCTGATATTAGCTGGAGAGCGCCAAATGGCTCGCGTCACAGTCGAAGATTGCGTTGAAAAAATTCCGAACCGATTTGAACTTGTTGCCATCGCCGCGCAGCGGGCACGTCACATTTCCGCCGGCGCTGCGCTGACCGTTGATCGTGATGACGACAAGAACCCGGTGGTCGCTCTTCGTGAAATCGCCGATCAGACCGTTGATCTGGCCGAACTGGAAGAAGACCTGATCAAGAGCCTGCAGCGCCACGTCGAGCAGGACGAGCCTGAAGACGATCTGGTCGATGATATGGCCATTCGTCAGGAACTCGCCGGGCAGGGCAGAGCCGGTGATGACGAAATCGAAGCGCTGACCAAAACCATGTCGATCGACGACGGTGCATCCGATTCGGACAGCGCCGGTGAAATGATGTTCGAGGACGTCGAAGACGTCGAAGACTGATATTCAGCACATATCTGCTTAAAACGGGAGCCATTGGGCTCCCGTTTTTTATTGCGTCGCAACAATAGCTTGGGCGCTATCATTTAAGCATGCTAAGCTGAAATATCATGATGCGGCAATTTGAACTCGTCGAGAAGGTCAAATCCTACGATCCGAGCGCGGATGAGGACGCCATCAACCGTGCCTATGTCTTTGCCATGAAGGCACACGGCGCACAAACGCGGGCGTCCGGTGATCCCTATTTCTCGCATCCGATCGAAGTCGCCGGCATTCTGACCCATTACAAGGTTGATACGGCAACCATCGTCACCGCCCTTTTGCATGACACCATCGAAGACACCGAAGCCTCTTTTGACGACATCGAAAAGATGTTCGGCGAGGAAACGGCACGTCTCGTCGACGGTGTGACGAAACTGACCCGGATCAATTTTGTCTCCGACAAAGCCAAGCAGGCGGAAAACTTCCGTAAATTCCTGCTGGCCATGTCCGAAGATATCCGTGTTCTGCTGGTGAAGCTTGCCGACCGGCTGCACAACATGCGCACGCTGCAATACATCAAAAAGCCCGAGAGCCGCCAGCGAATCGCCATGGAGACGATGGACATCTATGCCCCTCTGGCCGAGCGTATCGGCATGGGTGAAATCAAGATCGAGCTTGAGGATTTGGCTTTTGCCGAGTTGAACCCGGATGCCCGGAAGTCCGTGGTCCGCCGGCTTGAATTCCTGCGCAACCAGGGCGGTGATCTGGTGCAACGGATCATCCAGGAACTGCAGCGTCTGATGCAGGAACAGAACGTCATCGCCAATATTCAGGGCCGGGAAAAATCGCCGTATTCGATCTGGTGTAAGATGCAGCAGCACGATGTCGGGTTTGAGCAGCTCTCGGATATCATGGCGTTCCGCATCATCGTCGATAATATCGAAGACTGCTACCGTGCGCTTGGCGTTGTGCACGGTGCCTATCGGACAGTACCCGGTCGTTTCAAGGATTACATCTCGACCCCGAAACCCAACGGTTACCGCTCGCTGCATACGGGGGTTTTCGGCCCGGAGAACCATCGCATTGAACTGCAGATCCGCACCCTTGCGATGCACGAAATCGCCGAAAGCGGGGTCGCCGCACACTGGAATTACAAGGAAGGTGGCAATATCGACGCCGCACGCCGTGACGGGCCGCAATACCGGTGGCTGCGCGAGCTTCTCGAAATTCTTGAGCATGCCTCCAATCCGGAGGAATTCCTCGAACATACCAAGCTGGAAATGTTCAAGGATCAGGTCTTTGCCTTCACCCCGCGCGGGGAACTGATCAGCCTGCCGTCCGGCGCGACGCCCGTCGACTTTGCCTATGCCGTTCACTCTGAAATCGGTGACCGCTGCGTCGGCGCCAAGATCAACGGCCGCATGATGCCGCTTCGAACCACGCTCAGAAACGGTGACCAGGTGGAAATCGTCACCTCCAAGGCGCAAACCCCGTCGCCGACATGGGAACGTTTTGTGGTATCGGGAAAGGCCCGGGCAAGAATTCGCCGGTTTGTCCGGATGCAGGAACGTGATCAGTACCAGTCTCTTGGCAGATCGATCCTGCAACGCGCCTTCAAGGAATCCGGCAATGACATGACCGAAAAGGGGCTTGCCGGTATCCTCAAGTCCTTCAGCCAGCCAACGGTCGATGACCTGTGCGCACAGGTTGGTGCCGGACACATAACTGCCCGGGCGGTTGTCGAATCCGTTTATCCGCGCCTGAAAAGCAATGAAAAGTCGGACAAGATCGTATCCATTTCACGTTCGCAATCAGCCAGCAAGGGGAAGGGCGATGGTGTCCCGATCACCGGCCTTATTCCTGGCATGGCGATGCATTATGCCGGTTGCTGTCATCCGTTGCCGGGGGATCGGATCGTCGGCATCGTGACGACCGGCAAGGGTGTCACCATTCATACCATCGATTGCGAGAAGCTGGCGCAGTACCAGGAAGAACCCGAGAGATGGCTCGATGTCGCCTGGGATACGAGCGGCGCAGCCCAGGATCATGTTGCCCGGGTCAACGTCACCGTTGTCAATTCACCCGGCACGCTCGGCGATCTTTCGACGCTGATCGCCAAGAACGGCGGCAATATCTCAAACCTCAAGATCGTCGACCGGCAGATCGACTTCTTTGACATGCTGATCGATATCGAGGTCAAGGATGTCAAACATCTGGCGGACATCATCGCCGCCCTGCGTGCATCAACGGCCGTCAATACCGTCGAACGCGCCAGAGGCTAAATCAGCGGCGCCGGCCGAGCCCGAGGCTATGCCTGTCGATGGAAGACGTTTTAACCGAGGCATAAACCTTCATACCCGGTTTCAGGTCATGATCGTCCATGGAACGGCGCGTCACACGGGCGATCACCGGCGCGCCACAATTGACGAGCACATCAACGTGCGGACTGATGCCTTCGGCAACATTTTCTATATCAACAATCGTTCCTTCGAACGTGTTCAGGGTCATGCTGCCGCGGGGTTGCTCCATAGACAAAGACACATCGCGGGCACGTAACCGCAATCTCAGCGGCGTGCCCCGGTCAAGCTCAAGACGCGGCACCCACACCGACCCGGCACCAAACCCCAGTTCAGTCAGCATGTAGTCGTCATCGTGCCCGGCGACCCAAACATGAATCACGGCACCCGCCTCAAACCGTCCCGTATGCGGGCGCAGATCTAGCCTGCTCATGATGTCCTCGACATCACCAAAGGCAACGGTATCACCATCCGCAAGCACAACCATGGTATCGGCAAGACGCACCACTTCCTCGACTGCATGCGAGACATAAATGATCGGCACCCCGGCTTCGTCACGAAGCCGTTCGATAAAGGGCATGATTTCCGCCTTGCGGTCGAAGTCGAGCGCTGCCAGCGGCTCGTCCATCAACAGTATTTTCGGGCTGGCCAGGAGCGCCCGGCCAATGGCCACGCGTTGCACTTCACCGCCGGAAAGGTCGGCAGGGTAGCGGTCCAGCAATTTGCCGATACCCAGCAGACCGACAACATCGCTGATCGTATGCCGGCGTTCGGACATCGAAATAAGTTTCATCCCATATGCCAGGTTGGCCCCGACCTGCATGTGCGGGAACAGCCTGGCATCCTGAAATACATATCCGACGCGACGTTTTTCAGGCGCGAGATTTATTCCCCCGGCGGAATCGAAAAGCGTTTCACCGGCAATTCGGATATGCCCGCTGTCAGGGCAGACCAGTCCGGCGACGCAATCAATGATCGTTGATTTTCCTGCCCCCGATTTTCCGAACAATGCCGTCAGACCGCCTTCCGTTGTGAACTTCGCGCCGAGTTGAAAATCGCCGCGGTTGAGGCGGATATCGATATCGACGATGTGGTCGTTTGCGCTCATCCGCCAAGTTTCGCTTTCAGCCTGCGCGCCAGCAGCTCGGACGCGAGTAGGGCCGCAAAGGCGACGAGGACGGAAATCACGACGAGGCGGAAGGCCCCGGCCTCACCACCCGGGATCTGGGTCAGGGTATACAGGGCTATCGGCAGCGTCCGGGTTTCACCGGGAATGTTGGACACGAAGGTGATCGTCGCACCGAACTCGCCCAGACTGCGGGCAAAACCAAGGATCGCACCGGTTAGTATCCCGGGGCTGGCAAGCGGCAGAGTGACGGTCGCAAAGACCCTGATCGGCGATGCCCCGAGCGTGCGTGCGGCCTGTTCCAGACCCTGATCGACACTTTCAAGCGACAGGCGAATTGCTCGCACCATGAGGGGGAAGGCCATGACAGCCGCCGCAACGGCAGCGCCTTTCCAGGTAAAGGCAAGGGTGATGCCAAAGACCTCACGAAGAAAACCGCCGATAATGCCGTTCCGTCCCAACCCCACCAGAAGCACATAGCCGACGACAACCGGCGGCAATATCAACGGCAGATGCACGAAGCCATCCACCAGGCTTTTTCCGGGAAACTGTTTGCGGGCCAATAGCCATGCAATGAAGACCGCAATGGGCAGACTGAAACCGACAGCCGCAAGGGCGACCTGAAGGCTCAGCTTCAAGGCTTCGATTTCAAGTTCGCTCATCATTCCTTTGTGACCTCGAAACCGGCATTACGAAAGGCCGTTTTGCCGATCGCCGACGTGAACAGATCCATCAATTTGCCGACGTCAACGTTATCGCGTATCGCAACCGGTGCGATGGGGTATCGGATCGGATCATGAAGAGCGCCATCAAATCGGTAGACAATACTGACATCTTTGCTGACGGCGGCATCCGTCGCATAGACGATACCGGCATTTGCCTCCGCACGGGCCACAACGGCCAGTGCCGCGCGAACATTCGGCAGCCGCAACAGCCGGTCACCAAGTCTGTCCCAGACATTTAACGATCGCAGGGTTTGTTCTGTATAAATACCTGCCGGCACATGAGCAGGATCGCCAACCGCAATCCGGTCCCGGGCCAGCCAGTCAATCAGGCTTTTGTCATCCGGCAAGTGGTTTGAAAGGGAACTGGCAAGCGCCGTAGGCGCCACCACGACCAGACGATTCGATGCCATCACCCGGACACCGTCAGAGGAGACAAATCTGTTGTCGACGAGATACGTCATCCATTTCAGGTTCGCGGAGATATAGATATCAGCCGGCGCACCGCTGGCAATCTGACGCGCCAATGTCGAACTTGCTGCAAACACGCCACGGCAGGAGCGCTTGAGCTTTTCGGGACAGTTCAGAAGAACGGTCTCAACAGCCTGCTGCGTACTGGCGGCGGCAAACACCGTCAACGGATGCTCGTCGGCACCGGACAATCTCGGCGCACAGGCAAAAATGATGATGAAGATGAAGGTAATGGTTCTGCGGCGCATGTGCGGATTATAGCCGTGACGCTCCGAATTGGTATCTCTGAGTGTGGAACTGGAAAGGAATTCTTAACGCCTTGTCGATACTTTTTTCACAGTTTCCCCGCATCGGAGGGCAGAATGTCCGCACTTCAGATTTGGCCTGATCAGGATTCCACGGAAGCTGGTGTCCGGGCCGGATATCACAAGCGTACGGCGACGCGGGTCAACAATCCAAAGCTCTGTGTCGGTATTCGCAGTAAACTCTATCAGACGGTGAACTGGAGCCTCGGCGGCCTTCTGATCGGCGATTACGACGGCGTCCTGGTTCCCGGTGACGAATTCGAGATCGACAGCATCGGCCGGGCCGGAAAGCAAATGTGGCCTGTCATGATCACCGCCCGCGTAATCAGAACCGGCGGTGAAACCGGCATGGACCTGGCCGCACAATTCCTGACAATCAGTGCGCCTGCATTCGATATCCTAGAGGGCATCCTGCTTCGCAGACCGCAGTACAAATCCGCGTCCTGAAGTACGCCGTCCAGACCATCCTGCCGGAAACGCTGATAGCGTCTCGCGTCGTGATCGCCGCCGCTTTGCTGAGCTGAATCGTTTTATGTAAGGGTGAGTATTTCCCCAGAGACGCTCTGACGCATAACAGACTTCTGGTGCAGTCTTTCCTGAACAGCATCGATGTATGGACGGTGCGAGCGTGTGGACAGCAATATGTCGAAAGCAGCCTATCAGGCGTGCTCAATTCCACATCACCGCTGTTTGTGCTCTTTATCACATGCTTTTTCACACGGCATGCAACCATCGGTTTGATCAAGCTGGCAGGCGCAAGTTTGGGCGGTTTCGGGGTCGTGCAGATTGTCGGCACAGATGCTTTACAGGGTCTCAGCCAGCTGTTGATTGCGCAGATGGCTGTTTTTTTGGGTGCCATGAGGTATGCCGTCGCGGCGATTTACGGAAAGAACTTCTCGCACCTGCACCCGACGGTTACAGCAGCCGCAATGATGAAAGCGTTTAGGAATACAGTTTCCCAGGGTCGACTTCGACATCGGCAATCACGGCAATTTCGCCGTCACGTACAGCTTTGAAAAAACAGCTCCGCCGCCCGGTGTGACAGGCGACACCGGTCTGATCGACCTGGAGAAGGACGGTGTCATTATCGCAATCCCAGCGGAATTCCTTCAGCATCTGTATCTGGCCCGAGCTTTCACCCTTGCGCCAGAGTGCACCCCGCGACCGTGACCAGTAACAGACACGGCCTGTGGCAAGCGTTTCCCGCACTGCATCCGCATTCATCCAAGCCATCATCAGGATTTCACCGGTGTCCGCCTGCTGGGCAATCGCGGGAACAAGGCCGTCGGCATTGAAAGCCAGTTCATTAATGATGGTGTTCGCTATATCGTCGCTCATATTCATTTTCATTATCCGTTTTGGCTATGTGGCGGCGTTGAAACGCTCAAACCCGGCAGCCAGATTATCGATCAGGTCTATCGGATCTTCGAGGCCGATATGATAACGCACCACCGGGCCGGTTCCGGTCCAAGGGCGTGCCGAACGCAGTTTCGCCGGATAGCCGGGAATGGCGAGGCTTTCATATCCGCCCCAGCTGGCACCGATACCGAACAGATCGTATCCATCCATCATCGCCGCAACGGCTTTTTTCGGGGCATCAACCAGTTCTACCGAAAACAGGCCGCTGGCGCCGGTAAAATCGCGCTTCCAGATGGCATGACCGGGGTCATCGGGCAGGGCAGGGTACATGACCCGCACGACTTCATCCCGGCTCTGCAGCCAGGTCGCGACTTCAAGAGCGTTCTGCTGATGACGTTCCAGACGCACGCCGATGGTTCTGAGACCGCGTTGCCCCAGATAACAGTCGTCCGGTGCCGCGTGATAGCCAAAGCTGTTGGCCATGCCCTTGAGCGCCTGATAGTGCTCCTCGTTGCCGACGGTCACCGTGCCGAGCATGGCATCGGAATGACCGACCGTGTATTTGGTCGCCGCTTCGATCACCACATCGACGCCGTGCGCCAACGGTTTGAAGAAATAACCAGACGCCCAGGTGTTATCGATCATGGTGACGATACCGGTACCTTTAAGCGCCTTGACGATCGCCGGGACATCCTGAACTTCAAAAGTCAGCGAGCCCGGACTTTCCAGATACACGACCGTCGTGTTCTCGCGTACCAGATCCTTGATACCTTCGCCAATCAGCGCGTCGTAAAACTCAACCTCGACCCCGGCACGGTTGAGTATGGTGCCGCTGACACGGGATCGGGTTGGACCATAGACCGTATCGGCGACAAGAATGTGATCGCCGTTTTTGACGAACGTGTTCACGGCGCCGGCAATGGCGGCAAGACCCGACGGGTAGGCGACGGTTTTGTGTCCGCTGTGCAGCGCCGTTACGGCACGCTCGAACGCAAACTGCGTCGGTGTGCCGGAGCGTCCGTATTGCGGGCCTTCATAGGGTGGTCTGTCGCGAGTTTCGAATTCTTCAAGCGTCGGGAACGTGATCGTTGAGGCATGGTACACTGGCGGATTAACAACCCCGTTGTTGTTTTCAGGGTCCAGTCCTGCATGTGCCAAAATCGTATTCTGCCGGTAACCGCTCTGTGTGTCGTCGCTCATTTCGTCCCTCGCTAAATATATATGCGGTGACATTAACCGAGCAGGAACGGCTTGGCGATAGGTGCTTTCGTACTGCATTTGCAAGGCATTACCGCATTTCGCCACTGCGGTAATGCATTGTGATCCATTAAGGATTGTTCCCATAACATTGTGTTTCGTCTTGAGGCCCGTTTGTGAATCGTGTTACGGATTCGGGTCTGCTGGGCGACTGCATAGTTTTTCCGGTAAGGCAAACATCAAATAGAGTCTTCAGGGAGCTTTATCAAAATGAAGAAAACAGTATTACTTTCGGCTGCAACTGCAGCGGTCATGGCGGTCGGCGCATCCGTCGCCAGTGCCGCAACACTGGAAGACGTCCGTGCGCGCGGTGAGCTGCGTTGCGTAGTGTCGACCGGTCTCGCCGGTTTTGCCTATACGGACTCCGCAGGGGTTTATCAGGGCTTTGACGCCGACTTCTGCCGCGCTACCGCTGCCGCAGTTCTTGGCGATGCCAGCAAGGTCAAATTCGTTCCGGCCACCGGGAAAACCCGTTTCACGATCCTGAACTCCGGTGAAGGTGACGTGCTGTGGCGGAACACCACCTGGACATACGTTCGTGACGTTGACGTCAAACTGACGTTCGTCGGTGTCAACTACTACGATGGTCAGGGCTTCATGGTGCCGACGTCGCTTGGCGTCAAATCCGCCAAGGAACTCGACGGCGCCACGGTTTGCATCCAGACCGGTACGACCACCGAATTGAACCTTGCTGACTTCTTCCGCACCAACAAGATCAAGTACGAGCCGGTGCCGATTGAAACCAACGACGAAGCCCGCACCAACTATCTGGCCGGCCGTTGCGACGTTTACACGACGGATGCATCGGGTCTTGCCGCAACCCGTGCGACCTTCCCGAACCCGAAAGATCACGTGCTTCTTCCGGAAATCATTTCCAAAGAACCGCTTGGCCCGGCTGTCCGCCAGGGTGATGACACCTGGGGTGACATCGTCCGCTGGACGCTGAATGCGACCATCGCGGCTGAAGAGCTCGGCATCACGAAAGACAACGTTGCCGAACTCGCCAAAGGGACCAACAACCCGGAAATCAACCGGATGCTGGGCACCGAAGGCGACCTTGGCGCCATGCTCGGTCTTGAAAAAGACTGGGTCCAGAAAGTGATTGCATCCGTTGGTAACTACGGTGAAATCTTCGAACGTCACATTGGCGCCGACACCCCGATCGGCCTTGAGCGTGGTCTCAACGGTCTGTGGACGCAGGGTGGTCTTCAGTACACGCCGCCGTTCCGTTGATCCGGAACGTGCCGTCGGCATAAGCTGACGGTTATGAGCTTTTGGGGCGGGTAGCGATTACCCGTTACCCGCCCTTAAAAGCTTCCCCCAGAACACCGAACGCCGCTAAAGGCATTAAATATCGGTGATGGGGCAGGGAGGTATGGCAAGCAGGGACGGCCAAAGGAACTGGACGCCCTTGTTATGTGTATAACCGGGGGACGGACGGCTAATGAACACAACCATCGCGGACCAAAATATTGATGAGCGTTCAGCTCTCAGTAAATTATGGACCAACCGTGAAGCGCGCTCAGTCATTCTACAGATATTTACGATGGCGGCGCTCATCGGTTTCTTTGCTTTTATCCTTACAAACGCTGTCGCAAACCTGGCGGCAGTCGGCAAAACTTTCAGTTACGATTTCCTGTCAACACCAGCGAGCTATGACATCAATCAGTCGTTGATCGAGTACACCTCGCGCGATACGCATTTACGCGCCGGTGTTGTCGGGTTGCTCAACACTTTGCTTGTTGCGATTTGCGGGATCATTCTAGCCACCGTGCTCGGCTTCATTCTGGGTGTACTTCGGCTTTCGAAGAACTTCCTGTTGAACCGGATCAGTTACTGCTTTGTTGAATTCACACGCAACGTGCCGGTGCTGCTGCATATTCTTCTGATCCATGGCATCCTCGTACATTCGCTGCCGCATCCGAGAGTTGCCAGTACCGAATACAATATCGCCGACCTGTTCTTCCTCTCGAACCGGGGTGTGTTCGCACCGAAACCGATTATGGAACCGCTGTTCTGGGCAACCATTATCGCTTTCATTGCCGGTATCGGTTTCACGATCTGGTTCAAGGGTTATGCCAAGAAAGTTCAGGACGCCACCGGGAAAATTTATCCGGTGTTCTGGATCAGCGTGGCCGCTATCCTTGGTCTTCCGATCATCGTTTATCTCGTCACCGGCATGCCGATTAACTGGGACGTGCCGGAATTCCAGCGCTTCAACTTTAGAGGCGGCATGGTACTGCTGCCTGAGTTCATGGCGCTTTGGCTGGCGCTGTCACTTTACACGTCAGCCTTCATCGCCGAGATCGTCCGTTCGGGCATTCTCTCCGTCAGCCACGGCCAGTGGGAAGCCGCCGGCGCACTTGGCATCAAGCGGAGCAGGACGCTCAATCTGGTGATCATTCCTCAGGCGCTTCGGGTAATTATTCCGCCCCTGACCAGCCAGTATCTGAATCTGACCAAGAACTCCTCGCTTGCCATCGCCATCGGCTACATGGACGTCGTGGCAACAATCGGCGGCATTTCGTTGATGCAGACCGGCAAGGAAATGGAGACGATGATTCTCGTGATCGCTATCTATCTTGTGATCTCGCTGATCATCTCGTCTTTCATGAACTGGTACAACAAACGCATCAAATTGGTAGAGCGGTGAGGGGGTCGGATCATGAGTGACGTCACACAAACATATACGCCCGGCACGCATCCTGACATGCCGCCGCCGGCCGGCCAGCGGGGCATCGTTCTATGGCTCCGCACAAACCTGTTCTCATCGTGGATCAATACTCTCGGGACATTGATTGCAATCTATCTGCTCTATCTGATCATTCCACCATTGTTAAATTGGGCCGTCCTCGATGCGGTTCTGAATGCCGGCAGCAGGGAAGAATGCAGAGCCATTGCAAGCGGTGCCTGCTGGGCGTTCATCCAGGACCGGTTCAGTATTCTCGTCTATGGATTCTATCCGGCGGAACTCAGATGGCGGGTCGACCTGTCATTTATTCTGCTCTGCGTCGCGCTGGTGCCGATCCTTTTCGACAACGTGCCGTTCCGTAAACCGGGGCTGATCTTTTCCGTCGCCTATCCGTTTGTGGCCGGTTGGCTGCTGCTTGGCGGCATGGGACTTGAATCCGTGGGCACGGACGAATTTGGCGGTATGATGCTGAACACCGTCGTCGGTGTTACCGGTATCGCCTTCTCGCTGCCACTGGGGGTCCTGCTTGCGCTCGGCAGGCAATCCCATCTGCCGATCGTGAAATCTTGCTCGGTCTGTTTTATCGAGTTCGTTCGCGGTGTGCCGCTGATTACCTTGCTGTTCGTGGCATCGACCATGCTCAACTACTTCCTGCCGCCAGGAACGACATTCGATCTCCTGCTCAGGGTGCTGATCATGGTCACGCTGTTCGCGTCTGCTTACATCGCCGAGGTTGTCCGAGGCGGCTTGCAGGCCATTCCGAAGGGGCAATACGAAGCCGCCGACAGCATGGGCCTCAAGTATTGGCAGTCGATGCGGCTTATCGTCCTGCCACAGGCGCTGAAGATTTCCATTCCGGGAATCGTCAACACCTTTATCGGTCTGTTCAAGGACACGACACTGGTGCTGATCATCGGACTTCTCGATGTTCTCGGCATCGGCAAATCATCACTGGCCGATGCGCAATGGAACGGGCTTTCAAACGAAGTCTACATCGCCATTGCACTGTTCTTCTTCGCTGCTTGCTTCGGAATGTCGCGTTACTCGATCTATCTCGAAGGCAAGCTGGATAAAGGCTACAAGCGCTAGTAAGCCGCTTTGAATATGAACGCCACAAGGCGCTACAGGGAAAGGACTTAAAGTCATGGGTGAAGCAACGGCCGCACAGATTCAGTCTTCCGCTGGTGATGAAGATCTGATTCAAATTATCGGCATGCACAAATGGTATGGGGATTTTCACGTCCTCAAGGACATCAACCTGAACGTGACCCGTGGAGAGCGGATCGTTATCTGCGGTCCGTCCGGCTCGGGCAAGTCAACCATGATCCGCTGCATCAACCGTCTGGAGGAACACCAGAAGGGGCAGATCATCGTTGACGGCATCGAACTGACCAACGACCTCAAGCAGATCGATGCAATCCGCCGTGAAGTCGGCATGGTGTTCCAGCACTTCAACCTGTTTCCGCATTTGACGGTTCTGGAAAACTGCACATTGGGTCCGATCTGGGTCCGCCAGACACCGAAGGCGGAAGCGGAAGAAACGGCGATGAATTATCTCTCCAAGGTCAAAATTCCCGAACAGGCCCACAAGTATCCCGGCCAGCTCTCCGGCGGGCAGCAGCAGCGTGTGGCGATCGCCCGGTCGCTCTGCATGAACCCGCGCATCATGCTGTTCGATGAGCCGACGTCGGCACTCGATCCGGAAATGATCAAGGAAGTGCTCGACACCATGATCGAACTCGCGGAAACCGGTATGACCATGCTCTGCGTCACGCACGAAATGGGCTTCGCTAAAACCGTGGCCGACCGGGTGATCTTCATGGATGGCGGGGAAATCATTGAAGCAAATGAGCCGCATGAATTCTTCGAAAACCCGCAGCACGACCGTACCAAGCTCTTCCTGAGCCAAATTCTCGGTCACTGATAACGAAACGAATATCCCAGAGGGGGGATGGTGAGACGGTCCGTACTTCGGCAACGATGCGGGCCGTCTCTCATTGTGGGCTCGGGATCGTTGCTGGCATCAAAGAAGGATCAGTCGAATATCCCAAGCTTTCGCGGATCGGGAATCATTCGGGTTTCCTGCTCATAGGGCTCGAACCCGCAGCGCTGATAGACCTGTAGCGCATTCGGATGGTCCAGGTTACAGGTATTCACCGTCAGTCTTTCCGGTCCTCGTGACCAGGCTTCATCAACGGCAGTTCGCAGCAGATAGGCTCCATACCCCTGGCCGATGAATTCCGGTATCAGGCCGAAATAAACAAGCTCGATCCGACTGCCGTCTTCAAACATACCCAGTTCAAAATACCCGGCCGGCACGCCGGCGACATAAAGAACGAACAGGTCGATGTTCTCAGCCTGAATGGCTGTCTGAAGTTCATCGTCTGAAATGATCCGCCGTTCCCACCAGAAATGATCGGCGCCGACGGTATTGTACAGATAGCGATAATACGAAACCGTCGGGTTTTCAGCCAGGATAAGCGCCAGCGGCCCCATTGGGGGCGGCGGCGGCGGGGCACTGGGTGGCGAGGTCATCTCCAGAAAAGTGATGACCGTTTCGATTTCAGGGGAACTTTCCGCCATGTAACCGATCAGGCGGTCTCGATCGGGGTGTCATGACGGCTGCCCCATTCGGTCCAGGAACCGTCATAGACCGCCATGTCGTCCTTGCCGATCAGATGTGCCGCAAACGCGATGACGCACGCCGTTACCCCGGAACCACAGCTGGCAACGGTTGGCGTTTTGAAATCGACACCGGCATCGTCGAAGATTTTTGCGATTTCTTCGGACGAGCGCATGACGAAGTTCTCATCCTTGTTCATCAATTTGTTGAACGGCAGGCTGACGCTCCCGGGGATGTGACCCTTGCGAAGCCCGGCGCGGGGTTCATCCGCCGTTCCGGCAAAGCGTTCAGCACTGCGGGCATCTATGACCTGTTCCTTGTTGGTGGTGCAGTTGGTGATCAATTGCTCGACATTTCGCACCAGCATGTTGTTCATGCGCGGCGTGAAGTGGCGCTCGCGCGGAACCGGCGGCAGATCATCCGTCGGGCGTCCTTCGGCCAGCCATTTTGGCAATCCGCCATTGAGCACGGACACATCCTCGTGACCGTACAGGCGGAACATCCACCACACCCGGCAGGCAGCCATGCCACCGCCATTGGCATCATAAACGACGATCCGGTTACCATCCCCCAGACCCAGCTTGCGAACCCGGCTGGAGAATTTCTCGGGCGAGGGGATCATATGCGGCAGCTCGTTGGTTTCGTCGGCGATATCATCAATATCGAAAAATATCGCCCCTGGGATATGGCACTCCCGGTATTCTGACTTGGCATCACGTCCGGTTCCCGGCAGGAACGAGGTTGCATCGACGATCCGGACATCCGGTGCATTCAGATGCTCAGCCAGCCATTCGGTTGATACGAGTGATTCAGGATTGGCGTAATTCATCATCTACTCCAGCCAGGATGGAACCGGCAGATTCTTTTCTTTCAAGAATGCCGGATTAAACAGTTTGGTTTGATACCGGGTACCGGAATCGCAAAGGATCGTGACAATTGTGTGACCGGGTCCAAGGTCCTTTGCCAGACGCACTGCACCGGCCAGGTTGATCGCGCTGGAGCCGCCAAGGCACAATCCTTCATGCTGCAGCAGGTCGAACACAAGCGGCAGGGCTTCATCGTCGGGTATCATGTAGGGGTGCTCGACGGTGATGTCCTCGATGATCTTCGTCACCCGGCCGAGTCCGATACCTTCGGAAATCGACCCGCCCTCGGAAGCCTTGGCTTCACCGTTTTTGAACAGATTATACATCGCTGCGCCAAGCGGATCGGCGCAACCAATGGCGATATCGGGATTCTGTTCCTTGAGGTAGGTTGATGTACCAGCCAGCGTGCCGCCGGTCCCGACGGCACAGATAAATCCGTCGATCTTGCCATCCGTTTGCGCCCAGATTTCAGGACCCGTGGTAAGATAGTGTGCCTTGCGGTTCGACAGGTTGTTCCACTGATCGGCAAACAGGCATCCGCCTTCCGATGTCTCGGCCGTTTCCTCGGCCAGGCGGCGTGCAATATGCTGATAGTTGTTCGGATCGGAAAAGGGCAGGGCCGGCACTTCCATCAGTTCCGCGCCGCATAGCCGCAGCATGTCTTTCTTTTCCTGGCTCTGCGTTTCCGGAATGACGATCTTGCACTTGTAGCCGCGCGTATTGGCCATCAGGGCCAAACCGATACCTGTATTTCCGGCAGTCCCTTCGACAATCGTCCCGCCGGGCTTCAGAATCCCGGCTTCTTCCGCATCCAGCACCATCTGCCGTGCAGGGCGGTCTTTTACAGATTGCCCGGGGTTGAGAAATTCCGCCTTGCCGTAGATTTCACAGCCTGTGGCCTCTGAAATTGCGGCGAGCCTGATGAGCGGCGTATTGCCGACGGTTTCTTCAAAACCGTTCTTGATATCCATCGAATGATTTCCCCGGTCGTGTCCGCTGTATCGCGCTTGATTTGGTCAATTCAGAATCCAGATTATCGACGGCACAACATGCGATCAAGCATTCGGCTGAATTCCACACCGATAAGATCGATTCAGTTCCATTTATCCAGAACTTTCTGCTTGTTCAACATCAGCCATTGCAGGGCAATGATCGACATCGCGTTATTTACAATCCCGGTTTCAATCATCTCGTAGGCTTCGCCAAGCGGCAGCGAGAATGGGCGAATATCTTCACCTTCGTGATCAATGCCATGGATACCTTCGACGTTTGATAAATCAGCAAGGCCGATAAAAACAAAAACGGATTCGGTCGTGCCGCCCGGGCTGACCAGATAGTGGGTCACGGGAATCAAATCCGATAACGGCGTTCCGGTTTCCTCAATCGCTTCACGGTAGGCGACTTCCTCGGGCGACTCGCCATCCTCGATCATGCCGGCGACCCCTTCATACATCCAGGGGGAGGCATCTTCGTCAAACCATGGGGAGGACATGGAGAAATAACTGCCCGGCCGAAACTGTTCGAGCAAAAGCACCGTGTCCAGTTTGGGATCATAGGGAAGTACCGCAACCGCATGACCACGCTCGAAAATCTCGCGGGTTATCTCAGGTGCCCAGCCGCCTTCGAATTTTTTGTGACGCAGTGTGTAGATGTTCAGTTCAAAAAATCCCGAATAACCGGATTCCTTCCTGATGACTTCGACATCATGTTTTGTGAACGCTGGTTTTTTCATGAAAACCATCTTCAGGACTGCAGACTTTTTGTCCAGACAGGATCAAACCGTTAAAAGGAAAGTTCACGAATTACCCGGAGGAAATAATGTCTGAAGAACAACCCAGCGTCCTTTGCGATATCGATAGCCGAGGCGTCGCAACGGTCACGCTTAACAGACCACACGTCAATAACGCCTATGACGGTGATATGGTGAAGAATCTGCTTGAAGGCGCGAAAGCCCTCGGCAGCAATGACAATGTCCGGGTCATTGTCATCAAAGGGAATGGCAAACACTTTCAGGCAGGTGCCGACCTGGCCTGGCTCGACGCCGTGCGGCAGGGAACACCAGCGGAAAATCTCGCCGTATCACAGCAGACGACGGATGCCGTGCGCGTGCTGAATGAGTGCATGAAACCGACCGTTGCACTGGTGCATGGCGCCTGCTTCGGCGGGGGAACGGGCATACTTGCAGCCTGTGACGTGGTCATTGCCAGTGACGATGCCCTGTTTTCGATTGCCGAAGTCCGCTGGGGTCTGCACGCCGGCCCGATTATTCCGCAACTGGCAGCCGCAATCGGCCCCAGACAGGTGCGCCGCTACGCCATTACAGCAGAGCGCTTCGATGCCCATACCGCCGAGAGACTTGGACTGGTTCATGCCGTCTGTGGACGGGATGAATTGTCGGAAACGGGGGAGGCCGTGATCAATGCCATTCTGATGAACGGACCGTCCGGCATGGCGGAAACCAAGCGCATTCTGTTTGAGACTTCCGGCCTTTACATCGACGATGCTCTTGCAGGGCAGCTTGCGGAAAGCCATTCACTGCAACGTCAGACGGACGACGCCGCCGAAGGTCTGCTGAGTTTCAAGGAAAAGCGGAATGCCGCCTGGTATCCAGGCTGACCGGTCGATTTGAGAATCGAAATGCGCTAACAGGTTGTCATGTTATTCTATTCGTGATGCAAAAGACAGAAATCATAGATATCGATCAGACATCCGATATGCCTGAGATTCTCATGGGTATGTATGTGGTCTGGGCATCATTCCCAAAATCACCGGATCTACCCCTGGCGGCATGCTTTTCTCTCGAAATGGTCCCATCAAAGTTGTTGCCGTGGTCCGTGCTTGTCGATGTCGAAGACGACCCACTGGATTTTCGTTTCCGGTTCTGGGGCACGGAACGCACCAATCTTATCGGGGCTGAAATGTCCGGCAAGTTGTTGTCAGGTATTGCCGAAAAAACCATGCGGGAAGGGAACCGTTATGAATATGAGGACGTGGTGAAACGCGGCAAGGCCGTCCTGTGCAATACCCCGATCGTGACACGCACCGGGATCAATTCTTCACGTCCGTCAATTCGACTGCCATTCAGCAACGACGGCAGACGTGTTTCGAGGGTTTTTTCCGCGGTCGATCCGGCATCGATCAACGACGATCACTATACCTATTACGGAACCGTCCCGAAGCGAGGAATTTAGTCGTGTCCAATAGCGAGAAAATCAATTTCAGCGGGGCTCTTGGTGACGAACTTGCTGCCCGGCTGGATGTGCCGGACGGGAAAATCAAGGCCTACGCCCTGTTTGCACATTGCTTTACCTGCACCAAGGATATTTTTGCAGCCAGCCGGATCGCCGAGGGTCTGACAACACATGGTATAGCCGTACTGCGGTTCGACTTCACCGGACTGGGTGCCAGTGAAGGGGAATTCGCCAATACCAACTTTACCTCCAACGTCGGTGATCTGGTCGCTGCTGGCGATTACATGCGTGACCAGTTGTCTGCACCGCAAATCCTGATCGGGCATTCACTCGGTGGTGCAGCCGTGCTTGCCGCCGCCGCAAAGATTGACGAGGTCGAAGCCGTCTGTACCATTGGCGCCCCATCGGATCCGGGTCATGTCGCCAACAACTTTGCCGATGACATCAAAAAAATCGATGCCGAGGGCGAAGCGGAGGTGACCCTTGTCGGGCGGCCGTTCCGAATCAAAAAACAGTTTCTGGACGACATCCGCGGCCAAAAGCTCATGGATAGCGTTGCTCATCTCGGACGCGCCCTGCTGATCTTCCATTCACCGGTCGACAATATTGTCGGGATCGATAACGCACAGGACATCTACATCAATGCCCGTCATCCCAAGAGCTTCGTGTCTCTGGACGATGCCGATCACCTGCTGTCGAAACGTGAAGACGCGGTCTATTGCGCCAACGTCATCGCCGCCTGGGCGGCGCGCTATATCGGTAATTCTTCCGATTCAAAAACGATTGCGTCTCTAAACGCTCCTAAAGATGCCGTCGTTGTAGAGGAATCCGGGAAGGGTAAGTTTGCGAATGCCGTTTTGGTTGGCGGCCGGCACCTGATGACAGCCGACGAACCCCTCAGCGTCGGCGGGAATGACAGCGGTCCGTCACCTTACGATTATCTGCTGACCGCACTCGGCAGTTGCAAGTCCATGACCATGCGCATGTATGCGGACCGCAAGGGATGGCCATTGGACCGGGCCAAGGTCACGCTGCGGCATGATAAAATCCATGCCGAAGACTGCGAAACCTGTGAAACACGGGATGGAAATATTGACCGGATCGAAACCGAGATCAGCCTTCAAGGTGATCTGAGTGACGAACAGCGCCAGAAGATATTCGAGATCGCCGAGCGCTGCCCTGTGCACCAGACCATCACCCATGAGATCAGCCTGACGGCGAAGCTGGTCAAATAACGCTAACTAGGTCCACAGACGGCCGGTTGATCCAAGTACGACCGTAATCAAACCCAGCACCAGATTGATGCCGACGATGGTGCGGATACGCTCAAGACTTTGGCGTGCCTCATCCCAGTTCTCATCGGCAACGGCATCCCGAAACGCTGCGTAGGGTTTCATGTACATGTAGACGAACAGGATGATCATCAGCCAGCCTGTGCCGTGCATCCAGTGAATATGAAGCCCGGCGCCGGCAAAACCGCCAAAATCGACAAAAACCTGCCAGTAGCCTGTGGACGGCAACGCGACCACAGCGATCCAGACCCAGAAAAAGAAACGAACGAATACCCGATCCCAAAGCTTCAGACGCTCTGGCGGGGGTTCTATACCCGGGACGCTCGGCCGCAGCACCTGATAGGCAAAGAACATGCCGCCGACCCAGACCACGGCGAACAGAGCATGTAGCCCGAGCATGAAGGGAGATAGTTCAATCATTTTGCAGCCTTTTCGAGTTCCTGAGCGAGCGCCTTGATCTCATCAGCGGCCTGCGATGACGGTTCACTTTCCGTGACGCCCAAGCCTTCCATCATTGAGGCGGCAAAGGCAACACGATTTCCAAGCGTGTTTGCCGTCAGCATAAGATCGCTCTCCCGAAGCAATTCCTGTACCGCGTCGACCAGCCTTGAACGTGGCGGGACCCTGTTCAGGACAAGTCGGACATCCGTTCCCTGATCCTTGGCGAATTCCGCCGTCGGGGTTGTCGCCCAGACATCCATGGGGGAAGGTTGAACCGGAATGACCACCAGATCCGCAGAACGCATGGCGTTCTTGGTTTCGGTTTCGGCATGCGGCGGGCAATCGATCAGTACGATGTCGTAGTTGTTCTTCAAGCGGTCGAGTTCGGTACCGACACGCCAGCCCGATACATCACTGAGGTTTATCTGTGCAATATCACGGTTGCTGGACGCCCTCAGCCGATGCCATGCCGTCAGGCTCGACTGCGGATCGATATCCATTAGCGCGACCTTGCGTTTGGCCGACCAGGCAACCGACAGCTGCGCGGCAAGTGTGGTTTTTCCGGCGCCGCCTTTCTGCTGCGCAACGGCGATGATTCGTGCAGGCATAGCGTGCTCCTTCATGCCGGTGACGACCGCCGGTTTCGGCAGTGCACAATAATCAGCTTAATGATGACTTTGACTTCTCTCAATGCCTGTACGAGGGCAAACGGCATTATCCGCAAAAACGTCGAAACTGCGGACGTCAGGTATTTAGCATCGCCGAAACACCGTGTACGATTCGGAAATGTTCGAAAACGCACTCCTGACTGTCGCTCAGATGGGCGCCGCCGACCGGGCTGCCATAGCGTCCGGCGTTCCGGGCATGACGCTGATGGAACGTGCCGGCAGGGCGGTTGCCGAACGGGCCCAGCGGCTTGCCGGGAAAAGGCCGATCGTTGTTCTTTGCGGTCCCGGCAACAATGGCGGTGACGGCTATGTCGCAGCCCGTTACCTGAAAAACAGGGGTCATCGGGTTCGCATCGCGGCGCTTGGCGATCCGCAAAAACTGACCGGCGATGCCAAGGAAAATTACAAACGCTGGCAAGGCATCGTCGAGCCGATGGCCCCGATGGTTCTGGAGGAAGGCTGTATCCTGATAGATGCCCTGTTCGGCGCCGGGCTGGCCCGCGACATCGAAGGGGTGTGCGCCCACGTCATCAATGCGGCGGCGGCACTTGAACTTCCATCCATCGCCGTTGATCTGCCCAGCGGCATCAATGGCGATAGTGGCGCAGTGATGGGAACGGCTCTGCCGGCCAGGGAAACGGTCACGTTCTTTCGCAAGAAGCCCGGTCATCTTCTGTATCCAGGGCGTGGCTTTTGCGGACAGGTTCATGTCGTGGACATTGGCATACCCGGTTCGGCTCTTGATGACATTGCCCCGGAAATCTCTGAAAATAAGCCGGAAAACTGGTCGGCGCAGGTCTTCGGCGTTCGCTCAGAAACACACCACAAATACGACAGGGGACATCTGGTCATTGCCGGCAGCGCCGCGATGCCCGGCGCTGCAAGGCTCGCAGCACGGGCCGCACGCCGGGCCGGTGCCGGACTGGTGACGCTGGCAGTACCGGAAAGCGCACTGCAAACCTATCTGACAGGCGATCCTGGAAACATCGTCGAAGTTCGGGCGCAATTTGCAGACAATCTTTCGGATGTGCGCCGTAATGCGGTGCTGATCGGTCCCGGAATCGGCGTCGGTGAGGAGACGCGTGCGATGGTCTTACAGGCTATCGATAAGGGTGTGCGCTCGGTGGTTCTGGATGCTGACGCCCTGACGTCATTCGCCGACGATCCGAAAACCCTGTTTCGGCAAATCCGGGGGCGTTGTGTGATGACCCCGCACGAAGGCGAGTTTCGGCGATTGTTCAAGTTTCCGGGTGACAAACTCAGCCGCGCCCGCGCTGCCGCTGAACTTACAAATGCCGTTGTTGTTCTGAAAGGGGCCGATACCGTGATCGCCGCACCTGACGGTCGCGCCACGATCAATGCCAATGCGCCCGCATGGTTGGGAACTGCCGGGGCAGGGGACGTGCTTGGGGGTATTATTGCCGGTTTGATGGCGACGGGTGTTTCCCCATTCATGGCTGCGCAGGCCGGTGTCTGGCTACATGGTGCTGCTGCAGGTCGTTTTGGGCCCGGCCTGATTGCCGAGGACATTGCCGACATGCTGCCAACCGTCTTACCCGAATAGACACATTATCAATGGCTTAACGAAGCCGCCTTGAAATCGACATACAATAGGAGCAGTTTACCGGCATGGATGGTGAACCTACCAGTTTTCTGGACCGCACGATCAACAATCTCCGCGATGGATGGCGGGCGATTGCAGGGTCGGGCTATGACATTTCAGTCGCCATGGCGCGGCCTGATCTACCGGATTCCGATATCGAAACGCTGCGCAAACAGATGCGTGCCTGCCTTAACAATAAAGGCGGAGAGGTCTCGGCACGGGCCGAAGCGGCAAAACTGGGACAGGTTTATCTGGCACTCGATGAAAAAGGCAGAAAACGCTTTCTCAGCGTACTGGCCCGTGAATTCGACACGGATCCAGCTCAGGTCGATGCGGCCATGGATGCCGTTCAGCTCGCCGATGATGAAAACGATCGTCGCGACGCCGAGTATCTGCTCAAAAAATCTCTTGATGCCCCACGTACCAAGCTTCTGACTCAGTTCAATGCACTGCCGGACGGGGTCAAGTTCCTCGTTGATATGCGCGCGGAACTGCTGCGCTTTTCCAAGGAAGATCAGGCGTTGAAAGCTCTGGAGCGGGATTTGCGCGGCATTCTGGTCTCGTGGTTCGATGTCGATTTTCTGGAACTGCGGCAGATATCTTGGGACAAAACGCCTGCAACCATTCTAGAAAAACTCATAGCTTACGAAGCCGTTCACGCTATTGCCGGCTGGGATGACCTGAAAAACCGGCTTGATTCTGACCGCCGCTGCTTTGCGTTCTTCCATCCGCGCATGCCGGATGAGCCGCTGATTTTTGTCGAAGTGGCACTGGTGAACGGGATTGCCGGAAACGTGCAGGAATTGCTCGATGAAAATGCGCCGTTGCAGGATTCCCTCGAAGCGGACACGGCGATTTTCTATTCGATCTCGAACGCCCAGCAGGGTCTTGCCGGAATCAGTTTCGGGAACTTCCTGATCAAGCGCGTTGTCGGCGAACTGCGTGAGGAATTCGATAATCTCAAGGCATTCTCGACCCTGTCGCCCATTCCCGGTTTCCGCAAATGGCTGGATAACCTGTTTGCCGCCGGTGATCCGAAGATTCTGTTACCGGCGGAGCGCAAGGCCCTGAAGGCCGTGACCCAGAAAGACACAGGTCTCAAGGGTGTCGTGAAGGACGTTCTGAGCAAGCCTGACTGGTATCAGGACGAAGCTCTGGCCGATGCGTTGAAATCCCCCCTGATGCGCCTTTGTGCCCGTTATCTGGTTGAAGAAAAGCGCCGTGAAGGCCGCGCCGCCGACCCGGTCGCGCATTTCCACCTGTCGAATGGGGCTGCAATCGAACGTCTGAACTGGCTGGGAGACACATCATCCAATGGTATTCGGCAATCTGCAGGGATGATGGTCAACTATCTGTATCATCTCAACAAGATTGAAGATAACCACGAGGCGTATAGTGCACGGGGCAAGGTTTCGACCTCCAGTTCGGTCAGAGCGCTCCTCAAGGGTTGAGCCATAGCGCCCACAAGCCGCTAAATTCAGCCATTTCCTTGCGATTGACAGTGAAGGCTAAATAAGTAGAGTGTCGCACCGCTTTGGGGCGGGGCGCTTTTGGGCTTCAAACCCCATGGCAGGCTCGGGCGGGCGTGGTGAAATTGGTAGACACGCAGGTTTTAGGTACCTGTGACGTAAGTCGTGGGGGTTCAAGTCCCTCCGCCCGCACCAGTTCCGCCTCTGTGCCGGCCACCCGAAGTAACGCGGTAAGTCCCGCGAGCTGTTTTAAACGTATGAATGTCTGGAAATCCGATGCAGGTCACTGAAATCAAATCCGAAGGTCTGAGCCGCGAATACAAGATCGCGCTCCCGGCAAAAGAAATCGAAGAGAAGGTCAACAACCGTCTCTCTGAAATTGCCAAAACCGCTAGCCTGCCGGGCTTCCGTCCGGGCAAAGTGCCGGTGTCGCTTCTGCGCAAACGCTACGGCCCTTCGGTCATGGGTGAAATCCTGGAGAGCGCCGTTTCAAGTTCAGCCGAACAAGCCATGGCTGAAAAGGGCGTTCGACCGGTCGGTCAGCCGCAGTTCGAGGTCACCTCGTTCGAGGACGGCAAGGATCTGGAATACACCATGGCCTTCGACATCCTGCCGGAAATCGCCCTGCCTGATTTTTCCAAGGTCAGCATCGAACGTATGGTGCCGAAGGTAGAAGAGAAAGATGTCGAGGAAACGCTGCAGCGTATCGCTGACTCCAACAAGACGTCTGAACCGATCACGGGGAATCGCAAATCCAAATCGGGCGACGTTGTCGTTATCGATTTCGTCGGCAAGGTCGACGGTGAAGCCTTCGCCGGTGGTTCCGCCGAAGGTTACAACCTTGAACTCGGCTCCGGGAACTTCATCCCGGGCTTTGAAGATCAGCTGATCGGCGTCACCGCCGGCAGCGACGTTGAAGTGAACGTCAAGTTCCCTGACGAGTACGGCGCCGAAGCCCTGGCCGGGAAGGATGCCGTGTTTGAAGTCAAGCTCACGGAAATTCGCGAAGCCAAGCCGTCGCCGATCGATGACGACCTGGCCAAGCTTGCCGGCGCGGAAAACCTTGAAAAACTGCGCGACATGATCCGTGAAGAGCAGGGCCGTGAATTCAAGGAATACGGCCGCATGCTGGTCAAGCGCCGCCTTATGGACAAGCTTGCGGACATGGTGAACTTCGACGTACCGCCACGTCTGTCAGAGCAGGAATACAATTCCATCGTTCACCAGTGGCAGCATGATCAGCACGGCTCCGACGCCGCCCATGCTGACGCGCATGATCATGAAGAAGCCCACGCCATTGAGCCTGACAAGGAAGTTGCGGAAGAATTCAAGCAGATTGCCGAGCGCCGCGTGCGTCTGGGCCTGCTGCTGAATGAAATTGGCCGCACCAACAACATTCAGATCGGCCAGGATGATCTGAACAAGGCGATGATGAACGAAGCACGCAAGTATCCGGGCCAGGAACAGCAGGTCATGGAATACTTCAAGCAGAACCCGCAGGCTCTCGAACAGGCTGCGGCGCCGATGTACGAAGACAAAATCATCGATTTCATCCTTGAGATGGTCAAGGTCACCGACAAGACGGCAACCATGGAAGACCTGATCAAGGAAATCGAGTCCGAGAACGAAGCCGAAGAGAAAAAGTCCAAGAAAGCTGCGCCGAAGAAAAAGGCCCCGGCCAAGAAGGCAGCCGCGAAAGAGGACGATGGTGAAGACAAGCCGAAGAAAAAAGCAGCACCAAAGAAAAAGGCTGCTGCCAAAAAAGACGAAGGCTGATCTCTACACATTTCAACGCCAGGGACGGGGGACTTCCCCCGGACCGGCATCCGTGCCCGGATGACATTCTGAAACTCAGCCCTTGCATGGCAGGGCTTCGCGGATTATTTCGGAACGACACGCTACACAAGGGAGACCCGCGGAATGTCTAACGCTATGGACACCTACATGAATACGCTGGTGCCGATGGTGGTCGAAACGACCAACCGCGGTGAGCGCGCTTACGACATTTATTCGCGGCTCCTCAAGGAACGGATCATCTTCCTGACCGGCGCCGTACACGACGAAGTCGCAAGCCTGGTCTGTGCGCAGCTTCTGTTTCTGGAATCTGAAAACCCGGACAAGGACATCTCGTTCTATATCAATTCTCCGGGCGGTGTCGTGACCTCGGGTCTTGCGATCTACGATACCATGCGTTACATCCGCCCTGACGTATCCACCGTCTGCATCGGTCAGGCAGCGTCCATGGGGTCATTGCTGCTGTGTGCCGGCGCAAAGGGGAAGCGCTTTTCGCTGCCGAACGCGCGGGTAATGATTCACCAGCCGTCCGGTGGTGCCCAGGGGCAGGCGTCCGATATCGAAATTCAGGCCCGTGAAATCCTGAAACTGCGGGAACGCCTGAACAATATGTATGTCGAACACACCGGCAACGATCTTGAAAAGATCGAAAAAGCCGTCGACCGCGACACATTCATGAGCGCAGAGGAGGCCAAGGATTTCGGTCTCGTTGACGAAGTCGTCAGTGAGCGCCCACGTCCGGAAGGCGATAGCTGACGTAAAGATTGAACCACCGCATGGGTAAAACCCGCCCATGATGTGTAACGCCGTGATCGGACCTGTATAGGCCGGTGGTTAATTGGGGATTGTACCTCCCCGCTCACGGCGAGTAACATAATGATTCTAGAGCTAGATCGGATCGAGGAGTCCCAATGAGCAGCAAGTCCGGCACCGGTGGCGACGCCAAGAACACGCTTTATTGCTCGTTCTGCGGCAAGAGCCAACATGAAGTCCGTAAGCTGATCGCTGGCCCGACCGTATTCATTTGTGATGAATGCGTCGAGTTATGCATGGACATCATCCGTGAAGAGCACAAAACCAATCTGGTTAAATCCGGAGAGGGCGTGCCGACGCCGATGGACATCTGCCAGGTTCTGGATGATTACGTTATCGGTCAGCAGCGTGCCAAGCGCGTGCTCTCGGTGGCTGTACACAACCATTACAAACGTCTTAGTCATTCCGGAAAATCGAATGACGTTGAACTGGCTAAATCGAACATTCTGCTGATCGGCCCGACTGGTTGCGGCAAAACGCTGCTGGCGCAGACGCTGGCGCGGATTCTCGATGTACCGTTCACCATGGCCGATGCAACGACTCTGACCGAAGCCGGCTATGTCGGCGAGGACGTCGAAAACATCATTCTGAAACTGCTTCAGTCCGCTGATTACAACGTCGAGCGTGCACAGCGCGGGATCGTCTATATCGACGAGGTCGACAAGATCAGCCGCAAGTCCGACAACCCGTCGATCACGCGCGACGTGTCGGGCGAGGGCGTGCAGCAGGCCTTGCTGAAAATCATGGAAGGCACCGTAGCCTCGGTGCCGCCGCAGGGTGGCCGCAAACATCCGCAGCAGGAATTCCTGCAGGTCGACACCACGAACATCCTGTTCATCTGTGGTGGTGCCTTTGCCGGTCTCGACAAGATTATTGCCGGTCGCGGCCGGGGAACCAATATCGGTTTCGGTGCCGACGTCCGTGGTCCGGAAGATCGCCAGACCGGAGAAATCCTGGCCGAAGTCGAACCCGAAGATCTGCTTAAATTCGGCCTGATCCCCGAATTCGTCGGTCGTCTGCCGGTCATCGCGACCCTTGAAGACCTTGACGAAGCAGCGCTTATCGAAATCCTTACCAAACCTAAGAACGCCCTGGTGAAGCAGTATCAGCGTCTGTTCGAGATGGAAGATGTCGGTCTGACATTCCGCGATGAAGCCCTCGAATCGGTTGCCAAGAAAGCGGTAGAACGCAAAACCGGTGCTCGTGGGTTGCGCTCGATCATGGAAAATATCCTTCTCGACACGATGTTCGATCTGCCGGGTCTGGATGGGGTTGAAGAAATCGTGATCAACGAGGATACGGTGGATGATGGCGCACCGCCGCTGTTCATCTATGCCGATCGCAAAAACGACATGGAATCGTCGGCGTCCTGATTAGCCTCGTGATATCAATTCACTAACACGGCATCTTTTACAGGTCAGCGGATGGGCGTGCGCCCGTACGGTTTTCCCGCATGTGCGTTCAGCCCCACAAATACGCTGAATTCCAAGGGCATCGATCCCGATCCGTATTGTCCGCATATTCGGCCCTTAGCCCTTGCACAAATGGGGTAAACGGCCCACTTTTTAGGTAACAAGGCACATCGTCGGACAGCCTCGCGGGCCAGTAAATGCGACGGGTTTTCCGAATACAATGGAGCGAATGAATGACAACGAGCGATAAAAAAGATCAAAAAGAAGATTTCCCGGTTCTGCCGCTGCGCGACATCGTCGTTTTTCCGCATATGATCGTCCCGCTTTTTGTCGGCCGGGAAAAATCCGTCCGCGCCCTCGAAGACGTCATGAAAGACGACAAGCAGATCCTGCTGGTCGCCCAGAAAAATGCGGCCGATGACGATCCCGGAACGGATGATATCTACCAGATAGGGACCGTATCGACTGTCCTGCAGCTTCTGAAATTACCTGACGGCACCGTCAAGGTGCTGGTCGAAGGCATTCAGCGTGCACGTATCGATAAATTCACTGAAACAGAGCAGTTCTTCCAGGTCGAAGCCGGCCGCATGACGGAACAGCTCGGTGACGAACGTGAACTGGAAGCCATTTCCCGTTCCGTGGTCAATCAGTTCGAAAGCTACATCAAGCTGAACAAGAAAATTCCGCCGGAAGTTCTGGTTTCCCTGAACCAGATTGATGACCCGTCGAAGCTGGCAGATACCGTTGCCTCGCATCTGGCGATCAAGATTTCCGAAAAGCAGGAACTTCTCGAGGTTGACAGTGTAATCGAACGCCTTGAGCGCGTGCTCGGCTTCATGGAAGCCGAAATCGGCGTCCTGCAGGTCGAGAAGAAGATCCGCAACCGCGTCAAGCGGCAGATGGAGAAGACCCAACGCGAGTATTATCTGAATGAACAACTGAAAGCCATTCAGAAGGAACTCGGAGAAACCGACGATGGCCGCGACGAAACCGCGGAAATCGAAGAAAAGATTGAAAAGACCAAGCTGTCGAAGGAAGCCAAGGAAAAAGCCCTGGCGGAACTGAAGAAGCTGAAAAGCATGTCGCCAATGTCCGCCGAAGCGACCGTTGTGCGGAACTATCTCGACTGGATGCTCGGCATTCCGTGGAAAAAACGTACGCGTGTCAAAAAGGACATCAAGATCGCCCAGGAAATTCTGGATGCGGATCACTATGGTCTGGAAAAGGTCAAGGAACGGATCGTCGAATATCTTGCCGTACAGCAGCGTACCAACAAGGTGACGGGGCCGATCCTGTGCCTCGTCGGCCCGCCGGGCGTCGGTAAGACGTCGCTGGGCAAGTCCATTGCTGAATCGACCGGGCGTAATTTCGTCCGCATGTCACTGGGCGGGGTTCGTGACGAATCCGAAATCCGCGGTCACCGCCGGACCTACATCGGCTCCATGCCGGGCAAGGTTATTCAGTCGATGAAGAAGGCGAAGTCGTCAAATCCGCTGTTCCTGCTCGATGAAGTCGACAAAATGGGCAATGACTGGCGCGGCGACCCCGCTTCGGCGCTGCTCGAAGTGCTCGATCCGGAGCAGAACACCACTTTCAACGATCATTATCTCGAAGTCGATTATGACCTGTCGGACGTGATGTTCGTAACCACGGCAAACACCCTGAATATGCCCGGCCCCTTGCTGGACCGGATGGAAATCATCCGCCTGTCCGGTTACACCGAGCATGAAAAGGTCGAAATCGCAAAACGCCATCTGATACCGAAACAGATCGAAAAACACGGCATCAAGAACGGCGAATGGTCGATTTCCGATAACGCTCTGCTGCACCTGATCCGCTACTACACACGCGAAAGCGGCGTCAGGAACCTTGAACGCGAACTGTCGAACCTGATCCGCAAGGCGCTCAAGGATATCCTTATGGGCGAATGCAAAGATGTGAAGGTCACGGTTCAGAACATCGACAAGTATGCCGGAATCAAGAAATACCGTTTCGGCGAAATCGAAGCCGAAGATCTGGTCGGTGTCGTGACGGGTCTTGCCTGGACGGAAGTGGGCGGCGAACTGCTGTCCATCGAATCCATCATGGTGCCGGGACGCGGCAAGATGACCATCACCGGCAAGCTCGGCGATGTGATGCAGGAAAGCATCCAGGCCGCCAAGTCCTATGTTCAGTCCCGTGCCCATACATTCGGTATCCGCCCGACACTGTTCTCTCAGCGTGATATTCACGTGCACGTGCCGGAAGGTGCCACGCCGAAGGACGGTCCGTCCGCCGGCGTCGGCATGACGACATCTATCGTATCCGTGCTGACAGGCATTCCGGTCCGCAAGGAAGTTGCCATGACCGGCGAAGTCACCTTGCGTGGCCGCGTTCTGGCCATCGGCGGCTTGAAGGAAAAGCTTCTGGCTGCACTCCGCGGCGGCATCAAAACCGTGCTGATCCCGCAGGAAAACGAAAAGGACCTGGCCGATATACCGGAAGTGGTGAAGAAGGGGCTTGAGATCGTACCCGTCTCAACCGTTGACGAGGTGCTAGAACGCGCACTCTCCAAGCCTCTTACACCGATCGAATGGTCTGAAGAAGACGATGCCAAGGCGGCAGCTCTCGCTGCCCAGTCACCGGACGAAGCGGCGCCGACGGGTGATCTCGTCAAACACTGACGGTGTTACCAACACACTGCTGAACAGGGCGTTCTCCCCGGAGAGCGCCCTTTCTTTTTGGAGAACCACAGGCCCGAAGAAATTGCTAAAATTGTAAGGAAACGAATCGGAACCGGAGTTTCACGTGTTTTCCGCAGAATTCTGCGCTTTCACGGGCATTTGCACGGCATTTTCAAAAAACATCGTTAATTATTTGCATCAAATAATGCTTTGTTTACCGTAGGTTAGGGGGAGCCCCCTAAAAAACCGCAGAAATCTGCGGCTTCCACAGGGTGTTGAATTGACGGTTCGAGAGCCCTGGCACTAGATTCATCGCGAGCGCCGCACTCTGGAGAGCGAAATATTTTCGTTTGGGAGGCGGATGTAAGTTTATCCTAAAACCTTGAAAAAGGGGGCATGAGCCGTGAATAAAAATGATCTTGTCGCCGCTGTCGCGGATTCTGCGGGCCTTACCAAAGCCGACGCAGCCAAAGCCGTTGACGCGGTGTTTGATAACATCAGCAGTTCTTTGAAAAGTGGTGGCGAAGTTCGTCTTGTGGGCTTCGGTACGTTTTCCGTCGTTAACCGGAAAGCAACCACCGGCCGCAACCCGCGGACGGGTGAAACGATTCAGATCCCGGCCTCTAAACAGCCGAAATTCAAAGCTGGTAAAGGTCTTAAAGACGCCGTCAACTGATCGACGTTAAATACCTTGCGAAGACGCCGGCCCACGTGGTCGGCGTTTTCTTTTGGATAAACGCCATCTGTTCTTGCGATTGGCAGTTCTGCGCAGTATACGGTGCCCCAATGGGGCGGTTAGCTCAGCTGGTAGAGCATCTCGTTTACACCGAGAGGGTCGGCGGTTCGAACCCGTCACCGCCCACCATTTACCCGCTTTCGGCAGGTGATCAGACCACCTGAAAATTCATTTGCTGAAGCACGATGACATCGCTTGACACCCCGTTGGGGGTGCTTTAGATCATCGCTTCCGCTAAGCGCAGTCAGGCTTGGCGGCCCTGGTAAGGGGGTGTAGCTCAGTTGGTTAGAGCGCCGGCCTGTCACGCCGGAGGCCGCGGGTTCGAGTCCCGTCACTCCCGCCACTTTCCCCGAATTGCCGATATTTTACTTGGATGCCAAGCTGTTGTTTTTTCAACAGCTTCCTATTCGTCACGGTCTTCCGGTCGATATATTAGCAACTGCAAAAAAAACACCTTCATTTGGTTGTTATGGCATTGAAAAATCGACCCTTGTGAGGCATACCATAAACGCCTACCGTTGAACGAATTCGTGGCGCCCGATCTGGAGACGACCACGGTATATTGACCGGTAAAAACCGGGGAGAGGAAAGCTTTGGAAGGCTTATTGAGCGAGTATCTTCCGATCCTGGTCTTTCTGGGGATCGCAACTGCCATCGCCTGCGTCGCGGTTTTGGGGTCCTTTATTGTCGCCCCGCAACACCCGGACGCAGAAAAATCATCCGCATATGAATGTGGCTTTGAAGCTTTCGAGGATGCGCGCCACAAATTCGATGTCAGGTTCTATCTGGTCGCCATTCTGTTCATCATTTTCGACCTCGAAGTTGCCTTCCTGTTTCCGTGGGCGATATCGCTCGGCAACATTGGCGTTTTCGGTTTCTGGTCGATGATGGTTTTCCTGGGAATACTGACCATCGGCTTTGTATATGAATGGCGAAAAGGAGCGCTCGAATGGGAGTAACCACCTCGGCCCAAACAGAGCCGGCCCCGCTGCCACCGGGTGAGGAGCAGGATGCGATCCTGCGCCAGGTCACCGGCGAGCTTCAGGACAAGGGATTCGTCGTCGCCTCGGTCGACAAGCTCGTCAACTGGGCGCGTACAGGCTCTCTCTGGCCGATGACCTTTGGTCTGGCCTGCTGCGCCATCGAAATGATGCATGCCTATGTCAGCCGTTATGACCTGGACCGATTCGGTGTGGTGCCGCGACCGAGCCCGCGTCAGTCCGATGTGATCATTGTCGCCGGCACTCTGACCAACAAGATGGCGCCGGCGTTCCGCAAGGTCTACGACCAGATGGCCGAGCCGCGTTATGTGATTTCCATGGGGTCATGCGCCAACGGGGGTGGATACTACCACTATTCCTATTCAGTGGTTCGCGGCTGTGACCGGGTCGTCCCGGTCGATGTCTATGTACCGGGTTGTCCGCCGACGGCCGAGGCGCTGGTTTACGGCGTGATGCAGCTGCAAAAGAAGATCAAACGCACCGGAACCCTGTTCCGCTAACGGCATACGAATAACAACAGACGGATCATCATGGATCAGGTTCTTAAGGAATTGGGCGGTTATATCCGGGATACCCTCGGGTCTTCGGTCGTGGATACGACTGTCCGTCTCGGCCAGCTTTCGATTGAGATCAAGCGGGACGACGTTCTCAAGGTCCTGAAATTCCTGCGCGACGACGTCAATTGCCAGTTTCAGACCCTGCTTGACGTCTGCGGTGTCGATTACCCGGACGACGATGAGCGATTCGAGATCGTCTACCACTTTCTGTCGATGACCCATAACAACAGGATTCGCGTCAAGCTGCGCACCGATGAGGATACACCGGTCGACAGCGCCACGAGCCTGTTCAGTGCCGCCAACTGGTGGGAGAGGGAAGTCTGGGACATGTACGGTGTCGCCTTCAACGACCACCCCGATCTGCGCCGGATTCTCACGGACTACGGGTTCGAAGGCCATCCGCTGCGTAAGGATTTCCCGCTGACCGGCTATGTCGAAGTGCGCTACGACGACGAACAGAAACGTATTGTTTATGAGCCGGTCAAGCTGACCCAGGAATTCCGCAGTTTTGACTTCCTGAGCCCGTGGGAAGGCGTGCAACGCATGCTGCCGGGCGATGAAAAGGCCGAAGACGCCGCCGAAGAGGAGGCGAAATAATGGCCGAAACCCAGATCAAGAACTTCAATATCAACTTCGGCCCCCAGCACCCGGCAGCGCACGGTGTGTTACGTCTGGTTCTGGAAATGGACGGCGAAGTCGTTGAACGGGCGGATCCGCATATTGGGCTGCTGCACCGCGGGACCGAAAAGCTGATCGAACACAAGACGTATGTACAGGCCGTCGGCTACTTTGACCGTCTCGATTATTCGTCACCGCAGTGCCAGGAACATGCGTTCGCCCTGGCGACAGAAAAGCTACTGGGTATCGAAGCACCGGTCCGCGGTCAGGCGATCCGTGTTCTGTATGCCGAAATCGGCCGTCTGCTGAACCATCTGATGAATATCTGCGCGTTTGCCATGGACGTCGGCGCCATGACTCCCATGCTGTGGGGCTTCGAGCATCGCGAAAAGCTCATGGAATTCTGTGAGAGGGCCTGCGGTGCCCGCATGCACATGCATTACTTCCGTCCGGGCGGGGTCGCCATGGACGTACCGCAACAGCTTCTCGATGATATCTATGAATGGTGCCCGAGTTTCCTGACGATCTGCGACGACATGGAAAGCCTGCTGACGGAAAACCGCATCTTCAAGCAGCGTACCGTTGATATCGGCGTCATCACGGCTGAACAGTGTCAGGACTGGGGCTTTACCGGGGCCAACCTTCGCGCGTCGGGGATAGCCTGGGATTTGCGTAAATCACAGCCATATGACGGCTACGAGAAGTATGACTTCCAGATCCCCGTCGGGGTGAACGGCGACTGCTATGACCGCTATTTGGTGCGCATGCTGGAAATGCGGGAAAGTATTAAGATCATGCAGCAAGCCATTGAAAACATGCCGACTGGTCCGGCCAAATCCATTGATCACAAAGTCACGCCGCCGTCTCGCACGGATATGAAACATTCGATGGAAGCGCTGATCCACCATTTCAAGCTCTATACCGAGGGCTTCAAGGTGCCGGCGGGAGAGACCTACACCGCCGTAGAAGCGCCGAAAGGCGAATTTGCCGTCTATCTCATCTCGGACGGGACCAACAAGCCGTACCGCTGCAAGATCCGCGCACCGGGCTTTGCCTCGCTGCAGGCAACAGAATTCATTTCCAAGGGGCATATGTTGGCCGACGTGGTCGCCAACATCGGCTCCGTCGATGTCGTGTTCGGGGAGATCGACCGATGAGCGATGCACCTGAAACTTTTGAGTTCTCAGCTGATTACAAAGCCAGGGCAGATGCGGTTATCGCCAAGTATCCGGAAGGGCGTCAGCGTTCCGCGGTCATGCCGTTGCTGGATCTGGCGCAGCGCCAATGCGGCGGTTGGCTGCCTATGCCGGCCATCGAATATGTGGCCGATTATCTGAGCATGCCGGCAATACGTGTGCTTGAGGTCGCCTCGTTCTACACCATGTACAACCTGAAACCGGTCGGAAAACATTTCGTCCAGGTCTGCACAAACCTGCCGTGCTGGCTCAACGGCTCCGACAACATCATGCGCGCCTGCCACAACAAACTGGGCATCAAGTCCGGCGAAACGACCGAGGACGGAGAATTTTCACTGCTTGAAGTCGAATGCCTTGGCGCCTGCGTCAACGCCCCGATGATGCAGATCAACGATGATTATTACGAAGATCTGGACAGTGAGGCGACGGCCCGAATTCTTGATGACCTGAAAGCCGGCAAGCAGCCGAAAACCGGTTCCCAGCTTGAACGCTATACCTGTGAACCGCTGGGCGGACTGACCAGCCTGGCTCACCAGGAAGACCTGCGCGTACAGAAAGTCTCCGAAAAGGGGGATAACTGATGCTTAAAGACGCCGACCGTATCTTTACGAATATCTATGGCCTTGAAGACGTCGGTCTCACCGGTGCGCGCAAGCGTGGCGACTGGGACAACACGAAAAAGCTCATCGAACTGGGCCGTGAAGAGATCATCGAACAGGTCAAAGGTTCCGGCCTGCGTGGCCGCGGCGGCGCTGGTTTCTCGACCGGTATGAAATGGTCGTTCATGCCGAAGGAAGTGGGTGAACGTCCGCACTATCTTGTCATCAACGCTGACGAAGGCGAACCCGGGACCTGCAAAGATCGCGAAATCATGCGGAATGATCCGCACAAGCTGATCGAAGGGGCTTTGATCGCCTGTTTTGCGATGCAGGCACATGCGGCTTATTGCTATGTCCGCGGCGAGTTTTACCGTGAAACCGAAGCCCTCCAACGCGCTGTCGACGAAGCCTATGAAAACGGGCTGATCGGCGATAATGCGTGCGGTACAGGCTGGAAATTCGATTTCTATATTCATCGGGGTATGGGCGCCTATATCTGCGGTGAAGAATCCGCATTGATCGAGAGCCTTGAAGGCAAGAAAGGGCAACCGCGTCTGAAACCGCCGTTCCCGGCGAACGTCGGCGTCTGGGGCTGCCCGACCACGGTCAACAATGTCGAAAGCATCGCCGTTGTTCCGGAAATCCTGCGCCGGGGTGCAGAATGGTTTGCCGGTCTCGGCCGCCCGAACAACACCGGCACCAAGCTTTTCAATATCTCCGGGCACGTCAACAAGCCATGCACGGTCGAGGAAGAAATGGGCATTCCGCTCAAGGAACTGATCGAAAAGCATGCTGGCGGCGTGCGCGGCGGCTGGGACAATCTGCTTGCGGTCATCCCGGGCGGCGCCTCCGTTCCGCTGCTGACCAAAGATACCTGCTCGACGGTCCTGATGGATTTCGATTCACTCAAGGAACAGAAATCCGGTCTCGGCACCGCCGCCGTCATGGTTATGGATAAATCCACCGACGTCATTCGCGCCATCACACGGCTGTCACGCTTCTACATGCATGAAAGCTGCGGCCAGTGCACCCCCTGCCGTGAAGGTTCCGGCTGGATGTGGCGGATGATGGAGCGCGTCTGCGCCGGTGATGCATCACCAGCCGAGATCAATCTTCTGGAAGAAGTCACCAAACAGGTCGAAGGCCACACAATCTGTGCGCTTGGCGATGCTGCGGCGTGGCCGATTCAGGGACTTATTCGTCACTTCCGTCCATTGATGGAAGAACGCGGCGCCGGGCAACAGCCCGCAGCGGCCGAATAACGCGGGAAGGTAAGGACAACCGATGCCGAAGCTGACCATTGACGGTAAGGAAGTCGAAGTCGACGCCGGATTAACGGTTCTTCAGGCGTGCGAGCAGGTCGGGATCGAAATTCCGCGGTTCTGCTATCACGAACGTCTGTCGATTGCCGGAAACTGCCGTATGTGCCTGGTGGCACTCGAACGTGCGCCGAAACCGGTCGCATCGTGTGCCATGCCGGTCGCCGAGGGCATGGTGGTGCATACCAACACCCCGGAAGTGCACAAGATGCGCAAGGGGGTCATGGAATTCCTGCTGATCAACCATCCCCTCGATTGCCCGATTTGCGATCAGGGCGGCGAATGCGATCTTCAGGACCAGGCCATGGGCTACGGTCTCGACCATTCCCGTTACAAGGAAAACAAGCGCGCCGTCGAAGACAAGGAAATGGGGCCGCTGATCAAGACGATCATGACGCGCTGCATCCACTGTACGCGATGCGTCCGTTTCACCACGGAAATCGCCGGTATCACCGACATGGGCATGCTGTACCGCGGCGAACATGCCGAGATCACCTCATACCTCGAAAAAGCCGTAGATTCCGAACTTTCCGGCAACGTCATCGACCTGTGCCCGGTCGGGGCCCTAACGTCGAAACCTTATGCATTCGTGGCGCGCCCGTGGGAACTTAAAAAGACAGAAACCATTGATGTTATGGACGCCCTGGGTTCCAACATCCGTGTCGACGCGCGTGGCTCCGAGGTCATGCGGGTGCTGCCGCGCCTCAATGAAGAAGTCAATGAGGAATGGATTTCCGATAAAACCCGCTTTGCCTGTGATGGCCTCCGCCGCCAGCGTCTCGACAAGCCTTACATCCGCGTAAACGGTAAACTGCAGCCGGCCACCTGGAACGAAGCCTTTGCTGCCATCAAAGCCAAAGTCGAAACGGTTCCCGGTTCCAAAATCGCTGCCATAGCCGGTGATCAGGCTGATTGTGAGGCCATGGTGTCTCTCAAATTGCTGATGACGAACCTCGGCTCCGCTAATATCGACTGTCGCCAGGACGGCTCGAAGATCGATCCGAGCGCACGCGCCGCCTACATTTTCAATACCACCATCGCCGGGATTGAGCAGGCCGACGCACTATTGATCGTCGGCGCCAACCCGCGCCTTGAAGCAGCCGTCCTGAACGCTCGCATCCGCAAGCGCTCTATCATGGGGAATTTCCCCATCGGTGTGATCGGTGAAGCTGCCGATCTTCGCTACGACTACGCGCATCTGGGGACGGGACCGGCAGACCTGAAAGCCGTTCTGGATAAGAAATCCGACTTCGGTAAAATTCTTAAAGCCGCCAACCGGCCGATGATCATCGTCGGGCAGGGCGCACTTGCCCGCGAAGACGGCGCCGCCGTCCAGGCACTAACCCGCGAAATAGCCGACACCTACGGCATGGTCGACAAGTCCACGAGCTGGAACGGCTATAACGTTCTTCACACGGCCGCATCACGTGTCGGCGGTCTCGATATCGGCTTCGTGCCGGGCGAGGGCGGTCTGTCGACAAACGATATCATTGCTGCCGCCGGGAAGGGCGATGTCGAGGTTCTTTACCTGTTGGGTGCCGATGAAATCGACATGAATGCTCTCGGCAGCGCCTTTGTCGTTTATCAGGGTCATCACGGCGATGCCGGAGCACATCGTGCCGATGTCATCCTGCCTGGTGCCGCCTATACCGAAAAGAACGCCACCTGGGTCAACACCGAGGGCCGGGTCCAATTGGGCCGGTTGGCGGCGTTCCCGCCGGGCGACGCCCGCGAGGACTGGACCATCATCCGCGCACTTTCGGATGTGCTTGGTAAAACCATCGCCCTCGACGATCTCAGAGCCGTTCGCGGCAAACTGGTCGAAGCAAACGCCAATTTCATGAACATCGATGCAGCCGTCGATGCCCCGTGGGAAAACTTCGGCACCGCAGGCGACGTATCGAACACACCGTTCCAATCCCCGGTCACGAATTTTTATATGACCGATCCGATCAGCCGGGCCTCGGAAACGATGGCCAAGTGCACCGAGACTTTCTTGGGTGCCCAGGAAATGAAGACCGGCACAGATGGCTGATTTATTCGAAACCCACATACTGCCGGCAATCTGGATGGTGGCCAAAATCGTCGCCATCGTCGCACCGATCATGTTGTCCGTTGCTTACCTGACGCTGTTTGAACGCAAGGTCATCGGTGCCATGCAGCTCCGCAAGGGGCCGAACGTGGTCGGTCCGTTCGGACTGCTGCAGCCGATTGCCGACGGGGTGAAGCTGTTCCTCAAGGAAACGGTTATTCCGACGGGTGCCAACCGCGGTGTCTTTATCGCCGCACCGATGATCACCTTCATTCTGGCCCTGGTGGCCTGGGCGGTAATCCCGTTTGACGCCGGCATGGTGCTGGCTGATATCAATGTCGGTATTTTGTACCTGTTCGCAATATCGTCGCTCGGCGTCTACGGCATTCTCATGGCCGGTTGGGCGTCAAACTCCAAGTATGCATTTCTCGGCGCCATGCGTTCGGCAGCACAAATGGTCTCCTATGAAGTTTCCATGGGCCTGATCATCATCACCGTGCTGCTGTGTGCCGGTTCACTGAACCTGTCAGCTATCGTCGAGGCACAAAGAACCGTCTGGTTCGTCATTCCGCTGTTCCCGATGGCCGTGATTTTCTTTATTTCGACGCTGGCGGAAACCAACCGTCATCCGTTCGATCTGCCGGAAGCTGAAGCCGAACTCGTCGCCGGTTATAACGTCGAATATTCGGCAATGACCTTCGCGCTGTTCTTCCTTGGTGAATACGCCAACATGATCCTGATGTCGGCGATGACGTCGGTTCTGTTCCTGGGAGGATGGCTGCCGCCATTCGATATTGCACCGTTCAACTGGATTCCGGGACCGATATGGCTGGCGCTGAAGATCGTTTTCTGCCTGTTTATCTTTGTCTGGGTACGCGCGACGTTCCCGCGCTACCGCTATGACCAGCTGATGCGTCTGGGCTGGAAAGTGTTCCTGCCGATTTCGCTGGTCGCGGTAGCCGTCGTCGCCGGCGTACTCGTCGCCTTTGATATGGCCCCGATGCTGTAATGATGGAAAGAGGCACATTATGAGCTTCATAGGACAGGGCGCACGGGCGATTTTTCTCTCGGAACTGGTTTCCGGGATGTCGCTGACGCTGCGCTATTTCTTCCGCAAGAAAGTCACCGTGAACTACCCCTACGAAAAGGGTCCGCTTTCGACCCGTTTCCGGGGCGAACACGCACTGCGCCGTTATCCGAACGGCGAAGAACGCTGCATCGCGTGCAAGCTGTGCGAAGCCATCTGTCCGGCGCAGGCGATCACGATCGAGGCTGAGCCGCGCACAGACGGGTCTCGTCGCACCACGCGCTACGACATCGATATGGTGAAGTGCATCTATTGCGGTCTCTGTCAGGAAGCCTGCCCGGTCGACGCCATCGTCGAGGGGCCGAACTTCGAATTCGCGACGGAAACCCGTGAAGAGCTGCTTTACGACAAGGATAAACTGCTGGCCAACGGCGACCGTTGGGAAACCGAGCTGGCTGAACGTTTAAGGATCGACGCTCCTTATCGTTAAGGGGGTCTTGGGGGATATATGATACAGGCGTTCGCATTTTACATGTTTGCCATCATCGCCGTCGCTGCCGCGGTGCTGGTGATTTCGGCACGTAACCCTGTGCATTCGGTGTTGTTTCTGATCCTGACGTTTTTCAACGCGGCCGGGCTGTTCGTGCTGATGGGCGCAGAATTTCTGGCGATGATTCTGGTCGTCGTCTATGTCGGCGCGGTCGCCGTGCTATTCATGTTCGTGGTCATGATGCTGGACATCAACTTCGTCGAAATGCGTCAGGGATTCCTTCAGTACCTGCCGGTCGGTGCATTGATCGGCCTGATCCTGTTCGTTGAACTGGCGCTTGCCGTTGGGGGGTGGGCCTTTGCGCCGGAAGCCATAGGGCTGGCCGGTGCGCCGACGCCGCCGCCGGACCAGATCACCAACACCCACGCAATCGGGCAGATCATGTATACGAAGTACATCTATCTGTTCCAGGCTTCGGGCATGGTGCTGCTGGTCGCCATGATCGGCGCCATCGTGCTCACGCACCGCCGCCGGGACGGGGTCCGCAGACAGCGCATCAACGATCAGATTGCCCGTGATCCAAAAGAAGCCGTGAAGCTGCGTGACGTAGAAATCGGGAAGGGGATCTGAGTGATGGAAATTGCATTGGGTCACTACCTGACAGTTGCCGCGATCCTGTTTGTGCTTGGCATCTTCGGGATTTTCCTGAACCGCAAGAACGTCATCATCATTCTGATGTCCGTTGAACTGATGCTGCTGGCGGTGAATATCAATCTAGTCGCGTTTTCAACGCACCTCGGCGATCTGGTCGGCCAGATTTTTGCCATGCTGGTGCTGACCGTGGCCGCCGCCGAGGCCGCCATCGGTCTCGCCATCCTTGTGGTCTTTTTCCGTAATCGCGGCTCCATCGCCGTCGAAGACGTCAACATGATGAAGGGCTGAGCCGCATGATCGAGACAATCCTCGTCTTTCTGCCGCTGATCGGCTCGGCTATCGCCGGTGTTTTGGTGTTTGCCAGCATTGGCGCCGACAAGCATCGCAAGCATACGCTTGATCTCGCATCACAGATCGTTACTTGCAGCGGTCTGCTGATTTCCGCACTTCTGGCCGTGCTGATCTTTATTGACGTGGGCCTGCACGGAAATGCCCGGACCACGGAACTTTTTACCTGGATAGCCTCCGGGTCGTTTGAACTGTCCTGGGCGCTCAAGGTCGACACTCTGACGTCGGTCATGATGATCGTCGTCTGTGTGGTCTCGGCGATGGTGCACGTCTATTCCGTCGGCTACATGCATCACGATACCTCGGTGCCGCGCTTCATGTGCTATCTGAGCCTGTTCACCTTCATGATGCTGATGCTGATTACGGCCGATAACCTGGTACAGATGTTCTTCGGCTGGGAAGGTGTCGGCCTGGCGAGTTACCTGCTGATCGGTTTCTGGTACAAGCGCCCAAGCGCCAACGCCGCCGCCATCAAGGCATTCGTCGTCAACCGGGTCGGCGATTTCGGCTTTGCACTGGGCATTTTTGCGACGTTCATGCTGTTCGATACGATCCACCTGGATACGATATTCGATTCCGTCCCGGGGCAGAAAGATGCCATCCTGAATGTCTTCGGCGTTGATTTCCATGCCATGACCATCATCTGTCTGCTGCTGTTTGTCGGCGCCATGGGTAAATCGGCACAGTTGGGCCTGCACACATGGCTGCCGGACGCGATGGAGGGTCCGACCCCGGTGTCGGCCCTGATCCACGCGGCAACCATGGTCACGGCCGGCGTGTTTATGGTCGCAAGACTGTCACCGATGTTCGAATATTCCGATACGGCGCTGACCGTCGTTACCGTCGTCGGTGCGTCGACCGCGATTTTTGCCGCGACCATTGGCTGCGTGCAGAACGATATCAAACGCGTGATCGCCTATTCGACATGCTCACAGCTGGGTTACATGTTCTTTGCCTGCGGTGTATCTGCTTATTCCGCCGGTGTGTTTCACCTGATGACGCACGGTTTCTTCAAGGCGCTGCTGTTCCTCGGTGCCGGTTCGGTCATTCACGCCATGTCCGATGAACAGGACATGCGCAAGATGGGCGGTATCTGGAAAATGATCCCGGTGACTTATGCCCTTATGTGGATCGGGTCGCTGGCACTCGCTGGAGTTCCGCCTTTCGCGGGCTTCTTCTCGAAGGATATCGTGCTTGAAGCTGCCTATGCATCGCAAACCGGTGTTGGAAAATATGCCTTTGCCATGGGGCTGCTGGCGGCGCTGCTGACGGCATTCTATTCCTGGCGGCTGCTGTTCATGACCTTCCACGGCACGCCGCGCTGTGACGAGACCGTGCTTGGCCATGTTCATGAAAGCCCGAAAGTCATGATCATTCCGCTGCTGGTACTGGCGCTTGGTGCCATTGCCGCCGGTTATGTGCCTTACAATCTGTTCGTCGGCGACGGCATGGAGCATTTCTGGGGCGACGCCATTCTCATCCTGCCGTCACATCCGGCGCTTGAAAACGCGCACCATGTCCCGGCATTGGTGAAATATTCACCGTTGATCGTCGGTGCCATCGGCATCGGCACGGCATGGTTCCTGTACATCAAACGACCGGACATTCCGCCGAAGATCGCCGAAAAATATCAGGGCATCTACCAGTTCCTGCTTAACAAGTGGTACTTCGACGAACTGTACGACAAGATTTTCGTCCGCCCGGCCTTCGCCATTGGGCGCGGCCTCTGGAAAGGCGGTGACGGTGCCCTCATCGACGGTTGCGGGCCGGACGGCATCTCCAACGCGGTACGCATCATGGCGCGCCGGGTATCGGCGCTGCAGACGGGTTATCTCTACCATTACGCCTTCGCCATGCTGATCGGCATCGCCGCGCTGGTGAGCTGGTACATGTTCACGAAAGGGGCGTGAGGACAGATGTTCGACTTGCCGTTACTCACAATCCTCACCTTCGCACCGCTGGTCGGCGTGATCTGCATCCTGTTTGTCCGTCACGAGGATCCTGAAATCGTCGCCACCAACGCACGTCATGTAGCAGCGTTCGTCTCGTGCTTCGTGTTTCTGATCTCGCTGATGCTCTGGTTTGCCTTCGATCAGACCACGGCTGATTTCCAGTGGGTTGAAAAAGCCGTGTGGATGGAAGACTTCGGAATTTCTTACCATATGGGTGTCGACGGCATTTCCGTGCTGTTCGTGATGTTGACGACCCTGCTGACGCCGATCTGCATCTTCGCGTCGTGGACGTCGATCAAGGACAGGGTCAAGGAATACATGATCTGTTTCCTGATTCTGGAAACCTTCATGATCGGCATGTTCTGTGCGCTGGACCTGTTCCTGTTCTACATCTTCTTCGAGGCCGTTCTGATACCGATGTTCATCATCATCGGAATCTGGGGCGGAGTCCGTCGCGTTTATGCCGCCTTCAAGCTGTTTCTGTACACGCTGCTGGGTTCGGTGCTGATGCTGGTCGCCATGCTGACCATGTATTACTACGCCGGCACCACGAACATGCTTGAGCTGATGGCCTATGACTTCCCGATCGATGCCCAAAAATGGATGTGGCTTGCGTTCTTTGCTTCGTTTGCTGTCAAGGTGCCGATGTGGCCGGTCCACACCTGGCTGCCCGATGCCCACGTCGAAGCCCCGACCGCAGGTTCCGTTATCCTTGCCGGGGTGCTGTTGAAATTCGGCGGATACGGTTTCCTGCGCTTTTCACTGCCGATGATGCCCGAAGCCAGCCTGTTTTTCACACCGCTGATCTACACTCTGTCCATCGTCGCCGTTATTTACACGTCACTGGTCGCTTTGGCGCAGGAAGACATGAAAAAACTGATCGCCTATTCGTCGATCGCACACATGGGTTTCGTGACTATCGGGACCTTCACGATGACGACGCAGGGTATCGAAGGGGCGATTTACCAGATGCTGTCGCACGGGGTCGTGTCGGCAGCACTGTTCCTTGTTGTCGGTGTCGTCTATGACCGGATCCATACCCGTGAAATCGCGGCATATGGCGGGCTCGTCAATCGAATGCCGGCCTATGCTTTGACCTTCATGGTCTTTGCCATGGCGTCCGTGGGACTGCCGGGGACCGGCGGATTCGTCGGCGAAATACTGGTTCTGGTCGGTGCCTTCAAGGCTAACACGTGGGTTGCCGCATTCGCGGCCACCGGGGTGATCCTGGGCGCCGCCTATACGCTTTATCTTTACCGCCGCATCATCTTCGGCGAGCTGACCAAAGAAAATCTCATGCGCATCACGGACATGAACCGGCGCGAAATGGCCATTTTCGCACCGCTGCTGTTCATCACCATCTGGATGGGTGTCTATCCGTCATCGTTCCTTGATTTCATGCATGTATCCGTCACGCACCTGCTTGATCAGGTTAACAGTTCCCTTGTTCAGAGCGGCATGCTCGAACAAGCAGGCCAGTAGGGGAGAAAGCCGATGCCCGTGGCCGAAATGCCCAATATCGTACCCGCATTGCCGGAACTGTTTCTGGCCGGTGTCATCATGCTGCTCTTGATGTTCGGTGTGTTCCAGAAAGGCGGTCTCAGCGACAACGACGATGCGACGTTCCGTATCGTTTCAATGCTGTCCATCGTATCGCTGGTCCTTGCGGTTTTCCTGCTTGTTCCTGTCGCCGGCGCCCGCGTTGTTACGTTCTCCGGCATGTTCGTGACCGATCAGTTTGCCGTGTTCTGCAAAGCCCTTGTTCTGATCGCTGCGTCGCTTGGAATCATCGTCTCGCGTGATTTCATGGAACGTCACAACATCGCCCGTTTCGAGTTTCCGATTCTGATCGTTTTCGCCGCGCTCGGCATGCTTTTGATGATTTCCGCCAACGATCTCGTCAGTCTTTATGTCGGGCTCGAGATGCAGTCCCTGTCGCTGTACGTCATGGCTGCCGTGCAACGCGACGACAATCGTGCGACGGAAGCCGGTCTGAAATACTTCGTCCTCGGTGCTGTTGCCTCGGGTCTGCTGCTCTACGGTTCCTCGCTGGTTTACGGTTTTTCGGGAACAACCAACTTTGATGCACTGGCGACGCTGTTCGCGGGCGGACAAGAAATTTCCACCGGCCTTGTGATCGGCATCGTCTTCATTCTGGCCGGTCTGTCATTCAAGGTTTCCGCCGTGCCGTTCCATATGTGGACGCCGGACGTCTATGAAGGTGCGCCGACGCCGGTGACCGCATTCTTTGCCGTCGCCCCCAAGATCGCCGCACTGGCACTCTTCCTCCGGGTCATGGTCGGGCCTTTCGGCGATCTTATTGTCCACTGGCAACAGATCATCATCGTCATTTCGGTATTGTCCATGGCGCTTGGCGCACTGGCCGCCATCAACCAGCACAACATCAAGCGTCTGATGGCGTACAGTTCCATCGGACACGTCGGTTATGCGCTGGTCGGCCTGGCAGCCGGTACCGAAGACGGCGTCAAAGGTGTGCTGGTCTATCTTGCCATCTATCTGGTGATGAACGTCGGGACGTTCGCCTGCATTCTATGCATGCGCCGCGGCGGCCGGATGGTTGAAGGAATTGATGATCTTGCCGGTCTCGGCAAATCCAACCCGCTGCTGGCGGCAACGCTGGTCGTGTTCATGTTCTCGCTGGCGGGAATCCCGCCGCTGGCAGGTTTCTTCGGCAAACTTTATGTCTTCGTTGCTGCGATCGAAGCACAACTGTATGCCCTGGCCATCATCGGTGTGGTCGCCAGTGTGATCGGGGCGTTCTATTACCTCCGCATCATCAAGGTCATGTATTTTGACGAACCGGTGGATCACTTCGACATCCCGATTGGCCGCGAGATGACATTTGTCATCGGTGTCACGTCGGTCATCGTCATCCTGTTCTTTGTCTATCCGGCACCGATCCTGACCAGTGCTGCTGCTGCCGCGGCTGCGCTTTTCGCGGGATGAGCGAAGAACAATCGCTGCCCAGACTGCCGGCGGTCTACAATCTCATTGCGTTGGAGACCGTCGACAGCACCATGACGGAAGCCCGCAAACTTGCCGAGCAGGGGGAACTGGAAACCCCAGACGGCACGCTTGTATGGGCCCGCGAACAGACCCAGGGCAAGGGCCGCCGGGGCAACAGTTGGGACAGCCCCAGAGGCAATTTCTATTCATCCCTGATCGTCCGGCCCGACGTGCCTGCTGCGCAGGCAGCTGAACTCAGTTTCGTCACCGGTTGTGCGGTATTCGACACCATCGGTGAAGTCTGCGATCCCGGTTTTGAATGCCGCTTGAAATGGCCGAATGATATCATCCTGAACGATGCCAAGATCGGCGGCATTCTGCTGGAAGCCAAATCGGATGCCGGCAAGCCGGTTGATTATGTGATCATCGGTCTTGGCATGAATCTGAAATCCCATCCTTCCAACACCCCGTATCCCGCCACGGATTTCGTCGAACAGGGCCAGGTCATCGCCGATACGGTCTTTCTGGAAGCCTATGCCCGGCATTTCATGGAATGGGCGGGCCGCTGGATGGATAACGGCTTCGAAGTCATCCGCCATCAATGGAAATGGCGGGCCCAGGGGATTGGCAAGGATATCACCGTACGACTCAGCGATGAAACTTTGGAAGGTATTTTTGAGGACATTGCCGAAGACGGGTCATTGATGCTGAATCAGGACGGCAAAGTTCGTAAGATTGCAGCCGGTGAGGTCTACTTCAAACCTGCGAAGAAGGAAGCCTAGTCATGCTTCTGGCCATCGACAGCGGCAATACCAACACCGTCTTCGCCGTCTTCGGCCCGGACGGTGACATCATCGGACAATGGCGTGCTGCGGCCAAGACCGCAAAGACCGCCGATGAACTTGCGGTGTGGCTGCGTCAGCTAATGGCGCTTGAAAATATCAATCGTGACGAAATCGACGAGGTGATCATCGCCACGGTTGTACCTGAAAACCTTTTTGATCTGCGGACGCTAAGCGAAAAGTACTTTAACTGCCGTGCACTTGTTGTCGGTGACGACAACGTCGCGATAGGAATTGATATTCATGTCGACCGGCCCGGCGAAGTCGGTGCCGACAGACTGGTCAATGCGGTTTCGGCGCATGCCACATACGATGGTCCTGCAATCATCGTTGATTTCGGCACGGCGACGACCTTTGACGTGGTTGCCGAGGATGGTGCTTACGAAGGCGGTGTTATCGCCCCAGGGGTCAACCTCTCACTGGAAGCCCTGCAACGAGCCGCCGCCAAGTTGCCCCGTATCGATATCGGAAAGCCGGCCAAGGTGATCGGCACCAACACCATTTCCGCCATGCAGTCCGGTATCTATTACGGCTATGCCTCCATGATCGAAGGGGTCATTGCACGCATCCGCGAGGAAAAAGGCAATTTCGACATGACCGTCATCGCTACCGGCGGTCTGGCGAAACTGTTCACGGCGGCATGTCCGTCTATCCAGCACACCGATAATGACCTGACACTCCGCGGCCTGTTCGCCATCGCCAGGCGCAACCGGTCCTGATTTACTTTGATTTGGGGCCGCGATCAGACCATATAACACGCAACGGTGCCCTGAACCCGATTCAGTATCCGGAACAGCCAACCGCTATGGTCCCGTTTACAAGTTCTGAGTCAGTTTCAGGATCACGAATTGAGTTCGTTGAGAGACAAGACGCAATGACTGAAGGCAACATATGACCGACGAACTGTTATTCCTGCCGCTTGGCGGTGCCGGTGAAATCGGTATGAACCTCAATCTGTATGGACTGGGGGATCCCAAGGATCCGACATGGCTGATGATTGATCTTGGTGTCACCTTTGGTGATGGCAGCCCGCCCGGCATCGACCTGATTACGCCTGATCCGTCATTCATCGTCGAACGGCGTGACCGGCTGGCCGGTCTTGTGCTGACCCATGCGCACGAAGACCATCTGGGAGCCGTTCCCTATCTATGGGACCGCATCCGCTGCCCGATCTATGCAACACCGTTCACCATGCAGATTCTGAAACGGAAACTGAGCGAGACTGATTTCGGAGACGAGGTAGAATTGCATGAAATACCGCTCGATGGTGCTTTTTCGGTCGGGCCTTTCGACCTTGATCTGATCACCCTGACACATTCGATCCCGGAACCGAACGGCATTGCCATCAAGACACCGCTGGGCACGGTTTTGCATACCGGTGACTGGAAATTCGATCCGGATCCGGTGATCGGTGAAGTGTCGGACGAAGCCGCGCTTAGCCGTCTCGGAGACAAGGGCGTGCTGGCGATTGTCTGCGACAGCACCAATGTCTTTTCTCCCGGCCACTCCGGGTCGGAGGCCGATCTTGCCGAAGCGTTGACGCGAATCATCAACGAATGTGATGGCAAGGTGGCGGTTGCCTGTTTCGCAACAAACGTAGCGCGATTGCATACCGTCGCCAAGGCCGCTGAAGCCTGTGGCCGAGATGTCATTCTGGCGGGGCGTTCACTTCAGCGAACCACCACAGCCGCCCGCGATTGCGGTTATCTCGATGATGTTGCACCGTTTCTGGATGAAGATGCCGCAGGCTTTATTCCCGATGACCGCCAACTGATCATCTGCACCGGCTCGCAGGGTGAATCCCGTGCCGCACTGGCGCGTATCGCCACGGACAATCATCCCCGGATCAGCATGAAGAAGGGTGATACGGTGATTTTCTCCAGCCGGGTCATTCCCGGGAACGAAGTCGGCATCGCTGCGATGAAGAATAATCTGGCCCGGCTTGGCGTCAGGATCATCGAAGACAGCGATGCCCATATTCACGTATCCGGACACCCGAACCGCGAAGAACTGGTCGAGATGTACCAGCATGTCCGCCCGCAAATATCGATCCCGGTTCATGGAGAACGGCGGCATCTTGAAAAACATGCGGAACTCGCCCGCGAATGTCAGGTGCCGCACACCATCGTGAATGAAAATGGCGGCATGATCAGACTGGCCCCCGGCACCCCGGCTGTTGTCGATCATGTACCGTCCGGCCGCCTTGCCTATGATGGCAACCGCATGGTCCCGATGCAGGGAGAAGCCGTCCGTAGCCGCGTTCAGGGCATGTGGAACGGAACCGCCGTGGTATCATTGTGCATTGATAAGGATGCCCAGCCGGTTGGCGAAATGATGATTACGACGACAGGCATGCTTGAACCGGACGAGGAGGACGCAATCCTCGATCAGGTCGCAGATGACATATACGATGCCGTGGACCGTCTTTCGAAACGCAAGCTCAGGAACGATGATGATATTTCTGAAACGGTGAGACTGGCCGCCCGGCGCTCTTTCCGGCGTTTGCTTGACAAAAAGCCGATCACCGACGTTCATCTGATCAGAATTTGAGTGCATGAGTGAGGGATACCGATGATAGGAAAACTTAATCACGTCGCCATAGCCGTACCCGATCTTGAAAAGGCCGCCGCCGTTTATCGCGATGCGTTGGGTGCCAGGGTCTCGGACCCGACGGACGAGCCCGATCACGGCGTAACGGTGGTCTTTGTTGAGCTGCCGAACACCAAGATCGAACTGCTTCATCCGCTGGGGGACGGGTCGCCAATTCAGGCCTTTCTGGACAAGAATCCGTCCGGCGGCATGCACCATGTATGTTACGAGGTCGAGGACATCCTTGTAGCCCGCGACCGCATGAAATCCGAAGGCGCACGGGTTCTGGGCGACGGCGAGCCGAAAATCGGGGCGCACGGGAAACCTGTACTGTTTCTTCACCCCAAGGACTTCTGCGGCACACTTGTCGAGCTGGAACAGGCCTGATGGATAACTGGATTACCGGTACAGCTATCTACGTCGTCATTTGGTGGCTCGTCCTGTTCATCACATTGCCTTTCGGCGTGCGGCCACCTACCGATGAGGAAATGGAACCGGGGCAGGAACCCGGGGCGCCCGTCAAACCGATGATGTGGCGTAAGGCGGCGTATTGCAGCGTCATTTCACTGGTGATCTGGTTGATTTTCTATTTTATCGCCGATGCCGGTCTGATCTCGTTCCGTCCTGATTGAGTAGGGGCTTATGGATAGGCTGATTACCCCATTCTCCAAAATCATCGAAATCAACCGGCGCCGGATCGGTCTTGATCCCGCCGACCCGGAGGCGGATCAGGAGTTTTCGATCACGAGTGGCGCAGCCGCCCGGCTGTGCGTGTATGGCCGCATGCGCCCGGGCGGACCGGATGCGCATGTTCTTGAAGCTCTTGGCGGGGAATGGGATAGCTGCAGCTATCCCGGTCACCTCCAGAACGGTGCCCAATGTTCGCTTGATGAATGTCCGGGACTGGGCTGGACAATGACACGTGAATGGAACGAAGGCGGCTGCCTGCTGACTTCGGATGCTCTTGGAGAATATTGGGAAAGGCTGGATGCCAAAGAGGGTGAAAACTATGCCCGGCTTCTGACCCCGGTTCGTGTCGACGGTGGCGAATTAATTGCCAACATATATGTCTCCCGCAATGCCAGTGAAGCTCAGTTGATGATGCTGGATGGCATGAACGTCCACGACGAAGTGGATTTCAGGCTTTGAGCGGATATTGCGATTATGCGCCGGGTAATCCGCTGCATGCGTCATATCACAACACAGAATACGGCTTTCCGGTTGCGGATGAAGATTCACTGATGGAGCGCCTGTCGCTGGAAATCTGCCAGGCCGGGCTATCCTGGGGGATTGTTCTGAAAAAACGTGAGACCCTCAACAAGGCGTTCGTGAACTTTAATGTCGATAAGGTTTCCCGCTTCAATGACCGCGATATCGAACGGCTGCTGGCGGATGAGGGGATCATCCGGAACCGGCTCAAGGTTCTTGCAATCATCGAGAACGCAAAACGCATCCGTAACCTCAGAGACTCGCACGGCGGATTTGCAGCATGGATTGCAGCACATCATCCGATAGCCAAGCGCGACTGGGTCAAGCTGTTCAAAAAGACCTTCAAATTCACCGGCGGTGAAATTACCGGGGAATTCCTGATGAGCATAGGATATCTGCCGGGGGCGCACAAAGAAACACGCCCCGTCTATGCAGAAATTGCGGCACGAAGACCACCCTGGATGCAGGTTGATGCTTCTGTTTTTGACGAGGTAAATGCAGCATAAACTGCAATTCGACGAAACACTGTTCCAGTAAAAGCCCCGGAAGCAAAAAAGCAAGGCCTTGTGGCCTTGCCGTTTTTTTTGGTTTCCTCCCGCACTCGGACCGTTTAGGAAAAAATCCTGTTCCCGAAAGCGTGCAATCTTATAGTCCGTTTAAATGGGCGTGTCACCCCTCAAACGACACAATGTTACAAAAAACCGCACTAAAATATTAATATGTTAAATCAGCGCGAACTTCAGGATAAACGCAACCGCAATAACATAGACGGCGATAGGGACGTCCTTGCCTTTTCCGGCCAGCATCTTGATTGCAGCATAGCTGATGAATCCAAGACCAATACCGGTGGCAATCGAGAACGTCAGCGGCATGGCAATGGCCGTGATCACCGCTGGGACGACTTCAGTTACATCGTCCCAGTCAATCTCGGCGAGACCATGGGTCATGATACAAGCAACAAACAGCAAGGCTGGCGCCGTCGCATAGGCCGGAATAGTTCCCGCCAGCGGCGACAGGAACAACGACAGCAGGAATAGAACGGCCACGGTTACCGCCGTCAGCCCCGTCCGGCCGCCGGCATTGATCCCGGCGGCACTCTCGATATAGCTGGTCGTCGTGGAGGTCCCGAGGGCAGCACCGGCGATCGTTGCCGACGAGTCCGCGAGAAGGGCGCGGCGCAGTCTCGGCAGCTTGCCGTCCTTGTCCAGCAGCTTGCCTCGATGCGCCAAACCGACCAACGTTCCCGCGGTGTCGAACAGGTCGACGAACAAAAATGCAAACACAATCGAAACCAGGCCGATATTGAGAGCCCCCGCGATATCCATCTGCATGAAGGTCGGTCCAAGGGACGGCGGCATGGATACAATCCCGCCGGCAGGGGATATCCCCATCGCAATACCGGTCCCGGTTACGGCCAAGATGGCGATTATGATGGCGCCGGGAATCCTGCGCGAGAACAGAACGGCAATCAGGATGAACCCTGCCGCCGCAAGAAGGGCAGACGGGGCTGTCACATCACCCAAAGTGACCAGCGTCGCCGGATGATCGACAACCCATCCGGCATTCTTCAAGGCGATAATCGCCAGGAACAGGCCGATCCCGGCAGAGATCGCACGTTTCATCCCATCAGGTATGGCGTTAATGATCCACTCGCGGATCGGTAGGATACTCAAAATCATAAAAATCACGCCGGAAATGAATACGGCGCCGAGGCCAACCTGCCATGAATGACCCATGCCGAGAACGACACCGAACGCGAAGTATGCGTTCAGCCCCATACCTGGGGCCAGTGCGACCGGGTAATTGGCGAGCATCCCCATGATCAGCGTGCCGATCGCGGCGGCAAGACAGGTGGCGACAAAAACCGCTCCCCGGTCCATACCGGTTTCCGCCAGGATCGATGGGTTGACGAACATGATGTATGCCAGCGTCAGGAAAGTCGTGACCCCGGCGATGACTTCAGTGCGGACGCATGTCCCGTGTTCAGTCAGTTTGAAATATGAATCCAGCATTCTAGCCCCCTTGCTGCTTTTAATAATCATCAACCAGCTATTTTTTTATGACAAGTGATCCCGAAGAGCTCGCATAGCCGGTTATCGTAGCGATTGCTTATTCATTGGCGTCAAGCATGATCCCGGATAGGTTTTATAAGGACTTAGCTGGAGTTGCTTTATATTGACCGCCAAATCGACGCCTGCACCGCCAAGGGGATTTTCTGTCACCGAGTTCGAATGCAGAACCGCGCGTGCGCAGAAAATGATGGCTGATTCGGGTTTTGCCGCCATGCTGCTTCTGAGCGAACCCGAGGTCCGCTATTTTACCGGATTTCTGACGCCGTTCTGGCAAAGCCCGACACGGCCCTGGTTTGTCGTCGTGCCTGTGGCCGGCAAGCCGGTTGCCGTCATCCCGGCTATCGGCGCAGAATGCATGGCCCGCACCTGGATTGACGATATCCGTACATGGTCATCCCCAGCCCCTGAAGACGAGGGGGTCAGCCTGCTTGCCGAGACACTTCGTGAAATCACGAACGGCTGTTCGGGAATGGTAGGCCTGCCGATGGGCCCGGAAACGGCATTGCGTATGTCGCTCAATGACTTCCATAGATTATCAGAGCTGATCAAGCCGCTCACATTTCAGGACGTATCGCCGATCATAGAAGTCATGCGCATGACAAAGTCGGAAGCCGAAATCGACAAGATCAGGCATATCTGTGGGGTCATGTCTTCGGTCTTCGAAGATTTACCGTCCCGGCTTTCGATGGGCATGAGCGAGGTCGATATCTTTCGTACTTTCAAGACAGGCGCCCTGGATGCGGGCGCCGACGATGTCGCCTATGTCGTCGGCGGATTGGGGGAAGGGGGATACGGCGATATCATTTCACCGCCATCCGAACGGAAAAGCGCTTCGGGGGATGTTCTGGTTCTGGATACCGGCGCGACATTCGACGGGTATTTTTGCGACTTTGACCGCAATTACGCATTTGGAGATACCTCGGACGCCGCAAAACGGGCTCATGATGTTATCTGGCAGGCCACCGAGGCAGGTCTCCGGGCTGCCAGACCGGGACGGACATGCGCAGATTTATTCCATGCCATGCAAGGTGTCATGGACGCGGGTGGCGCCTTGGGGAACGATGTCGGCAGGCTGGGGCACGGGCTCGGTATGCAACTGACGGAGTGGCCGTCCAACACAGCGAGGGATATGACGGTGCTGAAACCTGGCATGGTCATGACGCTGGAGCCCGGGATGACCTTTGCCGAGGGGAAAGTCATGGTACACGAGGAAAACATCGTTATCCGCGATGGCGAGCCGGAGTTGCTGAGCCGGCGTGCGCCTGCACAGATGCCCGTGATCGGATAGCTGAAATGACGCTGCCGTTCGAACTGGAAAGTGATCGCGGGCAGGCCATGGGCCTGATCGTCCTGCAGACTGACGAATTAATGGAATACGAACTCGGCAAACTGTTCCTTGGGCAAGGCCTCAGAACATACCAGAACAGAATCCCGTGCATGCCCGAAGTTCGCCCTGAGACCCTGTCGATGATGGGTGAAAGCATGACTGCCAGCGCGGCCATGCTTCCCGATGAAGCGGGGATCAGCGTGATCGGTTATGGCTGCACATCGGGTGCAACGATTCTTGGTGAGGCGCGGGTTACCGAACTGATCAATCATGCACACCCGCGAGTTGCCGTTACAAACCCGTTGAGTGCCCTTAAAGCAGCTTGCAAGGAGTTAGGCGTCAATAAGCTCGGTCTTGTCAGCCCCTATATCGCAGAAGTGACGGATGCATTGAAAGCGGCCATTGAGACGACCGGTATCCAAATTTCAGCATATGGCTCATTTGAGCAGGCGGAAGACCAGACCGTCGCCCGCATTTCACCGAAATCCACGAAAAATGCCATGTGCGAGATCGGTTCTGGAGAATGCGATGCGGTCTTTGCTTCGTGTACCAACCTCAGAGCCTGGGAAATTATTCCCGAAGCGGAAAAACACCTCAAAAAGCCTGTACTGTGCAGCAATCAGGTTCTTGGTTGGCATATGTTGCGCCTGGCCGGGCTCAATGCCCCGGTGGCCGCTGCCGGCCGTTTGTTTGACTACGGCCTCGGTGGTTGAAGGCCCGGACGCCATCCAGTACAAGAGGCGACCCGGTTTTCCCTATGCACGATGTCGACCGGGTATTCCGCCGCTGTCCAATTTTCGGCACCAATCTGGGAGATAACGTTCACAGATGTTTTCCGCGTTCGAATGGATGATGGCGATGCGCTATCTGCGCGCCCGTCGCCAGGAAGGGTTTATTTCCGTCATAGCCTGGTTTTCGCTGGTCGGCATCGCGCTGGGCGTCGCGACCCTGATCATCGTCATGTCGGTGATGAACGGCTTCCGCCAGGAACTGCTGGAACGCATACTCGGCATCAATGGGCATCTTAGCGTCTATGGACCTGTTGTCGGGCAAATGACCGACTACCAGCCGATGATCGACAAGATCGAAGGCATGGATGGTGTGGTCTCGGTCAACGCTTTGATTGAAGGGCAGGTTATGGCATCGGCCAAGGGTGTCGCCAAGGGTGCCATTGTGCGGGGTATCCAGGCCGAAGACCTGGAAAAGCGCCGTATCGTTGCCGATAACATCCAGCAGGGGGCGCTCAGCAATTTCAAAGGCGAAGACGTGGTGCTGATCGGCGCCCGGCTGGCGCAAAACATGGGTGTCAGGGTCGGCGACAGCATCACGCTGATTTCTCCAAAGGGCAATGTCACCGCATTCGGCACGGTACCACGCATGCGGGCTTTCAAGATCGTCGGCACTTTTGAGATCGGCATGTACGAATACGATTCCGGTTTTGTCTTCATGCCGCTTGAAGCCGCGCAGATTTACTTCCGAATGCCGGATGCGGTATCGAACCTCGAAGTCTTTGTCGATAATCCACAGAAAGCCGACGACATCGGCATGCAGGTCTACCGGGCTCTTGGCGGTCAAGGCAGCGTGCATGACTGGCAACGCGCCAACTCCAGTTTCTTCAATGCCATTCAGGTTGAACGCAACGTCATGTTCCTGATCCTGACGCTGATCATTCTGGTTGCCGCATTCAATATCATTTCATCGCTGATCATGCTGGTGAAGGACAAGGGACGCGACATCGCCATCCTGCGCACCATGGGCGCGACACGCGGCATGATCATGCGGATATTCCTGATCGCAGGAGCCAGTGTCGGGGTCATAGGCACCCTGATGGGGTTCGGCCTCGGTCTGTCGTTTGCGGCCAATATCGAGACCATCCGCCAATGGATCGAAGGCCTGACCGGAAACGACCTGTTTGCCGCCGAAATCTATTTCCTCTCAAAGCTGCCGGCCGTGGTTGATCCGACTGAAGTCACGGCCATTGTCCTGATGGGACTAGGGCTGTCGTTCCTGGCAACGATCTATCCAAGCTGGCGGGCGGCACGTATCGATCCGGCGGAGGCACTCCGCTATGAATGATCAAGCTCCCGTTCTCGAACTGAGCGGTATCACCAGAACTTTCAAACAGGGTAAGCGCGTCCTTGATGTCCTGAAAGGCGCAGACCTCAGGGTCGAAGCTGGCGAGGTCGTGGCGCTGGTCGGCCCATCCGGATCCGGCAAGTCGACATTGCTGCAGATTGCCGGACTGCTGGAACAGCCGACAGCGGGCGATATTCTGATCGACGGTCAATCGTGTGTCGGACTGGGTGATGACGACCGGACCAGGATTCGCCGCTACAACATCGGCTTTGTCTATCAGTACCATCACCTGTTGCCGGAATTCTCGGCGTTGGAAAACATCACCATTCCGCAGATCATCGCCGGAATAGACAAGTCTACAGCCCGCAGCCGGGCCCGCGAACTTCTGGAATGGATGGGCCTGTCAGAGCGCGGCGCACACCGCCCCGGACAACTTTCAGGCGGCGAACAGCAACGCGTCGCCATTGCCCGTGCCCTGGCGGCGTCACCGCGCGTTCTGCTGGCTGACGAGCCGACCGGCAACCTGGACCCGGAAACGGCGGATGACGTCTTTGGGGTGCTGATGCATCTGGCGCGGGGCGCCGGACTGGCCGCACTTGTGGCAACCCATAACCCGGACCTCGCCAAGCGCATGGACCGTATCGTTCGGGTCGAGAACGGGGTACTGGTGGCGGGCTAGCAATGGGTAATATTCCCGTTACCTTGCTGACTGGTTTTCTCGGAAGCGGTAAATCCACGCTTTTGACGCAAATCCTTAAAGACCCGCGGTTTGGCGACACCGCCGTTGTCGTCAATGAGTTCGGCGAAATTGGGCTGGATGGATTGCTGGTCGAACACAGCAACGATCAAATCGTCGAAATGACGTCCGGTTGCCTGTGCTGCACAATCCGGGGCGACATCCGCGAGACATTATTGGCCCTGCACGCGCGTCGCGACACCGGCGACATTCCTGCGTTCAATAGATTGGTCGTGGAAACCACCGGCCTAGCCGATCCGGCGCCCGTCATTCACACGTTGATGAGCGACCCCATGCTCGACCGCCGATATATGCTGGGCGGAATCGTGACGGCCGTTGATGCCGTCACCGGCGAAACAACGCTGCAGGCACATGAAGAATGCGTCAAACAGGTTGCCGTCGCAGACAGGCTGGTCATCACGAAGACCGACCTGATCGCGGACCCGTTCTCGCGCAACGATGTCGAAACTTTGAAAGTCGCGTTAAATACGCTCAATCCGGGCGCACCAATCCTCGACCGCCATGCTGCTGATTTTGATCTGCAACGGTTGTTCGATACCTCGCTTTTCAATCCCGCCAGCAAAACCATGGATGTGGTCAAGTGGCTTAATGCCGAAGCGCACAACGGCGGCGATCACGACCGTCATCACGGGCACGCTCACCATGACCATGGTCATAAGCATCACCATGAACATCACCATCATGCTCATGATCCACACGACGTGACGCGTCACGGTCCGGACATTCGGTCTTTCACGCTAACGCTTGATGACCCTGTTTCGATTGAGGCTTTCGGCGGGGCGCTCGAAGCTTTGACCGCGACACAGGGTGCAAACCTGCTCCGTTTCAAAGGCATCGTGAATACCGTGGAACGTCCAGGCCATCCTTTGGTTATGCACGGCGTACAGCACATATTTCACGACCCTGTCTGGCTCGACGCCTGGCCTAGCGACGACACCCGCACACGGCTTGTTTTCATTACGCACCGGATCGAACGAAAGACACTCGAAGACTTCTTCAATGTCTGGATCAAAGCAGAAAACGGCAGTTGGCATTAGCGCCGAGGCTGTGTTTCTCTATGATTGGGTTAGGGGGAATTGACACATGCTCAAGGTATACAATCTTGCCGACAAGATATGCGCTCACCGAGACAATGGCGGCCACGCAACCGAAGTGCCGGCCGGTGCACGCTTGCTGTTCTGCAACGGACAGGTGGGCGCACGCCCGGATGCGAGCGTACCGGAAGACACTGGCGATCAGATAGAGGTCATTTTCGAGCGAATCGGGGCCATTCTCGAAGCCGCTGACATGAGCTTCCAAGACATCGTAAAACTGACGGTCTATGTCACCAACCAAGCCATTTTCGAGGATTTCTACCGTTTACGTGGCAATTATATGGGTCATCACCATCCGCCCGTCGTGCTGCTGGTGGTCGGTCCGTTTCCGCGACCGGGTGTCCAGGTCGAGATTGAGGCCGTTGCCGCCAAGGTGGATTAAAATCCTGCCGGCGGTGTCGCTGGCTATGCATGAATAAGCCACTTTCTTGTGGATAACACCGCTTAGGTGCGCAACATCTGGTGACTCTCGAAAAATGATGTGAGAGTATCGTCTCATGTCGCACGCTGATTTCGTCCATCTCCGCGCTCACAGTGCCTATTCGCTTTGCGAAGGGGCGATCCCCGTCAAGAATCTGGTCAAACTGGCCGCCGAAGCCGATATGCCGGCACTGGGGCTGACCGATACCGACAACCTGTTCGGTGCGCTGGAATTCTCGGGCGCAGCGCTGGATGCGGGCGTGCAGCCGATTATCGGCTGTCAGATCACCATCAAACTGGCCGAAGATGCGCAGCCCGGCAGCAAGCAGATGTTCGAGGATGGTGCCGTCGTCGTCCTCGCCCAGTCGGACGAGGGCTACCGCAATCTGCTGAAGCTGCTCAAGATTGCCTATATGGACAGCGAGGATGCTCACCGTCCCGGAATTACCCCTGCCGAGCTGATTGCCAATGCAAGCGGGTTGATCCTGTTGACCGGGGGCGCGGACGGTGCGCTCGGCCGGCTGCTGCGCATGGGGAAGAAAGATGACGCTGCGGCGTTTCTTGATGTGCTCAGCGATGCCTTTTCAGGCCGGATATACATGGAAATCCAGCGCCATGGCATGCCGGAAGAAAAATTAACCGAACCTCAGTTTATTGACTGGGCCTATGCCCGCAATATTCCGCTGGTCGCCACCAACGAACCGTATTTCAAGGACGAGAACTTTCATCGCGCCCATGATGCGCTGCTGTGCATCAAACAGGGGGCGGTGCTGTCGGTTGACGACCGACACAAGCTGACCAGCGATCACTATTTCAAGTCCGCTGCCGAAATGCGGGCGTTATTTGCAGACCTGCCGGAAGCCGTCGACAATACGCTGGTTATAGCCCGGCGCTGTGCCTTCACGGTTGAGAAAATCGCCCCGATCCTGCCACCGTATGATTGCGGCGACGGCCTGACCGAAGCCGACGAGCTGAAGCGTCAGGCGCATGAAGGTCTGACGGAACGTCTGGCGATGCACGTCTTCACCGACGATATGGACGAGGCCGCCCGCAAGGAAGCGGAAACGCCGTATCGTGAACGGCTCGATTATGAACTGGACGTCATCACGCAGATGGGCTTTCCGGGATACTTCCTGATCGTTGCCGACTTCATCAAATGGGCAAAGGACCATGATATTCCGGTCGGGCCGGGCCGTGGTTCCGGGGCCGGTTCGGTGGTCGCCTGGTCGCTGACCATCACCGACCTTGACCCCTTGCGCTGGGGCCTGCTGTTCGAGCGGTTTTTGAACCCCGAACGTGTGTCCATGCCTGACTTCGATATCGACTTCTGCCAGGAACGCCGGGACGAGGTCATTCGTTACGTGCAGCAGAAATATGGCCGCGACCATGTGGCCCAGATCATCACGTTCGGAAAGCTGCAGGCCCGGGCCGTGCTGCGCCACGTCGGGCGTGTGCTTGAGATGCCGTACGGCTTTGTCGACAAGATCTGCAAGATGGTCCCGAACAATCCGGCCAATCCTGTCACCCTCGACGATGCGATCAAGAGCGAGGAGGGGCTTCGCAACCTGATCCATACCGAGCCCGATGTCCGCGAGATGGTGGAAATCGCCCGCAAGCTCGAAGGGCTGTATCATCACGCTTCCACCCACGCCGCGGGTGTCGTGATCGGCGACCGGCCGCTCGAGGAACTGATCCCGGTATATCGTGACCCACGCTCCGACATGCCGGTGACCGGCTTCAACATGAAATTCGTTGAATCCGCCGGTCTGGTGAAGTTCGACTTCCTGGGTCTGAAGACGCTGAGTGTGCTCACGAAAGCAGAGAACTTCGTCAATTCGAAACGTAAGGGCGAGGACGAAAAGCTCGATCTCGTGACCATTCCGCTGGATGATCCGAAAACCTTCGACATGATCAGCCGCGGCGACACGACCGGGGTGTTCCAGTTGGAAAGTGCGGGGATGCGGGACGTACTCCGCGGCCTGAAGCCGGATACGTTCGAAGACATCATCGCTGTCGTTGCGCTCTACCGTCCGGGTCCGATGGACAACATCCCGAGCTATATCCGCCGAAAACATGGTGAGGAAGAACCTGATTACCTGCATCCGACGCTGGAACCCGTGCTCAAGGAAACCTTCGGTATACCGATCTATCAGGAACAGGTGATGCAGATCGCCCAGGTTCTGTCCGGCTATACGCTCGGCAGTGCCGACCTGCTGCGTCGCGCCATGGGCAAGAAAATCCAGTCTGAAATGGATGAACAGCGTCAGATTTTCGTCGAAGGCGCAGTGGCCAAGAACGTACCCGAAAAACAGGCCGACGATATCTTCAATGTGGTCGACAAGTTTGCCGGGTATGGTTTCAACAAGTCCCACGCCGCCGCCTATGCGCTGGTCGCCTACCAGACCGCCTATATGAAGGCCAATTACCCGGTTGAATTCCTGGCCGCGTCGATGGCCTTTGATATGGGCAATACCGACAAACTGAACATCTTCCGCCAGGAGCTGGACCGCCTGAATATTCCGCTGCTGGGTCCTGACATCAATAAATCCGTCGCATCCTTCACCGTCGAGAACGTCAACACCCCCGAGGGTGAGACGGACGGCGTCCGCTATGCCCTTGCTGCGGTCAAGAATGTCGGCGCCGCTGCCATGGATACGCTTGTCGCCGAACGCGAGACAAACGGTGCGTTTGCTTCACTGAGTGATTTCGCCAACCGGATCGACCCGCATCAGATCAACAAGCGCCAGCTTGAGAACTTGGCAAGGGCCGGGGCTTTCGACCTGCTGGATACGAACCGCCGGCGCGTCCACCGCGGCATAGAGACCATTGTTGCCGTTGCCGGTGCCGCTACCAACGACCGCAATTCGAACCAGATCAGCCTGTTCGGCGGCGAAGATTCAAAACCCGAGGAGATCCGTCTGCCGGATATCGAGGACTGGCAGTCCATGGACCGGCTCAAGGAAGAATTCGACGCCGTCGGCTTTTATCTGTCGGCACACCCGTTGGATGCATATGAACGTGTGTTGGCCCGAAAGCGCGTACGGTCGTCATCCGAGGTCATGGCGGCCCGTGAAAGCGGTGCTGTCCGGCTGGCCGGGACCTTTGTTTCTAAAAAGGAAATGACATCGAAAACCGGCAAGCGGTTTGCCTTCATCTCGTTCTCGGATGCATCGGGGGTGTTTGAAGCGACAGCGTTCTCGGAAATCCTCGCCCAGTATGCAGAACTGCTGGTTGCCGGGAACTCGATGATCGTCGATTGCGCTTTGTCATTCGATGGCGATGCGCCGCGCATGACGATACAACGTCTTGAAAGCATCGATGCCGCCGCCGCCGAGGCCGCCAATGCCGCCAAGGAGATGCATCTGATCGTCGACAGTATTGATCCGCTCGCATCACTCCGCGAAGTGCTGAACCGCGACCGGGAAACCAATGGTAACGGAAATGGCCGACGCAAGAAGGGCAAAGTCATGGTGACGGCCAAAATCCGTGATCGGCACGAAGAAGTGCTGATCAATCTCGGTGACGACTATGCGCTCTCGCACGAATTGTCGCTGGCGGTCCGTTCCCTGCCGGGCATTCTGGACGTCCGCGAACTCTGATACTAGTGGGCTTCACAGCGTCACTCCGGCGAAGGCCGGGGTCCAGGTTTTCCTAGTTCTGGATTCCGGCCTGCGCCGGAATGACGATTTGGTATTACCTACCGCCCCAATGCCTTCGCCGTGAGTGCCGACAACGCCTGTTTCTGCTTGCCGTCCGTGTCGAAATTCGACGGATCGAGCCATGTTTCAAAAGCGCCCTTCAGCGCCGGCCATTCCTTATCAAGGATCGAAAACCAGGCCGTGTCCCGGTTGCGCCCCTTGTAGATGGTGCATTGGCGGAATACGCCTTCGAACGTGAAACCGAGACGAGCGGCGGCTGCCCGCGATTTGGCGTTGGCGTTGTCGCATTTCCACTCATAGCGCCGGTAACCTAATTCGTCGAATACACGCGCCATCATCAGATACATGGTCTCCGTCGCGGCGACGGTCCGCTGTAGAACGGGGGAGTAATTGATGTGACCGACCTCGATTGAGCCGATTTTCGGCTCTATTCTCAGGTAACTGGCGACACCGACCGCTTTTTCCGTCGCAAGATCAATAATCGCATGAAACAGCGGATCGTCTCCCATGGCGTCCTTTTCGACCCAGGCACGATAGGCTGCTTCGGATTCAAACGGGCCATACCCCATATACGTCCAGATCCGTCCCTCCGTGTCCGCCATATTCGCAGCTTGGAGATCAGCGGCATGCCTGGTGCTATTCAGCGGCTCCAGTCGGCAGGTACGTCCCACCATGGGCGTTCTGGGTGGCGGGCTACAGGGTTTCCAGTCGGGAAGGGGAAAGCCAATCGGCTGTCCAAGTTCGTTACTGTGCGTCATCAATGTCTCCATCTTCAAAATTGGTCAGAAAATGACGCTAAAGTCGAAAATATGAAAGTACCATTTGATGAAATTGTAACTGTTGATTGGCCCGTGGTTCTAAGATTTCTCACAATTCGTAACCAACGAGACCGTTTCGGATAGCCGTAACATTCGCTAGAATACGTGTGATAAGGAGTGGGGTATGGGTCCAGAAACCGCAGATATCCTGAGATTCCTGGCATTCGGCCTGGTCTGGCTATTTCCCGTTGCGCTGATCGTGGCGGTGCTTGGCTTTGCCAGTGCCGACGCAAAAGCCCGTAAGGAGGACCCCGGCCCGAATGTGGTTGCGTTCCCCATTCCCGAACATGCCCGCAAGCCTGAGTCTCGACGCCCGCGGATAAATTGGCTTTCCCGCTTAAAGCAGCTTGCATTCCCCCGCCTGAACCGCTAAACCACGCGCGATTTCACACGCGGGTTTTGCGGCCGTTTATGCAAATTCATAAACAACGTCGTTCCGGTGCCGGACATCCGGCCACACCCGCGGAGGCTTAACCGGAGAAGGAAAAAGGCTTATGGCGCTTCCCGATTTCACGATGCGTCAGCTCCTCGAAGCTGGCGTACACTTTGGTCACAATACCCGCCGTTGGAACCCCAAGATGGCTCCGTACATCTTTGGTGACCGTAACGGCATCCACATCATCGATCTTCAACAGACCGTGCCGCTTCTGCATCAGGCGATGGTTGCCGTGCGCGACGTCGTCAAACGCAACGGCCGGGTTCTGTTCGTCGGCACCAAACGTGCCGCACAGTCTCGCGTTGCTGAATCCGCTAAGCGTTGTGGTCAGTACTACGTCAACCACCGTTGGCTCGGCGGTATGCTGACCAACTGGCGGACGATTTCAAACTCGATCCGGCGCCTCAAGGAACTTGAGGAAATGCTTGGCAACGAGTCCGAAATTCGTGGCCTGACCAAGAAAGAACAGCTGATGCTGACGCGCGAGCAGGAAAAGCTCGAGCGCGCTCTCGGCGGCATCAAGGACATGGGCGGCCTGCCGGATATCCTGGTCATCATCGACACGACCAAGGAAGACATCGCCATCAATGAAGCCAACAAGCTCGGCATTCCGGTTGTCGGTGTCATCGATTCCAACGCCGATCCTGAAGGCATCACCTACCCGGTACCGGGTAACGACGATGCGATCCGTGCCATCGGCCTATACTGCGATCTGATGGTCGGCTCGGTACTTGACGGCATCCAGGCTGAAATCGGCAATGCCGGCGGCGATCTCGGCGCCAGCGAAACGCCGGTTGAAGATCTGCCGGCTGCTGCACCGGAAGCTGCCGTCGTGGCCGAAGCGGCGCCTGCTGCTGAAGAAGCTGCACCGACGGCCGTTGAAGCCGCTGTCGAAGCTGCCGCCGAAGCTCCGGCTGAAGACGAAGCAGCTAAAAGCTGAAGAATGCATGTGGGACGGGGGCTGCGAGCGCAGTCCCCGATTTCCCTGTCACGTAATAAACATTTCGGAATAACGAGGAAAAACAATGGCTGAGATTACTGCAGCATTGGTCAAGGAACTGCGCGAAAAGACAGGCGCAGGCATGATGGATTGCAAAAAGGCGCTGGCTGAAAATGACGGTGACCTTGAAGCCGCAGTCGATTGGCTGCGCACCAAGGGCCTTGCCGCCGCCGCCAAGAAGGCCGGTCGTGTCGCCGCTGAAGGTCTTGTCGGTGTCAGCATCGAAGGCAACAAGGGTGCCGTCTGCGAAGTCAATGCGGAAACCGACTTTGTCGCCCGTAATGATGCCTTTCAGACCCTGGTCAGCAACATCACCAAGCTTTCCGTCAATGCCGGTGACGACATGGACGCCCTGAACGCCATGGATTATCCGGGCACCGGTCGTACCGTTTCCGAGGAAATGACCCACAATGTCGCGACAATCGGCGAAAATATGAACATCCGCCGCATTGCATCGCTCAGTGTGGACAAAGGTGTTATCGCCAGTTATGTGCACAACCAGCTTGTCCCGGGTCTCGGCAAGATCGCCGTTCTCGTAGCCTTGGAAAGCGATGGCGGCACCGATGGCCTTGATGAGGTTGGCAAGCAGATCGCCATGCATGTTGCCGCGGCACGCCCCCAGTCAATTGGCCGCGAAGACCTGGATCAGGACGCCATCGAACGCGAACGTCAGGTTTTGATTGAACAGGCCCGCGAATCGGGTCGCCCGGACAACATCATCGAAAAGATGGTCGAAGGCCGTCTGCGTAAGTTCTATGAGGAAGTCTGCCTTCTTGAACAGACCTTCGTGATCGATGGCGAGAGCAAACTGTCCAAGGTTGTCGAAGACGCCGGTAAAACCGCGGGGGGCAATGTGAAGGTCACGGGCTTCAAGCTCTTCGTGCTTGGTGAAGGGATTGAAAAGAAAGAAGAAGACTTCGCCGCCGAAGTCGCTGCAGCAGCAGGCGGCAACTAAAAGAAAATAAATACGGTTCAGGCGCGGTGTTTTTCATGCACCGCGCCGATTTCCGGTCGTGTCAACCGGGAACCCTGTTATACTAGGAATTGGGCCGGGATTCGGCCTTTTCTTTTACACGTTTCAGACGTGATCGGTTATCGTTTGAGCAGGAGCGGGCATGAGTACACCAACCAAATACAAGCGTGTACTGCTTAAACTTTCAGGCGAGGCCCTGATGGGCAATCAGGGTTTTGGCCTTGATTCAGATACCGTTGACCGTATCGCCGAAGAAGTGAAATCGGTCCACGAAAACGGCGTAGAGGTCTGTCTTGTGATCGGCGCTGGAAACATCTTCCGCGGTGTATCTCTTGCTGCCGCCAATATCGAACGCACGACGGGTGATTACATGGGCATGCTGGCGACGGTGCTGAATGCACTCGCCATGCAAAGCATGCTGGAAAGCAAGGGTGTCAGCACCCGGGTTCTTTCGGCTATTCCAATGTCTTCCGTGTGTGAACCCTACATTCGCCGACGTGCCGTCCGCCACATGGAAAAAGGCCGTGTGGTCATTTTTGCAGCCGGCACAGGCAACCCCTTTTTCACAACGGATACGGCCGCCGCATTACGGGCCGTCGAAATGAACTGTGATGCACTGCTCAAGGGAACCCAGGTCGACGGGGTATATTCCGCCGATCCCAAAAAAGACCCGGACGCAACCCGTTACGAGCACCTGAGCTATCAGGAAGTGCTGAGCAGGGATCTGCGTGTGATGGATACGTCCGCAATCGCTCTTGCACGAGAAAACGCGGTTCCAATTTTGGTATTTTCCATTCACAATCCCGGCGCCTTTGCCAATGTTGTCGCAGGGCAGGGCACATATACGACGATTTCTGATCACAACGACTGAGGGAGGCGTTGATGAGTGACATCAACGGCGCACGAAAAGATATAGATCACCGGATGAAGCGGGCTGTAGAAGTCCTGCATGAAGAATTCGGCGGTCTCAGAACCGGTCGCGCAGCAACAAGCCTGCTAGACCCCATCCAGGTCAATTGTTACGGGGCAAACATGCCGCTCAACCAAGTCGGCAGCGTTTCTGTTCCCGAAGCACGCATGCTGTCTATACAGGTCTGGGACAAAGCAAACGTCAAAGCCGTCGAAAAAGCGATCATCGACTCGGGTCTGGGCCTCAATCCGGCCGTTGACGGTACACTTGTCCGCATCCCCATTCCGCCGTTGAGCGAGGAACGCCGTCAAGAACTGGTCAAGGTTGCCGGAAAGTATGCTGAAGAGGCCAAGATTGCCGTCAGGAATGTTCGCCGCAGCGCCCTAGATGACCTTAAAAAAGCCGAAAAAGACGGTGATATTCCCCAGGATGCCTTGCACGACTATTCGGATGAAGTGCAGGAACTGACGGATAAGCATATCGCCGATATTGATGAAGCATTATCCAATAAAGAGCAGGAGATAATGCAGGTTTGACCATGAGCATTTCGCCGCTCATCACCACCGAAGACGAAGCTGTACCCGTTCATGTAGCGATTATCATGGATGGGAACGGTCGATGGGCAAATGCCCGCGGCAAACCGCGTTCCATGGGTCACAAGGCTGGGGTCGAAGCTGTACGCAGAGCTTTGGAATCTGCTGTAGAATCAGGCGTTAAATATCTGACTCTATTTAGTTTTTCTTCCGAAAACTGGCAACGTCCAGCTGCAGAAATTGCAGACCTGATGGGGCTTCTGCGGCTGTATCTTAAACGTGAAATCACGTCACTTTTTGAACAGGGTGTTCGGCTGCGGGTGATCGGCGACAGGTCTCGTCTTGCAGATGATATCGTTGAAGCCATTAGTGATGCGGAACAGCGCACGGCTGAAAACACCCGGCTTACTCTGATTTTGGCTTTGAGTTATGGCGCTCGTGACGAACTGACAATGGCTGCCAGAACCTTGGCGGAACGCGTTGCGGCCGGAGAACTTGATCCATCAGACATCAACGAGGTGTCTTTTTCGCAAGCCTTGTACACCAAAGATATCCCCGATCCGGATCTCTTGATCCGCACCAGTGGTGAAAAACGCATCAGTAATTTCCTTTTGTGGCAGCTTGCGTACGCTGAGTTTGTCTTTATCGACAAACATTGGCCAGACTTTGGCGCCGAAGATCTGACCTCGGCAATCAAGGAGTACGGACGTCGTGAACGCCGATTCGGCACCAGCCACAGCTGAGCCCCGCTTGTCGGGTATGAGTCTGCGTGCGGTCTCCGCCGTCGTCATGGCTATTCCGGTTTTGCTTGCCGTCTATTTTGGTTCCCCCTGGTTCACGGCACTGGTCCTTGTTGCCGGTGTGGTCATGGGGTGGGAATGGGCCCGGATGTGCAATGGGGACCCGAAATGGTTGATGGCCGGGGCATTATATATTTGCATCCCCTCGGGCATCCTGATCTGGCTTCGCGGAGATATGACCGCCGGCATGATCACAATATTCTGGTTGCTTGCCGTCGTCTGGTCCGCGGACATTGCGGCTTACATATTCGGACGCGCCATTGGCGGCCCCAAACTGGCTCCCCGGATAAGCCCTAAAAAAACATGGGCCGGATTTATCGGCGGTGTGTCCACGGCAACCCTTGTCGCCGGTGCTTTTGCCTTCAATTGGGATGAAACGCCTTTATGGCTTGGCCTGTGGGGTGCGGTTGTCGCGATAGCGAGCCAGGCAGGTGATCTGCTTGAAAGTGCCCTCAAGCGGCATTTCGATGTCAAAGACAGTTCTTCGTTGATCCCCGGCCACGGCGGCGTACTTGACCGGGTCGATGCACTGGTTGCCGGAGCCGTAGCAATTGCCGTTCTGAAATACACACTCGGCCGGAGTGTCATGCCTTGGCTGTAACCAAACCTCTTGCCACTGAAAATCGAGACCCCAGAAGCGTGACCATTCTCGGCTCTACCGGTTCCGTCGGTACCAATACCATTGACCTGGTGATGCGGTCCCCCGAGCGTTTTCAGGTAGATACCCTGAGCGGGAACAGCAACGTGAACCTGTTGGCGGAACAAGCCTTAGCCGTTCGCGCAAGCATGGCTGTCATTGCCGATGAAGCCTTGTACAAGGATCTGAAATCCGCCTTGTCAGGGACTGGTATCGAAGTGGCGGCCGGGCGCACCGCCCTGATCGAGGCTGCCATGCGTCCGACCGACTGGGTGATGGCTGCAATTGTCGGGGCTGCTGGGCTTGCGCCGACCCTCGAAGCCGTCCGCAGAGGTGCAATTGTCGGTCTCGCCAACAAGGAATGCCTGGTCTCAGCCGGAGAATTCTTCTGCCGCGAGGTCGCCAGTGCTAACGCCCGACTTATACCGGTGGATTCAGAACATAGCGCAATTTATCAGGTGTTTGATTTCGACCGCCCTGAACGAATAGAAAAAATCATCCTGACAGCATCCGGCGGCCCGTTTCGTCAGCGAGAAATCGATACACTTTCAATGGTCACGCCGGCGGAAGCCGTTGCACACCCGAACTGGTCCATGGGTGCCAAGATTTCCGTTGATTCAGCGACAATGATGAACAAAGGCCTGGAACTCATCGAGGCGTATCACCTGTTTCCTGTTTCCGGCGAGCAGATAGATATCCTTGTTCACCCTCAATCCGTTATCCACAGCATGGTCGAATATGTCGATGCCTCGGTGCTGGCTCAACTCGGCACCCCAGACATGCGGACACCGATCGCCTTTGCACTGGCCTGGCCGGACCGGATGGAGGCCCCATCTCCGAGACTCAAACTGGAAGACATTCAGACCCTGACCTTCGAAGCGCCGGACTCTCAGCGTTTTCCGGCACTGCGTCTGGCACGTGAAGCGCTCAATATCGGGGGATCGGCGCCAACCGTCCTCAATGCCGCTAACGAGATTGCCGTCAATTCCTTCCTGAAAGAGGGGATAGGTTTCCTGGACATTACCCGTATTGTCGAAGAAACGATCAATCGCATTCCAAGAACCAGTCTGACTTCTCTCGACGATGTATTTGCGATCGACGAAGAAGCCCGCAGCATCGCCACTGAACTGACCTTGGCAAGCAACGGATAACATTGGCAATTTTTTGCCCCGGTCATTGACGGCGATGCTTTATACCCGCATATCTGTTGTTCAAAATAAGAACCGATAAAGGCCTCAAATGGAATTCGATACCCTCAACACCGTCCTCTGGTTTCTGGTTGTTCTTTCGATCATCGTTTTTGTCCACGAATGGGGCCATTATTGGGTAGCGCGGCGCAATGGTGTCCGTGTCGAAGTCTTTTCCATTGGCTTCGGACCGGAAATTTTCGGCTGGTATGACAAAGCCGGGACACGCTGGCGGGTCAGCGCCGTACCACTTGGCGGCTATGTCAAAATGTTCGGCATGGCCGAAGAAGGGGAAGCGGACAGTGCGCAGGGCTTCCTAGAAAAAGGTGCCGGCGAGACAGATTCTGAGAGCCCCCGTCAACTGTCGGACAAGGACAAAGAGGAATCATTCGCCTTCAAGACCGTCGGCCAGCGTGCCGCCATTGTCTTCGCAGGCCCTGCCATTAATTTCATTTTTGCAATTCTCGTGCTGGCCGTCATCGCCATGTCCGTCGGGGTGCCGGAAGTCCGTGTTTCCGTCGGCGAGGTGATATCGGATTCAGCAGCCGAAGCAGCAGGGATGCAAACTGATGATGTTATTGTTCGCCTGAATGGGGCTGAGATCAAAAATCCCAGCGCCGTACAGCAGATCGTTTCGGCTAATCCGGGTCAAAACCTGCCGTTGACCGTTCTGCGTGACGGACGCGAGGTTGAACTCAGTGTCATGCCCGAAAGTGTGGATCAGGATGGCAGCACCGTCGGGCGGCTCGGAATCCGTATGCAGGGCATAATCGGGGAGCATAAACGCCTGAATCCATTCTCAGCCGCCTGGTTCGGGATTGAGAAAACCGTCTCTATCACCGGGCAGGCCCTGACGAATATCGGCAAGCTGCTGATCGGGCAGGGTAATTTCAAGGACCTGGGTGGTCCCATTGCCATCGCGCAGATGTCTGGTCAAGCCGCCGAGCAGGGGGCGTTGCAACTTTTCTTTTTCATGGCAGTCCTGTCGATCAACCTGGGACTCATCAATCTGTTTCCGATACCGATCCTGGACGGCGGGCACCTTCTTTTCATGGGCATTGAAGCTGTACGCGGCAAACCACTTGGTGAGCGGGCACAAGAATACGGTTTCCGAATTGGACTGGCTTTGGTATTGATTCTCATGGTATCAGTCACTTGGAATGATATCGTACGGATTATAGGGCTTTGACTTAAGCCTTTCTTATCCGGGACTAAGTAACGCCTTTGAGCCTCGAGGCTCGGCGAGTGGGGAGATAAGCGTGACGGGAATAACCCGGCTTACGGCGGTTGCAATAATGACAGCGGCCTTAGGGCCGTTTTCGTTATTAACCATACCCGCATCTGCATCTGAAACCATAGAAGTCGCGCAAGCCGATGTCATACAGGCTGTAGAAGTCCGTGGGGCGCAACGTGTCGATCCCGGCACGGTACGCTCATATATGGTCATTCAAGAAGGCGATCCTTTTGATCCCCGCCGTATTGACCGCTCACTCAAAAGTTTGTTTGCGACTGGTTTGTTCGCGGATATTTCGCTACGCCGTGAAGGCAACACCCTTGTCGTCAATGTTGTAGAAAACCCGATCATCAACAGGATTGCCATTGAGGGTAACCACGAATTCGATGCTGAAACCATCAAGGCAGAAATATCTCTTCGACCGCGCGTCATTTATACGCGGACGAAGATACAGGACGATGTCAAACGCATCCTGACGCTCTACCGCCAAAGCGGCATGTTTGCCGTCACGGTCGAACCAAAAATTATCCAGCTTGAACAAAACCGTGTCGATCTTGTTTTCGAAGTCGCAGAGGGCGAAGAAACTGAAATCGGCAGCATTCGTTTCATTGGGAACCGTGAATTCAGTGACAGCAGGCTTCGCGAAATCATACAGACCCGCGAATCTGCTTGGTGGCGATTATTCTCTACAGATGACGTCTATGATCCGGACCGCATGAATCTGGACCGGGAGTTGCTGCGTCGGTTCTATCTTTCCAACGGGTATGCAGATTTCAAGGTTAACACGGCGATTGCCGAGTTGACGCCGGACAAGAAAGCCTTCTTTCTGACATTTGCGGTTGAAGAAGGTGAGCGCTACCGTTTCGGAGACGTTGATGTCGAAGCGCGCCTTAAAGACCTTAACGAAAGCGATCTTCTGTCTTCCATTGAAGTTGAGAAGGGTGACTGGTACAGCGCCGACGAAATCGAGAGGACCATCGACCGCCTGACCGAACAGGTTGGAACACTCGGTTTTGCCTTCGTTGAAATACGACCGCGCGTGAACCGTGATCGCGAGACGAAAACCATCAACGTTAAATACGTCGTCAATGAAGGGCCTCGGGTATTCGTAGAGCGGATCAACATCGCCGGCAATATCCGAACGCTCGACAAGGTCGTTCGCCGTGAATTCAAACTTGTCGAAGGAGATGCCTTCAACGCCTCTAAATTGCGCCGGTCAAAAACTCGTATCCAGAACCTCGGCTTCTTTGAAAAAGTTGATGTAGAACAGATTCCAGGTTCCGCCCCTGATAAAACAATTATCAACGTCAACGTTGAGGAAAAACCGACAGGCCAGATTTCTCTCGGTGCCGGTTTCTCATCCAGTATCGGCATTCTTGGCGATATCCGCTTGCGTGAAACTAACTTCCTCGGCCGGGGTCAGGATCTGAGTCTCAGATTCCAACTCGCGGCCGAAGCCTCTCAGGTCGATTTGAGTTTTACCGAGCCGTACTTTCTCGACCGGGACTTACGCGCAGGTTTCGACCTGTTCCGGACCACCAGAGATCTACAGGATACAAGTTCGTTCGATATCGATCGTACTGGCGGCCGTTTGCGCGCCGGCTACAATATCACCGAGAATCTCTCCGAAAGCTGGCGCTATACGGCGCGCCTGACGGAAATTTCCAATGTCGACAGCGATGCATCTACGCTGATCCAGGCGCAGGAAGGGTCGGAAACGCTCTCCGAAATCGGCCATACCATCGCTTATGACAGACGCAACAACATCATAAAACCAACGGATGGTTATCTGTTGAAACTTGAAACCGATCTGGCGGGTTTGGGCGGATCATTGCGCCATGCCCGAAACACGGCCACGGCCGTGAATTATTATTCACCTGTAGACCAGTGGGTCTTATCTACCTGGGCTAAGTTCGGCTATATCGCTGGAATCGGGGATGACGTCGCACTTTCGGAGCGCTACTTCTTAGGTGGCGAAGATGTCCGCGGCTTCGAAACATCGGGCATTGGACCGCGCGATCTGGCGACAGACGATGCATTGGGTGGCGAATGGATGTATTCTGGCTCCGTCAACCTGAACTTCCCAACCGGCTTGCCGGAAGAACTGGGTGTAACGGCGCGGTTGTTTACTGACTTTGGTGCCTCGGGAGCCTTGTCGCCTTCGAATGCAACGACAGCCGACGAGGGTTCAATACGCATGGGTGTCGGTGCCGGCGTCAGTTGGGATTCTCCTTTTGGACCTCTGGGTGTAGATTTCGCTTATCCGGTAGTGAAGGAAGAATTCGACAAAGAAGAATATGTGCGAATTAATTTCGGCACAAAATTTTAGGAGGTAACCTTGTTGTTACGTATTATTTCGCTCTCGCTGGCCTTGGCAATTTTTGTCATCACCCCCTCTGTCAAACAGGTACAGGCGCAAGCAGCTGGTGCCCAAAGCGGGCCGGTAATGGCGTTGCTGGATATAGGCGCGATCAGACGCGATGCTGCCTCCGTGAAGGCTATTCGGGAGCAGATTATCAATCACCAGAACAAAATTCAGGGTGAAATCCAAAAGGAACAAGAAGCGTTGAGAACGGCCCAGCAGGAACTTGCCAAGAAGCAGAATCTGCTTGCACCTGAAGCCTTCGCCGAAGAGCGTCGGAAATTCGAGCAGCGGGTCGTCGGCATGCAGCAGATGGTGCAACAGCGTCGCCGGGCGATCGAAGAGGCTCAGAACACAGCGATGCAGTCGGTCGAGAATACGCTCAACCAGGTGGTTACCGAAGTAGCACAAAGAAAAGATATCGACGTCGTGTTCCGTCTTTCACAGGTTGTTTATGTCAAAACCAAGTTCGACATTACAGGCGAAGTCCTAAAAGAACTTGATCAGAAGATGCCGACCATCAAGGTCGACATACCGAACAATTAAAGCAAATGGCTGATTCCCGGTTCTTTACAAACGCCGGGCCGTTCAGTCTGGCACGCATCGCCGAGACGGCCTGCGCCGAATGCGTAAACGCAGAGGATACGTCACGCCTGTTCCATGACGTCATGCCATTGGGCGATGCCAACAGTGAGCATGTCAGCTTCCTCGACAATAAGAAGTACAGGGACAGCTTCGTTAAATCCAAGGCAGGGGCCTGCATCGTCTCCCCCGCAGTTGTCGACATCGCGCCGAAAGGCATGTGCCTTCTGGTGACGCCCGAGCCTTATCATGCCTATGCCCGGGTCGCGGACCTGTTCTACCCGATGCCCGCGTCCAGTGGACAGATTCATGCCTCAGCCGTCGTCGCAGAAAGTGCTCGGGTCGCAGGGAATGTTGAGATCGGCGCAACTGCCGTTGTCGGTGAAGGCGTCTCAATCGGAGATGGTTCAATCATTGCCCCAGGCGCGATCATTGGTGATGGCGTGCAAATCGGCTCAAATACGAGGATCGGCGCCAATGCCACGGTATTTCATGCCATCATCGGTGACCATACGATCATTCACGCAGGGGTAAGAATTGGTCAGGACGGTTTCGGCTTTGCCATGGGTCCGGCAGGACACCTCAAGGTGCCGCAGCTTGGGCGTGTGATTGTCGGTTCGCATGTGGAAATTGGTGCCAATTCGACAATCGATCGCGGCACCGGCCCGGATACAGTTATCGGTAACGGGACGAAGATCGACAATCTCGTTCAGATTGCTCATAACGTCCAGATCGGCCAAAATTGCATTCTTGTCAGCCATGTCGGCATTTCCGGCAGTACGGAACTCGGAGATTTCGTTGTCCTCGCCGGACAGGTCGGTGTGGCCGGCCACCTGAAGATCGGCAGCGGTTCTCGAGTTGCGGCTCAAAGCGGGGTCATGCGTGACATCGGTCCCGGTCAGGAAATGGGTGGCAGTCCGGCCAAGCCGGTACGCGCCTGGTTAAAGGAAGTGGCCATGATCGAGCGCCTGGCCAGAAAAAAAGGGAGCTAGACATGGACGCTGAAACAACAGCCACCGGTCTTGAGGTTGATATCAACGGTATAATGGAGCGGATACCGCACCGTTACCCATTTCTACTGATCGACAAGGTCAAGGACATCATCCCTGGCGAAAGCGCGACGGGCATCAAGAACGTTACCGTCAATGAGCCGTTTTTTCAGGGGCATTTTCCCGGACACCCGATCATGCCAGGTGTTCTGATCGTTGAAGCCATGGCCCAGACGGCCGCCATCGTTGTTGTTGAAACATTTGAAAACGCCGAATCTGAAAAGCTGGTGTATTTCATGTCCATCGACAGCGCACGGTTTCGTAAACCAGTCTTACCCGGGCACACATTGAATCTAGAAGTCACCAAGGAACACGGGCGGGGCAAAGTCTGGCGCTTCAAAGGAATCGCCAAGGCCGACGATATCATCATGGCCGAAGCTGTCTTCACCGCCATGATCGTCGACAAGACGGAATAGGACCACATAATGACTGGTATACATCCGACAGCGATCATCGATCCGGCGGCGGAAATTGGCAGTAATGTTAAAATCGGTCCGTTTTGCGTTGTCGGCGCTGATGTCCGTCTCGGCGACGGTGTCGAACTTGTCTCGCACGCCGTGGTTGCCGGGCATACAACGATCGGGGCTGAAACCCGTATCTTTCCCTTTTCATCCATCGGCCATCAGCCGCAGGACCTTAAATTCAAGGGAGAGGTATCGTCACTTGAAATCGGTGAACGCAACATAATCCGTGAACACGTCACCATGAATCCGGGAACGGAAGGCGGCGGTCTTCTTACCAAAATCGGAAATGATTGCCTTTTCATGGTCGGCGCTCATGTCGCTCATGATTGTCTGATCGGTAACAATGTCATCCTCGTAAATAACGCGACCCTTGGTGGCCACGTAGTAATTGAGGATTGGGTCATTGTCGGCGGCCTTTCAGCCGTGCATCAGTTTGTGCGTATCGGCAGGCACGCCATGATCGGCGGCAAAACAGGTGTCGAACATGACGTCATTCCCTATGGGATGGTGACGGGCAACCGAGCAAAGCTTGAGGGGTTGAATATCGTCGGCTTGAAACGGCGCGGTTTCTCTCGCGATATGATTCATGAAATCCGCAAAGCCTACCGCATGATCTTTGCCGAAGAAGGCACGATGGCCGAGCGTGTTCAAGATGTCATTGAGGATTTCAACGGGAACGAACCTGTGATGGAAATCGTCAACTTTATCACCAGCGATTCCTCGCGCAGAATCTGCCAGCCGCATATGGAAGATGCCGCATAGCAAGATCGGCATTCTTGCCGGCGCGGGCATGCTGCCGGTACTCGTCCGTGATGCATGCCGACAACGCAATCTGCCATATCATATCGTCGTGTTTGAGGGACAAGGCGACCCCTCACAGTACGCTGATGACAGCCACGCGGTGATCCGTCTGGGCGCGGCCGGTGCCTCGGTCAGAAACCTCAAGAAAGAAGGCTGCGATACCCTGGTCATGGCCGGTGCAATCCGCCGTCCGGACATGAAGCAGCTTCGCCCTGATTGGTGGGGCATCAAATTTTTCGCCAGCAGCGGCGCAGCTGCCCTGGGCGATGACGGTCTCCTCACTGCACTGATAAACGCACTCGAAGGCGAGGGATTTAACGTCATTGGTGCCGACGAATTGATACCTGGATATCTGATGCCAAAAGGGATTATCGGCACCACAGGGCCGACGGATCCCCAATCGCCTGATATCACGCTTGCCATGAAGGCAGCAAAGGATCTGGGCGCACGCGATGCAGGTCAGGCCGTCGTTATTCGTGATGGTGTGATCATCGCCGAAGAACAGTCAGATGGTACTGATGCTATGTTGAAACGCCTGGCCGGTCAGGGAAATCGTGGTGGGGTCCTCGCAAAAGCCTTCAAACCCGGGCAGGAGCGCCGTGCGGACCTGCCGACCGTGGGGCCGGAGACGGTTATTAATGCCAAAACCGCAGGTCTGGATGGTGTCGTGATAGAAGCCGGAAACGCATTCCTTATTGATCGTGAGGGTACGGCCCGCGCAGCTGATGAAAGCGAAATGTTTCTGATCGGCGTCGATGCGGAAGGCGCGTGGCAATGACCGGGCCGCTTAAAATCTATCTGATTGCGGGGGAACCCTCTGGAGACGTTCTCGGTATGCGCCTGATGGAGGGCCTGAAAAGTCTGTGTCGTGGCCGTGAGCTGGAATTCCATGGAGTAGGCGGCCCCTTGATGACCGGATCCGGGCTGCAAAGCCTTTTTCCCATGGATGATCTAACGGTGATGGGTCTGGCTGAAGTATTGCCGCGTATCCCTAAAATCCTCGGGCGTATCCGCGAAACCGCAGACGACATCCGGAACATGAAGCCGGACCTCGTCGTTACGATTGACGCTCCGGATTTCAGTTTCCGCGTTGCGAAAAAACTCTCTGATGTCGAGGTCAAGATCGTTCACTATGTCGCGCCGTCGGTTTGGGCATGGCGGCCGGGCAGAGCCAAAAAAGTCGCCCGGCTGGTCGATCATGTCATGTGTCTGTTGCCTTTTGAGCCACCCTATTTTGAACGTGCCGGCGTTGCTGCCACCTTTGTGGGCCACTCAATTCTGGAAAGCGGCGCCGACCTGGGAGACGGGAAAGCCTTTCGCGAACGGCACGGCATTGGTGTGGATGAAAAAGTATTGCTCGCCCTGCCTGGGAGCCGGATGAGTGAAATTTCACGACTGATCGACATTTTCGGCGAAACCATTCGCCGCACGATCGAGACAGCGGGACCTTGCCGTGTCGTTATTCCAACGCTGCCCGGCAAAGCCGGAGAGATTCGCCTGCGCACATCTGACTGGGACAATACACTGATCGTCGATGATACGTCACAGAAATACGATGCCTTTGCCGCCGCGGACGCGGCGCTCGCTGCAAGCGGCACGGTATCGCTGGAACTGGCCATGGCAGGTGTCCCAAGCTTAATTGCCTATCGTTTGTCCCCCCTAACGGCGTTTATCGCCAGACGTCTGATCAGGGTCAAATATGCATCGATCATCAACCTGATTCTTGATAAATCGGCAATTCCGGAATTTCTGCAGGAAAACTGCACGCCGGAAGCACTTACTCCGGCATTGACTAACCTGCTCCGATCCGGTGGCACTGCCCGGCTACAATCAGATGACATATCGCGGGCCTTACAGGCCCTCAAGCCGGGAGATGATCTGCCGTCAGTTTCGGCAGCAAAAGTCGTGCTGGAACTCGCTCAGAAGTCATAAGAAAACGGCGCGGAGTTGCCCCCGCGCCGTTGATGAGTGACCTGTGAGTGCGCTTAGCGCTTTGAAACGTCCACGTAATTCCGTTGCTCAGCGCCCGTGAAGAGCTGACGGGGGCGGCCGATTTTCTGGCTCGGATCCTCGATCATCTCGTTCCACTGGGCAATCCAGCCGACAGTACGCGCAACGGCGAACAGGGCGGTGAACATTGTTGTCGGAATACCCATCGCCTTGAAGATGATGCCCGAATAGAAGTCCACGTTCGGGTAGAGTTTCTTTTCGATGAAGTATTCGTCCTCTAGCGCAATCTTTTCCAGTTCGAGCGCGATTTCGAGAAGCGGCTCGTCATGCACGCCAAGCGCATCCAGTACTTTATGGCATTGTGTGCGCATAACGCGGGAGCGCGGATCGAAGTTCTTGTAGACCCGGTGCCCGAAGCCCATGAGACGGAACGAGTCCTCCTTGTCCTTGGCTTTGGCGACAAACTTGCCGACATTCGACTTGTCGCCGATTTCTTCGAGCATATTGAGCACTGCTTCGTTTGCACCGCCATGTGCCGGTCCCCACAGGGACGCGATCCCGGCCGAGATACATGCAAACGGGTTGGCGCCCGACGATCCGGCCAGCCGAACCGTTGATGTTGAGGCGTTCTGTTCATGATCCGCGTGCAGGATAAGGATAACGTCCATGGCGCGGGCCAAAACCGGATCGATCTCATATTCCTCGCATGGGTTGGAGAACATCATGTAGAGGAAGTTTTCCGCGTAGCGGAGCTTGTTCTTCGGATAACTGTACGGTTGACCCAAGTTATACTTGTAGGCCAGCGCCGCAATCGTCGGCATTTTGGCAATCATCCGATACGAAGACACCATCCGGTGCTTGGGGTCGCTGATGTCGAGCGAGTCGTGATAGAAGGCCGACAGGGCGCCGACCATACCACACATAACCGCCATCGGGTGTGCATCGCGACGAAACCCGCGCAGGAACGTATTCATCTGCTCATGCACCATCGTGTGATAGGTGATGTCGTGTTCGAATTTGTCCTTTTCCGCAGCGGTCGGCAGTTTCCCGTAAAGCAGCAGATAGCAGACTTCCATGAAATCGGAATGTTCGGCGAGTTGTTCAATCGGATAACCCCGGTACAACAGGACGCCTTCATCACCATCGATATAGGTAATCTTGGATTCACAGCTACCGGTTGAAGTAAACCCCGGATCGTAGGTGAAACATCCGGTCTGAGCATACAGCTTGCGCACATCGATCACATCCGGACCCAAAGTGCCGTGCATCACCGGCAGTTCCCAGCTATCGCCGCTCTGATTATCGGTGAGTGTAAAACTTCTCTCGTTACTCATTCAGGTCTCTCCTCTGTTGCATGCGACCGGCATTCCGGACCGCAGTCTCGCCCTATTATGTTTCGGGGCGAGGCTTTGTTGTTGCCGGTACGTGTCAGTTCACGTCATCCAGCCGGGCGAGGGTTTCTTCACGACCAAGAATGGCCATGACCTCAAAAATACCGGGGGACACGGTGGTCCCCGTTAGTGCCGCACGAAGCGGTTGTGCCACCTTGCCCAGCTTCAGCTCATTCGCCTCCGCATAGGCTTTAGCAGCCGCTTGAACGTTTTCTTCCGTCCATTCCTCGATTTCAGCCACATCAGCACGGAGTGCGCTGAGTGTCTGCTTGGCCTCGTCTGTCAGGATTTGCGAGGCTTTCTCATCTGGCTGGAGAGGGCGTGAAATTGCATAAAATATAGCACTTTCAGATAGTTCTTTTATATTCTTCGCGCGTTCCTTCAGCCCATCCATACCCATTTTTACCCGAGCGGCAGCCCCTTCGGCAAGTTTTCCGTCAAGGGTATTTTCAAGCTGCTGCATGACCAATTCGGTCAACCTGTCATTGTCCGAATGGCGAATGTAATGTCCGTTTAGAGATTCCAGTTTTTGGAAATCAAATCGTGCCGCACCGCGACCGACGGCATCAAGCCCAAACCACTCGATCGCCTGTTCTGTGGAGATGATTTCCTCATCCCCATGGGACCAGGAAAGCCGCATCAGATAATTTCTAAGTGCTGCTGGCAGGTATCCCATGTCACGGTATGCATCGACGCCCAATGCACCATGTCGTTTCGACAGCTTGGCTCCATCGGGGCCATGGATCAGCGGAATATGAGCAAATTCGGGCAACGGCCAGTCCATTGCCTTGAAAAGCTGAACCTGCCGAAAGGCGTTCACCAGATGATCGTCCCCGCGAATGACATGAGTGATACCCATGTCATGGTCATCAACAACGACAGCCAGCATATACGTCGGATTCCCATCCGCTCGCAGCAGGACCATATCGTCGAGCTGTTCGTTGGCGACCTCGACACGTCCCTGTACAAGGTCTTCGATCACCGTAGCGCCTTCCAGCGGGGCCCGCAGCCGAATGACGGGCTCCACGCCGGCAGGAGCATCTGACGGATCACGATCACGCCATGTGCCGTCGTACATGCGTTTACGGCCTTCGGCACGGGCTTTATCACGCATTTCCTGCAGTTCTTCGGGGCTACAATAGCATTTGTATGCCATGCCCTTGTCGAGCAACTGCTGGGCAACTTCCTGATGACGTCCACGACGTTCGTACTGTGAAATGGCATCACCGTCCCAATCGAGACCGAGCCAGCTCAATCCGTCATAAATCGCTGCAACCGCTTCATCCGTCGAACGCGCCCGGTCCGTATCCTCGATCCGCAGTAAAAATTTTCCACCGTCGCCGTATTCAGCGTGATGTTTGGCAAAGAGCCAGTTGAAGAGCGCCGTGCGGGCGCCGCCGATATGTAGAAATCCGGTCGGCGAAGGGGCGAAGCGGGTAACGACGGGCATAGAATCTCCTGGAATGATTGCGCGGGACACTGCGAACGCGGTGAGTATCTATCACAAATATCTCGCGTGTGCAGCATAAACGCACCGAACATCAATTAATCGCTCAAAACCTTTCATTAGAGGGAATATGGGGATTGGCAGGGCGTACTTGCATATCAAATACTTCTGGCTCGCGGAACGGCCTCAATGGGCGTTGTGGCTTCCGGTTTGCCTGGGTTCAGGGATTGCCGTCTATTTCTGGCTCCCATTTGAGCCTCCGCCCCTGGCAGGAACGCTGTTATCCGCCACCGGAGCCTTGATTTATGCAGGGATCAGGGATGACCGGATCAGAATCCTGACGGCAGCCGTGAGCATTTTCGCGATAGGGTTTACCGCCGCACAATGGCGCACCACTTTGGCCGAAGCGCCTGCCATCAGCGAAGACACACCCCCAATCCGGCTGACGGGTACCATCGAGCAGATCGATCTTTCCGAGAATGGCGGACGTATCGTTCTTTACGACCTTAACATCGCTTATTTCTCTGACAAAAAAGCACCGGAAAAAATCCGCCTCAGTCTCAAAGGGAAGGAAGATCGGCTATATAATCTTCTGCCGGGTGACAGGGTTGCACTGACCGCCATCCTGCGCCCACCGCCGCCGCCGACAATGCCGGGAGCTTTCGATTTCCAACGTAGAGCCTACTTCCTCAGGATTGGCGCATACGGATTCATTCTGGGGGACATCAGAAAAATATCACCAATGCCCCCCGAACCGTGGACCATAAGTCAGGACTTCAAACGCGGTATCGAGACATTAAGGCTCCGTATCACAAAACGCGTCCATGAACAGGCACCGAATGATGCAGGCGCGGTGGCGGCGGCTTTGCTGACAGGTCATCGCGGCTATATCAGTACCGAAGTCCTGCAAGTCATGCGCGATGCCGGAATTGCGCACCTTTTGGCGATTTCCGGGCTTCATATCGGCCTCGTGGCCGGGATCATATTTTCAGGGTTCAGGGTATTCTGTGCGGCTATTCCTGCCGTCGCCTTGCGGATGAACACGAAAAAAACGGCGGCATTTCTGGCCATACCGGCAGCCTTTGCATATGCCGTGCTGGCGGGATTCACCGTCCCGACGGAGCGCGCATTTCTGATGACGGGACTGATGCTGGCCGGGGTACTGATCGACAGGCGTGCCCTCAGTCTCAGGAGTGTATGCTGGGCTGCCACCGTGATTCTGCTGTTCCGCCCGGAAAGTCTGACGGGCCCCGGTTTTCAGATGTCCTTCGCTGCCGTGACGGCCCTGATTGCGGCATATTCGGCAATCAGCCGTTATCGACGATCCGCTTCCGACAGCAGATCCGCATCAGGACCGGTCATGCAGACTGTCTCTCTGGCATGGCGGTATCTGTTTGGTGTTATCATCACAACCATCGTTGCCAGCATGGCAACGGCACCCTTCGCCATTTTTCATTTTCAGCATGCCGCTGCATTCGGGCTGCTGGCGAATGCCATTGCCGTGCCGCTCGCAGCTCTATGGGTAATGCCTGCCGGGATCATCACGCTCTGGACCATGCCATTCGGGCTGGAAGCATTTCCGCTATGGATCATGACAACGGGGATAGATCTGATTCTGCGCAGCGCAGCCATGCTGGCCGAATTACCGGGGGCTGCGGTCGATATACCAGCACCGCCCATGTGGAGCCTCTGTCTCATCGCGTTATCCGGGCTTTGGCTGTCTCTCTGGACCCTGCGATGGCGGCTCTATGCGCTCCCGGCGCTGTTTTTAGGCCTCAGCGGACCTTTCTTCAGTACGCCCCCGGATCTGCTCATTGACGGCGACGCTCGTTTGATCGCCGTTGTGCATCAACGGAGCACCTTGCTGACATCGACAAACCGTTCTGCGCGATTTGAAAAGGAAAACTGGCTGCGCCGGATCGGTCTGGAGGAGGGGTCTCACCCCTGGCTGACCAGTGCCGACAACCTGCAAGGTAGGCTCCGCTGCGACAATTCCGGCTGCATGCTCGGCCTGGGGCTCGATAAGATTGCGATTTCCTTGAACGAAAGCACGCTCGAAGACGATTGTCTGTTAAGCACCATGCTCATCACGACAATACCGGTCAGGGGGCCGTTCAGAAATACCTGTAAGCCGCCGTGGGGGGTGATCGACAGGTTCGACCTATGGCGCTACGGCACACACGCCATCACGTTCAAGGTCAGCGGACCGGAAATACACACGGTGAACGGGGTGCGAGGCAAGCGGCCGTGGGTGATCACGCCAGGGGAGTAACAGCGCCGGGAAAAGGGTCAGTACGGCCGGTAAAGAGCCTTGAGAACACCCTGCACCTTTACCTGATCAGGGCCAAAGATGCGGGTTTCATAAGCTGCATTGGCGGGCTCCAGAGCGATCGATGCACCTTTGCGGCGCAGTCTTTTCAGCGTTACTTCACCATCATCGACAACGGCAACCACGATAGCGCCGTTTTCGGCCGTGTCGGCCTGGCGGATAATAACCGTGTCGCCGTCCAGAATGCCTGCCTCAATCATCGAATCGCCATCGACTTCCAGGGCATAGTGATCGCCCGAGGAGAGCAGGGCAGCCGGGACATCAATGAAGTTGTCCGGATCGCGCAGGGCTTCGATCGGTGTCCCGGCAGCAATCCGGCCATAAAGCGGCAGTTGCACAGATTCCGCAGCTTCCGCCATATGGGCGCCAATCATGGAAAACTCGCCTTCGATAACCTTTGGTTTGAATGACGTCGTCACCTGATCACGGGCAGCGGGCTTTGCAGGTATAGCATTTTCAGGCAGTTTCAGCACTTCGAGGGCACGGGCCCGGTGGGCGAGGCGGCGAATGAAACCGCGTTCCTCAAGCCCGGTAATCAGGCGGTGAATGCCCGACTTCGACTTCAGTCCGAGTGCAGCCTTCATTTCATCAAATGAGGGTGAGACACCGTTGTTCTTGAGTGACTCATCGATGAACATCAACAGCTCGTACTGTTTTCGTGTGAGCATTTAGCGGCTCCCGGCCAGCCGACACCCAAGATTTAGAGATCATCCAGGGATCAGAAGTGGAACAAAATAAAAACAATCGTTGATTGTTCTACTTAAGTTCTCATTTTCTGTCAACAGGATAAACGCTGCAAATTGCGCATTAGCCTAGAATTTAGACAATGAAATGCCGAGCGGCACGATCTTGACGATATCCCCGGTCTTTGCATCCGGCGCACCGATCTCGCGCATAACCAGACAGTCCGCATCTGCGAACAGAGCCATCATCGAACTGTCCTGTCGTTCAAAGGGCGTTACCGTCGGCAGGTCGTCTTCGCTCGGTATCAGGCTGGCGCGCATAAAATCGAGCCGTTTGCCGTTGGCTTTCAGATCACGGCCAAGCCGGGCAGCCTGATACAGCGGTGCGGGTTCAATACCCAGCATCTGTTCAATGGCTGCCTTCAGAAAAATAACCGCTGTCACACCGGTAGAAACAGGGTTTCCGGGCAGACCAAGCAGATAGGTTTCGCCGATACGGCCAAATATCAGGGGTTTCCCGGGCCGCATGGCGATCTTGTAAAACCCGAGTTCCAATCCTTCGTCGCCGAATACCGACTGCACCAGATCGTGATCACCGACACTGGCGCCACCGGACGTGACGAGTATGTCGTAACCTGCGGCATCCTTGAGGCGCTCACGCAGACTTTCGGGTTTATCTTCGGCAATGCCGATGGATGTGCCGATGGCGCCCAAGACCTCGGCATAGGCAACAAGAGCGACGGAATTGGAACTGACGATCTGATCAGGCCGGCGGGGCGCTCCCGGCATGACGATCTCGTCACCGGTCGACAGCACGGCGATGCGCGGTTTACGGCGTACCCGGACCCAGGTTGCTCCAGCGGCGGCGGCAAGGCCGATATCACGTGCGCTCAGGACACGCCCGGCCCCCAGCAATGTCTTTCCGGCGGCGAAATCGAGACCTTCAGGCCGCACCCATTCTCCGGGGGATGCCGCTTCGTTGATCGTGATCTGATCGCCATCGGCGGTGGTGTCTTCCTGAATAACAATGCTGTCGGCACCGTTCGGCAAGGCACCGCCGGTAAAGATACGCGTGCATTCACCTGGACCGATTTGCCCGTCAAATGTATGCCCGGCTGCCGCTTCCCCGATCTGTGTCAGCGTGACGGGTACCGATGACGCGTCTTCGGCACGGACGGCATAACCGTCCATGGCGGAAACCGCTTGCGGCGGATGGCTGACGGTGGCGATGACGTCTTCGGCCAGAACCCGGCCGAGTGCATCGGTTATGAAAATTTCCTCGGTGGCAAGCGGTGTAATGCCACGGCGGATTTTGTCGAGCGCATCTTCGATGCTGAGCATCTATTGCGCCTCGAACGTGCCGGACTTGCCACCGGACTTGTGGGTCAGGCGGATATCCGAAATACGCATGCCCCGGTCGACGGCCTTGCACATGTCATACACCGTCAGCGCGGCGACAGAGCATGCCGTCAGCGCTTCCATTTCGACACCAGTCTGCCCCTTGAGTTTGCAGGTTGCCTCGATATCGACGGCATTGCGTTCCGGGTCACAAATCAGGTCGACCCTGACCGACGTCAAGGCCAGCGGGTGACACAACGGGATCAGGTCCGGCGTTTTCTTGGCGCCCATGATACCGGCCAACTGTGCCACCGACAGCACATCACCTTTTTTGACGCCGCCCTGCATGATTTTCGAGAGCGTTTCTGCCTGCATGTAGATGCTGCCCCGAGCGGTGGCTATCCGTTCCGTATCCGCTTTGTCGGATACATCGACCATAACCGCGTTCCCATCGGCGTCTAAATGCGTAAATTCCGCCATTTAAGCAGCCATTTCCGGATCGAGCAGGGCGCGGGTTGCCGCCGTGACATCGTTTTCCCGCATCAGGCTCTCGCCGATCAGGAAACACCGGGCACCGACACGGGACATGCGGTCCAGATCGGCACGTGTGAAAAGGCCACTCTCACAGACCATAATTCGGTCTTCGGGGACATGCGCCGACAAGGCTTCGGTTGTGGAAATGTCGACTTCCAGGGTTTTAAGGTTCCGGTTATTAATCCCGAGCAGGGGCGTTTTCAGCTTCAAGGCACGCTCAAGCTCTTCGGCATTGTGCACTTCAACGAGAACGTCCATCCCGAATTCAACGGCGCAGGCCTCAAGTTCTGCAGCTTCCGTATCGGACAGAGCAGCCATGATCAACAGAATACAATCAGCCCCGAGTGCACGGGATTCCGGTATCTGATACGTATCCACCATGAAGTCCTTGCGCAGGACCGGCAGTGTCACGGCATCCCTGGCGGCAATCAGAAACGCATCATCACCCTGAAAATAAGGTTTGTCTGTCAGGACACTCAGGCACGCTGCGCCACCGGCTTCATAAGAACGGGCAAGGGACGGGGGATCGAAATCGGCGCGAATAAGCCCCTTGGACGGGGATGCTTTCTTGAGTTCTGCAATCAGCCCATACCCGCCCGCATCCATCTTCGTACGCAGGGCATTGATAAATCCACGCGTCGGGGGCTGTGTTCGGGCAGCCGCCTCGACATTTGCAAGGCTTGTAGAGGCCTTGCTGGCGGCCACATGCTCGCGTTTTTCGGCACAGATTTTTGCCAGAACGTCACTCATATCGGGTCCTAAAAATGCAACGCGTCAGGAATTCGTGATCGCAACGAGCTTATCCAGCGCGGCACGCGCCGCACCATCGTCAATGGACTTCGCCGCCAATGCCACACCATCCTTCAGGTCACGGGCCGCACCGGCCACGATCAGCGACGCGGCGGCATTATACAGCACGATGTCGCGATAGGGGCCGGACACCCCGGCCAGAAGCTGGCGGATGGCTTCTGCATTCGCTTCGGGATCGCCGCCTTTGAGGTCTTCGGGCGATACCGTCGGCAGTCCTGCGTCGGCGGGCGACACCTCGAATTCGGTGATTTCGCCATCTAAAAGCTGGCAGACATAGCTCGGACCGGTCGTCGAAAGTTCATCCAGACCATCGGCACCATGAACGACCCATGCGGCTTCACAGCCCAGGTTGGCCAGCGTTTCCGTCATCGGTCGCAGCCAGTCCCGGGAAAATACACCGGTGAACTGGCGTTTGACGTTCGCCGGGTTTGACAGCGGGCCGAGCACATTAAATATCGTCCGCACCCCCATCTCGACACGAACAGGACCAACGAAACGCATGGCGCTGTGGTGGCGCGGTGCCATCAGAAAACCAATACCGGATTCGGCAATGGCTTTTTCAATGACCGGGAAATCGGCGTCCAGATTGACACCCAGCGACGATAAAACATCAGCAGCACCGGATTTCGAAGACAGCGCCCGGTTACCGTGCTTGGCAACGGGAATCCCGGCACCGGCGACCACGAACGCCGCACCGGTCGATATGTTATAAGTACCGGAAGCGTCACCCCCGGTTCCGACCACGTCCATGGCGTTTTCCGGGGCCTGGATCGTGGTCATCTTGGCACGCATGGTGCGCACTGCACCGGTGATTTCATCAACGGTTTCACCACGCACGCGCAACGCCATCAGAAAACCGGCAATCTGCGCCGGCGTTGCCTCACCGGACATGATGATTCCGAATGCGGCTTCCGCTTCACCGGCATCAAGACTTTCCCCGGCTGCGACCTTGTTGAGGACAGGTTTCATGGCATCACTCATCAGGCGGCCGCCTTATCGCGAGTCATGTCTATGAAGTTCCTGAGAATATCGTGCCCGTGTTCTGAGGCGATGCTTTCCGGGTGGAACTGCACACCATGGATCGGCAATGCGGCGTGGCGAATACCCTGAATAGCACCGTCTTCACTGTGCGCGATGGCAATCAGGCTGTTGGGCAGCGTTTCTGGATCGATGGCCAGCGAATGGTAACGTGTTGCCTCGATCGGCGAGGGCAGGCCACGGAAAACGCCGGTCCCATCGTGGGCAATCGATGACATCTTGCCGTGCATCGGTTTCGGTGCCCGAACAATCTTACCGCCAAAAGCCTGGCCGATGGCCTGGAACCCGAGGCAGACACCGAATACAGGCACCTGGCGCTCGGCGGCAGCGGCGACAAGATCAAGACAGATACCTGCCTTGTCCGGGTCGCACGGTCCCGGCGAAATGACGAAGCCTTCAGCGCCGGATGTCATGGCCTGATCGACGGTAATCTCGTCATTCCGGCGTACAACGACTTCGGCCCCCAACTCGCCCAGATAATGCAGCAGGTTGTAGGTAAAACTGTCGTAATTATCGATCAGCAGAAACATCGTCCGCCCCCACCCAAAACGAAGGCGCAGATTGCATCGCAATCCCACAGGGGTCAAGACAACCGGTCCCGAAAGGGGCAAGTTATCTCAAAGTGTTAGGCCTTCAAGAAAAAACCTAGACGGCGCGGCGGCGCTCGGCATGACCATGATTGTGTGATGCACGGCGGCGGCGGTCGGGGCCAAAGAAATCACCTACGCGGATGAATGGTCGCGGGTTCTCGATCACGCTGCAGAGACGCGAATAAATGGTCTTTGCCGAGATCGGCTTGGCAAGAAATTCTGTCATGCCGTTATCTCGGGCGAAACAGACGTGGCGCAGTTCGGTATTTGCAGTGACAACGACGATCGGCGCATATGGGTTCGGCGTGTCCAGTGCCTGACGAATTTGACGAACAAAAGCCATACCATCGAGATCCGGCGTCCAGTCGCACAGGACGATGTCCGGCGCATTGTCACAAAAATATTTGTAGGCTTCCCGAGGGTCGGGGGTGGAGAAAACAGTGGCGACGCCAAACTCTGTAAAGACATCCGTGAGAATCTTGCGAACAAGCAAATGCTTCTCTAGGACCAGAATATTCAGCTGGCTAAGATCGTAGGACTTCATCTTCTCTTCCCTCGTAGAGCTCTATTGTCTTTCATATACGCAACCGGCCTGAACAAAACCTGACAGTGTGAGTGATTATACTGACTTATAGCGTTTTATTAACCATTCAGATGATTGACCCACTGCCAGCAGTGCTTTAGGCAAACTGCGTTACTTTCCCCAATGCAACGGAAACCACGCGTGGCCGCTGAACCCATAAAAAAACCGTTATCCAGACACGGGAAGCTCTCTGGCTGGCCGCGTCCGCAAAGTGCGATTGCCAAAACGATCGGTCTGACACCGATTCGTATGGCGATCCTGATTGTTATGGCGCTGGGTGGTATATTCGGCGGGTACTACCTCGGTAAGGAAGTTGCACCCGCCCCAAAAAAGTCTGAAGCCCCGAAAAAAGCCTCCAGTACACAGCGTCCCCCCGACGCACTCAACGGAGTATACGAGGAATCCCTGCCGCGAGATATCATTATTGAAAGCGGCGGCGTCCTGAAACGTATAGCCTTGCCCGAGCCCGAAGCGGAAATCGATCTGGGCAATGGATCTCATACTCAGGAAGCATTGTCCTCAAAGAAAATTGACGCTCCTGACACGCCGGAAAGCATCACGGAACCAGCAGAAAAACCACAGCAAACAGCTGATCCCGAAGATGCCATAAAGGATGTCGCTACACCCTCCGAGACACCCTCGGACAGTACCGATGACAAGATAAGCAAACCGGTTGAAACTGCCAGATTGACCAATCCATGGCAGATCCCGGCTATGCCGAAAAATATTGCCGAATTACAGAAGAGCCAGGGTGATCAGCTGCCGGCCTGGCAGCGGTACGCCCTGCCGGTTCCGCAAAGCGGCAAGCCCCGGATCGTGATCGTGATAGACGACCTGGGCCTCGATAAGCGCCGTGCACGGCGCACCGTTGCGCTGCCGGGTCCGTTAACCCTGTCATATATGGCGTATGCGGAGGATTTGCCGAAACAGGCTGAAAAGGCACGCAAATCCGGCCATGAAATTATGCTCCACGTGCCGATGGAACCCAGTTCTTCGTCCATCAATCCAGGCCCCAATGTGTTGCTCAGCGGCATGCCCAAGGACGAGCTCCAAAAGAACATCGACTGGAATCTCGATCAGATGAGCGGCTACGTGGGCATCAATAATCACATGGGCAGCCGCTTCACCGCCGATACGGAAAGTATGAGAGTCGTCATCGCGACGTTAAAAGCGAGGGGTTATCTGTTTCTCGACTCGGTAACGTCAGGCCGATCCGTGGCGCATGATGAGGCCCGCGACGGCGGTATTCCGTTTGCCGTCCGCAATGTTTTTCTGGATCATGAAGATGACCTGGACGCAATACGCCAGCAACTGCGCCATACCGAGCAGATTGCCCGCAAGACAGGCCTCGCGATTGCCATTGGGCATCCGCGCGACAACACCATCGCCGCGCTGAAGGAATGGTTGCCGAGCCTGAATGACAGGGGATTTCAGCTAGTCCCGGTGTCGGCAGTGGTCAGAATTGCCTCTAAATAAGTATCAGCCAGAGAACTTCACTGAATCCTCGGCAGCACGCACAAGGGCACGGGCTTTGTTGACGGATTCCTGAAACTCGAGTTCGGGATCACTGTCGGCAACAACGCCGCCACCTGCCTGAATATACAGCGTTCCGTCCTTGATAACGCCGGTTCTGAGCGCAATGGCTGTATCCATGTCCCCATTCGCACCGAAATACCCGATGCATCCTGCATAGACACCCCGGCGGGCGGGCTCGACCTCATCAATGATTTCCATCGCCCGGATTTTCGGTGCACCAGAGACGGTCCCGGCCGGAAACCCTGCAAACAGGGCATCCAGGGCATCTTTGCCGTCGGCCAGATCGCCCTCGACGTTCGACGAGATATGCATCACGTGCGAATAGTACTCGATGGTAAATTTTTCCGTCGGCGCAACCGTGCCGATCTTGGCGACACGCCCGACATCGTTCCGTCCGAGATCAAGAAGCATCAGATGTTCGGCGAGTTCCTTCGGATCGCTGAGCAAATCTTCGGCCAGCGCTTTGTCTTCTTCCGCTGTCGCACCACGTTTACGTGTTCCGGCAAGGGGACGCAGGGTGATCCTGCCGTCACGCACACGTACCAGAATTTCAGGGCTGGACCCGACCACCTGAAAATCACCGAAATTCAGGAAATACAGATACGGCGAGGGGTTCAGACGCCGTAATGAGCGATAAAAAGCAAACGGTGGCAGCTTGAACGGCACGCTGAAGCGCTGTGACGGCACCACCTGAAAGGCATCTCCCGCGTTGATGTACTCGACACATTTCCGCACGGCGCCATGAAAAGCTTCACGCGTCATGTTCGACGTCGGCTCCAACGGCACGACTTCTGCTTCATTAGTGGCACGCGGCAGGGAAATATCGCGGGCCAGATTTTCCACTGTCGAAGCAATACGGGCTTCGCCTGTGGCATAGGCCGTCGCGGCGTCGACACCATCCGCCGGCCAGACAGGCGTAATGATAAAGACGGAATCCTTCAATGAATCGAAGATCGCCATGATCGTCGGCCGAAGAAAGATGCTGTCGGGAACGCCGAGTGTATCCGGGTTGTCATCCGGCAGGTGCTCGGCCAAACGCACCATGTCATAGGACATATACCCGACCAGCCCAGATGCCATCGGCGGCAGATGATGAGGGACGTCAAACCGGCACTCATTGACGAGCGAGCGAAGCGATGCCAGTGCACCGTCCTTTTCAGCAACCGGGCAGGGTGAAAAGCTCTCGGGGTTGCTCAGGGCGTTTCGGTTGATCTCGGTACCGTCCGGAAAACAGCGCCAGATCAGATCCGGATCAAACCCGATGATCGAGTAGCGGCCTCGCATGGCGCCGCCTTCAACGGATTCCAGAAGGAAGCTATTGGGCCGTTCAGCCGCCAGTTTGAGCATCGCCGATACTGGTGTCTCCAGATCGGCCACGACCTCAGACCACAGAACCTGCGTCTCGCCGCTCTCGTAAACCCGGCGGAAGCCATCGTAATCGGGCAGAATTTTCATCGTGCCGTCCCGGTCAGAGCGGCTGGTTCGGATCAAATCGACCCGGTTTGATTACTGCATTGTAAACACGCTGATTGATCTCGACACCAAGCTCGCTCCGCATTGCCTCGATCATCTGGGCAGAGAGATCACGTCCGACATCCTGATCCAGCAATCCGTCCATTTCGGTGACGCTCATGGTGTCTCCAGCAGCCGACGGTGCAATGATATCGAGCAGATGAACAACCGCATAATCATCGCCGATGCGGGCAATACCGGCCTTGTTCGGCTGCAGTTCGAAAACCTTGGCGATCACGGAACTTGATGCCTTGTCCCGGTCTGCCCTGGTAAGCGGCCCAAGGGTTTCAATTGACGCCGGCACGATACCTGCCAGTGTTTTGAAATCCGTTCCGCCATCAACCAGTTGCGCCAGTTCCCTGGCCTGCGCTTCGGCGCTCTTGACCCGCTGCTGTTCTTTCCAAGCGGCTATCACCTCGTCACGCACATCCGCCAACGGCTTCAGGGCAGGGGCAATGACATTATCGACACGAACCATGAAAAAGCCTTTGTCGCCGGCTTCCGTCAGTTCGCTCTCGATCCCCTGCTCAGCGGCGAAGGCCACCGGCAGGAGGCTGGCAAGATCGGGCAGTCCGGCAGCGGCTGCACCGCCTGGTGCTTTTCCATCACGATCCACGGCCTCGATAGTGACCGCGGGTGAGCCGACGCTGGCGCCGGCTTCCTCGAGCGTGGCACCGCCGCCGATCTGATCCTCGAAGCGGGTCGACAGGTCATAAAGACCATCGATCGCGTGCTCGCGTTTAACGATTTCGGTTAATTGGTCGCGAACTTCGTCGAGGGACTTGGTAAAGCCCTTGTCGATTTCCGTGACTTTAAGGATATGCCACCCAAGCGGGGACTTGATCGGACCGGCAATGGAGCCGCTATCCACTTCAAAAGCTGCCGCTGCCAGATCGGGCAGCAAACCTTCACGGGTCACCGACCCCAAGTTGACGGCCGCCGGTTCCATTTCCGCAAAATCTGTCGCCACCTTCATGAAGTCCTGGCCCTGAAGCAGCATTTGCGCGGCTTCCGTAGCTTTGGCTTCATCCGTCAAAACGATCTGCTGAATGGTCCGCTGTTCCGGCTTGATGAACGATTGCGCATTGGCGTCATAAGCAGCCTGCAATTCTTCAGGTGTTGCTGCGACATCATCCATCAATAGTTTCGGATCAAGATGGACATATGTGATCTTGCGGTATTCCGGTGCCGTGAAACGCTGCGACTGATCGTCATAGACCGCTTTGATCTGCTCATCCGTCGGCGTACCGGGATCGGCCTGATCGCCGGCCGAGATCAACAGTGTCTCGGCAGTCCGCTTTTCGAAGCGGAACGAATGCAGCATCTCGGTCAATTTCCTGGGTGCGGCAGGGGAATGATCGACGGCGCCGACAAGCTGGCGCAAGGCGATATCCGCTCTCACACGTTCGATATAGACCTGTTCCGGAAATCCGTTGGCACGCATCACTTCATTGAACCGGGTACGGCTGAACTTGCCGTCGAACCCCTGGAATGCCTCATCACTCTGAATGGCGCGCGTGACCTGATCGTCGGATACCAGCAAGCCGAGGCTCGCCGCCTTTTCGGCAAGCGTAGCATCATTAATCATCCGTTGCAGGACGGCATTGCCGATACCAAGCCCGACCAGCTGTTCCTCCGACAGAGCGCTGCCGAAGCTTTGGCGCAGGCGCTGCGTTTCCCGGCTCAGTTCGTAATCGAATTCAACGGGGTCTATATCATGATCGCCGACACTGGCTACAGAAAGCTCCGACGCCCTGGTAATGAGGATATCCTCAATGCCCCATGCGGCAAAGCTGATGATCAGAAGCCCGGCCAGGGCCTTGACGACGATAGATGCCGTTTTGCTGCGGATCGCTTGGAGCATGCCTAAAATTCCCAGTATCTTCGTTGTGTCTGCGTTTACATCTAAGTGGTTGGCAAATAGCCGGACCGCCACCCCATTGCCGACCAAACACCTTGTTTTGGCGCATCCCGATGGCGGCGGCATATTAGGGAACGGGGAAGGGGGCGGCAATAGCGCGTTGGCGAATTGAAGCCATTGGATCACCGTGGTAATTAGCTATCGCTTTTCATCAATTCAGGGGACATACGAATATGGCTGCTCGCACCACATTGATTGCCGGAAACTGGAAAATGAATGCCAGTGGTGAAATGGCGGAAACGTTGACCGACGGCCTGGTTGCCTGGCAGGGTGGTGGTGATGTCGAAATGCTAATCTGCCCGCCGTTTCCGTATCTGGGCCCCGTCGGCGCCATGATTTCGGAGAGCGATATCATGCTGGGTGCGCAGACTTGCCATCCCAACGCTTCCGGCGCACACACCGGGGATGTGGCGGCGGAAATGCTTGCCGATCTGGGCTGCAACTACGTCATCGTCGGCCATTCCGAACGCCGGGCCGATCACGGTGAAACCGATGCCGTTGTCTGTGCCCAGGCGAGTGCCGCCCACCGCGCCGGTCTGACGGCCATTATCTGTGTCGGAGAAACAGAAGCCGAGCGCGATGCCGGCAAAACCCTGGATATCGTTGGATCGCAACTGGCCGGGTCATTGCCGGATGACTGCACGGCGGAAAATCTGGTTGTCGCGTATGAACCTGTCTGGGCGATCGGCACCGGCAGGACACCGACTTCGGACGAAGTGCAGGAAGTCCACGCCGCCATCCGTGCCGCGCTGGCGTCACGTTTCGGCGATGCCACGGCGAATGGCGTGCGTTTACTGTATGGCGGCTCCATGAAGCCGTCCAACGCGGCTGAACTGCTGGCACTCGCAGATGTTGACGGCGGCCTGATCGGTGGCGCCAGCCTCAAAGCCGAAGACTTTACAGCCATTGCCGACGCGGTGCTCTGACACCGCTCACGTCGCCCGAGAGTTCCAGGCAAGGTGCTTGCTCAGAAAAGAGGCACTACGTGAGAGCAGGGACCCATATCACCTGATAATGTTGCTTACAGGCTGGAATGAACCCATATGAAATCCGGGCTGGCCAAAACCCGCTTAAGCCGTTAGAACACGCCCCGTTCAAAGGTCCAGGAGACGAACGCACTATGGAAACGGTTGTCCTCGTCATTCATTTGATTCTTGCCATCGCCCTGGTGGCGGTAATCCTCATGCAACGCTCCGAAGGCGGTGCACTCGGCATGGGCGGCAGCGGCGGGGGCGGCGGCGGCGGTTTCATGTCCGGCCGTGCGGCAGCCGATGTATTGACGCGCACGACCGCCATCCTCGCGACCTGTTTCATCATCACCAGCATCGTTCTCGCAATCATGGCGAGCCAGGGCCGCGAATCGGGATCGATTTTGGATCAGACCCCGGCGCCGTCATCGACACCGAGCGCCCCGTCGAGCACCCCGACGGTGCCGCAGCCGACCACCCCGACACCGCAAAACTGATGAAAAATCAAAGCCTCAGACCCTCTGGCCCGCTCTGGCCGGAGGTGCCTCCGCATGTGCGTAATCTGCACGGTTGGCAGACCGCTCTGTTGATGTATGGTGTCCGCCCATGACGCGATTCATTTTTATCACAGGCGGCGTGGTCTCATCACTTGGCAAAGGTCTAGCCTCCGCAGCTCTCGGCGCGCTTCTTCAAGCGCGCGGGTTCAAAGTCAGGCTCCGCAAACTGGATCCTTATCTCAACGTAGATCCGGGCACCATGAGCCCGTATCAGCATGGCGAGGTGTACGTCACCGACGACGGGGCGGAAACCGACCTCGACCTCGGCCACTACGAACGATTCACCGGTGTCGGTGCGAAAAAGTCCGACAACGTGACAACCGGGCGTATCTATTCCGACGTCATCGCCAAGGAACGCCGGGGGGATTACCTGGGCGCGACGATCCAGGTCATTCCGCACGTCACCGATGCCATCAAGAACTTCGTGATTTCTGACCTTGAAGACGAAGATTTCATCCTTTGCGAGATCGGCGGCACGGTCGGCGATATCGAAGGTCTACCGTTCCTCGAAGCGATCCGTCAGCTCGGCAACGATCTGGGGCGCGAACGGGCGATGTATCTGCATCTGACGCTGATCCCTTATATCGCGGCGGCGGGCGAGTTGAAGACCAAGCCAACCCAGCATTCGGTCAAGGAACTGCTGTCACTGGGTATTCAGCCGGATATGCTGCTGTGCCGGTCCGAACATCCGCTGCCGGACGGCGAACGGCGCAAGATCGCGCTGTTCTGCAATGTCCGCGAGGATGCGGTTATTCAGGGCCTCGACGCCAAGAGCATCTACGAAGTGCCGATCCGCTATCACGAAGAAGGCATGGACGACGTTGTCTGCCGGCATTTCGGGATCAAGGCACCGCAACCCGACCTGACCACGTGGAAAGATATTCACGTTCGCAAGACCAAGCCGGAAGGCGAAGTTTCAATCGCCGTCGTCGGCAAGTACACCGGTCTGCTGGATGCCTACAAATCTTTGTCGGAGGCACTCGATCACGGCGGCATCGCCAACAATGTTAAGGTCAACTTTAATTGGATCGACAGCCAGATTTTCGAAGGCGATACGCCTCTCGAATATCTTGAAGACACGCACGGCATTCTGGTCCCCGGCGGGTTTGGCGAGCGCGGTGCGGAAGGCAAAATTCTGGCCGCCAAGTTCGCACGTGAGCGGGGGATTCCGTATTTCGGAATCTGTTTCGGGATGCAGATGGCGGTGATCGAAGCCGCCCGCAATCTGGCCGGTATTTCCAACGCCAGTTCCACCGAATTCGGTGAAACGGACGAGCCTGTCGTCGGTCTGATGACCGAATGGCTAAAGGGAAATGCGCTGGAAACACGTCAGAGCGACGGCGATCTGGGCGGCACCATGCGGCTCGGTGCCTATGCCTGCGATCTGGCCGAGGAGAGCCGTGTCCGCTCGATCTATGGCCAGGGCACGATTTCCGAACGTCACCGCCATCGCTACGAGGTCAATACCGACTACCGCGAACGCCTGGAAGCGGCGGGGATGAAGTTTTCCGGTATGTCGCCGGACGGCATCCTGCCGGAAATCGTCGAATATCCGGACCATCCCTGGTTCGTCGGCGTGCAGTTTCATCCGGAACTGAAATCAAAGCCGTTCGACGCACACCCGCTGTTCACCTCTTTCATCCGCGCCGCGGTGAACCAGTCGCGGCTGGTGTGATTTCTTGATTTAGTCATACCGGCGAAAACCGGAATCCAGAAAGCCAGTTGGACCCGGGCTAGGCCTGGGTGACGTATTTATTTCAGTTCTGCAAAAACCTTTTATCGGACGCCGGAACGAAGTATCAGTGTGCGCATGACCGAACAACACACCGTCAACGTCGGGCCTGTAAGCCTGTCCAACCAGAAACCGCTCGGCATCATCGCCGGGCCGTGTCAGCTGGAAACGCGCGAACACGCGCTGGAAATCTCAAATACGCTCAAGGAACTGGGTGAAAAGCTCGGCATCGGCATTATTTACAAGACGTCGTACGACAAGGCCAATCGCACCAGCCTCAAGGGCCAACGTGGCATTGGGTTGGAAGATGCACTGCCGATCTTTCGGGAAATCCGCGAGACGACCGGGCTGCCGGTGCTGACCGATGTTCATGAAGCTCAACACTGTGCCGTTGTCGCTGAAGCGGTCGACATCCTGCAAATCCCGGCGTTCCTGTGCCGCCAGACCGATCTTCTGCTTGCCGCCGGCAACACCGGCAAGGCGATCAACGTCAAAAAGGGTCAATTTTTGGCCCCCTGGGACATGAAGAACGTGGTCGACAAAATCAAAAGCACGGGCAACGACAAGGTCACCGTCACCGAGCGAGGTGCCAGCTTCGGCTACAACACGCTTGTGACCGACTTCCGCGGCCTGCCGACCATGAAAAATGATACCGGGTGCCCCGTCGTCTTTGATGCCACACATTCCGTGCAGCAGCCGGGCGGGCAGGGTTCAAGCAGCGGCGGGCAGCGGGAATTCGCCCCGGTGCTGGCGCGGGCGGCTGTTTCACTCGGTATTGCGGCGGTCTTTATGGAAACGCACCAGGACCCGGATAATGCGCCCTCTGATGGGCCAAACATGATTCCAATCAATCGCCTGGAAGGCGTTCTCAAGGATTTGATGGCATTCGATGCGCTGGCCAAATCCAGCCCCGCACCGGAAACCCTTGCCAATAACGACTGATACTCACGAAGGAAAACACCATGACCGCTATCATCGACATCACCGGCCGTGAAATTCTTGATTCCCGGGGCAACCCGACCGTCGAGGTCGACGTCCTGCTGGAAACCGGCATCATGGGCCGGGCCGCTGTGCCTTCGGGTGCCTCGACCGGCAAACATGAAGCGGTTGAACTGCGCGATGGCGACAAGAAGCGCTATGGCGGCAAAGGCGTGCTGAAAGCCGTCGCGGCAGTCAACAACGAGATATTCGAGGCACTTGTCGGCGTCGATGTCGAGGAGCAGGTCTTCATCGACAACGTCATGATCGAACTGGACGGCACCGCGAACAAGAGCAAGCTCGGCGCCAATGCCATCCTCGGCGTGTCCATGGCCTGCGCCAAGGCCGCCGCCGAGGAATGTGGCCTGCCGCTTTACCGCTCGATTGGCGGGGTTTACGCGCACGTCCTGCCGGTGCCGATGATGAACATCGTCAATGGCGGCGCACACGCCGATAACCCGATCGATATCCAGGAATTCATGATCATGCCGGTCGGCGCGGACACCGTCGCCGACGCCATCCGCATGGGGTCGGAAATTTTCCAGCGCCTGAAGAAAGACCTGTCAGACGCCGGTCACAACACCAATGTCGGTGACGAAGGCGGTTTTGCGCCGTCCCTGAATTCAACCACCGAGGCGCTCGATTTCATCATGAAGGCGATCAAGGGCGCGAAGTACAAAGTCGGCGACGACGTGGTGCTGGCCATCGATGCCGCCTCCACCGAATTTTACAAAAAAGGCAAGTACGTGCTCGAAGGCGAGGGCAAGACGCTCGATGCCGCCGGCATGGTCAAATACTGGGCCGATCTGGTGTCCAAATACCCGATTGCCTCGCTCGAAGACCCGATGGCCGAAGACGACTGGAAGGGCTGGAAGCTGCTGACGGAAGAAATCGGTGACAAGGTGCAACTGGTCGGCGACGATCTTTTCGTCACCAACCCGCTGCGTCTGGCCGACGGCATCGAGCAGGGGGTCGCCAACTCAATTCTGATTAAGGTCAACCAGATCGGCACCCTGACGGAAACACTGGAAGCCGTGAACATGGCACACCGCGCCGGTTATACGACCGTCATCTCGCACCGCTCGGGCGAAACAGAAGACGCGACCATCGCCGATATCGCGGTCGCCACCAACGCCGGGCAGATCAAGACCGGCTCGCTCAGCCGCTCGGACAGGCTGGCTAAATATAACCAACTGATCCGGATCGAGGAAGAACTGGGCCCGGTGGCCGTCTATCCGGGCGCCAATGCGCTTCTCTAAGACTTAAAGCCTGATATCTGTCCTCTCCAGTGTCATTCCCGCGCAAGCGGGAATGACAGGGCTATTCGTGACTGGCTTTCCATGACCCGGGGCGGCGCGCTAAAGTGCCCGTATCCATGATCATCGCATCATTCAGCGGTCCAGAAATTGTTTATTAATTTCAACCAGATACGGAAACTGCAGCCGAGCGACAACATCGATCCGGCAACGTATGAAGACACCAAGCGCTGGCTGCTCGGCAACGGGATTGCTGCGCAGGTCATGGAGACACTTGCCATCGGCACCTTCATGACGGCATTCGCCCTGCATCTGGGTGCATCCAACGCCTTTATCGGACTGATCGCGGCCGTGCCGTATCTCGCCAGTCTGGGACAGCTGCTCGGCATCATCCTCGTTGAAAGAATACGCAATCGCAGGCTGATCTGTGTCATCGCCGGTCTGGTCGGCCGTTTTGCCCTGATCGGGCTGCCGGCCGCCGCCTTGATTGACGACCCCGTATTTTCCCTGCCGATCCTGTTTGTCGCCATTGCGTTTCGATACGGCATGGGATCCATCGTCGGCTGCAGCTGGAATGCCTGGCTGCGAGACATGATCGACGATAAGGAGCGGGGTATACTCATGGGACGCCGTTTGATGTACATGACGGCGATCGGCATGCTGGCCAGTATCGCGGCGTCGGGTTTTATCGATAGCTGGCAGAACTGGAGCGGTCTCGACATCGGCTACGCCTATGCCGCGATCTTCGGGACTGCCATGATTTCCGGTTTCATCGGTATTTACTGCATGACGCGGATGGCTGAACCACGCATGCCGGCGGATGACGGTTCTCTCGATCTCGGACGCCGCCTTTCGGAGCCGTTTCGCGACGACAACTTCCGTAAATTGATGTTTTTTCTCGCTGCCTGGAATTTTGCTGCCAACCTGGCAGCCCCGTTCTTCACCGTGCACATGCTGACGCGACTTGGCCTGGACCTTTTTCCCGTCACCGTGCTCGCCATGTGTTCCCAACTCGCCAATATTGTCGTGCTCAGGTCTTTCGGACGGATTGCCGACCGCATGTCCAACAAGGCTGTGCTGACCGTGGCGGCGCCGCTATTCATCGCCTGCACGTTTGCATGGATTTTTACAACGGCGACGGATGCGCGTTGGGCCGTTCTGGCGATCCTGGTCAGCGTCCACGTTCTGACCGGCGTGGCGACGGCCGGCGTCAGCATCGCAACCACCAATATTGCCATGAAACTTGCCCCGCACGGTAATTCAACCGCCTACCTGGCCACAAACAGCCTCGTCAGCTCGATTTCTGCCGGAATGGCACCAGTCATCGGCGGGCTGTGCGCTGATTTCTTCGCGCATCAGAAATTTTCCATCCTGTTCCGCTGGGATACAGGCGACAAGGGCGTAACCTTTGAAACCATCAGCCTCGAACACTGGGATTTCTATTTCGTCATGGCTGCAGTGATCGGTCTGTATTCACTGCATCGACTGGCCATGGTCAGAGAGGAGGGGACCATCGACAAACGTACGGTGATCGCCGAGGTATTCACCGATGCGCGTCGCACGATCCGCAATATCTCGTCAATTGCCGGGCTACGGGTCGCCGCCGAGTTTCCATTCCACCTGTTGCAGCAGGTGCGGCGGCGGAACGGGCGCAGTCATGGTGACCATTAAATCTCAATCGCCATATTTCTAGGGCCGAGGGGCGCTGAAGCTCGGAGAGCCGGGAACAATTCCAAAGAAATGACCTAAGCCGCTTCATTGATCCCGGATCACGCCGCCGACACGTCCGGGATACACGCAAGTGGTGAGATTAGAACGATTAAGGCCCGCCGAAGCGGGCCTCTTCCATCGGTTTCGTCTGGAAAAATCAGCGGCGGCTTTACCAAAACAAAGCCCAGGGCAATACGGCAAACATAAGCCGAAAGAATTATATTGTTTAAAAACAATCACTAAGAAAAAACAAAGTTGATCGGAATACCTAATTTTAGGTGCATAATTATTTTTTTACACATATTAAGATAGGGCGCATCGTTTATCGTTTTCGTGCCATTTCATGCAGCTTACCAGCTGCTGCAAAAATGAGAATAATGACGAACGAAATTTAATTTTTTTAAGTTCAATTTATTTATCTAAAGACCCGACAAGTAAATAATAATTCAATTATTAAGTTCACAAAAAATATACATTAAAAAAAATAATAATAAAGTCTAAAAGGAACCGGTTAAGATGATGGAAAGGTAAAATGCATCAACGTGTTCCTTTATCATATGCCCTTATACTTATGTTCCTGCTGCTGAATGTTTTGTTTATTGGCGGCATTATTACATACAATTATATTCATAATAGTAAGATTGCCTACAGCTTCAAATCGCAATCCTTTACCAGTACCGCAAACAAGATTCGCGGAGAAATCGATAACCTGTTTCAACCTGTCTATCTGTTAACCGAACGGGCGCAGGAATTTGCTTGGTCTGCACTGGGTGAGCCGTTTCCCATTGAATCGCGTATCAAAGTGGCGCAGATCATGCGCACCAACCCGCAAATATCATCCGTCTATTTTGCCGCCGGTGACGATGATTTCATTCAGATTTTTTCCGTTCCACGCGGACGGATGTTTGAACGCAGGCTGCCGTCGCCTCCGGCCGGGGCCAGGTTCGCAATCCGCCATTTGCATGGAAAGAACGACACCCGGCGTCTAGAGATGTGGTCGTACTTTGATGACGAGGCGCGGTTAATGGGGAAAATGGTTAATCGCGATAACCTTTACGATCCGAACTCACGCCCCTGGTACAAAGCAGCGATGCGGAGCGATAGCACCGTTATCTCCGATCCGTATCCCTATCTTTCTGTCAAATCCGTGGGCATTACCGCTTCAAGACGGATTGCCGGATGGCGCGGCGGGGTCTTTGGTGTCGATCTTACTCTGGAAAGCCTGTCTGGTGCACTGGATGAGCTGAGCATCCTGAACCGCACCACGGCGCTAATTTTTACCGAAGATGGGGCCTTGCTTGCAAAGAACAGACTATCTGAGGACTCTCCGGGTCAGCATGACGCTGCTGCAAACGTCTCTGAATTGATTAACCCGGTAGCAAAAGCGCTTTACGCGCTCCTGCACGCGCCGGAAAGCAGAACCCATAACAGCGGCGCTCAAGCATCCGCATTCGCAAATGATCTGCCTGCGGAACCTGAAACGAGAGAAAACTGGGACGAATTCAGCATTGGGCGACTAGAATATGTCGCTCAGATCATGCCTTTGTCACCGGATTTTGCCGTTCCCACGTTTCTCGGAATTGCGGTACCGAAGCATGTGCTGCTCAAGGATGTAGAGCAGTTGCTCGAAAACAGTCTGTTTGTGTCGATTGTCTTCCTTGCGACAAGCATCTTCATCACGTCTTACATCGCAAGGGCCCTGACGGTGCCGATCTCTCAACTGGCAAAGGACACCCAGCGTATACAGCAGTTCGATCTCGACGATACATATAACGTCACCTCGCCATTTTCGGAACTTCACGAACTCGGTTACTCGATCGGCGCGATGAAAAAATCCCTGCGATGTTTCGCACGATACATCCCTGCGGTCATCGTCAAGAAACTTGTACAGGACGGTTCGGAACCGACTTTGGGCGGGGATAACCGGGAAGTCACGGTCATGTTTACCGATGTCGTCAATTTCTCCGGGTTATCCGAATTGATGTCGCCCAGGGACCTGATGCGAAAACTGTCTTCGTATCTGGATTGTCTATCGCACGAAATTCGGTTTGCAAACGGGATCGTCGACAAATTCATCGGCGACTCCGTCATGGGTGTTTGGAATGCATTTGATGATCAGAAAGACCACACTTATCTGGGGTGCATAGCGGCACTGAGGTGCCATGAAGAAAACAACAAACTGAATGCGATGTGGCGCAGCTACGGCTGGCCCGAAATGCATACGCGTATCGGTTTGCACATGGGCGAGGCCATTGTCGGCAATATCGGTTCGTCGGAACGTATGGAGCACACAACGATCGGCGCGACCGTCAATATCGCCGCCCGCATGGAAGGATTGAACAAGGCATACAATACCCATGTTCTTGTCAGTGAAACGGTATACGCGCGTGTACGGGATAAATTTCTGATGCGTCCCGTCGACATTGTGGTTCCCAAGGGAAACACGAATTCCATCGAAGTATATGAACTTATCGGGACGCTGGAAGATTTGGGGACGATTACGGCGACCGATGAGGACAAACGCCGCTGTGCCCGTTGGCAGGAGGTTTATGACCGCATCCAAGAGCGGAACTGGAAAGAAGCCGTCAAACGTCTTAAGGCGTATCTTGATGACTTTCCTGAAGACCACACGGCGCGATACCACATGGCGGAAATTAATAAGGCCAAGGTTGAAGCATAATCCGCACCTGCAACGAAAAAGGCCCGCCGAAGCGGGCCTCTTCCATCAGGTTCTTTTGGCCGGGATCAGGCGGCGGCTTTCGCCAGGGCCTGCTTGATGCGGCGCTTCACGCGAACGGCGTTGGTGCTCAGTTTGCCGTCAGCGGTTTTCATCAGGTAGACGTCGAGACCACCACCGTGTTCCACCGTGCGGATACCGTAAGCGGAAACGCGGAAACGTACGCTCTGGCCCAGCGCTTCTGACCACAGCGAGGTGGTCTGCAGGTTCGGCAGGAAGCGGCGGCGCGTCTTGTTCATCGCGTGGCTCACGTTATTGCCGGTTTGGACAGTGCGCCCGGTCAGTTCACAGGTCTTGGACATTGTCTCGGTCCTTAATCTCGGGCGCAGTGCGCCACATAAACATCCGTAAAAAAAGCGGGACCGACACCAGTCACCCTGTACCGGCACGATCCGTTGGACGGTCTTTTAGGGTCTTCCCCCCATGTCGTCAAGCGTTCCTTGCAGGTTTTGGTCCGCCTCGAAGGCTAAAATCAGGCCTTCTTGCCTCAATCCATGATACGCCAGGCCCCGCGCCATTCATGTGGCGGCAGCCAGATCTCTCCGGATAGCCGGGAAGCCAGGGAATTGGCGGTTTCCTCTGTCACGTCTTCCGGGACACGCTCGCGCAGATGCGAGACGGCTTTCTGCCAGAATGAATTGATGTCCTCGATCCGTTTGATCAGCGTTTCAGAGGCCGGATCCCGGTCCTCATCATTGTTAGCCAGAATGCCGCGTGCCTGCAGCAGCGCCATTCTTGCCTTGCCCCAATGGCCCTCAAGATACGCCACCACCCCCTTGTCGAAAGCCATCAGGAACGGCACCGGCAGGGGCTGGATATCGACAGTGTAGATGTCGATGGCTTCCGGGTGCTCCGGAACCATGATGCGGTCAATTCGACGGCACAATATGCGCCGGTCGGCGCTGAGGCATTCGTAGAAATCACTGCTGACGAGAATCTGCGTGCCATAAACCTGATTCAGCGCCTCCAGTCGCGAAGCCAGATTCACGTTGTCGCCGATAAGCGTTGAATCGGCCCGGTCATCGTCTCCGACGGGGCCGGCCACGACAAGCCCCCAGTGCAGCCCGAAACGTGTGTTGAAGCGGCGTTTGTCTTCCCAGCCCGGCTTGCCTTTGAAGAATTCCTCCCAAACGCCACCAGCAACTTCCAGCGCTTCCGAAAGCTTGTGCATCTCGACGGCGGCATCGAAGGCGGCGTTGGCACTGGTGCGCGGTTCTTGGTTATTGTGGAAATAGGCAAAAATTCCTTCACCCAGAAACTTGTCGATATCACCGCCATGGCGGCTGACACCGCGGTTCATCTCACCAAGATAGGTTTTAAGCACCGGCAGGATGTCTTTTTCAAGCTCATGCGTCATGTCCTGGAAACCGGCCACATCGGTGAACATCAGCGCCACCGGTGAGCGGGTGGGGATCACACGCTCACCCTTGGCTTCAAGAAAGGCCCGGCGGCTTATGAAGCGGCGCAGATTGGAAATAATCATGCTGATGGCTTCAATCAGTGTGTCGATTTCATTGAGATGACGGCCTTCGCTTTCGGCTTCCTCGGCACGGCGCTGAATGATCGCGTCGGCGTCCTCAAGCCCCGGGATTTCACGCATCTTGCCGAGAATGACCTGATTGGCCTCATGCAGGCGGTCCATAAAGACCTTGCCGACACGCGCGACATTGCGCTCCGCCTTCCAGCGCACTGCATAGATCATCGCCGCATAGATGATGATTTCGAGAACAGGGTCGCTGATATGCAGATACGAGCCGATGGAAAAATCACCGAGCATGCTGATCAGCAACAGAATACCAACCGCATACCAGGCATCATCGCGCCCCATGGAGCCTAGCATTTCCGCACCCAGTACGGTCTCACGGGCACCGACCTTCTGAACCAGCCCGACCTTGGCAACAGCGCGTACAGTTCTGAGTATCCGCAATACCCGCGGGTTGGCGATGCTCAGATCACCGGCCATGAACGAAGCGCCGGTCGCACCGACCGCCAGAATGTTGATCCACGCCGCCGGTGTTTTGAAATAGCTCATCCCGTAGGCGAGGGCGCCGACACAGATATCGAACACGAAGAAAATACCCATGAGGGCTTCGACCCAGCGCGCGGCTTCACCCGACCAGATCAGTTCGTTACCGCCGCTGAGCATTTCCAGAAACGCCGCCACGGGCGCAAAGAACACCGCCAGGTATGTTGCTGCCAGATTCAGCCGCTCATAACCTTCGTTTTCGGCGAGTTTTAGCCAGAACCCCTTTTCCGGCTCTTTACTATCTCCGGGAGGCGGTGCTTCATGGCTTAACGGTATGCGGCCAAACAGCGCATCGTAGCGGTCCTCGTTCATAACCGATGATGGATCATTGCCGTTCGTCGAATTATCCGCCATCTGTCCCCGAAGTCCCTGCCGTTATCGTTTTTTCGCCATTTTTCAGACGTTATTGCAGTTGAAATCCTAAACGCCGCAATGCCGCGTGTCACGGTATCAAAATCGTTGCTGTCAAGCTTGTATCTTCACCGGAAACACGCACATTATCGATCATGGCCAGACGCAAACAACCGCACCCGTCTCTGATCATGCGTGACGATGTCGCCGAGGACATTCGTCTGTGCGACTGGCCCGATTGCCATATGAAGGCGGATCACAAAGCGCCCCGTTCACGTGAAATGCTGCGTGAATACCGCTGGTTCTGTCTCGACCATATCCGCCAGTACAACAGCCGCTGGAATTACTTCGAAGGCATGAGCGATGAAGAGGTCGAAGCCGACCTCAGGCGCGATACCGTCTGGCAACGCCCGACCTGGCCGATCGGAGACAGGGAAGAGCCCGGCCGGGGGCCGAAACCCGGTACCGGGCCGTTCGGGATCGATCCGGAATTCTTCATCGATGGCTTTGGCCTTTTTGACGAAAGGACCGCCCATTCCGGCACCCAGCAGGCCGATGCGCCGACACGCTCTGCGCTGGCCACGTTCGGGATGCAGTTGCCGATCAGCGCCGATGAACTGAAAAGCCGCTACAAGGAACTGGTAAAAAAGCACCATCCTGACACCAACGGCGGCACCAAGGCAGCAGAAGAGAAATTCAAGGAAATCCGTGAAGCTTACGAGACATTGCGCCAGTTTCTTGTGATCTGAAAGTATACCGCAACGCCGACCTGAACCTGTTGCAAGATCGACAGGTTTTCATTTTACCTCATATTAATTTCAAACCATGGGTATCTCATCAAGTTTGGGAAGACGATAGGCGTGCATGCTCCGTCAATTGTTTCGGTATCAATTTTCATGTCATTTTGTCCCGTAAATGGCACAAATCCTTGACGCACCGGGGGATTGCCCCTAACACCGGACGAACAGAATCCCTATATGGATGACGTCGAGACATTAACGCCGGACTGCAAAAGGCGGCCGGACAGATGAACGGGAATGCGCGTATGACCTCTAGCCACCAATCTCAGCCGCTTCTGATGCAGGAGCCGGATATCAAACTTTCGGTCCGTCAGGTTTTCGGCATCGACAGTGACATGGAAGTGCCGGCGTTTTCCGAAGCCGATTCCCATGTTCCCGACATTGATGAGGCTTATCGCTTTGACCGTGACACTACGATGGCCATTCTGGCCGGCTTTGCCTACAACCGCCGGGTCATGATTCAGGGCTATCACGGGACCGGTAAATCGACGCACATCGAACAGGTTGCCGCACGCCTGAATTGGCCGTGCATCCGGGTCAACCTGGACAGCCACATTTCGCGTATCGATTTGGTCGGCAAAGACGCCATCGTGCTTAAGGACGGCAAACAGGTTACCGAGTTCCGCGAGGGAATTCTGCCCTGGGCACTGCAGAACCCGACAGCCGTGGTTTTCGATGAATACGATGCCGGCCGCCCGGACGTCATGTTCGTGATCCAGCGCGTACTCGAAGTCGAGGGCAAGCTGACACTTCTCGATCAGAACCGCGTCATGCGGCCGCACAAGTTCTTCCGCCTGTTCTCGACCACCAACACCATTGGTCTTGGCGATACAACGGGGCTTTACCACGGCACGCAACAGATCAACCAGGGTCAGATGGACCGCTGGAACATCGTCGCCACGCTGAACTATCTGCCGCACGACTCCGAAGTTGAGATCGCACTCGCCAAGTGTGCGTCCTACAACAGCAAGGAAGGCAAAGATCAGATCAATGCCATGGTCGAACTGGCCGATATGACCCGTGCCGGCTTCATGAACGGCGATATCTCCACCGTCATGTCTCCCAGAACCGTTATCACCTGGGCGCAGAACGCTGAAATCTTCAAGGATCTCGGCTACGCCTTCCGGGTCACGTTCCTCAACAAGTGCGACGAACTGGAACGCCCGGTCGTTGCCGAGTACTACCAACGTGCGATGGGTGAGGAACTGCCGGAATCGGCAGCCAACGCGGTACTTCAATAAGGGACGGACCTTGGGGAACGAACACCCAGCCGAGCTTTGGAAGCGTGTCACCGCATCGACCCTGCGGGCGATGGGGCATGGCAAGGATCTTGAGGTCCAGTACGGCCAGAGCACGCCGGGACTGACAACGGAAGCCGCGCATCTGCCTGCACCGCAAGCCAATATGAGCCCGGAAGCCATGTCACGATTCCGTGGCATGTCCGATGCGCTGGCGCTTAGGCTCCGTCACCACGATGCCGATACCCACCGCGCCAATATGCCCGATGGCGCTGATGCCCGTCGTGTCTACGAGACCGTTGAACAGGTCCGCTGCGAAGCTCTGGGTACGCAACGGCTGACCGGCGCCGGTGACAATCTACAGGCTTTGCTTGAAGAACGCTGCCGTGCCAAAGGCTATAACGGCATCAAGGAGCGCGATGACGCGCTGCTGCCGGAAGTTGTCGGACTGCTCGTACGTGAACAGCTTTCGGGCCGCGAACTCCCGGCGTCCGCCAAGGAATTCGTCAACCTGTACCGTGGCGACATCCAAAAGAAGATTTCCGGCGATCTCGACGAGCTGGTGAAATCAGCGTCGAATCAGGCGGAATTCTCCAAGGCGGTCAACAAGATGCTGAAGTCTCTTGATCTTCTGCGTGATGATCCGCCCGAAGATAATCCCGAAGAAGACGAGCAAAGCGAGTCCGACGATAACGAGCAGGGTAATCAGGACGCCGAATCTTCAGATTCCGATATGGAATCCGATGGCTCCATGGCCGGCGAGACCGAAGACAGTGACTCTGCCGAGGGCATGGACTTCGATCCCGAGTTTTCCGAGGACGATATGAGCCCGGGCGAGGGCGAGGAAGAACCGGCCGGACCCAGCGAATACGATCCCGACTGGCGTCGCAACGATACCGGCGACAATCAGCCGTATCGCGCCTTTACCACCGAATTCGACGAAGTAACTGATGCCAACGAGCTTTGCGATCATGAAGAGCTGACGCGCTTGCGTCATCAGCTCGATCAACAGCTTTCGCACCTGTCGGGTGTCGTCGGCAAACTGGCCAACCGTTTGCAGCGCCGGCTTCTGGCTCAGCAGACCCGGTCTTGGGAATTTGATCTGGAAGAGGGCGTCCTGGATGCCGGACGGCTTTCGCGGGTCGTCATCGATCCGGTGGCACCGCTGTCGTTCAAGCACGAATCCGATACCGAATTCCGCGATACCGTCGTCACGCTCCTGATCGACAATTCCGGGTCCATGCGTGGACGGCCGATTACCGTTGCAGCAATGAGCGCGGATATTCTTGCGCGGACGCTGGAACGCTGTGGCGTCAAAGTCGAAATTCTCGGCTTTACAACACGGTCGTGGAAGGGCGGCACATCACGTGAAAAGTGGGTCGAGCAGGGTAAGCCTAAAAACCCAGGCCGCCTCAACGATCTGCGCCATATCGTGTACAAATCTGCGGATATGCCGTGGCGCCGGGCGCGTCCGAGCCTCGGTCTGATGCTGCGTGAAGGTCTGCTCAAAGAAAATATCGACGGTGAAGCCCTGTTGTGGGCGCATAACCGCCTGCTGGGCCGGCCTGAACAACGCCGTATCCTGATGGTGATCTCCGACGGTGCCCCTGTCGACGACGCAACGTTGTCCGCAAATCCGGGCAATTATCTGGAACGTCATCTGCGTGAGGTCATTCACTATATCGAGACCAAATCCGAAGTGGAACTGACCGCGATCGGGATCGGCCACGATGTCACACGCTACTACCGCCGCGCCGTAACGATTGTCGATGCCGAGGAGTTGGGCGGCACGATGATGGCCCGTCTTGCCGAACTGTTTGATGAAAACGCCGGTCAGGACTTACGCAAAGCGGCAAGGCGGATGGCAAGGTGACAGCTTAACTTCCGAACCGTCATTCCAAACCTGATTTGAGATCGCCCCTTCGAGACTCGCTTGCCCTCCTCAGGATGCAGTTATTCTTAACTCCCCCATGCTGAGAAGGGTGCAAAGCGAGCGTCTCGAGTACCGGAGCCTATTTATAGATCAGCAACGCCGTGCCGAGTGCATCTTCCGGCGCAATGACCAGTGCCATGTCGGTTTCTTTCAAAGAAACACCGGCATTTGCATAAAACGCACGGGTCTTATCCAGATCACCGGATAGAAAGCCGATACCTAACGTGTAGGGAAGCGACGACGGCTCAAACCCCGGCACATAATCTTCGACCCGGCTCCGGGTAATGAACCTGAGGCCGCCCCGTTCCGTGACGACATGTACTTCATCTTCATCGATGACTTTTGCTGATTTGGCGAGAAATTTCGCCATTCGTTCCGCTGAATCCCGCGGGTCCGAAACACAGATAATTCCATCAACCATGGCCGTCAGGCCGTTATCCCGGGCCAGATAACGGTCCTGCCACATCAGGTCCGGAGTGTGATGCGTCAGCACCTGAATACGACCTTCAGGGATTTCATCGAACTTGGCGCGGATCACACTGAATTTGACTTCATCATCCGAACCGTCCGCCGCTTCAACATCCCGGCGCAGGTTGACCATCGGTTGCAACCTGAAACCGTCCTCTTCAATCCGGCCATAGGCGCTGTCCGCATCCGCGTGTGAGAAGGCCAACAGATGCACCCCTGTGTAGCGCTTCAGGCGCGCACGAAGATCATCTACAACCGGTGCCTCGACGCCACCTACTTCGCACAGCAGTTCGATATATCCGGTATCAAGCATGGCAAGACGGTTCGCCGTCCCCTGTGGAATACGCTCACCGGTTTCGGGATCACGATGACCGTGCACCGAATACGGCGTCAGTACGAAGCCCAGCTTTTCAAATACTGATGACGCGGCATCCATGTCGGCAACCATCCAGGCCAGATGATCGAAATAAACATCATCTCCATCGGGAGTCTGCTGGTTAGGAAAGGGGAAAGGCAAATCAGTCATGGTTCTGTTCTTCCAGTATTTTGTTTTTAGTCGGGTATGTCGATTTTCATCAGGGGCACATGTTGCTGTGCGCCGTAAACATCGGTGTCCCCGGGTGAGCCGGAACGGATACGACGCGGCACCGTGATCTTGATAGCCCGTGCCACATCAAACGGAATAATCGCAACTTCGTTGTCGCTCACGCCATATAACGGGGCAATCGTGCGAGGCGACAGGACGCCGCAATCCCTGACCCGGCGATAGGTTTCATCATCTTCGAACATGACGTCCAGCGTCAGTTGCAATGCCCCGGCGTTCTTGCCACGTACGACCTTGGCAATCTCCATCAGTTTCGCCATCAGCGTACCTCCCTGAAGTCGTGCCATTCCATGCGGACTGGTTCCATCGGATCATCACATTCCATGACATGCCAGATGTTGAATTCATAGACCGGGCCGATATGCATGTCGGACGGCGAAAACGGGATCGCAAGGTTTCCGGAAATACACATTCGCCCCGGGAAGTCCGTATGCAGAAACGCATAGCGGGACTTTGCCAGCACGGCGCGGCTGATATCCTCGGTCCGGCCAAGCACATCCAGCAACAGCCCCAATTCATGTAAGGGGCCATCAGCTTCCGGCTCAAGGGTGCCCATAACCGCATTCTTGCCGTACAGATGCACCGACAGCGTGTAATCCGCGGCCTCGATCCCCAGTGCGCCGACATCGCGACCGATCCGCTGACGGCAGGCAGTCACGAAATCATCAATTCCTTCAATCAAAATCGGGTCACGGATACCGGCAATAAATACGGTGCGAAAGCCAACCTGCCGGGCCCCTTCGAGTTTCACGGTGTAGATTTCAGACGGCTCGTAGCGGCTGCCTGAAACCTTGACAATACGCTCTTCCAACTGCTCGAAACGGCAATCATCCGTAACCAGTGTGCCGTCCGGTTCCTTAAGCCGGTATGGCTCCGGGTTTTCATAAAGCGTGTGGGCGGAAACCCGTGTCACCGTGCAGCGACGATCCGGGTGTCCCGGTTCGACCGTGAAATGATCCTCGTAGATCGTCCCGATAACGCAGTCCTGACCCTCGCGGGGTTCGACGACCTGTGCCCCGCATTCGATGATTTTCGCCAGGTGCCACGACAAACCGGCATCGGCGCCGCGCATCAGCGGCAAGGCGGCAAACAACGCTGCATCGGTGCTGCGTCCGGCTATCACCACATCGGCGCCTTCGGACAGGGCCTGCTGATAAGCCTCCGGCCCGACCATGGCAACAATCCGCGTTGCGTCATCGATGTCCGCACCGGTCAGATCATCGATCGGGCCGAGCGGGGCAATCTTTCCGGCCGCCAGTTTCTTGTGCAGAAATTCTTTCGTCTGCTGAGTTCGGATCACACTGACTTTGGGGGCGATATCGTGTTCACGGCAGATTTCATCGAGAATATCCAGCACCCAGTCGACCTGTGCATCCGACCCGCTGCCGCCGGCGGAACCGAGCATCACCGGTATTTTATGTTCAAGTCCCGCTGTCACCATCAAGATCAGGTCTCGTTTCGCCGCCGCGCGGGACACAAAGGCCGTACCACTGCCCAGATAATGCGGTCCGGGATCAGACGATCCCGCATCACAGGCAATAAGGTCCGGTTTCATGGCGACACCCGCATGGAATGCTTCCTCGGTGAAGCCGTAGCCGAGAATACCCGTAGTCGCCATCAATCTGATGGGTCTCATAAAAACTCCTGCACCCTGTATGGACCGGCGAGAAACCGCCAGATCCAATCCTGAAACGGATACAGGCTTATGACAAGAACCGGGGAGGGTTATTTGTCGCCGAACAGGCCGCCGAACGGTTTCACTTTCCAGCGCAGGTGTTCCGGCACCATCGCTTCCTCGTTCTGTTCCAATGCGCGGCAGGTCGCGCTTTTTATCTCGCCTTTGGCCTTGTTGCCGTCAGCAAGGGTCTGCATGAACGGTTTTTCCGAGAACTTCTCGATGGCAAAGGTGCAGTAGCTCTCCTTGGAAAACCACATCCGGAATTCAACGTCACCCGGTGTCAACGGCATTGAAAGCACGATGGTGAGTAGCCAACCCATACTGATGACCTTCCGTTATATGAACGGGATCAAAGCGTTAACATATTCAGGGGTGAATTTGTCGTGACAGTTTGGTGACGGAAAATATTGCGCTCAATCAAAACGCAACGGCATCAGCGCCTTTCAGTTCCAAGGTCGATCGCGCTTCTTCGGGTGTCGCAATGCCGAGACCAAGGCCTTCGATGATCTGACGGACAAGATGGACTTGTTCGGCACTTGAAGTCGCCAGTTTCCCTGGCCCGGCCCAAAGTGAGTCTTCCAGTCCGACCCGTACATTTCCGCCCATGGCAGCTGCCTGCGCCGCGATGGCAAGCTGGTGACGCCCTGCGCCCAGAACCGACCAACGGTAATCCTTGCCAAAGAGCCTGTCTGCCGTCCGCTTCATCATCATGACGTCTTCCGGATGCGGACCGATCCCCCCCAGAATGCCGAAGACGCTTTGCACGAAGAACGGCGGCTTAATAACGCCACGGTCCGCGAAATGCGCTAGCGTGTAGAGGTGACCGATATCATAACACTCGACTTCAAACCTTGTCCCGTTCTCTGCACATTTGGTCAAAATCATTTCGATGTCAGCAAAGGTATTCTTGAATATCCTGTCTTTGGATCCCTCAAGATAGTCTCGTTCCCAATCGTGTTTGAAGTCATCAAACCGATCCAGCATCGGGTAAAGCCCGAAGTTCATCGACCCCATATTCAGGGAGGCAACCTCCGGTTTGAATCTGGATGCAGGTTCCAGCCGTTCTTCGATGGTCATGGTTGCAGCGCCGCCGGTTGTCACGTTCACAACACAGTCCGAGCGCTGCTTGATGATCTGCAGTATCGGCAAAAAGGCTTCCGGGCTCTGATCCGGGCGACCATCTTTTGGATCGCGGGCATGAAGATGGACAATTGCCGCACCGGCTTCAGCTGCATCTATCGCAGCATCTGCGATCTCTGTCGGCGTGACGGGCAGATGCGGCGACATAGAGGGTGTGTGAATTGAGCCGGTCACGGCACAGGTGATGATTACTTTGTTCTTCGCGGTCATGTTCAATCCTTACGGTGCGTATTTCTTCAGCACTTCATGAAAAATCCGTGCAATATGTTCTGTTAAACTGGTCGACCCGCTTCACGGTCATAGGCGAACTCGGTCGCTTCTTCCATGTACGATATGTCATGTATAGCGACCTGATCTTCTGAAACCATCACCACCGCATAAGCAGGATTTTCCCGGCTCGATGTCAGCGGAGTTACATTGTCCAGAATCGGGGCAACCTGGTGTGCCGTTGCCTTCACCGTTGAAAAGGGGATGCCGCGCCAACTACCGTGAAAAGCCCGATGCATATGGCCAAAGAATAGATGCCTGACTTTACCGGAGTGCTTTTCCAGCACCGTCGCCAGTTCGTCCGGATTCAACAGCGGAATTCGATCCATGCCATTTATCCACATCTTCACCGGCGGGTGATGCAGAAACACGAACGCGCTGCTTATGACGCTGTCCAGTTCCGCATCCAGCCACTTTAACTGACGCTCGTCGACCAGCCCCGCATGGGTTCCCTCTGTCAATGTATCCAGAGCCAACATGGTGCCTGCACTGGCATCGATCCTGAAGCAGGCTCGTCCGGATTCGTCGGCAATGGCATTTGGCAGACCGGCGAAAAAGGCTTCCGCAACATCGTGATTTCCGATCAGCGGATACCAAGGCATCGCCAGATCGGCGAAGATCGCCCTGGCGCGGGCATACGCCTCAGGTTCGCCCCAATGGGCAATATCACCGGTAATCATCACCAGTTCGGCATCGGCATGTCTTCGGTTGATGGATGCGACGGCATCACGCAGACGCTGGTCGACATTCAACTCGAAAAGCTCGCCGGAGGTCGTCAAATGGGGGTCGGTCAGATGGATGAATTTCATGTATACGATGGTAGCGAAAAATCACTAATCGTCACGCCCCGAATACGCCTTCATGAGAAATTCATGCATCCGAGATTTCTTTCTGCTGCTTCACAGTCATGCTAAAACCGGATCATGAAAGCACTCCGTATTCTGGCTGTTGCCACCGTCTTTCTGACTGTCCCGGCGATGGTCTGGTCAGAAGCGTCGGATGTTCGCGTTGCCATCATTCCCTTTGAGAACGACAACCCACAAAATACCCGCGCAGGGGATCTGATCTATCGGGGAGGACTACACCTGAGCGCTGCCGATCCACGGTTCGGCGGGTTTTCCGCGCTTGGTCTCAGCGCCGACGGACGCAAGATGATCAGCATTTCAGACGCTGCCGTCTCGTTTTCAGCCAATCTGAGCTACGATGCGGGTGGTAATCTTTCGGGGTTGTCGGATGCTGATCTCGGCACCCTTGCCGATCTGGACGGCACACCGCTGGCCGGCAAACGCTGGTCCGATGCCGAAGCCATGAGCCCTGGCGTCAACGGTGAAATCATCATCGCTTTCGAGCGCGATCATCGAATCTGGCGTTACGATCCCGGCACCACGGTCCCGCGTGTGCTTCGCCCGCCTTTGGAACTCGCCGACATGCCCGCCAATGACGGCATCGAAGCTCTGACCTTGCTGCATGACGGCAGACTTTTCGCCATTTCCGAAGGATCGCCAGATGAGCGTGCCAGTGTCGCGTGGGTCAGCAATACCGGCGGCTGGGATGTCCTGACGTATGTTCCCGACAAGGGTTTCCGTCCGACCGGGGCAGCGACACTGCCGGATGGCGATGTTGTCGTACTGGAACGGTTCTATACGCCACGTGCCGGCGTCCGCATCAAGATCAAGCGGATTGCAGCATCCGCCATTGCACCGGCAGTGGAAATCGAAGGCAGGGAACTGGCCGCACTGACACCGCCCATGAATGTCGATAATTTTGAGGGGATAGAAGCCATTGCAGCGCCCGGCGGCAAGACCCACATCTACGTGATCTCGGATGATAACTTCAACCGAGGTGAGCAGCGCACATTACTGATGATGTTCGAACTGGCGCTACCCTGATCATCCGCCGGAGGTCCAAACTCCCCGATGTCTTTCAAATCTGTCCCGCTGGTCATTTTCTTTGTCGTGCTGGCAGCTTTCCTGACGGATGAGAGCAAGGCGGCAGATGCGGAAATCGTTCAATTCGTGCATCGCGGTATACAGATCGTCGGCAAACCGGCCCCGGCAGGTAAGTATTACGATATCGATCTGGCAACACCCGAGCAGGGCGCAGCAACAGTCAAGGCGGCGCTCGATATCCTCTATGACGGATCATCCTATAACGCACGCGCCATTGAAAAACTGAAAGCTGCGGGAAATGTCGTCATCATCTACGATCCGGCATTTCCACACCGGGAACTGACCAAGATCACGATTGCCGCCTTTCTGCCCGATTTCTATCAGGCCAAGGGTAACACCAAGGACTTCCTGACTGTCGTTGGCCGGTTCGGTGGCAAGTGGTCTCCGCGCGAGTTGGCGCCGGTTCTGGCCCATGAACTGACCGGACACGGCATGCAGCATCTTCGGGGCAGGTTGACTCACGTACGCGAAGTCGATCTGGAATGCGAGGCCTATCTATACCAGGAAAAGGCCTATCAGGATCTGGGCTTCGAAAAGCACAAACGGGAGATGATCAAATTCCGTCAGGTGCTGGAGCGTCACTGGTGCGCCGATTTCAGGAGATGGCAGAAAGAGAACAAACGCACGGCGCTGTCTTCATGGGATCAGTTGCACCCTGATGTACCGGCCATCCTTGACGATTATCTCACCTATATCGATGCGCTGAAGAACAGCGGTGTTGCAGGCAGCGCCGTCGCCAAGGCCAAGCAACAACAAGCCCGCGTTACCCGCCAACGGATTGCAGAGCTTTCGCAAAGCACCAGCCCGGAAGACCAGTTTCAGCTTGGCCTGATCCATGCCCGTGGGATCGGTGTGGCCGCCAATTCGAAGAACGCACTCAGCTGGTTCGAAAAAGCCGCAGAAGCCGGGCATCCACAGGCGCAGTACGAATTATCACGAATTTACTGGCAGGGTGACGGTGTCCTTGCCGACAAATCCATTTCAGCCCAGTGGGCGAAGTCCGCCGCAGAAAACGGTATCCCGGAAGCCGCATATCTGTATGGCGCGATGCTGGTCAACGGTGATGGCGTCGCCCGTGATCGCCGTCAGGGCAGGATTTGGTTAGAAAAGGCGGCTGACGCCGGGATTGGCAAAGCCGCCGAAGCGCTCAAGAAAATACCCGCGAACTGAACGGCTTTCATATCCCATGAATACACGCATTTTAGTCATCATCATTGCCACGCTCGGCATCGGCGCACTGGTCTGGTTTCTCGCCGGTGCATTTCCCGGTGCGCTTGACAGCGATGTCGAGCAGGCCAGACTTGTCCGTGCCTTTGCCTTGATGGTTTTGATTGGTGCCGGTCTGATCCTGTCACCAAAACTCAATTTGAAGGGGGCGGCCAAATCGATCTTCATCTGGGTTCTGATCGGCCTCGTATTGATTATCGGATATACGCTCCGTCATGATTTTGCGGCCATCGGCTCGCGGGTAAGCGGCGCCCTGGTACCATCGCGTGCAGTGCAGAGCGGGGCAGGGGAAATCACCCTGAACCGAACCAAGGACGGACATTTCCATGCCATGGCCGACGTCAACGGTGTGCCGGTTCAGTTTCTTGTCGATACCGGCGCCAGCGTTGTGACACTCAGCCGGGACGATGCCGAACGGGCCGGGCTCAATCCTGATAACCTCAGTTTCTCGCAACGCTTCAATACGGCAAACGGCACCGCTTTCGGGGCTCCTGTCCGCATACAGCGGCTCTCGATCGGCGGCATTGTTCTGAACGACGTCCGTGGTGCCGTCATGGAAAGCGGTCTCACCGGCTCACTTCTCGGCATGAGCTTTCTGGAGCGATTATCTTCCTATGCCGTAGAGGGGGACACGCTGACGCTCCGGCGCTGACGCTCGGTCGTGACTGAAATTCACAAAACGTGCCCTTTCCAACCAAGCCCACAATCGCTACTTAAGTGACATGTTCAAACGCCGTGTTCCTTTGCCTGTGCACCGTAAAGCCATTGCCAGCGTATGGCCGGAAATGGGCTGGCGCCGGTCTGGACGGTACGTGATGTATCGTATCGGACGATTACCGGGTTCCGGATATGCCATCGCAGGCGGATTTGCCTGGGGCGCTGCGATGTCGTTCACGCCGTTCATCGGTCTGCATATTCTTATCTCGGCACTCGGTGCATGGCTTTCCAGATGCAGCATCGTGGCTGCGGTCCTCGGCACCATCATCGGCAATCCCTGGACATTCCCGTTCATCTGGATCTGGCTCTACAAATCCGGGGTCGCCATGGGTTTTGGCGAGATCGGTGTCGACGCAGAAGCCATGGACTTTTCCGCACTGTTCGGCGCTATCACGGAAGCCATGTTACGGGGCGACTGGACGTTCATTGCCGACAGCGCCATGCCCATACTGGCGCCGATGCTGGCGTCATCGATCCCGACCGCCGTAATTGTATGGGTAATATTCTTCCTGTTGCTGAAACCTGTCATCGAGCGCTACAAAAGTGCAGCATTGAAGCGGCGTGAAGCACGTGCCGCAGAATTGCTGGAGAAAGTGCCGGCTGAGCAGGGAGAAGTCGCATGAACAAAGCACTTCGTCTTGGTGTAAACATTGACCATGTGGCAACCATCCGTAACGCCCGCGGCGGGGTCCATCCAGATCCTGTCCACGCAGCCAAGCTGGCCGAAAAAGCCGGTGCCGACGGGATTACCGCGCATCTGCGCGAAGACAGACGGCACATATCCGACAGCGACATCGCGCGACTGATGGATGCCATCGTGCTGCCGCTGAATCTTGAAATGGCGGCAACGGACGAAATGCTTCAGATCGCGCTTCGCCATGAACCACATGCCGCATGCATCGTGCCGGAAAAACGCGAAGAGCGGACAACTGAAGGCGGCCTTGATGTAGCTGGCGGCTTCAAGTCGCTGCAGCCGGTCATTGCTGCACTCAAGGACAAGGGCATTCGGGTTTCGCTGTTCATCGAACCTGATCCGAAACAGCTTGAAGCCGCGGCCAAACTTGGTGCCGATATCGTCGAACTGCATACCGGACGGTATTGTGAACTTGAAGGTGCGGACCGTGCAGCGGAACTCAAGCGCATCATTGATGCTGCCGCTTCAACTGAAGAACTGAATCTTGAATGCCATGCCGGTCATGGGCTGACATTCGATACCGTGGCGCCGGTTGCGGCTATTCCTTATGTCGTTGAACTCAATATCGGCCATTTTCTGATTGGTGAAGCAATCTTCTCTGGTCTCGACAGTTCCATTCGCCGCATGCGTTCCTTGATGGACAAGGCCCGCGCCGATTTGCGGGGCGAACGCTCGGCGTGATTATCGGCATCGGCACCGACCTCTGTGATATCCGCCGCATCGAGCGGACGCTTGCGCGCTTCGGTGACCGTTTCATTGAACGTCTTTATGACGACTACGAAATCAGGAAAGCCATGCGGCGGCAGAATCCCGCATCCAGCTTTGCCCAGAGTTTTGCCGCCAAGGAGGCTTGTGCGAAAGCGCTCGGCACCGGGTTTAGGCAGGGGGTCTTCTGGCGGGACATGGTCGTGCAGAACCTTGCAACGGGTCAACCGGTCATGCTGCTCAAGGGTGGGGCGAAAGAACGCCTCGACAAACTTACGCCTGCGGGGATGACGGCAAAAGTCGATGTCTCGCAGACCGACGAATATCCCATGGCGCATGCTATGGTGATCATTTCAGCGGATCCAAATTCGTGACTGGAGAATCCGGCTTCGGCTCATTCCCCAAGCAGCATCGCGAATTCTTCGATGCGATGGCCGAGGACGGCTGGCGCGATGTCGACGGCTTCGCAGGGATTTCTACAAAGGTGCTTTCGGGCCGTTTTGATCACGTTGAAATGAGCGGCGCCGAAACGCGGATCACACGCTGGGCAGCAGGGACGATTTCCGGTTCTTTGTCGGTACACGACTGGTGCGAGGAAGTCTTTATCGTATCCGGCACGTTAAGCATCGGCACCCCGGAAGACGAAGAAAAGACTCTCGAAGCCGGGACTTACGCCGTTCGTCCGCCGCACGTACCGCACGGGCCATTCTTCACCCGGGACGGCTGCGTCATGCTGGAATTTCTATATTATCCGCCAGCGTAGGTGCGTGTGTGCTATTGGCCGAGCGCCTGCTCGAGATCGGCAATCAGATCATCAGCATTTTCAAGTCCGACCGACAGCCTGAGCAGATCCTGCGGCGTCGGACTGTCCGGCCCCTCGACCGGGCCGCGATGCTCAATCAGGCTTTCCGTGCCGCCGAGCGAAGTCGCATTCGTGAAAAGCCTTGTCCGGGTGACCACACGTGCGGCGGCTTCGGCACCGCCCTTTACGCGGATCGACATCATGCCGCCGAACCCCTTCATCTGTTTTGCCGCCACTTCATGACCAGGGTGATCAGGCAGCCCCGGATAGAGGACATGACTGACGGCAGGATTTTCCTTAATGGCCAGTGCGACGCGCTGGGCATTTTCCGAATGCCGCTGCATGCGGACATCAAGAGTCCGAAGCCCTCGCAGCAATAACCAGGACTCAAAAGCACCAAGCGTCGACCCGAAACCGGCACGAGCCTCATGTACTCGTTCCCAGAAATCGTCCTTCTTGCGCGTGATGAGAGCACCGGCCAGCACATCGGAATGGCCGTTCAGATACTTGGTCGCAGAATGCATGACAACATCCGCACCGTAATCGAGTGAGCGGGTGATGCAGGGAGGGGCAGCTGTTGAATCGATGAACAGCATCGCGCCGGCCTGATGCGCGATATCAGCAGCTGCGGCAATGTCTGTAACAGACCAATTCGGGTTGGCCGGTGTTTCTACCCATACGGCTCTGGTTTCCCCGTTAATGATGGCAGCTTTCATTGCCGCCAGATCACCGTTTGGATAAAGGGTTATCCGAAGGCCGAAGCTCGGGCCTTCCTTGAGCATCCAGTTCCTGAGATACCAGTACATGGCTTCCGGTGCGATCACATGTGCTCCGGGACCGAGCGCCGTCAGAAGACAGGTGGCAGCCGCCATCCCCGATGCAAAAGCCAGAGCGCCGTCACCGCCTTCGAGCCGCTGCAGCACCGCCTCGGTATCAGTCAGTCCGGGGCCGCCATCGCGATAATAGACATAACCTTGTCCATATCTGTATGTCGTTGCCGGCTTGATATGCGGAGCAACGTCGCCGGTTTCTGTGCCGGCAATGCCTATCATCGCGGCTGCAACGGTTGCCGGGTCTTTGAAGCTGTTATCAGTCATCTCTGTTCTCCCTCGTGCACAGAGTGTGACGTCGCGCATAATGCTTCAACGGCAAATTTGTTCGGGTGAGGGGTAATTTACAAAACAAATGGCGTGTTCATCAGCGAAACGAACGCATAAACTCCGTTCATGGATTGGCAGGACGACGGCATTATCCTGAGTGTACGCAAGCATGGCGAAAGCTCAGCCATTGTTAACGTACTGACGCGGGCGCATGGGCGGCATGCCGGGCTAGTCCGCGGTGGCAGCGGCAAACGCCTGAGCGGTATCCTGCAACCCGGAAACATGGTGCAGGTGCGCTGGCATGCCCGCTTGGCCGAACATTTAGGCACATATACGGTTGAACCGATACGTGCATATGCGGCAATCGCTTTATCAGATGCCAAACGACTGGCGGCACTGACATCCGCATGCGCCCTGATTGAGGCAGCCTTGCCCGAACGTGAACCGCATCCGGCAATCCTTGATGCTTTGGAAGTGCTGCTGACGTCACTGGAAAACGATCATGTCTGGCCGGTCATTTATGTAAAATGGGAAATTGGACTGCTGTCTGAACTGGGTTTTGGGCTTGAACTTGATCATTGTGCAGCTACCGGCTCTACGGAAGACCTGACGTATGTGTCGCCGCGCACAGGGCGTGCGGTGTCGACAGCTGCCGCCGCACCGTACAAGGAACGGCTTCTGCCTTTACCGGCCTTTCTTCTCGACAGTTCCGTCGAAGCCGAAATATCCGCGGGCCTTCAACTCACGGGCTTTTTTCTCGATAATCATGTTTTTCAGCATCGTGATACCGAAATGCCGCCGGCCCGACGCCGTCTGGCAGAAAGATTCCGACTGTAATTTGTCTGTTTCATCTACCTAATTATTCTCCCTAAATAAGCCCAAATCACCGCTGAGCCTTGATCGTCGCACGCTGCGTGATATGAACGATGCGGCTAAAAAACCAAGGAGACATCATTCATGCCCGGTCCGTTAGAAGGTATCCGCGTTTTCGACCTCACCCGCATTCTTGCCGGTCCCAGCTGTACACAAATGCTTGGCGATCTCGGTGCCGAGGTTATCAAGATAGAGCGCGCCGGCGCCGGCGATGACACGCGCAAATTTGCGCCGCCCTACATCAAGGATGAAAACGGCGAGGACACCTCTGAAGCCGCTTACTTCTGTGCGGCCAACCGTAACAAGAAATCCGTGACACTGGATATTTCTCAACCCGAAGGCCAGGCTCTTGCGAAAAAACTGATCGCCCAGTCCCACGTACTGGTGGAAAACTTCAAGACCGGCGGTCTCGCCAAATACGGCCTCGGCTATGATGACCTGAAGGACGAGTTTCCAGGGCTGATCTACTGTTCGATTACGGGGTTCGGCAACTCCGGCCCTTATGCGAAACGGCCGGGCTACGACGTCCTGATTCAGGGCATGAGCGGTTTCATGAGTCTGACCGGTGAGCCCGATGGCGAACCGATGAAAGCCGCCGTGCCCGTCGCCGATCTGATGGCCGGCATGTATGCCGGGGTTTCGATCAACGCCGCGCTGCGTCACCGCGAAGTAACGGGTGAGGGGCAGCACATCGACATCGGCATGCTCGACGTCATGGTCGCGTTCTCTACCATCATGGGCATGAACTATCTTGCCACCGGCAATAACCCGCCGCGTCTCGGCAACCAGCATCCGAATATCGTGCCTTATCAGGCTTTCGAAACCTCGGACGGTGCAATCATTCTTGCCGTCGGCAATGACGGGCAGTTCCAGCGTTTCTGCAAGGTCGCGGGTTGTGAAGAACTTGCCGCCAGTGCGGACTATGCCACCAACGGCGCACGGCTCAAGAACCGTGATGCGCTAATCCCTGTTCTGCGCGACATCATCAGCAAGAAGCCGATGGATTTCTGGCTCAAGGAACTGGAAGAAAATTCCGTCAGCTGCGGTCCGATCTGGAAGCTTGATCAGGTGTTCAACAATGAACACGTGCTGGCGCGCAACATGCGGATTGAAATGGACCAGCCTGCCACCGGCGCCAAGGTGCCGCTGATCAACAGTCCGATCAAAATGTCCGGGACACCGGTAAGCGCACGCCTTGCACCGCCAACCATCGGCGAACACACGGACAGTGTGCTTCAGGAACTCCTCGAACTTGACGACGCCGAAATTGCCAGATTGCGCGAAGACGGGATTGTCTGAATGATCCCGTCCCCAACCCGAGCCGGCAGCTTTCTTTCACTCAGTCCCGGCGGATTTCACCGTGTGGCCTTCACGGACTGGGGCGAGAAAAGTGGCCGCAAAGCCACGGTTTGCGTTCACGGTCTGACCCGCTCCGGCCGTGACTTCGACATTCTCGCGGATGCATTGTCAGAAGATACCAGGGTCGTCTGTCCGGATATCGCCGGTCGCGGCGCCAGCGACTGGCTGTCCAATGCTGCGGAATATAGCTATCCGAACTACATGAACGACATGGCCGGCTTGATGTCTCATATCGGTGCGGAACGTGTCGACTGGATCGGCACATCGATGGGTGGACTGATCGGCATGATGCTGGCGGCAACGCCGGGCACGCCAATCCGCAAACTGATCATCAACGATATCGGGCCGTTCCTGCCCAAGGAAGCTTTGGTTCGCATCTGCCACTATGTCGGTGCGGCTCCATCGTTTCAGGATGTGGACGCGGTTGAGGCATATCTCCGTGAAGTACATGCACCTTTCGGTGATCTGACCGATGAACAGTGGAAGCACCTGGCCGTTACCTCATCCATCCCGAACGGGGAAGGGGCCTGGAAACTGCATTACGACCCGGATATCGCCAGCTCGTTCTGTGCCGGGCCCATTGAAGACGTCGATCTGTGGGCGGTATGGGACCGGGTTGAGTGCCCGGTGCTGGTACTGCGTGGAGAAAACTCGGACCTGCTCAGCATTGGAACCGCAGACGAGATGAGCAAACGTGGCCCCAAGGCCGAGATCGTCACGATCCCGAACTGTGGGCACGCCCCGGCTTTGATGGACCCGGGTCAGATCAGGATCGTAAAAGACTGGCTTGGGAGATAAGTTTTCGCGAGAAATTCGCGGTGATTTTCCTCGTCATCCCAAACTTGATTTGGGAAACACAGTTGATCCTTACCGGCGTACCGATAGGCCGTGGGTCCCGATTAAAGTTCAGGACGACGGTTGAATTGGCAGCACCTGCGGTATTCCTCATCGATCATGCCGCTACCGCCATTTTTATCATGCCGCTACCGGCAATGCCCTTGGCTGCTCTCTTACCGGCAGGTGGATAAGTGCCGAGAATGCGCCAGCGCCGACGCCGACCCACCAGACCATATCATACGATCCATAAATATCATACATGTAGCCGCCCAGCCACACACCAAGGAACGATCCCAGTTGATGGGAGAAAAACACGATACCGTAGAGCGTCCCCATAAAGCGAAGGCCGTAAATCTGCGCGACGAGACCGGACGTCAGCGGCACGGTCGCCAGCCACAATCCGCCCATTACCATCGAGAACAGCACGACTGTCGCCGGCGTCATCGGCACCATGATGAACGCTGCAGCGGCAATCGTCCGCCCCACATAGATCATCGACAGCAGGTATTTCTTGGACCAGCTATGCCCGAGTGCACCGGCGGTGATGGTGCCAACGATGTTCATCATCCCGATCAGGGCCAGCGAAAGGGCGCCTAGTCCGGTTGTCGTACTCACACCCAATGACCTGATCAGACTGTCAGGCGGAATAGCGGAGCAGACCTCGGTGATGAAAGCCGGGAAGTGGGCCGTCACGAATGCCAGTTGAAAACCGCACGAAAAGAACCCGAAGAAGATCATCGCGAAAGAGGGGTCCTTGAGGGCACCTCTCAGCACGAAGAGCAGAGAGTCTTCCGGATTGGTGGATTTCTCAGGGGGCTTGTGCGCCCCGATGAACGGCAGCGCGAGCAACGTCAGCAGGATGATCCCCGCGAAGACGACAAACACCGATGACCAGTTCATGTGTTGCAGCAGGGCATTGGCCACAGGTGGTCCGACGATCTGCCCGGCCGAGCCTGCGGCCGTTACCAGTCCCAACGTGAGCGAACGGTGTTTGTCTGATGCCGCCCGGCCGACAACGCCGAGAATCACGCCGAAACCGGTGCCGGCGATCCCGAACCCGACGAGGACTTCAAGGAATTGATGCGCTTCAGGCGTCACTGCGACACTGGAGAGAAGCAAACCAAGTGCGTATGTGAAAGCCCCGAGGGCAATCGCCTTGCGGTCACCGAATTTCTCCGCCATCGCACCGAAAATAGGCTGACCGATCCCCCATGCCAGGTTCTGGATCGCGATCGCCATGGAGAATTCAGAGCGCAGCCAGTTGAATTCTTCCGCAATCGGTATCTGAAAAAGACCGAAGCTGGCACGAAGCGCAAAGCTCGTCAGCAGGATGAAACTTCCCGCAATCAATATGGGGGTAAACAACCGCGTGGATCCGGACAAGTGGGTTCTCCCCCAACAATTCTCAATATGTGCTAGAACGTCATGAAAACAGGCAAAGTGTCAATTTGCTGAATAAGCATGTAACATATGAATTCCCGGCACGAATGCCAAAGCCCCCACCAATCCTGACAATCAGCAGATCAGCCGTTCAGAATCTTCGCGGCGTCAATCGCGTGGTAGGTGAGCACACCATCCGCTCCCGCGCGTTTGAAGCCGGTCAGCATTTCCATCATGACGGTGTCATAATCCAGCCAGCCGGCATCACCCGCACCACGCAACATCGCATATTCACCGGACACGTTATAGGCGAAGGTCGGCATGCCGAAGCTTTTTTTGACCCGCTGCACGACATCGAGATACGGCAGCCCCGGTTTCACCATCACCATGTCAGCGCCCTCGGAAATATCCATTTCAACTTCGCGTAAAGCTTCGTCAGTATTGGCAGGATCCATTTGATAAGTCTTCTTATCGCCCTTGAGTGCGCCGCCAGAACCGACGGCATCGCGGAACGGCCCGTAAAAGCCGGATGCGTACTTGGCCGCATAGGACATGATCGCCACGTGATCGAGGCCGCTTTCATCTAGTCCAGACCGAATGGCGGCAATACGCCCGTCCATCATGTCGGACGGTGCAATAACATCGCATCCGGCCTCTGCCTGACAGATACTTTGCCTGACCAGGCATTCAACCGTTTCATCATTCAGAATCACATCCCCCCGGACGATTCCGTCATGGCCGTCCGAGTTGAACGGATCAAGGGCCACATCACACAAAATACCGATATCCGGCACCGCATCCTTGATTGCCTTCACGGCTCGGCAAACCAGATTATCCGGATTCCATGCCTCACAGGCGTCCGGGGTTTTCAAGGATGGCTCAATGTAGGGAAAGAGGGCGATCATCGGAATTCCAAGGGCACGGGCGTCCTTTGCCGCGCCGGCCAGCAGATCGCAGGTTAAGCGCTCGACGCCCGGCATGGAGATGATGCTTTCGCGTTTATCCTTACCCTCAATGACAAATACCGGCCAGATCAGGTCCGCAGGTGACAGCACGTTCTCACGTACAAGGCTCCTAAGCCATGGTGTACGGCGGTTTCGACGCATACGGGTCGAAGGAAAACGCGGTGTCGGCATCGTCTGGATCACTCCCGGCGAGGGTTCTTGGCAAATTTCGGCGTAGTTTCGCGATGCCGCCGCCCGAGAGCAAGGGTTTCATGCACCGGCTATCATCCCTATTTAGGTGTTAAAGGAGAATTCGATGGACAAAACTCTGCTGTATTTCGCCGATCCCATGTGTTCCTGGTGCTGGGGATTTTCGCCGGTCATGGAGAAAATTCTCTCTAAAACCGGGGACAAGGCCCAATTGCAGATATTCGTCGGCGGATTGAGACCGTTTACGGACCATGTGATGTCCGATAAGGACAAGTCCTATGTCCGCAATCACTGGAATCACGTCGCGGAAGCCTCGGGACAACCGTTCGATTTTGATTTCTTCGAACGCAGCGACTTTACCTACGATACGGAACCGGCATGCCGGGCCGTGGTTGCCGTTCGCCGCCTGGACCCAGATCTCGCGCCGGTCATGCTGGCACGCTTACACAGGGCCTTTTATGCTGAAAACCGCGACACTACCGACCCGGAGATTCTGGCTGATCTGGCCCATGAAGTCGGTGTGCCTCGTGGAGATTTTCAGATTGCATTCGCGGATGAGATAAGCAAACAGGAAACGCTGGCTGATTTCCAGTATGCGCAGCGCTCGCAGATTACCGGTTTCCCGACACTGGTCGGCATCAAGAAGGATCAGACACCTGTTGCGCTGACAATCGGTTTCCGGCCATGGGAAAACATGGAACCGGTGCTGGAGCAGTGGCTCGCAGCCTAAACTGATACAAACCATTTATAACTGATCCGTCTTATCAACTCGGCCATGTAACTTATTATAACGCGCTCATCCCTTGACAGCCGGGGCTTTGGCGGGCCATATCCCGACGCGCGGCACCGGTCCTGCCGATTGACGTCAACCCTTGCCATCCCAATGGGGAGCGACTTATGAAAGAGACCATTCGCACGGTCGTCTATGCGGTTCTGATTGCGCTTTCCATCCGGGTACTTGCGTTCGAACCGTTCTCGATCCCATCGGGCTCCATGGTGTCGACGCTGTTGGTCGGAGACTACCTGTTCGTCTCCAAATACGCTTATGGCTACAGTCGCTATTCTCTACCGTTCGGGTTGCCGCTGCTGCCCGCTGATCGCGTCATGTTCGAAGAACCGGAACGCGGTGACGTGGCCGTATTCAAGCTGCCGCGCGACAACTCCACGGACTTCATCAAGCGTGTCATAGGTCTGCCCGGTGATCGTATTCAGGTTAAGGGCGGCATCCTGCACATCAATGGCCAGCCGGTTGAACGCAAAAAAATCGAAGACCACATTTTCGAAGCTGCACCTGGTCAGTTTTCACGCATTACCCAATACATCGAAACCCTGCCGAACGGGGTTGAGCATCTGATTGTCGAAAAAAGCGATGACAACAAAGGCAGCGACAACACGAGTATCTATACGGTGCCGGCTGATCATTATTTCATGATGGGTGATAACCGGGATAATTCGAATGACTCGCGCTTTACCAGCGTTGGGTTCGTGCCACGAGAAAATTTTGTCGGGCGGGCTGAATTCATCTTCTTCTCGATCGACGGTTCAGCATGGAAAATATGGACCTGGCTCGACAAGTTGCGGCCGTCCCGCTTCTTTACGAGTATCGAATGAGCAGCGGCCTCGACGCCCTGCAGGCCGCTATCGGCTACACCTTCAACGACATCGGTCTGTTGCGCCACGCGCTGGTTCATTCCAGTGCGACATCGGCACGTTTGAAATCCAACGAACGGATGGAGTTTCTGGGCGACCGAGTGCTGGGTCTGGTTCTTGCCGAGATGCTGCTGACGGACTATCCCGATGAAGAAGAAGGTGAAATCAGCTATCGCTTTACGGCTCTGGCACAGCGTGATGCGCTGGCGACCGTTGCCGCCGAAATCGGCATCGCCGATCATCTGAGCCTGTCGAACGGCGAGCACCTGACCGGTGGACGTGAAAACCCCGGCATGCTGGCCGACGCAACTGAAGCCGTGATCTGTGCGATCTATCGCGACGGCGGTCTTGAGGCTGCTCAAACATTCATTCACCGGTTCTGGAAACCGATGATGCGGGAAAACCGGCGTCCGCCGAAGGACCCCAAAACCACGCTCCAGGAATGGGCGCAGGGACGAGGACTTGGCCTGCCGGTCTATAAAATCAAAGGTCAGGACGGCCCCGATCACCAGCCTGTTTTTACCGTCGAGGTAAGCTTACAGGGACAGCAACCGGCACGCGGTGAAGGAAATAACAAACGTGCCGCCGAACAGGCCGCCGCCGAGACGATGCTCGGCAACATTCAAAAGGACGAAAAATGACAGACGACAACCAATCGCAGACCAGCGCCGGGTTTGTCGCCATTCTGGGGGCGCCCAACGCCGGGAAATCGACGTTCGTCAACAAGGCTGTCGGCGCCAAGGTTTCTATCGTATCTCCGAAAGTCCAGACAACGCGGACGCGTGTGCTTGGCATTCTGATTCAGGATGGCGCACAAATCCTGTTCGTCGACACACCGGGCATCTTTCAGCCGCGTCGCCGCCTGGATCGCGCAATGGTCGCCAGCGCCTGGGGGTCTGCCGGGGATGCGGATGTTATCGTGCTCATGATCGATGCCGAACGCGGTCTGGACAGCAATTCTCGCGGTATCATCGAAGGGTTGCTGAAACGCCGTGAAGAGAAGCCAAAGGCGCCGGCGCCTGTTCTCGCCCTCAACAAGGTCGATATCGCCAAAAAAACCGCTCTACTGGCCCTGACTCAGGAACTGAATGATCTCGATCTGTTTTCCGATGTCTTCATGATTTCCGCCCTGACCGGTGACGGGGTTGATGATCTGGTGGATTTCTGTGCCGCCCGCATGACCCCAGGGCCGTGGCTGTTTCCCGAAGATCAGATTTCCGACATGCCGGCAAGATTGCTGGCTGCCGAAGTTACGCGTGAGAAGCTGTATATGCAGTTGCATCAGGAATTGCCCTATGCGGCGACGGTTGAGACTGAAACCTGGACGGAGCAGAAGGACGGTTCGATCAAAATCGAGCAGGTCATCTTCGTAGAACGCGACAGCCAGAAAGCCATCGTGTTGGGCAAAAAGGGGTCGCGGATCAAGGAAATCGGCGCTGCATCACGCCAAGAACTCGAAGAGATGTTTGAGGGCCGCGTACACCTGTTCCTGTTCGTCAAAGTGCGCGAGAAGTGGGGCGACGACCCTGAGCGCTACCGCGATTGGGGTCTCGACTTCAACGCATAATCCAACGCGCCACCCCGGCGTAGACCGGGGTCCAGTGACCCCGGCACCATCATGCCCTGGATTCCGGCTTTCACCGAGATGACGATGACGCTCAGACCTTATCCAGCGCCTGGCCGATATCGGCGATGATGTCGTCGATGTGCTCGAGCCCTATGGACAGGCGCACATAACCCGGCGTAACACCTGCACGCGCCTGATCTTCGGCGGACATTTGCGAATGCGTGGTCGAGGCCGGATGAATGGCCAGCGAACGCGCATCACCGATATTGGCGACGTGATATAGCAATTCCAGCGAGTCGATGAACTTGCGGCCGGCATCCTTGCCGCCCTTGAGTTCAAACCCGCAAAGCGCCCCCATGCCGCCCTTCAAATGCTGATCACGGCGGGCTGCCGCTTCGCCGGTCTGCAGAGACGGGTGGATGACGTTTTCGATCTTGTCATGCGCGTCCAGGAACGCTGCGACCTTCACTGCATTCTCGCAATGACGCTGCATGCGCAACGGCAGGGTCTCGATCCCTTGAATGAATTGGAAAGCATTGAACGGGCTCATCGCTGCGCCCATGTCGCGGAGCAGAATGACGCGTGCACGAATGATATAGGCAATCGGGCCGAGCGGCTTTACGGCTTCGGTCCATACCGCGCCGTGATAGCTTGCATCCGGCTCGTTCAGCGTCGGGAACCGCGCACCACCGGCTTCCCAGTCGAAGTTGCCGCCATCGACCAGCATGCCGCCGATCGAGGTGCCGTGACCGCCCAGGTACTTGGTGGTTGAATACAATACGATCGCGGCGCCATGATCCAATGGCTTGCACAGGACCGGCGCTGCCGTGTTGTCCATGATCAGCGGCACACCCAATTCGCGGCCAATATCGGCAACGGCCTTAATCGGAAACACTTCAAGTTTCGGGTTCGGCAGGGTTTCGGCATAGTAGCAACGCGTCTTGTCATCGGTGGCCTTGCGGAAAGCTTCGGGATCTGAAGGGTCGACAAAGCGGCATTCGATACCGAGATCCTTCAGCGTATTTGCGAACAGGTTCCACGTCCCGCCATAGATATTGGTCGAGCAGACAAAGTTGTCGCCGGCCCTGCAGAGGTTGAGGATGGCAAACGTCGATGCCGCCTGACCGGACGCCAGGGCGAGGGCGGCAACACCACCTTCAAGCGCCGCAACGCGTTTTTCCATTACATCACAGGTCGGGTTCATGATGCGCGAATAGATGTTGCCCAGTTCCTTGAGCGCAAAAAGGTTTTCCGCATGTTCAGTGCTGTCGAACTGATACGATGTGGTCATGTGGATCGGCACGGCGACGGCGTTGGTATCGTCTTTCCGGTAGCCGGCATGCAGGGCCAGCGTCTCGGGATGCATTTTGCTTTCGTCCATGGGTTTCCTCCGATCAGAATTTATAAATTTTGCGGATCATTCTCGCGAGAGCGGGATATGTCAATGTTTCGAACTATCAGGAGCCCACAAGGCATAACGCATACTCCCTCATCCTGTCCTTCTCCCAGGGCAGAAGGGACTCACGCATTATACGCCCCTCTCCCTTGGCAGAGGGTGGCGCGCAGCGCCGGGTGAGGGGGATAGCGCCCACAATTCTTTGACCCGGAAATCGACTCATGCTAAGTTTACGTTAACGTAAAGGTAAGGCGCAAGCATGCCTCGTCCTGACGGAAAATTCCAGTTACAATCCGACTGCGTTTCTTGGGAGAGAACATCATGCCAGATGACGGCAAGCAGACAGCCGGAGGCACATCACCGGCAACCGCCGCAGACAAGCCCTATACTCCGGATAACCCGGTCCGTTTCGTGACCGCGGCAAGCCTGTTCGACGGCCATGACGCCTCGATCAATATCATGCGGCGGATCCTGCAGTCGGGCGGAGCCGAGGTGATACATCTGGGCCACAACCGTTCCGTCGCCGAGGTCGTGAACGCCGCCGTTCAGGAAGACGCACAAGGTATCGCGCTGAGTTCGTATCAGGGCGGACACGTCGAATACTTCAAATACATGGTCGATCTGCTGAAAGACGCCGGGCGCCCGGACATCAAGATTTTCGGCGGCGGTGGCGGGGTCATTGTTCCAGCCGAAATCAAAGACCTCCACGATTACGGCGTGACCCGTATCTTCTCGCCCGAAGACGGCCAGCAGATGGGCCTTCAGGGCATGATCCGATCGATGATCGAAATTGCAGATTTCGATCCGACGGACGATATACCGACATCGTTGGGTAATCTTGCCAAAGCCGATCACAGAGACCTCGCACGAGTGATCTCGGCGATCGAAAAAGGCAAGTTGCCTGACAGCGATATGCAAAAATTGCGTGATCTTGCCGCCAAGCATGACAAGACGCCCGTTCTCGGCATCACCGGCACCGGCGGTGCCGGGAAATCGTCACTGACCGACGAGTTGATCCGCCGATTCCGTCTGTATTCCAACGAGCCGAGCATCGCCGTCATCGCCATTGACCCGACACGCCGCAAGACCAAGGGCGCATTACTTGGCGACCGCATCCGCATGAATGCCATTGATGCGCCGAACATTTATTTTCGTTCTGTCGCCACGCGCGGCTCTAAAATCGAGGTCCCCGACTACCTGCCGGATATCATCACTGCCGCCAAGGCCGCTGGTTTCGATATGATCATCGTTGAGACGCCAGGCATTGGGCAGGGCGACGGCGCCATCGTCGATCTTGTCGATGCATCGCTTTATGTGATGACACCGGAATTCGGCGCCGCCAGCCAGCTCGAAAAGATCGACATGCTGGATTACGCAGACTGTGTTGCCATCAACAAGATGGACCGCAAGGGGGCACTGGATGCTGTCCGCGACGTCCGCAAACAGGTGCAGCGCAACCGTGAAGCCTTTGGCGTGTCGCCCGACAATATGCCGGTATTCGGTTGCATGGCATCGAAGTTCGCAGATCCGGGTGTGACGGCGCTCTATCAGGAACTACTCAAGGTCTTCACCGAAAAGGGTTTCAATGCACCGGATTGCAGCATTGAACCGGTAATGATGCGCGTTTCCGAGCCGGGGCAGACCATCGTGCCGCCGGAACGTGTGCGATATCTGGCGGAAATTTCGGAAACCGTCCGGGACTACCACAACATCATCGATACGCAATCAAAGCTGGCACGCGAGCGGCAGCAGTTGCGCGAAAGCAAACGCATGCTCGAAGAGGCCGGGGCTAAAGCGCCGGATGATCTGGATAAACTGATTACTGAGCGTGACGAGGCCATGGACCCGCGGGCCACCAAGTTAATCGAAATCTGGCCGCGTGTCGTCGAAAGCTATTCCGGCGATGAATACGTGGTTAAAATCCGCGACAAGGAGGTCCGCTATAATCTTTTGCGCTCGACCCTCAGCGGCAATCAGATTTCCCGCGTCGCGCTACCCAAATATGAGGACGAGGGCGAGCTTCTGAAATTCCTGCTCAAGGAAAACCTGCCGGGCAGCTTCCCGTATACGGCGGGCGTATTCGCCTTCAAGCGTGAGGGTGAGGACCCGACCCGTATGTTTGCAGGTGAGGGCGATCCTTTCCGCACCAACGAACGCTTCAAATTCCTGTCCCGGGATTCCGAAGCCAAGCGCCTGTCGACGGCGTTCGACAGCGTGACGCTGTACGGCTTCGACCCCGATGAACGCCCTGACATTTACGGTAAAGTCGGCAACTCGGGTGTATCCATCGCCACCCTCGACGATATGAAAGTACTTTATGACGGCTTTGATTTGTGTAGCCCGTCGACGTCGGTTTCGATGACCATCAACGGCCCGGCACCAACCATTCTGGCGATGTTCATGAATACCGCCATTGATCAGCAGATTGCCAAGTTCGAGAAGGACAACGGCCGCGCACCGACGGATGAAGAAATCGAGAAGGTCAAGTCGTGGACCTTGGAAACCGTGCGCGGCACCGTACAGGCCGACATCCTCAAGGAAGATCAGGGCCAGAATACCTGCATCTTTTCGACGGAATTCGCACTCAAGATGATGGCAGATATCCAGTCCTACTTCGTGCACCACAAGGTGCGGAATTTCTATTCCGTCTCGATCTCCGGCTATCACATCGCCGAAGCGGGCGCGAACCCGATCAGCCAGCTTGCCTTCACACTGGCCAACGGATTCACCTTCGTCGAGGCGTACCTGGCGCGCGGCATGGATATCGACGATTTCGCGCCGAACCTGTCGTTCTTCTTCTCCAACGGCATGGATCCGGAATACACCGTCATGGGCCGCGTTGCGCGGCGCATCTGGGCCAGCGCCATGCGCTTCAAGTACGGCGCCAACGAACGCTCACAGAAGCTCAAGTATCACATCCAGACTTCGGGCCGCTCTCTGCATGCGCAGGAAATGGATTTCAATGACATCCGCACCACACTGCAGGCATTGATCGCGATTTATGACAACTGCAACTCGTTGCACACCAACGCCTATGATGAGGCGATCACGACGCCGACCGAGGATTCACTCCGCCGCGCCATCGCCATCCAGATGATCATCAACAAGGAATGGGGTCTGGCGAAAAACGAGAACCCGACACAGGGTGCTTTCATCACCGATGAACTCACGGACCTGGTCGAAGAAGCCGTACTTCAGGAGTTCGACAGGATCACCGAACGCGGCGGCGTGCTCGGCGCCATGGAAACCGGTTATCAGCGCGGCAAGATTCAAGAAGAGAGCATCCACTACGAAACACTCAAACATACGGGTGAACTGCCGATCATCGGCGTCAATACGTATCGCAATCCAAACCCGTCTGATGACCACGAAATCGAACTTCGCCGTTCGACCGAGGATGAAAAACAGAGCCAGATCACACGGCTCCGCGACTTCCAGAAGCGCAACGAAGGTGCGGCACAAAACATGATCAAACGTCTGCAGTTTGCTGCCACCAACGACGAAAACGTCTTTGCCGTGCTGATGGACGCGGTCCGGGTGTGCTCTCTCGGTCAGATCACTGACGCGCTGTTCGAAGCCGGAGGCAAGTACCGGCGGAACATGTAATAGCGCAAATTCCTAGCGCAACGCGTCACCCCGGCGAAGGCCGGGGTCCAGAGTTGCTTATGCACTGGATTCCGGCTTGCGCCGGAATGACGGCATAGAAACCTAGCCGCAACGTCATCCTGAACTTGATTCAGGACCATGTCGTCACACTGCCAAATTACTAAAATGTATGGGCCCTGAATCAAGTTCAGGGCGACGGCATTTTATTCCTGTTATTTCCAAGCCGTAAAATCCCCATATAATCAGCATATGACACCTGATGAGGTTCAGCTTCGCGAGGTTTTATTCGAATTCCATCGAGTAGGGAGTTATGTGCGCGTGACTGCCGTCGATCCCCGCAGCAATGTCGAGATCACCATGGTCGGTGATCCGCATGTCGGTGAAACGGCCCTGAAAAAAGCCGCGATTCAGAAGCTGAAATATGTCATATCGAAGAAGTTCAATGAACGTGACGGCGGCTCGATCATCGCCTGATCAAACCAGAGAATACAAGGATACGACCAAATGAAGATGCGTGGTGCCGTGCTCTATGAACAGGGCTTGCCTAGACCCTATAACGTAACAAATCCGCTGAAGATCGAAATGATCGATCTGGAAGGTCCCCGGCATCACGAGGTTCTGGTTGAAATCCGCGCTGCTGGTCTGTGCCATTCCGATATGTCGACCATCGAGGGCATTCGTCCACGACCAATCCCGACCGTGCTGGGGCATGAGGCGGCGGGCATAGTCCGTGAGGTCGGCCCCGGCGTTACAGACCTGAAAGAGGGCGATCACGTGGTCTGTGTCTTCGTCATGAGCTGCGGGGAATGCTACGAGTGCACGACCGGCCGTCCGCATTTGTGCGGCGCCAGCTTCGACAGCAAAATGAAGGGCGAACTGGTTGGCGGCGGCAAGCGCATGAGCGTCAACGGCAAGCCGATCTCTCACGCTGCAGGAATTTCATGCTTTGCGGAATACGCCGTACTGGACCGTTCTTCACTGGTCAAGTTGCCTGACGACATCACGTTCGAGGATGCGGCGCTGTTCGGATGCGCGGTCATTACCGGTGTCGGTGCCGTTACCAACACGGCGGAAGCACAGCCCGGGCAACCTGTTGCCGTGTTCGGGCTTGGCGGTGTCGGTCTGTCCGCCGTCATGGGTGCCGCTCTCGCAGGGGCGGAGCCCATCGTCGCCGTGGACCTGAACGAAGAAAAAATGGCCCTGGCCAAAACGCTTGGTGCACACTTTACCGTCAACGCGGGCGAGGGAACGGAGAAGACAGCAGACGCCATCAAGGAATTGACCGGTGGCGGCGTGATGCACGCCATCGAGCTGTCCGGCACGGTAAAGGGGATGGAGGCGGCCTACGCGTCGTTGCGCTCGGGCGGCACCGTTACCGTCGCCGGCCTGACGCCGGCAGACGCGGTTTTCGAGTTGAAGCCATATATGCTGACCGCCAAGGAATTCAAAATTCAGGGTTGTTATATGGGCTCATGCTCTCCGCCGGAAGATATGCCGCGCTTTGTCGATTACTACAGAGACGGCAAGTTACCTGTCGACAAACTAAGGACCGGTGAGTTGGGACTGGAAGAAATCAATGCCGGATTTGAAAACCTGGCCGCCGGTACAGCGATCCGCCAGATTCTGAAGCCGCACGGCTAAGGACGCAATCTCACTTCGCGCACGTTTCATATTTCCCTCTCCTTCGGGAGAGGGGGTTCAATTGCATTCCTGACGCGGCAGAAACTCGATCCGGTCTGGGGTCAGGTTGAGGGTGAAATTACCGAAATCCTGGATAATCCGCTCGGCAATACCGTTCTCCCGGTAATCAATCTCAAGTTCGAATTCCGGCAGATCCATGTGCCCCATCAAAGGAAAATACGCCATCCTGACACGCCAGACGCCAACCGGCTCAGGCGTTTCGGGTTTTGCTGATGTAGCACCAACAAACAGTGGCTTACGGGGATTGTCTGTCGAAGAGAGTTGATTGCCGGTCATGACACGCCCGTTGTGCACACGGCCGATTACATATGCATTAACCTCATATGGGTTATCAGTGCTGGCGCCGTCGAAAACCACTTTTTTAATCGGCCCGTTGTCCGTGCGGGCATGTGTCAGCAATCTAAGGAGATGTTCTGCCGGAAACAGCGTGCCTGAAGGCAGATCAACGGCTTTGAACTCCTCATCATTGAACGAGGCGCCACCGCCATGAGAGTCCTTGCCGGCTTCACCTGCAAAAGCTTCCTGCAAGAGACCATTACGTTTGTGATCGACGGCATAAGTGAAATCCATCCCGTCAAAACTTTCAAAACTGTTGAAGGTCCAGGTCGTTTCGACCACTTCAGGGGCATCACCGGTTGTGCCGTAGTTCAGCATCAGCGCCACCCGTGTTTCAACTTCCCAACCGTCACACTGAGGCTCAAAGCGATAGAACATCGTGCCCCGTGCATCGACGATTTCCGAGCCCTGTGTCGTTGAGCCGAGTTCCATCTGATACAATGCTCGATGCGGCTGAAAAGCTGATTTCAGCGGTTGAGTTGTGGATGCCTGAACTTTATCGACACCAGAAGCGCTCAGCAGCACCAGGGCAAGCCCTAGCATAACATTTTGCATGCGGTATTTTGATTTAGTTACGGCCATTTAACGGCCTCCCAGGCATCGATACGGTCGTTGCCGCATCACGTACCTAAATCTTAGCGTGGATATGGATACCGTGTCTATCGAGACCGTTATCCAGATGATCTCTTCTGGTGGCATTATCCGCCGAACCGGCAAATTTTGCCGGGTCAAAAATCGTCCGGAAAGCCATTAACGATTGGTAAACCATTGATAAAATTAGGGCCTTCAATTGGCATGACGTTTGCTCCCGATAAACCAACGAAGGGAGCCTTTACATGCGGATTGATCAACCGGCGCTACCACTTGATATTGCCCGGCTGGATGTCGGCCCGCCTCTCCGTGAGCAATCGGATGAAAGCGCCGTAAAGGAGCGGAGCAGGGCGCTCGTTGCCTATCGTGATCCGACCGGCAAGGACGTGACGCCAGACCGGCGACGTGTCGACAGCATCGAGGACATTGTCGATACCGGTCCTGTCAAATCTCTGCCACCGCCCAGTGAGGGCTATAATGTTCCGGACGTCCGCCACATGACACCCCGTGAAATGCAGGACTACAGCCAGAACCTGTATGCTGCCGGTGCGATTACGTTCGAGGATTATGAAGCCCTGGCATTTCAGCCTGACCTGCACCCGGATTTCAATCGAACCATCGGCGCCTTAACCGGTGAGAAGGCCCAGCCGGACCGCCCACGCGATTACATACGCCAATGGTCCGACAGGGTTGAGTATACCCAACGCTACTATCCTCAGAATTCAGAAGAAGTAAGACAGGCGCATCGTATTCATGAAGCGCTCAAGGCCTATCCCCGGCGAACGGACATCTTCGTCTAACATACAGTCCAATGCAGGTTTCATCTGAATCGAGGATGCAAAAACAGTCTCCCGAAACGTAGGCACCTGTTGGCACGCATGCGCTAGATATGGTATGAACCCCTGACTTCTCGTGGGCGTCCTCATGGATGTTTCAGAGCAAGCGTTCTTTATCAGACCTGGAATAGCGAAGAAGATGGCTGGACAAACCGTAGCAATTGCTAGCGATCACGCCGGATTCACCCTGAAATCCATGCTCAGGGCCGACCTGGAAGCCGACGGCTACACCGTGCTCGACCTCGGCACCGACGGCCCGGACAGTGTCGACTACCCCGATTTCGGATTTTCACTCGCCAGTGCCATCGCCGATGGTAAGGCGGAGAAGGGTGTGTTGGTCTGTGGGTCAGGCATTGGGATTTCCATCGCCGCTAACCGCAATCCCGCCGTACGCGCCGCTGTCGTTACCAACGCCCTGACGGCGAAGCTGGCGCGTCAGCACAATGACGCCAACGTGGTCTGTTTTGGAGAACGACTGGTCGGTTCCGAAATTGCACGAGATGCCATGAAAGTCTTTCTTGAAACCGAATTTGAGGGTGGTCGCCACGCCAGGCGCGTCGACAAGCTCTCTAAGCCCCAAACCTGATTTATACCGGAGACAATCGCCTGTCATGTCCAGCAACGCCGCCAACGCCAGTTATCCGAGCGATTTCCATCAGCGCTTTTTCAATCAGCCGCTGTCCGAACGCGACCCTGACATCTTTGCTTCAATCACGGATGAACTGGAACGCCAGCAGGATCAGATCGAGCTGATCGCATCCGAAAACATCGTTTCAAGGGCCGTCATGGAAGCCCAGGGCGGCGTCATGACCAACAAGTACGCCGAGGGCTACCCCGGCCGCCGGTACTATGGCGGTTGCGAGTTCGTCGACGTCGCAGAAGCGCTGGCGATTGAGCGTGCTAAAAAACTGTTCAATTGTTCCTTCGTCAACGTCCAGCCCCATTCCGGCGCTCAGGCCAACGGTGCCGTGTTCCTGGCACTGCTCCAGCCTGGCGACACCATCTTGGGAATGTCGCTGGCTGCCGGCGGCCACCTGACACACGGCGCACCGCCGGCACAGTCCGGCAAGTGGTTCAATGCCATCCAATACGGCGTTCGGCCCGATGATCATCTGGTCGACTTCGATCAGGTTGAGAAACTGGCCAAGGAACACAAGCCGAAGCTCATTGTCTGCGGCGGCTCGGCTTATCCCCGGACGTTGGATTTCAAGCGCTTTCGTGAGATTGCCGATAGCGTCGGCGCCTATCTGATGGTCGACATGGCACACTTCGCCGGGCTGGTCGCGGCTGGGGTGCACCCGTCACCACTGCCGATTGCCGATATCGTCACGACGACGACCCACAAAACACTGCGCGGCCCCCGCGGCGGTATGATCCTGTCCAACAACGATGACATTGGGAAAAAAATCAATTCAGCCGTCTTTCCGGGTCTGCAGGGCGGACCGCTGATGCACGTCATTGCCGCCAAGGCGGTCGCATTCGGCGAAGCATTGACGCCTGAATTCGTCAGCTATTCGAAATCCGTGGCCGAGAACGCCAAGGTTCTGGCTGCAACCCTTCTCGAACGGGGCTTTGACATTGTTTCCGGCGGGACCGACACGCACCTGATGCTGGTCGATCTCCGCCCCAAGGGAGTCAAGGGTAACGAAGCTGAAGTCAGCCTTGAGCATGCGACCATGACCTGCAACAAGAACGGCATTCCATTCGATCCGGAAAAACCGATGGTGACATCCGGTATCCGGCTCGGCACCCCCGCGGCGACGACCCGTGGTTTCGGTCCCGAGGAATTCCGCAAGGTCGGCAATCTGATTGGTGACGTGCTTGAAGCTCTCGCCCAGTCAAACGGTGATAACAGTGCCGCTGAAGCGGCTGCGCGTGAGGAAGTAAAGGCACTATGCCAGCGCTTTCCGATTTATACAGACGTCTAGGGGGCGTCCTTTTTTAGGGGGGTTAAGAGATGCGGTGCCCGTTTTGTGGAAATGAAGATTCTCAGGTCAAGGACTCACGGCCGACAGACGATAATGCAGCCATCCGCCGCCGTCGTTTTTGCCCAGCTTGCGGAGCACGCTGGACGACATTTGAGCGGGTACAGCTCCGTGAACTGACCGTGGTCAAGAAGGATGGCGAAAAGTCACCATTCGACAGGGACAAACTGGCGCGTTCACTGTCGATTGCTTTGCGCAAGCGGCCAGTCCCTGAAGACCGCATCGACCGCATCGTAAACTCGATCCAGCGCCGTCTTGAAACGCTGGGCGAGTCTGAAATTCCAACCAAAGTGGTTGGCGAAATGGTCATGGAAAACTTGCGAGAACTGGATCAGGTTGCATATGTCCGCTTCGCCTCCGTTTACAGAAACTTCCGTGAAGCCAAAGACTTCGAGGAATTTGTTGAACAAATAGGTGACGGAAACGACGACTAAATCAGGCTTCTCGCAGACCGACCGAGCGCATATGCGCCGGGCGCTCGGTCTGGCACGCCGTGGTCTTGGTCGTGTCGCGCCGAACCCGGCCGTGGGCTGCGTTCTCGTACGTCCCGATCTCGGATCATCCAAACACGGTCGTATTGTCGGCACCGGCTGGACACAGCCCGGTGGCCGTCCGCATGCCGAAACCGAAGCCATTACCCAAGCTGGGAGGCTGGCCAAAGGTGCCCATGCCTATGTAACACTGGAGCCATGCAATCATCAGGGGCAGACGGGCCCGTGCACCGAAGCCCTGATCAATGCCGGGGTCACGGATGTGACCATCGCAACAGTAGACCCGGACCCGCGTGTATCCGGGCGCGGGATTGAGCGACTGGAACAGGCCGGGATATCGGTCCGTACGGGGCTTCTGGCGGATGCTGCCGAACAGTTAAATGCCGGGTTCTTCTCGGTTATTCGCCGGCAGCGGCCCTGGGTCACCTTGAAAACCGCAACCACGCTTGATGGTGCCATCGCCTCTCGCTCCGGGAAAAGTCAGTGGATCACAGGCCCTGAGGCCCGTGCACGCGGACATCTTCTGCGTGCTGAAAACGATGCCATTCTGACCGGAATCGGCACAATCCGGGAGGATGATCCGGAACTGACATGCCGTTTGCCCGGCATGTCGCACCGCTCACCCATCCGTGTCGTCGTCGATCCAAGGCTGGAAACCGATATTGCCTGCAAACTGTTTGATACGCTTGAAATCGTTCAATTGTGGCTTCTGGCGGTCAGTGATGCCGATCCAGAGCGGCACGCGCTGCTCTCCGGCGCAGGCGCAAAAATAATCGATCTGGCGCCGACTGCGGGGGGCCGCATATCACCGCAAATCATCCTCACTGCGTTGGCTGAAAACGGAATTACACGGGTCCTTCTCGAAGCAGGGAGTGCGCTCAGCGGCTCATTCGTCAGCGCCGGTCTGGTAGACGAAATCGCCTGGTTCCGCGCCGCCAGCATCATGGGCGGTGACGGCTTGCCCGCCATTGGTCCCATGGCCGTCAACAGCCCCGATAATGCACCGAAATATCGGCATATCTCGACATTGGATCTTGATGGAGACGTGCTGGAGCGCTACCTCCGCTTAGAAAACGAAGTGTAACGACTGCTTTGTTTGTTATTTGAGAACTATAGAGGTTCACTAATCACTCATGTTTACCGGCATCATCACCGACATCGGCACTGTCAAATCCGTCACCACGAACGGCGACAGGCGATTTGACATCGCCACACACTACGACATGTCGCGTGTAGAGATCGGCGCGTCCATAGCCTGTTCGGGCGCCTGCCTGACGGTCATCGAAAAGGGCGATGGCTGGTTTGCCGTTCAGGCTTCAGGTGAAACCCTCGACAAGACAACCGCCGGCGGCTGGGCTGAGGGAACACCGTTGAACCTGGAACGTGCACTTAAACTCGGCGACGAACTCGGCGGCCATATCGTCAGCGGACATGTCGATGGTGTTGCCGAGGTGATCTCAACCGAACCGGCAGGAGAGTCCCTGAAAATCGATTTTCGTGCCCCCGACGAACTTGCCAAATTCATAGCATCCAAGGGATCGGTTACGCTCGACGGGGTTTCTCTGACGGTCAACAACGTCGACGGCACGGCATTTTCAGTCAACATCATCCCGCATACGCAAGCTGAGACCACGCTTGGCCAAATACAGCCCGGCCAACGTGTTAATCTGGAAATAGACGTGCTCGCACGCTATGTTGCCCGCCTTAATGACGCGAATGGATAAACTTTTGTCAGCAAACCAACCCCCATCGACCGTTTCGAAACAGCAGGTCGCCCGCGCGATCGCTGACCCGGATAATTTTTTGTCGCCGATTGAGGACATCATCGAAGATGCCCGCAATGGCCGTATGTTCATCATGGTCGATGACGAAGAGCGTGAAAACGAGGGCGATCTGGTTATACCGGCACAGATGGCGACACCGGATGTCATCAATTTCATGGCCAAATACGGCAGAGGGCTGATCTGCCTTGCGCTGACGTCTGGGCGGGTCAGGGAACTTGAACTGCCGGCCATGTCCCGGCGCAACGGTTCGCGTCATCAGACGGCTTTCACCGTTTCCATCGAAGCCAAGGAAGGGGTCACCACTGGCATTTCGGCATCAGACCGTGCGCGCACGATTGCTGTCGCCATCGACCCGACCAAGGCTGCCCAGGACATCGCTTCTCCGGGCCATGTATTCCCGCTTGAAGCGCGGGATGGCGGATCACTGGTTCGCGCTGGCCATACGGAAGCCGCCGTAGATGTATCCCGGCTAGCCGGCCTTAATCCGTCCGGCGTGATCTGCGAAATCATGAACGAAGACGGCACCATGTCCCGACTTCCAGATCTGGTAACATTTGCGCAGTATCACGGGCTCAAGATCGGAACTATCGCGGACCTGATCGCCTACAGACTACGCAACGACCGGGTCGTGGAAAAAACCGCTGAAATGGATTTTTCCAGTCGCTTCGGCGGCAAGTGGAAAATGTGCGTTTACGTTAACAAAGTCGCTTATGCCGAGCACATCGCCCTGGTTAAGGGTGATGTTTCATCCCGTGACCCGGTGATGGTACGTATGCACGCGCTGAATGTTCTCGATGATGTACTAGGCGACATCACCAGCGGTAAAAGCGGGGAACTCCAGCAATCCATGCGCATGATAGAAGCCGAAGGCAGGGGCATCGTCGTTTTGATCCGCGAGCCATACCCCAAATCCCTGTCAGACCGCGTACGTCAGCGTCTTGGCGAGCCTCCGGAAGGCCAGCAGGAACTTCGTGATTACGGGGTCGGGGCGCAAATTCTCCTGGATTTGGGTGTTCAGGATCTAATTTTGCTTTCGAATACTAAACGCACCATCGTCGGCATTGACGGCTATGACCTCAACGTCGCCGAACAAAGACCCATTCCGCCTGTCGGAGAATAACGACATGACTACACATGCGAATGAGAAGACGATCCTGGTGATCGAAGCCTGTTACTATGAGAAAATCACCGACGACATGGTCAAGGGTGCCGAACCTGTCTTTAGCGGTGCTGGTTACGAGATAGAACGGCTGCCGGTCACCGGAGTCTTTGAAGTGCCTGCTGCGTGCGAAATGGCGATTCAGTCCGGGATCAAGGATCCACACAACAAGTACGCGGGAATCATGGCTCTTGGTTGTGTCATCAGGGGCGAAACCAGTCATTACGATCACATCTGCAGTGAAGCCAGCCGGGCGCTGATGGATATCACCACCAAGCACCTGATCCCGCTGGGGTTCGCCATCCTGACCTGTGAAAACATGAAACAGGCCGAAATCCGCGCGGACCCGGCACAGAAGAATAAAGGCGCAGAAGCTGCGAATGCTGTCCTCAGGATGATCGAACTCCGTCGGCACTTCAGGGGTCGCGACGATGGCTAAAAACTACGACCCTCGTCCTGCGGCCACAAGGCTGGCCGCTATCCAGGCGGTCTATGAGCTTGATATGATGAAGGCACCGGTCGATGAAGTTCTGGCGTCGTTTGCCGCGGATCGCTGGAAATCCGCAGACGATGAAGTCGACGAGGAATTGGCGCGACCGAAACCTGAATTATTGAAGAATCTGGTGCAGGGCACCATGACCCGCCTGCCTGACATAGATGCCGCCCTGCAGCCTGCAATGCTCAAGAACCGGGCTGTTGATGGCATGGAGAGCGTCATGCAGGCAATCTTGCGTACCGCAACCTATGAACTAATGGACAGACCGAACGTACCCGCCCGGACCCTGATATCCGCTTATACGGGGCTGGCAGATGCCTTCTTTGACGAAACTGACGGGCAGCAGATAAAGCTGATCGCCGGTATCCTGAATACGGTCGCACGGAACCTGCGTGCCGATGAATTCATGCCGAGCAGCGAAACCGCCTGAAAAACGGCCATCCTCCTGCCTCAGGTCGGGCCCAGCCCGGGAAAACCGAGCCACTGACTGGCTGTTAGCGTTCACCGACATAACAAAGTGTTGTGGGTAAGCACAGGTAGCAGACAAAACGATATGGCAGACGAGTTCGACATCATTCACCGCCACTTTGCGCCGCTGTCGCACGGTAATCCGGCGGCGCTGGGCCTCAGGGATGATGCTGCCGTGCTCGCAGTGCGCACCGGTTTTGAGCATGTCGTCACGACAGATGCCATCGTTGCCGGTGTGCATTTTCTCGAAAATGAAAGTCCTGAAAACATCGCCGCCAGGCTATGCGCAAGCAATCTGTCCGACCTTGCCGCCATGGGCGCCACACCCGTCGGCTTTACTCTCGCGGCGGCATGGACCAAAAATACGCATGAAGATTTCATTGCGGCATTCGCCAAGGGTCTTGGCTTCTGGGTAGATGAATACAGCTTTCCGCTGCTGGGCGGAGATACCGTCTCGACACCGGGGCCGATGATGTTTTCCCTGACCGCCATCGGCGAAGTCAAAGCCGGCAAGTCACTGAAGCGATCCGGCGCTGTCCCTGGCGATAGCATTTACGTCAGCGGGACCATCGGTGATGGTGCGCTTGGACTGTTAGCGGCACAGGGCAGATTGCCGGACATCGGCAAGGATCACCTCGATTATTTGAAAAGGCGCTTCCAGTGCCCGACGCCAAGGGTATCCACCGGGCAGGCCATATCCGGTCTCGCAAGCGCGTGTATCGATATCTCCGATGGGCTGGTGCAGGATATCGGTCACATCTGTGAAACATCCGCTGTTTCAATCCGGATCGATGCTTCAGCTGTCCCGCTGTCGGCTGCGGCAAGCGCTGCACTTGAAGCCGATGCAAATCTTTTGGATGTAATCCTCAGTGGGGGAGACGACTACGAACTGGCCTTCACCGCGGCCGGCGCCCCCCCGGTGTCAGAGGTCCCTGTGACGGAAATCGGCATCGTGGGTGAGGGGAATCTAGGTGTTCAGGTGATCGGGAAAGACGGTATCACCATGAAAATTGATCGTGGCGGCTTCAACCATTTCTCCAACGAATAGTCCGACGTGATGCAGCGATGCTTGATGTGTGGCGAATGCGTTCTATAGATTGGCTTAACAGCGGCATGTTTGGGACATGTCGAAGTGGCGAATCCCTCACGTCTGCGAATTGAATCCACGGGCCTTTAAAGCCAAAATGCAGGAATTCCGGTTATGAAAAAACTGTTCTTGATCTTCGCTCTGGTCCTGCTTGTCGTGGGCGCGACTGTCGGCGCCATGAAGTGGTTCGGTCTCGGCCCCTTCGAAAAACCGGAAAACGCTGAAGAGATGCAACAACCCAAGGCTATTGAGGCGCCGACGGCTTTATTTGTCGATGTCGAGCCGTTGCTGGTCAATGTGGTGCAGGCAGGGGCGATAGCTACCACCATTCAGCTTGAAATCAAACTGGAAACAGCTGGAAACGAAAACATCATTAGAATCAAGAGGATGCTTCCAACTTTCAAGGACGCATTCCTGAAAGACCTGCATGCATTCGTGCCGCGGATGCTGAGTGAACTCGGCCGCATCGATCTGCCGACGCTGAAACAGCGTTTGCAACTCGTAGCCGACCGAACGATCGGCGAAAAGGGTATTGTAAAGGGTGTGTTGATCCAATCTGTACTGGATACACCACAGCAATAACAGGCACGCCTGTCAGCTTCTATACTGTCCTGATACTACTCGAATTCAGGGCTTTTTATTCCGAGCAAACCGCGTGTTGCTTTATCGGATGCGTTCTGGCAATTTTCCCGCGCTTTTGCACCGGTGACTTATTCACATTGATCAAGCCGGTTGTCCGGCGGGCCTATGGCACGGTGTCGTAGCGTCCTTGTCCGGTGCTTTTTTTACGAGGGGGAGGGGATGTCTTCCATTTACACTTTGGTTCTCGTTTGCGGCGCGTTGGCCCTTGTTTACGGTGCCTATGCGGTTCGCTCGGTTCTTTCGTCACCTGCCGGTAACGAGCGTATGCAGGAAATCGCTGCCGCCATTCAGGAAGGTGCGGCTGCATATCTCAACCGCCAGTATCTGACCATCGGCATCGTCGGCATTGTCGTCTGTGTTCTGCTGGGCATTTTGCTCGGCATGCCCGTCGCCGTCGGCTTTCTGATCGGTGCAATTCTCTCAGGTGTCGCCGGTTACATCGGCATGAACGTGTCAGTACGTGCAAACGTCCGGACCACGGAAGCCGCCCGCACCAAGGGGCTTGAGGGCGGTCTCGATATCGCATTCAAATCCGGCGCCGTTACCGGCATGCTGGTTGTCGGCCTCGCCCTGCTGGGGGTTGCCGGTTACTACATCGTCCTGCGCGGCATGTACGACCCAGCCGATCCGGCTCAGATGCGTCATATCCTCGAAGCGCTCATCGCACTCGGTTTCGGTGCGTCTCTGATTTCCATCTTTGCCCGTCTCGGCGGCGGCATCTTCACCAAGGGTGCGGACGTCGGTTCCGATCTCGTCGGTAAGATCGAAGCCGGCATTCCCGAAGACGATCCGCGCAACGCGGGCGTGATTGCCGATAACGTCGGCGATAACGTCGGTGACTGCGCCGGGATGGCCGCTGATTTGTTCGAAACCTATGCCGTGACGGTCGTTGCGACCATGCTGCTGGGGGCGATCTTCTTCACCGGTGTTGCTCAGGAGCAGATGATGCTGTTCCCGCTTGTCATTGGTGCTGTCTGCATCATCGGTTCGGTGGCAGCAACCTGGTTCGTAAAACTGGGCTCGAACAAGTCGATCATGGGTGCGCTCTACAAGGGCTTTATCGCCTCGGCGGTGATTTCCGCAATCCTCATCGGCGGGACCGTATCCTACATGCTCGGTTGGGATACGGAATTCGCCATGAACGATACCACCGTCACCGGGACAGACCTGTTCATCTGTGCCGTTGTCGGTCTTGCCGTGACCGGCCTGATCGTCTGGATTACGGAATATTATACCGGTGTCGATTACCGTCCGGTCAAATCCGTCGCAGCCGCGTCGGAAACCGGTCACGCCACCAACATCATCCAGGGTATCGCCGTTTCCATGGAAGCGACGGCACTGCCGGTGATTGTGATCTCGGCTGGTATCATCGTTTCGTTCATCTATGCCGGGCTGTTCGGGATTGCCATCGCGGCAACTACCATGCTGGCGCTGGCCGGGATGGTCGTGGCTCTCGATGCCTTTGGTCCCGTGACGGATAACGCCGGTGGTATTGCCGAAATGGCGGACCTGCCGGAAGATGTCCGTAATACCACCGATGCCCTCGATGCGGTCGGTAACACGACGAAAGCCGTGACCAAGGGCTATGCGATCGGTTCCGCCGGTCTAGCCGCACTGGTGCTGTTTGCCGCATTCACATACGACCTGAAATACTACTTCCCGGATGTCGACGTGACGTTCCGCCTTCAGGATCCGTATGTGGTGATCGGCCTGTTCATCGGCGGCATGCTGCCGTACCTGTTCGGTGCCATGGGCATGATGGCCGTTGGCCGTGCAGGTGCTGCCGTCGTTGTCGAAGTACGCCGCCAGTTCAAGGAACTGCCGGGGATCATGGAAGGCACGACCAAGCCGGAATATGGCAAATGCGTCGACCTGCTGACGAAAGCCGCGATCAAGGAAATGATCGTGCCGTCGCTGCTGCCGTTGCTGGCGCCGTTCGTGATGTACTTCGTGATCAATGCGGTTGCCGACCAGTCGTCGGCATTCTCGGCGCTGGGCGCAATGCTGCTGGGCACCATCGTGACCGGCCTCTTCGTGGCCCTGTCCATGACCGCTGGTGGCGGTGCGTGGGATAACGCGAAGAAGTACATCGAAGACGGCAATCACGGCGGCAAGGGGTCTGACGCCCACCACGCTGCAGTGACCGGTGACACGGTCGGTGATCCTTACAAGGATACCGCCGGTCCGGCCGTCAACCCGATGATCAAGATCATCAACATCGTTGCGATCCTGCTGCTGGCCATTCTCGCCTAAGCAGACGCCATGCGAACGAGAAGGCCCCGGAACGATCCGGGGCCTTTTTTTATGCGCAGACGCAATAATAGGAGCACGCGGACTCCCGAAGTTCAGTAAATCACCACAGGGTGGAGAGAGGGGGCAGAAAGGAATTAGACGCTATTGCTTTTGGCCGATTTTCCCGAACCGGTTGATGTTACCCATCAACTGCTCAAGAACCGTCATTGTCTTGCCGACCGTCGGGGTTTTCCGCTCAACCGGCTCGATATTGCGTGAATCCGCCAGGCCATGGGCTTCCACGTTTTCAACGACCCCCTTGTCATTGAACCGGATCAGCAGCACGCTTCGTTCATTCACTTCATGTTCTAGAAAAGCTACCGTTTCCGTGGTTTCGCCGATATACATCCAGGTTTCATCCCCATACATGTTGATGCTGGAGGGGGAGCCCAGGCTGCGTTCAACCTCGTCCTTGGTACTTTTTTGAGGTACGATGGCGGCAATAGCATCGATATCGGGCATCGCACCGCGCTGGGCGACAGTAGGAGCGCACGCGGACAGGCCCGTAATGCCGATCACGGCAACCGCTGTAAGAAAAGACCTTGTTATGATGGTGCCTCGCATCCTACATCATGCTCCAAAGACGCTCGGGGCGTACACATGACCTTTGTTGGTCAAGCGAGGGTGACAGTGCCGCCGGGGTCGTAAAAAGTCAATGGATGGAAGGTGACCGGTTTCTTGTTTTCTCTGATGTCGCTGTTCAAAAAGAACCCGGATATCGAAACTGCGCATGCGCTTTACGCAGATACGATCCTTGCCGCGCGCCGCCCCGAACTGTTCACCGAGATGGGTGTCCCCGATACACCCGAAGGGCGGTTCGAGATGCTGGCCCTTATGGCCTTTCTTGTATTGCGCAGACTGAAAAGTGATGACACTGCCCGGGACGTCGCTCAGGCCTATTTCGACGTCATGTTCGAAGATATCGATTCCAACCTGCGGGAACTCGGCGTCGGCGACATCAGTGTCGGCAAGAAGGTCAAACGGCTGGCAGAGAGCTTTTATGGCCGTATCAAAGCTTATGAAGAGGCGCTTGCAGCGAACGATAACAACGAACTTTGCCGCACATTGGCAAGACATCCTTATCGCAACATGGAACCGGCGGAGCTCAATCTCGAACGCCTCGCGCGCCAGATTCGCGACGAAGATGCTCACCTTGCTGCACAGGACATGGCGGCGCTGATCAGCGGGAAAATTACTTTCTGTTCCATTCAGCCAGCCTGAGAGGAGGGGAGATCATGAACGAGACCCCGGAGCTTCATCGACCTGTCAGGATTGACGAACTGCCTCCCAAAGGACTGAAAATCGATCTAAAACCGTCTCAGAACGAATTACAGGCGATTGCTGACAGATTGGGAATTGTTGCCGTAAATCAGCTTGAGGCCGACCTAAGACTCCAACCCGAGATGGGTAGGCAGATATCGCTGACGGGCTCGATTCGCGTCGAAATCGTCCAAAACTGCGTCATAACCGGCGAACCGCTGACAGTTCCCCTTGAATTCGACGTTTATCGAACATTCGCCGAAGATGCCGATCCGTTCGAGGGTTTGAATAATTCCGAGGACGATATTCTGGATGATCCGGACTTCGAAGAACCCGATCCCATTATCGACGGCAAAATCGACGTCGGGGAACAGGCCATAGAGGAACTGGCACTTAATATTCCCCCTTATCCACGGGCGCCGGGGGCGGTTTTTGAGCCAATCACAACCGATCCGGCACCTGACGAAAAGCGGCCAAACCCTTTTGCCGCACTTCAATCTTTGAAAAATAAAATGGAATCAAAAGATTAGATCGTTTTTGGCCCCTGCAAATATATCGTAGATATTTACGTCTCACGTCTTGCAGTACAGCGCCAAATCCACTAAGAAAGCCCGCTCGTTAGGATACGAGTAAACAAAGAGGATTTGAGATATGGCCGTACCTAAGAAAAAGGTTTCCAAGTCGAAGCGTAACATGCGTCGTGCGCATCATGCGCTCGATGCGTCCAATCTCGTAGAATGCGCGAATTGCGGCGAACTGTCTCGTCCGCATCACGTTTGCCAGTCTTGCGGCTCGTACAACGGCCGTGAAGTCGCCGCCGTAGAAGAGCTGGCCTAACTGCCTTTTAAGCGGGCCGCTGGGCCCGTATGATGCGGACCTGTTATAAACGACATGTTTCCGCTTTCGGGACGAGGCATTGACCACACGCTTGACTTTATCAATCGACGCCATGGGGGGCGACAATGCCCCTGAAATGGTTATCGACGGCGTAGAGGCGGCTGCACGGCAGAATCCGAGCCTGCGGTTTCTGCTCTATGGTGACGAAACGCGCCTGAACGAGATTCTGGATTCTTATCCTGCTGCCAAGAACGCATCTGAAGTGCGCCATGCACCTGATGTGGTTGGCAGCGGCGATAAAGTCGCTGTTGCTTTGCGTGCCGGACGGCAGTCCAGCATGCGGCTTGCCATCAACGCCGTCGGTGACGGTGAGGCTGATGCTGTGGTATCCGCAGGAAATACCGGCGCTCTGATGGCCATGGCGAAGTTCGTGCTCAAGACCCTGCCGGGGATCGATCGTCCGGCGATCGCCACCTATTTCCCGACAATGCGCAGCCAGACAGTGATGCTCGACCTGGGTGCCAATGTCGAATGCGATGCCGACAATCTGTTGCAGTTTGCCGTAATGGGCGAGGTGTTCGCTCGGAATGTTCTCGGCTGCGAGCATCCTTCGGTCGGCATTCTTAATGTCGGTGCCGAGGATCTAAAGGGGAATCAGGAAGTCCGCGGTGCCGCTGAACTGCTTCAGCAGACGCATCTGCCGATACGCTTCCATGGATTTGTCGAAGGCGACGACATTGCCAAGGGGACGGTCGACGTCATCGTCACGGATGGTTTCACCGGGAATGTTGCGCTCAAGACCGCAGAGGGTATGGCCTCGATGTTCGGCCATTTCCTGCGCAGCGCCCTGACGTCATCACTGCTCGGCAAGCTTGGTGCGCTGATTGCACGCCCTGCGCTTTTGCAGTTTAAAAAGAAATTCGATCCCAGGCTCTACAATGGCGCGATGTTCGTTGGCTTGAACGGCATATGCGTCAAAAGTCACGGCGGAACGGACGGTATCGGATTTGCGAATGCCATCGGCGTCGCCGTAAACCTGGTTCGTAACAATTTCAACGAAGGCATCAAGGAAGACTGCGCCCAGCTTCTGGAAGACCGCGATGCGGCCATTCTCAGTTCCGATGCGTCTGATGTCGAAAATCCAGAGGCTGCTGCAAGTTAACATGACCATTCGATCTGAAATCCTCGGCTGCGGCTCGTATCTGCCGGAACGCTGCGTTACCAATGACGAACTGGCTAAAACCGTCGATACGTCCGACGACTGGATACGGTCACGTAGCGGTATCGGCCAACGTCACATTGCAGCCGACGGAGAGTTTACGTCCGATCTCGCTTTTCAAGCCGCCACCCGTGCACTGGAACATGCCGGCATCGATGCGACCGAAATCGATCTGGTGATCTGCGCCACAACGACGCCGGACAATACCTTTCCTTCGACAGCCGCCAAGGTGCAGCACCGTCTGGGGATGACCAATGGCGCAGCCTTCGATGTGCAGGCCGTTTGCTCGGGATTTATCTATGGCCTTGCCGTCGCCGATAACTTTATTCGCGTCGGACAGGCAAAAACGGTTCTGCTGATCGGTGCGGAGACATTTTCACGGATACTCGACTGGTCGGACCGGTCCACCTGTGTGCTGTTCGGTGATGGTGCTGGGGCTGTTGTCATGCGCGGCTCGGAAGAAGAATCTACTGCAGGCGGCAACGGCAAGGGCCATAATTCCGGCCGCGGCGTGCTCTCGACCCATATCCATTCCGACGGCTCCAACTACGATATTCTCTATGTCGACGGCGGCCCTTCGACGACCCAGACGGTCGGTCATCTTCGCATGAATGGCCGAGAAGTATTTCGCCACGCCGTGACCAACCTTGCATCGATCGTCGACGAAGCTCTGGAAGCGAACGGGCTTGAACGATCCGACATCGACTGGCTGGTGCCGCATCAGGCGAACAAGCGCATCATCGACTCCACGGCAAAGAAACTCGGCATGAGCGAAGATCACGTTGTACTGACGGTCGAAAAACATGCCAACACCTCGGCAGCGTCAATTCCGCTAGCCCTCGATACCGCCGTCAAGGACGGGCGGATCAAACGTGGTGACCTTGTGTTGCTCGAAGCCATGGGTGGTGGCCTGACATGGGGTGCCGGTCTGGTCCGCTGGTAAAATACGCTGGATAGATATTTTATCTTTTTTCGCTGGGATATGGCATCCCACGCAATTTCTAGTGTCTTTCCGGACACATAACTACAATCACCAATATTCGGCCATCCCTTTGATATTGACGGATTTCCCGCTCGGGGATACGCTTTGCCCAACGACAACAAGGGGGAGGCTGCGTTGCTATGACGGGCAAGACCGTAACGCGAGCTGATCTGGGCGAAGCCGTCTATCAGGAAATTGGGTTATCCCGCAACGAATCCGCCGACCTTTTGGAGAGCGTCCTGGAATATATGGCTGATGCCTTGATCAAAGGAGAGACCGTAAAGGTTTCATCATTCGGCAGCTTCTCGGTGCGCGAGAAGGGACAGCGTATCGGCCGCAATCCGAAAACTGGGGAAGAAGTACCAATACTGCCGCGCAAGGTTCTGGTATTTCGTCCTTCACAGGTTCTCAAAAGCCGTATCAACGAAATCCGCAAACCAAGCGAAACCGCTGAGAGTTAAGAAGATTTTCCTATGAGTGATCGCTCGTCCGACGAGCAGGACAAAGACAAACCGGAAAAATCAGCCAGCGCCTTCCGCACCATAAGCGAGGTGGCAGACGAGCTTGATCTGCCGCAGCACGTTCTCAGATTCTGGGAAACCAAGTTTCCACAGGTCCGCCCGATGAAACGCGGCGGCGGCCGGCGCTATTACCGGCCAGACGACATGCAGCTTCTCAAGCGGATCCGCGATCTGCTGTATGTCGACGGCTATACGATCAAAGGCGTTCAAAAACTTCTGAGACACAGCGGCAGTGTGCGGAATTTCGTATCCGAAACCGAGGCTCGCATATCGCTCGGCGGAAACGTGCAATCTTCCGATGAGGATACCGTACCACCGTCTCGAAAAGCCGAAGAAACAAGCGTAGCCGTTGAAGCCGACCTGCAGAAAGAACTCAGCGAGATTGTTTCCGACCTCAAGGGACTTCACGCACAGCTTCTGCAAAGCGCAGGCTGACGCCCGGCTGCGGGACGCTGCCCTGAGCCCTATCCAGGGTCATCTATCCGGCAAAATTACAGGCTGGGCTCCCATCGCTCCTGAATTATGTTCAGGGGTGATGATATAATAAAGAAGCAGTCGCTTTTTGTTGTACGGACCGGTGTCCACGACTATAGTCCGCCCCGCGCTGCCCCCCCAACAGATTGATGGCAGTGCAAACCGGTCGGGAAGTAGCTCAGCCTGGTAGAGCACTGTGCTGGGGGCGCAGGGGTCGCAGGTTCGAATCCTGTCTTCCCGACCATTTCCATCAAATCAGGTCGTCACACGAACCATGCCATTGGACTATGGCGTTAGTCCTTGCTTCGGTGTGACATCAGGTAAAACCGGTTCTGGAAATGCGTGACATCATCGAGGGAAAGAACGTTCGATGCGACTTCGTTCTTATCGAAAAACGGCATTCGAATCTTATTCACTTGTGTCACGTTGCCATTTTCAAGCTGAACATGAATGCTTGATTTCACCGGCTTATGAACTGAGAGAGCCTGGTCGATTTCCCTTTTGACGATATCTGCGTAAATGCTTGGCCGTAGTTCCGATAGCCGCTTTCCCGTATAGTCAAATTTCATAAGCTCCGTACGGCTGCTGCCCCAGAACAGGAAGCGGTAGTCATTGCTTTCAACATCTCGTTTAATGACATTGGCATAGGGGATCAGGTCGGCTGGAAATTCCATCAAATGATCGACTTTCCAGATCGGCATCTCTGCGACGTTACGCAATTCATTCCATATTTCCAGAGAAGATTGGAATACTTTCGCAACCTGCGTGTTGGAAGTTATGATTTCACATGTATTCGCGGTTTCGAGAATATGCATATTAGCAATTAGTAATGCTTAGTCTGTCCTTTCGGCAAATACTCTTTGTTCTTACCTGTAAAAAACTCCTACATCTGAAAAGAGAATGGCCGGGCCTTGCGGCCCGGCCAGAGTTTGTGCTCTTGAGGGAAGGGAGGATTCTGTGAAGAAATCCATCCTTACAAGATCGATCATGACATCCGCAGCACAGCCTGCCTGTGACCCACGTCACAGTGCTTTCAATTATCTAAAATTTTTCCGATTATTTTATCAGCTGCCCAGCAAATGCAGCGGAGGCCCTGTGTCCTCATCTCTGAGGCCACATTCGCGCTCCATCTCATCCAACAGTCCCGGCACATCATCAAGCAGCGTGTGCAGATTGAACCGGCCACCTGGCGAAAACCGGACTGTCGGTCCTTTCATGCACTGACCAAGGCACTTGATGCGCTCAACCCTGATATTAATGTTCCGAGCCGCCACACCGGCTTCGATAGCATCGGCCAGGGCTTCTGCGCCCCGCTGCGCACATGACGGCTGATCTCCGTGAAACCGCCTGTTAATGCAGATCAATATGGATTTTTGGGCAGAGCCGTTCGCTGTCGATTTGGTCATATCTACACAGGCAAACGCTCAGTCTTCATCCGGCAGCATCGGCGCATCCGAAGCGATGGACCTGCCGCTGTCTGTCAGACGGCAGACCAGCCAATCCGGTTTGATCGGGTTATTGAACCAGGGTTCCGCCCAGCCATGACGGATACAGCTTCGCACCGTCTGTTCGCTGACTTTTTGACCGATACGGTCGAACAGGGGCAGTTTGCCCCCAGGCTGATCAAGCCCGCGCTGCAGCCATTTCAGTTGGGTCTGGTTCGGCTGGGGGCCGCGCTTACCGGTTTCTTTGTCAGTTTCGGCCCCCACCGAATCTGACACGCTGAGTTTCGCGTTGCTCATCTCTCCACCTCCCGCCAAACGCGGCAGATTGTTTATCGCCACCGTTCGTTTGGTCAGAGCTATATGGTACGTTAGTTTTCGCGGACGTCAAAGATGGAGATTCAAATGGCAGACACGGTCGTACTCTACATCACGGTTCCGACACGCGAAGAGGGGGTCGCCATCGGCCGCGTACTCGTCGACGAGAACCTGGCCGCATGTGCCAACGTCATCGATGGATTGACCTCGATCTTTCGCTGGGAAGGGGCTTTGCAGGAAGAGGGCGAAGCACTGCTGATCGCCAAGACGGAGAGGTCACTGATCGATGCGGCAACGGATCTGGTGAAACTTGAACATTCATACGAATGCCCCTGCGTTGTCGCCTTGCCTATCGTCGGCGGCAATACGCAGTTTATCGACTGGATCGCAGCGGAAACACGCGAGGGCGGTTAATCGAATTTGACGCCGATACGCTGGACGATCTGACGTGCGGCATCCGCAGAATTGATCCCGCCGGCAAAACCGGCCTGGATGGCCTGGGACAGCGGCTTCAGGAGTTTGACCTGGGTCAGGTCGGGCGGCTGGTCGGTGTTTTTGCAGAGCCGCTGCGCTACCGCAACCATGGCTTTGCATAGCTCCGAGACGTGATCGTACTTTGTGCCGCTGAGACGTCCGATCAGATCACTGTTCATTTCAATCAGCATCTGTAGCCCGCCGACAGCCGTTTGGCTGACCTTCGGTTTATTGTCGATCATCGGCACGACACGTCCGACAAGGGCAGCGATTTCCGGCCCCATGTTTTCGAGCTTGCGGTTACGGACTTCCAACAACGCATTATCGATGGCGCGCTCGATTTCGTGGAATTTGACCTGACCACCGGTTGCTTTCGCATGAAGCGGGTTCGGCGGATCTATAGCCCGCGAAACATCGTCGCCCTTACGCGCCGGACCGAGGTATTCATCGTTGACGATATACGGCTTGCGTTTGTGAACCTGCAAATGAATACGGTCGAGAAGGGCCTTGGTGGATACAGGTTTCATCACCACATCGTCGGCGCCGGATCGAATGACTTCCGTAACCATAGCCGGCGTCGGCTCTCCCAACAGAACGATGATCGGCATAAAGGGATTGTTGCCGATCCGGTTCTGCCGGATGTCGCGGATCAGGTCCGTCACCTTGCCATCGGGGAATTCGGTGCCGCACAGCAGCAGATCAGGCATTCGGGTGGTCACAGCTTCACGCACCCGCGCCAGATCGGTGCCAAGCGTAACGCCGGAAAATCCGTTGTTGGACAAAATGGTCCGGACACCCTGACGGGCGTTGAGATCGGTATCGATCAGCAACACATCAACCTGGTCAAAGGTATTCCGCTCTATCATTCCCTGATTAATTCCCTTGGAGCACTTTTTTGCAGGCCCGTTCCACCCATAATCATAAAAATGTAAACGATCCGGCGATAGGGTCAACGAAGCAAAAGATCAATTGCATTGGTTATGAAACCGCAGCAATCAGAACGGATGCTTCTGCCGCAATCCCTTCACCCCGTCCGGTAAATCCTAGCCGTTCCGTCGTCGTCGCTTTCACCGAAATGCATGAGATGTCGACTCCCGTTATTTCAGCAACTCGTTCACGCATGGCATCGCGGTGCGGTCCGATTTTCGGACGTTCACATATAATCGTCAGATCCAGATTTTGCAGTTCAAAACCGAGTATCCGCATCCGTTCACAGGCATATTCAACAAACCTGTCGGACGATGCTCCACGCCACTTGTCATCAGTCGGTGGGAAATGGCTACCAATATCGCCATCGCCAAGAGCACCAAAGATTGCATCACACAAAGCATGCAACGCGACGTCAGCATCGGAATGTCCGATCAGGGCCTGATCATGCGCGATTTCGATACCACAGAGCGTAACATGATCGCCGGGGCCAAGCCGGTGAACATCGTATCCACTGCCGATCCTCATCAATGGTAAAGCTTTGCCATATCTTGCCGTTCCCGCATCCGATCTGCCGTTATCCGCCATGATCCGTTCCATTTGCTCAAGATCGGCAGGTGTTGTCACTTTTATATTTTTGTCTTCACCCGTCACCATCACTACTGCATGGCCTGCCGCTTCCATCACCGCCGCATCATCGGTCAGCGCCTGACCGGCCGCAGCCAGGTGGGCCGCATACAGCAATGGATAACTGAAACCCTGAGGTGTCTGTGCGCGCCATAATCCATCGCGCGGGACGGTATCGACGATACAGCCTTCTGGATCCGTACGTTTCAGGGTATCGACAACGGCCACACCGGGGATAACTCCCATATGATTTTCAAGCTCTGCCAGAACCGCATCTATAAGGCCATGCGTCACCATGGGGCGTGCCGCATCATGAACAAGAACACGCTCGGGGTGATGATCGGAGAGCGCTTCAAGTCCGTTCCGAACGGAATCCTGCCGTTCAGCGCCACCGTCCGCTGCCGGAAGGGTTTCCAACCCGTTCAGGGCATCGGCGACGATATCTGCATCATCGGGGTGAATGACAGGTAATACCAAGTCGATACCGGGGTGCGACAGAAACGCTTCAACCGCATACCGGATCAGCGGTTTGCCCCGGACATGCATGAACTGTTTCGGCATGTCCGCGCCGAACCTGTGACCTCGTCCTGCCGCCACAATGATAACCGCCGTTCCCGGCATAAGATGCTCCGCATATTCCCCTGGTTCTCAAGGCAAAGAGCTTTACCTGCCGGGACCATTGTTGCCAAGTATAGTGTGCACGCTGCCCCTTGCCAAAAGCCGGGTCCAGCGCGATGGTGCAGCATGCAAAACGGTTTTTTATTCGGATTGACCGCGATTGCCGCTTTGGTGCCCGCAACGGCCCTGACGTGGCGTACGCCTTTTCGTCGCAATGCTGCATTCTGGGCTGTCATTACGCTCGCTTGCATCGGGCCTGCGAGTGCGGTTTTCGCTCATTCCCAGGAAGCCTGGCAGGCGGATTTTTCAACATCGATCTGGGTGACCATCGCATCCACGATGGCCTTGTTTCTGATTTTCTCAGCAAGCGTGAGAAACGTCTGGCAACTGGCGCCCCTGCTGAGCGCCTACATGCTTTTGCTGTCGCTGATGGGTTTTGCCTGGCAGCACGCGCCGGATGAACCGCTGACCCAGCCGGCAAATACCGGCCTGCTGGGCCTCCATATTGCGCTGGCCGTGACCACCTACGGGCTCGCAACACTGTCCGCGGTTGCCGCCTTGGCGGCATTCCTGCAGGAACGCGCCCTGAAGCGAAAGCACAGAGCGCCGCTGGGCGGCGTTCTGCCATCCATCACGGATTGCGACCGACTGGTTATCCGCTTTCTCGTGATCGGTGAGGCCGTTCTAGCACTGGGCCTTGCCACAGGGATCATCCTAAACATTTTCGACGATCAGCCCATGTTAAGTGCAGATCACAAGACCGTCTTTACGATCGCCAGCTTCGTCATTATCGGGATCGTGCTTGTTGCCCAGGTCCGGCAGGGCTTGCGCGGCCGAAAAGCGGCGAGAATCGTGCTGTTAGCCTATCTTCTACTCACCCTCGGTTATCCCGGCGTCAAATTTGTCACCGATGTTCTGCTTGGCTGAAACGTACACTTAAAAAACGTTGCATCTTTAGAGATTTTGCCTAATTTGTGTGCAAATTCGGAGGGGTGCTCTGTGACACAATTAAAACCCATCAAGATCGGTCCGGTCGAACTGGACGGACAGGTCGTTCTGGCACCGATGTCCGGCGTAACCGACATGCCGTTCCGGCGTCTCGTCAAGCGCTGGGGCGTGGGTCTCGTCGTGTCCGAGATGATCGCCTCCAAGGCGATGATCCATGCGGCCAAGAAAACCATGAAAATGGCCACGCACTGTGCCGAGGAACACCCGATGTCGGTGCAACTTGCCGGCTGTGAACCCGATGTTATGGCCGAAGCTGCCCGCCTGAACGAAGCTCGGGGTGCGGCGTTGATCGACATCAACATGGGCTGCCCGGTCAAGAAAGTTACCAACGGCGACGCCGGGTCAGCCCTGATGCGCGATCTCGTACATGCCGGAAAGTTACTGGAAGCGACCGTGAAAGCCGTCAGCATTCCGGTCACACTGAAGATGCGTACAGGCTGGGACGACAATTCCCGAAATGCCCCGGAGCTCGCCCGTATTGCCGAAGACTGCGGCATTCAGGCGCTTGCCGTGCATGGCCGTACCCGTTGCCAATTCTACAAGGGGCATGCAGACTGGGGCTTTATTCGTGGCGTCAAGGAAGCCGTCTCGATCCCTGTCTTTGCCAATGGCGATATCAATACCGTCGAAGATGCGACACAGGCGCTGACCCAGTCCGGTGCGGACGGTATTCTGATCGGCCGGGGCACCTATGGCCGACCCTGGTTCCCCGGACAAGTTCAACATTATCTGGATAACGGCGGCATCGTGCCCGAACCGGCGCTTGAAGATCAGCTGGAAACGGTACTGACGCATTATGACGATATTCTCACCCATTACGGTGTCAACGCCGGCGTGCGCATCGCCAGAAAGCATATTGGCTGGTATTCCAAGGGCTTACGGGATTCTGCTGATTTCCGTTCGAAAATCAATCAGATGACCGAACCCGCTGAAGTCTCGGCACAGATCCGTGATTTCTATATCGCAAATCTCGAACAGCTTGCTGCCTGAAATGGCAGACCGGACCGGCTCGGTGGCTGAAAAAATAGGTCGCATCGATATTGATGCGGATGCGGTATTAAACTCACTAGCCAGCACGGTGGTCGTCGTTGACGCCGAAAATCGTATTTGCCGTGTCAATCAGGCCGCAGAGCAGCTGTTCAGGGGCAGCGCATTCTATCTTCAGGGACAATCCCTCGACCATCTGATGCCGGCCGACAGTCCGATCCTCGCGCTCGTCAACCAGGCACGCCGGTTCCGCAGTGTCGTTGCCGAATACGATGTCACACTGGAAAGCCCGCGCATTGGCTCACATGCTGTTGATGTACAGGTCTCCTGCGTTCCTGAAGACCCGGGTGCCGTCGCTATCGTCATTCAGCTCCGCTCCATTGCCGAAAAGATCAATCATCAGCTCAACCATATGGGGGCCGCACGTTCCGTAACGGCCATGGCAGCTATGCTGGCTCATGAGGTAAAGAACCCGTTGAGCGGCATTCGCGGTGCGGCACAACTGCTTGAGCAAGGGGCCAACGAAGAAGACAAAAAACTGACCACGCTGATCTGCGACGAAGCCGACCGTATCGTCGGCTTGGTTGACCGGATGGAAGTATTTTCCGACCGCGTGCCGCTGCAGCGCGAGGCCGTCAATATTCACAAGGTGCTGGACCGGGTTCAACGGCTCGCGGAAACGGGTTTCGGATCTCATGTCCGTTTTCACAACCAGTTCGATCCATCCTTGCCGCCGGTCTGGGGCAACCATGACCAACTCGTACAGGTATTCCTCAATCTGGTGAAGAATGCCGCAGAAGCCGTCGGCAGCGTCGGCGGGGAAATCACGCTTGGCTCGGCCTACAGCCAGGGCGTGCGTTTTGCATTGCCGGGACTCGATAACAGAGTGCATCTGCCGCTTACGGTCTGGGTGCGCGATAACGGTCCGGGCATACCGGACGACATGAAGCGCTACATGTTCGATGCATTTGTCACCACCAAACCGAAGGGTAGCGGTTTGGGTCTGGCGCTTGTTGCGAAGATTATCGGCGATCATGGCGGCGTTATCGAATTCGACAGCATTCCGGGGCGGACCGTCTTCCGGGTCATGCTGCCGATGTTCAAAGCGGGGGAACAAGATGACTGAGAACGCCACAATCCTCGTCGCAGACGATGACGACAGCATCCGGACCGTTGTGACCCAGGCACTGTCGCGCGCCGGTTACGAGGTTCGTTCGACCGGGAACGCATCGACGCTCTGGCAGTGGGTCGAAAACGGCGACGGCGATCTGGTGATCACCGATGTCGTCATGCCGGATGAAAACGGTCTCGATCTGGTCCCGAAAATACGGCGTATCCGACCGAACCTGCGTATTGTCGTCATGAGCGCCCAGAACACACTACTGACAGCCGTCAAGGCGACGGAGCGGGGGGCTTTCGAATACCTGCCTAAGCCGTTTGACCTCAAGGAACTGGTCTCGGTTGTGAAACGTGGCCTGGAAGCCAAGTCCAGGGATCATGGCCTGTCGGGCAGCCGGACCACCAAGGAAGAAGTCGAAGAAGCCCTGCCGTTGATCGGCCGATCGCCTGCGATGCAGGAAATTTACCGCACACTGGCGCGGTTGATGGCGACCGACCTCACAGTGATGATCACCGGAGAATCCGGCACCGGCAAGGAACTCGTCGCCCGTGCGCTTCATGACTACGGCAAGCGACAAGGTAAGCCCTTCGTTGCCGTGAACGTTGCGGCGATACCGCGTGATCTGATTGAAAGTGAACTGTTCGGGCATGAAAAAGGCTCCTTTACGGGTGCCGTCAATCGCACCACCGGGCGATTTGAGCAGGCCAACGGCGGCACACTGTTTCTGGACGAAATCGGCGATATGCCGATGGAGGCACAAACCCGTCTGCTGCGGGTTTTGCAGGAAGGGGAATACACCACCGTCGGCGGCCGTACCGCCATCCAATCGAATGTTCGCGTGATCGCGGCGACCCACCATGATCTGAAACGCCTGATTCGCCGTGGACTGTTCCGCGAAGATTTGTACTTCAGGCTCAACGTCGTGCCGATCCGGCTCCCACCACTACGCGAACGCACCGAAGACATTCCCGAGCTTGTCCGCCATTTCCTGGGCCGAGCGGCTAATGAGGGTTTGCCGTGGAAAATCATCGAGCCGGATGCCCTTGATCTTTTGCAGAAGCATGCATGGCCCGGCAACGTGCGTGAATTGGAAAACATGATGCAGCGTCTGGCTGCCCTGTATTCCGAAGAAGTGATCGACGCCGAGATCATCAGGACCGAACTGAATGACGGTCCCGGGCAATCCGACCAGACGGTCACACAAAGCGGTGGTCTTGCGGATGCCGTCGATGCGCACATGAAGACGTATTTCAATGCGCACGACGGCGCATTGCCCGCGGCCGGCCTTTATGGCCGCGTCCTCAGGGAAGTCGAACGTCCCTTGATCATGCAGACGTTGCAGGTGACCCGGGGCAACCAGGTCAAGGCATCGGAAGTTCTCGGTCTGAACAGAAATACGCTCCGCAAGAAAATCCGCGAACTGGGCATTCCGATCATCAAGGGGTCGGAATGACCGGCGGGGCGACCAGCACACTACGCGGCTGGCTATCGAACAGCTCGCTGCAACGCCGGTTCGCCTTTCTACTGGCTCTTGCCGCAGTTGCTTCGGGGATTGCGACGGTTGCCCTGATGACAGATACCAATGCTGTTCGCGCACGTGTCGACGAATTGCGCTGGCTGCTGACGATCGATGGTATTCTGTTGCTTCTGCTGTCCATCGTCGTCGGCAAGCGGGTCGTCTCTTTGTGGATTGCGCGGCACAAGGGAAGCGCCGGAGCAGGGCTGCAAGGCCGTCTCGTCATGCTGTTCGCCATGATCGCTGTCATGCCGGCATTGCTGGTCGCAGTCTTCTCGTATCTGTTTTTAAGTTTCGGTCTCGAAGCTTGGTTCAATGATCGCGTCTCAGGAGCGCTCAGGGAGTCCGTCGGCGTGACGGATGCCTATCTTAAAGAGCACCGTGAAAATATCGCAAACCAGGCCTATAGCGTGGCATACGTTCTTAATCAGAACGCCCCGACACTGATCCGCAACCCTTGGGAATTCAACCGAATTCTGACAGCCAATGCGACACTCCGTGAACTACCGGAAGCCGTTGTCATCGATCGGCTTGGAAACGCGATGGCACGTTCGGAGTTCGCCCTGTCGACAGTGATCGAAGAAATCCCGGCGTCGGCCTTTGAAAATGCCGACAAGGGCGAGGTGGCCATTCTTGGATCGGAAAAAGTCGACAAGGTCCGTGCCCTGGTCAAACTCAACCGTTTTGTCGATGCCTACCTGCTGGTCGAGCGATTTGTTGATCCACGGGTGCTGCAACATATTTCAGCCATCCGTCAGGCTTTTGAAGAATACAAACAGCTGGAAAGCACCCGCAGCGGTGTTCAGATCAGCTTTGTACTGATTTACACCATAGCCGTATTCATTCTGATTTTGGCCGCCATCTGGACCGGCATGACAGTATCGGCACAGCTTGCCGAACCGATCATCAACCTGATCGGCGCTGCCGAGAAAGTATCGAAGGGGGACCTATCTGCCCGGGTCAATGCCACAGATGCCAAGGATGAAATTGCTGTTCTCAGTCACGCCTTTAACAACATGACGGTCAGGATCGATTCACAGCAACAGGGACTGATCGCGGCTAATATTGAACTTGATGAGCGGCGACAATTTACGGAAACCGTCCTTTCCGGTGTATCCGCCGGTGTCATCGGATTGGATGCCGACACTCGCATCAATCTGCCAAACCGCTCGGCGTCGCTTCTGCTCGATATGAATCTGGAAGAACACATCGGCGAAAAACTTGAGGACGTGGCCCCAGAGCTGAATGAGCTTGTAAAACAGTCCAAGGCACGTCACGACCGCCTTCAGCAGGCGGAAGTTTCGATCCGCCAAAAGGATGGGCAAAAAACACTGTTGGTGCGCGTTGCTGCAGAAAAGCTGGACGGCACAATCATCGGATATGTAGTGACATTTGATGACGTGACGGAATTGCTGTCAGCCCAGCGCAAAGCCGCATGGGCAGACGTCGCCCGCCGAATTGCGCACGAAATCAAAAATCCGCTGACCCCGATCCAGCTTTCTGCTGAACGTCTGAACCGTAAATATCTGAAGGAAATATCCAGCGATAAGGAAACTTTCCAGAAATGCACCGAAACAATCATCCGACAGGTTTCAGATATCGGACGTATGGTTGATGAATTCTCATCCTTCGCGCGGATGCCGCAACCGGATATCAAGACCGAAAATATGACCGAACTTTGTCGCCAGGCCGTATTCCTGGAGCGTAACCGGGACAGTAGCGTCAGTTTTGAGCTTGATCTGCCGGACGATGAAATCATGGTGCCTTGCGATTCCCGCCAGGTTGCCCGGGTCCTGACCAACGTCCTCAAAAACAGCGCCGAATCCATCCAGGGTGCGCGTGACGAAGAGATTGAGAATGTGGAGGGGAAGGTGACCCTCCGCCTTTTCTCGAACGACGAAAATGACACAGTACACATAACCATAAGCGATGACGGACGCGGACTGCCGGTAGAGCAGCGCGACCGGTTGACCGAACCCTATGTCACAACCCGCGAGAAGGGGACTGGACTTGGCCTCGCCATCGTGAAAAAGATCATGGAAGAACACGGTGGTTCACTAACTCTGAAGGACCGCATACCAAGAGGGGCAGAGGTAACACTGCAATTCCCGAAACAAGAAACCGGAACCATAATCGAAGACGGTTCAACTGACGCGGCATCATCCGCATCGGCAAACTGAAAATAACAACAGGACCTGCAAGCAAATAGTCCGATGGCTAAAGAAATACTTATTGTCGATGACGAACGAGACATCCGTACGCTGACGTCCGAAATCCTTCAGGATGAAGGATTCGAGACTCGTGAAGCAAAGGACTCCACGTCCGCACTTAATGCCGTTAGAACCCGCGAACCGAGCCTGGTGCTTCTTGATATCTGGCTTCAGGGCAGCCCGCTCGACGGCATCGGTATACTCAAGGAAATCAAGAACAATCACCCCGACGTTCCGGTGCTCATGATGAGCGGTCATGGCACTGTGGAAACCGCCGTACAGGCGATCAAGATCGGCGCCTATGATTTCATCGAGAAACCGTTTACCGCCGACAGGTTGCTTCTGCTGATCGAACGCGCCACTGAAGCGGCGCAACTGCGGCGCGAAAATGCGGAACTGCGCTTGCGGGCGGGAACTTCCCTAGACTTTCTCGGCAACTCGAGCGCCATCAAGGATGTGCGTCAGGCCGTCGACCGCGCGGCGCCAACCAATTCACGGATCATCATTTCCGGACCACCTGGCGCCGGCAAGGAAGTCATCGCCCGCCTTGTACATGCCCAGTCACGGCGTGCAGAAGGGCCTTTCTGCGTGGTGAACTGCGCCGCCATGCATCCGGACCGGATGGAAACGGAACTTTTCGGCACCGAAGGCACTGAAGCAATTAGCCGCAAGGTCGGCATGTTTGAACGTGCGCATCAGGGCACATTGCTTCTGGATGAAATCGGCGACATGCCGCTGGAAACCCAGGGCAAGATCGTCCGCGTACTTCAGGAACAGATATTCGAACGCGTGGGCGGCAATTCCCAGGTCCAGGTCGATGTCCGCGTCATTGCATCGACAACCAAAGACCTGACGGCTGAAATTAACGCCGGCAACCTGCGCGAAGACCTGTACTACCGGTTAAATGTCGTACCGATCCATATTCCGGCATTGCTGGACCGCCGTGACGACATTCCAATACTGGCCCGGCACTTCATGAATAATGCTGCGAGTGCATCCGGGCAGCCTTCACGCGACTTCAGTGATGATGCACTGGTGGCACTGCAAACTTATGGCTGGCCCGGCAATGTCCGAGAACTCAGAAACGTCGTAGAACGATTACTGATTATGGCGCCGGGTGACTCTTCCCAGCCAATTACCGGAATCATGCTGCCACCGGAAATTATGGGGAATGCCCCAACCGTGGATGTCGAGCGCAATGCCGAGATCATGTCGTTGCCGCTCCGTGATGCTCGTGAAATGTTCGAACGCGAGTATCTACTTGCCCAAGTGGAGCGTTTCGGGGGTAACATCTCGCAGACGGCGCAGTTTGTCGGTATGGAGCGTTCTGCGCTGCACCGGAAACTGAAATCTCTCGGTGTCCGCGGTCAGGATAAGCAGTGATCTTGAAATCATGACTTACTTCACAAAATCATCTCAGGCTCAGGTTCGGCCATGAAAATCATCGTATGCGGCGCAGGCAAAGTCGGTTCCAACATCGCCCGTCACCTGGCGCTGGAAAACCACGACGTCACCATCGTCGATCAGTCTGAAAACCTGGTACGCCAGATTTCGGATGCGCATGACGTTAATGGAGTGGTTGGTCATGGCTCCCATCCGGACGTTTTGGAACGCGCCGGCATTTCAGATGCGGACCTGCTGATTGCGGTCACGCTCGCCGACGAGACCAATATGGTTGCGTGTCAGGTCGCACACTCACTGTTCGGGGTGCCGACGAAGATCGCCCGTATTCGCCATCAAAGTTACCTGCAGCCGATGTGGGCCAATATGTTTTCACGCGATCACATGCCGATCGACGTGATCATTTCGCCGGAAATAGAGGTCGCACGCGCAGTTACCCGGCGACTTGAAGTGCCCGGTGCCTTTGAAATGATTCCATTGGTCGACAACAAGGTGAAGCTTCTGGGCGTCCGCTGCAAAGAAGACTGCCCGCTGGTGAATACACCGCTTCGCCAGTTGTCTCAGCTTTTTCCCGATCTCAACATCGTCATCGTCGGCCTGATCCGCGAGGGAAAGCCGCTTGTGCCTCGTGGTGAGGATCAGATGGTCGCCGGGGATGAAGTCTACTTCGTCGTCGACAGCGATCAGATCGACCGCGCCATGGCCGCCTTTGGTCATGAAGAACGGGAAGCCCGCTCCTTGCTGATTTTCGGGGGCGGAAATATCGGGATGTTTCTTGCTAAGGAACTGGAGGAAAATCACGATTGGGTCCGCGCCAAGATCATTGAACATGACAAGGAACGCGCCGAAACCATTGCCGGAGAACTGCAAAAAACCATCGTTATCAATGGCAGCGTCATCGATCAGGATATTCTCGAGGAAGCCAATGTCAGCGGCACCGAAACCGTTGTCGCTGTTACCAACGATGATGAAACCAATATCCTTTCCAGTTTGCTAGCCAAAAAATTCGGCTGCCGCCGGGTCATTACGCTGGTCAACAACTCAAGCTACGAAGACCTGGTCGGCTCCATCGGGGTCGACGTCACGGTCAGCCCGCGGAACATCACGGTATCCAAGATTCTACAGCACGTCCGGCGCGGGCGAATTCATTCCGTGCACACGCTTCGTGAGGACTTCGGCGAATTAATCGAAGCCGAAGCCTTGCAGACATCGGAACTGGTTGGAACGCCGCTTCGTGAAGCAAAGCTGCCGCAAGGCGTCCTGATCGGGGCGATCGTCCGTAACGGTGCAACAATCTATCCGAGCGGCGGCACAATCATTGAAGCTGGTGACCGTGTCGTCCTTTTTGCTGCGGCTGATGTGATCCGCAAAGTCGAGAAGATGTTCTCGGTTCAACTCGAGTATTTCTAATCCTGATGACAGAAACGATGAAACCCAAGGCCCTGATCTTTGATTGGGACAATACGCTGGTCGATAGCTGGCCGGTTATTCATGACGCCCTTAACACCACGTACCGTGCCTATGGATTGAGGGAATGGACGCTCGAAGAAACCCGCGCCAACGTGCGGGAATCCGTGCGCGACAGGTTTCCACCGATTTTCGGCGAAGACTGGAAAGCTGCGGCCGATGTGTTTTACAAGCGTTATGATGAAATCCATACCGATGCCATCAAACCCACAAACGGTGCGGCGGAAATGCTCGCGGCGCTGAGCGAAGCCGGATTTTATCTGGGTGTCGTGTCGAACAAGCGAGGCGACTATCTGCGTGCCGAGGCAGGCCAACTGGGTTGGGACGTTCATTTTTCCGCTATTATCGGCGCTCTGGATGCGGAGCGGGATAAACCGGACCCGGCACCGGTACATATGGCTCTCGCGCCTGGCGAATATACGCCCGGCTCGCACGTTTGGTTTATTGGTGATGCCGACATTGATCTTAACTGTGCCGCCAATGCCGGCTGTGTTCCCGTTTTGCTCCGCGAAACGCCTCCCGGTGCAAATGAATTTCAAATTCAACCCCCGGTCCATTATTTTGCGGGTTGCCAACCGCTTTGCAATTTCCTACAGACGATGTAAGCTTGTTTGCCTGAATGAATAATTCGCGCTGTGAATTCGAAATAACCTATAATTCGCCGTCACTTAAGCGGCAAATAATACAGGGGGAATAAAATAATGTCCGCGGATAAACCCCAAAATGTGCAGGACGTTTTCCTAAATTATATCCGTAAGCACAAAACGCCCGTCACCGTGTTTCTGGTCAATGGCGTAAAGTTGCAGGGTATCGTCACGTGGTTTGATAACTTCTCGGTACTGCTGCGCCGGGACGGCCACACTCAACTTGTCTACAAGCATGCGATTTCAACGATCATGCCGTCCACACCCGTTCAGCTGTTCGAACCAGAAAAGGACGATGCTGCCGAGGATGCGTGAGTAAACAAGGCGCAGGCGGCGGTATCGATCGGCGTCCCCATCGCGAACGCTGCATCGTCGTGCATCCTGAAATCGGCGCAATAGCGTCGGATTCCCGGGAGCGCGAAGCACGGTTGGAAGAAGCCGTAGGCCTAGCCATGGCGATTGACCTCGATATCGCTCATGCCGAAGCCTTCACCATCAAGCAACCGAAGCCCGCAACGCTTATCGGGGGCGGTGTTGTTGAACGGATCACGGAAGTTCTCGATCAACTCCATCATGCGGATGAAGAAGCCCCGAAACCGATCATTATTGTAGATGCGCAGCTGACTCCCGTTCAGCAGCGCAACCTTGAACGCGACTGGGACACCAAGGTTCTGGACCGCACGGGGTTGATCCTCGAGATATTCGGCGCCCGGGCAAGAACGCGGGAAGGGCGACTGCAGGTTGATCTGGCACAATTGACATACCAGCTCGGCCGTCTGGTCCGGTCATGGACGCACCTCGAACGGCAGCGCGGCGGTGTCGGCTTTATGGGTGGTCCAGGTGAAACCCAGATCGAAACCGACCGACGTCTCATCCGGCAACGGATCGACAAGCTCAAGAAAGACCTGGCAGACGTTTCTAGAACCCGCGATTTGCATCGTTCAGCACGGCGTCGTGTCCCGCATCCCGTGATCGCGCTCGTTGGCTACACAAACGCCGGGAAATCCACTCTTTTCAATCGCTTGACCGAATCCGAGGTAGTCGCCAAGGATCAGCTTTTCGCGACACTGGACCCGACGATGCGCGGTATCAAACTGCCGAGCGGCAGGGACGCCATCATATCGGACACCGTCGGTTTCGTCTCCAATCTGCCGCACGAACTGGTCCAGGCCTTCCATGCAACGCTTGAGGAGGTTATCGAAGCGGACGTTATCATCCACGTTCGGGATGTGGCCCATCCCGATACGGAAGCCCAGAAATCCGACGTTTTGAAAGTGATGTCGGAGCTTCATGTCATACCGGCCGGCCCGGCTGCTCATGACGATAATAACGCCCATTCCAAACCAGTGGTGGAGGCACTCAACAAGATCGATCTGCTTGACGATGAACAGCGTGATTTCATCACTAATCGCGCCCGTTTTGGTAATCAGACTGCCGTGCCGATATCGGCATGGACCGGTGAAGGGTGCATGGATCTGCTGAATGTTGTCGATGACATACTGACCAGCCATTACCTGAGCCGGGCCATTGATCTACCGTTCGACAACGGTGCCGCACTTGCCTGGCTCTATGAACGTGCCGAGGTTCTATCCCGCCAGGACGGTGAAACCGGGGTCCATCTGGATTTACGGATTGCGCCGGATGTCGCTGCCAGATTCGAGCAGAAATTCGAGACGTCGTTGCAGCCACGCTAAACATCCTGGTCCTGCACATTCACCGTGACCTTTGGTTTTCCCTGGGCTAAACAGGCATTCTACTAGTAGAGGAGGGGGTAATGGCCACGCGCGAAGCCCAGCACAAATGGCGGCTTACCAATCGGTACGTGAAACGCCAGCTGAACGTCATGGCACGCGAGCATATTCACCGCCGGCTTGCTGATTTTGCAAAGTCATTCAAGCTGCGCGGCAAGGGCGAAGCGGTGACATTCTCGACTTTCGTTACCCATGCGTTGATACAGCGGAGTGAATTTTCAGAAGAAGCACGAAAAATTCTGGAAGACGCTGCGGCGGCCTATCACCGCGACAGGGATCTGTATATCAACTGATGAAAAACGTCCTCGAGCATCCTGAAAAGGTCGCAGATATCATGCGTAGTGTTGCGGATACGGAAATTCTGCCGCGATTCCGCAAACTCAAAACAGGTGACATTTCCGAAAAGAAGCCCGGCGATCTGGTTACTATTGCCGACAAGGAATCAGAACGTGTACTCAGCCGATACCTGAAAGACCTGCTTCCCGGTAGTACCGTGATCGGAGAAGAAGGATATGAAGCCGACCGTCTCTCGCTTGATCGGCTGAATGAACCGGCGCCTGTCTGGATCGTTGACCCTGTCGACGGGACACACAATTTTGCCCACGGCAAGACACCGTTTACCGTGATCATTGCGCTGGTAAGGGAAAAAGAAACCCTCGGTGGCTGGATTATTGATCCGATGTCCGGTGAAGCCGTCTGGGCGCGTCAGGAAGGTGGGGCCGTTCTGCAGGACACTGACGGCCGTGTTGCAGAGATTCTGCGTCCGTCTCGTGAATTCTCACAAACAACCATGACCGCAGGCGCCAAACTCCGCGGTCGGCTTGAGCGTGCAGGCAAGGAACTGGACATGCCAATTCCAAAACTTGTCGAACGCTATCGCTGTGCAGGGCGTGAATACATGGACATCGCCACCGGCACGCTTGATATGGCCAGGTACGGTGGGCTTTTAAAACCGTGGGATCATGCTGCGGGCTCTCTGATCGTGCGCGAAGCGGGCGGCCAGGCGGACGGGATCGTCAGTGGCGATCCTTACCGGGTATCGACGGAGCTTGGAACGCAGTCCGTTGGTGTGACAGGGTCACGCGCCTATTGGCCTGAGTTTCACAAGCTCGTCAAACGCGCTGATGAACTGGTCGGCAATTAGTCGAAATTAATGGTATCCTTGACGATGTAGTGGGGACGGCCACGGACATCACGGTAAATACGCGCGATGTATAGTCCGACGATTCCCACCCCAATCATCAATCCGCCCCACAATAGCAGTAAGAAAAACACCCAGCCTGCGGTTGCGCATGACCAGCCGATGATCGCCGCCAAAGCGGTCAATACAAGCCCGCCCAGACCAAGCGCAGTGCCGGCAAGACCTGCATACATCACCAGATAAAGCGGGAACATCGAAAATGAGGTCAGACCGTCGGTAAAGGCTTTGACCGGTCCCTTGGTAAAGACACCTGGGAAATGCGTCTCCCCAGCAGCGCGGGCGGCGCGCCGATAACGGACTTCCGCCCGTTCGAAGCCAATCCACTGGGTCAAACCGCGCATATAGGGCTGGGCTTCGGGAAGCTTCAACAGCTCATCAACGGCACGGCGCGACAGAAGGCGGAAATCGCCTGCTTCGATCGGCATGTCGATTTCGGAAACCTTGTTTATGATCCTGTATGCAACCTTTGTCGCCCACAGCCTGAAAGCGGTTTCCCCATCGCGGCTGATGCGACGCGTATAAACCAAATCAGCGCCTTCTCGCCATTTTTCCAGCAGATCAGGGATGACCTCTGGCGGATCCTGCAAATCCGTATCCATATAGACCACGGCCTCGCCGGTACTGTGCTTCATCCCGGCCAGCACGCACTCACCGACACCGAAATTCCGCGACATGTTGACGATCTTGATCGACTTGTCGGTTTTCGCTTTGGTCAGTAGGATTTCCAGCGATGTGTCCGTCGAGTTGTCATTTACGAAAATCAGCTCATACGGACAGCCTTCGCCCTTGAACATCGCGCTGACGCGCTCGATCAGTTCATCAAGAACATCGGCTTCGTTGCGAAACGAAAAGACGACAGAAATCTTGCTTTTCTTGGTACGTTCGTCACTGGCCATCAGGTCCCCCGGGAAATCAGTTGGGGTCAATATCCGCGCCGTCACAAGTGTGTCAAGGTTTGCGCGTTATGCGAACTCCAGGCCGTCCGGCTCGTAAACGACAATTTTTGACCCCACATTGTCGATGGCGATCTTGACCGCAACCAGGTCTTTCAATGCCGAGCGGACACGGGCCTGTTTGTCTGGCTCGACAATAAACAGCATGAAGCCACCACCACCGGCCCCGAGAAGCTTGCCGCCGGAAGCGCCGGCCCCCACGGCAGCATCAAAAATCTCATCGACCAGTGGTGTGGAAACACCATCTGCGAGCTCTCGCTTGAGTTGCCACGATTGTTGTAACAACGCGCCAAGGTCACGGATCGGACGGATTTCGTCCTGCAGGATACTTTGCGCTTCACCGACCATGTCGAACATGGTTGTTAATTGTTTTTCTCGGGTATCGATATTATCGATCTGCTTTTCCGCCATCACCGGCGCAAGGCGGGACAGACCAGTGAAAACAAGGAGAAGGTGATCTTGTAATTCTTGACGGCGTTCACGACCAATCATCGCCGGTTGCACATCGAACTCGCCAGTTTTCAGAAAATCAATACGGTTCAAACCGCCGTAGGCAGCCCAAATCTGGTCCTGACATCCGACTTTTTCCTGGATAACATCGTGCTCAATCCTGATCGCTTCGCGTGCAAGTTCACGTTTCGATGTCATCTTACCAGCAAATGCTGCCAGCGCGTTCGTCAGACCGACCGTGAACGACGAGCTGGACCCCAGGCCGGACCGTGCCGGCAAATCACCATCGTGATGGATTTCAATACCCTCATGCGGACAATGTTCGCTGAGGATACCTCTCACAGCCGGATGTTTGATATCGTCGATGGTTTTCACGTTTTCGACAACGGAATAGACGATGCGATGCTTGTGCTCGAAAAACGGCGGTAGGCGCCTGACCGAGATATAGCAATATTTGTCGATAGCAAATCCGAGAACCGCGCCGCCGTGGCGTTCGTACCATTTCGGATAATCGGTGCCGCCGCCGAAAAGCGAGACCCGGAATGGCGTGCGACTGATGATCATGACGTCTCCTCATGAGGGGTATTCTGCCCGATAATTGCCGCTGCTCGACCCAGGCTTTCAGGCGTGCCGATATCGATAAAAAGTACGTCACCGGCGTCATAGGCAGCAAGCGTGGATGGCGCAAGCGACTGAAAAACATCACGTTCCAATGACGGCCCTGTTGAATTGCCGATGATTTCCCATGCATCCTGTCTAAAGACGTAAACCCCGGCATTGATCAGCCCGGGGCCGGCGTCCGAGTTTTTCTCCTCAAATGCCAGAATCCGCCCCTCATCACTGATATCGACGCGTCCATATCGGCCGGCATCCTCAACACGAACGCAGAGGAGAGATGCCGGCGCCGATTGCGCCGCGCTCTCTACCAGGAATTCACCCAGATCGGCCCCAATCCAGCTGTCACCATTCATTACGAGCGCTATTTCGGAAGTCACAGCTGGTCGAACAAGACGTAATGCCCCGGCTGTTCCCATTGGTTTGTCCTCGATGACGGTATCGATCACAATTTCCGGCCGCGGATTGAGTGAGGTGTATTCAATAATACGGTGGGCCTGATGACCGAGGCTCAGGATTATCCGTGTGGCACCAAAGCCCTGGAGCCAATCACACAGATAGTCCAGATACGTTCGCTCACCAATCGGCGCCAATAGTTTCGGGACATCGCCCAAAACCGGTTGAATGCGTGTCCCCAAGCCACCTGCGAGGACAACAACATCGGTATTGGAGAGGGGGCCTGACGGCATATCAATTGTGTTTCCAGGGAAATCCATCATCGAGGCCTGGGTCCTGGCTCATGGCCGCGAAATGAAAAGAGCAAAGTCCCCTCACTCCACTGCCTCCAATTCCTCGACCAGACGACGTTTCAGTCGGTGTTCAGCCATTTCCTCAATATGTTTCCGTGTATCCCAGCCGAATTGCTGGGTCACCATATCCAGATACCGCTTGTCGGCAAAATAGGTGTGAAAAGCTTCGTCGCGGAACCTCAGAACTTCCGCAGCTGATACCTTTTCCGTGGGTAACGGCCGGCAGTCGTAGCTATGTTGTGAATACCCGGCCCAGCTTTCAGGCAATGGCCAGTCGTTGGTCACCGCCATGGCATAGAGCGGAGAGCCCGGATACGCCATCGCCGAATAGAAATTAGCAAACTCGCAGTTAAGCTCCTGCGCCAGGGAAAGAGTGGCTTTCATGCTGTCCAGATCATCGTCCGGCAGTCCAAAGATGTAATTGCCGATGACTTTGATGCCTGCTTCCTGAATTTCACGGACGATATTGATGATGTCCTGCTGGTTGAATGCCTTGTCTGCACCATCACGCACCATCTCGGATCCGGACTCGATCCCCAGTGCAAGCCACTGGAATCCGGCCTTGCGAAGCTTTTCCAGCATCTGCGGTTTGACCGTATCGACACGGGCATATGCCCATATGTTCAGATCCGTAATGCCACGTTCGATAATGCCATCACATACCGCCATTACATGGCGTTCATTGAGCACAAACATCTCGTCGATGATCTTGAACGTCTTGACGCCGTGCTTCTCGCGCAACATGGCGATTTCCGCGACCACATGCTCAGGTTTGCGCATTCGATACCGGTTGATGTCAAAAGGTGCGTTGATGCAGCAGAAAACGCATTTGAACGGGCACCCAAGCGACGTGTAGATCGATGCATAGGGCATGCGGTTTTCAAGCTCGCCAAAGCATTGCCAGTTGTGTGCCCGGTACTTCTCCATCGGCAGCAGATCCCAGACGTCTCCATGCAGTTCGGCATCCAGATCCTTGATCAGCGGCGCGGCAGGATTGATCGTGAAAGTATCGTCTTTCATCCAGACCAGACCCGGCACCTCCGAAAGTGCATCCATCGTCGCCCCGGCATCGATCGCGTCCAGCAGGCCATTCACGGTTTCCGGGCCTTCACCCTTGCAGGCGTACTCCGCCGCTTCTTCACGCAGTGTCTGCTCGGGCAGGGCAGAAACATGCCCACCGACGAAAATGACCGGGACATCTGGCGTTACATCCTTGATCGCACGGGTGGTTTCGCTAGCAGCAACCATCTGCTGTGTGGACGCCGACGGCTGATGCCCAAATACGACCATCGCCACCAGCTTCGGTTTCAATTTGGCAATTCTCTGAGCGACACTCTCGACCCCCATGCCTTCGGCTTCGGAATCCAGAATGACGATCTCGTGGCCACGATCACGCACGTATCCACCAATCAGCCGGCACCACAGCGGCGGCTCGATGGCCGTCAGCTCGTTACCGAGTTGCTGGTATATGCGCTCACGCCCGCCGGGATTGACGAGCACCAGATCTGGTCGGGTCGTTGTCATGCGGGCTCCGTTAAATGCAGTGATTCTAGGAAGTTATACCGTTATTCCGTGCTTTCGTCACCCCGTCGCAGGCCGGGGATCAGTATTTTAAACCGCGTCCGTCGCACTGGATTCCTGCTTTCGCCGGGATGATATCGGTTCGGCGAAAAATCAGACATTTCCGTACTGGCTGTTGCGGATCATCCGGTAGCCTTTGATCAGCTCCGCAATCCCATCGTCCAATGAATACGCGGGCATGAAGCCTGTCGCCTCAATCTTCTCGTTCGAGACGATGTAATCTCGCTTGTCCGGGTCCTCACCGATCGGCGCTTCCATGAACACGAAGCTGGGCACGTGTTCGCGGATTTTCTCGCATAATTCACGCTTGGACAGGTTGGCATCCGACAGACCTACGTTATAGGGCTCATTCTTCATGCTCTCGAAGTTCTCAAGGCCATGCAAGAAGGCCCGCGCCACATCACGGATATGAATGTAATTCCGTTTGAAATCGGCCTCGAAGAGGACGACCGCACGGTCGTGGACGGCACGGTAGACAAAATCGTTGACTAACAGATCAAGCCGGAACCGCGGCGCCATCCCGAACACCGTGGCAAGGCGGAAGCTGATCGCGTTGCCACGCTCAAGTACAGCAGCCTCGGCTTCGACCTTGGTTGTGCCGTAGAGAGAAATCGGCCGGAGCGGTGTTTCCTCAGTACAGAATTTTCCTTTTTCGCCAATGCCATAACCGGAATTCGTGATCGGCATCAGAATGCGCTGATCCTTGGACAATAATTTTGTCAGCATGACCACCGCATCGCGGTTGATGGTCGTCGTCCCGATCTGGTCATTGTTGCAAAGCGGCGCGCCTACGAGGGCGGCCAGCGGAATAACCACATCCGCGCCCTTCACCAGATCCTTGATCAGGGCTTCCTCGCGGGCATCGCCGCGCACCACGTCGAAGTCCGGGTTGGCGCAGATATGGGCGAGGGGATTCTGCTTGAACATGAAGTTGTCGAGCACGGTCACTTTATGTCCCGCGTCCAAAAACGCCGGGACCATGATGGAGCCCAGATATCCGGCGCCGCCGGTGACCACGATGTGCTGTTTTTCGCTCATGTTCTCATTTCTCCATCGTCATCCTGAACAAGGCCCCCAGCGCCGCGTTCAGGATTCATAAGTTCACACGCCGCGCTTTGTCTGATATAGATCCTTAATCAAGTTCAGGGTGACGGCGACATTGGTGTCTAAGCTGGCACAGCTGCGCCGTCTAATACCTCGTACAGCTTGCGAATTTGCGGCTCCAGATCATGCGGGTGGTTGCCGCAGAAGAACCCGTTATCGTGAGCAATATTGGCATTGGCGATCTCGCCAACGGTTTCAAAATCAAAATATTTCATCACATCATGGCGCAGGATACATCCGCCGGTGATGATCCGATAACCGATATCTGCTGCAGTCAGGGCCTCAAATACTCGGCCTCTGTCTATATTCATTGCCGGGTTAAGGATGATTGGAAAACAAAAACTGGAATGCACCCCGTTTTCACGCTGAATGATAAAACGCTCGTCAGCCCCCAGCAATTCCGTGAAAATCGCCAAATTCTTGCGGCGCTGCGCCGTAAACCCCGGGAGTTTTTTTAACTGCTCGCGGCCGATGGCGCCGGACATTTCGGTCGGGCGAACATTATAACCCGGCAGGATGAAACGATACGCTTCAAAGAAATCATCATCGCGGCCTTCAAAAATCGGCGAGTCCTTCGGCAGATCCCTGGTCCAGCCATGCGCACGCAAAGCTCTTAACAGGTGGTAAGTCTCCAGATCATCGGTCAGAACCATACCGCCTTCCATCGTCGCGATATGATGTGAAAAGAAGAAGCTGAATGTATTCACATCACCAAATGTCCCGGCTTTCTTTCCATTCAGTTCGGCATCCAGGCTTTCGCAGTTATCTTCCATGAAGACGAGGCCGTGCTTGTTGCAGAAGTCCCGCATGACGTCGAGATCGCACGGATTGCCCAGGATCGACACGGCAACCAACATTTTGGTATCCGGGGACAGAGCGTCTTCAAGCTGTGAAACGTCGAGATTGAGCGTGTCCAGTTCGACATCGACGATCTTCATCTTGAGACCGTACTGTTGCAGTGGGTGGTATGTCGTCGCCCACGAAACAGCCGGAACAATCACTTCATCTCCGCGCTTTAGAAAGTTGTTTTTCTTAAAAAATTGCGCCGCGACCGCGATCAGGTTTGCACTCGATCCCGAATTCACCATGACGCCGTATCGTTTACGGTGATAGGCAGCGAATTCTTCCTCAAAGGCGGCGACCTGAGGACCCATCGTATACATATCGCTATCAATGGTACCCTGGATGGCGGCAATTTCCTGAGCATCCCAACTGGACGTGGCGAGGGGGTAAAACATGTCTAAAACCTCTTAGAAGGGGCCGCGAAACTGAGTTTGATAAGCAAGCTCTACCTTTTCCGGCGCAACGCTTAATCGTGGCTTATCCGGGTAAATAAGCGCATAGGCTGCCTCGGCGATAGTTGCCGGATTCGGATAGAATTCCTTTTCCAGCCAGGGTGTCGTCGGACAGGTCGTCGGCGCATATCCCATGCGGCGAATCTGCACATGCCGTAGATCATCATTCTCGGAGATACGAGCAGCAATCTCTGCAGACGTGCCAAAATCGACCCAGGCATTGTCGACGATAATGACCCGGCCCGTTCGCCGTGCCGATTCAGCAATAGTATCGAAATCAAGGGGTCTGATACTAATCGGATCGACAACTTCACAGCGGACATCGGTTTCGGCCAGAATTTCCTTGGTCCGCAGGCATTCCAGAACCATGTTTGAAACGCCAACCAGGGTCACATCGGCTGCGGTTTCGCCATTCGCACCATGTATACGCCCCTTGCCGAACGGTACAGTGTAGCTGTCTTTGGGGACAAAGGCTTCCGTGAAATAGAGCAGGCGGTGCTCCATGAAAACAACCGGATTATTGTCTCTAATCGCTTCGATCAGGCAACCTTTTACATCGTAGGCATTCGAAGGCGCGACGACCTTCAATCCAGGGACATGCGCAAACATTGCATGCAGCCCCTGTGAATGCTGCGCTCCTTGCCCCCATGACTTACCGATCATGGACCGCACGACCAGAGGCACATTGAATGCTCCGCCGTACATGTAATGGGTTTTTGCCGCCATATTCACGAGTTGATTCATGGCCAGCATCATAAAATCCATGCGGATATGGACGTGGACAGGGCGCATACCCGTCATGGCCGCGCCGATGGCGGCGCCGGTCATGGCGTCTTCGGACAATGGTGTCGTAAAGACACGTTCCGCACCGAACTCATCGACCAGCCCCATCGTCGAACCCTGAATGCCCTTGTGGTCGTCAACGTCCAGACCGAACACGAACACGGACGGGTCCGCCTTCATCTCCTGGGCCAGCGCCTCACGAATCGCGTGGACGTACGGCAGCACGCGGCCGCTTTCTTCAATCTGCGTAGACATGCCGGTAAAGCTCTTCAATGGCGGGGGCAGGGCTGCTTTCAGCGAAATCAACGGCGGCTTCTATTGCGGTCTCGATGTCCGCATCAATGCGGGCCCGATCTTGCGGATCAATCATTTCCGAAAGCCGGGCGACCTGATCGCGGCCACGCCATACGGCAGATTCATCCTCATGCCGATAACCCTGATTGAAATCTTCGTTCGGCCCAACGTGTTCGCGTAGCCTGTAGGCCTGGTATTCAATGAAAGCAGGGCCATTGCCAGCGCGGATGGAATCAACAGCCTGGCGCGCTGCATCATGCATTTTCAACACATCGTCATCATCGATCAGGGTCGCCGGGATACCGTAAGTGGCAACCCGCTCACACAGCCTGTTCGTTGCCCAGCGGGCAGATAGCGGCTCGTGGATTGCGTAGAAATTGTTTTCACAAACAAACAGGATCGGCAGTTTCTTCAGAGCTGCAAAATTCAGGCTTTCTGCGAATGCGCCTTCTTCCGTCGAGCCATCGCCAAAGAAACAGGCGACGATGCGGTTATTTTTCTGCATTTTCATGCTCAGCGCGGCACCTGTCGCAATCGGAATATTTGTGCCGACAACGGCCGAAGCTCCAAGGACATTGGCTTCCTGGCTGACCAGGTGCATCGAGCCGCCCTTACCCCCGGCAGCACCGCCGGATTTCCCGTACATTTCGGCCAGCATGGCCTTCAAAGAGCCACCCTTGGCAAGGTAAAGAGCATGCCCGCGATAGGTTCCGCTGACATAGTCCGTTTGTTCCAGCACATCACATACCGCAACGCTGGCCGCTTCCTGTCCGATAGACAGATGAACAGGGCTTTTGATCTTGTCACTGGGATAGATTTCCGCCACGCGTTCTTCAACCCTGCGGACGTACTGCAGACCCCGGTAAAGCCGTGCGATATTGACGTTTTCAGATGACAAAGCCGTCCCCCTAGGAATGCCCGGGTCATACAACATCCGCCCCATGTGGCCAAGGTCTAATCACCCCTGAAAAGCGCAGGAATCCTAAACTTAAGGCAGATCGCGAAATTCCGCTTCAGCCTCCGCCTCTGCACCGGTAGATATCAAAGTATTCCCTGCTTTCTGATTTGATGTAACTGCTGTTGAACGAATCGCGGAATGGCTGACCGTAAACATCCTTTCCGTAATACCCGATCCAGGCGAATGGACGTTCGCCGACCGGAATAAGCCAGATATCGGTTATGCAGCTTTCGATCAGCGATCTAGTGGCGGCAGTGATTTCAACACCCCATGCCGTCGTATCGATAACGATCGAAGTATCAAGAGAATAGGGATGTCCAGCAAAAACCAGACGCGTGCGCTGATATGTCCGGCGGTAGCTTTCATTGCTGTCGCCGATGCCGATTTCAATGGATTTTCCAGGATTGTCCCCGACGATTCTTTCTATTTCCGAAGCCACGCCAGCGGCCATATCCCAATTCAGATTTCTGAAAAACCGTTTCTCGGAAGGTATCGCCGCAATGTTCAGCAAAACACAGACCAGAAGTGCCGTCACAAGAGCAGCAGGGCGGTCCGTCAGCCGGTTCAGGCCGCGCGCGGCTATATCAAAAGCCACAACGGCAAACGGCAACATGTAGTACATGCCGGCGCCCGGCTTTTGTGCCGGATACATCACGGCCATCATCGCCAGTAGGAACCCACCTGTTAGAACGGCCGTTTCGCGTTTTTCGACTGCGGGCATGGACTTCCAAGTCCAAACCACAAAGACGAGGGGCGGGATCAGGTAAAAACCTGAATACCGAACAATCTTGAGTAGTTCATTGGATGAATTCGGCTTGTCGGCCATGACGCCAATCAGATCGAGAAGATACTGCAACTCGAACATCGAGGTCAGGAACGGCAACGCAGTGACGGCAAATGCAAGAATGACCGTTGCGAGACAGGCTTTAAATCCATCCCTGACCAGCATCAACAGTCCCATGGGCAGGAAGTATATTGCCGCGAATATTTTCAGCCCCATGACGATGCCAATCAGCATGCCGAAACCGGCAACACGCCCCCATGTCCCTACCCGGGATGAATTGTTCAATAACACGCCAAGCGCAATGCTAAGCATCATGAAGCTCTCCGGGCGGTCCCAGACGCTGGCCGGCAGATTGATCACGATAATCGCCGCAGTGCAGCCCACGGAAAATGTAATAGCCTGGTATGACCGTCCACGCTGACTCCAAGCGCAAACCACAACGGTTAGAACCAGGGCAATTATCCCCGGCAGCTTTCCAATGAATACCGAAGCGCCGAAAACCGAGAAAACCGATGCATGAATGAGATACAGGTAGGGGCCATAAAGGTTGGTAATCCGGGCCGCATCATCAATCGGCAGATAAACGGGGATCCCGTTCACCAGCCGCCATGAAAGGGCGACGATATTCGGTTCACCCGTATCGACATAGCCCATGTAGAACGCGTATGTGATGCCAAGAATAAGGACATTTGCTGCAACCACGATGGCCGCCACGACTAACCCGTAACTGGCTGCCTGTCTGATCATGTCATCATCATTCAGTCGCCGAATTGGTAAATCCGCCAGCCTTGAGGTCGTCCAGCCGATCCCTGTGACACGCGAATACGTTCATTTGCTGCGCCAGCATGAAACGCTGATCTGATTGAAATGGGACAAGGGCAAGGCGGCAGTCATCACCCGGCAACCTCGCGCCGATATCGGGGAAGACCACCTGTCCTTCGTCAGTCTTTACGCTCCAGCCCGGTTGAAAGAGGACATAATCGGCATTTTCGAGCAGTTTCAGTGCTCGCTGCGTACGCATCGGTTTTTCAGGCGTCAGCCAGCTTTCTACGATGATGAAGGGCTTGCTGTCCGAAAGGACCCGCGTGGCGCCTGAGAGCGCTTCGAATTCGTGATCCTCGACATCCATCTTGATGACATCGGGGCTTATATCCATATCATCGAGCCTCTGCATCGGGACTTCGGCACGTCCGGCGCCTTCACGGCCAACGCCACTGCCGGTAATCCGGTTCAAACCGGTTTCCTTGTCATGTATCGCCATGACGGCTGTTCCCGGCTCGGATGAAAGCGCGATTCCATGTACCGAAATCCGCTCGCCAAGTCCGAATTCCTTGATCAGCCCCGTCAGATCCGCCCGGGTGGCTGGTGCCGGCTCAAAACTGTGTATCGGCCCGTCGAATGCCATCAGAGAGGCTGCATAAAAGCTGAAATAACCCCAGTTTGCACCGATATCGAAAAAAGTCCGTTTGCCTGTCAGCAAGGATGCCAGAAGAGCGGAAACATCGGGCTCATAACCGCAGGTGTCATGACCGAAATAAAGGCTGCCGAAGTGCGGGTGCCGAGCATTGAATGTTGCTTTGCGCATGCCGTCGCGCGTGTTCAGGTTCACAGTGCCGCGACCACCGAGTTTCAAAACATCACGAGCAATATCATAGGCCAGCCGTGCAGGCTTCTTGCCCAGCCGTTTCGACCAGCGTTTGCGATACCGATGATGCGCCGCGCGCGCGAGTTTTGCGATCAGGGGTAGGTCCGAAGTATCGAACGGGGGTTGCGGCAAGGCGGGTGCTATCAGTGTTTCAGCAGTCATAAACCTTTGTCCACCAAAGGCTATGGCCAATCAAGTCTTACTGCTCTGACGCGTGATTGGCTTTGCTGTTTTCCGCCCAGTTTTCGCCGTGTAAGGTGCACACAACATCGAATGATCCACCCTTCGGGTGCAATCAGGGTCCATAAATGTCGGTTTTTTACGAATCATACGGCGCGTCCAAGGACTATTCGGCGCCCGAGCTGTCACAAAAGCATATTGCGCGTTTTGATGCCGAAATCTGGCGGCCAGCCGAACTGCAAGCGGACATGCGATGCCTGGAAATCGGGTGTGGCACCGGTCAATTCCTGAGTTATCTGCATCATAAGGGTATTGGTGAACTCAAAGCGATCGACCTCGATGCATCTTTGGCTGATTTTATTCCCGGTCCCGTGCGCGGTGTCTTTGAAGCATGTGATGTATGGGCATTTCTGGAAAAATCCGGGGACGAAAAACCATATGACAGGATTTTTATGTTCGATGTATTTGAACATTTCGTCCCAGAAGACGGATTGAAGCTATTAAACGAGCTGAAGGCCTGCCTGAAACCTGGGGGGGCCATAATCCTCAAAATGCCAAATGCCTCCTCGCCATGGGGGTTGCAGTTCCAGCATGGCGACCTGACCCATCTTGCAGCGTACACCCCTGACAGTATCCGCCAGATGGCGGTTGCCGCCGGTTTGGTGTGCAGTGCCTGTTATCCGCATCTTCTGGGCAGTCCAAACCGCCGGCGCATGGACCGTCTGCTGCAAGCTATCCTGAACCGGTTCAGTGCGACGCCACTCGAAATCTGGGAAGGCAATTTCTACGCTCGGCTGGATAAATCCTTATAAGACCTAAGGATTGTCATCGTTCAGGGGGTTGGCAGGACGCCGGGGCAATCCTTATATTCCTCTTAATCAAACATTGTTTCACAATCATTTCCCGGGGGGATTTTACAAATGGCAAAAGCTGCATTTATCGGTCTTGGCGTAATGGGTTACCCGATGGCCGGGCACCTTCAGAAAAACGGTCACGACGTGACGGTTTATAACCGGACGTCCGCGAAAGCCAAGAAGTGGGCCAAGGAATACGGCGGCAAACACGCCGCAACACCGGCACAGGCCGCCAAGGGTGCGGACTTCGTCTTTTCGTGCGTCGGTAACGATGATGATCTGCGTTCCGTCGTTTACGGCGACAAGGGCATTCTCGCTGGAATGAGCAAGGGCGCCACGTACTGCGACCACACCACCGCATCGGCCATTGTCGCTCGTGAAATTGATGCCGAATGCAAGAAACTCGGTATCGAATTCCTCGACGGGCCGGTTTCCGGCGGTCAGGCCGGGGCCGAAAACGGCAAGCTGACCGTCATGGTCGGCGGCAAGAAGAAAGCCTTCACCAACGCCAAGCCGGTCATCGACAGCTATGCCGTCGCCGTCACACTGATGGGAAAGGCTGGTTCCGGTCAGATCACCAAAATGGTCAATCAGGTGTGCATCGCCGGTTTGTTGCAGGGGCTGTCCGAAGGTCTCGCTTTCGCCCAGAAAGCCGGGCTTGATGCCAAACTGGTCGTCGATTGCATTTCCAAGGGTGCCGCCGGTTCGTGGCAGATGGAAAACCGTGGCTACACCATGGCCGATGACAAGTTCGATTTTGGCTTCGCCGTCGAATGGATGCGCAAGGATCTCGGCATTGCTCTGGAAGAATCCAAAAATAACGGCGCATTGCTGCCGGTCACCGCAATCGTCGATCAGTTCTACGCCGAAGTTGTCGGCATGGGGGGAAAACGCTGGGACACGTCGAGCCTGATCCGCCGCCTGACGAAGGACTGATCCAAGAAGCTCGGTCGACATCCATAAATGCTTGCGACGGCCTCTCCCAACGGGAGGGGCCGTTTCATTTTGCAGCCACAAGTTTAGGAAATCAGGACTGTGGCGGGTGAATCTGGATTTTCAATGCCGGTGTCGGTGCCAGCAGATTAGGTATTTTCCAGGTGTATAGCTTGTAGTTCGGACCTTTTGAATCGAACGGCTTCACGGTTGTCGCGTTGTGGCTCACAACCCGGGCATCCGTAAAGAGCCGCAGTTCACCTGAACTGTCGAGACCAGCAGCACGGAGCCTGTCCTTGATATCGCGTTTAAGCGATTTACCAAGCATCGCGATCTGGCCGGTGTTCTTATTGTAGCTTATGCCCAGGATATACTCATTGCGGCGCAGGAACGTCATCGTCTTTGACTGCAACAGATCACCAGTGCGGGCGTATTTTATGCGGAAGTGACCCTTTTCGTAATACTTGAAATCTGACGCAGCGGAATCGCGTGTAACGTCGTCCTTGATCAACTTGACCTGCTCCAGCTCCTCTTCCCGGGATATCTTCCTGTCCTGAATGTCCTGATACAACTGCACCTTGGCCAGATAGCCGTCAAAGATGAAATTGTAATATCCGGTGCGGCTAATATCGATCTCGGCATCAAAGCGGATCGGCATATAGCAGCTTGAAAGCACGAAGATCATCATCAACGCACTAAGCGCTTTGATTGAGCGGGCAGGGACGATTGTCAGGAATCTGTTCATGCGCGGATGATAGTTCCCCATCCCGACCACGTCACCCCAAACATACAGCCCGTCATCCCAAACTTGATTTGGAATCCATGAATAAGAGCTTAAACCGTGCCGGGTCCTATGGACCCAGAATCAAGTTCAGGTTATGAATTTCGCCTAAACGACGGATAACCACGTTCCCATTCCGGCCATGTGGTGTTCCAGCATGTGGCAATGCAACAGCCATTTCCCGAGATTGTCGGCAACAAAGGCAATCCTGACTTTCTCGTTGACCTCGACCAGTTCGGTATCACGCCATGGTGCATCCGAGACCGGTTGTCCGTTGCGCTCCACCACCTTGAAGTGATGACCATGCATGTGCATGGCATGAGGCCAGCGGGTATCGTTGATGATGTTGATGCTCAACGTCTGGCCACGGGGGATTTCTACAAACGGCTCCTTGCCCATGCCGGCAATGCCGTTGAAAGCCCAGACCTTGCCGGTTTCCGTAACCAGCGAACGCATATCGAACATCTTCCCCTGGTGAATGGCGCCATTCATGGCACCCATTGCACCGCCTTCCATCAGCAACTCCATGTTCCGAGCATGAATCAGGTCCGGTTTAATCCCGGAAAGGGGATTGGCCGGCAGAACCAACGTTTCGCCCAGTACCTTTTCGCGTATTGGCGTCCCATCGACGGCCATCACCGCGGCACGGATCGGCTCACCTGTCGAGACTTCCTGTATATCGAACTGTGTGCCTGATGTCGGTGGTATATCGATAATCAGATCAGCCCGTTGCGCAGGCGCCAATTCCAGTGGCTTGTTAAGGGGCAGGGGGGAAGCCAGCGGCTGTCCGTCAACGGCTGCAACCATCGGCGAAAGTCCGGGAATTGAGAATGCCATAATCCGGGCATTGGCAGCGGAGATACAACGAAGCCGGACCCTGGCACCGGGTCTGACCTTTAATGGTGGCCGGGTGTCACCGTTAACGGTCAGCCAATTCCCCGTACGCCCGCCATGGGCCGCATCGTGCAAACTGCCGAAGGTGTTTTCGAGCACTCCTTTTTCATCCAGCCGCCAGTCATCGGCCAGGAAGACAAGGTCATGATCGACGGCAACCGGCGTATCTTCCTCGACGATCAGCGGACCGTATAATCCACGTCCGATCTGCTCCCACGACCTGTGATGCGAATGATACCAGTAGGTGCCAGCATCCGGAGAGGTGAAGCGGTAATCAAAACTCTGCCCAGGCGCGACCGGGGCCTGGGTCAGGCCGGTAACACCATCCATGGCATTATCTAGCCGGATGCCGTGCCAGTGCACAGATGTCGGCTCACCAAGGGCGTTCTCCAAACGAATATGAACAGGTCTGTTTCTGGGAATGCGAAGCAACGGGCCCGGACACTGGCCATTATATGCCCAGACCGGTGTTGCAGGTCTGTCTGCGCCCATCAGGTTGGCCATGCTCTCAGCCGGCCGCAAAACAAAGTCAGGCTTGGTTTCTGCAGCGATCGATCGCGGCAACAATGTCGAGAAAGCCGCAGCGCCCGTTAGGCCAATAAAGTCACGTCTGTGCATGAACGTCCCGCTCCGATAAGTTTCGTCCGAGAATGGGGGTGCCAGTAGCGGGAAGGTCAAGGATAACAGGATTTACCGTTTCCCGGACAGGGCCGAGGTCCTATCAGGAACATATTCACCTATTCAAGACCAATCGATACCTGTTTGAAAATGGGGCCCGGCATACGCGTGCAACGCTCACTTGGCCGGAATATCAAGCATTCTTATGACTTCGGCTGAAACCTGTCGTCGAAATCTTTCAGGTCGGGCATTTCAAGCACGGGCTGGGCCTCCAGATCTCGCACATAGGTCGCCAGGTCGGTCAGCAACTGTTGCCGTTCATCGTCCGGGATGTACGGAACGTGCCAGGCGATGAACGGCTGATGAACGGCAAGCCCCGTGTATCCAAGCGTGCCCTGAAAAAAATGCTTCATCATGCCATCAACCAATTGCCCATGGATGGCACCGTCACCGAACATGTGGGGCCGGCCGCCAAGTGCAAACGCGGCAAAGGCCCGCTTACCCTTGAGCCCGCCGTCGCCATAGATACGCCTACCACCGTAAAACGGACCGGAAATGAAAACCCGTTCAATCCACCCCTTGAGGATAGCCGGGGTCCCGAACCAGTGAAGCGGAAAGGTGAACCCAAGAACGTCTGCCGCCATGACTCGGTTGATTTCAGCGGCAATGTCGGGGGCTAGCGTTCCAGTCTGCCAGTTATGGCGCTGCTCCAGCGCATAAGTCAGGTGATCAGTGTCGCGTCGTTCACCGAAATCGGCTGCTGACAACACCGGATTGAAGTTCATGGCATAAAGATCGGAGAGGGTAACCGTATGTCCCTCTGCCTCGCATGTTGCCATGATCACATCGCGCATGGCCGCAGTGAATGAATTCGGTTCCGGGTGAGCATGGACGAGGTGAATAAGCATAGGCTTTATGGTCCTTCATGATTTTCTGTCCACGCAAGCACTGCAACCGCACGCTCTGCACGTTGCTCAAGCTGATCCAGATACGCGGTGATCCGGATTTGCACGTCAGTGTCGAACAGTCGAAGCCGGCCTGTCTGTTTCAACAACAGAAGACCTGACACATGGGCGAAAAAGGCCGCTGTTTCAGCATCGGCTTCGGCATCGGGATACCCGAAATCGATCAGTGCCGACTTGAAAGGATGAAGGGCGCGCAGGAATTTTCCGTTAAGCGCCCGGTCCCGGTCCCGTCCCAGCCCATGCGGCTTCATCCCGCCCCGGAACAGGTAGAAACCGAGATCAAGTTCACCCGGGTTATCCGCATAGAATCCAAAAATCCGCTGACCGGCCAGATGCATACGCTGTATCGCCGGCGCATCTTCGGGGAAATCGTCATGTACGGCCGCAATCGCACGATCAAGGGACTGATCGAGGAGGGCAGCGTAAATGTCCTCCTTGGACGCAAAATGGAAATAGATCGCACCCGGTGTGTAGCCTGCACGCTTGGCAATGGCGCGGATCGAGGCACCCTCGATCCCGTCAGATTCAAAGATCGACCGCGCCGCATCCAGGATCAGCGTTTGCTTCATGGAGGAAACCGCTGCCTGACGTGCATCCTGCCGATTCTCAGCGTTGGGCTTGCTCATGCTTTGCTCCGGGAACAAAATCAGCGGTAACTGTCGCCCAGTTCTGTTATTTTTTCAACATTGATTTATTTTTTAAACAGTGTTTAAATTTTTAAGATGACGGGCGGCAACGTTACGCACACAAGCATACGAACCGCCCCGGGAGAGCATTTCCAAAGATGACGACACAACCAGAAGCACAAGAGCCCACCCCCCAGTCAAAACCGCTGTCAGGCGTCCGCGTCCTGGATATCGCCAGTTTCATCGCGGCTCCTTTTGCGGCCACGATCATGAGTGAATTCGGTGCTGAGGTGATCAAGATTGAGCAACCCGGCGCCGGTGATCCTTGGCGCCGTTACGGCACCAAGACGGCGCTGGACGACTGCACGCTGGCGTGGCTGACCGAAGCCCGCAACAAGCGATCCATCACCCTGAACCTGCGTGAAGCACGCGGCGCGGAGTTATTCAAGCAGCTGGTCAAAGACGCTGACGTGGTCTGCGAAAATTTCCGGCCGGGCACGCTGGAAAAGTGGGGTCTCGGCTGGGATGTGTTGAAAGAAATCAATCCGGCTCTCGTACTGCTGCGTGTCTCAGGCTACGGCCAGACCGGCCCATACAAGAACCGTCCAGGCTTTGCCCGCATTGCGCACGCCTATGGCGGGCTGACATATCTTTCGGGCATTCCAGGTGAAACGCCGGTCACTCCAGGGTCGACTTCGCTGGGCGATTACATGACCGGCATGTACGGCTGCATCGGCATCATGATGGCGCTCAGGCATCGCGATGCCACGGGGCAGGGGCAGGTCATCGACTGCGCCCTCTACGAGAGCATATTCCGGGCACTCGATGAAATCGCGCCGCGTTTCGCGGTGGACGGTTTCGTGCGTGAAGCTGAGGGCACGGGAACCGTCAACGCCTGTCCGCACGGACACTTTCCGGCCGGTGACGGTACTTACCTTTCTATCGCCTGCACCACCGACAAGATGTTTGAGCGTCTTACGATCGCCATGCAACGTCCTGATATGCTTGAAAGATTTGCTAATCAGGCTGACCGTCTGGCGGCCCGGAGAATCGTCCTGGCCGAGGTTGAAGCGTGGACCAAGTCCATGACCCGTGACGAAGTTATCGACGTCTGCACCGTCAACGGCGTTCCGGCCGGGGCCATTAATTCCATCGCCGATATTTTCGCCGATCCGCATTTCAACGAACGCGGCACGCTGACCACCGTCGACGTCCCGGGTGTCGGCCCGATCGTCGTCCCGGCGGCACTGCCACGACTGTCGGAAACACCTGGCGAAGTAAACACCCTCGGCCCGACACTGGGCGAAGCCAACGACATGGTCTACGGCGGCTGGCTCGGTCTGAGCGACGTCGAAATCGAACAACTGACAAAGGACGGCGTCATCTGACGGCGAGTATGAATTCATGAGAGAACACGCCAACCGCACCTATCTGTTTACCCCCGGCAACCATCCCCGGCGGGTCGAAAAGGCCCTCAGTCTTGATACCGACGTGGTGATCCTTGATCTGGAAGACGCCGTCGCCGTCGCAGAAAAGGTCAGAACCCGCGATATCGTCCGCGAAACACTGGCCCTACCGCGTGAAGTCGCCGTGATCGTCCGCGTCAATGCCTATGACACGCCATATTGTTACGGCGATATCTGTGCGGTTGTCTGCCCCGAACTTGACGGCATCATGCTACCCAAGCTTGAAAGCGTTGCGGATCTGAAATCCGTCGAATGGCTGATCGAAAATCTTGAACGTGACCGGGGCATGGAGGCAGGTGCCATCGACCTGATCCCGATCATCGAAACCGCCAAGGGTCAGGCCAATCTGCGCGATATGGTGCTATGTGGGTCACGGGTGAAGCGCTTTGCCTTCGGGGCTGGGGATTATACCCGTGATCTCGGCATGGACTGGACCAAGGACGAGGCCGAACTGCTGCCGGTACGCTCCGAAATGGTCCTGGCGTCACGGCTTGGCGGGCTGGAACCGCCGATTGATACCGTCTACATCCATATCAAGGAACATGAACTGTTCGCCAAATCCTGCGAAACCGTCCGTGCACTGGGCTTTCAGGGAAAACTCTGCATCCACCCGGACCAGATCACCCCCGCGAATGCCGCGTTCACCCCAACCAACGAAAGTATTGCCTGGTCGGAAAAGATCGTCGCTGCTTTTGACGAAGCGGAAAAGGCTGGTGTCGCGTCGATCCAGGTTGACGGCTACTTTGTCGATTACCCCATCGTCGAAAAGGCGCAGCGCACCGTCGATCTGGCGGATGTGCTGCGCAAGCTCGGAAAAATCTGACAGGAGACAAGCCATGATCAGCTCGCTTGCCGAATACCGTGACAGCCTACGCTCGTTCAAGCCGCGCGTTTTCATGAACGGGCAGCGGGTTGTCAGCGTCGCCGACGAACCGTTGCTGCAGCCGGGCATCAACGCCATCGGTGTGACCTATGACATGGCCGCCGACCCCGAACTGGCGCCGCTGATGAAGGCCGTCGAGCTAGAGACTGGTAAGACCGTGGACCGCATGACGCAGATCGACCGCACACCGGACGATCTTCTGGCGAAGCTGGAAGCGGTACGGATCATGTGTAGGGAGAGCGGATGCTCACAGCGCTATCTGGTGCACGATGCCTTCAACGGGCTGTATCAGGCGACCAAGAAGTGCGATGCCGAGAGGGGAACCAGCTACTTCCAGCGGTTTCTCAACTTCATGACCGAGACCCAGGAAAACGGCTTCAATTACGCCATTGCCATGACCGATGCGAAGGGGGACCGGTCGAAAAAGCCGCACCAGCAGAACAACCCGGATACCTACGTCCACGTTGTCGAAGAACGCGCCGACGGTATCGTCATTTCCGGGACCAAGGCCATCGTGACGTCAGCACCCTACGTGCACGGGTTCATGGTCATGCCGTGCCGCTCGATGACGCCTGACGACAAGGCTTTCGCGGTCTGCGGGGTGGTGCCTGTGGATGCCGAGGGGGTGACCATCGTCTGTCGTCCGTCGGGGCGTCCTGGCGAGGATGCGGCGGTATTTTCCAAACGCTACGGCCAAACCACGGCAGTCGTCATCTTCGACAATGTGTTCATCCCGCATGAGCGTGTATTCCTGAATGGTGAAACCGAACATTCCGAGGATATCACTAAGAATTACGCCACCCACCACCGTCAGTCCTGTATTGCGGCGCGCGCCGGGTTCGGTGACCTGCTGATCGGGGCAGGGGCCCTGATGATCGAGGCCAACGGTCTTGATCTCGAACGCCACAGCCATTTACGGAACGACATGGTCGAACTGATCAAGATCGTCGAAGGTTTCTTCGCGACCGGTGTCGCGGCATCGATTTATGGCCAGAAGGACGGATCGGGCAACATCATGCCGGAACCGGTTTTTTCCAACATTGGCAAGCTTCTGATGGCGACGCAGATCTATGACATGCACCGCTTGGCCCACACCGTGTCTGGAGGGCTGATCGTGGCGCTGCCGGGCCCGGATGAAGACCACAACCCGGAAACCGCCGGCACTCTCTCGGACGTGCTGCAGGCCAACCCGAACATTCCGGCAAGCCAGCGTTTGCAAACGTCACGCCTGATCGAGGATCTGACGGCATCGCATCAAGGCGGCTGGTATTCGGTGATTTCGCTGCATGGCGGCGGATCACCCGAAGCCATGAAACGGGAAATCTGGCGCAACTATCCGATCAGCGAGAAGAAGGAAATCGTCCAGCAGCTAATGGACCGCGACATGCTTGAACGCACGGATGGCAAAGGCCCCGACCGCCAGCCGGGCCGCTGCTGTGCCGTCGGCTGCCGGGTCCCGGATTTCCTCATGGACGGCAATATTTCCAGGAAATCCGCAGCCGAGTAGAGGACAACCTATCTACCGACGCTATTGAACCTCCCTCTCCCCGAGGAGAGACGGGGGTGAGGGGAGCCGTCAGCCCACCGTCTGCAAATTGATCAGTTCGCGCCCGTTTTTCAGGCGCTCGATATTTTCACCGATAAGCGCCGTGAAGCGGGAGACCATCTGGCCACCGTTTCCTGCAATATGCGGCGAAATCAGGACATTTGGCAGGGACCAAAGGGCATCATCCGACGGCAGCGGTTCCTGGTCGAATACATCCAGGCATGCGCCGGCAATCTGCCCGTCGGTCAGTGCCTGTTTGAGCGCATCATGATCGACAACGGGGCCTCGGCCGACATTGACGAAAAGAGCGCTCGGCTTCATGGCGGCAAACGCTGCCTGTCCGAACATGCGGCTGGTATCGTCAGCAAGGGGCAGGGTACAGACAACCACATCGGCCATCGGCAAATACTTTTCCAGCTCGGTAATCGGGTGAATTTCGTCGGCGTGTGGCGCAGACTGCCCGGACCGATTGATGCCGATGACATGCGCATCGAATGCCTTGGCCTTACGGCCGACTTCCTGACCGATGGACCCGTAGCCCAGCACAAGAAATGTCGTCCCCTCGAGCCCCGATATCTCACCCCGCAGTTCAGCGCGCCCCCAATGGCTGTTAGCCTTGAAGCGGTCCATTTGTGGTATGCCGTGAAAATAGCCGAGCAGCATCGCCATTGCGTGCTCGGCAACGGTGCCGCCCTTGAGACCGGCGGCATTGGTAAACAGAACACCCTCAGGCACACCACCTTTCTCGAATTGGTCCAGCCCGATTGAGATCGATTGAATCCATCGCAGTTTCGGAGCCGCCGCATTCACGGCCACGGCAAGATCACCGGCATAGAACGGCCCGCCGACGACAAGAATTTCAGCATCGGCCAGTTCAGCGATGGCCTCGGCTTTCGACATTGCATGCACGAATGTCATGTCGGGATGCTGTGCCCTGAGCGTGTCGAAGGGGTCATCCTTCCACTGGAGCAGATAAACCAGTTTCATTTTGTTCTTATTCTCCGTTTGAAATTGTCCGCCCCTTGAGGAGCCATACTGTTTCGTTGGCCGCAACCTGGCCCTTGAGTCTCTGCGGAATGACCTTGCGGCGTACCAGTTGGATTTCGTATCCGGCCCCATAGAGTGTACGTACTTCGTCCTCGTGGACATTGAATGGCGGGCCGTCCATATCCGACTGGTCGTATTCGAAGGTAATCAGCATCTGCTGCGCATAATGCGTGATCTTTGCCAGATGCGCCGCGTAAAAACGGCGCATGTCGGGCGGGAAGGCGACCAGCGCTGCACGGTCGTAGACCGCATCGACGGCGCCCAGAAGCGCTGCCGTCAGTTCAAACACATCGCCGACAAGAATATCGATATCCGGCGCGCTGTAGTGCCTGAACGCCCCTGTGTCGCTAACGTTTGGTTCCACGCCCAGCTCGTCGAAAAGCTGAATAATAGCGTTTTCCACCAGCTCGACGCCGACAACCCGATAGCCCTTGATCAGCAATTGTGCGATGTCGCCGGTCTTGCCGCAGAGCGGCAGAAAATATCGAGACCCCAACGGCAGTTCAATAACGTCAAAATGGCGGAGCAACAGCTTGTTGCCGTCCTTCTCGTGAAAACCGATCTGATTATTTTGCCAACGTTCACGCCAGAAATCGTGTTCCATGACAATCCTCCGTCTGTTGTATTAGCAGGCGATTTCCAGCACGATACAAGTTCAAGTCAACTTTAGGTCAAGCGTGTATCTGAAAGGGACAATCATGCTGCCCGGTACTATCGATATTACCGAGGTTTCCCGGCAATCCAGCCTACCAGCCTCGACTCTGCGCTATTACGAGGACAGGGGCCTGATCCGCTCCGTCGGCCGCAACGGCCTGAGGCGGGTGTTCGACGTCGCCGTGATCGAGCGCTTGGCGCTGATATCACTGGGTCGCCACGCCGGGTTCTCGCTGGACGAGATCGGCGCCATGTTCGCCGAGCAGGGCAATTCCCGGCTTGCCCCCCGGATCGACCGCGACGAGCTGGCACGCAAGGCCGACGAACTGGACCACAGCATCCGCAAGCTGACCGCCATGCGCGACGGCCTGCGCCACGCCGCCAAGTGCCCGGCCCCTAGCCACATGGAATGCCCGACGTTCCAGCGCCTGATCCGCGTCGTCGGCAAACGACCGCCGGGGCGGGGGTAGGCTGCAAATCTACTAGTAGATTTCAATCCAATGGTTTCGGGGTGAAAGTGGGGGCGGCTTGGTCGCCGATGGGCAGATAGTCATAGGCGCCAGGTCCCTGAATGTTGAGAAATCTAATCACTGTGTCCGTCGGATTATGCACCAGATGCGCCCGTTTGGCGGGGACCGTGTGCGTATCTCCAACAGCCAGGCGGGTCACGGTTTCCGGCATTTTTTCATGAATATCGATGATCCCTGCGATGGGATAGAAGATATCCGGATTCACCGGATGAGCATGCCACGGTACACATTCGTCGGGATTGAGGGTCAGTTCAATCACACGCAACTCAGGGGTTTCCGCAACCACGGCGACGTTCTCGACTTTAAATTGATTATCCCAGGGGCGGATGTCCGGTTGCACGGATTTGTCAGACATATTTGATAACCTTTTCTATCCAGAAAATTGTACTCATAAACCTCATAGCGCCTGCATGCCTAAATTGCTCTGAGCAAGGCACCCAAATCAAATCTGGGTAATGTGTATCATACCGCAGCTTTTCCCGAGCGGACGCAGGCGGGTCCGGGACCTGTGACTGCTCACATCCGATGGCCGTGGACCAGACAGTGGTTCCCGGCACGAGGCCGGGAAAGATGTCATGTAACTCCCTGCTATCTACTAGTAGATAGAAGATAGATTATTCAAGGGCAGGGTCGGTGGCCTTGGCGGCGACCCACATCTCTTCCAGCGTGTCGATCGGGTAGTCTTTCAGGGACTTACCTTCGGCAACGGCCGTTGCTTCGATGGCGCGAAATCGCCGTTCGAATTTGGACATGGTACGCCTGAGCGCCGTTTCGGGGTCCGTGCCCAGCTTCCGGGCAAGGTTGACACAGGTGAACAATAGATCGCCAACTTCATCTTCAAGCCGATCCGGATCAGATCCGCTGTCGATAACGTCGGCCACTTCGTCCAGTTCCTCACAGATCTTGTCGAACACAGGCGCCGGCGTCGACCAGTCAAATCCGACACGGGCCGCACGCTTTTGCAGCTTTTCGGCGCGCATCAGGGCAGGGAGACCACGAGCCACATCATCCAGGACAGAAGGGACGCGCCCCTCGGCTTCAGCTATACGAGCCCGCTCTGCAGCTTTCTGATCTTCCCAGGCACGGGTCTGGGCATCCGCATCTTCGACAGAAGCGCCCCCAAATACATGCGGGTGGCGAACAACCATCTTTTCCGAGATACCATGCACCACATCCGCATAGTCGAAATGACCGGCCTCTGATGCCATCTGGGCATGAAAAACCACCTGTAACAGCAGATCGCCCAATTCACCTTTGAGGGCGTCCATGTCGTTCTGCTCGATGGCATCAGCGACTTCGTAGGCTTCTTCGATTGTGTAGGGCGCTATCGAAGAAAAATCCTGTTCCACATCCCACGGACATCCGCCGTCCGGATCACGCAATTTTGCCATGATGCGGAGAAGGTCGTCCGTGGTTTCGGTTGGCCAGATTTCGGGCTGCTCAGAATTCGTGTCAGTCATGTCTGATCCTGTGTTGTCTGACGGACTGGATAGCGTAATTCACTGCATGAATCACGGACGAGATTTAAAACCGTGGTCATCGCACGATCATCCGTTTGGATGTTCAAACGTATCCTTTTGTCCGAGGGAACCGAACGGACAGCTAGGCAAAAGGACAGCACAAAGCAGATAAATACGGGGGATGGTACGCGGCGCACCCCCAGCAACATCTATAAAAGTCGCATAATGTATATTATGGAAAATTAAAAATCCTTAAGTATATCAAGCACTTTGTACTTAAACCCTTGTGGAATATACGCATTTTCCGAGCGGGAAAAATCTTTATTTTCTCCCCTTATGCATGCGCTGCGTGACGCAATCATGCAAATCCAACGCGCCGCGCCGGATGCGCTTCGCACCATCGCAGACGAGCTAGAACGAGAAGCAAACGCCCGCATCAAACGTGCTCAAGCCGCAACCCGGCAAGCCCGAAAACGCCAACGAATTGCCGCCGTCATTATCGACCTCGCCCGCCATCTGGACACCTACGCCGAGGATGAAGCATTAACGATCGTTGCCGATAAATACGGCAAACGACCGGAACAGGTGCGCGCGCTTCTCCCGAACGCCAAATCGAAGCTCCGAGAATTTCGCCGCGACATGCGCAACCGGGATATCTATCTCCGCGCCCGATCCGGCGCGCTCAATATCGAGATTGCCGAGGAATTTGACCTCTCGCCCGCGCAGGTTGGCCGGATCATCCGCGCGCAGTTTCTAGCCGCTGCAGGATCGCCGTAACCAACGGTGATCGATCGACACCGGAACCGGCGATAACAGAATCACGCCCCGCCATCGCCACCGATGCGCGCCGGCCGGCCTCGCCAGATGCGACGATCCCGCCGGCTGCACCGCCGCCTTTTGCGATGGTCGACGCACGCTCTCTCGCCCCGCTCCGCGTCCCTGAGCCCGCCCGGCGATGCTCAGCACCACGACAAATCGAGAACATTTGCGAACACCCGCGAACATCGCCGGTTTTAGCGTTGCGGGATCCTACCGCCGCTTTTGATGGTGGGATCGCACCGCCACTTTTGACGGGCCAGGATATACCACCGCCTTTAACGATGGTGTCAGATTCGGATTTTCAGATAGCGTTTTGCAGCCCATAGAGCCGCGCACGCAAGCGCCGCCAAGATCAGCGGCCCCATATCCCGGACGGACCCGGCAAGGCCCTCTCCGGACGCCGGTAGCCCGATGCTCTCGAATATGGATCGGGACGGCACTTGAGGCTTTGCCGGAACCGTGACCCCGGCCAATTCCCCCTCTCCGAAAAAGCGATCATAGAAACTCGCCTCAATCGGCTCATTCTCCGGAGGGATAATCTCGATATCAACGCCCGGCACCTCATCGGGCAAATAGACGGGGGGCGGGGGCTCATTGCTCGCCCGCTCCCACCAGTCTACGAAGTCATCGAGTATCGACATCGTTAACGGCGCTTCTTGCGCGCCTTCACAACGCCGCCGCCCTTCTTGAAGCGATAGCCCTTCTTGAGCGTACCGTTGGCCTTCAATCCGACGCGGCTACGGGATTTCCGCTTGCGTGCCATGTCACTTGCCTTTCGCCTTCACGGGATGACCGCTTGACCACCGCCACCCCTTGTTAAGTTTGAATTGACCGTCCTCACCGACACGGAACGCTTGGTCAAAGTCCGCTCCCATCGACGCCTTGAGAACTGCCCACTTGTCACCAGCGGCGGGGGCGGATTTCTCCGCCCGCGCCGCCGCAACACGCGCCGCAATCGCGGCCCGCTTCGCCCGGCCGACTTTCGTGGTCATTTGCCGGAACCTTCCGAACGGAACATCGCGAAGAGCCCGAGAGCTGCCATCGCCAAGCCCATCGGTGTCGGATTCAGCAACACCGGCAATGCGACCTCCGCCACGTTCTGCATGGTGCTGAGCGTTTCCGGAGAGACGAGCATTTCATTGCCCGCCGCCGCCAGCAGCCCCGCACCCGCCGCCGTAGACGGTTGCCCCATGAGTTTCCTGAGATTGTTCACACCATTTTCTCCTCTAGAGCCTTGACCCGCGTATCTACATGATTGACACGCTCGACAACGCCGCCTAGGCGCTCATAGACCTTGGCAACGCCGTACCCGATCCCGAACAGGGAAACGAGAATTGCAATAAGAGCTAAGACCACCGCTTCCATGCTCAACGCCCCCTCTTGAACACGTATGCCGCACCGACCGCCGCCGCCGCCAAGCCCGCGGCCCAGATCGCCGCTTTGCCGATGCGCTCTTCGCCGGTCTCCGGATCGGCGGATTGCCGCGTCAGCCAATTCCAGCCGACGACGCCCCCCAACATCCAGACCAGCGGCATAATCAAAACCTGCATGCTATGCGCTCCGGTAAAAGTCGTGACCGCCGATGCTCGCAACCTTGGTCATCTTCGATGCCCAAGACGGCAACACGATTGACGGATTGAAATAGTGATCGGCCCCGCCCGAGATATCTTCGAGTTGACCGAACGCCGCGAGCTTGGCCAACGCGAGCGCATCGCGAAATTGCGGATCGGCCTTGGTCACAGCGAGCATTGCATCCCGGTTCGGGTTGCCTTCATTCCATGCCGTGAATTGACTGTCATAGAGCGCGATATCGACCGGCGACTTGCCCCACCATTCGATAGGTGAAGAGGCACGGTTGTAGATGACGTTAATCACCGCCTGCATGCCCTCGTAGCCTTCGCCGCGCGCTTCGCCCCATGCCGTGCGCGCCACGATATCAATCTCATTGAACTTTTTAGCCATTGCCCACGCCCCCACGATTGCCAGCAGCACCAGCAGCTTTCTCATTGCCCTTGCCCTTCCCGTTGCCCTTCATCCTGACCACCAGCGCCGCCCGCGCGTTGGCCAGATAAGGACGGCCCGTCACCCTCTTAAGCATTGCCGAACACCCCACACCATGCCTGCACCCTCAACTCAGTTTCCGCCGCCTTCACCGCGCGCAACCGGACATCGGTTCCGCCACCGGTCAACGCGACCGGCCCGGCGAACACGGATATCCCGGAGCCAAAATCTCCATAATCGGTCAGCGTAACCTCATCCCACGTCACGCCATCGTCATTGCTGCAATAGATCGTATCCGGATCGCTCTCGGAGAAATGCCCGACGAAAAATCCACTATTCGGGCCGGACGGCATACCGACGCCGATAGACCACAAGTCCAAAGCCGGCGCGACAGGATCAACGATCAATTCGCTCAGAATGTAAGAACGCACATCCGCAGAGAACCCGGCTACGACATCAACATTATGACTGTCCGTCGCTGCCTTAACGTAAGTTGTACCCGTGCCATCGCGACGGCGCGGATTTCCATCGGCCCCCGACACATCGAAAATGACAAGATAATCCTTGGCCTCATCCAAGGCATAAGACGTGATATCGGATAGCACCGTTTGCCCTGCCGCAATCGAAAATCCCGCCGTGCCACCGAAAAGAACGGGCGTCGGCGCAGCAGCCCCGTTGGCCGTCGCGCCATCACGCTCGACAATCGAAACATTATCCACCGAGAGCGCCCCAACCGTCGACGCCGCACACCGCAACTGAATATCGGAACCGCTCGTAGAGATATCCGCAGCCGGCACAACGAAACGATAGGAAACATCCGCCTGTCCGCTATCGTTGTCATTCAACGTCTCCGACCATGAGGACGTGCCGGACGGATCATTGTGAGCATACCCCGCCGCGTTATAGGTCTCACCAGTCGAATTAGCCCCGTCGATCCCCGCCGCGTCCTCAAACTCATCGGCTATCGCTATAGGGCTCGCTACCAGAGAACGCCCGTGATCCACCAGATCGTCAAACGTGTTATGCGCGAGCCCGAGCCGCGCCAATTCGTCATAGACCTGTTGTCCGGTAATGAAGGGGATCATGCCGAAGTCTCCTCGTAGACCCCCACATCCGACGCACCGCCCGAACGGATCGCCCAGACCGCGCCCGTATGCGTGATCGTCATTTTCTCACCAGCTGCCATCGTCGCAACGCCCGAGGCCGCGACCGTGTTATCCGGCCCGAGCCAAAGCCCCGCCGCGCCGGCCCGGATAATGGCCGCTGTCCGATCCGAATTCGCGGCCAAGATTTCCACCGCCGCCGAACCGACCGAGACGGCAGGATCATCCGTGAACGCATCGCCGCCGCCGCGCACCGCAATAGAACCTTCGGCTGTAAATCGGTTATCCTTGAACTCGGCAACCGACAAGACCAGCGTATAGGCCACCGCGCCCCCGGTCGGATTGCGGACAATCACCTCATCATAGCCGTCCGGGATATCCAGAGAGGTGCCTTTCGGCAACGGCTCGAAATTCGCCGACAGGTTCTCGCCAATCTTGACCGGCCTTACCTCAAGCTCCGCACCCGCCGACAGGAACCGAATATATCGCCCCTGAAAACGATGCGGGGCAATCGCGCCCGCCGCGAGCGTAGCTGAATACGGCCTATAGGGAATTTTGCTCATTTCTTCGGTCTCCAAAAAATCAGGATCGCAGATATGATCGCGAACCCGCCCATGATCTTGATAACGAGTTGAGAGATTTCCTTAGCGTCACTCTCCGCCTGTTCCTTGAGAACTTCATTGTTGCCCTCAACGATCCCGGCCAGCCGCTCATTCGTATCCAGCACAACTCTTGCCGCTTCCGTGAGACCGGCGCGCAACGTGTCTCCGGCCTCGCCCAGAACCCCGAAATCCGTGACCTGCGTTGTGACTTGCGCATTTGCCCCGATCCCGATGCCGCCCGCTTCGACGGCAACCCGGTTATCCTCTTGATGCGTCGAAGAGGAGCTAGAGCTTGAGGAACTTGACGAGCCGCCCATGCCATCACAGCCTTTTCCGCATCACGACTTCCGACTTGTAAAAGCCATGGCCGCGAAACGCCGCAGACCACTTGCCATCGGTCAAATGCGACCGCACCGCATAGCACCCGTAACTTTTGCCCATGCGCTCGATCACCGGCATAACCAGCCGGAAGGCACGCCGGTCCCCCTTCAGCGCCGCTCCGGCCTGTACAACCAACTCCGACAGCGCAAACGAATTGTCGATCCACATGACTGTGTAACCGAGCTTTTCATCTTCGAGATACCAGCAGAACAATTGAGCAAGCCCCGACTGGACCTCGGAGCGCAGATCGGAAATTGAATAGGTCGGCTCATTGCCGGTCGCGCCCGCAAGCAAACGCTCCGCCTCTTCATTCCAATCGACTTCAACCGGCCTTACCGCGTTTTCCATAGCATCAAAAATCCCAAGACAATCACGGCAACGGTCATCACCGCTTGCCAGCTAGAGCCCGGATGCTGAATGCCAGCGCCGGACCCGCCGAAATAGAAATCACCGAAACCGCCCGCTTGCGCGAAACCATCGGCCTCGGAAAGCGCCGGACCCGAAGCACCGCCCGTAAAGGACGGCACCCCGGAGAACGTATCCGCACCGATCACGGGGCTATCTCCGCTTGCGATCTGCAACGAAATTCATCACGACCACGAAGGCCGCAATCGCCGCGACGATAAATCCCCATTTCTGGTAATCGAACGGCGCGCCGAATGACGTTGACGTGGGAAACGGATCGGCGGTTGCCGAGTAGACCGTCCCTTGCTGAGACGCCGCGAGCTTGAGACGTTCGCGCTCAAGATCAAGTTGATCCTTCGCCGTAACCACCTCGTAATAGCCCGTGAGCGTTTCCTTTGCGCCGTTGAGCAAGTCTCCGAGGACGCCGAAGATATCGGAGCCCCCGGAGTTACTTTCCTCAACCGACCAAATGTCCGGTTCCGGCATGAGGCACCCCCTTAAGCGGCGGTCGCGAGCGTGCGACCGACGATTTCCTCGCGAAGCACCTCAAGCCCCGACTTGGCGTCCGAGAACGTGACCGTAGCGCGAAGCTCATCCACGTTCGTCGGCAACAGCCGGGAATGACGGTCGCCGGCAAACTGGATATGCGTGTAGCCGGTCTGAGCGGTATAGCCACCCGACTTGTGCGAACGCATTTCAGCTTCCAGATTGTGAAGGCCGACATCGCCCTCGGTATAGACCGCCTTGGAACCACCGTTGCGGATTTCGAATTTGTAATCCGAAATATCCTCGGTGTTGAAGTGCAGCGCCTTGAGCACCTTGCCGACTTCCGGATCAACCAGATTGGTATAGGTGTTCTCGGTCGCGCCGGCCACGTCCTCAAGCGGACGCGACGTGACGCGGAGCATTTGCCCCATGCGCTGCGCCGGCACGCCGAGCGCCGGATTGGTATAGACCTTCAACTCCGGCGCGGTCGCACCGGATGCAAGGGTCACTTCGAGACGCGCCGCGCGAACGCCGAGCGTGCCGAATGCCAGATTGTCCTCCTCCGCAACGGAGAAAAACTCCGGACGCGCGAAGTAGAGCGGCAACCGGCCCGCGACACGCGGCAGACCGTAATAGTCATTGAGCATGATAAGCTCCGCCGCCGACAAGTCCCAGAAGGTCTCCCCGTCAACGATGAACTCGATACGCTCAATATCGGCGATGCACTCCGCGTCCGTGGCGAGAGTGCTGTCCGTTTCCCGATAGTCGATCAGGATTGCACGATGCGTAGGACCGCCCACGTCGATACGGACGTTTGCCGTCTGCCCGGCCTGAACAGCCGAGACGATGTTTTGCTCAACGAGTGCCATGTTTCAGACCCCCCGCTCAGCTATCGAACGCGTCACGCAGGTCTTTGACCCACGCAATATCGTTCTTCACGGCGAAATTGACGATGAGCGCGAAGATCGCAACCCCAATCGTCACGGGGATAGCTGCCTTGATAATCCCCTCTACCTTTTTGAACATTTTTCCAAACCTCTACACAGTTGAACCCGAGAGCCGCCACCGGCCATCGGGTTCAAAACTGCGAGATTTGAACGGGCGAAATCTCACGCCCTATAGGGCATATGCCCTATAGAGGCTTGCACTTTTCCCAAGCGCCATTTTCCGCGAAAACGTACTCCCATTTTTGCAGAGAACGGATCGCTTCATCCGGCCTTTCCGACGCAACGATGGTCCGCGCCGCCGCCTCAACTGCCGGCTCGCCGGAGACCTGAAAACACGCCACCCGGTCAGCGTTATCCCGAATGAACATGGATATGGACTGAGGCCGCTGCGTCACGGTAATAACGTCGATGCCGGATTCCCTTCCCATCGTCACCAGCCGGGCGAAACCGTTGAGCTTCGGATTGGGCGGATTAGGGCTCGCGGTATGCGCCTCCTCGACAACGAGCATCACTTTCCGCGCGCCCGGCACCTCATCCAGATAGGGCCGTTGCAACCACATGATGAGCTTCGATATCTCGTGAAGCTCCTCATCTTCACGCAACGCCTCGGGCTCATAGAGCACCCGGAACCCGTCATTGGTATTGATCGCATCGCGAAGCTGAGCCCGCCCGGTTTCGCCGCCCGCTTCGATCACCCGACCGGAAAACCCCTTGCGATAAGATCGCTTCGGATCGAACACGATCAACCGCGCCGCACTCTCAATACAATGCATCGTAAAATGCGTTTTCCCGCTTCCCTTCATGCCAAACACCGGCATGAGAATGCCGTCACGATTTCCCATCGTCGCCTCCCTCATCCTCAGTCGAAACAGGTTCCGACTTGTCCTCACTCTCCTCAGCACGCTTTCGCTCCGAGACCTCACGATAAGCGCCCACAACCGGCGCACCGAACCCCGCCCCATAGACCAAGACACGCTCAAGGGCCTCGCTAGACAGATCATCAATGATCGGCCCCAAAAAGCTGTCCTTAAGATCGCTATAAAGCAGGTCGGTCGCCTCACGGAAATCCTCGTTATCGTCTCCAATTTTGAGAGCTTCCGCTTGGAGCCGACGCCCCATCCAGCGATAAAGGCCCCGAACAAACCGATGAAACCGATCAGGCGTTGCAACCCTCTCAACGACCTCGCGGAACCGCGCCCGCTTCGCATCATGCTCTTGAGCTTCATAGTTTTCATCCCGGACCACGAACGCCCCGCCGACGATTTCAACATCATCCAGCGGCCCGGCTTCCACGGGCTCACCATCCGGGGAGTGCGAATTCATTGCCGGCCTCCTTTTCCTTGGGCTCACCCTCATCCGGCTCTTTAGAAGCCGGCTCTACAGGCTCCGGCTTCTTGAGCGGATCGCTCTTAGGCTTTTCCTCTATAGGGCCATGCCCGAAATCCGGCACCTTGCCCTTAGAGCCCGTCTCTATAGGCTCCGAAGGCTCAGAGGACGCCTCTTTAGAGGGCTCCTCTATAGGGCGCTCAGGAGCCGCCTTGCGCTCGAAATCCGACGCCGGACGCAACACCAGACCACCGCCGCCGACCATCGCTTTCAGATCGTCCACGTTGTCAATGTCCGGATCGAATTGCTCAAAGTGCTGGCAACCGTTCGGCATGGCGCGCGGATGCGTATAATAAAAACGCCGCTCTTTTCCGCCCTTGATTTGAAGCGGCACGAACTCTCCGGACGTGCAGCCCCGGCATTGGACGTAATGCCCTGTTTTCTCACCCATCACTAACCGCCTTTCAGTAGAGGTGATAATCTGTCCAATGACCGTTTGAATTTTCGGAAGTAATCACGCCCATCCTCCGCGAACTGTCCCCAATCCGAGGCGAATATCTCTTTCATAGTGTCTTTAGCGCGCGCCGGGCTCTCGCCCTTAAGGACCGCATACGAGACGCCTAGGCCCACCATCTGCTTCCTATACATTTCCAGAATTTCGGCCTTGCAATGCTCGCGGACCTCAACCGCATCCGCCGCAGCTGCCATCGCCTCAAGTGCCGATGCTGCCTGGCCTTCCACCACCGGCCATAACGCATGATCCTTTGAGCGCGTCACATTGACCGGATCGCGCGCCTCAACGAGCCGAACCTTAGAGAGAGCATCCCTGAAAACATCACCGATTTTTGTCTCGACTTCGGCAAACGTCTTGAGCCCCCACTTATCCAAATGCTTTTTGCCGGCGCGTAGCTCGACACGCCAAACAACCGGACACTCATCCTTTTCAAAGCCCCAGATTTTAAACCACGGGGAACCCGCCCTAACACGTTGCTCCGCCCGCTTGTCATAGATCGTGACTTGACGCCCCGGCATAGAGCCGACGCGCACGCCTATACAACGCCCGCCCCGATGCTCCTCTTCATACGCCCTATCCGTATCCTCGGGCTCAAAGTCGCGATGCACATTCTGCCGACAATGCCAATGCGCAATAAAGTTGATCGGCTTCAACTCGAAATCTTCGGCCACAAAGTCAACCGCGAAATCTATACGGGATATGCTCTCAGTAAGAACCCGTGCGCCCATCGCTTCGAGACGATCCAGCAACCGCGCCTTGACGCCCTCGTAACCTTCCAACGCCAACCCGAGCGCCCGGCACTCAACGCGGATATTCCATTGCTCAAGATCAATGTTGTCCTTAATCAACCAGATTTCGCCCTCGGGACCAGTATCAAACCGAAACGCATAACCGCCCCGCGCGCCGGTCTCCCCGACATGCCCCTCAACTCCGTTAATCTCAATCAGACAATCCGACTTATCGGCGCGTGCCGTCTCGCGAGCATCCCTCAAGCGAGCCAGCACCTTGGAGGGCAACGCGCCTTGAAAGGCGATATCCAACGTGTCAACGCCACACCTCAAAACTTCAATTTCCATATTCCCAGAGCCCATATCTGTAATCCTAGGGGGGGGTGTTACACACTCCCCCCGGCACCTCCACACGCCGGACAGCCGTTGCACTCCGGCCCGTGCGGACAGCGCAAATCCCTGTTCCTATACCCGCAAGAAAGCCGAGCGTACGCCACCGCCTCAAACTTTCGACACGACCCCATAAACAGCGGATCGACAAACCCAAGCCGAGGCCAGAAACATCTTTCCCGCCAATGCTTACAGCCGTGACATGCATAATCGTCCCGCGATGACGGGCCACTTATCCGCGCGTCAATCTCAGCACGCGCCAGCGCATGACGCTTACCAAACCCCCACATTACCGACGTACTCCCATTGCCGCTTTCTGCACCTCGTAGAAATCCAAGAGCAGATGCAGTTGACGAGACGTACCCTTAAAGACCGTCTCGCCCTCAACCTTAAACTCGCACTCCGGCGTGTTATCCGGCTCATACTCATCACGCTCTTCGCAGCAATCGCCCAGACGCGGGCAATCCTGTCCACACGGAACCGCGCACCCGATACATTCACTCACTGGAATCTCTCCTCGTCATTTTCGCTGGTGGGATCGCACCGCCCGTCTTGGCGATGATCGATCATCGCCTGAAATGTCGCTGCCGTATCCGGACGCGCCAAAACTACCGATAGCACCGCGCACCGCTCGCGGGGCTCCAACGCCTCAAACCGCCGCGCCCATCGTTGCGCCTTGCGCTTGATCCGCTCACGCTCCCGGTAGTCGTCTCCGATGTAAGACGGATCATGCAGAATTGTCGGCTCCGGATAATTCATCCAGAGGACTTCGGTTGCGAGCCCGCGCCGCGTCATGGCCTGAAACTCAACCCGCCGCCAGTCCTCAAACCCGGTTTCGTAGATCACGCTCGAATACCCCGACACCATGACGTTGCAATCCAGCATCCGCAGAATGTGAACTAGCTCGTAATGGTCATCGTCCGTCATCTCATGTTCGTAGATATCGCGCTCAGACTTCCGCGAACTCCGGACGTAAGGCGGATCGGCATAAACGAACGTCCCCGGCCCATGCTCAGACACAAGCATCGGCAATAACTTCAATGCATCACCCTGAAGCATCGAGACGCCCGGCGATACCGGGCCGATCAAATCGCGTTGCAACGTCTTATCAATCAGAGCCGACACGCGCGCCGGTCGCTTGTTCCGAAACACCGCAGCCGATCCAGCGAACGCCTCCACATAGACATCGTGCGGCGGTATCTGATTAATGATGGTCTGATAGACCCCCGCCCCATTCTTGCCGCCCGGATAGGTCATGCGCCCTCCGGCGACGGTCGCCGCTTCATTCTCTCGGAAAGCTCGCGAAGCTCCGGCCAGATCGGCAACGTATAACCGACCGTCTCAAGAAGATTGGCCCACTTGAACCAAACACCGATCTTCTCATCTCTCATGCGCCGTTGCGTCCGCGCCGCAATCTGATAGATCGTTGCAGGTGTCGATTTCACACACGGCCATATCTGCACCGCCGATACGTCCTCCGGTATCAACTCGCGGAGCGCATGCCCCAAGTCGATAGCGAAACTCGCATCGCCAGCCAGCCCGTAACCCTCTCCCGTGACAGCCTCAGTCCAATCAACAATCCACCTCTTGACCTGAGACGGATGCTGATGAGGTTGCGCGAAAAAGGCCCCCGGCAGGATCACTGCCGAGGGCTGCATTTTCTGGGGATGATTAGAACGGGATTTCATCATCAACCGGCATGCCGTCACGACCGCCGCCCGTTGCCGGAGTAACCGGAGCCGAACGCTTCGACGCATCCGGGCGAGACCATTTCAACGAATAGACAACCGGCGCGCCCTTCGGGGTATCCTTCGGCTGTTCGTCATCCGGGAACCCGGACAAATAGAACCGCTGGCCAAATTCCGGCCCGTCGATGCTGAGCGAGAAATACTTCCCGCCCGTTCTCATCGGCTTCAACCACGCCGCCCCGCGCTCTTGCCAGCCGCCAAGGAACACCTTGACGACGAAATCGGGCGAGTTGTCCGTCCGCTTTTCCGTGACCGGGATCAAGTAAAACTCACCCGTATATTCCGAGTGATTGATTTCCCCGTGGAACACCTCGGGCTTACCTTCAACCTGCTTTCGCAGCATGTAACCTAGATCAATAGACATATAGCCGTTCTCCTGATTGGCCGTTGTTCCAACCCGGCTGCGCCGGGAGCTTCCAGCGGCGCTTGCGCGCCTCGGGGCCGTTTGAGGTTTTAGGAGCGGGGGCTTGAGATTGGAGAAACCCGGAACCTCTTACCCCCGCGCCTAGAGCGTTTCCGCTCCCAAAATCCCCGCCTAGAACGGCCAGAACTCAGCGGGGCAAAACTTGGTGGCGCACGCGCCCGGCGCATGCGCTAGTGCTGCTTATCGGGCGGCGGGGGCGGAGCATCGCCGCCGCCGAGGATCGCATCGAGAAATTCCGGCCCGACCTCCGCGCCATAGATGACGCCCGAGCAAAACGAGATAACCGCTTCGGCAAGAGTGACATCGGCTGTCACCTCTTCGACGGTATCAATCGACTTAGAGCCGATAACGCTGCTGAATTTTAAGAGCCGCTTACCACACGGCGCGGTCTCAAACTCGATTGAGCAGGAAAATTTCTCGGGATTGGGACTGGTCTGCATCTTGTGGCCGCTCCTGTTGGATAACGATATATACGCAACCGTCAACTGACAGTTGATGACTTACTTTCAGGCACAACATACAGCGGTTGTCAACCATCAACTGACAGAGTACGATTTTCGCCTTCACAGAGGAGCGGCCCCATGATTAAGCGATTTATATTTGACGACAACGACAACCTCGCCATTCAACACGGCGACGGCCCTTTGGAAATTCCGCAACTAAGCGACTACATTGAAGTGATCACAAATGGCGATAACGGATTTCTCGCTCACGCCGAAGCCGCGCGGGAAATTGGCGTTACACCTCAATCATTTAGCAACTGGTCACGTGACCGATCACACCCGAGTGACGACCACATGATTTCCATTGCCCGGCTTGCCGGGGCGAACCCCAAAACCGCCCTAATGCACCTGAATATTTGGCGCTCCGGCGAGGTGTCACGATCAGTCTATCAAGACTTGCTTAAGATTGTGGCTGTACTATTGATTACTACAACATTTAGTACGAGTACTTTCCATGAACAAATGAACATGGAAGTAACCAAGGCTGTATATTATGGAAAATAATATAATATTTAATTAAAACAATCGATTAGTAGATTTATGCATAATCATGTATAGCGCAGAGAAAAATAAAAAGTGATCGCTGATGCACGTCAGTCGGAAATCGAAACCTCTCCCCCATGAGACGGTACATCTATCGTCATGCCGTCAAAAGCCGGCACGACATGATCAGGCAGATATCGTTTCAATTCGTCGTAATCGATATCCGGAGACATGTGCGTCAGGATCGCCCTTTTCGGTTTCACCCGATTAATCCATTCCAGCGCAAGATCGACATGTGCATGTGTCCAATGCGATTCCCATCGAAACGTCCCGATGATCCAGACGTCCAAATTCATACCCGAAAGACGATCCAGCGTTTCTTCCTCGAGCACCTTCACATCCGTCGAATAGACACATCCATTGATCGTGAAGCCGACCGTTTCCGAAAATCCATGGTCCTGCAAGAACGATCCAAAGTTCAGTCCGAGCACGTCCAGATCATCGCCCGGAAGAAATTCCGTCATATCGAGCACGGGACGGATAAAAACCCCATTGAAGTCGTCAGGCAGCGGTTTCAGCGTATAGCTGAAACACTGCTGAATATGATCATGCGTCGCCTTGTTGGCGAACACCGGCAGCGGTCGTTTAATCGCCTTGTTGACGCCCCGAAGGTCATCAATCCCGTTCAGATGATCTGCATGGGCATGAGTGAACAGCACCGCATCGATCTCTTCCACACCACAACGCAAAAGCTGCTGACGCAGGTCTGGGGACGTATCGATCAATATGCGCTTCTGTCCGGTTTCAACGAGGATCGACTGCCTTAAACGGAAATTCTTCGGATTATTTGGGTCGCATCGCCCCCAACCGATCCCGATCCCGGGCACGCCGCTGGATGAACCACACCCCAGAAATGTAATCTTGGTCGCTTCGAAAGCGCTCATGCCGCCTCAGCGTCGATGGCGGCTCCGGCCTTGGCAAACAGCCGCTTGAAATTAGCCGTCGTGATCCGGGCGATATCAGCCGCGCTGACATCCCGCAGTTCGGCAATGCGCGCCGCGGTAAAGGCCGTATACGCCGGCTCGTTCCGCTTGCCGCGGCGCGGTACCGGAGCCAGATACGGGCTGTCTGTTTCGACCAGGATACGGTCTGCAGGCAGCGATTTGGCGACGTCGCGCAGTTCATCGGCTTTCTTGAAGGTCACAATCCCTGAGAAAGATATATAAAGCCCGATGGCAACCATGCGATCAGCCAGTTCCTGACTGGCGCTGAAACAGTGGATCAGGCCAGGGAAAGCCCCTTTCGCATGCTCTTCTTCAAGAATACGTATTGTATCCGTATCCGCGTCCCGGGTGTGTACGATCAGAGGCAGCCCGGTTTCACGGGCAGCGGTGATATGCGTACGAAACTGGCGTTCCTGTATATCGCGCGGGCTGTGCTCGTAGTAGAAATCCAGACCGGTTTCACCGATACCAACGACCTTTGGGTGGTTGGTCAGCTCCACCAACTCAGCAATGGAAACTTCCTTTTCCGTCCCGGCTTCATGCGGATGGATTCCAACGGTGCAGAAAACGTTTGGATAACGCTCAGCCACAGCGCGAACCCGTTCAAAACGGCTCAGGTGCGTGGAGATCGTCACCATATGCGATATGCCGGCACGTCCGGCGCGGGCCACGACGTCATCCAGTTCCTCCGCGAAATCCGGGAAATCCAGGTGGCAGTGGCTGTCGATCAGCGGTGTATCGAAAACCGGCGGTTCCTTAGACTCTGACATACGATCTCCTTGGGTGGACATGTTGGCCAAGCAGGTCATGGAGTCAAGGAAACCGGCGTCACCCCGGCGCAGGCCGGGGTCCAGAAATACCTAAACAACGCGTTTAAGCCGTTTTTCCCACTGGATTCCGGCTTTCGCCGAAATGAAGAGTTTAACAAGCAGAAAGAGTAAAAACTAATCTTCGTCGACAAAGCGGGGGAATACCCCTTCCGGTTTTGGCAATTCTGCCCCGGGGATGAGCGCCCCACCCTCGTCCAGGCTTGCGAACGTGCGGGCATCCTCGCCAACACCCAATTGATCCAGCATTTTCGCCATGGTGTCCGGCATCACCGGCTGGCACAAAATCGCCAAATGGCGGATCGTTTCCGCCAACACATATAGGACTGTCAGCATCCGGGCTGGGTCTTCCTTACGCAGTTTCCAAGGTGCCTGACGATCGACATACCCATTGGCGGCGCGGATGACGGTCCAGATTGCCTCCAGCGCATGGTTGAAGCCCTGACGGTCCATATGACCACGGACAACCTCCAACAGGCCCCGGGCCGCGCTCAGGAGTTCCAGATCGTCGGCATCGAACGCCCCCGGTTTCGGGACGTTGCCCTCACAGTTCTTGGCAACCATCGACAGCACCCGCTGCGCCAGGTTGCCGAAATCGTTGGCCAGTTCGCCGTTCATCCGGTTGACCATGGCCTGATGCGAGAAATCCCCGTCATTGCCGAACGGCACTTCGCGAAGCAGGAAATAACGCACCTGATCGAGACCGTAGGTATTCGCCAGTTCGATTGGATCAATGACGTTGCCCAGCGACTTTGAAATCTTCTGGCCTTCGTTGGTCCACCAACCATGGGCGAAAACTCGTTTTGGCGGCTCAAGCCCCGCCGCCATCAGGAACGCCGGCCAGTAAACGGCGTGAAAGCGCAGAATATCCTTGCCCACCATGTGCAGATCCGCCGGCCAGTACCTGGTGTAATCACCGCTTTCGGTTTCCGGATAACCGACGGCGGTGATGTAGTTGGTCAGCGCATCCAGCCACACATACATGATATGCGCCTCGTCACCCGGTACCTTGACACCCCAATTGAAAGTCGTGCGCGAGATAGACAGGTCGTTCAGACCGCCTTTGACGAAGCTCATGACCTCGTTGCGGCGGCTGTCGGGCAGAATAAAATCGGGATTGGCTTCATAGTGTGCGAGCAGCTTGTCACCCCAGGCGGACAGCCGGAAGAAATAGCTTGGTTCCTCAACCCATTCGACTTCGGCGCCCGACGGTGCGATGCGCTTGCCTTCCGGGGTTTTGGTCAGTTCGTCTTCGCCGTAAAACGCCTCGTCACGGACTGCATACCAGCCGCCGTAGTTGTCGAGATAGATATCCCCCGCCTCTTCCAGCTTCTTCCAGATCGCCTGACAGGCCTTGATGTGCCGGTCTTCCGTGGTGCGGATAAAATCGTCGTTGCTGAACTTCATGAACACGGCGAGGTCACGGAAATTCTGGGATACTTCATCGGTGAAGGTCTGTGGGTCCTTACCCGCCGCCTGTGCCGATTTTTCGACCTTCTGGCCGTGCTCGTCGGTCCCGGTCAGGAACCGCACGTCGAAACCGTCCAGACGTTTGAAACGCGCCAGCACGTCACACGCCAGCGTCGTATACGCATGGCCGATGTGTGGTGCATCGTTGACGTAATAGATCGGCGTGGTGACGTAATAGGTCGGCTTCTCGGACATCGTCTTTCCTTCGGGAATTGCAGGCCCTTAGGTACGGCGCGGGGCCGGATGGGTCAAGGAATACGGATGACCAACCGCCATCGTCACCCCGGCGCAGGCCGGGGCCCAGGGCAGCAGACATTATGCCACCCAGTGAAACTCTGGATTATGCGCTGGTTACCGGCATGCGCCGGAATGACGGCGATATGGGTTGGGCGCTTATGCCAAAGACAGGAACAGCGACAGGATCACCTGCTTCCGGTCGAGATTAAGCGAGTCGGCACTGCGGATCATGCTTTCCGCCTGATCCAGACGGGCCAGCCAGATCGGCAGGATCGCGGTCGCTGCCGCACGTTCGGCAATCGCCTTTTCGTCCGCACTCAGGCTTGTATCTCCATCCGCCCCCCGCGATGAAGCGAGAACAACACGCGATAGCCACCAGCGGAACAACTCGATCCCGGAGTAATAGGCGTCATCGTCCCCGGTTTTCGAGAGGCGGGTCGCCAACGCCTGTACCGCGGCACCATCCAGATTCGGCAAGGAAGCGAAGATATTAACCACATCCCGGTAAATTTCGAGACCACCACCCGACGCCAGGGACATCGCACGTCCGATGCTCCCCTCGGAAAGACGGGCCAATTCCAAAGCATCGGCAGAACTCACCTCCGACATATGGCGGGTCATCAATTCACCGACATATTCTGCGGATAGGGGTTTCAGGCTCAGCGTGCGGCAGCGTGAACGTGTCGTCGGCAACAGTCGCCCCGGATTGTGGCTGACCATAATAATGACGCAGTGGGCTGGCGGTTCTTCGAGAATTTTCAGAAATGCGTTTTCCGATGACCTGTTCATCAGTTCGGCGCCGTCAACGATGATCACCTTGTAACCGCCTTCGCTGGACGTCATATGTGCAAAATCAATGGCAGTGCGCACATCCTCGACCCGGATCTGCGTCGACAGCTTTCCCCTGTCATTGAGTTGTCGCTCGACGGTCATCAGATCGCCATGCCCGCCCGAAGCCACGCGATGAAATATCGGCCGCTCTGGGTCGACATACAGGCTTCCCGGGATGTTCGCCGGAATATCGTCATCCGCAAACAGACCTCCGGCTGCCGACGCCTGCGGCTTTTGGGTTAGCAGAAACCGCGCGAAACGGAACGCCAGCGTGGCCTTGCCGATCCCCTTCGGCCCCGTGAACAGCCACGCATGCGGCAAGCGACCGCCGGATACGGCATCCAGAAGTACCTGCTCGGCGTCACCATGTCCGATCAGATCGGCGGTATGACGGGGATCAATCAAATGATCATTTTCCTGAACAGTGGCGACTTTGGCGTTCATGCAGACTGCTCTACTAATGGGATATTCAGTGCATCGGAAACGACATGGCGAATATCGGCTGCCACCTTCTCGACGTCCGGTGCCGCATCAACGATTTTACATCGTACTGATTCATATTTGGCAATTTCAATAAAGCCGTTGCGGAGCCGTCGATGGAAGTCACGTTCCATGCGCTCGTAACGGTCTTCAATGCTGCGATCATCGCTCAGACGTTTGCCGGCCCTGGCAAGCCCTTCTTCGGTTTCCAGATCAAGGATCAGAGTCAGGTCCGGCTTAAAATCTCCCAGCGTTGCCGCGTGAATGGCGCTGATCCGGGCCGGATCGACGCCACCACCATATCCCTGGTAGGCCATCGTCGAGTCCGAAAATCTGTCGGAGATCACCCAGTCGCCGCGTTCCAGCGCCGGTCGGATGGTTTGGGTTACGTGCATGTCCCGTGCGGCGTAATTCAGCAACACTTCGGCCATCGACGTCCAGCGTTCAACGGCACCGGAGACCAAAAGCTCGCGGATTTCTTCAGCTGCTGGCGCGCCGCCCGGTTCGCGAGTCGTGATAACTGTTTTTCCGGCTCTTCTAAGGGAGTCCGCCAGCATCCTGACCTGCGTCGATTTCCCACCGCCTTCTCCGCCTTCAAAGGTGATGAACTTTCCGCGTATCGGGCTGCTCACCGGAAAATCATCCCCCGCTCTCGCCCCACAAAAGGAATTCCAGTGCTGCCCCCAAACGGCCGAACATACCGAGTTGTCCAATATCCTGAGATGCTGTCAGGGGTGTTGTGATGGTTTCAAAACCGGGGGCTTCGACGCTCAAAGTACCGACATTCTGACCGGCGGCGATCGGCGCAGGAAGCGGTGATTGATAACTGACCGTAACTTTCATGTTCTTCCGGGCTTTGCGGCTCATCGTCAGGTGCAGGTCACGGCCGATCTTCATTTCCACCGTCGGCATGGTGCCAAGCCAGACCGGGGCAATTTCAACAGTATCTCCGGCCCGAAATAGCGCGTAGTTATCGAATTCACGAAAGCCCCAGTCCAGCAGACGGGCGGATTCCGTCGAGCGGTCGCGGTTGCTCTCGAGACCATTGACGACGACGATCAACCGACGGTCGCCCTGCTTCGCGGTCCCGGTCAGGCCGTAACCGGCTTCGGTGGTATGCCCGGTCTTCATCCCATCCGCGCCGGCATAACCATACAACAACGGATTTCGGTTCGCCTGACGGATGTCGTTATAAGTAAATTCACGCTCGGCGTAGTAATGAAAGTATTCGGGAAAATCGATGATGGTCCGCTCGGCCAGGATCGCGAGGTCATAGGCCGTGGTCCGGTGATTGGGATCGGGCCAGCCTGTGGAATTGACGAACGTGGTGTTCTCCATGCCAATCTGACGGGCCTTATCGGTCATTCTGCGCGCAAAAGCTTCCTCGGAACCGGCCAGGTTTTCTGCCACCGCGATACATGCATCCCCGCCCGACTGGACGATAATGCCGCGAATCAGGTCTTCGACCCGAACTTCGGAATTCGGCGGCAGGAACATTGTCGAACTGCCGCTTTTCGCGCCGCCCTTGCGCCATGCGTTTTCGGATACGCGAAACTTGTCTTCCAATGATACCCGGCCGTCCTTCAGGCTTTCGAAAAGCAGATAGATTGTCATCATCTTGCTCATCGAAGCCGGCGGCATGCTGGCCATACCATCCTTGTTCAACAGGACCGTATTGGTTTGCGGATCGAGAACGATGGCTTCGCGGGCCTGTGTTTCTATAGCCTGAGCCACGCCGGAAACCGGAAATGCGAAGGTGACGGCAAGCAGCGAACAAATCGCGATTACCGTTCTGGAATTGGTGTTTAGAATTTGCATGTCTCCATACTACGCCAGAGAAATTGTCGATTTCATGACATGTCAGTCAACAATGATCCGGGCATCAGGGTACCCTGTCCCGATGACCTGTGCCAACACGTCGTCAGCCTGTTTGACATCCGAGAGCGGACCGACACGGACCCTGTATAAATCACGGCCGTTCACCAGTACCTGATCCATGAAAACACTCCCAAGCGGGCTGAGCCTTGCCCGAACCTTGTTGGCATTGTCATAAAGCCCGAACGCGCCCGCCTGCACGAAGATCGATGTCGCCTTGACTGGTTCCTGCTGAACCGCAGCTTCCGGGTTGGTGTTTAACGCGACGGTTTCAGATGGCGCCGTCGTGTTGGGGATCGTCCCGGTCGGACTTGGCGTTACAATGTCCGATGTCCGCTGAGAGACAGGCGTTGGCGAGACCTGCTGTGCTGCAACCTGCGGCGAGGACTCGGCACCGGTAGGCGCCGGCAGGGTTTCCGCACTTACGCTGGCCTTTGGCATCTTGTCTACGGTGATCGGCGAGCCCACCCGGGCCAGAGATTCACGGTTCTGCAATCTGGCGGCAACGGCACGCGACTGATCGGCAAGAATTTGCACACGGACCTTGGCCGTCCCCTGGGTTTGGAAGCCAAGCAATTGCGAGCCGCGCCGGGAAATGTCGATAATACGGCCCTTTGCGAACGGACCCCGGTCATTGACCTTGAGCACCAGCGATCGGCCGTTTTCCAGATTGGTGACCCGCACGAAACTCGGCATCGGCAAGGTCCGGTGGGCCGCCGTCAGTGCATTCATGTCATAGTCTTCGCCGTTGGCTGTCAGCTTGCCGTGGAATGCGGCTCCATACCAAGATGCAATCCCCGTTTCGTCATATTCGTAGTCTTCAGCCGGGTAATACCAGATCCCGTCGATCTGGTAGGGATTGCCAACCTTGTAATAGCCATCGGCAGGCTGCGCATCATCACTGCGGGAAACGCGTTTCGCGGTATGGATCAGAAACTGGGTCTCTGCACAGCCGGACAGCAAAATGACAAGAGCGGCCAGTGAAGCGATCCCCCTTAAACGCGATGTCATCATTTTCGTGTTTTTCCCACGCTGATCCCCATACCAAGCCCCCCATTCACGGCAAGAAATATTACCATTCCCAGCCTCAGAATAACATTATCTTGTGTCATAAAATGCCCTGAACCTCAACTTCTTGCTAATTCAATTCGCCGCTGCGCGCAGCCTTTCAAGAAGCCCGAACGTTGGATGGGCATCCGCGGGCAGCTTGACGCTTTTCTGAAAATTCCGGATGGCATCCCGGGTCATCGGACCCGCACGGCCATCGATACCCCCGGTATCGAAACCGATCTTCGTCAGCAACCGCTGCATTTCCGAAATATCGGCGAAACGGAGCATATGCGCGTTTTCCGGCTTGCCGACACTGAGCTTGGGCAGTCCGATGAAACGGTCGGCCAGATGCCCGACAGCGACGGCATAAAGTTGTGATGCATTCCACCTCATGATGGTCCGGTAGTTCCCGTAAACCAGGAAGACCGGTCCTTCCGCTCCTGCCGGCAGCAGTAGCGAGGCTTCAATATCCTCACCCGGCAAATTGCCACCACCGATCTTGCGTACACCGAGTTTCTGCCATTCAGACAGTTTCTTACGCTCCTGCAGCCCGGCCAGAGAAAGATCGAAATCTTTCGGCAAGCGGACTTCCCTGCCCCATGTGTAATCGGGATTCCAGCCGACGCTTTTGAGGTAATTGGCAGCAGATGCAAAGGCATCCGGTAGGCTGTTCCACAGATCTCGTTTACCATCACCGTCAAAATCCACGGCATAGGCTTCGAACGTGGTCGGGATGAACTGCATATTGCCCATGGCGCCGGCCCAGGAGGATTTAACCTCAACCGGCACATCGCCAAGGCCGACCAGCCGGATTGCTGAGAGCAACTGCGTCTTGAAGAAATCTGCCCGCCGCGCGTCGTGTGCCAGGGTGGCGACCGCGCTCAACATGTGAAATGCACCGAAGTTGCGTCCGAAATCCGTCTCCACCCCCCAGAAAGCAACCAGGAAGCGGGGCGGCACGCCGTATTTCTTTTCGACTTCAGCCAGCAGCTTGGCGTGCTTTTGCAGCAGTTCCTTGCCTTTTTCAATCCGCGCATCGGGTACATAGAGCTCCATGTAGCGCCACAGGGTCAGCATGAATTCCGGTTGGCGGCGATCAAGTTCCAGCACGCGCGGGATCGGTGTCACGCTGCCTAACGCCTGATCGAGAACAGCCTCTGTAATACCCGACTTCGACGCTTCATTGCGGAACCCACTGAGCCATTCCGGAAAGGTTTCAGTCGTTTCTGCCTTGGCTATGGGGGACGCCATTAAAAACGAGGCCGCCATCAAGACGGACATTGTGCGTAGAATCGTCATTGAGACTCCGATGATCGTGGTTTTGGAAATGCCGCACTGTTTTTGCCGGTCAACCAGTATGCGAACAAACCGGTCCATTCATGAAGGGCATGTGAAATGCTGCTTATCCCAATGGCAAAATCCAGGGGTGACGGGAAGGAAAGTTCCTGTTTCGTGTTAAAATCCACCGGATACGGTATGGTTTCCCATCCGACACGTCGAAATGCGCCCACGGCGCGGGGCATATGGAAAGCAGACGTGACCAATATCCAGTTGTCATCTGGTTTTGGGGTCACCATCTCCATGGTGTATTTTGCATTCTCCCAGGTGTTTCGGGCTTCGCGTTCAAGAAGAAGTCTGTTCTTGGAAACACCCATTTCCTGATACAAATCTGCCACAAAATCAGCTTCGCGGATATCACGGTCGGTCAAGGAGCCTGATCCCCCGCTGTAAATCAGCCGCGCAGCCGGATATTTCTTGGCGAGAGCTGCGGAAACCGTAATTCTTTCTACGGCACCGCCAATGACAACCCTGTCGTAGGTTTTCGACATGACCGGATTGATGACTCCCCCCAGCACGACGATGCCGTCAATCTTGTCCGGCAGGGATTTGGGTGCGGGAAACCTCTCTTCAAGGGTCTTCAGCATGTACGGCCCCACCGGTACAAAAGTCACCATCAGGGCAAAAACAACAGCCAGACTGACCAGCACCCGTCCAGTCCTCGCAAATCGTGTCGCGCTCAGTAGCAGACCAAGCAACAGCGCCAAAAGGAACGCATTGCCTGGGCTGGCGAAAAACCAGAAAATCTTGGACAGATAAAAGAACATTGCCGCTTCCCTTGGTTTTGCTTAACCCGCGCCGGGTGTGCCAGCAACGATGACAGTATTCATCACCTCGTAAATCTTTGATTAAATTTACAGGAACGGGATTCAACAATTTGTTTTTACTGGGAAAAGCGCGATTGTTACTTATCAGTAATGGACGTGCCGTCAGGGAAGAACAATGGGGCGCCGGCAGTGATAGCCACCGATGCCCCTGATGCGGCTTGTCGATTCGTCAGATAATAAATTCGGATCAGCGTGGAGTGGTCGCCAGATCCGGCCCCTGCTGGTCAGCAAATGACGGGAAATTGGTATCATCTGTCGAAGTACCGTTTCTGACCTCGTAAACCCGGTGCTGCTCATAGGCTTCACGCTCAGCGACGTAAGGATCGACGGATCCTTTGCCGATGGAATTGATGTCATCTTGATAGTTTGAATAGGTTACACCTGATCCGGCGGCATGGACAGCCAGCGGCAGAGGACTTGCCAGCCCGGTCAGAATATCACCGGTGGCATCACGGAAATTGCTCGGCCCCAGGATCGGCAGCACGATATGCGGCCCCGGTGCGACACCGTTCTTGGCCATCGCCTGCCCCATGTCTTCACGGCGCTGCAGCATGCCCATATCGGTAGCCGGGTCATTGATTCCACCAAGCCCGATGGTGGTATTGACGATGAAACGGTTCGTCGCATTTTTCGCGTTTTCGCTGTCACCCTGAATGATCGAACTGACAGCCGTCACCGGTTCGGTGAGATTAGAAAAGATATTGGTAATCGATTGTTGCATGGGCTCGGGCGTAACGTATTGGTAGCCGTCGACCAGCGGATCGATCACGGCCCCACGGAATGCACGGTTGAAGTCAGACGTGATGCGGTTCACGCCTTCCAGCGGATCCTGATTTTCCGGAGCGCTGACCTTGGCATTCACGGTCGTCTCATCGGCTTTTACAAGACCGGCAGGCAAAACTGCCAGGGCCGTAGCCAAAACAGCCACAACACCACTACGACGCAAAAAACCCTGATGATTCAGATAATTATGTACCATGACAGTCACCACCACCCCTGGTTTGCCACTGGACCGCAGTTCCGCCAGTCCAAATAATTCGATTTAGTTGCAATCAGCGTATCACAGTGAGGAAATTTGCGCACTTAAAACCGGTGATCCTGAGGTGCGGGGTTTCCGAGGGCCGGCAACAGCAAAACTTCGAATAATTGTCGCTATGCCCTTGCCGCTCGCCCACTGTCGGCGGTAAAGTCCGCCGCCTTCGACGCGGGCTTCCAGGCCTGTATACGGCACCAGGTGGGGTGGCAGAGTGGTCGAATGCGGCGGTCTTGAAAACCGTTGGGCGTGAAAGCGTCCCGTGGGTTCGAATCCCACCCCCACCGCCACTCCACTTACCTTTACAACGACGCGCCGAATGAGCGCCCGCAGGATGCGATCAGTTGATCGCGGAACCAGGCATGCGCCGAGTCCTTGTCATACTTGTGATGCCAGTACAAAGACCAGTTGAACGCGGTGTCGAAGAAATCGAGCTGATGGACGCGCAACGGGTAGCGCTGCGACGCGAGCTCGGCAAAACTCTCGGGAACGACTGCGATCAGAGACGTGGAACACAGTATGTCTGGCACCGATAGCCAGTGCGGAATGGTGATCACCACATTGCGGTTGAGCCCAATGCTGCGCAGGTTCCGGTCTGCAAACCGGAGATCAAGCGGGCTTTGTGACACACTGACCTGCGGCATGGCGGCAAACGCTTCGGGGCCTGAGAGTCCGTCCACCATATCCAGATCATTCCTTGCAAGACAGACAACCCTGTCCTGATAAACATCCGTCACCCTTACCGCCTTGGGAATGTCCAGCCCGGTGCTGATCGCCACGTCGATCCTGTCATGCGCCAGATCATCCACGGTGCGGATCGGCGACAGGTGATCGATCTTCAATTTGACCCCGGCGGCATCTGATTCCAGTTTTTGCGCCAGATCACGGAGAACGATGAACGTCAGCAGATCAGACATACGTATCCGGAAATCTCGGGTACTGGTTTTTGGATCGAAGGCCTCCGGCGGATCGATGACGTTCCCGATATCCCTCAGCACGTTGCGAACCTCTGTTTCAAGTACCATCGCCCGCTCAGTCGGGATCATGTCGTGACCGCGGCGCACTAAAAGCGGGTCATCGAACAGAACCCTGAGACGGCTCAGCGCACCACTCATCGCCGATTGCGTGATACCGGCATGAGCAGCGGCGCGCGAAACATGCTTCATCTGCATCAGCGCATCGAAGTAAACGAGAAGATTCAGATCGACCTTCCTCAGGTTCACGTCATGCCGTCCCGCACCACTTTCATGCTCTTGTACTCAATCCAGCATTGCGATAACGGGGCAGCATCAGATCACGCCTTCCTGGCGGAGTGCTTCTATGTCGTCCGCATCAAGTCCGCAATTATCCATGAGGATTTCAGATGAATGCTCGCCAAGCATGGGCGGTGCCGAATATTCATCCAGTTTGGTTTCACTCATATGCAGCGGCGATTTGATGGTTTTGACACTTCCGGCCGTCGCATGCGGCATATCGGTGATCATGTCACGGGCCTTAAGAACATCGCTTTCGCAGACCTCGGCAACGGATCGGATCGCCGCCACCGGAATGCCTGCCTCTTGAAGAAGCGGCAGCCAAGCCGCGCGTGTTCTGGATCTGATGATACCGGCGACAATCGGCACAAGGATATCACGGTGCAAGACACGGTCCGGTCCTTTGCGAAAACGCTCATCTTTGAATAGATCACCCCGCCCCACCAGTTCACAGAACCGCTGCCACAGCGTGTCATTGGCAATTCCCAGGTTCATCCAGAGATCGTCCGCCGTCTCAAAGGCTTCATAGGGAACGATCGTCGCATGCTCATTACCACGGCGTGCCGGTGCTTCGCCGGTGGCGAAATAGATACTGGCATTAAATGTCAGCAAGGCACTCGTCGCTTCAAGCATGGAAATATCTATGTACTGCCCCCGTCCCGTCCCATGACGCACATGCAAGGCGGCGAGAATACCATTTACTGCCGTCTGGCCGGTGACAAGATCTGCAATCGATGTGCCGACCTTATGCGGTGCGCCGGCCTTGGGGCCCGTAAGGTCCATGATCCCGGATTCAGCCTGGACCACGACGTCATAGCCGGGCCGGTCTCGTTGCGGGCCGGTTTGGCCGAAACCTGATATCGAACAATAAATGATCTCAGGCCGGTCGGCGGAAACCGCTTCATAACCGAACCCAAGGCGGTCCATAACGCCTGGCCGGAAATTTTCGACCAGGATATCGGCGGTTTCGATCAGTTGCCAGAGGATGCCCTGCCCTTTCGCCGTTTTCATATTCAGGGTCAGGCTGCGTTTGTTGCGATTGACAGAAAGATAATAGGCCGCCTGATCCCCCTGATAGGGCGGCGCAAACCCGCGAGAATCATCACCACTTTCAGGGTGTTCGATCTTGATCACGTCCGCCCCCATGTCGCCGAGGATCATGGTGCAGTAAGGACCGGACACGACCCGCGTCAAATCAAGAACCCTGATGTTCTCGAGCGGCTGCATATCAGCCCCCAGTCAAGGCCTGGGCCAGCCCTTTAAAATCTTCAACGATCAGGTCCGGCTGATGCGGTGTTTCACCGAACGGGCGTTTACGGCGGTCGATGAAGGCCGTGCGCATGCCGTAGGCCTTGGCGCCATGGCAGTCAAAGGCATGATTGGCGACGAACAGGCAGCTGGAACGGTCCTCGCCGGTAATTCCTTCAACCGACGCATACGTCTTCCAGTGCGGCTTGAAATATCCTGCTTCCTGAACCGAAATTGTATAATCGAACGCAAAGCCGATATGCGGTTTGGCCGCTTCCAGCATGTCACGGTCGCCGTTCGACAGGATCGCCAACTTGTAACCGGCGTCGCGTAGCGACTGAAGCGCTTCAATCACATCCGGGAATGGCTTCAGGCACTCGATCTGGCCAACCAGCCATTTGACTTCGTCCTGGGTATACTGGATGCCGCAGCGATCCATAACAAACGACACAGCCCTGTGGCCGATCTGCCGGTAAGGCGTGTGGCCCCTGTCGCAAAGTGCATCGATCATCGAGTTTTCAAAATGGGTCCGACGCCACCAGGTGACGAAGCGGTGCGCCTCACCGTCCCAGCCTTTATCCTTCAGGAACGGCATTGCGATTTCGGTGAGGCCTTTCTGCATATCGACGACAGTGCCGTACTGGTCAAAAACAAGGGTGCTGACTTCACGGGCAAGTACTGAGCTATCTTCCACGGGAATCTCCATTGAGTGAAGGATGAGTTTAAACTGGCATCATCAATACTCGGAAACCCACCATCACTCTAATTCATATTTAATATAATTATATCAACTAAAACGATATAATGTTTTTCTGCCATGCTCATATCTCTCGATAATCCCGCTGTATGGCGTTTCTGAAACCCTGTAGAATGTGGCCAAGAACATTCCAACAAGGATGAAACATCATGAGTGAAGATATGGCTATCAATCACGCGCGCATGGAAATGCAGCAGGAACTTCGCCGCATTAATCGTGAAGTCATACACGATATGGTGCCGGAACTCGGAATAAAGAAACTGTCGCCGCTGTTCCATCTCGTCGCCAAGGCACGTGGTCTATATATCAAGAAACTCATCGAAATATCCGAACAGTCCACCAATCTGCCAACCGATGCGCAGGTCAAGGAACTTAGTCTGCTGCGCCGATCTTATGAAGAACTGCTGAGTGGCGGGCACATGATTGAAACGGCAATCGAGCGGGGCTACATCGACGTCGAAGGAAAATAATTTCCGACGTTGCCCTCTTCCTTTCCCATCCGGACGGCAGGCGATAGTGTTTTCGCCAACCATCTCTGGGGAGGAAAATCATGCCAGCCAGCGAAACACCCATCCGCCGTGCCGCCTTTATCGGGCTTGGTGTCATGGGCGAGCCCATGTGCCGAAATCTGACCATCAAGCGGCAGAACATCGACCTGGAAGATGTCAGGGCTTTTGACCTGCGTCCTGATCCGCTGCAAAGGCTGGCCGATGCCGGTGCGGTTGCGGCTGCATCGGCGGCCGAAGCCGCTGCCGATGCTGATGCGGTCTTCGTGTCCCTGCCCGGCGGCAAGGAGGTCGAGGCGATCCTCTGTGGGGATGACGGTCTGTTGTCAGTGATGAAACCCGGCGCGGTGTTCGTCGATCTATCCACCTCGCCGGTGACACTGAGCCGTGAGCTCGCTGCCAAAGCCCAGGCCCGAGGCATCGCCTACGCCGATGCCCCCGTCGCCCGCACCCGCCAGGCCGCTGAACAGGGCACGCTGGCGATCATGGTTGGGGGTAGTCCGGAAATATTTGCGCGGATTGAACCGCTATTGAACTGTTTTGCATCCGATGTTCTGCATTGCGGCGAGGTCGGATGTGGTCAGATGGTGAAGATCCTCAACAACATGGTGTTGTTCCAGAACGTCGTCGCTTTGTCGGAAGCGCTGACAATTGCCCGTCATGCCGGTATGGACGGCGATGTTCTTTTCAACGCCCTGACGAACGGGTCCGGGGACAGCTTCGCCCTTCGCAATCACGGGATGAAAGCCCTGCTGCCGGGTGTCTTCCCCGAACAGGCATTCTCAACGGTCTATGCCCAAAAAGATCTATCCTATGCGCTGGAACTCGCCGACGATATCGACCGCACACTACCCGGCACTGAGAACGTCAAAGCGTTGTTCGAGAAAACCGTCGATGCCGGCTTTGGCGATAATTACTGGCCGGCCGTCATCAATGTCATCGACCGGGCATCTGATTAAACGGCATTTCTCTTTACCGACACGGCGCTATAATTAGCGCAACCAATGGAGGATAAATCATGCAGGAACAAGCCGACCTGGCAAACGACCCCTTTCGCACCATTACCGCAACGCCGTTCACCGGGCTTTTCGGTGCCGAGATTTCCGGTGTCGATCTGAACAATATCGATGAACAGACAACACGCGAAATCCGTGCCGCCCTGCTCCGCTATCATGTGATTTTCTTTCGCGATCAGGACATGTCACCCGAAACGCAGGCTGCGTTTGCGCGCCGCTTCGGAGAGCTGAACCGTCATCCTTATGTCAAGCCGATGGACGGGCATCCCGACGTATTTCGTATCATCAAGCAGCCCCAGGACACACACCACTTCGGTGAAGGCTGGCATACGGACCTATCCTATACCGAAACACCGGCGATGGGCACGTTGCTGTATGGCGTCGAAGTCCCCGAGGCCGGCGGCGATACCGCTTTCTGCAGCCTGGCTTCGGCATACGATGCGCTCAGTGATGGCCTCAAGGACATGCTGTCAGGTCTGAAGGCCGTTTACACCAACGCCAACACCTACAGCAAGGAGTCCCGGCGTTTTCAACTCGGTGTCTCAAAAGGCATGGATGTTCAGGCTGCCGTGGTCAAGGAAGTCGAACATCCGATGATCCGCACCCATCCGGAAACGGGTTTGAAGTCGCTATATCTCAGCCCGCTGCACTTTACCCGCTTTGCCGGTATGACGCCGGAACAGTCCAAACCACTGTATGACACGGTGGTCGCTCATGCGACACAACCGGAGTACACCTGCCGCTTCCGCTGGCGGAACGGGTCTCTGGCATTCTGGGATAACCGTTGCACCATGCACTACGCCATCAATGATCTGACCGGTGTTACCCGCATTATGCAGCGTGTCACCATTGAAGGGGACCGGCCTTTCTAGTCCGCCCCCTTTTCAAAGTCGGAACTGAAATATGCTCAAAGGCAAAACGGCCCTGATCACGGGCTCAAGTATCGGCATTGGTTTTTCGGTGGCGGAGAAACTCGCGTCTCTTGGCTGCAATGTGGTCATGAACGGGATTGAAGACGCCGCTGAAATCACGCCCAAGGTCGATGAGCTGGCCGCAACACACGGTATCCAGGCCACATATGATGCCTGCGATGTCGGCAATGGCGAGCAGTTGGACCGAATGATCATGAATGCCATGGACACCTTTGGCGGCATAGATATCACCGTCAACAATGCTGTCACGCGTGTCTTCGGCCTGATCGAAGACACCGACCCGGAGAAATGGGAGCATGGTATCTCGGTCAATCTGAATGCCGCCTTTCGAACCACCCATTACACCCTGCCCGGCATGAAGCAGCGCGGCTGGGGGCGGATCATCAACATGTCGTCGATCTATGGCATGATCGGCGCAGTCAGTCGCGCCAACTATGTCACGACGAAAACGGCGATGATCGGCCTTACCCGGGCGACTGCACTTGAAGTCGCAAAACATGAAATCACCTGCAACGCGGTCTGTCCCGGCACGGTGCGCACTAGTCTTGCCGATGAAAAAATATCCGAAGCCATGCAGAACGACGGCCTGTCCGAAGAAGATGCGATCGCGAAATTTCTTGATGGCAAACAGCCGTCAGGGCGGTTCATTGCGGCGGAAAGCGTTTCGGAAATGGTGGCGTTTCTGTGCGGTCCCGGCGGCCGCGATATCAACGGCGCCGTGCTGCCGATCGACCTCGCCTGGTCAGCAAGCTGAAATGGAAGCCCCGGATCGGCTCATGGGCGGGCCATCGACATGATCGAACCGACATCATCGATCTGATCCAATGACCAGACTGCATCAATCAGCTCACCGGCGCGTTTGCAGTCCGGTGCACAGTCCGATGATAGTGTTCTGAACTTCGTTTCTATTTCCTCATCACTGAGTGGACGGGCGTCTGTACCGCGCGCCCCATCAACAGAATATTCATGCACCGCCCCACCGGATGTTTCGACGACCATATGCACACCTGCGACGTCAATATCTTCTTCGTCCTTCATCCTCACTTTTTCACGAAACGCCAGCACTTTGGGATCGTTGACCACCTCGTCCGTGAACTGTTGCAGTCCCGCCTCGCCGAAAATAAGCGCGGCTGAAACCGCATGCTGTGCGCTTACCTGCGCTTCGCGGCCCGTCGTCACATCAGGACGGTCGGCGCGTTGGCGGAGCAATGGATGACCATAAAGGGTGATCTTCTCGATCCCTTCCACCTCGACCTCTTGTGTCTCAAGCAGTTCCATGCAGGCATCGATTACCGAGAACAGCACGACACCGCACGGATAGGGTTTGTGTATGTTTCTGAGCACTTCCCAGCGGCGGCCAAGACCTTCCGTCACCTCGCGAAAGTCCGGTTCATCCCCCGTCACATTCAGGAAGCCGCGCGGCCCCTCTAGCGGACGGGTTGGACCATCCAGTCCCTTTTCGGCAAGCAGCGCCGCCAGAAATCCGCCCCTGGCCGCGCTGCCGACACCGATACTCTTGGCCATGAACCCCAGCGTCTCGACCAGGCCCGATGCCTGCGCAGATGCCACGCCCAGTGCATAAGTCAGTTTCTGAGCATCGAGGCCGAGCACCTTTCCAGCCGCGAGTGCTGCGCCGAATACACCGCAACTAGCGGTGATATGCCAGCCGCGCGCATAGTGCCCCGGCGATACCGCATTGCCGATCCGGCACGCAGCTTCTATCCCCAGCGCCAGTGCCGTCATGAATTCAGTTCCCGAAATTTTCTGCCGCTCAGCCAGTGCAAGCAACCCCGGGGCCACGGGGGCCGTCGGATGAATAACCGTCCGAATGTGGGTATCATCGAAGTCATGGACGTTTCCGGCGGCGCCATTCACAAAGGCCGCCGTCAGTGAGTCGGCCATTTCTGAACGGCCGATCAACGTTGCTTTCCCTTGCCCTTTGAATTCATTCAGAACTGCAACCGAATGCTCCAGGGCATGATCGTGTGCCCCGGCAAAGGCTGTGCCGAAATAGTTCAGCAAAGAACGCTTTGTGTTATGGCGTACGTCATCTGGCACATCACCCCACGTCACTTTCGCGACAAACTGGCTGAGCGGAGCGGAGACGGCTGGAATATTGGAATTGCTGGCAGTCATCAACGGGCCTTCGTTATTTGCAGACGAAAACCCTATCGGCAGCTATCAGCGCTGGCAACGCGCGATATAAGAAAACGGATGCCGCTTAGCTAATCGGCGTCCTTTTCTAAGTAAGCAAGATGACCGGCTATGAACACGGCAGCAATGGCGTCATAGATGACGGTGTGAAGCTTTTCTATTTCCTGCCTCAACATGAAGGCCAGCGTCACAGCCGGATTGAAATGCGCACCGGATATCGGCCCGAAGACCTTGATCAGCACCACAAGCATGGCCCCGTGGCAATGGTAATACCTAGCAGGGCGATGGCATCATTTCCGCCGGCCAGACGCTTGGCCATGATGCCGGACCCGGTGACGGTCGCCAAAAGACCCGCCGTGCCGATATATTCTGACAACAGGCGGCGTAGAAACGGCTGGATAGTCATTCGTTATTACTTCTCTTTAAGCTGTATCAGGAAAGCTCTGGCGATCTCGTTCAGATGCGCCTGTAGCGACAATTTGTCGAGCAAACCGAATTACCAGTGCAGAGAAAGAGAACATTTTTAACGGATTGGTTGTCATCATTTGCTATCACAACACCTCTACAGGTTTCATGGGTTACTTGGGTTTCCTGTGGTTACTCATCAGATCTACACAAATCTCCGGATGTCCGGCACAGCACTCATCGGTGAGAAAACCAAGGAGTTCGCGCATCATCGAAAAGTTCACCGCGTACAGAATATGCCGGCCATCACGTTCGCTGTGTAAAACACCGGACCTTTCGAGTGTACTTAGGTGAAACGACATGCGTGTCGGTTGAATGCCGAGGGAACCTGCAATCTGTCCAGACGGCAACCCCTGCTTTCCCGCCCTCAGAACGAGACGGAATGCCGCAAGACGGTCGGCGTGGGCAAGGGCGCTGAGGACAGAAATTGCGGATTTGTTTTGCATCCAACATTACAAGAATATTTGTAGTGTTTTGGCAAATGAAGACTTTATGACGCCGAACTATTTCAGGCTTTTAATTGGGTATGGAGGTTTCGGGAATTAGCCCTGAGGAAAGATCCTGTCCGGGGACACTCACACGACCGGTCGGAACTTGCAGTACCCAACCCGGTGTCACCGCGAGCCGCTCCACTATGAATCCACCGGAATGCGTCTGCTCACCTGAAATGGAGGCACCGGAATACTCGCGCAGGAGTGCCGCCAGGACTTCCGTTACGCCATCGATATCGGCATCGACCCAGACCTCCAAATTAAAGGATCCGAGTTGCCTCTTCGGTTTTGGAATTGTCCAGTCAACCGCCCGGCCGGTGCTGTACACGATCCTGAACGCCCTGTCCTGCTTGCCGGTGAACAGTGATGCCACCCGCCGCATCCCATCCAAATTACCGCCGTCGTTGATTTCCCGCAGATCCAGAACCAGACGTTTGATGGGCGCACCGGTCCCGACAGCCATATCGATGTCATCATTGATCGCGTTGGCGTCGTACCGGGCCGGTACGATAAAAAGGCTCCCTTTCATATCGTTGACGATCCGGTGCATTGCCGCTCGGCTATTCCATCCGGCTGACTTCTCAGTCATCCCGACATCGGGCAGCAAGGCTGCACCTGCGCCGATTCTATCTTTGAGAAAACGGGCTACGCACAGCGGATCCGTGTCGCAGGCATGCCGGAGCACACTGGCGGGTGGCACATCATGTCCGGTGGCCGCTACCTGCGCAGCCAAGTCGGATATTTCGTCGCTCACCGTCATCGCCGGCATGAACAATGATAATGACAGGCATACGGCTGCTGTATTCCAGATTTGTCGCATAAACCGATATTTACACCCGCGGGTCTTAAAATTACGTGTCGAAACGGGCCCCCTCCATCTTGAGACTTCATGCCCATATATTATGTGCAGATCATATTATGAATGTGATCCACAAAGCGGTTTCTAACGGATAAACAGTTCAACATGAACGACGAAAGATGTATCCGAATGACCACTAAGGCTCCGACAATGCCTTTAGCCGAAATGCACGATTTCAACCGTATTGCCGTTGTTCTGGCAGCGCACGGATCAACCCGCCGCCCGGACGCCAACGCGGTTATCTCGCGCCACGCGGCGCAGATGCGCAAAACAGGGCCATTCCAGAATATATCAACGGTATTCCTGATCGGAGATCAGCCGCCGTCAGCGCTTCAGCTGGAGAATGATATCCGAACTGTCTTAATCGTGCCGTTCATGATGTCTGACGGCTTCCTTGCCAACGAACTCTCGGCGCAGATTGCCGATACGGTGTCCACATCTTCCACGGATGACCGGCATGCCCCCCGTATCATCGTGACGCCACCTGTAGGTACCCATAAAGGTATCACGCAACTCGCCCGACACGCCGGTGAAAAGGCTCTGGTCGGCGCCGGCTTCGATCCCCGCAAATCGACCCTCGTTATCTGTGCCCACGGTTCAAAGGAGCGTCCGGAATCAAGGTTGGCGGCTGAGGCCCACACGGATCGTCTGCGTCACGACGGGGCGTTTGCTCATGTAACACTGGCGATGCTCGAAGAACCACCAATGCTAAATGCGGTACTTGCCAGCTTACAAGGACCTGCCGCCGTCGTCGGGCTATTTGCTGCACCGGGCGGGCATGCCATCGATGATGTTAAGGAAGCTATCAATCAGACCGGAATTTCTAGCATACTCGACGCCGGACCGGTCGGGGTTGATCCTGGGATGGCGGATATTGCTGTAATGCGGGCGCTTGATGGACTGGATAACTAAAGGAAAAGACCGTGAAATCGGTTGAACGGCATCCGCCAAGGCTCTGAAACGACTCACGAAATAAACCAAAAGACCCCAAAAAGACAAAGGCCCCAGACGTTGCCGGGGCCCTGTCAAACAGGTGTATGTTACCTGGATTTACGCTGCCGCACCTTCGCGCCACGCTGCCGTGCCCTTACAGGACGGGCAGACACGCTCACCGTAATGATGAGACATGAAATTTTCGCTGCACATCAAGCATTTACGCTTTTTGTGCTGCTCAGGGCGGTCGGATGTCGGTTTTTTGTTATCAGAGCTTCGAGAAGCCATTAGGCAGCCTCCTGGATTAGGTCCTCTCCAACCGTCTCGGTGTGGCGAGCCATAATCCGTGAGCTCAAATTAAGGAGTTCCGTAGCTTCGTCCAGACAGGCAGAATCGATGACATCACCCTGCATTTCGCGGGCGATGAGTTCGGACGCTGAGTCCGCAAGAAATTTTACCAAGTCCAAGCGTTGCATTCTTTCTACTCCTTAAGCGATCCTCACAATGTAAGCCCCGCCGTATACGCCTTTTGTAATCGCATTGCAACAAAAATGCTGCAATGCAGCAAAATCGTCGAAATTCAAATTTTATTCAGCGATTACATAGGCCTTGGGCGCTTTACAAACCCCACGAGATGGTTAGATCCTCAAGATGAACGCGTATAATTTCACAAATCACGAGAAAAGTCCACAATTACAGGCGAAAATTTGTCCCTATTCGGTTGATCCCACCACAGACAACGTACAAAACACTGGCAATAAAAGAGAAACCATCCCCCCTCTTACGCTGGTCAAAATAGCATCAACTGATTAATTTATAAGCATTTCATCGCCGAATCTCTGTACATCACGAATAGACGCACAGGCCTAAGCCTATATATTTCATGGAAAAATTCACACCACCTAAAATTGGCATGATCCATGCTATCTCAGATGTTGCATGTGCGTCTCCGAAATGTTTACTCGAAAACGATTGCCTGCAAGAACACGTTGACCAAAGGGGAAACCACCAGTGAAAAAAATCGAAGCGATCATCAAGCCGTTCAAGCTTGATGAAGTTAAAGAGGCTCTACATGAAATCGGCCTGCAAGGCATCACCGTCCTTGAAGCCAAGGGTTTCGGCCGCCAGAAAGGGCATACAGAGCTTTACCGTGGCGCCGAATACGTTGTTGATTTCCTGCCCAAGGTCAAAATCGAGATCGTCGTCGATGACGGCATGCTGGAGCGCGCTGTTGAAGCCATCCAGCAGGCTGCGCAAACCGGCCGGATCGGCGACGGCAAAATTTTTATCACCCCAGTTGAAGAAGCCATTCGTGTTCGAACAGGCGAACGCGGCAACGATGCCATCTAACGGCAACGGCGCCCTCGACCCGTTCAACGGATAATCAACCAAAACCACACCGAGTTAGGAAGGAAGGACTAGAAATGGGATTGGATATCAAATCACCGAACGAGGTTCTTAAATATATTAAGGACAACGAAATCGGTTATGTCGATCTGCGCTTTACGGACCCACGCGGTAAATGGCAGCACCTGACGATGGTGTCGGACTTTATCGAAGAAGAGACCTTCGAAGACGGTATCATGTTTGACGGTTCCTCCATCGCCGGCTGGAAAGCCATCAACGAATCAGATATGGCGCTGATACCCGATGCTTCGACGGCTGTCATGGATCCGTTCGCCGCGCAGCCGATGCTGATCCTGAACTGCGATATCATCGAGCCGACCAACGGTCAGCCCTATGAACGCGACCCGCGCTCGGTCGCCAAGAAAGCCGAAGCATATCTTGGCACCACCGGTATTGGCGATACCGCTTACTTCGGCGCAGAGCCGGAGTTCTTCATGTTCGACGATGTGCGTTACAAGGTCGAAATGAACGAATGTTCCTTCTCGTTCTCCTCGGAAGAAGGTCCGTATGTTACGGGCGCCACGATGCCTGAGGGCAACCTGGCACACCGCCCGGGCATCAAGGGTGGGTACTTCCCGGTCCCGCCGGTCGACCAGGCCCACGATATTCGTGCGGAAATGGTCTCCGTGATGCTCGAAATGGGCCTGATCATGGACAAGCACCACCATGAAGTCGCCCCGTCACAACACGAGCTGGGCATGGCCTTCTCAACCCTGGTCCGGGCTGCCGACAATGTGCAGATTTACAAGTACTGTACGCACATGGTTGCCGCCACCTACGGCAAGACGGCGACGTTCATGCCTAAACCGGTTGCCGGCGACAATGGCTCCGGGATGCACACCCACCAGTCAGTGTGGAAAGACGGCAAGCCGACCTTCGCCGGTTCCGGTTATGCGGATCTGTCCGACACCGCACTCTACTACATTGGCGGTATCATCAAGCACGCGAAGGCCATCAACGCCTTCACCAATCCGTCGACGAACTCCTACAAACGCCTGATCCCGGGCTTCGAAGCACCGGTCCTGCTGGCTTATTCAGCCCGTAACCGTTCCGCTTCTTGCCGTATTCCTTTCGCGGGATCTCCGAAGGGCAAACGCGTGGAAGTCCGTTTCCCGGACGCTGTTGCAAACCCGTATCTGGCATTCTCTGCCATGATGATGGCTGGCCTCGACGGCATTCAGAACAAAATCCACCCGGGCGATGCCATGGACAAGGACCTTTACGACCTGCCGCCGGAAGAACTCGCCGAAGTGCCGACGGTTTGCGGCTCTCTGCGCGAAGCTCTGGGGGCTCTGGATGCGGACCGCGAGTTCCTGACCAAGGGCGATGTCTTCACGAATGACCAGATCGATGGCTACATGGACCTGAAGTGGGAAGAACTTTTCGCTTTCGAACATGCGCCGCACCCGATCGAATTCAAGATGTACTACTCTTCCTAACGCGGACCCGGGGTTTCGGCTCCACCGTGGGGACCCCCGCCATAAATGGCGGGGGTCTTTTCTTTGCCTGAGCACCTTCAAACACTGGGAATTTCCCCATGATCCCTGCATATTCGGTATCATGGCAGAAGAATGCTCAAATGCGCCGGCACAGGAAGACCGGGACCCGGAATTCACGCTTCGTGACGACAATCTCAGGCTGCTGTTTTCCGAAGCCGCGAAGCGGGAACTAAATGAACGTATTCAGGCCATCAATCTCGGGTTCGTGGTTCTCAGCGCTATATTGCTGTTGGGCCTGACCGGCTGGGTTGTTCGACTGGCCATGGTCGAACCTCAAGTGGACATGCCGATTTTTGAATTGCTGTTGAGCTTCGATAACCTTGAGAATTTTGTCATTAGCATGATGCTTCTGGCCGCGGCCATTTTGACAACCCTGTCCCCTGTCATTCTGTTCATGCTGGTCACCGAGCGGCGAAAGTACCGCCGGGAAATGAAGGACCTTCTTTCTCTGCTGCGCCGTTACGGCAGATGAACCGGCGTCACTTTCTCGGTGGCAGCCTGACGGAAAATGTCCGCGACCCGACCCCGGTCACGTTACAATATGCGCGGACGGTAACTTCCGATACCCCAATCGGAACCACAACACGGCTCAGGCTGCGAGTAAACGGCTGTTCGTCCACATGCGGATGGAACAGAATACGTTCACCGATCACCTTCCCTTCAGGCGTCACAATTTCCCATTTGTCGGCATAGTGTTTCCAGCCTTCGTCGCGATGCGCAACCGTGACGTTGAAGGAATAGGTTCCGTCTTCATTTGCACTGACCGTGACATCCAGAACCGATGGCTCATCAGCGTGTACGCCGACCGCCCCAAGTAACAGCGTAATACAGAAAAATGCAGTTAAAACCTTATGGGACCGCATTGGACACCCTCCCAATTTAACGTTCCCCAAGCCTGAGCAAGGGCGCCCGATAGATCAAGCACCGGTTCTCCTGTGCTTGAAAAAATTACTTGATATTCCATTTATGTTCTAATATTGTTCTTTTAATGTTCTCATATCTAGAGATAATCCAGCCTGTAACCTGGGCGATTCAAACGGAGGATAAAATCATGATAAAATGGCATAACGCCGGGCGTTTCCTGAGCGAGTTTCTGGCCCTCGGTACCCTGTTTGTGTCCGCTTACATCTCAATGGTGCTGATCTGATTCAGAAAACTTGACGGTATTCACAAACGGCAAGCCTCGACGGGTCCGGGCAAAGCTCCTATCTTGCGGGAGTCCTGATAATTCTGTTCTGGAACCCATATGCCCGCTGCATACGCCCACCTGACACTCGTCAATCACCTGAAATCCGATGAGTACGTCAAAGGGGAAACTTTTACGGATGCGCTGACGACCGCTATTCGCAACTACGGGCATTTTATCGATCTCGGCGCGGTCAGCCCGGACTACCCATATCTGGCGCTGCTCACTACCGGGAAACAGAGTGAATGGGCTGAAAGAATGCATCTGGACGAGCGCAATGGAGATTTTTTCCGTTTCATGCTCGATGATGTTGCAGCCATGGAAGGTGAGGAACGCGATCTCTCCCTTGCCTGGTGTCTCGGGTTCGTATCGCACGCCGTCATGGATATGACGATCCATCCGGTGATTGAACTCAAGGTCGGCCCATACGAAGACAATGCCGAAGATCACCGAAAATGCGAGATGTATCAGGATGTGCACATCTTCCGCCGGCTCAGGACGAAAAAGGATTTCGATGCATCGGAATACTTCGACCAGGGGGTAGGACAATGTTCACACGATGAAGACGAAAAGCGAATTCATCCGTTAATTGATGATCTCTGGTCCAGAGCGCTGACAAGGGCTTTTCCGGAAATTGAAGAGGAAAACGGGGCACCCAATATAGACGCCTGGCACAGCCAGTTCGGGACCCTTGTCGGCAGCATCGCGACCGAAGGCAATGCCTGGGGCATGATCCCGTTTGCCCGTCATGTCGGCAAAGAAAAAGGGCTGGTTTATTGTACCGAAGAAGAACTGGAGCGCGACGGGCAGGAATTCATCAAGGGCTTGAAAACGCCGGAAGATACGATGGATTACGATCAGCTGTTCGACAAAGCCGTCGGCAATGTCGCCGATGCTTGGAAGCGCATCTCCTGCCACGTGTTCGACGGCGACCAGGATGCGACCGAGCTGTTTGGCCCCTGGCATCTGGACACGGGGAAAGATCTGAAAACCGGCGGTTTCGTCTACTGGAACGGCAGCCAGAGCCGCGACTAGCCCGCTGCCGGCACCTCGCGTTTGTTACCGTCCGCATCAATGGCAACGAAAGTAAATGTCCCTTCCGTTACCTTGATCCTCTGATCCGGGCGCCGTCCACGCAGTACCCAGGCAGACACCAGCACGGTAATCGACGTCCGGCCGGTCTTCACAACTTCGCAATAACAGCAGACCACATCACCTACATATATCGGCCGGTGAAAGGTAAAGCCGTCCACGGCAACCGTCGCCACGCGCCCGTCAGCCCGGTTCCAGGCGGTTATCCCACCGGCAATATCCATTTGCGCCATGACCCAGCCGCCGAAAATATCTCCGGACGGGTTGGTGTCAGCCGGCATGGCCAGGGTCCTGAGCGCCAGTTCCCCTCGGGGCTCTTCGGGGACGGTCGTCGAAGCATTGGAATTGGCCATGTCGCGGTTTTCCCTGATACAGATGGTTAACGATATATATACAAGATATTGGTGCAGTTAAAGCCGTGATATACCTTATCAACCTTGATGCAGACATTGTGTCCAAGTAAGGTGAGCGCCGTACAGCGCTTTCGGCGTCAGTCGGCAACAGACATACCGGGCGGAGACCTGAGATGGAAAAAAGTGGTGACATAGGCGACCTCTTCGGCGGCGAAACTACGGCTCCGGATGATACGGAAAATGCCAAATCCCCAAAAAAGACGGCAAAGGCCATGAGTAAGAAACCGGCAAAATCCACTGTCAAAACGGATGCCAAAGGCAGCGATAAAAGCAGCGGCAAAACGAAGGACAGCTACACTGCCAACGATATTGAGGTTCTGGAAGGTCTGGAACCCGTCCGCCACCGCCCAGGGATGTACATCGGCGGCACCGACGAACGTGCTTTGCATCATCTGGCCGCGGAGATTCTCGACAACTCTATGGATGAAGCCGTCGCCGGTCACGCCAGCCGGATCGAAATTGAACTCGACGGCGAATACCGCCTGACAATCCGAGACAACGGCCGCGGCATTCCGGTCGACCCACATCCGAAATTCAAGGACAAGTCGGCCCTGGAAGTCATCATGACGACCCTGCATTCCGGCGGCAAATTCGGCGGCGATGCCTACGCAACATCCGGAGGCCTGCATGGTGTCGGCCTGTCCGTCGTCAACGCCCTGTCCGAGCAACTCACGATCGAAGTCTGCAAGGACAAGAAGCTGTGGACTCAAACCTATGAACGCGGCAAACCGACATCTAAGCTGACTGACGGCGGTGCTGTGTCCAATCGCCGCGGCACCACCCTCACCTTCCTGCCCGACGCGCAGATTTTCGGTGCCGGCGCACGCTTCAAGCCCTCCACCCTTTTCCGCATGGCACGATCCAAGGCCTACCTGTTCCGGGGTGTTGAAATCCGTTGGTCCGTGGATCCGAAAATTCTCAAGGGCGGAGACGACACCCCCGAGTCTGCAACCTTGCATTTTCCGGGCGGGCTTGGCGATTTTTTGCAGTCCCTTCTCAAGGGCCGCAAAACCATAACGCAGACGCCGTTTTCCGGCGAAGCCACGTTCCCCGGGGACACCGGGCGCGTGGAATGGGCCGTGGCATGGCCCGTCGACGAGGACGCGTTCTTCAATTCCTACTGCAACACCGTGCCAACGCCACTCGGCGGCACCCATGAACTGGGCATACGCGGCGCTCTCACCAAAGGTCTCAGAGCATACGGCGAACTGACCAAAAACAAGCAGGCCGCCAAGTTACAGGCCGAAGACGTGGTCGGCGGGGCAAATATCATGCTGTCGGTGTTTATTCGCGATCCGCAGTTCCAGGGCCAGACCAAGGAGAAACTGTCGACCACTGATGCCCAGCGGCTGGTTGAAAACTCGATCCGTGACCACTTCGATCACTGGCTTTCAGCCTCACCTGAAATGGCGACGACATTGCTTGAACACGCCATCGAGCGGGCCGAACTGCGCCTCAAGAAACGTGACGACAAGCAGACCAAACGGCAATCGGCGACACGGCGTCTCCGGCTGCCTGGTAAGCTTGCCGATTGCGCGAACTCGACGCGTGACGGCACTGAACTGTTCATTGTCGAGGGTGACAGCGCCGGCGGGTCCGCCAAACAGGGCCGTGACCGAAAGTTTCAGGCAATCCTGCCGCTTCGGGGAAAGATCCTCAACGTCGCCAGCGCGACGGCCGACAAGATGAAGGCAAATCAGGAGTTGAACGATTTAATCGAAGCTCTGGGATGCGGCACCGGCGAGCGTTTCATTGCCGATGATCTGCGCTACGACAAGATCATCATCATGACCGATGCCGACGTCGACGGCGCCCACATTGCCTCACTTCTGATGACGTTCTTCTATCAGGAAATGCCGGCTCTTATCGAACAGGGTTATCTGTACCTGGCAATGCCCCCGCTTTACCGGCTCAGCCAGGGTGGCAAGACCATGTATGCCAGAGATGACGTGCACCGCGAAAAATTGATGGAAACCGAGTTCAAGGGCCGCGGCAAGGTCGAAGTCAGCCGCTTCAAGGGTCTCGGCGAAATGCCGCCGGCGCAGCTCAAGGAAACCACCATGGCGCCGCAGAACCGGACCCTGATCCGCGTCACCGTTCCGGGACAGCATACGGATGATGAAAAAATCGAAGCCAAGGCCACGGCGCGCCTAGTCGAGCAATTGATGGGCAAAAAACCGGAACTGCGCTTCAATTACATTCAGGAACACGCCCGCTTCGTCGAGGATATCGATATCTGATCCCTCAACCGGTGATGCGTTCCCCCATTCCCCAGAGACAGCATTGAGGGGCTGAAACTCACCTAGTTGGAGATCCTCATCCCGGCGAAAGCCGGAATCACAAGCATCGCGTTGCTGCCCCCCCCCCGGCCTGAGCCGGGGTGAAGGTGTAGAGTGACTTTTGCCGGAAGCACCGATCAGTTGCCGGTGCGCGACAGATTCTCCGTCCAGACATGTTCAAGCTGTTTAAGGGCCTCGCAGACACCTTCCGTCTGCAGATCTTCACCGAGGGCGTCGCTGTACTGCTTTGCATGTGATTCTTCCCCGGCCCGGACGGCGGCCACAGCCTTTTTTGCCTTGTCCGTCGGGATGACTGTCACCGAGCGCCGATCGTGCTTGGTCGGTTTCTGCTTGAGATAGCCCAGCTCGGTTAGCTTACGCAGGTTATAAGATACGTTGGAGCCCAGGTAATATCCGCGCTCCACAAGATCGCGTACTGCGATCTCGCCGTCACCGACGTTGGCCAGCAACAGCGCCTGCACACCGTTGAGGTCATGGATATCGGCACGGGTCAATTCAGCTCGAACCACGTCCAACAGACGGCGGTGCAAACGTTCGACCAGATGGGTCAGTTCACGGTAGGCAATACTCACGGCTGTGACTCCTAGACTGTTCTCGTCGAGTTAAGCCGAAATCCTTGATTTGAATATGATTTGCATCACATTAGATGAGAATAAACATAAAATCTGTCTTGCATGGACGCGCTGTTCAGGCCGTCATTAGCGCATAAAAACAAACGGAGTGTGTCCACATGAAATTCGTAAGATTTGGCGAACCGGGTGCCGAAAAGCCCGGCCTGATAGATAGTGACGGCCATATCCGAGATCTCAGCGATCAGGTTGATGATCTCGCCGGGTCCTCGCTGGCCCCCGACAGACTGGCCCGTCTCGCCAAAATCGACCAGTCTTCCCTGCCTCTGGTCAGTAATGATGTCCGCATCGGTGCACCGGTCGGCGATATCCGTCAGGTCGTCTGCATTGGTCTTAACTATTCAGATCACGCTGCCGAACTGAACATGCCGCTCCCTTCCGAGCCCGTGATCTTTCTCAAATCACCCTATGCCATCACCGGCCCGTTCGATGACATCGCAATTCCACAAGGGTCTGTGAAAACCGACTGGGAAATCGAACTGACTATCGTCATCGGCAGGAAAGCCGAAGAAGTCGCCCGCGCCGATGCCATGAAGCACATCGCCGGCTTCACCATCATGAATGATGTTTCCGAACGTGCCTGGCAGCTCGAAGGCACCGGACAGTGGACCAAGGGCAAAAGCTATCGTGGATTTGCGCCACTCGGTCCGTGGCTGGTCACACCTGACGAAATTTCAGACGTCCAGAATCTCAACATGTGGCTCAATGTTGACAAGGAACGCATGCAGGAAGGATCAACCAAAACCATGATCTTTGATGTCGGTCATATGGTGGCCTTTGTGTCCGAACGGCTCACCCTGATGCCGGGCGACATCATCGCCACCGGCACACCGCCCGGTGTCGGATCCGGCAAAAAACCGCAGAAATTCCTTAAACCGGGTCAGGATCTGACGTTCGGGATCGAAGGTCTTGGCGAACAGCGCCACAAAATGGTCGGCGGCTGACGGTCTAGATGCCGATGCCGTAGCGTGATGCCCAGCCCAGTCCCGCTACGGTACCGGCTTTCGGTGTGTATTCACAGCCGATCGCACCGGTATAGCCCAGCATATCCGTCAGTTCGATGAATGCCCCCATGTCGTAGCAGCCTTCATCGATGGGCTCGCCCCGCCCCGGGAAGCCAGCGATCTGAATATGCGAGATCACATCCATATTCGCCCGCAGCCCCTCCAGCGGATCTTCCTCATTCATCAGGGCATGGTAAGCGTCATATTGAAGCGCAATATTCTCATCACCGATCATCGCTATAATTGCCCGGGCCTGTGCCGTGCGCTGTAAAAGATAACCCGGCACGTCAATACCGTTGATCGGTTCAATGACGATGCCGACCCCCGCAGCCGCAGCCGTTTGCGCCGCAACGCGAAGGTTCTCGGCATAAGTCGCCGTGGCGATCTCACGTTCATTATCCGCGACGACACCTGCCATGACGTGTATACGCGGGCACTGCAGTTCGCGGGCATATGCCAGCGCCATCAGGAAACTGTCGCGGAATGCCTGTTCGCGGCCTGACAATGCCGCAAGCCCCCGCTCCCCCGCCTTCCAGTCACCGCAGGGGGTGTTGATCAGCGCCATCCTGAGCCCGCATTCATCAAGCCTTCGCTTCAGTTCGGTCGGGTCCTCGTCATAGGGAAACTGATACTCGACAAGCTCGAAACCGGCCTGTCTGGCTGCTGCAAAGCGATCAAATAATGCAAGCTCGGTGAACAGATACTTTAGATTGGCACACAGTTGCGGCATCAGTTCATCCCCAGCAGGCCGCGTTCCCGCACCGCTTCGGCAATCTCAGCTGCACTGTCGAGCGGGACCGGCGTCCAATCCAACGAAATCCGGCCATCAAACATCCGCGCATGTCCGCCTCGGCAAAGGTTTTCATGAAGCCGGGCATGTTTGGCCGTGATCAGTCCCGCGGGGGCGTGGATATACACCGGTCTACCGCAGGCGACTGCTTCCGAGCACATCGACACTGATTCGCCGGTTACGATCACCGCGTCGGCCAGGGCCAGATACCCCGGATACGGATTTTCGCCCCCCTGATCCCAGTGGTAAAGCCGGTGCGGTCCGCTTAACGCCTGTTGAATCGTGGCCACGGCATCACCCGTGCGGCGGCTGGTCGTGACCATCAGACTGCCGCCCAGTGCGGCCGCTGCTTCACTGGCGGCACGGCTCAGGGTATGCGCCATGGCGGTTGTAAACTCCCGGCGGCGCGTAGCACCGCCGATCAGCAGCGCTATACGGGGGGTCGGCAAACTATTTATCTGAGGACGCCACAACTCTCGGGCGTTCTGCAGTGTTTCTGCCGTCATCCGGTGCGGCGCCGCGGTGAAGGTCAGAATATTCTTTCCCGAATTCACCCCCCTGTCGTGAGCGGGACGGCAGATTAGGTCAAATTCACGATCACCGCTGCCGGGATTCATGATCTGCAGCAGTTTGGCATTACCGTCGCTTTGATTTTTAATCCAGCGAGCCACCGGTGCCGTTCGGCGTCCGGCAGCGACCACCAGTTTTGGCCATGGCGCATGCAATGCCGCTTTTGATCCCGTATCCAGCCCGGAAATCGATGCCCCAAGCACGACGTTCGGCAGCCGTCCCATCATGGAATAACGAATGTCGATACTTTGGAATGGCCTGTTCAGCCGCTCCGCCACACCCAGTGCCTGCGCCCGGTTTCCGGCGCGGTCATCAAGCAGCACCCAGATATCGTTCTCAGCCGTCACCCAGCAATCCCTCGTAATTCCGCCAGCGTCCGACTGCTGTCTTGTAAATTGGCTTGCGGACCTGCCAGTTGGACATAGTCAGCACGGTTCCCATGGCTTCATGAGAGCGTAAAAGCGCATCGTCCCATTCAAGATCGCAAAAATCCAAGAGCTTGCGAGCCTCGACTTCAGGATTTTCGACCAGGTCTTCGTAGCTTATTTCATGGATGCCGATGCTCAGAGTTTCATGCCAATGCGCCATGATACGGGCTTCTCCGGCGGCATACCGGCGAATGTCTTCTATGCGGGACGCCCAATCCAGCCCGCCACTCTGGAAATTCTGAAAATAGCACGACAGTTCCACATCACGGGCATCTCGGCTGCAATGAATGATTTTTGCCTTTGGGAACAAAACCTGGATCAAACCAAGAAAGAAGACATTCTGTGGTGTCTTGTCGGTAACGTGCAGTCCATCACGGGGCCGGATCGGCAGACGTGCCAGATAAGTGTCCGCATAGGTCCGGATTTGTTCCGGCACCAAGTCCGGGATTTCAGCCGGGTAATCATCCGGCAAACCACTAAGAATATCTACTTCACCGACGCCGCTGACCGATGGATGAGCCGTCAGAATCTGCTCAACGAGAGTGGTCCCGGAACGCGGCACCCCGCAGATGAAGATCATCTCGGCTTCTGCATCACCCATACCTTCATTCAATGACAAAGAATTCTTATTTACCGCATTGATAACATTGCTGATTTCTTCATCAAACAAATCAGGATCAAAGACCGTTTCCATCTTTTCCGCCAACCGCCGTCGACGGGTGTTTCCCTGATCGTATGCTTTGATCGCCTTGGTAAAATTGCCTTTCGAGTCCTCGGCACTGCCGAGTGCAAACAGGAAGGAGATGCGGTCTTCTTCGGGCAGACGTGAATCGGCGGCACGTTCACGTATTATTTTGAGATCTTCGTCACTGAGATCGCTGCCCTTGGCCTCGGCTATGTTCATCCACGCCTCACCCAGCGTCGGACGGATTTCGACGGCGCGGCGGAAACGGCGCTCGGCGTCCGCCACACTGCCCTGTGCAAGTTGGACGATCCCCAGTCCGAGTGCGGCTTCAGCGAATTCCGGATGACGCTCCAATACACTCTGGTAGTCCGCTTCCGCCCCTTTCATGTCGCCCGCCTTGTAACGGGCACCTGCAAGGTTGGCACGAGCCTCCGGATAGACTTCACGGCGCTGTACCGCGTCTTCAAAGGCCTTGATGGCCCCCGGGACATCGCCAAGCTGCAAACGCACGTTCCCCAGCGCATTATGGGCTTCCGCATAGGCCTGATCGATGCTGATGGCTTCCAGGCACTGCTGTTCGGCAACCGCCAGTTCGCCAATATGGCGCAATGCAACGGCTAGATTGGTCTTGGCCATGACATTGTTGGGGCCGGATTTGACGGCTTCGGCAAAGCTCTCAGCGGCAGATATGTAGTCACCGGCACGGAACCACATGTTGCCGAGAGAAAGCAGCGCATCCGCATATCCCGGCTTTAGGTCAATTGCCTTGCTCAATGCTTCACGGGCATCGGCAATCTTGCCCTGAGCTTCCAGGGCGACACCCAGGTTGCAATAGGCTTCCGGCATATCCGGTTCGATTTCCAGAACATGACGGGCGGAAGCCTCAGCTTCCATCGGCCGGCCACACAGGTTCATGATCGCGGCACAATTAGCGTGTATGGATGGGTCCTTGTCGTCAATCAGGGACGCCTTGAGGATCGCATCCCCGGCTTCGGTGATTCGCCCCGTATTCAGATCAATCATTGCCGTCAGATACCACGCCCGGGCATTTTGGGGGTCCAATGACTGAGCATCCTTCAGCACAGCGACGGCAGCGGCGGTATTCCCCTCATCCAGATGATTTTCCGCCGCGCGTACACGGGCTTTGGCCATATTCACCGCTTTTGCAGTGCTCGGCCCGGCGCTGGCCTCACCGAGGCTTTCCAGTCGGCGTCGCTCATGACGGTTCATATAATGCTCCCTCTCCGATATGCGGCAGCGCAACAGTAAGGACGGATCAGCGCCAGATTGTCTTTAGCCCACGAAATGCTTAAAACCAATGTCAACACATCCTCTGCTGCATAGAACGGGAAAAGCATGTCAGACACAACAACACAAACCACCGCACGCGGCATGGAAACGGCGCGTCTTCTGCTTGATATCAAAGCCGTCAATTTCCGCCCGCAGGAACCCTACATGCTGACAGCAGGCTGGGCGAGCCCTGTCTATATCGATTGCCGCTGGGTGATTTCATTCCTGGATGCACGGCGCCGTATTATCGACATGGGCGCAGAAATGCTGTCCGAAAACACCGACATGGCCAGCGTCGACATGCTGGCCGGGGGAGAAACCGCCGGTATTCCCTACTCATCATGGCTTTCCGAGAAACTGTCAAAACCGATGCTGTATGTCCGCAAGAAGCCCAAGGGGTTCGGACGAAATGCACAGATCGAGGGCTCAATGGCCGAAGGCACCAAAGTGATACTGGTCGAAGACCTTGCCACCGACGGCGGCTCGAAAATCAACTTCGTCGAGGCGCTTCGCGGCGCCGGCGCGGAGGTAGAGGACATTTTCGTTGTATTTTTCTACGGCGCATTTCCGGGAGCGGAGGAGACTTTTGAGAATATGGGCGTGAAACTGCACTATCTAGCGACGTGGCAGGATGTCCTTGAAGAAGCAACACGGGGTGGTGACTTCCCACAGGAAACACTCGACGGCGTGAGAGCATTTCTGGACGATCCGATCGGCTGGTCGGCGGCACATGGCGGTCGCGACACAGTTTAACAGCGACGGATATCAGCCCAATTCGTCTAGATAATCCAGTACGGCTTGACCAACACCGTGATCAAACAGGTCGGTATGACCGCCCCCGTCGATCCAAATCGCTTTCTTGGGCTCTTTAGCGGCGGCAAAAAGCTCGCGCCCGAACTGTTGCGGCAACACCTTGTCATTATCCCCGTGTATAACCAGCAGGGGCGCAGAAATCTGTGTGATCTTCGACAGGTTGTCGTATCGGTCCCGGACAAGCCAGCGGGCAGGCACATACGGGTGACGAAACTGGGCCGCAGCCCCCATTGAGGTGAATGGCGCTTCCAGGATCAGGTTACGAACCGGGGTGCCGGACTGGGCCAGTTCAAAAGCCATATTCGTGGCGATGCCGGAACCGAGAGATTCCCCATAAAACACCATGTCGGCGGGGTCCACACCTTCACGTTTCAACTGTTCAATGGCTGCACGCGCATCGGCGTAAAGACCAAGTTCGGTCGGACTGCCTGGGTTGCTGCCAAAGCCCCTGTACCCTGTCAGCCACACCCCATAACCGGCTGCATGCCAGGGTGCCGCCTTGAAATCCCGGTCCGCGATGGTGCCTGCATTGCCATGGAAGAATACGATGACCGGCATGCCGTCTTTCCCGGGTAAATACCACGATTGCACGTCGATGCCGGGATCACTTTGCAGGTGATGAACCTGTGCTTCCGCCACCAGTGTATCCGCTGGCGGTACAAGGTCGGTATCCGTATGATACATGAGATTTCGCTGAAACACATATAGCGAAACAATCACCAGCGCATACGCTCCGACAGCCGTCAGCAAAATCTGCTGCATCTTACGACAGCCCCTTAAAAAAAGATTGAAAAACAGCTAATTACCGGATTGGCCATTATTGAACAAATACGTCGGAAAGGGCTGGCTTTTTGCTGTCGTCGAAACGTCGGCCGCGCTGATGTTGCCGAAAGCGTGACCTGCGCCAGCCGGTTTCGGGGCTGCATAGGCCGGCTGGGGTAAAATCGATTTAACAGCTGAGTTTGACCCGGGCGGTGCGGAACGTCCGGCAACTACATTCACACAACTGAAAACAGCTGCATTTGGCGTCATCATGGGACAGATATTGTAACTCTGTTCGACAAACACGACCCCCAGATTGCCCTTCGAACATTCAGCAGCGGCCATTTGCCTGATGGCCTGTGGCGTTGTCTTCGACTTCGCGTAACAGACCGTCACTTCTGATTCTTCGACTATTTCCGGACCGTCCGGATAGGTTTCAAGCTCCCGGTTGATGCTATATGGGCTGAAAATATAGGCTTCACCGCCTGAGCAGGCGGCAAGTCCGGACAGTATTAAACCCAGAAGTGGCAGGCGCATGAACGTATTCATAACCTTCTATACCCCGACGGCATTCCGGAAACAATATAAGCACGTGCGAGGTGCTCCAAAACCGTGCGTTTTCCGTATCTTATGATTAAAGTTCGGTAGTTCTCGAGGAGATTTCAATGTCCGATCCAATTCTGATAGCCATTACAGGTGCATCCGGTGCCATATACGGCATCGAGACATTGCGTCTTTTGCGCGAGATCGGCCATCCGGCACATCTCATTTTGTCCGAAGTCGCAAGGCGAACCATCGAGATCGAAACCGATTACAGCATCGACGACGTCAAGGCGATGGCCGAGATCGTGCATTCCAACAAGGATCAGGCTGCCTGTGTTTCCAGCGGGTCCTACAGGACGCGCGGTATGCTGGTTGCGCCGTGTTCCATCAAGACGCTCTCAGGCATAGCCAACAGTTATGCCGACAACCTGATCATCCGGGCTGCGGACGTCTGCCTGAAAGAACGCCGAAAGCTTGTCCTGATGGTCCGTGAAACCCCCTTCCATGCCGGTCATATCGACCTCATGCGGCGTGCAACCGAATCCGGCGCTATTATATTTCCCCCGATGCCGGCATTCTATGCCCGGCCAAAAAGCATTGAAGAGCTTGTCCGACAAAGCGTCGGCCGTGCGCTTGATCTGTTTGATATCGAGCATGAAGAAATACAGCGCTGGATGGGGCCAAACGAGACTTAGATAGAGCCCCCTTACAGGACGGCCCCCTTGTCCACCATTGCCGTGAACGCTTCTGCGCTCAACGGTTCACTGATCAGAAATCCCTGCACTTCGTCGCAGTCCCGCCAGCGCAGGAAGTTAAGCTGATCTTCCGTCTCGACACCTTCGGCAACGACGTTCATATCCAGACAGTGCCCGACCGCAATGACCGCGGAAGCCAGTCCGCCGCCACCGCCATCCGGATTAACGATATCGCTGACAAAAGTGGTGTCGATCTTGATGCCGTCGAGCGGAAAATTCCTGAGGTAACTGAGCGATGCATAGCCGGTACCGAAATCATCCGCCGTCAAGTGGACGCCCAGACTGCGGATTTCCCGGAGTGAACGTATCACGTCTTCAGCGCCTTCCATGACCGCACTTTCCGTGATTTCCAGTTCAAGTGAATCCGGTTCGATCCCGGAATCCCTGATGATCCCAAACAGGTCGTCATGAAAAGAGGGCCGGGCTATTTCCCGGGCCGAGACGTTCACGGCGATACGCAGAAACGGCATGCCACTTTTTTGCCACGCCGCAAGGGTTTCGCAGGCCTGGATCAGCACCAATTGCCCGATCGGGTCGATCAATCCTGCGTCTTCAGCCAGGGGGATAAACTCACCCGGCATGATGATGCCGGAATCCGGATCCTGCCAGCGGATAAGGGCTTCGGCCGCGACGACCTCACCCGAGGCCAGCGAGACTTTCGGTTGATACAAAAGCTGGAGATGCCCATCATCAATGGCACGGCGCAACTTGTTTACTCTGGATCTGCGTTCGCGTATCTCGACACCCGTTTGATTGGTGTAAAACTGGTAGGTGCCGGTCGCGGTGCTTTTCGCCAGATCGACTGCTGTCTGGGCGTGACCGATCAGTTCATCAGCATCGCTGCCGCTCTCCGGTGCAATGGCGATACCGATACTGGCCGTCAACAGGATCGGATGGCGTGCACCTTTGACTTTGTATGGTACGGCAATTGCTTCGATCAGACGCTGGGCCACGGCATTAATCTGTTCGTGGCTGCGGATATCGGCTATGGCGACAATGAACATATCTTCCAGCAACCGACCGATGATGTTCGACGCCCGCAGGCTGCGCCCCAGCCGTTTTGCCGTTTCAATCAGTACCTGGTCACCGGTGGCTCGCCCGTGATCACGATTGACGGCATCAAACCCATCAATATCCACACACAGCAAAGTCACCTGCTGCTCACCGTTTCTTGCATTTCCAAGGTCAATCCCAAGACGTCGGATCACCAGTTCCCGGCCAGGGAGGTTCGTCAGGGGATCATATGCCGTTGAGGCACTATCGATCGGGCCGCTGTTCAGGCCGATCAACCGCACGATGGCCACCCAGCCGCCGATCCCCCCTGTGTTGTCGTAGGCCGGGTACAACTGCATACGCGCAGTCCGTCCTGCGAGAACCTCTAATCTAGCTTCCCAGGCACACCCGTCAGCTATGGCGTCATTGATCCGGGCCGATGCAGCCTTGGGCAGGACATCCGCCATCCTCTTGCCGATCAGTTTGCTCTGATGCACGTTGAGAATTTGTTCCATACCGGCATTGACCGATGTGATACGGGCCGCGGCATCCAGCGTTGCGCAGGCATCCTCCATAAGGTGCAAAAGTGCCGCCATGAAAATGGCGTCCTGTTGCGGATTTTCAGTGGGCGCTTTGACGGGTGGCGTCATGCCGGATGACCTCTTTTATCGTTTTGCGAGAGGGTAAGGCTTAAATCAGCAAAAACAAGCTAATGCACTCGCGGAATTCCGGAACGTGTGCATAATTCTGCGGCTTGTTGCAGGTGTGTACGACTTGAAGAAAGCCGCCTCACGTGCCAGCTTATCAGTCAGGAGTTTATTCGAATGTCCATACGTAGACACCATGACATGGGAGGCCTTGACGCTGGCCCCGTCGAACCCAGCGAGCATGATTTCGCCATGTGGGAGAAGCGCGTCGATGCCATCGTCAAAGTGCTGTCGACGCCGGACCGCAAGCTGCTCTCAACCGATGAACTGCGCCGCGGTATCGAAGAACTCGGCCCCGGCGTCTATGACAACCTCAGCTATTATGAGCGCTGGATTTCATCCGCAACCAATCTGCTTCTAGAAAAGGGCGTATTCACGGTCGACGAACTGGGTACCAAGATGACCGAGGTAGAAGCCCGTTGGACCCGTGAACGCGAGGATGCATCATGACAACCGGGCGATACCATCCGGGCGACAGGGTCCGTGTCCGGGATGCCTATCCACCGGGTCATGTGCGGACCCCTTATTTCGTCCGCGGCCAGCAGGGCGAGGTTCAGGAATACGCCGGCAGTTTCCCCAATCCCGAGGAGTTGGCCTACGGGCGCGACGGCAAACCGGAGATACCGCTCTACAGGGTCTGCTTCCGTCAATCCGATGTTTGGGACGGCTATAACGGCCCGCCAACAGATACCATTGTCATCGATATCTATGAACACTGGTTGGAGCCCCTGCAATGAGTCACAATCACGAGCATGGACATGATCATGATGATCATCCCTATCAGCCGGATATCGAGGATTTTCCGTTTACCGAACGCATGGTGATGACCCAGGCGGTCGCTGAGTTGATCGTCGAAAAAGGTATTATCACCGCCGATGAATTGCGACGCCAGATCGAACTGATGGACAGCCGCGAACCGGGCCTGGGCGCAAAACTTGTGGCCAAGACTTGGGTTGACCCCGCCTACAAGGAACGCGTGCTCAACGACGTCGGCAGCGCCGCTGCTGAGATCGGTATCGACATCGGTGATATCCCGATCAAGGCCATCGAAAACACTGACAAGGTCCATAACGTCGTCGTCTGCACTTTGTGTTCCTGTTACCCGCGCATGCTGATCGGGCTGCCGCCGGACTGGTACAAGTCCCGCGCCTATCGAAGCCGCACCGTCAAGGAACCGCGAAAAGTACTCGAAGAATTCGGTACGCACATTCCGGCCGACGTCGAAGTCAGGGTGCATGACTCGACTGCCGATCTCCGCTATATCGTGCTGCCGTCCCGCCCTGCGGATACCGAGGGCTGGGATGAAGAAAAACTAGCAAGCCTGATTACCCGCGACAGCATGGTCGGTGTGACGACCGCCAAGTCGCCAGACGTTTCCTGAACGCGCTGATATAAGCGCAAAACCAACAAGAGGACCTGATGCCCAACAAGCCTGAATTCCAGTGGGAAGACCCGTTCCTGTTCGAAACCCAGCTGAGCGAAGAAGAACGTATGGTTCGTGATACGGCCCGCGATTACGCTCAGGACAAGCTCATGCCGCGTGTGTTGGAAGCATACCGGAACGAACACTTCGATACGGAAATCATGAAGGAGTTCGGCGAACTGGGTCTACTTGGCCCGACGATTCCGGAAGAATACGGCGGGGCCGGCGTAAGCAATGTCTGCTATGGGCTTATTGCCCGGGAAGTTGAGCGCGTCGACAGCGGATACCGCTCGGCACTCAGCGTTCAGTCTTCATTGGTCATGCATCCGATCAATGCCTATGGCAGCGAAGAGCAGAAACAGAAATATTTGCCAAAACTGGCAACAGGTGAGCTGATCGGCTGCTTTGGCCTGACCGAGCCCGATTTCGGTTCCGATCCGGGTGGGATGAAAACGCGCGCCGAGAAGATCGACGGCGGCTACAAATTGAGCGGCTCCAAGATGTGGATATCAAACGCGCCCGTTGCGGATGTCTTCATTATCTGGGCCAAACTCGATGACAAGATCCGCGGCTTTATCCTGGAAAAAGGCATGAAAGGTCTTTCCACCAACAAGATCGAAGGCAAGCTCTCGCTTCGTGCTTCGATCACCGGTGATATTTCAATGGATGGAGTCGAAGTCGGTGAAGATACCCTGCTTCCGAATGTATCCGGTCTGTCCGGCCCATTTGGATGCCTGAACAAGGCGCGCTTCGGAATCGCCTGGGGGGCACTGGGTGCCGCAGAGTTCTGCTGGCATGCTGCCCGCGCTTACACACTGGAACGCAAACAATTCGGGCGTCCGCTGGCAAATAACCAGTTGATCCAGAAAAAGCTCGCCGACATGCAGACTGAAATCACTCTAGGCCTGCAAGCCGTCCTGCGCGTAGGCCGTTTGCTTGATGAAGACAATTGCCCGCCAGAGAATATTTCAATGATCAAACGGAATTCGACCGGCAAGGCACTCGAAATCGCACGCATGTCCCGCGACATGCATGGTGGCAACGGGATCGCTGACGAGTATCATGTGATGCGTCATATGCTGAACCTTGAAACGGTCAATACATATGAGGGTACACACGACATTCATGCCCTTATCCTGGGTCGTGCACAGACCGGACTGCAGGCCTTTACCGGCTAACGATATTCAGTCCGGACAACCCACGGGATAAAGAGCGGCGTATGGGGACCCAGATGCAACTCGATGTCATATTCGATACGGTCTGTCCATGGTGCTATATCGGCAAGCGTCGGCTTGAACGTGCTCTCGCACTCAGGCCGAATGCCAATGTCCAGATCAGATGGCGCCCGTTCATGCTTAACCCGGACATGCCGGCTGCCGGTATCGACCGTACCGCCTATCTGATCAAGAAATTCGGCAGCGAAACCAGAGTGCGCCGGGTATATGGCGCGATCGGTGATGCCGGCCATTCGGTCGAGATCGCCTTTGCATTCGACCGCATACAGCGCACCCCGAATTCCGTTTCCTCGCATCGTTTAATCAAACATGCGGCCCGTTCCATCAATGTCTCGCCGCTGGTCGAGCGCCTGTTCGAAGCCTACTTCATCAATGGCGCGGATATCGGAGACGCGAATACGCTGGTTGATATCGGGGTTTCGTTTGGCCTGCAGAAGGATCAATTGCAACGCTACCTCAAAAGCGAAACCGATATCGCCGAAATTTACGAAGAAAATGCCCGGGCGCACAGACTGGGCATCAATGGTGTGCCCGCTTTTTCTTTCGAGGGCAACATGGTGATTTCAGGTGCTCAGGAGCCGGAAGTCCTGGTCAGGGTGTTGGATGCGGCGAAGGCCGGTCTTAATGTGGAATTGCGTCTCAGTGATCCAATGAGTGAACCTCTGAATGAACCAATCAGTGAAACGGATGTTCTGATTGGAAGGGTTGGTCAATGACCAGTTCGCTTCACCAACTCACGATGAGTTACGTCCCGGAACAGGACCGCATCCTGTTTCGTCTATCCACGAAAGACAAAAAGGAATACCGGCTGTTTCTGACACGCCGGTTTGTTCAGGTTTTGTGGGGGGCCCTCAAACAGAGCTTCGAAAAGGATCAGGAACTCGCCAAATACGTGGACAAGGGTGTGCAGGATGCCGTCCTCGGCATGAAGCATCAGGAAGCCCTGCAAAGCACAGACTTCGACACACCTGCCGTTTCAGATGCCGTCGATACAACGTCAAACAGCGGCCCGCTGCTGGTTGTCGGCGGAAAGATTCATCCGGGTGAGAAGATTACGGGCGTGTCCTTCAAGACAATTGAGGGTTCGGATATTCGCTTCAATTTGAATGAACAACTGATGCACGCCTTCTGTCATCTGATCGTCACGACATCCCTGAAGGCGGATTGGAAACTCAACCTTTCGCTTGGTGAGGGGAGCAACGTCGTCGTCCCCACCGGCGAAGCTGTCGTTCACTAGAAAAACCATCAGGCCGTTTGCTTTTCGATAATGATCTACAATATTCCGTTGTCGTCCATACAAGACACAATAGCCCGCGTTGATGCTTCGATATGACGGCGCAAAAATGACGCGGCTTGCTCACCCTTCCCTGCCTTCATCAGTTGCAGCAGCTTGCGATGATCATCCAGGGACGCCGGAGCGTGATCCGTGTGTTTCCACATATACCCAAGATACTGCACATAACGGGCGCGTAGACGCTGCACCACATCCAGCGTAACCGGCCTGCCAGCCGGGCGGTATATCGCCAGATGAAATACATCATCGGCGGCGAGTTTCTCAACAATGGTCGTGGCAGATGCCGTTGCCGTGATCGCAGCCATGGCGGCATCTTTGTCGGACTTTGTGAACCCACCGACGGACCGAAACACAAGATCGGTTTCGATCAAAATCCGAAGTGACGCAATTTCCAATGCATGCGACTTACGCAGTACCGCCACGCGTACGCCTCGGTTCGTGTGATATTCAACCAGTTCTTCAGACGCCAGCTGGCCAAGAGCTTCACGCACCGGCGCCTGGCTGACGCCATACCGGGACGCGAGGTGACTTTGCCGGATCGCTGTGCCGGGCGCCAATTCAGCAGAGATAATCTCACCTCGTAATTTTTCCGCGATCTGCTCGGCAATGGTCCGTACCGGCGGGTATTCATTTTCAATAACAGCAGCGCTGGTTCGCGGCATGGACTTGACTCCAACTCAATGTATCACAATATTATCGATTATCGATAATATTGCAAGAGGACAAGACGATGAAGGCCGCCGATTATGATGCCATTACTTTTGATGTATACGGGACACTGATTGATTGGGAACCGACCATTCTGGACACCCTTCAAGACTGGGCCGGCCAAAACGGTATCAATACGTCACGTGCGGAATTGCTGGATGCTTTTGACCGTGCCCGCGCACATTACCAGACGCTAACTCCCTGCCGTGATTATCCCCGTGTTCTACGTTCATCGTTTGCTTATATAGCTGATGAATACGGTATCCTGCCTGATCCGGAAGAGCAGCATATCTTCGGACAATCCGTTGGCGAGTGGCCCGCCTACAAGGACAGCACTGCCGCTCTGGCCCGTCTAAAGGAGAAATACATCCTAGGGGCGTTCACCAATATGGACGATGCCTCATTCGCGAAATCACATGCTCGGCTGAATAACTGTTTTGACATCATCGTCACAGCCGAACGCACCCAGGCCTATAAACCATCTCTCCGCCATTTCGTACTGGGCCTGACCGATCTGGCGGCACGCCAAATTCCCCCGCATCGCGTATTACATGTCGCACAGAGCCTCCGAGCAGATGTACGACCTGCAAATCTACTGGGTCAGGATGTCGTCTGGATCAACCGGACGGGGCGCGGCCTCGGGCATACGGGGTTCGGCGCTGAACTTGCAGTGCCTATGGCGAAATTCAACAGCATGGAAGCCTTCGTAGAGGCTTTTTTGGGGTAATCTATCCCCCGTTGACTTTGGCCAGTTCACCCGCGAGGTATTCCAGCCCCTTCATGCGTTCTTTTGGCGAATCCCAAACGCGGGAGAAGACCAGTTTGTGATCAGGGCGGAGCTTTGCCGTTCCCTTCTGAGCGGTCAGCCATTCGACAAGCTTGGCCGGGTCGGCGACCTGATCGTTCAGAAACTGCACCACGGCGCCTTTGGGACCTGCATCGAGCTTTGAAATCCCCGCGCGGCGGCAGAGTTGCTTAATCTTCACCACTTCAAGCAGGTTCTCGGCTTCCGACGGAATCGGGCCAAACCGGTCAATCATTTCAGCGGCTGTCTGCTCAATCTCGTCCGCATCCTTGAGCCATGCAATCCGCCGATACAGGCCCATGCGCACCGTCAGATCAGATACATACCAATCCGGAATCAACACCGGCATCCCGAGCGCCACCTGCGGCGACCATTCGGCATCGTTATCGGCATTCAAACCACGGGCATCGGCAACGGCTTCTTCGAGCATCTGCTGATATAGCTCAATCCCGACTTCGCGAATGTGCCCGGACTGCTCGTCACCGAGCAGGTTCCCTGCACCACGAATGTCTAGATCGTGGCTTGCCAATGTGAACCCTGCACCAAGACTGTCCAGAGTTTGCATAACCTCCAGACGTTTCTCCGCCGTCTTCGTGAGCAATTGTCCCGGCGGCAGGGTCAGGTAGGCATAAGCCCGTGTCTTAGAACGACCGACCCGGCCTCTAAGCTGATATAGCTGAGCCAATCCAAACATGTCTGCGCGGTGAATGATGATGGTATTCACCGCCGGCAGATCCAACCCGCTTTCGATGATGTTTGTCGACAGCAGAACATCGAACGCACCGTCATAGAACCGCGAAATCGTATCTTCGATCGTGGCGACGGACATTTGACCGTGCACCATTGTCATCTTTACTTCCGGGACCAGCTCACGCAGACGGTCGGCGACTTTTTCCAGATCATTGATACGCGGACACACATAGAACGTCTGCCCTCCACGGTATTGTTCACGCAGGATTGCTTCGCGAATAATTACTGGATCGAACGGCAGGACAAATGTACGGACCGCCAACCGATCCACGGGCGGCGTTGCAATGAGGCTCATTTCGCGGATCCCCGTCAAAGCCATCTGCAAGGTCCGCGGTATCGGTGTTGCAGTGAGTGTCACCACATGAACGTCTGCGCGAATGGCCTTCAGCTTTTCCTTATGCGCAACGCCGAAATGCTGTTCCTCATCGACAATCAGCAAACCGAGATCACGGAAGCCCACATCCTTGGCCAGAAGAGCATGCGTCCCTATGACAATGTCGACATCCCCCTTCTTCATGCCTTCCTTGGTTTCCGCCATTTCCTTCTGGGTCACCATCCGCGAGAGCTGCCGAACCCGAACAGGGAAGCCACGGAACCGCTCGGCAAAGGTCAAATAATGCTGACGGCACAGCAACGTGGTCGGCACCACGACGGCGACCTGCTTGCCTTCCATGGCAACGGCGAAGGCGGCACGAAGCGCCACTTCCGTCTTGCCAAAGCCGACATCGCCACACACCAGTCGATCCGTCGGACGGCCTTTTTGCAGATCTCCCAGAATGTCTGAAATCGCTTCAAGCTGGTCTTCGGTCTCGTTGAACGGAAAACGTGCGGCAAATTCTTCGTAGGCACCTTCCGGGGCAACAAAGCGCGGTGCAGATTTGAGCTCCCTCGCCGCAGCGATCTTGATCAGCTCGTCCGCCATCTCACGGACGCGTTCCTTCATCTTTGCGCGGCGTGCCTGCCAGGCAGCACCGCCTAATCGGTCAAGCTGAACACCGGCATCTTCAGAGCCATATCGCGTCAACAGGTCCACGTTTTCGACCGGTAGGAACAGTTTCGAATCACCGGCATATTTGAGCTGCAGGCAATCGTGAGGTGCACCTCCGACCTCAATCGTCTCAAGATCCATAAACTGGCCGATGCCGTGATCCACGTGCACCACCAGATCACCCGGCACCAGGGACGACACCTCTGCAATAAAATTTTCCGGCCGGATGCGGCGCCGCCCGGGCCGGGCCATGCGTTCGCCCAGCATGTCGCTTTCGGTGATGACGGCGAGATCGAGATAATTGAACCCCCGATCAAGGCCAATCACACCAGTGACAGGCTCCCCGGCTTTAGCATCGTCCTGACTTGTGGTGCGAAACGCAGATGCACCGTGTTCAAGCAAAAGACCTTTCAGGCGTTCCTGCGAGCCCTCACTGAAACACGCAATGACGACGCGTTTTCCGGCGGTAGTATGTTTCCGAATATCGCCAACCACTGCCTCGTAAACATTGGCGCTGGGATCGATGCGGACCTCTGCGTAGTCACGTGCCACACTGGCACCGAGATCAATGCCCCCGGTTTCATAGGGTGACAGATCACAGACGGTTCGCCCTTTGAAACCAGACGCCAGTGTATCCGCACCCAAAAACAGCGTATCGGGATGCACCGGCCTGTAGGGGACACCACTGTCGGCATCTGAAATCGTCTGTCGGGCAGTGAAGTATTCGGCGATAAGATCCCGGCGCGCCTGCATCGCCGGTTCGGCCTGATGATCAAGCAGCACGGCCGCTCCCGGCAGATAATCAAACAAGGCTTCAAGCTTGTCGTGAAACAGCGGCAGCCAATGCTCGAACCCTTGATGCCGCCGGCCTTCGCTGATCGCTTCGTAAAGCGGGTCATCCGAACCTGATGTCTGAAACAGTTCTCGGTAATTGGTGCGAAAGCGCGAAATCGAATCCGCATCCAGCGGCGCCTCGCTGACCGGCGTCAGGGTAACGGATAACACTTCCCCTGTGGATCGCTGCGTCGCAGGATCAAAACTGCGCAGCGTATCCAGTTCGTCACCAAAGAAATCAAGGCGGATCGGCCCTCCCGCACCGGCCGGATAGATATCCACGATCCCGCCACGGACAGCATATTCACCGGGTTCGGTGACCGTTTCGATGCGGTTAAAACCAAAACGCTCCAACTCACGCACCAGTTCATCAGGTGCGATCCGGGTCCCAGATTGCAGTTCTTTCCCCGCTCCTTCAAGAAATGTCCGAGGCGGCACCTTCTGAAGCAAAGCCGAAACGGTTGTGAAAATCAGCCGTCCGCCGCGCGACGGTTCAATCAGCCGCCCCAGTGCCGCCAGTCTGCGCCCGACCAGCGCCCGCCGAGGGGAAACGCGGTCGTAGGGCAAACAGTCCCACGCCGGAATCTCGACAACGTCCGTCCCAGGCGCAAAAAATCCGGCAATCGCAGCCCGGCGCGCCATGCCTGCATCGTCCCTTAATACAAACAGGACATCGCGGCCTTTAGCGGTCAGTTCAGTCGCAAAAAGAACGTCCGCACCTTCAGGCGCAGCGCCGACATCGTATCTGCCGGGTGCGCCGATTTTCTCAAGATTGTTATTCACGATGTGCCGTTGAATTCTTTTATCATCTGCAGAAGCGGGCTATCGACCATGGCCGGCGTCGGTTCACGTCCCGTCACCCAGTTATAGAGATCGTTATCGGAATGATTCATCAAATTCTCGAACATATCCGTTTCGCTTTCGCTTAGCTCCGCCAGTCTGGCCAGGGCAAACCTGCCCAGCAGCACGTCGTTTTCCTTCATGCCGCAATGGGTTGCGCGGTAAATCAGGCGTTTGCGGCGTGCGTCCACGACCTCTGTCCTTTTCCATGATTGCCAGGGAGCCTAGGATACTGGACATGGATATAACCCCTCGTTCGGCAATTGTCAGGGCCAGAAACGAGATCAGATGCAAGAACGATGCGGCCAGAAAACCTTTTCCCCCTGTTTAAGTCCGTCACGTCGCTGAAAGGCGTCGGTGCACGCACGGCTGAGCTGATCGAAAAAGTTGCAGGTCCGCACATCATCGACCTGTTGTGGCATCTCCCGACGGATATCATCGATCGCCGCTATACCCCCAAAATCGCCGATACGCGGCCCGACAGTATCGCCACCATCACGCTCAGGATTGCCAAACACTATCCGCCCCATAACAAACGATCACCATACAAGATAGTCGGTATGGATGATACTGGCGCCATGAACCTCGTCTTTTTCCGTGCCCGCCCCGATTACCTCATGAAGACCTTGCCGGAAAATGAGATCCGGGTTGTTTCCGGCAGGGTCGAAAAATTCGGCGACGCCTTGCAGATGACTCATCCCGATCACATCGTTACTGCAGATGAAATCGAAACACTGAACAAGGTCGAACCGGTTTATCCTCTGACTGCCGGGCTTTCATTGAAAGTACTTGGAAAAGCGATGACGGCAGCACTTGAGATCCCCGAGGCTTTACCCGAATGGCTCGACAAGCCCCTAGTCGAGCGTGAGAAATGGCCGTCATGGCGCGACACAGTCATGATGGTGCATGCCCCTGAAAGTGAAAGTGACCTGGCCCCGGAAACCCCGCCGCGCCGCCGTCTCGCGTATGATGAATTGCTGTCGAACCAGTTGGCACTGGCCCTGGTCCGGGCGCATATGAAACGAACCAGAGGCCTGTCGCTCATAGGCGACGGCACCCTGCGCCGAAAAGTTTTGAGCGCCCTGCCCTTCACCCTGACCGGTTCGCAGGAACTGGCGATACAGGAAATCGATTCCGATCTAGCCGCAGAACACCGCATGCTCCGGCTGCTGCAGGGGGATGTCGGGTCAGGAAAAACCGTTGTGGCGCTGATGGCCATGCTGAGCGCCGTGGAGGCCGGGGGTCAGGCCGTCCTGATGGTGCCGACGGAAATCCTCGCCCGCCAGCATCATGCGACACTCAGCACCCTGGCCGAAGCCGCCAACCTGCAGCCGTTGTTATTGACCGGTCGTGAACGCGGCAAAAGCCGCGAAGGCCTACTCGAAAAGCTGAAATCAGGGGCAGCACGCCTAGCCGTCGGCACCCATGCGCTTTTTCAGGATGATGTCGCCTATAAAGATCTTCGCGTTGCCGTTATCGATGAGCAGCATCGGTTTGGCGTGCATCAGCGGTTAACACTTGCCGCCAAGGGACACGCCGTCGATGTGCTGGTGATGACGGCAACCCCGATTCCGAGAACATTAATGCTGACAGCTTATGGCGACATGGACGTGTCACGCCTGATGGAGAAGCCTGCGGGGCGAAAACCGATCCAGACAGCGCTGATCTCTCAGGATCGTCTGGACGAAGTTGTATCTGCCGTCAGACGGGCCCGTGAGACCGGTGCACGTGTCTATTGGGTCTGCCCGCTGATCGAAGAAAGCGAAACCATGGACATGGCAGCAGCCGAAGCCCGCTATGACCACTTGAAGTCCATCTTTGGCGATCGTGTTGGTCTGGTTCACGGCCGCCTCAAAGGGGCTGAAAAAGATACGGTGATGGCCGCCTTCAAGGATGGTGGCATCGATATACTCGTCGCCACCACAGTGATCGAGGTCGGAGTGGATGTACCGGAGGCGACTGTCATGGTGATTGAGCACGCGGAACGCTTCGGTCTCGCCCAGCTACACCAACTCAGGGGTCGTATCGGGCGAGGCGCCGAAAAATCCACATGCCTGTTGCTACATGCCGGTCATCTCGGTGAAACCGCGAAGGCGCGTCTCAAGACCATGCGTGAAACCGACGACGGCTTTGTCATTGCCGAAAAAGACCTGGAACTGAGGGGGGCCGGCGAACTGCTCGGAACACGTCAGAGCGGGCTGCCCGCATTTCGCCTTGCGGATATCGCCGTCCATGGCGATCTGCTTCAGATTGCCCGCGATGATGCCGAATTGATCCTCCGGAACGATCCTGAACTGGAAAGTGAACGCGGCCAGGCACTACGGCAGTTGCTCTATCTATTTGAAAGGGATGCCGCGATCCGCTACCTGAGATCCGGTTAGAGAGATTTAGTCTTTGCCCTCGTCGGGTTTGTCAGATGACCTGGCATTTTCCAGTTGCTGGTTCGGCCTGGAATCCTTGGGAACAAGCACTGGCGTGCCGCTTTTTTCCCGAAGGACATCAACATCTTCGTATGTCTGCGCAGAGACGACAGGCGTATTGCGTTCTGATTCCGGACGTTCATCCGGCGGGGTTACGATCCCGCCGGAAATCACCATCTTAATCGCGTCCTCGACCGTCATCGACAGCGGCACGATATCCTTCCTCGGAACGAACAGCAGAAAACCGGATGTCGGGTTAGGCGTCGTCGGCAGAAAGACATTGATGCATTCTTCTTCTGTCAGGTTCTGCACTTCACCCTTGGTCATACCGGTCAAAAAGCCGATGGCCCAGATTCCACGTCGCGGGTATTCGATAAGAACGGCTTCGCGAAAAGCGTTAGACTGCTGTGCAAGCACCGTTTCAAGTATCTGCTTTACCGCAGAATAGACGTTACGGATCACCGGCATCTGGCTCAGGACACGTTCGGAAATACGCATCCATAGACGCCCAAAGAAACCGGCCGTGAGCGCCCCCACCAGCATCAGACCAACAATCAGCACCAATAGCCCAAGACCGGGCACAGCGAACGGTAAGTAGGTTTCGGGGTTATATTTCGCAGGAATCAGCGGATTGATCTTACTGTCGACGAACGTCACGAACAGCCAGGCCAGATAGAACGTGATGAAAATCGGCGCCGTCACGAGAATGCCCGCAAACAGATACGCTCTCAGGCGCTGGGACATGCTCATGCGCGGCCGCGCCGAAGTCGTCCCATCCGATTGTTTCGTATTCTGTTCCTGTTCTGACGGTGTCATGTTTCAAGTCCTTCAGAGGACCCCGAATGAGGCCATGTCAGGAAAATATGGGGCCTATCACAGGCCGACTGCAAGCAACGTTTCAGTAGCTGCCAACAATGATTTTCAAAAATCTGTGGAAATATCAATTACTTGTTACGCACGGTTTCGACAAGAATTCTCAGCAAAGCCCGTATGAATGGGTCGGTGCTCTTGAGCTTTTGCTGATACATGCTTTTGGTGATCGTCACGATGGTGGCACCACCTTTCACTTTGGCCGTCGCCATTCGCGGCTGTTCATCAATCAACGCCATTTCACCGAAAATGCCGCCGACACCGATGGTCGCGAGTTCCCTCTCCTCCCCATCGATTGTTCGTGAAATAACGACCTCACCGCCCTGTACGATATAGGCACTGCTACCCTGTTCTCCTTCACGGAAAACCGTATCCCCATTTTTTAAACTGCGACGCTCTAGGATATCCGGCACACCAACCCCCGCTGTGCTTATCGACGTTTTCAATGTCGTTTAAGAATGTATCTTAACGAAATTAATAGTTTTTGTAATCGAAGAATAACCGGAGCCGATATGACGCAGAACACAGGCCGTGAATTTCCCCCGAGACCCATCGTCGGGGTCGGTGTGGTTATCGTTGGCGAAAAAGGCGTGGTTCTGATCAAACGCGGCAAACCTCCTCGTGCCGGTAGTTGGAGCCTGCCTGGTGGGGCGCAGAAACTGGGTGAAACCGTCCATGCTGCCGCCTTGAGGGAGATACAGGAGGAAACGGGACTTGAAGCGACGCTCGGCGGTCTGATTGACGTCGTCGATTCAATTACACCGGCGCCGGACGGACGAATTGAATATCATTACACGCTGGTCGATGTCTGGGCCACTGTGGAACAGGATGCTGAACCGAGGTTCGGCGGCGATGCAGCCGATGCCTGTTGGGTCGATATGGAAAAACTGGCAGACCTGGACCTCTGGTCTGAAACCCGCCGGATAATTGAAATGGCGCATACCATGTGGCGGGATTCCCGATCCACTTAATTTCATGCATCCGGATGCTGAATTTGCCCGGCGGCGCCCCGCCCCGCCCCGCCTAGCGTTCGCGGAAAGCCGTCGAGACAGAACTATATACAGGTTTCAGCAGATATTCGAACAGCGTCTTCTTGCCGGTTTTGATATCCGCCTGAACCGTCATACCCGGCATGACCCGGTTCTGTGACGGGTCATGACCGACAAAGTTGCGGTCGAGTTCAATGATCCCTTTGTAATAAGGCTCTCCCTGTTCATCCAGGAAGGTCGATGCCGAAACGTCCTTGAGTTCACCGGAAATGCCGCCGAACCGGGCAAAGTCATACGTTGTCACTTTGACCGTCACAGGCTGACCGATCCTTACATGACCGACGTCACGCGGTTTGATCTTGGCCTCCACCACCAGTTCCTTATCCAGCGGGACAATTTCCGTGATGATCTCACCTGGCGGTATCACGCCGCCAACGGTATGGATATTCAAGCCTTTGACGATACCGCGAACCGGCGCCGTGATTTTCAATCGACGCACACGGTCACGCGCCTGCACCAGTGCTTCTTCGACCTGAATAAGTTCGTTGGCACTTTCGCTCAACTCAGCCAATGCCTGTTCACGAAACTCCGTTTCGATTTCATCCAACCGGCTTTGGGATTCCTTTATGGCTTCCGTTGCCCGTTCTCGTTCGGAAATCAGGTCCGAAAGTTCACCCCGAGCCGTGTTCATGGACCGCTTGGCATCCAGATAGGAAATTTTCGAGGTAAGACCTTCCTTGTAAAGCTTCTCACGGACTTCAAGCTCTTCTGCGAAGATATCGGCCGTACGGGTGAGTGTCTGTTCACGTTCGTCCAGTGCCTGCAGGTCGGACCGGCGCTGTTCGATCTGCTTGCGAATCGTTTCCTGACGGCTGAAAAAGGCTTCCAGTGAACCTTCGTAAATACGTTGCTGATCCTGAAGCATGTTCGGATAACGGGTACCGACCTTTGACCAGTCAGGGACACCGCCGATTCCGAGGGCACGCAACCTTTCCGAGCGGATTTCAAGGCCCGCCCGCCGTGCTTCAAGCTTCTGAAGCTCCGTCACTGCAGCCGTTTCATCAAGTGTTATCAGAACCTGGTCTTTTTCGACAAGCTGGCCTTCTTCGAGAAGGATCTGTTTGACGATACCGCCTTCGAGGTGCTGTAGAGCCTGAACCTGTCCTGACGGGATAACTTCGCCCGACGTGACCGCAACTTCATCAACGTTGGTCACCATCGACCACCCCAGAAACAGCATAATCACGATGCAGATGGTCAGCATGGCCCCCCGGATCAAACCGGAACTGCCGCCTTCTTCGAGGATGACAGACTGTGCAAGGAAACGCGTCTGACGATCGCCACGGCGAATTTTCTTACGCCGGTCTTTATCCGGAGTGCCCGGATGATCGGCGTAGTTCTGTTCTGTAATCTGCGAACCGTCAGCCATCACACAAAGTCCTTCGGCATCTGTTTGAGTACTTCACCTGCGGGCCCGAAAGCGCGCACGTTACCGTATTCTAGCCATAAAATTTTATCGGCAAGCCGCAAGTGGCTCGGACGGTGTGTCACCATCAGGATAGTCGTTTCACCGCGCATACGCTCTACATTCTTCATGAACACCTGATCGCTGGCGAAGTCCAGACCGTTGCCCGGCTCATCAAAAAGCATGATCGGTGATCGCTTGAGATAGCCCCGGGCCAGATTCAGTCGTTGCAGCAGACTTGTCGGCATCTGGCCGGAGCTGGAATCACCGATACGAACCTCGAAGCCATCGCGTTTCCATTTCCCTGATCCCTGTGACAGGCCGAGGACTTCATCAAGCACGCCCGCCATGTCGCAGGCCCGATACAGGTCTTCGTCCGTCGCTGTTGGGTTGGCCAGGCGCAGATTCTGCGCAATCGTACCATAGAAAAACTGCACAGTCTGCGGGACATAAGCCACTGCATGACGCAGTTCGACGGTATCCATCTGCCGGATGTCCATATTATCAATACGTATCGAACCGGCCTGCGGCGCATACATCGCAGCCAACAGCTTCAGAACCGTTGACTTGCCGGAGCCGTTTCCGCCGACGATGCACAGCACTTCACCGGGTTCAAGTTCGAAACTGACCCCGACCAGTGCGGGATCGCTGTCCGGGCTGTAACGGATCGATACGCGGGCAAATGTCACGAACCCCTGAATCTGCTTGAGCGGATTGACCAGCGTATGCTGCTCTCGCTCACCACGGATATTCATGAGGTTATTGATCTGTGCTATCGAGGACTTCACCTGCGTCAGACGTGTCAGCGATACGAAGGCAGTCTGCAGCGGCGCCAACACACGCCATACAAGGATCATCGAGGCCACCAGTCCACCGACGGACATATCGCCGTTCATGACCCTGAACACCCCGAAGATAATCGTCCCCAAGCCGGCCGAAATCATCAGCACGTGGGAAATTGTCTGCATCAACGCGGACAACTGTGCGGTATAAAAGCTGTTCAGTGATGCCGCGGCCGAATGTTCGCGGTATCGTTCCATCCAACGCTCCTCAGCGCCGCAGTATTTCACCGCCCGCATCCCGCTCAACGTCTCGACGATCAGTTCCTGCTTTTTCGACGAAGCACGGGCCGCCCGGCTGACTGAGTTCCGGAGCAAAGGTGAAATGATCAGACCGAGGATAAAGAAACACGCCATCATGATGATTGATACGAAGACCACAGGCCCTGCGAGGGCTGCAATCGTGATGATGAAGATAAATACGAACGGCAGTTCAAACAGCACCATCGCCATCGGACCGGTGAAGAAATCGCGGATGGTCTCGAAATCCTTGATCCGTGCAACCTGAGCGCCGATCGTTGCACGTTCGGTGAATGTCGGGGGCAGGAATAGAATTTTGTGGAATATGGCAATGCCGACAATATTGTCGAGCCGGGCACCGATAAACGCCATGATCTTCGATCTGATCATCCTGAGAATGACATCGCAACCAATGGCGACACCGACCCCGAATGCAAAGAAGGCCAGTGTCGGCAGCGAACCGGTTGCGACAACCTTGTCATAGACCGCCATCACGAAAAGCGGCGTCACAAGGGCAAGAATATTCAGCACAAACGTAATGCCGAGTGTCTGATAAACCAGCGCACGGAAGCGTTCGGATACGGCACGGAACCAGCCGACCTTGCTCTGGGCCGATTGAATTTCATCCGCATCGACAGGACTGAAAAAATAAGCTGTGCCGCGGATATTGCTGCGCGGCTGCAATCGCTCCTCATTCAAGCCGCCATCGAAAACTCGCAAACCTTCTTTCTCGTACCCGAGCAGAACCATCGCATCGCCATCCTCGGGTAAAAACAGGCACGGAAACAGGCGCGTATCAATGCTCATCAAGCGCAGTTTCACCGGACGGCTCTGATAATGCAGTGTTCCCATGATGTTACGGAATGAGGTGACATCAAGCTGGTTCGTGAAGTGCGGCAATGCTTCGGCGATGTGACGGCGATCGCCCCGCCAGTTCAGGGCGTGCAACAGTTTCATTAGACAATTCGACAGGTCCGTCGCTTCCTTCAGCGAGGCAAGGGCCGGATCTTCGTGGGCAGGCGGGCCGCTGTCAGGTATAGGCGTCGGTCGCGGCGTATCGCCCCCGCCACCTCCATCGCCCGAACCACCCGGCGGTGCGGGTGGCAAGGGTGGCGCTCCTGCCTGATCAACCGCAACAGCGGGGGCCATCTGATCAAACCGGGGCAAGGGTTCGAACACACCTTGCAATTCAGGCAGCGGTGGCGGTGGCCGGAACCTCCTGTCCCGGTCCTGCGTCGCATCACCTGCTGGTTGAGCTAGCCCGGGTTTGGATGGGCGCGGTGCTTCCTGAACCGGGCGAGGCGCAGGCTGCCGTGCTTCAGGTTGCGGGACTCGTTGCTTAGCCGGTTGTTGTGTTGTCTTGGATGCGGACTGAACGGGCGGGCTTTGAGGCTGCACTACGGGCTGTGCAGCAACCTTCTGACGGCCTGGCTTTGCGGGCTTGGCTTCTGCGGGTTTAGGCTCTGCAGGCTGGGCGCTTGCTTGCGGGACTTGCCTTCTAGCAGGCGCATCAGGGCGCGTTGACCGAGCCTGTTGAGGTTGCTTCACCGGCGCTGGTGATGGCTTTTTCGCCATTTCCTGCGGGGTTTCTTCCTGTTCCTGGCGCTTACGCAGACGAGGTGGCACACGCCCGCCCTTTGCTGGCGCCTTAAGCGCTGCCAATGCCTTGTCGGCAAGCGCGTCACGCTCTCCTTCAGTCTGAGACGGTTCCTTCGCGGCCGGCGGAGAAACTGGTTTCTTCGGTGGAGCGGATGACTGTGTTTGCTCTGCCTGTGGCGGTTCCGCTCTCGCCATTTTCACGTTTGGGCGTGGTCCGCGATTAGCTGCAGGGGGTTGCGGTTTACGGGTTTCGGGGCGGCGGGGTGCGGGTCGTTTGCGCTCACCGATCGGCGGCATGGGCGTGCCGCGTTCGTCATCGCTCATGGGTGGGCTTACAGAGGCAAATGACGCATCTGAAGGTTTGGCCGGTGCGGGAGCAGCCAAGTTTTCAGATGAAGTCCGAGCTTGTGGGGCACGTGGTCTCGGCGCACTTTCACTTTGACCGGCCCTGTCACCGAAGACCCGGTCGACAGCGGCATCGATAGGCTCAATGATGCCATCTTCAGCATCATCGACGGCTTCGATTTTTGATAGTATGCCGCTCATCCGAATCGTTAACCTGTCACTTCCCAGTTACTGTTCAAACACGTTCAGCCGAAACTGAAGCCACGGCCGGGTCCGCTGAGCCAACCATCACGTGGTACGTTCATCATTTTCATTCTGTCGTCTTTACGGGTCACGCGCCGGGTCATGCCGGACCGTGCAGTCGCTAATGATGGTTCACGCTGTTCGTAGTCCTGGCTATAACCATGCATATGCCCTTCGACACCATCTGCGGCTTCCAGTTTTCTCAATTTTCCAGTCATGATGGCTACTATCCTTTCCCAGGGGTTTGGCCTATTTTCTCACTTTCCGGCATACGTTCGACCAGTTGCGCGTCTTCAATATCGAAGATGCGGTCAGCAAGATTGAGCATGGACGGACGCGGTGTCACTAAAACTAGCGTGACTCTACCTTTCAGCCGTTCGAGCAGATTGCGGAGCGTGGAATCACCGGCGCTGTCCATGGACGCATTGGCTTCGTCGAACAGCAGAACACGCGGCTTGTCGACCAAAGCCCGGGCAATGGCAATACGCTGCTTAATCCCCTTCGGCAATTTGTCACCGGCACCATCACCTACTTTGGTTTCATAACCATGCGGCATATGAGCAACGACATTATCGAGCCCCAACAGGCGGGATATATCCAATCCCTCGTCAATCTTGTCATCCCGGAACATCGTAACGTTTTCGAGAATGGTGCCGTTGAAGAGCGTACCCTCCTGAGGCAGATAAGCGATCTGGCGGCGTATGCTTGAGGGATCGTAGTCATAAAGATCCATGCCGTCGGCAAGGATACGCCCCTGGCTTGGTGCAAAAACACCCATCATGATATAGAGCAGTGTTGTCTTGCCACTCGACCCGGCTCCGGTAATGCCGATGGTTTCTCCTGATTCGATGGTCAAGTTCACGTCCTTGAACACGGGCGGCAATTCATCGCCATCCTTGTTCTTGCCGTAGGTGAAGCTCATGTTCTCGATTTTCAGGCTTCCGCGGATTGGCGACAGTTGAGGGAGCCCTGCCGGCTTTTCCTCTTCCATTTGAAAGAGCTTCCGCACCCTGTCCAGAGATAGCTGGATCGACTGAAAGCGGGTCCAGATACCTACGGCTTTCTGCAACGGCTGCATGGACCGGCCTGCGAGCATGGTGCACGCAGCAAGTCCACCGACGGTCAGTTCCTGATCAATAACGAATGTCGCACCATATCCAACCACGCAGAACAGCACGAGCTGGGAGAAAAGCGCACCCGTCGAACTGGCTGACGAGGAATGAAGCGCAACATTGTAATCAGCCGTCGCACAGGTTTCCTGCAGGCGTTCATAGCGGCGGATCATCTGTTCTTCCATTGCAAGACCTTTGACGGTGTGAATACCGCCAAGGACTTCGATGATGAAGCTGTAGCGCCGGTCATCGGCCATCATCCGACTTTCAAGGGCGCGGCGCAGTCTGCCGCCGACAACCATCGCCGCGATCGCAAACACGATGATCAACGCAATCGGAACCAGTACCAGGTGTCCAGCAAGATAATACATGGCACTCAGAAACAAGACGGCAAACGGCAGGTCACAAAGCGCAAGAATTGCTTGTCCCGCATAAAACTCCTTGAGCGGCCCCAGGGAATTGAAGCGTTCAAGATGGACGCCGGAACCCTGACGTTCATAATCGACGATAGACACGTTAAGCAGTCTCTCTACCGCAGCAACACCTGCAAGATGCTCAAAGCGCGCCCCCATCCAACCGCTGACATATGACCGACCCTGACGCAGACACGCTTCAAGGATCAGTGCAGAGCCCACACCAACGATCAGGAGGATCAAAGTACCTTCTGCCGAGTTCGGGATAATACGGTCATAGACCTGCAGCAGCGTCAGCGGCATCGCCAATGCAAGAAGATTGATGAAAACCGACGCCAAAATGAGGTCGAACACCCCCCCCGGCGTATATGATATACGGCCAAGTTCGCTGCCCTGCGGCTTCGACGATTTTAGCTTTTCAGCCAAGCCCATGTATTTATCCGGTCGCTTTCCGCAACCGATCCTTCCGCTCTTAGGCCCTGCCCGCAAAGATTAGGCCAGATACCGGTGTAAGGGTTTGTTGTTAATAAACCCTTATCAGCAGACCGCTATTACCCAGCCAAACCGTTGGTAACATTGGCACTCAGCCCTGACAGTATCCTTAACAACGGAAAATCCGCTGGCGTGTCCGCAGTGGCGTATGACAGGTTAGTCCGCAGCCTGGATATTCCGGCTTATGACGGCTTCAGCCGTATCACGGAAAGTGCCCAGGTTCATCCCTGCTGAAATTGCGGTATCGTAAAGTGTCCGGATCAGTATCCGATCCAGATCGGATAACCGCGTCAATCTGGCTGACTCGTTAAACACCGAAGGACGAAGCCGGTCACTATCATTTGGCAGACCAAGGGATTGCGTTAATTCTTCTAATAAACAGTGGTTTATGTGATCATCTTCAAGAATTGCATTAATAACTATTCTGGCTTTCAGGATTTGCCAATCCGATCCTGGCCAGATCAGAAAAAAGCACCTGCCCGGCCCGAGAAGCTCGCTAAGGGTACGCGCAGGAACGCCGGGGAAAGGCACATCTGCCATCAATGTACGAGGAACGATTGTAATCACGATGTCGCCACCGACGCCGATATCGCGAGGCATGAGCCGTATCCTCAGACTGCTTGCGGCACTCAGGCTTCTGATGTGATCACGAAGATAATTGTAATACGCTTCCGGTGTTTTGGAAGGGATCGGCACAACCTTACCCGTCGCATCCCGCGGTCCGGCTATCAACGTTTCCAAGCGAACCGAGGGCGGCGATTGCCATTTGACCAGATGTGCCCCGGGCTTGGCACCGATCATCACGTCTTCGGCAAAACGCCTGATATCCGGAATATCGGGTAAAGTTTCTGCATACGCCGCTGTTTTCAGCGCTGATAACGAAATCAGAAACAGGAGAATGGAAAAACAGAAAAGCCGTTTACTGAGCAAGGTGTTCACTCATGATATCACGACCTATTCTCAATGCATCACTGCGCGGTGTACCGGCAGGCAACCTTTTATCATAAAGCGTTTTTATCAACACGGTGTCGAATAGACTCAGCGTTTCGGCCGTGGATTTCTGATTGAAGATCGATGGCGATACAATGTCGCTATCATTTGGAAGGCCCATCGCTTGCGTCATTTCCTCGAGCAGACAAGCATTCATCTGCTCTGGCGGCAACTCATTGTTGACGACGATCAGGCTCCTGAACATGGCGCCCGTGCTGATTGAGCGTGTCAGGAAATAGCAGACCCCGGGCTGTCCAAGCCTTTTCAATATCTCCGGGTCGACATCATTTGCCAAAAAGGGCTGGCCCATAACCAGCCTGGGGACAAACTTTATGATGAAATTGGCCGGCTTGCCATTTTCTTTGTCGCTCTTTTCCGACTGAGCCCCCGTCAGTTTAACCAGTGTCGTCAGATGTTTGCGGATCATATCCACCTGATTTTTACCGGGGGGCGCATAACTGAGTTTCAATTCCCGCTTACCGCCGGGCTTGTTGATCATATCCCCCTTCATAGAGGTGATCGACACACGAACGGGGGTCATCCATTTCTGTATGTATTCAGCCGGCTTGACGCCTTCGATCTCAGAACCGAACACGACACTGTCAAAATGCCTCATAAGTTCATCAAGACCGGGTTCAGCGGCATAGGCTTGGGGCGTGGCCCCTGTCATCAGAACAAATGCGGCCGCCACGGCGAAATGCCGTGTTTTGATCGACGTACGCTTAAAAAGTGGAACAGTCATAAGTTAGAGACTATCACACCGTGCGAAGTGATCTAACCCTGTCCACCGTCAATTTTTAGTGAATTCAGTATCCGTTCAGCGACCGGTCGGTAGGTATCAAATTGAGCTGCCGGCGCTGTGTATGACCAGATATGCGCGATACCGCCTTCAGGCCTCGGCAGAACCAGCGCCCATTTGCGAAACCGCTGTCCCTGATGATCATAGCTGGCTACAAACTGATGCCCTTCGAGGGTCATCCCGTACTTTGCATACGTCACCGGTTTTTCGCCTACGAACTGAACCCCATGAGCCTGTTGCGACAGATTGTTTTTGAGATTTTCGATCGCCGTGCGGGCCACATCCCCTTCACCGACAGGCTTCACGTTCTGCAATGAAACGATGGCATCATACGCAGGCGTACCACGCGGACCGCTGATTGCGTTTGTATAGGCGCTCAATTTCTCAAGCTGCCAGGCAGACGGATATTCAACACGGTATCCATATCCGGCCTCGGAAAAGACGATCACATCCGGCGCGCTGACGACTTCAGGAAGCTTTGGTCGACCGGCAGGATTCACTTCGGGTGTGTTTTCAGCCCGCAATGGCGGCTGTTTTTCTTCCGGAGCCGGGTCTCCGACGATTTTCACAGGCTCAGTCGGCATATCCGCCGGTGAGGGCCGGAAACTCGCGAGTATCCACTCAAATTCCGTATACAGCTTTTCATAATGGCTGACAGGGGCGAAGAACATGAAGACGAAATCCGTCTTCATACCACGGGCAATAACAACCTTTGTCTTCGTGGATCCGGCTTCATAAGTGGCATATGCCGCCGGCAGCCCTGCAACGATGGCATTGCCATAACCGGTTTTCCGCGCCCAGGGTTTCCCATCGCCCAGATACTGCACTTCCAGCTTATGAAACATCTGAGGGGTAGCGATCTGAGGATTGGCGTCTCCCGTCTGGATATTGACCCCGTAGCCCTTTCGCGACTGGATCGCAATCTGTTGCCCGCTGGGGTGTTCCTGAAACCTTGCCCCGGGCGGTGCTACCAGCATGAAATCACGCTGCGCATCCTGATAGGCGACCGGTTTCGATGGTGAAGAGCCGGGCGTCCCCGGAACTGCTGGTGAAGAACCGGGAGAAGCGGCGGCGACATTCGGGTAAATGCTGCTCTGCGGCACCATGCCCGGCGCGGAAGTTCCGTCAGCCGTGGCTGAATGCACACCTGCTACTGTCAGAATGGCAATACCGGTCAATATGCCCGGAAAAGTGAATGATTTATGGCGCATGACTGCGCTCCCTTGTCTCCGTGCGTCCTGAATGACGCGCCCAATTGCCTCGCAAGATTACAAGCGGGACTTGTCCCGTTAACAATATGTCACCACGTGGTTAACAATCAGTGAATCAATGGATGGAATACCCTGCTCACTGGTATCAGGAACGGCGGAAACCGCGCATTTTTGCAAAGTTCTCGGCACTTAGCTCGTCGAACAACGCACGACGTTTTTCAACGTCAACACCGGCCGCTTCAAGCGCTGCGGCCCCCAGTCTCAAACTAGCTTCAACTGTTTCCGGCATTGCGTGATCGACGCCTAGCTCGGCGAATGTATCGGCGACATCCCAATCATGTGCACGGACATGGATCGGGACATGCGGGTATATCCGGCGCACGGTGCGCACCATGCCTTCGGCCACTTTTGGATCATCTAATGTAACGACAATCAATCGCGCGTGCTTTGCCCCAACGGACCGCAGCACTTCCGGTCTGCCGGCACTCCCGAAATAGACATGATAGCCATGCCTACGGGCACGCCTGACCCTGTCAGCATCAGCATCTATCGCGACATAGGGCACATCGGCAGCAGTTAGCATGTTCGCCACGGTTTCACCGACACGGCCAAAACCGGCTATCAACACGGGGCGAACGTCCTCGGCAACTGCACCGTCCACTTCACCCGGGATAGACAAGGCGATCCTGTCTGCGATCCTTGCGCCCAACCAGACCATACCGGGTGTAAGCATCATGCTGAGGACAATGACGGCAATCAGCATATCCACAAGTTCAGCCGGCATGATTTGCTCGGCCAACGCCAGTGAGAAAAGCACGAACCCGAATTCACCGGCCTGCGAAAGGATAAATCCGCTGCGTATGGCAACGGCATACGGCACGCGAAACAGTAATGACAGGGCAATCGTTATCAGGCACTTCAGCACCAGCAACGAAAAAGTCGCGATGAGAATGTAGAAAGTGTGATCCATAAGCGGCTGAGGATCCAGGCTCATGCCGACACTCATGAAAAAGAGGCCCAGGAGCAACCCTCGGAAAGGCAGGATATCTGCCTCTATCTGATGGCGGTATTCGGATTCAGCCAGCATCACACCGGCCATGAAAGCCCCCAGAGCCAGCGACAGCCCAACCTGGTTCATCACCCATGCAAAACCCAGTACCATCAGCAGAGCCATGGCGACAAAGGTGTCACTATTGCCGATACGGGCGATGGCATGCATGACCGGACCAACGGCATAACGCCCTGCCAGAACGACACAGAAAATGATCGCCGCAGCCTGGATGATGGCCAGTCCCATAGACGTTGTGATCTCCGCTTCGCCGATACTGATCAGCGGCAGCAGGACAATCAGCGGCACCACGGCCAGATCTTGAAAAAGGAGAACGGCAAAGCTGTTGCGACCATGGTGACTGGTCAGTTCATTCCGTTCGGAAAGCATCTGCACACCGAATGCTGTCGATGAAAGTGCCAGTCCAAACCCCGCAACAATGGCAATTATGATATCAAGGCCAAATATGAAGTGTGCCCCTGCAGCCAGCACGGCCCCTGTAGTCATGACCTGCAACCCACCAAGTCCAAAGACGAGACGACGCATGATCCAAAGCCGTTGCGGCTTCATTTCGATACCGATCATGAAAAGCAGAAAAACCACACCGAATTCACCGATATGGCGCAGATTCTCGGCTTCGGTAATCAGGCCAATTCCAAATGGCCCTATAATCGCTCCTGCTGCCAGATATCCGAGTTGTGAGCCAAGACCGAGCCGCGTGGAGATAAGTACGGCCACAACCGCCGCCCCCAGCAGACATAGAATCTCGACCATTTATCCCCGCTCCCGGACGTTAGGAACCGTTGACTGGTTCTACGCGCATTTGTTCAGCCGGACCGCTTACCCGATAGCGTTGCAGCGACCGCGTTTCGCCGTCCGTTCCCAATCTGCCGATATTCAAGTCGATGGTCCAGTTCGCAAGATCGATCTGGCCCTTACCTACCAGGCTTAACTTACCGGATTGCAGCAACAAATCCTCACTCACGGCAATACCCTGTCCGATCATAAATCGTCCATTCAAGGACTTGAAAGGTAACGTGCTCCCGGATTCAGGCACCAACCCGCGAACCAGTTCCTGAATTGCAATTTCGCCACCCTGAACCAGAACCTCTGCTTCTCCTGTCAGGGCTTCACGCAATTCCTTTGGTGTTCCCCCTACCGAGAACAAATTAAGTTCTATCGTTGAGGTGCCGCTGAGTATTTCCTGCTCTGCTGTCTCTGCGTTATCGAGGATGGGACCGATACTGATACCGAGCGCACGAGCTTCCATATTCATGGCACGCATGCCTTCGGACGCATCTAAGGTGAACGAACCGCGCAGCTTGCCACCGTTTAGCTCAGCTTCCTGTAGCTTGATGCTTAATCTCCGGGATTTCGACTGCCGGTCAATAATGGCCTCTCCGGGCCCAAGCACGATCGAACGCCAAACCAATCTCTGCCACGTCAGGTCAATAGTACCACTCGGCATACCCGGCACCATTAACGGTGCTTCGACCGCGGCCAAGGCATCGTCGGCATCGGCCATCCCCAGATCAATTGATTCTGCTTGTATGTTACCGTTGATTTGCGGCGCGCCTGTTGCCAGGTCTTCGAACCTGAGGCTCCCCGTAAATGATGTCGATCCATAGGCTAGGTTAACCCGGCGAACGTCAATGTTGTCACCCGCTATATCAATGGACGCTTCCAATGTTAAAGTACCATGGCGTCTTGCCGGAAGGAGCGGGCCAATCCAGTCATTGATGGCCTTCACATCCCTGCCGGACAGGTTAAGCACCCCCTCACCCACCATACGTTCACGTAAGGCTATTGATCCATCGAACGAGCCATCAAGCAATCCGGATGAAAAAGTCAGGTTCAGCGGCCACCGGTTTCCGGACACCAGCAGTTGCGGGTTGGAGGTAACTGCATCTAGCTTGACGGGCTTGCCATTCAATAACCCTTCACCGGCGATGACCAAGCCGTCCTGTACCTGCTCTTTGTTTGGCTTGGCATTTTCAGCGCTGAAACTCTCCAAACGTACGACACGTCCGGTTCTGTCATCAGACAGGATGAATGCACCATCTTCGATCTTGAGATTGTTCAGGCTCATATCACGCCACCAGCCCCAGGCTCGATCAATTTGCGGAGCGTTCACTGCGGCGCCCGTCATCCTCGCCGTACGCAAATGTATCTCTGGTTGACGCAGCAGGAATAACTCCAGATCTGCACTGCCGGACAGAACGCCAAGCGCACTGAACTCAATTTCCAGATGTGGTAAAGTCAGACTAAGAGGGCCGTCTTCCTTTGAAACGACGTTATCCGCCTCCAATTTAAGCGACGGCAGTATGCTGAAGGAATGATCGCCCTTGATCGTCACATCGACGCCAGCGACTTGTGATATCAACCGTTCAGCATATGGTGCCGTCATTGATCTGGGCAGAACCATCGGCGCCAAGGATAACGTCGCGATAAACAATAACGCGACCGCACCCAGAGCTAAGCCGAATTTAGCGAGCAGAGGGAATTTCGATGGCGTCCCCTCGACCTCGACTGTCCAGTCATCATCGGGATCAATCGCATTGTCTTCGGGATCGTCGACCAGTTCAGGCGTTTTTCTCACGTCGAATCCAAGTCATTTCCAGTATCGGCAAGATCAGAAAGCGGGCGTCAATCCGGCCACGGTAACAGATTGCCGATTTACATTCTGTCACCTTAGTCATCGCTGAAACTTGTGCATAAATCGTAAACGCATAATCTGAGACATTTTTGAAAGATTTCTGATGGTTTTCCCGTATCGAGATTGACATTCATCAGAAGCTGCCATAGAAGCCTGATATTACTCGTTAATTATTCCCCCTCGCCAACTGGCGTGGCTGCCCGGCCGGAGCTGCCGCTCGATGCAGATTTATTTGCCCATCGCCGAAATGTCGGTGAACATTTTCCTCATTCTGGGGATGGGCGGGGGTGTCGGTTTCCTGTCAGGGTTATTTGGTGTCGGTGGTGGCTTTCTGATGACGCCGCTATTGATTTTTATCGGTATTCCCCCTGCAGTCGCCGTTGCAACCGAGGCCAACCAAATCGTCGCCAGTTCAGTTTCCGGTGTCCTTGCACATTGGCGGCGAGGCAATGTCGATCTGAAAATGGGTAGTCTGCTTCTGATCGGTGGCGTGATCGGTTCCAGCTTCGGTGTCTGGCTGTTCACCTTCCTCAAGGGGCTCGGCCAAATCGATCTGGTGATTAAACTCTCCTATGTGGTGTTTCTCGGGATCATCGGCACACTGATGCTGATCGAAAGCATCAACGCCATACGCGCCTCAAAGAAGAAAGTCAGCAAACGCAGCCATTCGCATAATTGGATGCATGGCCTGCCGTTCAAGATGCGCTTCCGAAAATCACGGCTGTACATCAGCGCCATACTGCCAATCGTCATCGGTATTTTTGTCGGTATTCTGTCGGCGATCATGGGGGTTGGCGGCGGTTTCGTAATGGTGCCGGCGATGATCTATCTTCTCGGTATGCCGACGGCGGTGGTTGTCGGCACATCTCTTTTCCAGATCATATTTGTGACGGCAAACGTGACAATACTGCAGGCCGTCTCGAACTATACTGTAGATATCGTTCTGGCGCTGCTGCTGCTGATCGGCGGCGTCATCGGTGCGCAGATCGGTGCCCGGTTCGGCGGGCGGATGCAGGGTGAACAGCTACGTGGTATGCTGGCACTAATTGTGATCGCCGTCTGTCTGAAACTGACGTTCGATCTGGTTGTAACACCACTGGATCCCTATTCGTTTGGTAGCGAGGGGCATTGATGACGTCGATCTTTAAACATGGCACAAAGTCCCTGGTGTTTTTTCTGGTTCTGCTTCTTGGCGGTTCCAGCCTACAGGCAAAGGATCTTGTGATCGATCTGTCGGCACCGATCGTGCAGATCACCACCGCTTTTTCAGGCACCGAGCTTTTACTGTTCGGCGCCAAACGCGGTGCGGGCGATGTCATCGTTGTTGTCCGCGGCCCGCTGGAAAATCAGACGGTACACCTGAAGGAACGGAAACTAGGCATCTGGGTGAATACGGAGCACCTCACCTTTGACGGCCTGCCATCCTATTACTGGGTATCTTCGAACCGCCCGCTCTATGATATCCTGCCGGCTGACACGCTTTCTCGATTACAGATCGGCGTTGACGAAATCCAGATTCAACCCACGGATACGAATACCAATTCAGCGGCAGCAATAGCGTTTCGTGCCGCATTGATACGCGACAAGATACGCAAGAAGCTCTATTTGGAAGACGCCTCTCCGCTGCTGTTCCTGAACGACATGCTTTTCAGAACCCGCATCAGTTTTCCGGCAAACGTTTCCGTGGGGGAGTTCGCAATCGAGACATTCCTGGTCCGCGATCAGGAAATCATCACCAGTGAGACGACATTGCTGAATGTCCGAAAATTCGGCCTCGAAGCCGAGATTTATGATTTTGCCCATAAACAATCGCTGTTATACGGCATCTTTGCCGTTATCATCGCATGCGCAGCCGGTTGGTTAGCCAACGCCGCCTTCAGGAGGAGTTAGGCCATGAGTGACAACTCTGATAATGAACAGCAGGAAGAAACCCCGGCCAAAAAACTGACCGGCCGTACTTTCCTTTGCGTGGTCGATGAAACCGAAGAATTCGCCGCTGCGCTTCAGTTCGCTTGCCGCCGTGCTCACAATTCCAATGGTCGTGTCGCTTTGCTGTATGTGATTGAACCTGCTGAGTTCTCGCACTGGATGGCCGTCGGCGAGCGGATGCGTGAAGAAGCCCGTGAGGAAGCGGAGGAAATGCTCAACGTCGTCGCTTCGGTAGTGCAAAAGCGCATGGGACACATGCCTGTGCTCTATATACGCGAGGGCAAACTGCGCGAAGAAGTGGTCAACCTGATTGAAGAAGAAGACGGTATCTCCCTTCTTGTACTCGGCGCGGCTTCCGGAACCGACGGGCCCGGGCCTTTGGTTTCCTATCTGGTGGAAAAAATGGCAGGCCGTCTTCGGGTGCCGGTTACCATCGTCCCCGGTAGTTTAAGCGAAGAAGAGATCGCCCTTATAACCTGATATCTGCATCCTGGCAGACGGCATGACCTTTGCAATCCGGCTTTCGGATCGTGGCTTCAAAGGTCGATGTTACGGATTTTTATGGATATTTACCTCCCGATCGCCGAGTTGTCCGTCAACGTTTATCTGTTGTTGGCCATCGGCGGTGGCATAGGCGCGCTTTCGGGAATATTCGGCGTGGGCGGCGGCTTCCTGATGACGCCGTTGCTTATTTTCATCGGGATTCCACCTGCCGTTGCCGTGGCGACCGGTGCAAACCAGATTGTTGCCGCGTCCATCTCCGGCGTACTCGCCCATTGGCGCCGCGGCAATGTCGATATCAAGATTGGCATCGTCCTGCTGCTTGGCGGCCTTATCGGATCAACCGTCGGCGTCTGGTTGTTTTCCGCCCTGAAAGCCATTGGCCAGGTCGATCTCGTGGTCAACATCTGTTATGTGGTTTTTCTGGGCATAATCGGCACTTTGATGCTGATCGAAAGCATCAATGCCATGCGGGCACAAAAAGCAAAGAAACGCCGGAAAAGCCATATCCATAACTGGACACACGGCCTTCCCTTTAAAATGAAATTCCGCCGCTCGCGGCTATATATCAGCGCCCTGCTCCCGCTCGCCGTCGGGTTCTTCGTCGGCGTCCTGTCCGCGATCATGGGGGTTGGCGGCGGCTTCGTCATGGTGCCTGCGATGATCTACCTCCTCGGAATGCCGACGGTAGTTGTCATCGGCACCTCGCTGTTTCAGATCATCTTTGTCACAGCGAACGTGACGGTTTTGCAGGCTGTCGGCAATCAAAGTGTCGACATCATTCTCGCCTTATTGCTGATCGTTGGCGGCGTCATTGGCGCACAACTAGGCGCACGCATCGGTGAAAAACTCAACGGCGAGCAGCTCAGAGGATTGCTGGCAATGATGGTGATATCCGTGGCTTTAAAACTTCTGATCGATCTCGCGACACGTCCGTCCGACGTCTACTCGATCATGACCACAGTCGGCTGATTGATAAATCGAAGATCACGCCTTGGCAGCAGCACGTAAATCGCTGATGGTTTTGGTGTAATCGTCTCCCTTGAAGACCGCACTGCCGGCAACGATAACGTCCGCTCCCGCAGCCACGACGTCAGCAATGGTATCGACATTGACGCCGCCATCTACTTCCAGTTCGATCGGCCGGTCGCCGATCATTTCGCGGATACGTCTGATCTTCGCGAGTTGGGCGGGAATGAAGCTCTGCCCGCCAAAGCCGGGATTGACGCTCATCACCAAAATCAGGTCCACTTTATCGAGAATGTAGGCAAGAACGCTCTCAGGTGTGGCCGGATTCAGCGACACCCCGGCCTTTTTACCGAGAGAGCGGATCACCTGTAACGACCGGTCCAGATGTTTATCCGCTTCCGCATGAACCGTGATGATATCTGCTCCGGCATTGGCGTATTCTTCAAGATACGGCTGTGCCGGGTCGATCATCAGATGCACATCAAACGGCTTTTTGGTGTGTGGGCGCAGTTTAGATATGATCGGTGCACCGAACGTCATGTTCGGGACAAAATGCCCGTCCATGACGTCGACATGCACATAATCGCACCCGGCGGCATCAATGGCGCGGATTTCCTCACCGAAGCGGGCGAAATCCGCGGACAGGATCGAGGGGGCGATTTTGATCATATACTTTTCCGATCATGCAGCCTTGGAGTAGGTCCCTGCGCAGGCGCGGCTGTTGGCGCTGGCACGTTCAAGGAATGCCTGCTGAGCCGCGGGGCTGTTGGCATTATCGCCCTTCCATGCACTCAGCGCACTTTGCTGCAACGCCCGTCCATATGAGAAGCTGAGCTTCCAGGGCAGGTCAGCCCCCGCGTTCATCAGATCGAGATGCAGCGTCGCATCCTCTTCGGACTGACCACCGGACAGGAACATGATACCGGGGACCGCAGCCGGAACACAACGCAGCAGTGTCTCAACGGTTTTCGCTGCGACCTCTTCAGGCGCGGCCTGGGTCGCACATTTCTTGCCGGCAATGACCATGTTCGGCTTGAGGATCGTCCCTTCGAGATAGACTTCCTGCAGGTACAGTTCCCGGTAGACCGCTTCGAGCACTTCTTCGGTCACCTCCTGGCAGCGATTGATGTCGTGCGCTCCATCCATCAGAACTTCAGGTTCAACGATCGGACACAGTCCGCCTTCCTGGCAGATCTTGGCATACCGCGCCAGCGCATGGGCGTTGGTATGAATGGCATAGCGGCTGGGAATACCGTCAGCGATGTCGATCACCGCACGCCACTTCGCAAAGCGTGCGCCAAGTCCATAATATTCCGCGACGCGTCCCGGCAGACCATCCAGTCCTTCGGTGATTTTTTCGTCAGAGCGTCCCGGCAGTTCCTTGGCACCGGCATCGACCTTGATGCCGGGAATGACACCTGCATCCTGCAGAACCTTCACCAGCGTGGTGCCATCGGCCGCAGATTGGCGGATCGTTTCATCATACAGGATGACACCGGAGATATAATTGCCGATGCCGTTGGACCGGAACATCATCTCGCGATAATCGCGGCGTTTTTCCTCGACGTTCTCAACACCGATCGAGTCCAGGCGTTTACCCATGGTACCGGTGCTTTCATCAGCCGCCAGCAATCCTTTGTTATCGGCAACCATCGCTACCGCTGTTTCAAATAGTTCCTGCTTGTTCATTCTAAATTCCCTCCAACCTGGGTCTGATCGGGCAGCCGGTCAGACCAGTCTTTCCCTGGCCGCGGCGACAACTGCCTCCGCGGTAATGCCAAAATGTTTGTACAGGTCACCTGCAGGCGCTGATGCGCCAAACCCGTCCATCCCAACAAAGCCCCCTTCGGGACCGATGTACTTATCCCAACCGTGACGCACGGCAGCTTCAACCGCTACACGAACGGAACCTTCACCCAGGACTGCATCCCGGTAATCCTTGCTCTGCTGGTCGAACAATTCCCAGCATGGCATGGAAACCACGGCTGTGCCGATGCCGTCTGCTTCCAGTACCTCGCGTGCGGCAGTCGCAAGGTGAACCTCGGAACCTGTCGCCAAAAGAGTGACCTTGCGATCCGAAGCAATGGCATCTTCGAGCACGTAACCACCCTTCGCAGACAGATTTTCATTGGTGTGCGCCGTACGCAGCGTCGGCACACCCTGACGCGATAAGGCAAAGCCCGATGGGCCGCTGGCGTTCTCCAGAGCCAACTGCCAGCATTCCACCGCCTCAACACCGTCACATGGGCGGAACATTAGGAAATTCGGTGTTCCCCGCAGCATGGACAGCGTTTCAACCGGCTGGTGGGTCGGGCCATCCTCGCCAAGTCCGATGCTGTCATGCGTCAGCACGTAAAGGACGCGCTTACCCATCAGCGCCGACAATCTCATGGCGCCCCGCATATAATCGGCGAACACAAGAAAAGTCCCGCTGGTCGGGATCAGTCCGCCGTGCAGAGCAATGCCGTTCATGGCTGCAGCCATCCCGTGCTCCCGCACCCCGTAATGGATATAACGACCGGCAAAATTATCCGGGGTCAGCGAGTCCGTATCCGGTGTCTTGGTATTGTTTGACCCGGTCAGATCGGCAGAACCGGAAACCAGTTCCTTGATAACCGGCGTCAGAACATTCAGGGACTCCCCGGATGCAACGCGGGTCGCCCACTTCGGCTGCTCCTTGGAAACGCGCTTCTTATGCGCGTTGACCGCCTCCGAAACCCCGGCAGGTAAAGTTCCGTCAATGGTGCGATTGAATTCATCCGCCTTGTCCGAGGCTGCCAGACGGGCTTCCCAGGCTTCTCTCACCGAGCTGCCACGGCCACCGGCGGCACGCCAGTTTTCGAGAACATCCGAGGGAACTTCAAACGGACCGGCTTCCCAGCCAAGGGCTTCGCGGGCGCCGGCAATTTCATCATCGCCAAGGGGTGCACCGTGAGTTGATGCCGTCCCCGCCTTGGTCGGGGCACCGAAACCGATGGTCGTCTTGCAAGCAATCATGGACGGCTTGTCGCTTGCTTTTGCGTTTTCGATCGCCTTCGCAATTGCTGCATGATCGTGACCGTCGACCGACTGAACATGCCAGTTCGATGCTTCGAACCGGGCCTGCTGATTATCGGATACGGCCATGTTGGTATTGCCGTCAATCGAGATACCGTTATCGTCAAAAAGTACGATCAGCTTGGAAAGCTTCAGGTGCCCGGCCATGGAAATCGCTTCGTGACTGATCCCTTCCATAAGGCAGCCGTCACCGACAATGGCATAAGTGTAGTGGTCTACGAGATCGTCTCCGTAACGGGCATTCATCATGCGCTCGGCAAGTGCCATGCCGACAGCGTTGGCGACACCCTGCCCCAACGGCCCGGTCGTGGTTTCGATCCCTTTGGCGTGACCGAATTCCGGATGTCCCGCCGTCTTCGCGCCCAGTTGACGGAAATTTCGGAGTTCATCCATTGTCATGTCTTCATAACCGGTCAGATGCAAAAGCGAATAAATCAGCATCGATCCATGACCGGCAGACAAAATGAACCTGTCCCGATCCGGCCAATTTGGGTTCGCTGCATCAAATTTCAGATGCTTGGTAAAAAGCACCGTCGCCGCATCGGCCATGCCCATCGGCATGCCCGGGTGACCCGATTTTGCGGCCTGTACCGCATCGGCTGCTAAAAAGCGGATGGCATTCGCCATTCTCATTTCCAAGGATTGTGCATCCGATGACATGAAAAACTCCTCGTTGAGACGCGCGGTCTACGCCCGTCTTTGATTCCCCGCCTAACGGCCTCGGGCCTCCCTTTCGGGACACCCCCTTCAGGCCAATTTTCCCAGGACATTTGACTGCAGCTTCCACCCAGAAACGATCCGCAATTTTCCCGAACCGCGCAGAAGTACCGTTGTCACAGTGAATACCGTTTCGCCGCCGTACGGGCAAGAACAAGCAGGTCGTTTTTTGGGTTTTTTACAGGCTTTCCGCCATTTTCTTTGAGCAGATACGATCCGTACCACCTTTCCGCCCCGATCCGGTGATTCGCCCGAATTACCGCTACCCTGAAATGTGATGTGCGAAAGCAGGGATATTTCTTCGACATCAGAGATTTTTTTTCATCTCCACCCACTGGCGCATCCATAAGCATTGATCACGCATTGGTATATCACCCCCATGAAAGGCATCTACAAATTTCGGCGGTTTCCATTGAATTTCCTCGCGTTCAGCGGGTTCGCGTAAATTTAAAAAATAATCTGAGCTTTATTTTACTGCACATCCGGCAACCTTGGCGTGCAGTTTATCCACATTTAATTCATTTCATGTACCGTCGGTCATATTGACCCCGGCAGTTCGATCATCAATTGTGATGCAGGGGAAACGCACGAAGACAAGGGAACCGTAATATGGCTGAAATAGCCGCTGTTGTTGCAGTTCTTGTGGCTCTGGGTGCAGTGTGGCTGGCAAGTCACGCAAACAAGCACGTCGACAACTCATTCGACAAATACGGCAAGAATCTGGCGAAACAGGTCCGTGAAGCACAGATTATGTTCGAGTCAAAAACCGATGCTCTCGAATCCGAGATCAACGGCTTTTCGCGCGATATTGAAAACATCAAACAATATGAACGCGACATCGCCGAAAAGGTACATACGCTGACACAGCGTGTATCGGTGCTTGAACATGACCTCAAGAATATGACGGAAGCCCTGCCGCCGCAGCTTCTGCAGCGCCGTGCCAAAGGCGGCAACCGTTAACGACGGCCGGCTTGTTCGATAATATCCCCCCCTTGCGTACTGACCCGTTCCCGCCTAATTGTTGCAGTGTAAGCCATACACCGGGAGCCGAAATGACTGTCACCGATACCATTGAGCGCAAAGTTGCCGAAGCCATGACGCCGGTGCATCTGGAGGTCATTAATGAAAGCCATATGCACAACGTGCCGCCGGGATCGGAATCTCATTTCAAACTGATTATCGTATCGGATGTTTTTGACGGCAAACGGCTCGTCGGTCGGCATCAACTGATCAATGCTCTTCTGAAACCAGAACTCGACGGTCCCGTTCACGCGCTGTCGATGGAAACTCTGACCCCTGGGGAATGGGAAGCACGTGGCGGCAAGACGCTTTCGTCACCTGCATGCCGTGGCGGTGCCAAGCACGATCCGGCTTTCAACGCCTAGACCGGCGTCTTTCTGAACATCAATTCGAAGATACTGCGCGGTAACGGCTCGCGTTGCTGTACTTGCAGGTTACTCTCGACATGGGACGGCTGCTTCATGCCGACAAGCGCCGACGTCAGCCCGCTGGCAGAGCGGGTAAACTGCAGGGCACGCTGATAATCATCGGCGTAGTCTTCGCCTAGCCACTTGATCAGGGACTCATTCATTTCCGGGACTTTCGCCTGTCCGATGCTGCCGCTGCTGACACAAGCCAGCCCCAGGATACGTGCCGCAGCCACGGCCGGCACCGTGGCTTCGCCGATCCACTGCGTCGGCCGCTGGATTGCTTCCGGCATGGTGATCGACAACGGCATCTGCACACATTGAAACCGGTCAGGTTTGTCACCGGCGGCCCGTTTCGCCAGTGCTTTTGCCCCGGCAATGGAAATGTACCCGGCCTGCCCGGGTGAGGCCCGGAAGGCACGCCATGTCGCCAGACCATAGCAACCGATGCGCCCCGCATCCGCTTCCTGCTCAAGGGCCTCGAATGCGGCCAACAAACGGTTATCGAACGTGTTGCGGTCGATATGCGCCAATTGAGCTTCGGGATTATGCACGTAAAACACGTCGATCTTATCGATACCAAGCGCGTCGAGACTGCGGGTGATGCGGTCACGAATGTAGGATGGATGCATGCAATGATTACCGCCGACCAGGTCACTCGCTCCAATTCCGTCCTGCCCCATGTACGTTTCATTGAAAACGTCCTTCGTGGTCGGCAGATATCCTGCTTTGGTGCAGATGATGAGTTCATCACGCTGTGCCTCGGTCGCCTTGAAAATGTCTCCAAGTGCTTTGCCGATGGCGGCCTCTGCACGGCCGCGACGGTAATTAGCCGCCGTATCGATGACGTTGATTCCCCCATTAACAGCCGCCCTGACAGCAACACTGACCGCTACATCGGTGGCGTCGTCGATATCCCCCAGATAAGTCCCGATTCCGACACTTGACCAATTCAAACCCAGAGCATGACGGAATTGCCCCGAACGCGCGTCATGGCGTTCAGCAAAACGCTGCGTGCCTTTTTCACTCGCCGAAATTTTTTCGCTGTCCGTGCTATTCGTCACCGAAACCTCCTCGCCGACATTGTAAGATCGGTCATCCATAGATAGCATCTTTGGTCGATTCAGGAGAGGCAAATGCTCGATTGGGTACTGGGCCGCAAAAAAGGCGCTAAGAAGCGCAAAGCGGGTCAAAAGAGGAAACCGAGTTATGAAGAGGCCAAACACGTTGCCGCCAAGGGTGACGCCAAAGCGCGTGCCGAATTGGCGTCACATGAGGATCTTGAACCGGAATTTCTCTATTTCTTCGCCAAGGACGAAGATGTGGATGTACGCCGCGCCGTAGCCCGCAATGACGGCACGCCCCTGCAGGCGGACCTGATTCTCGCCAGGGATATCGACGATACGGTGCGCGAAGAACTAGCCTTCAAAATCGGACGCCTGGTCCCGACCCTGACCGAAAACGAGAGCCAGCAGCTTGCCGATATGACATTTCAGGTTCTGGAGATCCTGGCTGAAGATCAGGTTCCGCAAATCCGCACCATCATCGCCGAGGAGATCAAGCATCTGGACAACGTCCCGAAACGCCTGATCAAACGCCTTGCGGAAGATGCCGAGATTACCGTCGCTGGTCCTATTCTGGAATATTCACCTCTGTTGACGGACGAACAGATTCTTCAGATCGTGACCAGCGGCCTCAGGGGCGGACTTCTCGAAGCTGTCGCCCGCCGAAAAAACCTTCCGAACCGGATATCGCAGGCGGTCGTCGATCAGGATGAAGATCCGGCGATTGCCGAACTTTTGAAAAACCAGACCGCGGAAATCAGCGAAAAACTTATGGAAGAAATCGCCATGCAGGCAGAATCGCGGCCGGAACTTCACCAACCACTGGTCGACCGTCGCAGTCTGTCCAAAGCCACATTGCGCCGGATCGCCACCTTTGTCAGCGCAGCGCTAGTCGAAAGAATGATTTCATCGAACAAGCTTGAAGAAAATCTCGCCCATGAAATCCGGCTTGCTGTCCGCGAACGGATCGATGCCGGCGATACCGAGACCGAACAACCTAAAAGCGACGCAGATGCCAAAACCGCCGACAAACTGTTCAAAGCAGGTAAATTAAATGAGTATGTCATCCTGGATGCCATCGATGAAGGAAACATCGAATTTCTGCAGCGAAGCTATGAATTGCTGACGGGGTTACCCGAAGAGCACGTCCACAGGATGCTCCACTCAGGTAGTGCCAAGGGACTTTGTGCATTGGCATGGAAAGCTGGTCATAGTGCAGACATTGCCGTTTCCCTGCAACGCAGGATCGGCAAGATTCCTGTGAAATCGATGATCCATGAAACAGCCAACGGCAGCTTTCAAATGGAAGAAGAGGAACTGGAATGGTACGTCGATTATTTCAAGAAATAACGTCACCGTATTTAATCCTTAGCCGTGTAGCATTTACCCTGCTGTTGATCTTCGGCATGCATCTGGCCGGCCCCGCGAAAGCGCAGGAAGACAAAACCTTCTCCCCATCAGAAATCAAGGAAGCTGCAGAAGGCTTCTTCGGCAGCACGACCGCTGGGCTCGCCGAAATTATCGAACGCGTATTTTCTGATCTTGGCCGACCGACAGCTTACATCACAGGCGAAGAAATCAGCGGTGCATTTGTTGTCGGCCTGCGATACGGCAAGGGCGAGTTAAATATCAAGTCAGGCGGCACATCCAAAGTTTTCTGGCAGGGGCCAAGCATCGGCTTTGACGTCGGTGGCAATGCCTCGAAAACTTTCGTGCTGGTATACGGGCTCAATGATAAGGAATCGATATACAGACGCTACCCGGGGATCGAGGGGACCTTCTATTACGTTGCCGGTCTAGGCGTAAACTACCAGGGCGACGGAGACATCAAACTGGCACCAATCCGTACCGGTGTCGGCCTGCGTGCCGGTGCGAACATCGGCTATCTGCATTACAACGATGAACATTCCTGGCTGCCGTTTTGAGGAAGCTCAAAGTATATGTCGTTGCTTAAATTAAGCAGATACTCCTATGCTGAGAAATCGTTTGGCCACTTAAAGGGTTTCCGTGCCGTCATCAAACATTGAATATACGGTTCTGAACATCGAGGAGATTCCCTGCAATTTTCCGGCAGGCAGCCCTCTCGCAAAAACGCTGGATTTATGGCGCGGCTGGGCTGGAGACAGGCCAGCTCCGGACTGGCGAAGCGTAGAACTCTTCGTAATGCCATCAATCATATTACCGCAAACGCTGGTTGTTGATGTCATCAATGGCGGCGAGGATTTTCGTTACCGCTTTTGGGGTACGAATTACACGGATCATTACGGCGTCGATGAAACGGGCCTGATGCTGTCCAAAACCCTTGGGCCAAGTTTTATCGGTGCGACGCAGAAACAATTGAAAATTGTCATGGATCGCAAGGTGCCGTGCGCTTTTGATGTCACCATCAAGGCACCTCGTTCAGGCGTCGTTCAAAGCAAAATCAATCTGCGGTTACCGATTATGGATACCCCTGATGAGGTCACAAAAATCATGACCGCAACAATGTTCGAGGAAACAACGATCAAACGAAAAACAAGGCTTCAGGAAGCATTCTCTGACGACATAAAACGACGTCAGAATAATTATGAAATCTGACCCTGTAGTTGCGCCGTCATGACTGCTGGAAGCAGGTAGCCGACGAAAATGACCTTACTGTCTCCGCGCCGGTAAAAATCTATCAGCCGGGCCTGTTCATGATATCCCATCGACTTATAGAACGCGCGCGTGGAGGTATATTTCTCAGAAGACGAAGTATCGACATAAACCGATTGAGCCCCCATCGCCGACATGAGCTGCTCTGCCTTTCTCATGATTTGCCGACCGATCCCCTTGCCCTGGCAGGCAGGGTCAACGGCAATCCAGTACAAATCAAACGCGGCTTCAGTCCCGTCGATCTTGCCAAAGCAGGCGTAGCCGACGATGCGGTTATCCAGTTCGGCAATGATGAACTCGTAACCTGACGCCGCACCATTTGTCAGCCGTTCGCGTACCAGCTCAGCGGCAATATCAACTTCGTCTTCCGTAAAATACCCTGTGGCTTTTACCAGTTCCGCAATAGCCTCTTCATCGGCGGGCACGACTTCGTCGCGCCAGTGTAATTGGGGAAGACTTTTTAATGATAAAGCCGACGATGGCTGTTGCCTGATTTTACTTGGGGAACATGCAGCGTCATCTATAAACGACTGGCCAGCCAGTGAGATGACTTTTTCCAGTAACGGACCATAAGCAATACCACTTTCCGCCGCTGCAGCTGCAAACCCGGCATCCGGTGCAAGAGCCGGGTTTGCATTGATTTCGAGTATATACGGGGTCGCACCATTCACACGAAAATCAACTCGGGCATACCCTTTAAGCCCAAAAGCCCGCCAAACTGTTTCCGAGATCGTCACAAGCTTCTGCGCCAGCGCCGGCTCCCTCAGTTCAAGACCGAAACGGCGATTGGTCGTATGGTATGCGGCGTCACTTCCATCCCACTTGGCTGCGTAATCAACGATTTGCGCACGGTCTTCGGGGAAGCCGGCGAAGTCGATTTCCTGTATTGGCAACACTTTTACGCTGTCTGCCGACCCTATCAACGCGACATTGAATTCTCGACCGTCTATGAATTCCTCACAGAAAAACCGCCCGCCATATTGATCGGCACGCATGGCGATTTCCCGGCTGGCTTCACTGCCTGTAACCACGGACTTTTCATCCATGCCTCGAGATCCATGATAGGTATCCGATTTCACGATATACCGGCTCTGCGGTTTGCAATTCGCGCCGTCTTTCGACCAGTCCGCCGTCGGCAGATCGAGATGACGTAACATCTGCTTGGTCCGGCACTTCGAAAGCGTCAGGTTGAAAGCCTCGACACCGCACCCCGTGAAAGGAACGCCGAGGTGTTCAAGCACAGCAGGTACGAGGCCGATCAACGAGTCGTCGCCATCAATGCCGTCGACAAGGTTAAAGACACACGCTGGCTTTCGTGCCGCGAGATCGTGCAGTTTATGCAAATCAAGTCCCGTACGGATAACCTCGCTACGGAAACCCAGACTACTGAGCGTCGCCGCAACGATTTCAGCGGCATGCACGGTATCGATTTCATCCGGGCGGTCTTCACGCCCGGCATGGAGAACCGGTACGTAAGCCCGTTCTATATCGCTATTCATCAGGCGTTCGCCTGTAAACCTTGCGATGCCTGATAACGAGCCCGCGCTTCATTCAGAATCATTCTCAGAAGATCATCGAATGATATGCCGTTTTGCGCTGCCAGAATCGGCAGGTCGGAATGGGTCGGATGCAGTCCGGCAATCGGGTTGATTTCCAGAAACACCGGCTCTCCGTTCGCATCGGATCGCAGGTCAACGCGGCCGGCATCCCGGCAATCAAGAGCCCGATAAGCGGCCAGCGCAACGTCACCGGCACGCAGAGCCTCTGAATCGGTGGGACGGCTGTATTGAACCAGTTGCTCACAGAGTTCCTTGTTGTTGAAGGAATAAACTCCCGCTTCAGCGTTCTTGTTAACACTGACTTCCATGATACCGATCACGTGCGCACCAGCCCCGTGACCGATAACACCGACGGTAAATTCACGCCCCGGCAGATAAGCTTCGACCAGTGCAGGTTGATGAAACCTTGCAATAAGTGCACGGGCGGCATGCCTCAATGCGTCTTCACTTTCGACAAGAGAAGCCCGCTCACACCCCTTGCCGGTTCCCTCAGCCAGGGGTTTGATGAATGCAGGGTAATGCTGCCATGCCGACAGATCCTCAGTGCCTGTTTCCATCACCTGAAACGGCGCCGTGGCGACGCCGCTGTCACGAACGATACGCTTGGCAACGGCTTTATCGAGCGTCACGGCCATCGTCAAAGGATCGGAAAAGACATACGGCTGATCAAATAGCTCACAAACAGCCGGAACCTGAGCTTCCCGTGAGCGGCCTTTGACACCTTCGGCAATCGAAAACACAAGATCCCAGCGCGCACCGTTGGCCAGTCTTTTCGCCAGATTGCGGCCATTGCCAACCCGCTCGACATGGTTGCCGAGCCGGGTCAGCGCGCTTTCAATCAGGTGCAGCGTGTCTTCGGTATCGAACTCCGCAACCTGTTCAACTGTGAACCCCTCAGCCAGATATTCATCCCGGCTGTCGTACACAAAACCGATTGTATTCATCAGAGTTTAAGCCCCGAGATATCACGGCCGGCACCCAGGGTGCCACCAGGATCAGGATAGCGGTATACGCCCCCTTCGAAGTTGCGGATCAGGATATCGTCACCGTCGCGACCGACCAGGTATTCCGGCAGCAGCGGAATCTTGCCACCCCCACCCGGCGCATCGATCACATACTGCGGCACGGCGTAACCGGTCGTATGGCCACGCAAACCTTCGATGATTTCGATACCTTTGGAAACAGGCGTGCGGAAATGCGATGAACCGGTGATCGGGTCGCACTGATACAGGTAATAAGGCCGTACGCGGCGCATCAACAAGCCGTGATACAGCTTGCGCATGATCTCGACTTCATCGTTGATACCCTGCAACAGCACTGTCTGTGACCCCAACGGGATACCCGCATCGGCCAGTCGTGACGTCGACTCGGTGACTTCACGGGTCAGTTCATTCGGGTGCGTGAAGTGAATGCTCATCCACAAGGGGTGATGCTTTTTCAGTATCTGCGTCAGCGACTTGGTCACACGCATCGGCATCACCGTCGGGACTTTGGTGCCAAGGCGCACGAACTCGACATGCTTGATCGCCCGAAGGCGGCCCAGCAGGTAATCAAGCCGATCGTCGGAAAGCGTCAGAGGATCGCCGCCGGAAATCAGCACGTCACGGATTTCCGTGTGAGCCTCGATATAGGCCAGTGCCTGATCCCATTGCGATTTCGAGAAATTGTAATCACCACCGGCTTCGCCGACCATCCGCGAACGCGTGCAGTAACGGCAATAGGTCGAGCAGAATGCGGTCGACAGAAACAGGACCCGGTCCGGGTAACGGTGAACAAGACCCGGCACAGCGGCATCATGGTCCTCACCCAGCGGGTCGTCTGCTTCACCCGGTGTTTTGAGGTATTCCTCACCCACCGGAATATGCGTACGGCGCAGCGGCTCGGACGGATCGTCACGGCTCATCAGACTCGCGTAATAAGGCGTGATTCCTACCGGCAGAGAACCCTGGTGACGCATCACTGCTTCACGTTCTTCGTCGGACAGGACAAAGACGCGTTCGAGCTGCTGCAATGACTTAATGCGCGAGCGCAGTTGCCAGCGCCAGTCATTCCATTCGCTCAAACTTGCTTCGGGGAAATACCGCCTGCGGAAAGCCGCCGTACTATCGCCTACGGGGAAGAACGGACCACGTGGCTGGGCTTTCTTCGGCTTTATAAAAGAAATACCGACACGTGTTTTCTGCGTGTCAGCAATTTTATCATTATCGTTGAGAATAAGGGCGTCGGACGTTGGTAAACTCGGAGGCTCTTCAGCCACCTTCAGCAGTTTGTCCATTGATTTCAGATGTCTCCGGGTCCGCTTGGCCGTCGCGCGAAAATCGTCGTTTCTGTCGCTTGGGCGGTCCCTGAATTGCTATTTAATACGATCTGAAATTTAGTCAAGAGGATTGTTAATAGGGCGGATTCCCAGGGGATTCATGAGCCTTTGCCGGACACAGGACATCAAGGATATTGAGATTTTTGAAGAATGGGGTGGCTGATGGGATTCGAACCCACGACCCTCGGCACCACAAGCCGATGCTCTAACCAACTGAGCTACAGCCACCACAGGACACCCAAAACGCGGGCCCCGATGAGCGGGAGGCACTCAATAGCCCCTGCCCCGGTTTCCGTCAAGTGATCGAATTCGGATTATTCGTATCGGTTTTCACTTAAAATACGATCTCGATCAGGAACGGCCCTTCCTTGGCCACCCCTCTGGCAATGGCCGGGGACAAATCCGCAGCATCATCGACACGCACGGCATCCACGCCCATGCTGTTTGCCATCCCGACCCAGTCGATGTCCGGTTTGTTCAGGCTGAACAGACCTTCCGCCACGTGCCCCATCTTGTCGACACCGACACCCTTCATTTCGCCTTCCAGAATACGGTAGGCACGGTTCGAGAAAATCAGAACCGTCACGTCCAGGCCCTCACGTGCCATGGTCCAGAGCGCCTGGTTGCAATACATCCCCGACCCGTCGGACTGCAGGACGATCACGCGCCGGTCGGGACAGGCGATGGCCGCCCCGACCCCGTAGGGCAGGCCGACGCCAATCGCCCCGCCGGTATTCTGCAGCCATGAATGCGGCGGTGCGGCCCGGCTGTCGGGAAAGAACGCCCGGCCCGTGGTGATGCTCTCATCGACGATGATAGCGTCTTCCGGCATATTGGCCCGGACCGCCTGAGAGATTATCTCCGGCGTGATCGCCCCTGAAAGGGCGCTGACATCCGGCGCAGGCTCGGCTTCCACCAGAACCGGTGCGACGTTCTCAGCGCCAAGAGCGTCGATCAGCATGTCCAGCGCACCAAGCGTATCCTGATGTGGCCCCGCAAGATTAAGAATCTCCGCGCCGTCCGGGGACAGGCGGCTGGGTTTGTCCGGGTAGGCAAAGAAACTGACAGGCTCGCGCGTACCGAGCAGGATGACCGCCTCATAATCCTTGAGGGTCTCAAGCGCATGATCGACCGGATACGGCAGCTTCTTGACCTCGACACGTCCCGCCCCGCGGTCGATCCGCCGGTTCGATGTTTGGGCCAGAAGGGTTGCGCCCGTTGCGGCGGCAACCTTCCCGGCCTTTTCAAGCCCCTCGCCGTACAGCACCGCACCGGACATGAAGATTACGGTTTTTTTGCCGGACTTCAGGACTTCGGCAACTTTCATCAGATCATCCGGATCCACGGGTTCCGGCAAACCGGCAAGCAAAGCCTCACCCACCAAAGCCGTTTCGGTCCATGCCGCATCTGCCGGCAGGATCAGGGTTGCGATCTGGCCGGGCCACAACCTGGATTTTGACACCGCCCGCGCCGTATCGGCCCCGACATCATCCGAGGTATTGCTGGTCACGACATAATCCGACACAGGACCGACAATACCCTGTATATCGGCCGTCAGCGGGGCATCGTATTCGATATGATACGTCGCATGTTCGCCGACGATGTTGACCATCGGGACACGGGCTTTCTTGGCATTGTGGACGTTCGCAAGGCCATTGCCGAAACCGGGCCCCAGATGCAGCAGCGTCGCCGCCGGTTGGCCGGTCATGCGCGCATACGCGTCAGCGGCCCCGGTGGCCACGTTTTCCTGCAGTGCCAGCACACAATAAATCAGATCAAGACGGTCCAGCGCCGCGACAAAGTGCATTTCCGACGTGCCCGGATTGGCAAAACAGACATCTACCCCTGAATTCGCGAGCGTGCGAACCAATGCTTCGGCGCCATTCATGTATGAATTCCTTATGGACGTATTACAGCCGTAAAATCGGTGACATGAAGCACGCTAGTCGGCATAGTGCCGCCAATCAATATCCGGAGGAAAAAACATGCCGCAACTCGTCGATGCCATGGCCAGACTTGGAACCGAATCCGCGTTCGAGGTACTTGCCCGCGCCAATAAACTGGCTCAGGGGGGGATGGACGTCATCAACCTTGGGATAGGGCAACCGGACTTCAAAACCCCGGGCCATATCGTCGAAGCTGCCGTCAAGGCGCTTCGGGACGGCCATCACGGCTACACGCCCGCCAACGGCATCCCGGAGCTTCGTGAAGCCGTTGCTGCGGATATCCTGAAATACAAGAAATGCGACGTAAACCCGGACAACATTGTCATCATGCCGGGTGGCAAGCCGACCATGTTTTTTGCCGTCCTGATGTTTGGCCAGCCCGGTACGGAGATCATTTATCCTAACCCGGGATTCCCAATTTACGAATCCGTGATCAAGTTTTCCGGTGCAAAGCCGGTACCGATGGCCCTTCATGAAGATAACGGGTTTTCATTCTCCGCGGACGAGGTGCTTGGCCTGATCACCCCGCAGACCCGGCTGATTATCATCAACTCCCCCGCCAATCCGACCGGCGGCACCGTCCCTCGGGAAGAAATGGATAAACTTGCCGCCGGATTGGAAGAGCACCCTCAAGTCGCCATCCTTTCCGATGAGATTTACGGCCGCATGCTTTATGACGGTCGCGAACACGTCAGCATGCTGGAATACGACAATCTGCGCGATCGCGTTATCATGCTCGACGGCTGGTCCAAGACTTATGCCATGACCGGATGGCGCCTGGGTTATGCGGTCTGGCCGAAAGATCTCGCCGATCATGCGACACGCCTTGCCATCAACTGCCACTCCTGCGTCAACGCGCCGACCCAGTACGCCGGGATCGCAGCCCTCACCGGGCCACAGAACGATGTCGATATCATGATGAAGGCTTTTGACGAGCGCCGCCGCGTTATCGTGTCAGAGCTCAATCAGGTCGAAGGTTTCCGCTGCACAGAGCCAGGCGGTGCATTTTATGCTTTCCCGAACATCGAAGGCACCGGCATGTCTGCCCGCGCCCTTCAGGATCAGTTGCTGGAAAAGACCGGCGTGGCAATTATCGCCGGTACCAGCTTCGGCGCACAGGGCGAAGGCTATGTGCGGTTTTCGTACGCAAACTCGACGGAAAATATCCGTGAAGCCATTCGCCGCGTACGCGAATTTCTTGGAAACCGATAAGGCCCCCTATCCTGTCCTTCTCAAAAGAAAGAAGGAACACACATCTACCGTCCTCTCTCCTTGGGGAGAGGGTGGTGCGTGTCCCGGACCTAATCCGGTACGAGGGCCGGGTGATGAGGGGTATAGCAGCGGATTATCAAGCTAGAGCAGCACCGGCTCCAGAAGGCCGGCCTGTTCCGGTGCACCGATCATCAGGTTGAGGCATTGCACAGCCTGGCCGGAAGCCCCCTTGCCCAGATTGTCGAGCACACCGCAGACAACCGCCTGTCCACCATCCTTGCTGGCGTAGACATGCAGCCTGAGTTCGTTGGTGCCGTTCAGTTCTTCCGGATCAAGGATCGGGGCGCCTTCGCCTTTCACCAGATCGGCGACGGTCACGAAACGGCGGTCTTCATAATGCGCTGCCAGGATGTCGTGCAAGGCCTCAGCACTGGGGGCGCCGGGTAACGCTGCCAGGTGCAGTGGCACCTGTACGATCATTCCCTCCCGGTAGCGTCCGACACTCGGCACGAAAATCGGCGTCCGCGACAACTGCGACCAGTACTGGATTTCCGGAATATGTTTGTGTCCGAGATTGAGGCCATAAACTCGATATGGCGTGTCGATACGTTCCGGCGATTCAGGATCTTCGAAACCGGCGATCATTTTCTTGCCGCCACCGGAATATCCCGACACGGCATTGATTGTTACCGGCCAATCGTTCGGCATAAGCCCGTCTTCGACCAGCGGATGCAGGATCGCCACAGACGCCACGGCGTAACAGCCCGTATTCGCAACCCGTTTTGAAGCAGCTATAATCGCCGCCTGCCCCGGATCCATCTCCGGGAAACCGTAATCCCAGCCTTCGGCTGTCCGGTGCGCGGTCGATGCATCGATCACCCGCACATCAGGATTATCGATCATGGCCACGGCTTCACGCGCGGCGTCATCGGGCAGACACAGAATCGCCACGTCGCAGGCATTCAGCATACCGGCCCGTTTCACTGGGTCCTTGCGGTCAGCGTCACTGAGTGTCAGCAACGAAATATCGTCACGCCCTTCGAGCCGCGTTCTGATCTGCAGCCCGGTCGTGCCTTCGGCACCATCGATGAAAATACTGTTTACCATGGCGACTGTTTAACGCCCGACCGGCGATCTGTCATGAAAAACTTCAATGAACCGGGTGATCGCCGCTATGGTTTCAGCCGGTTGCTCAAAGTGCGGATTATGACCGCAGTCAGCGATCATCAGTTTTTGGGCGGTTCCGCCCGCTCCCGATACAATGGCGTCGACCTGTGCTTCTGACCCGTAATGGTCGTCAATCCCCTGCATGACAAGTAGCGGACACTTGATAGCAGGCAGATATTTCTCGACATTCCAATGCCAGTAATCATGCCGCTGCCAAGTATCGTTCCAGCCGAGAAAGGCATTATCCACGTTATCACCGTGGTAGCGTTTCAGCTTTTCCCTGAGGTCCGTCGTCTCCCAGACCTTCCGGGCTTCACGGATCCCCTTCAGACACATTTCCTCGTTAAAGACATGTGCTGCCAGTGTGACGACACCTCGTATCCGGCCACTTTGATCCAGCCCGGCATGGATCAGGGCAATTGTCCCGCCGTCGGAATGCCCGATCAGAATGGCCCGTTTAATGGCGAATTTATCCAGCACTGCGGTCAACGCATCCCGCGCTTCGTCTTCCTGATACGTGATGGGACGTGGCAGGTCGATACCATCCGATCGCCCGTATCCGGCGCGGCTATAGACCAGCCCCGGCATGTCGCTGGCAGCAGCCAGCTTGTGCGGGAAGTCCCGCCACAAAGCGATGCACCCCAGGCCTTCGTGCAGAAACACCAGAACCGGTTCATCGCCTTCAGGCGGCCTGTTGACCCATTTGTATTCGAGCCGTTTACCGGCGGCGTTCAGAAACTCATCATTCGGATATGCAGTCATTCAGTCTGAATGCCAATTTCCGGCGCTGTTGAAAACCCCTCACGTAATCCGTGTATCGATCCGTGAAGCTAACTTGAAGTGAACCTTGCCGCTGTTAATATCAGAAGCAAAGGGCAGCACGAAAGCGTTGGGATTAAAACATGAAACTCGCAACCTCGAAGATATTCACCCATCCGGGTTTTGAGCTCACGTCGGGCGCCATGCTCCCGGAATTGACACTGGCCTATGAAACCTGGGGGAGTCTCAACGAGGACGGCAGCAACGCCATACTTATGTGCCACGGTTACACCAACCACCCGCATGCCGGTGGTGATGCAGACGGCTGGGCACATCATCTCGTCGGCCCCGGCAAAGCGATCGACACGGACAAATACTTTGTCGTCTGCTCCAATATGATCGGATCAGCCTTCGGGAGTTCCGGGCCTGCCAGCATCAACCCCGAAACCGGCAAGCCTTACGGCCCGAATTTCCCGACCTACACCACCATCGACATGATCCGCGCCCAACACCTTCTGATCGACCATCTGGGATGCAGTCAGCTCAAGGCGGTCATCGGCTATTCCTATGGTGGGCACCTCACGTTTCTCTGGGGAGCCAACTACCCGGACCGGATGCGTGCGCTGGTGCCGATTGCCGGTGTCATCAAACGGGAAACAAAGGAAGCCGATACCAATCGCATTCGGGCGCAGTTTGCAGACTGTACCGGTTGGAATGACGGGCATTACTACGATCAAGTCGATGCACCCGGCGGTGTCCGCGAAAAGATGATTGAAATACGGATCGGGACACTGACGCGATATGGTCTTGGCGATTATTTGAAACACAACGGCGAAACCCCGGACGCAATCGCGTGGATCGTGCGAGCCAACGCCGAAAAGTGGGCGCATCAGTTCGATGCCAATTCACTCTACAAACTTTACGAAGCCGGGATCGGTTCTGAAGCCGACGCCACGAAGATCAAGGCACCGCTACTGGATGTCCTTGCCAATTCGGACAGCGTCGTCGATGTAAAACTCGGTCCGCCAACCGTTGAGCGGCTGAAAAGTCTCGGGGTCGATGCCAGCTTTCACGAAATCGACACACCGTATGGCCATACGGGACCAATGCTCGATGCGCACAAATGGGAAGATGTGCTGCGCGCCTTTCTGGACCGTACGCCCTGAGTTAACCCAACGAAAAAGGGCCGCCCAAAGGCGACCCTCTTCCATACAGAACTTGTAAACGCGATCAGCGTTTCGAGAACTGGAAGCTCCGGCGGGCCTTGCGGCGGCCGTACTTCTTACGTTCAACCGTACGCGAGTCACGGGTCAGGAAGCCTTCCTTCTTGAGCGTCCCACGCAGGTCCGGCTCATAGAGGGTCAGTGCACGGGAAATACCGTGGCGGACGGCACCGGCCTGGCCGGAAAGACCTCCACCCTTGACGGTGACATAAACGTCGTACTGGCCCTCACGGGCAGCGACTTCAAACGGTTGGTTGATCACCATGCGCAGCACCGGACGGGCGAAATAACGCTCGATCTCGCGGCCATTGACGGTGATGACACCACGGCCCGGCTTGATCCAGACACGGGCAACCGCGTCCTTGCGGCGGCCGGTGGCATAGGCACGGCCATGCTCATCAAGCTGCTGTACACGCGGAGCCTGGTTTTCGGCGGCGGCTTCGGCCAGCGCCGGATCGACGAGATCCTTGAGATCCTCGAGGGTTTTGGTTTCCTCAGCCATGGATCACTTCCTTTTGTTTTTCGGGTTCATGCCGGCAACATCCAGAGCTTCCGGCTGCTGCGCTTCGTGCGGGTGCTCGGACCCGGCATAGACATGGAGCTTGGAGAGCTGCTGACGGCCCAGCGGCGAGCGCGGGATCATACGTTCAACGGCCTTCTGGACAACACGTTCGGGATACGCACCGGCAAAGATCTTCTCCGGCGAGGTTTCCTTGATACCGCCCGGGTGACCCGTGTGGCGATAGTAACGCTTGTCCTGCATTTTACGGCCGGTCAGACGCACTTTCTCGGCATTGATGACAATGATGTTGTCACCGCAGTCGACATGAGGCGTATAGAGCGGCTTGTGTTTGCCACGCAGCCGCGTCGCAATAACAGCGGCAAGACGGCCGAGAATGACGCCCTCAGCGTCGATCACGTGCCATTTGCGCTCGATATCGGCAGCCTTGGCGGAAATGGTTTTCATTTGCTTGATTCCGCTTTCCAATAAAAACTACAAAACGCGCCGCCCCTGCGGTGCGCGGACGGGAATATGACACTGAATATTTGGAAGTCAACGGAAAAAGCATCTAAAAACTGAAACTTACGTTTATGGTATCATAATACCATATATTTTCTTAGACAACTCAGAACCTTGAAATCATGGCTCTTTTGGCCTCATCGGCCAGGTATCACTGATCCTGTAACCTTCCGGCCAGGGATCGGATGGATCCAGGGTATGATGATGAGAGCCGGTAATCCACGCTCGACCGGATATTTCGGGAATAATTGCCGGCTTTGCGCCCACGTGTGTCAGCCCCGCAATCCGCCCATGAAACGTCGATCCGATGACGGATGTCGCCGTGAATACCTCAAATTCCTTCATTTCACCTTTGGCATGCAGCAACGCCATCCGCGCAGAGAGTGCAGTGCCTGTCGGTGAGCGGTCGATCTTGCCCGGTTTGATCGCGACTGCCTGGCGTCCGCTCAAACCGCCCTCGTCCCGTGAAATCGGCCCCGCGAACAGGCAGAATGAAAAATGCGCCCATTCGGGCAGTTCAGGATGCGCGAACTGCAACTGTGCGTTGGCCGCATCGGTGATACGTGTGCCGAGCTGTGCGAGATCGCGTGCTTCGGACTGATCCAGCGTCAGCCCCAACGCGGCGCTGTCGACCACGACAAAGCTGTCTCCGCCATATGCAGTATCCACGCGCAATGTCGGACAGCCCGGAACCTCGAGCACGGCGTCAAGCTCACCTGCAAAAGAAGCGACATTGCTGATATGAATGCGTTCAGCCTTGCCGTTCCGGCATTCGGCACGCACCCGTACCAGTCCACCCGGGGCTTCAAGCACCATATCCGTCACCGGCTCCTGCATTTCAATAATCCCGCTTTCCAGCAGAACCGTGGCGACACAGATCGAATTCGACCCGGACATCGGCGGGGTATCTTCGGGCTCAATGATGATCCACCCCATCTGCGCTTCGGGATGCTTTGCCGGAACAAGAAGGTTCACATGGCGAAACACCCCGCCCCGAGGCTCATTCAGTAAAAAATTTCTGAGCGTCCCATCCTCGGCAATCCAGGTCCGCTGATCCCAGAGGGTCTCCCCGGGAGGCGGGTCCACCCCATCGACAATCACGTCCCCGACTTCACCTTCAGCGTGGCATGAAATTACATGAATGGTCTTTGATATACGCAACGCGAGGCCTCCCAAGGGCATCATAGCCCGGACTGACCTGTCACAAAGTGCAATGTTTCGGAAAAATTAACGCGGGGGGATAGAATATGTCCCGGTGGTGTGTGCAACCAGATCATCCGAACCTTCCGAATAAACATCGACGGCCATCACCGCAAGGCGCTTGCCGAGCTTCAACATGGAACCTTTGGCCAACAGATCACGCGGTTCAGGTTTACGCAGGAAGTTGATGTTCAGGTTGGTCGTCACCGCCAGCTTGACGACACCGATTTCTGAGAGCACCACCGCGTACATGCAGGCATCAGCCAGCATCATCATGGTCGGCCCCGACATGGTGCCACCCGGGCGCAGCATTTTCGCATCATAAGGGATCATCAAGGTCGCCGTACCGGCACCGATCTCGGTCGCCTTCACACCCAGTTCATGAGCCCATGGAAGTTCATCGGCAACAATCTCATTGAAGGCGTCGACGGTAATTTGCGGCATCGGTAACTTCCATCCTCAAGGCGTATATCCACTAGATTTCCGTTTACGTTAACGTCACTTTATATACAGTTCAACGTGCATACGCATTGTTCCCTCTTCCCTTGTCATTATCGATGCGGTTAGCGACACTCAGTCAGGGAGAAATATCATGACTGAAGCGGCAAAAAACGAAGCCCTCGTCCTGCGTTCCGACAACCGCGGGATTGCGACACTGACGCTTAATCGCCCGAACGCTTTCAATACCCTTTCGACGCCGTTGATGCTGGAACTGCAAGCCCACCTTGCAGCACTCAAAGACGATACCTCCATCCGCGTTGTCGTAATGACGGGTGCCGGCAAGGCGTTCTGCGCCGGACACGATCTCAATGAAATGCGCGCCGACCCCTCGGAAGCGGCAATGCAAAAAATGTTTTCACTTTGCACCGACAACATGTTGGCGATGACGCACTTGCCGCAACCCGTTATTGCCAAGGTCAACGGCGTCGCTGCGGCGGCGGGCTGTCAGCTTGTCGCCCAGTGCGATCTGGCGATTGCAGCTGATCATGCCAAGTTCGGCACGTCGGGAATCAACGTCGGACTTTACTGCTCGACCCCGTCCGTCCCCGTCACCCGGAATCTCGGGCGCAAGCAGGCCATGGAACTGCTGATGACCGGTGACCTGATTCCGGCTGATCAGGCCACCGAATGGGGACTGATCAATCGAGCCGTACCCGCCGAGCAGTTGGATGCAGAGGTTGAGGAAATGGCCGCAAAGATCGCGTCCAAAAGCCCGGACGCCGTCGCGCTGGGCAAAGACCTGTTCTATCGCCAGTTGGAAGAAGGCATGGACGCCGCGTATCAGCGTGCCGGGAAGGCGATCACCTGCAACATGCAAGCGGAAGCGACACAGGCAGCCATCGACAGCTTCCTCGAAAAGTCGCCGCTCCCCCAATGGCCGGACCGTAATATCTCATAAAAAAGCACCAACTATCATCAGGGAAATCCAATGCCGTCCACGATCATCTCATGCGCCGTTACCGGCTCCGCTCCCACTCCAGACAAAAATCCCGCCGTCCCGGTCACGCCGGCTGAAATCGCCGCCAGCGCCATCGATGCTGCCACGGCCGGTGCCGCTATTGTGCATATACACGTGCGTGATCCGGAAACGACAAAGCCGAGCATGGATCCAGCCTTATATCGCGAAACCACCGAGCGCATCCGCGACAGCGGCACGGACGTCATCATCAACCTGACCACCGGTCCCGGTGCGAGATATATTCCGCACCCGGAAATTCCCGGACGCGCGTCCGATGACAGCACCATGGAAACGCCTGAGCGGCGTGTTGTGCATATCGAGGAAATGTCTCCGGAAATCTGCTCACTCGATGTCGCCACCATGAACTTCAACCAGCATGTGTTCCTCAACCACCCGGACCACCTGGCCATCATGGCCGACAGGGCTCGGAAAGCAGGTGCCAAGCCGGAGCTGGAGGTTTTCGACACCGGACATATCGTTTTGGCCAAGAAAATGATCGCAGACGGCCTAATCGATGCACCGCCCTATTTTCAATTCTGCCTCGGCATCAGCTATGCCGCCCCGGCGACGGTCGAAAGCATGCAGTTCATGCGCGATCTGCTTCCCGAAGGCGCCGTCTGGTCCGCGTTCGGCATATCCCGCTTTCAGTTTCAAATGGTCGCTGCAGCCGTCCTGTTAGGCGGCAATGCACGGGTCGGGCTTGAAGATAATATCTTTCTTGAGAAAGGCGTTCTAGCCCCGTCGAACGCCGCTCTGGTTGAAAAGGCCTGCAATATCGTCAACCAGTTGGGCGGCAACGTCGCCAGTGTTGGCGAAGCGCGTAAACGGCTGGGATTAAAGGGATGAGTACACTCGTGTATGACGACGAACTGATACGGCGTGTCCTCAAGGATACTCGGACCATCGCCATGGCCGGCGCCAGCCCGAACTGGGTGCGGCCATCTAATTTTGCCATGAAGTATCTTCAGGGCAAAGGCTATCAGGTGCACCCGATCAACCCCGGCCATGCCGGAAAGGAAATCTGGGGGCGGATGACCTACGCCGCACTGGCTGACGTGCCTGGCCCTATCGACATGCTGGATATCTTCAGAAACTCTGAAGCCGCGGGCAATCTCGTCGACGAGGCGATCGAACTGAAGAATGACAAGCAAATCAAAATCATCTGGATGCAATTGGGGGTCATTAACGAAGACGCCGCAAAGCGGGCCGAGGATGCAGGACTGACCGTCATCATGGACCGTTGCCCCAAAATCGAATACGGGCGCTTGTTCGGCGAACTTGGCTGGTCCGGTGTCAATTCAGGCATTATTACTTCAAAGCGTCGGAAGGCGCCGGCTTGATTCCGGCAACTTCGCACATGGCAGAAGCACAGATCGAAATCCGCGTCGATGACCTGATGGGGCCTGAAATCAAGACCCTTCTCGAAGCGCATCTGGATCATATGCGTGCCATCTCGCCCCCGGAGAGTGTCCATGCGCTTGATCTGGAAGCCCTGAGAAAGCCCGGTATCACATTCTGGACCATGTGGCTGCAAGGGGCGCTCATCGGATGCGGGGCTTTGCGGGAACTCGACCCTACGCACGGCGAAATCAAATCCATGCATACCCCTGTGGCTTTTCGAGGTCATGGATATGGACGGTGTATGGTTGAGCATATCCTGAAAACTGCACGCGAACGGGGTTACCGGCGCCTCAGCCTTGAAACCGGCGCAACGGATGACTTCATATCCGCCCGCAGTCTATACGCTTCGTTTGGCTTTAATACCTGCCCGCCGTTTGCGGATTATAACCTTGATGATTTCAGCACCTGCATGACTCTCGAACTGGACAAGACGCCATGAGTGACAAAAACAAACAAGCGGGCCCGCCCGAATACGGTTTTGCGACCCGCACCATCCATGCCGGTGCACAGCCGGACCCCGTGACCGGCGCCCGGGCGACACCGATTTATCAGACCACATCCTATGTTTTTGACGATGTCGAGCATGCATCCGATCTTTTCAATCTGCAGACTTTCGGGTTCATCTACTCACGTCTGACCAATCCGACCGTTTCCGTGCTCGAAGAGCGTATCGCCAATCTGGAATGCGGGCGTGCCGCTGTCTGCGCCGGATCGGGCCATGCGGCCCAGTTCCTGACGTTCTTTACCCTGATGGAACCCGGAGACGAATTCATTGCGTCAAAAAATCTGTATGGCGGATCGATTACCCAGTTCGGCGTCAGCTTCAAACGGCTGGGCTGGAACTGTACTTTCGTCGACTGTACCAAGCCGGAAAAGATCAAGGATGCGATCACGCCGAAAACCAAGGCAATCTTTATCGAAGTTTTGGCAAACCCGGGGGGTGTCGTTCTCGATCTTGAAGCCATTGCCGCCATCGCCAAGGATGCTGGTATCCCCCTGATCGTCGACAACACGCTGGCAACCCCGTACCTGTGCCGTCCCATCGAATGGGGTGCAGATATCGTCTGCCATTCCATGACCAAGTTCCTGCAGGGGCACGGGACCTCCGTCGGCGGAGTCATTGTCGAAAGCGGAAAATTCGACTGGACCTGTGCGAAAGGCGGTCCGGGCTTCCCCACCATGACCGAGCCCGACCCTGCCTATCACGGCCTGACATTTTATGAGACATTTGGCGACTTCGGCTTCACCATGAAGGCCCGTGCCGTCGCGCTTCGTGATTTCGGTCCGGCGCTGTCACCAACCAACGCCTTCAACACCCTGACCGGGACCGAGACCCTGCACGTGCGCATGGACCGGCATGTTGAAAACGCGCTCAAGGTTGCAGAATTCCTGGAAAGCCATCCTGCCGTCGACTGGGTCAGTTACGCCGGCCTCAAAACCAGCCCTTATCACGACCTGGCCAAGAAGTACCTGCCCAAGGGCGCCGGCGCCGTATTTACCTTCGGCCTCAAGGGCGGCTTCGAAGCAGGCGTAAAAATGGTCGAAAAGATCAATATCTTCTCCCACCTCGCCAACATCGGCGACACCAGATCCCTGATCCTGCATCCGGCCTCGACCACGCACCGGCAGCTGACGGACGAACAGCGGGAAGCCGCCGGCGCTACGGATCAGACAATCCGGTTGTCCATCGGGCTCGAAGATGCGGATGACCTGATCCGTGATCTCGATGAAGCAATGAGCGGCTGATTACTCAGCCGGTTGCGCCATGGCTGCTTTTCGGTCCGACGGCAGGATCATGGCCGCAAAGGCACCGGCAAGCGAAATGCAGGCCAGCACCATGAACAGCATGTAAAACTCCCCTGAATAATCGAACAGCATAGCTTCCAGCTGCACACCCAGCGTCGAGAAGCCGATCGCCACGATGAACTTGCAGCCGAATGCCAATGCCCTTCGCGCCGGCGGAATGTATCTGGCGAGGATCACATTCTCAGCAGGCAATGATCCATTGCTGGCGGAAATCATCATTACCGCGAATAACACGACCATCGGCCCGGCGGCATAGGCCATGAGAACAAGCAACGGCACCTGCACCATAAATGCCCCGATGTAGACTAGCTTTGGCGAAACTTTGTCCGCAAGCCATCCGCCCGCGAACTGCATCAGACCGGCAACGAAGAACACGGCCGCAACCAACGAAGAAATACCGAACACGCTGCCTTCGAACAGATGATCAAGACGCATCTGGAAGGCTTTCGGCAAGCCTGCCTGTGTCGCCTGATAGATGACGCCCGTACACAGCATGGAAAACGCCAGCACTGCAAAAACCCGAAGTGCATCGCCCTTATCGGAGGGCGGCGTCGGTGAACGGTCGACTTTGCTCTCGATGATTTCGCCCCGGCTGACCAGAAACAAAAACGCCCCCCCCGTCACCAGGATCAAAACTCCGGGAATGATGAAGACGGCACGCCAGCCCATCAGGGTAATAATCGTCCCCGCCGTCAGCGCCGCGATCGTCGGTCCCAATGCCCCGAATATACCGTTGATACCCAGTGCCGTGCCCCGGTTTTTTGCATTTCGGATCAACCACGCAATTCCAACCGGGTGATAAATCGAGGCACAAAGTCCGGTCAGGGCCAAAGCCGCCATGATCTGCCAGGGTGCACCTGCAAATCCGGTCAGGATCATTGAGACACCCGTACCGATGTAATAAACGGACATCAACGGTACCGCGCCGAATTTGTCACCGAGCCAGCCTGCGACAGGAGCCCCGAACCCGAACAGAAAACCGCCCATGACGGCAAGCTGGATTGCCTCGCCATGGGTCAGGCCCAGTTCGTCTTCCAATGTCAGTACAGCGACGTAATACAGCGGCTGAAACAGGTGGCTATAGGTGTGGCCAATGCTCGAAAAAATCAGCGAGAGTTTGGCTGAGCGGGCGTCCGTGGTCATGGGATGATGTTCCTCGTCTTAACTTGGCCCTATACATAATACCTGAACCGGATTGCAGATAGAGCCATTACCCATAATTCTTTTCTGAATCGGTGCTTAGTTTAGAACCCCAGCCCCTTGATAACGTTTGAAAAAACATCAAGCGTATCCTGCTCACGAACATGCCGGCCACCCGTTACCTGACGTTTTCCGGCGATCCAGACTTCCTGAATGCCAGAGGAATTCCCGCTGAAAATCATGGAATCGATCAAGCGGTCACCACTGCGCCCGACCAGTAACGGGTTCGACGGATCAAGCACGACAAAGTCCGCACGGCAGCCTTCTCCGATTTTGCCAAGTCTACGGCCAGAAGCCTGTGCGCCGCCGCGAAGAGCATCGTCATACAAGCGGACACCGGTTGATTCTCCCGGTCCCGCTGCGGCGAGATTTCGGCGTCGCTTGATCAGCCTTTGCCCATATTCAAGCCAGCGCAACTCTTCGACAACACTTACCGAAATGTGGCTGTCCGACCCGATGCCTAATCGCCCGCCTTGCTCCAGATAACTCAGCAGCAGGAATATCCCGTCACCAAGATTTGCTTCCGTTGTCGGGCACAATCCTGCAACGGCACCGGAAGAGGCAATCTGCGTGGTCTCCTGTTCCGTCAGATGCGTCGCATGGACGAGACACCAGCGTGGGCCGACATCGAAATTTTCCATGAGCCATTCGACAGGCCGTAACCCTGTCTGCTCAACGGATTCAGTGACGTCTTTTTCCTGCTCTGCAACATGAATATGAACAGGTGCATGCGGCTGCAAAGAAGTCAGGCCATCGATCACTGCCTGCATACCCTCACGGGTCACCTGCCGCGGGCTGTGCGGCGCCACGCCGATGTGCACCTGCGGATTCCCGTTATGGACTTTGTTCACCGCTTCAATGATCTTCAGAAGCTGATCCGGGCTTGAAATAAACCGTCGTTGCCCGGGATTGGGTTCCCGCCCTGCGTAACCACCTGTTTCATAAAGCACAGGTAACAGCGTTATCCCGATCCCTGCCCGTGCTGCGGCACGCACCAACGCCATCGACATTTCAGATGGATCGTCATAGGGCGTTCCGCCCGGTCCATGATGCACGTAATGAAATTCGCAAACAGCCGTGTATCCTGTCTTGACCATTTCCACATAAAGCTGGGCGGCAACGGCCTCCAGGATTTCCGGCGTCACGACTTCAGCAAATCGATGCATGACATCACGCCATGTCCAGAAGCTATCCTCGGCACCGGCACCGGATGCGCGAAATTCGCTTAACCCTGCCAACGCCCGCTGGTGGGCATGGGAATGCAGGTTCGGCATACCCGGAATGGCCGGCCCCGGCAGACGCGCCATTAGATCCGATTCATAAACCGTATCCACCGAAATGCCGGTTATATCGCCGCGTGCATCGATATCGATAGCGACATTCTTTGCCCAACCGTCCGCCAGCAGGACATGTTCGCCGAATACGGTCACACCATTGCTCATAACAGACCCTTGTTCACGATGATGTCAGTCTGGATTGATTGCCTACCCGTGATAGTCTCTGTACCGCCAGGTGACAAGGAGATCGCATGACAACTTTAAAGCAACTGCTGGTATTCGGGGGCCTCATTCTCAGCGCCGTGCTTTCCCCAACGGGTGCAACGGCAAAGGATAATCTTGTCATCGGCATCACCCAGTATCCTTCGACATTCCATCCAAATATCGATTCCATGCTGGCGAAGTCCTATGTGCATGGTCTCACCCGCCGCCCAATTACCGTCATCAATGCCGAATGGGATACCGTCTGCCTGCTCTGCGAAGAGCTTCCGACACTAGAGAACGGCGGTGCAAAACTTGAGAAGACCCCCGACGGAAAGGACGGCATTGCCGTCACTTACAAGATCACCGATGAAGCCGTCTGGGGAGACGGCACCCCGATCACCGTAGATGATGTGATTTTCACATGGGAAACGGGCAAGCATCCGAAAACCGGCGTGTCATCGACCGAAGGTTACCGGCGTATCCTTTCAATTGACCGGATCGACGACAAGACCTTCACCCTGCATGTCGACAGACGCACGTTCGACTACAATAACCTCTCGACGATGGGCCTTCTGCCCGCCCACATCGAGCGTCCGAAATTTGCCGATCCCGAAACCTACAAGACACAGACTGCATTCGACACTGACCCGATGAACCCCGGTCTGTTCATGGGCCCGTATATCATGACCGACGCAAAAACCGGATCGCATATGATCTTCGAACGCAATCTGAAATGGTGGGGCAAGAAACCGGCATTCGATAAAATAACCGTCCGCGTGATAGAAAATACGACGACACTGGAAGCAAATCTGTTGTCCGGCGGGATAGACATGATTTCAGGGGAACTGGGCTTGAACGTTGATCAGGCGCTGGCCTTTGAAAAGCGCCATGGCCGAAAATACTCAATCCTGTTCCATCCCGGCCTGATCTATGAACATATCGACCTGATGCTGGATAACCCTGTTCTCCAGGATATCCGCGTTCGCCAGGCACTGATGTACGCCATCGACCGCAAAGCAATTTCGGAACGTTTGTTCGGCGGCAAGCAGCCGGTCGCCAACACAGGGATTAATCCGCTCGATTGGATATATGCAGACGATGTACCCAAGTACGTTCATGACCCGGCCCGGGCAGACGCATTGCTGAACGACGCCGGCTGGACCAGGGGCGCGAACGGCATCCGGGTCAATGCCACTGGAGAACCGCTGCGGCTTGAAATCATGACCACGGCCGGCAACAGAACACGCGAACTGGTTGAACAGGTTCTGCAGAGCCAGTGGAAAGAACAGGGTATCGATATCCGCATCCGAAACGAGCCGGCGCGGGTATTTTTCGGGGAAACCGTCACCAAACGTAAATTTACAGCCATGGCCATGTTCGCCTGGATTTCTTCCCCTGAAAGCGTGCCCCGCACCACCCTCCATTCCAAAGAAATACCGACCGAAGCCAACAGTTGGAGCGGCCAGAATTACACCGGCTTCAGCAATCCGGAAATGGATGCGTTGCTTGAACAGATTGAACTGGAACTCGACCGTGAAAAACGCCGCGTGCTTTGGCAACGCCTACAGCACATTTATGCCACTGAGCTTCCGGCCCTGCCGCTCTATTTCCGTGCGAATTCCTTCATTTTGCCGAAATGGCTGGGGGGCATACAGCCGACCGGCCATCAGTTCCCAACCACCCTGTGGGTCGAACACTGGTCGGTGAATTAGAGCACTTTCGGATCGTAAAATGCTCTGGTAGCCCGCGCATGCGGTGGGTGATAGGCTGAAGCATGTCCGCGTTTCTGATCCGCCGCCTCGTTCATTCCATAGCCGTTCTGTTCGTGATGTCGGTCGTTATCTATGGCCTGATCGGATTGATGCCCGGAGACCCGGTCGATCTGATGATCTCCGCCGATCCCGACATAACATCTGACGATGCAGCGCGGCTCCGTGCCATCTACGGTTTGGATCAGCCGTTATGGTCGCGTTATACCAATTGGCTCGGCGCAGCTCTGACCGGCGATTTTGGCTATTCCCGACTGTATGCCCAGCCAGTGTGGCAGGCGATTTGGCCGGCGCTGACAAATACACTCGTCCTGCTGATTTCAAGCCTGGCCCTGGCCCTGGCCATTGCGTTGCCTGCAGGTATTTTTGCCGCCACCCGGCCCTACTCACTCGCCGATTACGGCATCAACTTCGCCGCTTTTGCCGGCATATCCATGCCCCCTTTCTGGCTCGGTATTCTGCTGATTCTGATCTTTGCCGTCATGCTGGGTTGGCTGCCGGCGGGCGGCACGGCTGCCTCGGCCGGTGTAACCGGTTTTTGGGAACAACTTCAGTTCCTGATACTGCCCGTTGCCAGCCTCACCATTGCCGGTGTCGGCGGTCATACGCGTTACATGCGGGCGTCCATGATAGAAACGCTACGTCAGGATTATATCCGAACAGCAAGAGCCAAGGGATTGAGCGAAAGCCGCGTCGTTCTGGGGCACGCCCTCAGGAATGCCTTGATCCCTGTCGTCACAGTAATTGCCCTTGATCTCGGCGTCCTGTTCTCGGGCGCGTTGATAACGGAAACCGTGTTTGCCTATCCCGGCATGGGAAAACTGATTTTCGATGCCATCATGGGCAACGACTACAACCTTGCCCTGGTCGGGTTATTGATGGCGACGGCGCTGACACTGATCGGAAATCTGCTGGCCGATGTCGCCTATGCCGGATTGGATCCCCGCATCAGTTATGAGGAACTGGATTCATGAGCGCCCCGACAATAACCATGACCGGATCACCGGGACTCGCCGTACTTGCCCGTTTCATGAAGCATCGACTGGCTGTCGCCAGCGCTATTGTTCTGTGCTTACTTGTCATCCTGTCCCTGCTTGCCCCGCTGATAGAATACATGCTGGGTCTCGATGCCGAAGCCGTTGATCTGTTTGCCCGTTACGCACCACCGTCGGCGGCACATCCGCTCGGCACAGATGAGTTGGGGCGCGATCTGCTGTTACGGCTTTTATACGGTGGTCAGGTGTCCTTATTCGTCGGGTTGACGGCAACAATCGTGGCAGCATTTATCGGCACCGCAATCGGGCTTTGCGCCGGGTACGCCGGGGGCCGTATCGATGCTTTTGTCATGCGCGTCACCGACGGCGTTATCGCCCTGCCTGTCTTGCCTTTGCTGATTGTACTGGCGGCCGTTGACCTGAATAAGCTCGGTCTCTCGGATGAAATTCTCAGTTCCAGCAACGTCAGCCTGTATCGCATCGTCGCCATTGTTGCGCTGGTCGGCTGGACAACAGTAGCCCGCCTGGTCCGTGCTTCGACCCTGAGCCTCAAGACCCGGCCGTTCGTGCTTGCTGCCCGAGCCCAGGGCGCCGGCGCATTCAGGATCATGCTCAGGCACATCCTGCCGAACCTGGCTTCACCGATTATTGTCGCGACGACGCTTTCTGTCGGGAACGTGATCTTGCTGGAATCCGTATTGAGTTTTCTGGGCCTCGGCATTCAGCCCCCCCTGCCGAGCTGGGGCAATCTGCTGACGGGTGCCCAGGAAACCATCTGGGAAGCCCCCGGTCTCGCCTTTTATCCGGGACTGCTGATTTTCATCACCGTGATCGCCTTCAATTTCATCGGGGATGGTCTGCAGGACGCCCTTGATCCACGCAGTCGCGATAGCAGAACGGCGGCCCGGACTTAACCGGACCGCCGCTCTTTGAGACCAACCAGGAACTATTAACTTAGTGCGACATCAGCACCGCGATAGAGGATTGCTCCATAAGCGTGTCGGTCACACCGCCCAGAAGCAATTCACCCAGGCGGGAATGACCGTAGCCACCTGTAACGATCAGGTCAGCTCCGTAATCTGCAGCTTCATTGAGCAGTGTCGATCCGACATCGCCGGCTACGGCACTGCGATGGTCCGCTTCAGCCTTGACGCCGTGCGTTGCGAGAAAAGCTGCGAGGTCAGCACCCGGCATATCTCCAAGGCCATATTTGCCCGGTTTTGGATCGACACACAGCACCTTGACCACCGAAGCCGTTTCCAAAATCGGCAGCGCATCGCGAATGGCACGTGCAGCATGCGGTCCGCCATCCCAGCCGACGAGGACCTTGGAACCGATATCTTTTTTCGGCGACTTCTGCGGGATGATCATAACCGGCGCCCCTGAATGCAGGACGATCCGGTCGGCTACTTCACGGGCATGAGCTACGGCACTATCATCAACCGGCTGAGCAATCATCACCATGTCGGCGTATCGTGCATGCATGCAGACCACTTCGTCGACCGGATCACGCCAGTCACCTTCGCGGTAATCGTGGGAAATCCCGTTCGCAGTGCAGACCTTTTCAAACATCGCAGCCGTTGCTTTGGCGCTTTCTTCGACATGGGCCTGATGCGATTCAATGACTTCCGCCGGCAACTGCGCGATGACATACGTCGGCATGTCATACGGCACACCGGCATATAACCCGATCAAACGGGCTTGATGTTTTTCCGCAAGACCGACGGCTGCATCAACGACGGATTTACCGCCTTCCGTTCCACTCAAATGAACGAGAATATCTTTGACTGCCATGGCGCTGTTCCTTTCCCGCTTACCTCGTTGGCAGTATCATTGAAGCCGAATACATCCTTATCGACCTTGATGTAGATCAATTTCTGATTTTTCTTACTTGCAGGTTCAGACAAGAAGGATCATGGGTAGATGAGCGCCTGGTATGTCACCGGGAATCGTAAGACCATCCCACCGGAGGAGTAATAATGACCGCCATCGGCAATTCCGCTCAGGCACGAGATATCGCCTATCATGTTCACGGCTACACCAACCTCAAAGCACATGAAGAAAAAGGTCCTCTGGTGATCGACCGTGGTGCCGGTATCCGTGTTTTTGATGACAGCGGAAAAAGCTATATCGAAGGTCTGTCCGGTCTCTGGTGCGTCAGTCTCGGGTTTGGCGAACAGCGCCTGATCGATGCCGCAACGGAAGCGATGGGCAAACTGGCCTATTATCACGGTTTCAACCACCGCGTAGCCGATGTGGTTGTCGATCTGGCTGAAAAGCTTGTGTCGATTGCGCCGGGCCGACTGTCCAAGGTTCTGTTTGCGAACTCCGGTTCAGAAGCAACGGATCTGGCCGTCAAGCTGATCTGGTATTACCACAATGCCATCGGCAAACCGGAAAAGAAGAAAATTATTTCCCGCGTGCGCGGTTATCACGGCGTCACGGTTGCGTCGGCAAGCCTCACGGGTCTGCCGCACCTCCATGGTGATTTCGATCTGCCGATTGACCGCATCCTGCACACCACCTGCCCGCACTATTACCGGGAAGGGCAAGATGGCGAGAGCGAAGAACAATTCGCCACCCGTTGCGCAGAAGATCTTGAAAAGCTGATTCTTGATGAAGGACCGGATACCGTCGCCGCAATGTTCTGCGAACCGGTCATGGGAGCCGGTGGTGTGATCATCCCGCCCAAAACCTATTACGAGAAAATCCAGAAGGTCCTCAAGAAATATGACGTCCTGCTGGTTGCCGACGAAGTTATCAACGGCTTTGGACGGACCGGCAACATGTGGGGTTCGGAAACCTTTGATCTCGACCCAGATTTCCTGTCCTGCGCGAAGCAGTTGTCTTCCGCTTACCTGCCGATTTCGGCATTGATGATATCCGACAAGGTTTATCAGGCCATGGTAGGACAGAGCGAAAAACTCGGTATCTTCGGTCATGGGTCAACGTATGGCGGGCATCCGGTTGCCGCTGCCGTGGCATTGGAAACCCTGAAAATCTACGAAGAGCGCGATATTGTCGGGCATGTACGGAATGTCATGGGGCATTTCGCAGACCGCATGGCAAAGCTGGGTGAACACCCCCTGGTCGGGAATGCCCGGTCCTGTGGTCTGATGGGTGCACTGGAGCTGATGAAGGATAAAGCCGAAAAGACCCCCTTCGAAGCCTCCGTCAAGGTCGGGGCAATGGTCGAGAATCGTTGTCTGGAAAACGGCCTGATCGTCCGAGCCATCGGCGACAACCTCGCCTTCTGCCCACCGCTCGTCACAACGGACGAAGAGATCGATGAAATATTCGATATCGCCGAAAAATCGCTGAATGAAGCGGAAAAACTGGTCTCGGAACAAGGTCTCCGCGACTCCTGAGTTTACCGGCGGACTGAACCACACATGGACTTCTGGCGTATTGAGGATTATATATCAATACATGGACGGAGTGAATTATGTACGCCGATAACACCCTGACCCCGAAAGAAGCGACGCGCCTTTGTGCACTCGGCATGCTTGCTGACGGGCCGATGGCTTATGCCGAGCTTGCGGCGGGTGTGCGTCACTTCGTGACTCACGTCATGGGGCCATCCCTGGACGTGCTGGGAACCTCCATTGAGCTTCTGAAGCACGAAGGGCTGGTCACGCCGATTACCGGCGAGAAGGATCAGGCTGTTCTCGAAATTACCAATGACGGCATGGAAGAGCTGAAAATGCTCCTGAAGGCTCGTATCAAGTCGGCAGAAAACGACCTCAACAAACTGGTAATCGCTCTCAAGTTCCGCTTCATGGATTTGCTGGAAGCGGATGAGCGCCTTTTGCAAATCGATCTGCTCTCTGACTCAGTCGAGAACGAATTGGCAAGGCTAGAAGATTTGCGCGCACATCATGCTGACGACTCGGTCCATCTGGTCGAATGGCTGGATCGGGAAGTCGAAGATCTCGAACGCCGGCTCGATTGGCTCACGGCCAAACGTAACCGGGTTTAGTTTACGCCGCCATTATACTTGCATCCGTACAGCCGATGATCATGCGTAACTTGCGCATCGGTTCCTTGTAGCCTGCAACGGCACAGTGCATTGATGCCCGGTTGTCCAGAACCACGAGCTGACGCTTCGTCCATTTATGGGTATAGCGAAATTCGGACCTGAGTTGGTACCCGAACAGCTTTTCCAACAGGGCATCGCTTTCATCAGCATCCATGCCCTTGATGCATACGGTGAAACCCGGATTGACGAACAGAATTTTCCTGCCGGTCCTTGGATGTGACCGCACCACCGGATGCTCGACATCCGGCGTTCTCTTGCGTTGCTCTTCGGTGAGGCTGGTGATCGCCGCACCGCCGCGATAACCGTAACGATGAATCGCTGTAAGACCGTCTATGCTCTTTTTCAAGCTGTCAGGCAGCGCATCATAGGCCAGTTGGGTATTTGCAACCATCGTATCGCCACCATCGGTCGGTACATGGGATGCATACAGAAATATGCCGTCTGATGGCGTAGAGGTATAGGACAAATCTGAATGCCAATAAGCACCGGCCGGTTTTTTGGTGGTGCGGCTTTCCTCGTTATCCATATTGGCGGTGATGATCGACATCTCGGACGAGACCGGATGGTGATACTGGTCAAGGATATGCGGCTGGAGCGGGCCGAAGCCTTGCCCCAGTGACAGCAGCCATTCCGGGTCTTCGTCCAGATCATTGATGATGATCGCCGTATGTTCGGCAAGCAGGTCCTTCAGGCGTTCAATGTCACCCGCGCTCAATGGACGGTCCGTGGACACTCCGTTAATAACGGCACCGAATGCTTCGTTCTTTAAAGGAATTGCCTCTATCATGGTTTTACTCCGCCGCTTGTTTCAACCGTTCAATCTGCGAGATGTCACGAACCGCGCCTCGCGACGCTGACGTTGCCAGCAGGCCATAAGCCTTCAATGCCTGCGTCACGACACGGTTACGTTTCGGTTTCCAGCCTTCCGGGCCTTTGGCGTTCATGGCATCACGGCGCCGTTGCATTTCAGCGTCGTCGACCAGAACATTAACCTTGCGTGACGGAATATCGAATTCGACGATATCGCCTTCTTCGATCAGGCCGATAGCCCCCCCCTCGGCGGCTTCCGGGCTGACGTGACCGACGGAAAGGCCCGAGGATCCGCCGGAAAACCGGCCGTCCGTGATCAGGGCACAATCCTTACCAAGCCCCATGGATTTGATGTAGCTGGTCGGGTACAGCATTTCCTGCATGCCCGGCCCGCCCTTCGGTCCTTCATAGACCACGACAACCACATCCCCCTTTTCGATCTCGCCTCCAAGAATCTTGGCGACCGCTTCATCCTGGCTATGACAGATTTTCGCCGGCCCTTTGAAGGTCAGACATTCCTTGGGAACACCTGCCGACTTCACGACACACCCCTCGGCGGCGATGTTGCCGTAAAGAATACCGAGCCCGCCGTCTTTCGAGTACGCGTGGTCGATATCCCGGATACAGCCGTTTTCACGATCGGTGTCGAGCGAGTTGTATCGCTTCGACTGGCTGAAGGCTTCAACCGTGCGCACATTCCCCGGAGCGGCGAGATAGAACTTGCGGATATCGTCATCCGGGTTGCGCATGATGTCGAACTTCTCGATGGCTTCACCGATCGTCGGCATGTGCACGGTAGCGCTGTCGCGATGCAGAAGCCCTGCCCGGTCAAGCTCGCCCATGATGCCGAGGATGCCCCCGGCGCGGTGGAAATCTTCCATGTGATAAAGGTTCGTCGATGGCGACAGTTTGGACAGGTGCGGTACCTTTCGTGACAGCCCATCGATATCATGGATACCGAAATCGACTTCGCCTTCCTGGGCCATGGCCATCAGGTGCAGGATCGTATTGGTCGAGCCGCCCATGGCGATGTCGACCGTCATGGCGTTTTCGAAGCCGTGCCGGTTGGCGATATTGCGCGGCAGAACGCGCTCGTCATCCTGTTCATAATAACGCTTTGTGATCTCGACAATGGTACGGCCCGCTTGCAGAAACAGTTCCTTGCGGTCCGCATGTGTTGCCAGGACACTTCCGTTCCCCGGCAGTGCAAGGCCGATCGCCTCAGCCAGACAGTTCATCGAATTGGCCGTGAACATCCCCGAACAGGACCCGCAGGTCGGACAGGCAGAACGTTCATATTTGAGCGCATCCTCGTCCGAGGTTTCCGGCGCTGCCGCGTGGATCATGGCATCGATCAGGTCGGCTTTCTGTTCCTTGCCGTCAACATCCATTTTTCCGGCTTCCATCGGCCCACCGGACACGAAGATCGCGGGAATGTTCAGCCGCATGGCGGCCATCAGCATGCCCGGCGTGATCTTGTCACAGTTGGAGATACAGACCACGGCATCGGCGCAGTGAGCATTGCACATGTATTCGACGGCATCAGCGATCAGCTCCCGTGACGGCAGCGAATACAACATGCCGCCATGTCCCATGGCGATCCCGTCATCAACGGCGATGGTGTTGAATTCCTTGGCAACGCCACCGGCGGCTTCGATCTCGCTTGCAACAAGCTGCCCAAGGTCCTTGAGGTGCACATGACCCGGCACGAATTGTGTAAAGGAGTTGGCAATAGCGATGATCGGCTTGCCGAAATCATCGTCTGTCATCCCCGTGGCACGCCAAAGGCCGCGCGCACCGGCCATGTTTTTGCCATGCGTTGTAGTGCGTGAACGATATTCGGGCATTTCATATCCTCCCAGGATACTGGTCGTCGTTAATTTGCAATCTTTCCGATGGAAACGGGGCTTTAATTCTGATGACCCTCAATCACCCTTGGGGCCGGCGGCCCATCGGTATATCTCTCACCCCAGTCACGAAGCGCCAGCAAAGCCGGTTTGAGATCCAGTCCCCGCTGCGTCAGCGAATAAACCGCTCGCGGCGGATGCTCGGAATAAAGCTCGCGTTCGATAACACCGGCATCCATCAGCGTCTTTATGCGTGCTGAAATTGTGTTCGGCGCAACACCAGACAATGAATTCTGCAAATCCTGGAAACGGCGGGGTCCAAAAAGAAACAGATCGCGCAGGATCAGAATGGTCCAGCGCTCGCCAATGATATCGAGCGTACGGGCAACAGGACACTTCGGGTCGAGAGTTTTACTCATGATTTGAACATAACACTTGCATATCAAAAAAGATAGTCACTATTATTTATATAATCACTGATTTATGAGGAGATTTCATATGCTCTCCGTCACCCCCATTTATCTCGCCGCGGCCGTCGCACTGTATTCCTTTATGGCCTTCACCATCATCGCAAACCGGCGAAAACGTCAGATTTCGATTGGTGACGGGCGCCAGAAAGACTTTGCCCGGATCATCCGCGGGCATGCCAATTTTGCCGAATACGCACCGTTGACTCTGCTTGCTATCGGCGTGGCAGAACTGACAGGGACACCACACCTGCTGCTTCATATCTGCGGACTTTTTCTACTGATCGGCCGCGGTCTTCATGCTTATTGTTTCCTGTTTACCCCTATCGGCATGAAGTCGCGCGTTACCGGGATGGTGCTGACATTCATCTCTCTCTGGACAGCAAGTGCGTCCGCTTTATTGATGATTTTCGTGTGAGCAGCATTGCCACACCGCCCATGAGGTTGATAATCGCCCAGAGATAATAAAATGCCTGGGAGAGAGCCTTGTTTGGACTCAGCAAAGAAACACCGACCCTCGACGTAAGCTTCTGCCGAAGCCAATTCCCATCACAATGCTGGGACTGGGCGTTTTTCGAAAACGCCGGCGGCAGCTTCGTACCCAAGAGCGTCATCAAACGGCTTACCGATTACATGACCGAATGCCAGGTCCAGCCCGGTGGGCCTTTCCCTGCCGGGACGCTTGCCCAGACGCGTATGGATGAAGGGCACCGAAACATGGCCGAGATGATCGGCGCAGATGTCGATGAAGTCGTGATCGGCCCGTCTACCTCCGCCAACATCGATGTCTTGTCGAGGTCCCTTCGCCCACTATGGAAAGAAGGCGACGAAGTCATCGTCACCAACCTGAACCACGAAGCGAACTCTGGCCCCTGGCGGCGGCTGGCTGAAACCGGCATCCGCATCGTTGAGTGGCCGGTCAATCCGGATACGGCACAGCTCGAAATCGATCTTTTGGATCAGTTGTTAAGTGACAAAACCCGGCTGGTTGCCATTCCGCATGTTTCCAATATCACCGGTGACATCAACGACGTTAAAACCATTACGAAACGCGCCCACGAAGCCGGTGCACTTGTGTGCGCCGATGGCGTCGCTTATGCCCCTCACCGCTTTGTCGACGTCAAGGACTGGGACGTGGATTTCTATGCGTTCAGTCTCTACAAAACATACGGGCCGCACATCGGTTTGATGTACGGCAAGAAGGATTTGCTACTGGAAGCCAAAAGCCGACATCATTATTTTATCCCGGAAACGTCGACATCTTACAAAATGAACCCGGCCGGCCCGCAACATGAAATCATTGCATCGCTGAGCGGCATTTCAGACTACATCAACGCCGTCGCCGACAAGCATCTGGATGATCTACCGAATGATCTGTTTTCAAGAACCCATGCGGTCTATGAACTTTTTGCCAAACACGAAGTAGATCTGGCGAAAATCTTCATCGACTGGGTCAAGTCGAGAGACAACGTCCGGCTGATCGGACGCATGAGCGATGGTATCAATGATCGTGCGCCGACATTTTCTTTTGTTGCGGAAGGCAAAACATCGCAAGAAATCGCTCTTGGGGCGGCGGTGGATCAGGTTGGAATACGGCATGGTGATTTCTATGCCCGCCGTTTGATAGAAGCCGTCGGTATCGATGCTGAAGACGGTGTCGTCAGGTGCTCGATGGCACACTACAACACACTCGAAGAAGCCAATCGGCTTGTGGCGGCACTGGATAAGCTTGTTTAGTCCCGTTCGCTGAAACTCAGCGCACCTCTGCTTTTACGGGCTTTCTTGAGCAGCTTTTCGTAGTCCTCGGCCTCCGCTTCGAGTTCTTTTTCAAGACGTTTGATACGGCGGTTGAGACTTTCAATTCGACCCAGAATCTCCCGGCGTTTTTTCGCCTCACGCCGTTCAGACCAACTGCGAATTCGCCAATCGCCAACAGCGAGAATAAGCAGAATACCGGCAAGCCCACAGATCACGGCGCCGATCAGGTAGTCCAGCTTGTCCATGCTGGCAACCGTGCCCCAGAAGCCGATGGTAATCATCGATGCGGCAGCAACAAAAAGAACCCGCTTGGAATGAAGCTCATCATGCTGTTGCGACATTTCAGCTTCAGCGACGGCAATGGCAATTTCCGAACGGGCCATCTGCTTCCACTTGTCGAAAGACATCCCCTGCTCGTCTTTTCGCCCCTCACGAATAAACTGTTCCAGACGCGCGACGATATAATCGGCACGGTCCTCAGCCGTCGAAGTCGATGAAAGTGTCGGCGTGGCCGCAGGTTTATCCATCTGACAATCATATCATTTTCTGCTTACCAAAGGGTTAGCAGAACAGAGATATGCATATAAACGAAAAGGCCCGGCATAACTGCCGGGCCGATATTTGGTAACTTTTGAACGCTCAGATTCAGTCGTTGGCTTCACTGAAAAGATGCACATCGCGTTGCGGGAACGGGATCGAGCAACCCGCCTCTTCAACAGCCAGCTTCGCACCTTTTCTGAGTGCCCAAAGGGCATCCCAGTAATCCCCAGTTTTGACCCAGCACCGCATGTTGATATTGACCGAGCTGTCACCCAATTCCATCACCATCGTCATCGGTTTCGGATCATCGAGCACCTTCTCATGCCCTTCCATCAGGCTCTGCAGCGCGTTCTGGGCGTCGTCGATGTTATCGTCATAGGCAATGCCAATGAGAATATCGATACGACGTGTCGGGTTACGTCCGAAGTTGGTGATCACCTGGTTCCAGATTTGTGAATTCGGTGACATGACATAGATACCGTCGCCGGTTTTCAGTTCGCATGTAAACAAACCGATCTCGACCACCGTCCCGGAAAGTGACCCTGCGGAGATGAAATCTCCAACACGAAACGGGCGCAGGATCAGCAGCATGACACCAGCAGCAACGTTCGACAGTGTCCCCTGCAGGGCCAGGCCAATCGCAAGACCGGCAGCACCAAGAACAGCAATAATGCTGGTTGTCTCAACACCGAACTGATTCAGAACGGCAACAATGACAAATGCGAGGATCGTCCAACGGACAATATTGGACAGGAACGGACGCAATGTCGTGTCCATGTTCGGCACACGGCCCAGTGCCCGATCGACCACCCCCCTAACCCAGCCAGCGGCCATCCAGCCGATGATCAGAATCGCCAGAGCGCCGACCACTTCAAGGCCATAAACAGTAATGATATCAATTACCTGATCGGCAATTTCCTGCATTTCTTTTTCCATAACCAATCCTCAATTGACTAAAACAACTCAATTTTGCCAGTTTCAGCCGACGGCGGATAGCCGATTATGCGCTTCTTCGAGTTTTTCGCGCACCTGCTTGGCTTCAGCCAATCGCTCACGTTCTGTTTCGATAACTGTTTCCGGGGCATTGGCAATAAATTTCTCGTTGCCAAGCTTGCCTTCGAAGCGCTGAATTTCCTTGTCCTGCTTGGCGATTTCACGCTCCAGCCGGGCACGCTCCGCATCCAGGTCAATCACTTCGGCAATCGGCAGGATGATTGTCGCCTCGTCGAGCACATCCTGAACCGCCCCCTTCGGCACCTCACCATCCAGCACTTCCGCACTTTCCAGACGCGCAAGACGCATAACCAGCCCCCGGTGCGTTTCAAGGAAGCCGGCTGATTGGGCCGACGGATCCTTGAGAAACATCGGCACCTTCGCCGATGGCGGCACATTCATTTCCGAGCGGACCTGGCGGATTTGCGTGATCAGCCGGACAACCCAGTCAATTTCCGCATTGATCTCATCATTGATGAGTGCGGAATCGTAGACCGGCCATTCAGTTTCGATCAGACGCTGTGTCCTGTCCGGTGTAATCGACTGCCAAAGGTCTTCGGTAATAAACGGTATGACCGGGTGTGACAGTTTGAGAACCTGATCCAGTGCCCAGGCTGCCGTTGCGCGGGTTTCAGCCTTCGCAGCCTCATCCTCACCCTGCAGGACGGGTTTCACCAGTTCCAGATACCAGTCGCAATAGGTCCCCCAGGTGAACTGATAGATCGAATTGGCGATGTCGTTGAAGCGATAAGCCTCGGTTGCTTCCCGGGTCTTTTGCTCACATTCGACAACCTTGCCGACGATCCACTTGTTCAGCGGTTCCGTAACCTGTGACGGATCAAAGGTATCGACCGGTCTGCACTCGTTCATTTCGCAGAACCGTGCGGCATTCCAGATCTTGGTGCAGAAATTCCGGTAGCCTTCAACACGGCTCTCGGAGAGCTTCACGTCACGCCCCTGCGCTGCAAAGGCCGTCAGCGTGAAGCGCAGGGCATCGGCACCGTACTTTTCAATCAGCTCCAAAGGATCGATCACGTTCCCCTTGGATTTGGACATCTTCTGACCGTGCTCGTCGCGTACCAGTGCATGGATATAAACGGTGTGGAACGGCACCTCGTCCATGAAGTGCAAGCCCATCATCATCATTCGGGCAACCCAGAAAAAGATGATATCAAAACCGGTGATCAGCACATCTGTCGGGTAATACCGCTCAAGTTCCGGCGTTTCTTCCGGCCAACCGAGGGTCGAAAACGGCCACAGCGCGGACGAGAACCACGTATCCAGTACATCCGGATCCCGGGTCAGCTCAATTTCCTCGCCGGCGGCTTCAAGGGCGGCAGCTTTGGCTGCTTCTTCGGTTTCCTCGACGAAAACCTCACCGTCAGGACCAAACCAGGCCGGAATCTGATGCCCCCACCAAATCTGACGGGAAATACACCATGGCTGGATATTACGCATCCATTCGAAATACGTGTTTTCCCAATTCTGCGGCACGAATTTGGTCTTACCCTGCTCAACAGCGGTAATTGCCGGCCCGGCCAGGGTCTTGGCATCGACGAACCATTGATCCATCAGCCACGGCTCAATCACCACACCCGAACGATCGCCATAAGGGATCGTCATCGGATTGTCTTCGATCTTCACCAGAAGCCCCAGTTGCTCCATTTCGGCGACGACCTTGTCACGTGCCTCAAAGCGGTCCAGTCCCTGATAGGCTTCCGGCACGTTTTCGTTCAGATGGGCATTTTCATCCATGACGTTCACCATCTTGAGGTGGTGTCGCTTACCGACCTCAAAATCGTTGAAATCATGCGCAGGCGTCATCTTGACCGCGCCGGACCCCTTCTCGGGATCAGCATAATCATCAGCCACGATCGGCAGCTTGCGACCGACGATCGGCAGAATGCAGTTCTTGCCGACAAGGTCTTTGTAACGTTCATCTTCCGGGTGTACGGCAATCCCGGTATCCCCCAGCATCGTCTCCGGGCGTGTCGTGCCAATGGTCACGAACTCACCATCCTGCCCCTCGATCGGATACTTGAAGTACCACATATTGCCGACGGTCTCGCGTTGCTCGACTTCAAGGTCGGAAATCGCGGTGTGCAGTTTCGGGTCCCAGTTCACCAGGCGCTTGTCGCGATAGATCAGGCCTTCCTTGTAAAGCTGGACGAACACCTTGGTTACAGCTTTGGAAAGTCCCTCGTCCATGGTGAAACGTTCACGTTCCCAATCGCATGACGCACCCAGACGACGCAGTTGTGACGTGATCGTACCGCCTGATTCAGCCTTCCATTGCCACACACGCTCGATGAACTTGTCGCGGCCCAGATCGTGACGGCTCTTGCCTTCTTCGGCCATCTGCCGTTCGACAACCATCTGCGTGGCAATCCCGGCATGGTCGGTCCCAGGCTGCCACAGCGCATCGCGTCCCTGCATGCGGCGGTAGCGGATCAGAATATCCTGTAGGGTATTGTTGAGGGCATGGCCCATATGCAGGCTGCCGGTGACGTTCGGCGGCGGAATCACAATCGTGAACGGGTCGGCATTATCACGCGCCCCGCCACTGGCGAAGTCACCATCCTGTTCCCATTCCTGATATCTTTTCCGCTCGATCTCGTCTGATCGATAGGTTTTTTCCAGCATAGCCGGAGTCCTCCCGTCGTCACCATTGCTTGAAGCGCAAGGTTTTACCGCTGCCGACCGACAGGATCAATGATTACAGTTAAATTCGATAGCTTTAGCTGTCGAGCCGCTCTGCCCGGTTGATCATCTTGTCGATCTCTTTTTTGACCAAGCGTTCGATCAGGTACGGCAAGTTACGGTCCAGCCATTCCCGCAGGATCGGCTTGAGCATTTCGCGAACCATGGTTTCGAGCGTGATATCACGGCTACCCCCGACCGACAGATCTCGCTGATCCAGGATCGCTTTTGCAAGTTCAGACAGCATGTCGGCACCGGACTGGAAAGTCGGAGACGACACCAGTTCAGGCATGGCCACCATATCCGGTGTGAGCTCAAGTATTTCCTCCATTTCCGATGGCATCGGCGGCGGAGGTGGAGGGGGCGGCGGTGGCGGCGGTGGCGGTGCCATGACAGGTTCCGGCTCCGGCTCCGGCTCTGGTTCCGGCTCAGCTACTGGTTCAGGTTCGGGTTCCGGCTCAGGTTCCGGCATGGGCTCAGGTTCGGGTTCCGGCTCTGGCTCGGGCACCGGTGCAGGTTCAGGCGCAGCTGCTGCCTGCTCACCGCCTTCTTCCTCCTCTTCCTCCGCAAGGATGCGGCGGATCGAGGCGAGGATATCCTCCATCGAAGGTTCGGCGCCGTCTTCTCCGGCTGCATTGGCTTCTTCGCTCATGAGCGGGTCTAGCCCCCCGTTTGCGTTAACAATCTAAAGAACATGGCCTAAAGACGGTTAACAAACCGTAATCGTAATGAAAACTTCGGGAACGTATGTCCCAAGCTTCATTGGTTATTTCACACCACCAGAGCTGGTTCCACCGAACCACTTGTCTCTTACTTCGTTGTAGTGTTCACGCGGATCATAGAGATCGACGGACAAACCAAGGTCTTTCGCCGTCAATCGACCGAGAGCGGACATCAGTTCATATGCAGCGACAAGCTCATCGCGCTCAGAGCGGACGTGGGAAACACGTGAATCCAGCAATTCCTGCTCGGCATCGAGGATATCCAGAACTGTGCGCGAACCGACAGCGGCTTCACGCTGTACACCTTCCAGAGCAACGATACTCGCTTCTATCTGGGTCTGGAAGGCATCAACCTGTGCACGCGCCGTCACAAGGCTTTCGTAAGCCTGCGTCCCGGCCTCCGCCGCATCGCGGCGTTCGGTGTCGATCACCAGAGTGCTCTCCGCCGCATCCTGACGTGCTTGACGCAGGCGGGAATAAACACTGCCTTGCTGATAAATCGGGATTGTCAGGTTCAATGTCATTTCATGACTGGTCCGCAGGCTGTTTTCCGTCGTGGTTTGCCATTCCCGCGTGCTGCTGGCAGTCAATTCCAGTTCCGGTAACAGTTCTCCCCAGACTTCGTCGACATTATCCATTGATGAACGGCGGTCAAATTCGGCAGCAATCACACCTGGATTGTTGACGACAGATATCCGCACCGCCTCTTCGGCGCTTGCAGGCAAATCACTGACACGTTGCGGCAGCGTCAGTGTCTCAGGCGACGGTTCACCAACAATATTCAGATAATTTGCACGGGAGGTCTCCAGATCACCTGCGGACTGGATACGGTCGGCCTTGGACCGGGCCAAACGGGCTTCAGCCTGGTGAACGTCCGTACGGGTGATCTCCCCCACTTCAAACCGGTCGCGCGTTGCTTCCAACTGGCGTTGCAGGACTTCTTCGTTGTTCTGGTTCAGACGCAAAACCGCCTGATCGCGATAAACATTCAAATAGGCCGTGGCTGCCTGCAAAAGAATATTCTGTTCTGTTTCAAGAAGCCGGGCTCTTGCGGCACGAATATCATTTTCCGCACCACTGGTTGATGCCAAGGTCCTGCCCCCGCGAAACAGCGGCTGCGTCAGTGAAATGCCAATATCCTTCGGACGGCGGCTCTGATTCCGGTCCGTTCCGGTTGAGGTACTGCTCTCTACGACTTCTGCACCGGCGGATGTGGTAACTTCAACGCTCGGCCGCCAGTTCGAAAGGGCCTGCGGCACACTTTCATCGGTGCTCCGCAATCCGGCCCGCGCCGAGAGCAGCGTCGGGTTGTTCAGGTAAGCCTTCGCCAACGCATCTTCAATTGTCTGCGCCGACAGACTAACGGGCTGAAAACCAACCCAGGCAACAACGGCTAGTGTGGATGCGAAGATCGCGGTTCTATTCATAGCGTTTCAAACCTATACAGCCCAGATTAGGTAACACGTCAGCAGCTTTATTCCCAGCAAACACAAAAGCTAAACACTGACAGCTATTAAGACTTCTTGAACCATAAGGGAGTCAGAAGCTTGCAGTCAGGTCAAGTTATACAAATAACTCAGCAAATTCAGAGGTTTACTCAGCTTCAGCATAGGCCTGTCTAAAAAATAAGTGCGAATCGCTGGTTTCGAATTTTTCCCGTGATTCCATAGCTTTGGCTAAAATCAGAAGGAAAATGCCTCCTCCTTCTCAAATCCGGGGAGCAGCGATTCTACGGCATCAAATACTTCCCGCTTGGAAATTGCATCTCCATATCGTGTTACAAGCACGCCACGCCCGACTGGTTTGCCTGGCGGCATTTCGACACAGACAAGCCGCCCCCCCTCGTTCAACTGACGGGCGATATTTTCCGGCACCTCGGGAACGGCGCCGTCGATGAAAACAACATTAAAAGGCGCATCTTTAGGATACCCTTCCGAAAGCCCTCCTTCGACAACGGCAACATTGTCAATCCCAAGTTCAGCAAGATTACGTTCAGCCTTGTTCCGCATTGAAGCATCGCTCTCGACAGCAATGACGGTGTCGACCATGCTGGCCAGAACGGCAATGCCATACCCGCTGGCACAGCCGATCGCCAGAGCCACATCGCTCTTACGAATCTCGGCGATGTCCAGCAAACGCGCCAGAATCATCGGTTGCATCAGATAGCGCCCTTCTTCAATCAGGACGGACTCATCTGAATAGGCGAGATTCTTCCGGGATGCCGGAAGAAAATGCTCACGGGGCAGCCTCCCCATTGCATCGATCACGGCTTCATCGGTCACCCGGTTCGGAAGAATCTGGCTGTCGACCATATTCCGGCGAGCCTTTGCATATTGCGCATCATTCATGCGGACATCCTTTGACAAACTCAGGAAACCTGGATCACGGTAGTGCTGATCCGAATTCTCGTCACCCCGATTTATAGGTCCACATGGGCCGGAAAACAACTCAGTGCGGCATTTCCTGCGCACGAAAAAAAATTGCCAAAAAACTGCACATGGATTGCTTGACCCCCGGCAGTGTTACGTCTAATTTCCCGCGTCGTCGCCGAACGGGTGTCTACTTGAGTGAGGCATCCTGAAGGCGAAGGGAGGTCAACCCGGAACGGCGCGGTGGCGGAGTGGCTACGCAGCGGCCTGCAAAGCCGTGAACACCGGTTCGATTCCGGTCCGCGCCTCCAGCTCTGATCCGGCTTAGCTCAGTTGGTAGAGCACCTGACTGTTAATCAGGTTGTCGCAGGTTCGAGCCCTGCAGCCGGAGCCAATACGAAAAGGGGTTAGCTGTCCATCAGCTGACCCCTTTTTCTATTTGTGGCCACGACTCTGTGTGTTTCTCTCGAGTTCTCCGTCCCTACCGGCCAAAAACTCCGTGCTTTAAGATTTATCGTGCCTAGATCATTATAATAGAACTTCATAACGTTTTTGCGCATGTCCACGGGGGCAACAGCAGCATTTGGTAAATATCAGGCCGAAGAACAAAATCTACAGATTTTATGATGTTGATCAGGATCACCCTCCCGATCAACCGAACGCGCGCATCCTATATGACTACTGGCTGAAGAAACGGGGGACGCGCGCGTATCCATCCTGGAAGGATATTGATCTCCTGGATATCTGGAATATTGCTTCGTGTCTTATCGTTAAGGATGTGATTCACGAAGGAGCTGATTTTCTCAACCGCTACTGGGGCACGATGCTGACCCAAAAGGCCGGGTTCGAAGGGACCGGCCGCACGCATTTGGATCTTTACAAAGACCATCCCGAAGGACCGCAATTGAACAACTACCAGGCAGTCGTCAATTCACGCAAACCTAACAGAATTTATCGAACCAGTTCTTTCATAACCGGACGCGAGTTTGTCGCGTTTCATTCATTGAACCTGCCGCTGGGCATGACCGACGAGCATGTCGACCACATTCTGATCGTCATAGATTATGAATGACCCTGCAGCTTCTCTCGCCCTCCTGCGGAATTGATTTATAATCCAGGCATGAAACGCTTGGGCGCCCTACGAAATTTCCTGATTGCAGCTGTCGCCATCATCCCTCTGATGCCCCAGTCAGCCTGGGCGGCAAGCTGTGCGTTTCCCGATCAGCGAAACGTTAATGTCACGGTTAACAGGAATGACGGCAAAGTCGTTCTGAATAACGAACGTAGCCGGGACAATCTTCGCCTGATGCAACGTCAGAGCGGGCGTTCGAACGCTTTTGGTTCGGCATGGACACCCGTCGGGCTGACGTTGACCGAGCTTAAGTACCAAATGCGGTTAAGTATTGAAGCGGTTCCAGTTTCCAACAGTGCATATTGTGCACGCCTGACCGACATTGAAGCCGATCTCGGTTATGACGAATTGCGGGTCTATATCGCTCGAAAGTTTCGCCCCGGCAGCTGTGCGCATCGATCTATCAATGACCATGAAATGACCCATGTTGCCGTCTTCCGCGAAGCACTCAACCGGTTTTACCCCCGCCTCCAACATAGATTGCAACGAGCCGCGATTGAAATGGGGCCAGTTCGCGCATCGAGCCCGGAAAGTGCCGCGAGCTATCTGCGTAGACGTCTGGGTGCTGTCGTCAGACCACTGTTTCTTGAAATGAACCGAGAACTGGATAGGAACAATGCGCAGCTTGATACCCCTGAGCGCTACCGCCAGGAACAGGCGCTGTGCACAGACTGGTAAGCTCAATATAAAGATTTTATTGCAATGCAGCATTTATTTTGCATTGCAACATGATATATAGCTCAGTCCCTGTAGGATTTGGCCCGCCCACGTAAGCGGCACATGGATTGAATAATGACAACCCGCAACCTTGAAAAACTGTTCCGCCCCACGTCGATTGCCGTGATCGGGGCGACGAACCGACCCGGCGCTGTCGGTTCCGTATTGATGCATAATCTGCTGGAAGGCGGTTTCGAAGGGCCGATCATGCCCGTCAATCCGAAACACAGCGCAGTGGCGGGTGTGCTCGCCTACCCTGACATTAAGCAACTGCCGATGGCACCGGATCTGGCCATCATCTGCACTCCTGCCGCCGCCATCCCGGCATTAATCGAACAACTGGTCGGCATAGGAACCCGTGCTGCCATCGTGCTGACCGCGGGATTGGATAAAGCTAAAACACCGGATGGCCGCACCGTCAAACAGGCGATGCTGGAAGCGACGAACAAGCATCTATTCCGGATTCTCGGGCCGAACTGCCTTGGATTGCTGGTACCCGGCATAAAGCTGAATGCCAGCTTCGCGCACCTACCGGCGTCTGACGGCAAAATTGCCATGGTCTCCCAGTCAGGGGCCCTGTGCACGGTCATTCTGGATTGGGCTGCAGAAAATGGTGCCGGATTCTCGCATTTCATATCCATGGGCGAATGCACGGACGTCGACTTCGGCGATGTCATTGATTATCTCGCCAATGACTCTTCCACCCGAGCCATTCTTCTATACATCGAAGCGATTACCAACGGCCGCAAATTCATGTCCGCCTGCCGGTCCGCAGCCCGGAACAAGCCTGTGATCGTCATAAAATCAGGCCGGGACGGTGCTGGGGCTAAGGCAGCCGCTTCACACACCGGGGCACTTGCCGGCGCAGATCAGGTTTATGATGCTGCCTTCCGCCGCGCCGGTATGCTTCGCGTCGAGAATATCGGCGAACTTTTTTCAGCTGTTGAAACGCTGACCCGCGCCAAACGCCAGACCGGCGAACGGTTGATGATGATGACGAACGGCGGCGGGCTGGGGGTCATGGCTGCCGATTTGCTGGGGCAGCACAATATAGAGATCCCCGAACTGTCAGCGGAAACGATCGCCAAACTGGACGCTGCCTTGCCCGATACATGGTCGCGCGCAAATCCGGTCGATATCATTGGTGACGCGCCCGGTGAGCGCTACACAGCCGCAGCGCAGGCCCTCCTCGACGATCCTTCCGCTGATGCCCTGCTGGTCATGCATGCCCCGACCGCAATTGCCTCCAGTGTCGAAGCGGCGGACGCAATCATTTCCGTTGCCGGGAACAGTAAAAAGAATGTCCTGGCCAGTTGGGCCGGCGGCAAGGCCGTCGGACCTGCCCGCAGAAAATTGCGGGAAGCAGGCATCCCCTCTTATGACACGCCGAATGATGCCATACGCGGTTTTCTCGACGTCGTCGAATATCGGCGCAACCAGCAATTGCTGATGGAAACACCGCTTTCTGCGCCCAGTATCGTTTCCTACGAACATGATGAAGCCCGAGCCATCGTCAATGCACGGCTTGCGAATGGCCGTAACCTGCTGAATGAACCGGAATCAAAAGCCGTTCTTTCAGCTTATGGAATCAAAACGGTCGAGACGCATGTCGCAAAAACCGCAGAAGAAGCTGCTGAGAAAGCCGTTGAAATGGGGTTTCCCGTCGCACTCAAAATTCTATCGGATGACATCAGTCATAAATCTGATGCCGGCGGCGTTCGGCTCTTTTTGAACAACTCAAACGAGGTCAGGTCCGCAGCACAAGAGATACTCAAGAAGGTCGGCAAATTGCGCCCCGATGCAACCATTCAGGGCTTCACCGTCCAGCAGATGGCCTCCCGCCCGGGTGCCCATGAAGTCATCATTGGCGTGTCTCCGGATCCTGTATTCGGACCTGTCATCATGTTCGGGCATGGCGGCACAGCCGTTGAGGTGATTGGTGATCGCAGCATCGCCCTGCCGCCTCTCAACATGGTGCTGGCAAGGGATCTGATATCACATACCCGGATATCAAAACTTCTTGCCGGCTATCGTGACAAACCAGCCGTGGATATGGATGCCCTGTGTGAATCTCTAATCCATATCTCGCAGTTGATTATTGATATCCCGGAAATTCAGGAACTCGATATCAACCCCCTCCTTGTTGATGAACACGGCGTGCTGGCGCTTGATGCCAGGATCAAGGTTGCCCGTGACGCCAAGGGGCCGGGAATGGCCATAAGACCCTACCCGAAAAACCTAGAGTCCGAGGCTATCCTCGGAGACGGGCAGAAAATTTTCATCCGCCCGATCCGGCCCGAAGATGAACCGGCACATGTTAAATTCCTCTCAAAAATAAACCCGCAGGATATCCGGTTCCGGTTCTTCGGTCAGATTCGCGACCTCCCGCACAGTGAAATGGCACGTCTGACCCAGATCGATTATGACCGTGAAATGGCTCTGATCGCCAAATTGCCCTATGGCGACGATGAGGGTGAAACCGTCGGTGTGGTCAGGACAATCACGGACCCTAATAACGAGCGGACTGAATTTGCCATTATCGTTCGTTCGGACATAAAGGGCCGTGGCCTGGGCCGGATACTGCTGCAGATGATGATCGAATATTGCAGCAGGCGTGGCACCAAAGAGATGGTTGGCCAGGTCCTGCGAGATAACGAAGTCATGCTGGCGCTGACCAGCCAGATCGGCTTCACGCGCTCACTCGTTCCCGGAGAGGACGCCTACGAGTTGAAACTTGATCTGACCAAGGTAAAGGTCGGGTCACTCGGCTGACCAGCGATCGTATTACTTCGACGTTGCGATGAAGACGCCGTCCCAATCGGGCGCTGGTGGATTGACTCGGTATTCTGCGATCCGTTCATCATAAAGATCACACAGCACGTGCAGATTGGCTTCGAGCTTCCACGGCTTCTTGGCATCGCTGCCAAGATCGCGAATTTCGTCGAACATTTCCTGTGCATCATCCCATTGCTGCGCACGGTACATTTCCTGCGCATCGAAGATCAGGTTCTGAAGTTTTTTGAATGCGGGATCGGCAAGCACTTCTTCGTCACCCATCAGCCCGTAAATGTAGGTACCTTCGGTCTTGCCCTTCACCTGGATGAAATCAAGGTCGATGGTCGCCAACCGGTCCTTGACCGCATCTCGCGTCGTCGGGCCAAGAACCACATTCATCCCATAGCTTTTCGACTGGCCTTCGAGACGCGCAGCAAGGTTCACCGCATCACCCAGCACGGAATAGTCAAAGCGCATGTCCGATCCCATGTTGCCGACAACGCAAGGGCCGGTGTTGAGGCCGAGCCCAACCTTCAGCGGGATGTGCTTGCGTCCCTCTTCTTCAGCTTCTTTTTCAAGGCGCGCGTTGAGCGGATCCATCTCGGCGAGCATCGCCAGTGCCGAGGTGCAGCCGTTGTATTCCTGATCGTCATCATCAAGCGGCGCATTCCAGAATGCCATGATGCAATCGCCCATGTACTTGTCGATGGTTCCTCTGCGCTCAAGAATGACATTGGTCAACGGCGTTAAAAGCTTGTTGATCAGACTTGTCAGCCCAACAGCATCGAACTGTTCCGAAATTGTCGTAAAGCCGCGCACGTCACAGAACAGGAGCGTCATCTTGCGTTGATCGCCCCCAAGTTTAAGTGCCCCCGGGTCGCCGGCAACGCGCTTCACCATATCCGGTGACAGGTATTTCGAAAATGCATCACGGGTCTGACGGCGTTCGGCTTCCTCCCGCGCATAGCCTGCATATGTCATCGACGTATACATTACCGCAATGCCTATCACGGCATACGTGGCATCCAGCAAAAACAGTTTTTCAGAGAACAGATACCATGACGTGCCAAGCGCTCCGCCAGCGACGAGCAGGAACAAAACTGCCGTCCATTTTGCGCCGACCCATGGCACAAGAATGATCATGATGATCCCGCCGATCAGAAGGATCGAGAGTTCGGCGACATCGGCATAATTAGGCCGAACCAGATACTTGCTGTGAATGATAGCCTCTATCAGCTGGGCATGCACCTCAACCCCCGGAATATCCCGTTCCGTGGGAATGGACCGAATATCTCGAAGACCCACGGCCGAGGTCCCCAGGATTGTCAGTTTTCCTTTAATCTTTTCAGGATCGGCAGTGCCGTTCAGCACCTGATAGGCGGGCACATATTTATCCCAGTCGCGCTTGGAAAAATAAGGCCAGATCTGACCGATCCGGTCGGTTGTCACGGTCAACCCCTTGGCCACGGCTGCACCGACCATACCGGCGTCGTTCACGCTCGCCAGAACTGTCTGACGGGCAGTGGCGATCCGTAACATCTCGATGGCGAGTGACGGGAAATACTCGCCGTCATGACCAAAGAACGCCGGAACATTTCGTACAATCCCGTCCTTGCCGGGAACGACCGAGAAAATCCCGTGCCCACCGAACCGCCCAATCGCCGCCTGTTCGATGACCTGCACGTTCCGAACAAGGGAAGGAAACTTTGGTATATAGGTGTATGGTTCCTCCGCGTTCTTGGACAACTTGCGGACAGCGACAGATTTCTTGACCGGCGGCCCTTTGACACCCTCCGTTTCGCTTGGCCGTCCGGCCTGCCCCAGCACAACGCGTGAACTACGAATCACATCGGCAAAAATCTGGTCATTGCTTTTCAGTGAAACCAGTTTCGCCTTCGTTTCATCATCAAGGCCCTGCAACGTCGATGCCACGCTGGACGGATTCATCCTGTCCGGTTCTGCAAACACGACGTCGAATGCGACCAGTACGGCCCCCATCTGCATCAGGTTCTGAACCATCTGCGCCAGAATATTGCGTGGCCACGGCCATTGGCCGATCGTCTCCAGACTTTGTTCGTCCAGATCGATAATCGTTACCGGCTTGTCTTTGGGGTCCGGAATTTCGCGGGGCTTAATCTCTTGATATACATCAAAAACCTTGTTCCGCCAGAAGTCCAGAAAACCGGCGTTGGTTTTGACGTCCACGTAATATAGTCCAAGGAATGAGACCAATAGGATCATCCCCAGCGAACGCTCGAAACTGAAAATGGATTTAAGAATCCGCAAAGGAACTATTCTCCCACCCCAAGCCGTTCGAAGCCCGGCGGCTTCAGTCTACACATTTTACGTCATGGGGGGTCAAGCGTCTTTCGACAATCGCACTGTTTGTATGCTAAAAGTTTGAAAAAACGTATGGTATCGTGCACGACGACACATGATCAGGAACCGTGAATGAGTGAAAATGCCAATCGTGCGTGGCTAAAGCCCATACTGAAGCAGCTGATGCCGATCTTTCGCGAGGTTTTCGTGATGTCGGCATTCGTGAATCTGATGGCGCTTGCAACACCAGTCTTCACCATGCAGGTCTATGACCGCGTGGTCGGCACCGGTGGGCTCAGCACGCTTTGGGGTCTGATCATCGGCATGGCGCTCGTGGTCGTCTTCGACCTCTCTCTCAAGCAGGCCCGCTCCAGAATCATGCAGACCGTGGCACTGCGCGTTGATGTCATTGTCGGCCGTTACCTGTTCGACAAGCTGATGAGCCTGCCGCTGCATCTGCTTGAAGCCAAACCCGCAAGTTATTGGCAGGCCCTGTTCCGCGACGTCGATACCATCCGAAACACACTGTCCGGTGCGTCTGCAATCCTGCTCTGTGATCTGCCATTTGTGGTGATGTTCATTGTACTCATTTCCGTTATTGCAACGCCGATCGCCTGGGTGCTGTTGATTATCCTGCCGTTGTTCATGTTCGTCGCCTGGCGGTCCAGTGGCGTAATGGCACAGGCTAATGCCGCAGAACGTGAAAGCACTCAGGGTCGGGATGCCTTAATTGCGGAACTGATTCAGGGGCGGACCACCATCAAGGCGCTCGCTCTGGATCGTTCAATGCGCCCGTTGTGGGAAGAAACGCATGCCAACAACATCGCCCAGTCGATGTACCGCGGCAGCAAGACCGACTTTTATACCAACTGCTCCCAATCCCTGACCATGGCGACGACCATTTTCATGACCTCGGTCGGGGCTTACCAGATCGTCAACCAGAACATGACCATGGGTTCGCTGATCGCGGCCAATATGCTGTCAGGCCGTATTCTCGGACCGCTCAATCAACTGGTTGGCCAGTGGCGCTCTTACAACAGCTTCAAGCAGTCCGTGGACCGTCTCGGTGAGGTTTTCTCATCTATTTCGGACCGTACAGAAAGCGAAGTGCAGCTTGAAAAGCCGCGCGGCGAAATACAGGTCGAAAACCTGACGTTCGCTTATGCAGAAGGCAATAAGCCGGTTGTCGATTCCGTCACCGTCAACATTCATGCGGGTGGCGTGCATGCGCTGGTCGGACGAAACGGGTCCGGCAAGACGACTTTGCTGAAAATGATTCAGGGGCTGTACACACCGACCAACGGGCGGGTTCTGCTCGACGGCGCAGACATTGCCCAGTTCACAAGATCCGAACTGGCAACATGGATGGGGTATGTTCCACAGGAAACCGTCCTGTTTGCAGGAACCGTTCGCGATAATATCGTCCATCGCTTCCCGGATGCTGACGATGACAAGATCATTGAGGCCGCAACGCAGGCCGGTGTGCATCATTTCATTATCGATCTGCCGGACGGCTACGCGTCGGATATCGGTGAAGCTGGCCAGCGGCTGTCCGGCGGGCAGCGGCAACGTATCGCGATTGCCCGTGCCCTGCTTGGGGATCCTGCCGTTCTTTTGCTTGATGAACCCTCAGCCAGTCTCGACCGGCAGGCGGAACAGGAATTACGCAAAACACTGGTTGAAATCGGCAAGACCCGGACCGTTGTGATCGTTACGCACAGCCCGATCCTGCTGGCAGCTTGTGACGATCTCGTTGCGCTCGACAAGGGCAAGGTCGCCCTTGCCGGACCTTCCAGAGAAATCCTGCCGAAGCTGTTCGGCCAGCAACCGATGCCGAAGGGGGCCGATTCTGCGCCAGCCGCTGCGCCCGAGAGAGGGCAGCCGAAAGCAGCCCCGCCCCGTCTCAAGGGAACCGGCGACGGGGCATCGAAGGCACCGGCCCCGGCTCAGTCCGCGCCCACTGCGCCGCAACAGCCGCCCCGCGTCCCGCCGGTGGCGGGCAAACCAGCCATGCCGCCGAAGCCAGCCGCACCTGCGCCTGCCCCGGCGCCTGCACAATCCGGAGCTGCGCCAAAACCGGCGCCACCGCCAGCCGCGGCCAAAGCAGGGCCATCAAAACCCGGCGGCGCTGCCGAAGCCATTGCCGAACGGGCGGAAGCCAAAAGCGGCAGCCGCTCGACAGCCGACCCGAGCGTCCCCGCCAACAACATGTTCAAGCTCGACGGTGATGCGAAACGGTTGCTAGATGACCCGTATGCGGATTTAATCAAGGGGTTCGATGCTAGCAATAATACGAACCGCCCGACCTCAGCGGATACCGCCGGTCCCAAGGGGCAAAAGGCACAAGCAGATTGAGGGCCGCTTCAGGGCCCATGAGGAGTTGAGCGATGAGTCCCGACGCATCAGGACCCGAACAACAGACACACGATAAGCAGAAGATGACACAGCCCGGGCCCCCAAGTGGCCCGACAGCTTCCGACAAGCTGGACATGCTGCTGAATCAAAACCCTCTGCCCGGCTGGCGGCTTGTTGCCTGGCCGGTCATGATCCTTCTGACGGCAGGTCTGCTCTGGGCGAATTTCGCAACGCTTGACGAAGTGTCCATCGCCACCGGTGAAGTTGTTCCCGCCGGCCGGATCAAGGTCGTACAGCACCTAGAAGGCGGTATCATTCAGGAAATCTATGTCACCGAGGGCGATACGGTCCGCGAAGGCCAGACCCTTGTGCAACTCGACCTTGCTTCCGCCGGCACCAACCGTGAAGAGCTTCAGGTTCGCATCGACAGCGAACGGCTTGTCAAAGCCCGCCTGGAAGCCGAAGCGACAGGTGCTGAACTCGTATTCCCCGAAGAAGTTGCCAAGCGCCGACCCGCCATTGTCGCAGCCCAACGGCAGGCTTATGAAGCCCGCCGCCGCGAACTGTCATCGACCATTCAGGTCATGCGCGAACAGGTCAAACAACGTGAACTTGAAGTAGAGGAACTGACCGCCCGTTCCCGCGCGGTCGAGAGCAATTACAAGCTCGCTTCTGAACGGCTGAAAATGTCGAAGTCCCTGCTTGCGGAAGGCCTGACCGCAAAGATGGAACACCTTGAACTCGAAGCCGAAGTCGAGAATCTTGATGGTGAAATGAAATCCCTGCGTCCCTCTCTTCCGAAGGTTCAAGCCGCCGTCGAAGAGGCCCGTCAGCGTCTGCAGGAGACGGAAAGCCGCTTCCGCCGTGAAGCACAGGATCAGCTCGGCAAGATCGAAGAAAACATAGCCCGCGTCACTGAACTGCTGAGTGATGCCACTGAACAGGGTATTCGTGCCGAAATCAAAAGCACCATCAACGGCGTCGTCAAGAACATGCGCTATAATGCCGTCGGCAACGTCGTCAAACCTGGTGAGCCGATCATGGAAATCGTGCCGACCGGCGATCAGCTAGTTGTCGAAGCAAAGCTGAACCCTGTCGATCGTGGTTATGTGACCGAAGGCCAGGCAGCCACTGTGAAGATCTCAACATACGACTTTGCCCGATATGGGGGGCTAAAAGGTCAGGTCATCCGTGTTGCGCCGGACAGCAGCACGGATGAAGATGGAGCCCCCTATTTCCGGGTTGTCGTACAAACAGATAAAAACTACCTGGGCTTGGGAGAGGGTGACTTGCCGATAACGCCGGGTATGCAGGCAACTGTCGATATTCACACCGGCGAAAAATCGGTCATGGACTATCTGATCAAGCCTGTTCTGAAGCTGCGCCACGAAGCCTTTCGTGAGCGTTGATGCCGCAAAATATCTGAACGTCCCGCTGCTGCTAATTATTTCTTAAACATAAGAGATTCTTTATAGTAGCGGGATTCGCCGAATTCGGGTGTCGTCCGGTGAACGCAGGGAAACTGACTGAGAAGCGACTAGATGTCATTAACTACTATATTCGGTGTCATGGGTGCGCTTGGCCTGTTTCTAGGCGCCATCATCATCAGCACCGACAATTATATTATCTTTCTCAGCGGTTCGAGCTTCATCATGGTCATGGGCGGCACGCTCGCCTCAACTTTTATTTCCTATGAACCTCGCTACGTCATGCTGTCACTGAAACTGATCTGGCGTATCATTTTCTCCCCGAAGGTCGGCCGTAATGTTCTAAAAAGCGAAGTCGGCCGCATCATCAAATGGGCCTACACGGTGCAGAAAAGCGGTGTTCCGGCACTTGAGGCTGAAGCCATGAAGGCAACCAAGGGTGACAAGTTCCTGCGCTTTGGCGTTGAAATGGTGGTTTCCGGTTATACGGGGGCGGAAGTCCGGGAAATCATGACCAACACCATCGAAACAACATATGGCCGGAATACGGTCCAGGTTTACATCCTCAAGGATATGGCATCCGCAGCTCCGGCATTCGGCATGATCGGAACCCTGGTCGGCCTGATTATCATGCTCGACAACATGGGCGGAGATCCTTCTTCTCTCGGCAAAGGCCTTGCAGTTGCATTGCTGACAACTCTCTATGGCGTATTGTTTGCCCGAATCTTCTTCCTGCCGACGGCAACCAAGGTTCTCCAGCGTGAACAGATCGTTAAATTCCGCAACTATCTTGTCGCCGAAGGCCTTGCCCTCCTGGCCGACAAAAAATCGCCGCGCTACATCCAGGACAAGATGAACAGCTATCTTGACCCGTCGATCCACTTTAATATCGACAAGATGAAAAGCTGACGGCATCTGACGACCGACAGGAGGCCGGCTTTGGCGGCACCCAAGAGCGAACCACCCGAAGAAGCTAAAGAAGACTGGCTTACGACATTCGCCGATGCCATCACGCTGCTGATGGCGTTCTTCGTCATGCTGCTGACGTTCGCGGAATTTGATATCCCGGCGTATGAAGAGCTCTCGTCTGCTGTAGCTGCGAATATCGGTGGACGCGACAAGCAGACCACCACACAAAGCCTCAAAATCGATGCTCAGGACCTGGTATACGAGATGCAGGCTGACCAGGTGGTCACTGTCGGTGCAGACGAAAAAGGCGTTACGATCGAACTTCAGTCCAATGCCTTCTTCAAACCCGCATCGGCTGAGATCGTTCCCGCGGCTGTTCCGGTTCTCAAGAAGCTTGCGGAAACCCTGTCATCGCCGAACTACGAACTTTATAACGTCGTTGTCGAAGGCCATACCGATGACGGGCAGATCAGCACACAGCAGTTTCCGTCCAACTGGGAACTGTCCGCAGCCCGGGCATCAACAGTTGTCCGCATGTTTGAAGGCAATAATGTCGCCCGCGAACGCCTGAAGGCGACAGGATATGCCGATACTCGCCCAAAAGTTCCGAACCGGGATCTGGAAGGCAAGCCGATCCCCGAAAACAGAGCGACCAACCGCCGTGTCGTGCTCAGACTCCATCCCATGTCACTCGATGAACGGGATGATTATATACGCGCTCAGGAATTCAAGCGTCGCCAGCAGGAGGCGCAGGCCGTGGCACCGCAACAGCAAGCCAGCAATGCGCCTGTTGCATCCATCGAAGAGCGGCTCAGAATCCAACCCGCCCCGCAGGCGCTTAATCCGACACAACAGCAAATCAAGACCGCGCTGGATAACCTTAAACGTGAAATCATAGCTGCGGGATTGCCGCAAAACATCAATCAGCTCGAGGAAATGCAGCTCAAATTCGATACCCTGGCCACCCGGCGTGAAAGTGCGCTCGACAAGGACTATGCACAGTTAGAGGCTTTCCTGAATACGGAGCGCCGACGCCTGACGCCCCAGCCTGCCAATTGATGTTCTGAGTTAAAGGAAAAGCGGGAAGCTTTAATCCACGATCAGTTCCATGCCTTCACGGCTGACAAAGTTGCCTTCCCAGACCTCAGCCGCTTCTATGGCAAGATTGTCCATGAAATCATCATTATGATCCGGGTCGTGATGGAATATCGCATGCCGCTTCACATTTGCGGCCTGACAAAGGCGCATGCCCTCTTCCCATGTAGAGTGCCCCCAGCCGACCTTGGCCGGAAACTCCTCTTCAGTGTAAGTACAATCGTAAATCACCAGATCGGCACCTTCGATCAGATTCAGAATGTTCTGATCCGGTTTGCCGGGTATGTGCTCCGTATCGGTCACATAGACGACAGAATTTCCCTCGTGATCAACGCGGTACGCCGTCGCACCGTTCGGGTGGTTTAATGGCGCCGTCGAGATATCGACACCTTTTGCCAAAGAGAAGCTGTCACCGGCTTCAAAGTCCTCGAACCGGAGGCTGGCTTGCATCGCTTCCAGCGGCACCGGGAACATCGGATTATGCATCTGTGTCGACAGGACGTCCTGCACGCCGCCCTGATTCTTCAGATGACCGGCCATGATATTGATCGAGCGCTTGGCATCGTATGCCGGCACAAAGAACGGAAAGCCGTTAATATGATCCCAATGGGTGTGGGTCAGAAGGAGATGAGATTCCTTGATATCGTCTTTCAGAAACGTATTTCCGAAATTACGGATGCCTGTACCCGCGTCCAGGACAAAGCGGTAATCCCCAGCTTGTATCTCAATGCAGCTGGTGTTCCCGCCATATTTCATGTGATCAGGGGTCGCGCATGCGATACTCCCCCGGACCCCCCAGAATTTTACACGAATTGACATTTATTCCGCTCGGTTTGGGCGACGGTCAAATGATCCAACTCCCCGATTAATTTCTCAGCTTATAACAATGATGGTAGTGGTACCACATTGTTTTGCCAAATTATTTCGAAGTCTTCTCTATTACCCTGACAGTTTCCTTACGGGAGTCTTGCTACCTATTTCCAGGCCAAGTTTCCCCGCTGCATTATCCCCATTGACGGCAATTTCAGCCAACCCCATTGCGTTCTCATAACAAAGAGATTCGCCTTTGGGAACATCGGAGAATGTCCGTGCCAGAGCAATCCCGCCGGCGGGTCCCACTATTTCAAAATCGTCGCGAAGCGAGGACCACCGCAGTCCCAGCATGCAGTTACCATACCCGTCTATGTATATAACTTCAGCCAGATCGTCAGCCCATTCCCTGTATGGATCACGGTCCGGCTGTACGGGAATTGCAATAGTTTCGACCGCTGCCCGACCACCGACAGCAAGCTTAGCTGCCACCGGGGCAAACAAATCCCGGCCATGAAAAGTTGCCGAAAGGCGGTCCGGAACATGGGTAATTTCCCACCATTCGATTGTCGATTCGCTACGACGTGCAACCATTTCGAACAGGCCGTTGTCCGGCCCCACAAACCAGCGCTCGTTTGCCCGAAGAATAACGGGGGCCCGGCTTGATCCCACGCCGGGATCCACGACGGCAAGACAGACCCCGCCATCCGGCAGTGCATCGGTCACGGCTGCCAACAGATAAGAAGATACCCTTGGATCGAATGCAGGCGCATCCGTCATCAGATCAATAACGGGTATTCCAGGGGCAGCCGCATGCAGAACTGCCCGCATCTGCCCCATATATGGCCCTTCGCCCCCGAAATCCGTGAAGGTGTAAATCATAGCAACAAGCTACCTCAATCATCGGTGTCCCCCCAAGAAAAAGGGGCGCTCCGAAGAGCGCCCCTTGATCGATCGGATGCACCGTACGGTGCGTGCATGATGATGGACTTAGAAGCCCATGCCACCCATGCCGCCCATACCGCCCATGTCAGGAGCACCGCCACCGGCTTCCTTGGGCTCCGGCTTGTCGGCGACCATGGCTTCGGTGGTAATCAGCAGGGCTGCAACCGAGGCTGCATCCTGCAGCGCGGTGCGGACAACCTTGGCCGGGTCGATAACGCCCGACTTGATCAGGTTCTCATACTTGTCCGTCTGCGCGTTGTAACCGAAGGCAACGTCCTTCTGGTCAAGCAGCTTGCCGGCCACGACGGCGCCGTCGGCACCGGCGTTTTCGGCGATCTGACGCAGCGGCGCCTGCAGCGCACGGCGAACGATGTTCACACCGACGGTCTGATCGGCGTTTTCGCCTTCCAAACCCTTGAGCGCCTTGGTCGCGTACAGAAGCGCGGTGCCGCCACCGGCGACAATGCCCTCTTCAACGGCCGCACGGGTCGCGTGCAGCGCGTCGTCGACGCGGTCTTTCTTTTCTTTCACTTCAATCTCGGAAGCACCACCGACGCGGATCACGGCAACACCGCCGGCGAGCTTCGCCAAACGTTCCTGCAGTTTCTCACGGTCGTAGTCGGAGGTGGTTTCCTCGATCTGCGCACGGATCTGCGAGCAACGGCCTTCGATGTCTTTCTTCTTGCCGGTGCCTTCGACGATCGTCGTTTCTTCCTTGGTGATCGTCACCTTCTTGGCGCGGCCCATCATGTCGATGGTCACGTTTTCAAGCTTGATGCCGATGTCTTCGGAAATCACCTGACCGTTGGTCAGAACCGCGATGTCTTCGAGCATCGCCTTGCGGCGGTCACCGAAGCCAGGCGCCTTGACGGCAGCGACCTTGAGGCCGCCACGCAGCTTGTTGACGACCAGAGTCGCCAGCGCTTCGCCTTCAATGTCTTCGGCGATGATCATCAGCGGACGGCCCGACTGAACGACGGCTTCCAGAACCGGCAGCAGCGGCTGCAGGCTGGACAGCTTCTTCTCGTGGATCAGGATGTACGGATCGTCGAGATCGCAGGTCATCTTGTCGGCGTTGGTGACGAAGTACGGGCTGGTGTAGCCACGGTCGAACTGCATGCCTTCGACGACGTCGAGTTCGCTGTGCAGCGACTTGGCTTCTTCGACCGTGATCACGCCTTCGTTGCCGACGCGGTCCATGGCCGAGGCGATCATGTCGCCGACTTCGCGGTCACCGTTCGCCGAGATCGTGCCGACCTGAGCGATTTCCTCGTTGGTTTTGACTTTCTGCGAACGCTTTTTGACGTCTTCGACAACAGCGGCGACTGCCAGTTCGATACCGCGCTTGAGGTCCATCGGGTTCATGCCCGCGGCCACGGCTTTGGAACCTTCACGAACGATGGACTGGGCGAGAACCGTCGCCGTGGTCGTGCCGTCACCGGCTTCGTCGTTGGTGCGAGAGGCGACCTCTTTCACCATCTGCGCGCCCATGTTTTCGAACTTGTCAGCAAGCTCGATATCCTTTGCAACCGTGACGCCGTCCTTGGTGATGCGCGGTGCGCCGAATGATTTGTTGAGAACGACATTGCGGCCTTTCGGACCCAGCGTCACTTTGACCGCGTTGGCCAGCGTGTCGACACCCTTAAGCAGGCGGTCACGGGCATCGGCGGAAAACTTAACTTCTTTAGCAGACATATCTAAAACCCCTTTCTAGGCAGCTTTTTTCTTCGCGGCTGATTTTTCAATCACCCCAAGGATGTCGGATTCTTTCATGATGATCAGGTCTTCACCGTCGATCTTGACTTCGGTACCGGACCACTTACCGAAGAGAACGTGATCTCCGGCTTTTACGTCGAGCGGCACGACGGTGCCGTCTTCGCTTTTGTGGCCGTTGCCGGCAGCGATGATGACGCCTTCCATTGGTTTTTCCTGCGCGGTATCGGGGATGATGATCCCGCCGGCTGTTTTCTCCTCCTGCTCGACGCGCCTTACCAGCACGCGATCATGCAAAGGTCTGAATGACATTATCGTTCCTCCTTCAACAAGCGAACGTCATGGTTGATATGATATCTGGCACTCGAACTCCCTGAGTGCCAATGCGGTATTTAGCCAGGTTTTCAGGAACGTCAAGACTGTCCGTATCTTTTTTTATAATGAATTCTTCGCAGCTAGCAGCACTCTCTCGTATAAGCTGCTAACACATTGAATTAATTCATTTTTTGTTGCGAAAAAAATCAGATCGCGCCAGACTTATCGGACTGAAATATTCTGAAAGGAGACCGTATGTTCACTGACAGTTCAGGCCCTTCCAGCAAGCCGCCTTCCGGGCAAGCTTTTCTCGATCAACTCAACGGATACCGGCTGACCACGGCGCAAATCTGCTACCATCTGCCCGATTATCCCCAACTCTTACAGGAATTTATCTGGCAGCAGCTTGATATCGCGCCGGATTTTCCGCAGCTGAAGCAATTCCTGAATTTCTGGGAGCGCCGAATAGACGGCCGACTGCACTCGGTGACCATCGCCTCCGCGGCGCTGGTCAGCCCCGCGGAGCTCAGGATGGCGGATAGCATGTTGGCCGTAAACTGAGCGGCGCCTAACCCGGCCCAGTTAACCGGCCGCAGCTTCCATGGCTTCGGCACGAACAAGTTTCTGCACCTTGTCGAACGCCCGCACTTCAAGCTGGCGGATACGCTCACGGCTGATCCCGTACTCAGCCCCCAATTCCTCAAGCGTCACCGGATCGTCTTTCAACCGCCGCTCGATCAGAATATGGCGCTCACGCTCCGGCAACTCGGAAAGCGCGCGTTCCAGCATGCCGGAACGGACATTCAGCTCTTCATTGGCACCGACAAGTGCTTCAGGGTTCGGCCGGTCATCAACAAGCGTATCCTGGAATTCAGCAATCCCGTCTTCATGCTGTGACAAAGGGGCGTTCAGTGAAAGATCACGGGAATGAAGACGTCGGTTCATGTGCTGAACCTCAGCCTGTGTCGCACCGACGGCGTCTGAAATACGACCAGCCTGCTCATCGCTGAGTTCGCCGTTATCATAGATCTTGAGCTGATTCTTCATGCGGCGCAGAGAGAAAAATAATTTCTTCTGTGAGGCCACAGTACCCATTTTGACCATGGACCAGGACTTCAGCACATATTCAGTGATCGACGCCTTGATCCACCAGATGGCATATGTGGAAAGGCGGAAGCCCATATCCGGGTCGAATTTTTTCACCGCTTTCATAAGGCCGATATTGCCTTCGGAAATGAGATCCGAAACCGGCAATCCATAGCCACGATATCCCATGGCAATCTTGGCCACCAATCGCAGGTGTGACGTAACGAGCTGGTGCGCTGCATCGACATCGCCTTCATCACGCAGACGATACGCGAGCATGTACTCGTCCTCTTTCGAAAGGATCGGAAACTTCCAGACTTCCTGTAGATAGCGCGATAATCCGTTTTCACTGGTAAGCGCGGGGAGTGTCGTGCTGGTCATATTATTATTCCTCTTTCCTTAATTAATCGGCCTGTTTGAAGCACCGTGATCTCGACAAGACGTTATGCGCCGCGCGTAAAAAACGCGGGCGTAACATCTGTATCAACAGCCAAAGCTATAGTGTGGGATCTTCAGAAAGAACTTCATGGCCACATCCTCCTTCAGAGCAACGTAGGCGTTGTGTACAGGTTCACTTTCGTCGAACCAATCGAGAGCCCCGGTCGGGCACCCCCTATTACCTGACCTTTATACTTGGTGATTGGCTACGAAGTCAAGAAAATCCGACTTGGAGCCCGCCGTCACGTTACAAATTCGTAATAGGAAACAGCATGTTAACTTATTGAAACTGCACAATTAACATTTTTATATGGTTTTATAAAATTTATTACATTTTTCAATAGTAATTAATTCCCATTAAAAAAACCGGCCAACCAGCCGGTTTTTTTAACAATAGTTCCGTTCGCCTTACTTGACGCCCGCAAGCGAGCCATCGCCCTCAGGGGCGAAATTCAGGTCATAATTGGGGATCGCCGGAAGATCTTCTTCCCGGCCATTCGAGATTTCAGTCAGGCGTTTCTGGCGATAGAGGCTGCGGATAGCCGCATAATAATCGACGGAGGTTTTCCTGATCTGCTCAAGCTCATCAACCAGCCCTGCATACTCATCGATGGCTGAAACGCCGAGCCTTGCATAGGATTCAGCATCACGATCCGTATTTGACAGATACATGCCCAGCGGATCGAAAAATGGATCGACCAGGTACTTGCCAATGGCATCGCGTGGATTCGACGGACCAAGCAGCGGAAGAACCAGATAAAGCCCCTCGCCCACACCATGCACACCCAGCGTCTGCCCAAAATCCTCATCGTGTTCTTCCAGGCCGACGGTGCTCGCAACGTCCGCTACGCCGCCAAAGCCAGTCACCGTATTCACGACAAACCGGGCAACGACCGTCAAGGCCCGGTGCATCTCAAGTTGCAGCAGATCATTCACAAACGTCACAGGAGACGCCAAATGGTCAATGAGATTGCCGACCCCTTGACGCAATGTCGCCGGCAAAACCGAATTGTAGGTTTTGGCAATCGGGTTAAGCAAAATTCCATACACAGCTTCATTGAACTGGAAAATCACGCGGTTCATCGACTCAAGCGGATCATTCACATCGTCTTCTGGAGACTGTGCGATTTCCACGAAGAGGCTGCGTGGCGGCTGAGGTGCCGTCGCAGGTACTTCCGCAATCTGGGAATCGATATAGACATCGGTATGCGCAAATCCGCCGAATGGCTCCAGCACGTCTTCTTGAGACGCTGCCGCAGGCAGACTCAACATGAGTCCCGCACCAAGTATCAACGCAGAACCTAATTTTGGAACGTTTAGTGCGCGCATGGACTTCCTGTTCTTGAATTCTTGCTTCTTAACATACACCAATTGGCGCACAATAAATGCGACCTTCCTCAATTGCTTTTTACCTGTTTCCTGCCCCCTCCGGCAACATGATTGTGACCTTTTCCACATAACTGTGGCATTTTTGTCATCTAGGATTGAAAACAGTGTGTTAACGGCTTGCCCTTGATATGCTTAACTATAAGAAAATCCATGAGGGGGGATCGAAACATGCGCTGTATCCGTAGCTTCTGTTTCGCGATTCTGATTTCAGTTTTTATCTCGTCACCAGGCGAAACCTGGGCCGGACCGCCCAGTGACGTTGTGTCGAACTTTCAAGGCGGCCTTCTCTCCGTGATGAAGGAAGCCAAATCCCTGGGCGTCAAAGGCCGTTACGACCGTTTGGAACCCTTTATCAGAGAAACGTTTCATCTGAGCCTTATGGCCGGTCTATCTGCAGGCCCCTACTGGAAAGATGCGACGAACGACCAACGCAACCGCTTGGTCGAAGCTTTCACAAAAATGAGCATCGCGACCCTCGCAACCCTTTTTAATGGTTATTCAGGTGAGGAATTCGTAGTCACCGGAGAACGGCCCGGACCGCAGGGCATCACCTTTGTGGATACGTCTCTCAAGATTCCCGGACGGGACAGCGATGTTGCCATCTCCTATGTCGCCCGTGAGTTTGAAGGACAGTGGCGCCTGATCGATGTCATCGTCGACGGCGGCATAAGTGAGTTGAAGGTGCGCATGTCGGAATATCGGCAGACCCTCAATCAGGGTGGGATCGAAGCTCTCATCAAGCTGCTGGGCAGCAAGGCAAGCTCTTTATTGTCCTGAATGCCACACTAATGCCCTTTTCCGGTTTATCATGAGCGGCGGGCTCAAAGGAATCATTATGCCAACACTTGTTCGCATCATATTGTGTTTGCTGACTATTTTTATGCCAGCAACCCTTTCCGCCAACCCTGCCGAAACCGTCGGCACATATCATGACCGGCTGGTCAAAAGCGTTTCCGACAATGCCGGAAAACCCGACAGGGCGCGTTATGAGGCGCTTGCACCTGCCATGGATGCAGCCTTCGATTTCGAAAGCATGATCAAAACGGCAGCTGGTTCGCATTGGGCCAAGGCAGACCCTGCGACCCAACAGGACCTGTTGGCAGCATTTCGTCACGTCAGCATCGCCACATATGCCGATCAATTCGCCGGTCTGACAAAGGGTGCTTTCAGCAGCAAGGGGACCCGCAATGGCCCCCGCAATCTGAAACTGGTTGATACCGTCCTGCATACCGGCAGCGATGATGTGGCCATGACTTATGTCGTCCGTCTAAAAAACGACAACTGGCTGATCGTCGATGTATTGCTGCGTGGCGGCATCAGCGAACTGGCGCTCAGAGCGTCCGAATATGCGAGCACGCTGAAGGATGGCGGTGCCGCTGCATTGGCAGAAACCCTCAATCAGCAGGCCAACGCCCTGTTGGCGCAATAGGTTCCTGAGCCTAGCTGTCTTTGGCAATTCTGCCGATATCGGCTTCCTTCAAAGACATTGGGTAGGTCATCCACCCGAAAAGCCCAAGCACGATCCATATAAGTTCCCGAATTCTGCGGACTGCCGCGCAGGCCAGTCCCAGGCCCGGCACTCCCGTAATAGCAGTGGATATCAGAACAAACGCCCCTTCCTGGGCACCGATCCCGAGCGGAATGAAGAATACGGCTGAACGGATCATTTGCGCCAGCGCTTCGATCATCCAGGCATCAGACCAGCTGATTTCATGCCCCAGTAGCAGAAATGTGACGTAAATTTCCGCGACACCCAGCGCCCAGTTGATGAATGCCAGTATCAGCGCCGCCACCAGACGTCCCTTGTGCCGGGTATAGAAGGTCACAAAACGCTGATCCAATTCTTCTATGACCCGGATGGCTCCTGCGGCCTTCTCAGCCCATAAACGGCCGGAGAATTTGGCCATCAGCCAACTCGAAACCTTGTAACGCTGAACGGCAAACATCAGCACCGTGCCGATACTCAAGAAAATCAGTCCGGCGCTCGCCGTCGTCTTGAGGCCACCATCAATGTCATCTGACGCCATCATGAAGATAAACCCGATGACCAGAAATACGATCAGCGCGATCATGTTCACGGTTCGCGCCATGACGATCGATGCGGAGGCTTCAGTATAGCTGACGCCATATCGCGCCTTGAGGATGACGGCTTTTACAGGTTCTCCGGCAAATCCTCCGGCTGGCACAGCATTGTTGAAGGCCTCGCCCACCAGGCGGACGACGAAGGTCCGGCGCATCCAAACAGCACTCACCGGTAATGACGTTAAAATCAGCAGCCAGGATATGGAATCTCCCAGAAATGCCAGAAAATAGAGGCTGACGATAATGGCAATACCGGCAACGCCAACCTGCAATACCCGCTCGCCGACATTCCCCAGATCAATACCGCTGATAATCCAGTAAAGCAGACCAAAGCCGATCAACAGCGAGAGGATCTTCCATACCCGCATGCGTCTATCCTGCCCTGCGCGACGGTTTCAGAAGCGTCATGAGCGCCGGAAGGAAAACCAGAATGGCGATCAGGCTCAAGATGATCGAGAGCGTCAGCAATACCCCCATGCTCGCGGTGCCGGGATGTCCCGACAGCATGATCGAACCAAACGAGCCGACCGTCGTCAACGCACTCAAAAGAATAGCCCGGGGTGTCGTCGTCGACATGGCATCGTGATCCATGGCAGCATCGGCATTTCGTTGGCGCAGCACGATATGCACACCGAAATCCACACTGAGACCGAATAAAAGCGGTAATACGATCACATTGGCAAAATTGAACGGTATATCGACAACCGATGAGGCCGCCAATGTCCACAATGCCGCGACACAGACAGGCGCGAAGACGAGCAACACATCGCCAATTCTTCGCAGGACAAGCCATAGCACGGCGCCGATCCCGATCAGGGAGATTGCCAGCGCCTTTCCAAAGGCATCCAGCACCGCCTGCCCGGCTTCGACAATAATGACCGGCCCGCCTGTCACGTGAGGTGCCACAGCCTGTACATCGCTCACAAACGTGCGTAAAGCCTCCGGATCACGCAAATCGGCTTTCGGCAGGACCTCCAGCCGCACCGTACCATCGGCCGCCAAATACCTGTTTTTCAGAGTATCGGGTAACGTTTCGAGACGAATTCCATCTGCTTCCATCGCCGTTATCAAATCGTTCAGGCGCCCCGGCAGAAACCGGAATAGTCCCTCGTTAATCTTTGCGAGTTGATCCGGAGACGTACCCTTGAAGGCCATCATCAGACGGGATGCGGGTGCCGCGAGTTCTTTGTCCGACACCAGATGATCCAGACTCTGAAGGATGCTGTTTCTGGACTCATTCAATTTTTGAGGCGGCATGGCTATATCACCCGGCGGTGCAAAGAAAGCCGGTCCTAGAAACAGGGCCATACGGTCAATGATCGCAAGCTTGTCCTGTTGGTTTTCCGGGATCAGGGAGAATATTCCGTCAACGCGCTTCACCGTATCCAACTGCGCCAGCGTATCCGAGAGCTTCTCGGCGGCATCCAAATTTTCTGCAAGAATTTCAGCCGAATACGGATGTACGATACCGTCGTCCATCAGATCGAACAGTGTCACCATGGACGGTGCTGCAGGATCCTTGAGGTTCATGGGATCGAAATCGAACCGTGCCCCCGTCGCCAGCCAACCCGAAAACATCGCACTAATCACGCCTATCCCGACAATGAAAGGGGCGTACCGGGACAGCTTTCGTCCACTCCCCACCGGGCCATGCATCACTTCAAATACCGGTGGTTTTCTGACCAGCAATCGCAACAGGGCCGGCAAAACAGTGAGATTACAAATCAACGCGACGAACATCCCGACACCGGCGATCAGGCCAAGCTCGGCCAGTCCCACATACGTCGTCGGCAGGAATGAAAAGAACGCAATCGACGTGGTCAGAGCGCAGATCACCAGTGAACTGCCAACACTCCGTCCGCCATGCCACAAGGCGGCAGCCCAGCTCTCGGCACGTGCAGCGTATTCAGCCGCCCGAAGCACGTAATGAATGCCGAAATCCACACTTAGGCCGACAAAGAGTACCGCAAAAGCCACAGAAATTAGATTGAGCGACCCCAGTGCAAGAATAGCGAAAGCCCCGGTCCACAAAAGCCCGATCAGTAATGTCACAAACAGTGCCGCCATGACGCCGATGGAACGAAGTCCGGCCAGCAAGACAACAACGACGATCGTCAATGAGATTACGCCCGCGGTGCCCATCCCAACTTCAACACTTTTAAGCTCATCGCTTTCCAGAGCGGCAGAGCCCGTCAGGCTTAGCTTGTATCCATTTTCGTTCAGCCCTTCTGCAGCGGCAATATCCTGCAAGGTGTCCGCCGCATGCGCCGCCGGATGCAGCGAGCCGTAATCCAGTTTGGGCTTGGTCTGGATCAGGCGGCGTACGGGGGGCGTTTCCGACTTGCTGCCCAGAATAACCTCTGACCAGATCAGGTTGGCTTCATGCCCGCCCCGAATCCGCTCCGCGACGTCGGCCATTTCACCGATAACATTTCCGGCCTGCCCGGACGTCTTCGCATCTGCACCTTCTCCCGCCATCAGCTCCAGCATGCCTGACAGGCCTTCAAGATTGGGCTGTTGCCACAGCGTCCCCAGAAACGGCTGGGCTGCAGCAAGGCGCGATGAGAGGTCTTCGAGTTCGGCAGTTTCCAGATAAAGCAGCCCGTTCTTTCTCAGATACGGATTATCTTCTGCGCTGAAAACACTTTCGAATACGTCCGAGCGGTTCCGCATGGCGTCAGCCAACCGGCGCACACCGTCATCCGCAGCATCCGCATTGGGCGCTTCCAGCACCACCAAAAGATTATCATCGAGCACAGGGAATGCCGCATCCAGCGCAATGGCATTCTTGCGGAACGACAATTCAGCCGAGAGCATATCCTCGGTATTCGTGTCAATGCGCAGGTTCTCTGCCAGATAGACCCCGGCGGCAATACTGATCAACAGCGCGATACTCACAACAACGGCGGCGCGGCGCTGGCAGGCATCAACCCAGCTGCCGATCAAGCTGGCGATGCCCTGCCTCTTATGATTTTCCGCTGTTGGCTGCACCCGGCCCTCCCGCTCGGTCCGGCTGATCCGGGCCATTGTCGAACCTCTAGGGCTTATACGAAGCAAGTCCGCTTCGAACAACCGTTCTTGACAGCACAGCCCCCGCCGCACACTTTCCGCCAATCGTCAGGAGCACCCACATGGCCATGAAAAAACCACCATACGATCAACGGATCGCTGCCGTGATGGTGCGGCCGCTCGTGAAAACGCCGATCACGCCGAACCACGTGTCGATCTTTACATTAATTCTGGCCCTTGGCGGTGCCGCACTGTTAGCCACAGGCGAAGTCGCCGATGCCACAATGGGTGCCGGACTGTTTGTTCTGGCAAGATTCCTTGATCATTTTGACGGCGAACTGGCGCGCCAGTCCGGCAAAACCTCGAAACTCGGCTATTACCTCGATTACATCGTCGGGTCGATCAGCTACGCGGCACTTTTTTTCTGCATGGGCTGGGGATTCAGGGAGAGCGATCTCGGCAACTGGGCGGTCATACTCGGTTCAGGCGGCGCGGCGGCGGCACTGATTTCCATGTTTACCAATCTCGGCATTGATCGCCAGACCGGCGGCAATGAAACAGGCGAGTCCGTCGGATATCCAGGTTTTGGCGGCTTTGAGCTTGAAGACGGAATCTACCTGATCTGGCCGGTGACGTGGCTTGGGTATCTTTATCCCTTCTTCATTGCCGCCGGGATCGGTGCGACGATCTACTGTCTGTATACCTGTGTCACGTTGCTCAGGATGCGCGCGCGTCCCTGAGGGCTTTTCTGAAAAGGAAAACAAACAGCAGGGCAAACGCCGGGGCACCGATACAAGCTGCGACCAGCAGCCCCTGTGACCAGCCGAGCAGGACGGCAATCGGAATCGCCAGCATCGCATCGTCAGGATCAAATCCGAAGAAGCTTCCGATCTCGGCAGCGCGGGCACCCTGCAGTTTCTCGATCCGGATCACCAGCATGAGGATGGTTGCCACGGCCCCACCCGCCAGCATACCCATCGGAATAGCCCACAGACCAAATTCACTGCTGCGCAGCCCGATCCCGAGACCGACAAAGATCAATGTATTGCAAAACGCATCGGCAAACAGATCATAGGTATGCCCGCCCGGACTGGTCCGTCCCGTCAGTCGCGCCAGATCGCCGTCTGCACGGTCCAACAGCATCGACAGCATGAACAGCACGGCCCCATAGATTGCCGTTTCCCTGGCCCCGTAAGCCAGCGACATCGCAGCGGCGACTCCGGCAATAATTCGGACCGTCGTCACCTGATTGGGCGTTACCGCCGTTTTAGCAAGTGGTCTGACGATGGTTGCCCGGGCGATCTTGTGGATCCATGTGTCGTGGGACATGCCTTAGTCTTCCATCATAAACGCCCTGAAGCGGCGGGCGACTTCCGGCGGCTTCACGGTCGGGCGGCCAAGCTTTTCCAGTGAGCCCGGCGCGATCTTCATGTGGATCAGCGTCGGCCCATCAGACTTAAGCGCCTCGTCCAACGCCTGCTCAAATTCGCCAAGTTCGTCAGTGCGAACAGCATGGCTGTAACCGCAGGCAGACGCAGCAGCGGCAAAATCGACCCCACCTGAAACCGTCGGCTGCCCACCCGTCGAGTCATAGGTTCCGTTATCCAGCACCAAATGTATCAGGTTCTTCGGCCGGTATGCACCGATGGTTGCCAAAGTTCCCATCTTCATCATCAACGCCCCGTCACCATCAACAACGATCACCGGCTTATCCGTATTCAAGGCCACACCCAGCCCCATGCCGGCAGCGCACCCCATGGAACCGACCTGATACAGATGCTGTTTGCGGTCGGAAATCGTGAACAGTTCCCGCCCCGCCTTACCGGTGGTGACGATTATGCCGGCATTGTCCGGCGCTTTTCCAAGCATCGCTTGCAACGTCTCGTAGCGGCTTGGCACCGGGCCGTTGACGCGGCGGTCGGACACCGGGCCGCCGGTTTCGGCAACCGGTGTCACCACATCATCTGTAAGTGCCTGATCGGCCATATCGCCTTTTTGCATGATAAATGCTGACGGTAATTGGCTTTCTTCCATCTGCGCCAACGTATCATCCAGCACTGGGCCGACCCGGTCATCTTCCGACGGAAAAAGACTGTAGGGAATGCGCATTATCTCAAACAGGTCGGGTGTGATTTCACCCATAAGTTCGTGCTGCGGTTCGTCGTTGAGCCCCGGCCCGGCCCGCCACGTGCAAATTAACAAAGTCGGAATCTTAAACGGATAATTCAGGGACGTCAGTGGATTGACGGCATTCCCCAGCCCCGAATTCTGGAACATGACCACCGTTTTCCGGCCACATAGCCAGGCCCCGGCAGCAATAGCCAACGCTTCCCCTTCACTGGCAGCGGCAACATAGGGTGTTTTGCTGTCATTCAACACACCGTTGATCAACGGCGTCAGAAACGAACAGGGCACCCCGGTAAAAAAGTCGAAGCCCTTGAATTTAGCCTGTCGAAGGAAGGTATCCGCTTCGATCATGTGATCACCTCTTATGAAAACCTATTTCCTGTGGCATATCTTCTGAAGGAGGGAGAGAATTCAAACAAGGTCTTTGTCCGGTTTTCCCGGAACACTCTCCGTGACAGGCTATTCTTCAAGCGTTATACGATGCCCGCATTGACCGGCCCAGAGAGATAAAAATGCTCCAGACCCCCATTCTAACCGATGACGATCTCGCGGCCTTCGAGCGCGACGGCTATCTTGTCAAACGCGGCGGCTTCAGCGCTGATGACATGTCGCAGATTTCGATATGGACCGACGAAGTCCTTAAGATGCCGGAAGTACCCGGTCGGCATTGGGTATATCATGAGAAGAGCCGCAAGGATGGCGCCGATCTGGTCAACCGGATCGAAAACATTGCCCCTTTCCACAGCGGCTTTCAGGCCATGACGGATGCGCTGAAAGCGCCGGTCGCTCAATTGCTGGGTGAACCGGCCGTCCTGTTTAAGGAGAAAATCAACTTCAAGATGCCGGGCGGTGGCGGTTTTGCCCCGCATCAGGACAGCCAGGCCGGATGGGATACGTATGCCGATTTTTTCATTTCCGCCCTTATCAGCATCGACCGGGCGACACTTGAGAATGGCTGTCTGCAGTTGGTTGCAGGTCACCATAAATCAGGACTGGTGAAATCCTGGGAACCGCTGAACGAAGACGAAATGAAAGGCATGAGCTTTGAGCCGGTCCCGACAGAACCGGGTGATATCGTGTTCTTTGACTGCTACGCGCCGCACGCATCCGAAGCCAACATGAGCGATGGCGTTCGACGGATCTACTACGCTACCTATAATCGCCAGTCCGCGGGGGATCATATGGCGCAGTATTATGCTGATAAGCATAAGAATTTCCCGCCTGATATCGACCGTGATCCGAGCAAGAATTATGTATTTCGGGTTTAGGGACTAGCTGTCGAGCAACTTCGGCAGGATAACCTTCCGCGCCCGCTCCAGGTCCTCCGGGAAATCGATTTCGATCCAGTCCAGATCGGATACATCTACAATACCGAACACACCAACCGGTCCGCCGACAATAACGTCACGGATCGCTTCTTCGTAGGTCGCCATAAGCTGCCCACCTTCGATATAATTTTCGAGCGAGGCTGCCAGCAACGGCCCGGTTTCCGCCGAAACGGTCATGAAGCCCGGCCATTCCCCAACGGCATCGAACTGGCCGACGATCCTCTTGCCGAAATCGACGACATGTGCATCGCGTAAACAGATACGGACCGGGTCATCCCCCTCGTCCAGATCATCATCGTAGACGAAGGCACTGGCCTCGGTACTGCCGATCAAACGCTCCAGAATGGCGGTGTCGTATAGTACATCTGCATCCATGAAGAGGACTTTTTCGCCGCGCCGATAGGTTTCACGCGCATACCACATCGAAATGATACTGCCGCCGCGATACATCGGGTTTTCAATAATCTCCAAAAATCCAGCCGGTGCGCAACGCTCGGCTTCCGCCACAACGAGGTCCTTGCGATAGCCGACGACGAGCGTCAGTTTTTTTACCCCGACCCCCTGCAGGTATTCGATGTGACGGGCCAAGAGGGTTTTCCCGTCAAATTCGATCAGGCTTTTGGGCGGCTGTGTCCGGCTGTCGCCGAAGAGCCGGCTCCCGACCCCAGCAGCGAGAATGATGGCATGCATTTTTCTGTCCTTGTTCTGACGCGCGTATCTTTCTCGTAAGGGAAGCCAAGTCAAGAACAGGCGAATCAGCGCCCGAAATAATCTTTCTCACGGAACCAGTCGACCGCATCTGACAAGGCGTCCGCACCGGGTCTATGGTGGTAACCAAGTTCAGCTTCGGCACGTGCTGATGAAAAGTACATTTTCTTTTTCGACATCCGGAGCCCGTCTACCGTTGCAAACGGTTCACCCCTTCCGCTCAGGGCGCACCAGCGCTCTGCAAGCCATGCCATTGGATAGATCGGGGCACGCGGAATTTGCATGAGGGGTGGCTTGACCCCAGCATACCCCGCAACCGTAGTGAGAATGTCCCGCAACGTCATGTCCTCACCGCCCAGGATATAGCGCCGCCCCTGCTTTCCTCTCTCAAAAGCCAGCAAATGACCCGTAGCAACATCGTCGACATGCGCGACGTTCAGGCCTGTATCCACGTAGGCCGGCATTCGCCCCGATGCAGCTTCGATCACAAGCCGACCGGTCGGGGTCGGCTTAATATCGCGTGGACCGATCGGCGTCGACGGATTGACGATCACACAGTCATGCCCGGTTTCAGCGATGACTTCCATGCAGGCTTGCTCAGCACGGTATTTGGACTGCTTATAGACGCCAATCATATCGCCGAAAGAAACGGGGGTTTCCTCGTCGGCAGGACTTCCTGTGGGGTCTATACCTAGTACCGCCACGCTTGAGGTATAGACCGACCTTCTTACCCCCGCTTCATGGGCTTGTTTGAGAATCGTACGCGTACCCTCAACATTTGCCCGAAACATTGCGTCCGGATCGCGAGTCCAGATCCGGTAATCCGCTGCAACGTGAAAAAGGCCGGCGCATCCCTCCAGCATACCGCGAAGACTTTCCGGCTGCAGCAGATCCCCCTCACAGACGGTGACGTTCAGTCCCTCGAGGTTCCGCCGGTCACTGCCTGGCCGTGCCAACACCCGGACATCCGCGCCTTTTCCGAGTAATTCACGCACAACGGCAGAGCCGACGAAGCCTGTCGCACCGGTTACAAGATAGGGACCTTGATCAATCTGCACGTTTCATTCCTGTCCTGGATCGACAAACAAGCACTGATTTCCAGAGTTTTCCATGGAAAAACCGGGGTAAAGACGTTAAACAGCCATTGATAGATGTGGTTTTGAGGCCACCTCTAAGGGAAGACCGGACTGCACAGGCATTTCCGGCATTTTTGTACACCCCGGGATTATTGATTTTATGAGCGAACCAGTCGAAATCATCCTTGCCAATCCGCGCGGATTTTGTGCGGGCGTCGAACGTGCCATCGAAATCGTCGAACGGGCGATTACCAAGTACGGTCCGCCGATCTATGTGCGCCATGAGATTGTCCACAACAAACATGTCGTCGAATCCCTGCGTGCCAAAGGGGCAATCTTCGTTGACGAGATCGACGAAATACCCGAAGGAGCCGTCACGATTTTCAGTGCGCATGGAGTTGCCGAAAAAGTCGAGATCGCAGCCCGGGCCCGTGAACTGCCCGTTATTGACGCTACCTGTCCTCTTGTTTCGAAAGTACACAAGGAAGGCCAGAATCAGGCCGGTAAGGGCCGTCAGGTTATCTTGATCGGCCACCGCGGCCATCCGGAGGTCGAAGGCACTGAAGGACGTATCCCCGGCGGCGTGTTGATCGTGAGTGATCCTTCCGAAGTTGATGACCTCGTTGTTGATGACCCGGAAAAACTCTCCTACGTCACGCAGACCACGCTGTCGGTTGACGAAACCCGGGCCACCATCAATGCCCTCAAGAAACGCTTCCCAAGCATAGTCGGCCCTGACGTAAAAGATATCTGCTATGCGACGCAGAACCGCCAGCAGGCGGTCCGGGAATTATCCCAGGTCGTTGACCTATTACTGGTCGTCGGTGCCAAGAACAGTTCGAACTCCAACCGCCTGGCGGAACTCGGTGGTGAGAACGGCACACCCTCATATCTGATCGACGACGCCACCATGATCGAAGAGAACTGGTTCCAGGGCGTCAGGAAGGTTGGCCTGACCGCCGGGGCTTCAGCTCCCGAGGAACTTGTTCAGGGCGTGGTCGACCGTATCGGGGAAATCTGTGATGTCGTCGTGCGTAATCACGAAGGCGTCGAAGAAAACGTCGTATTCAAACTGCCGCGTGAACTGGTGGACACCTCTTCCGCCAGTGCGGCCGGAGACTGAAATGGCCGTTCCCCTGATCCAGCAAGCGCGTGTCGGTGCATACATCATGAAGCAGCGCCTGAAGGGCGTTGAAAGGTACCCGCTGGTCCTCATGCTGGAGCCTCTGTTCCGCTGCAATCTCGCCTGCCCCGGTTGTGGCAAGATCGATTACGAGGACGACATCCTCAACAAGCGCCTGAGTTTCGAGGAATGCATGGAGGCCGTCGATGATTGTGACGCCCCCATCGTCTCGATCCCCGGTGGCGAACCGCTGATCCACAAGGAAATCAAAAAGATCGTCGAAGGCATCGTAGCCCGGAAGAAGTTTGTTTATCTCTGCACGAATGCCCTCCTGCTTGAAAAACGGCTCGATGATTTTACGCCGTCGCCGTATCTGACCTTCTCGGTGCATCTGGACGGTCTTGAAGATCACCACGATCATGCCGTGGCGCAGAAAGGCACCTTCAAGCGTGCTGTTTCAGCCATCAAGGCGGCCAAGGCCCGTGGTTTCCGCGTCAACGTCAATTGCACGCTGTTCAATCAGATGACCGCAGAGGAATGCGCAGAGTTCTTTGATTTCTGCACCAACGAACTGCAGGTCGAAGGGATTACCATTTCCCCGGGCTATGCCTATGAACGCGCCCCGGATCAGGAACACTTCCTGCAACGCGGCAAGACCAAGGAACTGTTCCGCAATATCTTTCGTCTCAAGGGCGACAAGAAATGGCAATTCAGTCAGTCAACCCTGTTCATGGATTACCTGGCCGGTAACCAGCAGTACCACTGCACCCCTTGGGGAAACCCGACCCGCAACATCTTCGGCTGGCAGAAACCATGCTATCTGCTGAGCGAGGGTTACGCTTCCTCTTTCAAGGAACTCATGGAAGACACACCATGGGACCAATACGGCACGGGGAACTACGAGAAATGTGCCAACTGCATGGTGCATTGCGGCTATGAACCGACTGCCGTCGCCGATACCGTGAAGCACCCGCTGAAAGCGCTGAGCGTATTCCTGAAAGGGATTGATACGGAAAAACCGATGGCACCTGAAATCCCGCTCGATCAGCAGCGTCCTGCTGAATTCGTCTTTGAGGGTCTGGTTGAAACGATGAGCCAGAAGCTAGAGCGCGAAAAGGCCGAATCCGGGACCAAGGGTACGGGACGCGCTGCTTAAGCTATCCATCGCCTTTTTGTTGTAGCTGTTCAGATCGAGCAACTGCCCGATCGTCCATGGTTGCACGCACAGTCCGGCGATGATCGGTATCAGACTGATGCTGCCGTCCACGCGGACAGAGTCATATACGTACTCCGGCATCTTGAACCCTGCCGGATCAACCACCGCACGCAACACTGCAAACGGGATGCCCGCATCGGCCGCCAATCGGGCTACTGAATGACTTTCCATATCCAGTGCAGCGATGCCTTCGTCGGCAAAGCGTATTTTATCATCACTGTCGGCTATATAATCGAGGCCTGCTATGGTTTCAGGTGTGGTTTCAAGCATGGAAGAGATATGCCTCGTCCAGCCCTGGTCCGTCGCATAGGCGTTTCCATCAGCATCGATGACCTCTTTGGCGACAATTAATGCGCCCGGCTTATGATCAGGTGCAACACCACCCGCGGTTCCAAAACTGAGAATACCATCAACACCAAGCGCGATCAGAGCTTCGATGCCTCTGACGGCACGGCCCGGGCGGGCGCCCGACAGACGCACGTAAGGTGCGTCAACGTCACGCATGACTGGCAACAGTGCTGCTTCTTCGGTTTTAACGCCGGTGATGATGCCGATCCGCGGCACCGTCGTCAGATACCGTATTTTGGCGTGCGTTCATTCGAACGCGAGAGATTGACGTACCGCGCAAGGGTCCATAGCGGAAAATAGGCACTATATCCATGATAGCGCAGATAGAAGACCCGCGGGAAACCTACCGCGTTGAAATATTCCTCATCCCACTTTCCGCCATCACGCGGTGCGTTCATCAGATAACCAATTCCACGTTCAACAGCCTGGGAATTTATTTCGCCCGCTGCGATCAGCCCCATCACGGCCCACGACGTCTGCGAAGGAGTTGAGGTTTTGACTTCGTCACGGCGATGTTGCCAATAGCTGGCACAATCCTCACCCCAGCCGCCGTCTGCACACTGCCGGGCTTTCAGCCACTCAACAGCCTTACGAATATAAGGTGCGTTCATGTCCTCGCCGACGGCGTTGAGAGCGCATAATACGGACCAGGTGCCATAGACGTAATTATTGCCCCAACGTCCGAACCAGGAGCCGTCCGGTTCCTGCTCGTTCTTCAGGTATTCTACACCGCGCCGGACGCTTTCCCGCTCCTGCCCGTATCCGAGTTGCGCCAGAAACGAGATACAGCGCGCACTGACATCCGCCGTCGGCGGGTCGAGCAATGCGCCATGGTCGGCGAATGGAATGTGCTGGAGTATGAAGTACTCGTTGTCGATATCGAAGGCCCCCCAGCCGCCGTTATTCGACTGCATACCCTCGATCCAGATTTCAGCGCGTTTAATTGCATCCTTGTAGCGGTCAGCATCCGCGCGATGCAACAACATGCCCACGACGGCGGTATCATCGACATCGGGGTAAAAATCGTTGTTGTACTGGAAGGCCCAACCGCCAGGCTGCAAGCCAGGTCTGTTCACCGCCCAGTCTCCGGCGACATCGAGGATTTGCCGCGCCGCCAGCCAGTCAGTGGCTGCGACAAGGGCTTTTTCGCTCATGTCTATGCCGGCTTCCATCAGCGCATGGCCACCGAGGGACGTATCCCAGATCGGCGACAGACAAGGCTGACAGTATCCTTCGTCGTCGCTGAAAGTCAGGAGCTTCTCGATGGATTCCCGTGCAATCACATAATCCGGATGATCGCGGGAATATCCCAATGCATCAAAAGCCATCACGGTATTTGCCATGGCCGGGAAAATCGCCCCAAGACCGTCCTCGCCATTCAATCGCGGCCCGATGAAATCCAGGCAACGCTTGATCGCTTTCTTTTCAATCCCGGACGGGAAAAGCGGTTCAATCAGCTTGGCAATCCTGTCGATACCAAGGCAGATGGTGCCGATCCAGTGTCCCGTCGGATTGACCATATAGCCGTCTTCATCATTCGCCGGCCGGATGAAAAGCTCTTCGATGCCGATCGCGCGCGGATTTTTGGCTTTGGGTTTCAGTACCGCAAGGATCAGCAACGGGACCATCACCGTTCTGGACCAATATGAGATCTTGTCGACATGAAAAGGCGAGAACCGGGGCATCAGCAGTGCTTCAGCACGCATGACCGGCACAGCCCGCCAGGGTACCTGCTCGAACAGTGCCAATGCGATCCGGGTAAAGACATTGGCCTTTGCCGCTCCGCCGTGCGACAGGATTGCCTGACGCGCAGCCTTCATATGCGGTGCATCCGGGTCGTCGCCGACCAGTTTCAGGGCGTAATAGGCTTTAACCGAGGCGCTGATATTGAAATCGCCGTCATGGTACAACGGCCATCCACCGTGTTTATCTTCCTGAATACGTCGGAGATAAACAGCGAGTTTTTTCTCAACCTCGTCATTCGGCTCACCAAGATAGTGATTCAACAGGATATATTCGGCTGGAATCGTAGCATCCGCTTCCAGTTCAAAAGCCCAATGCCCGTCATCGTGCTGCTCACCAAGGAACCAGTTACGCGAAACGGATATGACCTGCTCGACATGTTCGAGAGAGGCATTCATATCCTTCGCTTCCTGAGCGCTGAGTTCGTTCAAAGAAGGGTTCCTTTTGAGCGGTTGGGCCACATGAGCCTTGCGCGGGTACAAGTCCGGATAATCGGATCTAACTCATAGACTTGTGTCAAAATTTCGTCATGTATTCAAGGCTAACCCTGCACAACGGTGTCCCGACCGAATGGCTCCTTCGATTGTCGCCGGCAACCCGGTGTCGGTCCAATCTCCAGCCATAAAAAGGTTCCTGACATCACCGGCAGCCCGCGGTCTCAGCTCCGCCTGACGGGGGGTTTGTGCGAAAGTCGCCCGTTTTTCCTTGATGACGCGAACAGGCGGCATGCTCGCTGGCGATTGCGCCAATAGCGGTGCAAGATCCTGCCAGACCCGTGTCGCAATATCATCGGCGGGTTTATCGACAACTGTATCAGCAGCGCTGATCGTCACAGACGCGACCCGTCCCCTGACGAAAAGCCATTCGGCAAGCCCGCCCAAGAGACCGATAAACCGAGACTCAGGTGCCGGCTGCCCCATATCGAAATGCACATTCACGATTGAGCGGAATTCGTCCGGAACAGTGATCGAAGGCAGCATTTCGCCCACGACCCCTGCCGGCAACGCCGAAATCACGACATCATCATCGCCGAGCTCGACCGTTTCACCTAGCAAATCAAGGCTGACGACACGTCCCTCATTTATGCCAATTCCCCGGCAACGGACACCTAAACGGATATCAACACCTTTGGATTTCAGATAAGCCAGCGCAGGGTCAACGAAGCTGAATCCAAGCCCCTGCTTCGCAAGAACCGGGCGGCAGGATCGCCCACCCTGCAACAAGGTTTCCCGGATAACCGGGGCCAGCAGACAGGCCGCAGCATTCTCCGGTTCCGTATTCAGCACCGCGATAGAAAACGATTTCCAGAACCGTTCATAAAGATGCCCGGTATCGGACAGTACATCTGCAATTGTCTCTTCCGGACCTGCATTGAGCAACTTTCGGCTTTGCCAATAATCCCTCAGCCGTACACCCGGAATGCCGTGATGTGGACAAAATAGCCGCCAGGGAATACGCCCCCGGCCCAACCTTATTTCCCAATGCGCGCCGGATATCACATCATGAAACGGGAACCGGGGGGGCAGAATATCAATGGTGTGCGCCGCCCGGATGCGATTCAGATACTTCATCGCATCCGTATTGCCGCTCAACACGAGATGGTTTCCATTATCAATATCGCAACCGAGTATTTTGTCGAAAAAACTGCGGCAACGTCCGCCGGCTTGTGAGGCGGTTTCGATTAATGTTACAGCCCGTCCGCGTTCGCAAAGCATACTTGCCGCAGCCAGCCCGGCCAGACCGCCGCCCAGTACGTAAATCCGCCCCGTGCTCATCCGAACACTCCATAACGGATTGCAATCAATATCTTTTCCAGCTTCGACGGGCCGACATCCCGCTCAAGGTTCTGCCAGCCGCGCTGCTGCAGTTTCACCAGAATACGATGATAGACCTGCATCATCATGACAGCCGGACGGACTGCAGTTGGCTCGGCCTGACGGATCACCACTTCAGCATTCGCAAAGTGCGTTTCTGCCCGCGCCGCCAGATTTTCACAGAGTTTGGGAAGTTCCGGCGCCGTGATCACATCCTCGATCCCATCTCCCCCCGCACCTGCTTCCGCCAGCATATCCGCGGGCAGATACACCCGGTCACGACCTGCATCCTCGGCGATGTCACGGAGAATATTGGTCAGTTGGAGCGCCATCCCAAGTTCTGCGGAAAGACGAGTTCCTTCGTCTTCACCCAACCCGAACACCCGGACGCATAAGCGGCCAACAGCGCACGCCACCCGGTCACAGTAAAGCGACAGCTCATCCAAATCCGTAATCCGCACACGGGGTGCTGCATCCATCTCCATGCCGTCGATGACGGCCAGAAAGTCGATTTTTTGAAGGTTAAACGTACGAACAGGTTTCAGAAGGGCCCTGCTGATCGGATGGTGGCAAGCCCCGCCGTACAACAATTCTATTTCCCGCCGCCAGGCATCCAGCAGCATGCGTTTTCGATCCAGCAGGAGATCCCCGTCGGCAATATCGTCGACATCCCGGCAAAAGGCATAAACTGCGAAAACGCCCTGACGGCGTTCTTCGTCGAGCCTACGCATAGCCCAGAAAAAGGACGTCCCCGCACGCCGCACCATCGCCTCGACATAGGCTTCGGGCGGTTCCGCCGGTAAATCCGGCACCAAAGGTAAGGGCTCGTGCACGCTCATCGCGGCATGGATACACTACCCGCTCTGGCCCGTCATCTGTTAGCTGGCAATCAAGCGGTCAGGAATACGTTCGGCCTTTCCATGCCGCACCCTGCCCGGCGTAATGCAACCGGGCGGAATCAAGTGTCATGGCGGCATATAGAATCCCGGCAAACGGCAGCGTTAGCGCCCACAATGCATTCAGGCGATACAGATCGAGTGTCGGCAAGTATGTCCATGCCATCACCAGCCAGGCCCCCGCTCCCAACAGCGCCAGCTGTGGATCAAATCCGATCAAGCCCAAGACCAGCGCCAGGGGCGGCAAAAGATAAAGCAAAGCCATACCGGCGAGCGTTCCGACCAGCAAAAGCGGGCTGTCATTGAGCTGCACATATGCGGTTCGAGCCACCATGCGCCATATCGGGATCAGACTTTCATAGGACCTGAGACTATGGGTCTCCGTTGACAGACCAAGCCAAACCGGCCGATGCGGCTTGATCAATCGCGCCAGTGCGCAGTCATCAATGATGCAACTCCGAATTTCAGCGATACCGCCGGCATCCTTTAGCGTGGCGGCATGAACCAGCATGCATCCACCTGCCGCCGCCGCCATTCCCGATTTTGGATCATTCACCCGCGGAAAGGGATAGAGCTTCTGAAAGAAATAGATGAACGCGGGGATCAGAAAGCGCTCCCACACAAACCCGCAATGAAGCTTCACCATCTCCGAGACCAGTCCGAGGTGTTCCGTCTCTGCTTTCGTGACCAGTCTGGTCAGGCTGTCCGGGGTGTGCTCGATGTCGGCGTCCGTCAAAAGTATATACTCAGCATCACCTGCTGCCGCGATGCCCTGGTTCACAGCCCACATCTTGCCGACCCAGCCTTCCGCCAGCGGGGCACCCGCGATCACTCGAAGGCGCTGATCTTCGTCGTCTTTAAGCACGGCTCGCGCTTCATCGGCCGTGCCGTCCGTACTGTTGTCATCGACGACGATAATCGAAAAAGGCCCGGCATAATCTTGATCTAAGAGCGCGCGGACGGTCCTGCCGATGCTTTCAGCCTCGTCGCGGGCCGGAATGACGCCCACGATGCGAGGGAATTCCTTGATATTAACTTGATTTGAATTAAGCATCTGATCTGAATGCCAAAATCCCCCATGGAAAAGGCACAGATACAGCCAGATCAACAATGAAATAGTGGCGAGAAGTGTCATCAGGGGATAAGCCCGGCAAACGCGCCACGCAGGATACAACAGGCATAACCGGATTTTGATAATTTAACGCGCGTCGCCAACGGGTCATTTCTTTCCAGCTTGTCGATCAGCGCATCTGCAATACGGATTATCGCCGCACTTTCCATCGCCAATCGGCGGCTGGCGACCGTTTTCGGCAGTGGCCGGGCGATGCTCATCAGTTGGCGTGTCGCATCAAGGCAGCGATCAATAACAATCCGCAGTTCAGGAGACACGTCTGACCGGTCCAGCATGTCGACATCCGCACCGGCATCCTGCATCCAGTTCAGCGGCAGATAAACCCGGTTCAGAGTCTGAAAATCGTCTTGGCAATCCTGCAGATGGTTTATCACCTGAAGTGCGTTGCAAAGCGCATCTGAGGCCGTATACCCATCGCTTGCCCCACCGGTGAGATCAATCAGATACCGCCCGACCGGGGCTGCGGAACGAATGCAATATCGCATCAGGTCATCCCAGTCATCATAACGGTACTTAATCGCGTCCTGTTTGAATGCATCGATCAAATCGAGGCAATGCTGTTCAGGGACACCCGAAGCAATCAGACTTTCGCGCATACGCGTTCCGGTCAGATAGGCCGGGTCAGCCTCGACCTCCCCTTTTATCGCAGCAGCAAAACCGTCAAGACGGCTTATCTTCTCTGCAGATGTAATCTCCGGGTTATCGGCGATGTCATCTATGGCCCGTGCATAGCTATAAAAAATTGCGACATGCGGTCTGGCTGCCGGCGGCAGCAGAAAGGAACCTACGGGAAAGTTTTCGTACGCAGCGTCCTTACCAGATGGCGTTTCGACTTCTGCCTCAGGCAGCGCTGACGGTTTGCTCACGGATACTGCGACGCCTTTTGGGTAGAGGCCAGACGGTCGGCGCGTGCCGTCTCAAGACGGTTTTCAAGGATTTTCATAAGGGCATTTATATCACCCCCGTTATCGCGCATCACTGATGAAAATTCGGAGCGTTGTGCCTGCGCCATGCTTAACCCTTCAACCATGACATCAATCACCTTGATGACATCCCCCGAACCCCTCACCCGCCAGTCGACACGCAACGGTTTATCCGCATTCGGCCGCATCAACGTCGTCTGGACAAGAGCTTCCATCTCACCCACGGCCCGCACCCCACTTACTTCCAGAGTTTCACCAGAGTAGTTCTGAAAACGATGTGCGTAGGTCGAGACCATCAATTGCTCGAACAGGGCCAGATACTCTTCTTGCTGCTGATCCGTAGCAGACCGCCAGTAACGGCCGCCAAGAACCCAGCGTGCGATTGTCTTGAAGGCGATATATTCCTTCATTATTTCACGAAACCGTTTCTCCTGCTCTTCAAGAGTGACAGATTTGTCGGTCAGCTTTGTGATCGCTTCTTTGGCAAGATTGACAATGAATTTTTCCGCTTTATGCGGAAATTCCTCAGCAGCAGCCGTTGCCGGCAGAGACATCAGGGCCAGCATTCCGACTATAAGAACCATCTTCAATGGTCGAACAAACATAACACCACCTCACCGTCTATGCGGACAGTTTAACGAAAGACGGGGTGCACTCAAAGCGTGCCGAAAGAAAAAATCACTACATAATTGCCGAAATACCATCAGATTTGAGGATTTTTCTATTCACCTGTATGCCGGTACAATCCCTGAAAAGTCACGCATCTGAGGAGGATATCTTGGTTTGCTGTCACCATTACCAACTACAGGCTGGGTGCGACCAAGCTTTCCGTGTTGACGGACAATCGCTGGTATTCGGTCCTGGGTGCCTGTCTGAAGCTGGCGCACATGCCTCGGCCCTCAATCTCAAAAAGGTAGCTCTCTTTACGGATAAGGGATTATCCGCCTCCGACCACGTCGGGAAAGTTCATAAATCCCTTCTCGCTGCCGGAGTCGATGTTGGCGTTTATGATGACGTCGCCGTGGAACCGACGGATGAGAGTTTCAAGGCAGCCGCTGCATTTGCTCAAAGCGGCCAGTTTGACGGTTTCATTTCTGTCGGAGGCGGCTCGGTTATCGATACCTGCAAGGCCGCAAATCTGTATGCCACCTACCCGGCTGAATTTTTGACCTATGTGAATGTGCCGGTCGGTGACGGAGTGCCGGCGCCAGGCCCGCTGAAACCGCATATCGCCTGCCCGACAACGGCCGGGACGGGGTCGGAAGCAACGGGCATCGCCATTTTTGATCTGCTCTCGATGAAGGCGAAGACCGGCATCGCTTCATTGCACCTGAAACCGACGCTGGGATTGGTGGATCCGCATGTCACCCACACCCTGCCGAAAACCGTAATCGCAGCGACCGCATTCGATGTACTGTCACATGCCCTTGAGAGCCTGACCGCGCGTCCGTTCACGGTTCGGGAAAAACCGGCAAACCCGGCTGCCCGACCCTATTCACAGGGCGGCAATCCCTGGAGTGACGTTATTGCGAAGGAAGCCTTGAACCTGGTCGGCGAACACATGGTCAGCGCCGTCACCGTTCCGGAGAACCTTATAGCCCGGGAATATCTGATGTGGGCATCTTCGCTTGCGGGAATCGCCTTTGGCCAGGCCGGGTGCCATTTGCCTCATGGCATGTCATATGCGGTTTCAGGGCTGGTGAAGGACTACCGTCCGGATGGATATCCACAAGACATGCCCATGGTGCCTCATGGCATGTCCGTGATCCTTAATGCGCCCTCGGTGTTCCGGCTGACGGGGCCGCATGCGCCGGAACGGCATCTTGCCGCCTATGCCTGTCTGGGGGGCACATATGATGCAGGTCCGTCGGAGGCCGGTGAGGCCGTGGCGGAGCACCTTATCGGGATGATGAAAGCCACCGGCATACCAAACGGCTTACAGGGCGTCGGTTACGACAGCGCAGATCTGGACAAGCTTACGGACGGCGCATTCCCGCAAAAAAGACTTTTGGGTCTGGCCCCATGCGAGATCGAACGCGATGACCTTTATAAGTTGTTCGAAGGTGCACTCAGTTACTGGTGATCAACCGGCACGTTCACGGAGTTCCTGCATTAAACCATCCGGGACTTCAACGCCGTCTTTCTCGGATGCGGCACGGATATCCAGACGCCGCACCCCCGGCAGGCGTGTCCCCGGCTGACTGAGAATTGCTTCAGCAAGAACTTCCATCCGCTCGGCAAACTGACCACCGGAAAACACCACAGGGTCAATGACAATAAAGAACTGCCCGACGTTTGGCGGCGCGCCCTCTCCTTCAAAGAAAGAGGATGCTTCAAATCCGAAATTTGACCCGGTCAGCGTAGCCGACAGGATTTCGACCATCAGAACAAGTGCCGAACCCTTGGCGTCCCCCATCGGCAAGGACCAGCCGGCAAGAGCCGCTGTAGGATCTGTTGTCGGCTTCCCCTGTGAATCGACGGCCCAGTCATCCGGGATTGTTTCCCCTCGGTCGGCGGCAAGTTTGATCTTGCCACGTGCCACCTTGGCGGTTGAAAAATCGGCAACAATCGGTTCCGCATCGGTGCGGGGGCATGCAAAAGCCACCGGATTGGTTCCGAAAATCGGACGATTGCCGCCCCATGGAGCGATACCGGCCGGTGAATTCGAAAACCCAAGCGCGACGAGGCCTTCACGGGCATATGCCTCGACATGGTGACCGGCAACGCCGCTATGGTGCGAATTGCCAATTGCGACGCCCACGATCCCCGTTTCCTTGACCTTTGCACACGCCGCTTTATGGGCGGCTTCAATCGACGGATAGGCAAATCCCGAACGGGCATCGATACGGACCGATGCCGCACGTGGAAATGTCACCTCAGGAACGGCAAAACCGTCGACCTTTCCGGACTTTGCCTGATCCGCATATGAGGGAAGACGAAACACACCGTGTGACGGGATGCCGTCGGCATCGGCTTTGACCAATGCCCGAGCGACCGCCGCTGCGTTATCGGCCGATGTTTCGGATGCTGTCAGTATTGCGACAGCAAGATCATGAAGCTCGGAAAGTGAATATTTAGCCATCTCTCGTTTCAACCTCTGAGACAATTTGCGACCGCATCCGCGATCATATTGCTGACCCGGTCGTCAGCTTCAATCGTGCGGGCACCGGCATGCGGTGTCAGCAGCAGGTTCGGCACATCCTTGAACACGTTATCCGCTTTGAGCGGTTCCACGTCGAAGGTATCCAGGAACGCCCCGCCGATGGTCCCGGCCTTGAGTGCCGCAACAAGGTCTTTTTCGTTGATGATGCCGCCTCGGGCGAGATTGAGGAGATAGGCATCGGATTTCATCATCGACATCGTTTCGGTATTGAACATGTCCCGCGTTTCATCGGTCAGCGGCACATGCACCGTCACCGCATCGGCATCGGCAATCACCGTTTCCAGATTGGGGCGCGGTTCAACACCGTGCTCGGACCATACCTTGTCATTGATTTCAATGTATGGGTCCCAAGCCGTAACTTTCATGCCGACACCCCGCGCACGCCATGCCAGCGCCTTGCCGATGGACCCGAAGCCGATAATCGCCAGGGTTTTTCCTGCCACTTCGCGGCCCATCATTCGCATACGGGGCCAACCGCCCGAGATCACCTCATCAGTAACGTGATAGGCATCGCGAAACATGACAAAAAGCCCGCCGATCGCCAGTTCGGCGACAGAGTCGGAATTAGCCCCCGTGGCGGGGAACACCTCGATCCCCTTGGCCTTACAAACGCCGGTATCGATGTTGTCGAGGCCGACGCCCAGCCGGCCGACACATTTCAGGCTGTCCGCGCGATCAAGCACGACGCCACGAACCTGGGTCTGGTTGCGTACGATCAGGCCCGGCGCCCCCTTAAGGGCATCCGCAATGGCTTCGGGCTGATCCCAAAGGTCCACATCGTAGTGAACATTGAATTCGGATTTCAGGCGCTCAAGAGCACCCGAGTCGATAAATTCTGTAATGACGATATCGGTCATACTGCGCTTTTCTCTTAGTGAAAAAGGAAACGGCCGACACCGGAATGGTGCCAGCCGATTTCACTTAAGCGCTACGGTAGAGTTTGGTCAACACGAACTGGCGATGACCAAGTGCTTCCGCCGCCGTCTGACGGCCGTTGCAGGTTCGCATCGTGATGTCGATCAGCCCGTCGCCGGCCTGGTCAAAATTCATCTCGCGGCGAAGGATGCCCGAGCAGTCGAAGTCGATATGCTCACGCATGGTCCGCACCGTCCGTGGATTTGCGGTCAGTTTGATCACCGGCTCAATCGGGTTGCCGACGACGTTACCCTGTCCGGTCGGGAACAGGTGCACGACGAAACCGGCAGCCGCCTGCAGGGTTACGCATTCGGCAGCAGCCGACGACGTGTCCATGAAGTAGAGACCGGCACCCTTGGCGGGGTCTTCGGCCGGGCCGAGGACGTCAACATACTTCGCTTTTTTGCCGATTTTCTCGAGGTTGCCGAAGGCTTTTTCCTCGATGGTGGTCAATCCGCCTTCGATGTTGCCCTTGGTCGGCTGACTGTCGGAAAGGTCAGACGTCTTGTACGGCTCAATAACCTCATCCATGTAGGCCTGCCAGGTCTTCATGAATTTCTCGCCGGCGGCTTTGGTTTTACCCCGCGTTGCGCACACCATTTCCGCACCGGTGATTTCAGACGTTTCACCAAAACACGTGGTCGCGCCCCAGGCATCCATCTTGTCGATGAAGTTGCCGACGGTTGGGTTTGAAGCGAGGCCCGACGTGGTGTCGGATTCACCGCATTTGACGGAAACCCACAGCTCGTCGACAGAGCACGTTTCACGCTGCTTTTCAGACGCCCAGTGCAGGAATTCCTTGGCCTGGCGAGACGCTGCCCAGATGACCTTGTGATCCCCGTTCTGTTCGATGGCATAACCAGCAACCGGCTTGCCGGTTTTGGCGATGCCGTCGACAACGATCTGCGTCCATGCGGTTTCAATACCGATAACAATCACAGCCGCGACGTTCGGGTTGGAACCGGTCCCGATAAGGGTCCGGAAGTGCAGATCAAGGTCTTCGCCAAACTGCAGACGCCCGTAAGGGTGCGGAATGGCCATCGTGCCCTTGATGTTGTTGGCGACCGCTTCACATGCGGCGTTCGACAGATCATCGAGCGGCAGCAGGATGACATGGTTACGTACACCGACACGGCCGTTTTCCCGGCGATACCCGGTAAAGGTCGGCTTGCCGCGCTTGCGCACCGGCAGATATTCCGGTTCCGGAATATACAGCGGAGCGTCTTCGACAAGCTTCGGCACGACGGGTGATTTTGTTTTCGCGACAGCTTTCTTCGATTTCTTGGCAGCCATGATTACCACCTCTTCGTCTTGACGTTATGGACATGGACGTGACCGCCCTTGGCGATATCTGCAATGGCTTTGCCGATGTCGTGACCGTACTTGATGATCGTATCGCCCTTCTTGATGTCCTTGAGCGCGATCTTGTGGCCCAGCGGAATGGCATCTTTGCTCTTCATCTTCAACGTGCTGTCCTTGGCCATCAGCCAGCCTTCAAGGCCCGAGCCTTTCTTGACTGTCTCGACGACCACGACGCCGACGGTATCCTCGACTTCGTGGACAAGAAAATCTGGTGCTTTAGGCACTGTTCCCTCCATGGAAAAAAGTTGTTTCGCGATGACACTAGCTTTCACCTTGCAAGAGTCAAGGTATTCTTATAACTCTTATATAAGAATAAGGAAGCAAGGCTTGAGAGATCCGTATCATCGACCTGCCAAACTGCCTCTATACCTATCCGTCCGGGATGCCGTACTGGAACGAATCGGCTCGGGTGTCTGGGCGCCAGGTGACATGCTGCCGAGTGAATTTGCGCTGGCCGACGAATTCGATGTCAGTCAAGGGACGATTCGCAAGGCTCTGGATGATCTGGCAACACGCAATCTCGTCGTACGCCGCCAGGGAAAAGGCACCTTTGTTGCGGCCCACACGCCGGAACGCGCCCTGTTCCACTTCTTTCATATCGTCGCAGATGACGGAACACGCGAACTGCCGACGAAAAGCCGTGTCCTGAGCTGCCGCCGCCGTCGTGCCGACAGGCATGAAGCTGAAAACCTGAAGCTGGATCGTATGGATCGGATCGTTGAAATACGCCGGATCCGTGAAATGGACGGCAAAGCGGCAATTGCCGAAACGGTCTGCGTCCCGGCGTCAATGTTTGCCGACCTCGACAAGCGCGCCATCGAGGAAGTACCGAACGAGTTGTATCAGATGTATGAGGAGCGCTACGGAATCACTGTCCACAGGGCTTCTGAAAAGCTCCGTGCCGTGGCTGCCGGCCATGAAGAAGCGTCTCAGCTCGGCATCAGCGAAGGTACACCTGTTTTGGAAATTGCCAGAATTGCCGAGACCCTCGACGGGCGGCCCGTGGAATTACGCACCAGCCGCTGCCTGACCGACAGGCGGCATTATCAGTCGATCATCGTTTAAGCAGCATTTCACGCAGATGCCTGCTGGCCATGCCGGCGTGACCAGACCGCCTGCACACTGTCGGCCGCATTCTGGTAAGCCGCCGACATCGCACTGGCGGATTTGCCCCAACCAGCCAGGTCGGCCCCATCGGCGATTTCAAATGCATCGAAACCGCAACGCTGCATGAAGGCATATTGGTCGCGCAGAACGTTTCCTGTTGCTCGAATTTCGCCCTTGTAACCGTATCGCTGTCGCAACAGACGCGCCTGGGAATAGGCACGGCCATCGGTGTAGGCCGGAAATGTCAGGAACACCGCATCAATGGCATCGAGATCATCAACAATCTGTGCTACCGACTGATCGTTATTGAGCGATACCGCAACCCGTGCATTACGCTGTTTCAGCGTGTCGGCTTGGTCCAGCCAACGCTCCAGCGAAACAACCACGGCCACTTCATCGGCAATGTCTGCATCATCATCAACACGCACCCAGTCGTCGGCCACGATCTGACCATCCTTAAGCAGCGGCATTCTGTTTCTCCCCGAACAGTGCGGACTTGAAGGGCGTTTCACCCAGCCGCCGATACGTTGCAATGAAAGGCTCACCTTCGTTTCTGAGCTTCAGGTACGTTTCAACAACCGTCTCCACTGCATCAACGATGCCGGCACTGGAGAATGCCGGACCGACGATCTTGCCGATCGACGCATTCTCATCGGCACTGCCACCAAGGGTAAGTTGATAGTATTCCTCCCCTTTGCGGTCGACCCCGAGGATCCCGATGTGCCCGGCGTGATGGTGCCCGCAGGCATTGATGCAACCCGATATGTTCAATGTCAGTGCACCGATATCAAACTGGCGCTTGATGTCGGCAAAGCGACGCTGAATTCGCTGGGCCACGGGGATGGAACGCGCATTGGCGAGTCCACAGTAATCAAGACCCGGGCAGGCAATGATATCACTGATCAATCCCAGGTTCGGTGTCCCCAGCTGAATTTCATCAAGCTTTTTCCAAAGCGTGTAGACATCCGATTTCCGAACGTCGGCAAAGACCAGATTCTGTTCGTGCGCCACCCGGATTTCACCGAATGAATACCGTTCGGCAAGGTCAGCAATGGCATCCATCTGTGCCGCGGTTGCATCCCCCGGCGCACCACCAATCGGTTTCAGTGAAATATTAACGATCGCATACCCTGGCTTTTTGTGCGGCGCCAGGTTGGCGCGAACCCAGCGGCCGAATGTCGGGTTTTCAAACTGCTTGACCTGAAATGCGTGGTCGTGGTCCGGCAAGTCTTCGTAATCAGGATCAATGAAGTGCGAACGGACACGCGCAAGTTCTGCATGCGGCGGGTCAATCCCCTCCTCTTTCAGGTTTTCCCATTCGGCTTCTACCATATCGCGGAGCGCATCAATGCCGGTTTCGTGCACCAGGATCTTGATTCGCGCCTTGTACTTGTTGTCGCGGCGGCCAAGCTGGTTATAGACACGCAGAATAGCTTCCAGATAGGACAGCATGTATTCGGCCGGCAAGAATTCACGCACGGTACGACCGATCATCGGCGTGCGACCAAGCCCGCCGCCGACAAGAACCTCAAAACCGATCTCACCTTTATCATCACGTTTCAGGATCAGGCCGATATCATGGAATTTCACCGCTGTCCGGTCATGGGGCGATCCAGTCACTGCAATCTTGAATTTGCGCGGCAGAAACGAAAATTCCGGGTGCAATGAAGACCACTGACGGATCAGTTCCGCCCAGACACGGGAATCGTCAAGCTCTTCCGGATCAACCCCGGCGAATTGATCTGCGGTCGTGTTGCGAATGCAGTTCCCGGACGTCTGGATTGCGTGCATCTCGACGGATGCCAGTTCTTCCAATATGTCCGGCGTGTCTTCAAGCCGGGGCCAATTGAACTGAATGTTCTGACGCGTTGTGAAATGGGCATACCCTCTGTCATAGGTCCGGGCGATCTGGGCCAGTTTGCGCATCTGCGCAGAGGACAGCAGACCGTAAGGGATTGCCACGCGCAGCATATAAGCATGAAGCTGCAGGTACAGACCGTTCATCAGCCGTAACGGCCGGAATTCATCCTCGGAAAGTTCTCCTGACAGGCGGCGGGCGACCTGTTCCCTGAACTGGGAAACGCGTTCGCTCACGAACGTCTGGTCAAAATCGTCGTATTTGTACATTGCTTAGATTCCGTTCATGAAAACGGCTGAAACATCGGTGCGAGGATCGAAATGCTCAGGCACCAGTTTTTTGGCAAACGCCGGGTGAATTGAAGGCCCAAAAGCACGTATCTGCTCACGGTACGTCGTGGGCGTCACAACCCGTGCCCGCCCCTCGGGAACACGGACGTCCGCTTCAATCAGATATGCCCCGACGACGGACTGCGATGCTTCCGCCTCAGCAATCAGCTCGGCAATATCGTCTTCTCGCTCTGCTATACGGGCATCGTCGATATGACGAGTCCATTCACCGTCGTAACCGAGAAAAACAACTATTCCATCGCTTAGTCTGTTGGCCGTCGCCAGTTGTACCGACATGTTCATTCTCCATAGGCATAAAGTGACGCCTTTACTACTCACATTAATGGGAGAAATTTAGTATAATGTCAATTATATATGTGAAATAAATATAATAAACAAAAATATTGTGTGTATTAATTTTTAAATGGGTTTGCTGATGACCTTGATTCTGGAAGTTCGCAAAGGTATGCGGCTCCGGTCCGCTAAAACGGTCACGTCAGGGACTATTTCGTCAAGTTTTTCAATGACTTCACAGGCATTCATCGGCCTGTCGCCTGGCCTTCTCGCAAGGCATGACTCGATCAATTTTACCAGTTCTTCGGGGATCCCGAACCGGCCTGCCCGCATCGGAGCCTTGTTGGTTGTCAGCCGACCGCTCAACATCCGGTACATCACGACACCAGCGGAATAGACATCGGACCGTGCATCGACCTCTCTAGCGCTTTTGCGTTGCTCCGGGCTGATGTATTCCAGTGTACCGACCCAGATGCCCGATCGGGACCCCTGAGCCCCGGGGACTTTCACCATGCCGAAGTCGCATAGTTTGACCTTTCCTCTCTTCTTGCTGTCGAGCAGGACATTCGGTGGCTTGATATCCCGATGTACCAGACCGGCTTTGTGAAGTTCCCCCAGGCCCGCCAGCATCTGTCGCCAGATTTCAACAGCACGGCGGGGAGACACCGGCCGGGGCCGCCATCTCCGGTCCAGCTTTTCGATCTCATCGGGGGTTTCGGCGTCTTCGCCGATTTCAAACAGCAGATTGGCTTCCAGAAAAGGCATCACAAAATACGGCAATCCTTCCTCGGTTTCGCCGACGTCGACGACCTGAACCAGATTAGGATGATCGAAACGCGCCATCAGGTTCGCTTCCTCTATGAAGCGGGCGCGCCAGAAAACCTCACCGTATTTGGCTTTTTCACCGACATTGTCACCCTTCGGATGGAACACCTTCACGGCAAAATAGCCGTCCTTCCCGGGCTGACGGGCTATGTAAATATCCGAAAACCCCGTATTGAGCAGCGGGGTCTCAATCTCGTATTTGCCGATCCTGTCCATCCTGTGAGAATGCCAAAGCCCTATCGGCAGCGCAAAAGGAAAGGGCCCGCAATTCGCGAGCCCTCCCCGGTTCTTATCAAGCGCTGATTACCACTCCAGTTTTTCGACACCTTCAAACGTCAGTTCGCTGCCGTCCGCAAGTTCGATCTTACCGGAAGATTCACTGTCGAAGACGATTCCGTCTTCGGTTTCGGTGTACGTAGCACCATTGTCTAGTTGCAGCGTCCAGCCACTGTCACCGCCAGGCCCACTATCGACGCCGTCCAGCTGGATCGTATCGGACCAGCCGTTGCCGCCATCGAAGTAGTCGGCACCATCGCCGGCCCCGAAGATGAACAGATCATCGCCCTGGCCGCCATAGGCTTCATCATCACCGGCACCGCCAACCATGATGTCGTTCCCGTCACCACCGACAAGCGTGTCATCGCCGGCACCGCCGAAGATAACGTCATCGCCGTCCTCGCCGCTGATGTAGTCGTTACCATCACCACCGTCGATGGTGTCATCGCCGCCACCGGTGTAGATACTATCATCACCATCACCGCCCAGGATGACATCTTCCGAAGTACTGGAGGCGTTGTTATCCCAGGTATCCCCACCATCATCGAGTTGTTCGAACGAGGTATCACTGCTGGAATTATCAATACCGGCGATGGTCGTCACGGTATTGGTGCTGCCATCATCTTCAGTCGATGTTGCGGTGGTGGTGAAAGCGAAGTCACCGGTATCAGCAGGAACGCTGATCTGAAGACCGTCCATTTGATCGCCGGTCAACGTAAACGCACCATTCGTCCCCGTGATCTCATTTCCGCCGGCATCAAGCAGAACGGCTCCGTCTGGTAGATCCGAAAGCGTGACCGAGAGACTTTCGGAGCCATCCGTATCCGTCAGGTTCGTAGAAATATTGAGCGGGTAGGTGATAATTTCATCACCACTGCCGCCCGCGTCCATCATATCCTCAACGCCAAGTTCATAGAGGTCCTGAATCTGTTCATCCGTCAGTGGTGTATCGTAGATCGCGATATCGTCGATATGGCCGTCGAAGAAGTCCTGCATATTATCTGCAGTGTTATTACCACTGTGTGATTGCGATGCACCGAAGGTCCAGGGGTTTTCGTTACCCTGAAGTCCGCCTGTATAGCTGGGGTCAGATGCAACGAGCTCTCCGTTCTGGAAGATTTTCATTCCGCCTTCGCCCCAGCTGACAGTGACCTGGTTCCATTCGCCCGAAGACACGCTGCCGCCCGAAATGGTGTGGCTTGAATTTTCGTCCTGCATACGCAGTTCGAGCTGGCCGCTGGAATTGATCGACAGATTGAAGTGCCCACCGTCGTCGTAACCGGACGAGTCTGATGACGCCAGTGTGCCGTCGTTGCTTTCATCAGAGTTGAACCAAAGGGTCAACGTTCCGCTTGGCGGCTTCAGCGCCGGGCTGTGATCGACCTCGATGTATTGACTGTCATTGTCCTTGAACTCGGCACCGGTATTCAGTTCCGCTGACACACCGCTGTGCGCACCGGAATGATGAATATTCGACGTATCGTCCATATCCAGTTCCATCTTGGACGAGTTTTTACCGACGGAATGACCATCGTGATCGCCGATCTGGTCATTCATGGTCAGGCCGCTGGTTTCATCAAGGTTCCAGTAGGCGACAGGAGACGGATTGCCGCCGCTTAGAGTACCTTCGCCAAGCTCCACGGAAATCGTCGGCTCGTCCGCAATTCCCGTGACATCCACGCTGAGAGTCGCCGTCGAAGAAGACGTATCGCCACTCGAGGTCTCCGTCGTCGTCGCCGTGATCGTCAGGTCGAAATTGTCGTTACTGTTTTCCGGCGGCGTGATCGTCAGCCCTTCAAGCTGGTCCTGAGTAAGCTCGGCAGCACCGTCGGTGATGGTGATATTGTTGCCATCCCCATCTGTCAGCACTGCGCCATCCGGGATATCGGAAATCGTGATTGCCAGGGTTTCCGACCCATCCGCATCGGTCATATCGATATCGATATTCAATTCAATCGCTGTATCTTCGAAGCCTGCAGCATCGTTTTCTGTAATCGACGCGCCCTCTGCCTCGGCATCCGTCGCTTCTACGGAAACGGTCGTGCTGACAGTATTGCTGTCACCGTCGTTTTCCGTCGAAGTCGCGGATACTGACACGTCGAAACTGCCGGAACCGGAAGGTACCGTAACGGTCAATCCATCCAGGTCACCGCTTTCAAGCGTCCAGGAGCTGTCGGGATTCTGCGTACCCGCGGAGAGCGTTGCCCCTTCCGGGAGATTATCCACAACGATGCTCAGGCTCTCGGAGCCATCGCCATCGGTCAGCGCCGACGAAATGTCTAGATCATAGATATCTCCGCCTGTATCCGGCGTCACCGTGACATCGGCGGAAGCAAGCTCCGTTGTGAAATCATCGCCTGCCGTGATCGTGAAGTTGTCGATGTCAATGCCTTCGCCAGTAGACGTGGTATCGGCATGGATCCCGATTGAGAACTGGCCATTTTCATCCAAAACGACCTGCATTGTATGCGTCGTCGATCCTGATTCCGACGACGAATAAATTTCCTCGCCGTCTACAGTTACACGCATCACATCCTGATTATCGCCGCTTTCATCCCATCCGCCGAAACCGGAGGACTCAAACGTGATCGTCACTGTCTGTCCAGCATGCTCGGCGCCGAAGTCGAATGTCTGGCTCGCCGTCTCATCATAAGCGCCGTACCCGATTTCCATCTTGTCGCAATACTCTCTGATCCCGTCTCCGGACCAATCATCGACACCGTCATTGAAATTATCGGAGACCAGTACCTGCCCGCCACCACTTGTCGTCACGCTGAAGGACAAGTCGATATCTTCGGACGATCCTTCCGCAGGCGTAATCGTCAAATTGGCGAGTTCGCTGTCGTCGAGCGTCCAGGTGCCGTCGCCGTTATCCGTACCAACGGACAGAGAGGCGCCATTCGGCACGCCTGAAACAGTAACGGATGTCCCGCTTGTCGCCGCATCGGTGATTTCGGACGGTACACTGACGTCAGTTTCCGCGTTAACCGAGCCGGTGAGAGTCATGCTGGCGCTCAACGTCGGCGCATCGGCAACGCCGACAACGTCGACATCAATGCTTGCCGTATTGGTGGTGGTTGCACCCGTGGACTCTTCGGTCGTTGTCGTGGTCACCGTCAGCGAGAAATCTTCATTACTGTCCGCCGGCGGTGTAATCGTCAGCCCTTCAAGCTGATCCGCACCAACCTCGGCAGATCCGCCCGAAATCGTGATGACATTACCACCTGCGTCGTGCAGCACGGCGCCGTCTGGAATGTCCGAAATCGTGATGGTCATCGTTTCCGAACCATCGGTATCGAGCTGCGTGACATCGATATCCAGCGCGATAGCGGAATCTTCGCTCCCGGTCGCACTGGCTGTTTCAATGGTTGCACCTTCGGCTGTTCCATCAATCACCGGCACATTGACCGAGAATGTGGTCGTCGTTGTTGCCGTATCGCCGTCGTTTTCAGCAGACGTTGCTGTTACAGTGACATCAAAGTCCTGGGCATTGCCCGGCAGCTTCACCGACAGCCCCTCGATATCGGCCGCATCCACCGTCCACGAACCGTCCTGATTCTGGGTCCCTGCAGAGAGCACCGCGCCATCCGGCAGGTCATCTATCGTTACGGTCAGGGTCTCTGATCCATCCGTATCCGTCAGGGCCGCCGTCAGATCGAGTTCGACATTGAAGCCGAAGCCGTCGCCGGCACTGATCGTCTGGGTTTCGAGAACTTCACCGTCACCGTCGACAACGGAAAGCGTAATGTCGTGCGGTCCGCCATCGCCTTCCGCAAGTGTCACCTGAATATTATCGACGTCATCCGCATCAACCGTCCACGTGCCGTCTTCGTTCTCGGTGCCGACGTTCAGCGTCGCACCGGCCGGCATATCGGAAACGATGACACTGACATCACCACCGCCAATTTCATCAGGAATTGAGTAATGACCATCGTTTTGCAAGACAGTGCCTTCCGGCGGGCTTGCATAGAGATCGTCGCCGGACAGAACCTGGCCGTTCATCTTGACCTGCAGGACCTGATCGCCACCATTCTCCCAATAGGTAATCTTGATTGGATAGAGGCCCGGTTCGCTGACGGTGAATGAACCGTTGGATGTCGAGGCACCACGGTTGCCGTCATATTGCGAAATAGTGCTGCCGCCGACTTCCAGACGGAATCCGTCATCGGTTTTGGTATCAAAGCTGTGCGTTCCCGGTTCAAGGTAGACAAAACCAGTCAATTGCACGGCAAATGTTTCGGCGCTGGCAGACAGGCTCGCGTCCGCACTGGAAGCGTCGTTACCCAGGAAGCCACCAATGGTGCTGCCGCCGGAATAATTGACGTTTGTCGAGGTAAAGTTAGCCGTCGGCTGGTTGCTGCCGATCATATTGTCGATCTGCGACAAGTTGCTGAGGCTGCTCGATGTATTGTAAACCGCACCGCTCAACCCGGAACCGCCGGGCAGTTCATACGGCTGCGCTGCACCATCTTCGATGGCCGAGGTGATATCCGCGGACACCTCCACATCTATGGTCTGCTGAAGCGGTGTCGCGTCAACATCCCCTGCCTCGACCGTCGGATCATCGGCAACGCCGACAACGTCGACATCAATGCTTGCCGTATTGGTGGTGGTTGCACCCGTGGACTCTTCGGTCGTTGTCGTGGTCACCGTCAGCGAGAAATCTTCATTACTGTCCGCCGGCGGTGTAATCGTCAGCCCTTCAAGCTGATCCGCACCAACCTCGGCAGATCCGCCCGAAATCGTGATGACATTACCACCTGCGTCGTGCAGCACGGCGCCGTCTGGAATGTCCGAAATCGTGATGGTCATCGTTTCCGAACCATCGGTATCGAGCTGCGTCACATCGATATCGAGTGCAATCGCCGTATCTTCATTGCCGACTGCATTCGTTGCATCGATGGTTGCACCTTCGGCTGTTTCATCAAACACCGGCACATCCACACTGAGCGTCGTGGAGACCGTGCTGGTATCGCCGTCGTTCTCGGTCGACGTCGCGGATACAGCGAGATCGAAGTCAGCCGTTCCTTCCGGTACGCGTATGGAAAGACCTTCAAGCTGACCCGAGGTCAATTCCGCTGCCCCGTCCGTTATGGTGATTTCGTTACCCGCACCATCAAGCAGCACGGCACCATCCGGCAGGTCCTCAATGGTGATGGACAAGCTTTCCGAGCCATCCGTGTCTGTAAGACCCGATGTGATATCGAGGTCGAAACTGATCATGTCCGGTTCGAGATCGACATCGACGGTTTCGGTTGCCAGCGTCGTATCCCAGTCATCGCCGGTGGCGATCTGGAAGTTATCAATCGCCATGCCTTCGCCCGATGCTGTTGCGTCAACATGCATCTGAACCTGAACCTGGCCATTTGCATCCAGCGTGACTTCGAAGCTGTAACTGTTGTCGTCATCGCTGGACGAATTAACAACCTGGGTCCCGTTCATCGATACCTGGAAGAAGTCGGCGTAAGAACCGCTCTCGTCCCATCCACCATAATCTTGGGTATCAAAAGAGATCGTGACCGTCTGACCGGCATGCTCTTCGCCGAAGTCAAAGGTTTTCGTGGCCGTGTCACCATCGCTGATGTTCATCGTGCCGTTCGAACACGATACATCACTACCCCAGCCGGATGCGCCGCTGGTGAACTGCTCACTCACAAGTGTCTCACCCGCCTCGCCCGGCCCTTCGACTGTAATGCTCAACGACACATCGGTGGCTTCCGAACCATCAGCCGGCGTAATCGTCAGATCTTCAAGGTCTTCCGCGTCCAGTGTCCAGGAGCCGTCACCGTTATCCGTACCACCGGAAAGCACCGCCCCGGCAGGCACGCCGGTCACGATCACGGTTGCCCCTGCGGTACCGGCGGCGGTCATCGTGTCATTCGACACATCGATATTCGTCGTACCGCCGGTCTGCTCACCTTCACCAATGCTGGCGCTCAGTTCCGGTGCATCGGCAACCCCTGTTACATCGACGTCCAGCGTCGCTGTGGCAGTACTTGTTTCGCCAGTGGATTCCTCGGTAGTCACGGTCGTAACCGTCAGCGAGAAATCCTCGTTGCTGTCTGTCGGCGGCGTAATCGTCAGACCTTCAAGCTGGTCCGCGCTGATCTCGGCGGAGCCGTCCGTGATGGTGATCACGTTGCCGCCCGCGTCGTGCAGCACGGCACCGTCCGGAATATCGGAGAGCGTGATCGTCATGGATTCCGAGCCGTCGGTATCCAACTGCGTCACATCGATATCGAGTGCAATCGCCGTATCTTCATTGCCGGCTGCATTCGTTGCATCGATGGTCGCGCCTTCGGCAGTGGTATCCAGTTCAACGCCAGCAGCACTGATTGTTGTCGTCACCGCTGCCGTGTCGCCATCGTTTTCTGTCGATGTCGCAGTGACCGTGAAGTCGAATGCATCACCGGCATTGTCTCCGCTCAGCGTTACCGTCAGGCCTTCAAGATCACCTGCATCGACCGTCCACGAACCATCTTCGTTCTGCGTCCCGGCGGACAACACCGCGCCTTCCGGCAGATCATCGATGGTAATCGACAGACTTTCGGAACCGTCCGTGTCCGTCAGGCTCGAGCTGATATCCAGCGGGTATTCGACGGCTGTCTCGCCGCCTTCAACGGTTGTAAATTCGATAGAGTGGATGAGATAGTCATCATTCTCACCCGGTGCCGAGAATACGATCTGGTCGAACGACCCGCCGTCGTCGGCGGTCAGGGTGATCGGCGCATCCACGTTATCGGTGATCCCCGTTACCTGGCCTTCGCCGACTTTCACGCCGTCACGATAGATTTCATACGTGGCATCTTCCGTGCTGCTTAACCATGCAAAGGACACGTCCGCCGAAGAAATATCGTCATCGAAAGATACGACGATCTGCTCGGACACACCCTCGTCCGCATCGAAGCCGAGCTCCGAACCGGCGGCGTCAGGCGTGTGGCCTGCTACCCCGAACCCGCCCGGGCTTTGGTTATAGGTCAGGTTATCCGCCGACGCGTCGGAAAGCGATCCATCCGGGTTGACGCTACGGCCAGCGACCGTAAAGCCGGAATCGGTACTCGTGTAGTTATCCGCACCGATGGTAACGTCGACTTCCTCGCCGCCGGTGATCGTTACAACCGGCTCGCCAAGGGACGCTGACAGGGTCGGCGCATCGGCAACCCCCGTCACATCAACATCGATTGTCCCGTCGACGGTAACCGTCTGGCCGTCTTCCTCGGTTGTCACCGAGATACCAAGCGTAAAGTCTGCATTGGAATCCGTCGGCGGCGTAATCGTCAGGCCGTCCAGCTGATCCTGCGTAATTTCCGCGGATCCATCGGTTATGCTGATTTCATTGCCGCTCGCATCATGCAGGACGGCACCGGTCGGGATATCCGTCAGTGTAATCGAGGAGATATCGTCGACGCTGGAGACATCAATATCCAATGCAATGGCCGTGTCTTCATACCCGGCTGCATCAGCAGTGGTCAGGTCGGCTTCATCGACAACCCCGTCGACCGTGATCGAGACGGTCGCCTGATCCTCCCCGCCCTGGCCGTCGGAGACGGTGTAGGTGAAGTCGGTCTCGCCGTTCCAGTTCGCGTCCGGCGTGAAGGTGTAGGTGCCATCCTCGTTGTCGACGATGGTCCCGTGCTCGGGCTGATCGAAGCTGGTGATGCTCAGCGTGTCGCCGTCCACATCCGTGTCGTTGCCCAACAGATCGGCCGCCGAGAACGTGATCGTCCCGTCTTCCGTCCCCGTGAGCGCGTCATCGCCCGCCACCGGGCCGTCGTTGACACCGTCGACCGTGATCGAGACGGTGGCCTGATCCTCCCCGCCCTGACCGTCGGAGACGGTGTAGGTGAAGTCGGTCTCGCCGTTCCAGTTCGCGTCCGGCGTGAAGGTGTAGGTGCCGTCCTCGTTGTCGACGATGGTGCCGTGTTCCGGCTGATCGAACGATGTGATGCTCAGCGTGTCGCCGTCCACATCCGTGTCGTTGCCCAACAGATCGGCGGCCGAGAACGTGATCGTCCCGTCTTCCGTCCCCGTGAGCGCATCATCACCGGCCACCGGGCCGTCGTTGACGCCATCCACCGTGATCGAGACGGTGGCCTGATCCTCCCCGCCCTGGCCGTCGGAGACGGTGTAGGTGAAGTCGGTCTCGCCGTTCCAGTTCGCGTCCGGCGTGAAGGTGTAGGTGCCATCCTCGTTGTCAACGATGGTGCCGTGTTCCGGCTGATCGAACGATGTGATGCTCAGCGTGTCGCCGTCCACATCCGTGTCGTTGCCCAAAAGATCGGCGGCCGAGAACGTGATCGTCCCGTCTTCCGTCCCCGTGAGGGCGTCATCGCCCGCGACCGGGCCGTCGTTGACGCCATCCACCGTGATCGAGACGGTGGCCTGATCCTCCCCGCCCTGGCCGTCGGAGACGGTGTAGGTGAAGTCGGTCTCGCCGTTCCAGTTCGCGTCCGGCGTGAAGGTGTAGGTGCCATCCTCGTTGTCGACGATGGTCCCGTGCTCGGGCTGATCGAACGCGGTGATGCTCAGCGTGTCGCCGTCCACATCCGTGTCGTTGCCCAAAAGATCGGCGGCCGAGAACGTGATCGTCCCGTCTTCGGTGCCGGTCAGCGCATCATCGCCCGCCACCGGGCCGTCGTTGACTGAATCCACATCAACCGTAAACGTGGACGTCGTCGTTGCCGTATCACCGTCATTTTCAGTCGACGTTGCGGTTACCGTCAGATCGAACGAGCCGTTGTAATCATCCGGTGCTGTAATTGTCAGCCCTGCAAGCTGATCTGCTCCAATTTCAGCCGAACCGTCCGTAATCGTCACCTCATTCCCGCTGGCATCGGTCAGAACCATGCCGTCCGGAATGTCGGAAATCGTCACGGAGAGGGTTTCTGAGCCATCGGTGTCGGTCAAAGCTGAGGACAGATCCAGCGAAATCGCCGTATCTTCATCACCCGACACGTCATTAGCCGTCACCGTCGGTGCATCGGCGTCACCGGTCACGCCCACATCAATCGTCGCCGACGACGTGGAAATCGCACCGGAGGATTCTTCCACGCTCGTGGTCGTCACCGTCAACGAGAAATCTTCGTTGGAATTCTCAGGCGGTGTAATCGTTAATCCATCAAGTTGGTCCGAAGTCACTTCGGCCGAACCGTCCGTGATGGCAATCTCGTTGCCGCTCGCATCGAGCAATACGGCACCGTCCGGGATGTCCGAAATCGTGATGGTCAGATTTTCGGACCCGTCGGTATCCAGTTGCGTCACATCGATATCGAGTGCAATGGCGGTATCTTCAGTACCCGCAACATCTGCCGTTTCGATCGTCGCCCCTTCGGCCGTTGAATCGGTTGCTGTTCCTGTTGAGGAGATTGTTTGAGAAACGGTTGCCGTGTCGCCATCGTTCTCGGTCGCCGTGGCGCTGACGGAGAGATCGAACGACTGACCGGCATCATCACCACGAACGGTTATGGTCAGACCTTCGAGATCTTCGGGAGACAGAGTCCACGAACCATCCTCATTCTGCGTTCCAGCGCTGAGCTCAGCACCTTCGGGCAAGCCGTCAACGGTGATTGAGAGAGTCTCGGAACCATCCGTATCCGTGAGGCTTGACGAAATATCAAGGTCATAGGTCACAACCGTCTCAGTATTGGTATCCGGCCACCGCACGATATCTGCGTTACCAATCACCTCACCGTCACCGAATGCAATGGCTTCGATATTGTTGACGGTCAGTGTCTGCCCGGTATCAAGATCGACGATCTGCGCACTGATCTGGCCGTTGTTATTGGTCAGGTTATTGATTTGGTAAGACTCCCGGTCCTTACCCATCATTACGGTGTCCATACCGGATGCGCCGGCTACCGACGTATTGCCGCCAATATTGCCGTTGAACACGACCTGGTCACCACCAGAGCCCATGTTGATATTGTTACCGCCACCGGTATTCCCATTAATCACCAGCAGGTCATCACCCGCTTGCAGTGATATATTCTGGTTCATCGGCATACCGTCGAGAACGACGACATCATCATTCGGAGTCGTCGAGGCACCGGTCGTTGCCATGTCACCCCAGCCACCTTCGCCAGTGTTTTCGTAGCTGACCTGCGGCTCACCCAGATTGACACTAAGAGTCGGTGCATCAGCCACGCCGACGACATCTACATTGACCGAACTGTCGACGGTGACCGTCTGACCATCCTGTTCCGTCGTTACCGAGACACCCAAGGTGAAGTCGACGTTGGAATCATCCGGCGCCTGGATTGACAGACCTTCAAGCTGGTCCTGTGTTACTTCAACCGATCCGTCGGTAATCGTGAGTTCATTGCCACTTGCGTCAAAAAGTTTCGCGCCGTCCGGAATGTCATTGATGGTAATGGACGAAATATCGTCCACGCTGGACACGTCGATATTCAACGGAATGGCCGTATCTTCATCGCCGGTCGCATCATCCGCAGTGATTACTGCTTCATCGACAACACCATCCACGGTGATGCTAACCGTAGCGGTATCGGTGCCACCCTGGCCGTCGGAGACGGTGTAGGTGAAGTCGGTCTCGCCGTTCCAGTTCGCGTCCGGCGTGAAGGTGTAGGTGCCGTCCTCGTTGTCGACGATGGTGCCGTGTTTCGGCTGATCGAACGATGTGATGCTCAGCGTGTCGCCGTCCACATCCGTGTCGTTGCCCAAAAGATCGGCGGCCGAGAACGTGATCGTCCCGTCTTCCGTCCCCGTGAGGGCGTCATCGCCCGCGACCGGGCCGTCGTTGACGCCATCCACCGTGATCGAGACGGTGGCCTGATCCTCGCCACCCTGACCGTCGGAGACGGTGTAGGTGAAGTCGGTCTCGCCGTTCCAGTTCGCGTCCGGCGTGAAGGTGTAGGTGCCGTCCTCGTTGTCGACGATGGTGCCGTGTTCCGGCTGATCGAAGCTGGTGATGCTCAGCGTGTCGCCGTCCACATCCGTGTCGTTGCCCAACAGATCGGCAGCGGAGAACGTGATCGTCCCGTCTTCGGTGCCGGTCAGCGCATCATCGCCCGCCACCGGGCCGTCGTTGACGCCATCCACCGTGATCGAGACGGTGGCCTGATCCTCCCCGCCCTGGCCGTCGGAGACGGTGTAGGTGAAGTCGGTCTCGCCGTTCCAGTTCGCGTCCGGCGTGAAGGTGTAGGTGCCATCCTCGTTGTCGACGATGGTGCCGTGTTCCGGCTGGTCGAAGCTGGTGATGCTCAGCGTGTCGCCGTCCACATCCGTGTCGTTGCCCAACAGATCGGCGGCCGAGAACGTGATCGTCCCGTCTTCCGTCCCCGTGAGCGCGTCATCACCGGCCACCGGGCCGTCGTTGACCCCGTCGACCGTGATCGAGACGGTGGCCTGATCCTCCCCGCCCTGGCCGTCGGAGACGGTGTAGGTGAAGTCGGTCTCGCCGTTCCAGTTCGCGTCCGGCGTGAAGGTGTAGGTGCCGTCCTCGTTGTCGACGATGGTGCCGTGTTCCGGCTGATCGAACGATGTGATGCTCAGCGTGTCGCCGTCCACATCCGTGTCGTTGCCCAACAGATCGGCGGCCGAGAACGTGATCGTCCCGTCTTCCGTCCCCGTGAGCGCATCATCACCGGCCACCGGGCCGTCGTTGACGCCATCCACCGTGATCGAGACGGTGGCCTGATCCTCCCCGCCCTGGCCGTCGGAGACGGTGTAGGTGAAGTCGGTCTCGCCGTTCCAGTTCGCGTCCGGCGTGAAGGTGTAGGTGCCGTCCTCGTTGTCGACGATGGTGCCGTGTTCCGGCTGATCGAACGATGTGATGCTCAGCGTGTCGCCGTCCACATCCGTGTCGTTGCCCAAAAGATCGGCGGCCGAGAACGTGATCGTCCCGTCTTCCGTCCCCGTGAGGGCGTCATCGCCCGCGACCGGGCCGTCGTTGACGCCATCCACCGTGATCGAGACGGTGGCCTGATCCTCGCCACCCTGACCGTCGGAGACGGTGTAGGTGAAGTCGGTCTCGCCGTTCCAGTTCGCGTCCGGCGTGAAGGTGTAGGTGCCATCCTCGTTGTCGACGATGGTGCCGTGTTCCGGCTGGTCGAAGCTGGTGATGCTCAGCGTGTCGCCGTCCACATCCGTGTCGTTGCCCAACAGATCGGCAGCGGAGAACGTGATCGTCCCGTCTTCGGTGCCGGTCAGCGCATCATCGCCCGCCACCGGGCCGTCGTTGACGCCATCCACCGTGATCGAGACGGTGGCCTGATCCTCCCCGCCCTGGCCGTCGGAGACGGTGTAGGTGAAGTCGGTCTCGCCGTTCCAGTTCGCGTCCGGCGTGAAGGTGTAGGTGCCATCCTCGTTGTCGACGATGGTGCCGTGTTCCGGCTGGTCGAAGCTGGTGATGCTCAGCGTGTCGCCGTCCACATCCGTGTCGTTGCCCAAAAGATCGGCGGCCGAGAACGTGATCGTCCCGTCTTCCGTCCCCGTGAGCGCGTCATCACCGGCCACCGGGCCGTCGTTGACCCCGTCGACCGTGATCGAGACGGTGGCCTGATCCTCCCCGCCCTGGCCGTCGGAGACGGTGTAGGTGAAGTCGGTCTCGCCGTTCCAGTTCGCGTCCGGCGTGAAGGTGTAGGTGCCGTCCTCGTTGTCGACGATGGTGCCGTGTTCCGGCTGATCGAACGATGTGATGCTCAGCGTGTCGCCGTCCACATCCGTGTCGTTGCCCAACAGATCGGCGGCCGAGAACGTGATCGTCCCGTCTTCCGTCCCCGTGAGCGCATCATCACCGGCCACCGGGCCGTCGTTGACGCCATCCACCGTGATCGAGACGGTGGCCTGATCCTCCCCGCCCTGGCCGTCGGAGACGGTGTAGGTGAAGTCGGTCTCGCCGTTCCAGTTCGCGTCCGGCGTGAAGGTGTAGGTGCCGTCCTCGTTGTCGACGATGGTGCCGTGTTCCGGCTGATCGAACGATGTGATGCTCAGCGTGTCGCCGTCCACATCCGTGTCGTTGCCCAAAAGATCGGCGGCCGAGAACGTGATCGTCCCGTCTTCCGTCCCCGTGAGGGCGTCATCGCCCGCGACCGGGCCGTCGTTGACGCCATCCACCGTGATCGAGACGGTGGCCTGATCCTCGCCACCCTGACCGTCGGAGACGGTGTAGGTGAAGTCGGTCTCGCCGTTCCAGTTCGCGTCCGGCGTGAAGGTGTAGGTGCCATCCTCGTTGTCGACGATGGTGCCGTGTTCGGGCTGGTCGAAGCTGGTGATGCTCAGCGTGTCGCCGTCCACATCCGTGTCGTTGCCCAACAGATCGGCAGCGGAGAACGTGATCGTCCCGTCTTCCGTCCCCGTGAGCGCATCATCACCGGCCACCGGGCCGTCGTTGACGCCATCCACCGTGATCGAGACGGTGGCCTGATCCTCGCCGCCCTGGCCGTCGGAGACGGTGTAGGTGAAGTCGGTCTCGCCGTTCCAGTTCGCGTCCGGCGTGAAGGTGTAGGTGCCGTCCTCGTTGTCGACGATGGTGCCGTGTTCCGGCTGATCGAAGCTGGTGATGCTCAGCGTGTCGCCGTCCACATCCGTGTCGTTGCCCAACAGATCGGCGGCCGAGAACGTGATCGTCCCGTCTTCCGTCCCCGTGAGCGCATCATCACCGGCCACCGGGCCGTCGTTGACGCCATCCACCGTGATCGAGACGGTGGCCTGATCCTCCCCGCCCTGGCCGTCGGAGACGGTGTAGGTGAAGTCGGTCTCGCCGTTCCAGTTCGCGTCCGGCGTGAAGGTGTAGGTGCCGTCCTCGTTGTCGACGATGGTGCCGTGTTCGGGCTGGTCGAAGCTGGTGATGCTCAGCGTGTCGCCGTCCACATCCGTGTCGTTGCCCAAAAGATCGGCGGCCGAGAACGTGATCGTCCCGTCTTCCGTCCCCGTGAGCGCGTCATCACCGGCCACCGGGCCGTCGTTGACCCCGTCGACCGTGATCGAGACGGTGGCCTGATCCTCCCCGCCCTGGCCGTCGGAGACGGTGTAGGTGAAGTCGGTCTCGCCGTTCCAGTTCGCGTCCGGCGTGAAGGTGTAGGTGCCGTCCTCGTTGTCGACGATGGTGCCGTGTTCCGGCTGATCGAACGATGTGATGCTCAGCGTGTCGCCGTCCACATCCGTGTCGTTGCCCAACAGATCGGCGGCCGAGAACGTGATCGTCCCGTCTTCCGTCCCCGTGAGCGCATCATCACCGGCCACCGGGCCGTCGTTGACGCCATCCACCGTGATCGAGACGGTGGCCTGATCCTCCCCGCCCTGGCCGTCGGAGACGGTGTAGGTGAAGTCGGTCTCGCCGTTCCAGTTCGCGTCCGGCGTGAAGGTGTAGGTGCCGTCCTCGTTGTCGACGATGGTGCCGTGTTCCGGCTGATCGAACGATGTGATGCTCAGCGTGTCGCCGTCCACATCCGTGTCGTTGCCCAAAAGATCGGCGGCCGAGAACGTGATCGTCCCGTCTTCCGTCCCCGTGAGGGCGTCATCGCCCGCGACCGGGCCGTCGTTGACGCCATCCACCGTGATCGAGACGGTGGCCTGATCCTCGCCACCCTGACCGTCGGAGACGGTGTAGGTGAAGTCGGTCTCGCCGTTCCAGTTCGCGTCCGGCGTGAAGGTGTAGGTGCCATCCTCGTTGTCGACGATGGTGCCGTGTTCCGGCTGGTCGAAGCTGGTGATGCTCAGCGTGTCGCCGTCCACATCCGTGTCGTTGCCCAACAGATCGGCAGCGGAGAACGTGATCGTCCCGTCTTCGGTGCCGGTCAGCGCATCATCGCCCGCCACCGGGCCGTCGTTGACGCCATCCACCGTGATCGAGACGGTGGCCTGATCCTCCCCGCCCTGGCCGTCGGAGACGGTGTAGGTGAAGTCGGTCTCGCCGTTCCAGTTCGCGTCCGGCGTGAAGGTGTAGGTGCCATCCTCGTTGTCGACGATGGTGCCGTGTTCCGGCTGGTCGAAGCTGGTGATGCTCAGCGTGTCGCCGTCCACATCCGTGTCGTTGCCCAAAAGATCGGCGGCCGAGAACGTGATCGTCCCGTCTTCCGTCCCCGTGAGCGCATCATCACCGGCCACCGGGCCGTCGTTGACGCCATCCACCGTGATCGAGACGGTGGCCTGATCCTCCCCGCCCTGGCCGTCGGAGACGGTGTAGGTGAAGTCGGTCTCGCCGTTCCAGTTCGCGTCCGGCGTGAAGGTGTAGGTGCCGTCCTCGTTGTCGACGATGGTGCCGTGTTCCGGCTGATCGAACGATGTGATGCTCAGCGTGTCGCCGTCCACATCCGTGTCGTTGCCCAACAGATCGGCGGCCGAGAACGTGATCGTCCCGTCTTCCGTCCCCGTGAGCGCATCATCACCGGCCACCGGGCCGTCGTTGACGCCATCCACCGTGATCGAGACGGTGGCCTGATCCTCCCCGCCCTGGCCGTCGGAGACGGTGTAGGTGAAGTCGGTCTCGCCGTTCCAGTTCGCGTCCGGCGTGAAGGTGTAGGTGCCGTCCTCGTTGTCGACGATGGTGCCGTGTTCGGGCTGGTCGAAGCTGGTGATGCTCAGCGTGTCGCCGTCCACATCCGTGTCGTTGCCCAAAAGATCGGCGGCCGAGAACGTGATCGTCCCGTCTTCCGTCCCCGTGAGCGCGTCATCACCGGCCACCGGGCCGTCGTTGACCCCGTCGACCGTGATCGAGACGGTGGCCTGATCCTCCCCGCCCTGGCCGTCGGAGACGGTGTAGGTGAAGTCGGTCTCGCCGTTCCAGTTCGCGTCCGGCGTGAAGGTGTAGGTGCCGTCCTCGTTGTCGACGATGGTGCCGTGTTCCGGCTGATCGAACGATGTGATGCTCAGCGTGTCGCCGTCCACATCCGTGTCGTTGCCCAACAGATCGGCGGCCGAGAACGTGATCGTCCCGTCTTCCGTCCCCGTGAGCGCATCATCACCGGCCACCGGGCCGTCGTTGACGCCATCCACCGTGATCGAGACGGTGGCCTGATCCTCCCCGCCCTGGCCGTCGGAGACGGTGTAGGTGAAGTCGGTCTCGCCGTTCCAGTTCGCGTCCGGCGTGAAGGTGTAGGTGCCATCCTCGTTGTCAACGATGGTGCCGTGTTCCGGCTGATCGAACGATGTGATGCTCAGCGTGTCGCCGTCCACATCCGTGTCGTTGCCCAAAAGATCGGCGGCCGAGAACGTGATCGTCCCGTCTTCCGTCCCCGTGAGGGCGTCATCGCCCGCGACCGGGCCGTCGTTGACGCCATCCACCGTGATCGAGACGGTGGCCTGATCCTCGCCACCCTGACCGTCGGAGACGGTGTAGGTGAAGTCGGTCTCGCCGTTCCAGTTCGCGTCCGGCGTGAAGGTGTAGGTGCCATCCTCGTTGTCGACGATGGTGCCGTGTTCGGGCTGGTCGAAGCTGGTGATGCTCAGCGTGTCGCCGTCCACATCCGTGTCGTTGCCCAACAGATCGGCAGCGGAGAACGTGATCGTCCCGTCTTCGGTGCCGGTCAGCGCATCATCGCCCGCCACCGGGCCGTCGTTGACGCCATCCACGGTGATCGAGACGGTGGCCTGATCCTCGCCACCCTGACCGTCGGAGACGGTGTAGGTGAAGTCGGTCTCGCCGTTCCAGTTCGCGTCCGGCGTGAAGGTGTAGGTGCCATCCTCGTTGTCGACGATGGTGCCGTGTTCCGGCTGGTCGAAGCTGGTGATGCTCAGCGTGTCGCCGTCCACATCCGTGTCGTTGCCCAACAGATCGGCGGCCGAGAACGTGATCGTCCCGTCTTCCGTCCCCGTGAGCGCGTCATCGCCCGCCACCGGGCCGTCGTTGACGGCCGTGACATCGATGGTCGCCGTCGCAGTTGACGAGTCGGTACCGTCCGAAACCGTGTATTCAAACGTCTCAGTACCATTCCAGTTCTCGTCAGGCGTAAAGGTCACGGTGCCGTCTTCATTAAGGGTCACCGTCCCGTAACCGACATCGACAATACCGCCGACATCGATGTTCTGACCATCGATCTGTGTCACGGAGAGGACATCGCCGTCGACATCCGTGTCGTTGGCCGTCAGATTCAGGGTCACCGAATAATCTTCCGCCGTCGTCGCACTGTCGTCGACGCCAACCGGGCCGTCATTCACCGCATCGACGTTGATGGTCGCCATTCCAGTGTCGGTCGCCGTGCCGTCAGAAACCGTATATTCAAACGTCTCCGTGCCGTTCCAGTTCTCATCGGGGGCGAAAGTAACAGTGCCGTTTTCGTTCAGAGTCACGGTGCCGTAGCCGACATCAACCGAACCGCCCACTTCAATGTTCTGACCGTCAATCTGCGTCACGGTCAAAGTGTCACCGTCCAGATCCGTGTCATTCGCCGTCAGATCCAGAATAACCGACGTGTCTTCGTTGGTTGTCGCTGTATCATCGACAGCAACCGGGCCATCGTTGGTGTTCACGACGTTAACGGTAACGGTCGCACTTTCCGTAACGCCTGCAGTATCCTGATTCTCTGCTTCCGTCGCAGTCGCCGTCACGTTGAGATCAAAGCTGCCGTTGAAGTTACTCGGCGGTGTGATCTGCAGACCGGCCAGGTCCGCCGGATCAATCTGTGCCACACCTTCTTCAATGGTGATCGTCGTCCCGCCGGCAGTTGTCAGAACAGAGCCATTGGGAATATTGGAAATCGTGATCGACAGCGTTTCCGAACCATCCGTATCCGTCAGGGCCGATGAGATATCGAGATCAATGGCCACATCTTCCTGCCCGGTCACATCATTGACATCCAGGTTCGGATCATCAGCCACCGCCTCAACCGCTACATTAAGCGTGTTGGTCGTCGTGCTGGTACTGTCACCATCCGTCGTCGTCACCGCCACATTCAGGGCGAAATCAACATCCGAGTTTTCCGGCGGCGTTATGCTCAGACCATTTAACTGTTCTGGAGTTAATTCGACAGAGCCATCTGTAACATCAATAGCTTGTGTATTGCCCGCACCATCAACATAGGTGAGTTGTGCACCGTCAGGGATACCATCGATGGCAATTGAAACCGCTTCTGATGCATCCGCTGCCGATACATCGATATCCAGCGGAATAACCGTGTCTTCGAACCCGGAAGCATCGCTCAGGGTCACTGTGGCGCCGTCCGCAACACCGTCGACATTGACACTGATCGACCCAAGCGTCTGCGCCGTATCGCCCCCGTCCGCTTCAGTCGACGTCGCCGTCACGGCCAGATCAAACGTCCCGGCGAAATCTTCCGGCGGCGTGATCGTCAGACCGTCCAGCTGATCCGGGCTCAGCGTCCAGGTGCCGTCATTGTTGTTCGTCCCTGCCGACAGAACAGCCCCGTCCGGCACATCAGAAATCGTGATCGACAGGCTTTCAGAGCCGTCCGTGTCCGTCAGCGCCGAGGAGATGTTCAGCGCAATCGCCGTGTCCTCATCACCGCTGGCGGTTTCCGTCAGGTCAAGCGTCGGTGCATCCGCATCCGCCGCGACACTCACGTCAAGCTCACCCGTCACCGTCGCCGTATCGTCACCGTCGGTGGTCGTCACTGCGACGTTGAGGGTGAAATCTTCATCGGAGTTTTCCGGCGGCGTGATCGCCAGCCCTTCAAGCTGACCCGTGGTCAGTTCCGCCGAGCCGTTCGTGATCGTAATCGGGTTCCCCGAACCGTCGGTCAGGACCGCACCGTCCGGAATGTTCGAAATCGTCACCGAGACGGATTCCGAGCCGTCCGCATCCGTCGAGACCGCCGTGATGTTCAGGGCAATCGGCTGATCTTCGGTCCCGGACGCATCCGCAACCGTCATGTCCGCATCGTCGGCAACCGCCGCGACATCGACACTGATCGACCCAAGCGTCTGCGCCGTGTCGCCCCCGTCCGCTTCAGTCGACGTCGCCGTCACGGCCAGATCAAACGTCCCGGCGAAATCTTCCGGCGGCGTGATCGTCAGACCGTCCAGCTGATCCGGGCTCAGCGTCCAGGTGCCGTCATTGTTGTTCGTCCCTGCCGACAGAACAGCCCCGTCCGGCACATCAGAAATCGTGATCGACAGGCTTTCAGAGCCGTCCGTGTCCGTCAGCGCCGAGGAGATGTTCAGCGCAATCGCCGTGTCCTCATCACCGCTGGCGGTTTCCGTCAGGTCAAGCGTCGGTGCATCCGCATCCGCCGCGACACTCACGTCAAGCTCACCCGTCACCGTCGCCGTATCGTCACCGTCGGTGGTCGTCACTGCGACGTTGAGGGTGAAATCTTCATCGGAGTTTTCCGGCGGCGTGATCGCCAGCCCTTCAAGCTGACCCGTGGTCAGTTCCGCCGAGCCGTTCGTGATCGTAATCGGGTTCCCCGAACCGTCGGTCAGGACCGCACCGTCCGGAATGTTCGAAATCGTCACCGAGACGGATTCCGAGCCGTCCGCATCCGTCGAGACCGCCGTGATGTTCAGGGCAATCGGCTGATCTTCGGTCCCGGACGCATCCGCAACCGTCATGTCCGCATCGTCGGCAACCGCCGCGACATCGACACTGATCGACCCAAGCGTCTGCGCCGTGTCGCCCCCGTCCGCTTCAGTCGACGTCGCCGTCACGGCCAGATCAAACGTCCCGGCGAAATCTTCCGGCGGCGTGATCGTCAGACCGTCCAGCTGATCCGGGCTCAGCGTCCAGGTGCCGTCATTGTTGTTCGTCCCTGCCGACAGAACAGCCCCGTCCGGCACATCAGAAATCGTGATCGACAGGCTTTCAGAGCCGTCCGTGTCCGTCAGCGCCGAGGAGATGTTCAGCGCAATCGCCGTGTCCTCATCACCGCTGGCGGTTTCCGTCAGGTCAAGCGTCGGTGCATCCGCATCCGCCGCGACACTCACGTCAAGCTCACCCGTCACCGTCGCCGTATCGTCACCGTCGGTGGTCGTCACTGCGACGTTGAGGGTGAAATCTTCATCGGAGTTTTCCGGCGGCGTGATCGCCAGCCCTTCAAGCTGACCCGTGGTCAGTTCCGCCGAGCCGTTCGTGATCGTAATCGGGTTCCCCGAACCGTCGGTCAGGACCGCACCGTCCGGAATGTTCGAAATCGTCACCGAGACGGATTCCGAGCCGTCCGCATCCGTCGAGACCGCCGTGATGTTCAGGGCAATCGGCTGATCTTCGGTCCCGGACGCATCCGCAACCGTCATGTCCGCATCGTCAGCAACCGCAGCAACATCAATGGTGATTGTCCCGGTTGTCTGCGCCGTATCACCGCCATTCGACTCGGTCGATGTTGCCGTTACGCCAAGATCGAATGTCCCGGCGAAATCTTCCGGCGGCGTGATCGTCAGGTTATCCATCAGCGTCGGGTCATTCGCCAGATCTTCAGCGGAAATCGTCCATGTCCCGTCACCATTGTCTGTGCCTGCGGACAGAACAGCACCGTCCGGCACACCTGTGATTGTAATCGACAGGCTTTCCGAACCATCCGTGTCCGTCAGTGCTGCATTGATATCCAGCGAAATGGCAGTGTCTTCAGAACCGCTCGCGACTCCTGTCAGGTCAAGCGTCGGCGCATCGGCATCCGCATCGACCTGCACCAAAAGCTCAACGGGGTCATCGTCGTCGCCGCGCACGGACAATGTGAAGTCCACGTCGGAGTTCGCCGGCGGCGTAATCGTCAGATTGTCAAAATCGGTTACCGTGTAGCTACCATCGCCATTCAATGTCGCCCCTGTCAGGGTCGCCCCATCAGGCACGCCGGTGATCGTAACCGTATCCGCCTCGCCCGGATCGATATTCAGGCTGATCGCCTGATCTTCATTACCCGTTGCATTTTCAACATCAAGGGTGCCTTCAATTTCAACATTAAAGGTGCTGACGTCGACGCCACCGTCGGTCGATATCGCCGTCACCTGTACCGTGAAACTGCCCTCATAATCTTGCGGCGGCGTCATGATCAGCCCGGACACTTCTCCGGCACTCAAAGACCACGTGCCATCGCCGTTATCTGTGCCTTTATTGAGAACTGATCCTTCGGGAATGCCGCTCAGAATAAGCGTATCGACCGTCTCGGTCGTTGACGGATCCATAAACGCCTGGATCTGCAACTCAACATCGTTGTCTTCAACGCCGGTAACGTTTTCCGTCTCCAGGATCGGGTTATCGAGCACCGGTGTCACCGTCACGCCAAACGTCGACGTCACAGTCGCAGCATCGCCGCCGTCCGTTTCGGTCGACGTCGCGCTGACCTCAAGGCTGAAGTCACCGTAATAATCCTGCGGTGGCGTGATGGTCAGATTGTCGAGAAGATCGACATTGTTCGCAAAATCTTCCGCGGAAATCGTCCAGCTCCCGTCACCGTTATCGGTGCCGAAATTCAAAGACGAACCTTCAGGAATATTGGATATGGTCAGCGACAGCGTTTCCGAACCGTCAAGGTCCGTCAGAGACGCAGAAATATCCAAGGGCACCGCCGTATCTTCGGCCCCTGTGACGCTACCGGTTTGAAGCGTTGGGTCATCGGCCTGATCGGTCGGCTCTGACGGCTCCGTTGCATCTGTTGGTGTGGTTGCATCGGTCGGCGTCGTCGCATCGGTCGGCGTCGTGGCATCGGTCGGCGTCGTGGCATCTGTCGGCGTCGTCGCATCGGTCGGCGTCGTGGCATCGGTCGGTGTCGTGGCATCGGTCGGCGTCGTCGCATCGGTCGGCGTCGTCGCATCGGTCGGCGTCGTCGCATCGGTCGGCGTCGTCGCATCGGTCGGCGTCGTCGCATCGGTCGGCGTCGTCGCATCGGTCGGCGTCGTCGCATCGGTCGGCGTCGTCGCATCGGTCGGTGTCGTCGCATCGGTCGGCGTCGTCGCATCGGTCGGCGTCGTCGCATCGGTCGGTGTTGTTGCGTCCGTCGGCACTGTGGCGTCCGTCGGCACTGTGGCGTCCGTCGGTACTGTCGCGTCCGTCGGTACTGTCGCATCCGTCGGCACTGTCGCGTCGGTCGGGACTGTCACTTCAGTCGGCAAGGTAATCTCAGTCGGAAGTGTCGCCGTTGTCGGATCCGTTGGTGTCGTTGCTGTTGTCGGCACTTCAGGCGGTACTGTTGGTTGGCTGGGCGGTGGCGGAACTGCAGCCCCCGATTCGAGCCCTTGAATATCTTCATCGAGATCGTCTTCAATACGCCGTTCTTCGACGTTTTCCTCCGGAGCAACCTCCTCTTCTGGGACCTGTTCTTCATTCCCAGTACGTGCGGCAAACGTCTGCTCAGGACCGCTGCCTTCATCTCCGCGTCGATCATAAGCCGGTTCATCAAACTCAGGATTGATGAAATTGGGATCGGCATCAGGGTCTTCTGCAAGAGCACCCATTTCGCCTTCTGGGTTAATCACTTCACCCGTGGGCGGTAATCCGTCGGTAATTTCCCGATCGGTCAGCTGGCTACCGGTGTGGATGGTCGACATGGACTGTGACAACGCCGGCTCGGGGTTGTCGTCATCTTCGCCGAATGATCTGTCGGGCTGGTCTTCCGGATCATCAAGCGGCGCATCGCCGTCTCCGAATTGACTAAGTTCATCAAGGATCCGCTGCGCTTCGGCAGAAGAGGCCTCGTTGTCCTCTTCATCCTCTTCAACATCGTCCGGGTTCGGATTGATATCGTCTTCAGCCATGTTTCTCATCCATTCCGTAAGGCGCGATCATCCGGCAACCGGCATCGCGCATGAGCCAGCCATACTGGCATACGGAGAAATAGATCAAATGTCATGAAAATCCGCAGCAAATCCGATCTAAGCTCATCGGGGTGCTCTTAGCCTGCGAAATATGGCGCAATTCAGCCGGTTTCAGCCTCAAACCATGCCGGTACCGGCCATGGCGGCATGTGCTTCACGGCTCCACCGACATGCATCTTTCCAGGCAACCGGCACATCGGCGGAAAGTCGTCCGCGCCTCTGAAACCGAACTGGCTGTCATGCACTTTGGCATCATCGCGGATCAACGGCCAAACCACATCACGGAGGAACTCCTGATCGTGCCATTTGTTTCGGCTGTAGCTCATGGCGACACTGGCAAGCTCGCGGATATTCGGTAGTACACCGCTCACCCCGCCCCACATCCCGGCGAGGATAACCTCCATGTGATACGGATGGTCACGCATCACATGAAAAGGCTTCCCGGACCGTATCCAGTCATCGACCGCCACCGCTTCCTGGGTATTGAGACGGGAGTCCGCATCGCGACAGATGAACCTGTCGACCGACGTGTCATCGGATACAAGAAACCGCCAAAGCGGCTTCAATTCCAGTATCTTAGGATCCCGAACAATATGGACCACCGCGCCCAGCCGCCGCAGTTCTGCGATGATCGGGTCGGGCACACTGCTGTCGCAATAGAACCTGCAATGCCAGCCTGCATAGATGTGCGGCGCGATCTGGGCGTTGACGATGGCGCCATGGGTATAGACCGGATTATCCCCCCATAAGCTGAACGAAATCACATTCATGTTCCGGTCGGACGGATTAAACGGCACATCGCGCACCTTGAGGCTCAGCCCCAGATTCATCCGCTCGAATTCGCGGGTCGCCAGGGAGTCCTTCATCTCCAGTGCAACCCGGGCTGCCTTGATTGTTTCAGCCTCGTTCCCGGCCTGATAATGGGTGATTACGAGTGCATTGCGGGTCGGGATATCATCGGGGTTCAAAGCAATCGCCCGGGAGATCGCTTCCGCGGATTCCCTGAACTTTTTCAAGCGTCTATAAGCAACACCCAGGAGACTCCAGGCCAGTGCATTACCGGCGCCCTGCTCCGTTTCAAGATACCATTTGAACAGTGCAACCGCCTCGAGATCACGGCCCAGTTCCTGCGTTGCGACAGCCAGATGATAACGTGCACGGAGATAGCTATCGTCGGCCTTGATCGCAGAACGGAAGCTGATCTGGGCCTTTTCGCGCTCACCGAGATCGCGCTGGCAAAGCCCCAGCAATGTCCAGATATCGGCCCGATCCGGTGCCGTTTCGAGGGCGGTTTGCAGAACCGGCACGGCTTCCCGCTGCCGGCCGAGACGCCGGAGCGATAACGCCAGCACGACCGACAGACTGCATTTATCTGCACAATCCTGCATCTTTTCACGGGATAGCTCGACCGCGTTAACGAATTTAGCGCTTTTTAAGAGCTTATAAGCCTCCTGAACGACCGCATCGGGCGATGGCGCTTCAATCAGCCACTCAGAGGTCTCAGACGACATATTCAAGGTTGCTCCCGGTCTCGAATTGATATCCGAGACAGATACTGACAGCCTGCCCCAATTTCGGCAATCGATCCGGCGGTCCGGCACGTATGTATCTCGCCTATCCGTTTTCTGGGTGCTATCGTCCCGCTTCTTAATAAACATGTGGAGACATCGAACATGGTCCGAGTACTGGGACGCGCGAATTCAATCAATGTTCAAAAGGTGATGTGGATCGCCGCTGAAATCGGCCTCGACGTCGAACGGGTCGACGTCGGCGGCGCCTTCGGCGGCAACGATCAGGCTGATTATCTGGCCAAGAATCCCAACGGCCGCATCCCGACATTGGAGGACGGTGAATTCATCCTCTGGGAATCCAATGCCATCGTCCGCTACCTCGCCGAAAAGTACGGCGCCGCCCCCTGGCAGCCGGCCCGCGTCGAGGACAAGTTCCACGCCCATCAATGGATGGATTTCTATCTGACGACGCTGCACCCGTCGATGACGACGATCTTCTGGACACTCGTTCGCACCGCCCCCGAGGACCGCAACCAGGCCGCCCTCGACAAAGCCCTGGTCGAAGCGTCGAAGGCTTTCACCATCGTCGATGCACACCTGGCCAAGAACACGTTCATGACAGGCACCGCGCCGACCATCGGCGATGTGCCGCTCGGCTGTGCCGCTTACCGCTGGCACAACCTGGAAATCGAGCGTCCCGACCTGCCGCATCTGAAACGCTGGTACGAAAGTCTGGCATCGCGCCTCGCGTATCAGGAAAACGTCATGCTGCCGCTGACATAAAGACGGCATTTTTCTTCGTTATAAACATGATATGGACCGACACCGTTTCCATATGGGAACAAAGACAACTTGGTTAGCGGGGGTAAAAACATGGCCGACAAAGTCTACGGCGATTTCACACAGGAAGAACTCGACTGGCAATACAACAACCGCGAACGGGTACCGGAGCATCCCGAGGTTCTCGAAAAATGCATGGCCCGCGGCGAAGCCTTCATCAAAAAAGCACCGCACGTCCTTGATCAGGCGTTTGGCGACACCCCTGCCGAAGTGCTTGACGTCTACCCCGCGCATGAAAGCGACGAGGCGGCACCGGTCCTGATCTTCTTTCACGGCGGATACTGGTATTCACGTCACAAGGACGACTTCCGCTTCATCCCCGCGGGGTTCGCGCCCGCCGGCGCAATGGTCATCGTCGTCAACTATGCGCTGATCCCCGATGTCGATCTTGCCGAGCTGGTCAGACAGTGCCGCGCCTCGGTCAAATGGGCCTACGACAATGCCGCCGAGCACGGGGGCGATCCGGAAAAGATTTATATTTCCGGCCATTCCGCCGGCGGTCACGTCACGGCGATGATGTTTGCCACCGACTGGAACGAATGGGGTGTGCCGCCCGGCGCCATCAAGGGCGGCATGGCGATTTCCGGCCTGTACGATCTGGAACCGATCCGCCTCAACTACATGGGCCCCATGCTCGGGTTCACCGAGCAGACCGTTGCCGACTACAGCCCGCTACATCTGAAGCCCACTGTCTCGGCCCCGATCGTCTTTGCCGTCGGCGGTGCGGAAACGCCCGAGTTTCTGCGCCACAACGACATGCTGATGGGCCCATGGTCGAAAGCCGGATTGGCGTGCGAGGAACTGGTTGGCCCGGGCCTCAATCACTTCACGGTCCTCGAGGATTTCTCGACCGAAGGCCGGACCCTGAATACGCGCATGCGCGAACTGATGGGTCTCTGATGGCCGACAGCTCAAAATTCAATGTCGATCTGTTCTGGTCGATGCGCAGCCCGTTCTGTTATCTCGCCCTTGATCGCCTGATGGAGATCGAGCGGAATTTCAACGTCCATATCAATGTCCGCCCGGTCTGGCCGATCGCCATCCGCAAGCCGGACTTCTTCAAGACCGTGAATCCGAAATACCGCCGCTACCACACGGCGGACTGTACGCGGATTGCCGAATATCTTGGCATCCCGTTTCGCCGTCCGCCCGTCCCTGACCCGATCATTCAGGACGAAGTGACGCTGGAGGTTGCGGACGAGCAGCCGTATATCCGTACCCTGACGCTGCTCTGTGCTGCGGCGCAGGTGCGGGGCGCCGGGCTCGCGTTTCTGGACCGGGTCTCGCGGCTGTTGTGGGACGGCAGCACCGACAACTGGCATGAAGGTTCGCATCTGATCGACGCCATGAACGAAGCGGGTCTGAACGGCCATGCGCTGATGGCGGATATCGAAGCCGACCCGAAACGCTTCGAGGACGTCATCGCCGAGAACGAAGCGGCGCAGGACGCCTCTGATCACTGGGGCGTGCCGCTGATGGTCTACAACGCAGAGACGTTTTACGGTCAGGACCGGGTGCATATCCTGCTGTGGCGGATGATGCAGGACGGTCTCGAAGAACGGGTGGGTTAATTCAGTCTCGTCATTCCGGCGAAAGCCAGAATCCAGAGTGACCATGGAACCGTTGGACCCCGGCCTCCGCCGGGGTGACGGCTATGTAAACCTATCGTCATTCCGGCGCAGGCCGGAATCCAGTCCAACTATTTTCAGGCTGGGTTCCCGCTTTCGCGGGAATGACGAATGGGGAATGTCCCCTACTCCTCGATCTTTTCCGCATTCGGCAGCATGGCGACCAGCACATTGGCAGTCAGCATTGTTGCGGCCAACAGATAGAACACCGCACCGACGCCATACAGGTCAGCCACCCAGCCCCCCAGCAGCGGAATGATCAGCGACAGCGCCGATTGGATACCGAACAGCGCACTGGTGGCACTTCCGTGCATGCTTGGCGGGGTCAGGTCCATCATCCAGCTGTGAATAACCGGGCGGATCGCGAACAGCACGAACCCCAGCACCGAAACACCGGCAATAAACAGATACTCGCTTTGCGCAACGGCAAGGAATGTCACCACGATCGTGGTTCCGGTGGCGGCTCCCAGCACGATTGGCCGGCGCCCGATCCGGTCCGACCATGCACCAGCAATCGGTCCGGCGAACAATCCGCCGAACTGCATCGCGAACATGCCGACCCCGGTCATGAACGGCCCCACCTTGAGCACATTCGCCAGGTAGATCGGAATGAACATGAGCAGACCGTTCTGGGTCATCGAACGGAACCCCGCCATCAGGCATAGACCCATCGCCGCCTTGTCCGTGAACATGTCCTTGAGACCGGAGAAATAATCACCCACGGAAATCTTCTTGGAGACCTGGCCGTCGGCATCCTTGTCCATGCGGGCAATGCTGATCAGGATCAGCACCGCCACCACCAGCACCGGCACACTGCCCCACAGTGCGGTGTCGCGCCATGACAGCACAGCCAGCAAAGCGCCCACGCAGATCGGCGCAAGGCTGTCCCCCAGCGATGCGCCGAGGGTGTGGATCGACAGAACATAACCACGGTTTTTTGGATATAGCCCTGACAGGAATGAAATCGCCGCCGGGTGCCACAGGTTGTTGGTGCCGCCGATGATCACGACCAGCCCGATCAACACGGCCAGCCCCCCTGCCGTCCCGAACGCCATCAGCGCCGCAGCACCCAGCAACAGCGCCACGGCCTGAACCAGAACCCGACGCCCCAACACATCGACGACCATGCCGGAACCGAAGTTGGCGAGAAACGAGCTGACATGGAACGTTGAAACCAGCACCCCGGCCTGAGTGTAGCTCATGTTCATTTCTTCGGTCAGAAAAGGCAGGATCAGATAGAAAGTGGCAGCAATCCAGTGCGTCGCACCATGGCCGAGCGACACGATCCACGCCGGGGCCTGTTCACGCAAGCCAAGCCCGGTCAGACGTTCGAACCTTGCGATCATGATCCCCCCGGAGATTTTCGTGATGTGACAGGCGGCGATTATTATCCCGCGTCCAGTGTGTGACAAACGCAAATGGCCTGTTTAATTCTCTTGCTGTCTCGGTTTTCGTTGTGACGGCACATTCATACCCTCTCCGTCGTCCCAAACTTGATTTGGGACCCATAACGGCACCATTGGATTGAACGGGAATATTGTATGGGCCCTGAATCACGTTCAGTGTGACGCGTACCATTTCCTCATCGCACCCCCTTGCAGCAGGCCGTTCCGCAAGCGAGAATACAGCCAATCAATCAATGTTTATTATCCAAGGAGACAGCCATGCCGGATGCCGGTAACGACGCCCCCGTGAAACGCCTGATCGTCGAAAAAGACGGCCCCATCGGCCGGGTCAAGATGGACAACCAGTCCCGCCGCAATGCCATGACGCTCGGCATGTGGCAGGACCTCGGCACTGCCATCGAGGATTTTGCCAAAGACGACAACATTCGTGTCGTTATCGTTTCCGGCGAAGGCGGCAAGGCGTTCTGCGCCGGGGCCGATATTTCCGAATTTGAAAAGAACCGGTCCTCCGAAGAAAGCGTCAAAATCTACAACGAGGCGGTTGAAAAATCGTCCGACCTGCTGCGCACCATCGACAAGCCGACCATCGCCAAGATCGAAGGTTTCTGCGTCGGCGGCGGCGTCGGCATTGCGACCTGCTGCGATATGCGCCTGGCCACCGACGATGCGATCATCGCCATCCCGGCAGCAAAGCTGGGTCTCGGCTACCGGGTCGACGGCCTGAAGCCGCTGGTCGATATTATCGGCCCATCCTATGCGATGGAGCTGTTTTATACGGCGCGCAAGTTCACCGCCGACGAGGCCGAACGCATGAACTATTTCAACCGCGTGATCGCGCGGGACGAATTTGATGCCTATGTCGAGGACTATGCCAACACCATCGCCGGCAACGCACCGCTGACGATCAAGGCGGTCAAGGTCGTGGTCAAGGAATGCCTGAAAGATGACGCCGAGCGGGATCATGCCTTGTGTGCGTCCATCGTCGACGACTGCTTCAAGTCCGAAGACTACATCGAAGGCCGACGCGCCTTCATGGAGAAGCGCAAAGCTGAATTCAAAGGGAAGTAAGCATGGCTGACCCCGTCCTCGCCGCTTTCGCCGGGTTCTGCGCCGACGCCCGGACCCGCGATTTCGACGCCCCCGTCTGGCATGCCGCCAAACGCTGTGTGCTCGATTACATGGGCGCGACCCTGCCGGGTGGTGCGGTGGCACCGGCATCGCTCATGAAAGTTGCCTTCGCCGACATGTTGGGGCGTGGCGGGGCGCGGCTGTATCCGGGCGGCGACGTGACGGACGCACGGACAGCAGCGCTGATCAACGGCGCCGCCAGTCATACGGTGGAATTCGACGACATCTACCGGGACGGTATCTATCATCCGGGCGTCCCGGTGATTTCAGCCGCACTGGCGATTGCGGAAGCCCGGGATGTATCGGGGGAAGCCCTGCTGCGGGGTGTCATTGCCGGCTACGAGGTGTCGAACCGCATCGCCGAGACGATCAACCCGAAGCATTACGCCTTTTGGCATACGACCGGCACCGTCGGCACCTTCGGTGCGGCGGCGGCGGCCTCTACGATCCTCGGCCTTGATGCGGCACAGGCACTGAATGCGCTGGCCAATGCAGGCACGCTGGCGGCCGGTCTGCAACAGGCGTTCCGGGGCGACGGCATGTCGAAACCGATGCACGGCGGGCATGCCGCCGACACCGGCATCATGGTTGCGATTTCGGCCAGTGCGGGCGTCACCGGCATTCAGGACATGCTCGAAGGTGAGCGCGGTTTCGGCAACGCCATGTGCGGCGGTGTCGACTGGTCCAGGGTTTCGGCCACGCTGGGCGACGACTTCACGATCCTGCGCATGACCGTCAAGAATCACGCCGCGTGCGGGCATGGCCACGCCGCCATCGACGGCGTCCTGCATTTGCAGAAGGAACTGGGGTTTGCCCCCGAAGAGGTTGTCCGCATCGACGCCGGCACCTATGGCCCGGCGGTTGAGATCGTCGGCGCGCAGGAAACGACCTCGGCGTTCGAAGCCAAGTTCAGCCTGCCCTATTGTGCCGCCGTGGCGTTGTACGACGGCAGCTGCCGGATGAAGGCCTTCACCGACGAGCGCCGCGCCGATCCCAAGGTTCACGATCTCGCAAGAAAGATATTTGTTTCCAAGGACGACGATTGCGATGCCGCGTTCCCGAAACGCCGCTCGGCGAAGGTGAAAATCGAACTCAAGGACGGCTCGGTTCATGAATTCTATGCGCCGACCCGCAAGGGTGATCCCGACGCACCGCTGAGCGATGCCGAACTTTCGGAGAAATACCGCGAACTCGCGGAACCCGAAATCGGCGCAGAGCGGACGAAGGCGCTGGAACACAGCATCTGGGCGTTGGAAACTCTGCCGAGCATGGCCGATCTTTATCCGGCGGCAAGGGCCGCCGCCGAATGACCGGGCCGAAGCTCGGTTTCATCGGCTTCGGTGAAGCCGGATCGAACATCGCCGCCGGGCTTCTCGAGCAGGGCCTCACGGATATCACCGCCTATGCGCTGGAATGCCGTCCCGTCGATGGCGTGACGGAATACCCGGATGCTGCCCAGGCGGTCAGCGGACGCGATATTATGATGTCCGCCGTCACGGCAAGGGGTGCGCTGGACGTGGCGGAGATGTGTGCCCCCTGCTGGCGCCGGGCCAGATTTACATGGACGTCAATTCGGTCTCACCGGGCACCAAGAAAAAGATCGCCGAGGTCATCAACGGTGCGGGGGGCCGCTTCGTCGAATGTTCAATCATGGCGTCCGTGCCTGGTCCGCGCCACACGGTGCCGATGCTTCTGTGCGGTGAGGCTGCCGGCGATGTCATCGCGGCGCTTTCCCCCTTTGCCATGAACTTGACCGATCTCGGCCCCGAATACGGGCGCGCGGCGGCCACGAAAATGTTCCGCTCCGCCATGATCAAGGGACTTGAAGCGCTGCTGCAGGAATGCGTGCTCGGCGCCGACAAGTACGGTGCCGCCGAACAGGTACTGGAATCCGTTGGGGAGGGGTATCCCGGTATCGACTGGGTCGAACTTGCGCATTACATGCTGGGCCGCACGGCGATGCACGGCAAGCGCCGCGCCGACGAAATGGAAGAGGTCGCGGCAACGCTCCGTGAACTCGGCATCGAGCCGATGATGGCTGCGGCGGCGGCAAAACGTATCCGCTGGGCCGCCGATCACGGCCTCAAGGAGAAGTTCGGCAGCAACGAGCCGACGAATTTCCACGACGTGCTGGCGGTCATCGGCAAGGACTGACCCCCGTCGTCCTGAGCTTGATTTAGTCAAATCGTCATTCCGGCGAAGGCCGGAATCCAGATATCATACCTGCACACTGGACCCCGGCCTGCGCCGGGGTGACAGCAGCACTTGGTCAGCCTCCGATCTTCGCCGCCACCGCATCGCCGAAGCTCGACGTCGTGCCCTTGCCGCCGAGATCGGGCGTGCGGGCGTTGTCATCGGCCAGGGCTTCCGTGACCGCTGCCTGAAACGCTGCTGCGGCATCGATCAGGTTGTTGGCGCTGGAGCGTCCGCCCATCCAGTCCATGAGCATCGCGACGGAGACCATCAGCGCCGACGGATTGGCCTTGCCCTGCCCGGCGATGTCGGGGGCCGAGCCGTGTGCGGCCTGGGCGATGGCGACCTCGTCACCGGCGTTGATCGACCCGCCGAGACCCAGCCCGCCGGACAGTTCCGCGCATTCGTCGGAGAGGATATCGCCGTACATGTTTGTGGTGACCAGCACGTCGAAGTCGGCCGGGCGGCGGATCAGATGCGCCGTCGCGGCATCGATAATCAGCTCTTCAAGCTCGATGTCGGGCCAGTTTTCGGCTTCGGCCATCACTTCATGCAGGAACAGGCCGTCTGTGACCTTAAGCACGTTTGCCTTGTGGACAACCGTCACCTTCTTGCGGCGGCGCTGCGCCAGCTGGAAGGCCTGCCTGGCGATACGGCGGCTGCCCTGGCGGGTGATCTTCCGAACCGACAGCGCCACGTCCTCGGTCGGCATGAACTCTCCATTGCCGAGAAACATCGTGCGGTCGGCATAGAACCCTTCGGTGTTTTCACGCACCACGACCATATCCATTTTTTTTGCCATCGCCGGCACGCCGTCATAGGTCTTCGACGGGCGGATGTTGGCATACAGATCAAGGGTCTTGCGCATATGGCCTGACGGATTGACGCCGCCTTCCGACAAGGGCGGATAGGCGTAAGTGTCGACCGGGCCGAGGATCGTGCCGTCGGCAAGCCGGCATTCCTCGACCACATCATCGGGTAGTGTCGAGCCCCGCGTCGCCAGCGAGGTCAGACCGATCTCACGGGTCTGCAGGTCAAGACCCAGACCGTATTTCGTGTCCAGCGCCCGCACCGCCTTGAGCGTCGCGTCCATAATCTCCGGGCCGATGCCGTCGCCCGGCAGAACCATGATTTTCATTCGTTTCTTCCCTCGTTTTCGATTTTGTTATGCTTAATGTCGTCATCCCAAACTTGATTTGGGATCCATACACTCTATGGACCCTGAATCGAGTTCAGGGTGACGAATGGACATTTAACGTCTACGCAAACACCTTGAAGTCGGTGGTGCCGTCGCGCTCGATCTGTTGGACGAGATTCACTTCCCAGCTCAGGTACTGCTTCATCGCGCCCTCCTGTGCATCGTCCATGTCGTACGGCCGATACCAGACGTCGCAGCTTTCATCGAGATTGCCCTCGAACCCGCCCTTCAGCGGCAGCCCGGCAGCTTTCCAGGCCGCAGTGCCGCCCTTGAGCACAAGGATCTCGCGTTTGACCCCGGCCGCTTTCAGGTCCGCCGCCGCGAACGCCGCGATGGTGCCGTCACTGGAGGTCAGCGCAATCGGCCGGTCGTCGGACAGCGGGGCCAGATTTTCCGGCATGTTTGCACGGATCGCAAAGCGTGAACCCGGAATATGATTATTGCGGTGTGACAGCGAATTGCCGAGATCGACCACGTGGGTCTGGACCATCCGGGCTGCGAGAGCCGTCGGTTCAATCCACTCGACGTCCGGCAAGTCCGGCATCGGCGGTACATGTGCGCCGCTTTCAGACATCTCAAACGCCCCCGGTTCCAGAACCACGGCTTCCCAGCCGATCTGAACCAGCCACGAGGCGGTCATTGCGGCGCGGACACCGTTATCATCGACGCAGACAATCCGTGCCCCCAGCGTGCCGACATAACGGTCGGTCGCCTGCACCAGCTGGCCGCCAGGGGCCGGGCGCGAACCGGACACATGCGCCGCCACGAACTCTTCGGGATCGCGCACATCCAGCAGATAAGTCGTCCTCCCCGCTTCGGTCTGCCATTCGGCCAGGGTCACCGCATCGATGATCCGAACCCCAAACCGTTCGCGGACCTGTGCAGCGCATTCCTCGGCCCGTTTCAACCCTTCCGCACTGAGGTCGCCGTACTTGCGCGTGTTGCCGTATTCGAGATCGAACCCCGCCAGGTGCCAGCCCATGGTGCCGTTTTCCAAAGCCACGACCTTGTTCGGGATACCCGCATTCCTGAGCGATTGACAGCCGATGATCGAGCGCGTGCGCCCGGCGCAGTTGACGACCACGGTGGTTTCCGGATCGGGGGCAAGATCATGGACCCGAAGCGCCAGTTCCGCGCCCGGCACATCGACACCCATGGGAATATTCATGGCGTGATATTCGGACATGGGGCGAGAATCCAGCACCACCATGTTTGCGTTCGCATCCATCATGCGCTTGAGTTCCTGCGCCGGAATTCTGGGCGTGTCGTAGGTATGCTCGACGAATTCACCGAATGCCTTGGATGGCACGTTAACGCCGGAGAAAACCTCGAACCCGGCAGCTTCCCACCCTTTGACGCCATCGACCAGATACGAAATGTCGGTATAGCCCATGAGCGCCATTTTCGCAGCCGCACGGGCAACAATCCCGTCATCCGACGCATCGTACCCGCAAAGCACGACCGGCGTGTCCAGACGCGGCACCCGGTCAAGAATCTCGATTTCCAGGGTTGTTAACGGCACGGAATTGGCCCACAGCAGGTGCGCGTCGCCGAAAGTCCCGCCCGGTCGGACATCGATGACCGCAACTTCCTTCTGATCGCGGTCAAGAATGAGCGCACGGACCTTTTCGGCCGACAGCGCGTTGGCGTTGGTGACAGTCATTTTTAGTGATACTCCCAAATTTGAGCCGTGATCGTCGCGAGTGTCCCGACTGCTGTCAACCTTGCGCCGCCAGTTGTTCACATTTTTGCGAATACGCTCTATCTATCTTGCTATTTGGTCCAGATTCAGGTGATGATTGGAACATGAAACGCTTTATTGCCCTCGTTGGCGCTTTTGCGTCACTCACCCTCCTCCACATGGGATCGGCCCACGCCGCACCACAGATCCTCGCCGTTATGGCCTCGCTTGGCCCGCAGCAGATGAATTGCAGCGGCAGCATATGCACGACATCTCTCAGCAGCTACTGCCTGCAGCGTGAGCGCGACGTCCCGTCGACCGGTCAGGCTTACCTGCCCGCCGCCCGTGAGCAGTTCGATCTTGTTGTCGTTGCCGCGGATGGCAGCGAAAAAACGCTCCCGGCAGCAGATCATGTCACATTCCGCAGTATCCGCGGCTACTCGTCCGTGAACGCGGTCATCGGCAAGGATGCACTCAATAAGCTCGGCGGCGTATCGGCCAAGATCGTCGTCGCCGCTCGTGCCGCACTCGTCCCGGAACCGGTTGCCGGTGATCCGAACCCGATCAGCGAACAGGAACTGGCCTACGCCGCGAAGTCGCTCCGTGACCATGGACGCGACGTCGTTGATTCCCAGCCGGATGCCGAAGCCGCATCCATCGTCAACCGCCTCGCCGCAACGATTGTTCCGCGCCAGCCTGCCAGCCCCGAAGGGCTCGAACAACTCTGGCGCGATGTCATCAACGGCATGGGGCCGTCACGCCCTGCCAATGCCGAAGGCATCCAGCGTGCCCGTGATATTTATGACTGGTGTCAGACCCGCTCGTCCTATCATTCCATGGGCGGGGTCAAAAGCTGCCTCGAATTCCGGCACGACAACACCATCATGAAGCTGAATACCGATTATTGGGAAAGCCAGCCCGGCTACTAAATACGCGTTTATCGTCCGGCGCCGGCCCGTTCCGAAACACTGGAGGAGGTCAAACGCTATGAGACGACAACTATTACTTGCCGCCATTGTGGCTGCTGGTTTCTCATTCACATCCCATAAAGCCGTCGCTGCCCCGCAAATTCTCGCCGCACTGCCGGTCGAAAGCGGGATCGACTTGAACTGCACCGCCGGTATCTGCGTTGCCGAGCTATCGACGTACTGTCTGCAACGCGAACGTCCGGCTCCCAGCATGGGCACTGCCTACGTTCCCGCGAAGCCGGAACACTTCACACTGGTTCTGGCAGACGACAAGGGCGGTGAAGTACGCGTCCCCGCCGGACAGCACATGAGCTTTACCGAACATCGCGGTTTCATGGCCGTTGCGGCAAGTATCGAGCTCGGACGGCTGAAGGCCCTCGGCGCAACCACCGCCAAGCTCGTCGTCTGGCAGGAAGCTTCCCTGATTCCGGTCCCAGAACCGAACGACCCGAACCCGCTGACGGAACAGGAAATTGCCTACGTCACGGATTCACTCCGCTCCATCGGCAACGGGTATGTCGACAAGACACCGGCCGCAGCTTCGGCACAATTGCTGGCGCGGCTGAATGCCGCCCTGCCCGCCGACGGTCCGATCACGGCCAATAACTTCGACGGCATGTGGCAGTCCGCCATCGGCGACGATATACCGCTCAGCGCCAGCAATCCGGGGTTGAGTGGTGCCCGTGATGCCTTCAACGACTGCGTCGGCGGCAAAAGCACCTACCGCCTGGGCGGTCTGAAACGCTGCATGGAATTCCATCACGACGACATGCTGCGTGATCTCAATATCGATTACTGGGAAAACCAGCCGGGGAGCTGATACCCCCCTCTCCCTGTCCTGCTCCCAAGGGAGAAGGCACTCTCGTATCGCCATCCCCTCTCCCCTTGGGAAAGGGTGGCGCGCAGCGCCGGGTGAGGGTCTCTTATCCAATTCTGATTCCCGGACGCGATAGCGATCCGGGGCCCCCATTTTAGTTTTCACCATCCCCGCTTTCACCCTGCCGGAGCGTCCGTTAAACTCGTTTCAAGGCAACAAGCCGCGCTATAACCGGGGAGGAACCGGATGCCATGATCGCATCACCGAACGATACCGTACGGCTCGAAATCTCGGGCACCATCGCCACCATCACCATCAACCGCCCTGACAGCCTGAACGCCATCAACGACGATGTGGTGTCGGCTTTGATCGAAATCACCGGTGCCCTCAGGGAAGCCAGGGACGTCCGCTGTGTGGTGCTGACGGGGGCGGGTGATCATTTCATGGCCGGCGGCGATGTGAAGCGGTTCAAACGCAAATTCGAGGAAGTCGAAAACGATGACGAGGCCCGCGCCTGGTTCAATTCGATCCTGGGCCGTATCCATATCGTCGTCAACAACATGTATAATCTGCCGATGCCCGTCATTTGCGCCGTCAAAGGGGCGGTTGCGGGCGCGGGGTTCAGCCTGATGCTCGGCTGCGATCTCGTTATCGCGCAGGAAGGCGGCATCTTTACCCTCGCCTACTGCCATCTCGGCACCAGCCCGGACGGCGGCTCCACATGGCACCTGCCCCGGACGCTGGGGATGAAACGGGCCATGGAGATTGCCCTGCTGGGGGACCGCTTCGGTCCTGAAAAGGCGCTCGAATGGGGCCTCATCAACAAGGTCGTGTCGCAGGCGGACTTCGAGAGCGAGGTCGACAAACTGGCCAGACGCCTCGCCGCCGGACCGACACTGGCCTATGCCAGAACCAAACGGCTGTTGCTGGACAGCGCCGAAAACACAATCGATACGCAACTGGGCTTGGAAACGGAAAGCTTTGTTTCCTGCGCCATGAGCGAGGATTTCAGAAAAGGCGTCACCGCCTTTGTCGATAAACAAAAGCCGGAATTCACAGGTGAATAAGCCGGCAACCAAGGGAGTATGACATGAGCGAACAGAAACTGGCCGGCAAGGTCGCCCTGATTACCGGGTCCGCCCGCAACATCGGACGCGCCATTGCGCACCGGCTGGCCGACGACGGCGCGGATATCGTCATCAATGCGGTATCCGATCAGGCCGCAGCCGAAGCGGTGGTCAAGGAAATCGAAGCAAAAGGCCGCAAGGCCATTGCCTGCATGGCCAATGTCACCGACGCCGAAGCCGTCAAGGCCATGGCCCAGCGCGCCAAGGATGAACTGGGGGGCGTCGATATTCTTGTCATCAACGCGTCGGCCCGGGGGCAGGTCCCGTTTCTCGAGATGACATTCGAGCAATTCCACAACGTGGTCGACATCTCCATCGACGGCGCCTTTCACCTGTCACAGGCCTGCATCCCGTTCATGAAGGACAAGGGCTGGGGACGTATCGTGACCCTCGGCGGGGTGTCGTGGCATGTCGGCACGCCGACACGGGTCCATAACCTCGTCGCCAAGTCCGGGCTGACCGGTTTCACACGCGGCCTGGCCGTCGAATTCGCCATGGACGGGATCACCGCCAACAGCGTGTCGCCCGGGTTCATCGATACGGTTCGACCGGCATCCGCCGGCAAGCTGCCGAACCGGCCGGTCAAGGCACCGGTCGAGCGGATGGGCACATCAGAAGAAGTCGCCAGCATGGTGCATTATTTGTGTCTGCCGGAATCCGCATATGTCACCGGGCAGACGATGCATGTAAACGGCGGTATGTACCTGGGCGGCGCGTAGTCTATCACCACCGCCCCGGCGCAGGCCGGGGGCCAGCTGTGCAAGCTGAGCATCTGATCGACATGAACTTTTGTCGTGCCGGATATCAGCCTTCGCCGGAATGACGATGAGTATGTGTGTAACTCAGCTACCCGGCCTGAGCAAAAGCCTGAGTGCTTCGTAAACAGCGGCTTCGTTCCCGGTTTTCAGGTCATCGTCATTTTCGTTGCTTGCGCCGAAACAGGATTCGGGCTGCACAAAATCACGCTCAAGCGGCGTGCTTTGCGCCGGCACCGTTGTCTGTTCAGACGCCGAAGCCGCACCGCACAGGAAGGGCGCGGTCAACAGGCATACCTTCAAAAAGGTGTTCAGGCGGGACATGTCCATGTCGTCTCCTCGTCCAGAGGATACACCGGACGCACCAGATCCTGCCAGTTGAAGTTGCCCAGCACCGGCGAGGTCAGACCCGGGCAATCGATTTCCAGCACGTTTTCCGGTGGGAAATATTCATCGAAGCCGGCACGGAAGTGCCCACGTGATTTGACGACGACGGTTCTGAGGTCGGCGACATCAAGCCCGAACTGTTCGATCATTCTGGGATCGGCACACTGTTTCCGGTTTGACGCAACACCTATCAGCACGCCGCCGCATTTCAAAAGCGCACAGGGGCCGAGATCGACACGGCGCCCCTTGAGCAGGCCGCGGCGGCCGACGAACTGGCCGTCCGTCAGTTTCTCGACACTGACATGCAGATGCAGCTGGTCGTCGAACTCGGTTCGCGGTGTGTCGTTGAAGGTGACATCCAGATGTGCGCCCTCACCCGCTGCATGGGCCTTTGCGGCCACCGCCGGATCGATCAGCAGTCCGATGAAGGCACCGTCGACACCGGCATCGGTAAAGGCGCGGGTGATGAAGGTCGTAACACCGCTGCCGCCGCCGCCCGGATTGTCCGCAACGTCGGCCATGATGCACGCGGCCAGTGTCTTATCACGGCCCAGCGAGGCCGCCAGTTCTGTGGCCCGCGCCAGCGGCGTCAGTTCCTTTTTGAAGCGGCTGCGCTCGGCCCATGCCCGCTGAGCGATATCCTTGGCCAGAGCTTCAGCCGGTGCCGGGTCGTTGCGGGACGTGACGATCACCGACATCCCGCACTTGGGGCTGTCGGAATAGATGAAACCGGCAGTGATGGAAACGTTGAGGATGTCGTCGCTGATCTTCGTCTGACCGTAGTTGATCAGGTCCGCATAGGGCCCTTGAGCAGTCAGCAGCGTTACCGTCGGCGCCGCGATCGGGACCTTGATGAAATGCTGATAAGGCTTCATGCCGTCCCACATCTCGATCATGATCCGCGCCGCTTCGGCGGCGCGTTCGCGCTGATCGACATGCGGATTGGTCAGATAGGCAACAAGCACATCGGTCAGCGTTGCCATGGGTTCCGAGACATTGGCATGCAGATCGAGCGTGGCCAGCAGCGGGATGTCATGACCGACAACATCCCGGACCAATTCGTAAACACGGGCGTCGGGATCGTATTCCTCGGTCGCCCGCATAGCGCCGTGGCTGACCACGTAGACGCCGTCGATTTGTCCGGCTGCCCGCAGATACCCTTCCATCAGTTTTAACGTCGAATAAAAGAAATCCTGATCAATGGAACCGCCCGGTTCGGCATCGCAGACCACGACCGGCACCGGTTCCCAGTCGACCCCAAGTGCATTCATCTCGTTGGCGAAGCCAATCACCTCGGACGGCAGACGGGGCGCATCGCTGGCCAACTCCTTGATGATCTCGTCACCCTGCATGTAACAGCGCTTGCGATAATCGGCTTCCGTTGTGACCGGCGAAAAGCGATTGCTCTCCAGCATGAAACCCAGAATGGCGATACGTTTCGTCATGATCTTCCTCGACATCGGCGATAAAAAAAGGGGCGCCCCGAACGGGACGCCCCAATTTAACAACATTGCGCCATTTAGCGCGAGCGCAGTTTCGGATCGAGCGTGTCGCGCATCGCGTCGCCGAACAGGTTGAATCCGAACACGGCGAGAGAGATCGCAACCCCAGGCCAGATCGCAACCCACGGTGCACTTTCAGCGTATTCCTCTGCACCGCCCTGAAGCATCAGGCCCCAGGCCGGTGTCGGTTCCTGCACGCCCATACCGAGATAGCTCAGCGAGGCTTCAAGCAGAATGGCCTGACCGACGAATGCGGTGAACAGGATCAGGAACGGCGCCATGACGTTCGGGACCATGTGACGCAGGATGATACGGGCATGGCCGAAACCAAGGGCGCGGGCCGCATCGACATATGGTATTTCCCGAATGGCCAGTGCGTTCGAACGCACAACCCGCGCACATTGCGGAATGAACGGGATTGTGATGGCGATGATCACGTTTTCCGTCCCGGACCCCAGAGTGGCAACAACGGCCAGAGCCAGGATGATCAGCGGGAACGCCATGAAGACGTCCATGATGCGCTGGAAGATGAGATCGAACAAGCCGCCGAAATAAGCCGAGGCCACGCCCAGAACCAGTCCGCCGACGGCACCGATGGTTGCCGCCGTGAAGCCGACAAACAGTGCCGTACGCGCACCATAGAGAATGCGCGTAAAGATATCCCGGCCGAACTGATCGGTACCGAGGAAGAAATCCGCACCCGGTGGGGTCAGGATGTATTCGTACTGGTTGATCACCGGATCATAACTTGTGAGATACGGCGCGAAGATCGCGGCAAAAACCATCAGAAAGACCACGCCCAGACCGGCAACGCCGACAGGCTGGTTGCGCGCCATTTTGACCGCAGCCTTCCATAACGAGGTCTTCGGTGTGAGGTCTTCAACCTGAGCTTCGACCGCGGATTCAGTTACTGTCGTCATATCATCACCTCAGCTATACCGGATGCGCGGATCAAGCCACGCGTAACACAGATCGATTATGAAGTTGACGATCACGAAGGACATCACCACCAGCATCACCAACGCCTGAACCATCGTGTAGTCATGGTTGCTGACGCTGTCGACGAAGAGCTTGCCGATACCATTCAGGTTGAACACCTGCTCGGTAACCACCAATCCGCCGATCAGGAACGCGAATTCAATCCCGATAATCGTTACCACGGGCAGCATCGAGTTCTTGAGCGCGTGACGGTTGATGACGATCTTTTCAACGAGGCCTTTGGCACGGGCGGTACGGATATAATCCTCACGCAGCACCTCAAGAAGCGCCGAACGGGTCATACGCGTTGCAACGGCAGAGTAACGGTAGCCGGTCGCCACGGCGGGCCATATCAACTGAGACAGGTTATGCATCGGATCGACCCAGATTGCCTTGTATTGGATCGGCGGCATCCATGGGATCCCGGTCACTTGCTGCGTTATGATCAGAAGTCCCAGAATAATCATGATCCCGAGCCAGAACGATGGAATGGCAATACCGGCAATCGAGAAAATACGAACGGCATAATCAAGCCACGTATCCTGTTTGATGGCCGAAATCGCTCCAAGAGGAATTGCGATGACGGTGGCAACGATGGTCGCCATGATCGCAACCTGCAATGAAAGCTGGAAACGCAACCCGATTTCTTCCGTGATCGGCTTTCCGGTCCACATGGAATCGCCGAGATCGAAGGTTACGAACCCGATCATGAAATCTATGAACTGTACCGGTAACGCGCGATTGAGACCGAGGTTTTCCCGGCAGATGTCAATCTGCTCCTGATCGACCGCCAGACCGGTACCCGCCAGACGCAATTCACAGATATCACCTGGAATCATACGCATCAGGAAGAACACGAGAATGCCGGCGCCGATCAGCGTCGGGATCATCAGCAGAATGCGCTGGATAATATACTTAGACATATGGTCTTAACCGTTTCCCTGCAGAATTATTGTTATTTACCCGGCTTCCCGCCCACCGCCGAAGCGGTGAGCGGGACCCAGTTATCCTTAACGGACTCGATTACTTGTCGAGCCAGACGGGATCCAGCTGCTGCGCCAGATAGTGCGACGGTGCAACCTTCCACCCCTTAACGTAGGAACGGTGTACATTGATCTTGTACCACCACAGGGTGATCATGCTGCTCGCCGTTTCATCAAGCACAAGGTGCTCGTACTTGCGGATAAGCGAACGAAGCTTGGCCGGATCACCTTCTTTTTCGATCTGCTGGTAAATGCTTTCCAGCTCAGGACTTTCAAATCCCGTGAAGTTGCTGCCGGAAGAAGGCAGGAACTTCGAGATGTCAGCTACCGGGTCAATAACGGCCTGGCAGTTGAAGTCGATCGAAACATCATGGTCTCTGGTTTTACGAAGCGTATCGTAGAAAGGACCCGACGGCTGAACGCGCTGGGCGGCATCAACGCCGATTTTGCGCCACTGATCCACGAGCCACGTGCCGACAACCTTGTACGGCTGGTCAACGCCACGGTTCGAGAAGTCAATTTTCAGACCGGATTTACCTGCATCAGCAAGCAGCGTCTTGGCTTCCGCACGCGACTTTTCGATGTCCGGATAGTAGCCTTTCAGCTTGTGCAGTTCTTCCTTGGTCGCCGCAAGCGGGTGGTTCGGGAACACGACACCGCCGACGGTTTTCACGATAGCGATCTGCGACAGGTAATTGGACCCGCCCCAACGGTCGATACCGAGCGTCAGAGCCTGACGGACACGTACGTCCTCGATAGACGGACGCTTGGTGTTCGGCGTAACGAGAAGGTTACAGTTCCAGTCGCTTTCCTGAACCGTGACCTGGTCACCCAGCGCTTTTACGAGGTCGTCACGCGCTTTCGGCGGGAAACCACGGAATTCGATCGCTGCACGGTCGCCGCGAATAGCTTGCAGACGAACAGCCATCTTCGGTGCGATGATCGAACGGTAACCGTCAAGGTAAGGACGGCCTTCCATGTAGAAGTTATCGTTCCGCACACCTTCGACAAAGGCACCCGGCTGGTACTGAACGAATTTGAACGGACCAGAGCCGTTTACGTTCTGTGTGTGCCAGTTCAACCCGTTCGCATCCAGGTCCTTCTTCGAGTAGATGAAGTTGAACGGATTAGCCATGGCCGGAATGAAAGATGCCGACGCAAACTTCAGGTCGAAGACGATCGTGTGATCATCCGGTGTCGAAATTGAATCGACCATCCGATAGTAGGATTTACGTGCCGACGGAATACCTTCCGGCGGGTTGATGATCTTTTCGTAGGTTGCTTTGACATCCGCGGAAGTCAGCGGCGTGCCATCATGGAACGTCACACCCTTGCGCAGTTTGAAGGTATACTTCTTGCCATCGTTTTCCGGTGTCGGAACTCCGCCAACGCAAAGATCGCATTCAAAGTCAGTCGGATCACCCGGGTTTGCCGGGTTAACGCGGATCAGCAGGCTGTAGAAAGGCGCAAGCGGGTGAACAACACCGAAAGTCGTTTCCCGGTGGCCGTCAAACGACGGCAGATCGGACGCAACGACAAACGACAGCGTGCCACCTTTCTTGGGCGTTTCCGCCTTAACGCTACCCGCACCCGCAGCGAGGCCGAGGCCGACCGCGGCAGCGAGAGCAAGTCTCCCAGTTAGTTTGAGCATTTGATGTCTCCTTCCCTGAATTGAAGAATTGACGGGATTATCCCACGTCATGCGCACGCCGTGCCCGCGGCGCGTCACACCTCTGAACAGGCCACCCAATGGCCCGGTTTTACTTCCCGCAACTGCGGTACACTTTTGGAACAGCCATCGACCGCTGCCGGGCATCGCGGATGAAACACGCATCCGGACGGCGGATTGATCGGGCTGGGAATTTCTCCCTTGATGATTTCATGTGCGCGTTGCTTTTCGACATCCGGATCAGGAATTGGCACCGCATTCAGCAACAGCCGCGTATACGGGTGCATCGGATTTTCGAACAGTTCATCACCATCGGCCAGTTCAACAAGGTTGCCGAGGTACATCACGGCGACCCGGTGGCAAATGTGCCGCACGACACTGAGATCATGAGAGATAAACAGGTACGTCAGATCAAATTCGTCACGCAGGTCTTCAAGCAGGTTGATGACCTGGGCCTGAATGGAAACGTCCAGTGCCGACACCGCTTCATCACAGATGATGAATTCGGGGTCCATGGCCAGGGCACGGGCAATCCCGACGCGCTGGCGCTGACCACCCGACATTTCGTGCGGATAGCGGTCGGCGAAGGCTGAAGCCAGACCACAAACATTCAACAGATAGCGGGCCCGCTTCTGACGTTCGGCTTCATCGGTGATGATGTTGTGAACCTTCATCGGTTCCATCAGGATTTCGCCGACTTTCATGCGCGGATTCAAAGAGCTGTATGGGTCCTGGAAGATCACCTGGATCTTCTTGCGGACGTCGATCATCTGCTTTGAATCGTATTTGGTGATGTCATCCCCATTGAAGATGATTTCACCGGCAGTCGGCTTTTCAAGCTGCAAGATGCATCGGCCTGTCGTGGTTTTGCCACAACCGGATTCACCGACGACACCGAGCGTTTCGCCCTTGAAAATCTTGAAGCTGACGTCGTTGACGGCTTTTACATGTGCCACAACCTTGGGAATGAAAACGCCTTCCGTAACCGGGAAGAACATTTTCAGATTGCGGACATCGACCAGCACATCCTCAAAACCTTCGGAACTGCCGGGGCGGGTATTCCGCCTTGTGTTCGCGGCTTCATTCATCCCACAACTTCCTTCACTTCTTTTTCGAGATTATTTTTCTCAAAGCAGGCTGAGGTATGTCCGGCACCGACCTCTTCGAGGGCCGGGAAACTCTTCGCACAATGATCCTCGGCAAAGCGGCAACGGGGCCGGAAAGAACAGCCTTCGTCGAGCTTTGTCAGATCAGGCGGTTGCCCATCGACGGGGTCAAGCTTTTCGGTCCGCTGACGGTCCATACGCGGCACGGACTTGAGAAGAGCCAGCGTATAGGGGTGGCGCGGACGGTGATAAATGTCACTGGCGACACCGGACTCGATGATCCGGCCGGCGTACATGACGTTGACCCGGTCGGCATAGCGCGCAACCACACCTAGGTTGTGGGTGATGATGATCATCGCCACACCCAGTTCACGGGTCAGGTTCTTCATCAACTCGAGAATCTGCGCCTGGATCGTCACGTCGAGCGCGGTCGTGGGCTCGTCAGCAATGATCAGTTTCGGGTCACAGGCCAGCGCCATGGCGATCACCACGCGCTGACGCATACCGCCCGAAAGGTGGTGCGGATACTGGGCCAGACGGCGTTCAGGCTCTGAAATCCCGACCATCCCAAGAAGCTTAACGGCCTTGGCCATCGCATCCTCTTCGGACATGTTGAGGTGCGCAATCATCGGCTCCGTCAACTGCATGCCGATTGTCAGCACGGGGTTCAGGGACGTCATCGGCTCCTGGAAGATCATGCCGATATCTCGGCCGCGGATGCTGCGCATCTCATCTTCACTGAGCGACAGGAGATCCTTACCATCAAACATGATGGAACCGCCGACAATCTTGCCCGGCGGCCATGGGATCAGGCGCATGATGCTCATCGCCGTTACCGATTTACCTGAGCCGGACTCGCCGACCACGGCAACGGTTTCACCTTCTTCGACGGTGTAAGATACACCATCGACAGCTTTCACAGTCCCAGCTGACGTAAAAAACTGGGTCTGGAGATCTTTGATTTCCAGAAGGGCCACGTTTCCTCCCTAGTACTAGCCAATGTTTATTATTATTGCATTCAAACCTAGTGTCGCGCACGATTGCTGTCAATTGCTAACACAATCCCGTTTTTTTATTTTTATTGTCCCGGTTTTTGAGTTTACGAACCACGCAATATGCGCGTCAAAGTTGCGCATTTTCTGCCGTCTTTTTCTAGGATGATGAATGCATATACGTACGCCCTTAACCGATACCAAGTAAATAAATTTAATTTTTTTCTACCACCTTGCCGTTCGCCCATGCGCTTTGCATAGTTGCGCCTCTTAAATAATCACCAACTAAAACTTGCCACCCATCCAGGAGAGATCATTCATGGCATCCGAACAATTTGAACGCGGCCTGCAATGCCGCAAGGAAGTCCTTGGCGAAGCTTACGTCGAGGCATCACTCAGCAAGGCAGATGACTTCAACCGCGATTTCCAGGAAATGGTCACGGAATACTGCTGGGGCGGCACTTGGGGCCGCGGCGTGCTGTCGAAACGCGACCGCTCCATTCTGAATCTCGGCATGCTGGCCGGTCTCGGCAAGAGCCACGAATTCAAGCTGCACTACCGGGGCGCCATCACCAACGGTCTTTCACATGAAGACCTGCGCGAGATTCTGATTCAAATTGCGGTCTACTGCGGCATTCCCGCCGGGATCGAAGCCTTCCGGCTGGCCCGTGAAGTATATGCCGATCTCGGTATCGATGTCTCGAACATGGACGGGGGGAAATAACTTATGTCTGCACCATCAATGATCGGTTTTATCGGCCTCGGCCAGATGGGTGGCCCGATGGCCGCCAACATCACAGCCAAGAGCGGCATCGAGGTCATCGTCTACGACAAGGCCGGCACGGCGGAACGTGCGCCAAAAGGTGCAAAACTCGCGAACTCCCTTGGCGATGTACTGAGCACGGCGGACACCGTGTTCATGTCGGTCCCGGACGGTCCGGTATCGATCGCGCTGGCCAAGGAGATCGCCGAATATGATGGCCGCAAGTCCAGCGTCATTGTCGATCTGTCGACCATCGGGCCGGAAGCCGCACGCGAAGCAGAAGGCATTCTGAAAGCCGCCGGCGTGACTTACATCGATGCGCCGGTGTCGGGTGGCCAGGCAGGTGCTGCTGCCGGCACGATCACCATCATGTGCGGTGGGCCGAAAGCGGTCATCGATGATCACATGAGCGTGCTCGAGAGCTTTACCGGTAACGTCGTACACTGCGGCGAGAACGCGGGCCATGGTCAGGCCGTGAAGATCCTCAACAACTTCCTGTCGGCGACGGCTTTCGCCGCCAGTTCCGAAGCGATTGCCTACGGCATGTCGCAGGGTGTCGAGATGAAGACGATTCTCGATGCCGTGAACGTGTCGACGGGACGCAACACCGCGACCATGGACAAGTTCCCGAACCGGATATTGACCGGCACCTACGACTGCGGCTTTGCCACCAAGCTTCAGTCCAAGGACATGAACCTGTTCATCAAGGAAGCCAAGGCAGCCGGCACGCCACTAACCGTGGCGTCGGTCGTCGCCGCACTGTGGAACGGTTGCGATGCCCTCAAGCCGGGCAGCGATATCTCGCGGATTTACGATTACATTCGCGAAAAGTGCTAAAGCGAAAAAGCGGGCCCAACATTTGGGCCCGCTCTCGTTCGCGCTAATTTGTCATTCCCGCAAAAGCGGGAACCCAGCAAAGCCATATAAATTTCTAGTACGGATTTGGGTCCCCGCTTTCGCGGGGATGACAGCCTTAATATCAGTACCCTTCTTCCAAAAGCGGGAACGCCGACAGCGCGTGCGGCATGTTCGCCACGTCCGGTTCCTGGAACACGTGGGCCGGCGTCAGTTCGTCGTAGCCGGTCACGCCGAGGTTACCGAGAACGGTCTGCACTTCCAGTTCAAGCAGGTTCAGCATATGCACGAGGCCATCAATACCGGCTGCAGCGAAGGCCAGTCCCTGTAACCGGCCGATCCCGACGGCGTCAGCACCCAGCGCCAGCGCCTTGACCAGATCCGTGCCGCGCATGATGCCGCCGTCCAGAATGATTTTCGCTTTCCTGTCGACGGCCTGAACAACCTCGGGCAGGACAGCCGCGCCGCCGCGACCATGATCGAGCTGACGTCCGCCGTGATTGGAAACATAGATCGCATCGCAGCCTTCCTTGACGGCGATCTCTGCATCCTCCGCCGTGGCGATACCCTTCAGGATCAGCGGAATATCGTATTTGTCACGGATACGCTTGAAGTCATCCCAGTTGAACGAGCGCTGAAATTCCTCTCCCTCGGCCTGTGTCTGACGGGCGACCGACAGAAACCCCTTGGCCTTGTCCCGCTCGCGGCGGCCGTAATAGTCCAGATCGATGGTAAAGCAGAATGCCATGTACCCCTTGTCGATGGCCCGGTCGATGTGATCGTCCACCCAGGCAGCGTCGCCGCGGACATAAAGCTGGAAGATTCGCGCAGCGTCCGGTGCCGCGTCCGCGACCGCTTCCAGGCCGGGCTGGCAGACCGAACTCAGCATGTGGATCGCACCGAAGCGGCCGGCCGCCTGGGAAACCCCCGCCCCGCCGGATTCGCTGAACTGCTGAAGTGAGCCGATCGGCGCCAGGATCACCGGCAGCGTCAGATCGCGGCCCAGAAACGACGCCGTCGATTTCAGGCTGCGCACGTCCCGCATCACGCGCGGACGGAACGCAAGCCGGTCCAGCGCCATGCGGTTGCGTTTTTGCGTGGTTTCCGTCTCGGCGCCGCCGATAAGGTAATCCCACGCCCCGTCATCGAGGTTTTCACGTGCCCCCGGCACGAACTTATGCAGAACCGGAAACCGGCTTTGGATATCGCTGTCAACGTTACGGCCATCAGACATTTTGTATATTCTCCCAGATACGGTTCTTTAGTGTGCAGGTTTTTTACAGACGATGACGGCGTCAAGGTCGGCATAGACATAATCGCCCGGGTTGATCACGACTCCGCCGAAGCGCAACTCGACGTCCGCCAGACCGATACCATTAGTATATGGACGCATCGCCGTGCTTTTCAGGGCCTTTACCCCGAAATCCAGTTCGGCGAATTCATGCACGTCACGGACCGCGGCATTGAAGATCATCCCTTCCCATCCCTGCTCGCAGGCTTCGGTGGCGATATTGCCGCCGCACAATGCCCGGCGCATGGACCCCCGGCCGTCGATCACAAGGACCTTGCCCTTGCCGCCGCGGCGGATGACATCGAGGATGCCTTTGTTGTCTTCGTACGTCGAAAACGTCACCGCCTCGCCATGGAAGCAGGGGCGCTTGGCGAAATCGTAAAACATCAGTTCGCAGACTTGCGCTTCGGGAACGTCGTCACAGATGTCAGCGCATCTGACGATAACTTGGTCGGTCATTTGTTGGGGTCTCCAGATGGGTTTTTTCATTTTTTTTGCCGACAAACACTACGAAGTCTTGGGCGGACGGTCCATCGTCATTACATTGAATTTACATTCAGACTGACCCCGAGGAGGTTACACGTGAGTAAATTTGCTATTTTCGTCACCGTCAAAATCAAGGACGGCAAGGTCGACGAGTTTCTTTCCCATGCCCATGTCAACGCAACCGCCGCCGTCCGCGACGAACCGAACTGCCATATGTTCCGGGTCATGCGGAACCAGGAAGACCCGCAGACGATCCACTTCTTCGAGGTCTATACCGAAGCCGGCAGTCTCGACTATCACCGCGAAACGCCACACTACAAAGCCTACGATTCAGCGGTTGGTGACCTGATCGCAGAAAAGTCCATCGTCAAGGTCGACCTTTTGCAGTAAGCCCTGTACTTCACCCGGCGGCGCGGCCGGCTTTACGCCGCCGCCCGACGGTTGCAGCGCCGCTATTTCTTTTCCCGAAATTCACGCCACATGACAATAGCGCCGATGAACATCACGGCGCCGATGATCGACCATGCGAGACCGTAGTTGTTGGCGCTCATGTCCAGGATCAGCCCGAACAGCGGCGGCCCGACGGCGCCGCCGATGGACCACGCCACGGCATTGTAGCCGATCCCTGATCCGATCATTTCCGGCGGCACCGTCTCGGCGGTCATCGACAGCACCAGCGCCGCATAGGATGCGACCGTACCGCCCATGACGGCGGCCAGAAGCATCAATCCCCAGTAAGGCCACCCGGGATTGACGAAGATCGTCATCAGGCAGACCAGCGACCCGGCCGAAACCACCGCCACCGTGACCCCCTTGCGCCGGCCCGCGAAGAACACATCAGACAGATATGAAAAGCCGACACGCCCGAGCGCGCTGGCCCCCTGGGCAAAGGCAACCCCCAGGGCGGCAACCGGCTGGCTGGCTTGTGCAGCATCCCTCAGAAACAGCGCCATGTATGTGAACAGGCTCGATTGACCGGTGTTATAGAGAACCGCCGAGATACAGATGACGTTCATGTTGCGGTTTGTGACGACCGATTTGAGATCAGCGACGATCTGTCGCATGCCGCCTGTTCCGGCGTGCGGTCTGCGGGTCAGGGGCAGCCACGCCAGCGCCGTCAGGAAGGTCAGTGCCGAGGCGATCCACAACACGATGCGCCAGTCGATGTATGCCGCCAGAACCCCGCCGCCGGCACCGAGCACCCCGCCAAGCGGCACGCCCAGTTGCTTGAGCCCCATCGCAGTCCCCCGCCATTCGGCAGGAAACCAGCGCATCACCCCCTTGGCCGTCGCCGGATTGACGAACGAATACCCGAGCCCGATCAGAAACGCCGCCGCAAGTGCCGGCATGAAGGCGGGCGAGACGGCAAACAGCATGGTACCGGCCGTCATCAGGATCATGGAGCCGAACAGGGTCCAGCCGACCCCCATACGGTCGGTGATGGCCCCGCTCGGCAGCGCCGACAGCAGCTGTGCGCCGAACACAACGGACATGAAGAATCCGAATTCCGCCGCTGAGATTGCAAGATCCCCGCGAATCACCGGCGCCATGGCCATGATCGAGAGATAGCAAGACGTCCCCACCGTATGCACAAGCGACAGCAGAAAGATACGCGCACGCCAGGGATTGAAACCGGTCGGCATTGGGGGTGGTGATGCAGGCGGTGTGTCCGGGGTCAACGTCCGCCGTCCTTGAAACAGAAGACAAGCAATCCGACGCCGACGAGCACGATGCCCGCCGTCACCAGCCACGCCGCATCATAACCGCCCCAGTTATCGACTACCCATCCGAAGATAATCGGTCCCGCCATGCCGCCAATATGAACCCCGACCATGTTGACGCCGATCGCCGAACCCGCCAGACGGGGCTCGACGGACTCAACGACAATCGCCTGCGCCACAGGAGCGAACGAGGCGATGGTGATCCCCAGCGCCATGGCCAGGCCGATCCCGATATATAGTCCCGGACCCGGGCCGATGAACGCCATGGCGACCAGGAACAAAGCCGCCGCACCGCAAATCCAGGCCACCAACGTGCCGCGCCGGCCGACAAAGTACTTGTCGGACACCACGCCCCACCCGATCCGCGCAAACGCACTCGCGGTCTGCGCCAGTCCGATGGACATACCGGCCACTTCCTGGCTTGCCTTGGCCGTCGATGTCAGGAACAGGGTCAGAAAGCCGAAGAAATTCGTCTGCCCGACGTTCAGCAAACCGTTGAGAAAGGCATAGACATTGAAATTGCGGTCCTTCAGCACATCGCCCAGATTGGAAATGATGCTTTTGCGCTGATCTTTCGGTAGTGGCACATGGAACCGGGTCAGGATCAGGCAATAGAGGCCGTTCAGCACCATCATCGCCGCCACCCCCCACATGATGGCCTGCCAGTTCACGTAGGCTGCCAGTGCGCCGTTGCCGGCGGCGATGACTCCGCCGATGGGCACACCGACCTGCTTCAGGCCCATCGCCGTGCCGCGGCGCTCCTTGGGGAACCAGTCGAGAACCCCACGTGCCGTTGACGGATTGGTCAGACAGTACCCAAGTCCCATCAGGAACATCGCACCCAGACACTGCACATAGCCGTCGGCCAGTGCCAGTGTGACGGCGGCAATCGCCATCATGCAATGCGCCAGCACCAGTGTACGGCCGACCCCGAAGCGGTCGGTGATCGCCCCGGCCGGCATCGAGCCCGTCGCCTGTGCCGCATAATAGGCGGAAACAAAGGCACCGAACTCGGCAGCACTCAGATTCAGGTCCATGGAAATGACCGGCGCCATGGCCATCACGGAAACCACATTGGTGGTGCCGACGACGTGGGAGAAGATCAATGCCGGCAGCCGTCCCAGCCAGGGGTTCCCTTGATCGATCCGGTTCGCGGAAAATTCACTCACCCCTGCAAGGCCCGCCCGTCCATGTCATCGGCAGCAAGTCCGAGATGGGCCATCGCCGTCGGTGCGATATCAATAGCCGAGGTTTTTTCACTGATTGTCTTTCCTGGTGCGAACCCGTCCCCGGCCATTATCAGAAACGGGCGCTGCTCATAGAATCCGAGCCCGCCGTGCTGGCCGCAGCCGACGTTGTTGGAAATCTTCATGTCACCCTGAAAAGCGATGCTGCTGCCCGGCAGACTGCCGTCGAGCGACTGATTATCGGCCTTGCCGACGGCGACAATATCAATCCCGTCATCCGGGTCCAGTCCCAGCTCCGCCATTTCGTCACCGGCATAGACGGCTCCGATCCGTTCATCTTGCCGCAGGAAACCGGCAATGGCGTCACGGCGCCCCTTGGCATCCTTGCTGAGATAAATGGTTGCGCTCAACCCCTGCGGAGCGATTGCGACATCGCTTGATCCCGGTGCATCCTTCAACCCGGCCTGTATTAGCATCGCTTCCAGATCGACGACTTCGCGGACCGTTTCATGGCCATGATCAGACGCGACCATGAACAGCACCTCGCCGCTGTCGATATCGGAGCGGATGTTGTCGAACACCCGGCCGGCCTGCGCATCAGCCGCCCGCACGACATCGATGTGTGCCGGCGAGCCGAGCGCAACACCATGCTGCGTATGATCGGGTTCACACATCCACATCAATGAGACCGCCGATTTGCGGTCGTGCAGCGCCTCGTCGATGAAACGCTGCGCCAGCGCCGCGTCACCCGCGGCGTCATGACTGACGCCATGCGGCTCGAGTGTCACACGCCCTGGTCCGGTCGCCATATCGCGATGGATCATGTGACCATGCCCGTCGGGGTCCAGAAATATGCCCGCGCCCGGTGATGCATTGGCATAAATCATCGCGCCGCCATGATTTTTCACCCGCTCGGACATGGTCGGCACCTTGAGGGTTCGACCTTTGGCTTCATAGAGCAGATCGCGGAATTGCGGCGGTCCGACGGAATAGACCTTGAGACCCTTACCGTGATCCAGCGCGATTGCATTACCCTGAAGCCCGTGTGTTTTCGGCAGGCATCCGGTCGCAATCGATGCTGCCGTCGTTCTGGTTGTCGACGGAAAGACGCCGCCATGGCTGACGCAGTGCACACCAGAGGCGGCAATACGCATCAGATTGGGTGTGAATTCTTCGCCGACCATATCGGCGCGAAGACCATCACAAATGACAATAACGACACGTTTCATTTACCTATAAATACCTCCGCCTCATCCTTTAAGACAGGCCGATTGGCTATCCTCAGGATGAGGTATACGTAACCATTGTTTTCATCCTGAGGCGGCGCATGGCGCCGTCGCGAAGGATGAGATCTTGTCTCTATTTTTCCTCGATCACCAGCCCGTCGACCGCGAATACACCCTGCCCTACGGCACCAACGATCATCGGATTTATTTCGGCATCCAAAGGCGGCTTTTCCAGAGTGGCAAGCGAAGAGATTTTGACGATTGCATCGGCCAGCGCATCCAGATCACCCTTGGGCAGGTTGCGATACCCCCTGAGCGGGGCCAGCCCCTTGACCTCATCGATCATGCCATGCGCATCCTCCAAGCCGACCGGCGCCATGCGAATGGCGCTGTCCGCATAGACTTCGGCAAGTATGCCGCCCGGCGACAACACCACGACAGGACCGACCTGCGGGTCCATACGAAAACCGACCAGTACTTCGCCCACGCCTCGGACCATTTCCTCGATCAGGAACCGGGTCAGGTTCAATCCCGGCTTATGTGCCGCCACATTTGCGCGTATCCCATGTATGGCCGCCGTCAGTTCCTTTGACGAACCGATCCCGAGTTTCACCGCACCGGCTTCCGTCTTATGCGGCAGGTCGGCGGACAACGCCTTGACCGCCAGCGGATATTTCAGGGCATGCGCATCATCGCCGTCTGCGATCACGGCATGCGGCGCGACCGGCACGCCAAGGGCCGCAAAGATCGCCAATGACTCAGCTTCATCCTTCGAAACGGTGCTTCGCGCCTCCTCAGGATGAGGGATTCTCTCCACGCCAACCTCATCGCGAGGCGCGGCGGAAGAAACAGGCGCCTGCCACTGGAAGAAAGCCCGCATGGCGTCCGCACAGGCTTCGGGTGTGCGGAACGCCGCGACCCCGGCATCGGCCAGAAGCCTGAGCGACGCATCCGCCTGCGGGACCATGAACGCACACACCGGCAACTTCGCTTTGCCGCCGACTTCGACAATTGGCGCCACCGCAAGTTCGGGGTGAAACTGTGCCGAGGAACCGACGACACAAACCACGGCATCACATTCGCCGCTGTCCAGCAGCGCCGTCAACGCTGCGCCGTAAACCCCTTCCCTCGTCCCGGCCATGGTCAGATCGATCAGCGGCCCGCGTCCAATCGTCAAATCAAAATCCCTGAGCCGTTCATGCACGGCTTCGGGGGCCGCGATGACGTCCAGCCCGGCAACACCAAGCCGGTCCACCACAGTCGACGCGCCGCCGCCGGTCGTGGTCATGACACCGACCCGTTTCCCCTTCGGCGGCTTCTGTCCCAGCATCAGGGGCGGCATTTCGAACAGGGTTTCAAGGGTCTCGACCCGGACGATGCCGTTGGCCCGGAAGAACGCATCAATCGCTTTGTCCTCGCCGGCCAGTGCGCCGGAATGCGACAGCGCCACCGCCTGTCCGGCACCTGACCTTCCCAGTTTATAGGCGATCACCGGCTTGCCGGCGTCATAGGCCCGGCGGGCCGCACGGGCCAGCACCGGCGCATCGCGCAACGCTTCGAGAAACAGCAGAATGGCATCCGTTTCAGGATCATCGACTAAAACGTCGACAAGTTCCCCGACGCCGATATCGGCTTCGTTGCCGACCGACAGCATCCGCGAAAACCCGATACCCCGGGCAGCGCCACGTGACAGCAACGTACCGAGGATGGTCCCCGACTGCGAAACCAGTCCCATGCGCCCGATCGGCACATTTTCCATTTCAAGAACCGCATTTACCGACAGCGTCACGTGGCTGGCCGGGCAGATTACCCCCATGCTGTTGGGGCCGAGAATTCTGACGCCGGCTTTGGCGGCAACTTTCAGTAATTCTTCCTGTTTCGCCTGTCCGGCCGCACCGGTTTCAGCGAAGCCGTCGGAGTAGATGGTCGCCACCTTGACGCCGACACGACCGCACTGTTCAACCGCCGCGATCACATGATCCGCCGGCACCATAATAAAGGCCTGATCGCACGGGCCGTCGATGTCGGCGACTGTTTTGTAAGCGCGGAGTCCCTGCACCTCGTCTCGACCCGGGTTCACGGGATAGATCGTCCCTGCATAACCGTGTGCATCGAGAAACCGCTGTGGGCGTCCGGTGTTCTTACGCGGGTCCGCCGAGGCGCCGACAAGGGCGACCCCGCGGGGGTTCAGAAGTGCCTGTACGAGATCGTCCATTATTTGTTCTGATCGGTTTTCGGTGGCCGCTGGGAAAACCGCCGGTCAAAAATACCCTCGGCAATCCTGTTCATCATCATTTCCGACGAACCGCCGGCGATCATCCAGCCCCGTGTGCGGCGAAAACAGTATTCGATCAGGCAGTCCTGCGAATACCCGGCAGCGCCCATGATCTGCATCGCTTCGCTGGCAACTTCGTGACCGGCCCGGTTACAGGCCAGCTTCGCCAATGCCGTGTCATCCGCCGATGGGAACCCCTGATCCGCCTTGGTGGCAGCCCGCATCAGCAGCAGTTGCGCCGATTCCAGCTTCAGTTTCATTTCCGCGAACTTCCACTGCAGGCCCTGAAACTCGCACAGCGGACGGCCGAACTGCTGGCGTTCCATGGCGTGATGCCGGGCCATCTCGAAGGCGTATCTGCCGAGCGCCACGGCACGCGATGAATTGCCCAGCCGCTCGACATTGAATCCGGCGATCTGCTGCTTGAAGCCGCCTTCGCGCAGAAGCACGTTTTGTTCTGGTACATGGGCGTCTTCAAAATAAATCTGACACCATTCCTCACCCCCCAGATACATCACCGGCTGGCCACGGGTCACACCCGCCGTATCCGGTTCAACCAGCACCGAACCGATACCGTTTACCCCCGGCCCATAGCGGCAATACACCAAAAACAGATCGGCTTCGGGACTGTGAGTCGAGAATACCTTGGTGCCGTTCAAAAGCACGCCGCCGCCATCAGCCGGTGACGCCGTGGTCTTGAGATCGGTCAGCGCGGAACCGGCCTCCGGCTCCGACATGGCCACCGATATCACCTTCTCACCGGCCAGGATCGGTTTCAGATAGCGTTCCTTCTGGTCGTCCGTGCCGTATTCGGCGAGCACACGGACCGCACCGAAATTTCCGGCCTGGACCACATCGGCGCTGCGCGGGCAGTGCTTGGCGATGGTCTGGATCGCAATCACGGCATCGGTCAACGACCCGCCCTGGCCGCCGTCCTCTTCCTTCATGGTGATCCCCAGCAGCCCCTGCTCTGACATCATTTTCGCGACATCTTTGGGGAAGCCCTGCGCATGGGCGCGTTTCAATGCATCGGCGGCGAGATGGCGTTCAGCAAATCCGTCAACGGCGTCCATAAACATCCGTTGCTCTTCGGTCAGGTCAAAATTCATTAATTCCTCCGTGTGGGATGCAGAGATTACATCCGTCCCCCGGAATTTCAACGCATCGCGATATGGTTCACGTGCTTGTTCCGGTTCCGCCTGGTGATTAAAATGCAAAACTGATTTATATCATGGTGGCGTACCTGCCACCGGCTATGTTACCCGATACGATATCGCACATTTATATTCGTTGGAGCGAACTACTGATGGATTACGAGCAGCGCTTTCGCGCCGTCGTCGACGGCGTCCGTGAAGACGGCAGATACAGGATTTTTGCCGATCTGAAGCGGGAAGCGGGACGTTTCCCCCATGCCGTGAATTATCGCGACGGAGAGGAACACCCCGTCGTTATCTGGTGCTCGAACGACTACCTTGGGATGGGGCAGAACCCCGCCGCCATCGACGCTGCTGCGCATGCTGCCGGCACTTATGGTGTCGGGTCGGGCGGGACGCGAAACATATCCGGGACCACGCATTTGCTGGTCGAACTCGAGGACGAACTGGCGAAGCTTCACAACAAGGAGGCTGCGCTACTGTTCACGTCCGGCTTCGTGTCCAACGATGCAACGATCTCCACCGTCGCAAAAATGCTGCCGGGATGCATCATTTTCTCGGATGCCATGAACCATGCGTCGATGATCGACGGCGTGCGGCATTCCGGTGCGACGAAGCACATCTTCCGCCACAACGATCTGGAACATCTGGAACAGCTTCTGGCTGCTGCGCCGATGGGGGCGCCGAAACTGATCGTCTTTGAAAGTGTCTATTCGATGGACGGCGATATCTCGCCGATCGGCAGAATCTGCGATCTCGCTGAAACCTATGGCGCGATGACCTATCTCGACGAAGTCCACGCCGTCGGCCTGTACGGTGAAACCGGCGGGGGCATTTCCGAGCGCGATGACGTCCAGCACCGTGTCGACATCATCGAAGGCACACTGGCGAAGGCCTTCGGCACCATGGGCGGTTACGTGACCGGATCGGCGACCCTGATCGATGCGATCCGGCTGACCGCGAGCGGCTTCATCTTCACCACCACCATCGCGCCGCCCGTCGCCGCGGCAGCCCTGACGAACGTCCGTCATGTCCGCGCCCATAACGACCTCAGGGTTCGCCACCAGGAACGCGCGGCAGAGCTCAAGAAACGGCTCCGCCAGGCCGGGCTGCCGGTAATGCCGTCCGACACCCACATCGTCCCGCTGTTCGTCGGCGATCCCGTGCTCTGCAAGGAAGCAACCGACATGCTTCTGGAACAGCATGGCGTGTACATACAGCCGATCAACTATCCGACCGTACCCAAGGGGACGGAGCGGCTGCGGATCACTCCGACGCCGCTGCATGACGATCAGTTGATGGATGACCTGGTGGCTGCCCTCAGCGCCGTCTGGAAAGACCTGCGTCTGGAAATCGCCGCCTGACCCACCCCCATACCGGAGAAACGCCGTGACGCAGGTTGAAGACCTGAAATTCGAAACGCTTGAGATCAGCCGCCCCGTCGATCATGTGATGCTGGTAACCCTGAACCGTCCCGAAGTCCGGAATGCGTTCAATACGCAGATGGGGCGCGAGATGCTGCAATTGTGGAGCGCCCTGTACGTCAATCCCGCACAGTGCCGCGCCGTGGTCCTGACCGGCAGCGGCGATAGGGCATTCTGCGCCGGCGCCGACCTCAAGGAACGGAACGGCATGAGCGATGATACCTGGCGCCAGCAGCACGCGCTGTTCGAGCAGATGATCCGCGCCATGATGGATTGTCCTGTGCCGATCATCGGCGCCGTCAACGGCGCTGCCTATGCCGGCGGTCTGGAAATCGCGCTCAATGCGGATTTCCTGTATGCCGTTCCCGGTGCCCGCTTTGCCTTTACCGAAGTGACCATCGGCATCATGCCCGGCGCGTCCGGCACACAACACCTGCCCCGCGCCATCGGCGTCCGCCGCGCCAAGGAAGTGATCCTGTCGGGCCGTCCGTTCAATGCCGAGCAGGCCGAAGCCTGGGGCCTGGTCAACCGGCTGTGCGACCCGGACACGCTGCTCGATGATGCCCTCGACGTTGCTTCGGCGATTGCCGCGAATGCCCCGATTGCAATACAACAGGCGAACAATGCAGTGCAGGCTTCGCAGTCGACCGATCTGAAAACCGGCTACGATTTCGAAATCGCTTGTTATCAGAGCGTCATCGGTTCCGAAGACCGGCTTGAAGGTGTGCGGGCCTTCAACGAAAAGCGCGAACCCGATTTCAAGGGGAAATAGTCATGCTGGCGGTCATATTCGAAGTCTGGCCTGCGGAAGGTCGTTCCGACGATTACTTCCAGCTCGCCATGTCGTTGAAATCCGAGCTTGAAAAGATCGACGGGTTTATCTCGGTCGAACGCTTTGAAAGCGTGACCGAGCCCGGCAAATTCCTGTCGCTGTCCTTCTGGCGCGACGAGGATGCGGTCAATGCATGGTATGCCCATGCCGGACACAGCGGTGCGCAGGATCAGGGCCGGGACGGAATTTTCAGGGATTACCGGATCAGGGTCGCAAACGTCATCCGCGACTACGACATGGCCAAAGGCCGCCCGGAAGTCTGAAGGCGCCTACATCTCGGGGTTATAGCGGTCGTCAAACAGATACGCCTGGGTTTTCGCCAGCACGTTCCGTGATTCACGGTTCACCACCGCATACAGATCTCGGATCGAAACGATGCCAAGCGGTTTGTTATCGGCGTCGACCACAGGCAGATGCCGGAAGTGCCGCAGTTCCATTAACTCGAGCGCCGCAAATGCGGAATCTTCCGGTGACAGCGTTTCGACGTCGAGCGTCATGATGTCGCCCGCTGTCGTCGTATGCGGATCAACCCCCTCGACGGCAAAGCACCGGGTGAGATCCCGTTCCGTGATGATGCCGATCAATCTGCCTTCACCATCGAGAACGAGGACCGATGAAATCCTGCGGTTGACCATTGCTTTTGCGACCTGCCGGGCGTTGTCGCCGGGCCGGGCCACCAGAAGGTTCTGATCGCGGATCACATCGGGCATTATTCTCATGAACCGGACCTCTTGTTCCGCTCGATTTCTTCGGCAACCTCATCAAGCTCTTTCAGAAAATCGGTCACATTGATGACGTCCTGCTGATCTGACGGACCATAGCCTGATCCATCTCTCTGGTGCGAACCGCTTGTGCCGGCCGCCGTTTTGGTTGGAATATGGATTTCCTCCCCCAGAACCTCGTTGATTGTCACCGCCAGCACTGCCCGGTCAATGGGTTTGGTGACACAGGCATTCATGCCGGCATCCAGATAGCCCCTGATGTGTTCTTCCATGGCATCGGCCGTCAATGCGATGATCGGGATCAAGGCATAACGGTCGCTGCGGGCTCGGATAATCCGTGTTGCATCAGGGCCACTCATTTCCGGCATGCGTACATCCATCAGTATCAGGTCGTAATCCCCCTTGTCGACATGCTGAACAGCCTGCTCACCATCCTCGACGACGGTTGATTGGTGCCCGAACTTGTCCAGTGTCGCCACGATAATTCGCTGGTTGAGCTTGTTGTCCTCGGCAATGAGGATTTTCAACGTGCGTTGGGTTTCAAAACTCTCGACCATATGAAGGCGGGAAATGTTCGTCACATCGGTGGTCGCTTTGTGGTAGGGCAGCGTGAAACAGAATTCACTTCCCTCCCCGACCGTGCTGTCGACCCAGATTTTACCGCCCATCAGTTCAACCAGCCGCTTGGATATAGCCAGCCCGAGTCCTGTCCCCTCGTAATGGCGGGAGATGGACGAGTCTGCTTGAGAGAAATCGAAAAACAGCTTCTTGCTGTTCTCCCTGGAAATACCGATACCGGTGTCGATGACCTTGAATTCGACGGTCGCCGTCGGTTCCTGCCCGATCATTCGCGTCTTGATCGTAACACCACCCTCATGCGTGAATTTTACCGCGTTCCCGACGAGGTTGATCAGAATCTGCCTGAAGCGGGTCGGATCGCCATGCATGCCGACATCCATGTCATCAGGGAATTCAACATTGAGCGTCAGGTTCTTGAGGCGGGCGCGTTCGCGGACCAGATCGAGCACCTCCTCGATCGCCGTTTTCATATTGAAATCCAGGTTCTCGATTTTGAGCCGCCCGGCATCGAGCTTCGACAGATCGAGAATGTCATTGATGATTGTCAGCAGGTTTTGCGTCGCGCCCTTGATCTTCAGTACCTTTTCCCGGTCCTCGGGCGCCAGACTGCTGTCCAGCAGCATGTCCGCGAAGCCCATCACACCGGTCATCGGGGTTCTGATTTCATGGCTCATGGATGCGAGGAATTCCGATTTGGACCGCTCGGACGCTTCGGCCCTGTCTTTCTCGACGGCATAACGCTCGGCAAGCTCCGCCATCATGGCGGTACTATCCTCCAGTTCCTGCCGGGAAGATTCCAGCTGGCGGACGTTACGCTGAAGTCTGGTTTCGCTTTCGCGAATTTTTTGTTGCGCCTCTTCCTCGACCGTCACATCACGGCCCGTGCCGCGATAGCCGCAAAAGTTACCTGCCTCGTCGAATATCGGTTTGCCGCTGATGGAAACATACTCATCAGCCGCCTCTCGCATTTTGATGCAGTATCGGAAGTCATGAAACGGCTGGTGCGCATGAATTTCGTGAAGGTGCCTGTTCCAGTTCTCATCGATTCCAACACCGCTAATACCCGCCGCTTCCTCGCGCGTTTTACACAGAAAATCTTCGCTCTTTAGTCCGGTCACCTGCTCAAAACGTTCGGAAAAATATGAAAAGCGCAGCTCACTGTCCATTTCCCAAAACCAGTCGGCGGAAACATCGACCATGTCGCGCAAACGCTGTTCACTGTGCTCCAGCGCCCGTGTGCGCTCCTGAACAAGGCTGCTGATCCGATCCTCGGCATGCCGCTGCGACAGAGCATAGCCAAAAATCACGGCACTTGGGACCAAGCTTATGAAAAAGACCAGTGCCCCCGCCAGATACAAGGCATTTTCAGGATCGGAAAAACGGGTCTGCAACGCCGCGGCGTTGTCGCCGGGTAGCACTATCAGGGCGATCGCCGCAAGAATGGCACTGAAGACAGGACCGGCAAGACCGACAAGCCACAGCTTTGAACCGTGTCGGGCCGGATTGCCTTTCTGCATGCCGTCCATAGAATTTTCGATATTTCGATCAACCATCATCTGGTTTCCGGATCGGGTTCACGTGTCTCTATCCGAGAAACAGTTGGCAAGCATAATACCCGAATAATACATATATCCACTAAAGCAGCCTTGCGCCATCTCCGGTTTAAAGGGCATGTAGCCGGCCCTCGATACGCCTTCACTGAAATCGTGCAACATCAAAAGGCGCAATCGGCAGATTGCTTTTTCCTTCAACAATAAGTTCAGCCATGATCCGCCCGACGACCGGGCCCAATTGGAACCCATGTGCGGAAAATCCGAACGCATGAAAGGCGCCATCTGCGGATGCGCTTGGCCCGATGACCGGAATCTGATCCGGGGTCACGCCTTCCAGACCCGCCCAGCACCGGGCGACACGGACGTTTCGGACCAGCGGAAAGGCATCGCTGACCGTTGCTGCCGACAACGACATCTTGACCGGGTCCGGTTCCGCAATCCCACGGTCGCGGTCGGCATATCCCAGGTGTGCACCGCCGATCAGCAGGGTCCCCGAAGACGTCTGCTTGAAAGACAGCTTTCGCGACGCCAGGCCGCAAACCGGTTTGAGGAAAGGCCTGACACGCTCCGTCACCATCATCGTCAGGGCGTGCGCCTGAAGTTTCACATCGTCGCCCAGCATGGCGGCAATCCGCTCACCCCATGCCCCGGCACAGTTCAGCACGTGCCCGCTTGTGACCGTGCCATTGTCTGTTTCGACGTGCCAGGTCCCGCTCCGTTTTCGCAGGCCCGTGACTTTGCTGCCGAGCCTGAAATCGACACCCAGCGCTTTCGCCTTTTTATAAAATGCCTGGGTGGTGCGCATCGGGTCAGCCGCACCATCTCCTTCACACCACAGACCGCCGACGGCGCGCGGATGAACATCCGGCACCAGTTTCAGTAATTTATCTCGCCCGATGGGGACTTCGTGATCATAGCCGAGGTCACGGACTTCGCGGGCCCGGGTCTCGAGCTTTTCCATATCTGCGTCGGATTCCGCAATCTTGAGCTGCCCACAGGCATGAAAATCACAGTCATCATCAACCAGGGATTTTATGTCGTTCCAGATTTCCAGCGATGCTTCCGCCAGAGGGATTTCGGCATGATGCCGGCTGAGGCGCCGAACCCCGCCGGCGTTGACGCCGGATGCGAAACGGCCCGGGTGGTAAGGCTCGATGACCACCACTGTGCGGCCGCGAAGTGCCAGATGCAGCGCTGCTGAACATCCATGCAGACCACCGCCGATAATGGCGACATCTGCGGGTTTCGTGATCACGAGGAAAATTTCTCCTTGAGCGCCACTACCTGCTCATCCGTCAGGAAACGGGTTTTGACGTCCTTGAGCATCAGAAAAAGCCGGGCCGTTTCTTCAAGTTCTTCGGTGGCATAAACCGCGTCGGCAAGGGACTTGCCGGCAACAACCGGTCCGTGGTTGGCCAGCAGAACGGCATGATGATCGGACGCCATTTCACGTACCGCCCTGGCCAGATCAAGATCACCCGGCGGGAAATACGGGACCAGCGGCAGCGTCCCGATTTTCATGACGTAATATGCCGTGATCGGCGGCAGAACATTTTTCGGATCGATATCGGCCATGCAACTGACGGCGACCGAATGCGTCGAATGCAGATGCACCACCGCCCCCGCCGTTTCACGTTCACGATACATGGCGATATGCAGAAATGTTTCCTTGGTCGGCTTATCGCCGGAAACGTGATTGCCGTCCGGATCCAGCTTGGCTATCCGGGCCGGGTCGATATCCCCCATTGAGACGCCGGTCGGCGTCATCAACCAGCCGTCATCCAGCCGCACACTGATGTTGCCCGAGCTGCCGAACGTCAGACCGCGCTCATAGATTGATTTCGCAAACCGGGCGATTTCGTCACGGGCAGCGGTCTCGCTCATGGCAACATCCCCAGTGATTTCTCGAAGAAATCCTCGGCGCCGAAGTTTCCGGATTTAAGCGCCAACGCCAGTGGCACGCCGCCGATGGCTTCCGTCCACGGCACGCCCGGATCGATTTCCGGGCCGATCCGGAGCGCATGAACATCCAGCGCCTTGACCACCGCACCCGATGTTTCACCGCCGGCGACAACCATCCGGTTGACGCCAAGTTCCATCAGACCACGGGCCACCTGCCCCATGGTTTCCTCGACCATTTCGCCGGCGCGTTCGCGCCCGTATTCGGATTGAATGGCGCTGACCACGTCGGGCGACGCCGAAGAATAGATCAGGATCGGCGCGGTACCGGACTGCGCCCCCGCCCAGTCCAGGATTTCACCCGCCACGTCCCTGCCGTCGGCAATCGCCCGCGGGTCCACATTAAAGCTTGGCCAGAGTTCTCGGGTTCGGTTGATCTGGGCACGTGTCATCTTCGAGCAGCTGCCCGCGATAACCGCGGCGCGGCCCTTGATGCCCGGCAATGACGGCGTGTATTGGTCCACCAGATACCCCTGCTTGCGGAAATTTTCCGGCAGTCCAAGTGCGATACCGGAGCCGCCCGTAATCAGGGCCAGGCCGGAGGCCGCATCGCCGATTTCCAGCAGGTCATGATCGCTCACCGCATCAACAATGGCGTGACGGAAACCGGCGGCCCTGAGTTCATCGAAACGCCCACGGATTGCATCCGCCCCGGCACGGACTGTTTTGTATTCGACAAGCCCGACTTTATGCGGCGTCTGACGCTGCAGAACACGAACCAGATTGGCATCGGTCATCGGGTTGAGCGGATGGTTCTCCATCCCGGACTCGTTCAACAGCCCGTCACCGACAAACAGATACCCCTTGTATATCGACCGCCCGGTTTCCGGAAAGGCCGGACAGGCAATGGTGAAATCGGATTTCAATGCATCAAGCAAGGCATCGGCGACGGGACCGATATTCCCCTGATCTGTGGAATCAAACGTGGAACAGTATTTGAACAGCACCTGTTTCACGTTCCGCGCCCGCAGCCAGGCCAGTGCTTCCAGCGATTCCGCGATGGCTTCATCTGCGGGGTTGGTGCGCGACTTGAGCGCGATGACGATGGCATCGGTTTCCCCGATATCCATCTCAGGGCCCGGGACTCCGATGCTCTGAATCGTATTCATCCCCCCTTTGACGAGGGTGTTGGCAAGATCGGTGGCGCCGGTAAAGTCGTCGGCAATGCATCCCAGTAGCATGTGAAATCAGTCCTTGATGATATATCGTGCAGTGACGTCTGCTATTCGCCGTATCTTATATACTCATCCCAGGTACGTTCCAACTTGCGGAGCATTTTTGCCGCCTCGCCGATCCCAGCCCCGTCCTTGATGGCGTCTTCGAACCTGATGCCGTTCTTTTCTTCCATCGCGCGTATGCCGACAACGACCGCATGTCCCTTGTCGGTCAGCTTGACGATGATCGAGCGTTTGTCGTGTTGCGCCCGCGCCTGTTCTAGATACCCGTAATCCGTCAGCTTCTTGATATTATAGGATACGTTCGAGCCCTGATAATAGCCGCGCTCAATCAGATCGCGGATAATGATTTCGCCTTCGCCGATGTTGGTCAGCATCAAGGCCTGAACACCGTTGATGTCCCGGATGCCGAGATTCTTGAGTTCAATTCTGAGCACATCGAGGAAGCGCCGGTGCAGGCGCTCGATCAACAGCGTCAGTTCAACATATTCCTTGGACACGTGAACACTTTCCCCCGCAACGTGATCCCTGTAGCTTATTCTACAATGAGATTTAAAAGCACCTCAGTGACAAGCTTAAGACCGATCATAACGGCCATATTCGCCACGTCGAGGGCCGGTTTTATTTGGTGCCTATTCATGTCTGCCGTCATGCTGACAGCCTGCAGCGGTCAGGTGCCGACGCAGCAGGAAATCCAGCAGGACAATCTTGAAAGCCGGGCTCAGCAGCTCGTTCGTGTCGGCGACACGACACGCGCCGGTGGCGATCTTGTGAACGCCATGCAGCTTTACCGTCGCGCGGCTGATATGCGGCCCGAATGGACATTTCCCCTGCATCGGCTTGGAGAAACCGCTCTGCAAGCCGGGCTTTACGAACAGGCCTTTGCCGCCTTTGAGCGGGCTTCGAGACTGGGCACTGACAGCACGTCGATCAACGGTGCGGGCATCGCGCTCGATCTGCTCGGCAGGCATCAGGAAGCGCAGGAACGCTATATCGCCGGCATGGAAAAGACCCCGGACAATCTCGCGATCAGAAACAATCTCGGTTTGTCGCTTGCTCTCAGCGGCGACTTTGAAGATGCCATCCGGCTGTTGCGCAAAGCAGCGGCAGAGCCCGCAGCCGGCGCGCGAACGCGCCACAATCTGGCCCTGGTCCATGGTCTCGCCGGCAATGACGCCGACGCACGCAACGTCTCCGCGAATGATCTGAGCGAGGCTGAAATCGCCAACAACCTCGCCTTTTACGCGCGGCTCCGGAATCTGCCACCCGAGGATAGAACCAAGGCCGTATTCGGCGCCCTGCGCTGAGACATCATGCATTTACATATTGATCAGGTTGTCGAGGGTCGACAGCACCGCCGGCCCCAGAAGCACCACGAACAGGGAGGGCAGAATAAACAGGATCAGCGGCACGGTCAGGGTTGCCGGGAGCTTGGCGGCTTTTTCCTCGGCCTTCATCATCCGTTCATTACGGTATTCGGCAGACAACACGCGTAACGACTGCGCAAGCGGCGTGCCGTATTTTTCCGTCTGGGTCAGCGTGTTGACGACGCCGCGGATAGACGCCAGGTCGGTTCGCTGGTTGAAATTGTCCAATGCCTGACGGCGATCCGGCAGATAGCTGAGTTCAATCGCCGTCATCTGGAATTCATCGGCAATTTCGGGTGTGCCCCGGCCCATTTCATCGGCCACGCGCTTGAGTGCGGCATCAAGCGACAGGCCTGCTTCGGCGCAGATCACAAGAAGATCCAGTGCATCCGGCAGACCTTTCGACAGCGCAAGCTTGCGCTTGGCCTGCTGGTTGCGGATCAGAATATCCGGCAGATATGCGCCGCCGACCGTGACGCCGAGGGCAATCAGCGCACGAATGTTGAAATCGAGATCAATAACCGGCACCACGAACAGCACCAGTATGCTCGCAATGCCGGTAACAAAAGGCAGTACGGTCTTGGCAAACAGGTACAGCACCACATGATCGCGCGACCGCCAGCCGGCACGGGCCAGTGACAGCTGCACCCGGTCCGCATGCTTGGAGCGCAAAAGGTTCAGCCGTTCAACCGTTCGCCGGACCCAGCCGCCTGATTCCAGCATCGCCCGGGCACGGTTCTTTTTCGGCACCGCCAGACCTGCTTGCAAGTCACGCCGATGCTTCATCAGCGACTTGGCCCGCGATGCCATCGGATCACGGACCAGAAACGAGGAACCGACGGCATACAAGACGAACAGCACCGCGGCGCCGGACAAAAGGGCGGCCTGCATTTCAGGTGCGATGCCGGGAAACATGTTTATCAGCCAGCTCATCGGATCGTTTTCCGGACGCGCATCATATCTCGAACCTGACCATCTTGCGCATCACCAGCATGCCCGATCCCATCAGGCCAAGCGCCACGCCCAGCATGACCCGCCCGCGTATGTCCTCGAAAAGTGCCTGTTCATAGCTGGGGCTGAGAAACCAGATGATGCCGAACATCACAAACGGCAGCGATCCGAGAATCATCGCACTGGCCTTGGCCTCGGAGGACATGGCACGGATTTTCAGCCGCATCTGTTTGCGTGAACGCAGAATATCCGAGAGGTTGGCGAGCGTTTCCGCCAGATTGCCGCCGGTTTCCTTCTGCACCGACAAGCTGATCACGAAGAACTTGAACTCGGCGGTGTCCAGCCGCTTCGCCGCATCCCAGAGCGCATCCTCAAGCGGTTGTCCGAGCCGCACGGAATCGGAAATCCGTCTGAATTCAGGGCCAACCGGCTCTTTCATTTCCCGTCCGCTGGCCGCAATGGTTTCCGTCACCGGCAGACCGGAGCGCAGACCGCGCACCATCAGATCGATGGCGTCGGGAAACAGCGCCGTAAACCTGCTGTCGCGCCGGGCCACAAGCCAACCGACGACCAGATGTGGCACCCCGATCCCGGCCACGATCGCCGCGGCGAGGATGGCGAACCAGGGCAGTTGCATCCCAATACGGCACACAAAAGCCGCCGCCACGCCAACGCCCAGAGAGATCAGGAAATAACGGCCGAGCGAAACCTGATACCCGGTCCGCTGCAATCTGTATCGCAATTGCTGCGGGCGTGGCAGCAGATGTCTGGCCAGACCTTCGATGAACGGTGACGCGGTCTGTGTCTTGCGTTTGAGCTGACGTATCTGCCGCTCCTCGCGGCTCATCGGCCGAGCCCGTTCACCGATCCGTTCGACCCGTGCGTTCAGACGCCGTTGACGCCCGAGCACCGTGATCGCCAACCACCCGATGATCATTATCGCTGCCAGCGTTCCCGCGAAGATGATAAGGAGATCGGTCACTCCATCGCCTCCATCAGTGCCTTGTCGAGACCGAAGTACTTGGCACGGTCGATGAACGCGGGGCGCAGACCCGTCGATTTGAAGCTGCCGAACAGATTGCCCTCCGCATCCTCGCCCTCGAAATCAAAGGTGAACAGATCCTGCGTCGTGACGACCTCGCCTTCCATGCCGACGACCTCGGTCACGTGGGTGATCCGGCGCTTGCCGTCGCGCATGCGCGAAATCTGCACGATCAGATCGACGGCCCCGGCGATCTGCGCGCGCACGGCCTCGTTCGGCAGCTTGACCCCGGCCATCGCGACCATGTTTTCAAGCCGGGTCAGCGCTTCGCGCGGACGGTTGGCGTGAATGGTGCCGAGCGAGCCGTCGTGGCCGGTATTCATGGCCTGCAGCATGTCGAGCGCTTCACCGGCCCGGATTTCCCCCAGAATGATCCGGTCAGGCCGCATCCGAAGCGCGTTCTTGACCAGTTCTCGCTGGGTAATTTCACCATCCCCTTCGAGGTTAGGCGGGCGCGTTTCAAGCCGCACCACATGCGGCTGCTGCAGTTGCAGTTCCGCCGCATCCTCGATGGTGACGATGCGTTCACCGGAATCGATCATTCTGGACAGCGCATTCAGCAGAGTCGTTTTGCCCGACCCCGTCCCGCCGGAAACCAGAATGTTCAACCGTGAGCGGGACGCGATCTTGAGCACCGTTGCCATCTGCGGGGAGATGTTTTCCTGACGCTGCATCACGTCGAGGGTGATCTTCTTTTTTGAGAATTTACGGATCGAGATGCTCGGCCCGTCGATCGCCAACGGCGGGATGATAATGTTGACGCGCGATCCGTCTGGCAGACGCGCATCGCATAGCGGCGAGGACTCATCGACACGCCTGCCGACACCGGAAACGATCCGCGATGCAATCTGCATGACATGCCGGTTGTCTCGGAACGTCACACCGGACAGCGTCAACTTGCCGTTCTTTTCGACATAGACCTGTTCGGGGCCATTGACCATGATATCCGTTACCGCCTCGTCGGCGAGCAATACCTCAAGCGGGCCGAAACCCAGCATATCATTGAGCAGCATCGTGACGATTTCACGCTGCTCGATCAGATTGAGCTGAATTTTGTGCTCCATAAGAATTTCCGACACCACGTCGCCGACTTCCTGGGCCAGCTGCACGCGTGGCATATCGCCCGCCTCGGTCACGTCGATCCGGTCCATGAGGATCGGCTGAACCAGTGCCTTGGTCCGCTCGATCAGGTTTTCCGGTTCAGGCGTTATGGCCGCTGAACGGGTATCGAGCAGCGTGTTGATGACAGCCGTGACCGCATCGCGCTTTTCCCGCTGGGACAGACCGCCGGGCACCAGATCGCCGCTGATCGCATCGCCGATGACCCGTGCCAGCTCCGATCGCTGCATCATTGATGGATCGTCGTCGCCGACGATCTCATCCGTGCGTTCCAGCGTTTCGAAGGCAATCTGCTGGATGATTTCAGGCCGGTGCTGGTCTTCCGCACCCAGCATGGCGGCATGCATCAGCTGATTGCTGCTGTCGTTGCCTTCCAGTTCACCCAGGGGCCGCACCTGCAGTCGTTTTGGATGAGCGTTGATCGAGACGATATCCGATGAGGTTCTTTTCCCGAACATGTCAGGCTCCTACTGCCTGAGCGGCCGCTTTCGGCGTTCGCTTGAATCTGGCGAACAGCCCTCCAGCAGGTTTCTGCTCGGCTCCCGCCACCAGTTCCGTCACCTGCACCAGCGCACGTCCGAGCCGGGATCGCCGCGCAACCTGCAGGATACATTTGCCATCCGCCTCGCTGTGCATCGCTGTTTTCGGATCAAACGGGACGCTGTGCGCAACCTTGAGACCGGAACCTTCTTCAAAGGTTTTGACTGATAGTTCCTCGCGCGGTGCGATCCCCTGCCGTCCCAGCACCACGGAAACACGGCATCCGGGATTTATAGCGCCGATCATCGCCGACAGCCTGGCACTGTCACGCATCGCAGCCAGGCTGGGCTCGGCAACGAGTATGATGCGTGCAAAGGCTTCGATCATTTCGGGATGCGCCACGACAATGCCCCGCGGCACATCGACGATCACAAGGTCCATATCCTCGCGGACAAAATCCAGCAATTCCTTGAATGCATGCGCATTGGCGAGATCACCTCGTGCCGGGTCGGTTTCCGTCGCCATGACCCGGAATGTCTCTCCCAACGATACCGACGCACGCTTGATGAAAAGCTCGTCCATACGGCCCGGCTCACGCATCGCATCCGCCAGACCGCCGCCCGGATCCACATCCAGGATCAGCGCTTGTGTTCCGAAAGTCAGATCCATATCTATCAACGTCACGTTCCTGACGAACTGATCGGCGGCAAACCAGGCAGCATTTGCCGCAATGGTGCTGGCCCCAACGCCACCCCGCACACCGATCACGCCCACGGCTTCCGTTTTCACGACCGTCCCGGTTTCGGCGGCTACCGCCAGCGGTTGCGGCTCGGGTTGCGGTCGCGGCTTTGCACGATGCAGGGACGCGGCGACGTCATGGTAGGTAAACGGCTTCACCAGATAATCCGCAACACCGGCGGCAATGACATCGCGATAGACATGCAGATCATTGACCGCCCCCAACAGGATCACCTGTGATCCGGCATCGCAGACCTCGGCCAAGCGCCCGGCAGCGGTCATGATATCGGTCTCGTTGCCAAGATCGACCACCAGGACCGCCGGGGTCGGCATGCCGGCAAGGCTTTCAATCGCCTGATCAAACGTTGCCTGCATGACCGCATCTCCCGCAAACCCTTCGGCTTCTGCGCCGCGACCAAGCGTGTCCGCTGTGTTTTTATCGGCAACAAAGGCAAAAAAGGCGTGGCTCATGCCGGCTTGAGCGAGTGTCGTGTCATTTTTAAGAGCGATCATTGTCCACCTCCATTTCCGCCACCGCCTGAACTGCCCTGAACGCCATGGCTTTCGGCGGTGTTGGTGTCATCCACAGCAAGTTGCCGGGTCATCCCGGCGCGATAGCGCTGAATACCGAGTACGGCAGCTTCTCCATCAGTCAGAGTTTCCCCCCGCCCTTCGATGATGTCGCGCGGCTCGGCAACCATCCGGCCAAAATTGCTGGCCGTGGCACAGCCCCAGTTGGAATGCGGCCGGTTGTCAAAAGTTCGGCCAGCACGCGACGTGAAGTCCGGGCATCCTGGCAGCGTAACCAGATACCGGCGCACAGTCAGATTGACTTCGTTTTCTGCAATACCGGGAATATTGGCGCGGACCCGGACGCGGGCCGGATCAATTCCGGCGTCACCGACCAGCGCGGCAATGTTATGGCGGCGTGCCGTGGCCAACGCCGAGGTATCGACGAACAGACCGAAGTCGACGAATACCTCATCCGTTTCTACCAGGGCACGGCGCTTCAGAAACGCCGCCGCTGCGCGCTGTTCGGCATCGGCGATCTTGGCACCGCCGTCCGTGAATTGCAGGGCGAACGAAGTTTCACTCGGCACCACCTGAACTTTTTTCTCTTCACGTGGCTGCATTTCAACCTGCAGATTGAGCGGGTCGAACCACGGCCGTTCCTGGTGTGTCTGGCAGCCGGTGAGCAGAAGTGCGCCAAGCATCAACACCAGCTTTCCACTCATCCTTCGAGATTTATTCATTGGGTTTCTCCCTTTGCGGAAGCCGCGGGCTGTTCAAGCAGAAAACCGACCGGACCGATCAGGCTATCGCCATTCCGGTCAATGGTGACCGGCTGACCGGCGGATGCTTTCTGACGATGGGTGCCGCCGTTAGCGATACGTTCTGCATCATGCGGGTATTCGAGCCCATCCGTCGGTGCGGCCAGACGCTGTCGCGATATCGGCCGGACCACATAGGGTGTGACGATGATGACGAGTTCGCTCTCTTCGCGCTGGAAGCGGTCGGATTTGAACAAGCCGCCCAGTACCGGCACATCCCCAAGCCCCGGAAATTTCGAGATGTCATGCGTCACGTTATTCTGGATCAGCCCGGCTATGGCGAACGATTGGCCCGATCCCAGTTCAACAGTGGTGTCCGCGCGGCGCGTGGTCAGGGACGGGATCTGGAAGTTATTCAGGGTCACCGCGTTGGTCGTCGACAACTGACTGACTTCCGGACGGACATGAAGATTTACCCGATCGCGCCCCATCAGGGTCGGCGTGAAGCTGAGGGAAACCCCGAACTTCTTGAACTCGATGGTCACCCGGCCATCCGAGTCCGGCACCAGAATCGGGAATTCCCCCCCGGCCAGAAAACTTGCCGCCTCGCCGGAAAGCGCCGTCAGGTTCGGTTCCGCCAGAACGGAAATCAATCCCTCTTCCTCCAGCGCATCGATGACCGCATTAAGATCGAAACCACCGATGCCGATCCCCGACACCGACAGTGTGTGCTGGGTCACAGAGGCATTGAATGGATTGGCCGTGGCGACACCGAAGGCGATCCCCGCCGCCGAACCGGCAATCGACCAGTTGAAACCGAGCTGCTTGTCGATATCGCGCGAGACCTCGGCGATCCTGACCCGCAGATTGATCTGTGTCGGAGCATCAATGCCGATGCGCATCATCACTTTCTTCGGATCACCAACCGCACCGGCGGCAACACGGCGGATGTTCTCCGCCGTGGAGGCGCTGTCGACAACCCCGTCCAGCACAAGTGCATCACCAATACTGCTAACCGTGATATCGGCTTCAGGATGAAGCTGGCGGATCGAATTGTGAATTCGGCTGACGTTGTGGCTGACGTGCAGATCAATGCTGGCCAGTACCTGTTCACGGCCGTCGACGGCAAACAATGTGGTTTCGCCCGGCCCCTTGCCGAGTACGTATACAAGGGTCGGGCTTTTGATCTGCACATCGGCAATTGCCGGATCGGCCACGAACACGGTCGATGCCGCTGCACGGAGCTTGATCAACCTGCCCTTATGGACTTCGAGGGTCATTTCCTGATGGCCGCGATTGACCACTTCCAGCGGTTTGCTCCACGCATCCCCCACCGTCAGCATTGTGATGGCGATGATCGCCAGCATGACGAGCAGATGAATCAGTTTAAAAGGTCGCGGCATGACGGGGCTCCTCAAAAATTCTGGGTCTGGGCATCGCTGCCCCGGAGCACATGGACTTCGCGCCCGCTGCCGCTGCCCGGAAACAGGCGCGGGTCGCCCCACATGTTGTAGACATCTGAATCGAGGGTGTAGCTGCGCCCCTCGTTACGGACCATTTTCGGATTGAACGGCTTTTCACCGCCCAGCAGTCGTTCCTTGTGGACGGTTTCGCTCTCCGCCTGGCTGAGGCTGTTCAGGCTGAGCGACAACCGTCCCATTTCCAGCGAGATGGTGACACGTTCGGCTTCCTTGGGTGTCACTTCGATGGTCGCCGTCTTGGCGACAGATGCGCTGCCGTCTTCCTTGTCGACATGCTGATCGATGGCGAGGACGCGCACACGCCGCAACACGGTCTGGGAGAAATAGCGCTGCTGCTTTGCGTCTTCGCGCTCGTCACGAAGCCGCATGGTCATCAGGATATCCACCCAGTCACCCGGAAAGATGAAACCGGCAATCCCCGTGGTCGCATCGACGGGTAGCGAGACGGCGCGAAAACCAGGTTCAAGAACCGCAGCCAGGAAACCACGCTCACCGGGATGCACGACACGGACTTTCGTCACCGGCTCACCGGCGCGGAGAGCGACACGGACGACGGCCCCCTGCAGTTCAAGGATCTGGTCCTTGTTGTTGTCGCCCCTGTCTTCCGCCCGCGTGCGAACAATATGCGTCTTGTGGACACCGTCCTCGGGCCACGGCTGCCACTCCAGGTTTTCCGGCTTGAGAAACGTCCCCGGCTGCAAATCCATTCTTGCGACGAGGACTTCCGCCGCCGCTGTTCTGATCACCTGTATTTCGGTCTGCCGGTCCGCCGCCAGACGGGTGCGTTCGCTTTCCATCCACGACTTCACGTAAACCGCCGTGCCGGATGCAAACACCAGAGCGACAACCAAAAGCAGAATATTTCGAAGCGAGAACATGACCATCCCCTAGTGCGCCAATTGCAAAAGCGTCACGAGCCCGCCGGCGGCGATGGCGACGCCGTACGGCAGCTTGGTCGTGAGCGGATTGTCCTGAATACCGGACGGTCCGGCATGGTCGAAGCCGAGCACCGGCGCGATATAGAAATGACTTATATAGACGAGCGACAGCAGGCCGCCGGCGAGGGCCATGACGATCACGAAATCGCCGACAAGCGCGGGCCCTGCCCACAATGCGGCGACGGTGATCAGCTTCACGTCCCCGCCCCCAAGCCGTTTCAGCGCATGGAAAGCAAAACTGACGGCAAAAGCCGTGCTCATCACGATTAAGGATGCCGTCAGCGGGACGTCTTGCGGTGCCAACCAGAAATGAAACGGGTACAGGCAGCACAGCGCCAGCGTACAGGCATTCGGAATGGTGTATCTGCGAATGTCGCTGATGGCGGCATAGCCAAACGGCACGGCGGCCAGCAGAAGAATGCCCGTATGTATTAGTTGTTGGTCGGTCATCGTCCCCCCACCTCCTCTGTTCTTGAGGACTGATCCCTTCCCGTTTTCTCTCGAGCCTATGGGGTCATGTTCACCCTTGTTTTTTATATGCAGGTTCCGGGCTTTTGCTTTCCGGATCCCCCGGCGGCCTGGTCCGCGTTGATCGGCCGAGGTGGTGTCGTCCAGAACGGAGGCAAACCGTCCACGGACCCGGCATTGCCGGAGGCTCCGGAAAACAGCCGGCCCGGATATCCAGGCCGGCCGTTAGACGAAATCAGCTTCCCGTAACGGCGCCGCTGAGGATCGTCGCGACACTGTTGAACATCGTGTCGAGAGATGTACCCATGGCTTGCAGCGCAAGGATAGCGGCAACGGAAACGAGCGCAGCGATAAGGCCGTACTCGATTGCGGTGGCGCCACTTTCATCCCGGTAGAATTTTTTAAGGGTGGCTTTCATGATGGCCTCCTGTCCATTTCGTCCGGCCGCCTCACACCATGTGACAACGACACCGGCAGCAGCAATGTGCTATCGGCCATTTACTTATTTTTTACTATCTCAGTCAAAATTAATATTCACTTATAACTTATATTTAATTTAATTATATTTTTTAAATACATTTTGATAAAATTTTATCTATATTATTTACATTATATATACATTCAATTGTTTCGATTGGGCATCGTGACTTCAGTAACATGACCTCTGGTAACGAGGCCGGAGACGTCCCATGCCCATCCAGATCAGAAACACACTGTGCCGCGCCTGTCAGCGCTTCAGCCGCAACGATGACGGCTCAACGCTGATGGAGTTCGCCTTCGGCGCACCGATCCTGATCACCGTGATGCTGGCGTCCATGGAGTTCGGCATCGTCATGCTGACCAACACCCTGATGGAAAGCTCGCTCCGGGAAGCCGCACGCTTCGGCATTACCGGACAGCAGCCGAATGGCGTGACACGGATGGAGCGGATTATCGAAATCATCGATGAGCGCACACTTGGCCTGATCGACATGGATGACGCCCGGGTCGATATCCTGATCTATCCGAGTTTTTCGGACATCGGCCGGGGCGAGGACTACGTCGACGGCAATGCCAACGGTACCTATGACCTGGGCGAGACTTTTTCAGACGAAAACGGCAACGGACAATGGGATGCGGATATCGGCGCAGCCGGCAGCGGCGCATCCGGGGACATCGTCGTTTACCGGCTGAACTACGACTGGCAGACGATGACGCCCTTCTCCAAATACTTTGTCGGCAATGAGGGCATTCTGAAGCTTGGCGCCAGCATCGTGGTACGGAACGAACCCTGGGACGGGCTGAACAACTGATGCTTGAACAGCTTCGAAAAAAATTGGACCGCTTCCGCCGCGATGAACGTGGCATCTCGGCCATTGAGATTGCCATCGCCGTACCGGTTGCGCTGGCGCTGACCCTCAACGGTATCGAGATAACCCGCTATGTGCTTCTGCATCAGAAAACCGAACGCGCAACGATGACCGTCGCCGATCTCGTCTCGCAGGGTGAGGTTCTGACGCCCGGCGATCTCAACAACATCTTTCAGGCCGGTGCACTGATTACCGAACCCTACGATTTCGGTGCCAACGCGGCGATGATCGTCAGCAGCGTCGTCGGCACTGCTTCCGGCCCCATCGTCGAATGGCAGCGGGTGTATGGTCAGGATCCGCAATCCAGCGGTTTCGGCGGCGAAGGCGGTCCGGCGACACTGCCGTCCGGCTTCACGGTTGCCGAAAGCGAAAGCGTAATCATGGCGGAAATTCAGTATCAATACGCGCCGATGTTTCCAGACAATCCGATCCTCGGCGGCGCGATCGGCAACAACACGGTCTACAACTACGCCATCTTCCGGCCCCGCTATACAGTCAAGGTCCGGCTGGGCAGTTAGTGTCCACCCCTTTGCGTGACATGCGTCATTCCGGCGAAGGCCGGAATCCGGACGGCTGTCAAAAGACGATCGTGGGTTTCAAATATCGCCAGCACTGCCCCCGGCATGTGCCGGGGTGACGCCGATGGCATGACGCCATCACGCCGATGCATCACTTCGACAGTCTGAGCTCGGACAGATCGTTGGCGATTTCGCGGAATACGGCGCGGAGCGCAGTGTCGTCCGGCGCATAGTGATAGAACGGCGAGGCCGGGCCGCTCGCCACATCCTTCAGCAATGCCTGCAGCGTCGTGCCGTTGTTGGCGAACTGAATAACATACAAAACGACACCGGAGCTTTTGATGTTCGTGGCGAGCAACCGCAATCGATCATCCATGCCGTTGGCACCGGCCCCCGATCCAAGCCCGAAGACGGATTTGTACCCGTCACCATTGCCGCCGTAGTTCTCGCCGTCCGTCAGCAGGACAATGGCGCGCTGAAGGTCATAATCAGGGTCAGCCACGGCTTCGGTAAACGGCGCCGCCGGCATCAAAACACGCCAGGCCCAGCCCAGCCCTTCGGGGATGTTGGTATTGCCGTCCGGATATTGCAGATCGTCAATTGCATCGACAATAGTCTGCTTCTGGCTCTGCAACGGCGTGATGCCATGCGACAGGCAGCGCGTGCATTCACCGCCGTTGACGGAAATCGAACAGGTGCCGCCTGATACCGGCTCACCTTCGGTCCCGACCGGCTCCCATGCCGGCCAGTCGGCACCCACCAGTTCCTGCGGCCCCAAAAGAATGTCGGCATCATCGTCATCCGCCGGATTGTCCAGGTACCGGGCGTAGACACAGCCGCGCCAGTTCCATGGCGGCGGCGATAACAGCGGCACCGGTGAGTTGTTGACCTGATAGACATCGCTCTGTCCGCTGCCGGTCAGCGGATTGGTGAACCCCGTGACCGGCAGCGTCGTGGTCAGAGCGGGATCATAGGTCGTACCTTCGACCATTACGTTGACCTTGGCGTTCCACGGCACCAGACCGATGTTCAGCAGATCGTTGCTGCCGTTATCGCCATAAAGAATGTCGACCAGGTCCGTTGCCGCCTGCCGGGCGGCGGAGATCCGCGAACCCGAACCGCTGGATGATCCCATGGACCCGGACATATCCATGGCGATCACCACGTCGAGGGCCTGCATCTGACGGGTGATTTCGGTTTCCGCGCTCACCGTCAGATGATCGAAGCCGAGGACCTTCATCAGTGTCGTCGGGATTTGTGCTTCCGCCGTCAATGTCAGACGCTCGGCCAGTTCATCGACGTTGATGTGAGGCCCCGACACGGTTGCGTTCATGTACCCCGGCGGGAAGTTGGCATTGAAGAACATTTCAATTTCGGCGTCCCGGTTGGGTGAAAAGAACCGGCGACCGCCGGCCAGTCCGGCGGCATCCAGGGCGGACGACATTCTGGATTTGACCAGATAGGCCCGCGCCGTATCCGTTCCCATTCCGACAAAGGCAACCATCGGCACGGTGGCCAGCGCGAACAGGACGATTGCGGCCCCTGACTCCTGGCGGGCGAAGTCCCGTAATGTGCGCACAAGCCTGTGCGTGAATGCCGACAACCCGGTTTTCATAGAATTGCATCCCGCTTTCCCAAAGAGGATGCCTGAGCGTGACCCGGAACGAATATCCGGGCAAATGCATTATTTATCTAAGTCTTTGATATATAATACATAAAATTTTATGAAAAAGAGAATGCCCTATCAGTCAGGCGGACCCAGCGGTTCCGGTGGGGCCGACGGAACCAGCGGCTGTGCCGGCGTTGCGTCATCAAGGTCGCTTTCGGCAGTTACATCCGGCTCTTCAACCGCTTCAACCACCGCATCGTCTTCTTCTCCGAGCGGTTCGAGATCGTTCCGTGTCCACCAGTACCAGAAGCCCTGAGAACGCAGCCATTTTTCCAGACGGTCGAGGTTCGACCATTCGCGACCGGCACCACGGGCCGAATAAATCCGGGCAACCTGCCCGTCGACATAAACCAGAACCCCCCAGGTATGCGGGTTCTTGGTCTGGTCCCCAAACCCGCCGCCTGCCTGTTCACGCCAGACGCGATACACCACGGCGTATTCCCCCAGCCGGCCGACGGCACGCAGATAGCCAAGGTCAGCCTGCGTAATGGTCATCGTGACCCCGAGCGCGAGATCCTGCTGGGCCGCATCCTGGGGTATAGGTGTCGTCACATCTTGCGCCATGGTGATTTTACACCTTGCATCATGTTGTTGACAAATTCGATCCTTTAACGTACATCATGATACATGCTGTCGGATGATTCGGCCAGAATTAATTGGTCCGCCCGGCAACAACGACTCTCCGGGACCATACATGTCCCAAATGAAACAAGTGTTCAGGAGTTTGATCATGGCTAAAAAAGTTGCTCCGGTGCCCAAGGGATATCGCACCGTCACCCCGTATCTGGTTGTTCGTGGTGCTGACGCCGCACTGAATTTCTACGCCGACATCTTCGGTGCCGAAGTTCTGTCGCGTGTGTACGCCGAAGACGGCATCACCGTGCTGCATGCAGAAATGAAGATCGGTAATTCCATCGTCATCGTTTCCGACGAAATGCCGGCTTTCGGCATCTATTCCCCGTTCGCCTATGGCGGTTCGGGCGTGTCGCAGCACCTGTATCTTGCCAACGTCGACGAAATCTGGGAAGCCGCCGTCGAAGCCGGTTGTACCGTGCTGGTTCCGCTTGCTGATACGTTCTACGGCGAACGCCTTGCCAAGGTCGCCGATCCGTTCGGTCACATCTGGTCGATGTCGAAGCGTATCCCGGCCCAGAAACCAGAGGATATCAAAGCCCGGACGGAGGCCGAGGGTTTCTCGATCTACGAACCGGTCGGCAACCGTGAAGACCAGCCGTATCCGACAGCTGACGGCGCAACCGATATCAGCAAAACCGAAGCCGCCTGAGGCTGACGTTGGAAAGGGCGGCCAACGGCCGCCCTTTTCGTCTGACCCGTAACAATATTTATCATCAGGGAACACTGACATGACGGATAACAAATCACTCAACGACCGCCGCCAGGCCGCTACGCCACGGGGCGTCGGTGTCGCCACCGGCATATACGCGGACCGTGCCGAAAACGCAGAACTCTGGGATGTCGAAGGCAAACGCTATGTCGACTTTGCCGGCGGGATTGCCGTGCTTAACACCGGTCACCGCAACCCGACCGTCATGGCGGCAGTGCAAAAGCAGCTCGAGCGTTTTACCCATACCGCCTATCAGGTCGTTCCCTACGAGCCTTACGTCGAACTGGCGGAAAAGCTAAACGCACTGGCACCCGGCGATGATCCGAAGAAAACCCTGTTCGTCACCACCGGTGCCGAAGCCGTCGAAAACGCCATCAAGATTGCCCGCGCCCATACCGGCCGCCCGGCAGTCGTCGCGTTCTCCGGCGCTTTCCATGGCCGGACCATGATGACCATGGGGTTGACCGGCAAGGTCGATCCTTACAAGCGTGGCTTCGGCCCGATGCCCGCCGGTATCTATCACCTGCCGTTCCCGATGCCGATGCACGGCGTGTCGGCTCAGGACTCCATCGATGCCCTGCACCGTCTGTTCAAGGCCGATCTTGAGCCGGAACAGGTCGCTGCGATCATCCTCGAACCGGTTCAGGGCGAAGGCGGTTTCTACATCGCCCCCGCTGAACTGGTCCGTGAACTCCGCAAGGTCTGTGACGCACACGGCATCTGCCTGATCGCCGACGAAGTACAGACCGGCTTCGCCCGGACCGGCCGCCTTTTTGCGTCCGAGCACTGGGACGTTGCCCCTGACATGATCACCACCGCCAAGTCACTTGCCGGCGGGTTCCCGCTGGCCGGTGTCATCGGCAAGGCTGAAATCATGGATGCTCCGGCCCCGGGCGGGCTCGGCGGCACCTACGGCGGCAGCCCCATCGGCTGTGCCGCGGCCCTTGGCGTGCTGAAAGTGATTGAAGAAGAACAGCTCCTTGGCCGCAGCCGCATTCTTGGCGAACGCCTTGTGGAACGCATCAACCGCATGAAGGATCGTGCCGATCTTCATCCGATCGGTGACGTCCGCGGCCTCGGCGCCATGGTTGCCTTTGAAATGGTGACGGAGAAAGGCAGTCACACACCGGACGCCGACGCCACCAAGGCGCTTTGTGCCAAGGCGCTCGAAAAAGGCCTGATCCTGCTGTCATGCGGTGTCTATGCAAACACGATCCGCATTCTGGTGCCGCTGACGGCTTCGGATGCTATTGTCGATGAAGGTCTGGACATCATCGAGAACTGTCTGGCCGAGCTTGGCGCCACGGCTGTGGCCGCAGAATAAGGGAAGCTGCCCGGAATTCCGCTCAGGCGGTTTTCCGGGCATACCTTGACCTGACGGCGGCAGTACGTGACCATTGCATAACAATAATAATTTGACCAAAGAGGTCCTGAATACATGACACCTTTCGCGATCGCCGGTGTGCAGATGCACGTTTCGGCCAGCCATGAAAATGTTACGGCGATGTCACACCGCATCGACCAGGTCATGGCGCGCTTCCCATGGGTGCAAATGATTGTTTTCAGCGAACTGGCCCCGTACGGTCCGTTGCCGGGCAATCACCCTGAATGCGTTGAGGCTGCCATTGACGTTTTTCGCGAGGCCGCACAACGCCACAATGTCTGGATATTGCCGGGGTCGATGTTCGAGCGTTCCGCGACAGGCTTGTATAACGTTGCTTCGGTCCTCAATCCGCAAGGTGAAGTCGTCACCAAGTATGCCAAGATGTTTCCGTTCCTGCCCTATGAGTCAGGTGTTGAAAGCGGCACCGAATTCTGTGTTTTCGATGTCCCCGACGTAGGCCGTTTCGGCGTTTCCATCTGTTACGATATCTGGTTCCCGGAAACCACTCGGACACTCGTTTCGATGGGGGCCGAAGTTCTGCTTCATCCGGTCCTCACCGGCACCATCGACCGTGACATTGAACTTTCCATCGCGCGTTCGACCGCGGCCATGTTCCAAACCTATGTTTTCGATATCAATGGCCTCGGCCCAGGCGGGTTCGGGCGCTCATGCGTTGTCGATCCCTCGGGGACCATTCTTTACCAAGCCGCCGGCCAGGAAGAAATCATCCCCGTTGAAATCGATTTCGATCTCGTGCGCCGTCAGCGCGCCATCGGGCTTCGCGGCCTCGGACAACCTGTTAAAAGCTTCCGCGACCGCAGTGTATACTTCGGCACATATGATCCGACGACCTCGGATCAGACATATCTTTACAGTCTCGGTCCGCTTGATATGCCGAAACAGGGTACGCAGGAGGGTATAAACTCACCCGCACCTGCAGAAATTACGGGGCACATGGGCTATAATAATGTAACGGTGCTCGACACCCCAAAAAGCGCAAAAGACGCATAAACAAATGACAATAAACAGGGAGCTATTAAATCATGCCGGACGAAGGAGCGCAGGCTAAGGGCGTATCGCTCGGGCGTTACTACAACGCAACGCAACTACGCGTCGACAACTGGAACAAGCTCAAGAACATCACGCTCCGCCTTGTTGAAGGGCGGGAGCGTTCGGATGATTACGCCCAGGCGAAAGCGCTGCTGGACGAACTTGCACCGTTTGAAACCTACTGGGCATTCCCCGGACAGCATGATTTCCGCCAATTATATCACCTGCTTGAGAACCGCGATGCGCGGACACTTGGCCGTGCCGTGTCGCGGATCGTCGGCGCCATGATGAGCGGCACCTACCGCCGCAAGCACGTCAACCTGGGCCTGCATGGCGAAGATGAGGCCTATGACGACGAAGACATGGAGACCACGGAGGAGCGCAATCGGCGCCGCCCGTATTTCGAAGTCCTGTTCGTCGACGATCTGAACTACGCGCAGCAAAACCACCAGCGTGACGGCCTTGCCGCCATGCGCCGGGAGGAAGATCCGTTCACGTATGAACCGGTCTTCGTATCCAGTTTTGAAGACGCAATCATCGCGTCACTGTTCAATCACAATATCCAGGCCATCGTCATCCGTTTCGGGTTTCAGTACAAATCCATGAACGAACTGCCGGTTCTCAGCCGATATCTGAAAACGGCACACATTGACGATGTTGATGCCCTTGAGCCGCAGAATTACGGGGTCGCACTGGCTGACGTCATTGCGCGTATCCGGCCCGAACTGGACCTTTACCTGGTCACGGATCAGACCGTCGAGGATGTGGCCGGACGTGTCGGAGACGCCTGCCGCCGGATATTCTATAATCAGGAAGATTTCCTGGAGTTGCATCTGAATATCCTGCGTGGCGTTGATCAGCGCTACCAGTCACCGTTTTTCACGGCGCTTCGGAATTACGCCAAACAGCCGACCGGCGTCTTCCATGCCCTGCCGATTTCGCGCGGCAAGTCGATTTCGAAATCGAACTGGATCCGCGATATGGGCGAGTTCTACGGCATGAATATCTTCCTTGCCGAAACGTCGGCGACATCAGGCGGTCTGGATTCATTGCTGGAGCCGCACGGCCCGCTGAAAAAAGCCCAGGAACTGGCGTCGCGGGCCTTCGGATCGCGCAAAACGTTCTTTGCCACGAACGGCACCTCGACCTGCAACAAGATCGTCGTCCAGGCCATTGTCCGTCCCGGCGATATCGTGCTCGTCGACCGTGACTGTCACAAGTCGCACCACTACGGGATGGTCCTGGGGGGTGCGCACGTGGTCTATCTCGACAGCTATCCGCTCAGTGAATATTCCATGTACGGTGCCGTACCGCTGCGCGAGATCAAGAAGGAACTGCTTGAACTCAAGGCCGCAGGCAAGCTCGACAAGGTGCGCATGCTTTTGCTCACCAACTGCACCTTCGACGGCCTTGTCTACAACGTCGAACGGGTCATGGAAGAATGCCTGGCGATCAAGCCGGACCTGGTCTTCCTGTGGGATGAGGCATGGTTTGGTTTTGCCCGCTTCGGACCGACATACCGCCAACGCACGGGGATGTATCAGGCCAAGAACCTTCGTGAAAAATTCAAATCGCAGAAATACCGCGAAGAATATGAGGCCTATAAGGAAAAGCGCGAAGAAGCCGGCGACGACATCGATGCGCTGCTCGACATGCGCCTGATGCCCGACCCTGATACGGCCCGGGTGCGGGTCTATTCCACGCAATCGACCCACAAGACGCTGACCTCGCTCAGACAAGGCTCGATGATCCATGTTCACGATCAGGACTTCGCGTCCAAGGTCGAAGAACCCTTCCACGAAGCCTTCATGACCCACACCTCGACGTCGCCGAACTATCAGATACTGGCATCGCTCGATGTCGGCCGCCGTCAAGTCGAACTGGAAGGTTTCGAACTGGTGCAGAAGCAGGTCGAAATGGCCATGGTGCTGCGTCAGAAAGTCCGCACGCACCCGTTGCTGTCGAAGTACTTCAAGATTCTGACTGTCGGCGACATGATCCCGGCAGAGTTCCGGCAATCGGGGATTGAAAGCTATTACGATCCCGACAAAGGCTGGAACGACATCTGGGAAGCCTGGGCCGGGGATGAATTCGCTCTTGATGCGACGCGCATCACCCTGCTGGTCGGGGAAACCGGTCTTGACGGTGACACCTTCAAGAACGCCGAACTGATGGACAAGTACGGCATTCAGATCAACAAGACATCGCGTAACACCGTATTGTTCATGACCAACATCGGCACCACGCGCAGTTCCATCGCCTATCTGATCGAAGTCCTTGTGAAGATCGCCGCCGAACAGGATGAACGTCTCGAGGACATGAATACGCCCGAGAAAAAGGCGCACGAGAAGAAGGTCAACGCGCTGATCAACGAATTGCCGCCACTGCCTGATTTCTCGCGGTTCCATGATGCCTTCCGACCCGATCCGAAAGGCCATACCCGCGAGGGCGTCATGCGCGATGCCTACTTCCTCTCGTATGACGAAAACGCCTGCGAATACATGTCACTCGACAGTGAAATAGAGGACGCGATGGGTGCCGGACGGGATGTTGTTTCGGCAACATTCATCATCCCCTACCCGCCCGGGTTCCCGATCCTTGTCCCCGGACAGGTGGTCAGCAAGGAGATCATCGGTTTCTTCAAGGCGCTCGACGTCAAGGAAATCCATGGCTACCGCCCGGACCTGGGTCTTCGCGTATTCACAGAAGACGCCCTGAAGGCGCGACTCAAATAGCAAATCCGGCGGCAGATGAATCCGCCGCCAATGTAAAAAATAACAGGGAGTAAAAAATCATGGCCAGAGCCACCACAAAGAAAACCGCCGCCAAGAAAGCACCCGCAAAGAAAGCGGCAGCCAAAAAGACACCAGCCAGGAAAACCGTTGCCAAAAAGACAGCAACGAAAAAAGCTGCCACGCGCAAGCCGCGCCCGAAGAAGCTCAAGAATATCTCGGAAATCCGGCGCTTCTTCCACCGCAATGAAGACCCGATCTTCTTCATCAGCGCGACGAACTTCAACCTGCTCGGCATCGACGAATGGTGCCGGAACTTCAAATATATCTGCTACATCGATTGCTATGACGGACGCCACCCGAACGTCTTTGTCCCGAACGAGGCGGCCCATCCCGAATTCGAGTCGATCGAAGACATCGTCGCCTACCTGCTCGAACACAAGGAAGTCATCGATTACGTCAAATCCAAGGGTGGCAAACCGAAAGCCGTATTCCTTATGTTCGACAAGCGCGTCGAGAAGGTCTGCAAGGAACTGGGACTCGAAATCTGGTTCCCGAAAGCCGCACTCCGCGAAGCCATCGATGACAAGATCGAAACCGTGCGCATCGGCAACAAGGCCGGTGTGCCTTCCGTGCCCAACACGCTCGGCAAGATCGACAGTTGGGCCGATCTGCAGAAACTGGCCAAGCCGCTCGGCAACGACCTGGTGCTGCAGTCCGCATTCGGCGACAGCGGCCACACCACGTTCTTCATCAAGAGCGAAAAGGACTATCGCCGTTACGAGCACGACATCGTCGGCCAGGGCGAAATCAAGGTGATGAAGCGGATCAACTGCCGCGGTTCCGCCATCGAAGCCTGTGCAACGTCAAAAGGCACCATCGTCGGCCCGCTGATGACGGAACTGGTCGGCTTCAAGGAACTGACACCCTACCGCGGCGGCTGGTGCGGCAACGAAATCTTCTCCGAAGCCTTTGATGAGAAAATTCGCAAGAAAGCCCGTGAGTATACCTTCAAATTCGGGAACCAGCTGGTCAAGGAAGGTTACCGGGGTTATTTCGAGCTCGACTTCCTGATTGACCAGAACGACGGCAACATCTATCTCGGCGAGTGCAACCCGCGTGTGACGGGCGCCAGTTCGATGACCAACCACGCGGCGTTCGCCCACGCCGATGCGCCGCTGTTCCTGTTCCACCTGCTGGAATTTTCGGGCGTCCCGTTCGATATCGACGTCCAGGAACTGAACAACCGCTGGGCCGACGCCGACAACATCGACGGCTGGTGCCAGATGGTCATCAAGCACACCGAAGACAACGTCGATATCATCACCGAGGCACCGGAATCCGGTATCTGGAAACTGGCCAAGGACGGCACTGTCAGCTTTGACCGTTTCGACTATCACCGCCGCGCAGTGGAAAGCGAACAGGAAGCCTTCTTCCTCAGGATTTCCGACAAGGGTGATTACCGTTACGAGGGTGCCGATCTCGGCATCCTGATTACCCGCGGCCGGGCCATGGACGACAAGTTCCGCCTGACCAAACGCGCCAAGCAGTGGATCAACGGAATCAAGAACAACTACAAAGCCAAGCCGCTGCCCAAGGCGCAGGCCGTGGAAATGTCGGACCCGGCGTTCAAGATTCTTTGACCCCTGCCCTGTTTGGGCGTAACGAGGACGCATGGATTTAGTTTTCGAGACGGTAAGCGAGGCCAAGGCCGGCCCCAAGTGGCAGTCTCTGTTTCAGACGCTTTGGCCCGCTTATCAGAAGTGGTTCATGTCCGACGGTATCGAAGCCCGCCAGACTTATCTGGCGGGCTATCGGGCCTTCAAAAAATACATGCCCGAGATGCTGCCGATGTACGAGCATCTCTGCGAGCTTGCAGGCGGTGACGACCTGTCGGCACGTTTTCTCAGTTTCTATTGCCCGCCGGCCTATCTATCCGGCTGTTCACAGGCGATCTGGCCCGGCAATGAACCGATGCTGGTGCGCAATTATGACTATGCGCCGGCGCTCTGCGACGGCCTGATCATGCACACCAAATGGCATGACCGCTGGGTCATGGGCATGTCCGACGGTCTGTTCGGGCTTGTTGATGGCATCAACGACCGTGGCTTGGCGGTATCGCTGACCTTCGGTGGCCGCACCATCGTCGGTGACGGCTTCGGTGTGCCGATCCTGCTCAGATACATACTTGAATTCTGCGATACCGCGACAGAGGCCGTGGATGCCCTGAAGCGCATTCCCTGCCACATGACCTATAACGTCACCGTGGTCGACAAGCAGGGCAAGTACGCAACCGTGTACCTGGCACCCGACCGCAAGGCCCTGGTGACCGATCAGCGTGTCGCCACGAATCACCAGGAGCGGGTTGAGTGGCACCGCCACGCCCGCGCAACGGCAACCGTCGAGCGGGAACGCTTCCTGCTCCAGCGGCTGACACTGCACGATGAACCTGCGGACCGGTTCATCGGTGCATTCCAGAAACCTCCGCTGTATTCGACGGCTTTCGGGCGCGGGTTCGGCACGGTTTATACAGCGGTCTACTGGCCCAAGCGCGGCATCGCAGAATACCGCTGGCCCGGCGTACACTGGACCCAGCGTCTCAGGGCACCCGTTGTCGGCCAACGGCATATCCGCTTTCCCATGTCGGATGAAGCACTGGCCTGACGTCATAAAAGTTTGATGATTTCCGCACCGTTCTGATTTGTTAAGGTGAGCTTGAATTCACGCAGACGGGAATGGTCATTGAAAAAGGTCTACAAACGTATCTTCAGGAATTTCACGGCCAACGTCGTACCGCTCGACTGCGGTGAGAAGTGCCGTCATCTGAACGACGGCATCCCGGTCTGCTGCGATGTCGAACAGGCCGTGCCGATCATGGACAAGAGCGAATTCAAGCTTTTACGTGCGCGTTCGGACTTGTGGCGCAAATACCGCCCTCCCAACGAGCATGGCGAGGAACTTGTGGAGTCCCTGCATCACGATTGTGTCGCCGCGGAATGCAAGGGGGCGCAGTTCTGTGAACGTGATAACCGCTCACTCAGTTGCCGGGCTTTTCCGTTCTTCCCCTACATCACCAAGGAAGGCGATTTCATCGGCATGGCGACCTACTGGACGTTTGAGGATCGCTGCTGGGTGATCAGCAACATGAAAAAGGTCACACAGGAATTCATCACTGAATTTCACGATGTTTACGAACACCTGTTCGAAAACAAGCCCGATGAATTCGACGTCTTCAAGGATTACTCCGCCACCATGCGGCGGGTTTTCTCACGCTGGAAACGGCCGATCTATATCGTCGACAGGGACAAGAGATTCCACGCCATCCAGCCGAAGGGTGCCGGAATGGAAAAGGTCAAAAAAAGCCAACTCCCGAAGTTCGGCCCCTACGCGGACTGACCCCTATACCGGCCCCTCTCCCAAAGAGGAGGGCACTCACGGACAACCATCCCTCTCCCTCGGGAGAGGGGGGGCGCGCTTGCGCGCCGGGTGAGGGGCACATTTACTTCACGTCGGCGTAAACGCTGTCCAGTGCCTTCGATACGGCGGCAATGATCTCGTCGACTTCTTCCTTGGCGATACAGAGCGGCGGCGCAAAACCGAGGATATCACCATGCGGCATGGCCCGGGCGATGACTCCGTTCTCCAGCGCTTTCGCTGACATCTTGGCGCCGACCTTGAGTGCCGGATCGAAGAACGTCCTGGTATCCTTGTCGGCGACGAATTCAATCGCCGCCAGAAGTCCCTCGCCCCGCACTTCGCCGACCATCGGATGATCCGCAAAGGCCGCACGCATGCTGTCCTGGAAATAGGCACCGGTGGACCGCACGTTGCCGATCATATCCTCGCTTTCGATCAGTCTGAGGTTGGCAAGGCCGGCAGCCGCACCGATCGGGTGTGCGGAATAGGTCCAGCCGTGGCCGATCGGCCCCAGATCTTCCGACCCCTGATCGAGAATTTCACATACCCGCTCGCTGAGGATCGACCCCGACAACGGCGCATAGGCGCTGGTCAGCCCCTTGGCGATGGTGATGATGTCCGGCTTCATGCCGTAGTGTTCGGAACCGAACCACGATCCCAGCCGCCCGAAACCGGTCACGACCTCATCGGCGATCAGCATGACGTCGTATTTGTCGAGGACCTTTTGAATCGCCGGCCAGTATCCATCAGGCGGCGGGATCAGGCCACCGGTGCCCATGAACGGCTCGCCAATAAAGGCCGCGACCGTGTCCGGCCCTTCCTCGAGGATCATCGCTTCCAGTTTGGCGGCGCAGTCATTCGAGAAATCCTGCTCTGTCATGCCCGGTTCGGCATATTTCCAGAAATGCGGGCACTGGGTGTGCAAAACCCGCTCGAACGGCAGATCGAAGGCTTTGTGGAACAGCGGCAGCCCGGTCAGGCTGCCGGTCATCAGACCGGAACCGTGATAACCGCGGTCACGCGAGATGATCTTCTTCTTCTCGGGCCGGCCGAGAATATTGTTCATATACCAGACAAACTTGATGTTTGTTTCATTCGCATCCGACCCGGACAGGCCGAAATAGATCCGGCTCATATGATCCGGTGCAAGATCGATGACCTTTGCCGCCAGCCTGATTGAGGCTTCGGTCCCGTGTCCGACATAGGCGTGATAAAACGCCAGCTTGTGCGCCTGCTCGGAAATCGCATCTGCGACTTCGGTCCGGCCATAGCCGATGTTGACGCAATAAAGCCCGGCAAAGGCATCCAGACTTTTCTTGCCGTTGCGGTCGGTGATGTAGACCCCTTTGCCGCTTTCGATGACGCGGGTCGGCGTGGTCCCGTTGGCGTGTCCCTTGATATCCGACGAGGCATGCAGAAAATGCGCTCGGTCCAGCGTTTCTAGTTCATCCATGTTGCGGCGTTCGGTCATGTTCGTATCCTCCGGGTAATCGGCCTTCAGGCTTGATAGCCGCTCAGTCCCGCGACTTAAACCCCCTATTCCCGGATATTTATCCCGGGGGCCATCTATGGTTTAGTGAAGCGGTCGACACCCCACCTATGGCACATCAATGGAGAAAAAAATTATGGGAGAGACAAGACGCACCGCCCTGATTACGGGCTCGGGACGGAATATCGGCCGCGCATCGGCACTGGCGCTGGCCAAGGATGGCATCAATGTCATCGTCAATGGATCATCGAACAGCGCCGCCTGTGACGTGGTTGCGGATGAAGTCCGTGCCCTGGGTGTGGAGGCACTTGTCTGCATGGGTGACGTCGGCAAACCCGGCGATCTGGAGAAAATGGTGGCTGACGGCATCAGGGCATTCGGCCGCATCGATATTCTCGTCAACAACGCCGCAGTCCGACCCAACAGCCCGTTTCTCGAAACCGGTGAAGACGAATGGGACCGTATTCTGAATATCGATTTCCATGCCGCACGACGGTTGGCGAAACTCTGTCTGCCGGGCATGATCGACGGCGGCTGGGGCCGGATCATCAACTTCGCCGGCATGAACGCCATTCACGGCTATAACGGCCGCGCCCCCGTCAGCGTGTCCAAACATGCATCGTGGGGCCTGACAAAGTCACTGGCCAAGGAATTCGGCAAACAGGGCATTACCACGAACATCATTTCACCCGGCCCCATCGGCCCTGATGAGGCGGACCCGGAAATGCGCGCCCATATCGAGGGTATGGTCGGGCGGGTCCCGATCGGAAGGCTCGGCAAGAACGAGGAAATCGGAGCCATGGTCGCCCTTCTGGCCTCGGACGGCGGCGCCTTCATCAACGGGCAACTGCTTCAGGTCAATGGCGGGGCTGAAACTTAAGGCCCTCTCCCTCCCACGCGCAGATGTGCGCGGGTCCCTCCCTCTCCCTTGGGAGAGGGGAAAACCTCTTCGGGGCAGCGACCGGCTGGCGAAGGATAGATCCTTCAACACTCCGTCACGTTCACCGCCAGACCGCCCTCGGATGTTTCCTTGTACTTGGACAACATGTCGACGCCGGTCTGGCGCATGGTTTCGATGGCGCTGTCCAGCGGCACGAAGTGCGTGCCGTCGCCGCGCAGTGCCAGGGATGCCGCGTTGACGGCCTTTACCGCGCCCATGGCATTTCGTTCGATGCATGGAACCTGAACCAGCCCGCCGACCGGATCGCAGGTCATGCCCAGATGGTGTTCAATGGCGATTTCGGCCGCGTTCTCTATTTGCGCGTTGGTACCGCCAAGGACCGCGCACAGCCCCGCCGCCGCCATCGCTGCGGCTGAGCCGACTTCACCCTGACAGCCAACTTCGGCGCCAGAGATCGAGGCCTTGGTCTTGATGATCCCGCCGATCGCCGCCGCTGTCAGCAGAAAGTCGTCGACGGTGTCTTCGGATGCATCCGGACAGAATTCCAGATAGTAGCGGATCGTCGCCGGGATTACCCCCGCCGCCCCGTTGGTCGGTGCCGTCACGATACGGCCGCCGGCGGCATTTTCCTCGTTCACCGCGATGGCATAGAGGCTGATCCAGTCCATGACCGAATGGGCATACTTGACGTTGCGTGTCTGGTCCGCTTCCAGGGCATCGGATATCTGCCGCGCCCGGCGCTTGACCTTCAGCCCCCCCGGCAACTGCCCATCGGTTGAAATACCCCGGTCCATACAATCCTTCATGACAGACCAGATTCGATCCAGCCCGGTGCGCAGGTCGTGTTCCGTACGTATCACGGTTTCATTGGCGAATTTCATTTCGGCAATCGTCAGACCCGACGCCTTGCCCATGTTCAGCATTTCCTGCGCCGTCTGGAACGGATACGGCACATCCGGATAATCGATACCCTGATCGGCAAATTCGGCAAATTCATCCCGAGTCACGACAAAGCCGCCGCCAACGGAAAAGTATGTATCACTCATGACGGGATTTCCGGTGCCGTCATAGGCGGTGACCAGCATCCCGTTGGTATGCTCGTCCAGTGGCGCATCAAAGTCGAAAAGGATATCCTTTTCGAAGTCAAACCCGACGCCGGACAACGGTCCTGCAGTCAGTGCCTTGCTGTCGATCACACGTTCAACCAGCGCCGTTACATCCGCGGGATCGATCAGGTCAGGCTTTTCACCCAGCAGACCCAGGACGACGGCACGGTCCGTGCCGTGACCCTTGCCGGTATAAGCAAGCGAACCATAGAGCGTGACGACAACCCGCGATACATCGCCCACCCTGCCGGTCTGCTCCAGCATGATCAAAAACCTGCTCATCGCCACCATCGGTCCCACCGTGTGCGAGCTCGACGGGCCGATACCGACCTTGAAAAGATCGAATACGCTCAGAAACATGTATTGCTACTCCGTACACTGCGGACGGTACGCCCAGCCCCCCGCACGGGCAAGTGACGCTTCGACAAGAAATATCACCAAAGCGACGTCACTGATTTGAATTCCGAGACAAATTTCATCCGGGCAGGGTTGGACAGGCCTCCGGCTCCTCTGGTATCTTGAGGCTCAAAGCCGGACCACCGGCCCTGCCCCGATTGGAGGACGTTCAAATGATCCCGATGCCCGTCATCAAGGAGACGGCGCTTGCTCTCATGGACAAGGCAGCCATCGAAATCCCGGACGATTATCTGACCGGGCTTCGCAAAGCCGCCGATGCGGAAGAAGGTGACCTGTCATCCTTCGTTCTGCATGCCATGCTTGAGAATTATCAGGCCGCCAAGGAAGACCGGCGCGCCATGTGTGCCGATACCGGCGTGCCGCGCTGGTATGTGAAAATGGGCAACGAAGCCCAACTCGAAGGCGGCCCTGTTGCGCTTGAGGAAGCCCTGCGCGGTGCCACCGCAGAGGCCACCAACGGCGTGCCGCTGCGGCCCAACCGGGTGCACCCGCTATGGCGCACGGATCACAACAACAATGTCGGCCTGAATGCGCCCGAAATCGAATATTCCTTCGAGCCCGGCGGGGACTGGATCGATATCATCACCGTCCACAAGGGCGGTCTGTTCGGCACCGATTACCGGATGCTGTTCCCGGGCGACGGGATCGAAGGGATCAAACGGTTCTACCTTGATTGCCTCGTCGCCTTCGGCAAACGCGGCCTGGCCTGTCAGCCGGCCATTATCGGAGTCGGACTCGGCGGGTCCAAGGATACCTGCTCGGTGCTGGGCAAGCAGGCGGCATGCCTTCGGACCGTCGGCAACCGTAACCCCGACCCGCGCACCGCCGAGCTGGAAATGGAGCTGATTGAGCTCGGCAATTCCATCGGCATGGGTGCCATGGGGTTCGTCGGTAAATCGATGGTTATCGATTGCCACATCGAATGCGGCTACACGCATACCGGCGGCATGCCGATGAGCGTCCATGCCTTTTGCCTGTCGTCACGCCGCGCGGTTGCCCGCGTTTACGGAGACGGCCGGGTCGAATATCGCACCGACCCGAACTGGTTCACACCTTACATGAGACGGGAGACGGTCGGATGGGAACCGGAAGCGGAAAACTTAAAACAGTCAGTCTGAACCTGCCGGTTACGACCGAGGATCTGAAAGACATCGAGATCGGCAACGTCGTTTATCTGAATGGCGTCGTCTACACAGCGCGTGAGGGTATCTATAAAAAGGTCATCGAAAACGGTGAGCAATTGCCGGCGCACCTGCATGAAACCTCCAACGCGAATTTTCATTGCTCGCCTGCCGCCCGGCAAAACCCCGACGGCAGTTTCACCCTGGCCGCCATGACCGGCACGGCGTCGTTCCGCTTTTCCAAGTGGCTCGACGACTGGTTTAGGATTTCGAAGGCCAAGATCATCATCGGCAAGGGCGGCATGACGTCGAAGGACTACAAGGAACACTTCGTGCCGCACGGGGCGATCTACCTGACGACGGTCGGGTACGGTACCGGTGCGCTGCTCGGACGCGGCATCAAGGGCATCCGGGACGTACACTGGTTTGATGAGCTTGGCGTGGCGCAGGCCATGTGGATGGTCGAAGTCGAGAATTTCGGCCCGTTTATCGCCGACAGCGACCTGCAGGGGAATTCCCTGTTCGAGCGTGAAACCGAGAAAGCGAAAGCCGGAATCGCCAAGCTATACGAGGGAACAAAATCCCCCGCCCTTCACCGCTACGGCGAGACCGATGACCGCGGCGACGAAGTGATCTGATCTGTTCTCTCACCCGGCGCGTAAACGTGCCACCCTCTCCCCGAGGAGAGGGATATTCGACACCACGTTCCCTCTCCCTTGGGAGAGGGACAGGGTGGGGTCAATACTCCCGGCCCGGCCTCGGCTTGTAACCCGGCAGTGACAACCCCCTGATTATCCCCAGGGCCCGCAGCCCGATCCCGGCCAGGAACCCGCAGCTGGCCGATATTTCGAACGGCAACCCGAACTCGCTCAGCAGGACGTGCGTTGCCGCAGCCAGTGCAGCACAGGTGGCATAGACTTCCTTTTTCAGGATTAACGGCGTCTCGTTACAAATGACGTCTCTGAGCAACCCGCCAAACGTCGCCGTCATCATTCCCATGACCATGGCGACCAGCGGGCCGGCACCGCTGAGCAGAGCCAGCTCGGCCCCCATGACCCCATAAAGCGCAATCCCAACCGCATCGGCCCACAGCAGCAGGGAATACCGGCGCTGCACCTTGTGGGCCGTGAAATACACCAGCAGGGCGATCCCCAGCGAAATCCACACCGGCTTTGGGTCGGCAATCCAGAACACCGGCCTGTCCAGCAGCAGATCACGCAACGTGCCGCCGCCGACACCGGTCAGACTTGCCATCAGGCCGAAGCCGATCAAATCCATTTCCTTGCGGCTGGCGACAAGCGCCCCCGATGCCGCAAAAACGATGACCCCCATAATGTCGAGAACGCTGATGACTGTCTGCATGCTTTTCTGCTCCCCCGCGCCGTCACCCTGAACTCGATTCAGGGTCCATAGACAATCGGCAACTCTGTTTCGATCATGGTATGGGCCCTGAATCAAGTTCAGGACGACGGAAGGACTATACCGCCATGCACAGCCGCAGCGCATCATAGATTGCAGCATGGATATTGCGGCTCGCCACGGCATCCCCGATCCGGTACAGCATGAATGCACCGGCATCGTTGCGTTCGATGTTCTGGGGCCGGCCGGCGGTCAGGGCATCCATATCAAGCGCACCGAGATTCCGGCTGAGTGGTTTCAGGTCGTAATACAGATCATCCAGCGGCAACGTCCCGTGTTCGATCACGATCTGATCGACGGAGCGGCGATCCTGCCGCTCTGAATAGTCGGACCCGATCACGGCGATCAGGGTGTTGCCTTCCTTTTCGATGGCCACAAGCCGCTTGTTGATGGTGATGCGGACGGCATGCTCCTCAAAACATTCCGCATATTTGACATGATTCAGGCCGCCGATATCGGCGGCAAAGAAGCGTTCAGGCGTCACGATTTCCAGATCGCTGCCGGATGACGCAATCATTTCCGCAGCCGCCAGTCCTTGATGCGCCGCATTGTCGTCAAACAGCAAAACGCGCTCCGCCGGTTTGACGTCCCCTGACAGGATATCCCATCCCGACACCGCCATACCGGCGCCAGGCACAATGTCGGTATTCGGCAGTCCGCCCGTGGCGATAATCACCACATCGGGATCAAGATCCGTCACATCCGGCGCTTCGGCATAGGTATTGAAGCGAAAGCTGACGCCCGCCTTTTCACACTGAGCCAGACGCCAGTCGACAATACCGATCAGTTCTGCACGCCGCTTGATCCGCGCCGCCAGTTGTATCTGGCCGCCCGGTTTGCTGGCGGCTTCCAGCACCGTCACCGCATGTCCGCGCGCGGCCAGAACCCGTGCTGCCTCCAGTCCCGCCGGACCGGCGCCAACGACTACGCAGGATTTCGCCTTGCCGTCCGATGCCGGTACAACGTGCGGAATCAGGCCTTCACGACCCGTTGCCGGATTATGGATACACAGCGCTTCATGCCCTTCGTATATCCGGTCGAGGCAATACGTCGCGCCGACGCAGGGACGGATATCGTCCTCCTGTCCCGCAGCGACCTTGTTTGCGATATGCGGATCGGCGATATGCGCCCGGGTCATGCCGACCATATCAAGCTTGCCTTCGGCAACGGCATGACGCGCCGTCGCCACGTCAGCGATGCGTGCCGCGTGAAATACCGGAAATCCGGTTTCCGCCCGCACTTCGCCACAGAAATCCAGATGCGGGGCTGAGGCCATGCCGCCGACGGGAATGACTTTCGACAAAGCCGCATCGCTGTCGATGTGCCCCCGGATCAGGTTCAGGAAATCGATCTGCCCGGTCGCCACGAGCCGCCGGGCAATCTCCATCCCCTCTTCACGGCTGATCCCGGCGCTCCAGTCTTCATCGGCAACCATCCGCAAACCGACAATAAAGTCCGGCCCGACGCGTTCGCGAACCGCATCGATGACCAGCAGGGAAAAGCGCATCCGGTTCTCGAGGCTGCCGCCCCATTCATCATCGCGCATGTTGGTCGCCGGCGACCAGAACTGATCCATCAGATGCCCGTAGCATTCGAGTTCTATCCCATCCAGCCTTCCGGCCTGCATGCGCTCCGCCGCATCGGCGTATTCACCGATGATGCGGCGGATATCCCAATCTTCGATCACCTTGGGAAAGGCCCGATGTGCCGGCTCGCGGACAGGGCTCGGCGCCAGCACCGGCAGCCAGTCGGAATGGTTCCAGTTGGTACGGCGGCCCAGGTGCGTGATCTGCATCATGATCGCCGCGCCGTGCTCATGGCAGGAATCCGACAGATCGCACAGCCACGGCACGATCTCGTCCTTGTAGGCATGGAGATTGCCGAACGCCGGCGGGCTGTCCGGCGATACGACCGCCGATCCGGCGGTCATGGTGAGTGCAATACCGCCTTTTGCCTTTTCGGCATGGTAGAGCCGGTATCGTTCCGTCGGCATGCCGTCTTCGGAATACGCAGGTTCGTGCGCCGTCGACATGATGCGGTTGCGCAGCGTCAGATGCTTGAGCCGATAGGGTTGCAACAGAGGATCATTCGCCGTCATTGCGAAAGACTAACCCGCAAACCGCCGTCAGCGTAAGGCCTGAATTGAGGCTACTTTTCCATCCGTTCGTGCGCGAACTTGATCAGGGCGCCAAGCCGGTAGACGGTATGGGACATCTTGCCGTAGGGGAAGGTCGCAAATAGAGCCAGCACGATACCGAAATGCACCGCCAGCAGCGTTCCCATGGCTGCCGTTTCCCGGAGCGCCAACAGCGCAAGTCCGGTGACCCCGGTCAGGATCAGCATCCACAGAAAGGCGATATCCATGCCTTTCCGCTTCGTGTCCTGCGGTGCGGGATCGGCCTTCTTCTTGATCATCAACAAGCCGATCGGACCGATGACGATCCCAATGCCCCCGACCGTGCCCAGGATCACCGGTATGGAAAAATAGTCATAAGGCGCTTCCCAGCCGAAGGCGTAATGATACAGTGTCGCCACCGAAGTCGCGGCGAAGCACAACAGGAACCCCCACATGGTCATCTGGTGCGCATGCCGGCGGGCCATGGTGAAGTTGTCGTCCGGATAGTTGCAGCCATGACCGCCGCCGGCCATGTACTTCATCTGCCCGGCATCCTTGAAAGCCTGTGCAAGCGCCCTGGGGTCCAAAAGATCGGATGCCTTGTTGCCGATGTCGCGCCAGAACTTCAACAGGCCGACAAGGAATGCCAGCCCCGCGAATGCAAACGGTACGATTGCGAGATAGACGATCACGTTGTGCGGAATGACATTGTAGAACGCACCCGGCCCGGTGTGCACACCGCCGAGCACATCCGCACCCTGGATGGCGAATACACCAACCAGCACAGCCACCGTCAATATTGCCGTGATCAGCCCGATCCACTTGGCGTTCCCCTCAAACAGCCCCTTGAACATGCCTGGCCAAGCGTAATCGCGATAGGTTTCGGCACGCAATTCGGCAAATGTCTTCGGCACGTTGACGGCAAATTCATGGGGTGGCGCATACTGGCAGGCGTAATAACACCCCTGGCATCCATGGCAGAGATTTGCCAGATACGTCACATCCCCTTCCGAGAACGTGAGCCGCTTGTTCATCGCCGGGAACACGGCGCAATAACCTTCGCAGTATCTGCAGGCATTGCAGATTTGCATGACTCGCCGGGCTTCGTTCAATGTCTCAGTTGCGGGCATGGCGCGCAGCCTCCTCTCCGGCGATACGGCCGAATACGTTGCCGATGGCCATACCCGTACCGCCGGCATATCCCTGACCCAGAATGTTGCCGGCCATGATTTCCCCCGCTGCCCAGATGTTTTCGGCGGGTTTGCCGTCTTTCATATAGACCTGTGCCTGTTTATTCACTTCGAGACCCAAATAGGTAAATGTGATGCCCATCTTCACCGGATAGCCGTAATAGGGCGGCGTATCAATCTTGCGCGCCCAGTTGGATTTCTTCGGTTCCAGCCCTTCCGTATGACAGCCGTCCGGCTCCGTCGCATTGAAGTTGCCGGGCTGCACTGCAGCGTTGAATTCGGCGATGGTCTTTTCCATGGTCGGCGCATCGACACCCAGTTGTTCGGCAAGCTCGCCCAGCGTATCCGCCTGAAACGGCTCATAGACCGTCGGCATGAACAGCCCCATGGATTTGCTGTCGATGATCGCATAGGCAACCTGATCGGGCTGCTTGGCGACGAGCCGTCCCCATATGGCGTATCTTTTCGGCCAGATATCCTCACCCTCGTCATAGAATCGTTCGCCGTTCTTATTCACGACAGCCGAGAAGATGACGCAGTCAATCCGCGTCGAAATACCACCGTCATACTTGGGCGCACGTCCGTCGATAGCCACCGCATGGCATTGATCGACGGCACCAATCGGCTTTGCGTCATTGTCCAGCATCGACCGCAGGACCTTGCCTGTGTTCATGGGCGAGCCACGCACCAGAAAGTTATCAGCGATTTCACCCCAGCCTTCCTTAAGCCATTCGAAATTCGCCTCGAACCCGCCGGATGCAAGCACGACCGTCCGTGCCTCGACCCGGTGCAGTTCACCGCCGTGACGAATATGGGCGGCCAGGAACTTGCCGTTCTCCATCTCGATTTTTTCAACTTCGGCTTCATAGACGATATCGATGCCGGCTTTTTCGGCGGCCTTGAAATAGCTGTTCATCATGGCCTTGCCGCCGCCCAGAAAAAAGGCGTTGGTCCGGGCCAGGCCGAGCGTGCCGGATAACGGCGGCTGAAACTTGATGCCCTGCGCCAGCATCCAGTCGACGCAATCTTCCGACGCATCGATCATGAACCGCATAAGGTCCTCATTGGTATTGCCGTCGGTGACGCGCATCAGGTCCTTGAAGTATTCATCCGCGTCATATCGCCCGGTGACATAATCCGTCGCCGCATTGTGCGTATAGCGGATATTGCGGACATGCCGGCTGTTGCCGCCGCGAAGATCCTTATTGGCGCTTTCAATCATCAGAACACTGGCGCCACGGCTGCGCGCCGTCAGCGCTGCGGACATCGCGGCATTCCCGGCGCCCAAGACAAGCACGTCGTGCCGCTTTGAAAATTCACTGGGAGGCAAAATCTACTCCGTGGATGATCGATAACGATGAATATTCAGCAACAATCAACATAACCGCCGGGACCGGGAGCGGCAAAAGTTTTCAGCATTTAGGGGAAGGTCCCTTCAAGCGATTTGCACCGCAAATCACATGTCGTCACGTCACCCTGAATCTAGTTCAGGATGACGACTGTGACGTGCCCGTAATCAGCTCTAAAAAGCAGGATCGACGCCGGGCGGGAGCCCGACTTCGAACGCATTCAGAATATGCGAGATGGTGGCGTAATAGCCCGCCAGGAAAACCAGTTCGGTCACCCCCTGCGTCCCAAGCAGTTCCAGCGCTTCGGCATACAGCGCATCGTCGACCCGGGTTTTGACCTGTAAGTCCGTGACGAATTTATAGACAATCGCCTCGTCTGCGTTCGCAGGCACCTGACCGTTCATCACACGGTCAATGGTCTCGTCGGACAGGCCTTCCTTCTTGCCGACTTTGACGTGCGCCCACCATTCGTATTCGGCCTTGAAATGCCGGCCGACGGTGATGATCGCAAGCTCGCGAAGCGGTGCCGGAATGATGGTTTCATAACGAAGCTTGCCGCCCAGCTGCTGTAGCAGATCGCCCATGATCGGCGAATACAGCATGGCGTTAAAGGGCCCGCGGAGCGCCCCTTCCTCGTTCAGAAATTCCGACGGATCGCCTTTGGCACGGGGACCGCCGGTAATGCCGTCAAAAACACGGCGTTGTTCATTGGTCATCGTATCCGTGGGGATGGGGCCTAGTCTGCTCATGATTTACCTGCTGCTTTTGCGACGTTTTCCGGGGGTGGCGGATTGCCGGGGACGGGTTCACCCGCCATCGCCGGGTGGGAGCGTTGATACTGCGGCGGGAATGTCGCATGGGCCCGAAGCACTTCGGCGGCATGCCACGCCCAGCGCGGATCATACAGCATGCCACGGGCCAGTGCGACCATGTCCGCCTGACCGGTCTTGACGATGTGCTCGGCTTGTATCGGATCAGTGATCTTGCCGACTGCCATGGTCGTAAGACCTGTTTCCCGTCGGATATCCGCAGCAAAATGGGTCTGATAACCGGGGCCGACGGGAATCTGCTGGTGCGGGGAATTGCCGCCCGACGAGACGTCGATGAAGTCACAGCTCCGGGCTTTCAATTCTCTGGCATAGGCAATGCTGCCGGTGATATCCCAGCCGCCCTCAACCCAGTCCGAGGCTGAAATCCTGACCCCGACGGGTATCTCGTCGGGGACCACGGCGCGGACGGCCTCGAAAACCTCCAGCGGAAATTTCATGCGCCCTTCCAGCGAGCCGCCATAGGCATCGTTCCGGCGATTAGAAATCGGCGACAGGAACTGGTGCATCAGATAGCCGTGCGCATTGTGGATTTCTATGGCCCTGAACCCCAGGCGCACGGACCGCTTCGCCGCCTCGACGAAGCTGACGCGAACACGTTCCAGGGTTTCATCGGTCATCGCTTCGGGGACGTGCCAGCCGTCCGCATAGGGTTCTGCCGACGGACCAACGGTCTGCCAGGCGCCGTTATCCGCGGTGAGCGGCTTGCCCCCCTTCCACGGTACGTCGACACTTGCCTTTCGGCCGGCATGCGCCAACTGGATACCGACCGGGGTATTGCCATAGGCATTGCAGAAATCGAGAACGCGTTTCAGGCCCGCTTCGTTCTCATCTGACCACAGCCCGACACAGCCCGGCGTAATCCGGCCTTCGGGTTCGGTGCCGGTAGCTTCAACGAACAGCAACCCGTTGCCACCGACCGCAAACTGCCCCAGGTGCATGAGATGCCAGTCGTTGGCGGTGCCGTCCACCGCCGAATACTGGCACATAGGGGCGACGACAATGCGGTTGGGCAGTTCAAGCCCTCGCAACTGGATCGGTGTGAAAAGTGTGCTGCTCATATATCCCCCGGGTTATGGCGTTTTGGTTTAGGCGTATGTTGGCACGCCATCCCCGTCCGTCAATAACACCAGGGGTCACAAGAGAAATTATGCAGCGGCACGCGCTGCGGCGGTCTGTTCGTTTGCAGCCGGATTGGGGATGTCGGGTGCAACGGACGTCTGCTTCTCGACAAGCGCCTCGTGCAGCAGCTTGACGGCATTGTCATAGCTGCCGTCCGCAAACATGAACTGGATGTCGACGCCTCTGCCCGATGCATGGGTCGCCAGCAATTCAAGATCACTGCCGCTCAGCGCCGATACCGCAGATTCAAGAATGCCTTTATCGCGCACATTGGCCCCGATAGCAGAAACAATATCCACTTTCCGGGTCTGGATAGACGCTTCGGGCTGCCTGCGCTGAATAACCTCGATCACACGGCGAACCTGCTTCAACGATGCTGTCACATAGAACGTCATCGTGTTGGCATTCAGGCTCCAGCTTACAAGCGGCAGCTTGAAGCGGCGAAAGGCCGCAACCGCGTCTTCGCCGGCGCCCGGAATACCGACCATATCCTGATCAAAGACTTCAACCTCAATCGCATTTTCCAGGCCGGTCACGATCTCGATCCGGGAATCATCCGGTGTCCAGTCTTCGTCGATGACGGTTCCCGGGTGTTCAGGTTCGAACGTATTGACGATACGCAGCGGGATACCCTGCTGGCGCAACCCTTTCGCGGCACGGGGGTGAATAGCTTCCATGCCCATGTTGGAGAGCTGATCAGCCACGTCGTAATTGGTCCGGCCGATGGGCTGGACCTTGTCGATACCGACGATTTTCGGGTCGGCGCTGGACAGGTGGAACTCCTTGTGGATGACCGCTTCACGCGCACCCGTGACACACGCCACGGCCGAGAACGTGACTTCCGAATATCCTCGGCCATAAATGCCCATCAGGCCATCTGCCGCCTGTGTATAGCCGGTAACGATCGGCAACACCTTGGTCACGTCAATGTCATTGAACCCTTCGCGAATACGGTCCTCCAGGCTCATGCTTTCGCTTTCGCGCCAGCCTGAAAGATCGACAAACTCGGCATTCACGCCACGGCGGCGCAGCAAAAGCATGGTGTTGTGCGCACTGTGCGCTTCACCGATGCCGCTGATCATTTCGCGAACCGTCATCAGGTGTTCTTCAAGCTTGAAATGTCCATAGCCGCAGATGCGCTGCAGATCGATCAGGCAATTGCGCACCCCCTCAACACGTTCCTGAACGAAACGGTCGGCGAGCTTGCGGTCCGCTTCGTCACCGAAGGCGCCCGCATTCAGCTTCAGCATGTGATCCTGAACCCTGGACAGGGCATCGCCCCAGGCCCAGTCGTTGTCCGAGCCGGCATACAGACCGTAAACACCGGGCTCCCCGGTTTTCTTGTTTTCCAGAAGCATGTCCGTGATGCCGCCATAGGCCGACACCACGAAAATACGATTATACAGATCCTCGCCTTTGCGATCACCGATCAGGATGTTGTCGAACACCGTGTCAATGTCGGTCATCGACGTGCCGCCAATCTTGTGCACGGTATGCGTCCCGGATTTGATGTGTGCAACCGGCTCTGCTGTGTTTTGGGTCGTTTCCTGGATCGTCATCGGTAGCTCCTCACCGTCACGCCCCTGTGATGCCTGATCAGGCATCGACGAGCGCTTCTTCGTTCAGCTTATAGACGCCGTCTTCGTCGTGGACTTCACGGCCGTTCAGCGCCGGATTGAAGGCACATGCAAGATGCATGTCTTCGGTTCCGCCGCGCAGAATGTGCTGATCGTTCTTGTCGAGGATGTAAACCGTCCCCGGCTCGATCTTGTAGACCTTGCCGTCGGCAACCGTTTCTACTTCACCGTTTCCGGACATGCAGTAGACGGTCTCCAGATGATTCTTGTACCAGATCGGCGTTTCCGTCCCGGCGTAGATGGTGGTGATGTGAAAAGAAAAACCCATTCCATCATCCGCCAGCGACAGGCGCACGCTTTGCCAGGTATCAGTTTTTACGGTGCGTTTGGTATTTTCGCATTCAGCGAGTGTGCGTACGATCATTGAAAATCAGCTCCAATATGATTGTTTGTTTGATGCGCTTATTCGGCAGCAATCGTTGTTGAGGATGAAGCCGAAATGGCGGCATCAAAAGACTGATCCAGGATTTCGAGACCCTGTTTCAGCTGGTCTTCGGTAATCGTCAGTGATGCCAGGCACTTTACGACTTCATCGTGCGCACCGGATGTTTCGATCACCAGACCGCGTTTGAATGATTCGGAAACAATAAGGCCGGCCAGGTCGCCGCTTTCAACGACGATGCCCCTCATCATGCCGCGTCCGCGTACTTCAACGACGTGAGCAGCGTATTTTTCCTGCAGCTTCTTGAATCCATTCAGCAGCATCTCACCCTTTTCCTGAACGGATTTGGCAAATGCATCATCCTTCCAGAATTTCTCAAGGGCCACTGTGGCAGTCACAAAAGCGTGGTTGTTGCCACGGAACGTCCCGTTGTGTTCGCCCGGATCCCAGGCATCGAGATCGCGGTCGATCAGGGTCACGGCAAACGGCAGGCCAAAGCCTGAAAGAGACTTGGACAGCGTGACGATGTCCGGCTTGATCCCTGCCGGCTCGAAGCTGAAGAACGTCCCGGTACGGCCGCACCCTGCCTGAATGTCATCAACGATCAGCAGAGCGTTATGCTTGCGGCAGACCTTTTCCAGATTCTTGAGCCAGTCCATCCGGGCTGCGGTCAGACCGCCCTCGCCCTGGACACATTCGACGATGATCGCCGCCGGCATATCGACACCGCTGGACGGGTCGCCCAGAACGCGGTCGAGATATTCCGTGCTGTCGACGTCCTTGCCGAGGTACCCGTCATACGGCATCGGCGTGGCGCCCGGCATGCTGACGCCGGCGGCCCCACGATGGTGCTGGTTACCGGTCGCCGCCAAGGCGCCGAGCGTTACCCCATGAAAGCCGTTGGTAAACGAGATTACATTGCTGCGGCCGGTCACCTTGCGGGCCAGTTTCAGGGCGGCTTCGACGGCATTGGCGCCGGTCGGGCCGGTGAACTGCAGGACGTAATCCATATCGCGCGGCTTGAGGATCACATCCTCGAAGGTCTGGAGGAATTTTTCCTTGGCCCGCGTGTGCATGTCGAGACCGTGCGTTATGCCGCCGGAGCCGAGATAGTCGACCAGCGCATCACGCATGTCCGGGTCGTTGTGACCGTAGTTGAGGCTTCCGGCACCTGCCAGGAAGTCGATGTACTTGTTTCCGTCCTCATCGTTCAGAATAGCCCCCTCGGCCTTGTCGAAGGTAACCGGAAAGGACCGGGCATAGCTCTGAACCTGTGATTCGCGTCTTTCAAAAATAGTCATGGTTGACTGACCTCGCTTATCGTCGTCGGTTAAGTTTCATCGTTTTACGCCTGCAAGCATCCGGCTGTTGGTCGGTGCTGATGTCGGCAGGAGAGGCGTCACCTTGGCAACGGCTCCGCAAAACGGATTTGATCGATTGTTTTAAAGGGTATCCGGTCTGGTTATGTCAGACCGGTATCAGGCGGCACTCACCAGTGTCGGCATCAGATCCGACCGCTTGAACGGCCCGATATCCCAAAGCATTTCGGTTTTCTGCTGACCATCGAAGTGTTCTTCCTTGTCAAACAGCACGTCCCTGTCGACCTCCGCTCCAAGCTCGCGAGCGATGGAATTGAACACACCATGCGATGCCTTGTTGTCGGGCGTGATGGTGGTCTTGATGCGGCGGATGCCTTTCGCCGAAGGGCGACGCAGAATGTCGAACACCATCCTTTTGGCGAGCGAAAGCCCACGTGCATCCGGTGCTACGGCAACCTGCCACACGAAAAGGCTATCCGGCTCTTCAGGCACCACATAGCCGGAAACGAAGCCGGCCACATCCCCGCCGAGTTCAGCGAGAGAACTGGTTTCACTGAAATGCGAACACTGCAGCAGGTTGCAATAGACCGAGTTTTCATCGAGCGGCTTGCACTGCCCCACCAATTCGTTCACGGCCACCCCGTCTTCGGGAGTTGGGCGTCTCAGAATCAGGTCGCGGTCATCGCGGTCAAGTCGTCCGGAAATCGTCATGGTTCTTGCTGTTCCTCTTAGTTATATCAATTACCGATATAATTTTCTTGCGCACTACATAGACGCTCCACCTATCGGGGTCAACCGGCTGCCCACAATTTCATGTAATAATTTAATTTATTCACCATTCCGCAACATAATGATCATATTCGGCGCCTATCCGACATAAAATTTGCATTGAATATTAATGTAATTCAGCCTACCTCCCAAAACATGCAGGAACACATTTCATTTCTGGGTTATGTTTCGCCCTCAGGCCGGGATTCGAGTTCTCCGGCAGGTTATCAGGGGACGGAACACATGGACCAATTGAATGAGGCGCTGGTCTCGATCCGGCAGATTCTTCGCGCAACCGAGCTCCACGGCAAAGCGTTACGTGTAGCGACCGGGCTAAAAACATCGCAATTGCTGGTCCTCCAGGCATTGGAGGATTCGCCCGAATTGACCGTCGGCGAGATCACCGGACAGGTTCATATGGCGCAGGCCTCGGTGACGATGATCGTCGCCCGCCTCGAAGAACTCGGGCTGGTCGACCGGACCCGCGGCACCTCGGACAAACGAAAGGTCTTTGTACGGTTGACGGACGCCGGTCACGACATACTGGAACAGGCACCGGAAGCACTGCACCAGCGGTTTGCAGAGCAGTTCGAGCCGCTCAAGACATGGGAAAAAACCATGCTCGTCGCGTCACTGCAACGCGTCGCAACCATGTTGGATGCATCGGAGATCGATGCCGCGCCGATCCTTCAGTTCGGCCCAACCGGCCACAGCGAAACAGGCCATTCCGACCCGACCGACGTCTGAGACGCGTAAGCGGGCTAGAGCACTTCCTTCAACGCATCACCGACATGGACCGGCGTCGACAGCACGTTGACACCGGCTGCTTCAAGGGCAGTTTTCTTGGACGCATACGTGCCCTTGTCGCCCATCACGATGGCCCCGGCATGTCCCATCTTCTTGCCCGGAGGCGCAGCCCCGCCGGCGATGAAGGCGATCACCGGTTTGGACATCGTTTTGGCGTACTCCGCCGCGTCCTCTTCCATCGCACCGCCGATTTCACCGACCATGACCACAGCTTCCGTCCCCGGAAACTGATCCAGGGCTTCAAGGGCATTGCGGGTTGTCGTCCCGATGACCGGATCACCGCCGATTCCGACGAATGCCGTCTGTCCGAAACCGGCGCTGACGATGTTCTGGCACATCAGCGTCCCAAGTGAGCCGGATCGTGACAGAACACCCACCGTTCCTTTTTTGAAGATGCGCTGATTAAAGGCCGGCATGAACCCCATGAAGGTTTCACCGACGGTGACGCCACCGGCGGTATTCGGCCCGACGATCTGCGTACCGGCTTCCCTGGCCGCTGCCATCACATACATGACGTCATGGACAGGGACATGCTCGGTCAGGCAGAGGATCATCTTGGCCCTGGCCTCGATCGCATCCAACGCCGCCGCCTTCACACCCAACGGCGGGATAAACAGCAACGAGGCATCGAAACCCCCGTCTTTCTGGGCGTCGACGGCAGAGGCATGCACCGGCACACCGCAGTGTTCGCTCCCGGCCTTTTTCGGGTTCACGCCACCGACAACATTGGCACCGTATTCCTGCATCCGTTCGGTCCAGAACGTCCCCTGTTTACCGGTGATCCCCTGAACGAGAATGCGTGTTTCCTTGCGTGGAATAATCATCTCAGGCACTCCCCTTCGCGGCGTCGACTGCGGCCTTGCAGGCCTCGCTCATGTTGGGGAGCGGGTCCATCCCGAGCTTGTCCTTGAGCATCCGGATCGCTTCCTCGTCCCCGGTCCCGGCAATGGAAAAAAACACCGGGATATCCGGCTGCATTTCTTCCCATGCGCCCAAAAGCCCTTCCATCATCACATCGCAACGCGCAAAGGCACCACAGAAGTTGACGACCAGGCTTTTGATACCGGGCTTTGCCAGCACCATCTCGAGCGCGAACTTCGCCTTGGTATAGGCTTCACCGCCGATTTCGCAGAAGTTGGCGGGCGCACCGCCGTGGTGGCGGACGACATCCATCGTCGTCATCGTCAGCCCGGCGCCGTTGGCCAGCACGCAGACATCACCATCCAGTTCGATGTATTTGATCCCGGCGCTTTCACCACGGGCTTCAAGCTCGGTCAGTTTGTCCGGCGCCCCCTTCGTGGCCAGTTCTTCCTGGCGCTTGATGGCGCTGTCATCGAGCGTGAACTTGCAGTCCAGCGCCACGACCCCACCCGAACCGGTCACGATCAACGGATTTATTTCCAGCAGCTCGGCATCATTGACCATGTAGGCGTCATAGAGTTTGACCAGGGTATCGGCGACATCCGATTCTGCCCCGGACAGATCAAGTCCGGCAATCAGTGCGGTCGCATCATCGAGGCTGAACCCTTTGCGGATATCGACCGCATGGGATTTCAGTTTTTCCGGCGTCTCAACGGCGATTTCCTCAATGTCCATACCGCCTTCGGTGGAAAACATCACCATCGGACCCTTGGATACCGGGTCATTCAGAACAGCCGCGTAGAATTCGCGTTTGATATCGGATTTTTCCTCGATCAGCACTTTCTCGACGGTGTGAAAGCCGATGGTCATGCCAAGTATCGACTTCGCATGGGCCCTCGCTTCTTCTGGGGTGTAAGCGAGCTTGATGCCCCCCGCCTTGCCACGCTTGCCCGTCGGCACCTGCGCCTTGACGACACAGCCCCCAAGCCGATCAGCCGCTTCCGCCGCCGCATCGGGATGATAGACCAGCACGCTTTGCGGCACCTTGATACCGCTTGCCGCCAGAAGCGGCTTGGCCGCGTATTCCTCGAAATTCATTTGGATGTTTCCCTTGGTCTTCGTTTGCTATGACTTCATGTCATTCCGGCGAAGGCCGGAATCCAGAGAGGGCGAGACACCCTCGAGAGAGTAGCTCGCCGTTCTGGCCCCCGGCCTGCGCCGGGGTGACGCAAAGGCGTCACTTCCCGAATTTTTCCCAGTAGCCCCCGAACAGCTCATCTTCGGACGGCTTGTCCTCGGGGATCGTTTTCACCAGATGGGTGATGTTGATGAAGTGGGTATAATTCAGATTGTCGGAGATCGAATTCCCGGCCCAGGTCCCGCCGCCCATGCTGAGCGTGAAGTTGAGGCCGTTGTTGAAGCCGCCGCCGTTGCCGAAGGTGTGTGCCTGATTGACCAGCACACGGACCACGTCGATTTCCTCGGCCAGGCGCGTGGCATGTTCCGGCACATTGGTGTGGATACCGATGGAATGTCCCTTGCCGCACACATCAAGGATGGTGTTCAACTGACGGATCACGTCATCCATGTCCTTGGCCCGGTAGACGGTCAGCACCAACGACAGCTTTTCATCGATGAACGGGCTGTCGGCGTTTGCGGAGCCTTCTTCGACCATGAAGAACTTGTTACCCTTGGCACCTTCGCCAAGGCCGAACACATCGGCCAGCACATCTGCATCCTTGGCGATGACGTGACGGTTGAGGTGTCCATCGACCCAGAGATTTTCCTCAACCTTGTCTTTTTCTTCCGTCGAGCAGAGATACCCCCCGGCCCGCTTGAGTGCATCCATCGCCTCGTCGTAAACACTGTCGAGGATGATCAGGCTATTCTCCGACGAGCACGAGGTGGAGTTGTCGAAGATCTTCGACATGGTGATTTTTTCCGCCGCATCATCGAAATCGGCCGTCTCATCGATGATTACCGGCACGTTCCCGGCGCCGACACCAATCGCCGGTGTGCCGGAAGAATAGGCGCGTTTCACGTTGTTCTGCGAGCCGGTCACGATCACCAGGTCAGATTGGTTCATCAACTGCTGCGTCAGTTCCTTGTTCACCGGCGCCGGCAGAACCTGCACCAGATCGGCTGGCAGGCCGATCTTTTCCAATTCGGCACGCATGTAGTTGACGGTTTTGGTGGTGGTCCCAAGACCGGCCGGCGACGGCGCAATGATAACGGCATTGCGGCCTTTGATCGCAAACATGGCCTTGTTGACCGGCGTTGCCGCCGGGTTGGTCGACGGCGTTACCGCAGCGACGACCCCCACGGGTTTGGCGTATTTGACGAGACCCTTTTCGGGAATTTCCTCGATGATGCCGACCGATTTGACCCGTGACAGATCACGCAGGCAGCCGAAGGTTTTACGGGTGTTTTTGATAATCTTGCTTTCAACATTACCAAGGCCGGTGTCCTCAACCGCAAGCTCTGCAAGTTCGCGTGCGCGGCCGGGTTCATAAATCGACCATGCCAGCGCGGTAACGGCTTCATCGACGCGGGTCTGGTCGGCATTGGCGAATTGCGCCATGGCAGCGCGCGCCTTGGCGACGAGACCGCGGATGATTTCTTTTTCAGGTTTTTGTTCGGATGTTTGGGCGGCAGCTTGGGTGCTCATGACGTTTCCTCACGTATACTCTGGGTATGCTTTATGGTGCCAGAACCAGTATAGAGCATAGCAAAAATGAATCAGAAATCAACAATTTATGAGATTATATGTCTCATTTAATGGGATAATGGCATTTTCCTATAAGCCCATCATCGGGTGCGATGTGGCTAGTGCAGCACTTAGAAGCGAGACGCCCAACGCCAGGATGACGGCACCCCCGAGTGCCGCAACGAGGTGCCCTGCCCAGGCGGCCTGCCCGGCTTCGAGCCAGGACAGCTTCGACAGCAAATGCCTGGCCGTGACCGAAAACGCCGCAAACGCTGAAACGGTCATGGCCGTCCCGGCGGACATGGCAAGAACGGCCCCGACGCCGGCCCACTGCAAAGACACGACATTAGCGAAGACAAGAACGATGACGGCCCCGGTACAGGGTCGCGCCCCCACGGACAGCACAATGGCCAGAGCAGATTTGTAATCAGTGACGGATGATAGCTGATCAGGTGTCGGGATATGGGTATGCCCGCAGTCATCCCCGACATGTGAATGACCATGATGATGGTTCCCAGCCCCCTTATTGCGACGGAAAATATTGCGCACGGCCCGCAACAGGAGATACCCGCCAAGCGCGATAACGAGCAAATAGCTGGCCCGCTCGCTCCATAACAATGCAGTCTGCGCATTACGGGGCAAAAGTCCGGCCAACTTAACGATGCCATAAACAATTACGACGGCAACAATGCCCTGCAGGAATGCTCCGGCGACCGCAATGGCAATGCCACGATGCACGGTTTGGCGATGTGACAGCAGATACCCGCTGACCACGGCCTTGCCATGTCCGGGGCCGGCGGCATGAAAAATCCCATAGAGAAAACTTGCTGCGATCAGTGGCCAGACGAGTGTCCAGTTACGCCCGTCTTCGGCCATCCCCCGAAGCCGGCTGGTCAGTTCACGATGAAATTTCCGCTGTTGCGTAAAAACCCAGACCACAACCCGGTCCGTAAAACCGACGTCATTCTGCACAGCCGGCCCTGTGGTCTCTGCTGGTGGGGACAGCGCTCCCTGTGGATCTGCGAGGGTATGCCCGCTCGGCAACCCCAACAAAATCAACAGGACGATTGTCCCGAAGCTCAGCCGCATTTCACGGCAACTTCTTCGGCAAAATACTGTCCGAGTTCCGCCGGGCCCTTTTGCGTCTGATCAAGAGACGCCGCCAGGACGACCTGTTCGGCGTCCGGCGTGGGCTGCTTCAGTTCCAAGTTACAGTTTCCGGGCGCATTGACCAGCGCAACCGCATCCGGGGCTTCGGCATGAACCATTTCGATGTAGTATGATGGATCATATACGGCATAGCGCATCGGCAGGTCAGCAACCGACAGCGGTTCCGGCAAGATCAGCCGAAACGTCATTTCAAGGCGCTTGTCGACGACACGGCTTGATGCATCTTCCGCTTTAGCATTCTCGATCCTGGCTTGACCGCTCAGAATACGGGTGAAGTAATCGTACTCGCGGAGACTCGACATATTCTCCGCAAGCACTGCATCAAGTGCCGCCTGACCGACACCGCCGCCGATCACGAATGCGGAATAGAAGTCATCGAATAGCCAGGTCTGACGGAGGCCGGTGACCAGCCCCTCGTCATTGAATTCCACTTGTACCCTGATATCCGCCCAGACATGCGGGTGCGCTTTTGCCGGACCGGAGATGGTGAGCGAGAAAAGAACAGCAGCGACGAAAAACAGATACCGCATCATCCGGCGTCTGCCTTGGGAGTGTCTTGCACGGACTCCCGGCACGGTCCGCAGTGACCGCGCAGTTCGACCACCGTGCGCTCGGTAACGAAACCCTGATCGCCGGCCAGCGCACCAAGTGTGCGGCTAGCCTTCGGCGCCGGTATTTCCGAGACCGAGCCGCAATCGTCACAGATCGCAAAAGCTATAGTCGCCGTGTGATCATGATCGTGCCCGGCCCCGGCCGCATGTTCTTGCGCACAGGCGATAAACGCGTTCATGCTTTCAATACGATGCACGAGCGTGCGCTCAATCAGCACCTCCAGCGCCCTATAGACCTGCACCGGAGCCCGTATCCCCTGAACCCTCACAACATCAAGGATGTCATAAGCCGTCATGGCTTTTGATGTATGCTCCAGGGCTTCAAGAACTGCTTTCTGGTTCTTTGTGAGTTCCGGCGATCGACCCGTCATTGTGTCCTCGCTCCGGCTGAGATGCTTCGACGCAACTGCCCGGGCAGCAGACTTCCCAGAAACAGTATTGCGGCTGCGACAACGATACTCGGTCCGGACGGTGTATCCAGTACCAGCGATCCGCCAAGGCCCGCGATGACGGCACCGCTGCCAATAAGGGCTGCGAGTCCGGCCATCATTTCGGGTCCCGACGAGAAACGCCGGGCGGTCGCTGCCGGTATGATCAGCAGGGAGGTGATCAGAAGGATCCCGACCACTTTCATGGCCATGGCAATAACTGCTGCCATCAGCAGCATGAATATAATACGCGCCCGTTCAGGATGCAGGCCTTCGGCGGATGCCAGTTCCGCGCTGATGGTCCCGGCGAGCAGCGGCCGCCAAATCCAGACCAGAATAGCCAGAACAACGGCACCGCCGCCGTAGACCACGATGATATCCCCCCAGGAAACGGCAAGAATGTCACCGAACAGATACGCCATCAGATCAATGCGAAGCCACGTCATCATGGCAACGATAACAATGCCGAGGGCCAGCGTCGAATGCGACAGTATCCCCAGCAGGGCATCACTGGACAGCGAAGCCCGGCGTTGCAGGACGATCAGCCCCATGGCGCCGAGCGCGGCGACCAGGAAAACAGACCCGATGATCGACACATCCAGCAGCACCGCCAGCGCCACACCCAGCAGTGCCGAATGCGCCATGGTATCGCCGAAATACGCCATCCGCCGCCAGATGATGAAACAGCCCAACGGACCGGCGATCAGGGCAACGCCAACACCGGCGATCAGGGCACGCACAAGAAACTCATCCATGATCATGCTGGTGCTCCGGATGCGTGCAGGCGGAATGATCATCCGCCCCGTCAGCATGGACGACACGGCCGTCCGGCAGGTGCCGGTGGTCGTGATGGTGATGATATATGGCCAGCGCCTCGGCCGCGCGTGCGCCGAATAATGTTTTGTACTCGGGACTCTCGGCAACGCTCTGCGGCGTTCCCGAACAGCAGACATGGCCGTTCAGACACAGCACCGTATCCGTGGCCGCCATGACGATGTGCAGATCATGAGATATCAGCAAGATACCGCAATCATGACGATTGCGAAGTTCCGCGATCAGCTCATAGAGAGCGATTTCACCCGTCGCGTCGACGCCCTGCACCGGTTCATCCAGCACCAGCAAATCCGGCCGCGACAAAATTGCGCGGGCCAGCAGCAGGCGCTGGAACTCGCCACCGGACAAGACCTGCACTTCCCGGTTCGAGAACCCCGACAGACCGACCTCATCAAGTGCCGCATCAATTGCCGCTGCATCGTACCGCCCTGTCAGGGTCATGAAACGGCGCACCTTGAGCGGCATTGTCCGGTCTATGGATAGCTTTTGCGGGACGTAACCGATCTTTAAGCCTGCCGACCGCGCGATCGTGCCGGCATCATGTGCGATCAGACCGAGCAACGCGCGAACTGTCGTACTTTTACCGCTGCCGTTCGGACCGATCAAAGTGACGATCTCGCCGGCATGAACTTTCAGATCAACATTTTCAATCAGCCAGCGGTCACCTCGGCGCACGCCAACCCCTGTTGCCGAAATCAGCTGCTTTGTGGTCGAGAGTTCGGATTGACGGGCAAAATTCATAATGTTATATCATTACAAAATTCATCACGAAGAAACAACACCAAAAGAAAGTCGATATACCATGCACCGTTACCTGAAAGCCGGGGCAATGTCCCTGCTGCTTGCCTTGTCGTGTACTACCGCCAATGCCGAAACGGTGCGCGTCGTCACCTCGATCAAGCCGGTGCATTCCCTTGTATCCATGATCCTGGACGGCATTGCCGAACCTTATCTGATCGTCAGGGGAGCAAGCTCACCGCACGGCCATGCCATGCGGCCATCGGACGCTCAGGCCCTGGCCCATGCCGATGCCGTGTTCTGGATCGGACCAGACCTTGAAACATTTCTCGTCAAACCGCTCGAAACGCTTTCGTCCAAGGCAAAGGTCGTGGCGCTGATGCATGATCATCAGGATGAAAGTGGTCATGACGATAACCATCAGCACGGAACCCATGACAAGCAAGAACATGATCACGATAAAAACAAGACCGGCAGCCATGGGCATGAACACGGCGACGAAGATCCGCACGTCTGGCTGTCGCCGATCTATGCCGTTGAGATGCTGGAACATATCGCCGATGTGATGACTGAAATGATCCCCGCCGAGGCCAAGCGCATCGCCGAAAACCGCGACCGCTCCATCGAAGAACTGATCGATATAGAGGCGGAGGTTCGTCGGCTTGTGTCCCCCATGCAAGGCGAAACAATTGTGGTCCTGCACGAAGCTTATGACCACTTTACGGAACATTTCGGCTTACAGGATTTCATCGCCCTTACGGTTACGCCTGAGCATAAACCGACGCCAGGGCGGATCAGTGAAGTTAAGAAACTCATAGCCGAACTGAATGCCCGTTGCGTCTTTGCCGAACCCCAGTACCCGTCGACTTTCGTCACCCTGTTGACGGAAGGCAGCAAGGCCCAGCCCGGCGTCATCGACCCGCTTGGGGCCAGCCTGCTGCCGGGTCCCGGTCTTTACCCGGAACTATTGCGGCTGATGGGCTTTGCGATCCGCGGATGTTACGAGGAAACACCCTGAACGTGTTCCTGTGATCAGGCCGCTACGCGAGCGAACGTCCTGACTTCGATCGAACGCCTGGGCGGCGCGGTATCCGGCGTCCCCGGCACCTCGAAGGCCGAATGCGGCGTGAAGCGGGCACGCCCATCCTTCAGGCTGTCGTATCCCTTGATCAGAACGGCCTCGTCCATCGTCATTTCCGGGAAATAGAACCAGCGCTGTCCGTCACGGTGCAGAACACTGTAAATCTGACCGACACGGCCGGCCTGACGCTCATTGATAATCCGCGTTTCCACAAGATCGGATGGCTCCATACTGGATGCGTCGAGCAACGCCAGCGGCATTCTCATCACAGGTTCGGCAATCGGCCGCCAGACATTGACCTGCACGATCCTGTCTTTCAGCCATTCATCGGCACGCGCTTCACCGATCATGTCACGGAGCCGTTTGGGACCGGACTCCTCGGTATAGTCATTGTGGGCATGACTGGCGGGGCGCCGGTAGCTTGTTGTCGGGTCTGTCACACGAATGGTGTGATCGAATATCTCGACTTCCGACGCGCCGGTCGCTTCGGCAACGATTTTCCTGATTTCAGGGTAATACACACCTTCGACTTGCAGGTCGTCCTCAAAATCATCGACGGCACTCGCACCGGTGATGAACGCAAACCCTTCCTTGTCGATGGAAAACCCGGGGGCTGCATCCCGCCCGCTGGCAATCAGGACTTCCCGAAGATCCAGACCGCCCCGGCGGGTCGTCCCCTGATCATCCTTGGGGATAACGACGGTTGGTGCTTCACCACCCGGTTCTGCGAACAGCAATTCGGCGCGGACATGGCGTTGGTCGGCAATCTGTCTCAGAATTTTGCTCATGATGTTTCTCCTTGTCTGAGACACTGCTCCTATTATGAATTTCAAGCAATGGTATAAATGTGTAATCCCTAGAGTTATTCCTATGAGGACATAATCTTTTAAAACAAAAATATTTTGTAGTAACAGGGGTTTTACACCCCCTCATATCACCGCCCGTGAATATGAGTGGAAATAGAACCGATAGTGCATTATAGTGCGATGCAACAATTGATTCGCACGTTCCGGGCTTGGACCCGGCAAGGGATATGATAAATGGTAGATGAAGCTATGCTCGCAGGCGCTTCGCAGGCTGCGGACTTCCTGAAATCACTGGGCAACGAGAACAGGCTGCTGATCCTCTGCCACCTCGGCGAAGGTGAAATGTCCGTTTCCGAGCTCGAAACGGCACTTGGCCTGCGCCAGCCGACCCTCTCTCAGCAGTTGGCACGTCTGCGCAGCGATGAACTGGTGCAAACCCGGCGCGACGGCAAAACCATCTACTATTCGCTGGCCAGCGACGAGGTCGGAAAAATTCTCGAACTGATGTATAACCTGTTCTGCTCGGCCGAAGCCAAAGCCGCACGCGAAAAAATGGCTGCAGCACGTAAAAGCGCCGCAGCCTAACCTCAATCTTCAGATAATTTCTTGGTTGTTTCCTGCTTCAGGTAGGCAATCAGATCGCGCACGTCTTCTTCCTTGCGGATGCCGCCGAACGCCATGCGGGTACTGGCCTTTTTCTTGCCGATGACACTGCCAAGATAGCCTTTCGGATCGGCGATGAAGGCCGCCATGTTTTCTTCATCCCAGACCAGCCCCGTCGCGCCGACGGCTTTCATGTCTGCGGAATACTTGAAACCTTCCATATCAGCCGCTGTTCGTCCGAACACACCATGCAGGCTCGGCCCGACACGGTTTTTGGGACTATCAACGACATGGCACGCCTTGCATTTGTTGAAAACGGATCGCCCTGCTGCCGGATCACCAGCCGGCACGGCGGCAACTTCAGCCGGACTGGCCTGGGCTTGGGCTTGGGCTGAGCCTTCACCCATATCCGGTTTGTCATCGCCCCCGGTTTCCGGTGTCACGTCAAGAACCCGGGCACGGCCGACGACCTTAATCTCGTCTTTGCAGTCCTGCATGCAGGGCGGCCCGCCGGGCTGAGCATCAGGCCGCGGATCCATGAAGAAATTGGCCTCGTTCGGCATTTTAATCGTGCCGATGGTGTCCTGTGTGACTTCGAAGTCTTCATTTATGACATCGTTCATGAACAGCAGATATGCCGTCAGTGCGTAAACTTCGTCGTCCGTTAGGCTTTGCGCATCCCCGAACGGCATGGCGCGCTTGACGTAGTCGAAGACCGTCGACGCATAGGGCCAGTAGCTGCCGATGGTCTTTTCAGGCCGCATGTCCTTCAGTGTTTCATGCCCGCCGATCAGGACCGGATAACGGCCGCCGCCTTCACCGAATTCCCCATGGCAGGATGCACACTTCACAAGATAGACACGCTCACCTTCCGGTGCCGTACCATGACCGGCAGGCGCCCCCTGCCCGTCCGGACGCACATCGATGTCCCAGCTCTTGATCTCTTCGGGCGTCGGCGTCCGGCCGATTCCCTCGTACGCACGTTCCGCCGCCGTCACAGAACCCGTCAAGACAACGCCCATAACCAGCGCGGCGCTGATCCCCTTAAGCAAGACGGACATTCTCCACCTCCCCGGTCTTGGTGATGTGCCATGTCTGAATTGCGTTGTTGTGATAGATGGAATTGACGCCACGGACTTTCTGCAGCTCGGTCATCTGCGGCTGCACATAACCGGTTTCATCAATGGCGCGGCTTTGCATATAGACCGGGTCACCATTCCATTCCCATCCATCCAGATAGAACCGGGTCAGGCATTTCGGCATGACCGGACCTTCGATCCGGGCCTCGGTCCAGTTCTTGCCCCCGTCGAGCGAGACGTCGACGCGCTTGACCGTCCCGCGCCCTGACCATGCGATTCCTGAAATCACGTTCGGCCCCTTGGCGAGCAGCGGATTTTCCGGGCACGGACTGGTGATCACGGACTTGCAGTCCATCTCCCACGTAAAACGGCGGGCCCGCCCGTCCGGCATCAGATCGGTGTACTTCGACGTTTCCTCGCGGGCTTGCCAGGACTCATCGCCGACTTCGATCCGGCGCAGCCATTTGACCCACATATTCCCCTCGAAACCGGGCACGACGAGGCGCAGGGGATAGCCCTGTTCAACACGCAGCCGCTCACCGTTCATGGCAAACGCGACCATGCAGTCGTCCAGCGCCTTATCCATGGGGATCGAGCGGTTCATACCGGCACTGTCGCCACCTTCGACCATCAACCATTTGGCCTTCGGTTTCACACCGGCTTCCTCCAGAAGCAGTTTCAGCGACACCCCGGTGTATTGCACGCAGTGGATCATGCCGTGGGTAAACTGCACGCCGTTCAATTGTGCGTTGCGCCACTCCATACCGCCATTGGCGGCACATTCCAGAAAATAAAACGTCGAGACGCGCGGCAGGCGCAACAGATCTTCCATGCTGAATAACAAGGGCCGGTCGACCATGCCATGGATCATCAGGTGGTGCTGCTCGGGATCAACTTCGGCAGCGCCTGCATGATGTCGTTCAAAACAGATACCGTTCGGCGTGATAATTCCTTCAAGGGCATACAGCGGCGTAAAGTTGATGGACGACTCCCGCGTTGCGGTCAACCACTCGACACTGCGGCGGATAACACCGGACTCAAAATCGGACGGCTTGCCGTAGGGCGCGTCATCGACCGTCGCGCCAAGTTGCCGGCTCCAGTCCGGGATACCAAGACCATCGGCCCTGGCAACTGGGGCAGCCCCCAGCGCCCCTGTCGCCGCCAGCGCTGAACCGGCCAGCCCGGCCTGCAGGAACTGCCGCCTGGGCAGAGCCAACTGATTGGTAGGTGTTGTCCCGGATGGTTTTTTCGTCATGTCAAAGCCCCTCCCGCATGCATAGGCAACGGTGCATTTATATTCATTATTTTTATTATATAAAATGTGAATATGTTGTCCAGCGCCGAAGCGCCTTTTCGGGAACAAACCCCGAAAGCGATCCAATCCCGATTGCTGATGGATCAGCCGGCGGACTGGGCGCGAACGAACTCGTGGAATTTCTGGCGGGTATAAGCTTTTGCTTCGACGTATTTGAACATTGCTAGGAAGTGCGCCGGTTTGAAGTATCCGGGAATACGTGCGACTTCGTTGTCATGACCGTTTTTGCCCCTGACGGCGTCAACGTCATCGGTGAAGAACTGGATCGTCGGTGTGAAACGGACTTGCCATTTCCGAGCCAAATCCTTCTCGGACAGTTCCTCGCCATCAAAATCCGTGACCATTCGCGAGCCGATGATATTCAACTGCAGGATCGTGAAATTGGTTTTGACGTAATCGAGGATATCCGGTTTCGCCAGATTGACCCGATGTGTTTCCTTGCAATACGGGCAGCCCTTCAACTCCCAGAAAATGGCGAAGCGTTTGCCGTTCGCGGATGCTTCGGCAAGGTCCTCGTCGAGGATCAGGAACGACTCCAGAAACCATGGCTGTATGATCAGCCCGTCGTCACTGTACTTGAGCTCCTGGGCTGCAGCGTCACCAGGCAACATGGACAGCGCCCCGGCGGAAGCGGCAGCCAGGCCCAGCCCAAGCCCGAGTTGGTTGAAACGACGGCGTGACAGGTTAAAGTCTTGCATGGTTGCCCCAAACGTATTCCTATAATTGAATGTGTAGTCTATCCCGTGTCATGCCGCGCGCCAAGACGGCAAATACGAAACGCTGCAGGAAACATACATAATGCGCCGAATTTATTATTTCACTCTATTGGCCTTGTTCGCCGCACCGGTGGCATGGGCGGATGTGATACAGGATTTTAACGCCGGCGTCCGTGAAGCCTATGGCGGCTATCGGGCGGGAACAAGCTACCTCCGCACCGGCAACCCCGGGCTTGCGTCTCTGGAAATCGCGACGGCACTGGAAGCATGGCGCGGTATCCTGGCCACCTACGCAGACACGCCCCCGGCACCCTATGCGAATGATAAGGGATTCGCCGCCACGCTGACCGACATTGAAGCAAAACTAACAAAGGCCCTTGCCCAGGCAGAGGATGGCGACAGCAAAGCGGCCGCCGAAACGCTCCTGCCGGTCCGGGACATGATCTACACGCTGCGCACACGAAACGGGGTCCGGCTTTATGCGGACTGCATTACGGAACTCAATCGCGCCGTCGAGCCGCTTTTCAAACACCGGCACGAAATGCCTGATCTCAGCAAAACCGGTGTGCGCGAGCAGATCACGCAGGAGAGCAGAACCTACGAGACACTGCTGACGGAATGCCGGAAGATGGCGCCTGAAACGTATACCGGCGATCAGGAATTCGTACGCCTGTTCGACGGCACGCTGGAATCGATCCAGTCCATGTATCCCGCCGTCGACAGCAAGGACCCGGGCCGGGTCATCAACGTGCTTCGCGAACTGCGCTCATTCGACCGGATCATCTATTTCCGCTTCGGCGGCTAATCTCACCCCCATGATTCGAGACATGGCTTCGCCGTTCCTCAGGATGAGGCGCGTTTGAAAACCTCATGCTGAGGAAAGTGCATCGCGCTCGTCTCGAAGCATAGGCCGACCTCAGCCGACCTTGCCCAGCGCCGGGAAGGTTTCGAGCAGCCAGTACGCGACATCGGCGATACTGCCAGTCAGGAACAGCACACCGGTCAGAATCAGAAACACGCCGATCACTTTTTCCACCGTACCCATGTGTTTGCGGACACCCGGCATGATCCGCAGAAACGGCCCGATCCCGAGCGCCGCGATCAGGAACGGGATGCCGATACCTGCCGCATAGCTGGCCAGCAGAAGTGTGCCGTGGGTTATGGAATCCTCGCTGCCTGCCATCATCAGGATCGCTGCCAGAACCGGGCCGACACAGGGTGTCCACCCGAATGCAAACGCCAGCCCCATCAGAAAAGCACCAATCAGGCCGACCGGCTTCGCGGGGCCCTGAAAACGGGCTTCGCGGTACAACAGCGGGATTTTCACGATGCCCAGAAAGTGTACGCCCATGATGATAATCAGCACGCCTGCAAACCGGCTGATCCAGAGCATGTTGTCGGCCAGCAACTGGCCGAGGAACGATGCGGTTGCGCCGAACAGGATAAAGACCAGTGAAAACCCGATGACGAAGAACAGGGCTGCCATGAAAACGCGCTTGTTGGCACCGGGTGGCGGCCCGTCCTCTCCGGTCATCTGCGACAGGCTGACGCCGCCGATAAAGCACAGGTACGGCGGCACCAGCGGGAGGACACATGGCGAGAGGAAACTCAGCAATCCGGCGATGAACGCACCGGCAAATCCGATATCAAATCCTGCCATGGTGCATCCATTCGACGATGTGCATCAGGTGGGCTCCGGGGTCAGGAGCGCCGGACCGTTACGGTCTGGTTTTCCGGGATGGTGATGTTCTTCTTTTTGGCGATATAGCCGGCGACGAGATCATAGGCCGGCGGTCCCTCTGTCCCTTCGTTGACCGACGCCCATCCGGAAACAACGTAGTTCCGGTTCGGATCAATCGGTTTGCCGTCCTTGTTTGTCGTCATGTTGGAAATCCGCTGGCCGATTTCCTTGTCGACATCGATGGTGTAGCTCATGCCGCCGACACGGACCATGTCCCCGCCCTGCTGATAATACGGGTCCGTATTGAACAGGTTATCGGCCACGTCCTCGAGAATATCCTTGATGAAGGACCCCTTCATTTCCGTCCGGTACACGTTCGGATATGTGATCGAGGTATGGTGGTGCACATGCTCTACCGTGATCTCGTCACCCGGCAGCAGACTTGAACCCCATCGGAAGCCCGGCGACAGGGCGATTTCGGCATCCCGTTCTTCCAGAAGGGCCTGACAGATCAGGTCGTCAAAGGTGCCGTTGAAATTGCCGCGGCGGTATAGCGTCGTGTCCGCAACGCCGAGAACCCTTTCAAGTTCGGCCTTGTGCGGGGCTCGTATTTTTTCAACCAGCGCCGCCATTTCCGGGTCCGGCGTAATGACGTCCGAGAACACCGGGATCAGCTTGAAGCGGTAAGAATTCACCTTGCCCCCCTGCACATCAAGGTCAAGCCGCGACAGGAACTTGCCGTGGCTGCCGGACGCAACGAGGATCGTGCCGTTGACGATTTCCACCTTCGGCAGGGCATCATGGGTGTGCCCGGTCAATATGACATCAATGCCGCTGACCCGGCTTGCCAGTTTGCGGTCGACATCAAACCCGTTGTGCGACAGCAGCACCACCAGCCCGGCGCCTTCGGCATGGGCCTTGTCGACGTGCTTCTGCACCGTCGTTTCGTTGATGCCGAACGACCATTCGGGTATCAGATAGCGCGGATTGGCAACCGGGGTATAGGGGAAGGCCTGCCCGATCACCGCAACCTTGACGCCGCCGCGATCGAAATAGGCGGTCGACTCAAAGACCGGCTCTTTCCATTCCGTATCGGTGACGTTTCCGGCAAGAAACGGAAACGCGAGCATATCCTTCAGTTCGTTGACCCGGTCCTGCCCGTAGGTGAATTCCCAGTGCGCCGTCATGGCGTCGAGCCCCAGCGCATTCTGTACCTGGACCATGTCTTCGCCCTGGGTTTCTAACGAGGTATAGGATCCCTGCCAGGTATCACCGCCGTCGAGGAACAGGGTGTTGTTCGGCCGCTCGGCACGGATTGCCTTGACCAGCGTCGCCATGCGGTCGATGCCGCCGACCCGCCCGTATTCCTTGGCCAGCGCCGTGAAGTCCTGGCTGGATAGCGCATAGGCCTCCGGTGTTCCCGGCTTGATCCCGTAGTGAGAGAGGAAGTCCTTGCCGGTGATGTGCGGCGGCAGCCCCGCCACCTCGCCGACACCGATATTGACCGACGGTTCGCGGAAATAGACCGGGGTCAGTTGCGCGTGCATATCCGTGAAATGCAGAAGCGTTACCTGGCCCAGCGATTCAAAACCCAGAAGGCTGGCCTGATCGATTTGCTGTTGCGCCATGGTGCGGCCGAACGGAACCGTGGTTCCGGCAATGGCGGCCGTCGCAGCGGCAAGATGGAAGAATTCGCGACGAGATATCACGGCGCAGACCCTCTGTACTGATAATTGACTAAAAAAGAAAGATCGGAGGGACGACACCGCCCCTCCGATCAGGCTGAGGCTAAATCAGTTTCGCACTGCCGGCGCTTCTATCGGCAGCCCCATACCACGTGCTTTCACGTAGAGTTCGAGGGCAAGATACTCGTCGGCGCCATACGGGAAATTGTCGGCCCGGACCTGTGAATTACAGCCACGGAACCGGCGATGCACCGAACCGACCTTCTGCCATTTCAATCGGTAGGTCGGGAATCCGTTAATCTGCCCCTGCGACAGGGTATTGGCACGGATGATGCCGCCGGGGTTGTCCTCGTGGCAGTGCTTGCAGGCCATGTCGAGCTGGCCACGGCGTTCATAATAGAACGCCTTACCCTTCTCGTACCAAGGAGCGGCATCGCCATCGATTTTCACGTTGACCGGCATGCCGAGCGACTGATTGTTCACGAATGCGGTCATCGACAGCATTTCGGTCGATTCCCATTTGTACGGCTCGGCTTCCATACGCTTTTCAAGACAGTGAATGATCTGCGTTTCAACACTCTGAAGTTTACCGGCTTCCTTGTCATAGACAGGATAACTGGCCGCGACGCCCTTCATGCTTTCCGCGCCTTCACCGTGGCAACTTGCGCACGATTTGCCGGCCTTGCCGTTTTCTTCAGCCCACAGTTCAGCGCCCTGCTCGACCCAGATCATGCCCGGGTTCTGAAAGCTGTCGACCTGCATCGCCCGGCTTTCATCGGTCATGTAGGTGTAGCCGCTTCGCGTGTCACCAACCTGATACTGGCCCCAATCCGCCGATTCGGCGGACGTGGCGAACACGCTGATGCAGACGGCACAGGCGGCCGAAAGAAGCGTGATCTGTTTCCAGTTCTTTCTCATAGGTGTTTGCCTCCCAATATGATGGTTTGCCTATTAAGCGACGGTTATCGCTGCGGTTTTTTCGTAAACCGATCCGTCGTCGTCGGTCCATTTGAAGGCAAACTCGCCGCTTTCCTCGACCTTGGCGAAGAAAGACATGTACGGGTTCGCTGAGATGGCAGGATGCCAATCAGCCGTGAACACTGTTTTGCCGTTAAACGTGACGTCCATCTTGTTGATGATGCTGCGCGGAATGAGCTTGCCATCCTTACCTTTACGGCGGCCCGATTCCATGTTGTGTGAAATCAGTGTCTTGATTTCGATAACTTCGCCTTTCGCGGCCTTCTTCGGGACACGAACGCGGGGTTTTACATTCTTAGCCATGATATTCTCCTTTTGCTCGTGTCAGCCGCCGCAGCCGCCAATGGTGACTTTGACTTCCTGTGCCGCGCGGAACACGCTGCCGTCGCTCATTTCCGCAACGGCAACGATGTTCTGCGTGCCGGCAAGGCGGATACGCGTTGCCGCGGAAGCTTTGCCGCTCATCGGCGTGAAGTGCAGTGAAGCCACATCCGGGGCCGGGTTGCCGTCGGCAAACAGGTGAACCGATTTGACGTAATTGTCTGCGGTCATCGGGCTATCGACCGTGAAGCCTACCGGCACCGTATTGCCGTTTTCGGCAATCTGCGGCAGCTCCAGGGTAATTTTGCCGTCTACCGGTTTCTTGTCACCGATCAGTTTCATCACAGATTCGTCGACCATTTTCTGGTCTGCATTTGCAGTGCCGCTTTTCAAAACGACACCACCGGCTGCAACGATCGTCGCTCCGGCTGCCAGCAGAAGCGCCTCGCGGCGCGTCATGGCTGAAAGTGCTTGTTTCGTGGACATGTCTGTTCCTCTTGTTTCAGGCTTACTTGAGTGTCTTCAGATAAGCGACGACATCCTCGACCTGCTCTGCAGTCAGAATAGGCTTACCTTTGAATTTCTTGGAAACCATGTGGAGCCCATCGGTGCGATAGAATGCCGGCATGATCGAGTCTTCGTTGATTAGCTTTGCATTTATTACCTGCATGCGCAGCTGAGCTTCGTTGTAGCGCTCTGCGACACCGTCCAGGGACGGACCGATCTCACCATGGAACGGCTGAGCCGATAATTCCGTTACCTGGTGACATGCCAGGCAGTTGCCAAGCTTGCGGTTGGTGAATGTCTTTTGGCCCTGCGCTGGATCACCGGGTTTACCGGTGAGTGATTTCGCCACTCCATAATCGACAACCTCGTACTTCACGAGATCGTCGGCGACGGCCGCCCCTGCGAGCAGAATTACCGCAGCAATGGCCGGAATAAATATGTTTAATTTTGGCATAGGGCAATCGCCTCCCAATTAAAGTGCCTCGTTCAGGAGCGATCATTCCCCTTATTGCCGGAACCATGAATAACCATGCGTTTCATGATCGCCGCTCCCCCTTCACAATCATATTCAGAAAATATTATATATCAACATTGAATATGATTCATGGATGTAACATCCTAGTTTGGACAGGGATTGGGTAACTTGACAAGGTTCTGTGCCAAAAGAGACCAGAAGAAATCCTCGCCAGCATACCCGACCAGACGGGCAATCTCCACACCACCGTCCACAAGGACAAAAGTCGGTGTAAAAACGACGGAGGAAATATTGGCAAGATCATCCGGTCGCGGCTCATGAATGTCGACACGCCGCAACGGCGCACACCTAGCCTCGGTCGTCAGTGGATATATCTCTCCGATCTCGTCGTGCCAGCGCTGACACCATTCACAGGTCAGACTCTCGAACATCACCAACTCTGCGCTCTTCGCATTACCTGCACCGAGACACACAAGCAGCGCGATTGCGAAACCACGCCATCCCGATAGGATCATCTTGATGTTCATCGACCGGATTCATCCATTAAGATTGTGCACCGTCTGCACATCGACTTCCGAGACATTGGATTTTACATGATTACGTCGCCGTTCACACGCCGCAGGATGCTTCTCGGCAGCGCCGCCTTTGTGACTGCGGCAGGTTCTCTGGTCACGGGCGCAGACCGGGCTGTTGCCAGGGATAAGGTGCGCATCGTTATCGTCGGCGGCGGATTTGGCGGTGCATCCGCAGCCAGAGCAGCCCGCGCCGCAATACCCAATGCCAGCATTACCCTGCTCATCGACCGGCCAAAGTTCTGGATGTGCCCCGGCAGCAATTCCGTCATCGCCGGACACGCCGAACTCGCATCGATCGAAGTCGGCTATGAAAACCTGAAGGCCACCGGGATCGCCGTCGACGTGGATCCGGCAACAGCCATCGATCCTGTCCGCCACACCATTACAACGGCCAGCGGGCGCCGGATTGAATATGACAGGTTGATTCTGTCGCCTGGCGTCGCCTTTTCCTACGACGCGATTGACGGCATTTCGCTCGATACCATCGAGCGCGTTCCACACGCCTGGAAGGCCGGACCGCAGACCACCTTGCTCAAACAGCAGTTGCAGGCCATGCCGGATGATGGCCTGTTTCTCATGACCATGCCGCCGGCCCCGTACCGCTGCCCACCCGCGCCGGCGGAACGGGCGTGTCTGGTCGCCGATTACATCAAATCGCACAAACCCGGCGGACGTCTGCTTATTCTTGATGCCAAGGACGAATTCCCGTTTCAGGACCTTTTCACCGAAGCCTGGGACCTGCTTTATCCGGATATTATCGAATACCGTTCCATTGCCGAAGATGGTGTGGTGCGCGAAGTCGATCCCGAGACGTTGACCGCTTACACCGACTTCGACGAAATCAAAGCCGATGTACTGAACGTCATCCCGCCGCAGACGGCCGGTCAGATCGCCATCGATGCCGGGGCAGCGGATGAAACCGGGTGGTGCCCGGTCGATATCCGGAGCTTCGCCTCGACCCTCCTCGAGGATGTCTATGTCATCGGAGATGCAGCCCTTGCCGATCCCTTGCCCAAGGCCGGATCGACGGCCGCCAGTCAGGCCCGTGTTGCCGTAGACGCCATTGTCGCGGAATTGAATGGCGACCCCGTACCCGTGCCGTCGTGGATTGCCAACTGCTATTCGTTGGCGGCGCCGGATTACGGCGTCAGACTGGGCGCCACCTATGTTTATGAAAGGGATCATGTGGTTCGCGATAGCACCAACTTCTCGCTTATCGGCGCCCCGGTCGATGAACGCAAGGCTGATGCCGAATACACCGAGGCCTGGCTGCAGCAGATCAAGAGGGAGACCTGGGGCTGACACCTATTATTCGAATTCCATCTGCACAAAGACCTGACCGGCGTTGCGGGTCGCCAGTTCCTCGAACGTATCAAGATGCTGATAAGGGGATTGGTCGACGTAATAAGCTTCTTCGAGCGTGCCGCCATTTTCGATGAATTCACCGATCTTGCCGCGCAGATAGACGAGATAATCGCGGGTATAGCGTCGCACCTGATCCATGTTCGTCGGATGCCCATGGCCCGGGATAACATAGGTTGCCTTCAGGTCCTCGAACGGGCCTTCCCACGTTTCCACCCAGCCGCGGGTGTCGGTTTCTTCAAAAATCGGCAACAGCCTCTCATGAAAAGCCATATCGCCGGCAATCACCAGTGACTGTTCCGGCAGCCAGACCTGGATATCGCCGGGGCTGTGCGCGGGTCCCAGATGCAGCACCTCGATCCTGAAATCCCCCATCTCGATGCTGTGTTTGTCCTCAAAGGTTTCCGTCGGTCCCTGGATGGATGTCCCGTCCGCACGTTCCCTGAGCCTTGCCTTGGCACTGTCCAGAATCTGCCGGCCCCGGTCGTCGAATTCATGCGCCGCATCGACGTGGGCAAGGATTGGTACGTTCTGCTTGATCCAGTAGCTGTTGCCGAGCATGGCGTGACCCTGCCCGTTTTCATTGATCACCAGCTTCACCGGCTGATCGGTGATCTGCCTGATCTCGTCATGCAGCGCCTTGGCCAGCAGATAGGCACCGCCACCGTTAATGACGATCACCCCATCGCCTGTGACAATGAAGCTCAAATTATTGTTATGACCGCTGTTGTCGTAACCGGGCGGCGCTGTTGCCCCGATGGCCGACCAGACATGGGGTATGACCTCGACCGGCTTGGAATACAGCAGCGAGCCCGGATACTGATCAGCTATATCCTCACTCGCGACCGACCGGACAGGCAGCATCAATGTCATCAGGCAGATGATGAATACGCGCATGAATGTCTCCCACGTCATGTGTTTTGCGGGAGTATGACTCAACAATTAAGAAAATGCGAATATGAAAACCGCCGTCACTCGGCCGGTTGCACCTCGGCGGACCGGGATCTGAATTCACGGTTCACCAGCAAATCACCGATAACGGCACCGATTACAATCGATACCACTGCCAGAATGGAGCCGACAGACAGCGTGCTCAGACCAGAAAGCCCCTGCCCTACGGTACATCCCAGGGCCATGATGCCGCCGAAGCCCATCAGCGCGCCGCCAAGCGTATAGCGCAGCAGTTGGTGCGGCGTTTCAAACCCCTGCAGCAGCCACTCACCGCGCACCATGGCGATGGCAAAAGCCCCGATAATAACGCCGGCAACGGCCACGATGCCAAAGTCCGCCGTAGCGCCGGTATACGTCATCAGATACTGGATGGCATTGCCGACCGGTGCGGTGAAGGTCAGGGATTCAGTGCGGACAGGTTCGAATTCATCATAGCCAAGCACACCCGAAACGTACCACCCACCGGTGATGAGCAGGCCGACAAAAAGCCCCGTCAACGCCGGCCAGATATTGCGGTCTTCGCCGGCACGGAAGATCACTGTTATTGCGACGAGAACCAAGATGGAGGCGATCACCAGCGGCACATATGCCGTGCCACCCGCCAGGTCGGACAGGGATTGCGAACCGTAGCCCATCGTTTCCAGATCAATTGTCCCGAGGCTTTCGAGTGTTGTGCGGGGAATAGCCAGAATACCCCGCAGCGTCATGTAGGCGACAATGCCGAGCACGGAAATAACGACAGCAGACCGCAGATTTCCACCGGCCAGCAGAACCATATGCCGGGCACCGCAGCCCCGCGCCAAAATCATGCCGATCCCGAACAGAACGCCACCAACGATCAATGTCAGCCACATGACGCTCGTCGACAGATAAATGCTCCCAGAAATATCGATCACTTCGAACGCAATCAGAGTTTGCGTCACGGCCACGGCGGTTGCGATGGCCACGGCCCAGGCCCGCACCTGAAAACCGACACGCCGCGCCAAAAGCTCAAGCACCGCGGACCGAAAACAGAAAGCGCTGATTCTGGAAACAACGCCGAACCCGACGCCGATAGCCAGGGCGCCGATCAAGAGGGCTGCGCGGGGTTCAAGGTCAATCATGCGTCATCATTTCGATTTCAGTGTTCGTCGGCCTTGCAGTTTGCAGGGCTAACATCTATCCAGTTCCCAATTCACGGGCATTTTCTACATAATATATTCATAAAATGCAATATAAAACCTAATCTATGTGTTGAATTTCTAATTTTACAATTAAATATTGTTTTATGGTGTTCTTGACGGGCAAGCCTGCATTCTTCTTGATGAACGGCCACCAAGAAGCCGGAGCTTTCATTTCATGTCGGACATTCTCCCCGAAGTATCTGTCAACGATGCAGACAGCAATACCAGGCAAATCTATGAGCGCATCATGGCGGCGACGGGTGTCGGATCGCCTGCCCTGATATTTCGCCATTTTGCCACCTACCCGGGCTTACTGGACTGGGTCTGGCAGGTCGTGGGGCCGCCGTTGGAAAGCGGCCGGATTGCCGGGCATGCATTGAAAGCCGTTTCACGGACTCCGGCCGTAATTCTCCCACCCGTCTCGCAGGCTGAAATGCAGGCCTGCGGCGTAGATGCCGCCGCCCAGCAAATCATCGATGCCATGCTTGGAACCTATAACCGCATGAACCCGGTCAACCTCAGCCTGATATCCGCAATCCGGGATCTGATTGACCCGAACGCTGAAGTAAAAACGCCGTCCGCCCTGCCAGCCGTGAAGTCCCCGCCCCCTTCGTCGACCGTACATCTTCCGCCCCCCCTGAAACTCGACGAGATGCGCGACGATGTCCGCAAAGCCATCCTTGAATTATGCGCCGCTATCCCCAGCCCAGGAACACAGGTTATCCCGACGCTGTACCGTCATCTTGCCATCTGGCCTGATTTTATGATGTCACTTGTGCCAGGTCTGCTGACGGCCATGAAACACGGCGAGGTTGAGGCACGGATGGACGATCTGAATGCCGCCATGCAGCCCCTGATCATCAGCGTGACCGCCGAGGCCCGAGCCATGAACCCGCCAGCACCGCCGCTGGATGATCCAAAAGCGATGGTCAGAACCCTTAATTCTTTTCTCTACACGATCCCGCAACTGATCATCGTCGGCACCGCCCTGCGGGCCGCCATTCCGACATCCGAAAAATGATCAGGTCGCATTATCGACGGAGGCCTGGGAGATCGAACCGGCACGCCTGAACGTCGTCGCAACGGCGCGTTCCCAGTGAATGGCGTATTCTTCTGGACAGTCATCGCGCAGCAGTTGCCCCGGCTCAAGGGACAGCATGGACGTGCCGCTCAGGTGCGGCTCGCGAAAATTGATCATGTTCAATGTGATCTCGCTGGGTTTCGTCACTCCCATGGCGCCCAGCATTTCGGCGAAGCCCAGCAACGTGTTGCCATGGAAATTCGCCACGCGACGCGCCTTGTCCCCGACATGCAGCCCAGCCTGGCGCATCTGGTCCTGGGTTGCGACACCCGTCGGACAACGATTGGTATGACAGGCGCGCGCCTGTATGCAGCCGATCGAGAACATGAAACCGCGGGCCGAATTGCACCAGTCTGCCCCCAGCGCAAAAGCCCGTGCCATGTCAGCGCCGGACACGATCTTGCCGCTGGCGCCAATCTTTATCCTGTCACGGATACCGGCCCCGATCAGGGCCATGTTGACGAAATGCAGACCGTCGCGAAGCGGCAGCCCAAGGCTGTTAGAAAATTCCACCGGTGCCGCCCCTGTGCCACCTTCCTTGCCATCAACGACGATGAAATCGGGATAACAGTCCCGCTCGAGCATGGCCTTGATCATGGCCATGAATTCCCGGCGATGCCCGACGCACAGCTTGAATCCGACCGGCTTGCCGCCGGACAGATCGCGCAGTTGCTGAATAAAATCGACAAGCCCCAGCGGGGTCGAAAATGCCGAATGCGCTGCCGGTGAAATACAGTCGACGCCAACCGGCACGCCGCGCGCCTCGGAAATCTCCTGCGTGACCTTGGCCCCCGGCAGCATGCCGCCGTGGCCGGGCTTGGCCCCCTGCGACAGCTTAATCTCGATCATCTTAATCTGATTATCCGCGGCTTTTTCCTTGAAAGTTTCCGGACAGAAATTCCCTTCTGGCGTGCGGCAGCCGAAATACCCGGAGCCAATTTCCCAAATGATGTCGCCGCCGTTCTGTCGGTGATAGCGCGAAATGCCGCCTTCACCTGTATCGTGTGCGAAGCCCCCCATTGCCGCCCCCCGATTCAGTGCGGAAATCGCATTGCCGCTGAGAGACCCGAAGCTCATCGCCGAAATATTGAGAAGTGAGCAGCTATAGGGGTGCTTGCAGGACGGCCCGCCGATGGTGATGCGCAGGGATTTCGGGTCGACATGTTCAGGCACCATCGAATGGCTGAAGAATGAATACCCGGGCCCGTAAACATCCTGCTGGGTGCCGAAGGGTATCGTTTGCAGGTCGTTCTTGGCGCGTTGATAAACCAGCGACCGCTGTTCCCGGTTGAACGGAAACGCATCGGCATCGCTTTCAATCAGATACTGACGGATTTCAGGGCGGATGCCTTCAAACAACCAGCGCATGTGCGAAATGATCGGATAGTTCCGCCACAGTGTGTGGCGGGTCTGCAGCATGTCATACCCCCCCAGCAACACCAACGGCGTACAGACGCCGACGATCCACCAGCCGATACTGCTTCCGAAAATCAGAACGACGATACCGGCCACGATTCCGAGACCGGCACCGATCAATGCGAAGAACCTCCCCATGGGCTTTTTCTCCCTTTCGCCCCAGTCGCTTATCCGACGCCAGATGATAGGTCGGGCATCGACGATAACCAAACTGTATCACCGGGGGGTATAAAGATTCCCTAAAAGCCGCAGACGCTGCCGTCGCTGCGGGGATCACTTGCCCCCTCCAGCAATCCGTCCGGATGACGGCAAACCGCACCGGCGTGCCCCATGATCGAGGTGAAGGGTTCCACGACATCGACGTTATGACCGGCGGCCCTGAGTTGACTGACGGTTTCGGGATCGAAGCGGCTTTCCATTTTCAGGCTGGTGCTGTCTTCGCCCCATGTCCGGCCAAGCAGCCAACGCGGTGCCGTCACGGCATGCTGCAAGGGTTCATCAAACATCACATAGCGGCTGTAAATAGCAGCCTGCGTCTGCGGCTGGCCTTCCCCGCCCATCGTCCCATACGTCAGCAGACGGCCATCATTCAGGCGCGCCATGGCAGGATTAAGCGTGTGGAAAGGCCGCTTCCGCGGGGCCAGCACATTCGGATGCGCCGTATCCAGCGTAAAGCCGTGTCCCCGGTTCTGAAAAAGCACGCCCGTTTCCGGCGGCGTTACGCCCGAGCCGAATTCCCAGTAAATGCTCTGAATGAAGGAGACGGCACGTCCTTCGCCATCAATTGCGCCCATCCAGATGGTATCGCCCGGCTTGGTCGGCTGAGGCCATTCAAGGGCCTTCTGCATATCGATATTTCTCGCCAGGTCGTCGAGAAAGCTTTCTTCAAGCCAGCTTTGCGGATCGACCGTCATGAATGCATGATCGGTCAGGTGCGCGTTCCGGAGCAGAAAGGCCTGTTTGGTTGCCTCGACAAGGCCATGCAAATGCGCAAAATCTTCAGCTTCGGCAATGCCCAGGCGGTCGAACAACGCCAGAATCATAAGCGAGCTGACACCCTGCGTCGGCGGCGGCATGTTGTAGACGGTCCCGGATTTCAGGGACACCTGGAACGGCGTCACCGTCTTCGCCGCATAGCCCTCAAAGTCTTCAAACCGGAGGGGGCTGCCCACGGATTCAAGATAGGCGGCATTGGCGCGTGCCGTTTCACCTGTGTAAAAATCTCCCAGCCCGGATTTGGCCAATCGTGCCAGCGTCTCCCCCAACGCCGGGAATGTCATGATGTCATTGCGCCTGGGCGGTTTTCCGCCCGGCAGATAGACATCCGCGAAACCCGGAACATCTTTTAATTCGGGCAGCTTTTCCAGACTCAGATCTTCCTGCCCCTGGGTGACGGCAACACCATTCTTTGCATGATGAATGGCATCCTCCAGCAACCTTTCGAGAGGCAGCCTCCCGCCGCCGACCGCCAACGCCTGTGCCCAGCCGGAAATCGTCCCGCCGACCGTCAAGGCAGCGCCAGGCCCCCGCGACGGAATCGTGTCCAGCCCCTGGGCAGCATAATATTCCGGCGTGGCGAGGCCGGCACTCCAGCCCCCGGCATCGATGCCGATCGGCGACTTTCCCGGCTCTGCGATCAGCCAGAACCCATCACCGCCGACGGCGTTCATGTGCGGGTAGACAACTGCAATGGTCGACGCTGCGGCGACCATCGCTTCAACGGCGTTGCCCCCGTCCCTGAGAACCCGGTGGCCGGCTTCGGCAGCAAGATGGTGCGGCGCCGTGATCATGCCGCGCATGGCGGTTGGCGTATTGAGCATTTTTTTCCCCAGAATGCAGGTGTGACCTTGTTTATAGGTGGCACCATGCAGCTTCATCAAGCGATGATCGGTTTGATTGCCGTATACCAGAATATTAATTCCATGCTTTACGACAAGGGCGGAGATATCCGATCCTGTCAGCGGGTCTCTCACGGAATCGAAGGATGCGGTTGATGACGTTTTCCATAGTCGCACGTTGCAGACATAGCGGCATGTTCGGGGTTGCTGTTACATCATCCAGCCCTGCCGTCGCAGCACGCTGTGCCTTTGCCGAATCCGGCGTCGGCGCCGTCGCCACCCAGAATATCACCGACCCGTCCCTGGGGCCCCGTGCACTTGGGCTGCTGCGGGCTGAAGCCGATGTGCAGGAAACAATCGAGACACTCCTCAGCAGCTCCAAGCATATGGAATACCGCCAGGTGATGATTGTGGACCGCAGCGGTGACACCGCCATCCATTCGGGCGACCGCATTCTCGGCGTATGGGGCGAAGCCGCCACGAGGAATGCCGCCGCCGCCGGAAATCTGCTGGCCGATAAGTCCGTCCCCCGAAACATGATCCTTGCCTTCGAGGAGTCGGAAAACACAAACATGCATCTTGCGGAACGCCTTCTGGATGCGCTTAGGTCCGGCTTGGCGGCCGGGGGCGAGGCAGGCCCTATTCACTCCGCAGGTATGATCATCGTTGACCGTGTGACGTGGCCGGTCGTCGATCTTCGCGTGGACTGGACTGAGGACTGTCCTATTACGGAACTCGCCGCGCTCTGGGAACTGTATAAACCGCAAATGGATGATTACGTGACCCGCGCCCTCGATCCGTCCGCCGCCCCCAGTTACGGCGTCCCGGGAGATACATGAGGCAAGGTATACTGACCCCGCTCAGTCTTTCAAAATGACCGGTTCCGGCGGCTCCTTGCCGCGGATCATGTCGGAGGCTTTTTCGGCGATCATGATGGTCGGTGCATTCAGGTTTGCCGACGGCATCATCGGCATGATCGACGCATCAACCACCCGCAAACCTTCAAGCCCATAGACCCGAAGCTGATCATCAACGACCGCCGTCGGATCGCTTCTGGGTGCCATGCGGCACGTCCCCATGGGATGGAAGGTTGTCGTCCCCCGCTCCTTGGCGACATGCAGCAATTCATCATCCGACTGAACATCCTCACCGGGGTAGATCCAGTGATCGAAATAGGGCTGCATGGGTTCTGTTCTCAGCATCCGGCGGGCCAGTTTCATGGCCGACAGCAGCACCTGGCGGTCGGTATCGTGTTCAAGATAGCGGGGATTGATAAGCGGTTTCTCGAACGGGTCAGACGATATCGCACGGACATATCCGCTGGCTTCGGGACGCTGCTGCCATGAAGCGATGGTCATGCCGGGAAAGTCATCGAGCTCTGACTGAACCCCTTCCTTGTAGCTCGCGGGCGTGAAGGTGAACTGCACATCGTTGTTGTCGAGGTCCGGGTTCGAACGCCAGAAGCAATAGATCAACGTCGGGCTAAGCGACAGAATTCCCTTCCGGGTCATCCCCCAGCGGGCAATTTCACTCAGCAGCTTGAGCCCCTTGGTCCGTTCATTCAGGGACGAGATATTCTTGACCCGCGCCGTGAAGCGTGGCGCGTAATGATCACGCAGGTTTTCACCCACACCCGGCAGTGCATGCTTGACCTCAATTCCAAGTGACCGCAGCAGGTCCGGCGGTCCGATGCCTGAAAGCTGCAGCAACTGCGGGGAATTGATGGTCCCGCCGGACAGAATGACCTCGCGCCGCGCCATAACCTGCATGGACTTGCCGTTCCGGCCACCCTTTTTATAGGCAATGCCGGTCGCCCGCTTGCCGTCAAGAATGACTTGTGTGGCATGGGCGCCGGTAATGACCCGGACATTACCTCGTTTCAGTGCCGGGCGCAGAAAGGCACGCGCCGTCGACATCCGGCGGCCTCCGGCGATGGTTCGCTGGGAATAGGTCACCCCTTCCTGTTTGGCGCCGTTGTAATCGGCTGCCTTGGGAATGCCTATAGTCTGCACACCCTCGATAAAGGCATCCGTCAATGGGTGTGACCAGTCTATATCGGTGACGGTCAGCGGCCCTTCACGGCCCCGAAAGGTATCATCGCCCTCTCCCACACGGCGTTCCGAGCGTTTGAAATAGGGCAATACATCCGCATACCCCCAGCCGTGGTTGCCGCGCTGCGCCCAACCGTCGTAATCCATGCGGTTGCCACGGGTATAGATATGCCCGTTGATCGAACTCGAGCCGCCCAAGGTCTTGCCGCGCGGCTGCGGGATGGACCGTCCTGCAGTCCATTCCGTCGGTTCTGTGCCGTACAGCCAGTTAACCTTCGGGTCCTTGATCGTATAGATGAATCCAGCCGGAATATGGATGAAGGGGCTAAAGTCACGGGGGCCGGCTTCAAGCACGCAAATGCTGACATTCGGGTCCTCGCCCAGCCTGTTGGCGAGCACGCTGCCGGCCGATCCAGCCCCGACGATCACGTAATCAAATGTATCCATCCCATATCCATTTCAGCGCCGTTATGGCTCGGCATTGAAAAAATACTAGGGATGGCAGGTGCTCTTGAAAAGCGTCATCGGCAATCTTTTCAGTGAGATCAGAGACGAACAGGAAAATCATCCGGATTGTGCATGGGATAGCCGAAAGCTTCAAAATCATCGGCATACAGATCGTTAACGAGGGCCACCGTCTGACGCGTATAGTGACCCAGATAATGCGGCTCGTTCGTGGTTTTCCGAGCATCGGGGTTGCGCATGTTATGTGTCCCAAGCTCACCGATTTCAATACCGAGTTTCCTGGCAAGTACGTTGATGTCCTTTTCCAGCCGCTCGGTTCGGCCGAACCAGTCGATCACCCGCTGACCGTCTTGATGCGTAAACGCCACCATCGGACAGAAACAGACCCAGTCCCAGGCATGACGGAGATCGGCATTGGCCACAAAACGTTGCATGTAGGCGTTAAAATCGTCCCCGATTTCGTCAAAGATCGGCTTTTTTGCCGCGATCCATTGCTTCCAGCGGCTCGATGCCGTCATGTCCTGGCGAAAACCGGAATACAGCCGATCATAGGGATTCCTGACAAGTGTGAATTTCAGATAGCGATCAAACCGGTTCTTCTGGTCGTATTTCTTCAGGAATTTTTCGATGGTGACATGCTCTTCAAATGCGGACACCGGATAACCGATGTCCGTATAGGGTTCGAGCGCATGCCGGACTGTTGCCGAACCGCATTTCGGGATGACGAAGTACAGATATCGATGCCGGTCGGAAATTACCATGGCGTCAGGAGGCGGCGTTTTTCAGTAACGGGTGCATTTCCAGACTGTCCAACATTTGCAGTCCTTCGACACGGAGCGTCTTTGATGCATGCGCACAGATCAGGTTGAAGGAATAGATGTTCGGAAAAATGTTCTCCGAAACACCTGCAAGATTATCGGCCCGAAAAAGCGGCACCGGATGCCACCAGACCCGATAATCGAAACCGCGGATTTTCTCATACAAAGCCGGTGTCAGTGCCGGGCGGTCATCTTCCAGATAGAGAATGGGGCGATCCCTGTTGATCATCTCACTCGCCCCTTCCAAGACGCGTGCCTCCATCCCCTCTGCATCGCACTTGATCAGATCAACTGTTAGCGTGTCGTCGATCATGTCATCGAGCCGGACCACGGGTGTCTGCCCCACGGCCATATCTCCCTTCGGATCAATGGCATCCTGCCGGACACCGATACCGCCGAAATTGAAAGGGCGGGCAGGATCGATATCAGCCATGACCGTGCTGCCGCAGATATCCCCGACCGCCATATTGTAGGGTGCCACATTGCTGCAGTCGTTGTTGATGATATTCGCACACAACATCTGGAAACATAGCCGTTGCGGCTCAAATGCGATCAGGCGGCCTTCCGAAAGATGACGGGCGAGCGGCACCGTATGCGCACCGATGTTCGAGCCGACCTCGACGACGCAGGCCGTATTGGCCAGGTTCTTCGTCAGCAGATCCACTTCACCATAAGACCATTCGCCATAGGTCTGAAGTGACGCGCCGATGTATTGGTCATTGGGGTTTGTGGTCCAGTGAAAACCGGCCACATTCGTATGCGCGAACTGCATGCTCCCCCCTGCATTCGGAAAACCTGGATCAGCCGACTTTCGACAACCGCTCAACGTGACGTTCGAGCCGTGCGACCATTTCCTTAACCGACATGTTCTTGCGAAGAAAATCCCTGGCGCCGCCGATCATCGAATCCTCAACGGCATCGTCCGTGTCAAGCGACGTGATCATCACGACGTAGGCATTGCCGCCCATCTTTTCCAGCACCTCGAGACCCGTCATATTCGGCATGACGATATCCAGCAGAACCAGGTCGGGCTGCAATTTTTCATACATGACCAGTCCTTCGGCACCATCATGGGCTTCGCCGACGATTTCACATTCAAGCGCTTCAAGAGCTGCCCTGACCACTCGCATCATCAACTCATCATCATCGACAATGAGGACTCGAACAGGGTTTTGCCCACTGATTTTCTGATCCATGGCGTTTCCAATGATTGCTGCAAATACCGCGTAATTAAAGCAGTCCCTTGCCCAAACTGAAAGCCCCGAAGCCTTAACGGGCTCCGGGGCTGTTCATCATCAGAAAATACGACGGACGGGCGTTATTCCGCGCCCTGCTGGGGAACCATGTCGGCGGGATTGATCCCGGCAACTTCAACCGGCGCCTTCATCGCGTCACGGCGGAACGGTTCACCCAGTTCCTGGTTGAGCACGACTTCGATGAAGGTTGTTTCTCTATTCTTCATCTGTGCATCAACGGCTTTGGCAAGCTGTTCGGTCAGTTCCTGCATGGTTGTGACCTGAACGCCTTTCACACCACATGCTTCGGCAATTTTGGCGTACTCGACATCCATATCAAGCTCGGTGCCGACGAAGTTGTCCGCATACCACAGGGTCGTGTTGCGCTTTTCCGCGCCCCACTGATAGTTGCGGAAGATCACCATCGTGATCGGCGGCCACGGGTCGCGGCCGATCGCCGTCATTTCGTTCATCGAGATGCCGAAGGCGCCATCACCGGCAAAGCCGATCACCGGCATATCAGGTTTTGCAATCTTGGCGCCGACGATCGACGGCAGACCGTAACCGCAGGGACCGAACAGGCCCGGCGCCAGATAGCGACGGCCCTTCTCGAAGGTCGGATAGGCGTTGCCGATGGCGCAGTTGTTGCCGATGTCGGACGAGATGATCACGTCCTTCGGCATTGCCGCCTGGATGGCACGCCATGCCATACGCGGTGACATGTGCTTGGGCTTCGCCTTGCGGGCGCGTTCGTTCCAGGTGGTGCCCGGATCGTCGTCTTCGTGATCCATCGATGACAGCTGCTGCAACCAGGCCGAACGTGTCTGGTGGATCAGCTTTTCACGGTCGTCGCGACCGGCATTGCCGGCTTCGGTGGAAAGCTGCGACAGCAGGCTTTCGGCGACCAGCTTGGCATCGCCCTGAATGGCAACGGTGACTTTCTTGGTCAGACCAATACGGTCGGCGTTCATATCGACCTGGATGACCTTGGCATCCTTGGGCCAGTAATCGATGCCGTATCCCGGCAGCGTCGAGAAAGGATTGAGGCGCGTTCCCAATGCCAGAACGACATCGGCCTTTGAGATCAGTTCCATCGCCGCCTTGGAGCCATTATAGCCGAGCGGTCCGGCGAACAGCGGGTGCGAGCCCGGGAAAGCATCATTGTGCTGATAACCGCAGCAGACCGGTGCGCTGAGCTTTTCAGCAAGCGCGGCGGAGGCCGGAATGCCCCCGGACAGCACCACACCGGCACCGTTCAGGATCACCGGGAATTTGGCTTCGGACAGCAGCTTCGCCGCGTCGGCAATGGCGGCGGCGCCACCGGCCGGACGCTCAAGCTTGACGGTGTCGGGAATTTCAATGTCGACGACCTGGGTCCAGAAGTCGCGCGGCACGTTGATCTGAGCCGGTGCGCTGCCGCGCCAGGCCTGCTCGATCACACGGTTCAGGACTTCGGCAATCCGGGTCGGGTCGCGGACTTCTTCCTGATAGCAGACCATGTCCTCGAACAGTGCCATCTGCGGAATTTCCTGGAAGCCGCCCTGACCGATGGTTTTGTTGGCGGCCTGCGGTGTGACCAGCAGCAGCGGCGTGTGGTTCCAGTACGCGGTCTTTACCGGCGTGACGAAGTTGGTGATGCCCGGACCGTTCTGCGCAATCATCATGCTCATCTTGCCGCTGGAACGGGTAAAGCCGTCCGCCATCATGCCGGCATTGCACTCATGCGCACAGTCCCAGAACGTGATCCCGGCTTTCGGGAAAATATCGGATACCGGCATCATGGCCGAGCCGATAATTCCGAAGGCATGTTCGATGCCATGCTTCTGCAGAACTTTTACGAATGCTTCCTCGGTCGTCATTTTCATTTTTTCGGTTCCTTACTTACCAACGGCTCTGCAATGACACAGCCCATGTGAGCGACAATTAAAAACTTAAAATATTCATTAATGAGACAACATGTCCTAATTTTTCATATCACAACATAATCGTCAATGATATTTCTCGGCCTGCACAAGGCCGGTTATTCGCCGCAATCTCCCGCTCCTTATGGGGTAGTGGGCATTCTTCATCCGGGTAAGGGCCAGCGTCATATTGATCATGGTGCCAGACGAACTGCCGTTCCAACGCCCCTGCAGAACAGAAAAGGCGGCACCGGCGGTCATCGACCAGCAAGCGCCGCCTTTGGTGACGGAAAGTCCGTCAGGGATCAGCTGTTCTGGGCGCGGTTCACTTGCAGGCGTTTGTTCACAAGCGCCACGGTATCCTCGACCATTTTCGATTGCATGCCGATACCGTCGGATAGCGTCTTCACCAGCAGATCAAGACGCTCGATATTCGGCGCCCCGGCAAACAGGGCCCGGGCGGCCGAAGACGGTTTGGACAGTCCCTGCGCGGCATTGGCGTATTTCTCGAACGGCACCATATCGGCAGGGTCGGCGCCAAGTGACTGGCAAAGCTGATGTACCCAGTTGTAGACCTCTTTCGATGCTTCCAGATTGGAATGTACCGCTTCCTTGATCGAACGGGCTTCGTCTTCCATGACACAGCGATAGTTTCCGGTCATCAGCATCGCCCATTTTGCCAGCGGCACGAAGACCGAGTCATAGACCTTGAGCTTTACCGGAAGTTCGATCTGCACGCCGTCGCCCGCATCAAAGCGGATATCCATGATATCCTGTTCGATCTGACGCAGCATCGCGGTGTGATCGTCGGAGGCAAAGCGCGCCACCTTGAAATTCGTCGGCAGACTGACCTGCAACACGTTTACCGGCTCGTCCGGCGGACGGAATGCCTGTGGGTCGGGGCTGGCCAGCGTCATCAGATCGCTGTCGAAACTCTCCCAGACCGTCGGGTCGGTATAGCAATGCTTGATGGCTTCTGCCTGAATACCCGGCAGTCGCAGCAGATACGGCAACGGCGGCATATTCATGATCGACATGCACGGCACACCGGACGTGGCCACCTTGTCGAGCAGTTCGCGAACGCCGGGGGAGCGGTACTGCGGTTCCTGCATGGCCAGGGCGACGAGGTCATAATTTCTGGGTTCGACATCACCGGGTCCGGCGGCATCGAGCTTGCCGGGCGCATTCGCGGAGTGAATTTCTACCAGATCGTCCCTGCCGCGGATCGGCATACGGACATGTATCCCGTCCTTGTTGATAAGATCAGCCTCTTCCGGCAGACAGATCAGTGTGGTGTTATGTCCAGCCAGCAGTAATTTCGTCGCCAGCAATGAACCATAGGACGCCCCGAGAATAAGGACGTTATATTTCTTGTCAGACATGTTTCCTCCCAAGTTTCAGGAAAACGCGGCGCCCGATTGTATGATGAGAGCTTTCCGCAATCCGTTTATTGTAATTTCAGCAAAACGCCGCCGGGTCATTCCCCCCTAACACGATGTCATATTTCGATATTCCATGCACTCACTTGGTGATGAACCCGCCGTGTTCCAACAGGAAAATGCATGTAATGTGCAATAAACCGCTACGGTATTTCTGACGGATTTGGGATTCTCCAGGCCGGACCAGTTTCTTTATGTCAGATTATTCAGGTTCCAGGGCTCAAACCGTGACACGAAACAAACCACAGACATTTGACGTGATCGTCATCGGCGCCGGCGCCGCGGGCATGATGTGTGCGCTGACAGCGGGCGGACGCGGGCGGCGGGTGCTGTTGCTGGACCATGCCGAAGCGGCGGGCAAGAAGATCCTGATATCCGGCGGCGGGCGATGCAATTTCACCAACATCCACTGCCGGCCCGAGAATTTCATCTCCGCCAATCGTCATTTCTGCAAATCGGCGCTGGCCCGTTATACTCCCGAAGATTTCATCCGGATGGTGGAAAAGCACGGGATCAGCTGGCATGAAAAAACACTCGGCCAGCTGTTCTGTGATCAAAGGGCCGGCGCCATCGTGGAGATGCTGCTCCGCGAATGCAGATCGCACGCCGTAGATCATCGACTTGAGCATCATGTGACGGATATTACCCGGAGTGACCGGTTTCATGTCACGACGGACAAGGGTGATTTTGATGCCCCTTCTCTGGTCCTTGCCAGCGGTGGATTATCGATCCCAAAGATGGGCGCCACCGATTTTTCCCACCGCATTGCCCGCAAGTTCGGGCTGTCGCTGATCAACATCCGCCCGGCACTGGTGCCGCTGAAAGTCGGCGAGGAGGACCTTGCCCTTATGCAGCCGCTCAGCGGCGTTGCCACGGAGTGTATCGTCAAGCTCGGCAAAACCAGCTTTCGCGAGGCCATGCTGCTGACACACCGCGGTCTGTCAGGGCCGGCAATCCTGCAGATATCTTCCTACTGGCGGGAAGGTGATACGATTGCACTCAATTTGCTGCCCGGTACGGATGCGGCTCGGTTTCTGCTGGACGCGAAGGCGTCGGGCGCCAAATCCAAACCCGGCAACATCCTGAGCCAGGTTCTGCCGTCACGTCTCGCGGCGGCTCTGGCGGATGCCGAACTCCCGGACAGGCCGATCGCCGAAGTTACGGATCGCGATCTGACACGGCTTGGTCAGAAGCTGAACGGCTGGCAGGTTAAACCCAGCGGCTCAGAGGGCTATGCCAAAGCGGAAGTCACCCTCGGCGGCGTCGATACCAGCTATCTTTCATCGCAAACCATGGAAGCGAAGTCCGTGCCGGGTCTGTTCGTCATCGGCGAAGCGGTTGATGTCACCGGCTGGCTCGGCGGTTATAATTTCCAGTGGGCGTGGGCCAGCGGCCACGCAGCCGGCATGGCTGCATAGTCTATTTCTCAGAATATCAGAATAATTTCACGCCGCTGTCCTGCCCCTGTCACGAATTTGTTATGTCTCCGGGGTGCCATTTCCGACCCATGCGGGGTAGTCTTCTCTGTCAACGCAGGAGACTTCTTTATGTCGAAGCCGCAGGTATACGGCCTCAAATCCCCGGACCCCGTCAATATCGCGAAGCGCTATAGCACTGTCCGTGAACAGTCCCGGCATCTCGCCGATCCGCTCAGCGAAGAGGATCAGTGTATTCAGTCGATGCCGGACGCGAGCCCGACCAAATGGCATCTGGCGCATACGACATGGTTCTTCGAGACGTTCATCCTTAAGGCCTTTGCAGTCGAGTACCGGCAATTTCACCCGGATTATAATTTTCTTTTCAATTCCTATTACGAGCAGATCGGTGACCGCCACGCCCGGCCCGAGCGGGGCATGCTGACACGCCCGTCGCTTGCCGACATCCATGCGTTCCGGGACCACGTGGATACGGCTATGCAAGCATATCTTGAAACATCACCAGCGGATGATGTCCTCAATCTGATTGAACTCGGCCTCAATCACGAACAACAGCATCAGGAACTTCTGCTGACGGACATCAAACATGCCCTATCCAGAAACCCGCTGTTTCCCGCCTACCAGGCGCCGCGGCCGATGGATGCTTCTCGGGTCAGGGAAAACGGCTGGGCGGACCATCCGGGCGGACTGATCGAAATCGGCTTTGCCGGTGACGGCTTTGCGTTCGATTGTGAAGGGCCACGCCATAAGGTCTGGCTGGAGCCGTTCCGCCTGGCCACTCATCCGGTTTGCAACGGTGAGTATATCCGTTTTATCGAAGACGGCGGTTATCGGACGGCTGAACTGTGGTTGTCGGACGGCTGGGCAATGTGTCAGGAACAGGGCTGGAAAGCCCCCCTGTACTGGCAGGAAAACGACGACGACACGTGGCATATTTTCACGCTGTCCGGGCTGCGGCCGATCGACCCGGACGCCCCGGTCTGCCATGTCAGCTATTATGAAGCGGATGCCTTTGCCCGCTGGGCCGGTGCCAGATTGCCGCGTGAGACAGAGTGGGAAGCCATTGCCGCCTCGCAGGATCAAGACGGACATTTTGCCGACGCCAATATTTTCCACCCGCTGCCGTCCACCACCAGGGGCATTGCCCAGATGTTCGGCGATGTCTGGGAATGGACGGCGAGCGCCTATGCTGCCTATCCGGGGTATCAGCCGGCTGAAGGGGCTGTCGGCGAATACAACGGAAAGTTCATGTCCGGCCAGATGGTGCTTCGCGGCGGTTCGTGCGTGACGCCCGAGGGTCATATCCGCGCCGAATACCGGAATTTCTTCCACCCGTGGGCACGCTGGCAGTTCTCAGGCATCCGGCTGGCCAAGGATGCACCGGCATCCGTCATCGGCGCTGACGGTCCTGATGACAGCGAAACAGGTTCATTCATCGGCGACGTCATCCAGGGGCTGGGCACCACACCGAAACGCATCTCGCCAAAATATTTCTACGATGCCGAGGGCGCTCGCCTGTTCACCGAGATATGTGAACTCGACGAATACTATCCGACCCGGACAGAGATCGGCATTCTCAACGACAATACCGCGGATATCGCCAACCGCCTTGGGCCGGACGTCATGCTGATCGAATACGGCTCGGGAGCACTCGACAAGGTCCGCATCCTGCTGGATGCTCTGGATGATCCGGTTTCGCTCTGTGCCATCGACATTTCCGCCGAACAGCTACAGGAAGCCGCGAACGAGGTCCGAAGCGCCTACCCCGGCCTCGATGTTTTAGCCGTTGCCGCTGATTTTACCCGTGCGGTTGATCTGCCGTCACCGAAACGCACGCCGAAATCGCGGGTTGCGTTTTTCCCCGGCTCAACCATCGGCAATTTTGACCCGGCCGATGCTGAAGCATTCCTGGGCGCGATCTGCCAGACGGTCGGCAAGGACGGAATGTTGCTGGTTGGTGTTGACCTGAAGAAAGACCCCGCACGCCTTGTCGATGCGTATGATGACAGCAGCGGCGTCACGGAAGCCTTCAACAAGAACCTGCTGAGCCGCATCAACCGGGAACTGGGGGCTGATTTCAATCTGTCCCTGTTCCGCCACATCGCACGCTACAACGCTCTCGCCGGTCGCATCGAGATGCATCTCGAAAGCTGCACCGATCAGATTGTTCACATCGACGGTCACGACTTTCACTTTGCCGCAGGCGAAACCATCCATACGGAGAATTCCTATAAATTTACGCTCCAGGAATTCGAGGACATGGCCGCATCTGCGGGTTTCGACAAGATCACGTCCTGGACCGATGACGATAGCTTGTTCGCCGTTGTGCTGCTCCGCGTGAAGGCATAGGGATTCCGGACATCATGCTTCGAGACGGGGAAAGCCCCCGGTACTTCGTATCCTGATGCCAGCCGACAAAGGATTTATGATCGGCTTCCTTGATCCAGATCAGCGTGTTCCAGCAGAGGATATTCGGCCCAATCAGCTGTTCCATGGGGTCAAGCACGCGTGGATCGCGGATCAGGTCATCCAGCCACTTGAACAGAAGGTCCCCTTTGAGCGTTGCGCCGGCAACATCTTGCCGCCGTGATCGGCCTCGACCTTTTCAAGCTGCCTGTGAATATTCGCAACCTCATCCGCGCCAGGAATATCTAAGGGTAACAAGTAACCGTCTCGATGAAACTGTTCGATCCCGGTTCTCGTCAACGTCATAGCGACCCTCTCAAACCTCAGGCGATTTTAAGGCTGTGCCTGCACCAAGGGAAGTCTTTCAAAAATCAACCGGCAGGCCATGCGCATAAAACCGGGATATTTATGTTGCAATGCAGCATGAATGCTTTATCACCAGTGCAACACTCGCATCTACATATACTGGATTATTTCGTGACCAAGCTTTCCTTGGCGACCCTTGCGGGTCGTTTTTCTTTTGCCGACCGCCCACAAGACTGGCAGTCGCTGTTATCACCGTCTCTGCTGAAAACCGAAATTCTGGCCGGCCTGACTGTTGCCCTGGCGATGGTCCCGGAAGCCGTGGCCTTTTCATTCGTAGCCGGCGTGCATCCGCTCGTCGGGCTGTATGCGGCATTTATCGTCGGCCTCGTGACCGCCCTTATCGGCGGCAGACCCGGCATGATCTCTGGCGCAACCGGCGCCCTTGCCGTCGTCATGGTCGCTCTCGTTGCCGCACACGGCGTCGAATACCTGTTCGCCACCGTTGTCCTGATGGGTGTGATGCAGATACTTGCCGGGGTATTTCATCTTGGGAAATTCATTCGCCTTGTCCCCCACCCTGTCATGCTGGGTTTTGTCAACGGCCTCGCCATCATCATTTTTCTGGCACAGATGTCACAGTTTCAGATCATGGACCCCGACGAGGGGCTGGTATGGATGACCGGCCTCCCGCTGATGAAAATGCTCGGCCTCGTGGCATTGACCATGTCCATCATCTGGCTGATGCCGAAAATCACCACTGCCATTCCAGCCCCGCTCGCGGCCATCGGGGTGGTCGCCGGGATCGTCATTGTGTTCGGCATCGACGTGCCCCGGGTCGGCGATCTGGCTTCGATAGAAGGCAGCCTGCCGTCCTTTCATATCCCGATGGTGCCGCTGACGCTGGAAACGCTTGAAATCATTCTACCCTATGCGCTGATACTCTCCGCCATCGGCCTGATCGAAAGTCTGCTGACCCTCAATCTGGTCGGTGAGATCGTCAACAAGCGCGGCGGGGCGTCACAGGAATGCATTGCCCAAGGGGTTGCCAACACACTGACCGGGTTTTTTGGCGGTATGGGGGGCTGCGCCATGATCGGCCAGTCGATCATCAACGTGAAATCCGGCGGCCGTCATCGCCTTTCGGGGATCTCCGCCGCGCTGTTCCTGCTGGTGTTCATTCTGGTGGCGTCGAGCATGATCGAACAGATACCGCTGGCTGCACTTGTCGGGGTCATGTTCATGGTCGTTATCGGCACCTTTGCCTGGCAGAGCATCACCATTCTTCGAAAAATCCCCCTGACCGACGCCTTCGTGATGTTGCTGGTCACCGCCGTGACGGTGATGAGCGACCTTGCCGTCGCCGTCGTCGTCGGCGTGATCGTCTCGGCTCTGGCCTATGCCTGGAACAACTCGAAACGTATCCGTGCCCGAATCCACACAACCCCGGAAGGCGCCAAGGTGTATCGCATTGACGGCCCGCTGTTCTTCGGATCCGTCGACGGTTTTGCCGAACTGTTCACACCGGCGTCCGACCCGGGTCTGGTGATCGTCGACTTCATGGACAGCCGCGTGGTCGACCAGTCCGCCCTGCAGGCGATCGAAACCATGGCCATGAAGTACGAAACCCATGGCAAGTCCCTGCAACTTCGGCACCTGTCACCCGATTGCCACCGCCTGCTGAATCGCGCCGGTCAGTTGATGGTCGATTCAGATGATGATCCGAGCTACGGGCTTGCCGTGGATTATGACGTGAAAACCGGAAGTTTCGGCGGCGGTCATTAAGCCGGTTTAAGCCGCTTTTCTCCTGGGACTGCTGACGAACAGAATAAGCGGAATCGCCAGCGCCGATGCCATCGTATAAAGCCCGAAGGTATTCAGAGCGAAGAGGCGCCACTGTTACGTGCCGGGATGAGCGCAACGGCGACCATCGACACGGCACGCAAACGTGAGCTTTCAGACCTCTTTAACGGCTTTCCGGCGATGGCCAATTCCTGGGACCAGAAATAAGCCAACGCGGCCACACTTATCTCTGGGTCGTGACCAGTCGGGTTTCCAGATACGCATCGACCGCTTCCGAACCGCCTTCGGTCCCGTACCCGGAATCCTTGACCCCGCCGAACGGCACTTCCGGTAACGCCAGGCCGACGTGGTTGATTGTCAGCATGCCGCTTTCAACCTCTTCGCCAAGCCGGCTCTGGGTTTCACCGGACGATGTGAAGGCGTACGCGGCAAGTCCGAACGGCAGACGGTTGGCTTCGGTGATGGCGTCTTCATAGGTTGAAAAACGGTTGACGATTGCCAGCGGACCAAACGGCTCGTCGTTCATCATCCTGGCGTCGGTCGGAACATCCGTCAGCACCGTCGGCTGGAAGAAATATCCCTTGTTGCCAATCCGCTCACCCCCGGTGGCAACCGTGCCCCCCTTTGACGTGGCATCGTTGATCATCTCCTCGATGGCCGGGATCCGGCGCTCGTTCGCCAGCGGCCCCATTTCGGTGTCCGCATCCAGGCCGTTCCCGACCTTGGCTTTCTTCATTGCGCCGATGAAGCCGTCCAGAAAACGGTCGGCGATCTTGTCCTGTACCAGGAACCGTGTCGGCGAGACACAGACCTGCCCCGCGTTGCGGAGCTTCGTCGGTGCCATGATCGACACTGCCTTGTCCACATCGGCGTCGTTAAAGATCAGCACCGGCGCATGACCGCCGAGTTCCATCGTCGCACGTTTCATGTGCTGACCGGCGAGAGCCGCCAGATGCTTCCCGACAGGTGTCGAGCCGGTAAAGGAAATCTTGCGGATCACCGGATGCGGGATCAGGTACTCGGAAATTTCCGCCGGCACGCCGTAGACCAGGTTGACGACATCCGCCGGGACACCGGCATCGGCGAACACACGGATCAGTTCAGCCGGGGACGCCGGGGTTTCTTCCGGCGCCTTGACGATAATCGAGCAGCCCGTGGCCAGCGCCGCGCAAAGTTTGCGGACGATTTGGTTGATCGGAAAGTTCCATGGTGTGAAAGCGGCGACCGGACCGACCGGCAATTTCATCGTCATCTGTGTCACACCGGCAGCACGGGCCGGGATGACCTGGCCATAGGTGCGACGCGCTTCTTCGGCGAACCAGTCAATGGTATCGGCGGCGGCGGCGATTTCCATACCGGACTGTGCCAGCGGCTTGCCCTGTTCACGGGTCATCAGCCAGGCAATCGCGTCCTTGCGTTCACGCAACAGATCGGCGGCACGGCGCATCGTTTTATAACGCTCAAAAGCCGGTGTATGACGCCACAATTGAAAGCCTCTGTCCGCTGATTCCAGTGCGGCATCAAGATCCGGCCGGGTGGCATGGGCCAGTCGCCCAATCTCTTCCTCGGTTGCCGGGTCGATGATCGGCATCGTGTTGCCTTCCTTGGCATCACGCCATTCTCCGGCAATGAACAGTTTGACGTCAGGGTATGTAGACATGAAATTTTTCCGTTTCTGCGTAATTACGGCCGGTACTCTTCTATACTTGCCAGGGCGATGCAAGGTCAGGCCCTGCCGTTTTTCAGGGATAATCACAAAAGTTTCGCAGATAGATTGATTGGCTATGCAGCGGGGTCAGAAAATTAACTGCCTGTAACCCGAATCAGAAGGATGGGACAGCTGCATATTCTGCTATACTTGGATGTATGATCAATATTTCCTCAGAGACGCCCGAAGAGAAGATTGTCACTCGGCTCGCAGCTGTTGAAGCGCTCGAACTAGGCGCTGATTTTAGTCATTTCGCAAATTTTGTTCTGTCATCTGGTGATGATGAGCATCATCCGAATCTCGAAAATATGGACTTGATGTTAATCCCACGGCTTGTTCCCAACGTGTATATCCTGGATTTTCGCAAAGGCATCGATGATGGATTACTCATGAAATTTGCTGGAACAGCGGTCGAGGCAAATTACCCGTCGCGATTGCAAGGGAATTATCTCGATAAAGTCTATACCGGTCATGACAGCAAAGAACTGTTTATGAATGTATACAGGCGCTCGTACAAAGAAGCAGCGTCTTTTTCCACTCGTCGCGTCGTTCGATACATTGAAAATCAAGAAAAGGAAAAATATCGGCTGGCGACTGTTTTGTTTTTCGTATGTTTTTCGAAAGAACAAAAAGTTGATTATGGCATCGGGTATGCAAAGTATGAATTCTCAGCGGTTAATTTCGAGCCAACGTTCCAATGGCTTTGAATTGTCGCCTATTGACCCTGAGCAGCCTGCTATCAAAATAATAAAAAAAGATAATACCGTTCGCTGAGGTGATACTTGATCGGTAACATGTATAAAAATCTGGATTTTAAACAAAGCATTGAAGTCGATCTGCAAACATTGAGCGCTGATCTAACAGCCTTCATGCGTATATGGGAAAATATGTTCGTTCAAGACAGGTTACCATCCTGGACTAACGTGAACCTGCTTGATTTCCCAACGAGAATAATTCCCATGTTAACTGTCGTTGACATAGATTGGGATCACTCCGGTTCAGTTGACGGGGATGCCATGACTTATCGATTCTGGGGTACCGGACACGTCATCGCAAAAAATGTCGAGCGGACGGGACACAAGTTATCGGAAAACTCTGATCGTGTGGATGTCGTCGTCGCGGAATATCTGAGAGTTATCAATGAGAAAAGGCCGATTGCATTTAGAAAATATATACAGATAAACAAGCCTACCGAGGCCGCATTGCAAACCACGGTTCGACTACCGTTGTCATACGGAGGAGATCGCGTTGACAATGTGCTTTCAGCGTCCGAATGGAACAGCATCGAAAACCACAGCAACTAAACTGGCGTTTGTGTGCTTTACTTTTAGAACGATTGTTTAATTCCGCTTGTCGCTAAAAAGCGCCGTTTGGCAAGATCAATCAGCCGGCTCCGGTATTTTCTTTGACCGGATATTTTGCTCTGGTGTTCTTTTTTTGGCTGCCCCCAATACGCTTCCAGTTGCTTATAGGGTTGCAGGCGCCCAGAAAGGAAAAAGCCCTTAACTCATTGAGGTAGGGGCTTTGATATTATTGGTTGCGGGAGCAGGATTTGTCGTTTCGGCGCTTTGCGCCTCACGTCCCCATCGAAGCCTTTGTTTGCAAAGGCTTCTCGGGCAGAACCGGCAGGTTCATTCACGCCCTCGGACCCAATAAAGAAGGCCCCACGGAGGGGGCCTTTTTTATTGGTTGCGGGAGCAGGATTTGAACCTGCGACCTTCAGGTTATGAGCCTGACGAGCTACCGGGCTGCTCCATCCCGCGTCAATTTCAAGTACCGGACTTTCGCCCGGTAGCGGTTGTTTGTTTTGCCTCGACTGTCGTCTCGGCGGGCGGGCTGCTCCATCCCGCGTCAATTTACTTGTCGCGATTTTCTCGCGCTTTTCCTTTGCCTGCACGGGCTGGGCATATTGAGAAGACCGGACCGGGCAGAGGAAGGTAAAGAGGAACGATTTGTTTTTGGCTGTGTTTTGAAGACCTGGCGGCGACCTACTCTCCCACACCTTAAGATGCAGTACCATCGGCGCTAAGGGCTTTCACGTCCGAGTTCGGGATGGGATCGGGTGGGACACCCTTGCCATGACCACCAAGTCGTCAAAACACAGCGTTTATGCGCACGCCATTTGGGCGGCGTGCGTTTCTGTCTGGCACCAGGCTGTTTTACCAGCCGCATGAATGCGGCGTGGCCGATCGCCCAACCTTTCGGTTGGCGCGTCAACGGCTTGGCGTCTGATCGCGTTGGTCGTACATCGAGTACGAACATATCGAGTTAAAAAGGTTCCGCTCGTCCGTGCGCATGAGCACGTTCTGAAGCCTATCGAGCTATTAGTACTGGTCAGCTACGCATGTTGCCATGCTTCCACACCCAGCCTATCGACGTGGTCGTCTTCCACGGCTCTCAAGGGATACCTGGTTTTGAGGGGGGCTTCCCGCTTAGATGCCTTCAGCGGTTATCCCGTCCGTATTTAGCTACCCTGCTGTGCCACTGGCGTGACAACAGGTCCACCAGAGATACGTCCACCCCGGTCCTCTCGTACTAGGGGCAGCTCCTCTCAAGTATCCAACACCCACGGCAGATAGGGACCGAACTGTCTCACGACGTTCTAAACCCAGCTCACGTACCACTTTAATCGGCGAACAGCCGAACCCTTGGGACCTGCTCCAGCCCCAGGATGTGATGAGCCGACATCGAGGTGCCAAACGATCCCGTCGATGTGGACTCTTGGGGATCATCAGCCTGTTATCCCCGGCGTACCTTTTATCCGTTGAGCGATGGCCCTTCCATGCGGGACCACCGGATCACTATGACCGACTTTCGTCTCTGCTCGAACTGTCGCTCTCGCAGTCAGGCAGGCTTATGCCATTGCACTCAACAGCCGATTTCCGACCGGCTTGAGCCCACCTTCGCGCGCCTCCGTTACTCTTTAGGAGGCGACCGCCCCAGTCAAACTACCCACCACAGAGGGTCCCGGATCCCGGTTCAGGGATCGCGGTTAGATACCAGAGAACAAAAAGGCGGTATTTCAAGGGTGCCTCCACACCAGCTAGCGCCGATGCTTCAAAGGCTCCCGCCTATCCTACATAGTCATTCCCTAGTACCACTCTGAAGTTGTAGTAAAGGTGCACGGGGTCTTTCCGTCTAACCGCGGGTACTCCGCATCTTCACGGAGAATTCAATTTCGCTGAGTCGATGTTGGAGACAGTGGGGAAGTCGTTACGCCATTCGTGCAGGTCGGAACTTACCCGACAAGGAATTTCGCTACCTTAGGACCGTTATAGTTACGGCCGCCGTTTACCGGGGCTTCGATTCAAGGCTCTCACCTCTCCTCTTAACCTTCCGGCACCGGGCAGGCGTCAGACCCTATACGTCGTGTTCTCCACTTCGCAGAGCCCTGTGTTTTTAGTAAACAGTCGCTACCCCCTGGTCTGTGCCCCCCGCCGATGGTTGCCCATCAACGGGGCCCGCTTCTCCCGAAGTTACGCGGGTATTTTGCCGAGTTCCTTCAACATCGTTCTCTCAAGCGCCTTGGTATGCTCTACCAGTCCACCTGTGTCGGTTTCGGGTACGGTCTATACGGTGGTGTTATTTCCTGGAACAGTTTCGCAGCAAGGACAATCCGATAAGTCCTCACAACTACCACCATTCGTCACATCCACCAGGCCCTGGAATATTAACCAGGTTCCCATCGACTACGCCTTTCGGCCTCGCCTTAGGGACCGGCTCACCCTGCGCGGATTAGCCTTGCGCAGGAACCCTTGGACTTTCGGCGAGAGGGTTTCTCACCCTCTTTATCGCTACTCATGTCAGCATTCTCACTTCCGATACCTCCAGCATACCTCGCGGTACACCTTCACAGGCCTACGGAACGCTCCGCTACCACTTGATCAAAGATCAAGTCCACAGCTTCGGTACACGACTTTAGCCCCGATACATCTTCGGCGCAGGACGGCTTGTTTAGACCAGTGAGCTGTTACGCTTTCTTTAAAGGATGGCTGCTTCTAAGCCAACCTCCTGGTTGTCTTGGCCTTCCCACATCCTTTCCCACTTAGTCGTGATTTGGGGACCTTAGCTGGTGGTCTGGGCTGTTTCCCTTTTGACGACGGACCTTAGCACCCGCCGTCTGTCTGCCATGCTCATACTCGTCGGTATTCGGAGTTTGGTTAGGTTTGGTAAGTCTGTGGGACCCCCTAGCCCATCCAGTGCTCTACCCCCGACGGCAATACATGACGCTCTACCTAAATAGATTTCGCGGAGAACCAGCTATTACCCGGTTTGATTGGCCTTTCACCCCTAACCACAAGTCATCCCCTCATTTTTCAACATAAGTGGGTTCGGTCCTCCAGTACGTGTTACCGCACCTTCAACCTGCTCATGGCTAGATCACCGGGCTTCGGGTCTAATCCTACGAACTAAAGCGCCCTATTAAGACTCGGTTTCCCTGCGCCTACACCTAACGGCTTAAGCTTGCTCGCAAAATTAACTCGCTGACCCATTATACAAAAGGTACGCCGTCAGGGCCGAAGCCCCTCCGACTGCTTGTAAGCATTCGGTTTCAGGTCTCTTTCACTCCCCTCGTCGGGGTGCTTTTCACCTTTCCCTCACGGTACTGGTTCACTATCGGTCATCGAGGAGTACTTAGGCTTGGAGGATGGTCCCCCCATGTTCAGACAGGATTTCACGTGTCCCGCCCTACTCGAGGACAACTGTGCTTTCTACCCGTACGGGGCTATCACCCACTATGGCGCGACTTTCCAGACGCTTCCGGTTCTTACACAACTGCCACTGGCCTGATCCGCGTTCGCTCGCCACTACTAACGGAGTCTCAATTGATGTCCTTTCCTCCGGCTACTGAGATGTTTCACTTCGCCGGGTTTGCTTCGCCAACCTATGTATTCAGTTGACGATGACGCTAAAGCGCCGGGTTGCCCCATTCAGAAATCCACGGATCAAAGGGTGCTCTCCCCTCCCCGCAGCTTATCGCAGAGTGCCACGTCTTTCATCGCCTCTCGATGCCAAGGCATCCACCAAATGCTCTTAATTTGCTTGAGAACGTCCCATGCAACACGGACCAACGGAACCTTGCGGTACCCTTGAACCATGCAGGATCAATCCGTAACGGCCTTTTGTATTCCGTTACAAACGATCCAACCCCAATTTTCATTGGAGACGCACAGAACCTTATTTAACTCAACGCGATACAGCCTTCCAAGATCCCCGCCGGTCTCGATGTCGGCACGTCATAAGACGTACGTCACACCAACGGGGGCTGGTTCCGGAAGGTCTGTATCATGCCGGACACACAAGCATGCGCAAACGAACGTGTTCGCGCACTCCTGGAATACTGTGCAAGTCTTCCAGCGTATCCGGCGTTGCCAGACAGAACCTCGTGGCAAACACGCCCAAACTGACGTGATCGTCCGAGGATCGTTCCTCTTCACAATGTCAATGACGGCAAAAGCCGTCCAATCTGCCGAAGGCAGATATGTCAGAACAGCAACCTGTCCTGACATATCTGTCTTGTTCGCCCACAGGGCCACCCGCGGATAAGAATGGTGGGCCTGGGAAGACTTGAACTTCCGACCTCACGCTTATCAAGCGCGCGCTCTAACCAACTGAGCTACAGGCCCTACTCGAGATCCGAAGCCTTCCTCTTTGCCATCCCGGCATGACAGGCATGCAGGGAATGGTGGAGCCGGACGGGATCGAACCGACGACCTGAAGCTTGCAAAGCTACCGCTCTCCCAACTGAGCTACGGCCCCTTGAATTGGCTATAACCTGGGGAAGATGGCTTGCGCCATCCGGCCTCTGATTAACATGACGGAAGAGATACGCAGACGGCGGCAAGCCATCCGTTAAGAACAGTTTGATCGTAGTAGTATGAAGGGTTGGGCATGGATCATGATAAATCACAATCTACATCCAACATCCTTGAAAGGAGGTGATCCAGCCGCAGGTTCCCCTACGGCTACCTTGTTACGACTTCACCCCAGTCGCTGACCTGACCGTGGCCGGCTGCCTCCAAAAGGTTAGCGCACCGTCTTCGGGTCAAACCAACTCCCATGGTGTGACGGGCGGTGTGTACAAGGCCCGGGAACGTATTCACCGCGTCATGCTGATACGCGATTACTAGCGATTCCGACTTCATGCTCTCGAGTTGCAGAGAACAATCCGAACTGAGACAGTTTTTTGAGATTAGCTCGCCATCGCTGACTTGCGTCCCTCTGTCACTGCCATTGTAGCACGTGTGTAGCCCAGCCCGTAAGGGCCATGAGGACTTGACGTCATCCCCACCTTCCTCCGGCTTGTCACCGGCAGTTTCCATAGAGTGCCCAGCTTAACCTGATGGCAACTAGGGATAGGGGTTGCGCTCGTTGCGGGACTTAACCCAACATCTCACGACACGAGCTGACGACAGCCATGCAGCACCTGTATCCAATCCAGCCGAACTGAAGGAAAGTGTCTCCACTAACCGCGATTGGTATGTCAAGAGCTGGTAAGGTTCTTCGCGTTGCTTCGAATTAAACCACATGCTCCACCGCTTGTGCGGGCCCCCGTCAATTCCTTTGAGTTTTAACCTTGCGGCCGTACTCCCCAGGCGGAGTGCTTAACGCGTTAACTACGTCACCGAGATGCATGCATCCCGACAACTAGCACTCATCGTTTACGGCGTGGACTACCAGGGTATCTAATCCTGTTCGCTCCCCACGCTTTCGCACCTCAGCGTCAGTATCGGACCAGGTAGCCGCCTTCGCCACCGGTGTTCTTCCAAATATCTACGAATTTCACCTCTACACTTGGAATTCCACTACCCTCTTCCGAACTCAAGCATACCAGTATCAAAGGCCGTTCCCAGGTTGAGCCCGGGCCTTTCACCTCTAACTTAATATGCCGCCTACGTGCGCTTTACGCCCAGTAAATCCGAACAACGCTAGCCCCCTCCGTATTACCGCGGCTGCTGGCACGGAGTTAGCCGGGGCTTCTTTACCGGCTACAGTCATCATCTTCACCGGCGAAAGAGTTTTACAACCCTAAGGCCTTCTTCACTCACGCGGCATTGCTGGATCAGGGTTTCCCCCATTGTCCAATATTCCCCACTGCTGCCTCCCGTAGGAGTCTGGGCCGTGTCTCAGTCCCAGTGTGGCTGATCATCCTCTCAGACCAGCTACTGATCGTCGCCTTGGTAGGCCATTACCCCACCAACAAGCTAATCAGACGCGGGACCATCCAAGAGCGGCCGAAGCCTTTCCTCCGTAGAGCGTATGCGGTATTAGCCTTCGTTTCCAAAGGTTGTTCCCCACTCCAGGGCAGGTTCCCACGCGTTACTCACCCGTTCGCCACTAGGCACCCGGAGCAAGCTCCGGACCTCGTTCGACTTGCATGTGTTAGGCATGCCGCCAGCGTTCGTTCTGAGCCAGGATCAAACTCTCAAGTTGATTTGCCGATGCCCTGCAAGCAAGACACCGAAAACCGACAAGAACCTGTCCTCGCACAATCGTGGCTGCTCAATACCGCCATCCATAAATGAACAACGCCAAAAAGCAGTTCCGATACGTGAGAAGACAAACTCCATAAGATGCCCTCAATGAACAACAAGCCGCCGCCCACGTATCTCTTCCGTATTCACAATCTTTATCAGCGTGCGCCCGGGATGAACCCGAAACGCTCACGAATGGCCTGTAATGCGGCACTCTCGCGTCTCGCGGGGCGTCGGAAGATGTCCCAACGCCCCGCGAGAGACGGGGTTATAGGCCCTCAGCATCTTCACTGTCAAATCTTTTTCATATCCGCGTGAAATGACGTTAATGCATTGATATTATTATATTTATCTTCATGCGGCTTGGTAAAAAGCGGAAATTTTCCGGTTTTTTCCGCAAAAAAAATTAATAACGCGCGTATTCAGCGCGCATCCTCACGCTCGGTAAAAGCGAAACCGTTTGTTAATCACCGGCCGATATATTTGATTCCATTGACAGAATCGCCGTGATGCCCCCTGAAACCACTTGACAGGCAACACCCCGGCACGTCAATTTGGATGCAAATACATGAAGGCGGCTCTGGGCAAATATACACAAACAGGATACGTCAGGCCGTGTGGCAGGACAGGTCACCTCGGTGAGGTGGTTACGGGGATTCTTGAGGGTAAAAAGAAGCATGACAAATAAAGGTATTTTCATCCTGGCCGCAGTCTCGAGCGTCGCCCTGCTGTCAGCACTGAATTTACTTCAGTTGGATATCGGTGAAGACCTGCCTGAAACCAGCACGATGGCCATGGCGCCGATCTCGATCGGCAATCCGGCCGCTGCAGCGACCCTGCAGATCCGCCGCCCGGTACCCCCGCAGAAGGCGGCCCCCGTCCCGGCACAGCCCGCAATCTACAATCAGCGTATTGAAGTCGGTAATGGCGACACCCTCGCAAAACTGCTGGTCAATGCCGGCGTCGAACGCACCGACGCCCATTATGCGATCAAGGCCCTTTCCGAATATTACAATCCACGCCGGATTCGTCACGGACAGGACCTGACCCTGACATTTGAAAGCGCTCCGCTTTCGGTTGATGCCCGCACACAGACCAAAGCCGATAATTTTATCGGCTTCGCCATCGAACCCGACTACAAGACCGAAGTCCGCGTCGCCCGCACCGCCGACGGCGATTTCCGTGCCGAACAGCACGCCAAGAAGCTCGATCGCGTCCCGGTCCGTGCCGCAGGCCAGATCGAGAACAGTCTCTATGTCGCCGGACGTGATGCCGGCGTTCCTGCCGTGGTCATTGCGCGCATGATCCGGTTGATGTCCTGGGACGTGGACTTTCAACGAGATATCCGGACCGGCGACAGCTTCGAAGTCATGTATGAACGGGTCTTCGATAAGCATGGCAAGCCTGTCTATAACGGCGCCGTGACATATGCCGCCATCACGCTCAGCGGCAAACGGATCAACATCTACCGCCACGAGCTGGACGACGGGTCCGTCGACTACTTTGATGAAAACGGCAAGGCATCAAGGAAAGCCCTGATGCGGACACCGATAGATGGCGCCCGTCTGTCTTCGACCTTCGGCAAGCGCAAACACCCGATCCTCGGCTACACCCGCATGCACAAGGGTGTCGATTTTGCCGCCCCGTCCGGGACCCCGATCTATGCCGCCGGTAACGGCACGGTCGCCTATGCCGGCCGCAAGGGCGGCTACGGCAATTACATCCGCATTCGCCACAACGGCACGTTCGAAACCGCCTATGCCCACATGAAGGGTTTTGCCAGCGGCATCCGCACCGGCAAGCGCGTCGAACAGGGCCAGATCATCGGGTACGTCGGCACCACCGGCCGATCGACCGGCCCGCACCTGCATTATGAGGTCATGACCGGTGGCAAGCAGGTCAATCCGCTCCGCGTCAAGATGCCCTCTGGGCAGACGCTTGAGGGTACTGAACTGGCGCGGTTTCTCGAACACAGAGAGAATCAGGACCGGCTTCTGGCCTCCCTCAAAGGCACCGAAGTCGCCGCCACCGGCGTCAAGTAAGCAGATCTCAGTTCAATGCCTTCCCTCCCCCTTTCCATCAACGAGCTAGGTGAGGGTACACCGGTCCTAATCCTGCACGGCCTGTTCGGCCGCCGCCGAAACTGGCAGGCCATCCAGAAGCGACTGGCAACGGACGCCCGTATTATTACCGCCGACATGCGTAATCATGGCAACAGCCCGTGGGATGATGAAATGTCATACCCGGCCATGGCAACGGATCTGGCCCGGTTGATCGATCAACTGGATGGCGGACCATGCATCGTTGTCGGTCATTCCATGGGGGGCAAAGCTGCGATGGTGCTGGCCCTGACGGCGCCGGAACTGGTCAAGGGCCTGATGGTCATCGACATCGCACCTGTTTCCTACAAGCACACATATCAGCCTTACATCAACGCCATGCGAAATGTGCCGCTTGAAACACTCGAGCGGCGATCACAGGCAGAAGACTATCTCAAGGACACCATCACCGACCCTGGAATACGAGCGTTCTTGCTGCAGAATCTGGGGCAGGATGATGAAGGCCTCAAATGGCAGGTCAATCTGAACTCCATCGAAAGCGGGCTGCCAAATCTGCTTGGCTTCCCGAATGACATCGGCAACCCCTACGAAGGGCCGTCGCTATTCCTGCGCGGGGGCGCGTCCGATTTTGTCGAAGATAAGCATCTGCCGGTCATCGACAGTCTGTTCCCCATGGCATCCCATGCCGAGATCCAGGGCGCGGGACACTGGGTGCATGCGGAAAAGCCCGAAGACGTCATTCGTCAGATCGGCAATTTCACCAAGGCCAACGCCTAGAGCGCTTTCCGGCCAGCTTGAATCGATTCTGTCTCTCGATTGGCGTCGGCAATCCGTCGTTGAAATGGGCGAAGGGCGATGCCGGACCATCGGCCGAGACCGTTTCGGCGGCGGGTGTCCGCCATTCGGAACCCCTTGCGGGACGGGCGATTTTACGCCATTCCCGTCGCAAAGCTCCTCGCCCGTATCGCCGGATACGCGCTTCGGACCTTTGCTTGATCTTGACACAAAATCGCTGCGTCAGAATGGTTCAAGCCGTTCGGAAAGCGCTCTAGCCGTCGTTCATCACCGTTGTATCGCAGAACTGACGGCGCTGCTTCAGCTGCTGACACAGTGATTTGGCATCCGATACGGTCGGCAGCGGCCCCGCCTTGAGGCGGTAATACGTCCCCTTGCTGCCAAGCGTTACCCGACTGACCTCGTGATCAAGACTCCCGAGCACATTGCCATGCGCACGCTTGATCTGCAGCCAGCCACTCTCGGCCTGTTTGGCTGAGCGGTATGAAGCCAGGTGAACTGCGGGTTGCGGACCGGCTGGTTTAGGCGGTGCCTTGGCCGCCATTTGCTGCGCTTCCGGTGCGGGCGCCGCTTGGGCTGTCGGGGCTGCCCCCACCGGCTGAGACGGACCAGCCGCAGACTGAACCGACAACTCGATTGCCTGCCGCTCACGGGCATATTCATCCCCCGTTATGTAGCCGGCATCACGGAGTTTCTCGAGACGGCGAATAGCATCCGCGCCTTCCATCAGCCCTCTCGGCGGTGGTGTTGCTTCAGCGACCATCACCGGCGCAGAAGGCATCATCGCATCAAGGATCATGTTGCGTTCCGCCGCATGCTGGGACACTGAAATCGCCCGCATCTCAAGCGCCCGGCCAATAGCCTGCAAGCGGGCTGAAATCTGTTCGGTGCTCGGCACCGGACGATCCAGCCCCGCCGCGGGCGGCGGTGACGTCAACGGCAACAGCGCACCGATGCTTGAACGGCGGCGTTGATTATATTCATCCTGTGTGATCAGGCCCTGGTCACGCAACGCCTTGAGAGTCGCGAAACGTGACATGATGTTCGCGTCACTGCCCTGGAAACTGCCAATCATCTGCGGCGATTCCATCTGTGCCCCGCCCTGTGGCATCGGCGCATTTGACATCATCGGCGTCGAGGCAACCTCCGTGGTTGACCGGCCAAGCATGACATCACCTTGCGGTGCCGCACCGATCGGCACACCTGCCGGGGTCATCGCCGCCGCTTTTGCCGTACTGCCGGTTTCAAGCAGGGATAGATTGACACTCGCCACCTGCGATGCCGGGCGCGTCGTCAATTCATTCCAGACCACAAACTGTTCACTGTCATCCGGGCGGATTGCCAGCACGGCTTCGTACATTTCACGCGCCTTCACCAGTTGCCCGGTGTTCTGATACAGAATGCCGGAAGCAAGCAGCGCCTGTACATCGCGGGAATTCGCCTTGAGGGCGCGCTGAAAATATCCTTCAGCCGTTACATAATTCCCCTTCGCCATCTCGGCGATACCAAGTTCTGCCTGGTCGTTCTGTTTGAAGGGGCTGGAGGCCCAGAAGGATTCCTGAAAAAGGTTTCCGTCAACGAAAGCGCAACCGCTCAGGAGCCCAGCGGCCACACAGACCGGTGCGAATGTCCTGATAAATCGTCCTGGTCCCTTGGTCATGCCGCCCCCTATAAGTATTGCTGCTGAATACTGCGAACCGCCGCCTTGCCTTATGTGCAATACGACCAAAGCCCACAATACCTAGCGGCTTCCCCCAGATATGGGGTTGAAGCCATTCAAGAATACTAATGTTTGGTTAAAAAATCACAAGAAAAATGTCGCAAGCGACTTATTTCAGGGACTTTTATCGTTACTGGCTATTTTTGGGTTCTTCGGCAGGCGCACTATTTTCAAGCTCGGCACAACCCAGCACACTGGCGAACGGCAGTTTTGAAATCGCGCCCCCGCCCATCTGACGCGTTCCCTTGATAACCAGGATCTCGGTCACGAGCTCTTCGCCAAGCGACTTGTTGATCGCTGCAATCAGGCGTGCATCCTCGGCCTGCTGCTCGGTCGTCTTGGATATCCGGTAAACCTTCTCCTTGGTTTTATCCGGGTCGAAGATGTAACTGAGCGTCATTGGTTCGGCATACCACGACCGCAGTAAGGCATCCTTGATCCGCGGGCCCAGTGTACAGACGTATCCGACTTTGCTCTTTTCAGCGACCGTCAGAACAGGAGTCACGGGGATGGAAGCCGTTGAGCGGCTTGTCGCACTGCGCCGGACCGGCGCCAGCATCGACGCAATCTGTACATGTGATTCGCCATCCCCGCGAAGACCGAATGTACGCTTGAGCTTCAGTTGCTCATTCGCCATTGCCGCGGGCATCGACGTGATCATAGTCGCAGCGATGAACACTGCCCCACACGCCACACATATTAGTCGACCTGATATCATGTTCACATCCTCAAGGCACATTACGGCAATTTGATGATGCCGTTTATAGGTAGTTGTACTGAGCCTAGAGCAGTTTTTCCATGTAAACCACGCCCGGCAGCGGATTATGATAATATGGTGCCATTTCTCCGAACCCCATCCGGGCATACATGCTTTTTGCCGCTTCAAGATGCGGCAAGGTGTCCAGCACCATGCGCCGGTATCCGGCTTCGCCGGCGAATTCCAGGGCCAGCATGGCAAGTTGCTTGCCAAGCCCACGCCCCCGCCATGCCGGGCGCACATAAAGCCGTTTCATCTCACACATCTTTTCATCGGGTTTGCCGACGGGACGAATGGCAATGATACCGGCAACGGCCCCTTCATCACGGGCGATATAAATTTCTCCTGCCGGCGGCCGATACTTGCCGGGCAGACCGGCAAGTTCTGTTTCGAAATCCTGAAAGCACAGATCGACATTCAGCCACCGTTGATATTCGCTGAACATTTCACGCGCGGTATCAATGTCTTCACGTGAACGCGCCGGTGCGATATCGAAGGCACCGGTCATAGATGGAATGTCCCTTCCAAAACCAGACGTGCTTTTCCACCCAGAACGACACGGTCTCCCTGCAGGCGGCAGAAAAGTTCGCCGCACCGTTCCGAAACCTGACGCGCATGTATCTCGTCCTTGCCCAGTCTTTCGGCCCAATAGGGAACAATCGTGCAGTGGGCGGAACCCGTTACCGGATCTTCGTCGATCCCTGCATGCGGGGCAAAATAGCGGGAAGCACAGTCAGATACAGACCCCGGCGCCGTGATGATCAATCCCATGCCGTCCATATTCGCGACAAAATCAAAATCAGGATTGATCGACAGGACATCAGCCTCGCTCTCAAAAACGGCCATGTTTTTGATCGCTTTCAGGAACCGAACCGGCTTGCGGCCCAGCGCGGCTTCAAGGCCGTCCGGCATCTGGACATCCTTCGCCGGTAATGACGGGAAATCCATCACCAGCAGATCCCCTTCACGTTTCACACCCAGCCTTCCGCTAAGCGTTTCAAACGTAACCTCATCACGGCCCGGCTCCAGCACTTCAAGTATCAATGACCCTGTCGCCAAAGTCGCATGGCCGCACAACGGCACCTCGATCTTCGGTGTGAACCAGCGCAACCGGTAACCGTCACCTTCCGGCACATAGAAAGCGGTTTCCGAAAGATTGTTTTCCAGCGCGATGGACTGCATGACATCGTCGGGCAGCCATTCATCAAGCGGGCATACAGCCGCCGGATTGCCACCGAACGGACGATCCGTAAATGCATCCAGCTGATAGATCGGAATGCCGCTCATGTGTTACTTCCCCAATTCTTCCTCAATCGCACGGCACATGTCTTCCGTTGTCGCGTTCCCGCCCATGTCCGGGGTCTTCGGCCCATCCCCTTTGAGAAGGTTCTCGATGGCGGTGATCATGTCGGCGGCTGCCTCGGGGTGGCCGAGATGGTCCAGCATCATCGATGCACACCAGATGGTGCCGATCGGATTGGCGATCCCCTTGCCGGCAATATCCGGGGCGGAACCATGCACCGGCTCGAACATCGACGGATAATCCCGCTCGGGATTGATATTTCCGCTGGGCGCAATGGCAATCGTGCCCGTGATACCTGGCCCGAGATCAGACAGGATATCGCCGAACAGGTTTGAGCCGACAACCACATCGAACCAGTCCGGATTGGTCACGAACCGCGCCACCAGAATGTCGATATGGAACTTCGCCGTCTCAATGTCGGGATATTCCGCCGAGATCGCTTCGAAGCGTTCATCCCAGTACGGCATCGAATGAATGATCCCGTTTGATTTGGTGGCCGATGTCACGTGCTTGCGTGCCCGGGTCTTCGCCAGTTCGAAGGCATAGCGCATGATCCGGTCCGTCCCCTTGCGGGTGAAGATCGACTGTTGCGAGACCATTTCGTCAGGTCCACCGCGATTCATGCGTCCGCCGATTTCGGAATATTCGCCTTCGTTGTTTTCACGAACGATCACCATGTCGATGTCTCCCGGCTTGCGACCGGCAAGGGGGCACGCCACTCCCTCAAACAGGCGCACGGGACGCAACGAGACATATTGGTGATACTGGCGGCGGATCGGGATCAGCAGCCCCCACAACGAGACGTGGTCCGGCACACCGGGATAGCCGACGGCGCCAAGCAGGATGCTGTCATGACCGGCGATCTCCTCAAGCCCGTCTTCCGGCATCATGGCGCCTTCCTTGTGAAACCGTTCGCAGCTCCAGTCCTTTTCATCGAAGCTGAACGACAAATCGTGCTTGCGCGCGACGGTCTCGAGAATCCTGCAGGTCGGCGGCACGACTTCATTACCAATACCATCCCCCGGAACGACTGCGATCTTGAATGCGTTGGTGCTCAAAACTCTCTCCCAAGTCCTTGTTTGATATATTTACGGATTTACCAGGTGCACATTGATGCGCCGGTTATGCTTGCCTTTGTTTTCGATCTTGCCGACCCGTAACGCGCCGATCTCTGATGTGTTGGCGACATGCGTGCCGCCGCACGGCTGCAGATCGACACCGCCGTCGATTTCCATGAGACGCACACGGCCGGCGCCACTGGGAGGCTTGACGGACATGGTACGGACCAGGTCTTCATTGGCGGCCATTTCCTCATCGGTGATCCAGCGGTGCTGCATCGAATGCGCTTCTTCGACCAGCTGGTTGAGCCGGGCATCGAGGGCGTTCTTGTCGATATCGGTATTGGACAAATCGAAATCGAGACGGCTTTTCTCTTCACCGATCTGCCCGCCCGTTACACCGCCCTCAACCACCGCGCACAACAGATGCAGAGCAGAGTGCATGCGCATCATCCGGTAGCGGCGATCCCAGTCGATGTCGCACCTGACTGCGTCGCCTGCTGAAAGGGCCGGCGCATTTTCTGACGGTACATGAAGGTGAAAGCCGGTATCACGGTCCTTCACGGTGTTGGTAATCGTGACGACGCGCCCATCGGCCGTATGCAGGGTTCCTGTGTCGCCGGGCTGACCGCCCCCCATGGCATAAAACACCGTGCGGTCGAGCTCGATCCCGTTCTCCTGAACAGAGACGACTTTGGCGTCGCAGGTTTTGAGGTATGAGTCTTCTCGAAACAGTTCTTCGGTCATTGAATTCCCTTTGCCGTAACCCCCTTCTCGTCTTTCTCGCGAAAGCGGGAATGACAATATAGAATAGCTATATATGCCGTGTCATTCTCCGGCCATCGCCTCCAGGAATTGCGCCTTGTCGGCATTGCCGCCTGAAAGGATGACGGCGACTTTTTTGCCGGCCATCCTTTCCTTTTCCTGAAGCAATGCGGCCAGCGGGCCTGCACCGGCACCTTCTGCTATGTTGTGGGTGTCGGAAAAATACACCCGCATGGCGTTGCGGAACTCTTCCTCGCCGACACGCACGATCCGCTCCGTGCCGGCATTGATGATTTCCACGGCCATCGCATCCGGGCTGCGGCAGGCGACACCATCGGCAAACGTATCCGCATCATTTGTGTCCACGGGCTTACCGGCTTCAAAGGACAATGCGTACGCAGGCGCCCGGTCCGCCACGACGCCGACGATCTTCGTCTTGAGGCCCAATCCATCCCGCGCAGAAATAATCCCGCTGATGCCTGATCCCATCCCGATAGAGACATAAATGGTGTCCAGGTCCGCATGCGCCTGCATAAGCTCCAGCGCATATGTGCCGACACCGGCAACCAGATCGGGATGAAACGGCGGTATGGGGTGCAGACCCTCTGCCGCCCCGACCCGCATGGCTTCTTCCCGGCTTTGCTGGAAATCATCCCCGAACACGACGAGCTCGGCACCGTAGGCTTTCATGGCCGCGTTCTTTTCCGGGTTATTGCCATGTGGCACATAGATGACCGAGCGCAGGCCCGCCGCCGTCGCAGCCCGCGCAACGGATTGACCGTGATTGCCGCGCGTTGCCGTGATGACACCAGGGCAGTCAGGGTCGGAACCTTTAAGGCGCGATATGTAGTTAAGGCCACCCCTGATTTTGAAGGCGCCGATCGGTGTGTGGTTCTCGTGCTTCACGATCACCTCGACACCGGTTCGTTCATTCAGAAGCGGCCATGAAATCTGGGGGGTCGGCGTCATATGGCGGTAGACAACCTCGCACGCCGATCTGATTTCCTGCAACGAAACACCAGGCATCGATTTACTCCTAAGGACGGGGGGCTCTCTGGGCTCTGCTGGCCAGGACAATGCCGCTGATGATCAACGCGGTCGAGACAATGATCGGCACGGTAATCACCTCGCTGAGCAGGACAACGGCGAAAACAAGACTGACCAGCGGCTGCCCGAACTGCACCGGGGCAATCCGCACCACCGAGCCGTGATTAAGTGCCCAGTACCAGGCGGCGTAGGCAAGCACGGTGGCAAACATCACAAGATAAAGCGTCGATCCCCATCCGACATAGGTCAGCTCGGCCCACGCCACTTCGGATGACAACCACAACAGCAGCGGCACCTGTGCAAGACCGGCTATGGCAACACCCCAGAAGGTCGTCGACCACGTCCCGATCTTCGCCGTTGCCCGGCTCCCCGCGACGTAGCCGGATCCGGAAATCACCGCCGCCAGGATGCACAACAAGTCCCCTTCGAGGGTCGCAACCCCGGTGCTGTCGCGAGACGTGATGAGAATCGTTTCACCGATCATCGCGACTGTTGCCCCCATGAACCAGCCCCGGCGCGGCATGCGCCTGTCGAGTACGGCCGCAAGGGCGCCGGAGACCACAGGCATGCAGGCCAGAATCAGCGCCGCGTGAGATGTTGCGGTTTGTGATACCCCAAGGGTGAACAGGATCGGGAAGCCGCAGAACGCCGCAAACCCGGCAATGAGCAGCCACCCCCAGGTCGCAGCATCCGCCGGCATGCGAAGTCTGAGAAACACGATGAAGGCAATGGCCGGCGGTACGGCCAGGACGGAGCGCATCAGCCCCGCCTGCAACGCCGGAATTTCGCTCACCTGAAATGCGGTAATGGCTGGCGTGATACCCCATGAAAAGACGGCGAAGGCGGCGAGCCCAAAAGCTGCCGCCGGCACCGAACCTGATTGCGCCGTCATTGTCATGCTGGAATGAGACGCCATCCAGCCCCCGCTTTCAATGCTGTTCCTGAAGCAAAAGCGTAATCACGCTTTCCAGAACGGCTTTGATGCTTCGTTTTCTACCTGCTCACGGCTCATGCCGATATCGTCAAGCATGCGGTCATCCAGGCGGGCCATCCGCTGACGCATTTCGGCTCGCTGCTGCCACTCACACATCATCCTGAAGTGCGAGATCGCTGCATCGGCGATGGCAGGCGCCGCCAGCCGCAAGGCTTTCCAGCCGTTGTTTTCCAATGACCAGCCGGCCTGGATTGTTCCGTTACAATTTATATTCTTCATGGCATTGTTTCCTTATATCCACCATATTGTATCTAATATCTTGACATTTAATTCAGTACAATAATAACATTGTTCTCATGACAAGTTGGCTCCCCGATATCAGCGACCGCAAGGGCGCTAAGTATCTGCGTATCGCCGATGCCATTGATGATGCGATCAAACAGGGTGATCTGTTGGCGGATACCAAACTGCCGCCGATGCGCAATCTTGCCTATGATCTGGGGGTGACGCTGGGCACCGTATCGCGTGCCTATCAGGAAGCCGAACGCCGTGGTCTGGTCGGCGGCGAGGTCGGGCGCGGGACATACATCAAAGGCGATGGCCGCTACCCTCAGCCCAGAGCTCCCCGGGCCTTCGCGCTCGGTGGCGTTCGCGAAAACGGGATTAATCTGTCAATGGCCGTGCCGCCTCTTGGCGATGCCGGCACCCATCTGGCAGAAACCATCCGCGAGATCAGTGAAGACACATCCCTGTGCGGTGATTTGATGGATTATCAGGGGCATTCCGGCCTTGAGCGGCATCGGGATGCCGGCGTGCGCTGGGTCAGCCGCGCCGCGATACAGACCGACAGCAGCTGCATCACCATCACGAACGGCACCCAGCACGGCATTCTGGTGGCTATGATGGCCCTTGCCCGGCCCGGCGATACGATCCTTGTCGAGAACATTACCTATCCGGGAGTTATTCATGTTGCGGCTCAACTCGGCATGAAGCTGGCACCTGTCGAAATTGATAAAGACGGCATGGTGCCCGAAGCCCTTGAAGCGGCAATTGCCGAATTCCGTCCGACCGCTGTTTATCTGGTACCGACGATTCAGAATCCGACGACTGCGATCATGCCTCTGGAGAGACGCCAGGCGATTGCCGACATCCTCGTTCGCAATCGTTTGCTGGCCATTGAAGATGACATCTGGGGATTCCTGCTGAACGAAGAACTTCCTTCTCTGGCGGCTCTCGCTCCGGAACAGGTTGTCCATATCACCGGCCTGTCAAAGGCCATGTCACCGGGTTTGCGCGTCGGTTATATCGCCGCCCCCCAGGGCGCCAACGACGCAATCCGGGCCGTCGCCCGCATGTCGAGCTGGATGACGCCCCCTCTGATGGCAGAAGTTGCCATGCGGTGGATACAGAACGGCAAGGGCGACAAGCTGATCGAGTGGCAACGTGCCGAGGCCGATGCCCGGATGCGCATCGCCGGAGACATTCTCTCCGGATTCGACATTCGCGGGCATGACAGTTGTTATCAGATCTGGCTGGAATTACCCGAACCCTGGCGCGCGGATGCTTTTCGTCAGCAGGCGGAACGGCGCGGCATTTATTTCCTGTCAGGGGAGTCTTTTGTGGTCGGCCGTCAGCCCGCGCCACATGCGATCCGAATCTGCGTCGGCAGTTGCCGGACCCGTGAAGAAGTTGAACAAGGGGCCTCTATCATTCGTGAATTACTCGAAAGCCCGGCCACGGCGCCCCCCGTGGTGGCGTAAGCTCACCCCCTGAAATCAGTGACCGTATGCGCGTGATTGAGCGGTCCGTGCCCCGAACCATAGCCCGGATTGCTGCGTATCGCCTCGATAACATACGCCTGTGCGCGGGCCACCGCGTCCGCCATGACCATCCCCTGCGCCAATCCGCAGGCAATCGCCGACGCCAGCGTGCATCCGGTGCCATGCGTATGCTGAGTATCGATCCGCGCCGCTTCGAAAGTCCATGAACTGTCCGCCGTGACCAGGATATCACAGAGGGTTTCTGTGTTTGCCAGATGCCCCCCCTTGACCAGCACGGCGCCAGGCCCGAACGCAAGCAACGCTTCGGCGGCACACGACATATCCTCTACTGAGGATATGCTGGAGCCGGTCAGGACTTCTGCTTCAGGGATGTTCGGTGTGATCAGTGTGGCGACCGGCAACAGTTTCGATCTCAACGCCGTCTGCGCTGCGTCTGCCAGAAGGGATGCCCCCCCTTTGGCGATCATCACCGGATCGGCAACAACAGGTACCCCCGGCGCCTTCTCTGCCAGAACATCAATAACGGTTTCAATGATTTCCGGGCGGTGCAGCATGCCGAGCTTGATGCAGTCCGCCCCCAGATCATCAAGGACGAGACGCATCTGATCTGCCACGAAATCGGCGGGGACATCGTGAATGCCATGCACCCCCATCGTGTTTTGCGCCGTCAGCGCGGTTATCGCCGTCATCGCGAAGCCGCCAAGGGCTGTAACTGATTTGATGTCTGCCTGGATGCCGGCGCCACCGCCACTGTCGGAGCCCGCGACGATCAGCACACGGCCATTCATGGCAGCCATAATACTTCCTATACCTGTTCGGAAATTGCCGCGCAGATATCGTCGACGATGGATTCCACGAGAATCTGATCCTCACCTTCGGCCATCACCCTGATCAGCGGCTCGGTCCCGGACTTGCGGATGAGAACGCGTCCCTTGCCGTTCAGACTGCTTTCCGCATCGGCAATGGCCTGCCTGACACTTGCAGCGTCGAGCGGCGATGCGCCGTTGAAACGGACGTTTTTGAGAAGTTGCGGCAATGGCTGGAACATGTTGCAGATATCACTGGCCGGCTTGCCGGACGAGACCAGCACCGCCAGCACCTGCAACGCCGCAATCAGGCCGTCACCGGTTGTTGCGTAATCATCAAAGATCAGATGTCCGGACTGCTCACCGCCAAGATTATAGGCCTGAGCCCGCATCGTCTCGGCAACGTAGCGGTCGCCGACGGGCGTCCGTTCCAGTTTCAGGCCAAGATCATTCAGAAACAGTTCCAGCCCCATGTTCGACATCACCGTGGCGACAAGCCCGCCGCCCTTGAGCCGCCCGGTCACATGCCAGTCGCGGGCAATCAGCGCCATGATCTGATCGCCATCGATAACACGACCGTTCTGATCACAAACGATCAGGCGGTCCGCATCCCCATCCAGTGCCAGCCCGATATCCGCACCGGCGGCGACCGTCTGTGACTGCAGTGCATCAAGGTGTGTCGACCCGCAATCCCTATTGATGTTCTTGCCGTCCGGCGTCACCCCGATCATCGATATTTCGGCGCCCAGTTCCCAAAGCACCTCCGGCGCAACCTTGTAGGCAGCCCCGTTCGCGCAGTCGATGGCGACCTTCAGCCCATCAAGGCGAAGCCCTCTGGGGAATGTCTGTTTAACATATTCCGTGTAACGCCCGCGGGCATCCTCCAGCCGACGGGCACGGCCCAGCATGTCGGCCGGCTCGAGTTCCGACGTCAGATCGCCGTCCATCTTGGCTTCGATTTCAAGTTCGACGGCGTCCGACAGCTTGTAGCCATCCGGGCCGAACAGCTTGATTCCGTTGTCTTCAAACGGGTTGTGAGAAGCCGATATCATGACGCCCAGATCGGCACGCAGTGAGCGGGTCAGCATCGCCACCGCTGGGGTCGGCATCGGACCGACCAGAACCACATCCATGCCCATGGCGACGAAGCCCGACGTCAGCGCAGGTTCGATCATGTAACCGGACAACCGGGTGTCCTTGCCGATGACGACACGGTGACGATAATTGCCGCGGCGGAACTGCAGCGCTGCCGCCATACCGAGCTTCAGCGCGACATCGGCGGTCATCGGGTGGCTATTGGCCCTGCCGCGAATGCCGTCCGTGCCGAAATACTTGCGCGTCATTGTGACACCATCCATCTCTTTCTCAGGCTCCACATTCCCAAGTCATAGATGATAATCCTGCCATGAAAAGGGTTTCCGAAGGGTTTATGCCCTGAATAATGGCATTATCGCATTGATTAGGGGGCTTGCACAAAGATCAGAGGTCTTCGGCTGCCTCGATGGCCTGCCAGACGGCGAGCGCCTGACGGGTTTCGGCAACGTCATGCACACGGAAAATCTGCACGCCCCGATCCCAGCCGGCGATTGCCGCCGCGATGGAGCCGGCGACCCGTTCCTTCGGGTCCACGTCACGGTCGATTTTCGAGATGAAGCTTTTTCGCGACACCCCAAGAAGCAGCGGCACACCCAGTGCATGAAAAGCATCAATGCCCGACAGAATGCGCAGATTATGATCCAGGTTCTTGCCGAAGCCGATACCCGGATCGATGCATATTTTGTTTCGGATCAGCCCCGCTTCGCTCAGCGCATCCAGCCGTTCTCGCATATAGTCGAAAATGTCCTGCGTAGCATCTTCATAGGTGGGATTCACCTGCATGGTTTCCGGCGTGCCCTGCATGTGCATCAGCATCACATCGACACCGGCATCGATGCAGACCCCGGCACTTTCGGGATCGCCCGTCAGCGCCGTCACGTCATTGACGATCGCGGCCCCTGCATCAATGGCGCGGCGCATAACCTCAGCATGGCGCGTGTCGACAGAGATCAGCGTCCCCGACGATGCAAGACCTGTGATGACCGGCAGGATGCGGTTGCACTCGTCATCGATGGTGATCGGTTTCGATCCGGGGCGTGTCGATTCGCCACCGATATCCAGTATATCCGCACCATCATCGATCAGCTTTTTGCCGTGATCGATTGCCACCCGGGAATCGAGAAAATCACCCCCGTCGGAGAAACTGTCCGGCGTTACGTTGACGACACCCATCAATCGAGGGCGATCAAGCGTCAATCCGGCGAATGTCAGGAGGTCAGTCGTCATATGGCCTACCTATCGTCACCCCCGCGTCGGCGGAGGCCCAGTTAGCGAATTATCTGGGTTCCCGTTTGTGCGGGAATGACAGAACACGCCTCGGCAATGGTCCTGATCCTACTGTCCGGGTTGCGGTTCGGGGTCGATGCCGCCGGCATTTCCGGGGCCCTTTTTCGGACGGGTCTTGCCACCGGTCGGGATCGAGGTACGGCGCGAAGAATCCGTTCCTGCACCGCCGTCATGATCGCGATGAATATCTTCCCCTTTCAGCAGGGCTTTCACTTCTGTCCCGCTGAGGGTTTCATATTCCAAAAGCCCCTTGGCGATGATTTCCAGTTCATCGTGCTTTTCCGTCAGGATCTTGCGGGCGTTCTCTTCCGCTTCCTCGATCAGACGGCGAACCTCTTCATCGATCAGAGCTGCTGTGGCATCGGACACATTCTTATGACGGGCGACGGAATGACCGAGGAAGACCTCTTCCTCGTTATCCGCATAACGCAGACGGCCCAGCTTGTCGGAGAACCCGAACTCGGTAACCATCCGGCGCGCCATGGAGGTTGCCTGCTGGATATCGTTGCCGGCACCTGTGGTGATGTTTTCCTTGCCGAAGATGAGTTCCTCGGCGATCCGGCCACCGTACATGACAGCCAGCCGCGACAGCAATTGCCGTTCCGACTGGCTGAGTTGGTCCCGCTCCGGCAGGTTCATGGTGACACCCAGCGCACGGCCGCGCGGGATGATCGTCACCTTGTGAAGTGGGTCCGTCTTCGGCATGTGAAGGCTGACGAGCGCATGACCGGCTTCGTGATATGCTGTCAGCTTCTTCTCTTCTTCGGTCATCACCATGGAGCGCCGTTCGGAGCCCATCATGACCTTGTCCTTGGCTTCCTCGAAATCTTCCATGGTGACGACACGCTTGGATTTGCGGGCCGCCAGCAGCGCGGCTTCGTTGACCAGGTTGGCGAGATCGGCACCCGAAAAACCGGGCGTGCCACGGGCAATGACATGGGCGTCGACATCGGGTGCCAACGGTACTTTGCGCATGTGCACCTTGAGAATTTTTTCGCGGCCCAGGATATCCGGGTTGGGCACCACGATCTGGCGGTCGAACCGCCCGGGGCGAAGCAGCGCCGGGTCGAGAACGTCGGGACGGTTGGTGGCGGCGATCAGGATCACGCCTTCGTTCGCCTCAAAACCGTCCATCTCGACCAGCAACTGGTTGAGGGTCTGTTCGCGTTCGTCGTTACCGCCACCGAGACCGGCGCCGCGATGGCGGCCGACGGCGTCAATTTCATCGATAAAGATGATGCAAGGGGCGTTCTTCTTGCCCTGCTCGAACATGTCACGGACACGCGACGCACCGACACCGACGAACATTTCAACAAAGTCGGAACCGGAGATCGTAAAGAACGGCACATTGGCTTCGCCGGCGACGGCACGCGCCGTCAGCGTCTTACCGGTACCTGGCGGGCCGACGAGCAGGCAGCCTTTCGGAATGCGTCCGCCCAGGCGTTGGAATTTCTGCGGATCCTTCAGGAACTCGACGATTTCCTCAAGCTCCTGCTTGGCTTCGTCGATCCCTGCCACATCCTCGAACGTGACGCGGCCCTGCTTTTCAGTCAGCAGCTTGGCCTTCGACTTGCCGAAGCCCATCGCCTTGCCGCCACCGGACTGCATCTGGCGCATGAAGAAAATCCACACCCCGATCAACAGCAGCATCGGGAACCAGGAGATCAGCACACCCCAAAGTGTCGGCGACCCGTCATCTGCGGGTTCAGCGCGGATCGTAACGCCCTTGTCCTTCAGCCGCTCGACAAGTTGAGGATCATTCGGGGAGTAGGTCTGGAACGCCCCGCCGCTCTGATACTGGCCGTAAATCTGATTGCCCTTGATCGTGACACCCTTCACGTCACCGCTTTCGACGCGGGCAAGGAAATCGGAGAATGCCATTTCATTGACGCCGGGCCGCTGAGCCGTTCCCTGAAACAGGTTGAACAGCGCCAAAACGAGCAGGCCTATAATGATCCAAAGGGCGATATTCTTAGAAAAATTCACAGGGTTACTTCCTTTTCGGCATCGCCGTAACAGGGCTTTTCATGTCCGCTTTTGGTCCTGTGCGCAGGGTGACCATCCGGGCACACGCAGACGTTACCCTAGAAATAGTGTTTTTCAACGCTTACGCAACGGAAAATCCGCCGCCAGACAGGGCCATTGTTGGCGCAAAACGGGTGGAAACACCATGATTTTCAACATGTCCCGGCCTGAACGCCATAATCATACCCCTGCTTTCAAAATGCGGCAAACCTGCCTGGGCCATCATCGGCAGGGCACGGTACCAGTCCGGACGTTCTTTTACGGGCCATGCTGCGCTCATTTCCGGAGACCAGGCTTGGATTGTCATCGGGGCCGCTACCAGACGGTCTTGCGACACGAAAATCAGAAACCGGCGGTCCCATTTTAACGTGCCGGTCGTTAAGCCTCTAACACCCGGCAAATTCCGTACTTCGCGGAAAATCCCGATCCCGTCTGTCAGAGGGTGGAAGCGGGCCCCGCCAAGTGTTGCCCCCTTTCCGCTTTCGAGCCTGATCAACAGCCGCTCAACTGCTGCAATATCAGGCCCATAGACACCGCCGCCAATGCACCGCGACAGGCGTGCAAGGACACGGAGTCGGATTTCCTCAGGGGCACGGATGAACGCGGCTCTATCAATCCGGGCAAAGCCGCACGGGTCCAGACCGGCAAACCGCGCCAGCCAGCGGGCAGTCTCGGTCTCAAGGACTTGCCGGACCCGGGCAAATCGTTCCGTTGCGATGCCGGCTTCGGCGGCTTCAAGTTCACGTTCAGCCAGAGACTGCCGGATTGCCGTGCGGGCATATTTAGGATTGCGGTTCGACGGATCCTCGACCCAATCGATACCGCGCTGCCTCAGTGTCGCAATCAGCCGAGCCTTCGCGATCCCCAGCAGGGGACGCAGCACACGACAGGCACTGAGTTCACGGACCGCTGCCATGGCCGCAAGCCCATCGGGGCCGCTGCCGCGTCTGACCCGCATCATGAATGTTTCCGCCTGATCGTCGGCGTGATGACCGACCAACAGATGCAGCACACCATGATCCCGGCACCAGTGGTCCATGAGGCGATAGCGTGCCCGGCGGGCAGCCGCCTGGATGCCGTGTTCCGGTTTATCGCCATCCCAGACCAGAACATGGGCCTCGATACCGAGCGCACCCAGTCGAGATTTCGTTAAAGCTGCCTCTTGCGCAGATTCCGCACGTAAGCCGTGATCGACAATCAACGCGGTCGTGCGTCCGCCCCGCTCAGCCGCCCAGCTCCAGGCCAGAACGGCGAGTGCCATACTGTCAGCGCCACCCGAGACGGCCACGGCCAGGTGCGGACTCCGTTCAAAAGGCTGAAGCTGCTGCATCGCCTGATCAAAGTATTCTCTTGATACCGGGACCGGACGCTCGGGTAAGGTCATGACCAGGCGCGACGGCTCAGACGCAGCCGTTTTTCTGCCATTCACGCTGCAATGTGCTTTTGAGACCAGCCGGCGCGTCCGGATAATCGCCGCGCAGTTTCTGAAAAGCCGCGCAGGCTTCGTTCTTCTTGTTCAGACTGGCGAGAGACATGCCGAGTTTCAGCAGTGCATCCGGTGCTTTGGGGCCCTGCGGGTCGGTCTGATACCCCTCGAGAAAGGTTTCCGCTGCTTCCACGAAGGCACCGCGGACGTAATAGGTTTCCCCCAGCCAGTAACGGGCATTGCTGGCCAGTTTGTCATCACCGTGTTCTTCGATGAATTGACGCAGTGACGTGGAGGCCATGTCGTATTTGCCCTGACGCAGCAGACCGAAGGCATGCATGTATTTATCGCGCGGTGTCCCGTCAGGCAGGGCAGCCGTCTGGGTCGACGGCAGTGATGAAGGTTGCGACGGCACCGTATTGACCGCGCCGGGTGCCGGGGCCGCCTGCGGTGCAGCCGCCAGCGCTGGTGCAGGGGATTGCGTCGCCGGCGTCTCACCCGTGAGTTGTGCCAACAGGGCATCCGCCTCACTCTGCGGTGCCGGTGCGGCAGCGTTTGCTTCGGATTCATTGAGCGTGCCGAGAACCTGACTGCCGTCGGGAATATTTGACGGCATCGGCGAACCTGCTGCAGACGGCGCGGCGGGCTGGGCGCTGTTCATTGCCGGCTGCGTATTGGTGCTCATCTGCATATTGTTGGGGCTGTTCATCGACGTCGCTGCACCGCCCTGCTCCAGCTGTTTCAGCCGGAATTCTACATCCGTCAGCATTTTCTCCATTTGCTGCGACACCTGATTGACCTGATAGGTCAGCTCTTCGATACGCCCGGTCACGCCGCGCAGATCGGTCTCGACCTGTGACATGCGGACGCTCAGACGGGCATAAGCTGGGTCGGCCCCGCCGGCAGCCGTTGCGGAGGTTGTGGATGTTCCCGATGCGGCGGCACCTGACCCGCCACGGGCAATCTGTACGTTCAAGGTCCGGATATCGCGTTCAAGGCGTTCGATCCTGTCCATCAGTGCGCGGGTATTAGCGTCCTGTGCCTGAACAGCCGGCATCGCTGCCACTAAAATTACGGCACTGAATACTGCACCGCTCCATGCCCCTTTGAACGTCATCGCTTTCTCCGGTCCATCCATCAAAACAAAAATTACGGCGCGACTCGGGCACCGTTCATTCAACGTAATATCGCGAGCATATTAGGCAAAATTAAGGCGCTTGCCCATCCGGTAAGAACCGGCGAGCAAGCGCCCTAACAAACTCAATTCGGCGAAAGATCAGCTGCCGGTGCTGTCGACAACCGTCACCCCACGGCGGTTTTGCGCCCATGCAGCTTCGTTGTGACCGAGTGCAGCCGGGCGTTCCTTGCCATAAGAGATCGTCTTGATACGAGCCGGATTGATCCCGAGCGCGACAAGATAATCCTTCGTGGCGTTGGCGCGGCGCTCACCAAGAGCAAGGTTGTATTCACGGGTACCGCGCTCATCGCAGTGACCTTCGATGACAACACGTACACCGCCGAATTTCTTCATCCAGGCAGCCTGTTTTTCAAGGGCCGTGCGGGCTTCAGCGCTAAGGTCAGCGCTATCGAAACCGAAGAACACGCGGTCACCGACGTTAACGACCAGGTCTTCCTGGCTGCCGGCTTGAATCTGTACTGCCGAGGTCGCGGCATTGCTGGTACTCGTCGTCGACGACGAGGCGCCGGACGACTGGGCGTTACCACTCGATTCCGGCGCTGTTTCACAGGCTGCAAGCAATGCAACTGCGGCCAGCACACTTAAAAACTTGAAACGCATAGGAAGTTCTCCTTAACGGGTGATATCTCAATTACCCAATCGCCGGTTTGTCGGCACATACAACACGCGCGTTCGCAAAAACGCCGGTTGCTGGTATCTTTAAAGAGTGACGCGATTGATTCCAAGTACTTTTTTGGAAAACACATCATGTCATATTTCTTTTTTATATCCTCTATTTCGCAATGCGGCATCTAGAATCAGGGGATCAGAGGTGACCATGCCGGATCAGATGCACCCACAGGTGTAATGATTTCGCGCTCGTTATAGCCCGTGAGATCTACGGAATAGAGCCTGGGTTCGGTGACATTCTCGCCGTTTTTCGACTGGCGGAAGTACATCAGTACCCGGCCGTTGGGGGACCATGTCGGTGCTTCGACCAGGTAATCCTGGGCCAAAAGCCGCTCTCCCGTCCCATCCGGCCGCATAACGCCAATATAGAAAGTACCTCCGGAAATCTTCGTAAAGGCGATCAGATCGCCTCGCGGCGACCAGACCGGCGTTGCATATCGGCCCTTGCCAAAGCTGACGCGGTGTACGTTTCCGCCGTCCTTATCCATGACGTACAGCTGTTGCGAACCGCCTCGGTCGGAGTTGAACACAATCTGGCTACCGTCCGGCGCAAAGCTCGGCGACGTGTCAATGGCGCCGGAGCGCGTCAATTGCCGTGACTGCCGGGTACGTAAATCCATTACGTGGATATCAGTATTCCCGTTCTGCGACATGCTCATGATGACGCTTTGTCCGTCCGGCGAAAACCTGGGCGCAAAGGTCATGCCCGGGAAATCGCCCAGCAGTTCCTGGCGTCCGGAATCGATATTGAAGATGTAGACTCGCGGCGTATTGCCGCGATAGCTGAGATAGGTGATTTCCTGCAGTGTCGGGGAGAATCGGGGGGTCAGAACCAGCTCCGACCCATCGGTCAGGAAGCGGTGATTCTCACCATCCTGATCCATGATCGCCAGACGCTTGATGCGGCGGCGCTCGGGGCCGCTCTCCGCGATGTAGACAATGCGGGTGTCAAAATAGCCGTCTTCGCCGGTAATCCGCTTGTAGATCGCATCGGCAATGATATGCGCAACCCGGCGCCAGTTATCGGGGACCGTAAAATAGGCCAGCCCGACCATCTGCTGTTCGGCGAACACGTCCCAGAGGCGGAATTCCACCCGCAGCCGTCCATCGGGCACCAGTTCCGTGCGGCCCTGCACTAGCGCCTGGGCATTGATAATCCGCCAGTCCCCAAACCGCGGTAATGTATTCAGCACGCCGTCGGTCTGAATAAACGCACGGCGGTCGATCGGCTTGAACAGGCCGGAACGCTGCAAATCGGCAGCAATCACACCGGCCATCTCGCGCCCGATCCGGCCTTCTTCGGCGCCAGCACCGAAAAAGTCGGTAACCGCAATCGGCAGCGGTTCTGCCTTGCCCTGCGTGATATCGACCCGAAGCTCGGCACGGACCATGCCGCTCGAAACAGCCATAACGGCCAAGGTGCACAACAGCATCGCCATTGCTTTACGCATCATCGAAGGGACGGACATAACAGCTCCTTACAACAGATCTTTCGGATCGAAATTGATCACGATTTCACGCCAGACCGAATACTTGTCCGGCGGCAGTGTGATGGGATTGCACTTCGGATTCAATACGGCTCGTTTCGCAGCATCGGCAGCGGACTGAAAATAAGCATCCGTATAATAGCGCGCCTGATTTTCGATTCCCGCAGATTGAACCGTGCCGTCGGGATTCATATTGAGGCGCACAAGCACAGCAAGATTTTCAGCGTTCTTCGCACCGGCAGGTACGTTCCAGCACGGTGACACGGTCTGGAAAACCTTGCGCTGCATGGCATCCAGCTCCGTCATCGTCACCTTTTTCGACGGGTCGGCCGCCGGGTCAGGCGCCTTGGTCTTGAGTGCGGCCCGCATCTGCGCTGCAAAATCCGGCTTTGGCTCTTCCTTCTTTTCCGGCTCGGCCTGCTTGGTTTTCTTGATCTCCTCAAGGGTTTTCAGCAGCGATGCCACTTCAAACTGTTCCGGCGGTTTCGGTTTTTTGGCAACCTTGGCTTTCGCAGCAACCGGCTTCGGCGGCTCGGGCTTCGGTTCCGGTTTCGGCTCCGGTTCCGGCTTGGCCACAGGTTCCGGCTCCGGCACGGGTTCAGGCTCGGGCTCCTTCTTCGGCTCGGGTTCCGGTTCCGGCACAGGTTCGGGTTCCGGCTTTGGCGGCAACGCCGCTATTTGAGGTTCCGGCGCGGGCGGTGGCGGCGGCGGCGCAGGTTCGGGTTCCGGCTTGGCCTGTTCAGGCGGCGGTGCCGGTTCGGGTTCGGGTTTCTTCTCCGGTTCAGGTTCCGGCGCCGGGGCCGGCGCATTCCGGGCTTCGTCAATTTCCACCAGTTCGACGAAGACCGGCGTTTCATCCAGCACTTCCGGCGGATTGATGAACGGCAGCCCAAGATAGCTCATCGCGGCAACCGCCACGTGAAAAGATATCGAAATGGTCACACCTGTCCGCATAATGCGTTTACTACCTGCGTCCTGTTCTCGGGTTGCGATGGTTGGCGCCTGATTAACTTCGATTACGGCGACTTCTTTTCTTTATCCGCATCGGTTCTGTTTGATTTTCCACCACTCCGCGTGATCAACGCGACACGCTTGTAACCGGCGCGATTAATGGTTCCCATGACTTCCATGACACGTCCGTAATTGATGGCGGAATCACCGCGGACGAAAATCCTCAGGTCGCGGTTCTCGCCGGTAATCGCGCGCAGCCGGGGCACCAGCGTTTCCAGCGGCACAGTGGTGTCCTGCAAGAAAATCTCGCCGCTTTCGGTGATCGAAATCGCCAGCGGTTCGTCTTCGCCGGCAATGGCGCCGGCCTTGGTATCGGGCAGATTGATCTCGACACCGACCGTCAGCAAAGGCGCCGTCACCATGAAAATGATCAGCAACACCAGCATCACGTCGACAAAAGGCGTGACGTTGATCTCGCTCATCGGGCTTCGGCGCTGCCGACCAAACCGGCCGCCGCCGCTCAAACGCTGGGTCATGATCGCCATCGGCTGCTCCTACTCGTCCATCTCGCGAGACAGAATCGCCGAAAACTCGCCGGCGAAACTCTCTAGGCGACCTGCATAGCGGTCGAGATCGCGGCTCAGTTTGTTGTAGGCGACAACCGCCGGAATAGCCGCCAGAAGACCAAGCGCCGTCGCGAACAGGGCTTCGGCGATCCCCGGTGCAACCACAGCCAGCGAGGTATTCGACGAAATCGCGATCGACTGGAAGCTGTGCATGATCCCCCAGACGGTTCCGAACAACCCCACAAAGGGGGCCGTCGCCCCCGTCGTTGCCAGGAAGGTCATGTACTTTTCCGCCCGGTCCATTTCCCGGTGCACCGTGATCTGCATGACCCGGTCGATGCGTTCGCTGAGACCGACCTTGAAGCTCGATGACCCGCTGCCGGAAACCCTGCGCCATTCACGCATGGCAGCCGAAAAGACGGCCGCCATCGGGTCACGCGGGTTGGCAGCGACCCGGTCGAAGAGGTCATCCAGCGATTTGCCGGACCAGAAAGCCTGCTCAAACTCGCTCGAACGTTTGTTAAGCCGGCGCACGGTCAGTAACTTTTCGAAGATGATCGCCCAGCACCAGATCGAGGCCAGCACAAGGATCACCATCACCGACTTCACCACGACATCTGCCCGCAGGAACATCGAAATCATGGTGAACTGGTCCGCGCCAACCGAACCGGCCATCAAGGCGGCATCTACTGCTTGGTTTTCCATTCGTTAACTCCGCTGGTCCTTCAAATTCTTGTCATTTCCGGGAGGACGGCTGCGTGACACGCAGACAATCCCTGACCACTTTGGGCAACCGTTTCGGGGTCCCGTTGGTGATATCCATGCACGCCAGTCTGACGTCGATCGCCACCAGCACATCGCCGTCGCGGCAGACATCCTGATGCATGCGCAGGCTGGCGCCGCCGGTTTCCGTCACCCGGGTCCGCACCTCAAGTGCATCGTCCAGACGGGCCGGCTTGATGTAATCCGCGTGGCATTCACGTACCGCGAAGGCAACTTTTTGTTCATCAAGCAGGGTACTGTTTTCGATCCCGTTGGCCCGCAGCAGTTCGGTGCGTGCGCGTTCGGCGTACTTCAGATAATTCGCGTAATAGACGATACCGCCCGCATCCGTGTCTTCGTAATAGACACGGACCGGCATCACTTGAACCTGCACATTACCGCTATCAGGCATCTCCGGCTCCCGCTGCTTCGCCGTCTTCGGCAATCAGCTCCAACTGGCTCAGATTGGCCGGCGGCTTGAGCCCCAGATGCTTGAAGCCGTCCCCGGTCAGCGCCCGGCCGCGCGGTGTGCGCATCAACAGACCCTGCTGAATCAGGTACGGCTCAATCACTTCCTCGATGGTGTCACGCTGTTCGGATAGCGCGGCCGCCAGCGTTTCCACACCGACCGGGCCACCCCCGTAATTATCCGCGATACAGTTCAGATAGCGGCGGTCCATCGCGTCAAGTCCGCGCTTGTCGACATCGAGCCGGTTCAACGCGGCATCAGCGGCTTTGGCATCCACCGGAGAATGACCGGCAACGGCGGCAAAATCCCTTACCCGGCGCAGCAGTCTGCCCGCGACGCGCGGCGTGCCGCGGGCACGCATCGCGATTTCCCGCGCCCCGTCATCGGTCATGTCCATACCCAGCAGTCCGGCCCCACGGGAAATAATCTTCTGCAGATCGTCGATCCCGTAAAACTCAAGACGCATCGGAATGCCGAAACGCTCTCGAAGCGGCGTGGTAATCAGACCTGAGCGGGTTGTCGCGCCAACCAGAGTGAAGCGCGGCAGATCGATCCTTACGGACCGTGCCGCCGGCCCTTCGCCGATGATCAGGTCGAGCTGGAAATCTTCCATCGCCGGGTAAAGAATTTCTTCGACCGCAGGATTGAGCCGGTGGATTTCATCGATGAAAAGCACGTCGCCCGCTTCCAGATTGGTCAGGATCGCCGCAAGATCACCGGCCTTGGCGATCACCGGGCCGGAGGTTGCCCGAAACCCCACCCCCATTTCTTTCGCGACGATGGATGCCAGTGTCGTCTTTCCCAGCCCCGGGGGGCCATAAAACAGAACGTGATCCAGCGGCTCTTCGCGGCTGATCGATGCTTCGACAAAAACCTTGAGATTGGAACGTACGTGCGGCTGGCCCACGAAATCGCTGAGCTTCTGCGGACGCAATGCCACGTCCTGACCATCGCCGGGAATACTTTCGGTTTCCAGGATGCGCTCCCCTTCGGCCATCTAGCGGCGTGCTCCGGCACGCGTATCGGCAGGCGCCAGCTTGCTGAGCCCGGCCTTGATCAGCAGGCCGACATCGGCACTTTCACCCAGTTCACCGGCGGCTTCGGCAACCACACCCAGTGCCTGAGACGGGCTGTAGCCGAGATTGACCAGGGCCGACACGGCATCAGAGACAGCGCCCTGCGCCTGATTGGCGGCGGGTGCAGCAACACCTTTACCGGTTTCCGTCTTCAGGGCCTGACCCAGAGTGATGGAACCGACCTTGTCCTTCAATTCGGAGATGATCCGCTGCGCCAGTTTTGGCCCGACGCCCGGAGCCCGTGTAATCGCCGTCTTGTCACCCGAGAGAATGGCGCGGCTGATTTCATCCCCGCTGAGGACGCTCTGCATGGCCAAACCGACCTTGGCACCAACCCCCTGAACGGTCGTCAGCAGCTTGAACCAGTCCCGGTCCAGTGCTTCGGCAAAGCCATAGAGATGGATATGATCTTCACGGACATGGGTTTCGATAAACAGTATCGCCGACTCACCGACCACGAGCCGCCCCAGCGTCCGGCCTGATGCAAAGACCAGATACCCGACACCGCCCACGTCTATGACAGCCCAATCATCGCCCAGGTCTTCGATAATGCCCTTCAAACGCGCGATCATTGAGCCGCCCTTGCCAGCTGGCGGACCTTGTCGGCCGTACCGCGATGGTGCGCATGGCAGATCGCCACGGCCAATGCATCGGCGGCGTCGGCGCCGGCGACCTTGGCCCCCGGCAGCAGCATCTTGACCATCACCTGCACCTGTTCCTTTTGCGCATGGCCCGTGCCGACTACGGTTTTCTTGACCAGGTTGGGCAGGTATTCGGCGACGTGAAGCCCGGCCAACGCCGGAACCAATAGAACGATGCCCCGCGCCTGCCCCAGTTTCAGGGTCGATACGGCGTTCTTGTTGACGAAGGTTTCCTCGACGGCGGCTTCTTCGGGTGCATATTCGGCAATGACCTCCCTCAGACCGGCATGGAGTTCCACCAATCTTTCCGACAGGGATGCCTTGGTTGACGTGCTGACCAGTCCGTCCGCGACATAGCTCAGTCGGTTGCCGACGGCTTCAATCACCCCCCAGCCCGTTGTCTGCAATCCCGGATCGAATCCGATCAGCCGCACGTCATTCTCCCGATCAGGCGCTCAGCGCCGCCATGATTTCGTCAGACACATCAAAGTTGGAGGACACCGTCTGCACATCATCATTGTCTTCCAGCACCTCGATCAGCTTGAACAGCGTGCTCGCCGTATCGGCATCAACTTCGATGGTGTTCTGCGGACGCCACTCCAGGCTGCCGTTCTCCGGATCCCCGTATTTTTCTGCCAGTGCTTCACGCACATCGGCAAAATCATCCGGATCACAGGTGATCGAATGCGCATCTGCATCGCTCTCGACATCCGTCGCCCCCGCTTCGAGGGCAGCCTCGAACATTTCCTCTGCACTTGCCGCATCGGCCGGATAGATAATGCTGCCGACGCGATCAAACATGAAGTTGACGCTGCCGGTTTCGCCCAGGTTGCCGCCATGCTTTGAAAAGGCGGAACGGACTTCCGATGCGGTCCGGTTGCGGTTGTCGCTCAGCGCCTCGACAATCATCGCAACGCCGCCCGGGCCATAACCTTCGTAACGGATTTCCTCGTAATTCTCGCCATCGCCGCCGACACCGCGTGCAATGGCACGCTTGATGTTGTCGTTCGGCATGTTCTGAGACTTGGCATTGGCAATCGCCAGACGAAGCCGGGGATTGAAGCCCGGGTCCTCACCGCTGCGGGCGGCAATGGACAGCTCCTTTCCTAGCTTGGCGAAAACTTTTGCCCGCTTGGCGTCCTGTGCGCCTTTGCGGTGCATGATGTTCTTGAATTTTGAATGGCCGGCCATGTTTCTCTATTCCGTCTCTTTTTCCATCTGCAAAAGCGGCTACGCCGATGCGCGCCGCGAATCGCTGCATATTACAATTGAGGCGGGCAATTGAATACCGCGCCGAGCCTTCTGGATCATCATTCAGGGGCATTATGTCAAGAATTGGGCGGCATACTTCCGTTTTGCCGCCCGAATTCAGTTTAAAATCCGCTCAGGGCTTGGGCACCGTCTCGGAAAGCCGGGCCCCGACGCGGACCGGTTCGATCCGCTTGGCCAGCCCGGTTTTGTCGTCCAGCACCACGAAACAGCCGCACATGGTACCGTCCTCACCTGCCGGCTCCAGTCTGATTCGCTCCCCCTTCGACAGGAAGCGCTGCACCGACAGGTCCTTTTTCATCCCGATCACAGAGTCATAATCCCCGGTCATGCCGAGGTCCGTCTGATATGCCGTCCCCCCCGGCAGCACCCAGGTGTCGGCGGTCGGCACATGGGTATGGGTGCCGACGACCACACTGGCGCGGCCGTCAACGAAATGTGCGATTGCCTGCTTCTCGCTCGTCGCCTCGCCATGCACGTCAAAGACAATGGCATCGACGTCACGGCCGATCCGGTAGCGTTTCAACAGATCGTCCAGAGCCCGGAAGGGGTCATCCAGAAGTTCCATAAAAAGCCGGCACATGACATTGGCGACAAGAATGCGCTTCCCGCTCTCCGTCTTGTAGAGGCCATAGCCCTTGCCCGGCGTGTTCGGCGGATAGTTGATCGGACGTAAAATCTTGTCGTCGCGTTCCATTTGCGAGAGCACATCGCGCTGATCGAAGACATGATTGCCCGTGGTGATGCAGTCGGCGCCAGCCTGATAGAATGAATCGCAGATATTCCCCGTGATCCCGAAGCCGTGTGCCGCGTTCTCGCCGTTAACGATGGTAAAATCGATTTTCAGTTTTTTGCGCAAGGCCGGAAGGTTGCCGTTCAGGACGGCACGCCCGGAACTGCCGACGACATCGCCGATAATCAATAATCTCATGACGTTCCTTTGCCTGCGAACCGCCTAAGCCCCGCCTCGGTCGCGATCCCGTCCAGGGGCTGGTCGTGCGGGCCGCAAGGCACGGTGTCCACCCGTTGCGCCGAAAATGCAACACCTATGGCCACAACATCCGGGTTCTGCGCACGCAGCATTTCAAGCGTCCTGTCATAGAATCCGCCGCCATAGCCGAGCCGGTAACCGTCGTCATCGAAGCTCAGCAAGGGGACGAAAAGCACCTCCGGCGTGACGGTTTCTGCCTCGGGGGATGGTATGGACGTGCCGAACCCACCGTTGACGAGGATATCACCGGGCGCCCATTGTTTGAAAATCAGGGGGCGCGCCCGGGCGGCAACCACCGGCAGAGCCGTGCAATGGCCTGCCGCATGCAGAACCGTCAGTAAGGGCATGGTGTCAATTTCCGTGCCCATGGCCCAGAACACGGACACGGTTCTTGGTGCGCCGTCGAGACCAAGGCCGCCTGCCCCAGCCATAACGTGACTGGCCAGTTTCCGGCCGGCCTCCACATCCGCCGCATGCAATGCCTTGCGCCGTTGCGATGCGATCTGCCGCTGCTGGTCTTTATGCACGGAGGGGTCGTTCATGAACACAGCATAAGCCGGAAATGACTGGATGAAAATTAATGACGGGCCGCCTGAGCCGTTGACCGTGAGATCCTCGTGGCCTGCTTCAGCAGGTGGGTGCCGTAGTACCGGCCCCTAGAGACCGATAGGGACAGCTCCCTTACGATGGATTTAAGGCCCCCAGGATAACGTTGGCCTGACGCACTCCGCAGCCCGCCAAGACCCAAGCTAGGTCTGTTCCAGGCTCTCTGCAATGCTTTCGATGCGTGCCGACAACTTTTCCAGGCTTTCGCCGAGCCGTCCATCGGCCAACGCAGCCGCAGCCGCGCCTTTGCCGCTGGACTTCAGCGTATCCATTTCCGCATATACATCGGACAATTCATCCGCCACCAGCAGGGAAACCATGACAAGCAGTTTGGCGTCACCGATCTGCCCGACCGCCGCAACCAGTTCACCGACCCGGCGATCAATGTAGGCACCCAGCCGCGCGAGGTGTGCTTCCTGACCGTCATCACAGGCGACATTGTAACGCCGGTCGTTGATCGTGACGGTTACCTGCGCCATTTCACGACGCCGGTTCTTTGATAAGTTTATCGAGGCGCTGGATCGTATGCGCGAGACGTTCGGCAGCGGCCCTGTTAAGGTCTTTCAATTCGGCATTTTCGTGGCGAAGACGATCGACAATCTCGCTCTCCACCGCATCGCCGGATACAGCAGGCCTTGACGCCAGGGCAACGTCCAGCCGGTCAACGGCGGCCTCCAGTCTTTCGAAAGCACGTTCGACCCGTGATGCCTTGGCAATCGTCGACGTCGACAATAATTTGTCCCCCAGAATCGTGCACGTTCAATATGAACAGACGAGACCCTAATCCCGTTCGGTGATTAAGGTCAATTCTTACCTGAGCAATTCCTTCTAGAATAATGAGATTGCGTGCATTTTTACGATTTACTGTATATTCGCATGGCTGCCCTGTTCAAACAGTCGTTGACGTTTCAGGGGAAACCCGTTTTTTTTGCGCCCGGAACAACTTCATTAATCACATTTGCCGCGCCAATTCAGGCTGCGGCCAACTCAGGAGGAAACAATGGCGGTACGCGTTGCCATTAACGGATTTGGTCGGATTGGTCGTCTCGTTCTGCGCGGGATCATGGAAAGCAAGCGCACCGACATCCAGGTCGTCGCAATTAACGATCTCGGCTCGGTTGACATGAATGCACACCTGTTCCGCTACGACTCAACGCATGGTCCGTTCCCCGGCACCGTCACCGTCGACGGTGACAGCATGGACGTCGGCAGCGGTCCGATGAAAGTCACTGCGGAACGTGATCCCGCCAACCTGCCGTGGGGTGAACTGGGCATCGACATCGTCTTCGAATGCACCGGCTTCTTCGTTGACCGCGCCAGTGCCGGCAAACACATCGAAGCCGGCGCCAAGAAAGTGCTGATCTCGGCTCCGGGCAAGGATGTCGACAAGACCATTGTCTACGGCGTCAACCACGAAACGCTGACAGCCGAGGACACCATCGTTTCCAACGCATCGTGCACCACCAACTGCCTGGCACCGGTTGCCCATGTGCTGCATAATCTGGTCGGCCTCGAAAAAGGCTTCATGACGACGATCCATGCTTTCACCGGGGACCAGCGCACGCTGGACACCCTCCACTCCGACCCGCGCCGTGCACGTACCGCATCATCGTCGCTGATCCCGACCTCGACGGGTGCGGCCAAGGCCGTCGGACTGGTGCTGCCGGAACTGAAGGGCAAGCTCGACGGAACCTCTGTGCGCGTGCCGACGCAGAACGTCTCGCTCATCGACCTCAAGATCGTTGCCGGTCGCGATACCACTGCCGAAGAAGTCAATGCCGCCATGAAGGCTGCCGCCGAGGGTCCGCTCAAGGGTGTGCTCGGGTACAATACGGAGCCGCTGGTTTCCATCGACTTCAATCACAACCCCAGCAGCTCGACCTTTGATGCCACGCAGACCCAGGTGATCGAAGGCAACCTTGTACGCGTGCTGAGCTGGTACGACAACGAATGGGGCTTCTCGAACCGCATGCCGGACACGGCAATGGTGATGGCCGGCCTTTAAATGACCGGGGTCCACGGACCTTACGTCATCGTCCACACCATCGCGCATGTGCGTGAAGCGGTTTCCACGGCACAGACACTCGGACGCCCGGTGACGCTGATCAGCGCGCCGGGCGCCGCTGCTTCAACAGGGGCTGAAGTCTTCATCCATATGATCTCAGCAGGCCTTGAGGACACCGGCATTTCCGCCTACCCCGCCGTCATCGATTGCGGGTCAGATCCCGGACAGGCCTTGCAGGCGCTCAGACTCGGATGCACAAACATCCGCCTGGATGCCGCCCCCGAAGTCATTGCGAAATTCCAGGACATGGTTGGGCCGGACGGTCTGGTGCTCGACGGCACGCCGCTGAATGTCTACGACTTCGCTGATTATGATCGCGATCAAGCGCCGGGTCTCGAAGACTGGCTGCAAACGGAGCAACAAACGTGAGTGAAACCTTGAGTGACGACCCCTGCAAACTTTACCTGCTGACACCGCCGCAGATCGACCCTGCAGCCTTTGCCCCGCTGCTGGAACGAACCATTGCCGCCCAGCCGGAAATTGTCGGCGCAGTGCAACTCCGCTTAAAGAATGTCGGTGATGATGATTTCACCCGTGCCGCAGAGCAACTGAGGCCCGTCTGCCACGGCTTCGATCTGCCGTTGATCATTAACGACCGTCCCGACATCGCGGCCGCCACTGGTTGTGACGGCGTGCATATCGGGCAGGACGATGCCGATTATAGCGAAGCCCGCAAACTGCTGGGGCCCGACGGCATCATCGGGGTGACCTGCCACGCCAGCCGCGATCTGGCCATCGAAGCCGGTGAACAGGGTGCGGATTACGTTGCCTTCGGTGCATTCTTTCCGTCCGCCAGCAAGGAAGTGAAGCACCATGCCGAGCCGGAAATCATCGAAATCTGGTCCGAAATGACCACCCTTCCCTGTGTCGCAATCGGCGGCATAACGGCGGAAAACTGTGCGCCACTGGTCGCCGCCGGGGCCAATTATCTGGCGGTCATCGGCTGTATCTGGAACCATCCCGAAGGCCCCGAGGCAGGTGTGCGTGCATTTACGGAAAGACTGGTCCGCAGTTGAACCGGATCGGCACCAGAAGTTTTCGGTGACATGCCCCGGTATGACCTGATAGAACCCGCGCCGAGCGTCACGCTTGAAACTTATTTCAGGATTTGATCGAAATGAAGATTGACGGCAACGCCATCCGTCCCGGGATGGTTATCGAACATCAGGGCCGCCTCTGGCGTGCCACGAAAATCCAGCATACCCAGCCTGGCAAGGGCGGTGCGTACCTGCAGGTAGAACTGAAGGACATTCGCGACGGCACCAAGCTGAACGAACGCTTCCGATCCTCGGAAAAGGTTGAACGTGCGCGGCTGGAACAGACCGAATTCCAGTTCCTTTTTTCCGACGGGGACATGCACACGTTCATGCACGGCGAGACCTATGAGCAAATCGCCCTTTCGAGCGAGGCGGTCGGCGAACAGGCGGTACCATTTTTGCAGGACGGCATGAACGTGATGATCGAAACCTTTGAAGGCGAACCGCTCGGCGTCGAACTGCCGCAGCATGTGACGCTTGAGGTTGTCGAAGCCGATGCCGTCGTCAAGGGACAGACTGCATCTTCGTCCTACAAACCCGCGATACTTGAAAACGGGGTGAAAATCCTGGTGCCGCCACATATTGAAGCCGGAACGCGGATCGTCGTCGACACCCGCGATATCAGCTACAGCGAACGCGCCAAAGACTGAGCGGTAAATAATTTTTATGTCCAATCGACTGACCCCGCTTCTGACCATCATGGTGAACGCCGCGCAAAAAGCCGGGCGTGCCCTGCGCCGTGATTTCGGTGAAATCGAAAATCTCCAGGTTCTGAAAAAAGGCCCGGCGGACTTCGTCACCAAGGCAGATACCAAGGCCGAGAAAATCCTCATCGAGGAATTGCAGCAATCCCGGCCGGCCTACGGGTTCATTGTCGAGGAAGGCGGGGTTATCGAAGGTTCAGACATCTCCAACAAATGGATCATCGATCCGTTGGACGGTACGACCAACTTCCTGCACGGCATTCCGCACTTTGCCATTTCCATCGCGCTTGAGCGGGACAAACGCATCGAAGCCGGTGTCGTCTACAATCCAATCACTGATGATCTGTATTATGCTGAACGGGGCAAAGGGGCATTTCTCCGCGATTCCCGGCTGCGTGTATCGGGTCGGTCCGCCCTCAATGAATCCATCTTTGCGACAGGCATCCCGTTCTTGGGCCGGGGTGGTCATGAAATGTTCATCAAGGAACTCGAGGCCGTGATGAACGCCACGGCCGGAGTTCGCCGCTTTGGTGCGGCGTCGCTGGATCTGGCGTTTGTCGCTGCTGGCCGCTATGACGGCTATTGGGAGCGCGGCCTTTCCAGCTGGGACATGGCGGCTGGTCTGCTGCTTGTCCGTGAAGCCGGCGGGTTCGTCACCGATTTTGACGGACGGGACCGCATGCTGGAGCGCGGCGACGTTATTGCAACCAATGCTTCCCTGGACCGCGATTTCCGGCAATTATTGAAGAACGCCGCGAAAAACGCGTAAAGCGGTTGAGGCCGGGCCGCCGGTTGGGTATTTTCATCTACGATAATTTTGCGTGCATAAGTGCGCAGCTCTTACAGGGCAGTGGAGGCATTATGGACCGCCAACAGGGTAAACAGCGATTTCGCTACTCAAAGATGGGAATTTTCGGCTCGACCGCTCTTGCGGTTATGCTCATGTCCACGTCGTCAGGACTGGCGCAAACATCCTCCTATCAACCGGCAACCGATAATGTCTATATCAACTGGGGTGCGCTGAACGGCGGCGGCAGCCAGATGCCTGCTCCGGCGCAACCCTCTTACGGTTACCCCGCAGCCCCTGCCGCAACCGGCGGGCTGCTGATGCCGGGCGCCAGCATGCCGCAATCGACCCTGCATGTTCCGCCGCCGAGCGGCAGTGCCGGAATTTCACTTCGCAATCCCGGAACGGCACCAAGAACGGCACCGAAACCGGCCGCCCCGCAGATCGCTTCTCCGGCGCCGGAACCCGCGCCTGCGCCTACGCCTGCACCAGCCGCGGCTGCACCGCAAAAGCTGGCTGAAAAGAAAGCGCCGCCCGCACCGCCTGCCCCCGCACCTGCTCCTGCCCAAGAGGTAACGTCGTCTGCGCCGCCTCCGCCGCCGGCACCGGCAACCGCCACCGCACCGCCGCCGCCGCCGCCGATGCCGTCTTTCAGCGCACCGGAAGCACCACAGGTCGCAGCAAAACCGGCTGAGACACCTGCTGCCCCCGCCGCCACCGAACAGGCCAAGACATCGACAGAAACTCCTGCGGACGGCCCGGTCAAAGTGATCTTCAACGGTGACGACACCAAACTCTCCGCGGATGGCCAGAGCGCGCTGAAAAGCGTGCTTGGTGAACTGTCGGCCAACGAAAACAGGCGGGTTCAGTTGATGGCCTACGCCGCCGGCGAGGACCTGACATCCAGCAAGGCCCGGCGCATCTCCTTGTCACGCGCACTTTCCGTGCGTTCCTATCTGATTGAGAAAGGCGTCCGTTCGACGCGGATCGACGTCAGGGCACTCGGCGACAAGAGCGATGGCGATCCCAAGAACCGCGTCGACGTCAATGTGATTGAGCGCTAAGACCGGATGTTCGGTCTTCAGCGTACCCCGGCCCGTTTCACGGGATCGGTCCGGCCCGAGGATGAACACGCATGACACGCCCTACCGTTTTTCTGATACGCATGATCGTGTTTCTCGGCTGCGTCGCTGCCGCCTGCTTCTTCGTCTTCGAGCCGCTCAAAGACGCCTTTCTTGCCAACGCGGCGTTGAACGGCCTGATCCTGGGCGTGCTGATCCTCGGCATCGTTTATAACTTCCGACAGGTCGCCCTGCTCTATCCCGAGGTGACGTGGCTGGACCGTTTCCGCGACACCATCGCCGAAACGGACGCCGGTCTGCAGATCAGGCTTCCGGAAAGCGGGGACAGCCCGAGACTGCTGGCGCCGATGGCGACCATGCTGTCCGACCGCCGTGGCAGCCGCTTCAGCCTGTCGGCACTCAGCATGCGCTCGATCCTTGACGGCATTGCCGCCCGGCTTGATGAAAGCCGTGATCTGTCGCGCTACAACATCGGCCTGCTGATCTTTCTGGGCCTGCTGGGAACGTTCTGGGGACTTCTTGAAACTGTCGGCTCTATCGGTCAGGTGATCGGCGGATTGAATGTCGACGGCGGCGAAACGGCGGCTATCTTTGAAGGTCTCAAATCAGGTCTCGAAGCTCCGATCGACGGCATGGGCACGGCGTTCTCATCATCGTTATTCGGCCTTGCCGGCTCATTGGTGTTGGGATTTCTCGATCTCCAGGCGAGCCAGTCACAGAACCGCTTTTTCAATGAACTGGAAGAATGGCTGTCCAGCGTCACCCGGCTCTCCAGCGGAGCGCTCGGCGCTGATGGTGAACAGGGGGTCCCGGCGTACGTTCAGGCCCTTCTCGAGCAAACCGCCGAAAGCTTGGAAAACCTTCAGGTCATCATTTCGCGAAGTGAGGAAGGCAAGCACGCCGTCAACCATTCGCTCAGTGAACTGGCCAACAAGGTCGAGACCCTGACCGACCATATGCGGACGGAACAGGCGGTCATGCGCCACCTTGCCGAGATTCAGGTCGAAATGAAGCCGATCCTCGAGCGCCTGGCCAACGGCAATACGGCAGCCAGCGGCAGTGATGAAGTCATCCAGGGACACCTTCGCAACGTCGACAAGAACATGCAGCGCATGGTCGATGAAACGGCCCTCAGCCGGAACGAAATAACCGATGCGCTGCGCCGTGAAATCCGCCTTCTCGCCCGGACCATCGCCGCAACGGGCGACGGCAATTGAGGCTCTGACGCATGGCCGCCATCAGCCGCCGCGAACATCGTTCCACCGTGATCTGGCCGGGCTTCGTCGACGCCCTGGCAACACTATTGATGGTGATCATCTTTCTACTGATGATCTTCGTGCTGGCACAGTTCTTTCTGGGTCAGGCCTTGTCCGGCCGCGACAAGGCCCTGCGTGAACTTGAGAGCGACCTGAGCGAGCTATCACAGGTCCTGGCCCTGACACGAAGCGAAAATGAACAGCTGAAGCTTGGCGTGGACAGCCTCCGTGATCAGCTTTCAGCGTCATTGGAAAGCCGCGCCAATCTGGAACAGCAACTGGCCGGTCTGCGCTCGGACTATGCGTCTGCCCAGGCAGAACTGTCACAGATGCGTGCCCGCACCGTCGCCGACAAGGAGGCCATCGACCGCCAATTGGCTGAAATCGCCGATCTCAGTGGTGACGTTGCAGCGCTAAAGGCGCTCAAGGAAGAGCTTGAAAAGGAAGTTTCCGCTCTGTCCTTCCGCGCCGCCGAAGCCGAAAAGCAACGCGATCAACTGGATGAATCCCTTGCCGAGACAACCCAGTCCCTGACGAAACTCGAGAGCGAACGAGATGACCTGAAAGCCGGCCTTGCCGAAAAGCAGGAAATCGCCGACACCGCGCGCGCCCAGCTTGCCCTGATGAACAAGCAGATGGCGGCACTCCGACAACAGCTTGATCAGCTGAACGCGGCGCTTGATGCCGCCGAAGCTGAAGCCGAGAAAAAGGATGTGCAGATCAAGTCCCTGGGGCAGCGCCTGAATGCGGCACTGGCGACCAAGGTTCAGGAACTGTCCCGCTATCGCTCGGAATTCTTCGGCCGGCTGCGAGAGGTCATCGGCAACCGCGGTGACGTGACCATCGTCGGCGACCGCTTCGTGCTCCAGTCAGAACTGCTGTTTGCCAAAGGCTCCGCCGATCTTGGTGACGGCGGGCGGCGTGAACTCGCCAAGCTGGCAACAACGCTTCTCGAAATCGCCGTAAAGATGCCCGATGACATCGACTGGATTCTTCGGATCGACGGGCACACCGACGACGATCCGATCTCCACCCCGAAATTTCCATCAAACTGGGAACTCTCCACGGCACGCGCCCTGTCCGTCGTTCATTACCTGATCAGCGAAGGCATACCGGCGAAGCGTCTGGCTGCAACCGGCTTTGGTGAGCATTATCCGATTGCCAAGGGATCAAGCGAAGTCACCAAGGCGAAAAATCGCCGTATCGAATTAAAATTCACGCAGCGCTAGAGTTCCTGTAAATGCCGGTCCTTTTTCTTATCGTCGTTGTCGACCTGATCGGTTTCGGAATCATCATCCCGCTGCTCCCTTTCTATGCCGAACATTTCCAGGCCTCACCGGCCCAGGTCGGCCTGCTGATGGCGGTCTATTCGGCAGCACAGTTTCTTTCGGCCCCATTCTGGGGACGTCTGAGCGACCGGGTCGGTCGGCGTCCCGTCCTGCTCGGTACGATTTTCGCTGCCTCATTGGCCTATGTCTGGCTGGCCTATGCAGACACACTGATCATGCTTTTCGCCGCCCGAGCCGTGGGCGGGCTGATGGCCGGCAACATTTCGACGGCGTTTGCCTATGCCGCAGACAAGACTACCAAGGAAAACCGGGCCAAGGGCATGGGCATGATCGGCGCCGCCTTTTCCATCGGCTTTATCCTCGGCCCGGCGCTCGGGGGTATTCTGGCAGGCTCAGACCCGCTGACCGCCGATTTCAGAACGCCGAGCCTGGCCGCTGCCGGGCTCTCGGCCCTGGCATTTGTTCTCGGGCTGGCCGTGCTGAAAGAAAGCCTCCCCCCCGAAGCCCGCGCCAGGATCGCCGAACAGACACGTGTCGCCCGGATGAAAGCCCTTATGGATGCGCTGAAGACACCCGGCGTCGGGGTTTTTCTGGTTCTGTCCTTTCTGGCGACGTTTGTGTTTGCCGGGCTGGAATCAACCTTTGCCATGTGGTCCCGACGCCAGTTCGGCTGGGGACCGGAGCAGAACGGCTATCTGTTCGCTTTTATCGGCTTTTTCGCCGCGCTTATTCAGGGCGGGCTGATCGGACGGCTGGCGAAACGGTTTGGTGTTGAACGCCTGATCATCGCCGGGGCGCTACTGCTGAGCCTGGGGATGCTGTCTGTACCGTTCGTCAGCACCGTCCCCCAGCTGATTGCCGCCATGACCCTGTGCGCGATCGGCTTCAGCATCACGACCCCGGCCCTGAACACCGCCATTTCCGTCCGTGGTGATGCCGATATTCAGGGGGGCTTGATGGGCGTAACCCGCTCGGCAACCACGCTTTCACGCATGACGGGGCCGGCCGTTGCCGGTTCGGCGTTCGGATTTATCGGCCTGAATTCGCCCTATTTCGCCGGCGCAATCATCATGCTGGCCGTGGCTTTCATCGCCTTGCGCGTGGTTATCGCCACTGACCGTGGCAATTGATTTCAAAAGGATGCAACAGCGGGCTTGAAACCCGCCCAGTGACTGGGTATAAGGCCCGCCTGTTTCAAGCGGAGCGAAAGCCATGAAAAAAGATACGCACCCGGAATATCACGAAATCACGGTCCAGATGACCGACGGGACGACCTTCACGACGCGTTCGACCTGGGGAAGCCCCGGCGACACGCTGAAACTCGACGTTGATCCGACGTCTCACCCGGCGTGGACCGGCGTGCACCGTCTGCTCGACAGCGGCGGCCAGCTCGCGAAGTTCAACAAGCGTTTCTCGGGTATCGGCCTCAAAAACTGATTTTACCGGGAAGCCGGCAGGAACGCTCCTTCATATCTCGAAGGAGCGTTTTTTGTTGCCTGGTTTCACCCTCTGCGTGGTCTACCCAGCGCTGATATTGCGTTTTAAAATCAAATTGTTATCAGATTCCTATTTTGTTATCCTGAGTTTTGGGAGCAACCGAGGCTGCTCAGCAGCCCTGCGGTTGTTGTGTTATGAGCGAACGCGGCGTCGCCGATGTTCGTGTGGAGGTTTAGCGTGCCCGGGATTACTCAGTTCGAGGTCCAGGTCCAACAGGGTCAGCGTTGGAGCATTCACGCGCAGTTCGGTTCCTTTCAGAAGGAAGCAGCTGTCGAGGAAGCACGCGGCCTTGAGCGCATGCCCGGCATCAACGCCGTCAAGGTCGTCCGGGAAGTCTATGATCCGGACCGCGGCACATCTCAGGAATTCGTGATTTATAAAAGCGCCGGCGTCTCGACACTCGACCCACACGAAACAGACGCGACGGATACAACAAAGACGAAATCAAGCTGGGCCGATGAAGCCGAAGGCGATGCCGATGACGAAGAGTTGTCGAACGCCTTTTCGTCCCTGACCGATGACGATGCGCACCAGCGGCGCCGTCAGGCCCGTGGCAAGCAGAAGGAAAGCACGCTAACGCTGGTCGTGATCAAACTCCTGATGGTGGCCCTGATCAGCCTGACCATTGCCGCCTTCTTTACCTTCATGGCTTCAAGCCTGGTCAGCGGCAAGACCCTGTTCGGCATCCGCATCGTCGGCAATGCCGAGTCCAACATTCTGTTCGTGATCTTTGTCGGCACGTTCCTACTGTCCGCACTGATGATGGCGTCCAGCCTGCTCAAGAAGACGCAGATCAAGGAGAGCAAGCCTCTGTTTCAGCCCAAGGCTGCAGCGGCACCGCGCCGGGTCAAAAAAGTGAAAAAGAAGAAACGCCGCAAGAAAGTGCCGCGGCCAGGCAACGATCTCGAGACAGGTGCCAAGAGTGCCTCGTCGGATGACGATGCAACCAATGCCCGTTTGCGTGGTGAACTGGGTGGCGACAAGGAAGGCGACGCCGGTGGTGCAGTCCCACCGGGTGCCGATGCCAAGGGAACGCCGGGCCTGTCACCCAAGGAGGAAAAACAGAAAGCCTTCATGATGAAGGCGCTTGGGAGTGCGCTTGAAGGGTCCAGCTTCAACAAGGAGAAGCTCGACAACTTCAACAAGTTCGGTGTCAACCTATGGGTTGCCGGGGCGACGGAAGCCCTGATGCAGAGCCGCGGCATCGATCAGAAGGCTGCCAACAAGATCCTCTCCGATAGTGTGCAGGTTCTGGGCTACAAGAAATCCCACGCAGAAAACTTCGCCGGCAAGTATGAGGAATATCTGCTGCAGGACAGCCGCTACATGCAGATGTTTCAGGCCGGCCGTAACGCCATGAATACCTATATGAGCGATGAGGGCCATATCTCGCGGCATATGGACAGCGCGCTTGAAGAATGGAACAAGCCGAAACAGAAGGAAGAGCAGCCACGTGTGATCACCGTGCTGTTTACGGATATCGCCGGTTCAACGGCGATGACGCAGGCGCTGGGCGATGCCGGTGCCCAGGAAGTGGTGCGTGCGCACAACCGTGTTGTTCGCGAAGCCCTGACCCAATTCCGTGGCCGTGAAGTCAAACATACCGGTGACGGCATCATGGCGTCGTTCGAGCAGGCATCCGACAGCGTTGAGGCGGCCATCATGATGCAGCAGGGCGCCAATGCACATACACAGGGCAATCCCAACCTGCCCTTGTTTCTGAAGATCGGCATCAATGCCGGTGAACCCATCCAGGAAGACAATGATCTTTTCGGTTCGACCGTTCAGATGTCCGCCCGTGTCGTCGACAAGGCCCAGAAGAACGAGATCTTCGTGACTGATGTGGTCAAAGGCATCTGCTCGGGAAAATCGTACCGTTTCGTCAACCGGGGCGGCTTCGAAATGAAGGGCTTCGATGGCCCGGTCACGCTTTGGGAAGTGGATTGGCGTCGAGCGCAAGCCGCGGAATAGCAAGAGCGCAAGTAGCGGAATAGCAAGAGCGCAAGCCGCGGAATAGCTCGTTTCATTTCCCGGTGAGCATGATGAGACCCGGAACCTATCTTAAATAATACCGCCGGATTTGCCCTGATAAATCCCGGATCTCTGCATGTCCGGAAAGCAAAAAATAATGATTTTCCCCTTGCAGCGCATTCCAACAGGATTATTTCTGCATTGGAAAGAGCGAACGCCTTTTTTGGGTTTGCTCTCGTGAACGGAGCCCGGCTCGGGGCCGTTATGGTAACCGCCCTTCGCAGGGACGGGCTCCAGATCAAATCGCTCAAAGGAGGATTTGCTATGCGTACGATCGATTTTTCACCCCTTTTCCGTCATTCCGTCGGTTTTGACCGCATGCAGCGTCTGCTTGATTCTGCTGCGCAGACCGAACAGAACAACGCCTACCCGCCCTACAATATCGAACAACTTGGCGAAAACGGCTATCAGGTCACCCTTGCCGTCGCCGGGTTTGCAGACACCGACATCGACATCACGCTGACCGAACGCACACTCGTCGTTTCCGGGAAGATGAACGATGGCGAAGGGGAACGGCATTTCCTGCACCGCGGCATCGCCGGGCGTGCATTTGAGCGCCGCTTCGAGCTTGCCGACCATATCCAGGTCAAGGGTGCCAACCTCGAGAACGGGTTGCTGCACATCGGACTGGAGCGTGTCGTGCCGGAGAGCGAGAAACCGCGCAAGATTGAAATCGCCGCAACATCAGGCACCAAGAGCATCGAGCAGAAGGCCGCCTGACACAGGCACCACGACTAAGAAAAGGGGCGCGTCCGTCATGCGGGCGCGCCTTTTTGTTTCATCTGCTCAGGATCGCATGCCGTGCAGTTCGATCCGTGCGCGTACGGCATCCGGTATTGTTACGGAACGGTGCGTATCCCGGTCGATAAAGACGTGGACAAAATGGCCCGTAGAGGCCGGGATTTCATGTCCTTCGCCGAACAGGGCGATCTCGTAGGTCACGCTTGATCCACCCATACGCCCTGCCCGCAAACCCGCCGTCACGGTTTCAGGAAACGACAGCGGTCGATGAAAACGGCACAGGGACTCGACCACCAACGGATAGCTTTGGGACTTCTGCCAGTCGATTTCCAGTGGTCCCAGTGTAAACCGGACAACGACGGTTTCGATCATCCGGTTATAGACGACATTGTTCAGATGCCCGAGCATATCGTTGTCACCCCAGCGGGTTTCGATATCGGTCTGAAACGGGAAGTCGGCAATCCGCCAATCCAGATAATCGGTCACGATGCCTGCTCCACCAGAATGCCGTTGAAAGCCTCCCGGATGGGCGCCGGGATCGGTACAGGTTTGTTGCTCTCACGCTCGACAAATACATGGATGAAATGCCCGGCGGCACAGGCTTCATCTTCACCGTTCTTGAAAATGCCGACTTCGTAACGCACCGAGGAATTCCCCATATGGCCGACCCTCAGACCGCAATCGATGAGGTCCGGGTAGGCAACGGAGCGTGTGTAGTTGCAGTGACTCTCGACGACGACGCCGATGATGGGGGCCTTGTGAATATCAAGGCCGCCCTTTTCGATCAGAAAATAATTCACCACCGTATCGAAGTAGGAATAGTACGTCACGTTGTTGACGTGCCCGTAAAGATCATTGTCCATCCATCGGGTCTGCAAACTCAGGAAGTACCCATAATCATCTCTGGTTTCGATCTTCGCAGGTGCCATCAGGAATCCCTCGTTTCGGTCTCGCACATAATTTTGGGGGCCACCGGTTGTCCGGTAGCCCCCATTGTCTATTGCCTCAACCCTGTAAAACTCGCCAGCAATATTTTATTATTGTGACAGAATTAAAGCGGTCCGCTCGCCCCGCGTCAAGCGGGTCTTTTTCGGGGAATATACGCTATAGTATACATTCTGAAAAAAGCCGCCCCATGCGGGGCGGCGAGTTTTACAGGGAGGCGTCAAAGTGTGTATCGGACGACCGATTACACCCCTGAATGCTATCGATGAGGCGTTAATTTTAGTTTAATAGATCGTCGTATAGAGCATCGCGATTCTCACCGCGGTTTTGATCCTGGGAGAAGCATATTGCCGGTTTGGCTCGCCTGGACGGTCCTGATTTTCGGCTTTGTCCTGCCGATGATACATGTCGCCATCAGCCCGTCTGCGGGTCCGTGGCGCATGCCGGCGGGATCACGCTGTCCGTTCAGCCCGAAAATCGGCTGGCTCGTGATCGTGCTATTTTTGGGACCGATCGGATGGATCATGTTCATGACCCGGCGCAAACGATGACGTCAAAATAAGTGCCGGTGCTATTTCTTAAAAAAGGCTTCCGCGCCCTGACGCGCGGCTTCCTTGAGTTTGATGGCATCGCGGACCCGTGCAATCTCCGCTTCCAGGTCTTCGATATACTCACCCAGCGCCTCGATCGACATGACCTCGAGGTCCTTTTTCGGCGGCTGCTGTTTTTTCGGCTCCAGGTCTTCGATATCCATCTGCCCCTCCCAAACGCTGTGGCGGAATGTTAAAAGAGACCTCGCCGGTTAAACAACCCCGTTGAACGATCCTATCTCATGTATTTGCATGTGAGCATCCCGATCAGAAAGAGAGACCACGACTAATGAACACTCCCTCCGACATGAATTGCATTGAAATTACCGAACCCGGCGGGCCAGAGGTTTTGAGCGTCACCCGTCGCCCTGTCCCCGCACCGGAAAGCGGCGAGGTGCTGATCCGGGTGAAGGCCGCCGGCGTCAATCGGCCGGATTGCGTGCAGCGTCAGGGGCATTACGCACCGCCGCCGGGTGTGACAGACATACCTGGGCTGGAAGTATCGGGCGAAATCGCCGCACTCGGCGAGGGCGTCAGCGGCATGCGCGTCGGTGACAGCGTTTGCGCGCTTGTTGCCGGGGGCGGCTACGCAGAATACGTAACTGCGCCTGTGCCCCAGGTTTTGCCTGTACCGAACGGCATGTCGATGATCGAAGCTGCGGCCCTGCCGGAAACCTGCATGACGGTGTGGACCAATGTATTTGAACGGGCTCATCTGTCTCCCGGCGAGTCCCTTCTGGTGCACGGCGGCTCCAGCGGGATCGGCACCACGGCCATTCAAATCGCCTCTCAACTCGGTTCGCGAGTCATGGCTACGGCCGGCAGTGCGGAAAAATGCCAGGCCTGCATCGATCTCGGTGCTGAGCGGGCGGTCAATTATCACGAAGAGGATTTCGTCGCCGCCGCCAAGGAATTCGGCGGCAAAGGGGTCGACGTCATTCTCGACATGGTCGGCGGGGACTATATCGAGAAGAATATCAAGGCTTCGGCGCCGGATGCCCGGATCGTCAACATCGCCTTCATGAAAGGCGCCAAGGTCGAAGTCAATTTCATGCCGTTGATGCTCAAACGTCTGACCCTCACGGGGTCGACGCTCAGATCACAATCTGTTGATCGCAAAGGAGAAATTGCCCGTCATCTGAAAAAATCCGTCTGGCCGCTGATCGAGGCCGGGCGCGTCAAACCGGTGATATACAAGGTATTCCCGCTGTCAGAGGCGAAAACGGCGCATGAACTGATGGAATCCAACGCCCATATCGGTAAAATCATGCTGGACGTGGCATCCTGAGCCAACGTCAAAAAAATACATCATGCTTTGACCCGGGGGTAAGCCTGACGTTATAAAGGCGCCGAGTTTAACCGGAATGCCATCCGGTCAATCCCTGATGTTCGAGAGGAAAGTGTTATGGCGCATCCATTGATGCCAAAGGGTACTGCCGTTTGGCTTGTCGATAATACGACGCTGACATTCAACCAGATCGCACAATTCTGCGGGCTGCACGAGTTGGAAGTCCAGGCAATCGCAGATGGTGATGTCGCGGTCGGCATGCAGGGCCTCGACCCGGTCAAAGCCGGTGCAGTGACCGCCGAGGAAATCGAACGCTGCGAAGGCGACACAAATGCCGTCCTGCAGATGGTCAAACCGAACATACCGCAGCCGAAAGCACGCCAGAAAGGAGCCCGTTACACACCGGTCTCCAAACGCGGCGACCGCCCGAATGCGATATCCTGGCTGGTAAAGAATTACCCGGAACTTTCAGATGCGCAGATTTCCAAACTGATCGGCACCACCAAACCGACGATCATGTCGGTCCGTGACCGCTCACACTGGAACTCTCCCAACATCAAGGCGGAAAACCCGGTCGGGCTTGGTCTTTGTGCCGCAACGGATCTGGAAAAGGCTGTTGCCGTTGCCCGTGCACGTTCGCGCACCGTGCACGCCCCGAAATCCGAACCGTCAGCGGCGGCCACGGAAATTCCAATTGCCGCACCGCCGGCAATGGACATCCCCGGGGAGCAGTCCGGCGATAACTGATATCCTGTCATCTCGGATATAAAAAAACGGCCGATCCAAGATCGGCCGTTTTGTTTGTTACCCTGAATAGTCAGTGCGCTTTCAGGTATTCGATCACTGCCTTTCGTTCGTCCTCTTTCTTCAGCTTGAAGCCCATGGAGGAACGTTGCCCGGTTTTATCCTTGGTGTACTTGGTAGGATCATCAAGATAGGCCATCAACTCATCTTCGGTCCAGACCCAATCAGCGTCCTTTAGACCCTTGTAGCGGTTATACCCTTCCGCGGTCCCCGCCTTACGACCGACGACACCTGCCAGCGACGGGCCGACGCGATGTTTGCCGACTTCCATTGTGTGGCACGCTGCGCATTTCTTGAAGACTTTTTCGCCATCTGCAGCAGATGCCGTCCCAGGCTGCAATGCCAGACTTACAGCGAAAGCCGCAACACAACCAAAGATTATTTTCGTCATTTTCATCATCACTAACCTTTGTCTATTCACTCAAACGTATCAATTGACCAACTCACGGAACCTCTTGTGAAAGCTAGCCCTTCACAGCATCCAAGGAAAGGATTCACACTCAATAAATGTATTAATTCATTTATTTTTCGAGCAGTTTCCGCGAACATACTTCTTCGATTGCCGCCGTCAGCACCGTCATCGCAATCTTGATTTCATCGATCCCGGGCAATGTTGGCGCTATCCGTATATTCCTGTCGAACGGGTCCTTTCCATAGGGATAGGTCGCACCCGCCGGTGTGATTTTCACCCCGGCCTCCGCACAACGGGCAATGACCTCTGATGCACAGCCATCCAGCACATCGACGCTGACGAAGTAGCCGCCTTCCGGCCTGGTCCATGTGGCAAGACCACTACCGCCGAGGTTCTTTTCCAGAGCGTCTTCGACCGCCGCGAACTTCGGGGCGACGATTTCCGCATGCTTCTTCATGTGCTCCAGAATGCCGTTCATATCCTTAAAGAACCGGACATGGCGCAACTGGTTGATCTTGTCAGGCCCGATCATGGCATAACCGATCTTGTCCAGATGATCCTTGATGTTGTCAGGGCTCGACGCAAGCATGGCGACCCCTGCCCCGGCATGGGTCATCTTCGACGTTGATCCGAGGACGATGGCACGATTGGGATTCCCGGCTTTCTCGCAGGCCGCAAGTATATCGCTCAGGCTTGCCGGGCCATCACCAAGATGATGCACGGCGTAGGCATTGTCCCACATGATCCGGAAGTCAGCGGCCGCCGCAGGCATGGTCGCCAACGCTTCAACCGTCGCATCGGTGTAGGTTTCACCCGACGGGTTGGAATATTTCGGTACGCACCAGATACCCTTGACCGACGCATCATCGGCAATCAGCGCCCGCACGGCGTCCATATCCGGGCCTTCGGGTGTCATGTCGACGGTGATCATCTCGATGCCCAGCCGTTCGCAAATGGCAAAATGGCGGTCATACCCCGGAACCGGGCAAATGAACTTCGGCGACTGGTCGCGCCACGGCCCTTTGCCATCCGGCATCCCGTAGGACATGGCGTTCGACAGCACGTCCCACATCATCGACAGGCTGGAATTGCCGCCGATGATGATCTGCTCCGGGACGGTGCCGAGAAATTCCGCAAATAGACGGCGTGCTTCAGGAATACCGGCAAGCCCACCGTAATTTCTGAGATCGGTGCCGTCTTCGCCGGCCGTATCTCCCGGCTGCACGGCAATCAGAAGGTCGTCGCTCAGGCTGAGCTGCTCCGGCGAAGGTTTACCGCGCGTCATATCGAGACTGAGGTTCCGGCCTCGCAGTTGTTCCATACGCGCAGCGGCATCCTTGTGGCATGCGCTGACAGCGTCCTTGTCGGCTTTGGTCAGGTCCATCTTTCTTTCCTTGGTATTCGATTACGTATTATTCGACATCGATCGGGTAGTTCTGCGGCAGGCGTCCGCCATCGCAGTAAATTGTCTCGCCGGTGATGTAGCTGGCATCGTCGCTGGCCAGAAACACACAGACCGAGGCGACTTCATCAGGCTCACCGGGGCGGCCAAGCGGGGTCCGCGACAGAACGCGCTTACGTGCCGCATCGTTGGCCATCATGGTTTTTCCCATTTCAGTGGCGATGGTCCCCGGGCCGACCGCGTTGACGCGAATGCCATGCGGTGCCAGTGACAGTGCCATCGACTTGGTCAACTGCAGCACGCCGCCCTTGCAGACCGTGTAGGGCGTTGCCGTCGGAATTGCCATGACGGCGTTGACGGACGACATGTTGATGATGGTTCCGAAGCCCTGTTTGACCATCTGCTTCGCAGCTGACTGGCCGGCATAGAAAAACCCGGTCAGATTGACGCCAAGGGTCTTTGTCCAGTCTTCTTCGGTCAGATCAAGAAAGTCTTTGGCGACAAGAACCGCCGCATTCGACAGATGCACATCGATCCGGCCAAAGGCTTCGACGGCTGCGGCAATCAGATCGTCACAGTCAGATTTCTGCGACACATCACATGCAAAATACACGGCCTCCCCGCCTTCCTTCCGAATGGCGCCGGCAACGCTCTCGCCCTTGCCGTCCTGCACATCGGAAATGACGACTTTCGCGCCTTCACGTGCGAATCTCATGGCACAGGCTTCGCCAATACCCTGCGCTGCACCGGTGATGACACAGACCTTGTCTTTCAATCGCATGCTATCCTCCGCTCACGAATAAAGCCCCGCCCGAGCCGGCAGGCAATTTAATTGCCCGTGTATAACACCCTCACCCGGGGAAGGAAAAACGCATACCGCCCGAAAAACATGACAATTCGTCACATCTGCGTTTCCTGGATTGCGGAGTGCCGATCAGGGAACGCCCGCATTATTTTCGCGACGCGGCATACCCGACGTCGTTCAAAGCAACGGTGATTTCATCAAGAATGGCCGGGTCGTCGATGGTCGCCGGCATTTTCCATTCCTTGTTATCCGCGATGGATTGCATGGTGCCTCTGAGGATTTTGCCCGAGCGCGTTTTCGGCAGGCGCTGCACAACAGTGGCCTGCTTGAAGGCGGCAACAGGGCCGATCTTCTGGCGCACCAGTTGCACCACCTCGGCGATGATCTCATCGGGCTCCTTGGTGACCCCGGCCTTGAGAACGAGAAATCCCAGCGGGAGTTGACCTTTCATCTGATCGTCAACACCGATTACCGCGCATTCGGCAACATCCGGATGGGAAGCCAGAACTTCTTCCATCCCGCCTGTCGACAGGCGGTGACCAGCGACGTTAATGATGTCGTCGGTCCGCGCCATGATATAGATATAGCCGTCTTCATCGAACATCCCGGCATCGGCCGTTTTGTAATAGCCCGGATAGTCTGTCAGATACGCATCCAGATACCGCTGATCTGCATTCCACAACGTCAGCAGACTGGACGGCGGCATCGGCAGTTTGACGCAGATCGCGCCGATTTCACCGGCCTTGACCGGCTCGTGTGTTTCCTCGTGCAGAACCTGTACATTCCAGCCCGGCACCGGTTTGGTGGGCGAGCCTGGTTTTACCGGATATTCGTGAAGACCCAGGCAGTTGGAGGCGATCGGCCAGCCGGTCTCGGTCTGCCACCAATGATCGACGACCGGCACCTTGAGCACTTCAATCGCCCAGTTCAGGGTATCGGGATCGGTTCGTTCCCCGGCAAGGAACAGGGCGACAAACCCGGACAGGTCGTATTTCGAGAGCAATTCCGCCCTTGGATCTTCCTTACGGATGGCCCGGAACGCCGTCGGCGCGGTGAACAGGACCTTGACCTTGTGATCTGAGATCACCCGCCAGAAGGCACCGGCGTCCGGCGTGCCGACAGGCTTGCCTTCATAAAGAACCGTGGTGCATCCATGCAAAAGCGGCGCATAGACGATATACGAATGACCGACGACCCATCCGACATCCGACGCCGCCCAGTAAACGTCTCCCGGCTCGGCATTGTAGATATTCTTCATCGACCACTTCAGCGCTACTGCATGGCCGCCGTTGTCGCGGACCACGCCTTTGGGCTGACCCGTGGTGCCTGATGTATAGAGAATATACAGCGGATGGCTCGATTCCACTGGCACGCAGTCGGCTGGCGTTGCCGTGGTTTTGGCCTCATCCCAGTCGACGTGCTGCACAGCCGTCACGGTGCCCTCGCACTCGGGACGCTTCACCACCATGCAGAAATCCGGCTTGTGCTTGGCAAGTTCGATGGCTTCGTTCAGCAATGGCATGTATTCGATGACCCGGTTGACCTCGATCCCGCAGGTCGCCGACATGATCGCTTTCGGCTTAGCGTCATCGATACGCACCGCCAGTTCGTTCGAAGCGAAACCGCCGAAAACCACGGAATGGATCGCGCCCAGCCGGGCACAGGCCAGCATGGCGATCGCGGCCTCGGGTACCATCGGCATATAGATGACGACACGGTCGCCTTTATCGACACCGCCGGCCTTGAGTGCACCGGCAACAGATGCGACCTCGCTCAGCAACTCGGCATAGGTATATTTTTTGACGGTGCCGCCGGTCACAGGGCTGTCATAGATCAGGGCCGACTGATCCGCCCGGCCACCTTCGACGTGCCGGTCGAGACAGTTGTAGCAGGTGTTCATTTCACCACCGGCAAACCAGCGATAGAACGGCTGTTTGCTGCCGTCCAGAACCTTGTCCCATTTCCGGGTCCAGGTGATCCCTTCGGCAGCGTCGGCCCAGAATCCCTCCGGATCATTAATGGAACGTGCGTAAGCTTCTTCAAAGGCGTTGGTCATCTGTCTCTCCCATAACGGCGCGTTAAAGTCATAATCGCGCTCTTTAATTTGTCTGATCTGTTCGGCATTATGCAGAAAATACAGCACGCGTGCACCTGTCAAACACGCGCTTACAGGGAGATATATGATGGGCGATGTGAACATATACGACATTGATCTGGATCAGACACCGGCGAATTACACGCCGCTCACTCCCCTCAGCTTCATCCGCCGCACGGCAAACGTCTATCCCGACCATCCCTCGGTCATACACGGCAAGCGGCGATATACCTGGGCCGAGACCTACAAGCGTTGCAAAAAGCTCGCTTCAGCGCTTGCCAAACGCGGGGTCAAAAAGGGCGATACGGTCGCCGTGATGGCGTCCAACACCCCAGAAATGTACGAATGCGCGTTCGGGCCGGCGATGATCGGCGCTGTCGTCAACACGCTCAATGTCCGGCTTGATGGCGACATCATCGGTTTTTCCCTCGACCACGGCGAAGCGAACGTGCTGATCACCGATACCGAGTTTTCTTCAACCGTAAAAGCCGCCCTGGAAAAGACCAGTCGCGACATACTGGTCATCGATATCAACGACAGCGAATATGACGGTGACGGTGAGCTACTGGGTGAAATGGACTACGAGGCCTTTCTGGCAACGGGCGATGAAAATCTTGAATGGGATCTGCCTGAGGACGAGTGGAACGCCATCAGCCTGAACTATACATCGGGGACCACGGGCGATCCCAAAGGTGTGGTCTACCATCATCGCGGCGCCTACCTGAACGCGGTCTGCAATGTGCTCGGCTTCAACATGGTTCACCACCCGGTCTATCTGTGGACGCTGCCGATGTTTCACTGCAACGGCTGGTGCTTCCCGTGGACCATTGCCGCCATGGCAGGGACAAACGTCTGCCTCAGACGGGTCAACGCCAAGGAGATTTTTGCCGCGATTGCCGATCATGGGGTGACGCACTTCTGCGGAGCGCCGATTGTACTCAACTTCGTGATCAATGCCACGGACGCGGAACGCCGTCCTTTCGAGCACACGGTCAACATCATGACGGCAGCAGCCCCGCCGCCGGCGACGACGCTCTCCAAAATTCAGGCCCAGGGCTTCAACGTGACACACGCCTACGGCCTGACGGAAACCTACGGGCCTGCCGTCATGTGTGCCTGGAAATCCGAGTGGCATGATGAGCCGATTGAGAAGCAGGCGTATCTGAAAGCACGGCAGGGCGTGAACTACCACATGCTGGAAGATCTCTGCATCATGGACCCTGAAACCATGCAACCCGTGCCCGCCGACGGCGAGACCATGGGCGAAGTCATGTTCAAGGGCAATATCGTCATGAAGGGATATCTGAAGAACAAGAAAACCACGGAGTCCTCACTGGCCGATGGCTGGTTCCATTCGGGTGACCTCGGTGTCTTGCAGCCGGACGGGTATATTCAGCTCAAGGACCGCTCCAAGGACATCATCATCTCCGGCGGTGAAAACATCTCGTCAATCGAAGTCGAAAGCGTGCTGTTCAAGCATCCAGATGTACTGGCCGCCGCGGTTGTCGCCAAACCCGACGACAAGTGGGGGGAAACCCCGTGCGCCTTTCTTGAAATGAGAACCGGCTCAGACGCCACGCCGGAAGACATCATCCAGTTCTGCCGCGACAACCTCGCGCATTACAAATGCCCGAAAACCGTCGTGTTTTCAGAGCTTCCCAAAACGTCTACCGGCAAAATACAGAAATTCATCCTGCGCGATCAGGCGAAGGATATTTAACGCCTTGGTGGCGTCCGGCGGACAATCGGGAAATCCGTCATCCCGAACTTGATTCGGGACCCGTATTTCACGGTAGCAGATTAAAGATCGGACTGGACCCTGAATAGAATTCTGGGTGACGCGCAGAAATTTGTTACCCTGTAAAAACAATAAGGCCGCCCCTCGCGGGATGCGGCCTTATTTGTTTCAGTCGGGCACCACCGAACTCACGATGCGCCGATACTCATTAATTCGTCTTTGATTTTCAGCTTTTTCTTCTTGAGGTCGTGAATGACGATGTCATCAGGAAGGGATTTTTTCTCTTCGTTTTCAATCCTGCTCTCGAGATCATGATGTTTGCTCTGCAGGGCATCAATCCGCTCCGACATTCCCATCGTTACATCCTCCTTTGTGTGACGTGATTACGAGTTCCTACTTTCCATCTTTTTATTCCAGTCAGGTGTAATAATACTGCAAAAGAAGGTTTATGACCACAATGAACGGGATCAAAAGTGAACCCAACCGCATGAATTCTTTGTAATGTTTCGTATCGATTCATCCCATATTTTCAGGATAAATCACCCATGCAGATATCCAGCCCGCGGGCAGCCTTCATCCGTGCGCCGGAAAGGTTCACCGGTTTCTCCTTCCCGATCACCTCGTCCAGTGCGACATCCCGGATACCCCCATCCCACCATGACACCATGCGTCCGCTTGCGCCCGCCGCCAGCAGGTCAACGGCATGAACGCCGAATGACGACGCCAGGGCGCGATCAAAACTGGACGGTGTGCCGCCCCGCTGAACATGACCCAGCACCGTCACCCGGGTTTCGGCGCCTGTTGCAGCATGGACTTCACCCCCGAGTTGCTGTCCGATACCGCCATAGACGGTACGGCCTGATTGCTCGTTATATACAGCCTCCCCGCCCCGGGGCGCCGCCGCTTCTGCACAGACGATCAATGCATGGTTGCGGCCTTCCTCTTCATGGATGTCACGAAGCTTCGCGGCGATGACGTCGATATCATAGGGGATTTCCGGAATCAGGATCACGTCTGCCCCGCCGGCAATACCTGCGCTCAGCGCGATATGTCCGGCCTGACGCCCCATGGTTTCCAGAATCATCACACGGTGGTGGCTGGCTGCCGTCGGCTGCAGCCGGTCCAGCGTTTCTGTGACAACCCCGACCGCGGTATGAAAACCGATGGCGAATTCGGTCATCGGCACATCGTTGTCGATGGTTTTCGGAATGCCGATAAACGGCACATGCGCCTTTTCCATCAGGCCGTGCAGTATCCGCATGGAACCATCGCCGCCAATTCCGATCAGGCCGTCGATCCCCAAACCATGAATGGCTTCAACAACACTGTCAGAACGATCCTGAATTGCGCCGTCCGGCATCGGGTAGGCAAACGGATTCCCTTTGTTCACGGTCCCGAGCATGGTCCCGCCGCTGCGCAGCACAGCGCCGGAAAACACATCAAGACCCAGCGGCATGGTCCTTGGCGGGCGCGCCAGCAACCCTTCGGTGCTGTCGAGAATTCCTACAACTTCTGCGCCGTAACCATGGACACATCGTTTGACGACGGCGCGAATTGCCGCATTCAGTCCCGAGCAATCACCGCCGCTGGTCAGTATGCCGACTCGTTTCATGTTATACTTTTCCATTGAGACCACGCGCGGAACCTCCTATTGCAGACAGGCTGAATTTGTTATCCACTACATAGACAGTCTAACCCATTGGGCGCCATGACAGATACCGATACACAGTCACTTCAGAAAGAGCTGAACGACCTCCAGCTGGAACACCGTGATCTTGATGATGTCATCGAGCACCTGATCGAAACACGTCCTTTTGACCAACTGCAGATTCAACGCCTGAAAAAGCGCAAATTGTCGCTCAAGGACCAGATCCGGAAGCTGGAAAGCCAGCTTCTGCCGGATATTATCGCCTGATTTTATGACAGTTTAAGGTTTGGCGTGGCTCAGATATTCGCCAGCAGGTTCCTGTCCGCATAGTGCAGGGCCGCTTCCGCTGTGGTGCCGGCGCTCAATTCAGCAACACCGCTCGACAATTTCAGGGAAACTGTCCGTCCCTGGTCATGAAACGGGGCTGCAGACAGGCTGTTGACGATCCCGGTCATGCGTTCACGTGCCCTGGATGCCCCCGCCCCCAGCAGAATAAGAGCGAAATCACTCCCCCCCAGGCTCCCAAGTACGTCGTTCGGCTGCAGGGTCCGCGATACCGCGTTGGCGACATGGGTCAGATAACGGTCCAGTGCGTTCCGGCCGAATGTGCGTCGCACCTCTTCGGCATTGGCGACATGCAGCAAGGCGACCGACGGCATCACCGCCAGGTCTCCCAGATGATTAAGAACGTGGTTCAGCTCGCGGATAAATTCCCGCCGCCCCGGCACCGGCAAAAAGGCATGCCGTGCAAGATCCTCGCGCAAATTCTGTTCACGCTCACGCGACATTTCCAGCTGGCGCCGCAAGGGTTCTATCTCGGCAGCCAGTCTGTTCAGTACCTCTTGCGCTGCGGGTGTGATTTCCGCAGCCAGACCATCGATCTCGAACGCATCGGGTTCGTTGGCCGCCTCTTCCTGAAACTCGTCCGAATGGTCCTTGGCGGGGTGATCCCTGCCGGCATTTCCACCTGGATTGCTGCCAACGGGAGCGATCCCCTGGGTCCGGTTAACGTCCATCGACTTAACCCCCAATGTTGCGCGTGCCAGAGTATAGCACATATGGTTAACGCAAGGTTGATTGCGATTGATGATCCCTTGCACTCGGCGTCGGCAGACCTATAATGCCGCGCTTTCCCGCTCCGGCCTGAAGGGAGAGCATTCGATGGCGGCGCAACAAAATCCAGACGTCGGTATCATCATGGGCAGCCAGTCCGACTGGGAAACCATGAAAAACGCGGCAGCGATCCTTGATGCCCTGGGTGTCGTATACGAGACCCGTATCGTTTCCGCGCACCGAACCCCGAAACGGCTATATGAATATGCGGAGACCGCCAAGGAACGCGGGCTCAAAGTCATTATTGCCGGAGCCGGCGGTGCCGCGCACCTGCCGGGGATGGCCGCCGCCATGACCACATTGCCGGTGTTCGGCGTCCCTGTCGAAAGCAAGTCCCTGAAGGGTATGGACAGCCTTCTGTCCATCGCCCAGATGCCGGGCGGGGTGCCGGTCGGGACGCTCGCCATCGGCAAACCCGGGGCGATCAATGCCGCCCTGCTCGCCGCATCGGTGATTGCACTGATGGATTCCGACGTCAATCAAGCCCTGCAACAATGGCGTCAGGCCCAGACCGACGCCGTCGCCGATGCGCCGAGCGATCATGTCTGACACCCAGATGAAGAACACCCACCCCCTGGCACCCGGCAGCACCATCGGCATCATGGGCGGTGGCCAACTGGGCCGTATGACGGCACTTGCCGCCGGCCAGCTCGGCTACAAATGCCATATCTACTGCCCGGATGAAGACAGCCCCGGTTCACAGGTTTCCGCAGCGACGACCATTGGTGCCTATGACGATATCGAAAAACTCAAGCAATTCGGTGAAGCCGTCGATGTGGTGACGTTCGAGTTCGAAAATATTCCCCATGAAAGCGTGCAACTTCTCGCTGAGCACGCCGTCGTACGTCCGGGCTGGAAAAGCCTCGCCGTCGCGCAGGACCGCCTGGTCGAAAAGGAATTCATCAACGGGATTTCCAAAACGACGCCGTTCCGCCGGGTCACATCACCGGCCGAGCTTGAAGCCGCGGCGAATGAAATCGGCCGCCCCGCCGTGCTCAAAACCGCGCGTATGGGCTATGATGGCAAGGGACAGGTTCTGATTGCCCCCGATTGCGACTACGCCGCTGCATGGGCGGAAATGGGGGCGGATATCGGCATTCTTGAAGCGTTTGTCGACCTTGCCCGGGAAATCTCGGTGATCGTTGCACGTTCCCCCGGCGGCGGCTGGGCGACCTACCCGCCGGTCGAAAACCGTCATGTGAATCACATCCTGGATACCACTATCGCCCCTGCCGTAATGTCACCGGAAATGGCCAAGGAAGCCGTCGATATTGCCCATGCCATCGCCGACGGTCTTGATCTGGTCGGCTTGCTTGCGGTCGAGATGTTCATCACCCGCTCAGGCGAACTTCTGGTCAACGAAATCGCACCGCGCCCGCACAACTCCGGCCACTGGACCATGGATGCCTGCCCGACCAGTCAGTTCGAGCAGTTCGTCCGTGCCGTCTGCGGTCTGCCGCTCGGCAACGTCATGCCGCACCACGACGCGGAAATGAAGAACCTGATCGGTTCTGCAGTACGCGGCTGGGCCGATCTGATGTCGGACGCGGGTGCGCGGCTTCATCTTTACGGCAAAAAGGAAATCCGTGAGGGCCGCAAAATGGGCCACGTCAATCGGCTATACCCGCGCGGGCACTGGAAATAGTTCCCTCACCCGGCGCTTCGCGCCACCCTCTCCCACGAGGAGAGGGATCTTCATACGTGAGCCCCTTCTCCCTTGGGAGAAGGACAGGATGAGGGGCCGTCGCCTTACATCAAGCTCTGACGCAAGCCCGCTTCGATGTCGGAGACCGTCAGCCGGTTCTGCTTGAAGGTCTCAAGCAGTTCGATTTCAACCACCACGCTCGGTTCAAGCTCGGCCATGATGAGGCCCCGCACGAAGCTGATCAGTTCCTGCGACTGCCCGGGATAGACGAACAGGTTGGTGATCAGTTCACGGCGGATCAGCGGCGGGAACTTGAGAGTCTCAACCGCCAGCAGCTTTTTGACTTTCATCGGTATCCGCGGATTGCCGAAGATGCGGTCCAGGCAGAAGCTGTAGATGCCGAAATCCAGCTTGCCGGCAACGGTACGGGTGAATTCACGGAATTCATCGAGAAACGCAGGTGCAGATATCTTGTTTTCCAGAAGCTGCCGCACCACGCCGAGAAAAGCCCGGTAGCGTAAACGGGCCGGGCTCAACTTGTCGCCGAGATCCGCCTCAATGGCTTTGATCTCAGCCTCGCGAAAATCGCTCTGCAGGATGTGCTGTGCCGACCTGGTGACGGTCGGATCAAGCGCCTGTGCCTCGATCAGCTCAAACAAACGCTCATATGAACGGCGCTTCTTTCGGCTCATGCCGCCGCTGCGGCCGAGCGGTAAAAGCGCCGCCTGCGCCACCAGCGGGTCTTTGGAATAGATCGTGGCAATCGCCGCCGCCGCCGCATTCCCCATGTCGTTCTCACGGAAATCGTCGGTGATCACGAAACGGCTACCGTCATGCACCGTCAGATACCTTCCGAGCTTGTTACAGATCAGAAAATGATCCGCCAGATCGGAAGGCCCGGATGCGGCCTGCGCTTGTGGTTGCAGCATGAAAATCTCCAATAACCCGGAAAATCATAGCTGAGGGTTAACAGTGATGCGAGTCTTCTGGCGGAATCGCTTGTCCAGCTTGAGAAATCCCGATTCCTCCGGAAACAGGCCGCTCAGGAAACGAATCCAACCGATTCTCAGGCTCACCAATCCGTGTACCGGTGTGATTGGCATTCAGCGCCGTGCAGGCGCATATTTACACCAAGCGATGGGTATCCTCGCGACCGGAATCCCCCCTTCCGGTCTCGCGCTTAAACAAAAGTGCGATCTCACCCTGATGACGGGGCATGGCGAAAACAGCTATGCCCCGTCTATCTTTTCCCTCGAATAACGAGACATCAGGCCGGGCGTCTGAGCATCCTGAAGGGATTGGGCAAGCGGCCAAGACTGTTTTTGAGTTTTGCCTGATACCCCGGAATTTTCATGACATCCCCGATTCGCCGATCCAGGAATCCCCAGGTATCGGCAAAATCGTCCGACGTATCCGCATGCCAATACAGAACCGTCGTCGTATAGACCGGGAACAGCAGGCCGCGCTTGGTGTAGTAATTGAAATCCGTTGCCTCGTCCCCGGCAGCATACCAGATCCGGTTGCAGGTCTCCCATGCCAAACGGGAAGCCATCATCTTGTGGGTCGGCAGCGCCAGATACGCCAGCAACCGTCGATGCGCTTCCTTGTACGGGGCGCAGGCATCGATCCGGGCGCGAACGCCCGCCGCCACGCGTTCGCGGATTTTCATGGCTGACAGATCAAGAGTATCGAGCGTTTCCAACATCCGGCGATCGAAATAATCCGACGCATGCGCCGCCATATCCGCCATCCCGCCGGGAAAGGCGCGGTACGCGGCACCTTCCCCGAGTCCGCTATCCGCCTCACCGGCCAGCAGGGCACGTTCCGTCCAGCCATCGAACGGCACGTGCGGCAGGGCCGCTTCCAGGACCGCATCACGCAATTTAACGCTGTCGGCGCGGGCCTTGTCGTGAATGCTCTGTGTATTTCCGGTCATCTCAATCTCCTAGACGCATAGACTAGCCTATTCCGGCGCCTTCGTCATTTCCTCGACATAGCCGAAGCTCGCGAGATCCGCCATCCGCATCGGATACAATATCCCGTCCAGATGATCACATTCATGCTGGATAACCCGTGCGTGGAAGCCTTCCGCTTCGTAATCCAGCTGCTTCCCGTCCAGGTCCAGTGCCTTTACGCGGATATGACGTGGACGGGCCACCTGCCCGGCCATACCCGGCAGGGACAGACAGCCTTCGACCCCGGATTCCGGGGTCTCGTCCAGAACAGTGATCTCCGGGTTGATCAGCACCGTCAGCGGATGCGCCTGACCATCTTCCGTACGGCCTTCAGGGACCATGTAGATCACCATCCGTTTGGCGACATGGACCTGCGGCGCCGCCAGCCCAATCCCCGGTGCATCGCGCATGGTATCGATCATATCAGCGGCCAAACGCCTGATTTCCGGGTCCAAGGGGTTAGCAACGGGCGACGCGATCCCCATCAAGGCGGGGTGTCCCATACGTGCAATCTTCAAAACCGCCATTTTTCAACCCCTTACTCCGTTAACACCGATTTTGGCAGATCAAAAAAATAACGCAATTCGCCCTTCACAGGGGCCAAATCCTTTGATATAAGGCGCCTCACTCGCGGGGATGGCTCCGCGGACAAGGCTCTTGTGCCCTAACGTACAGATAGTTGGAAAGAGATAGACACCCGTGCAAGTCACCGTTCGTGATAACAATGTCGATCAGGCCCTGAAGGCGCTCAAAAAGAAAATGCAGCGCGAGGGTATCTTCCGTGAAATGAAACTGCGCCGTTCGTACGAAAAGCCGTCCGAACGCCGTGCGCGCGAGAAGGCTGAAGCCGTTCGCCGCGCCCGTAAGCTCGAGCGGAAACGCATCGAGCGCGAAGGTTTCTAAGCACGTTCCTTCGACTGTCCCTTCGGGGATACCGAATATGACGAACCGCCCGAGAATTGAACCGGGCGGTTTTTGTCGTGTTTGGGGACACGTTTTCTCCGTCCCTGCACACTGGCGCGTACTCGACGCCCGGCATATTTGCGGATAAGAAAACCCCATGAAAACACCCCTGAAACGCGACCTGAAGCCCCTTTCCCTGCCTGAATTCACCACGCTCGTGGCGCTGATGATCTCGATCGTCGCCATGGCGACTGACATCATGCTACCGGCCCTTGGAATCATCGGTCAGGATCTCGGCGTTGCCGACCCCAACGACACTCAATTGATCGTCTCGTCCCTGTTTGCTGGATTCGCCCTTGGACAGCTGATCGCCGGCCCCGTTTCCGACAGTATCGGCCGCAAACCGACGATCTATATCGGCTATGCCATATTCATCACCGGCTGTCTGATCTCGCTGGCGGCAACCGATCTGCAGACCATGCTGATCGGCCGCGCCCTGCAGGGGCTGGGCGCCGCACCGGCCCGCATCATCACGACCGCCATCGTCCGCGACAGCTATGAAGGCCGTCCCATGGCCCGCGTCATGTCCATTGCCATGGCGGTGTTTATCCTGGTCCCCGCGATTGCGCCCAGCATCGGCCAGGGCATCATTATGTTTGCCGACTGGCAGGCGACCTTTGAATTTCTGGTCGGCATGGCCGTTATCACTGTTATCTGGTTCTGGTGGCGCCAGCCAGAGACCCTGACACCGGAAAAACGCCGCCCGTTTTCTGTCGCCGCAATCACAGAAGGCGTCAAAAGTTATTTCGGCAAGCGCGCTGCCGTCGGCTATACCCTGAGCGCCGGGATCGTTTTCGGTGCGTTCCTCGGTTATCTCAGCTCGGCACAGCAGATATTCCAGACAACCTATGGCCTGGGAGAATTGTTCCCGATCTATTTCGGGGTAGCTGCCCTGGCCATCGGCACCGCTTCCATCACCAACTCGAAACTGGTGATGAAGCTCGGCATGCGTTATCTCAGCCGCCGCGCCCTGGTGGCGCTCACCCTGATTTCCGGCGCGTTCCTATTACCGACGGTTGCCGAATGGCAGGGCGTCCCACCGTTGTGGCTGTTCATGACGTGGCTGCTGTGCACGTTTTTCTGCATCGGTATGCTGTTCGGGAATTTCAACGCCCTCGCCATGGAACCGCTCGGCAATATGGCGGGCCTGGGCGCGGCGCTGGTGGGGGCGTTTCAGTCCTTCATCTCGCTGCCGCTGGGATGGGCCGTCGGGTATTTCTATGACGGCACCGTGGTCCCGCTGGTTGGCGGCTTTGCCGTGCTGGGCGGGATTTCACTGATCGCCATGACCTGGACCGAACGTGGGCAGGTGCAGGGATAAAAAAATCATCGTCGTCCTGAACTTGATTCAGGACCCATATGTATCCGGCACACATGGGTGCGGATGTATGGATCCCAAATCAAGTTTGGGATGGCGGTTACTTTTCTACTTAAATTAATCCAGCCCGCCGACGATATCTTCCGTCATTTCCTTGGCGTCACCGAACAGCATGATCGTGTTGTCGGCATAGAACAGCGGGTTGTCGACACCGGCATAACCCGGGCTGAGTGAGCGTTTGACGAACAGCACCGTCCCGGCCTTTTCGACATCCAGGATCGGCATCCCGGCGATCGGCGACGAGGGATCGGTCTTGGCGATCGGGTTCGTCACATCGTTCGCACCGATGACATATGCCACGTCGGCGGTCGAGAACTCGTGGTTGATCTCTTCAAGCTCGAACACCTCGTCATACGGCACGTTGGCTTCAGCCAGAAGCACGTTCATGTGCCCCGGCATGCGGCCGGCAACCGGATGGATCGCGTATTTGACCTCGACGCCTTCTTCTTTCAGCTTGTCGGCCATTTCCCGCACCGCGTGCTGTGCCTGGGCAACCGCCATACCGTAACCCGGCACGATGATGACCTTCGACGCGTTGTTCATGATGAACGCGGCGTCAGGCGCAGCACCGGACTTGGCCTGCTTGTCGGGATCGCTGGACGCACCGGGACCGCCTGCACTATCTCCACCGAAGCCGCCGAGCAGCACGTTGAAGATTGAGCGGTTCATCCCTTTGCACATGATGTAGCTGAGGATCGCCCCTGATGAGCCGACCAGCGCACCGGTGATGATCAGTGCCGGGTTGGCCAGCGTGAAACCGATACCCGCAGCCGCCCATCCTGAATACGAGTTCAGCATCGAGACCACGACGGGCATGTCGGCGCCGCCGATCGGTACGATAATCAGGAAACCGATGGCAAACGATAGGATCAGCAGCATCCAGAATGCGCCATAGCTCTCGGTACGGCAGAAATAGACCAGAAGCGCCAGCATCGTCAGCGCAATGATCAGGTTCAAAAGGTGCTGACCCTTGAAGGTGATCGGATTGCCCGACATCAGGCCACGCAGCTTGGCAAAAGCGATCACCGAGCCCGAGAAGGTGATGGCCCCGATGGCCATGCCGAGACCCATTTCGATCAGCGATCCCGCGGGCAGAGACCCCTTGGTGCCGATTTCATAAGCCTCCGGATGATAGAGCGCCGCCAGCGCCACGAAGACAGCCGCGAGACCGACCAGCGAGTGGAAGGCCGCGACCAGTTCCGGCAACGCCGTCATCTCGATTTTCTTGGCCACCACGGTGCCGATCCCGCCACCGATCAGGATGGCGACCGCTACCCAGCCGTAGGAAACGACGTCCGGATGTGCAATCGTGGTGACGATGGCAATGGTCATGCCGATGATACCGAACAGGTTCCCGCGCCGCGCCGTTTCCGGGCTGGAAAGGCCCTTCAGCGCAAGGATGAACAGGACTGCAGAAATAAGGTAGCAATACCCAACAAGTGTGCCGCTCATGATCCTAACCCCTTACCGCTGCTTCTTTTTGAACATGGCGAGCATGCGCTGGGTCACGATGAAGCCGCCGAATATATTGATCGACGCCAGCAGCACCGCGAAAAAGCCCATGACCTTGGAAAAGTCCACCAGTGCCGGACCGACGGCCAACAGACCGCCGACGATGATCACAGATGAGATGGCGTTGGTGACACCCATCAGCGGCGAATGCAGCGCCGGGGTGACGTTCCAGACCACGTGATAACCGACAAAACAGGCCATCACGAAAATCGTGAACATGGACAGGAAATCAGCCCCGCCTGACGCCGCGGCGGTATCGCCGGTGGCGACGACAACCTGGGTTGCCGAATGGGCAAGATCGCCTGCTTGCTGAGCCAGTTTTTCAAGGCCGGTGGCGAGTTCCGCCGCTTTATCCGCAAGGGTCGCTTTATCCATGATCAGGCCCCTTTCCCGTCTTCAGTTGTTTCATCCTTTTTCGCCGCAGCCTTCTTGGCCGGGGCTTTCTTGGCGCTGCCTTTGTCTTTCAGTGCCTCGGAGACACGCTCCGAGACAATCTTGCCGTCCTGGCAGACCATCGTGCCTTCGACCGTCTTGTCCTCGGCATCGAAGGCGAATTCACCCTTTTCCTTGTCGAAATGCGGCGATACGAAATTGAACAGGTTTTTCGCGAACAGCGCGGAAGCCGTCTCTGCCAGCCGGCTCGGCAGGTTGAGACGCCCGTCGATCATCACCCCGTTCCCGGTGGTGATGACCTCGCCCGGTTTGGTCAGTTCGCAATTGCCGCCCGCTTCCGCCGCCATATCGACGATCACGGCGCCCGCTTTCATACTTTCCACCATATCCTTGGTGATCAGTTTCGGGGCCGGACGGCCGGGGATCAGGGCCGTGGTCACGACGATATCCTGCTTCGGCAGGTGTTCACGGACCTTCTGTTTCTGCTTTTCAAAATATTCCGGCGGCATCTCCTTGGCATACCCGCCTTCGGTTTCCGCCTCTTTTTCCATTTCCGGGTCGACTTCCAGGAACTTGCCGCCCAGCGAGGCCACCTGCTCTTTGGTTGCCGGCCGGACGTCAGTCGCGCTGACAGCCGCGCCCAGACGCTTGGCCGTGGCAATGGCCTGCAGACCGGCAACACCGACACCCATGATGAACGCACGTGCCGGGGGCACGGTACCGGCTGCCGTCATCATCATCGGCATGGCCCGGCCATACAGTTCGGATGCATTCAGAACCGCCTTGTAACCGGCCAGGTTGGCCTGTGAAGAGAGAATATCCATGGACTGGGCGCGGGAAATACGCGGCATCAGTTCCATGGCAAAGCCCGTTGCGCCGGATTTAGCCAGCGCGTCGATCCCTTCCGGGTCTGTCAACGCCGAGAGATGTGCGCAAACGACCTGTCCCTTGGAGAGTTTGCCGCATTCCGTCTTGTTGGGGGCCGTGATCTTCCAGATCATGCCTGCGTCCTTGACGGTCGCCGCGAAATCCTTGGCGATCGTGGCCCCGGCATCCTTGAACGCCGCGTCGGAGATCGATGCGCCGTCACCGGCCCCCGATTCAACGACGACATCACACCCCAATCCGGTCAGCTTTCCGATGACCTCGATGGATGCGGCAACCCGGTCTTCCCCCGGTGTGCGCTCCTTGGGTATCGCAATTTTCATGGCATCCTCTCTCGAACTCTATGGTCTTCTTGTTCTTTCCCGTGCCGGTGCAGCGTCAGGCAGAACCCAGTCTGCGGCGGTCATGGTAAGTTATGACGGTTGCGGTATGTATGCGCAAGTGGCACCACGACCAATGATTTTCAAGGCCCGAAACACCAAACATCTGCCAAAAAAGCCGCACGCCCCCCTTATCGGCACAAACGGGTAACTGAACCCCTTGCGTATTCAGTCCGGCCGCCGGGCAATCATGTCGATTTCGACCAGTGCGCTCTTGGCCAGCCCCGTGACTCCGACACAGGTTCGAGCTGGTAACCGGTCGGGCGGGAAATAGCTTTTATAGACGTCGTTCATCTCTTCGTAATCACGCTCAAACTCGGTAATGAAGACCCGCGCAGACAGCACATGCTCAAGCCCCAGGCCCAGTTCGTTCAGGATGATGATCAGATTATCCATGACGCGGCGGGTCTGAGCCCCCACCCCTTCCGGCAGTGGTGCCGTATCGTCATCCGGATCCGTCGGCATTTGCCCTGTCAGTTGTATCCATCCGTCACATTCGACGGCGTGTGAGAACGGCGCAACGTGCGTCGGTGCTGCCGAAAAATTATGAAAGATCGGCCCCATTGACCCCCCTCTAAAAATCCCCTGATAAAAGCCCTTATAGAAACCTAAACCTATCTACGTTCAACATCCGTATCCCGGATCACGTTGCCGCGTTTGTCCGGGTGGGATTTGAAATCCTCACGCAGTTCCTCAATCAGTCTGTCGATCTGTTCAAGCTTGGCGAGGCCGGCCTGATTGATCTCGTTCTCTTCCAGCCGGGTCAGGTACAGCCGGAACCCCTGAATATGGAACTGGATGGCGTTCATGTAATCCGTCAGCGAGCGGGCACGGCGCATGTAGGCCTGGTGCACACTTCGCAAACTGTTGACGAGAATCTTCATCATCGCCCTGAGAAACGGATCCGATTTGGCAATCCTGGCCTCAAGCGCGGCAGACGGGATTTCGATGACCACGGTTTCTTCCTTGGCGACGGCATGTGCCATGCGCTTGGAACCATCGATAATCGCCATTTCACCGAACAACTCGCCAGGGTTGAGCGTCGCAAGCTCTACCTCTTCACCCTCCACCAGCTTGTAAATGCCGATCAGGCCGGTTTCGACGATAAAGGCAGCATCGCCCGGATCACCGTCGCGAAACAGCGTTTCCCCTTTCTGGAGGAATTTCTTCTTGGTGCCGCCGCCCTCGATGAACATGACACATCCTTCATAAAAGCTTGATCAGAGTGTAATCACAGCATGCCGGGCCAACAAGCACCAGACGCAAAGGCCGGGATCAGTTCGGGATGGAAAGATCGGCTGTTTTCAGCGCCTTGGCCTGCCGCTTGGCGAGCGTTTCCACAGAAAACCCTTCAATCAGCTCATGAAAGGTCCGATGCCAGTTAATCTCGGCGGCCAGATGCGTGAACACACTGCCGAGACCGATGGCAGCACGGTCCATCAGGACAAACTCACGCGGCGGCGTGACACCACCGACCTCCTTGAGTTGTGCATGCACCTTCGCCGCGACTCCGGCCCCGTACTGGACGCCGCTCTTTTCCTGTATGGTCTGGACCTTGTCTTCCAGCAGCGGCGCATAAAGGAAATGCGCCCACTGGTTCAAAATACCAATGACCTTTTTGTCGAGGTTCCTGAACCCCCATGTTTCGTAGGCTTTGACTGCAAGTTCCTCGTCATCGTTCAGCAAAGCGAAATACAGATCAATGACCGCGCCGACAAAGGCTGGCGGAAAGACCCTGATACAGCCGTAATCCAATAGGTTGATCGTGCCGTCCGACCGGGCGCTGTAATTCCCCAGATGCGGGTCGCCGTGGATGACCCCGTATTTGTAAAACGGTTCGTACCAGGCCCGAAACATGCTGAGCGCCAGCTTGTTGCGCATCTCAAGGGGCGATTCCCGGCTGTCCAGCAGCGGCGCCCCATCCAGCCATGTCATCGATAGCAGGCGCTGGCTGGAAACATCTTCCAGCGGTTCAGGCACATGGACGCAATCTTCGTCCTTCAGCATCTGACGATAGAGCAGCATGTTCTGCGCTTCGCGGCGATAATCCAGTTCTTCACGCAGGCGTTCAGACAGCTCCGTATGGATTTCACTGGGGTCGATGGACTTGTCATAGCGGCGATAAATCGAAAATACGATCTTAAGCTGCCTCAGGTCCGCCTCGACCGCCGATGACATGTCCGGATACTGGATTTTGCAGGCAAGCTCACGGCCATCGAGGGACCGTGCCCGGTGTACCTGGCCAAGAGAAGCCGCCTTGCAGGCCTCATGCTCGAAATAATCAAATCGTTTCTGCCAGCCTGCCCCAAGTTCCGCCGTCATCCGGCGTTTGACGAACGCCCAGCCCATCGGCGGTGCATTCGTCTGCAGCTTAATCAGTTCCTGGGTGTATTCCTCGGGCAGAACGTCCGGGATCGTCGACAGTATCTGTGCAACCTTCATCAACGGCCCCTTGAGACCGCCCAGCGCCATCTGGATTTCGCGTGCATGTTCGGCCTTGTCCAGCTTGATCCCGAACACACGCCCGCCGACGGCCTTGGCGGCAACACCGCTGACAGCCCCGCCGACTTTGGCATAACGGCGAACCCGGCCTGTAAAACTGTTATCTTCGCTCATCACTCTCGCTCACTGGGCGTAGTGTTATCCTATCACCGCCCGGGACTGCTCCAGAAATTGCGCTAGAAACCCTCCGCGGCCAGCCAGTCCGCTATATCCTCGGCAACACGCCGCCAACCGGTTTCCAGCATCATACCGTGGCCCATTCCCTGATAGATATGGGCCTGGCTTCCGCAAATGGAACCCGTCCAGTGCACATGGGCAGGTGGAATCAGCGGATCGCTGCCCGCGCCCAGCACCATCATCGGCGTCCCCCAAACCGCCATAACGTTTGGCAGGTGGGGACCATAGAGGCCCGCAACGGCCAGACGGCTCTCCGACTGGAAGCGGCTGATATACCGCGCCGCCACCTCCATCGGCACTGCATCGGAAAACAGCGTTGCATGCAGTGTATCGACGGTGCCCATCTCGCCGGCGTGTACCGCCGCTACGTCCATGGCCAATGCCGGATTCGACATAAGGAGTTGCATCGCCGGTGCGGCGAGCCCGGTCGGCGGCACCGGGGCCATCAACACCAGCGCCGAGAGGGATCTGGATTCTGCAGCCATCCAGGACAGATATCCGCCCATGGAATGCCCGATTAGGACCGGCGGCGTGTCGAATGAATCAACGGCTGCAAAGACAGCATCCAGATAATCGTTAAGCGTGAATTCCTGCAATTGCCTGTAATCGGGGCGGCCATGGCGTCCAGGCAGATCAATGGCGGACACATCGTAGCCCTTGTCGCAAAACCACGGCATGAAATATTCATCCCAGCACCACGCACCTGCAAAGGCCCCATGCACGAACAGGATCGGCGGTGTGCCGTTCGGGTTTTTGGGTTTTCTGGAGACGATATGGACGTCCATCTGTCTGCCGCTCACGCCGGCAGATCCTGCTCCAGTTCATCGATAAAACCGGAAATTACATTCAACCCCAAATTCCAGAACGCCGGGTCCGACGCATCCAGCCCGAACGGTGCAAGCAGTTCCTTATGACGCAGCGTGCCGCCTGCGGACAGCATCTCGAAATACTTATCCTGGAAACGCGGGTGGCCGTCCTGATAAAGGCCATAAAGTGCGTTCACCAGACTATCGCCGAAGGCATAGGCATAGACATAGAACGGCGTATGAACGAAATGCGGAATATACGCCCACAGCGTGCGGTAATCGTCATCGAGATCGATTGACGGCCCCAGGCTTTCCGCCTGCGTTTCCATCCAGATCTCACCGAGCCTGGCGGATGTCAGTTCTCCGGACTGGCGCTCATCGTGGACCCGGGTTTCAAAGCAGTGAAAGGCGATCTGACGGACCACCGTATTCAACATGTCCTCGACTTTCCCGGCCAGCAGCACCCGGCGTTTCGCGGCGTCCTTTTCGGCATCCAGAATGGCCCGGAACGTCAGCATTTCGCCGAACACGGACGCCGTTTCCGCCAGGGTCAACGGTGTGTTGGACAGCAGTGTCCCCTGCGGTGCTGCAAGCACCTGGTGCACACCGTGGCCCAATTCATGGGCAAGCGTCATGACGTCGCGGGGTTTGCCGTAAAAGTTCATCAACACGTACGGGTGCGCCGACGGCACCACCGGATGCGCAAAGGCCCCCGAGTTCTTCCCGGCACGCGGTTCCGCATCGATCCAGCCTTTTTCAAAGAACGTCGAAGCGGTCTCGGCCATTTGCGACGCAAAGCCACCATAGGCACCCAGAACGGTCTGCTTCGCCTGATCCCAGGAAAAGGATCGTTCCTCTGTCCTGGGGAATGGTGCGTTCCGGTCCCACCAGTTCAGCGTATCGACACCGAACCAGCGCGCCTTGAGTGCATAGTAACGATGGCTGAGCCGGTCGTAATTGGATGTTACGGCATTCGCCAGAGCATTCACGACGTCGTCTTCGACCTGATTGGCGAGGTTCCGGCTGCTCATCGGTTTTGCGAAGCCGCGCTTTGTATCCTCGATTTCCTTGTCTTTGGCGATGGTGTTAGTGACCAGTGAAAACAGCCGGATACGTGATCCAAGACCCGCCGACAGGCTGCGGCCGGCCCGCTCACGCACATCGGGATCACTGTCGGTAAGCCGGTTGAGAACCTCCCCCAGCGTCAGCTCTTCATCATCAAAATCGAAACGCAGGTCGGCCATGGTCTCGTCAAACAGCCGCGCCCATGCCGAACGTCCGGTCACCGACTTGTCATGCAGAAGCTGTTCCAGATCGTCACCCAACTGATGCGGGCGCATTTGGCGCTCGGCTTCGATCCAGGGACGGTATCGGGCAAGTACCGAATCACCGAGTTTCCGTTCAAGCTCGGCATCGTCGATGCGGTTGAGTTCAAGTGCAAAGAACAGTGTCGCCCCGGTAATTCCGTTGACCCGTTCCTGACAGAATTGATGAAACCGGGCGATATCCTGATCCGCGGTATTCGCAGCATGCAGCAACTGGGCATAACTGATGACCTTGAAGGCACGCTCCAGAATCCCCTCATAGTGTTCGACGGCCTGGCCGAGACCTGCACCATCCAGTTCCACCAGCTTGCCGGCGTATTTGGACTGAAAGGTCCGGGCTTCGGCTTCCGAGGTCTCGAGGTCTTTTTCGACAGCAGGGTCGTCCGGACCCTGATACAGGTCTTTGAGGTTCCAGACCGGTACGTCGGGTGATGAATGGCTCTGCGTGTCTGAGGTGGTTAATTGTGTCATCTTGATTGGATACCCGTCTTAAAGAATTTATAAAGTCATGCGGCTTTGTTCCGTCAACGACTAGAAACACGTAAGTCGGCACGTCCGCAAGGGAGGACAAGTTAAAAATGAATATCGACCAATGGCCGAATTTGGCGACCATGTTTTTCGAACAGGTCGCAGCCTATCGCGAACAGCCTTTCTTGTGGAAGAAACGCGATGGTGTCTATGAAAGTCTGACCTGGTCCGATGCCAACGCCCGCGCCATCGCCCTGGCAAGGGGCCTGATCTCGCTGGGTGTCAAAAAGGGCGACAGGATCGTTCTGGTTTCCGAAAACCGCCCGGCGTGGCCGATCGCCGACATCGCCATCATGTCCACGGGGGCGATCACGACGCCGGCATATACCACCAACACCTCAGCTGATCATCGCCATATTCTCAGCGACAGCGAAGCCAAAGGCGTGATCGTCTCGACGGAGAAACTGGCCGAAAGGGTTCTCAAGGGTGCCAAGGGGCTGGATCATGTCGAATTCGTGATCGTCATGGAGAAATTGCCGACCCAAACCGGCGGCCCGAAGGTCATCCAGATGGCCGATCTGCTGGAAACAGGTCAGGCCCGCCACGACAACATTACTAAAATGGCGGAACAGCTCGAACGCGAAGATACCGCGTGCATCATCTATACATCCGGCACCGGCGGCACCCCCAAGGGTGTCATGCTGCATCACGGTGCAATCCTGCATAACTGCGCCGGAGCTGTTGATGCGCTGAGAGACCTGAAACTGGAACGCGAGGTTTTCCTCTCATTCCTGCCCTTGAGCCATTCATACGAACACACGGCCGGTCAGTTCTTCCCCATCGCGATCGGCGGCGAAATCTACTACGCCGAAGGCGTCGAGAGCCTGTCTGCGAACATGCTGGAAGTTCATCCGACGATCATGACCGCGGTCCCGCGATTGTACGAAGTCCTGCATCAGAAGATTACAACCGGCGTCGTCAAGGCAGGCGGCCTCAAGAAAGCGATGTTCGACAAGACCCTGGCACTTGGCCGTAAACGCTATGAGAACGGCAAGCTGGGGCTGCTCGACAATCTGATCGACATGGTCCTGGACAAGCTCGTTCGCGAAAAAGTCCGTGAGCGTTTCGGCGGGCGCCTGAAGGCTCTGGTGTCGGGCGGTGCGCCGTTGAATCCGGAAATCGGCCTGTTTTTCACCTCCCTCGGCTTGCAGATCCTGCAGGGGTACGGCCAGACGGAATCGGCGCCCGTCATTTCCGTCAACCGGGCTCCGGACATGCGGCTGCATACCGTGGGACGACCGGTCCCAGATACCGACGTCCGGATTGCCGAGGACGGCGAAATTCTGGTCCGGGGCGAACTGGTCATGCAGGGCTATTGGCGGAACGAGGAAGCCACCCGTGATGCCATCCGCGACGGCTGGCTGCACACCGGTGACATCGGCAAATTCGATGACAACGGCCACCTGATGATTACGGATCGCAAGAAGGACATCATCGTCAATTCGGGCGGCGACAATATCGCGCCGCAACGGGTGGAGGGCATCCTGATCGCCGAGCCTGAATTTTCACAGGCCATGGTATATGGCGACAAGCGCCCGCATCTGGTTGCGGTCGTCGTGCCTGATGCCGACTGGCTCACGGAATGGAAGCGAGCCAACAAAAAGAAGGGTGAACTGAGCGATCTTGCCGGGGACAAGGATCTGCACACGGCCCTTGCCCCTGCATTTGGCCGCGTCAACAAAACCCTCAGCAACATCGAAAAGGTGCGCCGGTTCATCATCGCTTCCGAACCGTTCTCTGTGGAAAATGAACAGATGACGCCGACAATGAAAGTGCGCCGTCATGTTGTTCGTGAAATTTACGGGGAAAATCTTGAAGCACTTTACGGATAGCCGCCTCGCAGGGGGAATAAGCTGAAATATGGAGAACATGCCATCCATCCTGTTGTTGGGGTTTCTCGGCAGTTTAGCTGCCGGGCTTTGCACCTCCATTGGTGCGGTCCCCGCCCTGCTCTACGGCCGACCGGGTGAGCGGACGGAAACGCTGATGCTGGGGTTTGCTGCCGGCGTGATGCTCGCGGCCAGCATATTCTCACTGATCATCCCCGGCCTGGAGGCCGCAGGTGCCGTATTCGAATCCGAAAATGCCCGTGCGCTGCTGGCCGTGGCCGGCATTCTGATGGGCGGCGGTGCACTCTGGATGATCCACCGGTTTTCACCGCACGAGCATTTCATCTCAGGCCCGGAAGGCGCGGACCCCAAAGACCTGGCGCGCATCTGGCTGTTTATCATCGCCATCACCCTGCATAACTTCCCAGAAGGCATGGCCGTCGGTGTTGGCTTCGGCGGCGGCGATGTTGATAACGGCCGTGCACTGGCCATTGGCATCGGCATTCAAAATATTCCGGAAGGACTGGCGGTCGCGGCAGCACTACTGACACAGGGCTATTCCCGCATGCATGCCTTCATGGTCGCGTCTCTGACCGGTCTCGTGGAGCCCATCGGTGGCATCATCGGTGCCAGCGTCGTCAGCGTTTCCGAATACCTGCTGCCATGGGGCCTGACCTTTGCCGCCGGCGCCATGATCTGGGTGATTTCGGACGAGATCATTCCCGAGACACACCGGCGCGGCGTCGCCACCTACGGGACGGTCGGCATCATGATCGGCTTTGTCGCGATGATGTTCCTCGACGTCACGCTGGGATAGGGATCAGGGCGTACCGGCGGCGCGCAACGCCTGTTTGCGTTTGCGTTCGCGCACCGAGATGTAAATACCCGTCGCAACGATCACCGCAATCCCGGCCCAGGTCAGCACATCGGGCAGGTCGCCGAACCACAGGTAGCCGAGCGTGACCGTCGAGAGCATCTCAAAATAGCCGAAAGGCGCCAGATGGGACGCCGGGGCACGTTCATAGGCCTTGATCAGCAGCCAGTGTCCGAAGATCGCGGAAAGGATCATCAATCCCATCAGTTTCATCGCTGCCAGATCGGGGGTCTGCCACTCCGTGATCATGAACGGGGTCAGGACGACGGCACCGACGATCGACTGATAGAACACCGTCAGCCAGGGATCACTCATCCCCGACAAACGCCGCGTCAGTACGTTGAACATCGCAAAACAGACACAGGCGCCCAGCACGTAATAAACCCCGCTCGGCACTTCCTGAAAACCCGGCCGGATGATCAGCAGGGATCCGGCAAAGCCGATGGCAACGGCCATCAGACGGCGCAGACCCACAGTCTCTCCCAATACGAACGGTGCAAACAGGGTAATCAGAAACGGATAGATAAAATACACCGCAAGGGCGTCGGCCATGGGCATGGTTACAAGGGCTGAAAAGAACATTACCGTCGCCAGCGCCAGCATGACGGCACGGATGACCTGCATCCCCGCCCCCGGCCCCGTCAGCTGCTTTACCCGGCCGCGTTTCAGCAAAACCGGCGATAAAATCAGAGCAGACACTGCAAAACGGCCCCAGGCGGTCAGCACTGGCGCATACCCCTGCCCGCCGAGATCCTTGGCGGCGGCATCCATCAGCGGGATGACTGAAAAACCGGCAACCAGAAAAGCTGCACCCTTGAGCAGATCACCTTCATCGTTACGCTGTGACACTTACAATTTTCCGTTCAGAAACTCTTTTGCCCAGCGGATCACCACATCGGGTGCTTCCTCGGGGATGAAGTGACCGCTTTCAGCAACGGCTTCGCCATGAACATCGTTGATGCACCACTTGCGCCAGATATCCAGTGGGCTTTTCGTTTTCGGTCCGCCCTTGGCACGGGCCCCGCCCCACAGGCAGACGATGGGGCACTGGATTTTACGCCCGGCATTGAAGTCCAGCGCATCATCCTCGTCATCACAGGACGCGCCGGCGCGGTAATCCTCGCACGTCGCGTGGATCACGTCCCGGTTCCGGTGCGCACGCTTGTACTCCGCCATGGCCTCTTCATCGAATTTGAAATCCGGCGCCGCCCAGGACGTGCAAAGCCATTCCAGCCATGCATCCGGGTCGTGGCCGATCATCACTTCCGGTTTCGGTGCCGGTTGCGCGAGGAATTGCCAGTGAAAACTGCCAAGGGCGGAATCCCTGTTGATGGACGTCCACATTTCGTGGGTCGGCACCACGTCCAGAGACATGTAGTGCGTCACCCGTTCGGGATGATCGAGGGCAAGCCGGTATCCTACGCGCGCGCCACGGTCATGACTAATCACGGCAAAGCTGTCGTGTCCCAGCGCATGCATCAGTGCGGCAACGTCGTTGGCCATGGTGCGCTTGGAATAATTGCGATGTTCCGGGTCGGAAGGCGGGCAGTCGCTGTCACCATAGCCTCGGGTATCCGGCACCACGACCGTGTGAGTCTTCGCCAGTTCCGGCGCGATATGGCGCCAGATGATATGCGTCTGCGGATAACCGTGCAGGAGAACGACTGCCGGACCCGTTCCGCCATAGCGAACATTCAGGCTGACCCCGTCTACTGCGATACGGCTTTGGGTAAATCCTTCGAACATCTCCACCTCCCCTGGAATGCCGTTGCATTCATAGCGGCATTGACTGGCTGTGTCAGGGGCAAATCAGCCCAGAGCTGTCACGTCCTCTGGTATCGGTTGGCGATATAGATCCCGATCAGGATCAGGGTCAGGGCCGCCATGGCCTGCAGGCTGACGGTTTCATCAAGTAAAAGCGCGCCCCAGAAAACCCCGAAAACCGGCACCAGATAGTTCTGGAAAGCAACAAACGACGGTTCACGCTCACTCAGCAATTTGAACAGGATCAGATTGGCGAGTGCCGTTGAAACGACACCCAGATACAGGGGTTGCCAGAGGCCTTCCAGGCTCACTGACGGCAGCGCCCAATCCGACAGCCAGAATGCGACCGGCACGGTCTGAATGGCGGCGAAAAGCAATGTCGTGGCAACACGGCCCATCATCGGCGTCGGCGGCATGCGCTGAACGATGATCACCGAAATCGCATAACAGATCGCCCCCGCTGCCGTTGCCAACTGATGTACGAGACTGCCGCCCGTATCCATGACCGCTGACGGGCCGACCAGAACGATGATGCCGATAAAGCCAAGGATCACACCGAATAACTTGTGCCTGCGAAGCGTATCGCCCACGGTCAGAAAATGTGACAGTACCAGGGTCGCCAGCGGCATCACCGCCATCAGAATTGCAGCGCGCCCGCTGGCAATGCCTTCGACGCCCCAGCTGATCAGAAAGAATGGCAAGCTGTTCCCGAAAAATGCCAGGACGAAGCAATACCCGAGTGCAACGATCCCCGTTGGAAACCGGCTCCGCATCACGATGGCGGCCAGCACCATGAAAACGGCCGCCGCCAAAAGGCGGACCGCGGTCAGGGTCAGGGCCGGCATGTACTGCACGCCGATCTTCATGACCAGAAATGACGTGCCCCAGATCATTGCCAGCAATATCAACAGGAAAATCTGCCGCGGCAGCACCGGTCCATAAGCGATCGGTTTGGATGTGCTCACAGGGTTAGCCGCTTTGATTGCCATGATAGCGGCGATACCACTCCACGAAACGGGGAATGCCCTCACTGATGGATGTTGTCGGCTCGAAACCCAGATCGCGGCGACTGGCCTCGATATCGGCAAAGGTTTCCTTCACATCACCCTGCTGCATCGGCTTCAGGATGACGTCTGCCTTTTTGCCCAGTGCCTCTTCCAGCATGGCAATGAAATCCGTCAGTTTTTCCGAGCGATGATTTCCAAGGTTGTAGACGGTAGCCGGAACGTCACCGCCGGGAATGTGATCGACGACGGCCACAACCCCCTGAATGATATCGTCGATGTAGGTGAAATCACGACGCATATCACCTTTGTTGAAAACCTCGATCGGTTCACCGGCGAGAATCTTCCGGGTGAAAATCCAGGCCGCCATATCGGGACGTCCCCACGGTCCATAGACGGTGAAGAAGCGCAGGCCTGTTGACGGAATCCCATAGAGACGCGCGTAACAATGCGTCATCAGTTCTCCGGCGCGTTTGGTAGCCGCATAGAGTGATACCGGCTGATCGACGCGTTCATCGATGGTGAACGGCAATTCCGTATTGGCGCCATACACCGACGACGAAGACGCATAGACGAAGTGTTTGAAGTTTTTCAGATGCCGGGCCATTTCCAGCATCACCAGATGCCCCTCGACGTTCGAGCGGGTGTAGGCATAAGGGTTTACCAGCGAATAGCGGACGCCGGCCTGCGCGGCGAGATTGATGATAACGTCGATATCCGGGTTTGAAGCAGCGACGGCTTCCATCGCCTCGCGTTCGGCGATATCGGCCTGCACATAATTGAACCCATCCAGCTTTTCCAGTTCAGCCAGACGCGCCTGCTTCAACTGCGGATCATAATAATCGTTCAGATTATCGACACCGACCACCTGCCGACCCTGCGCGGCAAGCGCTTTGCAGGTATGAAATCCGATAAATCCTGCGGCACCGGTTACGAGGACAGCCATTACTACGTCTCTTCCTTGCGTCAGACTGGCACCGGTATAACCGCTGGCACCCCCGAAATCACCCGGAATTATGTTCCATGAACAAAACACCCGTTTGAAAGCTATGCCGTTGAATCAGGGTATCGGGCGTACGAATATTTCCTTTTTTAGGTCAGCAAAGATGACCTATTGTCCCGGACGTTCAGGCACACTACCTTTTATATAACGGGAGGTAGGGTAATCACATGTCATTGATACGTGCGACCCTTGAAGACAAGTATACTCTGGAAACCGGCCGCGTCTTTCTGACCGGCACGCAGGCATTGGTCCGCCTGACACTGATGCAAAAGGCGCTCGACAGGGCACATGGACGCAATACGGCCGGGTATGTCACCGGTTACCGCGGCTCTCCGCTGGGGGCGCTGGATCAGGAATTTGGCCAGGCCCGGCACCTTCTTGAAGCCGGCGATATCAAATTCCAGCCCGCCGTGAACGAGGATCTTGCCGCCACGGCCCTCTGGGGGTCACAACAGCTCAACATGTTCGAGGGCGCAAAGTTCGACGGCGTTTTCGGCATCTGGTACGGCAAAGGCCCGGGAGTCGACCGTACAGGTGATGTCTTCCGTCATGCCAATATGGCCGGTACCGCACCGCTTGGAGGCGTTCTGGCGCTTGCCGGCGATGACCCTGCCTGCAAATCCTCAACGGTCCCCAGCCAGAGCGAATACGCCTTCACCGACGTGATGATCCCTTTCCTGCACCCGGCCAATGTCGAGGAAATCCTCGAACTTGGCTTGCTGGGCATTCAGATGTCGCGCTATTCGGGGCTTTGGGTCGGGCTGAAATGCATTACCGACAACATCGACACCTCGGCTTCCGTCGATATCGGACCGCATCTTTATGATTTTGCGATGCCCGATGACTTCCAGATGCCCGAAGACGGCCTTCATATCCGCTGGCCCGATGCGCCGCTGGATCAGGAAAAGCGTCTGCACCGTTACAAAATTTATGCGGCGCTCGCCTTTGCCCGCGCCAATAAACTGAACCGGATCACCATCGACAACCCAAAAGCCAGGCTCGGCATCTGCGCCACCGGCAAATCATATATGGATGTGCTGCAGGCACTGGACGATCTCGGCATCGATGAAGAACACGCTGCCGAAATCGGCATCCGCCTGTTCAAGATCACCATGCCCTGGCCGCTGGAGCGGGAGTCCGCGCGTCACTTTGCCGAGGGGCTGGATGAAATCCTCGTCGTCGAGGAAAAACGCGCGGTGATCGAAAACCAGCTCAAGGAACAGCTTTACAACTGGCGTGAAGACGTCCGGCCCCGCGTCGTCGGCAAGTTCGACGAAAACGGCGACTGGATTTTACCCTCCGCCGGCGAACTGACTCCGGCCATGATTGCCCGTGCCATCGCCAAACGGATCGAAAAATTTCATACCTCGGAGCGGATTCGCGACCGTCTCGCGTTCCTGACCAAAAAAGAACAATCCCTCTCCTCGGGTCAGCCGGACATGAAGCGCATTCCCTATTTCTGTGCCGGTTGTCCGCACAACACGTCGACCAAGGTACCGGAGGGGTCACGTGCGGCTGCCGGGATCGGCTGCCATTACATGGCGATCTGGATGGACCGGGAAACTGAAACCTTCACCCACATGGGCGGAGAGGGGGTGAACTGGGTCGGACAGGCGCCGTTCACAGAAACTCAGCATATCTTCGCCAATATCGGCGACGGCACTTATTTCCATTCCGGCCTGCTTGCGATCCGCGCCGCCGTGTCGTCGGGCGTCAACATGACGTACAAAATTCTCTATAATGATGCTGTCGCCATGACCGGCGGCCAGGCCCATGACGGCACCCTGAACCCGGCGATCATTGCCCAGCAGATCAGAGCCGAAGGGGTGACACACATCGTCGTCGTCACCGACGAGCCGGACAAGTATCCGGTCAATTACGGTTTTCCGTCTGACGTGAATGTCCATCACCGTGATGAAATGGACGAAGTCCAGCGTCACCTGAGAACCATCAAAGGGGTTTCCGCCCTGATCTATGATCAGACCTGCGCCGCCGAAAAACGCCGCCGCCGGAAACGCGGGCTTTTCCCGGACCCGGCGAAGCGCGTGTTCATCAACGAGCATGTCTGCGAAGGCTGCGGCGATTGCGGCCTTGCATCGAACTGTGTCGCCGTCACGCCCCGCGAGACCGAACTTGGCCGCAAGCGGGCCATTGATCAGTCCGCCTGCAACAAGGACTATTCCTGTCTCGACGGGTTCTGCCCCAGCTTTGTCACCGTCGAAGACACACAGGTCCGCAAACCAAAAGCCGTGGGCGATGTCCCCTTCCCGTCCCTGCCGGAACCGGAAGCCGTCGATCTCAGTGATCCCTATAACGTGGTCGTCACCGGCATCGGCGGCACCGGCGTCGTCACCATCGGCGCCATACTCGGCATGGCAGCGCATCTTGAATGCCGGGGCATCTCCGTGCTCGACGTCGCCGGCCTGGCACAGAAGAACGGCATGGTCTATTCACACCTGCGCTTTGCCGAGAAACCGCACGATATTCATGCCGTGCGCATATCGGCGGGGGGCGCCGATCTTTTGCTGGGCTGTGACATGGTCTCCAGCGCCGACCCGGAAACCCTGGCCAAACTTCGCGCCGGCAACAGCAGGGCCGTGGTCAACGAACACCAGACGATGACAGCCGATTTCACGCGCCAGCCGGACATGATGTTCCCCGAAGAGGGATTGAAGCAGACCCTGCGCGAAGAAGCCGGCATGGATTCCGTCGATTTCTTCGAAGCGACAGCAATGGCCCGCAAGCTTCTGGGCGACACCATCGCCGCCAACATGATGGTCGTCGGCTATGCCTATCAGAAAGGCCTGTTGCCGGTCTCTGCGGAAGCCATCGAACGGGCGGTCGAACTCAACGGCGTTGCCATAGAGTTCAACAAACAGGCCTTCCTGTGGGGCCGCCGGGCGGCCCATGACATGGCCGCCGTCGAAACCATCATTGGCCGCAACGACGAGAAACCGCAGCCGTTTGAACTAGACGGATTCATTGAACGTCGGATTGCCGATCTGACCGCCTATCAAAACAAGTCATATAGTGAAAAATATACGGCGCTGATCAACCGTATCCGATCCGCGGAAGCTTCGGCCATGCCCGGATCGTCCGCGTTATCGGAAGCCGCGGCCCGCGGACTGTTCAAGCTGATGGCGTACAAGGACGAGTACGAAGTTGCACGGCTCTATACGGATGGCCGCTTTGAAAAGGCTATCCAGGAGACGTTTGCCGACGGGGGGAAGGTGAAAATCCACCTGGCGCCGCCGCTGCTGGCCGAACGCGATCCCGTCAGCGGTCATCTGAAGAAACGCGCCTATGGCCCCTGGATCATGACGGCCTTCAGATTACTCGCCGGCCTGAAGGGGCTGCGCGGGACAGCCTTTGATCCGTTCAGTTACAGCGACGAACGTAAAATGGAACGTCAGCTGATCGCGGATTATGAATCCCAGCTGGTGGAAATCGCCGACAACCTAAGCGCGGATAACCATGCCGCCGCCGTGCAGTTAGCAAGTTTGCCGATGCGCATGCGCGGGTTCGGTCATGTTAAGGAAGCCAATGTGAAAGCGGCCAAGGCCTGTGAAACGGATCTTATCGCCACCTTCCGCGATCCCAGCCGCGCCCCGCAGGCGGCGGAATAAAGTTTACCCGTTGATCATCAATACCCACAACAGGACCGGCATCGTTGCGAACGATGCGAGTGTCGAGATGATGACCGCACCGGCGACAGATTTTCCGTCTGCGCCGTAATTCTCGGCTAAAAGAAACGTGATGACAGCAACCGGCATCGAACACATCAGAACGAGAGTCCCGTAAGCCGCACCGGTAAATCCGAACATCGCCGCCGCAGCGAAGCCCACCGGGATGCCGATCCCCAGCCTGCAAAACGATATGAAACTGGCACGCTTGATATTGACGATCTGCAACGTCGCCAGAGAGTAACCGAGCGTGATCAGCATCAGTGGGATACTGATGTTACCAAGCAATTTGGTCGTAGACAGGATTGCCTTGGGGACTTCGACATCACTGGTCATGAAAAACCCGGCAAGGATGACCGCATACAGGAACGGTCGTTTCAACATATCCATCAGCTTGTATTCGTTGGATGCCACGGCAATTCCAGCCGTCAGCAACAGGATCACGTTAACGACGAAATAGGCAATGCCGAGCGCTAGACCTTCTTCACCAAATGCCAGCAGGCATAACGGCAATCCCATGTTGCCGGTGTTGGCGAATGCCAGCGGGTTCAGGTACGTCCGGATCGGCAAACCCGTCAGTTTCAGGATCACGTAGCCAATGGCAAAGAAAACGATATTCGTCAGGAAAGCAGCCAGCGCCATTTCCATGAACAGGCCGCCGCCGACCTCGACGCCGACAAGCGTAGAGAAGACCAAGGTCGGCACCCCGACGTTGGAAACCAGACGCGAAACCATTTGGCTATCGAATGGCTGCTTCATACGTGCCCAGGCAAAGCCGATGGCGGCACAGATTGCTACCGGTGTTACGACATCAAGCAGAATTCGGGCCAGATCAGTAATCATGTCTACTTGCGTCGTCCCATGAATGTATCGATTGAATAAATGGCGAGCGCCGTCCAGATCAGGGCGAAAGTGATTTTATGGGTATCCGTGAAAGCTTCGCCGTATACACCCACGGCCAGCAGAAACTGCAAGGTCGGGGCCAGATACTGAAAAAATCCGACAGTCGCATATCTGAGCCGGCGGGCAGCGGCAGTGAACATAATCAGCGGTGCTGCCGTGACAATGCCCGCGAACACCAACAGGAAATCATAGCCGAGCGAGACTGTCCCCATGGCACCCGTACCTTGCCAGGCGATGAACAACAGATAAAGGATAGCGGGTATCAGGACCACGAGCGTTTCCACAAACAACCCCGTCGCCGCACCGACAGGGGCAGTCTTGCGCACATAGCCATAGAAGCCGAACAGCAGTGCCAGTGATACGGCGATCCATGGGAAAGCGCCAAGCCCGACAGCCAGAACCGTAACACCGCCCAGCGACAAGGCGACCGCGAGCCATTGCGCCTTTGACAGTCGTTCGCCCAGCAAGACCACGCCCAGCAGAACGTTAACCAGCGGATTAATATAATAACCAAGACTGCCTTCGAGCATGAAGCCGTTGGTCACCGCCCAGATGAACAGCATCCAGTTACATGACAGCAGGATCGAAGACAGGCAGAGCCACATCAGCAGGCGTTTGTTCTCCAAAATCGCAATGATTTCGGGCCAGCGGCCAAGAATCCGCAACATCACCCCGACCAGAAGCGTCGACCAGACAATCCGGTGCGCCAGGATTTCCAGCGGCGAGACCTCCTGCATGTATTTGAAATAGACAGGCAAAAAGCCCCATGTCCCGAAGGCCCCGAGCGCGCACAGTCCGCCAATCAAACCGGCACGGTCTGGCAACGGCGCCTTGGGCACGCCGCTGTCACTGCTGATGTCCGTCATTGGATGGTCCTATTCGACCCAGGCGATACGGAGAATATTGGTGGCCCCCGGCGTCCCGAAGGGAACACCTGCTGTAATCACGATGGGATCACCAGGTTCGGCAAAGCCTTCTGTCTTGGCGGCATGAATGGCTTTGGTCACCATTTCACGGAAGGTATGGCAATCCTGCGTCTGTACCGAATGGACGCCCCAGATCAAGGCACTGCGGCGCGCCGTATCCAGACGTGGAGTCATGCCCAGGATCGGTACCACCGGGCGCTCACGTGCCGCCCGGATCGTCGTCGATCCTGTCGTGCTGAAAGTCACGATGGCAGCTGCTGAAATCGTATCGGCAACCTGACGCGCGGCTGCGGTGATGGCATCCGCGGCTGTCGCTTCCGGGGCGCGGCGTTCGGCTTCGCGCATTTCGCGGTACAGCGGATCGTTTTCGACACGGATGATGATGCGTTCCATCATCGCGACGCTTTCCCGGCTGTATTCGCCCACCGCCGTTTCCGCTGACAACATGACCGCGTCGGCACCGTCATAGATAGCGGTCGCCACATCCGAAGCTTCGGCCCGGGTCGGGGTCGGCGCATGAATCATGCTATCCAGCATCTGTGTCGCCACGATCACCGGCTTGCCGTCGCGGCGGCAGGCGCGGAGGATACGTTTCTGCAGAAGCGGCACGTCTTCGGGCGGCACTTCGACGCCGAGGTCGCCGCGCGCCACCATGATTGCGTCCGACAATTCGACGATTTCATCCAGCCTGTGCAGGGCTTGAGGCTTTTCGAGCTTCGAGATGATATGTGCCCGCCCGGCTATCAGCTTTTTCGCTTCGGCGATGTCTTCCGGACGCTGAACGAAACTGAGACCGATAAAATCTACGCCAAGGTCCAGACCGAAGCGCATGTCCTCATGATCTTTCGGTGTCAGCGGGCTGACATCGAGAATGACACTCGGGACGTTCAGGCCCTTGTGGTTGGACAGTTCGCCACCGATGACAACTTCGGTTTCGGCCCAGTCATGACCATGTTCGAGGACCTTCAGACGCAGCCGACCGTCATCAAGCAGCAGATCAGTCCCCGGTTCCAGCGCATCGAAAACCTCCGGGTGCGGCAGACAGGCGCGTTTGCTGTCGCCAAGGCATTCCGCAGCTTCAAGCCGGAATTTCTGGCCGCTTTTCAACTCGACGCTACCGCCTTCAAAATCGCCGACGCGCAGCTTCGGCCCCTGAAGATCGAGCAGAATGCCAACGGCACGGCCATATTTCTGCTCAAGACCGCGAACGATGTTGTAACGTTCCCGGTGGCCTTCATGCGCACCGTGCGAGAAATTCATGCGGAATACGTCAACGCCGGCTTCAAACAACGCAGCTATCTGCGCTTCCGAACTACTGGCCGGGCCGAGTGTCGCGACTATCTTTGCGTCTCTGTTTCTTCTCATGGGGTATACTTTATGTGCTGCTGGCAGGTGTTGGCCAGCGGAGATCGGCGTTTACAAGGAAAATTCACAGTCTTACCGTTACGGAAATGATTCGCGTGTGCAAGAGACTTTGTTGCGCACGTCCATTCCAGCACCGGGACGCGGATAACATGGCCGGCAATTTCCTGAAGCGTGCATTGCTTTCCATCTTCATTGACAAGAATGCACGCGCCAAACTGGATGCGCTCGAAGCCGTTAAGCGCGGCGAGGCCGTCCCTGCGCCCGTCAGCCCCCCGGCCAGTCAGGAAGATGACGATGACATCCTGCCGGAAACCCTGGTTCGGCAGGCGATCGAAAGCGCCTCGGCGGAGCTGGACCGCAAGAAGAATCTGCCCCCGGGCCGCGCTGCATTGATTGAACAGGCCCTGTCCATTCATGACAGCAAGTCGAAGATGCTCGACGACCTGCCAGAGGAACAGCGCGAAAAGCTGATGGTTATGGCGATGCATGCTTTCGGTTCTACTTTTGAAGAGAAGCATACCGCCGAGACCCGGCAGACAAAGAAAAAACGGAAGAATAAGTGAACGACATGGACCAACTCGTCACCGGCGTGCTTGAAGGCAACCGCCGGGCCCTTGCCCGTCTGATCACCCGGATCGAATCCACCCGCAAGGATCACCGGGCGGAAGCATCTGACGCCATCAGCCGGCTACTGCCGGAAACGGGCAAGTCGATCCGCATCGGCATTTCCGGCGTTCCAGGCGTCGGGAAGTCATCGTTCATCGAAACTATCGGCCTGCACGTCGTCGAGCAGGGCCATAAAGTCGCCGTCCTTGCCGTTGATCCATCAAGCCCGAAGCACGGCGGCTCGATCCTCGGCGACAAGACGCGCATGGAAAACCTCGCCCGCAATCCTGGGGCTTATGTTCGGCCCTCGCCATCCGGCGGATCAATCGGCGGTGTCGCCCGGCGCACGCGAGAGACCATCATGGCCGTTGAAGCCGCCGGCTTTGACGTCGTGCTCGTTGAAACCGTTGGCGTCGGCCAATCGGAATACGCCGTTGCCGACCTGGTCGATATGTTCGTTCTGCTGGTGGCCCCCGGCGGCGGCGATGATCTGCAAGGCATCAAGAAGGGTATCGTCGAAATGGCCGACCTGCTGGTCGTGACCAAAAATGACGGCGACCTGCAGAAAGCCGCCAGCCGTGCCTTTCAGGACTACACATCTGCCTTACGCATGCTACGCGGCGGCGACGACGTCTGGCGACCCGAAGTGCTGCGCTGCTCGGCCCATACCGGTGACGGCATCCCCGAGGTCTGGGCACGCATGGAGGCTTTTCGTGAAGCCGTACAGTCTGCCGGTCGGATAGATGAACGGCGCGCCGAACAGGCGGCAAGCTGGATGTGGGACGAAGTAACCTCGACCCTGTTGGCTGAAGTCCGTCGCAAGGGCGGTGTGGGCGATAAAATGGAAGCTTCCGTCCGTAGCGGCAAACGCACACCCACGGATGCAGCCCGTGAAATTCTCAAACAATTCGACCTTGGCGATTTGTAATCTTTCATCCGCCCCGTTGCCCTTGACGGCTCCGGCCTGCTCGGGCAGAAAACGAACAGACATAAGCCGCTTTTGAACCCGAACGGAAATCAGGAGACTGAAATGCGCCGCCTTGTTGGCTTTGCCGCACTCGCGCTCTTCATCATTATTGCCATGACAGACACAGCCAAAGCCCTTGATCCTGAGAACACACTCTATCTTGAGCTCAAAACCGGTCGCGTGGTCATCGAAATGCGCCCCGATATCGCGCCGAAACACGTCGAGCGTATCAGGGAATTGGTCCGTGAAAAGTTCTATGACGGCCTGACGTTTCACCGTGTGATTGACGGCTTCATGGCCCAAACCGGCGACCCGGAAGGCAACGGCACCGGCGGCTCCGGCCAGAACATCCCTGCCGAATTCACCAATCTGGAGAGCTTTTACCGGGGCACCGTCGGCATGGCGCGGGCCCAGAATCCCAACAGCGGAGACAGCCAGTTCTTCATCATGTTCGACAAGGCACCCTTCCTCGATGGCCAATACACCATCTGGGGTGAAGTGATCGATGGCATGGAATACGTCGACGCCATCGAAAAGGGCGACGATAGCCGCAATGGCGTGGTCAGCGATCCGGACAAGATCATTTCCATGCGCGTTGCCGCGGACGTGAAGTAATTCTGAATAGCCCTCTCCCCCGGGAGCGGGCGCCGCGTCCAGCCGGATGCGGGGAATCCTGGCAGTTTGGGGTTAGCGGGAAAGTTCCCGCATGGCACCTTCGAGACCCTCAAGCGTCAGCGGATACATCCGGTCATCCATCAGATCGCGCACCATCCCGACCGACTGGGTGTGTTCCCACCAGTCGCGCTTGATCGGGTTGATCCAGACCGTCTTTGGATAGACCTGCAGCAGACGCTGCATCCACACCGCGCCCGCTTCCTCGTTCCAATGCTCGACGCTGCCGCCCGGCACGGCAATTTCGTAAGGGCTCATCGAAGCATCGCCGACGATGATCACCTTGTAATCATGCGGATAGGTCCGCAGGACGTCCCAGGTCGGCGTCGTATTGGTGTGCCTGCGCTTGTTGTCGCGCCAGACCCGCTCATAGAGGAAGTTATGGAAGTAGAAATATTCCATGTGCTTGAACTCACCCCGCGCCGCCGAGAACAGTTCTTCCATGACCTTGATGTGCGGGTTCATGGACCCGCCGATATCGAAGAACAGCAGAACCTTGACCGCGTTGTGGCGTTCCGGACGCATATGGAGGTCAAGAAACCCCTTGCGTGCCGTCCCTGATATGGTCCCGTCGAGATCAAGCTCGCTCGGCGCCCCTTCACGTGCGAACTTCCGCAAACGCCGCAGGGCCACCTTGATGTTGCGGGTGCCCAGCGCCAGCGTATCGTCGAGATTCTTGAACTCGCGCTTATCCCAGACTTTGACGGCAGAGAAATTACGGTTGCCGTCCTGACCGATCCGTACGCCTTCGGGGTTATAGCCATAGGCACCGAACGGTGACGTGCCGGCAGTCCCGATCCATTTGGAGCCGCCCTGGTGTCGTTTTTTCTGTTCTTCGAGCCGCTTCTTCAGCGTCTCCATCAGCTTGTCCCAGCCGCCCATGGCTTCGATCTGCTTTTTCTCGTCCTCGCTGAGAATTTTCTCGGCAAGCTTGCGAAGCCATTCCTCGGGGATGTCATGCCCCTTCCCCTCGTCCCCCTCAGGAGGTTCAAGCCCCTTGAATACCTGGGCAAAGACACGGTCGAACTTGTCCAGATGGCGCTCATCCTTGACCATCGCCGCACGGCTTAAATAGTAGAAACCCTCGATATCAAATTCGGCATATCCGCCATCCACGGCCTCGACCAGGGTGAGGTACTCCCTGAGCGAACACGGCACCCCGCCATCGCGGAGCTTGAGAAAGAAATCGATAAACATCAGCTATCCGCACCCCCGGGATCGTTTTTGTCAACCAGCCGCACATCCAGCGGCACGGCAGATTTGAGATGCAGATCGCGTTGCGCAAACGGGAACTCCACGCCGTTTTCATGGTACAGTTTCCAGACGTTCAAAAGCACATCGGATTGCACGTTGGCGACGCCCTTTTGAGGGTCACTGATCCAGACCCTGAGTTCCAGATTTACGGAATCACCTCCGAATTCCATAAGCCGGCAAACAGGTGCCGGGGTCTTGAGCACCCGCTCGACATTCTCTGCTGCGTCGACGGCGAGCTTCATGGCCAGCGGCACATCGGATTCATATGCGACACCGATCGGCAGCTTGAGGCGGATCAGACTGTCCGAATAGGACCAGTTTTCGACCCGCTGGCTGATCAGGTCCTCGTTCGGAATCAGATGCTCGGTTCCGTCCCGCGTAATCAGCGAGACATACCGGGCGCTCAACCGGTTGATCCAGCCGAACGTATTGTCGATGGCGATGACGTCACCCGGCTTCACCGACTTGTCCATCAATAGGATCACGCCGCTGATCAGGTTCGAAATCACCTTCTGCAGACCGAAACCAATACCCAGACCGACCGCCCCGCCGAACACTGCCAGCGCCGTCAGATCGATGCCGATGCTTTCCAGCGCCGCCAGAATAGCGACGAAGATCAGCGCGACCTTGATGAATTTGCCCATCAGGACGCGTGCCGATGGTGACAGGGATTGTGATCCGTCGAGGCGGTGTTCGATGATCCGGCTGACCGCTCCGGCGACCCACAGCAGGACGACCAGAACCAGCGCCGCCTTGATCAGACCAAGGACGGACAGGCGCACATCGCCCAGTGACATGCCCATGCTGTCCAGCGTGCGGATGGTCGGATCAAGCAAGCCGACCAGATTGAGCGCCGCCACCGTCCACGCAACGACGGCCAGTGTCCGCGCCCATCCCGGATCACGGATAAAGCTGGAGGCAAAACGGATGACCACCCAGGCCGTCAGCAGCGAGACGACGCTTTCCATCAGCCGGTGCGGCCAGACGGCCCCTTTGGCAGCCAAGACCGTGAACCACTGCAGGACAAGCCACACGAACGCGAAGCTGAGCTGCGCCTGCGCACGGACCTTGCCCTTCAGCCAGCCGGGACAGCGCGGATGATCGGCGATGCGCTCAATCAGGCGTGCGAGATGCGGCGACAGGATTTTCGCCAGCAGAACCGCGACGATGACGATTGCCGCCTGCACACCCGACTGCCAGATGAAGACATGCATCAGCAGCCAGTCCCAGGCGGTCTGGGCCAGGCGCTGTATTTCAGCGGGGTCGAGGTATTGTTCCATATGCCCCTATGAAAGCACGACTAGATGCAAATACAAACCATCGTCCTGAAACGAATGTTAACGGCCTTCGCGGCGGTTCAGGAATGCGAGGCGTTCCAGCATGTGGACATCCTGCTCGTTCTTGAGCAGGGCGCCGTACAGCGGCGGGATCAGATCCTTCTTGTCGCCGGATTTAAGCGCTTCGGGGGGAATGTCCTCGATCATCAGCAGCTTGATCCAGTCGAGCAGTTCCGAGGTCGAAGGGCGTTTCTTCAGACCCGGCACATCCCTGAGTTCGTAAAACACTTCCATCGCCTGTTTCACCAGACGTTTCTGCACATCCGGGAAATGCACGTCGATAATCGCGCGCATGGTATCTTCGTCCGGGAACTTGATGTAATGGAAGAAACAGCGGCGCAGGAATGCGTCCGGCAGGTCCTTTTCATTGTTTGACGTGATCACCACGATCGGGCGGCTGGTGGCACGGATCGTCTGCTTGGTTTCGTAGACATGGAATTCCATACGGTCGATTTCGAGCAGTAGATCGTTCGGGAATTCGATATCCGCCTTGTCGATTTCATCGATCAAAAGCACCGGGCGCTTTTCGCTTTCAAACGCTTCCCACAGCTTGCCGCGGACGATGTAGTTGGCAATATCGTGAACCCGCTCATCGCCGAGCTGGCTGTCCCGCAAACGGGCCACGGCGTCGTATTCGTAGAGCCCCTGCTGGGCCTTGGTGGTCGACTTGATATGCCACGGGATCAAAGGCGCATCCAGCGCGGCGGCGATTTCCTCGGCCAGAACGGTCTTGCCGGTGCCGGGCTCACCCTTGACCAGCAGTGGGCGTTGCAGCCCGACGGCGGCGTTGACCGCAATTTTCAGGTCGTCGGTGGCGACGTAGGTTTTTGTGCCTTCAAATCGTTTCGTCATCTGTCTTCCGTTTTCAGTGGCCGAGCGCCGCTGGCGTCATTCCGCCGGTTGTGGTTTGGCGATCATGCGGAAGATCAGGGACTCATTACCCGGTTCGGGGTGACGCGGAACCATTAGCGCCAGAATGAGCGAAATCACCGCCATCGCTGTTCCCGACAGGAAAACATACGCAGGCGAGGTTAGCCAGAGGAACCCGAACCCGGCCGGAATGACGATGGCGACGATGTGGGAAATGGTGAAGCTGACGCCGGTCGATGCCGCGATGTCGGCCGGGTCCGCGATCTTCTGGAAATAGGTCTTGATGGCGATGGCCATGGCAAAGAACACATGATCGACGATATACAGCGTAACCCCCATCCAGGCTTCGCTGGCAAAGGCATATCCGGTGAAAACAAAGGCCAGTCCGATATATTCGATTACCAGCATCCGGCGTTCGCCGACACGTCCGATCATCCGCCCGATCTTCGGTGCCAGATAGATCGTCATCGCCATGTTGGCGAGGAACATCAGGCTCATCTGTCCGGCCGTAAAGCCGAATTTCTGCACCATCAGGAAGCCGGCGAAGACGACAAAAATCTGGCGCCGGGCGCCCGACATGAAGACCAGCGCATACCACAGCCAATATCGCTTGCGGATGACGATCTGCTTCGATTGCTCGACCGTGGCCCTGAATTCCGGAAACCCGATCCAGCAATACAGGCCGATCGCCACCGACACCCCGCCACCGATCAGGTACACCCACTTCAGGTCCATTTCGACGGTATCGAGCATCAGGTAGATCAAGCCGAATGAAACGAGCGCCGCGATCGACCGCGCACTGACGATCTTGCCCATGACTTCGGGCGCGTTTTTCTTGTCGATCCACTGCAGGGTCAGGGACTGATGCAGACTTTCGAAATAATGGAACCCCACGGACATCACGAACGTCGTCATCATCAGGCCCCAGAATGACGGATAGAAACCGGTGATCATGGTGCCGACCCCGAGCAGGATCAGCGACGACAACGCGAACCGCTGTTCACGAAACCAGATCAGCAGCATGATGACGGTAAAACTGAGGAACCCCGGCACCTCGCGGAACGACTGGATGATACCAACGCCGTCACCTTCAAGATGTGCGACGTCGTGCGCGAAGTTGTTGAACAGGGCCTGCCAGGTGGAGAACGAAATCGGCATGGCGATTGCCGTCAGCACCAGAAAAACCTCTCGGCTTTTCCAGCCGTCCTTGAACAAACCGCCCGTGGTCATGGATGTCGTCCCCTCGTGATAACGAAGAGTTGGTGATTTAACAGGACTTTACCAGCAAAATTTTACGTCTAATATGGTGTATAATGACAAAAAATATCTAGATACGGACACCCCGATGACCATCAACCACCGCATCCTGCCCCCCATACCGGATATCGACAGAGGCCAGGGACTGGTCCTTGCGCGGCCCCGGGAATGCCCGGCGGATCACATCATCGACTGGCATGCGCATGAACGTGCGCAGTTGCTGTACGCCGTTCATGGCGTGATGCGGGTGACAACCGGCATCGGTGTCTGGGTGGTGCCCCCGCAACGCGCAGTCTGGATACCGCCCGGCATTTCACATCACGTGCAGGCGCAGGGAACGCCGCTATCGATGCGTTCGCTCTATATCCGCCCGGACGCCCTTGCCGGTCTGCCCGAAGTCTGTTGCGTCGTCACCGTTTCGCCCCTGATGCGCGAACTGATCATCGAGGCCATGGACATCGTCGACGATCCGGCCCCGGACAGCGCCGATGAACGCCTGATCCGCGTCCTGCTGGACAGGATCGAAGGCTTGCCCGTGGCACCACTGCATCTGCCGATGACCACAGACCGCCGCGCCCGGCGTATCACCGATACGTTGCTCGATGATCCATCGGATAACAGGACGCTGCAGGAATGGTCCGGCGAACTGGGTGCCAGCGAACGCACGCTAGCCCGGATATTCACCCGCGATACCGGCATGACCTTCGGACAGTGGCGTCAGCAGGTCCGGCTGCTTGCGGCATTGACGCGCCTCGCCCAGGGCGACAGTGTCACCGATGTCGCATTCGATCTGGGTTATGCGTCTCAAAGCGCCTTCATCGCCATGTTCCGGCGCACCCTCGGCCGCACGCCGGGACGGTATTTTTCTGAGTGAATGGCCTTTTCCGCCTAGCGTGATCCCGGACTTGATTTTAATGGGTCCTGATTAAGGCTCATGATGACGGTATAACTTATCCTGTTTCCCGGCCTTGTGCCGGGACCCATGTTCGTGCGTTCAAGATATCGGAATGGGTCCCGGATCGGCCTTTCGGCCCGTCCGGGAAATACGGAGGGCGTTTTGTTTACCCACTATTCTGAATCAAGTTCAGGATGATGCACGTTAGCCGGTGATCGCCGCCTTGATCGCCGCGATGGCTTCAGCCGCTTTGGACCCGTCGGGGCCGCCGGCCTGTGCCATATCGGGACGGCCGCCGCCGCCCTTGCCGCCGACCGCTTCCGACCCGGCGCGAACCAGTTCTACGGCATCTAGCTTGCCGATCAGGTCCTCGGTCACGCCGACAACCAACGACGCCTTCCCGTCGGTATTCGAGACCACCGCAACGACACCAGAGCCGATCTGTTTCTTGATATCGTCGACCAGCCCCTTGAGTTCCTTCGCCGGCACCCCGTCGAGGACACGGCCCGAGAACTTGATGCCGTTGACGTCTTCAATCTCCGAGCCCGTGTCGCCCGAAGCAGTGCCGCCCCCCATGGCGAGTTTCTTGCGGGCTTCGCTGAGTTCACGTTCGAGCTTGCGGCGCTCTTCCAGCAGCGCCTTGACGCGAACCGGCACATCAACGGGCTGGGATTTGAGTTCTTTCGCTGCCGCCATCAGGGCTTTTTCGGTCTCGGCGAAATAAGCACGCGCCCCCGCACCCGTGACCGCTTCAATACGCCGAACCCCGGAGCCGACGGCCGCTTCGGAAAGGATTTTGAACACGCCGATGTCCCCTGTCCGTTTGACATGGGTCCCGCCGCAAAGTTCCGTCGAGAAATAATCGGCGTCCGCATCATCCCCCATGGAGACAACCCGTACCTCTTCACCGTATTTTTCACCGAACAGCGCCATGGCTCCCGCTTCGACGGCAGACCCCGGGTCCATCAAACGTGTAGTGACGTCCGAATTGACGGCAATCTGGCGATTGACGTCGGCTTCGACCAGCGCCAGTTCATCGTCATTGACGCCTTTGGGATGCGAGATATCGAAGCGTAACCGGTCCGGCGCTACCAGCGAACCTTTCTGGGTGACGTGATCGCCCAGATGACGGCGCAATGCTTCGTGCAAAAGGTGCGTCGCCGAGTGATTGGCGCGGAGGCGGGAGCGACGATCATGGTCGACAACCAGCCGCGCTTCATCGCCGACCTTGACGGTCCCGCTTTCGACCCTGCCGATATGCACATGGACATCCTCGACACGTTTCTGCGTGTCAGTAATGGTGATGACCGCATCTTCGGTCGTGATGGTGCCGCAGTCGCCCATCTGCCCGCCGCTTTCGCCGTAGAACGGTGTCTGGTTCAGAACCACCGCAACGTCGGTGCCGGCCCCCGCACCTTCAACGGTCTTGCCGTCGACAACGAGGGCGGAAATCCGGCCTTCGGCAGATTCCGTGTCATAGCCCAGAAAATCGGTCGCGCCGACCGTGTCACGCACCCCGAACCAGACGGCATCGGTGGCGGCATCGCCGGAGCCCGCCCAGGCCTTGCGGGCCTCTTCCTTCTGTCGCTGCATGGCGGCCGTGAAACCGTCTTCATCGACGGTAATATCACGGGCCTTGAGCGCATCCTGAGTCAGATCCAGCGGGAAGCCGTACGTGTCGTAAAGTTTGAACGCGGTTTCACCGTCAAGCGTCGCCCCATCGGCCATATCGCCGGTGGCGTCGTCGAGCAGCTTGAGGCCGCGGTCCAGTAGCTGCTTGAAGCGCGTTTCCTCGAGCTTGAGGGTTTCCGAGACCAGTGCCTCGGAACGTTTCAGGTCGGGGAAAGCATCGCCCATTTCCCGGACCAGCGTCGGTACAAGGCGGTACATCAGCGGATCGCTGCAGCCCAGCATGTGTGCATGGCGCATGGCCCGGCGCATGATCCGTCGCAGAACATAGCCACGCCCTTCGTTCGACGGCAACACGCCATCGGTAATCAGGAATGTACTGGCACGCAGGTGATCGGCGATAACCCGGTGCGACACGCTTGCCGGATCGGTCTTCGAGGCTTCGGCGGAGGCCCGTATAAGCGTCTTGAACAGGTCGGTTTCATAGTTGTCGTGAGTGCCTTGCATCACCGCGGCGATACGTTCCAGCCCCATACCGGTATCGATGGACGGCTTCGGCAGTTCGATGCGTTCTTCCAGGGTTACCTGTTCGAACTGCATGAACACGAGGTTCCAGATCTCGATGAAACGGTCACCGTCTTCATCGGGCGAGCCCGGTGGCCCTCCCGGTATATGATCGCCGTGATCATAGAAGATTTCCGAACACGGGCCGCAGGGACCGGTGTCACCCATGGCCCAGAAGTTATCCGACGTCGGGATGCGAATGACCTTGCTGTCGGGAATACCGGCGATTTTCTTCCAAAGCTCGGCCGCATCCTCATCCGATGAATGCACGGTAACCAGAAGCTTGTCCTCGGACAGGCCGAATTCCCGGGTGACCAGCTTCCAGGCCAGTTCGATCGCCTGCTCCTTGAAGTAATCACCAAACGAGAAGTTGCCGAGCATCTCGAAGAACGTGTGGTGGCGCGCGGTATGGCCGACGTTTTCAAGGTCGTTGTGCTTGCCTCCCGCACGGACGCACTTCTGGGATGTGACGGCCCGCGAATAGGGACGCGTCTCGTTTCCGGTGAAGACGTTCTTGAACTGCACCATGCCCGCATTGGTGAACATCAGGGTCGGATCATTGCGCGGCACAAGCGGTGACGACGCCACGATCTCGTGACCGTTGGCGGCAAAATAATCCAGGAATGCGCGGCGGATATCGTTAACAGTCTGCATATGGCTAAACCCAGTTCCGGACGTCGAATTCGTTACCCCAGAAATGGTGATTCCTCGGGCGGACGCAAGGTTTTAGCGGCTTGGCGGGGTTGTGTCGAGAGATCGTCTGATTGAATTCCCCTCACTCACTCATTCGCTGCACGAATGAGCACCCCTCTCCCGGGGAGGGGAGAGGGGTTCACTGAAACGTCGAACTTAATCGAGCGCCGCTTCCTCACCGCCTTCTTCGGCGGCCGCAGCTTCTTCGTTGTTTTCAGGGCCGGTCATCATTTCTTCGGCGATCAGGCCGGCATTCTGACGGATCATGGTTTCGATTTTCTGCGCTACATCGGGATTTTCACGCAGGAACGTCTTGGAATTCTCACGTCCCTGGCCAAGACGCTCACTCTCAAACGAGAACCAGGCGCCGGATTTCTCGACGATGCCGGCGGTAACCCCGAGGTCGAGCAACTCGCCCATCTTCGAAATCCCCTCACCGTACATGATGTCGAATTCGACCTGCTTGAACGGCGGCGCGACCTTGTTCTTGACCACCTTGACCCGGGTCTGGTTGCCGACCACTTCGTCACGGTCCTTGATGGCGCCGATGCGGCGGATATCAAGACGCACGGAGGCGTAGAACTTGAGGGCGTTGCCGCCGGTCGTGGTTTCAGGGCTGCCGAACATCACGCCGATCTTCATGCGGATCTGGTTGATGAAGATGATCAGGGTGTTGGAGCGGGCAACCGACGCCGTCAGCTTGCGCAACGCCTGGCTCATCAGGCGCGCCTGCAGACCGACGTGGGTATCGCCCATTTCGCCTTCCAGTTCGGCGCGCGGTACGAGCGCGGCGACACTGTCGACGACCAGCACGTCAATGGCGCCGGAACGGACCAGCGTATCGGCAATTTCAAGCGCCTGCTCACCCGCGTCGGGCTGCGAGATCAGCAGCTCCTCGACGTTGACGCCGAGTTTTTTGGCATAGGCCGGATCGAGTGCATGTTCGGCATCGATGAAGGCGCAGGTGCCGCCGGTTTTCTGGGCTTCGGAGACGACATGCAAGGCCAGCGTGGTTTTGCCCGAGCTTTCCGGCCCGTATACCTCGATGATGCGCCCCTTCGGCACACCGCCGATGCCAAGGGCAATATCGAGTCCGATGGAGCCGGTCGAGATGCTCGCGACGTTCATCACTTCGCGCTGACCGAGGCGCATGATCGACCCTTTGCCGAACGCGCGTTCGATCTGACCGAGAGCGGCATCGAGTGCTTTGTTTTTGTCCACGTCGTTTTCCTTGTCTACGACACGTAAGGCGGGGCTGCTCATGTTTCGTCTCCGTTCTTTACATACACGCGGTTGCGATTCAACGTTGTCATTTGTACCTGTTATGTTCTCATTGTCCAGAAATATTTTAAGATACTCTATAACAACGTTAATTTCATATTTCGTTCCAATTGTGTTCCAGTTTTTCGGGCAATTCGCCCATGTCACCGGCGTCTTTGATTCGTCGCCCATTGAAGGACTCGGGCAAGGATTCACGGACACCGTCAACACCACTGAACCTAGATCACATGGGTGACAATTTCGGTCACATGTAAAGCCGATGTGTCCGGTTTCTGTACAGGGCTATGGAAGGAGTGGATGGATTTTTTTCGCCAGTGCCAGGATTTTTCATCCTGAACAACGTCAAGGATGACGGTTTCGTTCCCGATTACCCTTCGAGCACGTCCTTGACCTTGGCGGCCAGTCCCTTGAGCGTGAAGGGCTTGCCGAGGAACGCGATGGACGGGTCCATGTCGGGGCCGTTGCGGAACACGTCTTCTGAGTACCCCGACATCAGGATCGTCTTGACCCCGTCCAGTTCTTGACGCGCCAGATTGACCAGCGTGTGCCCGTCCATGCCGGGCATGACAACGTCGGAAATGATCAGGTCGATCTTCTTGTCGGTGTTGGCAATGACGTCAAGAGCGGTTTCACCGTCCGTCGCCTCCAACACGTCATAGCCTTTGTTGCGCAGCGCACGGGCGCCGAACAGGCGTACGGCGTCTTCGTCCTCGACCAGCAGGATCACGCCCTGCCCGGTCAGATCGCCTTCCATTTCAGGCTTGGCCTGCGGCACGGCCTTGGCCTTGGCGGCACCGTCCTGTTTGTGAACCGGCAGATAGATGATGAAGGCGGTGCCTTTGCCGACCGCACTGTCGACGAAGATATACCCTTCCGCCTGATGAACGATCCCGTAAACCGTCGACAACCCCAGGCCGGTACCGGCCCCCACGTCCTTGGTCGAGAAGAACGGCTCGAAAATGCGCTCCAGATTCTCTTTCGAGATCCCGGTGCCGCTGTCGGAAACCGTGATAGTCACATACTCCCCCGCCGGCAGGATTTCGTGGCCTTTCGGTGTCGGCTGCTCGAGGCTTTCCGGTTTGGTGGAGATCGTGATCGCGCCCCCGCCCGGCATGGCATCGCGGGCATTCACGCAGAGATTGATGATCACCTGATCGAACTGTCCCTTGTCGAATAGAACGGGGCCCAGATTGCGGCCGTGATTCATATTCAGTTCGACACGTTCACCGATCAGACGGCCAAGAAGGTTCGACAGATCGCCCAACGCCTCGGTCACATCCATGACCTCTGGTTCCAGCTTCTGCTTGCGCGAGAACGCCAGCAATTGACGCACCAGATTGGTGGCCCGGTTGGCATTCTGCTTGATCTGCATGATGTCGGCGAAGTCGGGATCGTCGGGACCGTGGCGGGTCAGCAACAGATCGGAAAAACCGATCATCGCCGTCAGCAGGTTGTTGAAGTCATGGGCAACGCCGCCTGCGAGCTGGCCGACCGCCTGCATCTTCTGTGACTGGGTGAACTGAACCTCGAGATTCCGATGTTCAGTGGTATCGATGAAGTGCAGAACCAGGCCGATGGTTTCCCCGCCGGCATCCGCAACCCGGGCAATCGACAGGCTGACCGACATATCCTTGCCGTCGGCGCGGTCCAGCCCCGCCTCCATATGCGCCCCCTGCCCGACACCCATCACGGCCTTGGACAATGCCCCCTGCACCTCGTCACGGTCTTCGCGGGCAATCAGATCGGCGAACGGCGCATTGACCGTCTCGTCGGCGGCAAACCCGAGCAGACGCCGGAACGCCGAGTTGCAGCCATTGATGTTCCCCTCAAGATCGACGAACGCGATCCCCACCGGCGAGTCGTGGAACAGCCAGCGCAAGCGTTCCATCAGCATGCCTGTCTCATCGGCATCCAGGATCGCTTCGGCGGCGTGATCGTCAAATTCGTCTACGTCGGGTTCGCTTTCCATGTCTTCGGCGCCGGCCAAATCAAGTGCCACATCACGGATCAGCAAAGAGCGCGTATAGAGGGGCTGGGTGCCGTCCTTGTTCATTTTCGCGGTCTGCAACAGGGTCGCCACGAACGGATCGCCGTCATCGGACGGCTCAAGCGTGATGACGCCCATGCTGACACCACCCAGTTCACCGGAATCAGTGGCGTCACTGATAAACTCGCTCAACGAGCGTCCGATCAGCGACGCCGGTGTTTCACCCAGCCAGTTGGCCAGCGTCACATTGCAGCGGTCGATCAGGCCTTCGCCGTCGGCGGACAGAAAGCCGAGCGGCATCAGATCGAAAATGTCCTGCATCGCCGTCACTTCGCGCTGCAGTTCCGCATGCCCCTTGATGATCTCGGTGACGTCGTCCAGCTGCCAGACCCGCCCGGGCATGGGTGATAACTTGCGCGAACGCCATCGCAAGACCTTGCCGGAGAGCCTGGCAAAACCGGCGTCCTGCTCCGGGTGCGCCGACAGGCCGAGCGCATCCAGTGCCCGCCCGGCGCCGAGGCCGATATTGAAATCCTTGAATATCTGTGCGGCGGCGCGGTTCATGTTGGTGACCCGGCCTTCATCATCTGTCATCAGGATCGCCGCGGAGGACTGTTCAAAACCCCAGGCCCGGGGATCATCGCGATGCTTGCGGCGCGCCGTTCGGTGCCCGAAACACCAAGCCGAAGCAAGTACAAGCAGCGCCCCGGCACCGGCCAGAAGCGGGCTCGCAAGCTCACGATGCACGGGCTGCTCGAACCACAGGTATGCCGCTGCCGCAAGAGCCCCCACGGCCAGTACAAGGAACAACGCACCCGACGGCGCACCATCCGTGTCCGCGATCCCGCTGTAAATCGTGTCTGAGCCGCCGTCTTTAGCCGTCAACGTGTCCCCGCCCCTAATGCAGCGTTTTCCCCTTAAGTCGCATAACGTAACCGATAACTTCCGCTACGGCGACAAAGTGTTCAGGCGGAATCTCCTCATCCAGTTCGACACTGGCATGAAGCGCCCGTGCCAGCGGCGGATTTTCAACAATTGGAATGTCGTGTTCTTCCGCCACCTCCCTGATCCGGAAAGCAAGCGTATCGACACCCTTGGCCACCAACCGGGGTGCGGACATATCATCGATATCGTATTTAAGAGCGACGGCATAGTGCGTCGGGTTGGTGATCACCACGTCGGCATCCGGCACATTCGACATCATGCGCTCGCGGGCACGTTGCTGGCGCAGGGCGCGGATGCGGCCTTTTACCTGCGGGTCGCCCTCGGACTGCTTGTGTTCGTCCTTCACTTCCTGCTTGGACATCTTCATCTGCTTGGTGAACTGGTATTTCTGGAAGGCAAAGTCGAGAACCGCGATGACGGTCATGACGGCGATGGTGCCCCCTGAAATAAGAATGGCGATATTCAGGATACGGTCCAGGATTTCCGCCATCGAAAACCCCGGCATCAATGTCATATCCGTCAACAGCGGGATGGTCATGCCGATGGAGACGAACGCGACGATCACCAGTTTCAGAATGCCTTTGAGGAACTCAACAAGCGAGCGGGCGGAAAACATCCGTTTCAGCCCGGCCATCGGCGAAATCTTGGAAAACTCGGGCTTGATCTTTTCAGGCGCGAACAGCAATCCGACCTGCAGCAGATTGCCGCCGATCGCAAAGACCAGAAGAAGCAGCATGAACGGGGCGAGTGCGAAGCCGGCCTCGATGAATGAATTCATCATGAACAATCGCATGCCGTCAAAATCCGCCGGGATTTTTTCAACATTCTCCAGATACGGCAGACCGATCAGGCGGACTTGATTGGCGATCAGGGGCGACATGAAAATGATCGCCGCCGTCCCGGCAAGAAGCACGACCCAGCTTTTGACTTCCTGCGAAGACGCCACCTGCCCCTTGGAGCGGGCCTGCGACAGTTTTTTGTCTGTCGGGTCTTCAGTTTTCTGTGAGTCGTCTTCTTCAGCCATTTCGCTTTCCGTCCGCTATGCCGGCACCGTTCAGGGGGCAAGAAACGGCAGATACGCCGCATTGTATGATTGCAGAAACACCATCATCATGCCTGAAAAACAAACCATAATCACCCATATCTGCAGGCTGACCTGAACCGGAAGGCCGAAGAAAAACACCTGCAGCGCCGGCATCAAGCGGCCAAGAATCCCTAGCGCCAGATAATACACCAACGCCACCAGAAGCATCGGCGATGACAGCTTGAGACCAAGCGTGAAGGCATTACTCAACGTCACCGTCAGGATTTCCGACATGTCACCGAAGGCGATCGGCATGCCCGGTCTGAACAGCGAAAAGCTGTCGGTCATGGCGCGCAGGACGACGTGATGCAGGTCCGCTGCAAAGACCGCGACCAATGCCGTCGTGCTGAGAAAGCCGGAAATAACGGAGCTTTGCTGGTTCGAGATCGGGTCCTGTATTAGCGCGTTCGCCATAGACGCAAAATAGGCAATGAACGTCCCCGCCGCCTGCAAGGCTGAAATCACGAATACACCGATGCTGGCCATGAATGCGCCGATGATCACCTCGCCGACCAGGATCAGAAACATGGTCATCGCGCTCGTCGGCATCGGCGGCATGTATTGCGAAAGCGTCGGCAAAAGCAGAAAGGTCATTGCCATGCCGAGACCAAGCCGGTAGCGCGGCAGCACGTAACCGGCGCCAAATCCGGGAATCAGGAAGAGCATCGTGCCGATACGCGTCATGACCACCGTCATCATCCAGACATTCACTTCGAGGAATTGTTCCAGCACCCCGGTGGCCCCGCGCTAGTTGATGCCGAGTGCGACCATACGGTCGAACAGCGTGCGCGAGAACTCGATGACTTCGGTCATCATGAACGGCAGGAAAACCATGATCGCCAGAAAGATCACGATGATCTTCGGCACGAACGTCAATGTCATTTCCTGAATGGTGGTCAGCGCCTGGAATAGCGCAATGGCGAGACCGATCAGAAGGCCGGCAATCATAATCGGACCGGCGGTATAGAGGACAACCCAGAGCGCCTCTCTCCCGACTTCCATAACTGCGGTTTCGTTCATAAGCGATCCCTGCCGAATAAGGGCGCTTTCGGGGTGAACCCGGCATGTGCGCCCCTGAGATCAGTCCGCGAAAGCGTCAGATCGGCATACGGAGGATTTCCTTGTATGCCTCGATCACCTTGTCACGGACCGCAACCACAGTCTGCAACGTGACTTCGGCTTCCGCAACTGCGGTCACGACCTGGTTAAGGTCAGCGCGATCGTTCACACCCTGGATCGACAGATGTTCGCTTTTTTCACCGATCTTGATGGCTTCATCGATGGCACTGCGTACCAGTGATGCAAATTCGTCCCCGCCCGAAGCAGGGGCCGGTTTGGCAGAACGGCCCCCGAACGATTCGCCGTTGGCGACATCTGAATAGGCCTTGACCGCATTCGCGAAACCCATAGCTGGATTAGACATTTTTCGTTCCCGTTCCAGGTTCACCGAACAGCTTCTCGGCCGGTGTCCTTTTTATTGAAGGCCGCTTTCTCGGGGCCTGATGGCGGCAGCCGGTTTATCCGGCGCCTGTTGTCCCTAGCGCAGAATGTCGATGGTACTCATCAGCATAGAACGCGAAGATTTGATGACGCTCAGATTCGCTTCGTATGACCGCTGTGCTTCACGCATGTCGGTCATTTCAACGAGCCGGTTAACGTTCGGCGTCAACACATAACCATCGGCGTCCGCCGCCGGATGGCTGGGTTCGTATCGTTTGCCGAATTCCGACATGTCAGGGCGGACCTTGTTGACACGCACGGTATCCAGGCCAATGGCCCGGTCGAGTTCATTTCTGAAGGTAACCGTCTGGCGCCGGTACGGCTTGCCGTTCGGATCCTGCGGCAGGGAATCAGCGTTGGCGATGTTTTGCGAAATCACCCGCAGCCGTTCACCCTGCACCCGCATGCCGGCACCGGAAATTGCAAAAGTCTTGAGTAGATCGTCCATTACAGATTCCTATTGCCGCTTATTTCGATCGGACCGCCTGCGAGATCATCGCCAGGTGCTTTTTGTACAACTGTGTGACAAGGCGGTGCTTGGTGTGGGTTTCATTCATTCTGGCCATCTGCTCTTCGATCACCACGGAGTTCCCGTTCGGCGACGTTTCAAACGGATGGCGTTCGGTCTGCTCAGCAAAATCACGGATACGCTTGCGCCGCCCCGGCTGGTGAGAGGCATTTGTCACGTCCATGTTGAGCTGAATTTTCTCCTGACGCAGGATTTCGCGGAATTGAAAGGGCTTGAGATCCGTCGCCCTGTAACGCGGCGTATCGGCGTTGGCGATGTTCTGGGCTAGAACTTCCTGTCGCTGGGTCAACCAGTTCAGGCGGGTTTTAACCGCTGCAAACAGGGTTGTTTTGTTGAAATCCATACCCGCTATCCCTTTAACCGTGTCCCGGTTCCCATAAAATGCGAATCTCAGCCCGCATGTACGGTGGAAATTTCCTGCCGATTTCCTGATAGGCATTATCTGCCGGGTTTCTTAACAAGTGGTGAATCTTTGTTAACGATATCTGCATACCGCCCGACAGCGGCCAGAAGGGCAGAATTCATGGTTTGTTAAACCGCATCGGTGAAAGTTAACCATTCAATTCCTGTACATATTCAGGGACAATGTCTCCGGGCTCCGGCCTGACGAGGGAGGCGCGGTTGGGACACACCGACGATCTGACGCAGACCAACATGAAACCGCCGCCGGCAACGGAGCGCGCGGTATCGGTCGCTTTGAAAGAACAGAATGACGGTCGTGCGCCGAAAGTGATCGCCGCCGGGCGCGGGACCGTTGCCGAGCAGATTCTGGCACTGGCTTTCGCGCATGGGATCAAGGTACGCGAGGATGCGGATCTGGCCGAATTGCTGTCTGCGATTGATATCGACAGCGAGATTCCGCTCGAAGCCTTCACCGCGGTCGCCGAAATATTAAGATACGTCTACCTTGCCAATGCCGAAGCCGACAGCAAGGATGCCCCTACGGCAGAAAGCTGGACCCGGAACGGGCAATAATTCACGACGAGGAGCAATGCCATGACTGAAACGACGGATGCAGAGGGCGGCCCCGATTATCTGCAGGAAATTGATGATCTGACCCAACTCGTCGAAAGTGGCCACGATCTGGTCCGCGAGGGAAATCAGGTCGACCTGACGAATCTGGAAGCGCCGATTGCCGATCTGTGCCGTCGGCTCGCCGAAGTCCCGCCGAAGGATCCTGAAGCGGTGACCATGGCCATTCAGCATCTCGTCACCCGTCTCGGTGCGCTCAGCGAAGCACTTCAAGCCCAGGCCACTCAGAACTAGGCACATATATATTATGGGTATGGACGATTATCTGCGGTTCGCTCTGGCGCTGATCTTCGTGATCGCGCTGATCGGCGTGCTTGCCCTGCTCGTCCGCCGCCTCGGCTTCGGATTTCCGGCAGGGGTTACCAAGAGTGCCGGAAACCGCCGCATCGAAGTCGTTGAACTTGCCACACTGGATGTGCGGCGGAAGCTCGTTCTGGTCAGGCGTGACGATGTGGAACATCTGTTGTTGATCAGCCCGACCAGCGAACTGGTCATTGAAACCGGTATCCGTGATGGTGCCGATTTCAGGGATGCGCTGGACGCGGTCTCGAAACGACAGACAGAAGAAGACGCCCCCCCTCCCGGAGAGACTCAGGCATGAAACTGAAATCGTTCCTGAGCTGTTTCATCGCGTCTGCCGCGGGCCTGACGCTGGCGGTTCTATTCGGCGCCGGAGACGCCCTCGCGCAGACGTTCAGTCTTGATCTTGGCGCGGGCGGGGATTCCACCGCCCGGATCGTTCAGCTGATCGCCCTGATCACGGTACTGTCGCTTGCCCCGTCGATCCTGATCATGGTGACCTCGTTCGTCCGTGTCATCGTTGTTCTGTCCTTTTTAAGAACCGCCATGGGCACCCAGCAGACACCGCCCAACCAGGTAATCGTCAGCCTGGCAATGTTCATAACCGCATTTATCATGATGCCGACCCTGGAGCAGGCCTATGACAACGGGATCGAACCCCTGATCGCCGGCCAGATCGATGAATTCGACGCATTCGAGCGCTCTATCCAACCGTTCCGGGTCTTCATGCTGCGCCATGTCCGCGAGCAGGATCTGGAACTGTTTGTCGACATCAGCGGAACCGAAGTCGAACAGGCCCGCGAAGAAATGCCGATGCGGGTCCTGATTCCGGCCTTCATGATTTCCGAATTGCGCCGTGCCTTTGAAATCGGCTTTCTGATCTTCGTGCCGTTTCTGGTAATCGACATGGTCGTGGCGTCGGTGCTGATGGCCATGGGGATGATGATGCTGCCGCCTGTCATCATCGCGCTGCCGTTCAAGATCATCTTTTTCGTGCTGGTCGACGGCTGGTACATCATCGTCGGGTCGCTGATCCGAAGTTTCGGCGGCTAGAGCGTGTTGCGATCAATTGATTTCAACACGACAAGAAGATGAATAACCGAACAAACGCAACGTGCTATAAAATCAATTCAGCGATGAGAGCGGCACGCCGTCCTTCAGCTTGTCCCGGTACGCGGTCAGGAATGTCTCGACTTCCTTGACCTTTGCCGTCACTCGACCCGGATCAAGCGTCCCAATTTCCGCAGGCGCGGTGACGAGTTCGAAAGCTTCGGCAAACTTGGTGCCGGCCATGGCCGGGCCGAATTCGCTCTTGATTTGGCTGACCGCACGTTCACCTCCGGAATTGGTCAGTGCGATCGCATAATTGATGAGACGTGTCGCCTGCGTTTCAGTGACCGGCAGATCCGGCTTTGCCCCCGACATCTTGACCAGAAGTCGCAGGGACTTGGCGGCTTCCCGCCATTCACCCCGGTTCCAGAAAATTTCCATACGCAGCAGTTCCGCCGCTTCACTTTCATCTTCCTGAAGCAGCGCCAGTGCATCCCCCGCTTGGTTCATACCGGCAAGAATCTGTGCCCGCAGATGCCGCCTCTGGTCGACAAGGTCCTGTGGCAAATTCGGTTCGTTCGTCCCCTGCAGGACTTCAAGCGCACGCTGATAATCCTCGGCCAGCGTATAGATTAACCCAAGCCTGGAGCCGACGCGGGCCTTTTCTTCCCCTTCGAGCCGGAACTGGACCTGTGCCTTAAGAATTTCCGCCGCCCTGTCCAGCAGGTCGACCTCGACGAGCTTGTCGGCAAGATTGCGGATCATTTCATCGCCGCGCGCACCGGCCGGAGTCAATTCCTTGAATTCGTTATAAATGGCAATGGCCTTGACCGGGTCAATCGCATCCGCCTCGTTGCCCAAAAACAGGGTGTTGAAGGTTTCGCTCATCTGCTTTGTGATTTCGGGCGCTTCCTCGAAATCGCGGAAATTGGTTGCGGCTTCCTTGAGGGTCGACAGCCCTTCACGATAGAAACCCTCGTCCAGATACAGGGAGCCCAGACGCCGCAAATTATTGAATTCCATCTTGTCACCGCGCCAGGCAAAGCGAAGCTTCTCATACTCTTCGATGGCTTCGCGATGATCGATCCGGCGCAATTTCAACAGCATTTCCGTCCGTGCGACACGCGCCCGCGCCCGCGACGGACGGTGGTCGCTTTCCAGCACATTCTCCCAGAGACCGATGGCACCATCGAAGTCGCCATCCAGTTCCATCAGCTTACCCTGGGCGTAATTCAGCATCGCCTGTTCGGCCTCTGTCGGGTTTTCCAGGTTAAGTGCATCCAGAAACAGCTTTGCCCCCTGCCCGTCCCCTGTTTCCGCAGCCACTTCGGCAATCAGAATTCCCAGCGGCATTTTCAGCGCGCGCGGATAATCCCGGGCGATGGAACCGGTAAACCGCAAATCACGTGCCGAACCGATCCTGTCACCCATCATGGCCCGTGAAGCGGCAGCCCAGAGCCGGGCTTCGTCGTTTTCTTCAAGGCCTTCATAGGTGAGATCTTCCAGCGCAGTCTGGTACCGGCCGAGTAGAAAATTGGCGCCGCCCCGCAGAACCCGTACCGACGGGTCGTTTTCGAGCAGAGGAATATCGTCAATGGCTACCCGCACCACACCAAGGGTTTCAGGTGCGTAGGCATTGGCAAAGAAAAACTTCGCCAGTTCCAGTCTGGCGGTCGCCTTGCTTCGTTTCGGTGCGTCGACGACTTCAGCTTCATAGCGGCGGCGATAGACCCGCAACTGATCGGCAGGGGCGTAATAATTTTCAAGGTCGGGTAAAGCGACAACCATGGCCCGCGAAGCGGCAAGCTGCGCATGCGCCGCGGCGTCATCAGAAACGCTGGAGATCGCCAGACGAACGCCGGAACTGCTGATCTCGACCCCCTGGCGCAGTGCCCGCACCCTGAGATCATCGATCGTCGGATTGATGACAATCCCCTGAGCCGCCGGCTCGATGTTGAACTGCGGGAACGTGAATTTACGGCCAACCGACTGACCCAGCGGAATTACCGGGACAACGGCGAAGTTGTCGCCGATATTCGGATCGGAAACGGCGATCGGCCGGCCCGGTTCCGGCACCGGGATGAAGACACGCGCACCAACCGGTGAATCCGGCTGCGCATTGACCTCAAGCGCGGCTTGCGGCGCCATTGGCCGGGGCGAGAAATCGATGAGCCAGGCCAGCCCGTCGCGTGCGACGGCCGGGTTGTAGCGTTGCGATGTACGGATACGCAGAACGGTCGCACCCTCGCTCGGGATCTGGAGAATTTCAAAAGCGGCTTCCCCTGCTTGTACCTGCAGAGCCGCCGTGTCGACGTTCATCGGCTTGTCGAAGACGATCCAGATCGCACCGCCGCGGCGGAATGTCGCCGCTGCCACCGGTTCGTCGAAATCGAACCGGAAGCCGAGTTGATCCTGTCCCGGTGTCGCCGCGACCCTGGCAGCCGTCGCCGGTGTATCCCCTGCGGGGGTTTGCGCCCGGGCCGACAGCTCTTCGGAAATCGGCTCGGATGCCGCGGCCGGTGCGCTTGCAGCAGGTGTCGTCCCGGTCGGCGTCAGGGCCCGCGGTGCTGTATTCTCAGCGGTATCACGCGCCCGTTCAGCCGTCAGGTTAATCGGTGCGCCCGCTGTCGCCGGTTCCGCCGAAGGAGATGCTTCAGGCGTCGCCGAAGATGCCGGTGCCGGCGGTGCGGTTACATTTGTTTCAGCGGTTTCCACCGGCGCAACGGGTTGTGCAGCAGGCACGCCATCATTTCCAGGTGCGGGTGCGGCCGCAGGTGCCGCCGCCGTTCCAACAGCTGTTTCAGCCGGCAGCGCAACAGGGCCTGCAGCGCCTGTCGGTTCGCGCACATCAAGCACGACTTTTGTCCCGGACAGGAAATCCCGGATGGTCGAGGTCGGGGGGACAGCCAGAGTCACAGTCGTGGCATTCGCGTTTGCCTGGGTCCGTGCACCACCGATCAGTCTTGCCCCGCCGTTTGCAAGCGAACCAAGCTGCAGACGCACCGGACGCTGGAAATTCAGGGTCACCACCCCGCCAGCATTACTGATCTGGTACGGTGTATCCTCGGTAAAATCGAACACGATACGGGTGTAGTCGGGATGCTCTCCCGTGCGCACCCGGATTGCGGGCGCATCTGCCGGGGCGGACTGGGCACCGGACAGGACCCGGCTTTCGCGGATCGGCTCAACCGGCACCTTGATCGTGGCGGTCTCATCGGTATTTCGCGTAATCGGCGGCGCAGCGTTCTGTGCTGCGTCGTCAGCCAGCAGTTCGATGGTAACCGCCGTCCCGGTATAGAACGCAAATACCTGCACCGGTTTTACAAGCCGGAAACTGACGGAACTGCCATCAGCGCCCGTTTGAGGATCGGCGACAACACCGGGCAGAGACGCGGTGACGGCGCTGAAATTGCCTTCGACCGGGCGTGAAAACCGCACGTTCAACCGGCCGTTCTCAACACTATGCTGATAGGAAACCGGTACCTGCCAGCCGAAGGTGATCAGTGAAGACTTGCCGGACTGTTCGGCACGTACCGGGATGCGCTCAGCCTCAGCGGCGGCAGCGCTGGCAAGGAACAGGAGCGCTGCGAGAACATATGTTCTGATATATTTCACCTTCCGCATCAAAATGCCCTCGATGTCGGCATGATAATGATATCAACCCGACGCGCCAACCGGCGCTTGTCGGCATCGCTCAGTTCCGGCAGCCGGTTGTACTGCGTAGCCGCATATCCCAGGGCGATGATTTTTTCTTCATACCCGCCCCGGCGGATCGCATTTGCAACCGACGCCGCACGGGCGATGGAAAGCTCCCAGTTCGAGGTAAAGGCCGAGCTGCCGGGCGGTTCAGGATCCGTGTGGCCGGTCACGGCGATGGTATTGCCGACGTTGTCGAACATCGCCCCCAGCGTCAGCATGGCACCTTGCGCCCGGTCACTGATAATCGCCGCACCCGGATCGAACAGCAGATCACCCGGTAGCGCAACCAGCAGCCGGTCCTCAAGACGGACAATCAATGCATCCTTCAGGAGCGGATCACCGGAGAGATTTTCCTCGATGACCGAAGCAAGATAATCCAGATTGACGGCACGACGGTGAAACAGAGTCCCGACGTTCAACTGTGCGCTCGGCTTGGAGATAACTTCCTCGGTTACCGGATTGAGGGTTTGCGACAGGGAATCGATGATCTTGTCCCATTCGTCGATTTTAACGTTGGACATCGCGAACAGCATGACGAAAAACGTCAAAAGTAACGACACCAGGTCGGTGAATGTCAGCATCCACATTTTGGTGTTTTGATGTTCCGGCTCTTCGACGTGTTCAAGAGCCATCACCTGATCGCGTCTCATGGCTGCCCTCCGGCCTTCTCAACCGGGGCCGCCGGCAGCGACCGTCTGCGCATTTCCTCCAGCGCATCTTCAAACCGAACTTCGGTCTCCTCTATACCGCGCACCCAGAACCAGATCGATATGTTGCCCGGGTCACCGCTCTTGATGCCGACGGAAACGCTGTCCGGCGGTGCACCCCGGCCAATCATCGTCCGCGCCAGTTCTCCGGCGCGTGCCATGTCGATCCCCTGTTGCACCGGCAGATAGAAGTTTCCCGTCAGCGGGGTGCCGACCACAACTTCCATATCCTGACGCAGACCGGGGGGGCGGTTTGAGAGCGTTGCGACGATCCGGTCCAGCAACGGCAGCATGTCGTCACGCACCGCCGGTTCATCCGCCTTGAACAGGGCGCTTGCAGGCATGTACAGCCGCATCAGCCGACCCGGCTGCACGACTTCGATCTTCTCAATCTGAACGGCGGTAGAAAAAAGCGATGTCACCTGTTCCTGAAAAGCCTCCCCGGCGATGATATCCCCGTCCTTGGCATTGAACGCCGTCGGATCGGATGTCGGCGGCAACACGGTGGTGAACGTCGATGACAGGCTGTCCATCACGGCGTTTGACTTGACCTGTTCGAAGGTCGAAATCGACACCAGCATGATGAAGAACGCCAGAACCAGCAGAAACAGGCCGAGAAAAACCGGGACGATATCCGGCGCATGCGGCGGATCGTTTTCGGGGAGGTCGATGTCCATGTCCCGCAGCATGTTTCCGGACCTCGTCAGAAATCACCGAGGACGCTGACCAGTTTGGTCTTCAGCGTCTCGGCTGTATACGGTTTGATGATGTAGTTGGACACCCCGGCACGTTTCGCCGCGATGACGTTTTCGGTCCGGCTCTCCGCCGTCACCAGGATGAACGGCAGGTCCTTGAGGTTTTCGTCGGCACGGACTTCCTGGAGAAGTTCAAAGCCGCTCATCGGTTCCATGTTCCAATCGGAAATCACCATGTCGTACCCACCGCCCTTCAGTTGTTCGAGCGCATCGGACGCGTTGGTCGCTTCATCGACATTACTGAATTTAAGCTGTCGAAGCAGGCTTTTCAGCACCCTGAGCATGGTCGGATAATCGTCCACGATCATAAACTTCATGCCCAGGTCGACAGTCATACCCACTCCCAAATTTCGGAGACACAATTAAGTGCCGTATCCGAAAACCCAAATAACCCGGTGTCCCAATCAGATTTTCAAAACAAAATCCGATTAATCAGGCTGACTTCCGATCAGCCACATCCGCACTGCAACCGCGCCTACAGACCGCCGACGTTCTTCGGCAGTTCACGCAGGGCCCGCAATTCGACGGTTACTTCACGTGCCCTGTCAGGATTCATTTGCGCCATGACAGGGGCCAGTTTACGTTCCTTCATGCGTTCCGCGACCTCAAGCAGGGTTCCCATTTCAAGATCCTCGAAAATACGCGCAGCGTCCTTCGGCTTCATGTTCTCGTAGATTTTTACAAGACTGCCGAGTTTCTTTTCCTGCTGTTCATCGAAGACCTTGATCCGGGCCTCGATAACACCGCGCAGGTCTTCAAGCTCGGCAACGCGACGTTCGATACGGATTTCCGCCGCCCGCAGAAGTCCCTCGCGGGCATCAAGCTCGCGTGCTTTGGCTGCCAGTTCATCACGGCGTTCGGCAAGGCGCATCAGAATTTCGATTTCAGCCGGCGTTAACAGTGTCGGGTCATCGGTGATCAGCTTTGAAGGATCCTGGCGTACCGTCAACGCCCCATCGGCCGGCTCTCCCGGCACCGGTTCGACAGCAGGCACAGCAGCCGCTTCCGGGTTCGCGGCAGCGTCGGCCGGCGGCTGGTTCGGGTCTGTCTGAGCGCGGGCTTCCGAGACGTTGATCGTGCCATCGAGTAGGGTGTCGATCCCTTCCCAGATATCGCCGACCCGCACCGTCAACATCAGCGTCGCGGCAAAGATCGTCACGGGTAGAAAGCGGATTTTGGAAATCAGTGTTCTCATGATCTTTCCGGTTTCCTCTGCTTATCCGGCGTCACGCAGGGCGCGGAGCAATTCTCGCTCTGCATCCGAGCGGGGTTCAATGCCGCTGCTTTCGGAATCGCGTTTGCCTTGTGGTTCAGCATGCCGGGTTTCGACCGCCGGCGCTTTTCTCGGTTTCTGAGTGCCGGCCGACGTGGATGCCGGCTTCGGCACGACCCCCAGTCCATCTCGCGCCTCACGCACCAGTTCTTCGAGCCTGTCCGCGGTGGAACTGCCACGGTCCGCCAGAAATGCAATGTCATCGCGCAAGGTCTGCGCACGTTGCATCTGGATGTCCAAAGCCTGGGCGACGGTCCGCAACTGATTGAGGTTCTCTTCCGCGCGCTGGGTGGACTCGCCGAAAGTTCTGGCCAAGTTTTCCAGATCCTTCTTGTCCTTGCGCAACCGGTTGAGGCGCTTGTTCAGTGTCATCGCGTAAGCAATAGTCACCACCAGAAGTACGGCGACGGCGATATCGATGATCAGGGTATAAGGCATCGCTTCGTATCCTTCATCCGTTGTCCGTGCATCAACCGTTACGCGGCGCTTTGTCTATCCGGTCGGCGATCCTGACGGCGATCCGGCTTCCCTTCCGGCCCATGCGCCCGGTGTACATCGGCACGTCACCGCAGACCAGTTGCACCGGAGATTCCTGCGTGGCGCTCAGCATGATCCTGGACCCGACCTTGAGGTCGAAGACATCTCTCAGTTTCATCACCTGCGTGTCGATCACCGCTTCCAGATCGACATCGGTCACCCAGAGCTCTTCGGCAAGGTGCGTTTCCCAGATCGTGTCACGGCCGAATTTCTCACCCATGAACATCTGCAACAGCAATTCTCGAACCGGTTCCAGGGTCGCATACGGCAAAAGCAGTTCAAGCCGCCCGCCCCGGTCTTCCATATCGATCCTGAGCCGCGCGACGATGGCGGCGTTGGAGGGACGGGAAATCGTCGCAAAACGCGGGTTGGTTTCAAGGCGGTCAAAACGGAATGTCACCGGGCTCAGCGGTTCGAACGCGGCAGACAGATCGCCGAGCATGACATGCACCATCCGCTCGACAAGCGAGCGTTCAATGGTTGTATAAGGCCGGCCTTCGATGCGCATTGCCGCCGTGCCCCGGCGCCCGCCCAAAAGAACGTCAACAATCGAATAGATCAGTGAACTGTCGACGGTTATCAGGCCGTAGTTGTCCCACTCTTCGGCCTTGAAGACGCTCAGCATGGCCGGCAGCGGAATTGAATTCAGATAATCGCCGAAACGAATGGAGGCGATGTTGTCGAGCGATACTTCGACGTTGTCCGACGTGAAGTTTCTGAGTGAGGTCGACATCAGCCGGACCAGCCGGTCAAAGACGACTTCCAGCATCGGCAGACGTTCATAGGATACCAGTGCCGATGACAGGATCGCCTGAATACCGGCCCGCTCGCCGGCTTCGTCACCTTCTTCATCAAATCCGAGAAGCGAGTCGATTTCATCCTGATTCAGGACGCGTGTCGCTTCCCGCGGCGGACCGTCCGCATCGCCGTCACCGTCACCGCCGTCGTCGGTGGTCATCATGGCTTCCCATTCGGCCGCGAGTTCGTCTTCGCCGCCTTCGCCCCCTTCGCTCTCCTCGAGGGCGGCGTCCCACTCAGCCGCTAATGCGTCGTCATCACCAGGCGCCATACGAAGTCGCCTCCTCACAGTCTGACCGCATACACAGCGGCCTCATTGAATCAACATTTCCTTGAACAGGATGTCCCTGACCTGAACCGGCGCGACAGCTGCACGGATACGGGTCAGTAATTCTTCGCGGAGCCGGTACATCCCGGCAGACCCGTCCAGATCCTCAATCCGCAATTCCCGCAGGTAAACGTTGAAATTGTCCATTACCCGCGCGATCACGGCTTCGACTTTCGGCTTATCCTCTTCAGTTACCAATTCCAGGCTGACCTGGATTTTAATGAACCTTGCTTTGCGGCCGGCTGTATTCAAATTCACCGTCAATGCCGGCAGTTCGTAAAATACGGATGGCCCAGCTTCACCTTCCACGGTTTCCGACGTCTGGTTCGGGTCGCCGACAATCATTTTCAGCACCGGATCAAGCAGACCCGTGAAGTACGCCCCGGCAATACCACCCAGCACCAGAAGAATGACGATAATGATAACGATCAGGAGCTTCTTCTTACCCCCTGATGACGAGGCTGCGGCATCGTCGCCACCGCCATCCCCTTCCATTGCGTCGTCGTCGTCTTCCTCGGCCATGGGCCCTCTACTCCGGAACAGGGACGGCAAAGCCGAACCGCCTCTATCCGCATGCGAACTATAGTCCGCGTTTGGTTAACAAGTTATTGCCAGCGGCGGTTTCGGCCTCTTCGAAAATAATCCCCGCGTTATCGTCAAACTTTTACTGAGCAAGGCGTTGCAGCGAATCATAAGATACCAAATAGGGCATTCACGGGGCAACAACACTACGACATCTTGCCAATTTTAGCTGAAATGCCCAGGGCGGCATTTCCTGCCCGGTAAAGGATGCATACTGCCATACCTTTTCCCCCGCCCCGATGATGCGCACCCTAATACAAAGCATTGATTTAATTGATAATATCAAATTGGCACGGCGGATGCATATAACACCGCAAAAGCACACCGGCTTATGTCCGGACAGATGCTTAAGAACGGGAATAAGGATTGTGGACTATGGAAAATACCATGTACGTGGCGCTGTCGCGCCAGTCGACACTACGCCGTCAGATGGATGTCGTCGCCAACAACCTAGCGAACATGAGCACCCACGGCTACAAAAGCGGCCAGATGATGTTTGTCGAACACCTGACGAAATCAAAAGGTGGTGACAGTCTCCTGACCCCGAAACTGGCCTATGTTCGCGACATCGCCACCATGACCGATGTCAAGCCAGGTCCCGTCGAAACCACGGGCAACCCGCTCGATATCGCAATCCAGGGCGAAGGATATTTTGTGGTGCAGACGCCCGAGGGTGAACGCTTTACGCGAAACGGCCGTCTGCAGCTCGATAACACCGGCCAACTCGTAAATCAGCTTGGCCAGGCGGTTATGGCGGACGGCGGCGCACCGCTGATCTTTGCCCCTGAAGACACGGAAATCGTGATCTCCAGTGATGGCACCGTCTCCACCAACAACGGCGAGCTCGGCAAGCTGCGTATCGTCAGGTTCGACAACGATCAGGTGCTGGAGCGCACCTCCGGGGCTCAGTTCACGACGACGGAGGACAACCCGGCGCAGGACGTGGAGAGCCCGTCGGTGCTGCAGGGGGCGGTCGAAGGTTCCAACGTCGAGCCGATCCTCGAGATGGCTAACATGATCCAGGTTCATCGCGCCTATGACTCGGTAAAATCCTTTATCGACCGCGAGGACGAACGTCAGCGCAGCATGATCAAGGAACTCGGCTCTACCTCGTAAGCCATGGGAAAAATACACCTGTCCGATAACGGAGCGGGTGCAATGAAAAACGGGAAAGGATTGAACAATGAGATCACTGGATATTGCATCGACGGGGATGTTGGCGCAGCAGCGCAACGTCGAAGTTATTTCGAACAACCTGGCGAACATGAACACCACCGCGTTTCAGCGCCGCCGCACCGAATTTCATGACCTGATTTACCAGGATCTGCGACGTGTCGGCTCAACCTCGTCGGATGCCGGCAATGTCGTGCCGACCGGGGTTCAGTTGGGTCTTGGCGTGAAGCTTGCCGCGGTCTACCGCATCCACGAACAGGGCAACCTGACCGCGACCGACAATACGTTCGATATCGCCGTGCAGGGTAAGGGCTTCTTTCAGGTCCTGCTGCCGACCGGGGAAACCGCTTACACACGCGACGGCACGTTCCAGTTGAACCAGAACGGCCAGATCGTGACACACGACGGCTATCAGATGCAGCCCGGTATCACGGTGCCGCAGACCGCGATCGACGTCACCATCAACGCGGCGGGTGAAGTGCTGGCAAAAATCGAGGGTCAGGTCGCACTGCAGAACCTCGGCCAGATACAGATCGCTACGTTCCAGAACGAGCCGGGTCTTCAGGCCATTGGTGACAACCTGCTGCTGGAAACCCCGGCTTCGGGATCACCCGTTACGGGCAACCCCGCGGCGGTCGGTTTCGGATCCCTTTTGCAGGGATTCCTTGAAACATCGAACGTGAATGCGGTCGAAGAGATTTCCCATCTGATCTCGGCCCAACGCGCCTATGAAATGAATTCGAAGGTCATCCAGACCTCCGATGAAATGATGGGCACGCTGACGACGCTCAGATAACAGGGCCAAGGATAAGGAGTGAACCCATGCGTAAACTGCTTTTTCCCGTGATCGCCGTGATCGCCGTCGGCGCGCTGCCGGCGATGGCCGGCAATTATCAGGACAAACCCGGTGTGGCCGAGTTGGCCACGCTGGAGCCTGTAAAAGGTTCGACACTGAACGATCATATCATCGTCGACAGCAAAGTGATCCGCCTGGGTGATTTCTTCACCAATGCCGGCGACCAGGCCGAAGTCTCTATCGCCTATGCCCCGGAACCCGGGAAGCGTGCCGTATTCGATGCCCGCTGGCTGTATCGTGTCGCGCATGCCTACAAGCTCGACTGGCGGCCGCTGAGCGCCAAGGCGGAAGCTGTCGTCGAGCGTGCCTCGATCAGCATCCCGCGCGAGGATATCAAGGAACAGATCCTTTTTGAACTTGCAGGGCTCGGTGTCACCGAGGATATGGACATCGATTTTTCAACCCGCTTTCAGGAACTGTTCCTGCCCGCCAGCGCCGATCCGGTGATCCGTGTCGAGAACCTGAATTATCAGGAACGCACCGGCCGCTTTACCGCCGTCATCGTTGCCGGACAGGGCGCGGCCATGGATCGGGTGCGTATGGCCGGCCGTGCATTCCGCACCGTCGAAGTTCCGGTGCTCAAAAACCGCATCCTGCGCGGTGACGTCATCACCGAAGACAATCTGCAATGGGTGAAGATGAAAGCCGAACGCGTGCAGCACGACATTATCGTTGATGCGTCCGATCTGATCGGCAAAACCCCGAAACGTGGGGTTCGGGCCGGTCATCCGGTTCGCGGTGCCGATGTAACGCGGCCGCTGCTGGTTGAGAAGAACAGCCTCGTGACGATCTTTCACAAGGTCCCGAACATGATGCTGACGGCACAGGGCAAGGCCCTGCAGAGCGGCGCCGACGGTGACGTTGTACAGATCAAGAACGGGCGCTCGAACCAGGTCGTCGAGGCCGAGGTTATCGGTCCGGGCCGTGTCGCCGTGCGCTCAATCTCGCAACAGATTTCGATGAGTCTCAACTAGGTTTTAAACCGGGCCGAAGCAGACATGGCCCCACAAGGAAGTATGACCATGAAAACCGCATTCATACGCAAACGCAGTCTTCCGATGATCGCCGCACTGATCGCCGTCGCCGGCCTCAGCGGATGCAATCTGGCGACCCGTGTTTCCGAGATCGGCAGCGGACCGAAATTGACAAACATCGAGAACCCGACGGCAAAGCCTGACTACCGGCCGATCAGCCTGCCGATGCCGGCCCCGCAGGTCGCCGAGGAAAACCCCAGCTCGCTGTGGCGAAACGGCGCCCGGGCGTTCTTCAAGGATCACCGCGCCAAGGAAATTGGCGACATCGTGACGGTCAAACTAGACCTGTCCGACAGCGCAACACTCGAAAACAAGACCGAGCGCGCCCGAAACGACAGCGAAGACACAAACGTCACTAGGCTGATGGGGCTTGAAACCAAGTTCGCAAACATCCTGCCGCTGGCCAATGCAGCGGTAGATCCCACGGCGTTGATGAGCTTCGACAATCAGCACTCGACGTCGGGTGACGGCGATATCGAACGCTCAGAAGACATCAATGTGACGTTTGCCGCCGTGGTCACGCAAATCCTGCCGAACGGGTCACTGGTGGTGATGGGGCGCCAGGAAGTGCTGGTCAACGCCGAGCTTCGCGAACTACTGGTCACCGGCGTCGTCCGGCCCGAAGACATCGAGAGCGACAACACCATTTCCCACGAAAAAATCGCAGAAATGCGGGTTGCCTATGGCGGCCGCGGCACGCTGAGTGGACTTCAGCAGCCGCGCTGGGGCACGCAGGTCTGGGATATCATATTCCCGTTCTAGGTTCATCTAGGAACCTGGTAACTTACAGCCGGCGCAGAACGCGCCGGCTTTTTTCTTGCCGCATCACGCGCTTCCTGAGCCGGGACAAGCCCCGGGAAATCAGATGGAACACGGCCCTAACGGATCGATGATTCAGAAATTCAGACATAAAAAAAGACGCACACGGCGCCATCGGGAAGCTATCGTGAGTTGAAAATCAGACTGATACGTTCAGCTTGGCCCCGACCGGATCAGGCTGCGGGGTATCAGGCGGGCTGCTTGCGCTTGTATCGGCATTGTTGGATTCAAGTACTTTATCAATGCCATTGATGTCGACAACGTCTTCGGTCCGCTCCGCTTTGCGGATCGTCTCCTTGACGGCTTCATCCTGTTTTTCATTGACGCGCTCAAGGGTCTCCTCGAACTGCTTCTGCTGCACGACGGCAACCTGAAAAGCAGCTGTGGCCGCACTTGCGGCGACTATCGGTGAACCTTGTGTACTTTCGGTACGCATTCTGCTATCTTTCCTCTCGGAGTAAAATTTGTTCTAAATTACTCCTCTACGTCATCATCATACACAACTTTACGTCCATGGCGCAACAAAAAAATCGTCAAATTGTTAAAATAAGTTGCACTATGTTATCCAATTGATTTTATTGCATATATTCTCTTCCCCGAGTCACAGGACGATGAGCGAGAGCAAGAAAAATTATCCATACACGCACGCGAAATGCATTTCGGCGATTCTATGGCGGGGTTTCGCAAAATCATGCACGAGATCACGGGATCAACAGCCATGGACACGCAGAACAGCGCTTGGGGCTATCGGCCACATCGGCGATTTGTGTCTATCGGTCGGAAATCGTCAGAAAACCCCGGGCATTATCGGGCCAGAAGCCCGATCGCCGGTATCAGTCGTCGCGATGAGTGCGTTCCATACGCTCGTGACGCTCCTGCGCTTCCAGCGAAAGGGTCGCGATCGGCCGCGCTTCGAGACGGGCCAGCGTAATCGGCTCATCGGTTTCTTCACAGTATCCGTAGGAACCGTCTTCGATACGCTCCAGCGCCTGATCGATCTTGCTGATCAGTTTGCGGGCCCGGTCACGGGTCCGGAGTTCCAGGGAACGGTCCGTTTCGATGGCCGCCCGGTCAGCGATATCCGGCTCGATAATCCCGCCTTCCTGCAGGGTTTGCAGGGTTTCGTTTGATTCCTTAACCAACTCGGCACGCCAGCTCAGAAGTTTCTGCCGGAAATATTCCCGCATCCGCGGATTCATGAACGGCTCTTTGGCAGTCGGCTTGTAATCGGGAGATAACGTAACGCTCATTTCGCGTATAGCTCCTGGACCTGAGGTGGCTAAGCGCGCGGAATATAATTGCGTCGGCCACAGGCTGCAAGCACGTATTTTGCTCGCGGCGGGGTTCCTAACTTCTTGATTTATAGGGGGTTCAAAAGACGCCCGAAAACATCTCGAAAGCACCCGGCAGACGGCTAGCGCGTCAGCTTGGCGATTTCCACTTCGACCCTGAGTTCTATTTCATCCACAAGGTCGTTCAATTTCGGATCGTCGCTGGACATTTTTCGTTCACGAAGCCGCCGCGCCAGATCCTGTAACCTGTCTTTGGAAATCGATCCCGACAGAACGGCCAAGCGGATCTGCTCCAGACGGTCGAGCAGGTCATTGCCATAATTCATCATCAGACCGCGCGATTTATGGTCGGTCGCATCTGCCGCCTGCTCTACGGCAAAAATCGAAGTTACCGCACCGACACCACCTGTCGCGTGAGCCTGTTCAGTCTCCCCGGCCCCCGTAGCTTCACGAAGCGCATTGGCAAACCCGCCGTCATTACCTGACGTCTTCTTGGCTTTTCCGGTCGATGAGGCCCCTTTTGCCCCGTCGGTTTTGGTGACTTTCATACTGAACGATATCCCCGTGCCGGCGCCGGTCACTATGATCAGCGGAACCCGCGATATGCCACGTATAATTGGCAACCCGCCGATTCCGCTATTTCACTAACATATTCAATGGGTCTTCCGCGAGATATTTCACTCACCCCACCATTCAGCAAGCATGAACATGCTTTGTGAGGCCAAAACCGAGAAATAAAAAAAATCCGGATTGTGCAAATGAGAATGACTTGCACACAAAGCCCGGAGCAGGTACAAACATGGCGTGAATGATAATCATTCTTAACATGTAGCCTCGCACAGGCTGCCTGTGAACAAAAAAACCCAGATGATCCTGTTCCCGGGGCTGAACAGCCGGGGCAGGATCAAGGAGACATTTTACAAATGAACCGATTCATCAAATCGATCGCCCTGGCCGCCATCGCCTTTACCTCCGTCGGCGCGGCGCAGCAAGCGACGGCAGAAGAAGTCAATCTGTATTCCTATCGCCAGCCGTTTCTGATCGAGCCGCTGCTCAACAGCTTCACCGAAGAAACCGGCATCAAGGTCAACATCGTCTTTGCCGACAAGGGTATGCTTGAAAAGATCAAGGCCGCCGGCGAGAGCAATCCCGCCGATGCAGTTCTGACAGTTGACATCGGACGTCTGTACGCACTGAAACAGGCCGGTGTTTTCGCCTCAGTGGATTCCGACGTTCTCAAAGCCAATATCCCGGCACACCTTCGTGACCCGGAAAATCTGTGGTTCGGCCTGACTCAGCGCAGCCGTATTGCGCTGGTTTCCAAAGAACGCGTCAAGGAAGGCGAACTCAAGACCTATGAAGAACTCGCCGATCCGAAATTCAAAGGCCGTATCTGCATACGTTCCGGCAAGAATGCATACAACGTGGCACTGATCGCCTCGATGATCGCGCATCACGGCAAGGCCGAAACGAAGGCCTGGCTCGAAGGCGTGAAGGCCAATCTGGCCCGCAAGCCGCAGGGAAATGACCGCGCACAGTCCAAGGCCGTCTACGAAGGCCAGTGCGATATCGCCATTTCCAACACCTATTACGTCGGCAAAATGCAGACCAACGACGAAAAACCGGAACAGAAAAAGTGGGCGGAAGCCGTTCGCGTGACCTTCCTCAATCAGGGCAGCGATCAGCGCGGTGCGCACATGAATGTGTCCGGTGCCGGCGTACTCAAGGGCGCCAAGAACCGCGATGCAGCGGTGAAGCTCGTTGAGTGGCTGTCCAAGGAAAAAGCCCAGCAGATCTATGCTGAAGTGAACTTCGAATACCCGACAAACCCGAAGGTTGAAGCTTCACAGTTGGTCAAGTCCTGGGGTGATTTCAAAAGCGACAAGCTGAGCATGGAAGACATCGCGAAAAACCGCGAAGAAGCCACCAAGCTGGTCGACGAAGTCAACTTTGACGAAGGTCCGACGAGCTGAAGCTCAGCAGATCAAACATCGACAAATACGGCGGACGCCTCCATAACAGGGGCGTCCGTTCGTCGTTTCAAAAGCCGAGTTCATGACCGCCCAAGTCCAACGCCCTGCCCTGATCGGACATTTGTTGCCGAAAATCCAGTTCAGTCCCTGGACATTGGGGGCATTGGCGATCGCCGCCCTTGTGGCGACGCCGATACTGACGGTTCTCTATATCGCCATAACGGACACGTCCCACATCTGGGAGCACCTGTATAATTCCGTCCTTGGTCTGTATCTGGAACGGACACTGCTGCTGATGGCCGGTGTCGGCACGGGGACGCTGGTTATCGGCACCGGCACGGCATGGCTGGTGACCATGTGCCGGTTCCGCGGTTCGCGCATCTTTGAATGGGCACTGCTGTTGCCCCTCGCTGTTCCGGCTTACGTTCTTGCATTCGTCGTCACCGACCAGCTCGAATATGCCGGAAACGTTCAGGTCGCATTGCGCGGCCTGTTCGGCTGGACCCGGCCACAGGATTACTGGTTTCCGGAAATCCGTTCCATGGGTGGCGCCATCACGGTCATGACGCTGGTCCTGTATCCCTATGTCTATCTGCTGGCCCGCGCGGCTTTTCTGGAACAATCGGTCTGTGTACTCGAAGTTTCCAGAACTCTTGGCAAGACGGCCCTCGGCAGTTTCATCCACGTCGCCATCCCGCTGGCCCGACCGGCCATCGTCGTCGGTGTGACGCTGGTTCTGATGGAAGTCATCAATGACTTCGGGACCGTCGATTACTTTGCGGTCCGCACCTTCACAGCCGGGATATTCGATGTCTGGCTCAACATGAATTCCATCGGCGGCGCGGCACAACTTTCATCCGTACTTTTGCTTGTGGTTCTGGTGCTGATCGTCACCGAACGGATGGCCCGGCGAGACCGTAAGTTTCATCACACCTCCGGCAAATATTCGGAACTACCAAGCTACAAACTTAGCGGGCTCCGCGCCTATCTCGCGTTCACGGCCTGTGCATTGCCGGTATTGCTTGGTTTCATCCTCCCGGCTGCCGTCCTCACCCGGTATGCCTTCAAATTCTATGAAGAGACCCTCTCGGCAGACTATCTCAGCTATGTCGCCAACAGCCTGATCCTGTCCACGTCCGCCGCCGTACTGGCGTTGATCATCGGCCTGTTCCTTGCCTATGCGGTCCGCCTTTCGAACGGCCCGTGGGTCAAGATCGCCTCGCGAACCGCCAGCATCGGCTATGCCGTGCCGGGCGCGATCCTTGCCGTCGGTGTTCTCTGGCCGACGGGAGCCCTGGACCAGAGCCTGAGCTGGATCGGCGGGCATCTGGGATTCAGCATCGGTGCCGTTCTGATCGGCACCATCGCCCCTGTCGTCTACGGTTATCTGGTGCGGTTTCTGGCCTTGTCCTACGGCACCGCGGAGGCCAGTCTCGGCAAGATCACCCCCAGCATGGACGGGGCTGCACGCACGTTGGGTGCCACTCCGGCCGGTGCCCTGCAACGGGTTCATTTCCCCCTGATGCGGGGCAGTCTGCTGACCGCGGCAATACTGGTTTTTGTCGATTGCATGAAGGAACTGCCCCTGACCATGATCCTCCGGCCCTTCAACTTCGACACCCTCGCCACCTTCGTCTTCCAGTATGCGTCCGACGAATTATTGGAAGAATCCGCACTCGGCGCGTTGACCATTGTCGGTGCGGGGATTATCCCGGTGATCCTGTTGAGCGTCACCATCGCCAGATCCCGTCCCGGATCTCGATAGACAGGACGCCAGGAACGGAGACGACATGAGCGGCCTGCACCTCAGTGCCATATCCCATGCTTTCGGCAGCCATAAGGTGCTGTCCGAGGTTTCCGTGTTTGCCGCGCCGGGTGAGCTCGTCTGCCTGCTGGGGCCGAGCGGCTGCGGCAAGACCACCCTGCTGCGCCTTGCCGCCGGACTTGAGACGCTGCAGACCGGGCAGGTTGAAATCAACGGCACCGTTGTTGCGGATGGAAAAGACCGTCACCAGATGCCACCGGAACAACGCGGCGTCGGGCTGATGTTTCAGGATTACGCCCTGTTCCCGCATCTCAACGTCCGCGACAACATCGCCTTCGGACTGGATCCGGTCAAAGGCGGCCGGCGGTCCCAATGGATTGATGAAGCCCTTGCGACCATGGGCCTGACGGCATACGCCGACGCCTACCCGCACACGCTATCCGGCGGGCAGCAACAGCGGGTCGCCCTTATTCGTGCACTCGCGCCAGGGCCGCAGATACTGCTTCTCGACGAACCCTTTTCCGGCCTTGATGTGACTCGACGGGCACAGATCCGCGCCGACACGCTCGAACTCGTCAAGAAATCCGGTGTCGCCACCCTGATGGTGACCCACGACCCCGAAGAAGCGATGTTCATGGCAGACCGCATCCTTGTCATGAACGAAGGACGGGTCGTACAGGACGGCTCGCCGGTCGATCTTTACTTCCAGCCCGCAGACCCCTTCGTTGCCGAATTCTTCGGCCCGGTAAACCGGTTTAACGGGACCGTGAAAAACAGCAAGGCTGAAACACCGATTGGCAGCTTCGATGCCCCGGATCTCGCCGACGGTGCGCAGGTCGACATCATGATCCGTCCCGAGGGCTTCCGGCTTTCTTTCGAAAACGAAACACCAAAGTCCATGCCTGGCGATCCGGACAATCTGATGATCCTGCAGGGCACGCTCGAGGTCGTGACCGCCCGCCCCCTTGGACGGTCCTCGTTCGTTGTCCTCAAGCTCGCAGATGGCAGGAGCATCGAGACCCGGATTCCGGGTGTGTTTCTACCGGGGGCCGGCTCGCAGGTCCGTGCCGCCGTCAACCTGCGTCAGGTGCATATTTTCAAGTCTGGCTGAACGCAATCAGGTCAGGCCCGGTAAAGTTTGCCGGGTAACTTTGCACATGACGCGGCCTGAATCCCGCCTGCCCCCACAAATCCCACAAATAAACCAATAATTTCAATAATCTAACAGTTGAGCAGAACTGGCATCACGTTTGCTTAAGATATGGCAAGGATACGTGCGTACGCCGTCTGGCGTATGCCAGTCATAGAAATAAAGTGAGCGGTTCCATGAGCGGATACGGTCTATTCCAGTCATCTATTCTGGGCATGAAATCCCAGTCGCACCGGCTGAACACCATCGGCTACAACATCGCCAATGTGAATACGGGTGGTTTCAAGCGCACCGATACCGAATTTGAAACCATCCTCAGCGGCCGCATGTACCAGCAAAGCGACATCGGCGGCGTCAAGCCCTATGCCCGCGCCACGAATGACGTCCAGGGGCTGGTCACCCAGACCAACAACAGTCTTGATCTCGCCATCGTCGGCAAGGGCTTCTTTGCCGTGCAGCCGACTCTGACCGGCAGCACCGATATCTATTTCACCCGTGACGGATCATTCGGCATCAATACGGTGGATGGACAAACCAGCACCGTCACCGCCGATGACGGCAGTGATATCACGGTTGCGAACGGATACCTTGTCGACAAGAACGGCTATTTCGTTCTCGGCTCGCCGATGAACGCTGATGGCAGCTTTACATCCAGCGCTGCCGCGCCGATGCGTGTCGATCAGTATGCGTTTATTTCACAGGGACAACCGACCACTGAGGCGTCGCTTGAATTCAATCTGCCGTCAACGGCCAATTTCGGCGATACCTCTGAAACCTTCACCCTGACGACCTATGATTCCAACTCCGCGGCCCGGAACATTAACTTCGATTTCGTGCCCATGCTGGCTGATAACCAGTGGCGCATCAACGTGCGGGCCGACAATTTGACGACATCGTCCCTGTCCCCGACCTCTACCGCCGCACTCAGTGCCGGCACGGCTGCCAACACCGGTCTCGCTTACGATTCAGAGTTCGTTTTTACCGCGGGGACTTCATCGGTTCAGGTCCAGGATACAGCCACCGGCAACGGTGTCAGCGACGCATTTTCCAGCTATGTCGTCGGCGACCAGATCACGTTTGCCAACACAGGCCTGAACAACGGTACGTTTACGATCTCGAACATCACCAACAACGGCTCAACCCTGGTTCTGGAGCAAGCCGTCGCAACGGAATCGACCGGTCTGACCACCGTGAGCGCCACCTCGGCCGCCGCGCTTTCCACGCCGATGACGTTCTCCAGCACCGGCCAGTTGAATTCCGCCGGCGAACTGACCTTCGCTGCGACATGGGACGATGGGGCGACGTCTTCATTCACCATCGATATCAGCACGATGACCCAGTTCGCGGGCGACTTCACCCCGTATCGCTCGTCGCAGAACGGCCTTGGGCTCGCTGATATCACCGCCCTCTCCTTTGATAATGCCGGGCACGTCATCGGCACGTTCAGTGACGGCACACAACGTACGATTTATCAGGTTCCACTCTACGATTTTGCCAATCCTAACGGCCTTGATACCGCCAACGGCATGATTTTCAAGCAGACGACCGAGTCCGGTGAGCCCATTGCATTTTTCGCCGATCAGTCATCGAAAGCTGAATTCGTCGGATCCGCCATCGAGATTTCCAACGTCGACATCGCGGCAGAATTTTCGCGCATGATCCAGACACAGAATGCCTACAACATGAACGCGACGACCTTCAAAACCATCGACGAGATGACAACCGTCGCCCGTGATCTGAAGGCCTGACCCCAGTTCATCTGAACCGAGCGAAAGCCCCGGCTGTGCGAAAAGGCACAGAAACCGGGGCTTTTTTACGTCTATACTCAGCCCTGGCATGGATCAATCGGCCCGACCGGCAAAAGTTACCCAGCCAGGGCCGGAACGGCATAAACAACCTATCAGTCCTGGCAGAAAGTAGCACAAAGCACTGATATTAAACGTTTTTGCAGTTGTGAATTCTGGCACGCTATTCGCATATACATGGGCAATCGAGACAGCCGAAAAGACGGCAGAAGACGAAAACGGGAAAAACGACGATGAAAACCTCGCAAAACCGCTTCCTGAAAGGCCTTAACAGCACGCTTCTCCGCTGTACGCTTGCAATGGCGGTGCTTGTTCAGACCGCAATGCCGGCTGCGGCCGCTTCGCGGATCAAGGACATCATCGATTTCGAAGGGGTCCGGGACAACCAACTCGTCGGATACGGGCTTGTGGTCGGTCTTAACGGGACCGGTGATACGCTTGCTGACGGCCACTTTACCAAGCAGAGCCTGCAGGCGATGCTGAATCGTCTCGGCGTCAAGCCGACGGATGCCGGGCTAGATTCCGACAACGTCGCCGCCGTCATGATCACCGCAAATCTGCCGCCGTTTTCCCGCCAGGGTTCACGCATCGACATCACCGTCAGCGCCCTCGGCGATTCATCCAGCCTTCTGGGCGGCACGCTTCTGGTGACCCCGCTGCTCGGTGCCGACGGCGAAGTTTACGCTGTTGCCCAGGGCCAGGTCGCCGTTGGCGGCTTTCAGACCCAGGGAGATGCGGAAACGGTGGTCAAGGGCGTACCGACCTCGGGCCGGATCGCCAACGGGGCCATCGTTGAACGTGAAATCAAATTCAACCTGGCCGGCATGACCAAAGTCAAGCTGACCCTTCGTAACCCGGATTTCACCACGGCGCGACGTGTTGCACAGGCCGTCAATGCCTTCCTCGGCACCTCTGCCGCCGTTCCCAGCGACCCCACCACCATTCATGTTACCGTGCCGGACAGCTACCGCGACAACGTGGTTAACCTGCTGACCGATATCGAGCAGCTTCGCGTCGAACCGGACCAGCTGGCCCGGGTCGTGATCGACGAGCAGACCGGCACCATCGTGATGGGCGAGAACGTCCGGATCTCGACGGTTGCCATTGCCCAGGGTTCACTGACCATCCGCATCACGGAAACGCCGCAGGTTTCACAGCCCGGTCCGTTCGCCGAGGTCGGTGAAACGACCACCGTAGACCGCACCAACATCGAAGTCGACGAAGGCGGCGATAAACGCCTGACCGTGCTGCAACCCGGTGTCAGTCTTCAGGAACTTGTCAACGGGCTCAATTCTCTCGGTATCGGTCCGCGCGACATGATCACGATCCTGCAGGCGATCAAGACCGCCGGCGCCCTTCAGGCCGAAATCGAGGTGATGTGATGAGCAGTCTCCAGACCCCCGATATCGGCATGCAGATGAGTGCTGCTCGTTATGCCCAGGTCGCGAAGCCTAGCGGCGTTAATGCGATGAACATGCAGCGCATCAAGGAAACGGCCGAAGAGTTCGAGTCCGTGTTCCTTGCCGAAATGCTCCGCCCGATGTTCAGCAGCATCGAAGCGGCCGCCCCTTTCGGTGGCGGTGCGGGTGAAAAGATTTATCGAGACATGCAGGTCGATGAATACGGCAAGGCGATTGCCAAGGCCGGCGGCATCGGGCTCGCAGACTCGATCATGCGGGAAATGATTAAAATGCAGGAGGGAAAGTGATGGATGTCGCCAAGAGAATGACCGACCTCGTAAACGTCACGACGCGGTTGATTAGTGTCCTCGAACGGGAGAATGAAATTCTCCGTGAGCGCCGTCACAGTGAACTGACCTTGATCCTCGATGAAAAGGAAACCATCGCCCGGGTTTACCAGGCACGGATCATGGGGCTGGAGGAAAATCCGGATGTGCTGGATGGCGCCTCCGAAGAAGACCGCGCCCACCTCATGGAACTGGCCCAAAAAGTCGACAGACTGATGGCGCAGAACGCACGCCTTCTCGAAGTTGCGATGACGGTCAGCAAACGGATTGTCGATCTAGTCGCGGAAGCGGTCAAGGAAGCCGCCCCGAAAAGTGGCGCCTATTCAGCCAAGGGCCAGACGGCCGGCGCACCGCACAAGGGCGGCAACATGTCCCTGTCGCTGAATGAAACTCTGTAGAACGCAGTTATAACGCCACGAAAGGCGATAAGATATGGGTACGCTAACGCTCGCTCTCCGAACCGCTCAAAGCGGCCTGCTGGCCAACCAGCAGGCACTGGACGTGACATCGAGAAACATCTCGAACGTGAACACCGAAGGGTATTCGCGAAAATCCGTCACGTTTGAAAACTCCGCCCTGGTCGGGGCCGGCTCTGGCGTCAACATCTCCGAAATCATGCGCTCCGTCGACGAAGGGCTGTTGAAAAGCTTTCGTCTGGAAAGCTCCGAACTGAACGCTCTGTCGTCTCAGAATACGTTCTGGGACCGGTTGCAGGATTTGTTCGGCACTCCCGAGGCCAACACCTCGCTGAGTCACACCATCAGCGACATGGTCAATGCGATCGAGTCCCTGGTGGTTTCACCCAACAACGCCCTGGAACACACCGAAGTCGTACGCCGTGCCGAAGACGTGACTGAGCAACTTCAACAGATGTCCATCGCCATTCAGGATCTGCGCCTTCAGGCTGACCAGAAACTGAACGAAATAGCGATCGAAATTAATTCCCTGGTCGGTGAAATCGACACGTTGAACGACGATATCATCGCATCGGGCTCGGTGAACCGTGAAACTTCGGACCTCAAGGATCAACGCGACATCAAGGTGTCGCGTCTCGCCGAACTGATCGATATCCGGTATTTCTCGCGCTCAGACGGTGATCTTGTCGTCTTTACGTCGAATGGCCGAACTCTCGTCGATACCGTGCCGCCGGAAATTTCGCACAGCCCGGCCGCTGCCGTGACACCGACGACGACCCATGCCGAAGGCGACTTCGGCGGCTTCTTCATCGGCTCGTCGGAAAACCCGGCAAACGATGCCACCAGCGATATCCGCGACGGCCAGGCAAAGGGTCTGATCGATATCCGCGACACCGTCCTGCCGAACCTGCAGAGCCAGTTGGATGAACTTGCCGCCCGTCTCCGCGACAGCATCAATCAGGTGCATAACCGCGGGGTATCCTTCCCGGGCACTCAGGAATACAACGGCACTCGCAACTTTACCGAACCGACAACCCAGTTGATCAAACTCGATCCGACCGGATCTGTTGATGACGTGTCCATCATGCTTTTTGATTCAACCGGCGATCAAAGCAAGGTAACGACACTGAACACCATCATGACCGGTGCCGGTTTCTCGGCACGCGGCACGGGAAACGACTGGCACATATCCGACATTGCCGCGACCATGCAAAGCTGGCTCCGGAATAATGGTGCCGCTAACGCGACCGTTTCAACAACGTCCGGGCAGTTTGATATCGCCCTGAATACGACAACCCTCAACCTTGCCTTCCGCGATGAAACGGCGACGGCAAACGGCTCGACACAGGCCGATGCAGAGATCGCCTATGATTCCAACGGAGACGGCACCATCGACGAGACCGTCTCAGGGTTTTCCAATTTCTTCGGATTGAATGACTTTTTCGTCGACAACCTGGCAGACAACGTCTGGGAATCAGGCGTGCTGTCCAGCACCTATGTCTCCCCGAATTCAACGCAGACACTGACATTCCGTGATTCAGCAGGCGCCATCGGGACCCTGACGATTGCCGCCGGAACCAGTCTTAACGATCTTGTCACCCAGATTTCCAATGACACCACGCTCAGCCAGAAGATCGTTGCTGCCGTTGTCCCCGACGGGTCCGGCGTTCGCCTTCGTTTCTCGCATAAGAACGGCACCAGCATGCAGATCACGCAGGCAGCCGGGAACACCTTTCTGACGGATACCGGTGTCAAAGTCGCCGATGTGCGAAGCGCCGGCACGATCGGCATCCGGTCTGATATCCTGACCACACCATCGAAAATGTCCGTCGGCGCGCCGCAATGGGATTCCACCCTCGGCGTCGCCGGTGAATATCTGATGAGCGTCGCTGATGAAACCATCGCCGAGGCCATGGCGAATGTCATGAACGGCACCACCACTTTCGGCGTGTCGGGGGGACTGCCCAACGTCAGCGTTTCCTTTGCCGAGCGGGCTGCGGCTATCGTTTCGACAAATGCTTCGCTGGCCAGCACCCACGAACGGAACGCCGAGGCACAACTGTCCCTGACGGAATCCCTCGAACTGCAATTCGAGTCTGAGCGTGGCGTTAACCTTGACGAAGAGATGGCAAACCTGATCGTATTTGAACAGGCGTTCGGCGCATCGGCGCGGATCATCACAACCATTCAACGCATGTTCGACGCGCTTGAGCGTGTCCTGTAAGCCGGAGATGAGATCATGAGTCGTATATCCAGCTATGCCTCCAATATTACGTTGATCAACCGCATGCTGCGGACTCAGGATCGGCTATTCGATCTTGAGGCGCAGGTCAGCACCGAAAAAAGATCCCAGGACTACCTGGGAATTTCGGTCAATTCGCAACGGCTGGTTAACCTTGAAAACACCAAGAAGCAGTTGGAAAGGTTCATTGACAACAACAATCAGGAAGAAGTCCGGCTCAACATCCAGAGCACCGTCGTCGAAGGTGCCCGTGATGTGGTGCGCGAGTTTCAGCTGGCCCTGAACAATTATTCGACCTCCAACGTCAAGAACGAGGAAAAGGTCGAGGAAATCCAGGCCGCCGCTTACCGTGGGCTGTTGAGCATGCAGAACCTTCTCAACACAGACGTTGCCGGCCGCTTCATCTTTTCCGGCAGCCGGGTCCAGAATGAGCCTGTCGAACTCGGCATTACCTCGATCTCCGGATTTCAGTCGAAATATGACGGCTATAACGTCAAGGTGCCGACAACGCGGAATGCGGTTCTTGAGAATTTTACCTTCAGTTCCGATGAAAACAACCTGACCAGCCAGTTCGTCAATCCATCGAACTTCCTCGTCTTTGCACAGGATGCGGATGGTGTAACGACAACCGGCGGCAACAGCTCGATTACGGCGTCATCGGCCCTGTTCTCAAACCTGACAGCCGGTGCGACGATCGAGGTTACCGATACCGCCTCCAACAACGGGACCTACACTGTCGCCAGCGTCACCAACAGCGGCCGTACGATCGAAATCGTCACCACCATGCTGACCGACGAGGCGAACGTCGCCAATACGTCGATCACATACCGGGACCCGAATAACGATGCCAATGAAATCACCCTTCAGGGCGGCGGCTATGGCGGACTGAGCTTCACGCGGGCGACAAATACCCTGACCGCAGATGTCGCCGGCGGACTGACCGGTATTCCTGTCGGGGCGCGGATCACCGTTGCCGGATCAACGCTCAACAACGGCACCTATACGGTCGCCAGCAACGACGGCACGAACATCACTGTCCAGTCGAACAAGCTGACGAATGAAGGGCTCGGTGCCGGGAACACTTTCTTCGATTCATATATGGGCACCCAAGTCGTCTTCACGGCGAATGGCGGCACCAACGACGATACCATCACCGTCCAGACCAACGGCGGCGGCGGCAACGTGCCGGACGTGTTCAACGGGCTTGCTGTCGGCGATACCGTGACTGTCGCCAATACCGGATCGAACAACACGACGTTCACCATCAATGCGATTTCCGCGGACGGCTCAACCATTACCGTCGATGAAACGGTGACAAACGAAACCGACTTCAACTCGACGTTTAGCGGATCCAACAGCTTTGCCTATACGGTTGGTACCCAGATCAATTTCAATGCCGCGACGGAAACCATAGAAATACAGGATTCCGGCGGGACCGCCGTCGCCGGATCGTTTTCTGCTCTGAAGGTCGGTCAACAGATCACCGTCAGTGGGGTTACGACAAACAACGGGGTCTTCACCATCGCGTCGATCGCTGCCAACGGGTCGTCCATCACCGTTGCCGAAGACATCACCGTCAATGAAACCGACAATAACGGGGCACGGATTCAGTCCTTTGCCGCGTCGGGTACAATTGCAGCGAACCCCTACTATTCAGGTGACAGTGTTTCAACGACCCACCGGGTCAGCGACCTCAGAAGTTACGAGAACGATCTCACTGCGATTGATCCCGCTTTCGAAAAAGCGATCCGCGGCATGATGCTTATCTTGCAGGGCACATATGGGACTTCCGGTGGACTGGATGAAAACCCGGATCGTATCGGCCAGGCCAAATACCTGATTGAAGCCTCACTTGAATTCACCGTCAGCGGCACCCCCCCGTTCGGCACCGAGCTTGAGGGCAGCATCGAACAGGTACAGCAAGATATCGGTTTCAATCAGGTGCTTCTGAACACCCAGAACACCCTGCACACTGATTTCATAGGATTTCTTGATACATCGGTCGCCGATATCGAGAACATCAATCCGCTCGAAGCGATCACCCGCCTGCTGGACGATTCACGGGCGCTTGAAGCCTCATACCAGACATTCGCCCGGATCAGACAGTTGAGTCTCACTAACTTTCTATAACCAAATAAGAAATTAGGTTCATAAACGTTCCGGATTGAGCGAGTTTGTCCTGTTCCCCACAACGAAAACTGTTATGATAGCAAAGGGTCTGCACTAATGGATGGTTATGCAATGAGTTCCCAACAGAGCAAAGTAAAGAGCTACGAGCGTGTCCCAGCGGGAGGCCAGCCTGCCCAGACGGAAGCATGGGCGCTGCTTGAAGCAGCAAACCGGATGGCCGGCGCGATCGTCAGTGGCAACCCTGAAGATAAAGAAACCAAGGAAAATATGAAGACGGCCCTGCGCCTGAATTGGCGTTTATGGACGATCTTTCAAGCCGAGCTTCTGGATGAAAATTGCCAGGTGCCGGATGAAATTCGCGTCAATATGCTTACACTTTGTCAGTTCGTCGACAAACAGACCGTCAAAATTCTCGCCGGCCCGACGCCGGAAATCATGGTGCCGCTGATTGATATCAACCGCAATATAGCTGCCGGTCTCATGAATCTTCCTGAAAGAGATGCGAAGGCCGCAGAACCCGCCCCGGCGCAGGAACCGGAACAACCTCAGGCCAAGATTGATACCGAAGCCTGATCTGGTGCCGGTTTCCAAGGTATATTTCGTAAAATTGCATGGGCGGGCCCTGCAGACTGGGCATTCATTTCCAACAGCGGTAATCTGTCCATCTTCTCAACTATACCTTCAAGTTGCCGATGACTGAAGATCGCGAATACGAGATTTACCTGGATACGCTTCAGAAGATCATTGATCTTCAGAATGCGGGTGACGTGGCCGGTGCCATTGAAGTTATTTCCGAAAACCTGCCCAAATACCAAGACAAACCTGAACTGCTTCTGCTGACGGCCGTTTGCAGCTATCGGCAGAATGCGACCGGTCAAGCGATCGAACTGTGCGAACAGGCACACGCACTGGATCCGGACAATCAGGAAATCGTGGACAGTCTGGCAGTCCTGAAAACGATATCCGGCAACGTCAATGACGGTCTGTATTTTGCGAAGCTGGCAACGACGCTGTCACCGCACCCCGACATTCCCGATTTGCTGCCACCTGATTTTTCGAGTTTCTTTCAGGCTCTCAGCCAGGCGGCGCCGTCACGGCATTATCTGGATGGCCACTACATGTTCAACGGCCGAAGATTCACTGACGCCGTCAGTGAATTTCGCGCCGAATTGACACTTAACCCCGACAACCATGGTGCCCGGAGGATGCTTGGTCATGCGCTATTGCATGTCGCCGACCCCGGCCAGGCCCTAGAAGAGTTCGCAAAACACCCGCAGTCCGAGACCGGAAACGCAGAAATCACCGCGCTGTCTGCAGTCGCGAAAAGCATGCTTGCCGATTTTGACGCTGCCGCCGAACTGTGCTGCGAAGCCATGGACCTTGCGCCAGAATCAATCGATATCACGATGCAGGTGCTGGAAGTCGCCAGATACTTCGATGGTGATCTGACGGCCATCTATGATGATGCCGTCCTGCGACTGAAACAGCTTGCCGACAAATCTGCAGAAAACTGCACACCGCCGCCCGCACGCGGCAAACGAAATCCCGACGGGCCCGTTGCCATTGGCATCCTCAGCAACGATCTCAGGGTCGGCGATCAATATGCATTCCTGATGCCGCTGATTGAAAACATGGATCAGAAGGCCTTCGATCTGACGGTTTATCAGCAATCACCGACCGGGGATTCGGGCTTCCAGGATTTCAGAAGCAAATCACCGAACTGGCGGCGTATCGTCGACATGGACGATGAAGTCCTGGCGTTGATCCTGTCCCGCCAGAGAACCGACATCCTTCTCGACCTCTGCGGCTTTTCTATCAACAACCGTGCAGCCGTCTTCGCTTCGGGTCCCGCGCCTGTGGTTTCCAACATATTATGTGAGCCATATGGTTTCGGCTGCCCCGGCACCAACGTCATCGTCGCCGATGCGGCAACCCTGGAAACGGACCGCAGGAACATCGCCGACGGCCAGGAAATTGTCGTCACCGAAGGCGGGCTTATCGCCATCAAGCCGCCTGCCCTGATGGGAAATGTGCAACCGCTGCCCGTGCAGAAAAACGGTTTCGTCACATTCGGAACGCAATACGCGCCGCAGACGTTCTCACCCGCAGCCATCTCGTATTGGAGCACCGTCCTTAAATCTGTCGAGGGTTCGCGGCTTCTGATCGGATGCGTCGAAAACATACCAACTTACATGCGCCAGACGGTTCGCGGACTTTTTGACGCCGCAGGTGTCGGCGAGCGCATCGATTTTCTTGAATCTCTGGCGCTCGAAGGACCGGAAAAGGAATTCTTCAACAAGGTCGACATCTATCTGGACAGTAGTCCCGTCAGCGGGAGGCAGGTTCTGTGCCATGCACTGTGGATGGGTGTCCCTGTCGTGACCCTCAAGGGCGCACGGCGCAGCGGCGTCATCGGAGCTAGTATACTGACCTCGGCCGGGAAACAGGACTGGGTCGGCGAAGACATCGACGATGCCGTGGGAATTGCCACCGGCCTCGCTGCCGATTTGGATGCCCTGGCGGACGTCCGCGCCGCTTTGCGCGACGAAACACGTGCATCGAAACTGATGAACACACGTGGTTACACCGTAAAAATGCTGGAGGCCCTTCAGCAGGCCCTGAAGAAAGTCAAAGAGACGTCAAACGGATAAGACCGTTATTCTTTGTCCGCTCCAATGCCCTCAGCGGCCAATTCGGATTCTTCTCCGGTATCTTCTTCGAAGGCTGCAAGGCTCTGGTGAAAGCCTTCAAACGTTTTGATTTCGTGACCGATAAGCTTTTGGGTCAGTTTAAGACCTTTGTATATCCTGCCCTCATCGACGGCTGCAAAAATCTGATCGGCGATTTCCCCGGCACTGGGGGCTGCCGTGACGTAATCTTCGAGGAACTGCCGAAACAGTGACAGGTAATGATCTTTCTTGTCGGTAAAGATATACGCGCACTGCAGGGCAAAATAGACACGCGCCGCCGGCGTGGCTGTTTCAGCCTCGGACAGAATTTCTTTCTCCCGAAGAATGGCAGCTTCATTATGGATGAGCAGACTGGCATTGTGACCGATGTTCTCGACCACGGCACCGTTGATCACCAACTTGTCGCCGGATTTAAAGTCCAATTTAAGGGGCATTCTCGTACTTCCTTTTCTACGAAGCGTTCAAATCCCAGAATATCGGGAATGCAGCAATATTTAAATGCATAAACGTCAACCGCAACTCAGCGGGCGATATCCCATCTGCGGCTGTCCAGTTCTTGCTCCAGTTTTTTGAAGACATCATCCCACGCACCTAACCGGTTCTGGCGAAACAACCGCATCGACGCATACCAGCAACTGACATCGGATGACCTACCCCAGCGCCAGTCCGAAAGATGCGCCAGCAAGACCCATATCGGGACGCCGAGCGCCCCGGTGAGATGCGCAACCGACGTATCGACACTGATCACCAGATCAAGCTTCGAGATGGCATCTGCCGTGTCTGAGAAGCTATTCAATTGCGGTGACAGGTCGTGGATGTTGTCCTGCCACCCCAGCGCTGATATCTGCCCTGCTGCGTCACCCACCTGCAGGCTGTAGCACTGAATGTCGTTACGGGCGGCTATACGCTCGAACCATGTCAGCGGCACACTGCGATAGGCATCGTTGGTGTGTTCCGTGTTGCCTTGCCAGACGAGCCCGACGGCCGGCCGTTCGTCGATCAGGATCTTATCCCTGCGCGGACGCAGGTAACCCCCGGGATTAGGCACCGATCCGGCATCGGTTTTGAAAACCCGGGGCAGTTCCATCATTGATATCTGAAAATCGACCTCCGGCGCGGCCTGCTCGAAGGTATACATATCCGTGATACCTTCGATGCTGCCGATCAGCTCGGCGATGCCGGCGGCGCACTGCGCGTGGACCGTCGCCCCCTCGGCTTTGAGCAGCCCGGCATACCGCGCGAACTGGATGGTGTCGCCCAGTCCCTGCTCTGCGAATATCAGGATCGACTTACCGTCCAGCGGCTCGCCATTCCACAGCGGCGCATCCGCCGGTGGCTTGAAGGCCGCGTAGGCTTCCATCCGGAACCGCCAGCTATACTCCGTCCACCCCTCATCAAAGCGCCCGAGCGTCAGTAGCGATACCCCCAGATTGAAATGAGCCTCCGCATGATCGGGCTGGATTCGGATCGCCTCGCGGAACCGCGCAATCGCAGCATCGATGTCATCAAGCGCCTGCAGGGCATCCCCGGCATGCACCAGTGCCGGCACATACGCAGGATCACCGGCCAGCAACTCGTTGAGATGGGTAAGAGCTTCGTCAAACCGGCCCTGACGCTTTATCGCCTGCGCCATGTAGCAACGCGCATCGACATTGCCGGGATTGATTTCCAGCACCCGCGCAAACATCGCCTCGGCTTCCGGGTAGCGGCCTGTATTGAGTAGCGCTACCGCCCATTCATCGAGGAAGGATGTGTTCCCAGGGTCCATCGCCGACATCCGTGCGAAGCTGTCAGCCGCACCCTCGAAATCACGCTGACGGAGTTGCGCCGTTGCCCTCGTTCTGTAGGCAGCCGGAAAATCCGGCTGGTTCATGATAGCCCGCTCGGCCAGCGCCTGCGCCTTGTCTGCTTTCCCCGTATGCAGATACATGCCGGCCAGATTGTTCTGCGCATCGGCAAAGTCGGGCCGCACCGCCAATGATCGTTCAATCATGCGAATACCCGCCTGCGCATCGCCACGCTGGAAAGCGATAACACCCAGCATATGCAGGGCATCCGGATGATTGCGTTGCTGCTTCAGAACGGCGCGGTAAAGTTCCTCCGCTCTCCCGACTGCCCCGGCGCTGTGAAGCCTGATGGCATCAAGAAGCAAGGCGTCGATATCTGTCTTTTCAGCGGTCATGGTTGCACGATAGGACATGCCGGGGTGTGAATTGAAAAGTTTTTTCGCAAATCATTTGCCGCTGGGGTTATGCGTCTGAGAGTATCGAACCATGAGTATACAGCGTATCGGCATCACATGGCAGATCACCGATCTGCATGGCTGGGGGGTTTTCGGACTCAATCTGTCCCTTGAACTGGCCCGCCACGGACCAGTTCCCCCGCTCATAATTCCCCCGCCTTTCATCGCTTCACCGACACCCAGAATCAACCGGTTGCTGGGGCCGTACCTGAAGGAACAGCCGGACGTGATGGCGCGGATCGAACAATCGGCGGACGTTATTCGGTTACCGGACACCGTGCTGTTGCACAGTCTCGGCAATGCGTTCATGCGCTCACCGATCTCCGACCAGGTTCAGGGCGACATCAACGTCGGATTCATTTTCTTTGAGAACGGCGAGCTTGACGATGCGGCGCTCAAGCGGGCGCGGCTTTACGACAAGATTATTGCCGGGTCCAGCTGGAATCGTGATCTGATCAGGTCACACGGCTTCGAGAGTTGCGCTTTCGTCTCACAGGGTGTCGATCTGGATCGCTTCAAACCGCGCACGAAAACCAACACCTTCGGGGACCGTTTCGTGATTTTCTCAGGCGGCAAACTGGAACTGCGCAAGGGGCAGGATACTGTTCTGATGGCCTTCAAACGCTTTCACGATCGCCACCCCGATGCCCTGCTGCTCAGCAACTGGCATAACCCCTGGCCGGAAACGGTCGCGGATATGGCCCGCTCGCCGCATTTCCGGTCTCCCCCCGAGGTTAATAGCGACGGCAGTCTCAATCTATCCAAATGGATCGCGGAAGCGGGCCTCCCCGAAGATGCGCACAGGGATGTCGGCGCCGTGCCGAACGCCTTGTTGCCGCCCATTTTTGCCGAAGTCGATGTGGCATTGTTTGCCAATCGCTGTGAAGGTGGGACCAATCTCGTTGCCATGGAAACAATGGCGTCGGGCATTCCCTGCATTCTTTCCGCCAATTCCGGCCACCAAGACATCATCGCCGATGATAATTGCTACCCACTCCAGAATCAGACGCCTTCCCCGGCGTCCGTGGACCCGAGCGGTATCTGGCATGAGTCGGATATCGATGAAATCGTCGAAGCCCTTGAACAGGCTTACAGCGACCGCGAGGAAGCACGCCGCAGGGCCCGGGCCGGGGTTGCATTCATGCAGGGGCTATCGTGGCACAACCAGACCAGGCAGTTGGTTGGGGAACTGTCGGAATTTATGAACTAGCCTGATCTGCCAACGGCTCCGGTTGCTGCAACCGCTCGACCATCCGTGCGATGACGCCATCCCAGTTATAACGCTCTTCGGTGCGGAACAGACGGGCGCTCGGATACCAGGGGGTACGCTCCCCTTCCAGCATGTAAACCCAATAAGGAACCTTGACGGTCAGGATCCAGACCGGCTTGCCGAGCGCGCCGGCAAGATGCCCAATCGCGGTATCCACTGTTATCACAAGGTCCAGTTGATTGATCAAAGCAGCGCACTTGACCATCTGTGCCGTCGGCATGTCGATGTCGGCTTCTATTTCTTCAAACCTGCACAGAACGGCCGGTTCAGGTAAATCCGCAACCTGTTGTATCCCCGGACCAGCTTGAAGACTGTAATAGCGGTGCGCTGTTTCGAACAACGGGCGCAGCGAAGCCAGCTTTGCGGATCGCTCTTCATCACGGCTTTGCATGGCACTCCCCTGCCAGGCCAATCCGATATTCAGCCCGTCTGCAGCCGGTATACGTTCCGCCCAGAATGCCTGCCATTCAGCCGCCGTTTTCATCCAGTCAGCCGGGGGAATGTTTTCTGGTGTCGTAGCAAAAATTGCCGGCAGGCTCAGGATATCTGCATGCACATCATAGGGCGGAAGCTTCTCGCCGAATTCAATGATGGTGACATTCCTGATGTCGCCCAATGACGAAAATAACTCCCGGAAACCGTGAAAGACGGTCAGCACCACGCCGGCACTCAACTCGGCCAGCAGGGGGACATAGCGTGCGCACATGATGGCGTCACCGATTCCCTGATCGCAGTACACCAGAACCGTTTGATCCCTGAGCGCTTCCTGATTGATGGTTTTCAGATAAGGCTTTGTGAGCGTCGCCGCCGACCGTGACCGGTAAACTTCATCGTCAAGCCGTTTCATGTAGTGCGGCCAGGCCTCGTTATAATCTCCGCGCCGCAGCAGAAACTGTGCATATTGATAATGGGCAAGGTCGGGAGCTCTGGCGAGGTTTGTCAGCTGCCGGTAAAGCTGTTCGGCTTCAAACATCTTGCCGTCGTTTTCAAGCCCGACGGCACGGTGAAGGGCTTCCTGAAAGCGCTGGGGAACGCTCATGAATGCCGAATAAACAACTTATTGGAATAGTCGGTGGTCTTCATCTTTCCTGACCCTTGTCGCGGTCAGGTGAACATGTTCAGAACCGAACCGGCAGGCGGCGCCTTTTCCGAAAGACTGCTGTTCAACTGCGTTGCCAGTTCGGAATTGATCTCGAACGAAAGCGAAATCGCCCTCAGGGTGTTGCCCAAATCGACTTTCAGGCTTTCGATCTCGTTACTGCGACGTTCAGTTTCCTCGAAAGTCAGTTCAAGCAGGTCCGCATCAACCACAGAAAATTCCGACTGAATCTTGAATTCCTGATCCAGCGCCGTGGTAATCGTGTTCGACGTCACAGTCGCCGTGACGACCGCATGATTGATGAAGGTGTCCAGACTGTCGGTCAGTCCTGCATTATCGACATCAAGGGAACCGACAACCGGAGTCAGTGACGCAAAGTCGGGCAATGCATCCTTCAGCCGTTTCGTCTGCTGGCCATCGGTTATGTCCGGGTGCACAAGAAGATAGAGGTTGTTCACCCTGTCCGCGATCTTGTCGCGCAAGGTTTCAAAAGCTTCGACTTCGTCGGCGGTTACGGTGTTGTCGTTGCTGATCAGATTCCGCAAATCCGATAGATCACTCTGGATGACTTCGAGCTGGGAATAGTTGTTCTGGTTGCCGATCCGATACTGCTCAACGATAGGCAATGCATCGACTAGCTTCGCCGACTCCTTTTCGAGCGCCGCGATTTTATGGCCATTGGTAGAAGTTGCATTGATCACATCCACTTCTTTGTTGAAGCGTTTGATCAGTGTGTTCTGCAGATTGTTGAACTGCACCTCGAAACTTGTTCGAGCGTTCGCCTGAGCGACGGCAGCTAAGGTGGCACCTATCGAGGTGTCGGCCATTTTTCTAACTCCAGATCACGGCATTCTTGCCTGGAGGAATTATAGCTCTGATGACTGTAAAAAGCTATATTTTCTTTAACTTTTTGCACCTCACCGTTACTCCGTGAAGGTCTTGTTAATGTTAACGAAATAGCTTTACTGGTATAGACTGAACGTCTCTCTCTGACACTGAATTTGGCCAAGACTCATGTCGATATCCTACCCCGCCACACAGGAAGAGCGCGATGCTCTACGCGCCCGAAATATGGCCGCCTTCAAAAACCATTCCATTGCAACGGCGCGCATGCTTGAAGCTCATATGCCGGCGACGAAACTGGTCTATGACGAGGATGGCCAGCCGGATGTGGAGTTTCAGGGCCAAAAATTCTACGATGGCGCGTATTATGACTACGTCGAAAAACAGGTCGAAGCATTCAAGCAGGCACCGTACCGGTTCGGTCTGGCGATCCCGCAGCCGTCGGATTTGGATGCCTACGGCGAGACGTTTTTGACCAATCTTTTGAAGCGCGCCACGGTCGAGGCAAAAGCCGAGTTTTCACAGCGTATTCCCGATCTCAAGACGTTTTTTGTGACGGTTCTCGGCGTCGGTCTTGGCGGCCATATCCCGAAAATCGACGCGTTCAGCGATGCCACAGTGATGTTCGTGATCGATCTGAATATCGAGAACCTTTACCACTCGCTTGAGCTTTTCGACTGGGAAAAGCTGATGGACGAGAAAGTCGAAAAAGGCGGCATGGTGCATTTCCAGTTCGGTGACAATGCCGTATCGCACTTCAACAACATCAAAGCGCATGTGCGTTTCATGAACACGCCCGGTATCGACGGCATGATCATGTTCAAGCATTACAACAACGCCATGTTCACCGAAATTCTGCGCGAAGTGGACAAGCAGGGCAGTCTGTTCCTGGCCGGGCTGGGGTTTTACAGCGACGAAACCAAGATGCTGGAAAACACCTTCAATATCCTGAAGGACGGAAAAGCCCATATCTACACCCGCCAGGATGACGGGAACATCCCCTATCCATGCTTTATCGTCGGCTGCGGTCCATCCCTGGATTCCGATCTTGAATACATCCGCGCACTCGCGGACAAAGCGATTGTCATTTCCAGCGGCTCCGCCCTCGGCCCACTGCTGCAATCAGGGGTTACGCCCGATTTTCAGCTCGAAGTGGAGAACGAGGGCATCCTGCCGATCATGAGCCATGTCGCAAAGCATCACGACATCACCAATATCTGTCTTGTCACGTCGACCACGGTCGAGCCGGAAATCGTCGAGTATTTCGATCGCATCATCTTCCACTTCCGGCCTGCCTTGACGCCATATGGTCTGTTTTCCGACAACCCCAAGAATACGATCCCCTTTCATGATCCATCGGTCGTGAATTCCAGCTTCGGATTCGCACTGGACCTCGGCTTCAGGGATTTCTATTTTTTCGGCTGTGACATGGGAACCTGGGACGCGGACCAGCACCATGCCAAGAACTCCTATCACTTCGAGGATGATGCGGTTTTGCCGGACAATGATTTCTGCATTCCCGTACCTGCCAATTTCGGCGGCACGACCTATACCAGTTCGGGGTTAAACTGGGTCAAATCCAGTGTTGAAATGGCGATATCCCAGAACCGCACCGGGCGGCGTTTTTATAACTGCAGCGATGGCGCATTCCTGAACGGCGCCATTGCCAAATTCTCCAAATCCCTGGATCTGCCGGCACAGGACTCACCCGGTTTCAAGATGGATTTCGTCCGTGAAACCTATGCCAACAGCCCTGCCATGAACCGAGAGACTTTTGAAGGGTTCTGGGACCGGGATGATATGGAAACGAAGCTCGACAATATGTTCGATGAGATTGAGGACATATTTTCAAACGCCGCGTTTCTGCTGGATAAAACCTATCTCACCGACCTCAACAAAATCCTGTTCTTTTCGAAAACACCGACGGAACGCGGCATTGCCACCTGGGTTCGCGGCACATTGCAGATGATCCTGCTGGCCGTGGTCTTTTACGGGAACCGCCTGATGAACGAAGAGGCTGAGCTCGACTTCGAGGAAATCATCAGGGAAGAAATTCTGTCGGTTCTGAAAGACATGCGAGCCAAGTCCCACGACACGGTGGCCCGGCTCAGCGAAACGATGTAAGCGCTGATCTGAGATCGACAACCACCTGCTGCCAGTCACCGATTGCCGGCTGCCTGAAAAGACGCATGCTTTGATACCAGGGCGTGTCATCACGCTGCAATTGCCATCGCCAGTCCGGCACGAGACTGACCAGCGTCCAAACCGGCACCCCCATCGCCCCGGCCAGATGGGCCAGTGCGGTATCGACGGTAATCAGCAGATCAAGCTCGGCAAGGTCTGATGCAACGTCACCAAGGGACTTGGGCGGATCCAGCAGATCAACCGGGCGCAGAGCTTCCGGCATATCCGCCAGCTGCTGTTGCGCGGGGCCTGCCTGGAGGCTGAAAAACGTCACCCCCGGCAGATCCAGCAAGTTCCGCAATTCTGCCACCGGTAGCGACCGTTTGTAATCGGTTTTGTTGTCCGGGTTTCCAGCCCAGACCAGTCCCACCTTGAGATTGTCTTGCCCGGCCTCTTTCAGGGCGGGGGCTGTAATCCCGCTTTCCGGTACGGATATATAACCGCCTGACAGAATAATCGTCTCCGCCGTCACCGCCAGGATACCGGGCACATCCAGCAGTGGGACCTGATAATCCAGTTCGGGTAATTCATCGCCGGGCGCAAGGACATCCTGAATGCCCTCAATCGTCAACAGGACATCCTTGAGAGCAGCATGGCAGCGCAGGAATACGCGTGCGCCCATCTCCGCAAGCGGCGCCGCAAAGCGGGCGAACTGGATGGTGTCACCCAGTCCCTGTTCGCTGAGTAAAACGATTGAACAATCACCGAGGGGCTCCCCCTGCCAGCGCGGGATTGCTTCACTGACTGAGGGTGCGCCCCGGCCGGCCACCTGGTTCCTGAGCGCAAATCCCTCCCAGCCGTTGACGTAATCACCGGACAGTAATTGGCAAAGGCCAAGATGATAACGTGCAGAAACATCCGCTTTGTTCTGCCGGAGACAGCGCTTGAACATCGACGCCGACTCATCGAAGCGGCCCAACTCATTCAGGGCCATGCCCAGATTGCAGATCAATGCCGTCTGGCTGCCGCCGAGCCGGATCGCCTTGCGGAACTGCTTTTCCGCCTCGTCAAACCGATGCGCATTGAGCTGGAGCATGCCCAATCCGTCGTGCACCTGCGCATGCGGGGGGTTGTTTTCCGACAGACTATTCAGAAGCTTAATGCCCTGCTCGACATCCCCGCTGAAACCGATGGCCAGGGCCACGCCGACAGCGGCGGTCATATTGCCCGGCGAAGCCTGATAAACGGTTTCAAAACAGTCGAATGCACGACGGTACGCGCCCCTTTGCAGGGCTTGCTGCCCTTCATTCAGCAGCTGATGGTGTGTCTGGTTTTCATCACTCATCGTATTTCATTCCGGATACGGGATAGCATGAAATTAGCACAGCAAATGCAGATAGTGCGCCAACGAAAACGACCGCCGCATTGCTGCGACGGTCGAATTTCTGTTTCTCTCTGGGAACCGGATAAATCCGGTACCTATGAAGAGAACTGGTCTTAACGGAAGAGACCCAGGATACCCTGTTCGGCCTGACCAGCGAAGGCCAGAGCGGAAATACCCAGCTGCTGGCGGGTTTGCAGGGCCAGCAGGTTCGCGCCTTCCTCGTTGAGGTCGGCCAGGGTCAGTTTACCAGCACCCGATTCCAGGGTGTTCACGTAGTTGGACGTGAAGTCGAGACGAGTCTGCAGAAGCGCAACGTTTGAACCCAGCGTCTGCGTCCGTGCACGAAGCGTGGTCAGAGCAGCATCAAGTTCAGTGGTCAGAGCTTCAATCGTCGAGGTCACACCTTCCGTCACGAAGTTCGTGGTAACGGCATCCGTGTTCACCGTGGTCGGCGTTGCCTGTGTGGCGACAACCGCAACGAACGTACCGGTGGTAGCTGCACCCGACTGTGCCGAAGACACCAGCTGAATGGTCAGAACCTGACCCTGCGTCAGGTCAGCGGTTTCAACAGCAGAGGTGTTGGCGGCAAGACCGAAGGTGAACGATGCGGTACCGTAACCGACCGTGAAGCCACCGGCGCTACCTTCAGCAACCGAAGCACCGGAACCCTGGTAGGTGACGGTGATTGAACCGGAGGAGGTCGCGACCTGCGAACCGGCTGCGTAGGTGTAAGACGTGTTGGAGGCAACCGCGACTTCATCGATGCCGAGACCGGATTCACGTGAGTTGGCAGCCGAAATGGTCAGCTGGCTCGACGTCTGATCGGAGAACGAAACAGCAAGCGTTTCCGTTTCGTTGTCGATCAGGTTGGTACCCTGATAAGAAGCATCGTTGGCCAATTCGCCGATCTGGCTGCGCAGCGTGGTGTACTGCGATACGAGGTCGGTGAACTGCGTACCCGTAGCGGATTTCAACGAAGACGCGACACCTTTGAGCTGGCGAACGATGGCTTCGATGCTTTCCAAACCACCAAGTGCGGCGGTAACGGTACTCACGCCCTGGTCGATGCCGTCTTTCTTTTCGTTAAAGTCGAAAGCGCGGTCGCTCAGGGATTTCGCCTGGAAGAACGCGACCGGATCATCGATTGCGCTTGCAACTTCAAGACCCGTGGACAGACGTCCCTGGGTACGTTCAACAAGGCTCGTGGTGCTTTGGAGAGAGAGAAGGCTGCTACGTACGGCAGCTGAGAGAGTTACGTCAGACATATTGTCTACTCCTTTCTAGAGTAAATTTACGTGAGTTATTTTAACTCACACGTTGGAGCCACCTGACATTCTATCAGACGACTTGTAACATTTATTACCCAACTTTTTTTCCGGAGTCAAAATAAAAAAAGCATCCAACCTGTTTTTTTCTGAAACGGCAGATGCTGATATTAACTGTATTGCCTTGCGGTTTGCCTGGTCTTTGGCGGTTTGCTGCCCGTTTTCACAGGTGAGAATTGACTTTTTACATCATTCGGCCTTAATTTACAGATGTGCGTGACAGAAATCCCACGCGCGATCCCGAGAATGGGGATCTGGTTAGGAATGACCGATGAGTGACAGAGAAAACGTCGACCACATCGAATCCGTTAAATACACGGACGTCGAACAGGTCCTTACAGAAGAGTTCGGCGCGTCTTTTGGCGAATACCGCAAGAACTACCGCAAAAGTCTGAATTACGATACCAACGGGTACATCCCGCCCTTTCCGCTGACCGTGTCGCTGGAATTCGTGAACCGCTGCAATCTGAATTGCCAGATGTGTTACACGATCAACCACAGCGACAAGAAAGCGACGCTGGATCTCTCGGATATTGATAAGATCATGGCCGAGTGCGCCGAAAATAACCTGCCGGCCGCTGTCGTCGGCATGGGATCCGAGGCCCTCATATATAAGGGCGCTCAGGCGGCAATCCGGAAAATCCGTGAAGCCGGGGTGATGGATCTGTTTTTAGGGACCAACGGCGTTCTGTTAAACGAACAGCTCTGCGAGTTCCTGGTTGAACAGCGGGTTGCACGTATCGAAGTCTCGCTGGATGCCGCAACACCCGCCACCTATCAAAAAATCCGTGGCAAGAATGAGCTTGACCGAATCGAAGAAAATCTCGAGCGGCTGATCCAGGCCCGAAAGCGTGCAAACTCGAAACTCCCGGTCATCCGGCTGTGCTTCTGTGTTCAGGAAGACAACCTGCACGAACAGCGCGCCTTTCTGGATAAATGGAAAGGCCGGGTCGATTACATCGATTTCCAGGAAATGGTCGATTTTGGCCAGGTTGACGAATTCCGGGATATGGGCGCCGAAGCCGCCATCCCCGCCGATCTGCCTGTCCCGTCCAGCACCTACTGCGCATACCCCTTCAACAGCCTGCACGTGTGGTCGAACGGTGACGTCACACCCTGCTGCACGTTTTTCGGCAAGGCCCTCGTGATCGGCAATGCCCGCGACAAAACACTCAGCGAAATCTGGAATGGCGATGATCTTGCGGAAATCCGCCGTCAGTTGCTGGAAGGCGATCTCAATAAGGTTTGCCATGCCTGCCTGACGTGCCGGGACAAGGAAAACTTCGCTACCGCCAGCGAGGCGGTACACGAAGAAACTTCTGTACAGGAGCCGCGTGCAACCGCCGCAGAATAAGCGGCGCCACGGCCGGTGGATCAGCGCAAGTATTTGATTTCAGTATATTTTATAGTTTTCTGGAAATGATCGACGCAAGCCCGTCGACCGAGAAAAGCTCCAGCGACTGCATGTCTTTCTGATCGAATTTGATATCGAACCGACTTTCAATCGCCTCGATCAGCTCAATGATCCCGAATGAGTCGATGACACCCTTGTCGATGTAGTTTTCGGTCTCGCCAAGTTCGAGCTCGGGGACCCGCTCCTGAAACCATGACATCAGCCACTCGCTTATCTGTTGCTTGTTCATTTGCCGGTTCCGGTCAGTTTGTCTCTGAATTTGTCCGCCATCTCGTCACGCAGGATATGCTTTTGAATCTTGCCGTTCATGGCACGGGGAAGCTCGGCGACGATGGCGATATGATCCGGGCGATGGATCGTCGCCAGATGATGTGCGCAGTGATTCTGCACTTCCAGCTTCAGGGCATTGGCGTTTTCCATGTCACGCGGCTGGATGCAGGCGACGATGATCTCGCCCCAGAATTCGTGACGCACGCCGATGACCGCAACATCTTTCACACCCTGGATACGGCTGATGGAATTTTCGATGGCAATCGGAGCGACATTGATGCCGCCCTTGATGATCATATCCTTGGTACGGCCTGTAATGGTCAGCTTGCCGTCGGCAAACTCGGCCACGTCGCCGGTCGCCATGAAACCATCTGACAGCACAGGCGGATCAAGGCCGTCCCTGGACAGATAGCCGAGCATCACAAACGGTGTCTTAATCCACAACTCCCCCGCCGATGCGCTGTCCGCCAGCACTGAAATCACCAGTTCCGGCAGCACGTAGCCGACGTTTTCCTCGGACTTTGCACTTTCCGGGTCCTGTGTCGTGAACGGCCCGCCAAGTTCGGTCACCCCGTAGCAGTCCTGCAACGGCTTCCCGAAAGTCTCCAGAAACTGCTGGCGGATACCGCTGGTCAACTGCCCGGCGGTGGTTTGAATCTGTTCGATCCCGGCAATCTTGTCCTTGATGTCGGGGTCACGGGCCAGCCTGGACAGCGCCGAAGCGATCGACGGCGTCAGAATCATGAAATTGACGCCCTGCTCAATCGGCCGCGACCAGAAATCGATCGCACTTGCCGGTGAAAATGCCGGCCCGAGTACGATCCGTCCACCGGCCAGCAGCGGACATAGCTGGGTGTTCTGGAAGCCGGCCATATAAGCCATGGGCAGAACATGATAGAGCCTTGTTGCCCTGTTCATGCCCGAGAGTTCGGCGAAAGACCGGGCGTTGCCGATGATGCCGCCGAAACTGTGACAGATCCCCTTGGGGCTGCCTGTGGTGCCGGACGAAAAGATATTCAGGAACGCCTTGCCCGGTTGCGCCGCGAACGCAAACTCAGCGTCCTCGGGCCAGTCGAGTTCAGAATCTAGTTCCGGCTCATCCCGGATCACCAGCTTGGGCGCTGCGAGCTCCAGGATATAGTCGATGCTTTCTGCGAGAAGCTCCGGGACCACCGGATTGGCGATAAAGCCGCCGACAGCACAGGCGATATAGGCCGCCAGATAACCCGCACAGTTGGGCAGGACAAAGGCGACCGTGTCGCCCGGTTCCACACCGCTTGCCTGCCAGTCGTTCGCCAACTTGCGGGCGTTGGCATAAATCTGGGCATAGGTGAAATCCTGACCTTCCGGTGTGCTGAGCAGCACATCGTCACGGCTTTCCGTAAAACGGTTTTTCAGAACCTCGACAGCATCCGGCTTCATGGGAACGGACACGTATCTAGATAAACATGTCGTAGTCGTCGACGCTGTCATACCCGCCGCCATCAAGCATTTCCTCGATCACCATGTTGGATTTATGGCGGATGCAGTGGAAACGGCAATCCTGGCTCGGGTCCGTCGCAGCGGTCACATCCTGCCGCTGCTTGCTGTCCCAGATTTCCTTGAACGACTGTTTGGTCGGATCGCCGATCATCTTTTTCGGCATGCCGCGGAAATACGGGCAGACATAGGCACCGGATGGCGTCACCAGGGTCCGCATCTCGGATATGACGCAACGGTTATAATCCTTGGGTTGCACCAGCGGTTCGTTATTCAGCACGAAATCCAGGGTTGCCGGAGTGATGACCCGGAAGCCGTCTTCGCTCAGGGTCCGGGCGATGTCGATCTGTTCACGGGCCTTGGCCAGATAGGCTTCGGGCTGGTCGATCAGGAAGTGATCGAAATCATAACACGGTTTGATCTCGAAATAATCGCAGCCGATGTCCCGGGCGATCTTCGCAGCGGTGACGACTTCTTCAAAGTTCGTCCTCGGCGGCCGTTTGCCTTCATGATCGAAGTCGGAAAGCAACAGGAACGAATAGCCGAGCTTGCCGGTCTTGCGCTTCGCGAGCTCGGTCATCTGCTCGATGACGTCATTGAACTTAGAAATGCCGTTGGGGCTCGGACGGAAATACTGGAATGTATCGGGCGCACCGGCATCGACGGAAACGCGCACCCATTTGGTATGGTTTGCCAGCACGTCCATATGGCGGTCGATCAGGGTACCGTTCGTGGTTACACCGACATCGACACCGTTCTTCGACAGATACTCGATAACCCAGCCGGTTTCCTTATGGGCCAGCGGTTCGCCCCCGCCGATCAGAATCACGGCCCTGACGCCGGCATCGACCAGTTCTTCGGCAATTTCGCGCAGACGCTGACGCTCGAAACCGCCCTGGTTCAGCAAATCCTTGGAAATACAGTCCGGACAGACAAGGTTACACGCGGAAGTCGGATCAAGCTCAACAACCCAGGGGGCGGAACTTCGACCGTTCTGCCTGACTTCCTCGATCCGCTTGACGACGGAGTTCTGCAACAGCTTGCGTCGGAGGTTCAGTTCCTCGCCGAGCTTGGCATCTTCCTTGATATCAAGAGAATTTTCGTTTTGGTTTGGCGCGCCCGATTTTGGGGCCAATGAAGTCGACATGACATGCACCTTTCTATTCTAGAAATAGCTTAATTTTCAAACCGGCCCGTAATCATGAACGCATGAAATTTCAGGCACAATGCCCAGTCCCGGCGTTTCTAGCCATGTCTGAGCATGGTTAAGCTACCCTAAATCTCCAGTTCTGTGAAGTTGAATTATATCCGGACATTAATGTGCGCCTGTCGCGTCTTTGAACGGCGCCAAAAAACTGCCCATGATTTTGTCCTGCACCTGCATCGCGCGAAGCGCATTGCGCCAGTCGCTTGAGGCTTCACGTTTGCCTGCCAGCGTGTCATTGCACATCTGCAGGATCGGGTGGTGATAGTGTTTCGGATTCCTGGCTTCGATCAGCTGGACGCCATCCTTTTTGGTTTCAAGCTCGTGCGGTTCCTCGTTGAAGAAGCTGAATCTGACCGCGCCCTCCGTGCCGACGATCTCCATACGGTCGACGTTCGTGCCGGCGACATAGCACCATTGCCCGGTACCGTGTGCACCGCCCTCACAGACGAAGCTGGCGGAGACGGTGTCCTCGGCTGGATAGAGGCCGCCCTTGTTTTCAGCCCGTCCCTCGACCTCGACGATCGGCCCCAGAATATAATCGACCATGTCCAGCGTATGCGTGCCCATGTCCGGAAAGTTTCCGCCACCGCCGATCTCGGGAATGAAGCGCCAGGGAATGTCGCCGCTCATCACCATGTCACCGGTCACCGGTGCCACCGGGTGTGATTCAGGGCGCAGGGTGTGCTGGATATGTACAAAGCGCGGTGTCCCGATGACGCCGTCCTCAATCCACTTCTTGACCATCAGAAAACGCGGCAGTTCGCGGCGGTAATAGGTACACAACAACGGCACACCGGCATCCCGGGCGCATTCGACCATCGCTTCGGCCTCGCTCAGCCAGCGGCCGAGCGGCTTTTCGGATATGATCGGTTTTCCCGCTTTTGCCACCATCTCGGCATACATCTGATGGGAATCCGGCGGCGTCGCGATGTAGACCACATCCACATCCGGGCTGTTGATCAGTTCCTCGGCACTTTCCGTCCAGGCCGGAATGCCATGGCGGTCGGCATAATCGGCACACTCGTTGCCGTTCTTCGACATCACCATCGTCAGCCGTGCGCCCTCGACCTCGGCCAGTGCCGGCGCCCCACTTTTCTCTTCGGTTACATTGCCGCAGCCGATCATGCCCCAGCGGATTTCTTTGCTCATGCCTGTTGTCCTGACGTTGTTAAACTGCTTCTTGCCGGGTGAAGCGCTGATGTTCCGGCACCGCGGCTTCCTCGGCTTCGAGATGCCCTTCGGCAATCCATTTTTTCAGGCCGTCGCGATAAGGCTCCGTCACCATCGCATAGATGTTGTCGCGTAGAATTTCCTGCGATGTATGAATGATGTCACGCATCGACATGCTTTCCATGATGACGCCGCGATCATTATCCGATCTCGCTTTCAGTCCCCGATGTTCCATAAGCTCATCCACCGGCACACCCAGAAAATCAAAACTGAATCCAAGCGGGCGGACATACATGACTTCCGAACACGGACCGACGGCTTCGCCGTCGTGAAGGTGCTCGCCGACGAAGCGCTTGAAATACCGGTACGGCACACCTTCCCACTGCTCGGCCATGTGATAGTAGGAACATGACAGCAAGGATCCGACGCCCAGCGACACGAACTGCGCATCGACTTCATAGAACCAGGCCATGATCCCGTCCTTGCCCCAGGCCGTCGTGCAGGGCCGGTTCAACAATACATCTGCATCAGCCCCCTTGACCGCATAGCTGTTCATCGGTTGCAGCGCACGCCGGGTATCCGCCCGGTTCATGAACATCTCGGCAATCGCCCCCGTATCAGGGCGCGTCCGCACGTCATCGAAAACCCGTTCGCGAGGGAAGCCGAAGAAATAGGTCGGCATCACCAGGGTCCGGTCGGGCCCGACAATATCGTCAACGATATCAAGCACCACGCCCGGGATATCCCGTGCCGGCACATCAAGGCGATTGGCGAAGCCGAAAAGGCCGCTATGCAGAACGATAACGTCCTTGTCTGCGGGGATGACCTGTTCAAGGTCGGCGCGAAAGCGCTCGACCGTTCTGGCGTCAGCACCCCCCATATCAGCCGCCCTTTTCCCCGACGATTTCGATCAGCCCCGCCTTGAGGAAATTCTCAACCGCATCGTCATAGGCCTCGATCGGCAAAGCCGACCCGTCCGCAATCGCCAGCAGGTCTTTCTCGCCGTCGGCATCTATCATCAGCTGATAGTAGGCCAGACCGCCGAACGTGGATTTCGTCGCCGTGGTCCCGGTGCCGAGCCCGTGCTGGTAGGGATAGACCCCATGCTTGGACAGGAAAGGTGTGCCGGTAAAGGTTGCCTTGTAGTTCCGTGCCCGTTCGATGGCCTGGAACGCATCCCAGGTTATTTCCATGATATCAGATAAATTGTCCGGCTTGATCAACGTCAGATCATCGGCCGAGCTGTGATATTCGGCATAACCGATCTGCTTTTTGCCGGGGATTTCCGGAGTGATGTGACCGCCCCGGATCGGATGCCCGAACGGCACGCGCAGACCGATGGCATTGAAGTGCGCCTGATCCGAGCCGTTGCAGACACCGTCATATTCCAGGATCTCATATTCTAGACCGCTGTTTCTAAGCGCGTGCTCAAAAGCGCGGTCCACCAGGGCATTGCCGTAGTAGCTCTGCACATAGCGGATCGGCGCATCGTCACCGCAGATGGCAATTTCATATCCGCCAACGATGTTCTTCAGATGGTCTTTGTGGGCGTCGATCCACGTCAACGCACCGATCGTTTCCGGCCAGATGCACAGCCGGTAGGTATAGCGACGGTTCTTCATTTCGCTCAGACGCCGGAACAGTTCCGTGGCAACGGACACGCCGCTCAGATTGTCGTTGGCGCCATAGGGATGGCACAGATACGTGCACACCATGATTTCCTGTTCGCTTTCGCCGGGCAGGACATATTCGCCGACCCGCAGCGCGCCGTCGTTCAGTTCCGTATCGATATGCACCCTGTAGGTGCCAGGCTTCCATTTCTTGACCTGGTTCTGTGTTGCACACAGCCCCCAGTCATAGCGGTAATAGGATTGCCGGAGCGGGATCGCATCCGGCAGGTCGGGATGGGTCGAGACACGCTCCAGCAACGCATCGAGTTCCAGTTCGCCGTCAAAGGCGCCGGAATAGATATGCACGTGATACGGATGATCCTTGAAATCCAGAACCCGCTCGCCGTCCGGGCCTTCTACCCAGGCCTCGTTGACGACAAACTCCGGCGGGATCGTCCAGTCGCCGACTTCCTTGCCGGTCTGGAACTCGCGAATTTCAAGATCGAGATACTTTTGCAGCACCTCCAGCGACACCTTGAAATCGGGGCCGCAGAGCGCCCGATAACGCGGGAAGAGATCCTCGACGATCTGCCAGATCGTTTCGCGGCTGCTCTTGACGAAATTGGATGATGGTCCGTGGTCTATGTAAGCCATGTGATCCGCCTGCTTTCTGCTTGCGTCAAAATGGAGCGCAGATGTTAGCGCAAGACAATAAGATGCGAAAGGTAAACATATTGCCAATGCTTCAGAACGATTTACGGGGCTGCAATATTGGCGCTGTTCAATCGTTTTTAAGATTCATGCTATAGTCATCAATAAAGCTGTCGGAACCCAAATCAGGAAAACATGGTGCCCAACACTTCGACAATCTACGGTGACGGCGTTTTCATCATCGCCGAAGTCGGCAACAATCACGAAGGTGATTTCACCCTCGCCCAGGATATGGTCGGGCTGGCCGCAGAGGCCGGGGTCGATGCCGTGAAGTTCCAGACCATCGTGCCCGAGCGTCTTGTGAACAGGCGCGACGAGCCGCGTTTTTCGACACTGAAGAAATTCGAGCTCAGCTACGACCAGTTCACCGAACTTGCAAAACAGGCACACGCCGCCGGTATCAGGTTCATGTCGACACCGTTTGATCGGGAAAGCGCCGCGTTTCTCGGCACGATCTGCGATGCGATCAAGATCGCCTCCAGCGACAACACTTTTTACACCCTGATCGAAGCCGCGGCGAAGACCGGGCTGCCGCTGGTGATTTCAACCGGTCTGGCCAACGAAGCTGAAGTCCGCACCGCCGTGCGGATTGTCGACGACATCTGGGACGGCAAACGCGTGCCTGCCGACGTCGGGCTCCTGCATTGTGTCAGCAATTATCCGACGGCGGCCGAAAACGCCAATATCGGCGCCGTCTCTACTCTCGCCCAATCGTTCCCGCGCCGGACCCCCGGTTATTCCGATCATACCATCGGCATCGAGGCGGCGACCCTCGCCGTCGGGGCAGGTGCTCGCATCATCGAAAAGCATTTCACCATTGCCAACGATCATTCCGAATTTCGTGATCACCAACTGTCCGCCAATCCTGAAACCATGAAAAGGCTGGTCGAAAGCATCCGTGCTGCCGATCTGATGATGGGTTCGGGCGCGTTGGAAATGGCAGCGTGTGAAAAGGACATCGCCCCGCAGATACGCCGTTCCATCGTCGCCGCCCGACGTCTTGACGGCGGCCACAAGATCACCCTTACGGATTTGTCGTGGACCCGGCCCGGCACCGGCATGACGCCCGGGCGTGAGCACGAAATCATCGGCAAAAAGCTGAAGGCCCCGATGGCCGAGGGTGATCCCTTTTTGCCCGACAACCTGATCTGAGCCAGTTGAATGTGTGGTATCGCCGGTGCATTCGGACCCGCGCCTCTGTCCCGGGAACGCATATCCAGCGCACTGGCGAGCATGCGGCATCGCGGCCCGGACGCCGAAGGTGCGCAAAGCCATGCCCTCGGTGAGAACCATATCGATTTCCTGCATGCCCGTCTGGCGATCATCGATCTTGACCCGCGTGCAAACCAACCGTTCGAGCGGGACGGTATATCGCTCAGCTACAACGGTGAAATCTACAATTACATCGAGGTCCGCAACGAACTTCTGATGCTGGGTCACAGCTTCACGACCGAGTCCGATACCGAAGTCCTGATCGAAGCCTACAAGGCCTGGGGACCCGCCTTTCTGGATAAACTAGACGGCATGTGGGCATTCGCCCTGCTGGACCGCAAATCCGGTAAGCTGATGCTGTCGCGCGACCGTTTCGGTGAGAAGCCGCTCTATACCTGGATGCTTGACGGGACGCTCTATTTCGCCTCCGAGGTCAAGACCCTTGCAGCCCTGGCGGGACGGCATCCCGACGTCAATCATCAGCAGATTCGGCGCTTTCTGGTCAACGGGTACAAATCACTCGGCAAAAGCCGGGAAACGTATTTCACGGAGATCGACGCCCTTCCCGCCGGCACCTGTGCTATCATGAATGCCCCTGTTCGCCCGGCGCCGACGCCCTACTGGACATTGCCGACAGATATCCGTGAAACGTCCTTCGGCGATGCCGTCAGGGAAACGCGGACCCTGCTGAAACGCGCCGTCGAAACCCGGATGCGCGCGGATGTGCCGCTGGCGTTCTGCCTTTCGGGCGGAGTCGACTCTGCAACACTGGCCGCCATCGCAGCCAAGGAGATGGATCGCGACATCCACTGTTTTTCGATCATCGACAGTGATGAACGCTATGACGAAAGCGCCAACATCGACATCATGGTCCGGCATCTGGGATGCCGGCATCACAAGGTTCAGACGTCTACCAGAGGTTTCTTCGACAGGCTTCGCCGTCAGGTCGCGATGCATGACGCCCCCGTTGTCACGATCAGTTATTACATGCATGCGTTTCTGTCAGAAGCCATTGCCGAAGCGGGCTACAAGATCGCCATTTCCGGGACCGCGGCGGATGAAATCTTTACCGGGTATTACGACCACTATTCGATGTGGCTGGCGGCCATGCATGACGACCCCGATGCGGATTTCGATGCCCTTGTCCGCGACTGGAAAGCGGGCATGGGTGCGCACGTCCAGAACCCCGGCCTTCAGGACCCGATGTGTTTCGTCAATAACCCCGGCCAACGCGATCATATCACCCTTGATCGCGAACTCTTTTCATCGTTCCTGACGGAACCCTTTGCAGAAGCCTGGAGCGAAGACACCTATTGTGACGACCTGCTCAGAAACCGGATGGCCAACGAGCTGTTTACGGAGGCCGTACCGGTGATCCTGAACGAAGACGACCTGAACTCGATGACGGTTTCGATTGAAAATCGCTCTCCGTTTCTCGACCGGGCACTCGTCGAGTACCTCTATGCCGTGCCCGTCCGGCATCTGATGGGCGGCGGCTATGCCAAACGTATCCTGCGCGAAGCCGGGGCCGGGATTGTGCCGGACGCGGTCCGTCTCGACACCCGCAAACGCGGTTTCAATGCCTCGATCAATTCCCTGGTCGATCGCAACGACCCGGAAACCCGTGACATCCTGCTGGCCGACAGCCCGATTTTCGACATCGTCAAGCGCAGCGCGATCGAGGATTTCCTCAGCCACGACATGGCGTCCAACAGTTTCTCGAAGTTTCTCTTCAGTTTCATTTCCTCGAAACTGTTTCTCGAAACGCAAATGCAATGACCACCGTCGCCATCATTCAGGCCCGGCATACGTCGTCCCGACTGCCGGGTAAAATGACCTTGCCGCTGGCCGGCCTCCCGGTGATCGAACATATCGTCAGGCGTATCCGTACCGTCGAGGGCATCGACAGTATCTGCATCACCATCCCGGAAGGGCATGCACAGGCGCCCCTGGCCGAGGTGATCGCGACCCTTGAGGACGTGCATCTGTCCCGCGGCCCCGAAGAACACCTGCTGACCCGTTTCGCCATCGCCGCCCGGGAAACCGGGGCCGATGTGATTGTCCGGCTGTGGGGAGACTGCCCGGCGGTCGACCCGTCGCTCGTACGCTCAGGTCTTGATGCTTTTCAATCTGAACACCCAGACTGGAGCTATCTCAGCGACAAAAGCGGTTATCCGCTGGGCAGCGAGCACCAGATCATAAGCCGCGCGGCGCTTGATGCGGCTGCAGAAGCGGTGACGGACGATGCCGACCTTGAAGCCGTGCACAGCTGGTTCGACAGGCATCCGGCCGACTTCAGGAAGCTTGATATCAAACGCCCGGGTGCAGACCGGCCCAGCCCTCTGCAGGTATTGCTGGATACTGAAGGTGATTACGCAAAATTATGCAAAATCTTCGATGCGCTTTATCCTGTCGACCCACTGTTCGGCTTCAGGGCCGTAGAGGAACTGGCGGCCCGTGAACCGTCGTGGTTTGAAATTAATGAACCCTGACCCCAGGCCTTTAATTATCGGTCAACATTCGTCTGATAGGACTTCGAAGGTTTAGGTTGATGCCGGGAGGCACGGTTTGAAGAAACTCTATTTTCATGTCGGCAGCGGGCGCTGCGGGTCGACTCTGATACAGGCGATTTTTAACGACAAGATGCTGCACCAGATATTCGCGCAGCACGCCCGGCGTTACGATCCGCAACTGTATCTCGATACCGGCGAGATCGCGCACGATGAAACCTTTATCGAAGATCACTGGAAGCCGATCCGCGAAAAATACTTCACGCCCCTTCATGATACCGATCTGGAGGGATATTTCTTCACCCAGGAGAACATGCTCGGCATGCGCTCCGGCAAGGACCAGAAAAACATCTGCGAGATTTCGTGCGACAAGCTCTCCTATCTGGCTGAAGGGTTCGAGCCGCACATCATCATCGTGCTGCGCCGCCAGGACACTTATATCGAGTCACTTTACAATCAGTGCATCAAACGCTGGGAGACCCGAGATTTTCAGACTTTTCTGGATGAATTTCCACGCGCGAACTGGCACTGGATGAATAATGTCGAAATGTATGCCAAACGCTTTGGCCGCGAAAACATCTCCGTGGTGCCGTTCGAGCAGAAGGTCTATGCGGATTCCGGCCGCACCGGGTTTCTCGACGCCGTCCTGATGGCCACGGGCATTACCCAGCGTCTGCAGTTCAACGACCTGCCGATCGTCAATGCCAGTCTCGCCCCGCGTGCGCTTGAAGTGCAGCGCGTCGCCAACCAGTTCCTCGACAAGCAGGAAGCCGTTTCTCTTGCGGACTGGTTTGCAACCCACATCCGGAAAAAACCGGACGATCCGCACAAGCAGATGACCGATGAAATTCGTGATGAAATCATCGCATACTACCGGGAGTCCAACACCCGCTTGTGCGATGCATATCTGACGGACTACCCGGCAGCGAAAGCCTACTATACCGGGGAGCCTGCAGCGTGAGCGAACGCCGGCTCGGGGTTGCCGTTATCGGCCTTGGGGTCGGGGAACAGCATGCCCGTGCCTTTGCCGCCGACCCGCGCGCCGAAATCCGCTGGCTCGTCGATCTGGATGAAACAGCCGCCGCTGCGGTGCAGGGCCGCATAGGCCACGGCACCGTGACACAGGATATCACGGAGGCTCTGGACGATCCGGCAGTCGACATTATTTCCATCGCGACTTTCGATCACATGCATGCCGCCGAAGTCGTGCAATGTTTCGGCGCCGGCAAGCACGTCTTTGTCGAGAAACCGCTTTGCCGGACATCAGATGAATTGTCGCAGATCATCGGCACCTGGAAAGCCGCCGGGCAGCCGCATCTCATGTCCAATCTGGTTTTGCGCGATGCCGACCTGTACCGGTGGCTGCGGACCGAAATCTCGGCCGGCACCTTTGGCCGGGTATATGCCATCGACGGCGATTACCTTTATGGCCGACTGCACAAGATCACCGAAGGCTGGCGCAAGGACGTGCCGGATTATTCCGTCATGGAAGGCGGCGGCATCCATATGATCGATCTGCTGCTGATGCTGTCAGGTGAGCGCCCAAGCGCCGTCACCTGCACCGGGAACCGCATCGCCACCGAAGGCACCGCTTTCGGCTATGATGACTTCATGGCGGCGAGCTATACCTTCCCGTCGGGCCTGGTCGGCCGTATCACCGCGAACTTCGGCTGTGTGCACCGCCACCACCATGTCCTGCGTATCTTCGGGACCGAAGCGACATTCATTTACGACGACACCGGGGCACGCCTGCACCTGACCCGTGACGAGGATCAGACAGCACAGCCGGTGGATATCGCCCCCCTGCCCGCCTCCAAGGGTGCCCTGATCCCGGCCTTCATCGATGCCGTTTATAGCGGTGCCGACGCCGCCCCCGCCGCACAGCGGGAATTTGACCTGATCCGCGCCATGGCCGCCGCCGACATGGCCCATGCGCAAGCTGCAACCGTCAACATCGAGTACGCCACATGAACGATTCCAAGCCAAAATACGACATTCCCTTTGGACGTCCCTGGATCGACGACGAGGATCGTGCCGCCGTGATGCGGGTTCTGGAAGGGCACATCCTCACCCATGGCCCCGAATGCAAGGGCTTCGAAGACGACTGGGTCAGCATGATGGGCGGCGGCTATGCAACGTCGACGTCATCGTGCATGGCATCGCTGCATCTGGCATGGCTCGACCTTGGTGCCGGACCGGGAGACGAGGTCATTGTCCCTGCGATGACGCACGCCGCAACCGTCCACGCCGTAGCACTGTGCGGGGCAACGCCGGTATTCGTCGACTGTGAAGCCGGAACCGGCAATATGACGGTGGATGGCATCAAGGCGGCGATCACCGGCAAGACCAAGGGCATCGGCATCGTGCATTACGTCGGCATTCCCTGCGATATGCAGGCGATCATGAAAGTCGCTGACGCGCACGGACTGCCGGTGGTCGAGGATTGCGCCATCGCCGTGGGCACCAGAATCGACGGTACCCACGTCGGCCTGTTCGGCCATGTCGGCTGTTATTCGTTCTATCCGGTCAAGCACATCACCACCTGCGAGGGCGGGATGATCGTTTCCAACAACAAGGAAACCGTTGATCGTATCGCCAAATTCCGCGCTTTCAGCGTTGACCGCACCCATTCCGAGCGCAAGGTCCCCGGCATTTATGACGTGGCCGACATCGGCATGAACTACCGAATGAGCGAGATGCAGGGCGCACTTGGGCGCACACAGCTGAAAAAACTGCCGGAGATCCTGAAACGCCGTAAACAGAACTTTGTCGCGCTCAAGGCCGGACTGGAAGAAATCGGGGACATCCGTGTCATCGACGATACCAACCCCAGCTATACCAACACGTATTACTGCCTGATTGCAGTGCTTGAAGGCGATCTGGCAGCAAAGCGTGACGACATCATTCTGGCCCTGCAGGCGATGGGCGTCGGCACCAGTGTCTATTACCCGCACCCTGTGTCGAGGCTCACAGCCTACAAGAAGCGATACGGCTACACTCCGGGTACTTTTATGAATGCGGAGACGATCAGCGATTGTTCAATTGCGCTCCCGGTGGGGCCGCATCTTGGCCCGGATGACATGGCCGACATCGCGTCCGCACTGAAAACGGTTATAGAAATATAATCTTGAAACAGATTATCTGAGGATATGAACAAATAAAAATGCAGTAACCCCAATATTCGGGAATTTATATCGAGAATTATATTTTCTGTTATGGTGTGGTGAATGGAACGAATGTGCGGTCAGGTATGACGTCGGTTTGTCCGAATCGTGTACGCCGCATCCCGCAAAGCTGCCGACAGCCCCTGATGGGTGAGCGATAGCGCTCCAGCGGCAAAGTAAGATTCCAGAGTGCTTTTTTTTCGGAATACTGTTATGATGCGCTGTTGAAAAGTGGTTACTGGCTCCAACTTAACGGTGTCCCTTCCCAGAATATGGAAGGAAATACTCAGAACGAGAGGTCTATCATGGCTCAAAAACTTACACCCGATCTGATCAAAAAACGCATGGCCGGGGAGCGTGTTTCGCTTGTCGGCGGCGCCGGTTTTATTGGTCACAATCTGGCACTGGCCCTTCGCACCATCGGTGTAGAGGTGCAGATCGTCGACAACCTGATGCAAAACAATATGCTGGCCAATGTCAGCGACAGGGAAATTGACGACTTCCGCCGCCAGCTCAATCATAATTTCCTGGTCCAGCGCTTCGAAATGATGCGGTCCGCCGGTATCACCATGGACAACGCCGATGCGCGTTCCATGACCGACCTTGCGGAGACGCTGAAACGCTTCCAGCCGACCAAGGTCATACACCTGTCCGCGATCTCAAGTGCCGTCGATGCCCGGAAGGTCCCGGGGCACTGCTTCGACTTGCAGCTGGTCACACTCCGGAACGTGCTTGAATACACGCGGCTGTTCCCCAACGAGATCAACGAGGTCGTCTTCATGAGCTCGTCGACCGTGTACGGCGATTTTGAAACTGAAACGGTTGATGAATCCGTTCGCCCGCGCCCCTATGGCATATATGCCAACGCCAAGTTCATGGGCGAACGCCTGATCCGCACCTATCACGATCAATACGGTCTCGGTATCACCATCATCCGCCCCAGCGCCCTGTACGGCGAACGCTGCATCAGCCGCCGTGTCAGCCAGGTATTCATCGAGAACGCTCTGATGGGTAAGCCGCTTCTTCTTGAAGGCGGCGGTGACGGTCGTCTTGATTTCACCTATATCGAAGATCTGGTGGACGGGATTATCCGTTCCATGGCGGCGACAGCCGGCACCGGATCCTCGAATACGTTCAACATCACCTTCGGCAATGCCCGGACCATTCTTGATCTCGCCAATGTGGTAAAGTCCGTGGTCCCGAATGCGATCCTCGAAGATCGTCCGCGTGATGTGATCAAGCCGATCCGCGGTACACTATCGACGGAACGTGCGAAGGAACATCTGAACTTCCTGCCGCAGTGGCCGCTGGAAGTTGGATACAAACGCTATTGCGAATGGTACGTCGACCAATGGGAACGTACTCGCCATCGCATGGAGTATAACTGAGCCCGGGGCTTTTGTTTTCCGCCGGCGCACGTTGATCCGGCATCTTGAAAACATGAGCATGGCTCGGTTTCCTGACGGCACATGATCGGCATCATCGATTACGGGCTTGGCAATCTGCGCTCCGTTCTGGGCGCCGTGGAAAAGCTCGGCCATCAGGCGGCAATCAGCGCCGACCCGTCGACGCTGGCGCTCGCCGATAAACTGATCCTGCCCGGGGTCGGGGCATTCGGTGACGGCATGCGGAATCTTGCCGAACGCGGACTGATCGAGCCTTTGAACAAACAGGTCAGGGAAAGCAAGATTCCGATCCTCGGCATCTGCCTCGGCTTTCAGCTTCTGAGCCAGGGCAGCGAGGAATTCGGCGCGCATGCCGGGCTTGGCTGGATACCGGGTCGGGTCCTGCAAATTCGTCCCGATGACACGACCCTACGGGTGCCGCATGTGGGGTGGAACGACTTCGAGAGAACCGGTGACTGCATTCTGTTCGACGACGTCCCTGATCCCGCCCTGTTCTATTTCGTGCACAGCTATCATCTGGATACGGACCCGGATATCACTGTCGGCACATGCACATACGGCACGCCGATGTGCGCAGCGATACAGTCGGGGAATGTCTTCGGCACCCAGTTCCATCCTGAAAAAAGCCAGCGTCACGGTCTCAAGGTGCTGCAGAATTTCCTGGAGCGTGCATGATGCTGCGCAAACGGATCATCACCGTGTTGACGCTGAACGACGGCACCCTGTTCCGGACCAAGCTGTTCACACCCGATTACCGCTATACCCTCAACTTTGTCGATGCCTGGTCCGTGGACGAGATCGCAATCCTCGACGTCACCAGGGGTGACAACCCCGACCGCGACCGGTTTCTGAACGCCGTCGGCGAATTTGCCCAGACCTGCTTCGTGCCGATTTCCGTCGGCGGCGGCATTCGCACCCTCGCCGATGTGCCCCGCTATATGAAAGCCGGGGCCGACAAGGTCATCATCAATACAGGCGCACTGGAAAACCCGGCGCTGCTCGGCGAGATCGCCAACGCCTATGGTGCGCAGTGCGTGGTGCTGTCGATCGATGCGGCGAAACGCGACGACGGTTATGAAGTGATGTCCCATTTCGGTACCCGCGCCACCGGCCGCGACCCGGCGGCCTGGGCACGCGAGGCGCAGGACCTGGGCGCCGGGGAAATCCTGATCACCGCCATCGAACGGGACGGTGCGCTTCAGGGTTATGATCTCGATCTCTGCAGACAGGTTGCGGATGCGGTGTCTATCCCCGTGCAGGTACTGGGTGGATGCGGCAACTGGCAGCACATGACGGCGGCATTCAATGTCCCCGGCGTGTCCGCAGCATGCACACAGAATATCTACCATTTCACCGAACAGAGCATTGCCAGCGCGAAGAAGTATCTTTCCGCCAAGGGCGTACCTGTGCGGGCATAAAAAGGCTATAAACGAACCGGACCAGTACCGGGTTCCAGTGACGACGAGGACATGACGTGATCGAATTTTGCAAGACCTGCCTGATGCCGAACACCCGGCCCCGCATCGAATTCGATGCAGATGGCATCTGCAACGCCTGCCATACGGCGGAACGAAAAAATCAGATCGACTGGGATGCGCGGCGGGCCGAATTCCTCGACATGATCGAGCAGCACCGGGGCCACGACGGGCCGTATGACTGCATCGTCCCTTGGTCCGGCGGTAAGGATTCGTCGGCCATCGCTTACCGCATCAAGTTTGAGTTTGGCCTCAACCCCCTTCTGGTGACGTTCTCGCCGCTGATGCCGGACCCGGTGGCGCAGCACAACCGCGAGGAAATGATCAAGCTCGGCTTTGATCATCTGATGATCCGCCCCAACCAGAAAGTCTCGCGGCGGCTGTCAAAACGCTTCTTTACCGAACGCGGCGATCCGAAAATCCACTGGAATGCCGGGGTCAATGCGATACCGGTCCAGGTTGCGGTGAACTACAACATTCCCCTGATCTTTTATGCCGAACACGGCGAAAGCGAATACGGCGGGCGTGTGTTGTCGGACGATCATATGAAGATGCGCGATTTCACCGAAGTGCTTGAACACCAGATCGGTGATGATCCGTTCAACTGGATGGATGATGAAATCGAAGAACAGGACCTGGCACCCTATCTTTATCCCGATCCGGGCCGCGTCGAAGCGCTCGGCGTGAAGGCGTTATACTTTGGATATTTCTTTCGCTGGTCGATGTTGGATAACTGGAACTTCATCAAGGACAAGATCGATTTCAGGACGGCCGAAGGAGGCCGCACGGATGGCACGTTCACCGACTTCGACAGCTTGGATGACAAGATCGACAACCTTTATTACTACATGCAGTTCATCAAGTTCGGGTTCGGACGATGCGTACGCGATGCCTGTCGGATGATCCAGAACGGCCAGATGAGCCGCGCCGACGGCCTTGATCTGGTGCGCCGGTATGACGCTGAATTCCCGAAGACCTATCACGACGAGCACCTGGAATACCTTGATCTGAGCGCGGCCGAATTTACCGAGATCGTCGACAAACACCGCGATATGGAAATCTGGGAACACCGCGGTAACGCCTGGGCACTGAAGCACCCGCCGGCATAGGTAGCGCATAGAAAATGTTAATCCCGCTGGGGCAAGATGGCATGACCATGAACACGGCACGCATAGAGAAGGCAGAAGGCAGCACCGCTCGGGACGGGTTTCTGAGTGACGCCTTCGGGTATCCGTGTCACGTGCTGTCGCTGCCCTGCGATATGGACGCGCTTGCCGTCGAACTGGCGGACTTACCGGCCCCTGCTTTTGTCTGGGCGAAAGTCACCGGCCGGGACGATCCCGCGTTTGCGGCTCTCGGCGCTCTGGGCTTTCGTATCGCCGTTGAGGAAATCACCTATGAACGGCCGGGGGATGCGCCTGCCCCCGCAATATCTGCGTCGGATGACATCGCTCTCCGCCATATCACCCAACAGGATGCCGCCGATGCCAGCCCCCTCGCTGCCGGGGTCGGCGCCCTGGCGGCGGCCAACCTGACCACGTCCCGTTTCCATCAGGACCCCCTGATCTCGGGCGACATTGCCGCAGAGGTCAAGAAACGCTGGGCGATGAATTTTTTTGCCGGCAAACGCGGTCAGGAGATGTTCGTCGCCACCTCACCAGACGGGCGCATCGCCGGATTCAATCAGGTGCTGGTCGAGCCTGGCCACAAGGTAATTGATCTGATCTGCACCGCAGGCCACATGCGCCGCAAGGGCGTGGCTCGGGCCTTGGTTGCGGCGATGTTCGAGCCCGGCCTCCCCACCCGCGTCGGCTCCCAGGCGAACAACAAGGCAGCCGATGCATTTTACAAATCTCTCGGCTTTGTGCCCGTGGGGACGTCGCTCTGCCTGCACTGGCATCGCGGAGGCACCGCATGAGCAACGACACATTTACGCTCTATCCCTGTGACCTGTGCGGCAGCTCCGATGTCACCGAGATTCCCTGCGCCCCCCACTACATGGATGGCCGACCGCTCCACGTCTGCCGGGATTGCGGTTTCGTTCAGGCCGCTTACCGGCGCACGCCTGAGGCCCTGCAACGGATGTGGGCAGAAGAGATTTACCGGGCCGATGACGCACGGGTCAGCGACAGAACCTATACAGCCCGTATTCCTGCGGTCGTAGCGCGCCAAACCTTCGCCGTCGAATTTTTGGCCGAGAACGTCGACATCAAGGGCAAGGCGCTGGTCGATATCGGCGCCGGCGAAGGCCAGTTTCTGGAGATGCTCAAAGCGCCGCGCTTCGACATGGACGTTTTCGGGATCGAACCGTCTGCGGAAAACTGTGCGATCCTGGATGATCTGGGCATTCCCAACTTCCCCGGCACCATGGAGGATTATGCAGAAAAAACCGACGGCCGCAGCTTTGACGTCGCCAGCCTGATCTGGACGCTGGAAAACTGCCAGTCGGCGTCCGGTGTGCTGGCCGCCACCCATGACGCCGTCAGGCCCGGCGGGCACCTTGTCGTCGCTACCGGGTCGCGCATCATGATGCCGTTCAAGAAACCGTTGCAGTATTACCTCGGCCCCAACGTCGATGCGCACCCGTTTCATTTCAGCGCCAATGCGCTGACCAGCCTGATGCACAAGGCCGGGTTCAAGGTGATTGCCCACAACCGTTTCATCGACAGCGATTATCTGGTGCTGATCGGCGAGCGGGTCGAAAACCCGGACGGTCTGGCGCTACCCACGGATGACTGGGAGGACGTGACCCGGTTCTTCGAGCGCTGGCACCGTGAAACCCAGTCCCACTACGCCGACTGGTAAGGACGGAGAACAGCTCATGCACATTCCCGCGCTGATCTTCGCCCGTATGGACTCAAGCCGCCTCCCCGGCAAGGCGATGATGCGTCTGGGTCACGCTCCGGTGCTGGCCAGGGTGGTGTACAGGCTGTCCCGTTCGCGGGAAATCGACGGGATCGTGATCTGCACCTCGGACCGCCCGCTCGACGACCCGATCACCGAGGTCGCCGACAAAATGAAGACCGGCCTGTTCCGCGGTGCTGCCGAAGATGTCCTTGGCCGTGCCCTGGCCGCGGCAACGGCGCTGAAAGCGGATGCCGTTGTCAGAATTTCAGGCGACAGTCCGTTCATGGATGCTGGCCTCGTCGATCAGGTGGTCCGGCGGTTTCGCGATACCGCCCCCGATATTGCCACCAACGTGCATCCGCGCAGCTATCCCGCAGGGATGAGCGTCGAGGTCATTGCCGCCGCCACGCTGCAACGGCTGGACCGGGACGTGCAGGACATGGCGGACCGCGAGCACGTCACGAAATATCTGTACGATCATGCCGACGGATACGTGATCGAGAATGTCGCCGCGCCCGAAACACTCCGCGATGTCGATCTGGCGCTGGATACCGAAAAAGACTTTGCCTTTGCCGCCTGGCTGGCGGATGAAGTTGCCGACGATGCCGGCCTCGCGACAATCATCGACGCCGCCCGCCGTTATGGCGTCCGCCAAACCGAGAGCGTGACATGACCGCATCAGCCTCAAACACGGAAAGACTGGCATTGCTGGGCGGCAGCCCGGTTATTGCAGCCCCCTTCAAGGATTACGAATCCATGGGTGCCGCCGAGGAAGAGGCGGTCAAACGTGTCGTTCAGTCTGGATGCCTATCCGGGTTTTTCGGCAGCCCCGGCCCGGAATTCGGCGGCGGTCCGGAAGTTCGCGGCTTTGAGGAAGACTGGTCCGCGCGCTTCGGCATCAGGCATACGATCAGCGTCAACTCCGCCACCAGCGGCCTAGTCGCCGCCATGGGCGCGATCGGCCTGTCGCCGGGTGATGAAGTTATCGTCCCGCCGTGGACCATGTCGGCGACGGTCGCGGCGCCCATCTTCTATGGCGGCATACCCGTGTTCGCCGACATTGAGGACGAGACGTTCTGTATCGACCCTGCCGAAGTCGCCCGCCGGATCACACCGAAAACCAAAGCCATCATCTGCGTGAACCTGTTCGGTCATCCGGCACGGCTGCATGAACTTCGCGCCCTGGCCGATGCCAACGGGATTTATCTGATCGAAGACAATGCCCAGTCACCACTGGGTATGGAAGACGGCAAACCGACCGGTTGCATCGGTCACATCGGCATTTACAGCCTGAACTTTCACAAGCACATCCATACCGGCGAAGGCGGCATGTGCGTCACCGATGACGACGATCTGGCAACGCGGCTGAAACTGATCCGCAATCACGGGGAAAACTGTATCGACATGCTGGATGGTGGCGCCATCACCAACATGGTCGGCATGAACCTGCGGATGACTGAAATGAGCGCCGCCGTGGGTCGGGTCCAGTTGGCTTGCGTCGACGCACATGTCGAAGCCCGCGAACGCATCGCCAACCGGCTGACGGCGGGACTTCAGGGTCTGGACGGTCTGAGCCCGCCGGTCACCCGTGACGGGTGCCGGCATAATTTCTATGTCTGGATGATGAAGGTCGACGAGGCCGAACTCGGGCTGAGCCGGGCGCTTTTCAGCGAAGCCCTCAGCGCCGAAGGCTTTCCCCACGCGACAGGCTATGTCGCACCGCTGTATCGCCTGCCGATGTTCAGGGAACGTATCGCACTCGGCCGGGACGGCTGGCCGTTCACGCTGACCGAACGCCGCTATGACAATCTGCATTGCCCGGTCACCGAGGACATGCACAACCGCCGCGCTCTACTGTTTGAGCCCTGCGCCTACGATCTCAGCGACGATGACGTGGATGCGATGATTACGGCGGTGCGCAAGGTGCATGCCGGGCGCAGTCAATTGAACGCCAACATCGGTCCTGGCAAGGGCGATAGCGCATGACGTCCCCCCGGACCGTTGCCAGCATCGAAGCGCGCATGGGTTCGACCCGGCTGCCCGGCAAGATGATGATGATGCTCGCAGGCGTGCCGGTGCTGGAACACCTGGTCCGTCGCATGCAGGAGTGCCGCTATCTCGACGGGCTGATCATCGCGACAAGCGAAAACCCGGCGGACGATGCCATTGCCGACTGGGCCGCCGCCAATGCGGTCGACTGTTTCCGTGGCAGCGAGGCCGATGTCATGGCCCGCGTATTGGCAGCACAGGAATATATGAACGCCGACGTGGTGGTGGAGCTTTGCGGCGACACCCCGTTCCTTGACCCGATGATCGTCAATCTGGCGGTCAGTGCGTGGCATGCATCTGGTAGCGATCTGGTCACCACAGCGCGGGACAGGATGCTGCCGGATGGACAGGACGTCGAAGTCTTCAGCATGGAGTCACTCCGCGAAGTCGCGGCACGGTGCACCGATTCCGAGGCCCGCGAACACGTTTCTGCCCCGTTCTACCGCGAACCAGACTGGAAAATTCATGACCTTCGCCCGCCCGGCAAATGGAAACGGCCGGAGATGCGGCTGGTCCTGGATACCGCTGCCGACGCGAACTTTCTGGGCGCGCTAGCCGCTGCTACAATGGTCCGGTCCGAGATGACATTCGGATTGGATGATCTCTTGGCCGTGTATGATGCCAGCCCCGAGTTGCAGGCCCTGCACAACACATGCCGTGAGAGCGCCGCATGAGCGCCCTCAAAACCCTGATCGTCGGCTTCGGCGGCATTGCCCGAGGCCTCTCAACCGACAAGAAGATGGCCCGCTGGTTTCCCATCGCCACCCATGCGCAGGCCTTGATGGCCGACGACGGATTTGAATGGGTCGGTGTCGTTGATGCCGATATCGATGCCCGCGCCTGCGCGGTGAACGACTGGCATATGGAAGCCTATGAAACACCGATGCAGGCAGCCCATCTGGAACCGGATGTACTCGTCCTTGCGACCCCGCCGGGCACCCGTGCCGACGTTCTCGCGCAACTGCCGTCCGTCAAAGCGATATTAACCGAAAAGCCGCTTGGCAATCTGGACGGCGACAGCCTGATCGCGGCGGCGACCCTACAGAGCATCCCGTTACAGGTGAATTACTGGCGCCGGGGGGATGAGACGCTGGGCGGGCTTGCCCGGGGTGGGCTTAAAGAACGCATCGGCATCCTGCAGGCGGGCCATGCCGTATACGGAAATGGCCTGAACAATAATGGCTCACACCTGATCGACATGATCCGCATGTTGCTGGGCGAACCGGACTGGGTGCAGGCTATCGGTGATATCACACCGCACCCGCATGGTCCGGTCCCCAACGACATCCAGACGGCTTTTGCGCTCGGGTTTAAACATGGCGCGGTCATCACCGCCCATCCTCTCGACTTCAATCATTACCGAGAAGTCGGCCTCGACCTTTGGGGCACGGCAGGCAGGCTGACCTTGCAGCAGGAAACGCTGGATATCCGTCACCTGCCGCTGATCAGAAACCGCGGCCTTGATGACGCTTTCGAGATCGCCGCCGATCAGGGTGAAGCCCTGTCCTGCACCGTCGCCGATGCCCTGCCCCGGCTGTATCGCAATCTGCACGACGCGGTGACTGAACACGCCGAACTGTTAAGTCCCGGCAGCAGCGCCATTATCACGGAAAGGCTGATCGCAATGATCCGCCGCTCCGCCGATAACGGTCATGAAAAGCTGACGGTCCCGAGCGGCAAATGACGCTGCGTATCGCTGCCATCATCGAGGACCCGGGTGCCGCCAACGGCATGGTCGGCGTAAATGAAGCATTCACATGGCGGGGAGCGGATATTGATATTTACGCAACCGGCGCAGCGCGAGCGTACGCTGCCGGTATCGGTCTCTCGACAATTGATCTTGACGATCTCGCGGTGCCGCTTAGCGCAGATGCCCTGCTCGTCGGTACGTCTGAAAATCCGGACAGCCCTGTTTTTGCCATCACACATGCAGCCCGAAAAGCCGGCATTCCCTGCTTCGGCTTCATCGATGGACCGGCCAACGCGGCGCACCGTTTCCAGGGACGCACCGACACCCCCCTGACCCATGCACCGGATTATCTTCTGGTGAGCGACCCCGCCGCCGCCGCAGCTTATGCAGAGCTCGGGTTTGACGCAGATAAAATCACCGTCGTCGGTCACCCGAATATGGACCGGGTTCGTGACAAAGCAGAGGAACTCAGCAAAGCAGGCCGCCCGAAGCTCCGCGCCCGGCTGTTTCCGGATATCGACCCGGCTCGACCGCTGATCGTTTTTCTGGCTGAGACCTCGGATGGGCTTGATCCGGCTGAATTCAGACGCTCCGCCGCATACACCCTGAAAGGCCGGGGCGACAACGACGGCCGCACCGAAATCTGTCTCGAAGAAACGCTTGATGCCCTACCCGCCGCCGCGCCGGATGCGGCGCTGATCCTGCGTCTGCACCCCAAAAACAACCCCGATACCTTCAAGCCCTATGCTGGCGAGATTGCAGCGATGAGTATCGGTGGCGACCCGCTGGAAGTGGTCTTTGCCGCCGATCTCGTCATCGGCATGACCTCGGTTCTGTTGTTCGAGGCCGCCGTCATGGGACGCCCGACACTTTCCGTCACACCCCGGCCGGCCGAGGCCGACTGGCTGAGCAGTATCGCCCTCGGCCTGACGCCGCAGGTTTGCAGCCCGGATACGCTTCGCGCTAGCATTGCCGAAGCCATGAAAGGCCGCATATCCGATTCGAGCGACATAGATACGCTTGTACCTGCCGGCGCGGCGGCACGCATGGCTGAAGCGATACTGCATCGCCTCGCGGATTGAGAGGACACATGGCGGACCCGGTCATCCTGAACACGGCGCACCTGACGCTCCGCCCTTTCGACCAGCGCATTCATCTGACGGACCGCTACGTTGCCTGGCTGAATGATCCCGATGTCGTCCGCTATTCCGAACAGCGGCATCGCACCCACACCCTCGAAAGCTGCCGCGTTTTTACGGAAAATTTTGCCAATGGCCCCAGCCGGCTCTGGGCAATCGAACAAACCGCCGGCAGTCTGCACATCGGCAACATTCACGCCGATATCGACCCGGCCAACGGTCTTGCCGATGTTGCGATCCTGATCGGGGATCGCAGTTCATGGGGCAAGGGCTACGGCTTCGAAGCCTGGGACGCGGTCCTGAAATGGCTGCTGAAAAACGCGAAAATCCGAAAGGTGGTGGCAGGTTGCATGAGCTCCAACACCGCCATGGTCAAGCTCATGACGAAAAGCGGCATGACGCCCGACGGCATCCGTCGCGCCCAATACATGCTTGATGGCCAGCCCGAGGACATCGTCTTTTGCGCACGGTTTTCCAACTCCTGAGACATCACAACCAGCCGGGCGGGACGATCTTGCCCCCACAACCCGGCAAGTTCTGCCCAAAGCCACGGTTTTGACGCATCATTCAATCAGCCATGACTAATTTTATTATTTTGATTCAATGAGTTAAATTCATTTTGAAAAACTGGCCCGCGGTTTGCTTCTACTCCGGCAACGAAATTTCGTTCATGGAGAAGATAAATGGCGAGTTTGGCGATCGAGCAGAAGCTTCAGGAACACGGCTATCAGCGCAATGAACCCGCGCAGGTCGCGAACAACCAGATCAATCTGGGCGGTTTCGCCGTATCCTTCGAGGACCTTTTGCAGCGCGTCGGCGCCCGGCTGGACAATGCCTTCAGTGCTGCCGACAAATCCGGCGGCATTGCCACAGCCAGTGACAAAGCCGATGTCCGAAACGACAGCCGAGATTACGGCAAGGACCGTGCCGACAACAGCAACCGTGACGATCACCGCGCCAAAGACGATCCTTCGGAGCATGGCCGGACCACGGCAGCCGATGCCCGCGACAACAACACCGGTCAGCGCAGCGAAGCCCCGGCCAGCGACAATGCCGCCGATAATGCCACGACCCGTACCGACAATGCCGACCGTGACGGCCAGGGCGCCCACGAGTCCAAGGACACTGCCGACAACTCCGCCGATAACGGCTCCAACAATGACGGCACCAAGGATGCAGCCGGTGACAACGCCAGCAACGGCAACAAGGGTGAGCAGTCTGCCGACAACGGCAAGAAAGCCGCCACCGGCGACGGGGCCGCAAACACGAATGCAGGACAGCAGGGTCATAATGTAACCCAGGCCGCTGCCGTCTATGCCGCCGGACTGGTCGGCAACAAGGGCAATGAAACGGGTAAATCCACAGAAGCCGCCGCGCTTACGCAGGCGCAGAAAGGCGCCGACGTCAGCGAAAATCCGGTCGTGCAGGCTGCTGCCGCCGCCAAGACGGCAAAGAACGGCCAGGCCAATCACGGCTCCCCTCAAAACAACCAGAATGCCCAGAACAAAACCGCCAATGCTGGAGAACAGAAAGCCGCCGGTGCTGATCAGAAATCCGCCGGGACTTCGACACAGAATCAGGCACAGCAGCTGTCGAGGATGGTCGGCAGCGATGCCCGCACCAACATCAGCGTCAACGTCACCAACGAGCAGACACAGCTGACGTCAAAGCCGACGTTCACCATCGCCAACGGCTCGGTGCTGACACAGGATGCCGGTAACGGTCAGGGTAATGCGACAAACGCGCAGACCGGCCAGCAGCAGGGGCAGAACCCCGGCCAGTCGCAGCAGGCGCAGCTTGCCGCCCAGCAACAGGCCCAGGCCGCGCAGCAGGCGAACATGCAGAATGCCCAGCAGGGGCCGCAAGGCGGTTCCGCTCAGGCCTCTACGAACACACCGGCCTCCGTGCAGGCTGCGAACGGCGGCACACAGCACACCGGCGGCAACGAAGCCATGAACAACTCAAACCAGGCGGCGAACGCGACGCAGCAGTCCCAGCAAACCCAGCAGACCCGCGAAAGCGCACCGCAACAGCAGGCGCAGCATGCGCAGCGTAATAATCTACCCGGCAGCGCCGTGACCGAACAGATTTCCGTCAAGATCACCAAGGCCCTGCAGGCCGGCACCGACAGGATTTCAATCCAGCTTAAGCCCGCGGAACTTGGCCGCGTCGACGTGAAAATGGAAATGACCCACGACGGTCGCGTCATGACGGTGGTCACGGCCGAAAAGCAGGACACGCTCGACCTGCTGCGCCGCGACTCCTCGGAACTTCAGAAAGCCCTGGCCGACGCCGGCCTCAACAGCGGCGACATGGAATTCAATCTGAAAGGCCAGGAACAGCAGTCGGCAGAAGCCGAGACCAACTCATCCAACAGCCAATCCGCCGACGAGGCGGATGCGAATGGCGAAGAAGCAACAGATCCCAATGACGGCGTCATGTCGGCCTGGGAAAGCGGGATCTTCGCCAACGGCCGGCTGGATATGCGCGCCTAAGGCCGCGTCAGGGAACAAGGAACGTAAACGATGATTATCGGTGGCAGTCAATCGGCAGCGAGTGGAACGCAGTCCGCGAACTCGCAGGCAAAGCTGGAAGACGATCTCAATCGCTTCCTCAACCTGCTTGTGACGCAGCTGAAGAACCAGGACCCGCTGGACCCGATGGACAGTAACGAATTCACCTCGCAGCTTGTGCAGTTCGCCAGCGTCGAACAGCAGATCTTCCAGAACTCGAACCTTGAGGAACTGGTGGCACTGGGTCAGGTCAACCAGGTATCAACGCTGGTCGACTTCATCGGCAAACGCATCGAGGTCACGGGCACGACCAAGTTCCCGCTTGAAAACAGCCAGGCGGAATTCACCTACAGCATGCCCGAAGGCGCGAAATCGGCGAGCATTATCATTCGTGATGCCAACGGCCTGTCCGTCTACGAAAAGGATGCCAACCTGGATTCGGGTCAGCACACCTTCAAATGGGACGGCACGAACCGCTACGGCGAACCTGTCGAAGACGGTCAGTACTCCGTTCTTGTCAGCGGTCTCGACCGTGAAGGAAATCTGCTGGATATCGGTACCACGGTCTTCGGCCGCGTCACCGGTATCGGCGTCGACAACGGTGTGCCGACCATGTTCATGGGCGATATCGAAGTCCCGCAGACAATGGTCCTTTCCGTGAAGGAGCAACCGGCGGTCGTGAATGAAGACGCCGAGAGCGGCGGAAGCTGAACTGAGAATGAGTAATTCACCCGGCCCTGAAGGCCGATGAACGAAGGAGAAGAAAAATGACACTTTTTGGTGCACTGACTTCAGGTGTTTCCGGGCTTACCGCGCAATCGAGTGCTATCGGCGCCATCTCGGACAACATCACCAACGTCAACACGATCGGCTACAAGGGTACACAGGTCGACTTCCAGACGCTGGTGACCGTACAGACATCGGGCACGTTCTATTCCGCCGGTGGTGTGCAGTCGAAACCGCGTCAGGATACCGGTGTTCAGGGTCTGTTGCAGTCCTCGACCTCGCAAACCGATATCGCAATTTCGGGTTCCGGGTTCTTCGTCGTCAACGAGGCCAGTTCGCCGACGTTGTCGAACGAATTCCTGTTTTCACGCGCGGGCTCGTTCTATCAGGATGACGAAGGGTTTCTCCGGAACACGTCCGGGTATTACCTGCAGGCATGGCCGACCACGGCCGCCGGTGTCGTTACCACAAACAACACCGCCCTGACGATCCCCAACCAGAACGTCATCTCGACCGACTTCCTGGCGACGGTGAACCTGAACCGGGTCGGTGGTACGGCCACCGCGACATCGAACATCGGGATCGGCGCCAACCTGCCGTCGACAGATTCGCAGGGCACGACGCACAAAACCGACGTACAGTTCTTCGACACACTCGGGAACGCCAACACCACGTCGCTGACCTATACAAAGGGTAACCGCGATAATGAATGGGACGTCGCCATCACGCCGCCGTCAGGCGTCAATGTGGTCACACTTTATTCCGATACGGCGGGCGCCACCGTCTATGAAAGCCGTGGCCAGCTGGAATTCACCGGCATCCCGGCAAACGACGCCACCATGACCATTACCCAGAACGGCACGACCATCACCTATCAGTTCGACACCACCGGTGCCGCGGCCGATACGGCAACCGTCAAACAGGTCAATATTTCGTCAGCCACCACCGTTGCGCAGGCTGTCGCCGCCCTGGTTGCCAAGGTCAAGGAAGCAGATACCAACTTCACGGATTACGGCGGGTTCACCAACAATCGCATCCAGGTCAACCCGGGTCAGTCGACGGGAATTTACTTTACCGAAGACGGCACAGGCGCCATGACCATCAATCCGACAGGTCTGCTGACGTCCAGCGGCACCCGTGCAACCCTGCAGGAATCAAGCTACACCGTCGCCAAAACCGCCACCGCCAATCGTGACTATCACCAGTTCACTTTCGGCGGTCAGCCGGCGGACGGTGACAGCGTCGTGATTAACGGCATCACCTACGAATTCGACTCCAACGCCTCGGTGGTGGAAACAGCCACTCTCCGACAGGTGGTGATCGGCGGCACGACAAGCGCCACCCTCTCCAACCTTGAAACCGCCATCGAAACGGCCGACGCCAGCTTTGCTTCGGGGGCATCGAGCGTCCGGCTGCGGGTCAACAACAGCACCGCTGAGCCCCCAAGCGCCCTGAATGACACTCTGGTCATCAACACCTTGTCTTCGGGCTCCTTCAACGTAACCTTCAGCGCGGGCTTCACCAACCTGCCGACCGAACCTGACACGACGGCCACCTACGTCGCCAACACGGCACACGCGGTCAACAAGAACCAGGCGATTGTCTTCAACTCCGATGGTTTGCCGACATCATTTGGCATCGCCGAAATGGAAATTGAAGGTTTCGCCAACGGTGCCGCGAACATGGATGACGATGCCTCGAACTCCGCGCGGATCACTCTCGATCTGGGCCGAGTCGGTGAAGCCAACGGCTTCACCCAGTTCGGGGCAGAATTCACCCCGGGCTTCATCACCCAGAACGGCTCGCAGTTTGGCACGCTCGCCGGTGTCACCATCGATGAAAGCGGCCTGATGACGGCCCTTTTCGATAACGGTGAAACGCGTCCGATCTATAAAATTCCGATCGCCACCTTCGTGAATGTCAACGGCCTGAACTCCCGGACCGGTAACGTCTGGAACCAGACCCAGGCATCGGGCGACAACACACTTCGAGAGGCCAATAACGGCTCAGCCGGGTCCATCGCCCAGGCCGCACTGGAATCCTCGACCGTCGACATCGGTGCCGAGTTTACCAAGATGATTGTCGTGCAGCGTGCCTATTCGGCAGCAACCAAGATCATCTCGACGGCCGATGAAATGCTCGAGGAACTGGTCCGTATCAAACGGTAACTAACATGACACCCTGATCCCGGGACCTCGGGAACCCGTTCTACAACCCACCGTCCCAACCCAAGGCCCCGCTGTCGGACTGAAAATCCGCCAGCGGGGCCGTCCCATTTAAGGGACGGATTGATCGGTCGTGAAATCAGCGCCATTCTCAACCGATGTCAGACGCCCAGCACATCCTGGATAAAGCCAACGCGGACTTTGCCGCCGGAAATTTCAGCAATGCCGCCAACGGATTTCGTGCGGTCATCGACATGCATCCGGATGTGGGCGAACTGCATATCAATCTTGGGGCTGCGCTCCGTGCTAGCGGCGATGCCGTTGCGGCCGAAAAAGCCTGTCGAGAAGCGCTTCGGCTGCTGCCGAAAAGCCCGTTGGCGTGGTTCAATCTTGCCAATCTGCTCCGTGATCTGAACCGGGTCGACGAAGCCCTCGTTGCCTACAGGAAAGCCGATGCCCTGCAACCCGGCACCGCCGAAATCCTGAACAATCTCGGCGTTTTGCTCTACGACAAGGGCGCCGTCGAAGAAGCGCTGAAACATTACGATGCCGCCCTTGCGGCAAAGCCCGGCTATACGGACGCGCTCGCCAACCGGGGCAACGCCCTGCAACGGCTGGGCCGGATGGACGACGCCCGCACAGCCATTGAAACCGCACTTCGCCACGCCCCGGACAATCCGGTCTACCGGCTCAACAAATCCGCCTTCCTGGCTGCGACCGGAGATCATGGGGAAGCCCTCCGTTGGGCCGACAAGGCGATCGCTGCCGATCCGCAATACATCAAGGCCCGACTGAAGCGGGCCGGACTGATGATTCAGACCGGTGATCTGGAAGCGGGCCTCAGGGAATATGAAGCCCGATTTAAGTTGCCGAACTGGCATCGCCTTGTTGATGCCCTGCAAATGCCGGCATGGACAGGAGAGGAATTTCACGGAAAGTCCCTGTTGCTCTGGAATGAACAGGGCTTCGGCGATGCCCTGATGTATGCGCGCTATCTTCCGGAGGTGCTGCAACGGGGGGCACGGGTCACGGTCATGGTTGAAAGCGCACTGGTTCGCCTGTTCCGCGAGAGCTTTGATGAAATAACGGTTTGCGATCTGAGTGATCCGCCGCCGGAGGCCGATCTGCATGCCTCGATCATGAGTCTGCCGCACCTGATGGGCACGACCATGCAGACGATCCCCGCAAAAGTGCCGTACCTGCAGGCCACGTCTTCGGATATCGACCGATGGGCTGTGTCGAGGGATCGTATCAACGCGGATACACGACCAATAATCGGTCTGATCTGGGCCGGCAACCCCGGCCAGTCCCATGATTACGCCCGCTCCATCCCGCTGGATGAGGTCAGGCCGCTGCTGGATCGTGAAGATATCCGCTTTATCAATCTCCTGGTTGGTCCGCGCGGCAATGAGGTCTTGCATGAAAACCTGATCGACGTCCGCAAGGATCTGACTGATTTCGCAGCCACGGCAGCACTGATGCAGAATCTCGACCTGATTATCAGCGTCGACAGTGCCCCGGCGCATCTGGCAGGCGCCCTGGCACGACCGCTGTGGGTGCTGCTTTCCTATGATCCGGACAGCCGGTATTTCCTGAAGGCGGAGTCTACGCCCTGGTATCCGAGTGCAAAACTGTTCCGCCAGAACGCGCCGGGCGGCTGGAATGAGGTTCTGATGCGTGTAAATGCCGGTTTAGATGGCTTTATCAGAACAAAAGCAAAGAGTTAACGCGAATTTACCTTAGGGTTTAGCTCTTTTTTAAGGCCCTTCTGCTTTTCTATACATCCCAAGATTCTCAGGGACAGAAACAACGAAGCAAACATCGGAAAGCAGAACGCAATGACCGAACTTAAACATTATCGCGAGGGAAACCGGCCGTACCGCTCTGAAGCTTTTAGCCCGAGTGGTCTGCCCATGACGATGAGCGACCTGCCGCCGACGGATACCACTCGCTGGGTGCCCAGACGCAAAGCAGACGTTGTCGCCGGGGTACGTTGCGGTCTGATTACACTCGAAGAAGCGTGCCGTATGTACCAGTTGTCGATCGACGAATTCCGCTCCTGGGAGCGGTTGCTTGAGCGTCACGGCGTGCGCGGCCTTCGAACCACCCGTATCAAATCCTATCGTAGCGCCTGATTTGTAAAAGCAGCCTGCCTCCGGCACCGGTCCGATATGACGGACCACGCGTCGGAGCTAGGCAAATTTTGCCGATCGTTAACCTCTTATTCACTAAACCGCCCCTAGCATCCTATCAGGGTTAACGGTGGATCGCGCGTATGCGCTGAAATCCACCAGGGATAGATGGGGACGCACGTGGAAACCTTTGTTCAGGCAATAAGAAATCTTGGGCCGATGCGGCTTGCCATTATGGGCGGCGTCATACTCGGCCTGCTCGGTTTTCTGGTATTCTTTGCCACCAAGCTGTCAACGCCGAGCATGACCACACTCTATGGTGAGCTTGGCCAAAGCGATGCCGCAGGCATCGTTCAGGAGCTTGAATCCCGCAATATCCCCTTTGAACTGAGACAGAACGGCACGCAAATTCTGGTCCCGCAGGACCGGGTCATGCAATTGCGCCTGGAACTGGCGCAGCAGGGTCTGCCGTCAGGCGGGTCCATCGGTTACGAGCTTTTTGACTCCGCGGACAGCCTCGGTTCCACCAATTTCATGCAGAATGTTAACCTTGTTCGCGCACTTGAAGGCGAACTGGCCCGAACCATCGGCTCGATCAGCACCGTCAAAACGGCACGCGTTCACCTGGTCATGCCGCGCCGCGAACTGTTCAGCCGTGAAAAACAGGAGCCCAGCGCATCCGTAATCCTGCAGATGCGGGGCCCCGTACGGCTGACCAATGAGCAAGTTGCCGCCGTTCAGCACCTTGTGGCTTCGGCCGTGCCCCAGCTGACCCCGAACCGTATTTCCCTGATCGATAGCAAGGGGTCGCTGCTGGCCTCCGGTTTCGAAGGCTCGGACCCCATGAACGGTGTCGCCGCCAAAGCGGATGAGCGCCGTCACCGCATGGAAGCCGAAATGGCCCGGACCATCGAAGCCCTGCTCGAAAAAACCATCGGTTATGGCCGGGTGCGCGCCGAAGTAGCGGTCGACATGAATTTTGACCGGGTCTCGACGCAGACCGAAGAATACAATCCTGACGGCCAGGTCGTCCGCTCCACCAATGCCGTCGAGGAGACCGCGACGTCCAGGGATTCCGAAGGTGAACCCCCGATCAGCGTCGGCACCAACCTGCCGGATGCCAACCTCGGGACCGGCGACACTGCAAGCCGGTCGGAAAACCAGTCCCGCACCGAAGAAACCACGAATTTCGAGATTTCCAAGACCGTCACCAACCATATCCGTGAAGGCGGCCAGATCGAAAAGCTCTCCGTTGCCGTGCTGATCGATGAAAAGCAGAGCATTAACGAAGACGGGCAGCCCGTTTCCGACAAGCGTTCGGAAGAAGAAATGAACCTGCTGTCGACCCTGGTTCGCGGCGCCATCGGCTTTGATGAAGATCGTGGCGACAAGGTCGAGATCATCCAGATGAAGTTCGCCTCCTTCGAAGCGCCCGAAGAGGAATTGGAACTGTTTTTCGGGATGGGTAAAAATGATATCCTGCGGGTCGTTGAGATTCTCGTCCTCAGCATCGTCGCGATCCTCGTGATCCTGCTGGTGGTCCGGCCGCTTCTGTCGCGCGCCTTCGAGGCTCTGCCCTCGGCTCAGGAAGCTGCCGAGCGCCTGCTCGCCGATCAGGGCCGTGCGCCGGCACTGACCGGGCCAAGCGGTGGCCGGGTTCCGGTGGAAAGCGAAGAAGACGAGGAACAGTTCGAGGAACTCATCGACATCGACCGGGTGGAAGGCCGCGTGAAAGCGTCTTCGGTCAAGAAAGTCGGCGAGATCGTCGAGAAACACCCGGAAGAAGCCTTGTCGATCCTGCGTTCCTGGATGTATCAGGAAGGCTGAGGCAGCGGACCTGGGGAGTAAAGAATAATGGCAAAAGCAGTAGACTACAGAACGTTATCCGGTCCGCAAAAAGCAGCCGCGTTCATGCTTGCTGTCGGCCGGGAACATTCGTCCAAGATCTTCGAGCGGATGGACGACGAGGAAATCCGCGAACTGTCCCACGCCATGTCGACCCTGGGATCGATCAACGCCAACGTCGTTGAACGTCTCTTCGTTGAATTTGCCGATCAACTTTCCACTGCCGGCGGCCTTGTCGGTTCATACGATTCCACCGAACGCCTGCTGATGAGCTCGCTGCCCGAAGACCGGGTCAAGCAGATCATGGAAGAAATGCGGGGCCCGGCAGGCCGTACCATGTGGGACAAGCTCGGCAACGTGAACGAAGCCGTGCTCGCCAACTATCTGAAAAACGAATACCCGCAGACCGTCGCCGTCGTGCTGTCGAAGATCAAGACCGATCACGCCGCCCGGGTGCTGGCGCTGTTGCCGGAAAACTTCTCGATGGAAGTCATCATGCGGATGCTGCGCATGGAAGCCGTGCAGAAGGAAATCCTCGATCACGTGGAACGCACGCTCAGAACCGAATTCATGACCAACCTGGCACGTACCGCTCGCCGCGACAGCCACGAATTGATGGCCGATATCTTCAACAACCTCGACCGCAACACCGAGAACCGCTTCATGACCGCCCTTGAAGAGCGTAACCGTGAATCGGCCGAGCGCATCAAGCAGCTCATGTTCACCTTCGACGATCTGGTTCGCGTCGACGCCAGCGGCATCCAGCTTTTGCTGCGTCAGGTCGAAAAGGATCAGCTGGCGATTGCCCTCAAGGGGTCGTCCGAAGAGGTCAAGGAACTGTTCTTCGCCAATATGTCGGAACGTGCCGGCAAGATGATGAAGGAAGACATGGACGCCATGGGCGCCGTTCGCCTGAAAGACGTCGACGAGGCCCAGTCCGGCATCGTCCAGACCGCCAAAGCGCTGGCCGATGCAGGCGAAATCGTCATCGCCGGTTCCGACGAGGAAAGCGAGCTGGTCTATTGATCACGCCGCTTGCCCAGCCCCCTGCCCACACACAGATCATCGCGGCTTTTAATCCGCCGATGGCTTGCGGGGTGCGGGTATGAGCACCGTCACCAAGTTCACCTTCGATCTGGATTTCGATGCCCCGGAGGAGCCGGAAGTCGAAAAGGTCGAGGAAGAGGAAATAGAACCGGAAGAAATCATTCCGACTTTTTCCGAAGAAGAACTCGAACAGGCCCGAGCCGAGGGCTTTGAAGCCGGCAAGGAAGAAGGCCGCCGCGAAGCCGCCGATGCGACCGAACAGAAACTGCTTGAGACGATTGAAGCCGCGTGCGCAAAACTTTCCGACATCTACAACACGCAAACCGAGGCCAACCGCGACATTGCGCGTGAAATGATTTCCGTATCGACGGCGATCTCCAAAAAAATGTTTCCCGATCTCAACGCCCGCAATGCGCTGGGCGAGGTCGAGCGCGTGGTGCAGGAGACCCTCAAGGCCGTGACCGAGGAACCGCGTATCCAGATCATGGTCAATCCGGATCTGCGCGAACCACTCACCGAACGGCTCGGCACGATGACCCATCGCGCCGGCTTTGAAGGCAAGGTCTTCGTCAATCCGGATCCGTCCATGGCGCTCGGCGACTGCCGTATTGAATGGTCGAACGGCGCAGCCGTCCGTGACGGCGAAGAACTGTGGGAGATGATCGACAAGATCATCGAACACAATCTGCATGGGCCGGTCGATATCGACCCTGAAAACGACTCGGAGACCGCTGCAGATACGGATCGCAGCAAGGCACCGTCCATTTCGGAAAATGCTGAAGCGGACAACGCCGCGCCGGAACAGGAAACTTCAGAACAGGCACCGGTCACGCCGGCGCCGGTTCAGGCCGAGCCGGATCACAACGGCGCTGCCGACGATACGGCTGATGATGAGGAAACCGCCGAGGACGTTGAGACCTCCGCCCCTGAAGAAGAGCCCGCCCCGGCACACCCAACGGATGCAGCCGGCATGGATACGGCTGACGCCAGCCCGAGCTGGGAAGGTGTCATGAGCGAATCGCAGCCTGCCGAAGCGGCTGGCATGCCTGATGACGGCACTGAAACGATGGATGCGCTGCCGGAGGAAGAAGAAATCGCCACCCCCGAAGCGCCGGAAGAAGATGAGAGAGCGCACGCATTCACGCCCAGCATGGATGATGACGAGCCTTCAGGTGATGACCAAAACTCCCAGTCGGAACAATCATTTACGGATGAAGAACGGGTTGCCCCCGTACCGAATATTGACGACTTGGAGGAGAAAGTCGGCACCTCAGGGGCCGATGACTCTGGCGGCGATGCGGCGGCGGCACCGGTCAGCGACCCCGACCCTGTGTCGCCGTCAACCCAAGCCGCTATACTCGACGCGCAAAGCGCGATGAACGATGAAGACGACCGCGGTCCCTCTGGTGGATAAACCGGAACAGGAGAAAGTACATGGCTGAAAACGACGAAGGCGGCCTCAATCTCGCCGATCTCGATGAAACCGAAGACGCGCCGGCGCAAAAGCCGGCAGAGAGTGAGGACAACGAGGATTCCATCGGCTCGGCAATGACCGACATGGGCGATCTGCCCAGAAGTGCCAAGGACCTCGAAGCCGTCTACGATATCCCCGTGCAGGTTTCCGCCGTACTCGGCAAGACGACGATGCCCGTCAGCAATCTTTTGAAGTTGGGCCGTGGCGCCGTTGTCGAACTGGACCGCAAGGTCGGCGAGGCTATCGACATCTACGTGAACAACCGTCTCGTCGCCCGCGGCGAGGTCGTGGTGGTTGAAGACCGTCTGGGTGTGACAATGACGGAAATCATCAAAACCGACCGCGCGAACTAGACGCGGAGAGGACTTTCATGGCGGACGAGCACATCCAGAGCGCCGGCGGCACAACGATCGATCTGGCAACGATCATCGGCCTGGTTTCAGGCTTTGCGATGATCATTGCCGCGATTGTGCTGGGCGGTGCACCGGAGAGCTTCATCAACCCGCCGTCGATCCTGATCGTCATTGGTGGCACGCTTGCCATCACCACCGTCTGTTTCAGTTTTGGTGACATGGCGAAAACCCTGTCCGTCGCCGGACGCGCGATGCTGCATAGCACGCAGGAGCCTTACGATGCCGCCTACAAGGCCCTTCAGGTTGCCGAGATCGCCCGCAAACAGGGTGTTCTCGCCCTGCAAAACGTTGTCGAAGACATCCGCGACGAGCCATTCTTCCACAAGGGCATCCTGATGGTGATCGACGGCACGCCAGGCGAAGAAGTCGAAGTCATCATGCGCCGTGATCTGCAGTCGATGATCCAGCGCCACCGCCAGAGCGCCAGCGTTCTGCGAAAAATGGCCGAATTTTCACCGGCCATGGGACTGATCGGGACCCTGATCGGTCTGGTCCAGATGCTCGGCAACCTGCAGGACCCGACCACCATCGGCCCGGCCATGGCGGTCGCTCTGCTGACGACCTTCTACGGCGCCGTACTGGCGAACATGGTTTTTCTGCCGCTGGCGTCCAAGCTTGAACGCAATTCCGGCGAAGAAGCCATGATCCAGCAAATATTCCTGCTGAGTTCGGCTTCGATCGGCAGGCAGGAAAATCCGCGACGGCTGGAAATGCTTTTGAACAGCATTCTGCCGCCGTCGGAACGTATTCAGTATTTCGACTAACGAAGAACCCTGGGACAGAAACGCGCTATGCAACTCATTATTGTCGGAACCCTGGACGGACAGATCGGCGCAGCCAGCCAGATCGCCATCAAACGCGGCGCCAAGGTGGCGCAGGCCGATACCGTCGACGAAGGCCTCGATCTGCTGCGCCGGACCGGTGCCGATCTGGTGATGATCGACGTCGCCCTTGATGTCGCGGTTTTCATGAACGCCATCGACGCCGAACGCATCAACGTCCCTGTCGTCGCCTGCGGTGTGTCAAACGACACCCAGGCCGCCGTCCGCGCGGTACGCGCCGGGGCCAAGGAATATGTGCCCCTGCCCCCCGATCCCGAACTGATCGCCGCCGTCCTCGAGGCCGTGACAGAGGACCAGCATGCGCTGATCTACAAAGACCCGAAAATGGGTGAAACCGTCAAAATGGCCTCGCAGATCGCGCCGTCCGAGGCCAGCGTGCTGATCACCGGTCCGTCCGGTACAGGTAAGGAAGTGCTGGCACATTATCTGCACAGCAAATCCAAACGCCGCGACCGCCGCTTCGTCGCCGTCAATTGCGCCGCCATTCCGGAACAGCTTCTGGAATCCGAACTGTTCGGCCATGAGAAAGGCGCCTTCACCGGCGCGGTCGCCCGGCGTATCGGAAAATTCGAGGAAGCCGACGGCGGCACGCTGCTGCTCGACGAAATCAGCGAAATGGACGTGCGTCTGCAATCCAAGCTGCTGCGTGTGCTGCAGGAACGCGAACTGGACCGGATCGGGTCCAACAAGTCGATTCAGGTCAACGTCCGCATCATCGCCACGTCCAACCGCAACATGGAACAGGCCGTCAAGGATGGCCAGTTCCGCGAAGACCTGTATTTCCGTCTGAATGTCGTCAATCTGCGCCTGCCGGCGCTGGCCGAGCGCCCGGGAGATGTCATGCCACTTGCTGAACACTTTGCCGCCAAGTACGCCGATGCAAACGATGTTGCCAACAGGCCGATCGCCGATGACGCGCGCCAAAAGCTCGTCGGATATCACTGGCCGGGCAACGTTCGCGAGCTTGAAAACACCATGCATCGTGCCGTACTGCTGGCCACAGGCGATGAAATCGATGCCGCCGCCATTCACCTGACATCGGGGGACAGCGGCACAGGAAATGCCCCGGGCGCCGGTGATGACAGCAATCAGGCGCTGGTCGGGCGTACCGTTGCCGAGGTAGAACGCGAACTGATCATCGATACGTTGCAGCATTGCCTTGGCAATCGCACCCACGCCGCAAATATCCTGGGGATTTCGATCCGTACGCTACGCAACAAGCTCAAACAGTACGGCAGCGAAGGCTTCAACATTCCATCGCCGGGCGATGCTTCGCAGCCCGGGGCGTAAAGGCGTAAAACCGACATGAACCGAGCCCGGTCCACAGACGCAAGAGGAACCCGTTAAATGGCAGAAGCCGGCGGCGGCGGCGACGTTACGGCATTCAATACCGGCGACTTCGTTCGCTCGCGCCTGACGTCGGCCGCAAAGCGCGGCGATATCATGCTGGCACTGGGTGTGGTTGCGATCCTTGTCGTGCTGATCCTGCCGATGCCAAGCTGGCTGCTGGACTTTGCACTGGCGTTCTCGATCACGTTTTCCGTCCTCATCCTGATGACATCGCTGTTCGTTGAACGGCCTCTCGACTTCAATGCGTTTCCAACCGTTCTGCTGTTGGCGACGATGATACGATTGTCACTCAACCTTGCCTCGACACGGCTCATTCTGTCGGACGGTCACGAAGGTACACATGCTGCCGGCAAGGTCATCGAAGCCTTCGGCGGCTTTGTCATGGGCGGCAATTTCGTCATCGGGATTATTGTTTTCGCGATTCTGGTGATCGTCAATTTCGTGGTGATCACCAAAGGCTCCGGCCGTATCGCAGAAGTTTCCGCCCGGTTCTCGCTGGATGCCATGCCCGGCAAGCAGATGGCCATCGATGCCGATCTCTCATCTGGCCTGATCGACGAAGACACCGCCAAGCAGCGCCGCAAGGATCTTGAAGAGGAAAGCTCCTTCTTCGGCGCCATGGACGGTGCCGCCAAGTTCGTGCGTGGTGATGCGATTGCCGGACTTCTGATCACCTTCATCAACGTCATCGCCGGCATGATCATCGGCGTTGCGCAGCAGGACATGTCGTTCGGTGCGGCAGCGGACACCTACACCCGGCTGACCGTCGGTGACGGCCTGGTATCGCAAATCCCGGCGCTGATCGTCTCAACCGCCGCCGGCCTGGTGGTGACCAAGGCCGGCGTCGCCGGTACGGCCGAAGTCGCGATCTTCAAGCAGATGGGCGGTCAGCCCAAGGCATTGTATCTTGTCTGTTTCCTTTTGGCGGCTCTGGCAATTCTACCGGGGATTCCGGCATTGCCGTTTCTGACTCTCGCCGCGATCTGCGGCGGCGGCGCTTTCTTCGTCAACTGGCGTAACAAGGCTGCCGAAGAAGAAGCGATCCGCAAGGTCGAAGACGAAAAAGTCGACCCCAAGGCAGTTGCCGAGGAGCCGATCTCGACGGCACTGAAGATCGATCATATCCGCCTTGAACTCGGTTACGGCCTGCTGACGCTGATCAACGCCCCCAAGGACGGTCAGAAACTGACCGATCAGATCAAGGCCCTGCGCCGCCAGCTCGCAGCCGAAGTCGGCTTTGTGATGCCGTCGGTGCGTATTCAGGATAACATGCAGCTGCCGGCCAACGTCTATGTCATCCGGATCAAGGAAATCGAAGCCGGACGCGGCGAATTACGCCCCAACATGCTGCTGGTGATGGACCCCCGCGGCGAGGAAATCTCGATCCCCGGCGAAAAAACCACCGAGCCGACGTTCGGCCTGCCCGCCATGTGGATCGAGGAATCGAGCCGCGAGGAAGCCCTGTTCCGCGGCTATACCGTGGTCGACCCGGCAACCGTCGTCACCACCAACATAACCGAGCTGATCAAGGACAACATGTCCGAGTTGCTGTCCTACTCGGAAACGCAGAAGCTGCTTGATGAAATCGACAAGGATCATCAGCGGCTTGTGGCGGATATCATTCCGTCGCAGATTTCTCTGGGCGGCATTCAGCGCGTGCTTCAGAACCTGCTGGCAGAGCGGATATCGATCCGCGATCTGCCGACGATCCTCGAAGGTGTCTATGAAGCCTGCGGCAATACCCGTAACGTGATGATGATTACCGAGCATGTTCGCGCCCGGCTGGCCCGTCAGATTTCCAACATGAACACCAATGATCAGGGCTTCATTCCGCTCGTGACCCTGTCGCCTGGCTGGGAGCAGACCTTTGCCGAGAGCCTTGTCGGCCAGGGTGAAGACCGTCAGCTGTCGATGCCGCCGACCAAGCTGCAGGAATTCATTACCCAGCTGCGCAACACCTTCGAGCGTCAGGCCATGATGGGCGAGCAACCGGTGCTGCTGACAAGCCCGACAATCCGGCCCTTCGTGCGGTCCATCGTTGACCGCTTCCGGCCGATGACGGTGGTCATGTCGCAAAACGAGATATACCCTAAGGCGAAGATAAAAACGGTCGGCCAGATTTAACGACGGCCATAGACGTCGGCCCAATGCCGGAATGGATGCATGCGCCTCAGAAACTACACCGCCCGAACGATGCCAGAAGCCATGGCGCTTGTCCGTGCCGATATGGGTGATGACGCCATCATTGTCTCCACGGAAGTGGGAACCCATGATCAGACCTGCTGCGTCACCGCCGCCATCGAAGACGACAATGATATCCCCGAAGACATCAGTGAGCCGGATGAGACGGTTACCCCTGCCATTCAGATGGACATGGAAACCCGGGGCCTGTATCTGCGCCAGGTGCTGACCGCGCATGGGCTGCCCCAGCACCTTTGTGAACAAATTCTCCGCGACTGCGATCTTGTGGAAAACACCGATCCCGTGCTGGCTCTGGCTGCGGCGATCGACATGGGAGCAAGTTTTCAGCCGATCGACTTCGATAATCAGAAAAGACCACTGATGCTGGCCGGTATGCCCGGTGCAGGGAAAACCATCACGGCGGCGAAACTGGCGGCGCATGCCCGCTTCGCCGGCAAGAACGTGTTCATCGCCAGTACCGACGCCAAGCGCGCCGGCGGTGTCGAACAGCTTGCGGCCTTCACCCGTATCCTTGAACTCGATCTTGTGACCGCACCGGGCGCTGAAGCGCTGGCTGGTCACATCGATGCCATCCGCGCCGCCGAAGCCGGGATTATCGATACCGCCGGGGTCAATCCTTTCGATATGGACGACATGCAGTCGTTACGCGCTCTTGCGGCGGCGATCGATGCCGAACTTGTACTGGTGCTCGCCGCAGGTGCCGATGCCATGGAATCTGCTGACACCGCCCGTGCTTTCGCCGCTATCGGTGCCAGACGCATGGTGATAAGCCGTCTTGATATGACCCGCCGGCTCGGCGGTATTGTCGCCGCAGCACTATCGGGGGGCGTCTCCATTGCCAACGTAAGTATTAATCCGCAGGTCGCAGACGGTCTCAGCCGTCTCAACCCCGTTTCCCTTGCTCAACTGATGATCCCCGAGGGTGAACCCAGTGAGCCGATCCAGAAGAAGGCCGCGCAATGAGCGATACGACGTCCCAAAAACCCCAGTCTCCCGCCCGCAGCAAAGGCAATATCATTGCCGTCGCGTCCGGCAAGGGCGGCGTCGGCAAAACCTGGTTTTCGATCACGCTGGCACATGCGCTGGCCATGGTCGACCGACGGGTTCTGCTGTTTGATGGTGACCTCGGGCTGGCCAACCTGGACATCCAGTTGGGCCTGATGAGCAAGAACGACCTCGGCGGCGTGCTGGCCGGGCGCATCAGCCTCGCGCAATCGGTCGGCTATTGCGACGACGGCGGGTTCGACGTCATCGCCGGCCGTTCGGGTTCAGGGGCATTGGCCAACCTGGCCGGCAACCGTCTGCAATCCCTGCTGGACGAACTGGCCCTACTCGCGGCCAGTTATGATTTTGTTATTCTGGATCTGGGTGCCGGTGTCGAAAGCACGGTGCGACGTCTTGCCTATGCCGCCGATCAGATCATTGTCGTCGTCACTGACGAACCGACATCGCTGACGGATGGTTATGCCTTTATCAAGATCGCGCACAACGAACGCCCGGAAACCGCAATCAAGGTCGTCACCAATATGGTCAATTCCACGACCGAGGGGGAGCGCACCTACAATACCCTCAACAAGGCCTGCATGGGCTTTCTAAAATACTCCCCAGAACATCTCGGCATCATCCGCCGCGATGACAAGGTCCGTTCTGCCATCCGGGCACAGAAATCCCTGCTCAACCGCAACCCCGACAGCGTCGCCGCAGAGGACGTGAAGCAGATTGCCCGCATCATCCGGCGCGGCTCCGGTGGGGTGAGTTGAGGACACCATGAGCGAGGTCGTCCCGCCGGCATTGAATGCTACCGCCGCCCAGCAAGCGGTGCTGCAGCGGCTGATCGTGACGGAAGCGCCCCCTGCCCTGGCCGACCTTCCCGCCGGCACCAAACTCGACGTTCTGGTCTCTAACCTTGTCGATGCATTCCAGATCAAGCTGTCCTCAAGGCTCGGCGATATTACGGTCAAGGTCCCGCAGCAGCTGCCCGTGAAAGCCGGGGACGCATTACTCCTGCAACTGCTTAACGGCGGCGCATCGCCAAGGGTCCAGCTCGCAACCCTCGACGGAAAGTTGTTATCGGCGCCGGGCCGAGCCGCGTCAGCTGCGCTGGGAGTGTCAACACCGGGCGTGACACCGGCGTCCGTATCGGCAACCGCACCGTCCACCGTGCAGGTCAGACCCGGTGCACTGATCACCGCACAATTACTCCGCCCGATCACTCTGAACCCGGCGCTGACAGTTATACCATCAGCCGCAGGCAATACGGCAGGGCCAGCAGGGACGATCCAATCGACGCAAACCGGCCCCGGTCTCAGCGGTCCGAAGACGGCGCAGGCTGCAGCCAGTTCGGGGCAGAGCACTGCGCCTGCAACGGGCGGCGGACAGGGGGCCCTCACCCCGGTGCTCGGACAGCTCCCCGCTGGCGGCAACACGCTGCTGCCCGCCGGGAGCGGCCTGAACATTAAAATCATCAGTGTCACCCTGCCTGTTGGCACAAGCGCGCCGAGCCTGACCCCGCCCCCCGTTGAGGGGCAGATATCGCTTGCCCCCGGCGCCACCCTGAGCGGGGTCGCCAGCGGCCGCCAGGGCGTCGGCCAGACGGTCGTGCAGACCCATGCCGGGCCAATTTCGCTACCGACACAACAGGCCTTGCCCCCCGGCACCGAAATCCGCTTCGAGATCAATTCTCACAAACCGCTTACCCCCGGGGCTGCCCAGCACGGGCCTATGCATGCCGGGGCCGCACCGTTGCTCGACGGGAACTGGCCGACCTTCGACGAAACACTGAACCTGCTGCATGAAGCTGCGCCCGGTGCGCATCAACACATCATGCAGGCCGCCCTGCCACGCGCCGATCCGCAACTGGCGGCGAACGTACTGTTCTTTCTGTCCGCGCTTCGGGGCGGCGATATCAGGAACTGGCTCGGCGACGGGCCGGTGCGGATACTTGAAAAACTGCGCCCCGATCTGGCCGGACGGCTGAAAAGCGACATGACACAGTTGACCCGGCGCATGGACGACCCGGTGACCGGGGACTGGCGGGTGCACGGTGTGCCGTTTCTGTTCGGCTCGGAGGTCGACCGCATACAGCTTCTGATCCGCGATCAGGAAGAAGATGATGATGGCGACGACGAAGATAGCAAAGGTGGCACGCGTTTCGTCGTCGATCTGAATCTGAGCAAACTGGGCCATCTGCAGATCGACGGCCTGGTCGGTGAAAAGAACAAGCGCCTTGATCTGGTGCTGCGCAGTGACGACCCGCTGAACTCAAACGTGCGCGATGACATCAGACGGATCTACAACGAAGCCCTGGAACTGACCGGCATCGAAGGATCGGTCGGGTTTCAGGCCCGGCCGGGCAACTTCGTCAACATTCCCAAACCCGCTGCCGGTGCCGGCGGTGATATCATGGCATGAGATGATGGACGAATCCGACAACCTTCGTAACCGCCGCGAGGTGCTGGAAACTCTGCCCGCGCCGCTACCCCGTCATGACGCCGTGGTCGTTCTCGAAAGCGACTGCATGGGGGCGAAACTCCGGCTGCGCTATGTCCCGGACCGCGATGTCCTGGTGCCGGATAGCCTCAGCCGATATGTCGAGGTGCTGGCCCGGCTGCCGTTCACCAGCTTTGAGGAAACCGCGCAGACCATCCTGGAAGACATCAACGATCAGGTCATTCCGAGCTGGCTGGAAGTGATGCTGACCCGGAATGCCCCGGAAATGCGCCACGAAGTTCGCATTGAAGACCGTCAGCCGAACTGGCAGGACCGCGGCCTGCTCGACCGACTGGCACCCTGAAGTAGGCAAAATCGATAGCTTGAATGCGCATTCGGCAAAAACCGACCAGCAATCAACCCGCACCTTCAATGCTAAATCATTGAATTTATTGCATACTAAAAATGGCATTTTATTTGCTTACAAACCCTTAATGACAAATCTCAAGGGGGATCAGCAATGCCGCTGTCTATTGATCAGGCCGGGTACTATACACCCGCCTACATCGGCCGTGTTCAGACGCAGGAAACGGATACTGCGGCCATCGGCAAAGACGGCGACAACGATATAGAGACGCCTTCTGCTGGCCCATTAACCGGATCGGGCACGCCACTGCTTTCAAACAACGATGTCCGGTTACTCCTGCTGCGCGATGTCAAAGGCGCCGACCTGGATGGCTATAAGGGTGTTCTCGAGCAGTTCTACAGCGATCCCGCCAACAGCGATGATCCGGTCGCGTTCCTGAAGAACCTCAGCGATGAGGGCATTGATCTGCTGAAGCGGGCGCAGTCCCTGCCCGCCGGTGCCCATATTGATGTCGATAGTCTGAACAAAGAGGAAGCGTTGAACTTCATCCTGCCACACAGCCGCAAGGTTGATCTGGACAATGACGGTCTCGTCGAAGGTGCCAACGGCGCTAAGGGGTTCATGTTCCCGCCGGTCAACGCATCGCAGGCGGTCAAGGATGCCTGGGCGGATGCGACAAAGGACATGAGCGAAAGCGACAGGATGCTGCTGACCGGGCGGTTCTTGTTCATGGCCTTTTCGGCGAATCTGCATGTGGACGAAAACGGCAAGGTCACACGGACGGAGCCCGATGAACCGGGCTGGCGAAACGTTTTTGCCGAAGATGACTTTTCCTACAGCGAAGCGATCGACCGGCTCAAGGAAGGCAACGAATTCAACCGCCCCTATAACACCCCTGAAATCTATGAACGGGTCAAAGACTTGCTGGCCAAGCTCGAACAGGCCTTCGATTCTCACGCCATCGCTTAACCGTTTCCGTCCCGCCGCTTTCGGTTAAACCCGGTGATGCCGATTTCATCGAGGTCGAGCTGCTCAACACGGCTTTCCTCGGCTTCGATGCGCGCCACGCGCCGGTCTTCGGTGATCTCGAATTTCTTGTATTCCAGAAACGCCAGCCGCAGTTGTTCACGTGCCGCAGCGACCTGCTGTTCCTGCTGGGCGATCCGGCGCTGATATTCCTCGCGCCGGAGAATGGTCTGTTCGGCATATGCCCCGTAATAGATACCACCCTCGATCGGCGCCGATGCGGCATGCGCCTGTTCGCGCTTCAGTTCATCTTCGAGGTTCTGCAGCAGGCTGATCAGGTTTTCAAGCTGACGCAGTTCTTCGGCGAGCATGCGGCGCTTCTGATCGACTTCCCAGTCGTTCAGGCGCACCAGCGTTTTGAAATCGCGAGCCATTTATCGCTAGCCCGCCCCGGGTTGTCCGGCATTCTGTCCCTGAGCCGGGGGATCGCCGGGCATGCCGAGAATTTCATAGAGCTGCTGATAGCCCTCTTCGAGCGATGCGTTCTCACCGATGCTTTGCGACAGGTATTCCTCAAGCTGCGGGTAATAGCTGATCGCTTCGTCGATGGCGGCGTCGGAACCCTTGCGGTAAGCGCCAAGGCGGATCAGTTCAGCCATATCCTCATAGGTCGAGAGCAGCTTGCGGGCACGCACGATGGCGGCGTTCTGGGCCTGCGTGTTACAGGCCGGCATGGTCCGCGATATGCTGCGCAGCACATTGATTGCGGGATAGCGGTTACGTTCGGCGATTTCACGGTCCAGCACCACGTGCCCGTCGAGAATACCGCGCACGGCATCGGCCACCGGCTCATTATGATCATCGCCCTCGACTAGCACCGTAAACAGGCCGGTAATGTCCCCCTGCCCGCCATGTCCGGGACCGGCACGCTCCAGCAGTTTCGGCAGTTCGGCAAACACCGACGGCGTGTAGCCCTTGGAGGCCGGCGGCTCGCCCGCAGACAGGCTGATCTCACGCTGTGCCATGGCGAACCGCGTCACGCTGTCCATCATGCAGAGCACGTTCTTGCCCTGATCACGGAAGTATTCCGCCACCGCCAGCGTCACGTAGGCGGCCTGACGGCGCACCAGCGGCGGCTCATCCGACGTCGCCAGGATGACGACGGTGCGTTTCATCCCCTCTTCGCCCAGATAGTCCTCGATGAATTCCCGCGCCTCCCGGCCGCGTTCCCCGATCAGGCCGACGACGCTGATTTCCGCATCCGTATTCCGTGCCATCATCGACAGCAGGGTCGACTTGCCGACCCCGGACCCGGCAAAGATGCCCATCCGCTGGCCCCGGCAGGTGGTCAGAAAGGTGTTCATGACCCTGACCCCCAGATCGACCTTACCGGCGACCCGGCGGCGTTTGTGGGCAGGCGGCGGGTTCGCGTGAATCTGATAACCCTTCATCCCGGATTCGACCGACCCCAGATCATCCAGCGGCTCACCGAAGGCATTGATGACCCGGCCCAGCCAGGACACGTCGGGATAGATCGAAGGTTCCGTGGACGCCAGTTCCGCCTGACAGCCAAGCCCGATCCCGTCCAGCGATCCGAACGGCATGACGAGTGCACGTCCCCCTCTGAAGCCGATCACCTCGCAGATGACCTGGCGACCCTTGCGGCCATCGACGCGCACATGATCACCGATCGACAGCGTGCCCTGCAGCCCGCCGATCTCGACCATCAGGCCAACGATATCCGCAACCCGCCCGAACACCTGATGATCCGGCAGACGTGCGACTTCGTTGGCGATGTTATTGGCAAATACCCGCAAAGGCTTTCACGCGTCCCTTTTCATAGCGCCCGTCCCACAGGCGCTGATCCCGGTAACAGGATGCCCGGTCATTCCTAAATTTGTGTAAAGGATTTGCATTTGGTTAACCATAACAGATCACTCGCGACAGGGCCAAAAGTCTGATTCCGATACAATAGCGGCCACTACCTTGCCGTTCCCTGGCAAAGCCCTTAGGTAAGAAACCTAATAATTCCAAGTCGCTGGGGGACGGGTCTTGAATACATGCGCGGAAAACTGGGACGAAACCGTCGATATCGTTGTCGTCGGATTTGGGTTTGCCGGTGGCACGGCAGCTATCGAAGCGCACGATCTCGGCGCAAACGTCCTGCTGGTCGAGAAAAACCGGACGCCCGGCGGGATATCCATCTGCTCGGCAGGCGGTGTGCGGATTGCCAGGGACCGTGACGCCGCGCTTACCTATCTGAAAGCGACCAACGCCGACACCACCCCGGACGAACCGCTGGCCGCCCTCGCCGACGGCATGACACGCATTTCATCCTTCATCGAAAATCTCGCCGCAGCCGCCGGTGCCAATCCGGTCATCAACTGGATGGCCGGGAACTACCCGTTTGAAGGGTTTGATACCTTCGGCTTTATCTCGATTGCCGAATATCCCGGTCTCGACCTGCATGAAAAATATCCACACGTACGCGGCCTCAGGGGCGGCACACGGCTGTTCGCGGTGGTTCATCACAATGTCGAGGCACGCGGCATTCCGGTCAGATATTCCACAGCGGCAGAGCGGCTCGTCACCTCACCAGATGGTGCGGTGACAGGGGTCGTGCTCCGCGATGAGACCGGGACACGGCGTATCAGGGCGCGGGGCGGGGTCATCCTGGCCTGCGGCGGTTTCGAAGCCGACGCCGCCATGCAGGCGCAATACTGGCAGGGCAAGCCCGTGATGCCGCAGGCCTATCTCGGCAACACCGGCGACGGCATTCGCATGGCGCAGGCCGTGGGCGCCGACCTCTGGCACATGTGGCACTATCACGGCACCTACGGAATGCCTCACCCCGATCCCGGCTATCCGTTCGGCATGCGGCTGATGAAGTTTCCGGACTGGATCCCCGAACAGGATGAACCCGACGATGTCCCGGCCTTCTTTTCGGCCAATCACGGCAAACGCATGCCATGGATCGTCGTCGATGCGCGGGGCCGCCGCTTCATGAACGAATATCCGCCCTATGTGCAGGACACCGGCCACCGCGATATGGAGATCATAGACCCGGTCAGCCGGACACATTTACGCAACCCGGCATGGCTGGTCATCGATTCCGCGGGTCTCGCGTCCGGGCAGATGGGTCTTCAGACCTATAACGACCATAACCAGACGTACCTGTGGAGCGCCGACAACAAGCAGGAAATCGAGCTGGGCATCATCAAGGGCGCCGACACTTTGGCGGAACTTGCCGAAATCATGGGGGTACCGGCGGACGCGCTCGAAGAAACCGTGCAGCGCTGGAACGAACACTGCGCTGCCGGCGAGGACGGCGATTACGGCCGAATTGCGGAATCCCTGGTCCCGATCCAGGAGCCGCCCTATTACACGACCGAACTGCGCCCGCTGGTCGGCAACACCCAGGGCGGTCCAGTGCATGACGCACGTCAGCGTATCCTCAACCCGTTCGGCGAAGTGATCCCCGGCCTCTATAGCGCCGGAGAACTGGGCAGCGTGTTCGGCCACCTCTATATCTCGGGCGGCAACCTCGCCGAATGCTTCATCGGCGGACGCTGTGCGGCGCACGAAGCCAAAAACAACATCAAATAGAATAACTGACGGAAAGCACATATGCGCGCAAAGCTCGTCACCTATGATGTCTATATGGCGCTGCTGGATATCGAAGGCAGCCTGACTTCCGTGGTCCGCGATGGCCTCGGCCTCGACAACGGGACAGCCGCAGCGTTCGTCAAACTCTGGCGCACCAAGCAGATGGAACGCGCCGCCGCCAGCAACTCGCTTGGCAAGGCCCGGACGTCGTTCCGCGACTGCACGGCGATGGCGCTGGATTACTGTCTCGCCAGACATGATCTCTCAGTTGTGAGAAATACCCGGCACGATCTGATTTATGCTTGGGACGACATCAGACCATGGCCGGAAGCCGGCGCCGCCATTACCGCGGTCAAGGCGAAGGGATGCCGGACCGCGATCCTGTCCAACGGGGATCAGGAGATGCTCGACGCCGTGGCCGGGAATTTCGCCCCCGATACCTTCGACCATGTTCTGTCGTCGGAAACCGCCGGGTATTACAAACCGCATCCCGCCGTTTATGATCTGCCGCGCACCGTCCTCGGGATCGATATGGATGATGTTCTTCATGTCGCCGGCAGCCCCAACGACGTCACCGGGGCCATCGCCGCCGGCATGCGCTGCATCTGGTCTAACCGGCACGGTGACCGGCTGCTTGATCCGGCCTATCCGGCAACAGACGAAATTTCCGATCTTGCGGGCGTTGCCGAACTCATCGACAGCGAAAGCCCGTAAAAGAAAAAGCCCGGGACAAAGCCCGGGCTTGTTCGACTTCGATGCGTTTAAATCAGCAGCCTTCGCTACACTTACCCATACCGTCGAAGGACATGGACTTGCCGCTCAGCGGTACGTGTACGGGGACAGTGACCGCCTTCATGAACATTTCGGTCCGGGTCCCGGCGCGGACCTTGCCGCCCTCGGTCGCCGGCTCGTTGGCATGAGAAGCAATCACCGATGCCGGTTTGATCAGCTCGTTGACCACATACGCCGCCTCTTTCGGGCCGGTTGTGAAGGTATCGCCGATGTTCATGACAACCAGCTTGGCATTGTACTGATCGCCGACGACGATTTTCTGTTCTGCCGTGACGCCTGTATCGCCCGACAGATAGACAACCAGACCGTTGGAGAACGTCAGGACGTAGCCCGTCGGCGGACCGGCATAGGCCGTCACCCCGGCGTCATCAAGTTGCTTGCCGAAATCACCGCCGATCATCGCCCCGGCAATACCGTTGGAGTGCACGGCAGGCACGGTCGTGACGGTGACGCCGTTCAATTTCCTGTTGGCGCCGAACCGTACCAACTGTGAATTCTTCTCATCGCCGCCGAGCACCTTCAACTTGTTGCCAAAGAATTTCGGCATTTCGCTGCCGGTGATGATCTTCGCGTTCTTGGCCAGGGCAATATCGACGGTGTTGGTGTTCGGCAACGTCGAAACGGAAACGTCCGGTTTCGCACATTCACCCGAATTCGGCGCCGGGATACGGCGGTCGCCAGCATGGTCTCCGTGCATATGGCTGACCAGCAGGGCATCGATTTTTCCGAGACGCGGATCATCCCCGCCGGCAACGGTACGACCGGCATCATAGAGAATGCGCGTGCCGTCCGGGTCTTCAAAGATCATCGCCCGGTCAAAGGGGCAGAATTCTCCGTCAATCGCACCCAGCGGTGTGACTTTAACAACGGACGCGTGAACGGTGGGGGCCGCCGTGGCGCACAGCGCAGCCAGCGCGACCGCAGGCATTAAACGAATGGTTTTAAACATGGTTCCTCCCAACTGTATGCCAAATTCATGGCGTGATGACTGATGATGCCAACTTATCGGCCCGGTTATCGGGCACCGGGTTCCATACTTTATAAGGGGATAATCGTGCTAATTCGCAATCAATTCTTTGTCAGCTGAAAAACGCAGGAATGACAAGGGATTGTCGGCGATCAGGATCCGGCTGCCTTGGCTTTTCCGGGCTTGGCCCCGCAATGCACGTCGATATCGGCCCGGCGATTGTTTTCGTTTTTCACACCGTCATAGGTATGCACCTTGAGACGGCGTTCACCCCAGGCCTCGACGCTGTAAACGTCGATCTTGGCGGCGCGTAATTTCATTGCCACGTAATCGGCACGGGCACGGGAAAGCTTGAGGTTGTTGAGGTCATTGCCGAGGGTATCGGCAAACCCGGTCACGTCGATTTCACAGGGGCCATTCGCCAGATGTTTTTTGATCTCGGGGATCACCTTGGCAATCTGCTTGTCGGCGGTCGCACCATCCGCCTTGCCGATGCCGAAGTAGACGGACTCGCTGAAGGTAGCTTTTTCTTTCGCCGGAACTTCAACAACCCTGGGCTTCCGGTTTTCGTCGGCAAGCAGTTTATTCAAGCCGGCCGAAATCGTTTTCTGCTCGGCGAGAATTTCCTCGGTGGCACGCTTCAGGGCACTGATGTCCTCGGCAACGGCTCCATTTCCTTCCGGGCTGATCTGTTTCAGCGCTTCCGCGGTCTGACCGGCCGTCGTCCGGATTTCCTCAACCGTTTGCGTCTGCAGTTCCATGACCACGGACCGGGTTTCCGCCTGATGGGTCTTCAGTTCCTTGCGCAGGAAATCGAATGCCACGTAGCCGGCTGGTATGACACCGGCCAGAACGATCACGGCAGCGAGCACGAATTTACCCGTAGATGCACTTTTCTCAGACATGTCCCAGTCCTGTCCGGCTTTCAGCAGCCTGTTTCATACCATAATCCCGGATCAATGGACACCGATCTGACGCATGGCACCCGTGTCCTGATCGAAGCATCCGAACATCTATAATGTTGTTTTTTGCAACGATTGATCCGAAAAATCTTCTGTCCGGACATTAACCACTTCCGGTTAATCCAGCGTTAAATCCCCGAAACCCATGGTGAGCAAGCCTTTGCGTTAGTTGTTCATAAAGGTTAACAAAAAATCCCCTAAAGGGTTTGGCGCAGACTCCGCAAATGGTAATATGGTTAACAGGTATCGATTCGCGGCATTTTGGCGGGCCGGAGGGGACACATGCGCGTACTTTTAGTTGAAGACGATCCGACGACCCAGGCGACAGTCAAGCTGATGCTTGAAACAGCCGGGATGGTCGTTGATGCGACCGATCTGGGTGAAGACGGTCTGGAAATCGGCAAGCTTTACGAATACGACATCATCATCCTCGATCTGATGCTGCCGGACATGGATGGCCTTGAAGTGCTCCGTCGTCTCCGCGATTCGCGGGTGCAGACGCCGGTCCTGATCCTGTCCGGACTCACGGAATCGGAAATGAAGGTCAAGGGTCTCGGCATTGGTGCCGACGACTATCTCACCAAGCCTTTCGACAAATCGGAACTGATGGCCCGCGTTCAGGCCATCGTCCGGCGTTCCGCCGGGCATGCGCACTCAATCATCCACACCGGCGTGATGTCGGTGAACCTGGACACGCATATGGTCGAAGTTGATGGCCAGCCGGTGCACCTGACGGGCAAGGAATACGGTATCCTTGAACTGTTGAGCCTGCGCAAAGGCACCACGCTGACCAAGGAAATGTTCCTCAACCATCTGTACGGCGGCATGGACGAGCCGGAGTTGAAGATCATCGACGTCTTCATCTGCAAGCTCCGCAAGAAACTTGCCGACGCCACCGGTGGCGAACACTACATCGAAACGGTCTGGGGCCGGGGCTATGTGCTTCGTGATCCGGAAACCATGCCGGAAGCGCAGACCGCGACAGCCTGATCACCCTGGAAGTCCACCGACAGGGCCGGTTCGCCGGCCCTTTTCTTTGCCCGGACGGTTTTCTGGCCGGATCGCGGCTGCGCCGTTCCTATTCGGTGCCGGTCAGAGCGGCGAAACGTACCACGTCGTGGTCCGCAGCGACTTCCAGCTCACATCCGGCTTCGAGGACGAGCAACTGGGTCAGGTAACTGTGGATCGAGCGGCTGTCCAGTGACGTCAGGGCCTTTCCGGGGGTCAGCCCCTCGGCAAGGTCTTCACGCAGACCGGCATCGGTCCCGCTGGCGGATACGGCAATGCCGATGCCCCCTTCGATCCGGGCGATCTGCACGCTGACGTTCCCGCCCCGGGGAAGGCATTCGGAACCGATCAGAATCAGATTCAATAGCAGCTTGCCGATGATCGGGTCGATCTCGGTGATCCCGCCGGTATCCAGCCATTCCAGATCGGTGTTCGAACCACCGAGGAATTCCGTGGCGAGGTCTCTCAGCGCATCCACCTCCGCGCCGCCCTTCCCGGCACCGCCGGCCCCGAATGCGACCCGATAGAAGGCCAGACGCCGGGTCAGTTCCTGGCCGCTTTTCGTTGCCAGTTCCATGGCACCGTCATCCAGTCCGCCCATCTCGGCGAGGATTTCCAGTCCTGCGTTCACGGCCCCCGCGGCGCCGACGAGGTCGTGGCACAGTCTGGAGCAGACCAGTTGGCTGAGACGTAATTGATCACTCATGAATATTCACTCCCGCACGCACACCCAGCCGCCATGACCGGCTCAATTTCCGCATTTCCTCATTAACGATAGCATGGAAAATGAACACGCCAAGAGCGCAAAGCATCAGTCATCCGCGCGTTTGACGATGTCTTCGGCGAGCGAGGAAACCAGATTGAGGTTACCCGTTTCCCTGCTACCGGCATTGCGTGCACGGCGCGCCGCCTCTTCGCGAACCTCGGCAATGTTGACCGGGATCTGGCGCAGGATCACCGTAAGCACGGATTCCATGGCCAGAATATGGGCCGCCAGATTTTCCGTGTCGCGGCCCTGACGTTCGGCGCTGTCACCCAGCACCTCGATCCCGTCACAGACTTTTTCCAGACTCTGCTGCAGATCGCCCATCTGCCGCACAAAACCGTCAAGGCCCAGCGCGTCGACCATCTGCTGGGCACTGTCCGCATGCGGGTCCTGGTTGCTCATCCTGTAATGTCCTTTATCGTGCCGGGGCATGATCGCCTGGTCGGGCAGACTAGCGCGGCGAACGGCAGTTTGGCCAGCCCAGGAGCTTGTGATTGGCGTTGATAAATCCAGCAACTCCTTGAAATCAGACGGATTTCATATACATTATAAACACGCGGCAAGGGCAGTGCCGTAAACAGGATATGGTGATTTCAATGAAGTCAGTACTGATCGGCGGCCTTGCCGCTCTTGTCATCGCAATCGCGGCCGGAGCCGTGCTCAACAATCTGAATCCGACCAGCGGCGAGGAATTCTCATCTTCGAGCACGCGCCTGAACTGATACGGTTTCAAACCGCAACAACGCAACGCAACGAAAAAGGGCGGTGCTTCGGCACCGCCCTTTCGCGTGAGACAACGGGAACTTACTCGGCAGGCTGATGCTGGCCTGACGTTTTGCCCATTTCTTCCTCGACCCAGAGAGAATGGTGTTCCTTGGCCCAGTTGAGATCGACCTGACCCGTCCCGACGGCGTCGAAGGCGCCTTCCATCCCGACCGAGCCGATATAGATATGCGCGATCACGATCACGATCATGACCAGCGCCACGACAGAATGCCACAGCACGGAAAGCTGGGTTTCCTGTAACGGGGTGAAGCTTGTCGGCAGATCGGCGCCGAGCATGTTGATCAGCGCAAAAGTGCCTGCCCACGGCTGGACTTCAAACGGCCACATCAGGGCGACACCTGACAACGACAGCGAGAACCCGCCCAGGATCACGGACCAGAAAATGATCTTCTGCCCGGCATTGAAGCGTCCGGCTTCAGGGTGCATCCCCTTGGAAAACAGACCGCCGCCGACCATCAGCCATTTTAAATCCCGCATTTTGGGAATGTTGTAACGCACCCAAAGCACGAACATCAGCATTATCCCGAGCATGAAGGCAAAGGCGATATAGTTGTGCGCCAGCTTGCCGTAATAGGTCAGTGTCCCGAAGAATTCCGCACCGACCACGGGCTTAAGGAAGTACCGGCCGTACAGCACATTCAGACCGGTCAGCGCCAGCACGATAAAGCTGGTCGCGGTCAGCCAGTGTACGCCGCGTTCGAGCGCATTGAAGCGTTCGATGGTCCGCCCCTGGGGATCGGGACCGTGTTCGATCCTGATCCGGCCGCGGAGGGCAAAGAATATCACCAGCAAGACGATAATACCGAGCAGGCTCCATGCACCATAGGTGCTGAGCGGCCCGTTCTTGAAAGCCCGCCAGGCATCACCGTCGGCCTGGACCATCTGGCCAGCCTTCTCATCGGGGATAGACACGGTGCCGCGAACACCGCCCTTGATCGCACGCCACATCTGCGCATCGGAAATGTTGCCGAGTGCATTCCCCGGCACCGCACCTTCCTGTTGCGCCTGTGCCGGATGGCCGGCGATCAGCGTCAGACCGGCATCCATCGTCATCGACCCGAAACCGATAAGTGCAGCCATGAACACCGCCATGCCGCCAGACCGTAAAATTCGCATCATCTTCGTCATATGATTAACTCCGATTGCTGCCCGTGCCTTGGCCCGGGTCAGTTCCCACCCTGGTATTTGCCACGTTCCTGCAGTGCCTTGACGGCATCGGAAGCCTTGGCCGGCGGGCGGACGTCGCTATCGCGCGTCGGAGCGCCGCCACCGAGATCCCCCTGTTCGCCACCCTGCAGTATCGAACGCTGCCGCAATTGCGCGAGATCTTCCTCGCTCAATGAAGAGCTCGGCAGTTTTCCCGGATACACACCCGGTTCGTAGTTCAAGGGTCGGCCCTGTTCTTCCGGGCGGCACCCGGCAAGCACGACCAGCGAAAAACACACGACCCCAAGGATTTTAAGAAATCTGAATTCGAACATGGTTATTCCTTGTTCTTGTTCCGGCTTCAGAGCCGGACGTCATCGGATGTTAAAGGAGGGGCGGCACCCCGTTTGAGAGATGCCGCCACCTTGCCTTTAGACAGACCGAAAGGTCAGGAACCGGCCTTCAACTGATAGGCCGTACCCCAACCCCATGCACCCGAGCCGAAGCCACGGGACACGACACGCTCACGGTAGATGTCGGAGATCATGTTGCCATCGCCACCGAGCAGTGCCTTGGTGGAGCACATTTCGGCGCAGATCGGCAACTTGCCTTCCGCGAGACGGTTGCGGCCGTATTTCTGGAATTCGGCCGTCGAGTTGTTATCCTCCGGACCACCGGCGCAGAAGGTACATTTGTCCATCTTGCCACGTGAACCGAAGTTACCGGCCTGCGGATACTGCGGCGCGCCGAACGGGCACGCATAGAAGCAGTAACCGCAACCGATGCACAGGTCCTTGGAGTGGAGAACAACCCCCTCCTCGGTTTCGTAGATGCAATCCACCGGGCACACCGCGATACATGGTGCATCCGAGCAATGCATGCACGCCACCGAGATGGAGCGCTCACCGGGTTTCCCGTCGTTGATAGTGACGACCCGGCGACGGTTGATACCCCAGGGAACCTCGTGCTCGTTTTTGCACGCGGTGACACAGGCGTTGCACTCGATGCAGCGTTCTGCGTCACACAGGAACTTCATTCTAGCCATTTCTGTGTCTCCCTATTTCACGCTGATTTGACACGGCAGAGCGTGACTTTGGTTTCCTGCATGTTGGTCACCGAGTCATACCCGTATGTACCGCACATGTTGGATGCTTCACCCAGCACGTACGGATCGGCGCCATCCGGATATTTGTTCCGGAGTGACTCGCCCATCCAGTGCCCACCGAAGTGGAACGGCATGAACACAACCCCCTGGGCGACACGCTCGGTTACGAGCGCCTTCACCTTGGCGCGGCCACCTTCTGGGCCTTCGACCCACATCATGGCCCCGTCCTTGATACCGGCGTTGTTGGCATCAATCGGGTTGATTTCGGCGAACATGTCTTGCTGCAGTTCTGCAAGCCATGGGTTGGAGCGTGATTCGTCACCACCACCTTCATATTCCACAAGTCGACCCGAGGTCAGAATGACCGGGAAGTCCTTGGAGAAGTCCTGCTGCTGGATCGACGCGTACTTGGTCGGAAGACGGTACATCTTGCGATCCGAATACGTTTCGTATTGCGGCAGGAGGTCACGGCGCGGCGTGTACAGCGGCTCGCGGTGCAGCGGCACCGGATCCGGGAATGTCCACACCACGGTACGTGCCTTGGCGTTACCGAACGGCGCACAACCGTGCTTGATGGCGACACGCTGGATACCGCCCGAAAGGTCGGTTTTCCAGTTGGTCTTGTCGCCTGCGACCTTCTCGATCACAGCACGCTCGGCGTCAGTCAGATCCGAATCCCAGCCAAGCTTCTTGAGCATGGCCATAGTGAATTCGGGGTGACCGTCCTTGAGCTCGTTGCCAACCGGGTACGAGCCTTCGGCAAGCAGGTTCGAGCCGTTGCGTTCCACACCGAAACGGGCGCGGAAGTTGAGGCCGCCTTCGGCAACCGGTTTGGACGGATCGTAAAGAACCGGCGTCCCCGGGTGCTTCATTTCCGGCGTCCCCCAGCACGGCCAGGGAAGACCATAGTAGTCACCGCTCACCGGGCCACCCTTCGCAAGAAGCGTGGTGCGGTCGAACGTCGCCTGGTTCGCCATGTGCGCTTTCATACGCTCAGGCGACTGGCCGGTGTAACCGATCGTCCACATGCCCGTGTTGAATTCGCGGGTCACGTCTTCGATATTCGGCTCTTCGCGGCCTTCGGCGATTTTGTCCATTTTGATGTTCTTGAAGAACTTGTCGGCCCAGCCGAATTTCTTTGCGAACATCGCCATGATCTCATGGTCGGTGCGTGCTTCGAATACCGGGTCCACGACCTTGTCGCGCCACTGCAGAGAGCGGTTTGACGCCGTCACGGAACCACGGGTTTCGAACTGCGTTGCAGCCGGCAGCACGTAGATGCCGTCCTGACGGTCCGGAATGACAGAGGCGAACGTCGGCACCGGATCGATGACAACCATCAGATCCAGTTTCTCCATCGCCTTCTTCATTTCCGGCAGACGGGTCTGCGAGTTGACGGCGTGGCCCCAGTAAACCATGGCACGGAGATTGTCCGGCTGGTCCATGTTGGCCTTGTCCTCGAGAACACCGTCGATCCAGCGTGACACCGGAATGCCCGAGGAGTTCATGAACTTCTCTTCCTGGAACTGACCAGCAAGGAACTCGTAATCGACATCCCAGACACGTGCCCAATGCTTCCAGGACCCCTTGGCAAGGCCGTAGTAGCCCGGCAGGGAGTGCGACAGGATGCACATGTCGGTCGCACCCTGAACGTTGTCGTGGCCGCGGAAGATGTTGGCGCCGCCGCCCTGAGTCCCGATGTTCCCAAGCGCCAGCTGCAGGACACAGTATGCACGGGTATTGTTATTCCCGTTGGTGTGCTGCGTACCGCCCATGCACCAGACAAGTGTACCCGGACGGTTGTTGGCCATGGTCCGTGCGACACGACGAAGCTGGTCACCTGGAACCCCGGTCACACGCTCGGTCTCTTCGGGCGTCCACTTCTTAACTTCGGCGCGGATCTGCTCCATGCCCCAGACACGCTGTTTGATGTATTCCTTGTCTTCCCATCCGTTTTCGAAGATGTGGTAAAGAATACCCCAGATCAGCGCGACATCGGTACCCGGACGGAACCGGACGAATTCGTCAGCGTGGGCTGCCGTCCGCGTAAAGCGCGGATCACACACGATGAGGGCAGCGTTGTTCTGCTCTTTTGCCTTCAGCATGTGCTGCACAGCGACCGGGTGTGCCTCGGCCGGGTTGGACCCGATGAGGAACATTAGCTTGGAGTTGTGCATGTCGTTGTAGCTGTTCGTCATCGCACCGTAGCCCCAGGTGTTGGCAACACCGGCGACCGTGGTCGAGTGACAGATACGCGCCTGGTGGTCACCGTTGTTGGTGCCCCAGAAGGCGTAGAACTTACGGAACAGATACGACTGCTCGTTGTTGAACTTGGCAGAGCCGAGCCAGTACACCGAGTCGGGGCCGGAAGTCTTGCGGATTTCCAGCATCTTGTCGCCGATCTCGTTAATGGCGTCGTCCCAGCTGATCTTCTGCCATTTGCCGCCCGACAGCTTCATCGGATATTTGAGGCGGCGATCGCCATGGGCGTGGTGACGCACCGATGCACCCTTTGCGCAATGCGCACCCAGGTTCAGCGGGCTGTCGAAACCAGGCTCCTGGCCGACCCATGCACCGTTGGACACTTCGGCAATAACCGTGCAGCCGACTGAACAGTGCGTGCAGACAGATTTGATCTGTTTAATGTCGCCGGCAGCGCTCGCTGCTTCGGCTTTCTTGACCATTCCCGCAGGCAGGGCCGTTGCCAGCGCAATACCGCCAGCAGTGACACCTGAACGCCTCAAGAAGGTTCGACGGTCCATTGAACCGCCAATGACGCCGGCTAGTGCCTTCGTCAAACGGGGGCGTCCCGCAACCCCGTTGCTCTTTTTGGTGAGCATTAAATATCTCCCAATGTTGACCTGTTAATGAATCAGTACACGTCCGAAGCCTAGAAACGGCTCAGTTCGTAGTACTTCATGACATGTTCGGTTTCCTGGTAACCGCTCGATTTGCGGTCCTCAGGCAACGCAGCTTGCGCCTGCTTTCCGGAAAGTGCGGCAGTTGCGACACCGGCGGCACCGGCGACGCCCACACCTTTCAGAAAATCACGGCGGGCCAGCGTGTCCGATTTATCGGTCCTTTTCATAGCTGTCTCCCTACAGTTGACACGTACGTGTTGACCCTCTGAGGTCACTCAAGAAGACCAAACATAGTCCGGCCTTCCCTTGGCCACTATGGCCGGTCTGCGTGGACCCGGTGCGCACCCCCATGCAAATGGCGAATGCCTCTCCGTTCCGTCTTTGGAGCGGCCGAAACCGCCCTATATCCAGGCGGCTCAAGCCGCCCTATATCCAGGCGGCTCAAGCCGCCATCTCATAAGCCTCGCGTTCGATTTCCATGAACAGCCGGCCGATGGTCCCGATCGGCATGTACAGCGCAGCCGCCTGCGCCCCTTCCAAATCGGTGAACATCTTCCCGGCCCACGGCGAGACATGCTTGTCAAAAAATGCTTTTGCTTCGGCTTTGTTGCCGTTGCCCAGATCTCCCACCAGCAGGCCGTGCATCATTTCGCACAGGCTGGCGATGTGATCCTCGGGTTCGGCGTTCCCGTCAGCGGGGATGATGCCCAGGCGCGCCATGTCGCTCCGCAATTCAGCCAGCGGCTTGTCGTAAACAAGCCCGGTAATATATAGCGACGCATACGGCGACACTTCACCGCCGGCACCGACCCCGTAAAACAGCTCGGTGAATTCTTCTTCGGCCCGGGCACGCGGCGTGCGCAGGCACAATTTGCCGAATGCGGAAATGGCATTGCCCAGGGGGCTATCATCGTCATGCGCGGCAAGACCGCGCATGGATTCCAACGTATCGTCATCCATGGGCTTGGCGAGAACGCGGGCCAGAAGCCCGTAAAAACCGGCACGCATCAGATCGTCTTCCGATGCGCCTGCCGTCCTCGAACTGCTCAAGGTTTCATTAGCTGCGGTATTGGGTGTGGACTTGTCCACTTTAACTCCCTTGGCGCTTCCCGTTTTATCGTCGTTAAAATTCTTAAAAGAATAAATCTGACGTTATTTTTTTATTTTTTTTATGCTCTGTTCAGTGTTCCGGCACCATTAATTTCGACACCTCTGATCGCACCATCCGAACCTTATTATTATCGGTTGGCATACCAGTTTGTGTCAAATTAATTCTCCTGAAAACGGCCATCGATTTTATTGTGCACCTGCGAGAATAATGCATTGTTTTCAAATGTTTATGGCCACAAATTCAATAGGGGTATTCTGCAGAAACAGCTGTTAGTGGTGCGGGTCGTCTTCGCCGTCGCCAAGCTCATCCTCATCGGCATCATGCGCCGTTTCAGCGGCCTCATCTGAAGTCATTTCGGAATCGCCCGTCTGAGCAGTTGTCCGGGAGTCCGCCGCATCCTCTTCGGGATCGGAGTTTGATTCCTCTTCTCCCCCGGCATCTGAAGTATCTGCCGCTTCTTCTTCCGGATCGGGATCGAACGCACGGCGGGCTTCTTCCGGCATCATGTCACGTAGCTCTTCTTCGCTGAGGTGACCGCGGCCGACCTTGTAACTGCCGAAACTGCTGTCGATGATCTTGTGAATGACGTTGAAATCGTCGTCGTAATCGTTCAGCCCATCGCGGAAATTGAAAAACGGATTGACCCGCCACAGCACGCGAAGCGCCCGGCGTTTCATGAATTCCGGCACCCCATCCCTGAGGAACGGTGTAAAATCGGAGTCCTTATCGAGCGATTCGAGCGGCGGCAGCGACGAGACGAGTTCCTGCTCTTCCTCGGTCATTTCCTCTTCTTGGATATCATCGTAAAGGCCGTCTTCAGCCGCGCCTGATGCATGCGCCTCCGTGCCGACCGTTTCACCGTTACCGTCAGCCGCAACCGTTGCAGCTGCCGCGTCTCCGTTGTCATCCGCGTCATCCGTATAGCCGACGCCCCGCGTCAGATGGTCGTCGTCATCTTCGGGCGCCGGCGCCAGCGGCGCCATGGCCGGCACGAAATGCCGGACCCGCGCGCCCCCCGGCAAGGTCCGGAACGGGTCATCCGCCTCCGCCTCGGCGGTTTTGACGCGGGATTTCTCCTCGACAACGCGGGCTTCCTCACGGGCGTCCGCGCCCCCCTTGGATTTCAGCCTCGACCAGCGGCTTAACCGGCTTTCGGTCTCAGCCATGCCCACCTCCACCCCGGCGGCCCTGCTGGAAATCTCCCTTGCGCGGGTCATAGGGTTTGCGTTTGCGTTTCTTGAACGGGACATCCTTGTGGTGCGTATCGCAGAAGGTCTTGATCCATGACACGATCTCCGGCGGCATGATCACCCCTTCAACCAACTGATCCGTATCCTCGGTATAGCTCTCCGCCTCATAGGGGCAGGCCGTCACCATGTGAACCAGCATTTCGGGATCGTCCGCTTCCTCGCCGGGGCTGAGCACGATATAGACATGCGGCACCCCGTTCGACAGATTGACCCGGTAACCTTCTGTTTCACCCCGGAACAGTTCGAGCGGCACCGTGGCGGCATGAAAATGCGCCCACCCCTCGCCCTCGCTGAGCTTGATCCAGGGATCGTGCGGGTCTTTCGGTGGCGCACCCGGAAACACGGCCACAGGGCGGTACGCATAATCCTGCCAGCGGCTGTCGCTTTCGCGGCGTTCGATGACCACGCCCAGGGGAAGCGCTTCATGCTTGGTCGGCGCCGCCGCCGCCTCAAGTTCCAGAAGCTGCTCGGCTTCTGCAAGATTTTCAGGGCGGTTGACGTTGAAAAACGGGTCCACGGGCGCGACCTCGAACGGAACATGGACGATACCGATCCTTTCCGTCCATTTGTCGATCTTGCGCATTTCCTCTTCAATCATGGCCTTGCGCAATTCACCCCTGAGCGCGACCGGCCAGACCCCGAATACGGGATGCGTCCGATCGCCTGTTATGGCACAGGACAGCGGCGCATCGCCGGCGATCACAGGTCCCATCAGGCGGGCCACCAGATCCAGCGGCAGGAACGGTGCATCGGTGGCGAAGCTGATCACATGTTCACATTCAGGGACGTTTTCCGCCGCCCACTCGAGCGCGGTCAGAATACCGGCAAGCGGTCCCTGATGGCCGTCGATGACGTCTGCGACAACCGGCAGACCGAAGTCCTCGAAGCGTGCCGGGTCCCCGTTGGCGTTGAGGATCAGATGGTGGACCTGCGGTTTGGCGCGATCCATGACCCGCTCCAGAATCGGCTTGCCGCCGAGTTCGCGCATCGGCTTGTCACCGCCGCCCATGCGCCGGGCCAGGCCGCCGGCCAGCAGCACCCCGACCAGCGGCTTTGCGTCGGCAGACTGTGCGCTCGGAGAGATGTCGCTCATTCCGCGGCAGCCCCCTTGCGGTTCATGCCCTTCGGTTCGTCGGCGATCTCCGCCGCGTCGACATCGAAGATGATCCGGTCCTCACCGGCGAGCGCGATAAAGCGTTTGCCGCGTGCCCGGCCGATCAGCGTCAGCCCGACCTGCCTTGCCAGTTCAACCCCCCAGGCGGTAAAGCCCGAGCGTGAACAGAGGATCGGAATCCCCATCTGCACGGTCTTGATGACCATCTCGGACGTCAGTCTGCCGGTGGTGTAAAAAATCTTGTCCCGACCGCCGATCCCGTTCAGGAACATATAACCGGCGATCTTGTCGACGGCATTGTGACGACCTACATCCTCCATATATATCAAGGGCTTGTCTTCGTGACAGAGGACGCAGCCATGGATCGCACCGGCTTCCAGATAGAGGCTCGGCGTGGTGTTGATCTTCTTCGTCAGCGCATACAGCCAGGACGTTTTCAGGCGGGCTTCGGGGTTCAGTTCGGCGGTCTCGAACTTCTCCATGACGTCGCCGAAGACGGTGCCCTGGGCACAGCCCGATGTCAGGGTTTTCTTTTTCAGTTTCTCTTCGTAATCGGTTTCGCGTGACGTGCGCACGACGACGGTTTCGATTTCCTCGTCGTAGTCGATCCCCGTCACCTCATCGTCCGGGCGCAGCATGTTCTGGTTCAGCAGATAGCCGACCGCCAGGTAATCCGGGTGATCGCAGATGGTCATCATGGTGACGATCTCGCGGCCGTTAAGGAACAGCGTCAGCGGGCGTTCCACGGTGACCGACGTTTCCGCCGCCTGGCCGTCCTGATCGATGCCCGACACCCGCTCGGTCAGTTTTGGGTCCGCCGGGTCGGGGCGGATCAGAAATTCATCCACGAAAGAAGCGTCGTCGCCTGGGCGTGTCACCGAAATCTTCCTCCCACAATGCGGACGGGTCTTTGCATGCCGTCCGTCCTTTTATTTGGTGAGGAGATCATCTTGGGCAAGAGGTACGAGATCAAGGCGTGATTCTCGTGTCATGTTCAAAGCCCCGTGATACGGCCTTCAATCCTGCATATTTATGCATTGATATGCATATTTTCCCGAGTTAGGCTTCGACGTTAACGAATTTAAGCGCAAATAAGGCGTTTTAAGCTGATTTGGGCCGGGACGCATGACCGACATTACGCAAGCCTTCGTGACGGCACTGCAGTTGCTGATCACGTTCGATTCCAACCTTGTGGAAATCGTCACCCTGTCGATGCAGGTCAGCCTCTCGGCGGTGGCCCTCGCCGTTCTGATCGGCCTCCCGCTCGGTGCCGCGCTGGCGCTGTTCAATTTCCCCGGCCGCAGCAGCCTCGTCGTATTCCTGAATGCGCTGATGGGGCTACCCCCGGTGGTCGTCGGTCTCGTCGTCTATCTGCTGCTGTCGCGCGCCGGACCGTTGGGGGTGCTCGGGCTCCTGTTCACACCGATGGCGATGATTATCGCCCAGACGATTCTGGTGACGCCGATCGTCGCCGCGCTGACACGTCAGGTCGTTGCCGATCTGTGGGTGGAATATTCCGAGCAACTGCGCTCGCTGGGCGCCACCCCCGCCAGCGCCATCCCGGCATTGCTGTACGATGCCCGCTTCACGCTGGTCACCGCCGTGCTCGCCGGGTTCGGCAGGGCCTCCGCCGAAGTCGGCGCGGTGATGATCGTCGGCGGCAATATCGATCACGTGACGCGCACCATGACGACGGCGATCGCGCTTGAGGTCTCGAAGGGTGATCTCGCGCTGGCGCTGGGTCTTGGCATCGTCCTGATCTCGCTGTCGCTGGCCATCAACGCCGCCACCTACACCGTCAAGCAGCGTGCCGAGGCGGCGTGGGCATGAGCGAGGTAACAACCCATGCCGTGCACGATGACATGACGGCTCAGCCGCAGACCGGCGCCCCAAGCATTCTGCCGCTGAGCGTTGAGAACCTCTGTTTCGATGCCGGTGGCAAACGGCTGATCGACGGCATCAGCTTCAGCCTCGACGCCGGGCCGCGGACCGCGATCCTCGGGCCCAACGGCGCCGGCAAGTCGCTGCTGCTCAGGCTCTGCCATGGGCTTTTAACCCCAGCCGCAGGTCAGGTCCGCTGGCAGGGACCGGCAGGACGGGATCCGGGCCGGCATCAGGCGATGGTCTTCCAGCGTCCGGTCCTGCTGCGCCGGACCGTGGCCCAGAACATCGACTATGCGCTGAAACAGCACGACATGCCGCGCCCCCGGCGCGCAGCGGTCATCGATGACGTCCTGAGCCGCACCGGCCTCGCCCGGTTCGCCAAAAGTCCGGCCCGTCATTTGTCGGGCGGCGAACAGCAGAAGCTGGCACTGGCCCGCGCCTGGGCGACAAAGCCGCAGGTGCTGTTTCTGGATGAGCCGACGGCCAGCCTCGACCCCGCCGCAACCCATGCGGTGGAGAACATCATCGACACCATGCACCGTGAAGGCACCCGCATCATCATGACCACGCACGATCTGGCGCAGGCCAAACGCCATGCCGACGACGTGCTGTTCATCTATCAGGGCCGTCTGCTGGAACAGACCCCCGCCGACGTTTTCTTCAACACACCGAAAAGCGGCGAGGCCGCTGCGTTCCTCAAGGGGGAACTCAGATGGTAAGCGCCGAAATCAATCGCATACACAACCAAGGGAGAACCATCATGAAGAGTCTGAAGTCCTTTGCAACCGCCGCGCTGATCGCGCTGACGCTTGCAGTTGCCGGCACGCCGGGCGCACACGCCGCCGACAAGTACATCACCGTCGCCTCGACGACCTCGACCGCGAACTCCGGCCTGTTCGATTTCATTTTGCCGAAGTTCACCGAAAAGACCGGCATCGAAGTCCGTGTTGTCGCCGTCGGCACCGGCAAGGCGATCAAGCTGGCGCAGAACGGCGACGCCGACGTGCTGTTCGTGCACCACAAGCCGTCCGAAGAAAAATTCGTCAAGGAAGGCTTCGGCGTGAAACGTTCCGACGTCATGTACAACGACTTCGTCATGGTCGGACCGAAATCCGATCCGGCCGGAGTCAAAAGCACCAGGACGGCTGCCGAGGGCCTCAAGAAAATCGCCGACGCGAATGCCCCGTTCGCTTCGCGTGGCGACAACTCCGGTACCAACAAGAAAGAACTGGAGCTTTGGAAAGGTGCCGGCGTCGATCCGACGGACGCGAGCAACAAATGGTACAGCGCCACCGGGTCCGGCATGGGCGCGACGCTGAACGTCGCCTCCGGCATGAATGCCTATTCGCTGACCGACCGCGCCACGTGGCTCAAGTTCAAGAACAAGGGCGATCTGGAAATCGTGCTCGAGGGTGACCCGGTGCTGTTCAACCAGTACGGCATCATCCTCGTCAATCCGAAGAAGCATTCGCACGTAAAAGCCGACCTCGGCCAGGCCTTCATCGACTGGACCATCGGCAAGGAAGGCCAGAGCCTGATCAACGAATACAAAATCCTCGGCAACCAGGCATTCTTCGCCAACGCCCAGCCGGGAACGTAAACCATCCCTTGAAGGGGCTTCCCCCTTCATTCAACTGCCTCCTCCGCTCCGGCGGGGGAGGTTTTTTTCATATATCCCCCTCTCCTCGGGGAGAGGATGGCGAGTACAGCGAGCCGGGGGAGGGGATGTTATGAACAGGACATCAAGAAAGACCCCTCACCCTCCCACTCACGATGTTCGCGGGCCCCTCCCTCTCCCAAGGGAGAGGGGTAAATCACCAACCCTCTCCTCGGGGAGAGGGGCATAAAAAAACTGGCTGTGTCTTGCATAGCCTCCTGCATGAACACGCAGCTGCAACGCGCCAGGGAACTCAGAACCCGGATGACGACGCCCGAAATCCGGCTGTGGCAGCATCTCAGGTCACGTCGGCTGCTCGGTCTCAAATTCAAAAGACAGGTCCCGCTCGGCCCCTACATCGCCGATTTCATCTGCGAGGAAGCCGGGCTTGTCGTCGAGATCGATGGCGACACCCATGCGGTTCAGGTCGCCTACGACCGGCATCGCGACAGGTTCATGAACAGTGCCGGTTACCGGGTTCTTCGTTTCGGCAATCGTGACGTGATGGGCAATCTCGAAGGCGTCTTGTACCGGATCGCCGAGACCTGCGGCAGGTGACCCCTCACCCTCCCACGCGCTGACGCACGCGGGTCCCTCCCTCTCCCAAGGGAGAGGGGAAACTCCAACCCTCTCCTCGGGGAGAGGGTGGCGAGCATCGCGCGCCGGGTGAGGGGATGTTATGAACAGGGCACGAAGGCCCCCTCACCCTCCCACTCACGATGTTCGCGGGTCCCTCCCTCTCCCAAGGGAGAGGGGAAATCCAGCCCTCTCCTCGGGGAGAGGGTGGCGAGCACGGCGAGCCGGGTGAGGGGTAGGCGTCAGCCGCCGGTCATCGACATGTGACGGCCGACGGCGGGTTTGGCGTCACGGCGGTCGATGATGAAGTCGTGGCCCTTGGGCTTGCGGCCAATGGCCTCGTCGATGGCGGCATCGAGCAGCGCGTCGTCGCCGCTGGCGCGGAGCGGCTTCCTTAAGTCTGCCGCATCGTCCTGGCCCAGGCACATGTAGAGCGTGCCGGTACAGGTCAGCCGCACCCGGTTGCAGCTCTCGCAGAAATTGTGGGTCAGCGGCGTGATGAAGCCCAGGCGCTTGCCGGTTTCGCCGATCTCCGTATAGCGGGCGGGGCCACCGGTCTTGTAGGGGATGTCGGTCAGCGTCCAGCGTTTTTCCAGATCCTGGCGGACCTGTGACAGCGGCAGGTACTGGTCGACCCGGTCCTCGCCGATCTCGCCCAGCGGCATGGTTTCGATGAGGGTCAGATCGAAGCTGTTCTCGCCGCACCAGCGGATCATGTCATCGAACTCGTCGGCGTTCAGGTGCTTCAGCGCGACGGCGTTGATCTTCACTTCAAGGCCGGCTTTCTTGGCCGCTGCCAGACCGGCCATGACTTTCTCGAGATTCCCCCAGCGGGTCGCTTCGCGGAATTTCGCCGGGTCCAGCGTGTCGACGGACACGTTGATGCGCCTGACCCCGGCGGCCACCAGATCATCGGCGTAGCGGGCCAGCTGGCTGCCGTTAGTGGTCAGCGTCAGTTCGTCGAGGGCGCCGGTCCTGATCTGTTTGCCGAGGTTGTTGATCAGCGTCATGATGTCGCGGCGCACCAGCGGTTCGCCCCCGGTCAGACGCAGTTTCCTGACACCCTTGCGGATAAACGCGGTGCACAGGCGCTCAAGCTCTTCGAGCGAGAGCACGTCCTTCTTCGGCAGGAACGTCATGTCCTCGGCCATGCAGTAGACGCAGCGGAAATCACAGCGGTCCGTGACCGACACGCGCAGATAGCTGACATGCCGCCCGAACGGGTCGATCATCGGAGTGTCGTTTGTCTGAGTGGTCGTATTGCTGTCCACGTTTGCCCAGTCCTTTCCGTCACTGGTCTTTATATAGGCCTGTTCGACGCTTTCGTCATCCCCGGGGCGCTTTTGCGTACGTATCCCCTCGTCCCGGGTTTGCCGCTACCCGGGCGCGTCACCCCGGCGAAGGCCGGGGTCCAGTGCGGGGGCGTTCTGGATTCCGGCCTGCGCCGGAATGACACATTCGTTTCTCTCAGGCTTCGCCTTCGGCCTCATATGTTTCTCTCAGGCTTCGCCTTCGGCCTCATATATTTCTCTCAGGCTTCGCCTTCGGGCTTGTTAAACACATCTCAGGCTTCGCCTTCGGGCTTGTTAAACACATCTCAGGCTTCGCCTTCGGCCTCATATGTTTCTCTCAGGCTTCGCCTTCGGGCTTGTTAAACACATCTCAGGCTTCGCCTTCGGCCTCATATGTTTCTCTCAGGCTTCGCCTTCGGTCAGGCCCTTCTTCACCATGTCCCGTTTTGCCTTCTCGCGCAGGTCTTCGCGTTCGCGCAGATAATCGTCGGTGGTGCGCGGGATCGGGACCTTGCCGTGCGCCAGCGGGTTGCCGTCCTCGGTGGCCATCTGCACAACCCGGCAGTCCTCGCACATTTTCAGTCGGTCGAGCTTGCCCGCGCCCTGGAACATGGTGTGGTTCCTGAGCTTTTCCGTCAGGTGCGCCAGCGACGACTGGGTCGCGAACGGTTTGCCGCAGCGGATACAGAGGAACGGCTGCTCTTCCTTGATGACCTGATGGGTGTGTACCCCTTCAGCGAAGCTGAGCCGCGGTTCCAGCGTGATCACCCGCTCCGGACAGGTGTTCTTGCAGAGCCCGCATTGCACGCAGGCATCTTCGGCAAAGCTCAACTGCGGCAGGTTTTCATTGTCCTTGAGCGCCCCCGTCGGACAGGCGCCGACACACGACAGACACAGCGTGCAGCCATCAACGTCGACATTGACGCGGCCGAACGGGGCCCCTGCGGGCAAGGCGATCTCGTCGACCGGGGCCGGCGATTTCCGGTGCAGCGCGTCCAGCGACAGCCTGAGCACCGACCGCTTGCGGCCGACACCGGCAACGTCGCCGGCGGGCATCGCTGTGGCGGGGTCTGCATCGTAAAGCGCCGCTTCCAGTTGATCGGGGTCGTCGGCTTCGATCAGCCGCACCCTGCCCGCACCGTATCCGAGGCCGTCCGTCACCGCATCGACGATGCCGAAGGTTTCCAGCAGGGTATCGCGGTCTTCGCGTTTTTTCGGCGGCAGCAGAAAGGCCACCTCGCTACAGCCCAGCGCGAGGGCGAAGGTAATGCTTTCAAGGCCGATCTGCGTCACCTGGTTGACGGCGAACGGAAGAGCGTTGCCGGGCAGGCCGCGGCCGTGCCGGGCCGACAGGGCGATGGCGTCGTGGCCAAAGCTGTCGTCATGGATCAGCAGCACCGGATCGGTGCCGCCGGCCTTGAGATAGCTGCCGATCAGGGTGCGCAATCGCTCGGACACCCCGTCGCCCGCGGGCAGGTTGTATTTCGCCGCACCGGTCGGGCAGACCACGGCGCACAGGCCGCACCCGGCACAGACGTAGGGATCGTACTTGACGGTGTCGCCGTTCGGTTCGATCGCGCCGGTCGGGCAGATGTCGAGACATTTCGAGCAGCCGGTGATCCGGCTCCTGGAATGCGCACAGATGCCGGCGTCGTAATCGATGTAGCGGGGCTTTTCGAATTCGCCGGTCATGTCGCTCAGCGTGAACAGCGCTTCCATCACGGCGGCGGGGCTGGCGGGATCGACGTGGAAATAGCCGTCGCGTTTGTCGGCGGCGGAAAACAGCGGCGCCTGACCGCGCAAATCGAGGATCAGATCGCAGGTCGAACTGCCGGTTTCGCCGAGACCGGAAAATTCAAGTCTGGCTTTCGAGGACGGTGCCGTCGGGCGGAAATGTTCAACGGTGATTTCAAACGCCCCCAGATGTCCCCTGGCGCTCTTGATGGTGCCGTTGAAGATCGGCATGTCCATGACGTCGGGCGGGCTGATGTCGCTGCCGCCGTCGAGCAGCACGGTGACGTCCATCCGCTCGGCCAGCTTGCGTGCCGCATCGATGGCGCGGTCGTCGCGGCCCAGTACCAAAACGATCCCGGTCGAGATCATGCTGACCGAGGATGACTCCTTGAGATCAAGCGCGGCTTCACGGATCAGTGCCGCCATTTTCGCGGTGACGTTGCGGCTTTTGCTCTTGTCCGCGCCTTTCCCGGCCGGGCGTCCGGCGTCGGACCAGCCGGCGCGTTCGCGGATATTGACGAAGCCCGCGACGGGGGCGTTATCGCCCAGTTCGTCGAGGGCATCGAGAAACAGCGGTGCTTCCTGGGTGCAGGCAACGAGGATGTCATCGGCCTCGCCGGCTTCGTCGAGGAAGCGGTCCAGCTCGACCCGGCACAGATGCCTGGCCGGGCGCAGCGTGCCCTCGGCCCCGCCGGTGCCGGACAACGCCTTGCCCAGCGCGTCGGCATCGATGCTCATGGTGTCTTCGCACGAACAGACGAAGACGTCCTTGCCATTGACCTTCATGACGATTCTTAATCCTCCCAGGTGCGCCCAATTATTATATATGTCGATCCGCCTGTTAAATTTCAAACGTGGAAGATTCGACACCGGGGCTGTCGTTTCGGCATTACATACCGCATATTGGATGGAAATAAAGACATATCAATTTTAAGGGTTTGTCCGGCAACGGCGAAGCCCTGGACAAGACGCGGGACAGGACGGCAATGAAAGACCTGATGACGACGAAGGAAGTTGCGGACTATCTGCGTCTCAAGGAACGCAAGGTGTATGACCTTGTGGCCGAGGGTGAAATCCCCTGCACGCGGGTCACCGGCAAGTGGCTGTTCCCGAAGCATCTGATCGACATCTGGCTGGCGCGTTCTTCGACGTTCCCGAAGATCGCCGCGTCTCATGCCACACCGCCGCCGCCGGTCATCGTCGGGTCGCACGACCCGCTGCTGGAATGGGCGGTCCGTGCGTCGGGATGCGAACTGGCGCTGATGCCGGGTGGCAGTCTGGACGGGGTGCAGCGGTTTGCCCGCGGCGAAGCGGTGGCCTGCGGTATGCATGTGCTCGACCTGACGGACGGCGGTTACAACGTCGGCCCGGCGGCGGAAGCGACGGTCGGGCTGGACTGCGTGCTGATGGAATGGGCCTGGCGTGAACAGGGCCTGATCGTGACGGCAGGGAACCCGATCCGCATCAAGTCCCTGGCCGATGCCGACGCCGCCAATGCCCGCTTTGTCGTCCGAGAGGCCCAGGCCGGCTCGCGCGTGCTGTTTCAGTATCTGGTTTCGGAAGCCGGGCTTGATTTCGCCGACCTCGACATTGCCGATGTCGAGGCACGCTCGGAAACCGATGTCGGCCTGGCGATCATCGAGGGACGGGCCGACGCCGGGCTCGGGATTCGCGCAGCCGCGCATCAGTTCGGGCTCGATTTCATCCCCCTGCACCGTGAACGCTATGATCTGATGATCCGCCGCCGTGATTTTTTTCAGCCCCCCCTGCAGCGCCTGATGGCCTTCTGCGATACCGCGGAATTCAGGGACCGCGCCGGGGAAATGGCGGGATACGACCTCTCCGGTATTGGCACCGTTCATTATAATGCACCCTGAGAATGAGCCGGGATTGTTCATGGGTTACGAATACCCGCTGAATATCTCTTGACGTTTGCCTGTCCTGAACTGAACTGTTGGGGAACAGGAGTACACGCATGCCATCGAGCGACACGACCACGAAAATGACCGAACGCGACTTCATGGAAGCGGCCGCCAGGGGCGACGCGGCTGCCGTTCAGGCCGGGCTGGATCAGGGCCTGAAAGTCGATACCGCCGACGAATACGGCAACACGGCGTTGATGATGGCGTGCGCACGGGCGCAGACGGTCGTCTGCAAGCTTTTGCTCGAAGCCGGGGCCAGCACGGATCACAAGAACCGTTTCGGTCTGGGCCCGCGCAACTGGGTCAGCTGGGCTTCCAACGACAGCACCATCCGCAATCTTCTGGGCTGATTCCTAGCATAACCCCTCACCCGGCGCTTCGCGCCACCCTCTCCCCGAGGAGAGGGTTGGGTTTCCCCTCTCCCTCGGGGAGAGGGAGGGACCCGCGAACATCGTGAGCGGGAGGGTGAGGGAAATCCCTAACGGACTTCGAAGCAGTACACCCGGCTCGGCAGATGATCGCCGAGCGGCGCCGAGTTGTAGATTCCGGTTTCATCGACATAGGTCCACAGGCCTGCATCTTCCAGCGCCTTGCGCTTCGGGTCGAACAGACCCTCCAGATACGTCCGGGCCACCGAGAAGACGATACGCGCACCGGGCCGCGAGACACGGATCAGTTCATCGAGCCCGTCCAGCGGGGCATGGCCCTGTGTGAACACGCCTGAACTGACAACGCCGCTGAAGGTATCGTCGTCGAAATCCAGCGCTTCGCCGAGATACATGTGATGCAGGTTGTTATAGTGACCTTTCTGGCTGGCGATCTTCAGCATGCCCGGTGACGCATCAAGGCCGATGATGTCGTCATGGCCGAGCGCCTGCATGATCTCGCTCATGATTCCGGTGCCGCAGCCGGCGTCCAGGATCGGCGTCGCGCCTGCGGGGATGTGGCGGCTAGCCAGCGCGGTGACCATCGCCGGGTGCGTGTAGCCGATGCTTTTCATGTGATCTTCGTATTCTTCCGACCAGTCGTCATATGCGTCTGCAAGCTCGTCGGTGTTGGTGGCGGCGTAGGCCTTGTGAAGTTTGGCGGTCTCTTTTCCGGGTTTCTGTTCGGGCATGGCTCTCTCTTTTGGTTGATGCAGGTGCCAGCATAACATGCTGTCCTGATTTGTCCCGTTTACCCCCTCTCTCTTGGGAGAGGGGCTAATCAATGCGGCTTTCGCCCAAAGGCCTTGCCATTCCCGGCATAAGGCCAAATGTATAGTCGGACTAAACGTCAGGGAGGAAGAGATGACGGCATACATGATTGCCCAGGTCGATGTCACCGATCCGGAAAAATTCGACGATTACCGGGCGCTGGTTCCGGATACGCTGAAGAAATACGGCGGGAAATATATTGTCCGCGGCGGCGAGATGGCCGTGCTGGAAGGCGACATGACGTATCCGCGCGTGGTCGTCATCGCATTCCCCGATCTCGATGCGATCAAGCGCTGGCATGCGTCCGAGGAATACGCCGGACCGCTGGCCATGCGTCAGGCGTCTTCCAACAGTGTGCTGATCGGCGTCGAGGGCTACGATGGCTGATATTGCAAAACTTGGCCGTGATATATGGCAGGCCCGAAACACCGGGTCACTTTTGCCCCGCAGCGCCGTCGGCATGACGGCGGAACGCAATGTTTCCTATCAGGTTCAGGCCGCCGCCGCCGAGGCTTCGGGATTGACCCGGGCCGGCTGGAAGGTTGCGGCGACCAGCCAGATGGCACAGGAACTGCTCGGCATGGACGGGCCGTCCATAGGACCGGTGTTTGCCGAGCACGTCTTCGAGCCGGGCGCGGAACTGGTGGCGCGTCCCGAGCACGGTGCCGCCATCGAATGCGAGATCGCCTTCGAAATGGCCGACGATCTGGATGATTCCCGGGTGACGCCGATCGACGATCTGGTGTCATCCATCAAGCGGGCGCTGATTGCCGTCGAAGTTGTCGGGTGCCGCTTCGAGGGCGGCTTCAAGGGCGCTGGGATTTCCGTCTGCATCAGTGATTTTTCATTCAACGGGGCGCTGGTTTGCGGGCCTGAAATCGACGGCTGGCGGGACATGGACCTGGCCAATGCGTCGGCGTCCGTGACGGTCAACGGCACGACGGGCAATGCGGGCACGGGGGCGGCGGTCCTCGGCAATCCGCTGTTGGCCCTGCAATGGGCCGCGAGTGAAGCCCAGTCGATCGGCATGCCGTTTCTGAAGGGCGACATCATCACCACCGGCACCATGACCGGCGTGACCCCGGTCAAACCCGGCGACAGCGTGCTCTGCGACTTCGGTCCGGCCGGCCAGATTTCGCTGTCATTTAAGGCCGCCTGAACAATCACCCCTCACCCGGCGCTTCGCGCCACCCTCTCCCCGAGGAGAGGGTTAGAGTTTTCCCCTCTCCCTTGGGAGAGGGAGGGGCCCGCGAACATCGTGAGTGGGAGGGTGAGGGTCCCCTTCCTTTTCCACACCGCTCATCCCCTCACCCGGCGCTTCGCGCCACCCTCTCCCCAAGGTAGAGGGTTGGACATTTACCCCTCTCCCTTGGGAGAGGGAGGGACCCGCGAACATCGTGAGTGGGAGGGTGAGGGCCCCTTCATTTTCCTCACCGCCCCCCCTCACCCGGCGCTTCGCGCCACCCTCTCCCCGGGGAGAGGGTTGGAGTTTTCCCCTCTCCCTTGGGAGAGGGAGGGACCCGCGAACATCGTGAGTGGGAGGGTGAGGCCCCCTTCATTTTCCTCACCGCTCATCCCCTCACCCGGCGCTTCGCGCCACCCTCTCCCCGAGGAAAGGGGATAAAAATCGCGGCGGATTAAAGAGTAATTATGTCACCTCAAACAATATTCTAATTTCGCGGAATCCGTGTAGAGTGACTTCAGGTGAGGTAGGGGGAGAAATCCCATGCAGGGATTCCAAGGTTTGTTGAGAACGGTCCGGCGCGGCTGCTTTGTTTTGTTGGCGCTGCTTGCCGTCCAGCTTCCCGTGCAGGCCCAGGATCAGACTCTCCCTGGCGAAATCCGCGTTGGCATTCCGAAGACTTATCTACCCATCACCGGCGTCAACATAGTCGGCGAGGCATCAGGTCTTGCCATCGATCTTTGGCGGCTGTGGTCGGAAAAGACCCGCGTGCCGGTAACGTTCGTCGCGGCGTCTTTCGGTGAAACGCTGAGCATGCTGCGTCACGACAAGATTGACGTGCACGCGGCCATGTTCCGTAACTCGACCCGAGAGGCCTGGCTCGACTTTACACGACCGTTCCACGAATCAACGAGCGGCTTCTATACGCTGCGCTCCCGCAAGGCCTTCGCGTCGATTGACGCCCTGACCGGCAAATCCGTCGGCGTCATCCGCCAATCCCAGCAGGAAGATTTCCTCCGTTACGGTGGACACACATACCACGTCAAAACTTTCTCAGGCGCAACCGAAATGCTCCGTGCACTGGTTAGCGAAGAGGTCGACGCCCTGCTGCACGAAGATGAAGCCATGGACTCGCTGCTGCGCGGAGCGGGCGTCAGAGGTGATGTGCTCCGATTGCCGGGCGATTTCCTGCGGAGCCCCATTTACAGTGCCTTCAAGCAGAACCGCCCCGACCTACGAAATCTGGTGGACTGGGGATTCGAGCAGATCAGCCGCAACGAATTTGCCGAAATCGAAAAGCGCTGGATTGACAATGAAAACAACCGGCTGTCCAAGCCAAAGGGTACATTTCTCGCCCTGAACGAATTTGAGCAGGCATTTCTGACGAAAAACAAGGCCATACGCATCGGCATGATCAACGACTGGCCGCCGATGAACAGTGTCAACGCCGACGGAAAACCGGTCGGCATGAGTGCCGCCGTCGCCAAACTGATCAACGAGCGCCTCGGCGGAAACTTGATCTTCGTGCCCGGCAAATGGAACGACCTTCTGGAAGACGTTAAAGCGAAGCGGCTCGACGCCGTGTTCGATATATCCATCACAAAGGATCGCATTCCCCATTTCAAATTCACGGACCCTTACCTCGAAATTCCGTATGCCATCGTGACCCAGGATGAAGGCGATGGCAGTCCGCTCACGCGGGACGGCGTCAAAGTCGCGATAGAGCGCGGCTACGCCACTGTCGATTTCATCAGAGAGGCCTATCCCGGCGCAGAACTGCATGAGTTTGAATCGACGCGCGAAGCACTTGGTAGCGTCGCGGCAGGCGATGCGGATGTTTATGTGGGGAACGGCGCTGCGGTCAGATTCATGATTGCCCAGAACACCGAGCAACTGGGCGAATTAAAATTTGCCGGTGAATTGGAGAACTACAAATCCTCCCTGAGGGTCGGGGTACGCCATGACTGGCAGATTCTGCGCGGCATCTTCAACAAGGCGATCATGGGCATTACCCCGGCGCAGATGAAGAACATCACCGACCCGTGGTTGGGCGGCGAGAGCGAAGGCGCAATCCACTTGAGTGCCGAAGAGCGGTTCTGGCTGTCGGAGCATAAGGGCCGCCCCGTCAAGGTACTGATCGAGGATTGGCCGCCGTTCAACTACGAAGACAACGGCAAATACACCGGCATGGCCGTGGACTATGTGCGATATGCACTCGGCGTTCTTGGCCTTGAGCCGGAGTTCGTCCGCCTTCCCTGGTCAGAGGCGTTGGAAAGTATTCGAAAAACCGAGAAAATCGACCTCATTCCTGCCATGTCGCCTAGTCCCGACCGGGCATCATTCCTTGCTTTCACGAGTCCGTATCTTTCATTCCCGACTGTGATATTCACCCGCGACGATGCGAGGATCGTCTCCGGTCTTGCCGATCTGGCTGGGATGACGGTGGCGGTGGAGAAAGGTTTCGTCATCGAGACACGTCTGAAACAGGATTATCCGGGCATCCAGCTGATGCACGTCGATACGACCGAACAAGCCGTCGAGGCCGTTTCAACCGGCCAGGCCGACGCCTACGTCGGTAACCTGGCATCCGGGACATATTTCATCCAGCACAGGGGACTGTCGAACGTCAAGGTAGCCGCCCCCTTCCATGATACTCTTGGCGAGAATGCGATGGGCGTGCGCCGTGACTGGCCGGAACTGGCGAGCATGCTGAACAAGGCGCTGGTCAACATGCCGGTCGATGCGCACACAAAAATTCGCAGTTCGGCTCTCACCGTCCACTACGAAACCGGCATCGACCTCAAGGAATTGATGAAATACATGGTGCCCGCCGGCATCGCCGTGCTGGTGATCATCGGCGTATTCGTCTTTGCCAACCGCAAGCTGGCCGGCGAGGTCGCGGAACGCAAGAAGGCAGAGGAAAAGCTGAAAGAACGGGAATCCTGGTTCCGATCGCTGCTCGAGTCCGCGCCCGACGCGACCCTGATCGTCGACCCCAAAGGCAGCATCATCCGTGTAAACCGGCAGGCGGAAATTCTATTCGGCTACAATCGCGAGGCGCTGCTCGGACAGCTGATCGAAATTCTTGTGCCCGACGACATCAAGCGCAAGCACGTCGCCTACCGGGACGGCTTCATCACTTCGTCGGCGCCGCGCGCCATGGGGGCGAGCCTTAAGCTAATGGCCAAGCGGCACAACGGCACCGAGTTTCCGGTCGAAATCAGCCTGAGCCCGATCGAGACTGCCGACGGCACCCTGATCTCGGCATCGGTCCGCGATGTCACGGACCGCCGGGCTCAGGAGGCCAAACTCCAAGAAAAGGACATGCAGCTCACCAATGCGCTGGAGAACATGTCCGGCGGCATGTTCATGATCGACAAAGACCTGCGCATCCAGGTCTTCAACCGCAAATTCCAGGAACAGTACCACATCCCCAACCTCACCGTCGGCACGCCGCTCCAAGACCTCATAATGATCCGGGCCGGTCGCGGCGATTATGGCGAGGGCGCTACGGCACAGCTTGTCGAGGAACGTATTGCCATGTATCGCGCGATGCAGGCGGCCCGCACCGAAGATATCGTCCCCGGCGGCCGTATCTTCGAAGGCTACCGCCAGCCGACCGAGGATGGCGGCATGGTCTGCGTCTTCAACGACATCACAGAACGCAAGGAAGCGGAACGCCGACTCGCCGAGCAAACGGAAAGACTGCAGAGCCTGTCGAAAAAGCTGTCACGTTATCTTTCCCCGCAGATTTATGATGCCATCTTCTCGGGTGCGTCCGATGCCGACGTCCGAACCGAGCGCAAGAAGCTCACTGTCTTTTTCTCCGACATCAAGAACTTTACGGCGACGACCGAGGGCATGGAGCCGGAGGACATGACGTTCATCCTCAACGACTACCTGACCAAGATGACGGAGGTCGCGCTCGAACACGGCGGCACCATCGACAAGTACATCGGCGATGCGATCATGGTGTTCTTCGGCGATCCGGAAACCAAGGGCGTCAAACAGGATGCGTTGGCTGCCGTAAAGATGGCCGTGGCCATGCAGCGGCGCATGGTCGATCTGCGTGCCAAATGGTCCGATATGGGGTTCCGCCATCCGTTCCATATTCGCTGCGGCGTCAATACCGGATACTGCAACGTCGGCAACTTCGGCTCCGAACAGCGCATCGACTACACCATCATCGGCGGTCAGGTAAACCTGGCGGCCCGGCTGGAAGGCATCTGCGAGCCGGACGGCGTCACCATCGCCTATGAGACCTACTCCCTGATCCGCGATGAATTCGAAGCCGAAGAACTGGAACCGATCCAGGTCAAGGGCATCCACGAAGCCGTCACCCCGTATGCGATCAAGGGTATTTTCGAGCAATGGGACGAAACCGAACGCTACATTCGCCGCGACGACGTGCGCGGCCTCCGGTTGTGGGTCGACCTGAAGCGCCAGACCGAAGAACAGCGTCTGGCGTCGATCCGCGAGCTTGAGGAGGCCATCGAAATTCTCAAGAACAAAAAAGCCGACACCGCGGCGGAGTGATCTGTCCGCACACCCCCTCACCCGGCGCTTTGCGCCACCCTCTCCCCAAGGAGAGGGTTGGAGTTTTCCCCTCTCCCTTGGGAGAGGGAGGGACCCGCGAACATCGTGAGTGGGAGGGTGAGGGCCCTTTCCTCTTCTGCTCAGCACATCCCCTCACCCGGCGCTTCGCGCCACCCTCTCCCCGAGGAGAGGGTTGGAGTTTTCCCCTCTCCCTTGGGAGAGGGAGGGGCCCGCGAACATCGTGAGTGGGAGGGTGAGGGCCCTTTCCTGTCCTGCTCAGCACATCCCCTCACCCGGCGCTTCGCGCCCCCCTCTCCCCGAGGAGAGGGGGATCACGCTAGCGCAGCAGTTCCTGTGTCCGTGAGCGCTGTTCGGCGAGCAGTTGCTGGGTCAGGGCCTGCTGTTTCTGTTCCAGCTGACGCGCCAGTTGTTCCTGCGCCTGGAACACCTGACGCTGTTCGGTCGCCAGTTGCTGGGTCCGGGTCCGCTGCGCCTGGGCCAGTTCGCGGCTCTTGCGCTGGATTTCGCGGGTCCGGTTGCGGGCTTCTGTCAGCAGGGTCCTTACCCGCTGCTGCACTTCCTGCGAGAGCTTCTCGCTGCGCAGAAGCTGTTCCGCCTGATTGACGACACGTCCAAGCTGGCGGAGGTTCCGCTGCACGTCCTGCGCCAGGGATTCGACCGACGCCCCCCGCCCGGCGGCGCGTTTGCGTTTGCCGCCGACACATTCCATCTGCTTGGTCTCGGGATTGTATTTCAGAAAGAACCGGCCACAGTCGGCCACAGTGTCCGCCAGCGGTGCGGCTACGCCGACACTCATCAAGACGGCTACGGTGAGAACAATCAGGCGCATGCCCTACTTTAACCCGATCTTCTGTGAATTTGAATTGACGATCCCCGTTGCTTCGGTTTCCCTGTCAGCCATGAAACGCATCATTCTTCCAGCCCTCGTTATGGCCGTCCTTGTCACCCACGTCTCGGACGCGACTGCAAAGATAACAACCGCCGAATGCGAGGCCGATTACGCCGAGATGCTGGCGGAGACCAAGAACAACCGCGAACGTTCCATCGACGAACTGACCCAGCAGTTGCGTCTGACCACTGACGATGACACGGCGGCCAGTCTCAACAACATGATCGAGCAGGCATGGGAGATCGAGGATTCGTTCCGTACCATGGCCGCGAGAATTTTCCGCGACTGCGTAAAATTCGCAAAATCCGGCGATTCCTGAGGCCCGGCACCTTTTGCACCTGCGAACAATTGCTTTTCCTTCCGGCCCCGGTATGTCAAAACCGATGTCCGCGCGGCGCCCGCTGCGCCCCGAATTTGCCGATACTGAGGAGTTTCACCATGGCTTACGAAAACATTATTGCCGAAACCAAGGACGGCGGCGTCGCCCTGATCACGCTGAACCGCCCGGATGCGCTGAACGCGCTGAACGATGCCCTGATCAACGAACTGGGCGAGGCTATCGACGGGTTCGAAGCAGATGACGCCATCGGCTGCATCGTCATCACCGGTTCCGAGAAGGCCTTCGCCGCCGGTGCCGACATCAAGGAAATGCAGGCGAAAAGTTATATGGATGCCTACAAGTCCAACTTCATCTCGACGTGGGAACGGGTTGCCAGGTGCCGCAAGCCCGTGATCGCCGCGGTCAACGGCTTTGCACTGGGCGGTGGCTGTGAACTTGCGATGATGTGCGATTTCATCCTCGCCGGTGACAAGGCCAAATTCGGCCAGCCCGAGATTAAGCTGGGCATCCTGCCGGGGGCCGGCGGTTCGCAGCGCCTGACCCGTTTTGTCGGCAAGTCCAAGGCCATGGAAATGTGCCTGACCGGCCGCATGATGGATGCCGACGAAGCCGAACGCTCGGGTCTTGCCAGCCGTGTCGTGCCCGCCGACGAGCTGCTGGAAGATGCGCTCAAGACCGCCGCCACCATTGCCGGGATGTCGCATTCGACCACCATGATGGTCAAGGAATCGGTCAACCGCTCCTATGAAACCACGCTCGCCGAGGGCATCCTGTTCGAACGCCGCGTGTTCCACGCCGCCTTCGCCACCGAAGACCAGAAGGAAGGCATGGCCGCCTTCGCCGACAAGCGCAAGGCGACCTGGCAGCACAAGTAAGGGCTTTCCCCTCACCCGGCGCTTCGCGCCACCCTCTCCCCAGGGAGAGGGTTGATCGAAATCCCCTCTCCCACCGGGAGAGGGAGGGACCCGCGGGCGTCAGCACGTGGGAGGGTGAGGGGTTCTAAATCTTCCGCGCCAGCGTCAGCCCGTCGCCGATCGGGATCAGCGAGATGTCGACGCGCCGATCGTCCTTCAGCATGGCGTTGAAGGTACGCATGGCCATGGCATTCTCAGAGTCCGTTTCCGGGTCGGCGGCGTTGCCGTCCATGAACACGTTGTCGACGGCAATCACGCCCCCCGGCCGCAGAAGCTGAAGGCAGCGCGCGTAGTAATCCGGATAGCCCGGTTTGTCGGCGTCGATGAAGGCAAAGTCGTAACGCCCCGTCTCGCCCCCCGCGATCATCGCGTCGAGCGTTTCCGACGCCGGCGCGATGCGCAGATCGATCTTTTCGCGGACCCCGGCCTTTTCCCAGAACGGGATGCCGAGCCGGGTGAATTCCTCGGAAATATCGCACGCGACGAGCCGCCCGTCATCGGGCAGCGCCAACGCCATCGCCAGCGCCGAATAGCCGGTAAAGGTGCCAATTTCGATACAGTTCCGGGCGCCCAGCATACGCACCAGCATCTGCATCAGCTGCCCCTGTTCGGGCGAGATCTGCATCACCGCCCATTCGTGGTCCGCCGTGGCTTCGCGCAGTTCCCTCAGGATCGCCTGTTCGCGCACGCCGACGTCGAGCATATACGCATACAATCTTTCATCGACAGTGATGGTGCGGGTACTCATTTCATACTCCCAGTTCGGATACATAATTTACGCGGCACGGATGATGGGCTACTTTGCCCGCCATGAACGACAAAGTCATCTACCACATGTGCCGCGCCGAGGAATGGGTTCAGGCGCTGGAGCGCGGCAGCTATCCCGGCTCCAGCCAGGATCAGGCCGACGGCTTCATTCACTTCTCGACCCAGAACCAGGTTTGGACCTCGGCCGCCAAGCATCGCCGCGGCCAGGCCGGCATCCTGTTGCTGGCCGTCGATGCCACGGCGCTGGGCGATGCGCTGAAATGGGAGCCGTCGCGCGGCGGACAGCTGTTTCCGCACCTGTACGGGCCGCTCGATATCGAAGCGGTGATCGAAACCACACCGCTGCCCCTCGACGACGACGGCATCCATGTTTTCCCGGCCGGCTTTCCGCCGCCGTCCCTCGATAGCGGCAAGGACGCCTGAGCGTGGACCTTTATCAACTGAGCTGGCCGCTGGTCCGCAGACTGACACCGGAATGCGCCCACAATCTGGCGCTTCGGGCGCTCGGAGCGCGGCTTGTATCCGGCGCCCCCTACGCCGACCCGGTGCTGGAAACGGCACTTTGGGGACTGCGCTTCAAGAACCCGGTCGGCCTCGCCGCCGGGTTCGACAAGGACGCCGACGTGCCGATGCAGGCACTGGCCCTTGGTTTCGGCTTTGTCGAGATCGGCTCGGTCACCCCGCAACCGCAGCCCGGCAATCCGAAGCCGCGCCTGTTCCGGCTCAATCGGGATCAGGGCGTCATCAACCGCATGGGCTTCAATTCCAAGGGCGCCGATTATGCCGCCGCAAAACTGTCACACCTGCCCGCCTCGCGGACGCTCGGTGTGATCGGCGTCAATCTCGGCAAGAACAAGAAAACCGAAGACGCTGCCGCCGATTATGTGACCGGCATCGAGAAGCTCGCCGGGTACGCCGACTATATTGTCGTCAATGTCTCGTCGCCGAACACGCCTGGGCTCCGCGCCCTGCAGAGCCGCAGCGAACTGGAGTCCTTGATCGACCGCGTCCGCGCAGCCATGGTCCGGGCGATCCCTGAAAAGAGCACGCCGCTTCTGGTCAAGGTCGCTCCCGATCTGACCGACGCCGACATCGCCGACATTTCCGCGATCGCCAACAGCGGCAAGGTCGACGGCCTGATCGCGACCAACACCACGATCACCCGGCCCGACTCCCTGAAGAGCCCGCACCGGCTCGAAACCGGCGGGCTGAGCGGCAAGCCGCTGAGCAATCTGTCGACACGGGTGATATCGGATTTCTACCGGGAAACCGGCGGCGGCGTCCCGCTGATCGGCGTCGGCGGCATTGCATCCGGGGCCGATGCCTATGCGAAAATCCGCGCCGGGGCGTCGCTGGTTCAGGTCTATTCAGGGCTTGTCTTCGAAGGCCCGTCGCTCCCCGGACGGATCTGCCGGTCGCTCGCCGGGTTGCTGAAACGGGACGGCTTCAAGCATATTTCCGAAGCCGTCGGCGCCGATCACCGCTGACCCCTCACCCGGCGCTTCGCGCCATCCTCTCCCACTGGGAGAGGGTGGGGAAACTCAGTTGCTGTCGTGTTTCGGCTTGCCGAACAGCAGCCGCGTCACCACCGAGATCGCCATCACGATAAACAGGATGCGGACAATGTGGTGGGTGGACACGAACGCCGTGTCGATGTCCATGGCCAGGCTGATCAGGGTCATTTCCGCAAGCCCGCCGGGGGCGAAGGAAATCCACAGCGCGTGGTAATCAAGCTGCGTCATCTGGTGCAGGACCTCCGCCGCGCCCATGGCCAGCCCCAGCGTGATCGCCGCGCCGATGATCCCGACCCCGACCGGGTTCAGTAGCTGGCGGCGTTCGACGCCGACGAAGCGGCAGCCGACATTGGTGCCGATCACGATCTGCGCCAGATTGACCAGTTCGCCCGGCGGCTTGGCCGTGGTCAGGCCGAGAAAATGCACGATTGCACTGATCAGCATCGGCCCCAGCAGGGCCGCCGCAGGTATGCCCAGCCGCTTGGCGCCGAGATAGCCGACCAGGGCGCACGCCACCAGCACCGCGCCGTCGGTCAGTCCGAGTTCGTTGATCGACCCCATCGGCGAGGTGGCAGGCGGTGTGTAACCTTCGAAAATACGGAAATAAAACGGGATCAGCATCACCGTGAACATGACCCGTGTCGCGTGAATGAGCGAAATCGAGCGGACATCAATGCCGTAACTTTCCGCGATCAGGATCATCTCGCCAAAGCCGCCCGGCGTCGCCGCCAGCAGGGCCTCTGGCTTTTCCATCCCGGCGAAGCGCTGGAAACCCCACGTCAGCAGTACCGTCACGCCAACCACGAAGACCAACAGCACGGCGATGGAAACGATCCAGCTTGCCGCATGTTCCAGAATATCGGGGGTGAAGGCGCTGCCCAGCATGACCCCCAGCACGGTGATCATGATGGCGCGGCTTTTACCGGGCCCCTTCAACTGCACCCCAAAGACGGCCAGTCCGGCAGTGAACATCATCGCACCGATCATCCAGGCCAGCGGAATCCCGGCGAGGGAAAACAGCCAGCCGCCGAACGCCCCCCAGCACAGGGTGGCTGCCATGATCAAAGCACGCTTCTTGCCGCTGTGCGGGTCCGGTTTGTTCGGTCGGTCTTCGGCTTCTTCGTAGGCACTCACGCGCTGAATTGCTCCCGGAGAACCCGCTCTTCCAGATTATGTTCGGGATCGAACAGAAGCTGCGGGGTGTGGTTGTCAGCCTGCGAGATATGCACGGCGGCAACCCCCCGGACTTCATGAAAATCGGCGGTGGCGCTGACCCGGCGATCGGTGGGGTCCATCACCTCGAAGGTTATCTTGGCTTTCGCCGGCAGCAGCGCCCCGCGCCAGCGGCGGGGCCGGAAGGCGCTGATCGGCGTCAGGGCCAGAAGATCGTTGCCGAGCGGAATGATCGGGCCGCTTGCCGACAGGTTATAGGCCGTCGAACCGGCCGGCGTGGAGACCAGAACCCCGTCGCACATCATTTCATCGAGCCGTGCGACCCCGTCGACGATGATACGGATTTTCGCCGCCTGGCGGGTTTCGCGGATCAGCGAGACCTCGTTGATGGCCAGCGAGACATGGGACCTACCGTCGACGTCGATCGCTTCCATGCTTAGCGGATGCAATTCGATCAGGTCCGCCCGGTCCAGCCGTTCGGCCAGCCCGTCCTCGGCATATTCGTTCATCAGGAAACCGACGGACCCCCGGTTCATGCCGTAGATCGGAATGTCGCGGTCCATCAGATCGTGGATGGTGTGCAGCATCATGCCGTCGCCGCCGAGCGCAACGATGACGTCGGCCTCGTCCACCGCGACGTTGCCGTACTTGCGCGCAAGCCGAACCCGGGCCTCTGCGGCTTCCGGTGTCGGCGCCGCGACTATGGCGATGCTTTGATACTTCATGCATGCAAGTTAACTCCTGCACGAAGCACAGGAAAGTCCCCTTACATCAAGATTTGTTCCGAGCGGGAAAACGGGGCATTCCCGACTGACTTCTGGATTCCGGCCTGCGCCGGAATGACATTTTTTGTATTTACCACCGCCCGTCACCCCGGCGAAGGCCGGGGTCCAGAACAACCCCCCGGACTATGGCAAGGAAATGTCATCCCATAAATCCCGCCATGTGGGGTTTCTCTCTTCAATCATGCGGAGCTTCCATGCCCGTTTCCACTCCTTGACGGCTTTTTCGCGCCGGATCGCATCGACGATATCGTCAAATACTTCAAAATAAACGAACGTCTTACAGTTATACTTTTTCGTGAACCCAGCGACATCGCCTTGACGGTGTTCCCAGACACGCCGAACGATATCCGACGTCACACCCGTGTAGAGCGTGCCGTTTCGTCGGCTGGCGAGGATGTACACGTAGCCTTGCTTTCTCATGCTTCCGATTATGGAAGACCCAGACTGCTTCCTGGATTCCGGCCTGCGCCGGAATGACGATACAAAGTGTTTTGTCACCCCGGCGAAGGCCGGGGTCCAGCCATCCGACAGCGAATCGCCCGGGTCTCCGCCCGGGAAATTTATTTGCGCTCGGAGTTTACTGCGGCTTGGCCAGTTCCGGGATCAGCGCCCGGCGCTCGACGAACCGGAACACCTTGGTATCGGTGCCCTGCAGGATCACAAGCTCGATGCTGGCGACGACGGTTTCCGGCAGCCCGGTATCGATGTCGATCAGCGCATAGCCGTCAATGATGGCGCGCATCGGCTGCGCCATCTCGGCGCGGTCCAGCCGGACCACCAGAAACCGCCGATTGTCGATTTCCGTGAGTCCCATGACCCGGCCTTCGACGCGCAGCGGGATCGGCCCGGCGTCACGGAACAGATCGCCGAGATCACGGCGCAGCACGGTTATCCGCGACCCCGTATGCAGCCCCGATGCCCCTGTTTCCAGCACCAGCCCCAGCATCGGCTGGATCGCTTCCAGAAGATCGATACGGGAATCCTTTTCACGCTTCAGCTGGGTCCGGCCGCCGCTGTCATCGGGGCCGGCCCGGGTCTGCAGGCGACGGAACGGCGGCACCCGGCCGGTGTCGACCAGCCCCGTACCAAGCAGCGAAAACTGTTCACGGTGGGCCTTGGTATCGAGGCCCGGCAGATGCAGCGCGATCTGGCGATAGCGGCCATCAGGCGTGATGTCGGCAACGATTTTGCCTTCGTCGGCACGCTCAACGGTCTTGGGACCGAAGGTAAAACGGGTCGCACCGCGCGTCAGGGTCATCACCGGGCCGTCTTTCGACATCGTGACGGCGACGCTGCCCTGGGCATTCAGGCGATACAGGCCCGGCGCCTTTTCCGGGCCCCAGACAATATCGGTGACGAAGCCGCGCTCGGCAGATTCTTTATAACGGATCGCAACATTGACCGGCGGCTTCAGGGCCTCGATCCGGTCGGGATAAGGCAGCAGGATGATCTCGTCGGGCGTCTGTGCACGGGCTTCTTCAGGTGCCGGAAAACCCCCCAGAGCCAGAACCAACATTAACGTGCCCGGTAATAATCCACCCGGAGCTAACCGCCGCCACGCCATCACAGGCCCCCGGTCATGATCGGGTTTGCGGCGGGCCGCCGGGATCGCTTTGGGTTGGACCGCCGGGCGGTCCCCGGAACGTCGCGCTGAGACCGTTTGTTTGTGCGCTACCGCTGCGCATCCCCTGCAATCGCTGCCAGATCGCCCGGAGTCCGCGAATCAGCTTCGGCAAAAGCCAGATCATCAGCAGCACGAACACCGCCATCCAGATCAGGAATATGAGCGGATTGAACAGCGCCAAAAGCAGCCCGATGATGACGATGACGTCCTCGAAGAGCGAGGCGAACCAGTTCGAGAACGGCTCGGGCGAGGTATTGATCAGGGCCCGGCTGCCGGTCTTGGCGGCATGTGAGCTTGCGGTTACGGCGCCCCCCAGCACCAGGGCAGCCGCGGCCTGCCAGGGTTCGGCGATGCCCGACATGCTGCCCATTGCCAGCAGGGCACCGGCGGGGATGCGGATGAAGGTATGCAGGGCGTCGTTCAGGCTGTCGATGCCGGGGATCTTGTCGGCGAAGAATTCCAGCGCATACAGACCCGCCGCCGTGGCCAGCACGGGGGGCGTGGCCAGCACGTCGAGATCGGGTGGCAGATCGACCATCCCGGTCATGCCAAGCCCGCCGAGCATCAGCGCCGCCAGATACAGATTGATACCGCTGGCCCATGCCGCACCGAGGGCCAGCGCAAGAGCGCTCATCACGTCCATGCCCGGCACCTCCATCTCAGCGCATCCCGCCGTTGCTCAGCACCAAAGCGCTGGCGATGATGTAGAGGCCGAGCAGCATCAGGGAGAAAAAGAAAATTCGCCGGAACAGCTGTTCGGACAGGCGGTGACGAATCTGCTGGCCGCAGACCATGCCGATCACAGCGGGCAAAACGCCGGATGCCGACATCAGGCCCTGCGCACGGTCCAGCAGGTCGTTGGCACCGAGTGAAATGCCCAGCGCCAGCGTCGACAGCGTGAACAGGATGCCCATGGCCTGGATCAGCATGTCGCGGGTCAGCCCGATGGACTGCAGATACATCACGCCGGGCATCACGAACGACCCGGTCATGCCGGTCAGCACACCGTTGACGGCACCGGCCAGCGGCCCTGCCCAGCGTTCATGTGTCGGCGTGATAGTGAATGACAGGCCGAAGATGCCGAACCCGGCGTACAGCGCGATCAACACGCCCAGCAGCGCCGAGAGCACATCCAGATCGACCCGCGTCAGCATCAGGCCGCCGAGGCCGACCGTTACCGTCGCCATTGCAAAGAACAGCCACAGCCTGCGCATGATCGCGATTCCGTTGCCGCCGATCATGGCCTGCCAGAGATTGGTGGCGAAGGACGGCACCAGTAACAGCGCCATCGCCGTGGTCAGATCGAACGCCACCGTCAGCAGCGCGAGAGAGATGGTCGGCAATCCAAGACCGATCACCCCCTTGACGGCGCCGGCAAACAGAAAGGTGGCAAAGATGATGGCGAGTGTAAGCGGATCGAGCATGTGCGGATGCTAAAACACTTCTGCGGCAGAGGAAACATAACAGATGCGTCGCCTTTGCCTTCCCTCTCCCCGAGGAGAGGGTGGCGCAAAGCGCCGGGTGAGGTGTCCTCCCCTCTCCCCGGGGAGAGGGGGGCGCGAAGCGCCGGGTGAGGGGCAACATGCTCACGAAGACCGGGTCAACGTCTCCAGCGCACGTCGAAGCAGATCATCCGTTAGCTTGACCCCATCCGTCGTCGTCCCCAGAAGCGACGTCGAGAGGTTCAGCGCCGCGAGCGCTCCGCCGTGTGCGGCGTTCAGCATCTTCCATGCCGTACCACCGCCCTGGGCGAGATCGCGGATGACCAGCGGACTGGCCATGCCGACACTGTCCAGCAGCGGAAACCGCACCACGTTATGCAGCGCCGTCAGCAGCTTCGGCCCGACTAGCTGGGGCGGCACCGAGGGCCCGGCCGCAAGCAGAATGCGAACCGCCTGTTCGGCATAGAAATCGAGGGTCGTACGTCCGGCAGGGGTGAACACCAAAAGCGCGTTATGCACGTTGTTGTAAACCCGGAGCTTGGCGCCGCTGTCGGGCTGCACCCAGTGTTCGCGCCCAAAGGCGTAACCGTCTTCGACACCGACATCGAGGAGGTCCGGACGAAACACATAGATATCGGCATCGATCCAGACGACACGCGCCCAGCCGTCATCCAGCAGCGCCTGTATCCAGGCCAGGCGCGCGATATCCGCCGCCATCTGCATCCGTGTCCCGGCCGCCCGCAGGCAGTCTGCCGAAATCAGATCGAACAGCTCATCGTGTTTGAAGGCGTAATCGTATCCGTTGCCTGCGGCCCACGCGCGCACGCTTTCCGTGGCCCGGACAATGATCTCCGGCGCAGTGGGTGCATGCGACTGAATGACAATGGTTGACCCCATGCCCGAGTGTCATCTCGCCAGCACACCGGGTCAACGCCGGACACACGCCCCGCACCCGGCTCGGATGGCTCGCCACCCTCTCCCCAAGCAGAGGGTGGGGTGCCCTAGTGAATCAGTTTTTCCACCAGCGGCCGCCAGTGCTCAAGGGGGCGCGTTTCCAGCCCGGGCACCTTGGCCATGTCGTCCCAGCGCCGGATCTGCACCGCATCCTCGCTGTAGGGAATAGCGCGGAATTCGGCAAGCTCCTCGTCGCTCATCAGACCGCCCTGCATTTTCATGGTGGTGACGGAGCCTTCTGACAGGGTGCCGTAATAATTGGGATCGACGGTGCAGAGATAGCGCTTGGCGGCGACATGCAGACGCACCCCGGCCAGCACGCGCTCGGAGAAATGCGCGGCGAGTAAATCAGCCCCGGCATCGTGATGGCCGCGGCCGCCAGAGGTATTGCCCATGTGATCGGGAACCAGCGTGTCAGAAATCTCATCCTGACGCACCGCGACCCGGCCGATGTCATGCAACAGCGCGGCGCAGATCATTTCCGGATCGCCGCTCATCCTGTCGGCCAGTTCGGCGATCTGCAGGGCATGTTCCAGTTCCGTCACGCTTTCCGAGCCGTACTGCACGGTGCCGGCGCTGCTGAGCGCTTCAAAAAGGGTATCGACGCTGACGTCACTCATATTTTCAATCCTCCAATTTCAGCGGCACGCGCAGATAAGCCCCGAATTCGCCCGGAAAATCGACACTGACACGGGCATGCACCCTGCCCTGACGGTCGTAGAAGCTGGTCCGCTTGAGGGACGGCAGCATGGTTTCGTGCCAGACGTTGGGATGGATGTAGAGACCCTGCGTGCCGTCGAACCAGTACGCGGTAAAGCTCTCCGGCGTGATGTCGTCCCCGGGCGGGGCCAGCGGCACGACGAACGGCGCCTTGTCTTTGGGGAAGAACAACTGCCCCCCGTCGGGATGGTAATTGGCGTGAAACAACAACGCGGCTTCGCGGCCCGCGTCATCTTCGGGAATGGTTTTCGCAACCTCAAGATCAAAGGCTTCCGGATAGCGGGCATCGGCGGCGAGAATGTACTGGTCGTTGACGGCATGGTTGCAGCCCTGCAGCACATTGTTTTCCCACCAGAAGTCGAACAACCCCTCGGTGGTGCCGGCTTCGTCGCCGGTGTCTTCATCGACCGGGCGCCAGCCCTGTGCCGGCCAGCGGACGATTTCGACGGTGATCTCGTCGGGGTCCGTAAACAGCAGGCCAAGCCCGGCCAGGCTCTCGGGCGTGGCCCGGACCAGCGGAATTTCGATCTGGCCGATGCTGCTGTCGCCGGTGGCTTTCTTGACGCTGGCATCCATGACGGTGTCCTTTGCTTGAGCGTGTGGGTCCGATCATTCTCAATAAAGTCCGATCCTTAATCAAATTAATATTATTAGTCATAACTTGTAATAAAACTTATAATTGGATACATTTTCCCATGCGTCATATCCAGCTTCGCGCCTTTCATACCGTCGCCCGCGAAGGCAGTTTCAGCCGCGCCGCGGAAGCCCTGCACGTGACCCAGCCCGCCGTCACGCTGCATGTGCAGGCGCTGGAGGAAACCTATGGCCTGAGCCTGTTCAACCGCGCCCGCGACGGCGCGACGCTGACCGGTGAAGGGGCGCAGCTTTTCGAGCTGACCACCCGCATGTTCGCCGAAGAGGCGGAAATCGGCGAATTTCTGGGCGGCATGTCGGCGCTGAAACAGGGACATCTGAATATCGCCGCCGACGGTCCGCACGTGGCGCTGGATCTGGTGGCCGAATACCGCCGCCGTCATCCGGGGATCGATGTCAGGATGGAACTCGGGAACGCGCATGAAACGCTGGATGCGGTGATGAACCAACGCGTCGATGCCGGGGTTCTCGCCAATCCGCCCGACGATGACCGGCTGCATGTCATCGAGGTGCTGCGTCAGAACATGGTCTGCGTTCTGTCCAAAGCACACCCGTGGGCATCACGGGTTGAGATTTCGCTTGCCGATCTTGCGGGGCAGCCGGTGATCCTGCGCGAACGCGGCTCCAACACACGAAGCATTCTCGAAGCGGCGCTGAAAAAGCAGAAGATCGAGATCATCCCGGTGCTGGAACTGGGCAGCCGTGAAGCCGTCCGCGAAGCCTGTGCGCACGGTCTCGGTTTCGGCTTCATGCAGGAACGCGAAGCCGCCGGCGATGACCGCATCACCGGCCTCGCGATCCGGGACCTGCGCGGCACCAATCTGGTGACGCTTGTCTGTCTGAAGCGCCACGCCAGGCGGCGCACCATCGCCGCGATGATGGACGTCGCCGCCGATTTGCGGCTCACAGACATCAATTAATTGCGCTGCCGCCTTCTGCCTGCTCAACCGTTAGCGAGGTCGACACGCCGCCCTTCTTCGGCAGAGGTGTACACCGCCTCGACGATCCTGAGGTTGGCCAGATAGTCTTCGGCCGTATTCATCGGCGGCTGTCCCGACCCCATGCAGTCGAGCACATGGCGGCACAGACGGAACACGCAATCGCCGCCGTATCCGTTGTCCATCCAAGCATAGGCCAGCGCATCCTCGTCGTCTTCACCGGTCGCGCGGCGGTAGAGATTGCCGTTCCCGTCGAGACGCAACACGCCGCTCGAGCCTTCGATCATCATCTCGCCCATCACCAGGCGGCGGTTGCGGGCCGGATGATCGACCAGGCGGTTGCCGTCGATGATGACCCGCTGCCCCTTGGCAAAGCCGAGAATGATGATCCCGGCATCCTCGCCGGCGATGACCGGATTGAGCTTTCTGAGATCGGCACTGACCGTGACCACCTCGCCGAACAGGAAGCGGAAGACATCGATCAGGTGGACCAGCGTTTCGTGGACCAGCAATCGCGGCATGGTCTGAAAATACGGCTGGCGTGAGAGATAGGCATCCGGCCCCTGTCCGTCGCCGGGCCTGAGCCGGAACGTCCCCTGATAGACGTCACCGATGATGTCCTCACCCAACAGCCGGAATGTTTCCATGAACCACGGCTGAAAGCGGAAATTCTCGTGCACGACCACCGGCACGTTGTTGTCGATCGACAACCGCGCCGCCTTTTCCGCATCCGCCAGACCACCGCAGAACGGTTTCTGGCAGATCGACGCAATCCCGCGCGCGATACACCCGGTTACAAATTCAAGATGTGTCGGCGGCGGGGTGACGATGTCGACGAGGTCGGGCTTATGCGCGTCGAGCATTTTCTCGAAGTCGTCATAGACCCGGCACCCCGGCCATTGCGAGGCAATCTCGGCCGCCGTATCGGCATCCAGTGAACAGATGCCGGTGATTTCGACGCCCAGGCGCGACCACGCGTCGTAATGGAACTGACTGAAAAATCCGGTACCGGCCACACACAGGCGCAAGATTACGATCCTTCCGTCCGGGACGTTGAAAGCTGGTCGGTCTGATGGTTGATCTGGCGGTCCTGAAGTCGGGCAAGAAACACCTGCGCGGCAGCCGCGCCGGTCAGCGCCATGAACATGTCCCACTGCGTATCCCAGACATCCCCCTGGGTCCCCAGAAACGCCTCGGCGTCCTGATCCATGATCACCGCCGCCCACCATTCGATCATTTCATAGAACGCGCTGAAGGCGAGCGGTACGCAGCAGGCCAGCACGAACATCATCCGCCCGGCCCTGAGCGGGGTCTTGCGCAACAGGATTTCACGGGACAGCAGGGCCGGCACGAAACCCTGGGCAAGATGACCGATACGATCATAAGGGTTGCGTTCAAAGCTCATGATGTCCTGAAGATAGAACCCCAAGGGTACTTCTGCATAGGTATAATGCCCGCCTATGATCAAAATCAGACCATGCACGAAGGCAGACCACAGCAAAATGCGGCTCAGCGGAAAGCGTGTCCGCGTCATCAAGACCAGCGGCGCGGCGATGATGACCGGCAGGACTTCGAGAAACCACGTCGGCACATCCTTGGGGCCGATGGCCGATACTGCGAGCGCCAGCGCCCAGAGCGCCACAATGATGATTTCGTCGGATCGTCTTGCCGTCATGGAAAGCCCTCGAATTTGCGTGCCGCAGTATAGACAGACCTGCATCCGTTCGGCACCTCTGTTCGTGCGCATTCAGGTTTTCATTGACGCTTACCCCTGAAAACCCCTATCTGACCGGTCCGCAGACGAAGCGGGGACCGGAAAGTGCAATTGCCCAGGGGTCCGGCAATGAACGACATGGCCAGTGATGCCAGAACGGATTCGGTAATCGACAGGTTGCGCGTGCGCTTCGTGAAAACAGCGCTTGTCAAACTGGACGGCATTGATGCCGCAATCGCCAGATTAGGCCGCGATGACGCCGCCACTGCCGAGATCAAGAGCAATGCGCATACCCTCAAGGGCATGGGCGGCAGTTTCGGTTTCATGTCGGTGACGCGCATTGCAGAAGCTCTGGAAGACTATGTTGCAGTGTCCGGCGCCGGGGCGGTGATGGCCGCGGATACGCAAAAATACAGCAACGCCATGCGGGCCATCGTGGTTGATGGCGTCGAGCCGGGCGAAGACGAACTGGACGCGCTTATCGGCAAGCTCCCGGCACCGCCCTGCCCGCAATAAGCATGGCGTAATTATCTGCTGATATCACATACCACCTCGAAGGGCGTCCGGAATCACAAGCGCCGCGCCGGGCGGTTTAATAGCTGCCGTCGAGTTGATCGAGCAATTCGTCAAGATCAACATGATTGTCTGATAGTGTTTCGTAGAAGTCGTTGGCCTTTTGCTTCGCACTCTTGTCATAAAGACCGACACCCAGAATGTGATTCACCTTATTGCCGTCATCGCTGAACGGCAGACGCAGGAACGAATAGTCGATGCTGTCATCATCATTATGCGCAAGCAGCGTTTTGACGCACAAAGCCAGACGCTGGACCATGACCTCGGTATATTCAATGATTGCCTTTTCAGCGATCTGCTTGGGCCTGAAGTCACGCACCGACTTGCCCGTGTAATCGCCCCCCTGCATGTCTTTCCGACCGTCACCCCAATAACTGTAGACGAAATCAAGCGGGTTTCTGCGCACCTCGACCACGGCGGCCTGACGCACCAGTTCATCTGGCACCAGGTCCCATGAAAACTGATTCCAGGCGGGGGCAAAGGCATCGTCCCGCAACCTGTCCCAGTAAACGAAGAGGTCTCTCAGGTCGCCCTGCAGCATTTCGCGTTTGGCAGGCACAACCTGAGTTCTGAACTCAATGTGCTTTTCGTTCAAGATTGTATCCCGAGATTTTTAGATCATGTTTGTCAGTATAGCCCGGAAATCCAACGAGGACACTAATGATATATCGGGCCTTCACAAATCAGGGTGCCGATGCGGGAAAAGTCGCCGCTTCGATCCGATTGCCGTCGGGGTCGCGAATGAACGCGGCATAATAGGATGTCATGGATGCCTGTCTCGGCCCCGGCGCACCGCCATCGCGGCCGCCGCATCCCAGCGCCGCTTCGTGGAATGCCTGCACCGCCTCGACCGTCGTACTGCGGAGACAGACATGCAGGCCGCTGTCGTCCGCTATTGGGCCCATGTTCGGGCGGTGGTTGATCCAGAATTCCGGGTATTTCCTGCCGAAGCCGACCGTATGACCGCGTGCCACCAGCCGCTGATAGCCGAGCGGCGCCAGTACCTGTTCATAGAACGCGGTGCTTCGCTCAAGATCGCTGACCGCAATCGATACATGATCAATCAAGCCTGATCTCCTTCGGTAAACCCATGCACGAGCCGCAGAGCGGCTTCATACATGGCCCCTCATGGTCCCTGTCCGCTCTTATAGATCAAGCCCGTTTTTGCGCTGCCTGGAAATATCCAGATAACCGCGCCGGGATTCAGCTTCGGCCTGCGACCGGCTCAGCCCGAGATCGTCCAGCTGCTCCGTTGTCAGTGCCGCCATCATCCGGCGTTCACGACGTATCCTGAGCGCAGCAATGATAAGCCGGGCCAGTCTGCTGACGACACCGGGACGATGGCGCAGATAGCGCTCTGAGGCATTCAGGGCATGTGCAAGGTTGGTCATCTTCTTTCTCCATTCAAAGGTCTGCACGCGGCGGTGATACCGGATCCAGAAACCACGAACGTCCGGTGACGGCCCACCCGTTTTCAGGGTTTTTAGCGCCATCGGACCGGGGGCTCCGGTTGTTGTTGCGGACAATGACAAAACCTGTTGCATTAGGGAATGGAATTTATATTATACTAATTATTATGAACTCTAATGGGAAGCCGATCCCGCTCCGTAATATCGACGTCGCCTTGGCGCGGGCCTTTGTTGCGACCGCAGAGACCGGCGGCATGACCGCGGCCGGCAGGTTGCTGAACCTGACCCAGGGTGCGGTCAGCCAGCAGATCAAGCGGCTTGAGGATCTGCTGCAAAAGGAACTTTTCGACCGCGAACACCGTCAGTTGTCACTGACTGCCGAGGGTGAACGGCTGTTGCTGCATGCACGCCGCCTGATCGCATTGAATGATGAAATATGGGGCCTGATGAACGCCCCCGGGTTCGAGGGGACGGTACGGCTCGGTGTGCCTGGTGACATCATCCGCCCGTTCCTGCCGCCGATCCTGAAAAGTTTCAAGAACGCCTGGCCGAAGGTCCAGTTGGAACTGCGCTGTGATTCCTCGGGCGAACTCCGCGAGGCACTGGCCGCCGGCGAACTCGACGTCATCCTGACCACGGAATCGGATACCCCCGCCGGTGCCGAACGGTTGTTGACCGAAAACCTGGTCTGGATCGGCTGTCGCGGCGGCAAGATCTGGCACGAAGACCCACTGCCTGTCGGCAATGCCAACCCGAATTGCACGTTCCGCGCCGCGATGCTGCGCGGCCTCGAAAGGATCGGCCGTGACTGGCGTATCGTCGGCCCGTTCGGCCATGACGTCATGCTGGCCAAGATCGAGGCCGACCTGGCGGTCACGGCGTTGCTGAGAAGCACGGTACCGCAGCACCTGGATATTCTCGGTCCTGATTCCGGGCTGCCGAATCTGATACCGTTTCACGTCAACATGTACCTGCCGACCAGCCAGACCAACGAAGTCGCGCAAGAACTCTCCAATCACATCCGCGTCCAGATTACCCGGCGCTTCGATCAGCCCGAACGTATTGCGGGTTGAGCCGGTGCCGCAGCCGGTTCGCATCCTGACGCCGGAAAGCGGCCTCGCCGGTCATATCGACGACATTGCCGGACTGCGTCTGCGCGTGTTTCGTGACTGGCCTTATCTGTATGACGGCAACCTGGAATACGAACGCCGTTATCTTGCCGACTTCGCCGCTGCGCCGGATGCGGTGTGTGTCGCCGCCTTTGACGGCGATACCATGATCGGGGCCTCGACCGGCATGCCGCTCGCGGACGAACACGACGAGATCAAAGCCCCGTTCATCGGCGCGTCGATCCCGCTCGACAACATATTTTACTGTGCCGAATCGGTTTTGCTGTCCGATTACCGGGGGCGTGGCCTGTACCGGCAGTTCTTCGACGGCCGCGAAGCCTATGCCCGGCGTCTCGGCGGTTTCGATACCGTGGCGTTCTGCGGGGTGATCCGTCCGGACGACCATCCGCTGAAACCCGTGGACGCGGCGCCGCTCGACGACGTGTGGCGGCATTTCGGCTACGCGCCGGATGCGAACCTGATCTGTCATTTTTCGTGGAAGGACATCGATCAGGACGAAGAGACGGAAAAACCGCTTAAATTCTGGCTGAAATCCTTGTGACCCCTCACCCGGCGCTTCGCGCCACCCTCTCCCCAAGGGAGAGGGTCGTTTCCGCCATTCCGGCGAAGGCCGGAATCCATTGCACCGATAAATCCGGCCCCCGGCCTACGCCGGGGTGACGAGGCGACCTTTCAAACCAAGACACCGTTGTATTGCAGGTGCGAAGAGGCTATGAAACCGGCTCCAACGGGCATCTCCGAGGCGTATTCCATGAGCGAAATCCAGAACCCGTCCCTGTCGAAGGACAAGATCAAGGTCCTGTTGCTGGAAGGCATCAGCGACAGCGCCGTCGAGACCCTGAACAAGGCCGGCTATGAAAACATCGAACGCCTGAGCACGGCGCTGGACGGCGACGCGCTGATCGAGGCGTTGCAGGAAACCCGCATCCTCGGTATCCGGTCCCGCACCCAGATCACCCGGGACGTGCTGGAGGCGACGACACGGCTGGTCGCGGTCGGCTGTTTTTCCGTCGGCACCAACCAGATCGATCTGGCCGCCGCCCAGCGCCGCGGCGTGCCCGTCTTTAACGCACCGTTTTCCAACACCCGCTCGGTCGCCGAACTGACGATCGCCGAAATCGTCATGCTGTTCCGCCGCACCTTCCCCCGCTCCGTCGCCGCCCATGCCGGCGGCTGGCAGAAATCCGCCGTGGGGTCCCGCGAAGTCCGGGGCAAGACGCTGGGCATCGTCGGTTACGGCAATATCGGCACCCAGCTTTCGATGCTCGCCGAAGCCATGGGCATGCGGGTGATCTATTATGATCACACCGACAAACTCCGCCACGGCAACGTCGAGCCGACGAATTCCCTGATCGAACTGCTCAAGGAAGCCGACGTGGTCTCGCTGCATGTGCCGGACACCGCCGAGACCCGGGGCATGATCGGCCATGAAGAAATCGCCGCCATGAAAAAAGGCGCGTACCTGATCAACAACGCACGCGGCAAGGTGGTCGAGATCGACGCGCTCGCCGACGCGCTGCGCACCGAACATCTGGCCGGTTGCGCCATCGACGTGTTCCCGACCGAACCCGGATCGAACTCGGAAACCTTCTCGTCGCCCCTGCAGGGTCTTGAGAACGTCATCCTGACGCCGCATGTCGGCGGCTCGACCGAGGAAGCTCAGGAACGCATCGGCGAGGAAGTGGCACGGAAACTTGCCGACTATTCCGACATCGGCACCACCATCGGCGCCGTCAATTTCCCGCAGGCACTGCTGCCGCCGCGCCCGGCCGGGACGCGCTTCTTGCAAGTCCAGAAGAACCTGCCCGGTGAACTGGGCCGCCTGAACGAGGTCTTTGCGCGGCACAACGTCAACATCGCCGGTCAGTACTATCAGACTGAAGGCGACATCGGCTACGTGGTGCTGGACGCCGACGGCGCGGTCGAGGAAGCGGAACAAATCCTCAGCGATATCCGTGCACTCGACGGCACCATCCGGGCGCGGCTTGTGCACCGGATCGAGTAGAACTTCCCCTCACCCGGCGCTTCGCGCCACCCTCTCCCCAGGGAGAGGGTTGGGGGCCCGTATCAAACTTGTCGTCATTCCGGCGAATGCCGGAATCCAGTCAACAGCAAGTCAGCCCCTGGACCCCGGCCTACGCCGGGGTGACGAAAAAGCGTTCAATCGCCGAAAACCGACTCATCACTTCTTTTCTTCGTCTTCCGGCTTATCGGCAAGCGCGTCCTGGGCAAAGATTTCTTCCAGCTCATTGGCCCACAGTTTGGCCGCGGCCTGAAACGCGGCCTCGTCCTTGTGATTTCCGAACTGGTTCTTGAGCCGGCGTTCATCGTGATCACGGAAAATCTCGGCGATGTGGCGCGCATCCTTCGAGGCGAAGCCGATATTCTCGAGCGTCAGGCGGCCGGCCTCGATCCCCGAATGGAAGGTCTCGCGGATGACATGCGCGACGCCCTGTTCCATCAGCCGGTAGGCGTGCTGACGGTCGCGGGCACGGGCAATCACGGTCAGGTTCGGGAACCGCCGCTTGACCAGTTCCGCGGTCTTCACCGACTGATCAGCATCATCGACGGCCAGCAACAGCACCTTGGCCTCGGCGGCACCTGCGGCATGCATCACGTCATAACGCGTTGAATCACCGTAAAAGATCTTGTTGCCGTACTTGGCGACGAAGTTGATCTGGTTGGGGTCAAGCTCCAGCGCCGTGAAGCCGATCCGCTTGGCCCGCAGCATGCGGCCGATGATCTGCCCGAAGCGGCCGAAGCCGGCGATGATCACCGGGTGCTCGGGTTCATCCGACAGTTCATCTTCGGGAATATCCGCCACCGCCGCCTTGGTCACTTGTTCCGAAAGCAGATACAGCAACGGCGTCACCGCCATCGACAGTGTGACGACGAGGATCGCCAGGTCTGAATGCCCCCGTGTCAGCGCCCCGGCGCCGACGGCAATCCCCAGAATGACGAAGGCGAACTCACCGCCCTGCGATATCGAGATGGCGAGATTGCGCCGCCCGATGGCATCGAGGCCGTTGATATAGCCGAGCCCCCACAGCACCGCCGCCTTGATCCCGACAAGTCCGACCACCAGGCCGATGACGACCGGGAACGCCGTTATCAGCAGCCCGAAGTTGACCGACATGCCGACGGCGATAAAGAACAGACCGAGCAGCAATCCCTTGAACGGTTCGATATCCGCTTCCAGCGCGTGGCGGTATTCGCTGTCGGCCAGCAGCACCCCGGCCAGGAACGCCCCCAGCGCCATCGACAGTCCGACCGACTGCATCAGCAACGCCGTGCCGACCACGGTCAGCAGGCCGCAGGCGGTAAAAATTTCACGCAGCCCGGTCTCGGCGATGTTCGACAGGACGAATTTCAGCAGATATCGGCCGACGACGATGACCGCGGCGATCACCCCGGCGATGACCAGACCGTCGATCCAGATGTCGGCGCTGCTCATCCCGGGGCCGCCGCCCAGCAGCGGCACCAGGGCGATGATCGGGATAGCGGCGATATCCTGAAACAGCAGCACCGAAAACGCACTGCGCCCGTAGCGGGTTGTCAGGTGTCCCTTCTCGGCCATGATCTGCAGCGCAAAAGCCGTTGATGACAGCGACGCCGCCAGCCCGATCGCCAGCGCCCCCTGCCACGGTACCCCGAACAGGTAGACGGCGCCTGCCAGGATCGCCGTGCTGACGACAACCTGCGAGCCGCCGAGCCCGAACACCGGGCGGCGCATGGTCCACAGACGCGACGGCTGCAGTTCGAGACCGATCAGGAACAGCAGGAGGACGACACCGAATTCACCGAAATGCAGGATGCTCTCGACATCGCTGACCAGACGCAACCCCCAAGGACCGATGGCGGCCCCGCCGATCAGATACCCCAGCACCGAGCCCAGACCCAACCGTTTGGCGAGAGGCACTGCAACGACGGCAGCACCCAGAAAAATCGCCGTTTCGGTAATCAGGGACATGGGCGCCGGTCCATCCGTTCTGGTTTGTGGTCAGGGTGCGATTTTCTAACTGGAACTATTCCAGCAACCCTCCCCGACATCAACAGGGCATTGGCGCCCGGGCATGAATTATGAATTTTTTAAGCGTGCAACCGGCATTCCCGCCGATCAGAAAGAGAACGTCTATGAGCCGTTCAACCGTGTCGGACGGGAGCCGGCGCGATCCAGGGCAGCGGCATCGGTCTGACGATCGCACGGCGTATCATTGAAACCATGGGCGGTGAAATAGACTTCGACAGGACCGAAGGCCTCGGTTCGGCGTTCCGCATCACCCTGCCGACGGCAACCTGAAACTCGCCTCCTTAATCCCTGATTTCGGTGCTTTTTGTCAGGGTCCGTTCAGGTTCGCTCCCTAATCTCGCAACCCATAAGAACAACCATCAGTCCGATGGATGCCTCAGGCATCATTTCATTATCAGTTTCAAGAGGTTCTCTCCCCATGGCGGATACGGTTTACGGCGTTAATCTGGTTGCAAACGGCAGCTTTGAGGACCTCGATTATGCCGGCGGTCACGGTCATCACCATGGGCACGGATATGGACATCATTACGGTCATGGGCGCGGCCGCAATTCCGGTCATGGCCGGGGCAAGAACGCCGAACTGAGCGGCTGGCAGACCGGGTCCGGGCCGGGTCCAGACATCAAGAGCGGCGACTGGTGGAGCCAGGCCGCCGACGGCAAACGCTACATCGAGCTTGACGGCAGCGGGGCGCGCAACACCAACAGCAGCATCCATCAGGATATCCCCACCGGCGGCACCGGCACCTTCCAGCTGTCGTTCAGCTATGCCGCACCGCCGTTCAGCCGCGGCTCGTCCAACGGCATCGAAGTCATCTGGAACGGACAGGTGATCGACACCATCACGTCGAACGGCGGCTGGGGGATCGACTGGCAGACCTTCACCTACGAACTCGAAGGTACCGGAGACATGACCCGCCTTGAATTCCGCGCCGTCGGCAGGGATGACGGCCGCGGCGGCCTTCTCGACGATATCTCCGTCGTCGGGATCGAACCCCCGGCGCTGTTTACCGAAGACGCCGATACCGTGGTCCTTGCCGATGACGATCCGGATTACGGCTCGGGCGAAGCATATGACGCGCTGGGCGGTGACGACGTGGTCGTCGGCGGCGAACTGGCCGACAATATTTTCGGCAACATCGGCAACGACACTCTATCGGGCGGCGGCGGTGACGATATCCTGACCGGCGGTTCGGAAAGCGAGGTCCTTGTCGAAAAGGAACGCGTCGTCGAGCACGACCTGTCGAGCCTGACCGAGACCCCGACCCTCGGCGTCGACCCGGCTCACTTCACGCTCACCAACGATCATCAGGTGACGATGACCTTCGTCGGCGAGGAAGCGGGCTACCGCAATACCGTCGGCATCTACAAGATCGCCGATGACGGCACCATCTATGACGTCGAAATCGTCTTTCAGGATGCGTCCGACAGCCGCTGGTACGGCACCGAAACCGGCACCGCCGTCGACCTCGATCTCTCGGGCGGCGACAGCTTCGGCGTGTTCATCGTCGCCGACGGCGCCAGCCGCAACAATTTTGATCGCTTTGACGGCGGCCATTACGAATTCCGCAACGCCGACGGCAGCCCCGCCGGCACCGACAGCGATGCCCCGGAACTGGTGTATGTGGACAGCCGGGGCCGTGCCAAGGATGTCAAAGGCGAGGTCTATCATTCCGCCGTTTCACCAGCGAATACCCAACTCAACGCCGACGACACCCTGCACGTGCAGTCTTCCGCGAATGGCGAAAGCGGACTGCGGCTCAGCTTCGAAGACCTGCCGTCCCGCTGGAGCGACAACGATTTCGACGACGTGGTGATCGATCTGACGTTCGCGCCCACCACCGAAACATATATGGAAGTGGCTGCCGATAACGACGTGCTTTTCGGTGAAGACGGCAACGACACCCTGTTCGGCGGATACGGTGACGACACGCTCGACGGGGGTGCCGGCAATGACATCCTCGACGGCGGCGACGGCAAGGACATCCTGCGCGGAGGTGACGGCAATGACACCCTCGACGGTGGCGGCGGCCGGGATGAACTGTACGGTGACGGCGGCGACGATCTGATCATCGGCGGCGGCAGCAAGGATGTGCTGGACGGCGGCGACGGCAATGACGATCTGCGCGGCAACGGCGGCAACGACACGCTCAGGGGCGGCAGCGGCGATGACAAGCTGCGCGGCGGCAAAGGCGATGACGAACTTCTGGGCGGCGCGGGCGACGATCTGCTGATCGGCGGCGACGGCGCAGACACCATCGACGGCGGCGCGGGCAACGATACCGTGCGCCTTGATTTCAGCGAAGCCGGCGGCGAAATCGCCAGCGGCGGCACCGGCACCGACACCCTGGAACTGACCATCGAAACCGACGACCTGGCGGACCCTGCGGTCCTGCAGGCGGTTCTCGATCTGATGAACTTCATCACCAATAACGCCGATGCCGGATCGAACACCGGCCCCAGCCAGGCTTTTGCCGCGCTGGGTCTGGAAGTCAGCAATTTCGAAGCCATCGACGTCACCGTCATCGACTCCGCCACCGGCGAGGAAGTCGAAGGCTACTTCGCGCCTGACGTGAACCTCAGTGTCGCACCCGCAAGCGGTGACGAGGATACGGCGATTGCACTGGATATCTCGGTCTCGCTCGGCAATGCGGCAGGCGCTTTCGACATCGCCGTGACCGTGTCCGGCGTGCCTGCGGGCGCGACCCTCTCGGCGGGCACCGACAACAATGACGGCACCTGGACCCTGAGCGAAGCCGACCTGAACGGCCTGACCCTGACGCCGGCCGCGGACAGCGCCGACGATTTCGATCTCACCGTGACGGCCACCGCGACCAGCCAGATCAGCGGTGCGCAGACCACCTCCGACCCGGTGCAGCTCGATGTGACTGTCGATGCCGTGGCCGATACGCCGACCCTCAGTGTCGCGGACATCGTGCTGGCCGATCCGAATGCCGGAGACCAGATCATCGAAGGCACCGACGGCAAGGACACCCTGCAGGGCTTCGGCGGCAACGATACCATCAACGGCGGCGCCAAGGGTGACACCATCATCGGCGACGGTGTAAGCACGGCCGCGACCCTGACCGGCGCACTGGCGATTACCGCCGCGCTCGGCGATCTCGACGGCTCGGAAGGCCTGCAGATCATCGTCGATGGGCTACCCGCCGGGGCGACCCTTTCAGCGGGTACCGCGAACGGCCCGGGATCGGTGATCCTGACCCCTGCGGAATTGAGCGGCCTGACCATCACCGTGCCGGACACGACCGGTGATTTCGACCTCAGCGTCAGCGCCATCGCCACCGACACCGACCCCGACAGCGGTCAGCAGTCCACGGCCTCGGCATCGGTTGTTTCAAGCGCGATCGTCACGGTTTCCGTCGACGGCGACGACATTCTGAACGGCGGCGCCGGTGCCGATACGATCCAGGGCAACGGCGGCAACGACATCATCAACGGCAACGGCGGTGCGGACGACATCGACGGCGGCGACGGTGACGACGTCATCAAGGGCGGCGGCGGCAACGACCTGATCTTCGGCGGGGCCGGCAATGACGACATCAACGGCAATAACGGCAACGACATCATTTTCGGCGGTACCGGCAACGATACCCTGACCGGCGGCGGCGGTGACGATCAACTCGACGGCGGCGACGGCGACGATACCCTCAAGGGGGCGGACGACAATGACACCCTCCTCGGCGGTGCCGGCAATGATACCCTGATCGGCGGCGGCGGCGATGATCATCTCGACGGCGGTGACGGCAACGACACCCTCACCGGCAGCGGCGGAAACGACACGCTCATCGGCGGCCTCGGCAACGATACCCTGAACGGGAGCGGCGGCACCGACAGCCTGTCCGGCGGCGCCGGGAACGACACCCTGATCGGCGGTGCCCAGACGGATACGCTGGACGGCGGCGACGGTGACGACATCATCAACGGCGAAGGCGGCGCGGACGTGATCTTCGGCGGCAACGGCCGGGACGTGATTTCCGGCGGTGCCGGCGCTGACATGATTGAAGGCGGCGCCGGTAACGACGACATCAACGGCGACGACGGCAACGACACAATTCACGGCGGTGCCAACGACGACATGATCTGGGGCGGACTCGGCAAGGACGAGCTGTTCGGCGACGACGGCAACGACATTCTTTACGGCGGCGATGACAACGACACGCTGCACGGCGGCAACGACAACGACACGCTGCGTGGGGAAGCCGGGAACGACCTGATCTTCGGTGACGCCGGGAACGACATCCTGATCGGCGGTGAAGGCAAGGACGAACTGCACGGCGGTCTCGGCAATGATCTCCTGTTCGGCCAGGAAGGCGGCGACACCCTGTTCGGTGACGAAGGCAACGATACCCTGTGGGGTGACGGCGGCGCCGACACGCTCAACGGCGGCAGCGGCAATGACCGGATCGAAGCCCACGGCGGTGACGATTTCGTCAACGGCGGTACCGGCGTCGACTTCATGATCGGCGGCAAGGGCAACGACACCTTCTTCTTTGATCTCACTGCAGGTGACAGCGGCATCGGCGCAGGCAACCGCGACATCATCAGCGATTTCGATGCCGATGCAACGGACACCCTGTCGTTCGGCGGCATCTCGTCATTCAGCTTCATGGGCGATGAAACCCAGAGCTTCGCCGGCGCTGGCGTCGCCTCGGGCCGCTTCAATGACAGCCTCAAGGTTCTGGAAATCGATGCCGACGGTGATCAGATCGTCGATCTGGAAATCGAACTTCAGGGCGTCAGCGGTGCTGATCTCGACGATACGGACTTCACGGTCAGCTAAGGCTTTTCAGGCGTCTCGAAGGGTGGATTTTCAGCGTTCCTGAAACGCGCCGCCCATGCGGTACAGCAACGGGTCGAGAATATACGCCATCACCGTCCGCTCGCCGGTCAGGATGCTGGTCGACACCTGCATCCCCGGAAACAGCGCGTAGCGTTCACCCCCCTTCTCGAAATAGGCACGCGGCAATTCGATGCGCACCCGATAGAACGGCGTCCCTTCATCGCTGATCAGGGTGTCGGGGCTGACGTCGGTCACGGTGCCGTCGATCTGCCCGAAACGGACTGCATCCGACGACGCCAGCTTAATCACGGCGCGCTGGCCGACGGCGACATAGCCGATATCCTGGGTTTTCAGTTTCGCCTCGATAATCAGCCTGTCGCCGATGGGCACGATGTCGGCAACACTTTCCCCCGGTTTCAGTACCCCGCCGACGGTCACCACGTGCAGGGTCTTGACCACCCCGTCGACGGGTGAGCGCACGGTGGTCCGCTCCAGACTGTCTTCGAACTTGCGCACCCGTTCGCTGAGTTCACGGAACTGCAGTCGGGATTCCTCAAGACGCTGCTGGACCTCGTCGGCAAATGTCGCACGGATACGGTCCAACTCGGCTTCGGCTTCTTCGAGCGCGGAGCGGGCACGGGCCAGTTGCGCACGGTCGGTATCGACCTGCCCCTTCAGGGTCCGGCCTTCCTTCAGCAGGTCCAGATGGCGGAAGCGGTTGACCAGGTTCTTGCTCAGCAGTTCCTCGCTCATGCGGATCTGCTCATCGACAAGCTCCAGACTTTTCTCGCTGCCGACGATGCGCTGTCCGATCTCGGCGATCTGCTGGCGGCGCTGTTCGATGGACTGTTCCTGCTTGCGGATGTCGTTGGTGTGCTTTGCCAGCCGGGTATCGAAGCGGTCCCGCGCCTGCTCGGCCAGTTTCGGGTGTTCGGCCAGCAGGGCATCGGAAAAGACGGGCGCATCGGCCCCGGCGGCCAGAGCCTCGAACTGGGCGATATCGGTTTCCAGTGCGCGAAGCCGGACTTGCAGTTCGGCGACCTCTGCCCCGCTGACCGTCGGCTCCAGAACCACCAGCGGCTGTTCGGCGCTGACCTTCTGTCCTTCGAGCACGCTGATCTCGCGGATGATGCCGCCCTCCAGATGCTGCACGGTCTTGACCTGTGACGAGGGAATGACCTCGCCCACGGCATGGCTGACGATATCAAGGGTGCTGAACTGGGCCCAGACGCCGAATGCCACCACCGCCAGCGCGGCGATCCAGAACGTCGAGTGGGTCATCGTCGAGACGCCGTCCCGCGAGCGGCTATGTGTGTGCGGTTCCGTCGTCATGTCTCGCCTGCCCCGGTTTCATCCGGCGATGCTGCCGGACCTTCGATCCGCTGCAGCGGTTTCGGCAGTTGTTTCTGGCCGAAGCGTTCGATCCCCGGTACCGGCTTCATATTCAGATCAAGCCGCGTGTGCGGCCCTTTGACGATGTCCGGGTCGTGCGACATGACGATGATGGTGCGCTTCTGTTCAGCCATGCCGGCCAGCACCCGATAGATCGCCCGTGCGCCTTCCGCATCCAGGCTTTCCGTCGGCTCATCGATGACGACGATTGCACCGTCGGTGGACAGGGCGCGAGACAGGGCGATCCGGCGGCGAATCCCTTCGGCGAGCCGCCAGCCATTGTCGGTGATCCGCGTCTCAAGCCCGTCGGGGCTTTCATCGACGAACTTCCGCAGACCGGCGCGGTCAATCACCGCCGCCAGTCCGGCATCGTCCATCTGCGGATTGTTGACGGTGATGTTGTCGCGCAGAGATGCATTCAAAAGCGCTGGTTCCTGCGGCAGATAGACGACCTGTTTGCGCCACCAGGCCGGGTCCAGCTGTTGCAGATCCACGCCGTCGACGAGGATCTGCCCCTTCACCGGTTCGACCAGCCCCAGCAGCATCCGCGCCATGGTCGATTTGCCGGTGCCGTTGTTGCCGATCACGGTCAGAACATCGCCGGGGCCGAGTTGGAGGTTCAATCCCTCGAAAAGGGTCAGGCGGCTTTCGGGATAGGCAAAGGCGCAGTCGCGGAATTCGATCCGTCCCTGCATGCCGGTCAGCCGGGTGCCGCCGTCGGCCTCCAGTTCCGCCGCTGTCAGCCCGGCGAATACCGCCAGCGATTGGCGGGCGCGGGCAAAGGCCGCTCCCAGACCCGCCAGGCGCGTTACCGGCTGCAAGGCGCGGGCGGCCAGAATATTGGCACCGATCATGGCGCCGACGTCGAGCGTCCCGGCCACCACCAGCGCCGCCCCGGTGGCGATGATGGCGACGCTCATCAACGCCATGGCGCTGCCTGTCACCGTCTGCACCATACCCTGCGCACTGTTCATGTCGCGGCGCAGTTTCTGGGCCGTTGCGACATTGTCTGCCCAGTCCCGGCGAACGTGTTCACCGGCATTGAAACTGCGGATCATGTCGCCTTCGCGGGTTGCGGTCCCCAAAAGACCGCTTGCGTCCGCCGTTATCGCCTGCAACTCAGCGGTGATCGCCTGCATGCGCTTGTGACCATAGACGCCGACCCCATAAACCCCGACAACGAATCCCGCCGTGATCAGCGCCAGTGTCGGGTCGATCAGCGCGAGTACGAAGATGAACAGCAGCGCGAACGGCGCATCCAGCACCGTGGTGATGTTGGTGGCGTTATAGGCGGTTTCGATCGCCGCCGTACCGCTGACGATTTCCCGGCGGGCCTCGGGGGCGGTCTTGTCGAGGGCACTGAGCCGGGCCCGGGTCAGGATGGCGAAGGCGCGTTCCGCGATATCCGCATCCGGACCGGCGCTGACACCGCGGGCCAACGCCATGCGCGACTGGCGCAGCACGAATTCGAAGACCACGGCTATCAGCACCCCCGCCGTCAGGGTGAACAGCGTCGCGTCGACGCCCTGTCCCACATAGCGGTTCAGAACCTGCATCACGAACAACGGTGACGCCAGTGCCATGATATTGATCAGCAGCGATCCGAACGCCATTTCAAAGGCGATCAGCGGCTTCGCCCGCAATCGTCGCAACAGTTCGTGCATCTCGTTCCCGATACGCCCCAACGCGGCCGGGACACGACCCCGCTTTCCGGCTTTGCGCTGTACTATACATCTGAAATTTAACGGAAACCTGACAGTTTCACCATGCCGATTACGGGCTAGTTCAGCCGGCCGGGTTCGCCGCATCTTCCGGCTTGACGCATTAGGACAACTGTCCTAATTATAGCCTGACTAATGCATTTGCAGGCCGGCTTCCATGAGCACAAAGAACACCCGCGCAGATATCGTCGATGCCGCCGACCGTTTGTTTTACCGGCAGGGCTATGACCATACCTCATTCGCCGACATTGCCGGCGTGGTGAAGATTTCGCGCGGCAATTTCTATCACCACTTCAAGACCAAGGACGCGATCCTCGACAGCGTCATCGATGTGCGGCGCGACAACACGCGGCGCATGCTCGACGCATGGGAGGCGGAAACCGACGACCCCGCCGGGCGCATCCGCTGCTATATCCATATCCTGATCCGCAACCGCGACAAGATCATGCGCTACGGCTGTCCGGTCGGCACCCTCAGCACCGAGCTGGCGAAGCTCAATCACACCGGCAAGGATGATGCCCGGGAGATATTCACCCTGTTCCGGGACTGGCTGACGGTGCAATTCCAGGCGCTGGGGTTTGCGGCGGAATCGGATCGCATGGCGATGCATGTCCTGTCATTCTCACAGGGTGTCGCCACCCTCGCCAACGCCTATGACGACGAAGACTTCATCCGTGACGAGGTGGACCGCATGTGTGCCTGGCTCGACGCCTGTATCGCGGCCGGAAAATATATCTGAGAGAGGATACCGATGTTCATCGTTCTGTTGAAATTCGCCGCCAACAAGGCTGACGCACCCCGCCACATGGACAGCCACAAGGCGTGGCTCGAACAGGGCTTTGCGGACGGCGTGTTTTTACTCAGCGGGTCAGTGCAGCCGAAACAGGGCGGTGCCGTGCTGGCCGCCAACACAACCCGCGAGGAACTGGCACACCGTATCGCCGCAGACCCGTTCGTTGCCGAGGACGTGGTCCGCGCCGAAATCATCGAGATCGATGCATCCCGGGCCGACGACCGCCTCTCATTTCTGATCGCGTGAACATCTCAACAAGGACAACTGACATGGCTGAGCTTTTTATCGCCCCTGACGGCAAACCGCGCTGCGGCTGGGCCGGATCGGCACCGGACTTTCTGCACTACCACGATACCGAATGGGGCTACCCTGTCGCCGATGACCAACGCCTGTTCGAGAAATTCTGCCTTGAGAGTTTCCAATCCGGGTTGAGCTGGCGGACCATCCTCGACAAGCGCGAAAATTTCCGCGCGGCGTTCCATCAGTTCGATCCGGAAAAAGTGTCGCGCTTCACCGCCCGCGACGTCGAACGGCTGATGAAGGATACCGGCATCGTCCGCAACCGCATGAAGATCGAAGCCGTCATCAACAACGCCAAGCGGGTTCTGGAACTGGCCCGGGACGAAGGCTCGCTTGCCGCCTATGTCTGGCGCCATGAACCAGCGCCCGAAGACCTGGGCGCCCCGCAGAGCATGTCCACGTCCCCGGCTTCCGTCGCGCTGTCGAAGGACCTGAAAAAACGCGGCTGGAAATTCGTCGGCCCGACGACGGTGTTCGCCTTCATGCAGGCAATGGGCCTGATCAACGATCACCTCACCGATTGCGTGATCTGTGCCAGGGTCGAAAAGGCGCGCAAGAGCTTCAAGCGTCCTGATTGAGGCCGAGTTGCTTCTGCAGCTTTTTGGTCAGGCCCAGCGAGACGATACGATAGGACTCCGTCAGAAAGTCCTTCAAATCCTTGTCGCTCAAACCCGGCGTATCGTAATTCTGTATCCACTTCATGCCGCGTGACGCCAGATAGGGGGCGGGTTGCAGTCCCGGCGCATCGCGCAGCATCTCATAACCGATATCGGACACCTTGAACGTGATCGCCGGGTGCTCACCGTCCGCGAACCAGCCGATGGCGAAGACCTTGCCGCCGATCTTCCACACGTCCGCCCCGCCCCACTGATTGACGTGGGTGGTGTGCGGCAGGGATTTGCAGAAGGCGTTGTACTGTTTGGCGTTCATGGGAAGCGCCCCGTCACGGCATCATCGCGGCCCGGATCACGAACGCCAGCAAAGCCAGCACCGCGACCCCCGCGCACCAAAGCCCGGCAAACCACAGCAGCCGCCGGCCGCGCTCGTTCAATGATAGCCGCCGTCATCGACCTTGCCCCGGAACACCCAGTAGGCATAGGCGGTATAGCCGAGAATGATCGGGATCAGGATCACCGCGCCGACCAGCAGAAATGCGAGGCTGCTGTCCGGCGCCGCCGCTTCCCAGATCGTCATGCTCGTCGGCACGATGTAGGGATAAAAGCTGATGCCGATCCCGGCATAGCAGAGAATGAACAGTGCCTGCGCCGCCAGAAACGGGCTGGCGTTGCTGTCGCTTCTGAGCCCCCGGAACAGTACCAGCGCCGCCACCATCACCAGCGTGGGGACGACGACACTGAACGCGATCGTGGTCTCGCTGAACCAGCGCTCGACATAAACCGGGTTGAGCATCGGCGTAATCAGGCTGACCAGGCCGATCAGCACCAGCGTCGAGATCGCCGTCCGCCATGCGAAAACCTGGGCCTGCGCCTTGAGCCCGTCTTCGGTTTTCATCACCAGCCAGGTCGCCCCCAGCAGCATATAGCCGATCACCAGCGCAACACCGGTCAGCAGAGAGAACGGCGTCAGCCAGTCCCACCAGCCCCCGGCATAGGCGCGGTTTTCGATCTCGATCCCCTGCACCAGGGCGCCCAGCGTGATGCCCTGCGCGAATGCCGCCAGCAGCGACCCGCCGGCAAAGCCCCAGTCCCAGAGGAACCGGCCGCGCTCGGTCTTCCAGCGGAACTCGAACGATACACCACGGAAGATCAGGCCGATCAGCATTGCCGTCAGCGGCGCATAGAGCGCCGGCAGCACGGTCGCATAGGCCAGCGGAAACACTGCGAACAGCCCACCCCCGCCCAGCACCAGCCAGGTCTCGTTCCCGTCCCACACCGGGGCCACGGAATTCATCGCCTGATCGCGGTCGGCGTCGGTGTCGAGCAGCGGAAACAGAATGCCGATCCCGAGATCGAACCCGTCGAGCACCACATACGCCAGGATGGCAAAGGCGATAAGCCCGGCCCAGATGAAGGGAAGATCGATCTCCATGTCAGTCCCCTCCCCCCGGCAAGGCGCGCTTGATCGCCTGCATCGGCGTCAGACCGGCGGCGCGGCTGAGGCCGATTTCGGTGTCGATCCCGGCATCGGGGCGTTTCGACATCAAACGCAGCATGTAGAAAACCCCGGCGCCGAACACCGTCACATAGACGATGATGAACGCAACCAGCGATGCGCCGACGGCCTGGGCACCGATCGGCGAAACACTCTCCGCCGTCCGCAACAGGCCGTATACGGTCCACGGCTGACGCCCGACTTCGGTCGTGATCCAGCCCGCCAAAACCGCGATGAAGCCGCTGGGCGCCATAGCCACCGCCGCCCACAGCATCAGCGGCGTTTCAAACAGGCGGCCCCGCATGCGCTGCAGACCGCTCCACAGTCCCAGCGCCGCCATCGCCAGCCCCAGTGCAACCATGATCCTGAAGCTCCAAAAGACGATTTCCGCCGGGGGCCGGTCTTCCTTCGGCCAGGCCTTCAGGCCCTTGACCTCGCCGTCGAGCTCATGGGTCAGGATCAGCGATCCCAGCTTGGGAATTTCGAGGGCGTAACGGGTCTCCTCGGCGTCGTCATCGGGAATGCCGAATAGAATCAGCGGTGCGCCCTTTTGGGTTTCATAATGGCCTTCCATGGCGGCGACCTTGGCAGGCTGATGCTCGAGGGTGTTAAGCCCGTGGAAATCCCCGGCGACGATCTGTATCGGGGCGACGATCAGCGCCATCCACATCGCCATCGAAAACATGATCCGGGCACCCCGGTCGCGGGAATCCCGGATCAGGTGCCACGCGCCGACGGCACCGACGACAAACGCCGTCGTCAGATACGCCGCCAGCACCATATGCACCAGCCGGTAAGGGAACGACGGATTGAAGACGACCGCGAACCAATCTTCGGCGACGAACTGCCCGACCTCGTTCACACCATAACCGGCGGGCGTATGCATCCACGAATTGACGGACAGGATCCAGAATGCGGAAAACAGGGTCCCGACGGCGACCACCGTTGTCGCAAAGAAGTGCAGGCGCGGCCCGACCTTGTGAAAGCCGAACAGCATGATCCCCAGGAACCCGGCCTCGAGGAAGAACGCGGACAGCACCTCGTAGCCCATCAGCGGCCCCAGCACCGGGCCGGTCTTGTCCGAAAAGACGCTCCAGTTCGTTCCGAACTGGTAGCTCATGACGATTCCCGACACCACGCCCATGCCGAAGGCGACGGCGAAGATCACCTTCCAGTAATCGAAGACCTTGATATAGGCATCGTCCCTGGTCAGCAACCACAGCCCTTCGAGGACGGCGAGGTAACTGGCGAGACCGATGGAAAAGGCGGGAAAGATGATATGCGCGGACACCGTGAAGGCGAATTGCAGTCGCGCGAGCAGCAGGGGGTCGGTGAAATCCATAATGTCCGGACCTGTTATATGCCCCGACAGATTAGCATTTCAGAGTGCCCGGTAAAAGCAGCGTGCGAAAAAAGCCGGCATGCTTTGTTCCCCCGGTGAGGGCTGCCGCTTGTGACCTGGTTACCGGCATCCACCGGCATGACAACGTTGAGTAGAAAGACACCACCGTCATCCTGAACTCAACGCCATGCGTCATCCTGAACTTGATTCAGGACGACGCTACGTTGCTGGAAGTCCATCCCGCCCGGGAACCACGATTGCGAAGAGGTTTCTTACCGCTCGACGATCACCAGTCCCTTCTCGGGATAAACCTTCACGAATTCACCGCTTTTGATCAGCGTCGTCACATCGCCGTCTTCGAAGCGGTCACACATCGTCAGATCGGCCAGTGCCGCCCCCTGCGCCAGAATCGTATTGGCGGCATTGAACAGGATCGCTTTCGGGAACATGCCGCGCGATTTCATTTCGTGCAGCATCCAGGCCGAGGCGACGCCACCCTTGGCGGTGTTCAGCACCAGTATCTTGCCGGCGTAGGATTCCCCGAACAGCGCATGCTGAGGCCGGGAAAACACGCCCTTGATCCGGTCCAGATCATAACGGGCCGAAAAATTGTCGCTGGCCACCAGCGCTTCGCCTTCGACATCGGGACCGATCCCGACGTGGCATTTCAATTCGATGCTCATACGATTTCTCCCGCCACGGCGGAGGCGATACATGCCTCCATATCGGCCAGCGCCGGTTCATAACCGTAGCCACCGAGGATATTGACGATTTTGGTCGAGTTTGACAGCAGCCGCTTCCAGCCGTTGGCCTCGCCGATTTCGCGGGCGTACTGCTGATAGAAGCACGTCCCTTCGAGGACCTTGGCGCCTGACGCCTCGATCCGTCCGACCAGTCCCATGCGCGTCGCATCGGCATAGACGGTCGGTGAGGTACAGACCAGCATCGCCGTTTTGTCGTGCAGTTTCTGCCCGTCGACCAGATCGGCGACCTGCTGCATCTCGACGATCGACAACTGCGGCGCGGCGAAGACAACCACGTCGACCTTGTCGCCCTTGCCGCCGAACGAAGACCGGAGTTCATCCAGATCGGCCTTGGTGATGTCTTCCCCCTTGAGCTTGTCGGCACCGATGGCTGCCGCCGTCGGGGCTTCGGGGGTGATGCCGACCAGGTGGAACAGCGGGGTTGAGCCGTAACTCGCCATCGCCGCCCCCAGATGCTTCATCTCATCCGAGGTCGGCACGGATTCCAGCCCTTCGATCGCCGGTACTTCCCAGTACGACCCGGCCCGGCGGCCGACAACGGCCCCCAGCACGCCCCAGTCGGTCAGGCCTTTCGGCTGTTCGCGCACCACATAGCGTTTCGTCGCCACCCGGTGCTTATCCAGATGCAGGCCGTAGCGTGGCGTCCGCCCGGTCAGACCGGCAGCCAGCGCCGACGGTCCGCCTTCGAAGTTGGAGCGCGCACCGCACGCGCTGTTGCAATAGATCACCACCCCGGTATCACCGAAGGCGACATGATCGCCCAGCACCGGCGGCATCACGGTCTGGTAGTTGACGCAGGTGTTGGTCATCAGAATGCTCAGCTTTTCGCACGCGGCGACAAAGCGGCGCTCGATGTTGGCCATGTCCTCGGTCTGGCCGAGGGGCCGGTAATAGTTCAGATCAACACCGCGCGGATCGGTAATCATCGGCACCGCCACCCGGCGTTCAGACGCCGGATGGGCCGCCATCTGCTCCATGAATTCGGTGCCCGCCTCGCCGACCGATTCCGGATCGGCCATCATGTGGACCTGGCTTACCGGCACCAGATCCGCGGCGTCGAACATGCGCCCGACCTTGAGCATGTGATCAATGGCCCAGCGCTTCGGCTCGCCCATTTCACCGGCCAGCATGGCCTTTTCTTCATCGTTCAGCTTCATGTTTCTTTCCCTTGATTAATCAAAGTGCGGATCGACGCCGGGCGGCATACTGAAGCCCAGATCACCGCGCGCGATCACCGCTTCGGCGCCGCCGTTTTCAGCCAGCAGTCTTTGCTGCTGTTCCTTGGCATGGGCATCCGTTGCTGCCGGATCGACGATTTTCTCAAGCGCCGCCCGCAACTCGTCGACCACCGGCTGCATCGCCGGATCAGCGGCCAGATCGTTCAGTTCTTCCGGATCGTCTTCGAGATTGAAGAGCTGCGGCTCGTAGGCGACGTAGTGCACCAGTTTCCACGGCCCCTTGCGGACAAGATATGCCGCCGTTCTGGACCCCATGCCATGATATTCGGAAAACGCGACCTTGGCCTGGTCATCACCTTTCAGATAATCGGCGATGCTGACCCCCGGATGCACGTCGCTGACGGTCTCGGTATCGCGCGCACCGACGCAATCAATGATGAACGGATACATGTCGACAAAGCTGACCGGCGTCTTGACGACCGTGTTCGCCGGAATGTCCGGGCCGCTCAGAATCAGCGGCACGGCGGCGGCTTCCTCGAACATGGTCGACTTGCCCCACAGTCCGCGTGCACCGTTATTGTCGCCGTGATCGGACGTATACATGACGCGCGTATTGTCGGCGAGCCCGGCATCTTCGAGCGCCGACAGCACATTGCCGACATTGAAATCGAGGAACGTGCAGAGCCCCAGATACCCGGCCTGCGCCCGCTTGACCTCTTCATCGGAATGGAAGTGCTCGTCGTAGGCGAAGGCGCCGCGGTAATCCTCCAGATACGGATGCAGTTTCTGGTGCCGTTCCTTATAAAGCTTCGGCAGCGGCAGATCCTGATCGTAGTAGTGATAGAACATTTCCGGCGGCGCCGTCAGCGGGAAGTGCGGGCAGACAAAGGAAACGAAAAGCACCCAAGGCTTGTCTGTGTGCTTCTGTGCTTCTTCACGCAGCCAGACCTGTGCACGCGCAGCGATCTCGCGGTCATATGTCGAGTAGACGGATTCCCCTGCCCCCGCCATCCGCGCCATTTTGTAGGAGCCCCCACGCTTCGGCATACTCTCGTCGCGAATCCAGCCCATCATGTCGCCCTTGCCGTCGATGACATGCATGCCGATCTGTTCGTCGGAAAAGCCGTTGTCATCTTCGGCTGAACGGAAATGCAGCTTGCCGATGGACGCCGTGTGGTGGCCGCGTTCACGGAGCAGGCTGTGCCAGCTCGGGATCGTACCGTCGAAGGCGATGGCGTTGTCCCAGTGCTCGGTCTGATGCACGTATTTGCCGGTGGCGAACGATGCCCGCGCCGGCACGCAGACCGGACACGTGGTGTAGGCGGAATCATATCTGGCACCGCTGGCGGCAAGCTTGTCGAGGTTCGGCGTCTTGACGATATCGTGGCCGTAACATCCCGTCACGCTGCGGGTATGCTCATCGGACATGATGATCAGCAAATTGGTCGGTTTCACGTTTTCTCTCCCGGGGTCGTAGTATTCTTATATTTCAGCGAGGTTATCCAGCGCCGTATCGATGACGATTTCCGGCACATCCGGCGGTATCCAGTAATCCTGGTAATAGAGTGGGCCTTCCATCGAATAGACATAGACGCGCTGACGGATCAACGCCGTACCGGCATCGATGTTGAGTGCCGCGGCGATTTCCGTGGTCGCATGATAGATGCTCATATGGTTGCTGACGCGCGTAATCACGAGACCGAATTCCTCAGCCATCTTGCGTTTCAGGTTGACCCCGTTGAGTTCGCGCTTGGGCGACGTCTGAAACACCGGATATTTCGACGCGTCGAAATAGAAATGGTTGTAGTAACAAAAATCACCGCCGTCATCCTTGGGCCGCTCGATGATCAGTCGCCGTTTGATGACCAGCGTGTTCGGGTCCGAGCGCAGGAAATCCTGCCATGGCCCGGGGCCGCTGACGCGGCGGCGTGACAGAACTTCGGTATAGACCGGCAGGACATTGCCGTTCTTGTCGTTGAAGCGGGTATGCAGCGGATTTTCCAGCTCTCGGCGCCACGGTGCGACGATGGTACCGACCCCCGCCTTGCGCACGATCAATCCGGCGTTCACCAGATTTTTCAGGGCACGCTGCACGGTGCCGAGACTGAACGGCGTGATATCGGTCAGGTCGCTTTCAGTCGGCAGAAGTTCATTGTCGCCGATAACGCCGCTGCGGATCGCATCGATCAGCCCATCCTGCAACAGCTTGTATTTGGGATGCCCCAAGTCAGCGGCATGCTTAAACCTGCGATCAAGAAACTGGCCGAGCTTGTCCCAGCGGGGCTTATGCTTGGCACGCGCATCTTCCCACTTCGGTGCATTTGTGCTGGCTGGCCCGCCGGTGTTCATGAGCGATAATCCGATTTTTCGCAGAAGCTTTTTTCGAGTTGACAGAAATATATAAAGTCATAACTATATAGTAAGTCAACTACATAGTTTTGACGTGACTAACAAAATCACGACGCAAGATCGTGATCACGAACAGGGGGATACACAGGGTGCAAACAGATCATCAGGAAGCCGTACTCGGCGAACTGATGTCGACAAAAGCAGCACGTACCAAGGACGCCTTCCTCGGAATTGCACTTGTCGTCATCGGTGTTTACGCAAGCATTTCGGTGCAAATGACCGAATCTTCGGGGTTCGTCACCGACCAGTTGATGACCCATGCAACATTGCCAAGCATCTGGGGAGCCTTGCTCGCGGTCCTGACCGGGATCTGGCTGATACAGGTTGTTATCGAGCTTCGCCACGTCAACAAGGCGTTGAGCGCACTGGGCGCGCAAGGCCATGTATTCTCCATCGACCTCATGTTTCCTGAACTTTCCAGGTTGCTGATTGGCCGCATGATCGCTTCGATTATGGCCATTATCGCATACGCCGTGATGTTCGAAGAATTGCCCTTCTATCTGATTACCGGGATTTTCCTGTTTGTCATGCTGCTTGTCTTCGGACGGCCGCTACACTGGAAAACCGCAGGCATATCCGCAATCGGTGCCGCCGTATTTCACGTCATGTTCGTCACATTGCTTCAGTTGCCGCTCTAGGCCCGCAACCAAAAAGAAAAGGTCAAACAATGCTTGAAGGACTTATGAGCGGTTTCGGACACCTCGCGGACCCCTCGAATCTCTTGCTTATTCTCGCCGGGACTGCGCTCGGCATTGTCGTCGGCGCCCTGCCCGGCCTGTCGTCGCCGATGGCGATCACCGTTCTTTTGCCGCTGACCTATCCATTCGACCCGATCCCCGCCCTTGTTCTTTTGATGGGGGTGTATGTCGGGACCAAGCTGGGCGGGTCATTCTCGGCCATTCTGTTGCGAACACCGGGGACACCGGCGGCGGCGTGTACCGCGCTCGACGGCTTCCCCATGGCCGAACAGGGAAAATCGGCGGAAGCGCTCGGCTATGCGACCGTCGGCTCAACGCTGGGCGGACTGATTTCATGGGGCATTGCCGTGACGTCGATCCCGCTCCTGGCAACCGTCGCCGTCGAAGCCAAGAACGCGGATATCGCGCTGATCGGCGTCCTTGGTCTTGTCCTCGTCTCGGCGTTTGCGCGCGGCTCCATGCTCAAGGGTCTGATCGGCGTCATGCTCGGCCTGCTGATTGCGACCATCGGGATTGACCCGAACGATGCCACCGAACGGTTTACCTTCGGCGTGCCGCAGATGATGGAGGGGATTCCCTTCACCGCTGCGCTGATCGGCTTCTTCGGCATCGCCGTGGTACTCAGCGATCTGAAGATGATCGGCCGCAAAAGCGAACTGATTGCCGACAAGATCAGCCTCAAGCTGCCCAACTTCAAGGAACTCAGGAAGCGCTGGCAGGCGTTCACCATCGGCGGCACCTATGGCGTGTTCATCGGCGCCGTTCCCGGTGTCGGTGCGGAAAGCGCGACGTGGCTGGCCTATGCCACGGCCAAGAACCGTTCCAAGACGCCCGAGAAATTCGGTAAGGGCGAGCCCGACGGCATCCTGACGCCCGAAGCCTGCAACAACGCCACCACCGGCGGCACCATGATCCCGATGCTGACCCTCGGTCTGCCCGGCGACGGCTCGACCGCCGTGATGCTGGGGGCACTTGTTCTGCACGGGGTCGAACCCGGCGTACTGCTGATGCAGCAATCAGGCGATCTGGTCTATGCCATTCTCGCCAGTCTTCTGGTGGCCACCGTGTTCATGTTCCTGCTCGCGCTCGGTGCCATGAAGTATTTCGTGATCGTTCTGCGTCAGGACCGCTCGTACCTGTTCCCGTTCGTCCTGGTGCTCGCCGGCGTCGGGGCCTACGCCATTTCCAACACCCTGTTTCCGGTCCTCGTTGCGATCTCGCTGGGGATTGTCGGCTATATTCTCGAGACACGCAGGTTCCCGCTCGTCACCGTGGTGCTTGGGGTCATTCTCGGCCCCATCATCGAATATAACGCCCGCGTTGCCATGAACATCGCCGGTGACGACTGGACCACATTTATCGGCACATGGCCGCGGATCATTCTGATCACGTTGACCGTGCTGCTTGTCCTTCGCGAAATACAGAAGAGTCTGAGCGAACAAAAAAAACGCCGGGAAGAAATCCTGACGACGGCATCCTACGACTGAGGAGACAACCAACCCCAAGGGAGGGATTAATGTTAAATCTGAAACTTCGACTACCCAAATTGTTAGGCGCTATTGCCGTTACTGCCGCAATGTTGACCGGCGGCGCGGCAAAAGCGGAATACCCGGACAGCACCATCCACATCATCCTGCCGTGGAAAGCCGGCGGCGGGACCGACACCATCCTCCGCGGTTACCAGAAAGCCTTCGAAAAGGCCGCCGGGGTGACTGTCGTGATCGACAATATCAACGGCGCGAAAAGCGTCACCGGCACGCTCAAGGCCGCCAAGGCAAAGGGTGACGGTTACACGATCCTGTTTAATGGCTCGCTCGACCTGACATCCAACCTGGCCATGAAATCCCTTCCCTATGACGTTTCCAGCTTCAAAGCAATCGGCGGCGTATACACCACACCGACATGGTTCATTACCAACGCCAAACGTCCGTACAAGGATTTCCAGGAGTTCCTTGACGCCGCCAAGGCCAACCCTGGCAAGCTGTCGATGGGCACCGCCGGTTCCACGCACACGCTGCTGTCCCATGCGCTCAAGGGTGCAACAGGGCTCGACTTCAAGATTGTACCCTTCTCGGGCGGCGCTGATCTGAAAAAAGCCTTGATCGGAGATGATGTCGACATCGGCCAGTTCCACTCACCGGTCATGATCAACGAAATCAAGGCCGGGATCATCCGTCCGCTGGCCGCAACGGCCCCGATGGGCGGCATCAACTATGAGCCGACACAGAATCTCAAGACCTTCAAGGACCTTGGCATCGAGCTGCCGCCGGTACAGATTACCCGCGGCCTGATGGTGCCGAAATCCACGCCGGACGCCATCGTCGCCAAACTGGAAGCGATCGCCAAGAAAGCCGCCATGGATCCGTCGTTCGCCGAATTCGGCAACACCTTTGGCTTCAAGCCGGTCTGGGTGTCGGCTGCCGATTACGGCAAGCAGCTTCAGGATGAGGTCAACCTCCTGACAAGCATCAAAAACAAGTACATCAACTAAAGCTTCCTGGCTTGAACAACCTCGGGCGTGATGGTGGAAACGCCATCACGCCTTTTCTTTTCAAATTGAAGGACCCGAGATGAGCGCCGACAAAGAGACACAGATCACCGATAACGGACGTCAGGGGCCGCTCAGGAACCTCCGCGTCCTGGATATCGCGACCATCATTGCCGGACCGCTGGCGGGCAGCCTGCTTGCCGATTTCGGCGCCGACGTACTCAAGATCGAACTGCCGGAACGTGGCGATGCGATCCGTGCCCTGCCGCCTCATAAGGACGGTGTGGCGTTATGGTCGAAGGTCGTCAACCGCGGCAAGCGCGGCATCACCCTCGATCTCCGCACCCCCGAGGGGGCTGAGCTGTTTAAAAAGATGATCGCCGAGCGTGACGTGCTGATCGAAAACTTCCGCCCCGGCACGCTGGAACGCTGGGGTCTCGCCCCCGACGTGCTGTGGGAAATCAATCCGAAGCTGACGATCCTTCGTGTCAGCGCTTTCGGCCGTAAGGGGCCGTATGCGGAAAAGCCCGGCTTTGCCCGCGTTGCCGATGCCATGTCCGGCTTTCTCAACCTGTGCGGCCCGGCCGACGGCGCCCCGATACACCCGGGCTATCCCGTCGCCGATTCCGTGACCGGCCTGTTCGGAGCTTTCGGCCTGCTGGCGGCACTGATGGAACTGCGCGAAAACCCCGACGCGCCGGGCCAGGTGGTCAGTGTCTCGCTGTTTGAAAGCATGTTCCGGATGCTCGATTTTCTTGCCGTGGAATACGACCAGCTGGGCGAGGTCCGGGGCCGTTACGGCAACCGCAATCCGTATGCCGCACCGGGCAACGTGTTCCGTTCCAGGGACGGCAAATGGATCACCCTGGCGGCCAGCGCACAGTCGATTTTCGAGCGGCTGTGCCACGCCATCGACCGCCCGGACATGATCACCGATCCTCGCTTTACCGATAACGTGCAGCGCCTCGCGAACACCGATGAACTGGACGCCATCGTCGCCCAGTGGTTCGCCGAACGCGACGCGGATACTGCCTGTGCGCACATGGAAAACCATGACGTCAGCGCCGTCCGCGTCCGCACCATCGACGAGCTGTTCCGCGAGGAACAGGTTCACGCCAACGGCATGCTGGTCGATGTCGACGATCCGGAACTGGGTACGCTGAAAATGCAGGGGGTGACGCCCGGCATGTCGCGGACTCCGGGGAAGGTCTCGCGCACCGGCCCCGCGCTCGGCAGCTCCAACGAAGATGTCTATTCGGACCTGGGACTGACGGCGGAACAGATCGCCGCGCTCAAGGCCAGGGGCGTGATCTAGGCCCTCACCCTCTCATGTGCCTACGGCACACGGGCCCCGCCCTCTCCCCAGGGAGAGGGATGGTTACACATGTCCCCTCTCCCTGGGGAGAGGGTAAGGGTGAGGGGTTTAAATTCACGCCTCGCCGATGACGATATCGACCACAAGCGCGTTGGCGCTGTCTTCCAGCGCATCACGGAAACCCTCTTCGGATAGGCCGTCCGGCAACCGCACGCTGGCGCGGGCATGAAACAGCATGCCGCCGCCGTGCGGTGCGCCTTCGGTCCAGGTCTCCATTTCCTCGACGCTGGCCTTGAGCGCGGCAATGGTGCGCGTCAGCTCATGCACGATGCCGGGATGGTCCAGACCGACGATCTCGAAATCGATGATCGGACCGTCGGCCGTTGTTTCACCGCCGCCGGCTTCGCGGACCATGAGCTGAAAGCCGTCTTCGGCCAGTTCCCCGAGTGCATCGCGAAGATCCGCGGATTTTCCTTTCGGCACCTGGACACGGGCAACTCCGGCAAAGGTCTCGTCCAGATGCGCCATCCGGCTTTCCAGCCAGTTACCGCCGTGTGCCTCGACGATGTCGGAGAGGATTTCAACCACGCCCGGGCGGTCTTCGGCGATAAACGTGATGATCAGCATGTCGGCCATGGGAGTCCCCCGTGTTGAAGTCAGCTCAGATCGTCGAGAAGTTTTTCGGCACTGGTTTCGCCGAAGCCGCCGTCCTCGAAATGCAGCGCCTTGACCACGCCGTCGACGACAAGCGCCGAGAACCGCTTGCAGCGCGGGCCGTAGCATTTGTCACTGAGGTCCACTTCGAGACCCGCCGCGCGGGTGAAGTTGAGCGCCCCATCCCCGATCATAATGACCCGGCCGGCCGTGTTCTGGCTTTTGCCCCAGGCGTCCATCACCCACGGGTCGTTGACCGAAAGGCAGATGATATCGTCGACGCCTTTCGATTTCAGCGCCTCGGCATTATTCACATAGCCCGGCAGATGCTGCGCCGAGCAGGTCTTGGTGAAGGCCCCCGGCAGACCGAACAGGGCCACCGTCTTGCCGTTGAAAAGATCATCAGTCCCGGTGACGCCCGGTCCGTCGTCGGTCATGATACCGACGTTCACGCTGGGCACGCGATCGCCCACCTTGATAGTCATGCTTTCCTCCGCAGATGCTCTTTTAAGCGTTGCGGGAACGATGCGGGAAAGCGGGCCGGAAATCAATGGGCAGATCGTCCCGGAAGGCGTGCCGGATCAGGCCGTCATCCGGTCACTTATTTTGCTGGCCGGAGGTTCAGAACCCCGGCTCGCCGGGGTTCAGCCAGGTTTCGTATCCGGCCCACGCCGACAGTCCGAACATGACCACGGCGCCGAGCGCCCCCGCGCTCCACGTCAGCGGATCCGGCGCCCCCAGGCTCTTCACGGCGATGATGACGAACAGATCGACGACGATTCCGAACGAACAGAAGATCAGGAGCGTTACGGCAACGATGCCGATGGCGCCTGCGGAATCGAGTTTCGGACGCGCACCCGGAAGCGGCGGTTGCCCGGCGGCAAGGCTGATATCAGCGGCCATTATATAACTCATGAAAAGAAGGAAGGGATAACGCGAAAGGCTCCCTGTCAGCGCGGATCATACGCCCGGGTTTATTTCTGCACCAGCGGATTTAATCTAATAAATGGGCCTGCCCCTACAATTTCAGGGTTTTGATCGTCCCGGTGATGCCCAGCGCGTCCTTGGCGGCCTGAATGGTGTCGTTCAGGTCCGTCAGTCTCTGCTCAGCGGCGGCAATGGCGGACGCATTATTTGCGCCGTTCTCTGCGAGATCGCGTTGCAGATGTTCGATCTTGGATTTGGCGCGGCCGCGTTCGATCAGGTTTTGGGCAAGTTCAAACTGTTTTGCATCGAAGGGAATCAATTCGATATTCAGGCCCTCAGCCTGTAGCGCCGCGATATCAGTCAGGTCATCACAGAAACCGTAAACGATCTTGTCATGACGGTAGCCGCATTTCTCAAGCCTGCAGACTTTGCGGATCGCGTTGATTTCCAGGCGAAAGTCGCTTTCCGGCTTGGGCGTGAGCTTGAAGGTCTGCATGGCGGGTCGCCTTTGTGATGAACTGCGTCTGTTCGGGAAGGATATACACGCGAAGGCAAGAAACAAAAAGCCCGCCAAGTCACTGACTTAACGGGGGAAGCTTCGAATCTCATGGGTCAAGGGATTTCAGGATCGAGCGCCAATCCTGCCGCCCGCCAAGAAGTCGCAGAATGGTGATGTATTCCCCATTGACCGTATAAACGATGAGTTGTTCCTCATGAACGTGGATTCTTACCGGCGGCGTGAATTCGCGACGCTCCCTGGCAAGAGTCGGCATCGAAACGATGGTCTCGAAGGCTGACGCAAGCGCATCGATATATCGGTCGGCCTGCTCAATCGACCATGTTTCCGCCGTGTACCGCCAGATTTCTTCGAGATCGGCCAGGGCTTTCGGTGAGAGCCGGTAGCCGGAAACCCTACCTGACGACATGCCGTTCGCGCATCCGCAGCTTGAACGCCGTCGCATCGAACGTTTTCGGAGACCCGCTCTCAACGCCTTCCGTGATCGCTTCCTGCAAAGTGGCCAAGGCCGCAAGACGCGCCTGATCCTTGCGGATCAAATCGCGGACATAGTCGCTGGCATTGCTGTATCGGCCATCCCTGGTCTGGCTTTCGACCCATTCCTTCATCAGATCGGGCAAGGAGACATTCATTGTCGCCATTTTGCATCCTCCTTCAGCAGGATCATACTACGGACAATACCAAAGCTTGGCAATTATTATGGCAAACCTTGTCATAAATGGCGTCCTTTCAGACTGGGTATTTACGCGAAAGTAAGAAACAAAAAGCCCGCCAAGTCACTGACTTAACGGGCTTTGATTGTTTACGGTTGGGACTTAGCCTCCCGCCCTATGTCTTACACGTGTTCGGGGACGAACGTCGTCAGGTCGATCCCGGCCACGGCGGACTTGTACTCATCGATGCTGGGTGTGCGGCCAAGGATGGTCGACAGCACGACGACCGGCGTCGACGCCAGCAAGGATTCCCCCTTCTTCTCGTCGGAGTCTTCCACCACACGTCCCTGGAAGAGGCGCGTCGAGGTCGCCAGCACGGTGTCGCCCTTTTCCGCCTTTTCCTGGTTGCCCATGCACAGGTTGCAGCCGGGGCGTTCCAGATACAGCTTGTTTTCGTACTTGGTGCGGGCGGTTTCCTTCGGGTTCGTGTCATCGAATTCGAACCCGGCGGCTTTCTGCAACACCGCCCAGTCGCCTTCGGCTTTCAGCTCATCGACGATGTTGTAGGTCGGCGGGGCGACGACCAGCGGCGCGTTGAACTCCACCTTGCCGTTCTGCTTTTCAATGTTGCGGAACATCTGCGCGATGATTTTCATATCGCCCTTGTGCACCATGCACGATCCGACGAAACCGAAATCGACTTTCTTGTCGCCCTTGTAATAGGAGATCGGGCGGATCGTGTCGTGCGTGTAGCGTTTCGAGACGTCGATGTTCTCGACATCCGGATCGGCGATCATCGGCTCGTTGATTTCATCCAGATCGATGACGACCTCGGCGAAATATTTGGCATTGCCGTCGGGCGCGAGGGCCGGTTTTTCGCCGGATTTGATCTGCCGGATGCGCTTGTCGGCTTTTTCGATCAGCCCCTTGAGCATCTGCTTGTCGTTATCCATGCCCTTGTCGATCATGATCTGGATGCGGCTTTTCGAAATCTCCAGAGATTCGATGAGGGTTTCATCGTTGGAGATGCAGATCGACGCCTTCGCCTTCATTTCGGCGCTCCAGTCCGTAAACGTGAAGGCCTGGTCGGCCAGCAGCGTGCCGATGTGCACTTCGATGATCCGGCCCTGGAAGACGTTGTCGCCGAATTGCGCCAGCATCTGCGCCTGCGTTGCATGGACGACGTCACGGAAATCCATATGATCGCCCATCTTGCCCTTGAAGGTGACTTTCACGGATTCAGGGATCGGCATCGTCACCTCGCCCGTCGCCAGGGCCAGCGCGACGGTGCCGGAATCGGCCCCGAAAGCGACGCCCTTCGACATCCGGGTGTGGGAATCGCCGCCGATGATGATCGCCCAGTCGTCGATGGTGATGTCATTCAGAACTTTGTGAATGACGTCGGTCATCGCTGGATACTTGCCCTTCGGATCGCGGCCGGTGATAAGGCCGAATTCGTTCATGAACTTCATCAGCTTCGGCGTGTTCGCCTGGGCCCGCTTGTCCCACACCGATGCGGTGTGGCACCCGGACTGATACGCGCCGTCAACCGCCGGCGACAGCGTCATCGCGGCCATGGCTTCGAGTTCCTGCACCGTCATCGGGCCGGTCGTATCCTGCGATCCGACGATATTCACCCGCACCCGGACGTCCGAGCCGGCGTGGAGCACGGTGCCTTCTTCGACACCCAGCGCGTTGTTGTTGAAGATTTTCTCGACCGCGGTCAGGCCCTGCCCTTCCAGCGCAACTTCTTTTGAGGGGGCAAACGCGGATTTCACGTCGACGCCGAGGGTCGAGGCGGCAAAGTTCTGCAGCCGCTTGCCGAAGACGATGGCATACGAGCCGCCGGCCTTCATGAACTCGACCTTTTCCGGCGAGAACGACGACGAAACGTCGACAAGCTCTTCCTTGCCGTCTTCGTCGCAGAGCTTCTTGTCCTTGGCGTTGATGGTCAGCACGGTGCCCGTCGAAACCGAGTAGATTTCTTCAAGGATCGGGCTGCCGTCGTTGTTCAGGATCACCTTGCCGTCGGAATCCGTTTTCTTGACCCAGTTCTTGAGATCGATCCCGATGCCGCCGGTCACGCCGACCGTGGTCGCGAAAATCGGCGAGATGCCGTTGGTGCCGGCGACGATCGGGGCAATGTTGACGAACGGTACGTACGGACTGGCCGGTTTGCCCATCCACAGCGCGACGTTGTTGATGCCCGACATGCGCGACGAACCGACGCCCATGGTCCCCTTTTCGGCGATCAGCATCACCTGCTTGTCGGGGTGCTGCTTTTGCAGTTCGCGAATTTCGGCCTGCGCCATTTCGGAAATAAAGCACTTCCCGTGCAGTTCCCGGTCCGCGCGGGAATGCGCCTGGTTGCCCGGCGACATCAGGTCCGTCGAGATATCACCCTCTGCCGCAACGTACGTCACGACTTTGATTTCATCTTCGATGTCCGGCAGCTTGGTGAAGAATTCGGCGTTGGCATAGCTTTCAAGGATATCTTTGGCGGTTTCATTGCCGGCTTTGTAGGCCTTTTCCAGCCGCCCCATATCGGCATCGTAGAGGAAGAACTGCGTTTTCAGGACCTCGGCGGCGCCGCGGGCAATCGCGGCATCGTCGCCCAGGGCCAGATCGAGCAGCACCTCGACCGACGGGCCGCCTTTCATGTGCGACAGAAGCTCAAGGGCAAAGGCCGGCGTAATTTCCTTGACGACCGCCTTGCCGAGAACGATTTCCTTCAGGAACTTCGCCTTTTCGACCGCCGCGCTCGTTGTACCGGGCAGCGTGTTGTAGATGAAGAACTTGAGTGAATCGTCGCGGTGTTCATTGGCGGGGTCTTTGATCTGCGCGACCAGTTCGCTGACAAGCGCACCGTCCTCAATGGGTTTGGGGCTCAAATTCTGGGTTTTGCGTTCTTCGATCTCAGCGAGATATTGTGTGTAAAGGCTCATCGTTTTTCCCGAATCTTGGCGTTAGCGAGGGCGCGAATGCGGCGCCGGTCCTGATGACCCGGCATCCCATTGCGGTGTTATTTTAAATCCTGGCCTGTCATGGCTTCAAAGCCGACCTCAAAGACCTGACAATGCAGCCGCTACTATAGTCAAGGATTCCCTACAGTCACGGCCAAACCCACGATAACGGCTTGAAACCGCGCATCCGGCACCCGGCGAGAAATCCGGCCTTACCCCCATAAGATCATGAAAAAGCCCCGCAAATTCGGTCAGCTGCGGGGCTCGGGCTGTTAATCAGGGATGGGTCTCCCCCCGTTGCGCGCGATAAGCATGACGCGGCACGCTTATCGCGTTGAAGAAGCGCATTTATTCAAGGCCTTGGTGGATGCACGAACCTGCAAAAAGCCATCATAGGCGACCTCTATCAGCCCCGACATGACCGGCAGTTTAAAAAGGTGTCCGAGAGCCCGAAATGCAGGCAGGGCGGTCCATAACTCGGCGAACGCGGCGCCACCGGACTGCACCTTCCCGGACGGCGAAATAACGTGAAATCTTTGCAGGACCTGTTCGCATGACAGACCCGCCGGCAGCGCCGCCGGGTCAGGCAGACTTACGTCCCGCCAGTCAATCCGATCGGCACCGGCACGCCTCATGTAGAAGCTGATTTCCCGGCGGCAGACCGGGCACGCCCCGTCGTACAAGACGATCATTGCCCTGTTCATCGTGATAGCTCCCATCATCCATGACGGATGACCTGGAAAGAGCCCCCGCCCGCGCAATCTATTCTTGTACGTGCGCGAGCGCTTGCCGGATTGGTGCAACGCCCCCCGCAAGCATCCGATTAAAATTGAAAACGCCCCGGCCGTTTCCGGCCAAGGCGTTGATTCGATTGGTAGCGGAGGAGGGACTTGAACCCCCGACACGCGGATTATGATTACATAAGAGGGTTTATGGGTTGGCCTTTAGGCTGAAGAATCTGTGAGTATTTTCGGGTCTCGAACAGGTGCCGAGAATGGCACTAACCCTAGGCGTCTCACTTGAGTTGCCATGTAGGAACTTGATGATAGACTTGCCTAATAAATCGAGATTTTTTTAGAATTGGACTATCCATGGATGCAATGCCACTCTCAACTGGCAGGGTTCTCTCATAGCAAAAGCAGGAATAATCTAATCTCTACAGTCCAAAGAATGGGCTCAGGGCAGGCAGATCATGCACGAACATTCAAACCAGACCGAACATTGGGGGCGGTCCACTTGGCTCTAAATACCCAGATTACAATAGTTGGTTTTGAGAAGATAATTTTCTTTATGGGGGGTGGGTAAGTTGGACGACATTCTGAGAATATATGAAGCTGTGCGTACGAATGACATATCGTTTGCGTTCTCAGCCATAATCGCCGCGATTTTCGTTCTTGCTCTTCTAGGTCGATATACGTCGCACGCAGGCATGCTCGGTTCGATCAACAGTGCGGGCGCTGGGTTAATGACGACACTTGGTGTACTCGGCACGTTTACCGGCATCTTTATTGGACTTCTCGATTTCAACGTGGCGCAGATTGACGCCAGCGTGCCCAAACTACTCGACGGGATGAAGATCGCATTTGCAACCAGCATTGTCGGCATGGGGGCCGCTATCACGTTCAGATTGGCAAGTGCCGCATTACCAGAGCCGACCGATGTCACAACGGACGCGACGCCAGAAGATATTCTAGCCACACTGCAATCCATCAACGATAGCGTCGATAAATCAACCAAGGCCCAAACCGATGCTCTGGCCGAAGTTCGCAAGGCGATCTCGTCGGATGGTGACAGTAGTCTGCTGACACAAATGCAGAAGCTGCGCTCTACGTTTCAGGATGGCCAAGACGAGTTAATCGAAGAGTTTCGTGATTTTGCGAAGACAATGGCAGAGCAGAATTCGAAAGCATTGATCGAAGCCCTTGAAGGTGTCATCCGCGATTTCAATACCAAGCTGAACGAGCAGTTCGGCGAAAACTTCAAGCAACTGAACGAAGCCGTAGGCGCGTTACTGACGTGGCAAGAGAACTACAAGACTCATGTCGAGACGTTAGAGGCACGAATAGAAGCCGCCGTAGATGCGCTTGAGGATACGCGCGGAGCAATCGAGGAAATATCTTCCAGTACCAAGACGATCCCGGAAACGCTTGAACCCATGCGCCCGTTGCTGACCGGCCTACAGGCCAGTGTTCAAAATCTAGAGGCGCATCTGCAAGCCGTCGCCGATTTACGTGACAAGGCGGTTGAAGCGTTCCCCGTCATTGAGAGCAACATCGAGAAGATAACCAATAGCTTTGAGGCTTCAGTCAGTAAGGCGACGGAAACGATGCGTTCGTCTGTTGAGGAGCAAACTCAATCCTTTGATAAACTTCGTACTGGTTACGATGATCTCCACAAATCAACAGAACAGTCGCGTGATACCTTCCGCTCTGCATTGGCTGATGCTTTGACCACGATGCAACTCAGCATCGACAAGGCGATGGATGGCCACGCAAAGACCATAGACGCTTCGACACAGGCGCTTTCGGAGCAAGTAAGAGCATCTTGGGAAGAGTCGCAAAAACAGTTAAACAGCCAGTTCGAGGCGTTCGACCAGCAGATGCAGCAAGAACTTACACGTGCACTGGAGGCGATGGGTCAACGACTTGCTGCGCTCTCTGAAAAGTTTGTTTCTGACTACAACCCGCTTACCGACCGGTTACGCGAGGTTGTACGTATGGCTGAGGATACACGATGAAATTCTCCCGTATTATTGGCAGCCGGGTCGGCTCTGACGATGGTGACTGGATCAGCGTCTCGGATCTTATGGCTGGATTGATGATTATCTTCCTCTTCGTCGCCATCACTTACATCCGGCCCATCGTCGAAACGCAAAACAAAATCAAGGAAATCGTCGTCACTTGGAACGCCTCAGAGGTTGATATCAAACAGGCGCTTGAGGATGAGTTTGCCAAAGACCTCGCAAAATGGAACGCTGAGTTCGACCAACAAACACTGACAATCCGATTTAAAGCACCAGAAGTGCTATTCGAGGCAGCAGAGGCCACCTTAAAATCTGATTTTAAAGCAATACTCGACGATTTTTTCCCTCGTTATGTTGCAGTGCTTCACAATTTCCGATTTGCCATCGCTGAAGTTCGCATCGAAGGACATACGTCGTCGGAGTGGAGCGAAGGAACTTCCGATGATGAAGCATATTTTAAGAATATGGGGCTTTCACAGGATCGCACGCGCTCAGTGCTCGAATATGGTCTCAGTAGAGATATGCCAAACGACCATAAAGATTTCGTTCGCGAGCTGATCACTGCGAATGGCTTATCATCCAGCCAAGTCATCTTGAAAAACGGCGTTGAAGACCGAGAAGCTTCCAGACGCGTTGAGTTTCGAGTGCGTACCAATGTCAAAGAGCAGATAATCAAGGTTCTGGAGACTGTCGGGTGAAGTTAGAGCTATCCCTCCCTGCACTTGATGATGCAGTTCGTCGCATGGGTGCACAGACCTCTGATTGGCGGGCTGAAGAGCCGAAACTTGATCCTCGTCAGCAACTTCTTATCGAACTGCGGGAAGGAAAAGAAATCCCCTTGGACGAGGTCGAGCCTCGTTTTGGCGGTTTGCTTACCCATAAAGGTGAGCAGGTCATACTATACATTAAAAATACGCGTAAGGATCGGTACACGCTGGAACACGATCTTGATAAAGCACCAAAATTTCATATCGCTGAGTGTGCCGCCCTAGACAATATGCGCCGACAAGGTCGATTTGAGAGATATGTCGTCACGAACAACCTTTCTGGCGATTTTGACGTAGTCGCCAGAGACTATATGACCAAACAAACCGAGGAAATGACTGCAAAGCTATTTGTCTGCAAAAAGTGCCTTGAGACACTGAACTGGGAAAACTTTTCTCGCGTTGATTTCGGGCAGCGGAATAAAATACGAGATGCGTTTTCGATTGAGTATTTTTTTAAGGAATATTCAACCTTCTTCAAATACAAGCCTCGCTATACGGATAAAAACACTCCTCCCGATGGATATGCACCCGGCTGGCGTGACATATCGCGTCGATACAGGGATAAAATGAATTGGTCTTGCGAGAGCTGTGGCGTAAGTCTGGAGAAGCATCGAAAACTTCTAGATTGCCACCATAGGAGCGGTGTGACCTCCGATAACTCGGATGCGAACCTGGAGGCCTTGTGTGAAGTTTGTCATTCAGCGCAGCCGTCCCACGGCCATATGAAGCCAAGTAGCCACGCCCGAATGACAATCGAGCGCCTTCGACGAGAACAAGGCCTGACATAAACATGCAGTTTCGCGTCGAGATATTTTCACTCAGAGTCTTGATAGCTACATGCGATCACTGTGCACAGCCACAACAAACTATATAACTTGCTGATATTCAGCGATATAATTGGAATCGGAAAGAATTCTTATCCATTTGGATTGGACTTCTCAGGCCGGTCTATTTGTTAAGGACGGGAATATCCACGAAGCCGTTGTCCTGAAAATACTTATTGATCTTCTCATGGTACTTGTCTGATCCCAACGGATGGCGTCAAAATGGCACAGCCCCCGATCGACGGCTATGTGCGTCTCTCGAAAATTTATTCTGTTCACCGACCATCCTTTTGCCGCAGCAAGATGACCGGAATTCTCGACCGACCAACCGCCCGGGCATCCGCCCGCCGTACAGAGTGTTGTGCACATCCTGAGGCCGTTGCTTGATTCTGGGGTAAACGGATTATCAAGAACCTTCTGGGACGCACCTAATGTCACGTAGCGCCAAGAGATTTGTTCAGCCTTGAGCGCAACGGGCCAGAGCATAAAACAGGCCGTCAGGACAAACAGCACGGACGTCAGGTTTCTTTTATACGCGGGTCTACGGATAACCATTGCAATCTCCAGTGTGTCGGCCACGTAGAAACGTCCAAGTCACGCAAGTCATAATGGCATATTCAAAAATTATCACTGAAAGGCATTTCCGGAACAAGCCGAATTCCGGTTTCCCGCATGGAACATAGCGGAAGTGGTGCACCGGGCAGAATTCGAACGTGCGGCCTCGGGATCAGGCAGTTCAGGAACCGGCAAAGAAAAAACCCTTGAGAACGATCATTCCCGAGGGTTTTTTAAATGGTAGCGGAGGAGGGACTTGAACCCCCGACACGCGGATTATGATTCCGCTGCTCTAACCAGCTGAGCTACTCCGCCACAGGTGAGAGACCGGGGATTTACGGCGTTCGCGCGCCCCTGTCAAGGTATGTGGAACACAATAAAAGCCCCTCACCCGGCGCTATGCGCCACCCTCTCCCCAGGGAGAGGGAAAACTTTACCCGGCGCTATACCCACCCTCTCCCGAGGGAGAGGGGAAACCTCACCCGGCGCCTGACGGATTTGTTATTTCCGTTACCGGGAAAACCCGCCTAACATTTGCGAAATGCAGCTTTTGGAGGCTCTGATGCGCCCTTTCCCGCTGTTTCCCGCCTTTACCCTGCCCCTCACGGCCATCCTCGCGCTGCCCCTTGTGCTCACTCATGCGCTTACTCTTGCGCTTACTTTTGCTCTGGGCCTGCTCCTCCTGTCCGCGGGGCCGCTTCGCGCCGAGCCGGTCGATCTTGAACTGGTACTCGCCGCCGACGGGTCGGGGTCCATCGATGACGACGAATTGCGGCTGCAGCGCGAAGGTTACGCCGCCGCCATCCAGCACCCGAAAATCCTCGACGCCATTCGCGGCGGCTATCACCAGAAGATCGCCCTCGCCTTCGTCGAATGGGGCGCGCCGTGGTCGCAGCACACCATCGTCGACTGGACCGTGATCGACGGTCCCGAAAGCGCCGCCCGGTTCGCCGACGCGTTGCTGGCCGCACCGCGCATGGCGGAAAGCTACAATTCGATTTCAGAAGCGATTGCCTATTCGGTGAACCTGATCGAGAGCAATGTCTATCAGGGGCGGCGCAAGATCATCGACATTTCCGGTGACGGGCCGCAGATGAACGGCCGCCCCCTGCCCGAAGCCAAGGCATTGGCGATGCTCGCGGGGATCACCATCAACGCGCTGGTGGTGTATAAACCGGGGGGCCTTCGCTCAGGACCGTATGGTGAGCCGCTGATCGATCATTATCAGAACGACGTGATCGGCGGGCGCGGCGCCTTTGCGCATATGGCAGAGGGCCGTGAGCAGTTCGCACCGGCGATTCTCAAGAAAATGATCCTCGAAATCGCCGAGGCGGTGAAGCGGGACTAGCCCCTCACCCTCTGCCCCCTCACCTTCTGTCCCCTCACCTTCTGTCCCCTCGCCCGGCGCGTTGCGCCACCCTCTCCCGAGGGAGAGGGGAAACTATTCCACCGTCAAATCGGGCGGCGGTACGGCGGTCTCATCGCGGTCCGCGTGACTGCCCAGGGAGATCCGCCGCAGCAGGGCACGGGTGCCGGTCTCCGATTTTCCGAGCGCGGTCATGTCCTCAAGGGCCTGCTGTTCGGCACGGCCATCCGCCGTCAGCCAGGGCCGGTCCGACAGATCGCCCTTGGCCATCGGGCGCGGCACCGGCTCCGGGTCCTTGACCCAGTAATTGACCATCTCGGGTGCCTTGAAATTCGGCGCCGGCAACGGCGCGGGCGCGTCATAGCGGCTCGGATGCGGGCCGTAGTAATTGACCAGGCGCAGGCTGTCCGAATGCTTCGGTTCCCGGTAGCACTGGGTCGCGGCCAGTGATTTGTAGCAATATACCGGCTCCCAGTCCGTCACCTGGCGCTCGTATTCGTCGACGTAGCTGCATGCCGACAGCGAAACGGCAAAAGCCAGTAAAATGGCGCATTTCCTGAACATTTCGACCTCCTGATCACGTATCGTGAGGTCATAAATGCACGAACGGTGCCAATCCCCCCGTCCCACGCAAAAAGGCCGCCGCCGGCGGGTCCGGTCAGCGGCCTTCTTTGTGAATCAAAGGCTTAACGTGCGTTAAGCTTTAACCGTTGACGTCGATCACCATGCGGCCGCGGATCTGGCCCTTGAGGATCTGACCGGCAAGAGCGGGCAACTCGGCAAACCCTGCCCGGTTGGTGACGGCGTCGAGCTTGTCCATCGGCAGCTGCTTCGCCAACCGGTCCCAGGCGACGATCCGGCGATCTTTCGGGCAGGTCGCGCTGTCGATGCCGCAGAGATTGATCCCCCTGAGCAGGAACGGCAGCACCGTGGTGTCGAGCTTGAACGACCCGGCATTACCCACCGATGCGCAGGCGCCCCAGTACCCCAGCGTCGCCAGCACGTGGTGCAGGGTCGGCCCGCCGACGTTGTCGATGGCCCCGGCCCAGCGTTCACGGCCGAGCGGACCTTTCGGCGGCTCAACCAGTTCGTCACGCTCGACGATGGTGGTTGCCCCCAGACCTTTCAGATAATCGTGCTGTTCGGCGCGGCCGGTCGAAGCGGCCACCTTGTAGCCGAGATTGGCCAATACCGACACCGCGATCGAGCCGACGCCGCCGGCGCCGCCGGTAACCAGGACCTCTTTATCCGTCTCCGGGGTCAGCTTGTGTTCTTCCAGCGTCATGATCGCCAGCATCGCCGTGAACCCGGCGGTGCCGATGGCCATCGACTGTTCCAGCGAAATCCCGGCCGGCAACGGCACCAGCCAGTCGCCCTTGACCCGGGCGCGGGTCGCATAGCCGCCCCAGTGCACTTCGCCGACCCGCCAGCCGGTCAGAATGACTTCATCGCCGGGCTTGAAATCCGGGTGCGCGGAGTCTTCGACGACCCCGGAAAAGTCGATCCCCGGAATGTGCGGGTAATCGCGGACCAGCTTGCCGATCCCGTTCAGGATCATGCCGTCCTTGTAGTTCAGGGTCGTGTACTTGACCGCCACGGTGACGTCACCCTCGGGCAGACGGTCGTTGGGCAGGGTCTCGAAACTGCTGGAAACCTTGCCGTCGTCGTCGGTGCTCAGCAACAGGGCGTTGAATTCTGTATCGCTCATCAAATCTCTCCTGGGTGTGGCGTTTCCCCGACCTTAAGGAACGGCCCGCCAAGGTCAATCCCCACCCTGAACATCCGCAAACGGCGTTGTGAAAAAGGATCAATCATCATACTGTTTTATGCTATCAGGAGGCACGCTTTGAGCGAAAGTGAACTGGAATATCGTGAATACAAACCGGGACAGGTGATCTTCGCGCAGGGTGAAATCGGCGAGGAAGCGTTCATCGTTCATTCGGGCAAGGTCGAGATCGCACGGGGGGACGGCGTCGCGGAACTGGTCATCGCGGTGGTCGGCGAAGGCGAATTGCTGGGCGAGATGGCGCTGGTCGACCGGACCGAGCGCATGGCGACGGCCCGGGCCATGGCCAAGACCACCTGCATTGTCGTGCCGAAACGGATTTTCGACCGGGTTTTGAAACAGAGCAACCCGATCGTCGTCACCATGCTGAATACCCTGCTCAGAAGACTCCGCTCCGAAAGCGGCGCCAACGTCAAGCGGACGCTCTAGAATCTTATCCCCTCACCCGTCTCCGGCGTCACACCGTCACCCCAAACTTGATTTGGGGTCCATAGTCTAGAACCATCCGCTTCATGGAAATTATGGGTCCTGAATCAAGTTCAGGACGACGAACTTATGAGCATCTACCTTCTACCGTGAAGGTGTCAGGCTTCGATCCGCCAGTTCAGGATTTCCCCGGCCAAGAACGGCGTCAGCGTCTGCTCGTCCGACGCCGCCAGGCTTTCCGGCACGGTCCACGGATCGCGCACCAGCGACAGGGTCCCGGTATTGACTTCCAGCCCGTAGAACGCCGGACCGTTGAGCGAGGCAAACGCCTCGAGCCTGTCCAGCGCCCCCTCGTCTTCGAAGACCTGGGCATAGACTTCCATCGCCACCGGGGCCGAATAGACCCCGGCGCAGCCGCAGGCCGCTTCCTTCAAATGCCTGGCGTGCGGGGCCGTGTCGGTGCCCAGAAAATACCGTGCATCGCCGGACGTCGCGGCCGCCCGGAGCGCAAGACGGTGCCGTTCGCGCTTGGCAATCGGCAGGCAGTACAAATGCGGGCGGATGCCGCCCCGGAAGATATCGGTGCGATTGATCACGAGATGGTGCGCGGTAATCGTCGCGCCCAGCCGTTTTGCATCACCCTCGGCAACGAAATCGACAGCGTCCGCGGTGGTGATATGTTCCAGAACCACCTTCAGCCCCGGCAGGTGCTTAACGAGCGGCGACAGGATCTGGTCGATGAACACGGCTTCGCGGTCGAAGATATCGATGTCGGGGTCCGTAACCTCGCCATGGATCAGCAGGGGCATGCCGATGTCCTGCATGGTTTCCAGCACCGGCATGACCTTGGCGATATCGGTGACGCCGGACGCCGAGTTGGTGGTGGCCCCCGCCGGATACAGTTTGACGGCGGCCAGCACCCCGCTTTTAAAGCCGTCGCGGAGCATCTCGCCCGATGTCTCGTCGGTCAGGTAGGCGGTCATCAGCGGCTTGAAATCCGCCCCCGCCGGGACTGCGCCCATGATCCGGTCCCGATACGATTTGGCGGCGTCGATGTCCGTTACCGGCGGCACCAGGTTGGGCATCACGATGGCCCGCCCGAAGGCATTGGCGGTGGCGGGCACGACGGTCTGCATCATGCCGCCGTCACGGAAATGCACATGCCAGTCGTCGGGGCGCTTGAGGGTGATCCTGTCAATCGAAGTCATAATTTCTAGGTCGCATGAAATGGCATTACTGTCCAGCACGGAGCGCTTTCGGGAAGCGCCGGATGTGCTAGCATAACCCTGAAACATGAGGAGTGCACCGCCATGCGCCTGTTTGCCGTAACTGTCATCATGATCTGCCTTACAGTATCGGGACTGAGCGCCCAAAGCTCGCGTTATTCGACTTGGTCCGATCCATCCAACCCCGGCACGGACAATACGGCGCTCGAGAGCTTCATCGAAAAACTGAACAAGCTGATCGACGACGCGGAAAAGGCCAAGGCCGCCGATCCGGTATTCCTGCAGGATCTGCGCAATCTGGCGAACGGCGCCGACACCCCTTGGAAAAACATTGTTCTCGATGACAGTTTCGCGGACGGCAACTTCACCGCCAACCCGGTGTGGGAAGTGCTGAGCGGTGAATACTTCATCGAAACCGGCTGGGGGCTCAGAAACAAGCTGATCACGGCCCAGCAGGACCAACAGGCATCAGGCGGTGGCGATGATATCGCCAAGGTGCTTCTGGGGCAGATTCTGAAACGCGCGACCGGCGCGCAATCCACGACCACCCCGACCCGCAACGTCATCGTAACCCGCACAAAAATCAGCAACGCCTTCGCGCTCGAATTCGAGATGTCGTCATGGGTTGCGGACAGCCATTTCGAGGCCGGGGTCTTTCAGGGTCAGAAAGCCGATATCGGCTACCGGCTTTTGTATGTCAGCAGCAAGGGACTGCAACTTCATCGCGTCGGCAGTTCCGGCTCGTCGGTTGTCGCAACGTCCGATGCAGTTAATCTCGAAGACAAGCAGTTCCACAAGATCGTCTGGACCCGCGGCACGGACGGCGCCATGCGGATCAGCCTTGACGGCAAGGACATGATCACGGTCACCGACCGGGCCTTTTCCGACCCGTTTGACGGGGTCCGGATCTCCAACAGTGCCGGTGATTTCATCATCAAGCGGATCAGCGTCACGGGGATTTAATATCCCCTCACGCTCTCATTCGCCTTGCCTATGCCCCCCACCCTCTCCTCGGGGAGAGGGTGGCGCGCAGCGCCGGGTGAGAGGATTTAAGCGCTCAGCACCGCCAGCACGTCGCCCGAAGCATCCGCGCCTTCGATATGGCGTTTGTGCCAGAGCGCATAAAACAGCAGCGTCCATTGCGCGTGCCCCATGTCCGGGCCCGCGGCGAACAGCCGCTTGACGGCCTCGGGATCACAGATCTCGGCAATACCCGGATCAGCGGCAACCATCGGTCCGAGTTCGCTGCCCCTGCCGGTGATCCACTCGCCGACCGGCACCGTGAAGCCGCGCTTTTTCGTGAACGGCAGGCTTTCGGGCAACGCCGTTTCCAGCCACTTCCGCAGCAGCCATTTGCCGTTGCGGTGATGCACCTTCAGCTTGTTGGGCAGACGGAACGCGAAATCTGCGACGTGCGGGTCCAGAAACGGCACCCGGCCCTCGACCCCGTGCGCCATCAGGCAACGGTCCAGCTTGGTCAGCAGATCGTTCGGCAGCCAGTCGGCAATATCCGTCGCCTGCGCCGCCTGCAGGGCGTTGCGGCCATAGAGCCGGGCTTCGGTCTCGGCGGCGGCGATCCCGTTGCGCCAGCCGATCGCTTCGTCCCTGAGCACCCCGGTCCCGGCGAGAATGGCCTGGTGGCGCATCCTGCGCCCGCCGAACAGCGCCGGCCGGATCTGGCGGCGGTAGCGACCGTACCCGGCAAAAAGCTCGTCACCACCCTCGCCCGACAGCACGACCTTGAGGCCGCTTTTACGGGCCTGGCGGGCCAGCATGTAACTCGGCACCACGGCATAATCCGCTGCCGGATCATCCATGGCCGCGGCGATGGCCGGCAGTTCGCGCCAGAAATCGTCCTCGGTGACGGTGATTTCCTCGTGCTCGGCACCGCAGGCCCGGGCCACATTGCGGGCGTGCTCACGTTCATCATGGACACCGGTGCCGGGGAAGCCTGCCGTCAGCGCATGCACCGGCGCCGGGTTGAGCCTGCGCATCACGGCAAGGATAACAGAGGAATCGATGCCGCCCGACAGGAACATGCCGTACGGCACGTCCGAGCGCTGATGTACGTTGACGGCGTCGGTGATGATCCTGTCGAAACTGTTCAGCGCCTCGCTGCGGCTGATTTTCAATGGTCCGCCCGGCGGCAGCGCTGAAAGGTGCGCACTCTGATCTATGCGCCCCTTGCGGATAATCAGGGTTTCACCCGGCAATACGCGATACACCCCCGGAAAGATCGTCTCGGCGCCGGTGGTGAACTGTAAAGCCAGCAACTCGTCACGGCGCGTGGCATCAACGGTGGGGGTCACCAGTCCCGCCGCCAGCAGCGCCTGCGGCTCGGATGCGAACACGAAACCGTCTTCCGCAACCCCATAATAGAGCGGCTTGATGCCGAACGGATCACGCGCCAGGACAAGCGCGCCGTCATCGGGGTCGTGGATCGCGACCGCGTACATGCCGCGCAGATGCTCGGCGAAATCAAGCCCGTGTTCGCGGTACAGATACAGCATCGATTCGCAATCGGACCCGGTCGCGTACGCGATATCGTCCATCTGCTGACGCAGTTCGATGTAGTTATAGATTTCACCGTTGGCGATCAGCGCCAGCCTGCCCGCTTTATCCGTCGCCGGCGCGAACAACGGCTGATCGCCGGTTTCAAGATCGATGATCGCCAAACGAAGCTGCGTCATCGCGACATCGGCTTCGGCATAGTCGCCTCGACCGTCCGGGCCCCGGTGGGCAATTGCCGCCGCCATGCGGTCCAGAATGGCCGGATGCGGGGCCGAGCCGTCTGCCGTCATCAGTCCGGCGATCCCGCACATGGTTCAGCCCGTCACCTTGTCAAAGAAGTCGAGATACTGCCGCACCACCTGCGCCTCGGTGAAGTTGTCCTGATAGGCCTGATGGCCCTGACGGGCAATGCGTTCGGCCAGATTATCGTCGTCGAAGACACCGCGGATCGCCCGTGCCATCAGGATTTCATCGTCGACCGGCACCAGAATGCCGGTTTCCATGTTTTCAATCAAAGTCCCCGGCCCCATGGAGTCCGCCGCCACCACGGGCAGTCCCTGGGCCCAGGCCTCGATCACCACGTTGCCCAGCGGTTCATGCCGGGACGGGCAGACGAACAGGTCGGCGGAACTGAGCAGATCGGCGGTATCGTCACGCCAGCCCAGAAACCGCACGCGCGGCTTGATTGCCAGTTCTTCGGCCAGCTTGATCAGGTCATCCTTGAGCGGCCCTTCCCCGGCAAGCCAGAGATACGCATTCGGCACCCGCGCCACGGCACGGAGCAGCACATCAAAGGCCTTGTTTTCATGCAGCCGGCCAAGCGCCACGATCAGCGGCACGCCTTTCGGGGTATAGAACTTGCTCCGATCCAGCGGGGTGCCGCGTACATCGGAAACAAAGTTCGGCAGGTAATGAGTCTTTTCCTTGGGCCAGCCATGCTCCACCAGATAGTCGACGATGTCATGGGTATTGCCGATCAGGTGATCGCAATTGGCGTAATATTTAAGGTCGTAGTACCCGCCCTGACGCGCCGCGTGCACAAAATCACCCTTCGGGCACATATGGCTGGCACGGTTCATCCAGGTCAGCACGACATCGGGCCTGAAAGCGTTGATTTCGCGTTTCATGGCGCGGGGCGTGGCGAAATCGAAACGCCCGCCGAAGGCCAGCTGGACGGGCTCGATCCCGGCATCACGGAGCAGTTTCGCGCGGGCTGGGTTCTCACGGATGATCACTTTCTGATCGAGACCGGCCTTGTGCAGACCAATGCACAGGCGCACGAAAAAAGCTTCCGCGCCGCCGAATTCCGCACCGGCCATGGCTTGCAGTACCTTCATGGTTGCTCAATCAACTCCTCGAATGCCGCCGCCGCGTCGGGCCAGCGCCAGGTACGTTGGGTTTCAAGCGCGCGCGCATGCTGGGTGCGCCAAAGCGCATCATCGGTGAGCAGCCGCCGGGCCGCAAGGGCGAAGGATTCTTCATCCGCGGCGATAAACCCGGTCTCATTGTCACGCACACGCTCCGGCATGGAGCCGATCGGCTGCACCACCGTCGGCACCCCGAGACACTGCGCCTCGGCCACCGCCAGGCAGAACGTCTCGTTAATATCGCCCTTGTACAACATCACCCGCGCCAGCCGCAGCTCGTCGATCAGTTGTGCCTTGCCGACGGGCGCGCGCAGCCGCACCCCCTGTCCTTCAAGAGCTTCGGCACGGCCCAGCACCTCGGCCATGGCGCTGCCCTTGCGCACCCCGGCGGCGCCATATGTCGCGGCCCCCGAAAATACGTGCAGTTCCGCACCCGGCACGGCGGGTTCGATCCGCGTTGCCCAAAGCTCCAGCAGCCAGTCCAGCCCGCGCAGCGGGTTGGAGGTGAATATCGCCCGCGGCCCCGGCACATCCCTGGCCGCATCGGCAACACAGAACAAATCGGGCAGGCCGTAAGGGATGGTCCGCCGTCCCCCGTCCGGAACCCAGCCCGGCAGGGTCGTTGCGTGATAGCTGCCGATAAAGACGATTACCGGGCGGCGGCGCAGGAATTGCCACAGATACCGCGCTTTGAGCATGTATCGGCAGGGGTTATGGGTCCAGAAGACGGTCTTTTTCGCATCTTCGCAGAGCTTCAGCAGCTTGTCCCCGCGGTTGGCAATATAAAGATCGGCGGTATCCGGAACGCCGTCGGTGATCGGCCGCCATTTGACACCCCTGTAATCAAGCGGCGCTTCGCACCTGTTGTGCACCGAAACATCATGGCCTCGTGCCGCCAGAATTTCGACAAGCTGGATAACCGAGCTTTCGGCGCCGCCGAGCGGTCCCTGTTCCGGGGTCCGCCCGTCAAAAACGATGCCGTCGTCGGCAAGAACAATCCGCGCCATGCTCAGCGATCCCTCTTCATCTCGGCGGCCTTGATATGGGACAGCAGCGGAAACAGACCGGCACAGATCGCAATCAGCAGACCCACCCCTCCTTCACGATATCCCTTGCGAAACAAAAAGCACTTGATGAACCGTGAGAAAAACCGGCGCACGTTATTGGCCATGCTGCCGATGTCGCCGCTGTCGATCAGATCCCTGGCCCTGGCCGTGGAATAGCTGTCGAGGCGGCGGATCATGTCGGAAATGTCACGGTCCACATAATGCACCAGCCGGCTTGTCAGCATCGGACCTTTGAGTCCGGACCATTCCAGTGACGGATGAACGCGCTGCATGCCCCATGTCTTGGCGCCCTTTCTGAACAGACCAGGATAGGCCGCCTTGCCGAAAGATGCCCCCCAGCCCCAGCGTACCAGACGGTCACCGATATAATTGTCGACGAGAATTTCGTGCCAGTCCGCAGCGGTGGTCTCGATGGTCGTGCGGATTTCCCGGGCCAGATCTTCGGGCACGCGTTCGTCGGCATCAATCTCGAAGATCCATGCCCCCCGGCAGGCGGCGATCCCGGCATTTCGGCGCTCGCCTTCGATCGCCCACGCACCGTCGATGATTCGATCTGTAAAGTCTGCAGCAATCTTCGCCGAGCCGTCAGTGCATTTATCCAGCAAAACGACGATCTCGTCAGCAAAACCCAGCGTTTCAAGGCACGCCCGCAACTGGTGTTCCTCGTTATGCACGCTGATCACGGCGGACAGGATGATGTCGCCGTTCACGCCGCCGAATCCTGGGCGCGGGCCCACAAGGCGTTGGCAGCTTCTTCGGCCTGATCGACGCTGAGGCTGTCCATCAGGGTGTCCGTATTGCGGTGATCGAAATTCTCCGGGAAGATTTCATCGAAGCCGAGGCTGGCCTGCACATGATCACACAGCGACCCCCAGGGCGCGTACTGTTCCGCCGGGGACGGACCGAAAAGACCCAGCGTCGGTATACCGCTCGCCGCCGCCAGATGCATCAGGCCGGAATCATTGCCGATATAGAATGCGGACCGCTCCATGCAGGCGCAGACCGTCAGCAGATCGATCCGGCCGACCAGATCAACCAGCCGGTTCTTGGGCACGGATTCTATCACCGGCAGCGCCATCGGCCGTTCATCATCCCGCCCGAAGATCGCTACCCGCGCACCCGGCAAAATACCCTCAGGCCCTGTCAGCCGGGTAATTAGTTCCGCAAACAATTGCCCGCGCCACTGCTTTCCACGCCAGTTGGCCGTCGGCCCGATTGCCAGCACAGGCGGGCCGACTGGGATAAGCTGCCGGGCCGAATTGCGCCGGGCTTCATCAAGCCAGATACACGGTGCAGGCGGATCTTCCTCGGCGCCAATCACACGGGCCAGCGTCCGGACCCGGTGCCCGCCGTCGCGCGAACGGGTCAGGCGGTAGCGCCTTTTTCCGTTTATCAGATAAGTGACCGGGGCGTTTCTGAGATCGACCAGAATATCCCAGCGCCGCCGGAAGGTCTTTGCCCACAAATAGGCCCAGTGCAGCGAGCCCAGCATCTTGTCGAGCACAATGATCCGTTCCAGCCCCGGCACGGCTTCGAACAGGGATGCCGCCGCCGGACCGCAGGCAACGGTCACCCGCACGCCCGGGTTCTCGTCGAGTAACCGCGACAGAATTCCCGTGGACAGGATCGCATCCCCTACTCGTGTCGATGTAACGAATAACGCGCGCATTCAGCCTACCTTCAAGTTCGCTTTCTTATAAGCATGCGCCACCGGGTTGCAAACCCCGGCCTTAAAGCAGCACCGCCGGATTTCCTGGTAATTTGCCTGCTCGGCTGCAGCAATGCCGTGCCCCCTTGCAGAATCCGTCCTCATGTCCCCATCTTATACGGAGAACACTTCAAGAGGACGACATGTTACGAATTCAGCGCACGGACCGCAGCATCATCCGGATTACCGGCGAAGACAGCCGGAGCTTCCTGCAGGGTCTGATTTCCAATGATATTCATCGCGCCGACGGCCAGCACGGTCTCTATGCTGCGTTGCTGACGCCGCAGGGAAAATATCTGTTCGATTTCTTCATCATCGCTGACGGCGATGCGCTTTTACTGGACTGCCTGAGCGCTGACGCTGACGCCCTGCTCAAGAAACTGACCATGTTCAAACTGCGCTCCAAGGCCACGCTTGAAGACATCAGTGCCGACAACAGCGTGTATCTGCTGTTCGGCAAGGAGGTGCTGGACCTGCTCGACGACGGCAAACAGACCAAAACCCCTGATGGCGTTCTGCTTTATGCCGATCCTCGCCTGGCCGATGCCGGGGTCCGCGCCATCGCGCCGCGTGAATACGATCCGGCCCAACTCGGCGGCAGCGAAGCTTCCGAAGAAGACTATCAGCGACACCGCATTCGGCTGGGGCTCCCCGAAGCCCCGCTCGATCTGGAAAAGGACAAGTCGATACTGCTGGAAAGCGGATTTGACGAGCTTGCCGGCGTCGACTGGAAAAAAGGCTGCTATATGGGTCAGGAACTGACGGCGCGGACCAAGTACCGGGGCCTGATCAAGAAGCGCCTAGTCCCAGTCCATATCGACGGCAAGGCACCAGCGCCCGGCACGGATATCTCGCTCGACGGCAAGCGGGTCGGTGAGCTGCGCTCCGTCAGTGGTGATCTCGGCATGGCCATGCTGCGCCTGCAGGCCATTGATGCGGGGCAAGTTCTCAGTGCCGGCGCGGCAACCCTGACCCCGACACCCCCCGACTGGCTGCAATTGCCTGAAAGTTCGGACGCGGAAGGTTGAGGCGACTTCGTCATTCCGGCGAAGGCCGGAATCCAGCCTTTCCTTTAACTGGACCCCGGCCTGCGCCGGGGTGACGCGTGAACCTGAAACAGCGAACACTGCTGGCGATCCGCAAACTACCGATTGGCAGTTTCCTGCGCCGGGGTTAGCCTGTTCGCGTGATCATCAACATATTAAGACGCGCCCCGAGACTATTAGGCCCCGTTGCCCGCATCTACGGACGGCGGCTGGATCAGTGCGGCGCCACCGCGCAGGGCGTGTTCTGGAAAGGCGAGGCCTGGCAGCGCCGCCGTTTCGAGCGCCTGGCCGATATCTTTGAAGAACAGGACATGGCGCGGGGCGGTATTTCCATCAATGATTTCGGCTGCGGCTACGGTGCTTTCTTCGATTATCTTGCGGCCTATCCGGTGCTCAACAACAGCCGCTATTACGGCTATGACATTTCACAGGAAATGATTGCTGCCTGCCGTGACCGGATCAGCGATCCCCGGGCGTCGTTTCACCGCAAAATGTGGGCCAGCAAGGACGCCGATTACAGTTTCGCGTCGGGGACATATAACCTGAACGGCAATGCCGACGACGCGCAATGGTGGGAATACGTCGAAGCCAGCATCCGCCAGCTCTGGCACCGAACCGGCAAGGCGCTGGCCTTCAACATGCTGCGCGATGACGAGGAAGAACGCTACGACGGGCTGTATTACACCGACCCGGAGAAAATCCTGCGGTTCTGCCGACGGCATCTGTCATCGAATATCGAAATGTTCGACGAGCGCCCGATGCCGGACGTGACGTTCTTCGTCCGGCGTTAGAAACCGGAACGTCCCTATTCCGCCGCTTCGGCCCGGATCGATGAGTGCTGGAATAGAAAGTCACCGCGCAGTTCGTCGGCCAGCGCCTCGACATACGGACGCAGCACCTGAATATCCCGCCACACCCCATGGTGGAGTCGCAGCGACGCATCGCCATCGAATTTCCAGACGATATATTCGGGATCGTCGGTGAAGGTGCGCGGCATCCGCGCCGCCGTTTCCTCACCGATCATCACGACGATATCGATCAGCTTGTTCTTCTGTTCGGCGAACCCGTCCCAATGTTTGGGCCACAGGCCTTCATTACCGAGACCGGCCAGCGTCAAGGCCGACAGGGCAAAGGAATCGGCACGGTCCGCCGGGTCAAGCCCGGCACTGAAGGCACGCACGCCATGCACCCCGTAGCTCCGGAACAACGATTCGGCAATAAGGGAATGCCGCGCATTATCGGCGCAGACAAACAGAACGTTCCGGGTCTTCTGATCCTGGTTCTGTACAGCAGTCATGGTCTTCTCCATGTCATGTTAAGGCGTGATTATGACGCCAATTCCTGACTTGAAGATGACAACCCGAAGATTATTAGATTTTTCTAAATTAAAAACCGCAGGTAAATAAATCAGCCCTGATCTGTTGCGGTCCGGGCGGCAATTTTCTCAGCCAGAGCACCGATTTCCGCCATGTCACCGGGGACCATGTCCCAGTTCATGGTCAGGCCGTCACCCAGAATACGCGGGATGACATGGAAATGGATATGAAACACCGACTGTGCCGCCCCTTTGTCGTTGGCCTGCAGGATGTTGATCCCGTCCGGTGCGACCTCGTCACGAACGGCGCGGGCAACCCGGCTGACCGATCCCAGCGTCGGCCCGAGCCATTCTTCCGGCGCCTCATAGATATTCGGCGTGTGGAATTTCGGGATAATCAGCGCATGCCCCGTGGCCACCGGATTGATGTCCATGAACGCGAGGGTGCGGTCGTCTTCCCAGACCTTGAAGCTGGGGATCTCACCACGAATGATCTTGCAGAAAACGCAATCGTCGGTCAGATGCTTGGTCATCGCTCAGCTTCCTCCCCGTTGTTCCAACTCTTTTGTCATTCCCGCGAAAGCAGGAACCCGGCTTTGTCAATGCACGACCTTGATAATATCAATCCGTCGTTCCGGCCTGCGCCGGGGTAACGGCTTTGTATATATCTTCAGCCCTTTTCCACCAAAGCGGCCTGCGCTGCCGCCAGACGGGCGATCGGCACCCGGTACGGCGAGCACGATACATATGTGAGGCCGATCTGGTGACAGAAATGCACCGATGCAGGATCGCCGCCGTGTTCGCCGCAAATCCCGAGCTTGATGTCGGGACGGGCCTTTTTTCCGCGTTCGATGCCGATCTTCACCAACTCGCCGACGCCTTCCACATCGATGGTCATGAACGGATCGTCTTCCATGATGCCCTTGCGGTTATACACATCGAGGAACGGTGCCGCGTCATCGCGCGAGAATCCGAACGTGGTCTGCGTCAGGTCGTTGGTGCCGAACGAGAAGAATTCCGCCGTTTCGGCAATCTCTTCTGCCATCAGACAGGCTCTGGGCAGTTCGATCATGGTACCGACCATATACTCGAAGTCGGTCCCGGATTCCTCCTTCACCGCTTTCGCCGTGGCGTTGACCACGTCGGCCATGGCGTCAAGTTCGGACTTCATGCCGACCAGCGGGATCATCACTTCCGGCAGCACGGTGATGCCGTCAGCCTTGACCTTGACCACCGCTTCGAAGATCGCACGGGCCTGCATTTCGTAGACTTCCGGGTAGGTAATCCCGAGACGGCAGCCACGGTGCCCCAGCATCGGGTTGGCTTCGTCGAGCTGGACCTTGCGGGCTTTAATATCTTTGATCATCACCCCGGCCGCCTTGGCGACGTCCTGAAGCTCTTCGTCGGAATGCGGCAGGAACTCGTTCAGGGGCGGATCGAGCAGACGGATCGTGATCGGCCGGCCTTCCATGATCCTGAACAGGGTTTCGAAATCGTCGCGCTGATAGGGCAGCAGCTTGTCGACCGCCGTGCGGCGCTGTTCTTCCGTGGACGACATGATCATTTCGCGCATGTGCACGATGCGTTCCGGCTCGAAGAACATGTGCTCGGTTCTGGAAAGGCCGATGCCTTCGGCGCCGAACTTGCGCGCCGTTTCCGCATCCAGCGGCGTTTCCGCGTTGGCGCGCACGCCCATGGTGCGGAACTCGTCGACCCATCCCATCAGCTTGCCGAAATCGCCGGTCAGTTCCGGCAGGATCATCTCGACCGCGCCGTCCATGATCTGCCCGGTGGTCCCGTCGAGGGTGATGATATCGCCCTCGCCATAGGTCCGCCCCATGCAGGTCAGCGTCTTGTTCGCTGCATCGACGCGCATTTCCCCGGCGCCCGATACGCACGGACGGCCCATACCCCGCGCCACCACGGCGGCGTGCGACGTCATGCCGCCCCGCGTCGTCAGGATACCTTCCGCCGCGTGCATGCCGCCGATGTCTTCAGGGCTGGTTTCGGTGCGGACAAGAATCACGGTCTTCCCGTCGGATTTCCATGATTCGGCGTCTTCGGCAGTGAACACGATGGCCCCCGTCGCCGCCCCCGGTGAGGCCGGCAGCCCGCGCCCGACCACGTCCTTCTCAGCCGCCGGGTCGAGCATCGGGTGCAGAAGCTGGTCGAGCTGCATCGGATCAAGGCGCAGCACGGCGTCTTTTTTGCTGATCAGGCCTTCGTCGACCATGTCGCAGGCGATTTTCAGCGCGGCCCGTGCGGTCCGCTTGCCGGACCGGGTCTGCAGCATCCACAGCTTGTTCTGCTGGATGGTGAATTCCATGTCCTGCATGTCTTTGTAGTGCGCTTCCAGACGTTCGCGGATGGCGCACAGCTCGGCGAAAGTCTCGCCCATCGCCTCTTCCATCGACGGCAGGTCGGACCCGGAAACATCGCGTTCCGCCTTGGTCAGGTTCTGCGGCGTGCGGATGCCGGCCACCACGTCCTCGCCCTGGGCATTGATCAGGTATTCGCCATAGAACGCGTTTTCGCCGGTCGACGGGTTACGCGAGAAACAGACCCCGGTCGCGCAGTCTTCGCCCATGTTGCCGAACACCATGGCCTGCACGTTGACCGCCGTGCCCCAGCTTGCCGGAATGTCATGCAGACGGCGATAGGTCTCGGCACGCGGGTTCATCCACGAACTGAACACGGCGCTGATGGCGCCCCACAGCTGGGCATGGGCATCCTGCGGAAACGGCTCGCCCAGCACTTCGACGACGCGCTCCTTGTACATCGGCACCAGCGTCCGCCAATCCTCGGCGGTCAGATCGGTGTCGAGACGGTAGCCGTGATCGACCTTGTAGTTGTCGAGAATTTCCTCGAATTCGCCGTGATCGACGCCGAGCACGACGTCGGCATACATGGTGATGAAGCGGCGGTAGCTGTCGAAGGCGAAACGGGCATCGCCGCTTTCGCTGGCCAGTGCTTCAACGGTTTCGTCATTCAGGCCGAGATTCAGGACCGTATCCATCATGCCCGGCATCGAGGCGCGTGCGCCTGAGCGGACCGACACCAGCAACGGCTTGTCGACGGACCCGAAGGTGCGGCCGAGAATGCTCTCGATTCTGGCCAGCGCGTCCAGCGTCTGCGCTTCCAGATCGCCCGGATAGGTCTTCGCGTTGTCGTAATAATGGGTGCAGACCTCGGTCGAGATGGTGAAGCCCGGCGGTACCGGCAGGCCGAGATTCGACATCTCGGCGAGGTTGGCACCCTTGCCCCCCAACAGGTTCTTCATATCGGCGCTGCCGTCGGCAGACCCGTCCCCGAATGCGTATACCCACTTGGTCATTGCGTATCCTCGTAATTAAAAACGATCCCCTCACCCGGCGCTTTGCGCCACCCTCTCCCCAAGGAGAGGGCTGGTTCGGCGTGAGTCCCCTCTCCCTTGGGAGAGGGACAGGGAGAGGGGCACCCTCTCCTGCATTTTCTCCGTCGTCACCCCGGCGAAGGCCGGAGTCCAGTCATCGGACTTTCTGGATTCCGGCCTGCGCCGGAATGACAAAACGTTACTTACCCTCGATCTTCGAAAAGTCGGCCACCCCGTCGAGCGAGGCGCGGATGCCGTTCAACAGTTTCAGGCGGTTGACCCGGAGCGCCGCGTCATCCGCGTTCACCGTGACATCGTCAAAAAACGTGTCGACGGGTTTCCTGAGCCCGGCCAGCGCCTGCATGGCAGCGACAAAATCCTCGGCGGCCAGCGCGTTGTCGATGGCCGGTTTGGCGTGATCCAGCGCGTCGGCCAGTGCCTTTTCGGCATCGTCCGTCAACAGCCCCGGGTCGGGCGCATCATTATAGCTGACACCGTCCTTTTTCTCCTCCGCACGGAGGATGTTGGCGGCGCGCCTGTAGGCGGTCAGCAGGTTCTCGCCGTCTTCGGTTTTCAGGAAGCCCTGCAACGCCTCGACTCTATTGATGAGCCGAACAAGGTCATCTTCACCCCCGAGCGCAAATACGGCGTCGATCAGGTCATGGCGCACGCCCTGCTCGCGCAGATGCACCTTCAGGCGGTCGGCGAAGAAGGACATTAGAGCTTCAGTAGGGTCGTCGGCGTAACTACCGAACACTATTGCTTCTTTAAAAACGGCTCTTAGAGGTATTCTCAGTTTATTTTCAATTATCAACCTGATCACACCAAGCGCTGCACGGCGAAGTGCATACGGGTCTTTTGAGCCGGTCGGCTTTTCGTCGATGGCGAAAAAACCGACCAGCGTGTCGATCTTGTCGGCCAAGGCAACACAGACACTGACCGGATTGGTCGGACACGCATCGTTGGGACCGAGCGGCGAGTAGTGCTCGGCAACAGCGTCACAGACCGCCGCGTCCTCACCATCGTGTTGCGCATAGTAGCGGCCCATCACCCCCTGCAGTTCCGGGAACTCGCCGACCATGCCGGTCGACAGATCGGCTTTACTCAACTTTACAGCTTTAGTAACCGCTTCAACGAATGATTTTGGATTTACATATCGATTTGGCGGCGAATTAATTATCGCCTGCCCAAGCAAACCACAGGCAAATACTGATAGCTTCTCAATCCGGTCCACCTTCTCAAGCAGGTTGCCGAGTTTGGCGTGGAACACCCGGTCCTTGAGCGCATCGACGCGGCTTTCGAGTTTGGCCGCGCGGTCCTGATCCCAGAAGAACTTGGCGTCGGACAGCCGCGCACGGAGCACGCGCTCGTTACCGGCGATGACCTGCTTGCCGCCGTCCTTCGTTTCCGTGTTGGCGACGACGATGAAGCGGTTGGCGAGTTTGCCGCTCTTATCAAGCGTCGAGAAATACTTCTGGTGTGACCGCATGGAGGTCGAGAGCACCTCGTCCGGCAAATCCATAAACTGATCGTCGATCGTCCCCATCAGGACCACCGGCCATTCAACCAGCCCCGTGACTTCGTCCAGCAGACCCGGATCGTCTTTGAGGCTGCAACCGCCTTTTTCGCACAACGCTTTCGCGTCCGCCTCGATCTTGGCCCGGCGCTCGGCGGGGTCGAGCATGACCTTGGCTTTGAGCAGCTTGGATTTGTAATCGGCGAAGTCTTCAACCTCGAACGGTGCCGGCGCAAGGAAGCGATGGCCGACGGTGGTGTTCGACGCCGTGATTTCTCCCAGTACCGCCGGAATGCCGGTCCCGCCGAAGACGCAAATCATCGAATGCACCGGCCGCACCCAGCGTCCGGGATACGTCGCCCAGCGCATGGACTTCGGCCAGGGCAGATCGTTCATGGCTTTCGAGAGCAGTCCCGGCAGCACGTCGGCGGTCGCCGCGCCCTTGGTGTCGACCAGCGCGAACAAGAACATACCTTTGGGGGTTTCCCGTTCTTCGATTTTGGCCCCTTCGGGCAGCGAGCCCTTGAAACCATTAATTGCCTGTTCGGGCGCGTTCACGTTCGGGCCGCGGCGTTCTTCGGACACGTCCGGCTGTTTTTCAGGCAAGCCATCGATAACGAGGCACAAGCGGCGCGGCGTCACGTAGGATTGGGCCGACGTGAACTCCAGCCCGGCAGATTTCAGGCCGTCCGTGACCAGACGCTTGAGATCGTCAGCCGCACGCGCCTGCATGCGGGCGGGGATTTCTTCGGAAAGGATTTCGAGGAGAAGCTCAGGCATGACTTGCCCCCTCACCCGGCGCGTTGCGCCACCCTCTCCCCAGGGAGAGGGTTATAGCCCCCTCACCCGGCGCTGCGCGCCACCCTCTCCCCAGGGAGAGGGGTTTGCTGCCCTCTCCCATCGGGAGAGGGAGGGGCCCATGAGCGCCTGCGAATGGGAGGGTGAGGGGCGCGTTCATCACGACTCTCCTCCGTCCAGTTTCTGGGCCATCCACGCATCGGCGCAGCCCTTGGCCAGCGCCCGCACGCGGCCGATGTAGCTCTGCCGCTCGGTGACCGAAATCACGCCCCGGGCGTCGAGCAGGTTGAACAGGTGCGAGGCCTTGAGGCACTGGTCGTAGGCCGGCAGCACAAGATCCTTGTTATTTCCGGCATCAAGCACTGCCTTGCATTCGGCTTCGGCGTCCTCGAAGTGCTTGCGCACCATATCCGTATTCGCATGTTCGAAGTTGTAGGTGGAATATTCGACCTCGGCGCGGTGGAACACGTCGCCATAGGTTTTACCGCCCTTGTCCTTGTCGATGCCGTCCCAATCGAGGTCATAGACGTTCTCGACCCCCTGCACGTACATCGCCAGACGTTCGAGGCCGTAAGTCAGTTCGACCGGCACCGGGTTGCAGTCATAGCCGCCGACCTGCTGGAAATAGGTGAACTGGGTCACTTCCATGCCGTCACACCAGACTTCCCAGCCGAGACCCCAGGCACCCAGCGTCGGGCTTTCCCAGTCGTCCTCGACAAAACGGATATCGTGCATGTCGGGATCGATGCCCAAAACGCGCAGACTGTCGAGATACAGGTCCTGCACATTGGCCGGGCTCGGCTTCATCAGCACCTGATACTGGTAATAGTGCTGCAGCCGGTTCGGGTTCTCGCCATACCGCCCATCGGTGGGGCGTCTTGAGGGCTGCACATAGGCGCAATTCCAGACATCGTCCGGGCGGCCCAAGGCGCGCAGCGTCGTCGCCGGGTGGAACGTCCCTGCGCCGACTTCCATATCGAACGGCTGCAAAATCACGCAGCCCTGATCTGCCCAGTAAGCTTGCAGCTTCAGGATCAGGTTCTGGAAGCAGGTTTCTTTGTTCGCTGTCTGCGCCATTTGTGGGTGTTCGGTCCGTTTCGGTGCAGCGCAACATACGGGCCGGGGGGCCGGTGATCAAGGATTCAGGGCAGTTAATTTATCCATCCAGACGCGCCTGCGGCTCTGCTCGCGATGAGCCGGCTCATCTAGCCCGGATACGGGCAGTCCTTGCGGCCGCACGAACGGGCCCCCTCGCCGGCGACAAAGGCGTCGCAGGCCTTACAGCGCACCATATCCTCGACTGGGTCGGCACTGCCCTGAGTCTCGCGCCGCGCCTCGCGCACCTTGTCGTGACGGTTGCGGTCCTGAACTTCCTGACGGCGCTGCAGGTATTTGAAGCCCTGCCACACGGCAAACACGATGAGCGCCAGAACCAGCAGCTTGGGGAGGGAGAATCCGAACATCCGTTGTTTTACGAGCCTGAGCGATTCGCGGTCAAGTTATTCCAAGGCAACGGTTGGCTTTCCGTCGTCCTGAACTTGATTCAGGACCCATAAAACAACCGTGTAGGGTGAGCTGATATTTATGGATTCCAAATCAAGTTTGGGATGACAATTGGCTTCGTCTTACAGCAGGCCTATAGCCGGTAGCGGTCCCAGATCATCCGTTCCTCGACCGCGGCGATCAGGCCGTCGGCCCAGATTCCGGTATCCGGCGCAGCGCCGGTACCGAAGCGCCGCGCAAACCAGCCCCGGCGCTGTTTGAAGACAGGCGTCTTCACCCGATCACCGAAGCGTTCACGCAGCGTCTGTCGCAATTCACCGATCCCGTCGGCAAGGCCCAGATCGACGGCCCGCGTCCCGGTCCAGAACGCCCCCGAGAACAGATTCGGATCGTCTTTCAGCTTATCGCCCCGACGTCCGCGGACGTATTCCTTGAAGCTGTCGTGCATGTCGCCCTGAATCTCCTTGAGCCGGGTCACGTCGGCTTTCTTTTCCGGCAGGAACGGGTCCATGAAGGACTTGTTGTCCCCCGCCGTGTGCAGCCGCCGTTCAACGCCGATTTTCTTGATCGCCTCGACGAAGCCGAGGCTCGACGAAATGACCCCGATCGAGCCGATGATGGAGTTGTCGTCGACAATGATCTCGTCGGCCGCCGCCGCCAGCCAGTATCCGCCCGATGCCGCCACATCCTCGCAGAACGCGATGACCTTCTTGTCGTGCTGTTCGGCCAGATGGCGGATGCGTTTGGCGATCAGGGCCGACTGCACCGGCGAGCCGCCCGGCGAATTGATGATCAGCGCCACGGTATCGGCGCGTTTCAGCTTGAAGGCCGCATCCAGATTTTCGGCGACGCCTTCCAGCGTCAGCCCCTTGCGCATCGGCCCCATCCGGCCGATGACGCCGGAAAGCGGAACCACGGGAACGACCGGCGGATGATCGCCGGTCACCATTGCCCTGAATTTCGGAATGACGGTATCGGACAGGAAACCCATGCGTGTGCTCCTCATATATGAATACGTGTCTTGATCAGGAAATGGGCAGCATTTCCGCATCCCGCAACACCGCCTGGGCTTCGGCGGTGAAGTCTCCATTGCCGTCATGTAACACCAGACGGCGGCGCGTGATCCCGGCACCGTCCCCACCCCGTACCCCCTGAACAATCGCCCGTTTGACCGGACGGCCGTCATCCACCGGCACCAGATCGAGACACTTCAGGATGCCGAACCGGTCCGACATCAGCGCCGCGATCTCGTCGATACGGTCATGCCGGTGAATGATGCTGAGCGTCCCGCCGTCGCGCAGCCGGTCCGCCATGAAGCCGAGCCAGGTTTTCAGGTCCGCCGTGCTTTCCACGGTGGCCAGCGCGCGGGCCGGATTCTTCGGGGCTTGGGCCGCCCGCCCTTCCAGGAACGGCGGGTTCGACATCACGTGATCGAACAGCTTGTTCTGGAACGCAGGCGGCGGCGCGGCAATATCCATGACGGCGAAACCGGTACGGTCTTCGACCCCGCTCCGCGCTGCCGCACGGTTCGCCAGCGCGATCAGGCCGGGCTGCACGTCGATGCCGGTGATCCGGCTGTCCGCCACGCGGGCCGCCAGTGCGAAAGCCGCCGCCCCGGTGCCGGTGCCGCAATCGAGCACCTGATCGCCGGGCCCGGCGGGCACAACCGCGGCCAGCAAAACCGGGTCAATCGCAGCGCGGAATCCGTCCCGGGGCTGCAACAGCATCGCCCGGCCACCCAGAATGGTATCCTCGCTGACCCTTTCTTCCACTTCCTCGACCACCGCCCAGGCCGGCCAGTAATCGTCATCATCGACCATAACCCTTTGTAATGCAGTCATGTTCATGGGCTGCATGACGCTGGACGCAAAACCGTCGAGGACCAGCGCCTCGATGCCGTCGGCAGCCAGTTCGGCCTGCAGGTATGACAGAAAGACGGGATCATTGGTTCGGGCGATTTCACGCATCGATAACCTGCTATTCTCTGTTCTTGCCCACTGTAATGGCGGTCCTTATGCTTTCAAACATGTTTGGCCGATGGCCGGGCAAGATTGGCACAAGCGCCAAAAGACGAAACGGCAGAGGAAATTAACAGTGGGTGTCGTCGTAAGCCTGGACGGAGAACGCGACAAGCGTCCGTCACTCGATGAACTGCATGCCCTGATCGCCGATGATCTGAAAGCGGTCAACGAAGAGATCATCAAACGCATGCAGAGCCCGGTTGCGCTGATCCCGCAGCTGGCATCACATATCGTCGCTGCCGGCGGCAAGCGTTTGCGTCCGATGCTGACGCTCGCGTCCGCGGAACTGTGCGGCTATTCAGGCGGCACGCGTCACGTGACCCTGGCGACCTGTGTCGAGTTCATACACACCGCCACCCTGTTGCATGACGACGTTGTCGACGAGAGCGAACTGCGCCGCGGCATGCAGTCCGCCAACGCCATCTTCGGCAACAAGGCGAGTGTGCTGGTCGGCGACTTTCTGTTCTCGCGGTCGTTCGAGCTGATGGTCGAGGACGGCTCCCTCAAGGTGCTTGAAATTCTCAGCCGCGCTTCGTCGGTGATCGCCGAAGGGGAAGTGCTGCAGCTTCTGACGACCAATGACACCGAAACCGGCGAAACCCAGTATCTGGAAGTCATCAAATCCAAGACCGCACAGCTGTTCGCCGCCGCGTGCCGGATCGGCGCCGTCGTCGCTGATCGCCCGAAGGTCGAGGAAGATGCACTGGAAGCCTTCGGCATGAATCTCGGCATCGTCTTTCAGCTGATTGACGATGTGCTGGATTACCGCGCCGAGCAGGACAAGCTGGGCAAGACTGTCGGCGACGACTTCCGCGAAGGCAAGATCACGCTGCCGATCATTCTTGCCTTCCGCCGCGGCACTGAGGAGGAGCGGATTTTCTGGCGCCGCTGCCTTGAAGATCTTGATCAGTCGGACGGCGATTTGGAAAAAGCCATCGGTCTCATGGAAAAGCACGGCGCCCTGTCGGATAGTGTCGACCGCGCCCGCCATTACGGCGCCATCGCCCGCGATGCGCTGGGTATTTTCAAGGATTGTCCGGAAAAACGCGCGATGATCGACCTGATCGATTTCTGCATTCAGCGCGCACACTGAGACGGGCAGACCGGGATCAGCCCCCCTTATGAATCCCTGACGGCTTCGTCGCCATCGTAATCGGCGATGCCTGCATCCAGCGCGTAACAGGCCAGCCTGACCGATTTCGGAATCTGCACGCTTTTGCCGTCGCGCTCACCCTTTTCATAATACTGGATCATGCGCGGCTTCAGCCCCAGCATCTCCGCCGCCTTTTTCTGCGACAGCTTTCTGGACTTGCGCCACTTCCTGAATTTCTTACCGTTCATTGCATGCTGTCCCAGCAGATGTTTCCATGTCTCAGCCAGGTGTCACCTCACAAGGGCCACCCCAACCGTCATATAGCAGAAATATGACAACGGGCCAATTTTACGCACCCAGTGCGTTTTCTCAAGCCGCCCGTCCAGATATCGCACGGAATAATTTTTCACGAAAGCCCGTTGGCTGTTCTTGCTCTTGGGCAGTGTCAGGGCTATAAAGCGCGCCGGCCCAGACGGAGTGTAGCTCAGCCTGGTAGAGCACTGTCTTCGGGAGGCAGGGGCCGGAGGTTCAAATCCTCTCACTCCGACCATAAAGAAACCCTTCGCGTTTTTCGGCGCGAGGGGTTTTTTCCTGGCCCGCGGTCAGAACAAAATCACGAACGCCTCCCCGCTCACGCCCACCCGTGCACAAGTCAGGGCAAGGGTATCGCCATACTGCGCTCTACCATAGGTTAATAAATGAAACAATCGTAACCCTGAAGGTTTCATTGTATCCGCCGATGAGATAGTGTTTCGTTAATAAAAAAAACGACCCGTTTTTGAGTGCAGGCCCGTCCTTACAGCATACCCGCTTTTCGGCAGAAAACCGGATGTATTGGTGGAATTCGGATAGGGCGATCACTCATGACGAATGTTACCGAAGATGTCCTGAAATATCTTTTCGATGCGGCTTCATTCATGCCGCACGGCGTGTGTCTGGCCTGGCGGCCGGATCTGGTTGCCCTGCACGTTGCGTCCGATCTCGGCATTTTTCTGGCCTATTCGACCATACCGGTCGCCCTGATCTACTTCGTCAGACGGCGCAAGGATCTTGAATATTCAAAACTGTTCGGTCTGTTTGCCGCATTCATCCTGTTCTGCGGCGCGACACACGCCTTCGGCATCGTGATCCTGTGGTATCCGTTGTATGGCATTCACGGGGTCCTGAAGGCCTTGACGGCCATCGTATCGATCATGACCGCCGTGATGATCTGGCCGATTATCCCGAAGGCGCTGGCCTTGCCGTCTCCCCAACAATTACGCAAGGCGAACGAAGAGCTTCTTTTAGAGATCAAGCAAAGAAAACAGGTCGAAGAAGAGCTGCGCCAAACGCAGTCTCAGCTGGAACAGCGGGTCCGCGACCGCACCCGGGACTTGCTGGAAAGCGAGAACCGATTCAAGGATTTCGCGGAAGTTTCGGCAGACTGGTTCTGGGAACAGGATCAGGATCTGCGTTTTTGCTTCGTTTCCGCGACCAACGACGTCATCAATCGGGTCACCCGGAACTACATCGGGAAAACTCGCCGCGAAACCGGCATACTGGGGGTGTCCGAGCAGAAACTGCAGGCCCATGAAGCGATTCTGCAAGCGCACCAGCCTTTCCAGGATTTCAAATTCCAGCACGCCACAGACGACGGATCGATCGTCCACATCAGCATTCGGGGAAAACCGGTGTTCGATATGGACGGGAAATTCGCCGGTTACCGTGGCACGGGACAGGATATTACCCGGCTTGTCGATGCCGAGAACGCCATCATTGCCGAACGAGACAGGGCAGAGAGGGCAAGCCGGGCCAAGTCTTCATTCCTCGCCAACATGAGCCATGAATTGAGAACCCCGTTGAACGGCATTATCGGCTATTCGGAACTTCTGACATCCGAGGCCGCAAACGTATTCGATTTCGACAAGCGCCAAAGGATCATCGAGGATATTCATAAAGCGAGTATTCATCTGCTGTCGATCATCACCTCCGTTCTTGATCTCTCACGGATCGAATCCGGTCACGAAGTGGCAGCGAAAGAAAGGGTGAACCTCGGCCCAGCAATCCGTAAATGCATGGACATGATACAGGGCGTTGCCCTGAACAAGGGTGTGGCGATGCACTATACGATCGAGCCGGAATCGATCATGGCACACGTGGACCCCAAACATCTGAGTCAGATTATCATCAACCTGCTTTCCAACTCGGTAAAATACACGGACGAGAATGGAACTATCAGCATCGAAGTCGGCAGGGAGCCGGACGGACTTGTCAAAATCGAACTCAGCGATACCGGTATCGGCATCGATGCAGAGGATTTAACCCGCGTGTTCGAGAAATTCGAGCGTGCCGCAGACGTCAAAACATCCAACGAGGGCGGGACCGGGCTCGGTTTGCCGCTGGTCAAACGGCTTCTTGAATTGAACGGTGGTGCCATAAAGCTCGAAAGCACGATCGGGGTCGGCACCAGGGCGATTATTACCCTGCCGTCCTGAGCGGGCATCGGGGGTGCTCAGGCCTCCATCGTGTCCATGCAGCGCGTTGACGGAAAGCGAACGTCGACGCGCGTCCCCTGGCCCGGCGTGCTCTCCAGTCTGACCACCGCCTGATGCAGGTCCGCCAGCTGACGGACGATCCCGAGGCCAAGCCCGCTGCCCTTGTGTGTCGTCGCGGCATCGTCCGATATCTGCTGAAACGGCTGGAACACCAGGTCCTGTTTGCATTTGGGTATGCCGACACCCGTATCCGTGACCGACATGACGACGCTACCATCGCGGTTCTTCACCAGATTCAGTGTCACCGTCCCGCTTTCTGGCGTGAACTTGACCGAATTGGACAGCAGGTTCGTCATGATCTGGATGATCCGGCGGCGATCCCCGAGAAAGGGTATATTGATGTCGGGTATCTCGATACGTAATTGGGGATGTGCACCGGTCAGAGCTCGTTCAAAATCGCCGGCCCCGGAACGCAGCAGCCCGGCCAGTTCGAAACGGCTTTCGTGAAGGGTCATCTTACCGGCTTCAATCGCCGAAAGATCCAGAATGTCCGAAATCAGATCCAGCAGATAGTTGCCCGAATTGTGGATGTCGTTGGCATAGTCATCGATCTTGGACCGATCGGCGGCATTGCCGTTCTGCAACTTGATCAGTTCCGAAAAACCGATGACGGCATTCAGCGGCGTTCGCAACTCATGGCTCATATTGGCGAGGAACGACGATTTGGCATGATTGCCGCGTTCCGCTTCGACCTTGGCAGTGCGCAGCTGGGTTTCGGCCATGGCGCGCTGATACATCTCCCGCGTCGCCCGGCGGTTTTCGATGTACAGCATGACGATGCTGACCCCGCCCGAAATCAGCACGACGATCAGCGACACGGCGACAAAGAACAGCCACTGCTGCACATGCGCGTTGGATTCGGCCTTGGCGTAAGTCATCCGGTCCAGAGCGCGGACAAGCAGCGTCCTGTACGGCTGTCTGAATTCCTTGACGCGCTCATAAACCTCGGCCGCACTTTCAGGCGTCAGCGAGACAATCTGCGGTTCCGACTGCTCCAGCACCTCGGTATATCCGGCGATAAGCTTGTCATACGCCGGGTCGGCTTCGGCGATCAGGCGCACCTGTCCGCGCTTCAGGACATGGAGACGGCTCCAGAACGTATCAAATTCCCTTTTGACCGCATCTGCCGTTTCCGCATCCGGGCTGATGATATATGTCTGCAGGCGGTCAAGGAATGCCAGCAGGCGAATGTCCCCCTGGCTCAGCGTCCAGATGCCATCCGTCGTCGAGTCGTTACGGATTTCCACCTGCAGCGTCCGCAGCTGATAAAGTCCGAAAAATGAACTCGCACTGAAGGCAATGATGATGGCAAACAGCAGCGCGCGGACGGAAAAATGAGAAGCGCGCATCAGTGAATAGTCATCCGCTCCAGTTGCCAGACTGCATGAACCGTTTTCGGACCATGCTTCAGCCCCTCATGCGCATCCCATGGATAAACCACCCACAAGGGCCCCTTGTCGCGGCGGCTGAGAGGTTTGCCGTTCATGGCAAACGCAAGAATGACGTCATAATCCATGAAATCCTGCATCGGGATTTCGCTGAAGTATTCATCAATGGCCCTGGCGGTCACCGTCGTGCCCCTGGCGCCAAGCTTCTCCATTAGACTGCGTACCAGCACACCTTCATATGTCATCACCCCGTCGGTCCAGTGACTGGACGTCTTGTACGTCGTCACGCCAATGGCCTTCAGTTCCGCCAGGGTGAACCGTGCCTTGCCGTCATCGCCGCCGTGATCGATCTTACCGTCAACGGTCAGGATGACCGCGTCGTCCTGAGCCTCGATAGTGGCGGGTGCGATGCACAGGAGAGCCGTGAAGATAGAAACCACCGCAAATCGGATGGTCTTCAGAAAAGGGGTTCTGAAAGTCATAAACACGCAATCGGTCCTTGTCGGTGTCTTAATCTGAAATTCCGTCTGCCCCAATCTTGGTCCGAAAAATCCGCTCCGTCCATGGCAGACAGAAAATAAACCGGAAGTCAGATCCGGACCTGAACAAAACCCCTGAACGGCTGGCGGGTCCAGCCGCAAAGCCACCCAACATACCACATATAAATGCTGTGCTTTTGGGCGGGCACTGTTAAACTGCATCCATGGACACGCACGCAGACATCATCCCCCGGACCGACGTCGAAAGTTTTTTCGATCCGGATACCTACACCCTCACCCACCTTGTCACCGATCCGGCCACGCAGGCCTGCGCACTGATCGATCCGGTACTGGATTTCGATCCGAAATCGGGACGCACATCGACCCGTTCCGTGGACCGTGCGCTGGACAGGATTACCGAACGCGGACTGACGCTGGTCTGGGTGCTTGAGACCCATGTCCACGCCGATCACCTGAGCGGTGCCGATTACATCCGGAATAAAACCGATGTCCGCGTCGGCATCGGGGCGAATGTCGCCGTCGTGCAGCAGACCTTCAGCGATGTCTTCAACCTGCCCGGCGTTCCGGTAGACGGCAGCCAATTCGATCACCTTTTTGCCGACGGCGAGGACATCCGCATCGGTGAGCTTGCCGGGCACATGATGTTCACGCCGGGCCATACCCCGGCGTGCGGGACATACGTGTTCGGTGACGCGGCATTTATCGGCGACACCCTGTTCGCCCCCGATTACGGCAGCGCACGTTGCGATTTTCCGGGTGGCGACGGTGAAATTCTCTATGGGTCGATACAGAAAATCCTCTCGCTGCCCGACACGACACGGCTGTTTCTCTGTCACGATTACCAGCCGGGGGGACGCGATCTGGTGGTCTGCAACACTGTTGCCGAGCAGCGCACCGCCAACATCCATCTGCAGGCGGCAAAAGATGCCGCAGCGTACGCGAAAATGCGGTCGGAAAAAGATGCGACCCTGTCGATGCCGGTGCTGATCCTGCCCAGCGTGCAGGTCAACATCCAGGCCGGCCGGCTGCCGGACCCCGAAGACAACGGCACCCGTTATCTGAAACTGCCGCTCGATACGCTTTAGGGTCGCAACGCACCCGATCTTCTTGCGCAAGGCTGGAAGTCCCCCCCCAATCGGTGCTATCGATGGCGAAACCGGCGCGGCTGATCCGCCCGGACTAAAGACCGACAAGTTCTCATGGAGGACACATGCGTAACGCCGTCATCGGCCTGATCATCGGCATTGTCGCCGGGATCGTCTTCGGCACCACGGTCATTGCGCCCCGTCTTGCGCACAACGTGAAGCAGGAAATCGGCCTCACCGAAACGCCGGCAGCGGCGCCGAAACCCGCCCCCGAAGACGTTGCTGCCACGGCAGAGGATGCCGCACCGGCCGCCGGGACGGACCAAAAACAGGCCAAGGCAAACGTGCATCGTATCAACATGGCCAGCGCCTATGGTGAAACTCTGGCCGGGCACGGGACATTGGCACGGCGCCTGGAAACCACCGTGTGGCGGATTTCCGACGGCACGCTCGATGTCCGGTTCAACCCGCCGGGCGCACTGGTATCGGATGCCGAGGCCGTGGACGCGGTGATTTCCGGTGCCATCGATGCCTATTTCACCGACATGGATGTGCTCGCCAGCCGCGACCCCTCCTTGTCGCTGATCGCCGGGCCGCCCTTCGGCGCATCGGTCCCGGCATATCTGGGCTGGATGACGGCCGGCGGCGGGCGGGAACTGCTAGACGGGCGTCTTAATGAAATGGGCCTCGGCGGGGTTCCCTGCGGGATCATCCCCCATGCCGCCGGGGGCTGGTTCAGGAAGCCGCTGAAAACGGCACAGGATTTCAAAGGCATGCGTATCCGGGCCAGCGGCCCGGCAGGTGACATGTTCAGACACCTGGGCGCGGAGGTCGTGGATTTCTCCTATGCTGAAACCCTGATCGCCATGGAGTCCGGGCTGCTCGACGGTGCGCAGTTATCCGCACCGCATGTCGATCTCGCCCTGGGCGCACAGCGCAGCGGCTGGACCTACTATGTGCCGGGCTGGCGTACGCCGGCCAAGGTGTTTGTCATGTTGATGGCAAAGGACAGGTGGGCCGCCCTCAGCGAGGTGCAGCGGGCGCAACTGGCGACGGCCTGCAGCGACAACATCCGCCATGCCATAGCCAGCGGCGAGGCCCTGCAGTTCGATGCCCTGAAAGAAATCATCAAATCGGGGGCGGACGTGCAGCCGTGGCCGGGCGAGGTCACGGATGCCATGCGTGCGGCCTGGGATGAAATCACCCAGGAATTGCAGAAATCCAACCGCCCCTTTTCGCGGATTCGCCGATCCTGGCGCCAGTACGTCAAAGGCCAGTCTGTGTGGGAAGACCTGGTCCGGCCACGTTAGGGGTTTTCCGCCCATCCCGAGGAGCGGCTGAGCCGGGTCTCGAAGGATGGGGACGTACCGCTAAACGAAAAACGCCGCCCCCGGAGGAGCGGCGTTTCCGTTTAATCCGTACCGATGATCATGCTTCGCCGGGCTGTTTACCGCGCCTGCGCTGCATCACGATGATCAGGCCCAGCAACGTCAGGGCCGGGATCCAGAACACTTCCTTCGGCAGGCGGTCGGACGGAAGTTCGACGATCATGACCTCCCAGTCGAAGTCGATCTTCGCCTTCTCCGCCGGGCTGCCGAAACCGACATCGGCGACGATCATCTTGCCATCGCGTTCCTCGAGCCCGAGGCCGGCGTTGGACAGTAGCCGTTCGTGGCCGTCCGCCATCTGCTCACCAAGCGGCAGGACCACGAACTTCTCGACGCGCTGACCGGTTGCAAGGTCTTCACCGCCGACCTTGACCCGGATATCCGCCCCCGACTGCATGTCGGCAGCCAGTTGTTCGATCTTCGTCGCATCTACCTGTTGATACGGCGGCCAGACCATATCCAGCCAGAATCCGGGCCGGAACAGGGTGAACGCGATCAGGATCAACAGGACCGATTCATACATCTTCGAGCGGGCGAAGAAATATCCCTGCGTTCCCGCCGCGAACACCAGCATCGCCGCCGTGGCCACGATAAAGACGATGATCCCGTCGACCCATCCGACATCAATCAGAAGCAGATCGGTGTTGAAGATGAACAGGAACGGCAGCATCACGGTTCGAAGGCTGTAGAAGAATGCAACGAACCCGGTCTTCAGCGGATCCCCGCCCGAGACCGCCGCCGCCGCGAATGACGCCAGCCCCACGGGTGGGGTCACGTCGGCCATGATGCCGAAGTAGAACACGAACAGGTGCACCGCGATCAGCGGCACGATCAGGCCTTCCTGCGCACCCAGTTGCACCACGACGCCGGCCATCAGGGACGACACGACGATGTAGTTGGCCGTCGTCGGCAGACCCATGCCGAGGATCAGGCTGATGACCGCCACCAGCACCAGCATCACCATCAGATGACCGCCGGAGAGGAATTCGACTAGTTCGGCCATGACCTGACCGATCCCGGTCAGCGACACCGCACCGACGATGATCCCGGCGGTCGCGGTGGCGACACCGATCCCGATCATGTTGCGCGCACCGTCTGCCATCCCCATCAGAAGATCGGCAACGCCGGACTTGAAAGCCGCAACGTAATCGCTTTCGCCGCGGAAGAACGCTTTCAGCGGCTTCTGCGTCAGCACCTGGAAGATCAGCAGCGCCGTGGCCCAGAACGCCGACAGACCGGGCGATTTGCGCTCGATCATCAGGAACCAGACCAGCACCACGATCGGCAAAAGATAGTGGAAACCGGTTTTCGCGGTCGGGCCCATTTCGGGCAGTTCCACGACTTCGGCATTTGGATCATCCAGTTCCAGATCCGGATATTGCGCCGCAAAGCGGATCAGCAGGACATAGACTGCAATCAGAATGACCGTCAGCGCCCATCCGGCGTTATCGCCGAATACACCCTTCATCCAGCCGATCCCGTAATAGGTGATCGCGGCCAGCACGGCGGTCACGGCAATACCGATCAGGAAGCCGTTGACCTTCTGCATGGCGGAGCGCAGCGGCCCGGATTTGGGCAGACCCTTCATGCCGTTCTTGGCGGCTTCGAGATCGACCAGATAGAACAGCGCGATGTAGGAAATGACCGCCGGCAGGAAGGCGTGCTTGACGACGTCCTGATACGAGATGCCGACATATTCAACCATCAGGAACGCAGCCGCGCCCATCACCGGCGGCATGATCTGACCGTTGACCGAGGACGCGACCTCGACCGAGCCGGCCTTTTCAGCCGTGAACCCGACCCGTTTCATCAGCGGAATGGTGAAGGTCCCGGTCGTAACCACGTTGGCGATGGACGAGCCGGAAATCAGGCCGGTCATGGCCGAAGCCAGCACGGCCGCCTTGGCCGGGCCGCCGCGCAGGTGCCCCAGCGCCGCGAACGCGACCTTGATGAAGTAGTTCCCGGCACCGGCCTTGTCCAGCAGTGCGCCGAACAGCACAAACAGGAAGACGAAGCTGGTCGACACGCCAAGCGCAATCCCGAAGACGCCTTCCTGAGTGATCCACAGGTGCGACATCGCCTTGTTAAACGAGGCACCCTGCCAGGCAATAATGCTCGGCGCGTATTCACCGAAGAAAATATAGGACGCGAAAACCATCGCGACGATCATCAGCGGCGGGCCGAGAGCACGACGGGTGGCTTCGAGCAGACACACCAGGCCGATCGCCGAAACCGTCAGATCGGCGGTGTTGGGCAGACCCGGGCGGTCGGCCAGTGATGTCGCGAAGACTGCGAGATAGGCCGCACAGCATGTGCCTACAATGGCCAGCACCCAGTCTATGACGGGGATGCGGTCCCTGGGGGAATTCTTGAACGCCGGATAGGCCATAAAGGCCAGGAAGATGGCGAAGCTGAGGTGCGTCGGACGGGTGTGAGAGTTGTTGGGAATCGGAATGATATCCGCAAACATGAACGGCAACGGCGATGCGATCCACAGTTGATAGACCGACCAGGCGATGGCGACGATGGTCAGGAACTTCCCGACACCGCCTACGGGGTTACGCCCGCCGGTATCCGATGACGCGACAAGTTCGTCGAGATCAATCTCTGACAGCTTGTTCTCGGGAGCCGTTTTCTCACTCATGTCTGTTTTCCTTCTCGCCCCGGCCGGTCATATGCCGACTTTGTAAGCACCCCTGAAAAAACCCGTTGCAGCGATAATTGCCGCTCTGTTTTCGACTTAATGCGCCGGTTGGCCGGCGTTATTTATTAAATGTCCAAAAAGGATCGGGGGCGGACCGAAGTCCGCCCCCGATAACCGGCTTACTTAACCAGGCCGGCTTCCTTGTAGTACTTGGCAGCGCCGCCATGCAGCGGTGCGGAAAGTGCGTCCTTCACCATTTCCTCTTTTTTGAGGTTGGCAAATGCCGGATGCAGCTTGGTGAACGTGTCGAAGTTTTCAAACACGGCCTTGACCACGGCATAGACGGTGTCGTCCGGGGTCTTGGTCGAGCTCACGAACGTTGCGCCGACACCGTAGGTTGGGGTGTCGGAGTCGGTGCCGGTGTACATGCCACCGGGGATCGTCGCCGTACGATAGAACGAGTTGTCGGCGACCAGCTTGCTGATAGCCGGGCCGTCAACGGCAACCATGTTCGCTTCACACGAAGTCGTCGCTTCCTTGATCGAACCCGACGGGTGACCGACCAGGAAGAAGAACGCGTCGATCTTGTTGTCGCACAGTGCCTGCGACTGTTCGGACGACTTGAACTCGGTGGCGAGCGCCAGTGCGTCGGAACCCATGCCGAGCGCTTCGGCCATGACTTCCCAGGAGGCGCGGGTCCCCGAACCCGGGTTGCCAATGTTCACGCGTTTGCCCTTGAGGTCCATGACCTGTTTGATGTTCGCGTCCTTGCGGGCGACGATGGTCACCGGCTCGGCGTGAACGGAAAACACGGCGCGCAGCTCTTTGAACGGGCCCTGATCTTCGAACTTCGAGGTGCCGTTATAGGCATGATACTGCCAATCGGACTGGGCAACGCCCATGTCCAGTTCGCCGGCGCGAATGGTGTTGATGTTGTAGACGGAGCCGCCGGTGGATTCCACCGAGCAACGGATACCGTGTTCCTTGCGGCTCTTGTTCACCAGACGGCAGATCGCACCACCGGTCGGGTAGTACACACCGGTGACACCACCGGTACCGATGGAGATGAACTTGCCGGCGGCATCTGCGCTGCCTGCGGCAAACGAGAGACCGATAACGGCGGCGCTAACCGCCAGGGTTTTCTTGAAGTGCATTATTGTGACTCCTCCTTGAGATTTGATTTAGTTGAGTTCTCCAAATCTATTAAGACATCCCCCGGCCGGGTTTTGTCCCGGCCTGAAAATGCCGAATGCAGGACGGTCTTTTGATCGTCCTTGAACTGACCAGACATCTTGCCCGATCGATCGTTCGTCGCAACACCTAGTGCAAGGGTCGGCCAACGAGCGAATTCCGTGTGTGATAAGTCTGTGGCGCTCCCTACACCATGATTCATGATATTATGAAAACCATGCAACATAATGTCTAATGTCTCAGGGGCGCCCCCTGATTTCAGTCTCCCTGACGCGGTCATTTTTATCCCGTCTGTCATTTATGGGAAAAAGTGTAGCACAGCATTCAAAGCACGCAAGACACCGCTGCCGATGCCGATATTCGCACAAATCAGGGCTTTATTTCACCGAGAGATGTCTCGACGGCGCCGGCCAGTTTATCGACGAGTTCATCGAGTTGTGCATCATTGATGATAAACGGCGGTGCAATCAGCACATGGTCGCCGTTCACCCCGTCTTTGGTGCCGCCGCCGGGATAGCAGATCAGGCCCGCCTCGAACGCATGCTTTTTGATCCTGAGATGCAGCTTCTGCGACGGGTCGAAAGTTGACTTGCCGGCTCGGTCTTTGACCAGCTCAAGCCCGATGAACAGACCGCGCCCGCGAATGTCGCCGACATGGGCATGATTGCCGAAGCGCTCATGCAGTTTGTCGACCAGCAGCGCGCCCTGCTTCCTGACCGCATCCAGCAGATTTTCACTGTCTATTTTTTTCTGCACCGCCAGCGCCCCGGCACAGGCGGCCGGGTGGCCCATATAGGTGTGGCCGTGCAGGAAAGACCCGGAGCCTTCGATGAAGGCGTTGTAAATTTTGTCTGTAACCATCGTCGCACCGATCGGCTGATACCCGGCCCCGAGTCCCTTGGCGATACAGACGATATCCGGGACCACGCCGTCTTCTTCGCAGGCGAACAGATACCCGGTCCGTCCCATGCCGCTCATCACTTCGTCCAGGATCATCACCACGCCGTACTGATCGCAGATCTCGCGGATTCGCTTGTAATAGCCTTTGACCGGCGGCAGCACGCCGGCGGTGGCGCCGCCGACGGTTTCGGCGATGAATGCGGAGACGTTTTCGGGGCCGAGGCGAAGGATTTCGGTTTCCAACTCGTTGGCGATGCGCAGCCCGTATTCTTCCTCGCTCTCGTCGCTGCCCTGATCGCGATACGGATAGCAGGGCGCGATCAGCGATGTCTCGACCAGAAGCGGTGCATAGGGTTCTCGCCGCCAGACATTGCCGCCGACCGCAAGGGCGCCCAGGGTATTGCCGTGGTAGCTCTGGCGCCGCGCGATATAACGGCCCCGGGCAGGCTCGCCGCGTTCCAAATGATACTGCCGTGCCATCTTCAGCGCCGCTTCGACCGCTTCCGAGCCCCCGGACACGAAGTAAGCGGCGTGCATGCTGCGGTGCGCGTCACGCGGTGCGCGGGCAACCAGATAATCGGCCAGTTCCTCGGCGGGTTCGGAAGTAAAGAAACCGGTATGCGCAAACGGGATCCGGTCGAGCTGGCCCTTGATCGCGTTGATCACGTCCTGGTCGGAATGGCCGAGACAGGACACCGCCGCGCCGCCCGAGCCATCCAGATAGCGCTTGCCGCTGCTGTCGATGATATAAATGCCGTCACCCGCGACGGCGGTCGGCATTCCGGTTTTCGGTGCGCGGTGAAAAACATGTGTGCTGGAGGACATCTTCCCGGCCTTATTCTTGTGAGTTGTGATCTCAAACCGAACCACGTTTGCCGGAGCCTTGCAACACTCGGCAGAAGGCCATTGAAAGCGGCACTCCGCGATTGCACCCCGACCCGGCCATGCTAGGATGCGCACGCTAACATGGAGACGTTGATGGACCTTAAAGAACATATTCGCGGCGTGCCGGATTTTCCCAAACCGGGCATCCTTTTCTACGATATATCGACCCTGCTGGCGCATCCCGATGCCTGGCAGGTTGCGCTCGGACGGTTGGCCCGGATCGTTTCCGCCTATCAGCCCGATGTCCTCGCCGGGATAGAATCCCGCGGCTTTCTGGTCGCAGCACCCCTTGCGGCCAAGCTTGGGCTCGGTTTCTGCATGATCCGCAAGGCTGGCAAACTGCCGGGCGAGGTCATCAGCCACGAATACGATCTCGAATACGGCTCCGACACGATCCAGATTCAAGCCGATGCCGTGGCCCCCGGGCAGCGGGTGGTGGTACTCGATGACCTGTTGGCAACCGGCGGCACACTCGGCGCATCAATGGCCCTGTTCGACAAGGTCGGCGCCAAGGTCGTCGGCGCGGCATGCATCATTGAACTGACTTTTCTAGGCGGCCGTGACAAGATCGGCGTACCGTTCGACTCCCTTCTGCAATACGACGAGTGACGACAACGATGGACATCACCTGGGACATGCTTGATCGCCGCGTCATCGACGACCTCGTCGCCGCTGACGGTGCGGAGCGTGTTCTCGGGGCGTTGATGACCGACACGCCCGAGCCGGAAACCCGGGCGCTGCGGATGTGCGAGCTGGCCGTTGCCGGCAACATCCAGGAACTGAACCGCCAGACACAGGACTTTCAGGCCTGGGCCGAACATCATGGTCTGCGGCGCCTGGTCAACACCCTGATCGAGCTGGACCGCGTCCTCGGTCTGCCCCAGCGCGGCCAGGCGATCCTGCAGGCGCAGGCCCTGACCCGTTTCATTGCCCAAAATCTCGACGAAGACCTCGACGCCTTCAAGCGTGCGGTGACGTCGGCTTAATCCCCTCATCCTGTCCTTCTCCCAAGGGAGAAGGAACTCTCGTAGCGAGATTGCTCCCCCTGGCCTCTCCTCGGGGAGAGGGTGGCGAGCAAAGCGAGCCGGGTGAGGGGTCAGTCTTTAATTAGCTTCACCGCTTTCTTGATCACCGTCGGCAGGGCGTGATCCGGGAAATCATCAGGCCGGACCCAGAAACCGTCAGCATTCGCACCGCGCCGCGCCGTGGCGCGTTGCAGCCGGATGGTCAGGCGGAAATGGGTAAAGACGTGCACTGCCTCTCCAGGGACATCATGCCAGTCCGCGTCCAGCGGCCGGTGATCCGTCAACTCTCGCTCGTCCGGCCAGCCGCCTTCGCGCCACGGTGTCGACGGCAGTTCCGTCATGCCGCCGAGCAGACCGCTTTCCGTCCTCTTGCGCAGCAGCACGTCCCCATCAGGGTTTTCGATCCAGAACATCACGCAGCACCGCTCCGGACGTTTGGCTTTCGGCGCGCGCACCGGCAGCCGTGCCGGATCGCCCTTGACCCGGGCGCGGCAGAAATCGGCCAGCGGACAAAGCAGGCATTTCGGCGACGTCGGTGTGCACACGGTGGCGCCCAGATCCATCATCGCCTGGGCGAAATCACCGGGCCGGTACGGATCGGCAAACGGCGCGGCCATGGCGGCGATCTCCGTCTTCCCCGCAGGCAGCGGCGTTTCAATATTATAGAGCCGGGCCGTGACCCGTTCGATATTGCCGTCCACCGGCATTTCCGGCAGATCGAAGGCAATCGCGGCGATGGCCCGCGCGGTATAGGGGCCGACCCCCGGCAGCGCCAGCAGGCCGTCGAGCGTATCCGGAAACACGCCGTCATGGTCGTTCGCCACCACCCGGGCGCACTTCAGAAGATTGCGGGCACGGGCGTAATAGCCGAGCCCCTGCCACGCCACCAGAACCTCGTCCTGATCGGCGGCGGCCAGAGATGAAACATCCGGCCAGCGTGCCATAAATTCGCCAAAATACGGACCGACCGTAGCCACGGTGGTCTGTTGCAGCATGATTTCCGACAGCCAGACCCGGTACGGATCGGGACGTTCACCCGGCTTGGCCCGCCACGGCAGATCGCGGCGGTGCGCGTCATACCACTGAAGGAGCGCCACACGAATGCCATGGATGCTGCCAGGAGTGCTGAGGGGGGAGCTGTTATGATCAGCTTTGGATTTAGGTTTTTTTCCGGTCATCTGTTTCCCAGGCATCATGTCCCCGGCGGGCGCCTGCACGCAAGCGAACACAAGATCGCGAGTTTGCCAACCGCCTCTTGCCCCGCCCCGGCCACACCCCTACGATCCCGGAATATGACGTCCGAATGACCGCGCAACGGCAACAGGAACCCACTCCGGCCATGTCCCAGTACGGACCCAACGCCAACATTCAGGCCGCCCGGCGCGCGCGCTCGCAGCCGCTCGGCCGGATGATCAGCGGCCTGACGCGCAAGGCGCTGGACAAGCGCGGCTTCGTCGATGCCGCCATCGTCAATGAATGGCCGAGCATCGCCGGTGAACTGATCGGTTCGCACAGCCTGCCCGACCGCATCCGCTTTCCGCGCGACCGCAGCCAGCCGGGAACACTATACCTGATCCTTGAAAACGGGGCGCTGGCGACCGAGGTCATTCACTTCCAGCCGGTTCTGCTGGAGCGGATCAACCGCTTCTTCGGATTCCGCGCCGTCGGCGACATCAAGATCATTCACGGTCCGCTGCCGAAAAAGCGAACCGACAAACGCCCGCCGCTGCCGCAAATCCGGCCAGAACGGATGGCCGAAATCGAACAAAGCCTGTCCGGTGTTGCCGATGACGAGTTGAAGGACGCCCTGACCCGGCTTGGTGAGCATGTGGCCCGCCGCCGCGCCGCCGACAAATGACCATATCATCCGACTGTTCAAGAATGGAGTTCTGATAGATGCTGATTTCACGCCGTACCCTGATGGGTTTTGCCGCCGCCGCGCTCGCATTCGGTTTCACACCGGATGCGCAGGCCAAGATCGTCGATACCGAGGCCGCGATGACCGAACTGGTGTCCGGCAAGGCTGACGCGCCCGTTGAAATCATCGAATATGCCTCGCTTTCGTGCCCGGCCTGCCAACATTTCCACGCCAACGTCTATCCGGTGATCAAAAAGGAATATATCGACACCGGGAAGGTGAAGTTCATCTTCCGCGACTTCCCGACCAACTCGCCGGGTCTTGCCGCGGCGATGATCGCCCGCTGCGCCGGCCCGGAACGTCATCAGGGCATGATCGATATCTTCTTCGACACCCAGCAACAGTGGGGCCGCGCCGAAAACCCGCTGCAGGCTCTGTCCATGGTCGCGCGCATGGCCGGCCTCGGTCCCAATGACGTTGATCAGTGCATCCGCAATGCCGAGCTGATGAACGGCATTCAGGAAAAAGCCCGCAAAGCCAACAAGGAAATGGGCGTCAACTCCACGCCGACGGTGTTCGTTGCCGGTGAAAAGGTTGAGCATGCGATGGAAGTCGACAAGCTCAAGGCCGCCATCGACGAAGCGCTTAAAGCGGCACAGTAAGGCCACGCCCTCTTCTGCGGGAGAGGGCGGCACCTTGCGCCGGGTTCGGCGTTTCGAGGGCCGAACTTATCCCCAGAAATACCCCGAATCCGCTATTGAAATGAGTCGACTCGGGCTGTTCCCGGCCCCTATAGTCCCCCAATATGTTGTGTAAATATGACAAAAAGACGCCATATTTACATAATATGAGGTATACTCAGGGTCTTAGGCCGTTTGCCGGGGACCCCGACACACGATCCCCTGACGGGTTTTGGGAGCATTAACGAGCGTGCTGCATTTCAAGAAATTGCGCCTCAGCGGGTTCAAATCCTTCGTCGAACCGACGACGCTGGATATTGACGCCGGTCTGACCGGGGTTGTCGGCCCCAACGGCTGCGGCAAGTCGAACCTTGTCGAAGCCCTGAAATGGGTCATGGGCGAGACCTCGGCCAAGCAGATGCGGGGCGGCGAGATGGATGACGTCATCTTCTCGGGCACCGATCGCCGTCCGCCGCGCAATGTCGCCGAAGTGGTGCTGACCCTCGACAACGCCATGAAAGGCGCACCGGTGCAGTTCGGCGAAGGTGACGATCTCGAGATCGCGCGGCGCATCGAACGTGAAAAGGGCTCATTGTATAAGATCAACGGTGCCGACGTCCGCGCCCGCGATGTGCAGCTGCTGTTTGCCGATCAGGGTAGCGGCTCACGCTCCACGGCGCTGGTCAGCCAGGGCAAGATCGGTGCGGTAATCGCCGCCAAGCCGACCGAACGCCGCCTGCTGCTCGAAGAAGCCGCCGGAATCCGGGGTTTGCATTCCCGCCGCCATGAAGCCGAACTGCGGCTGAAGGGTGCGGAAACCAACCTGGAACGCCTGGACGATATCCTCGTCACGCTGGAATCGCAGATGAACGGGCTCAAGAAACAGGCCCGCCAGGCGACCCGTTACCGCAACCTGTCGGACCTGATCCGCACCGCCGAAGCGACACTGTTCTATCTGCGCTGGACCACGGCGGAAAAAGACCTCGATAAATTCCGCGTACATCTGAGTGAGATCGAAGCCGAGGTCAACCGCCTCGGCGTGATCGTCGCCGAGGCCGGCACCGAACAGGCCGAAGCCGCCGCCGACATTCCGGCACTGCGTGACGCAGAAGCCGCCTGTGGCGCCGCACTGCAACGCCTTATCATCGCCCGCGACGGGCTCGACGAGGAAGAACAGCGGATCGAAGCGCAAGCCGCCGATACCCGCCACCGCATCGAAGAGACCATCGCCGACACCACCCGCGAACAGTCCCTGATCGCCGATGCCGAAGCGGCCCATGCCCGGCTGTCCGAAGAACATGCGGCCATCATCGCCGCCCGCGAGGGCGAGGAAGAAAACCGCGAACGCGCCGGCAACGAACTGGCCGCCGCCGGTGAAGCCGTGGATGCCCATGAAACCGCGTTGTCCGGCCTGACCCAGCGTGTTGCCGATACCGAAGCACGCCGCGGCTCGCTGCAGCGCCGGCTCGATGATCTGACTCAGCGACAGACCCGTCTCGGCGGACGGCTCGAAGAATTGACCGCCGAACGTGCCCGGCTCGAAGCCGACGCACCGGAAGCCGATGCTTTAAGCGATGCCGAGGCCGATCTTGCCCGCACCGAAAGCGCCGTCGGCGATGCTCACGAAGTTCTGGAAGCCGCCGAGACAGCTCAGAAAACCGCCGAAGCCGAACGCGAAGCCCGGCGCGGCACGCTCAACGATGCCCGTGACGCCGCGACCAAACTGGCCGCCGAACGCGAAGCGCTCAGCAAGCTTCTGGATACCGGCGATCCCGACATGTTCCCGCCGCTGATCGATGCAGTGTCCGTCGAACCCGGGTTCGAGATCGCACTGGGCACCGCGCTGGGGGACGAAATCGAAGCCCCGATCGACGAGGCCGCCGACATTCACTGGCGCGCCCTGCCGCCGCTCGCCGACGCCCCGCACCTGCCTGCCGGTGCCACGCCGCTCAGCCAGTGGGTTCAGGCCCCCGCCGCGCTGGCCCGCCGTCTGGCCCAGATCGGTGTCGTCGATACCCTTGCCGGTGCCGATGCGATGATCGCCCAGTTGCGGCCCGGCCAGCGTCTGGTGACCCGCGACGGCGCCCTTGTCCGCTGGGACGGCTACACCATCGCCGCCGGCGCCACCACGTCCGCCGCCCGCCGTCTGGAGCAGCGCAATCGGCTCCGTGAGCTTGAAGGCCATGCCACCGGCGCCAACCAGCGCCTGGCGGATGCCGACAAGGCTTTTGAGCAAGCCCGTGAACTTGTGCAGCAACGAACCGAAGCCGTGCAGGCTGCCCGCGACGGCGTCCGCAACACCGAAAAAGCCCTCGCCGATATCCGCGAAGCCCTGTCGAAGATCAAGGAACGCATGGCGGCACACGGCTCGCGCCTGGCCGCCGTCAGCGAACAGATCACGACCCAGGAAAGCGACCTTGCCGAAGTCGGCGGACAGCTTGAGGAAGCCCGCGGCGAACTGGCTGCACTACCCGACATCGACGGCGACCGCACACAGATCGAAACCCTGCGCGAAGAACTGGCGGGGCTGCGTACGCATCTGATGGAATGCCGCGCCCGCCATGACGAGATCGAACGCATGGCCCGCGAACGCGCACAGCGACTGGACGCCATCAGCCGCGAGACCCAGTCCTGGGCCGACCGCAAGCAGGGCTCCGGCACCCGCCTCGAAGAACTGACGGCGCGCCGGGCCGAACTTGAAGCGGTGCGCGAGGAACTGGCGGCAAAACCGGCTGCGCTCAACGAGCGCCGTCAGGTGCTGCTCAGCGAAATAGAGAAAGCCGAGCAGAACCGCCGCGATGCCGCCGACAAGCTGCAGACCGCGGAAACGCGCCTCGCCGAAGCCGACAAGAAGCTCCGTACGGTCGAGGCCGATATGGCCCGGGCACGGGAAAGCCGGGTCCGCGCCGAAGGCAGCGTCGAACAGGCACTGCAGACCTGTCACGCGATTGCCGAGCGGGTCGACGACCGACTTGAATGCCGCCCTGATCAGTTGTTCGAAATCTCCGGCCTCGACCCGGAGAAAGACCTGCCCGATCTGGAACAGACCGAGCGCAAGGTCGAACGCCTGCAGCGCGAACGCGAAACCATGGGACCGGTGAACCTGCGTGCCGAACAGGAAATGCGCGAGTTGGAAGAACAGATCGAAACCCTGAATACCGAACGCGAGGATCTGATCAAGGCCATCGACAAGCTTCGCCGGGGAATCTCGGAACTGAACCGTGAAGGCCGCCAGCGGCTGTTGCAGTCATTCGAGGAAGTAAACGGCCACTTCCAGGAACTGTTCCAGAAGCTGTTCGGTGGCGGTCAGGCGCACCTGGAACTGACCGAAGCCGACGATCCGCTGGATGCCGGCCTTGAAATCATGGCCTCCCCGCCCGGTAAGAAGATGCAGAATCTGACCCTTCTGTCGGGGGGTGAACAGGCCCTGACGGCGCTGTCGCTGCTGTTCGCGGTGTTTCTCACGAATCCGTCACCGATCTGCGTGCTCGACGAGGTCGACGCCCCTCTGGATGACGCCAACGTCGACCGCTTCTGCGCCATGCTGGAACATATGTCGAAGCAGGAAAGCACCCGCTTCCTGGTCATCACCCACCACCGCATGACCATGGCCCGCATGGACCGGCTCTATGGCGTCACCATGTCGGAACGCGGCGTCTCGCAGCTGGTCTCCGTCGATCTTCAGAAAGCCGAGCAGATCAGACAGACGGCTTGAGCAGCCGCCGGATTCCCCCTCATCCTGTCCTTCTCCCGAGGGAGAAGGGACTCACGCGGCAATATCCCTCTCCCTGGGGAGAGGGTGGCGCGCGAAGTGCGCCGGGTGAGGGGAATGACCGCAGCCACGAAATCAAAGCTTGCGGGGCCGGGTTATTTTGCTACAACAGCCGGGACTTGGGGACGGACATGGGTGGCTTGGTCATGTTTTTGAGGCGGATCAACGCCTCGGGGGATACCAATGACATCCGATGACGACAACACCAGGCCGCCGCCGAACGACCTCGACAGCTTCGGGCAGAAGCTTAAAAAAGCCCGGGAATCAGAGGAATCACGGCGGCTGTGGAAAAGTAACGTAAATAGGCCGCCACAGACGGCTCTAGGGCTTGCTTTTCGGGTGTCTGTCGAGTTAGTTTCCGCCGTGGCCGTGGGGCTGGCAATTGGCTGGGCCCTGGACGAGTGGCTGGGTACGCGTCCTTGGGTCATGGTGGTGTTCATTGTTCTGGGGTTCGCCGCAGGTGTAATGAACGTATATCGCATGGCCTCTGGTATGGGTAACACCATGGGCTATAGAGAAAAAGAAGACGCGTCCGGGCCTGAAGCTCCCGCGACGCCCGAGAAAGGGACAGATCGACGTGGCTGAGGGACAATCCCCACTCGCACAGTTCGAGATCAAGAAGCTCGTAGATATCAATATCGCGGGCATCGACGCATCTTTCACCAATTCATCACTGTTCATGGTGCTCACGGTTGCGACCGTCACCCTGTTCCTGGTCGGCGGCATGCGCAAAAGCGCGCTGATACCGGGGCGCTGGCAGTCCATGGCGGAACTCAGTTACGTGTTCATCGCCAATATGCTCAAGGATACAGTGGGCAGCGAAGGCCGCCCCTATTTCCCGTTCATCTTCACGATCTTCATGTTCGTTCTGGTCGGCAACATGTGGGGCATGATGCCCTACTCGTTCACCTTTACGAGCCACATCGCCGTCACCTTTGCGATGGCGTTCTTCATCTTCATCGGCGTGACCCTGATTGCCATTGCCAAGCACAAGCTGCACTTCCTGGCCTTCTTCATGCCGCCGGGCGTGCCGATCGTGATGGCGCCGCTGCTGGTCCCCATTGAAATCATTTCCTACCTGTCGCGCCCGATCAGCCTGAGCGTTCGTCTGTTCGCCAACATGCTGGCCGGTCACACGCTGCTGAAGGTGTTCGCCGGCTTCATCATCTCGCTGGGTATCGCCGCGGGCTGGCTGCCGTTCGTCTTCGTCGTTGCGCTGACGGGCCTCGAATTCGTGATCGCCTTCCTTCAGGCGTTCGTGTTCACCATTCTGACGTGCCTTTACCTGAACGATGCACTGCATCTTCACTAAGGTTCGCGGATAACGTTTTTAACTATTGAACTAAACTAGAAAGGATCTGACCCATGGAACTTGAAGCTGCAAAGCTCCTCGGTGCCGGCCTCGCCGTTATCGGCGTTATCGGTTCCGGTATCGGTATCGGTAACATCTTCGCATCATTCATCCAGGCCGTTGGCCGCAACCCGTCCGCTCAGGGCGCGGTTTTCCCGATGACGATGCTGGGCTTCGCGCTCGTTGAAGCCATCGCGCTGTTCGCGCTGGTTATCGCGCTGGTCATTCTGTTCGGTTGATTTAAGGCTGGTTTCTGGGGGTATCGGAACGTGTTCCGGTCCCCCGCGAAATCCGCCGCTTGAAGCGGGGATGTCATGCCTCAGTTAGACGTCACCACATTCGCACCGCAGCTGGTCTGGCTGGCGATCACGTTTGCCGCGATGTTCTTCATCATGTGGAAGATCGCGGTACCGAAGATCTCCGACGCGCTGGAAACCCGGCAGATGCGACTGGAAGACAATCTGAAAAAAGCCGAGGATCTGCAACGCGAGGCGGAAGCCACGCTTGCATCTTACGAAAAGTCCCTGGCCGACGCGCGCGCCGCGGCGCACGCCGACATTCAGAAAATCCAGCAGCAGCTTCAGGAAGCCGCCGCGAAGGAAGAAGCCGAACTCGGCCAAAAACTCGATGCCAAGATCGCCGAAAGCGAGAAAGCCATCGCCGCTGAAGTCGAAAAGGCAATGGAAAGCGTTCGCGACGTGGCCATCGACGTGGCCGCCGATGCGGTTGAAAAGCTGACCGGTGAAGCGCCTGCGGGCAACAAGATCGAAGGCGCTGTTGACGGCGTCCTCGGCGGCAAGGCCTGAGGGAGATCGAGATGCTACATGATCCCACTTTTTGGGTAGCCGTTGCACTGATCGTCTTCGTACTCCTCGTCACCAAGCCGGTGTCGAAGATGGCGACCAAGGCGCTCGACGACCGCGCCGAGAAGATCAAGAAAGAGCTGGATGAAGCCGAACGGCTGCGCAACGAAGCGCAGGACCTGCTGGCCCAGTATCAGCGCAAGCAGCGTGACGCCGCCGGCGAGGCCGAGGCGATCATCCAGCACGCCAAACAGGAAGCCGAGCGCATGGACCGTGAAGGCCGTGCACGGATCAAGGCTTCGCTGGAACGCCGCGAAAAACTGGCTATGGACCGTATACAGATGGCCGAGCAGCAGGCCATCGATCAGGTTCGCGCCCGTGCCGTCGACGTCGCCCTTGCTGCCACCCAGCAGGTGCTGGCGGACAGCCTGAGCACAAGCAAGGCCAATTCCCTGATCGACGATGCCATCAAGCAACTGCCGGACAGGCTGCACTGACCCGCTTGTGTGTCCGATCAGAAAACGATCTAAGAGAGAGGCTTTCGGGCCTCTCTTTTTTTTATGCCGGGACGTCAGGGCTTGTGTGCTTCCCCTTCTCATCAGCGTCCGGGACGCGTATAAGTGAGTGATGAAATCATTTCTCTCATGGCTTCCGGTTCTAGCTGCCCTGACCTGCCTGACGGGGCCTGCCGCCGCGCAGTCCGCGTTCAACGGCGAAGTTCTTGTCGCCCCGCCACCGCCCAACTGGACCGGTGGCGCACCGGAAAAAACCGAGAAGGGTCTGCGCCGGGAATGGCGCCGGAACTTCCTCATCGAAGGCGGTGTGGTCGAGCGGATCGTCATCATCCGCTCGGAGAACCAGAAAGACCGCGTCGCCCAGCTTGCCGCACGTGAGGTGTCCAAGGACATGACCGCCAAGTGCGCCAAGCCGACAATCTCAAAGATTGAACGCACCAAGGCGGCCATCGGCACCAAGGCATCCTTTACGGCCCAGTGTTCGACCATCAAGGACACGCCCCCCGGCACGGCCTTGTACGCCATGGGCACCGTCTACATCGGTGATTTTTATACCTATACCGTGCGCCGGATCTGGCAGGGTCATAAGGACGATCCCGGCAGCCCCGCCAACTCGCCACGCACCGGCGAACAGTGGGCCGCCTACTTTGCCCGTATTTCCGTCTGCAACACCCTGACCGACACCTGCAATCCGGCCCAGGCCGAAATCATTCATGCCGATCCCCGTTTCAAAACCATGCGCGCCCTGCCCGTCTCGGCGAAGCCGGTGGTGCCGCTCGCCGATGCCATGAAGGCTGCCGGTGCGTTCGGCACCCTGACCGGCCGTGCCGAGGGTTGCGGCGAGGACGTGGCCCCCCTGACATCGAAAATCCAGCGGATGTTCAACTACGTCACCGTGAACGATCAGGACGCGGCCAAGGCTCTCAAGGCTTTCAAAGCGGCGCAGGTCCGCGGTGCCAAGCTGCAGGAAACCAAATCCAAGGAAACCTGCGGACAGATACTGCGCGATTTCCGCCAGCACCCCAGCCGCGTCGGCGCCTTCCATCGCTATATCGAACGCTTTCTGTGATCCGTTCATGAGCCGCGACATCAAAATCATCGAAGCATCCGGCTCACCCGCCGACCTCGGTCATGCCATCGGGACCGCCGTCAGCGCATCGTTCAAGGATGCGGTGATGCGGAATGCCGAGTTCAAGGCGACCCAAAAGCATTTCGCGGGCAGCGATTATCTGAAGGCGCTCAAAAGCGCAGCAACGCAGGCCTACCCCCGCCACATGCGTGAGCTAGAAGCCATGGCCGAAGCCATCGGCACCGACACCGAGACCCTGTTTCTGTGGAACTGCCGCGGCGATCTGCGCTTCTCCCCCGAAACCGCATCGGCCCGTCTCGACGCCATGAGCGACGCCTGCACGACCGTGATCTCGGCAGGTGACTTCGCGAATGACGTCCCCGCTGTCATCGCCCATAACGAGGACGGGTCGGGTGACTTCATGGAGCACCGTTACTGGCTACGCGCCCGGCCCGATGATGCGCCGGCATTTGAAAGCTATCTGTATCCCGGCATGCTCGCCGGACACAGCGTCGCCGTGACAGATGCCGGGCTGGTGCAGACCATCAACAACGTCCGCGCCGATGACCTGAAACCCGGCATCCCGCGCCATTTTATTTGCCGCGCCGTTCTTGAAGCCGACAGCATCCCCGGCGTGATCGCACACCTGCGCCGGCCGGACCGGGCGTCCGGCTTTCACCACGCCATTGCCATGCAAGGTATCGAATCACCAATGTCGATCGAAGCACCGGCCTCGGCCAGTGTGATCAGAACCGTCGATACCGCGGCCGGTCACGCCAATCATCTGCTGGATTCGCACTTTTCCAAAATGAACCAGACCGTCACCGCCTCGTCCGATTACCGCCAGCAAGCCGTCGACGGCTATCTGGCCCAGGGCGGTGATCCGAAACAGGCGGAAAACATCCTGTTTCAGCGCAGCGGCCCCGGCGGCGAAAGCGTGCTGCGCCGCCCCGGAGACGGCGGTGATGATTACGGCTGTACCCTCGCCACGGCTGTTTTTCGCGTTTATGCAGAACGCGTTGAATGGTCGGTCCATGCCGACCCGGAACACCAGGACGCCATTACCGGCGCCTACGCCTGATCTTCTGATACCCTCTCACCGGTTATCTGTCTCCGCCCGGCTTGCGGGCTTATATATCCGCGCCCGGCTTGCGGGCTTATATATCCGCGCCCGGCTTGCGGGCTTATATATCCGCGCCCGGCTTGCGGGCGACAAACCCATGCCAGCCGATGGCCCCGCTTTCCGCCAGTTCCCGGCCCAGCGTCCACAGCGCGAAATTGTCCGCCAGCATCTCTGCCGGAAAGTCCATTCTGAGAACGTCCATGGTCGCGGTCATCCGCCCGGTCAGATTGGCGAAGTGCCGGGCCATCTGTATCGACCAGTCCCAGCTTCGGATATGCCGGAATCCTGTTCGCCACAGCAGGTTCGAGAAATCCTCTGCGTCATACAGATCGTCCGAGCCGTGCCGGGCACAGAGTCTGTCGCGCACCGAAGGCGTACATCGCCGACGGTTCGTGGTCTGATCACTGAAGACGATCCGCCCGCCGGGCCGAAGCACACGCAGAGCTTCCGCGAACACTGCAGGTTTGTTCCCGGCATGCACCGTCGCTTCCTGACACCACCAGACATCGAAGCTGTTATCCGCAAACGGTAAAGACTGAAAGTCTGCCGGGGCGCACTCGATCCGATTCTCAAGCCCCGACATCTTCACCAGTGCCCGGCACGCCGCCAGATGATCCGGGTCGATATTGGTGGCGGTCACGAGCACCCCCTGTTCACGCACCAGAAACCGTGCTGTCGCCCCCCAGCCGCTGGCCGCTTCCAGAACATGCTGGCCGGAACGCAATCCTGCCCGGAGCGCCATCTGGCGCTTGGTTTCCACCACCGCGGATTCCAGTGGCGTGGTCGGGGTTTCATAGACCCCGAAATGAATGCTGTCGCCCCAGATACGCGCATAAAGGCGGTCGATCCCCTGACATCCATAGTGCAGCTGTCCGCCGACATTCTTTAACAATACCCCATCCATGAATTTATCTCCTGGTCCTCGCATAAGCCGAAACAGCGGCGCCGCGTCGCTTCACACAAAGCTATGCAAGGACCGGAGGGGAAATTGACGATTAGGGATCAGATAAGCGGATGGCATGACGGGACAGAGACAGCTACCCTGAACACCATAGATATTTACGAACATATTCTGGCGGGCCATGGGATGAAGCTTGAGACCGGGCATGATTTCAAGGTTTTCAAAGACCTGCATCAGGGGCTTCAGAAGCAACCGTTGATGCCGAATTTCGATCCTGCCGTGTCACCGCTCAATGCGGACGACGCGTTCTGGATGACCGGTGTCGATCGTTTCGGGGAGATCGTCATGACACAGTGTGCCCGCATCTATGTCTGTCAGGGGGCAACCCTTGCCGATCTGCACCATGACCTGCGGGCGTTCTATGCCGATCCGGCGCGGCATGCCGGCGCGGGCGAGACCTGCCGGGTTGATGCCCCGGCGGCGACAAAGATGAGCGGCCGCATCGCCTATCACGGTGAGCTCTGGCTTGCGCCTTCGTATCGCGGCCGGATGTTGAGCGGCCCCGTCTCGAAATTGCTGATGATGCTGGTGGTCCTGAAATGGGCGCCGGATTATCTGTTCGGCCTGGCGCAGCCGGGCATCGTCACCAAGGGTGTGGCGGCACGCTACGGCTACAGGAACATGCAGCCGGACGGCATGATCTGGACCCGACCGGGCATGGAAACGCTCAGGGAGTGGATCATCTGGAATGATTCGGACGACCTGCAGACGATCCTGATCACGCCATGAAGGGTATGCCGATATCCTGAGATACCTCACAGACGGAAGCCACAACCGGCACCCCGAAACGGTCACGCATGGGCAACACCAATCTGCGATACGGCACCCAGATCGGCTCATCCCCGACGCGGCGGATCACCGCACGGATATGATCATATACCGGCTGGCGGCTATCACTGACATGCCGATAGGTGGCACAGACCCGTTCGTCATACTCGAAATCCGGCTGTGAGCGGTCACAGCGCCGTCCCAGCGCCGACCGTGCCCAGTCCTGGCCAAAGATCTGGACCGCACTGGCTGAGTCACCGATATGGTCGAATGCGAATTCCATACCACCGCGAATTTCACGGAACGTGAGGGTATACGGTGCCAGTTGGCCCAGCGCTTCACTGTCACCGGTTGCATATGCCTTCCCGGATTTCTCCCAGGCCCGGAACGCTGACGCCAGCAGACCGCCTTCATGCAAAACACGATCCGGATCGTATGCGGCTTGCTGGGTGCCGATATAGGGACGGGTATGCCGATAGCGTCCGATGGACGTCATCCGGGCCAATGCCCGAGCCTGGGCATTCATTTCAGCTTTCACGGCTGTCGAGAATATTTCCCGGCTCCAGGCGCCCCAGCGATACTCGAGAATGATACCTGTGCCGGGCGCACGGGATGCCAGGAAATGCGCCGCCGTCATCATCGCGGCCGGGGCAGCATGACGAACCGCCCAGCGCACCGTCATTGATCCGGATGCCGCAATGATTTCGACCATGCCGAGGTAATCGAAAGCACGAAGCCTTGCTGACCGACAGGCCTCGACACACCCGTGCCTGATAAACCGTCCGGCATCATCGACCCACCAGCAGCCCGACAGACTCGGGTCGCTCAGATCAGGCTTAACAATGACAGTTCCAACACGCATTGATCCATGTCCTGCATGGATCATAACAGGACGTTAGTTCGTGTTGTAAACTTTAAGCAGTTGCAGGAAATTCGCCTTTACGTCGTCGTCATCGATGCGATCCAGCTCTTTTGCGAGTTGCAGAGCACGGCGAGAAATTTTTTCTTCGTCCGATTTATCATCGGCGAGACCTTCAAAGAAAAAGCTCACAGGCACATCAAGAATACCGCACATGTCCCAGAGGCGGCTTGAGCCGATCCGGTTTGTACCTTTCTCGTATTTCTGTACCTGCTGAAAACTTATACCAAGACGCTCGCCCAGTTGGGTTTGGGTCAGACCGCGCATGATGCGCACTTCTCTGAGTCGATGACCAACATGAACGTCGGTGGGATGGGGCATTTGTTATCCTCCTTGGGGCATTACCAGTGCTTGTAAATATATAATTATAACAAGTTCATGAATGTGACGGCACGCACAATTCCATATACCCGGCTATTCTTTTTAAAAATTAATCACAAAAGTTGCATTTGCGATTCACTACCATTGATGATGTCCAGCCATTCCTCTTCCGAGATCACCCGGACACCCAGTTCTTCTGCTTTCTTACGCTTTGAACCCGCGCCCGGACCGGCGATAACGATGTCTGTTTTCTTGGAAACCGATCCCGCCACCTTGGCCCCCATGGACTCGGCCCGTGCCTTTGCTTCCGACCGGCTCATGGCTTCGAGGTTTCCGGTAAAGACAAGGGTCATGCCGCTGATGGCGGAACTGCCGGTATCCGCGGCAACGAAATCCTCGATCTCCAGCACCTTTTCCAGTTCTGACAGCACCTCCAGATTATGTGCCTCGGCAAAAAAGCCGATCAGGTCATCTGCCATCGACGGGCCGATTCCATCGATATCGATGAGTTCGGCGTACGCTTCGCTGTTTCTGTCCGCTGCCGCGATCATGGAGTCACGCCAATGCGTGAAACTCGTATAGCGGCTTGCAAGCAGCCGTGCCGTGGCCTGTCCGACCTGACGAATACCCAGTGAATAGATGAATCGTGCCAATTCTATGGCACGGCGGTCATTAATTGCAGAAATCAGGTTATCGACCGATTTCTCGCCCCAGCCGTCGCGGCCGGAAAGATCGTCGCGTTTGTCCGCAAGACGGAAAATATCCGCCGGCGCCCTGATGATCCCTTCCTGCCAGAAGGTTTCGATATGCTTGCCGCCAAAGCCTTCAATATCGAAAGCATCGCGCGATACGAAATGCTTGAGCCGTTCGACCGCCTGCGCCGGACAGATCAGGCCGCCGGTACAGCGCCACGCCGCCTGGCCTTCTTCGCGCACCGCAAGGCTGCCGCACTCGGGACAGATATCCGGCATGCTGAAAGGGGCAGGTGCGGGGCTGGGTCGGGCCGACAGATCAACTTCGAGCACCTGCGGAATGACATCGCCGGCGCGCTGGATCAGCACCCGGTCGCCTGCGCGAATGTCCTTTTCGCGGATGTAATCCTCGTTATGCAGAGTCGCACGCTGCACCACCACGCCGCCGACGGTAATCGGCTCAAGGTGTGCAACCGGTGTCAGCGTGCCGGTGCGTCCGACCTGGATTTCAATCTTTTGAACGAGCGTCGTCGCCTTTTCAGCGGGGAACTTGTGCGCTGTCGCCCAGCGCGGTGCACGGCTGACAAACCCCAGACGTTGCTGCCAGTCGAGGCGGTTGACCTTGTAGACCACCCCGTCGATATCGTAATCGAGCGTCGCCCGGTCTTTGCCAAGGCGCCGGTAGAGCGCCAGGGTCTCATCAAAGTTTTGGCACACCGTTGCATACGGATTGACGGGGAAGCCCCAGGCTTTCAGCTTCTCATAGAACGACCATTGATCCTGCCAGTCGATTTTGCCGCCGTAGCCCTGCCCGTTGACGCCGCTGACGTACCCCCAGGCGTAGGTAAAAATCTTCAAAGGCCGGGACGCCGTCACGGACGGGTCCTTCTGACGTAACGAGCCCGCCGCCGCGTTGCGCGGATTGGCGAATACCTTGCCTCCGGCCTCATCCTGTCTGGCATTCAGCGACAGGAAATCCGCTTTCGACATATAGACTTCGCCGCGGATATCTATTTCCGCCGGGGCGTTGGAGATCGACATCGGCACATCCGTCAACGTGCGCAGATTATCGGTCACATCCTCGCCTTCGCGGCCATCACCCCGGGTCGCCCCCTGCACGAATTTCCCGTCCCTGTACCTGAGCGAGACCGAAAGACCGTCGATTTTAGGTTCGGCGACGATCACCACCGGTTCGTCCGGCGTCAGGCTCAGAAAGCGGCGTATCCGGTCATAGAATTCTACAACGTCGTCCTCGGAGAAGGCATTGCCGAGCGACAGCATCGGCGGGCTGTGCTGTACTTTGCCGAAGCCCGCCGCAACCCCTGCACCGACCCGTTTGGACGGGCTGTCGTCGCGGACCATATCCGGAAAGCGGGCTTCGATCGCATCATTGCGTTGGCGGAGCGCATCATATTCGGCGTCCGATACACGCGGTGCATCGTCCTGATAATACGCAGCGTCATGAGCCGCGATCTCGGCTGCCAGGGCGGCAAGCTCATCGAAGGCATCGTGCTTCATCAGCTTGTCGACCGGAATTTCCCGCAACCGATGAAGCTCGTCGCTCACGCCGCCGCCCCTTTCAACAGGCTGTCAGCGGCCGCACGGGCCTCGCTGGTCACGGTCTCACCGGACAGCATACGGGCGATTTCTTCGCGGCGATCATCACCGTCCAGCGGCACGACCTCGGTCCGGGTCAGCGTGCCGTCCGCACCCTTGCGCACATACAGATGCCGCCCCCCCTTGGCGGCCACCTGCGGCGAATGCGTCACGACAAGTATCTGGGCCCCGTCGCCAAGCCGTTGCAGCCGTTCACCCACAGCCGCTGCGACAGCCCCGCCAATCCCGGCATCGACTTCGTCAAAAACCAGAACAGGTACAGGATCGGCTTCGGCAAGCACGACCTTGAGCGCCAGCATGAAGCGGGCAAGTTCACCGCCGGAGGCAATCCGGTTCAGCGGACCGGGAGCACTTCCCGGGTTGGTGGCGACACGAAACGCCACGCGGTCCATGCCGTGCGCCGCCCATTTGTTTTCATCGAGCGGTGTGATTTCGGTATCGAAGCGGGCCTGCCCGAGCTTCAGGGGTTCGAGTTCAGCCGCCATCGCCTTGTCGAGCTTCGCGGCAACCTTACGGCGCTCGGCAGTGAGCTTTTCCGCTGCTTCGCAAAATGCACCCCGGGCCTTTTTGAGTTCGGATTTCAACCGGGTCAGGTTTTCACCCCCGGCGTCGATATCCGCAAGCTCCGCTTCCAGCTTCTTCTGCACATCGGCCAGCTGATCGACTTCCACGTGATGTTTTCGGGCCAGGGCGCGCAGTGCGAACAACCGCTCCTCAGCCTGTTCAAGTTCCTTCGGGTCCATGTCCAGATCCGCTTCGGCACGTTCCAGGAAACCGCCGGCATCGGCAATTTCACTGATTGCGCGCTGCAAGGCACCCAGACTTTCATCCAGCCGGCCACCGGCCTTTGGGGCGGCGCGTTCAACCTCGCCCAGGGCACGGGTCAGCTTGTCTTCAATTCCGTCATCGCCGGCGATCGACTGCCTGGCCGTGGTGATCGCCGCTGAAATCTGCTCGCCGTGCTGCAGTATCCGGCGCTGTTCGGCGAGAGCCGTTTCCTCGCCCGCCTCGGGCGCCATCTGGCGTAGTTCATCGACGGCATGGCGCAGGAAATCCTCGTTCTCGCGAGCCCGCCGTGCGGACTCTTCGGCGGCCGACAGCGACGCCTGCAACCCCAGCAGTTTTTCATAGCGGCCAGCCACGTCCGCCGCCAGATCATCAAAACCGCCATAGGCATCCAGCAGAGACCGATGACCGGCAGGGTCGAGCAGGCGCTGGGTTTCGAATTGACCATGAATTTCGACAAGGTATTCACCGACACGCTTCAGCAGGCCGACGCTGACCGGCTGATCGTTGACGAATGACTTGGTCCGGCCGTCATCGCCCAGCACACGGCGCAGGATCAGTTGATCGTCGCTGGCATCGATGCCGTTGTCTTCCAGCTCCTGACGGGATGGATGGCCGGCCGGGACATCAAAAACCGCACTGACAATTGCCTGATCCGTGCCGGTTCTGAGCATCCGGGCTTCGGCGCGATGGCCCAGCGCCAGGCCGAGCGCATCCAGCAGAATCGACTTGCCCGCGCCGGTTTCACCGGTCAGCACCGCAAGGCCGGTCGTGAAATCCAGATCAAGCTTGTCGATCAGAACCACATTCCGGATCGACAGATGCGTCAGCATGACGGGCAGGCTCCTGGCGTCGGTCTCGGCACCGTTATCACCAAACCTTGTACCAGGGCTTTTCTTCGGGTTCCTGGGCGGGTTTGCCTTCGAACAAGTGATAGGAATCGGTATACCAATCGCTGCCGGGGAAGTTATGCCCCAGCACTGACGCGGTCTTTCGCGCTTCACTGGTCACACCCAGGGCGAGATATGCCTCGGTCAGGCGGTGCAGCGCTTCCGGCACGTGCGTGGTGGTATCGTATTTTTCAACCACCGTGCGGAAACGGTTGATCGCCGCCAGATAATGTTTCTGGACCAGGTAATACCGCCCGATTTCCATTTCCTTGCCGGCAAGGTGGTCGTAGGTCAGATCGATCTTGATCTTGGAATCGCGGGCGTATTCGGTTTCCGGGAACCTCTTGGTCACTTCAGTCAACGCGTTCAGTGCCAGCTCGGTCATTTTCTGGTCCCGGGCGACATCCGAAATCTGCTCGTAATAGCAAAGCGCCTTGAGGTAATAGGCATAGGCGACGTCGCGGTTCGCGGGATGCAGTTGGGTGAACCGGTCCAGCGCGATGATCGCATCATCGTAGCGGTTGCTCTGATAATAGGAATAAGCCGCCATCAGCTGCGCCTTGGTCGCCCAGACCGAATACGGGTGCTGACGTTCGACCTCGTCAAACTCTCGGGCCGCTTCCCTGAAGCGTTCGTCCTGCATCAGCGTCATGGCGCCGTTATAGATATTGGCGACCGGGCGCTCGACATATTCCGGGTCTTCTTCCGTAGAGCACCCGGCAATCGAAACGCTCAGGAGCGCAATGATGATGGCGTGCTTCAGGGAGCTTTTTAGGCGCACTTTCGGCATGACTGTCCCGTCAGGATCAAGGGCTGCAAACATGGGGGAGTATATCATGCAGGGCCCGCGAAACCGCAAGGGCTGAGACGCATCAGTTCCCTCATTTTCGGGTATTTACGCGGAAATCGGACGTGAAAGCTGAACCCGCGTGATCGCGCCGGTTTTCAGACGGCTGCTGCCTGCGGTTCAGCGGAAATCCCACCGTCCACAGCCAGATTGACCGCATCGCCGCTCAGCACATCCCAGGTCCATGCGCTTTCATCGGCAAGCAGTGTTCTGAGCAGTTTGTTGTTGGCGGCGTGACCGGAGCAAACACCTTCAAAACGGCCAATGATCGGCGCACCGGCAAGATACAGATCACCGATCGCGTCCAGCACCTTGTGACGGACGAATTCGTCATCGTAGCGCAGACCGTCTTCGTTCATGACGCCGTCGTGACCGACGACAATCGCGTTGTCGAGGGAACCGCCCTTGGCCAGACCGGCTTCCCAAAGCGCCTCGACCTCGTGCAGGAAGCCGAACGTGCGGGCCTTGGCCAGTTCCTTGCGGAAGGCACCGTTGACGACCTTAAGGCTCATTTCCTGACGGCTGACGACGCTGCTGTCGAAATCGATTGCAAAGTCGATGACCTGGGTTTCCGCGGGAGAAATCGCAACATGGCCGGAGCCGTAGGTGACTTCAACACGCTTGAGAACGCGGATCACGCGGCGCGGGGCATCCTGTTCGACGATCCCGGCGCATTCGATAAGAAATACGAAAGGCTCGGAACTGCCGTCCATAATCGGGACTTCCGGGCCGTTGATATCGATTTCGACATTGTCGATGCCGCAACCGGCCAGCGCGGCCATCACGTGTTCGACGGTGCCGACGGTAACCCCGTCCTCGTTCCCGAGAACTGAGCACATCCGGGTGTCGACAACACGGTCCCAGCGGGCCGGAATGACCGCACCCGCACCCTGAATGTCGGTACGGTGGAAGACCACGCCGGTGTTCATGGCGGCGGGTTTCAGGGTCATGGAAATCTTGTTGCCGGAGTGGAGGCCGACACCGCTGCAGTTGATCGAAGATTTCAGCGTCCGTTGACGGACGACCGGCTCTGATGCATGACGTGTCGTCGCCGCGGCTGTATCTTGCTGATCAAACATTTTGTCGTATTACCCCCGAGCGTTTGCCGCTCATAAAATCTTCGTGGTTTGTTGATGATCTGTGTAACAAGCGGGTGCCATCCACTCAAATCAACATTTGTTTCAGATTATTACGGTTAATCCCTTTAAATACAGTTACTTATATCCGCCCTGTCACAATCCCGCCACCATCTTCCAGTGCGCAAAAGGGGCGCCCCGAAGGACGCCCCTTTCACCGATAGGAGTCTCAATCGTGCAGGCTCAGTTGGCCTGACGGCGCAGGAAGGCCGGGATGTCGAGAAGATCATCCTCGTCTTCGGCTGATTCCTGGATACGGTCCTGCGGGTCAAGCCCGCCCAGCGTCGGCTGCGGCATCGATTGCGGAACCGACTGGCCGACGGCGGCACGGCCACCACCGCCACTCGGCGTCATGATGCGTTCTGCTTTCGGCTCGCCATTGTCACGTGGCGCCGGCGCTTCCGCACGCTGTCCACCGGTGACCCGGTCGATCGCGGCCTTGCCGGTGCCGGTCACGAGTTCGAACAAGCTGGACTTGGACTTCGCCGGTTTCTTGTCACTCGGTACCTTGCCGCCATTGATCAGATCGGCTTCCGCCATCGGATCGGCTTTTTCAGCGACTTCACGGCCTTCGTCGGCAACACCCGCAGCGGGCTTCGGAATGAAGACATCGGTTGCCCCCATCTTCGGCGTTGCAGCAACAAGCGTTTCAGTCGTTTGTTCAGCCGCTGCCGGAGCTGCAACAGGCTCATCTTCCTCAGCAGCCGCAGGCTTCGACGCAGCGGGTTGTGCCGGGGCGCCATCGGCTTCGGCGATTTCCTCACCGGCTTCATCGGCAACCGCTTTCAGATCCGAATCCGCTTCTTCTTCAAGCTCGGCGGCAGCTGCCGGGCGCGGAGCATCCTTGATTTCAAAGGCCGAAGCCTCTTCGATCCCGTGATCCGCACCGCTGTCGGCTGCCGGTTCATCGGCAGCGGCAGCCGGCGTCGGCTGATCCGCTTCAGTGGCGGCAGCCGGTCTGGCTTCCGTTGCAACAGCAGCAGGCTGGGCCGCGGGGACCCGGCGTGCGGGCATTTCCTCGGCTTTCGGTGCTTCCGGCTTGATCTGACGGACCGTCGGCGTTTCGCTGACGGTCAGCACCTGCGGTCGGGGCTGTTCTGAGGCCACCGCATCAATGCCGGTCGCCACCACGGATACCCGCATGGTGCCGTCGAGTTCCTTGTCGAAGGCGGACCCGATGATGATATGCGCATCGTTGTCGACTTCGCTGCGGATACGGTTGGCCGCTTCGTCGACTTCGAACAGCGTGATATCCATGCCGCCGGTGATGTTGATGAGCACGCCCTTGGCGCCCTGCATCGAAGAATCGTCGAGCAGCGGGTTGTTGATCGCCGCTTCCGCCGCTTCCAGCGAACGGCGTTCGCCGGAAGCTTCGCCGGTGCCCATCATCGCCTTGCCCATTTCACCCATGACCGAGCGGATGTCCGCAAAGTCGAGGTTAATCAGGCCCGGCATCGTCATCAGGTCTGTAACGCCGCGGACGCCGGAATACAGCACTTCGTCGGCCATTGCGAAGGCGTCGGCGAACGTGGTGTTCTCATTGGCGATCCGGAACAGGTTCTGGTTCGGAATGATGATCAGCGTATCGACGTAGTTTTCCAGATCCTGGATCCCTGCTTCGGCGATCCGCATGCGGTGCGAACCTTCGAACTGGAACGGCTTGGTGACAACCGCCACCGTCAGAATGCCGCGTTCCTTGGCCGCCTTGGCAATGGCCGGGGCTGCGCCCGTACCGGTGCCGCCGCCCATGCCGGCTGCGATGAACACCATGTGCGCACCGTCAAGCTCGGCCATCACCTTGTCGAGGCTCTCTTCAGCCGCGATCCGCCCGACGTCGGGACGGGAACCGGCGCCCAGACCTTCGGTTACGTCAGCACCAAGCTGCACACGGCGGTCGGTCTTCGCCCGCACCAGTGCCTGGGCATCGGTGTTGGCGACAACGAAGTCCACACCCTGCAGTTCCTTGGCGATCATATTGTTGACGGCATTGCCGCCGGCCCCGCCGACACCAAGTACGGTGATCCGCGGCTTAAGTTCCGGGGTATCTTCGCCCCCGGGGACGCTAATGTTGATACTCATGTCAATCTCCGCTCCTATCGGTTTGATGTGACCTCGTGACCAGAAGTCCCTGCGCCACAGCGCTGAAACCCTGGAATTCCCAATAACCGTTCATGTCAAAAATTCTCCCTTAGCCAGTGGCCGAGGCGCCCCAGCCAGCCTGACGGCGGCTGCGTCATGTTCATGTCCGCCTCGATCGGCACTTCGGCGACGGCAACGGCGTACTGCAAAAGCCCCGAAGCCGCCGAGAACGCCGGCCCGGCGACGGCCTCGGCCAGACCCTCAATGGGGCGCGGGCAGGCCTGACGCACATGATGTGCAAAGACCTGCGATGCCATTTCCGTGATCCCGGTCAGCTGCGATGTCCCGCCGGTCAGCACGACACGACCGGCTAGCTGGGAGAACCCGGCCTTTTCCAGACGTTCGTGCGCCAGATCGATGATTTCCTCGACGCGCGGACGGATGATCCCGACCAGCATCGAGCGCGGCACCTGGACGGTGCCGGTTTCATCGTCTTCACCCACCAGCGGCACCTGGATCACCTCGGCGTCGTCGGATGCGGACGGCAGGCAGGTGCCGTAGAGGTTCTTCATGCGCTCGGCATGGCCGAACGGGGTCGACAGGCCGCGTGCAATGTCATTGGTGATATGATTACCGCCGACGGGAATGATGTCGGTGTGTACCAGTTCGCCATCAAAGAACAGCGCGATCCCCGTGGTGCCGCCGCCGATATCGATGCAGGCCGCGCCCATTTTCTTCTCGTCATCGACGAGACAGGCCAGAGCCGACGCGAACGGCGAGACCACCATCGCATCAACGTGCAGATGACAACGTTCGACGACCGCATGCAGATTCCTGAGCGGTGCCGTCTGAGCCGTGACCACGTGCACGTTGACGCCGAGGGTTTCACCGAACATCCCGATCGGGTCGCGCACGCCCCGGTTACCGTCGACGGTAAAGCCGACCGGCAGCTTGTGAACGATTTCACGATCCTCTGGCATGTCCTTGAGCAGCACCGACGGGTCCATCAGCCGGCGCATGTCGTGTTCGGTAATGCCGTGCCCGCCGATGGAGACATCACACGACACCAGTTTCGACTTCGGTTTGCCGACGGAAACGTTGATGACGACACGTTCGATATTGTCGCCGGCCATCTGCTCGGCGCGCTCGACGGCGGCACGGATAGCATGTTCGGCAGCATCCATGTCGACAATCGCACCATTACGAATACCGTGCGCCTGATGCGTGCCGATCCCCACGACCTTCGGCCCGCCGGCACCATACGGGCCGCGTTCCACGTTCGGCTTGGCAATCAGGCAGCAAATCTTTGTTGTGCCGATATCAAGCGCGGCAACGAATCCCGATCTTGGTTTCAGCGTGGCGCCGTTTCGTTTCATTCGTGTCACTCTCTCGTTCCCACTCAACTCACCCGTTCTGCGGGCCTTGTCGTTTTCGTCTGCGTCAGGTTTCCTGTCCGCTCCCCTTGGGGCCGGTCTTGACGATCATCCGGTCCGGAATCCGCAGATCCAGAACCGTGACGTTCTTGTCCAGCACCCGGTGATTGCGGTGATAGCTGGCGAGCCTCGTCCACGCGCCCTGTGCATCGTCTTCCGGCAGACGCACGTCGATGCCGCCCTGGAGATGCAGATTCCAGCGCCGGCCGCCAACCCAGGTCGCCGCCTTGACCTGTGTCATCAGTGTCGGCTCGGTGCCGATCATCGCGATCAGTGCAGACGCATGCTGTTCGGCGCCGTCTCCGACGACGACCAGAAGATCCGCATAGGGCTCAAGCCCCTCGTCCAGAATGACCGTCCCCTCGGCGTCAATCAGGTGCAGTTTTTCGTCTTTCTGCCAAAGCGCCAGCGGTTCACGTTCGACGATGCTGACCAGAATGGTGTCGGGCAGCATGCGTTCAATGGTCGACGCCCGAACCCACGGCAGTGCTTCCAGCCGCTGTTTGGCGTCGATGATGTCGAAAGCCAGGATCGGTGCCCCCCGCGACACATTCAGCGCCTTGATCAGTACATCCCGGTTGGTCTGCTGACGGCCCGACACCATGACCTCCTGAACCCGAAAGCCCATGGAGGCGGTCGCCGAAATCGCCTGCCAGCGGACGCCCTCCGCGAAGCGGGCCGCGTTGCCTGAGGAAATCGACCACCAGCCGCCCCCGGCGGCAGTGCCCATGATGACGGCGGCGATGGCGGGGATGAACCATGCCCGGCGCCACAGCGGGCGCACCCGCGGGCGCGGCTGAGAACGGCTCCCTTGCGCTTCGGCTTTCTTGTTTTGCTTACGCGCAAAAATCATGCATCGCACTCCGCGTTATCGACCATCCAGGTCACCAGTTCGGGGAAGGAAATACCCACATATTCCGCCTGCTCGGGCACCAGTGACGTCGCCGTCATCCCCGGCTGCGTGTTGACCTCCAGGAGATACAGCTGCTTGCCGTCGTATCTGAAGTCGGCCCTTGAAACGCCCCGGCAACCGAGAGTCCTGTGAGCCTGCAGGGCGTAATCCAGACAGGCGTCGTAGGTCTCCTGGTCGATGTCGGCGGGAATCACGTGTTTCGATCCTCCCGCTTCGTATTTTGCCTCGTAATCGTAAAAATTTCGTTCCGTTGAGATATCCGTGACGGCGAGCGCCCGATCCCCCATCACGGCGACGGAAAATTCACGCCCGGCAATGAACTCTTCGACCATCACCCGGTCACCGTGCGGCCAGCCGGTCCCCTCGAAACTGAGTGCGTTATCGCCCTGCTGGACGATGTGCACCCCGACGCTCGACCCTTCGTTGCAGGGCTTGATCACATACGGCCGCGGCATCGGATCTTCGGCGCGAATGTCGTCTTCGCTGGCAATCACGTGTTTGGCCAAAGGCAGACCCGCATCCTCGAACAAACGCTTCGCGGTGGGCTTGTCCATGGCCATGGCCGACGCCATCAGACCGGAATGGGTATACGGAATGTTGAGGATGTTCAGCAGGCCCTGCACACAGCCGTCTTCACCCCAGCGGCCGTGCAGCGCGTTGAAGACAACATCCGGTTTCGGATAGAGCCGGGTGATCAGCGCACCCATGTCACGCTGCACGTCGATCGGCGTCACATCGAAGCCCGCTTCCTTGAGCGCCTTCACACACGCCGCCCCGCTCGACAGCGATACCTCGCGTTCGGCGGACCAGCCACCCATCAGAACAGCGACGTGTCTTGTCATGAGCTTACCTCCCGGGGGCCGGTTGTTGTTGATTGACCGAGACGCCGGATTTCCCAGTGAAGCTCGATACCCGAACGTTCCTTCACCCGGCGGCGCACCTCCTCGCCGAGCTGTTCCAGGTCGCCGGCGGTGGCATCGCCGGTGTTGATCAGGAAATTGGTGTGGGCTTCGGAGACCTGGGCACCGCCGATCCTGAGACCCCGGCAGCCGGCCGCATCGACAAGCTGCCAGGCCTTGTGGCCGTCCGGATTGGCAAAGGTGGAACCGCCGGTTTTTTCCCGGACCGGCTGTGATGTTTCACGCTGGTTCTGAATCTCTTTCATCCGCGCCCTGATGGCGTCGGGATTACCGGCCCGGCCGTTGAAGACGGCACCGGTGAAGACAAGCTCTTCGGCGACATCCGTGTGACGATAGGCAAATCCCATGTCGGCGGCCCGCAACGTCCGGAGGTTGCCGCTGCCGTCAACGGCGCTGGCGCTTTCGAAGATATCCGCGATTTCCGTACCGTAGGCGCCGGCGTTCATCCTTAGCGCACCGCCCACGGTGCCGGGAATCCCGACCATGAATTCCAGTTCTGCGATCCCGGCGTCGGCGGCACGGCGGGCGACGTTGATGTCCGCTGCCGCAGCACCGGCATTAACCTGGGTGCCGTCGGTTTCGATCCCGGCGAAGGCTTTGCCGAGACGGATCACGATACCCGCGATCCCGCCATCGCGGATCAGAATGTTCGACGTGCCGCCGATCACCGTCACCGGTACGTCACCGGGCTTCGCGGCCATGAAGGTCTGCAGATCGTCGATATCGGCCGGTTCGAACAGCACCTCTGCCGGACCGCCGACCCGGAACCAGGTATAGCGTGCCATCGGCTCGTCGGCCCGCAGCCGCCCACGCACCGTGGGCAGGCGTTCGATCAGATGCGGCGTCATGCGCTCAGCTGCCATCATTCGCCGCCTCCCGCATTGACTTGCGAAGTGCTTCCAGTTCTCCCGGCAGCGCATTGGCCCAGGCGGAAATGCTCCCCGCCCCGAGGCAGACCACGTAATCGCCGTCCCCGGCCATGTCATTGATGGTCCCGGCAAGGGAGTCCGGCCCGTCCAGAGCGATCACGGTCCGGTGTCCCCTTTCGCGAAGCCCCGCCACGAGCGAATCCCGGTTGATGCCTTCTATCGGCGCTTCACCGGCCGCATAGACGTCGGCGACGACGACCGCATCGGCGGCGTTGAAGCAGGTGCAGAAATCCTCGAACAGGTCACGCAGCCGGGAATAGCGGTGCGGCTGAACCACGGCGATCACCTGCTTGCTGGCGACATCACGCGCGGCCTTCAGGACCGCCGCGATTTCAACCGGATGATGGCCGTAATCGTCGATCACCGTGATACCGTCGACGCTGCCGGTATGGGTGAAGCGCCGCTTCACCCCCTCGAACCCGCCGAGTGCCTTGTTCAACACCGCATCCGTCAGACCCATCTCGGTGCCGATGGCTACCGCGGCAAGGGCGTTCTGGATGTTGTGTACCCCATGCATCGCCAGCTTCAGGCTCTTGATCTCACGGCGCTCTCCGGTCTTGCGGTTGGATATCGTGACATCGAAGGACGTGCCGCCGGCCTGGCTGACGACATTTGCAGCGCGGACATCGGCCTGCGGGCTGAAGCCGTAGGTAATGATGCGACGGTCCGAGACGCGCGGGATCATCGCCTGCACTTCGGCGTGATCAATGCACAGTGCGGCAAATCCATAGAACGGGATGTTCTCGACAAAATCATCGAAGGCTTTGCGGAGCGCATCGAAAGTGCCGTAGTGATCCAGATGCTCGGGGTCGATGTTGGTGACGACCGCAATAGCGGCGGGCAACTTCAGGAAGGTCCCGTCGGACTCGTCTGCTTCGCAGACCATCCAGTCGCCGTCGCCCAGCCGCGCATTGCTTCCCCAGGCGTTGATAATTCCGCCGTTGATCACGGTCGGGTCCATGTCCGCCGCTTCAAGTACGGCAGCAATCAATGACGTCGTCGTGGTCTTTCCGTGCGTGCCGCCGATGGCAATCGACCATTTAAGCCGCATCAGTTCGCCCAGCATTTCCGCCCGCCGGACGACCGGGATCAGCTTTTCACGGGCGGCGCGGACTTCCGGATTGTCGGATTTGACCGCAGACGAGATGACGACAACCGAAACATCAGCGACATTTTCCGCCGCATGCCCGATGGTAACCTTGATACCGAGATCACGCAGCCGCTGCACATTCGCGCTTTCAGAGATATCCGATCCCTGAACCGTGTAGCCAAGGTTGCTGAGGATTTCTGCAATACCGCTCATGCCGATGCCGCCGATGCCGACAAAGTGAAGGGTACCGATATTCAGCGGGATCGCTCTCATGCTGCCGCCCTTTCGTTATTATTGTTTTCATTGGCCAGCGATTTTTCGACCAGATCCGCCAGGCATTCCGTCGCGTCGGGACGCCCCGCCTTGCGGGCGGCCTCAGCGGCTTTTTCAAGGATCATCGGCATGCCGAACATGGATTCCAGCCGCGATGCCAGGCTTTCCGCCGTGAAGTCCGTTTCCGGGATCAACCATCCCGCACCGACCTCATCAACCGCATGCGCGTTCAGGGACTGATGATCGTCGATCGCATAACGGTACGGCACCAGCAGCGCCGGGCGTCCGACAGCCAGCAGCTCGGCAACGGTTGACGCCCCGGATCGCGAAATTACCAAATGTGCCGCCGCCAGACGTTCCGGGACATCGTTGAAGAAACTTTCCAGCTCAGCATCGATGCCGAGCCGTTTGTAGGTGCCGCGCACCTGCTCAATATCTTCAGGCCGGCATTGCTGGGTGATGCGGATACGTTTCTTGAGCGCATCCGTCAGCTGTCCCATGGCTTCAGGAATGACCTCGCTCAGAATGCGTGCACCCTGTGAGCCGCCCAGCACCAGAATGTTGAAGGGGCAGCTGTCGGTGAAACTTGGATACGGCGTGTCGCGCACTGCCAGCACACGGCTTCTGACCGGCATCCCGGTATGCGTCACCTTACGCTGCGATTTGGCGGGAATGCCCCGGCTTTCCGGGAAGGATACGGCAATGGCCCGGGCCCGGTCCGCCAGCAGCCGGTTGGCACGGCCGAGGATGGCGTTCTGTTCGTGCAGCACCGTCGGCATTTTGGCGAGGCTGGCCGCCATCATCGTCGGGATCGACGCATAGCCGCCGAAACCGACGACCGCGCTCGGGTTCATCTGCTTCAGCAAGCCTCGGGCCTGCCAGGTGCCGAGTACCAGCTTGATGACGCTTTTGATCTTGGCGATCGGCCCCTTACCGGCAATGCCACCGGCACGAATCTGATGGGTGTCGATTTCGCCCAGCGCACCGCCGTAGGCATCGCCACGGCTGTCCGTCAGCAGGGCCAGACGGTATCCACGGCTCTTCAATTCACGGGCCAGCGCTTCCGCCGGGAACACATGCCCGCCGGTGCCGCCGGCGGCGAGGACGATCAACGGTTTATCGGCCATAGCCACCCCCGCTCTGCTCGGGCCGCTCACGGGTCAGCGCCAGGACCATACCCATCCCAACGGCAAGCGCCAGCGTCGACGAGCCGCCGTATGAAATGAACGGCAACGTCATGCCCTTGGGGGGGATCAGACTGACACTGGACGCCATGTTGATCAGCGCCTGTACGGCGAACTGCGACAACAGACCGGTCACCGCCAGAAGTACGAACAGATCATCGCGCTTCATCACCCGACCGAAGCCCCTGAGCACGACAAAGGCGAACAGGCCGACCAGCACCAGACAAGCCAGCATGCCGAACTCTTCACCGGTCACGGCGAAGATGAAGTCCGCATGCGCATCGGGCAGCACTTCCTTGACCCGGCCCTCGCCCGGTCCGCGGCCGGCGATGCCACCGCGCTGGAAGGCCTCGATGGCCCGCGCCGCCTGATAGCCGATATCGGAGTCCGGGCCGAAGAAACGGTCGACGCGAAGCTGCACGTGATCGAAGGTAAAGTACGCCCCGATACCGGCGCCGACGAACAGCACCGCGATCATCGCGACGAAGATCAGCGGCAGTCCGGCGACAAAGAACTGCGTCCCCCAGACCACAGATACGACAATGGTCATGCCGACATCGGGTTGCAGCAACAGGATGGCGACCGTGACCAGATACACCGCGATCGACATTTGAAACCCGGGAAACCGGTCATCCATGCGCTGGCGCGCGAACAGCCAGGCGGCGACCACGGCAAGACCCGGCTTGACGAATTCCGACGGCTGCAACGAGAACCCGGCTATCGACAGCCAGCGCGTCGCACCCTTGATCTCCGCGCCCAGGAACAAGGTCAGCAGCATCAGGAACAGAGAGACCAGCGTGCACAGGATCGCCAGGCGGCGGATGCCCTTCAACGACATCAGTGAAACGCCAAAGATGGTTAATGCGGCAAGGCTTAAAAAAACCGCCTGGCGTTTGATAAAATGAAACGATCCGACGTCAATGCGTTCGGCGACGGCGGGCGATGCGGCGAGGGTCATGACCGCGCCGAAGGCCAGCAGCAGGGCAATGGCCGCCAGTGTCCAGCGGTCGACCGTCCACCACCAGCGCCCGAGCAGGCTTGTGTCCGTCCGATTGAGTGCGCTCATCCGGCACCTCCCGATCCCGGGAAGACACCCGGTTCTTCAAACGGATCGAGATGTTCGCCCGGCAGTGCTTCAACGAGATCGCGGAACGCATCGCCCCGCGCCTCAAAGCTTGAAAACTGATCCCAGGATGCACAGGCAGGCGCCAGCAGTACCACGGCACCCGGCAATCCCGCTTTCCTGGCATCTGCAAACGCTGCCTTGGTTGCGGTTTCAAGATCACCTGAAATCGTCAACGGTACCTTGCCGTCCAACTCGGCGGAAAACTGCATCGCCGCCTCGCCGATCAGATAGGCATGGCGGACACGGTCCAGATACGGCAGGCAGCCCTTGAGCCCGCCTTCTTTCGGCCGACCGCCGCAAATCCAGTAGATATCGTCGAAGCAGACCAGCGCACGGGCCGCGGCTTCGTCATTGGTAGCCTTGGAATCGTTGACGAAACCGACACCGTCGACGATTTCCAGCGGTTCCTGGCGATGCACCAGACCGGGATAGCTGTTGATACACGCCATCACTGCATGCGGCTGGATGCCGGTCATCTTGCACGCCGCGTAAGCCGCTGCCGCATTCTGCCAGTTGTGCACACCCTGCAGGGTCGCCACGGTCTTCAAATTCATAACCGGGGTTTCCTTGCCTTCGGTGTCGTCATACAGCACACCGTCGAGCACATAGACGCCGCCATGGACCCGTTCCTTGGCCGATATGCCGACAACCAGCTGCTCATCGGCTTCGTATAGCTCTTCGTAGATCCTGCGGCAGAAATCGTCATCGACGCCGATCACCGCCGTCCGCGGTTTGGTCTGACGGTGGAAGATCTGGCGTTTGGCGGCGATATAGCCGTCCATGCCGCCGTGGCGGTCCAGATGGTCGGCACTGATGTTCAGCAACACACCGACGTCAAAGGTGATCGAGAAGGTCAGTTCGAGTTGATAGGACGACATTTCGAGAATGTAGGTCCCCTCCGGTCCCAATGGTTCCAGCGCACATGCAGGCATGCCCAGGTTGCCGCCGATTTCGGCATCCCGTCCCGAAGTCTGGAAGATGTGGCCGATCAGCGCGGTCGTCGTCGACTTGCCGTTGGTCCCGGTGATTCCGACATAGGCGGCATCGCGCTGGGTCCGTGCCAGCAGTTCGACATCGCCGATGATCTCGCAGCCGGCTTCGCGGGCCATGTGAACGACCGGATGCGGCTGCGGATGAGTGTGTGGAATACCTGGGCTAAGGATCAGCGATGTCGCTTCGCGCCAGTCGATCGTTGCAAGGTCGACGATCTTGATCCCTTCTTCCTCGGCGGCGCGTGCACGTGACTCTTCATTGTCGTCCCAGGCCCAGACTTCGGCACCGCCGCGGTACAGTCCCCTGGCTGCCGCCAGACCACTGCGGCCCAGACCGAGTACCGGCGTCGGCAGACCATCGAACGGAAATACTTCAATCATAAACGGCCTACCTCAACTTCAACGTGGCGAGGCCGGCCAACGCCAGAACCATGGCGATGATCCAGAAGCGGATGACGATGGTCGATTCCGCCCAGCCTTTTTTCTCAAAATGATGATGCAGCGGCGCCATGGCGAAGACGCGCTTGCCGGTCAGCTTGAACGACACGACCTGCACGATGACCGATACGGTTTCGAGCACGAACAGACCGCCGACGATGGCCAGCACTAGTTCGTGCTTGGTGACGACACTGACGGCGCCCAACGCGCCCCCCAGCGCCAGTGAGCCGGTATCACCCATGAACACCTTGGCCGGCGGCGCATTGAACCACAGGAAACCGAGCGCGGAACCAACAAGGCCGCCGCACAACACGGCCAGTTCACCGGCACCCGGCACATAATGAATCTGCAGGTAATTCGAGAAGATGGTATTCCCCGCCAGATACGAGATCATCCCAAAGACACCGGCGGCAATCATGACCGGGACGATGGCAAGTCCATCCAGACCGTCGGTCAGGTTCACCGCATTCGATGAGCCAACCATCACGAAGATCGCGAACAGCACGAACATCCAGCTGAGATTTATCAGCAGGTCCTTGAAGAACGGCACGGCGAGCGTGGTCTGTAATGGAGCAGGCAGATGGCTCAGCACCCAGAACGCCGCAACCGCTGAAATCGATAGCTGCATCGCCAGCTTGAGCTTCCCGGCCAATCCCTTGGAGTTGCGCTTCGAGACCTTGAGGAAGTCATCGAGAAAGCCGATCACACCGAAGCCGACGGTGACACCCAGCACGGCCCAGATATATGGATTGGTGAGATCCGCCCACAATAGCGTGGAACTGCAGAGCGCCAGCAGAATCAGCACACCGCCCATGGTCGGCGTGCCTTTCTTGGTCAGCAGGTGACTTTCCGGGCCGTCATCGCGGATCGGCTGCCCCTGTCCCTGACGGGCGCGCAGAAGCTCGATCATCACCGGGCCGAACAGGAAACTGACGATCAGCGCCGTCATCATCGCACCGCCGGTGCGGAATGTAATATAGCGGAAGACGTTCAGCGCACCGAACTGCTCAGCCAGCGGATATAGAATATGGAACAGCATGTCAGCCACCCTCGCTTTCAGGGGTGACGTCACCCATATTGCGAATGGCATCAATGACCTTGGTCATGTGCGCACCCGCCGATCCCTTGACCAACACCAGATCACCGGCACGAAGCTTTTTCACGACCATATCTGCCAACTGTGCGGATGTGCCGGCACTGCCGCCGTGGAGATCATCGGGGAGTTCTTCAAGAATGTCCGACATGTATTGACCACAGGCGAATACCAGATCGAAATCGTGTTTCCTGATCTCTTCGGCAAGGCCCATGTGCGCTTCACGTGCGCTGCGGCCCAATTCCAGCATATCGCCCAGGATGACGACCCGACGACCGCCCCGGCCGGGCTTGCTGGCCGCCAGAACCTCAAAGGCGGCGCGGACGGCGACCGGGCTTGCATTATATGTCTCGTCGATGATGCCGAGAACACCGTCCTCAAGCCGGACTTCAAAGAACTGGCCGCGGCCCTTGGTCGGCTTGACCGACGCCAGCGCCGCCGCGGCTATTTCCGGATCGGCGCCAAGCGAATGAGCTGCTGCCAGCACGGCGATGGAATTCAGCGCCCAGTGTTTGCCGCGCATGGCGATCCGGTATTTCAGATGCTGCGAGCCGACGGTGGCTTCAACACGCGCACCCTGTGCATCAGGCTCGTAGGCCAATAGCCGGGCGTTGGAAAAAGAATGCACACCGAAGCCCCAGACCATCTTGGCCCCGGCAGCGCGGGCTTTTTCGGCAAGCCGGTCGTAATGCGGATTGTCGCGGCTCAGCACAACGGCGCCGCCCTCGACCAGACCGTCAAAGATTTCCGCCTTGGCGTCGGCGATTTCATCGATGTTGTTGAAGTATTCGATATGGACAGGCGCGACCGCGGTGATGATCGCCACATGCGGCCGGGCGATCTTCGACAGCGGCGATATTTCCCCGGCATGGTTCATGCCCATTTCAAAAACGCCGTAATCGCAATCGGCCGGCATTCTGGCCAGTGACAACGGCAGGCCGTAATGATTGTTCAGATTTCCGGCCGTCGCCGCGACCTTGCCCTGGGCACCCAATGCGGCGGCGAGCATTTCCTTGGTGCCGGTCTTGCCGACGCTGCCGGTCACACCGCAAATTTTTGCAGCGCTGCGCGCGCGTGATGCACGGGCCAGGTCGCATAGGCCTTGCGTCGTATCCTGAACCATCAGCAGATGGTCCGCCGCAACATCCGCGTTAAAACGTTCTTCGACCATCGCGGCCACGGCACCCTTGGCGATGGCGGCGGCGACATGATCATGGCCGTCGTGGTTGGGGCCCTTGAGCGCCGTGAACAGATCACCCGGCGCCAGCGTACGGGAATCGATCGACAGCCCGGTGGCGTTCCACTCGCCGGAGATACGTCCCCCTGTTGCTTCGGCAGCGTCCTTTGCGGTCCAGAGCGGCGTCCGTGACGGCTCAGCCATGCGCACCCCCGGCCCCGCGTTCCCGGAGCGCGGCTTTCACTTCTTCGACATCGTCAAACGGCAGCACCTGATCACCGACGATCTGACCGCGCTCATGCCCCTTGCCGGCGATCACCAGAACGTCACCTTCGCAGAGTCCGTCAATGGCGGCGCGAATGGCTTCGTGGCGGTTGCCGATTTCCGTCGCGCCGGGCGCACCCGCCAATGCCTGACGGCGGATCTCGGCGGCATCTTCGGTGCGCGGGTTGTCGTCGGTCACGATCACCACGTCCGCATGACTGACGGCGGCACGGCCCATTTCCGGGCGTTTGCCGGGATCCCGGTCACCGCCGCAGCCGAAGACGACGTGCACCCGCCCCCTGGCATGCGGGCGGACCGCCTTCAGCATCGTCACCAGCGCATCCGCCGTATGGGCGAAATCAACGTAAATGCCGGCGCCGCTTTCATGGGCGCCGCAGAACTGCATCCGGCCAGGTGCCGCCTGCAGGCGGGCAAGCCCGCTGACGGCGCGGGCGGGCGAAGCGCCGAGCGCGGAAGCCAGCGCCAGGGACACCATCGCGTTGGACGCCTGAAATGAGCCGATCAGCGGCATCTGCAGATCGTGACGGGATCCCTCGATGTCGATATGCAGATCGAGACCGCTCGCCACCGGCTGCACATCGACAATCCGGTACTGGCAGCCTTCGGACATCCCGACCGTGATCACTTCAAGTCCCCGGCGCCGTGCCGCACCGACAAAGGCTTCGGCAAACCGCGCATCCATGTTCACCACGGCCTGGCCGCCGTCGATGGTCAGGGTATCGAACAGACGCAGCTTGGCGGTCAGATAGGCATCTTCGGTGCCGTGATAGTCCAGATGATCGCGGCTCAGGTTGGTGAATGCACAGGCGCGGATACGCACGCCGTCGAGACGGCGCTGATCCAACCCGTGGCTCGACGCCTCGATGACAAGATGATCGATGCCAGCGGATTTTATGTCCGCCAGATCGCGATGCAGATCGGATGGGTCCGGCGTCGTCAGTGCGCCGGAAATCTCTGCCAGTTGCACACCGTCTGCGGACGTTCCCAGCATGCCCAGCGTGCCGGCATTGGCGGCGGGCAGGCCTGCGGCATTGATCAACTGGCGGGCAAACCAAGCAACCGATGTTTTGCCGTTGGTGCCGGTAACAGCACCGATATTGACCGGCTGCTTTCCGTAGAACGCAGCGGCAAGCTGCGCATAGCGATGACGGGGATCAAATTCACGAATCACCGGAATATCCAGGGCGGGCAGATCGCTGGCATCCATCGGCACGATGATCGCCGCTGCTCCCTGGCGGACCGCATCGTCGATAAATCTGCGCCCGTCGGTTTTCGATCCCGGCAGCGCGGCGAAGACATAGCCCGGCCCGACACGCCGCGAATCACAGGTCACCCCTGTAATCTCGATGCGGCTGAGTGCGTCGTCCATGGCGTTCAAGGTGTCTTCATCCCAAGTGTCATTCGGCCATAAATCATTGAGCCGCAAAGGCCTGCTCCAGCGCTTCACGGGTCTTTCTTGCAATACGTTCGTCGGGCGTCTCGTTTGCCGGGACGCTGGTTTCCTTCGGTGGCGGCTCCGCCTTTTGCCGCGGTATCGGCGGGGGTGGCGGAACGTGCGTCGGTGTCGTCGCCGATGGCTTTGCCGCCTCGAGCGGACGAATCACACCCGAAGAGACCGAAACCTTTTTGACCAGGTCTTCGCGGGTGGCGATTTTCGGCTCAATGATCGGTGCCTTCTTCAGTTCGTCATCGATCAGCGGCAGTTGCAGCGGCTCTTCCCCGGTCATGTCCGGGCTGATGCCCAGCAAGGGGCCGATCTGGGATACGACACGGCCGACAACGGGTGCGGCGACCCAGCCACCGGTGGCGTAATTGAAGGTTCGTTTGTTGCCGACCGGCTCATCGATCATGGCGAACACCACATAGCGCGGGCTCTGGATCGGGAAGGCGCCGACGAAGGACGAGATTTTGGCTTTCTTGCGGTAACGGCCGTCGAACTGCTTTTCCGCCGTACCGGTCTTGCCGCCGACGAAGTACCCCTTGGCTTCGGCCTTGCGGCCCGTTCCCTTGGCCACTACCAGACGCATCAACTGGCGCATCTTGTCCGACGTTTCTTCCGTCAGGATGCGTTCACCGGCAACCGGATTGGACGGGTCATGTTTCAGGAGCGTCGCCGGGCGCAACATCCCGCCATTGACCAGCGAGCCGATGGCCGCCGACAACTGGATCGGCGTGACCGCTATCCCGTGGCCGTAGGAAATCGTCATGGTGTTGATTTCACGCCATGTGCCCGGGGTCAGCGGACGGCCGATTTCCGGCAGCTCCAGCGCCGCTTCGCGCATCAGCCCGAAGCGTTTCAGATATGCCTGCTGACCGGCGCCGCCGACATCGACGGCCATCTTGGCAGCCCCGATGTTCGACGAATGCACAATGATCTCCGGCACGGTGAGCCAGCGGTTCTCCGGGTGATAATCGGAAATCGTAAACCGCGAGATACGGATCGGCTGGGTCGCGTCATAGCCGCCCTTCATGTCCACGGTGCCGGTATCCAGCGCCATGGCCGCCGTGAACAGCTTGAAGGTCGACCCCATTTCATAGACGCCCTTGGTGGCGCGGTTGAACCGTGCTTCGCCCTGATAGGTCGCGCGGTCGTTGGGATCGAAGTCCGGCAGCGACACCATCGCCACGGTTTCACCGGTCTGCACGTCATAGACGACACCGGCCCCGCCGAGCGCCTTGAATTCAGTGACCGCCGCGCTCAGCTCGGCCCGCAGGATCGACTGCACGCGGACATCCAGCGACAGCGACAGCGGCTCCCCGCTCTGGCGCAGACGCTGATCGAAATACGCCTCGATCCCGGCAATCCCGTTGCCGTCAATATCCGTCGCGCCCAGCACATGCGCACTCAACGGCCCATGCGGATAGATGCGGCGCTCTTCGGCAATGAAGTTGAACCCCGGCAGCCCCAAACGGTTCGCAGCCATTTGCTGCTCCGGCGACAGGTTCCGCTTGATCCATACGAAGCGGCCCTTGCCGGCCAGTTGATCGGCCAGCTTGTCGGCATCCACCTCGGGGAACACGGACGCGATGCGATGCGCTGAATCCACCGGGTCGATGACGTCCTTGGGATCGGCATATAATGAAGCGGTCGGCAGGCTCGATGCCAGCACCACGCCATTGCGGTCGACGATATCGGCGCGGCTGATCAGCGCCGGGGGTTGCGTCGCCAGTGTGGCGCGGTCGTCCTGTTCGCCTTGACCGATAACGGCAAGATCGACGAGCCGGACACCGATCCCCGTGAAGGCCAGCGCGATGACGGCGGCCGTGACCAGAAGGCGGTTGCGACCGGTCTCAAGTGCCTGTTTACCGAACCCCTCGATACGGCGATGCTCGCTGGCCGGCGGTAATTGCTTGTTGTGCTGCAGGTGCGCGTTCATGGCCTGGTCTCCGCACCCTTATCCTGTTCCGCGACGAGACCGGCTTCGGCGTCGCGGACCGGCAGGGCGTCCAACATCCGCTCGGCATTGCCAATCCGTTCTGCATCAAGCGGCCCGACCTCAAGATACTTGCCTGCCAGATGGCGCAACCGCGCCGGCTGATTGAGGTGTGCCCATTCGGATTTGAGCACGTGAATGTTTTCCTGTGTCTCGACGATTTCACGGCTGAGATTGCGCATCTGGTCATCCAGGTCCTGGACCCGGTATTTGATCACGAACAGCGCAACGCTGGCCGCGGCGGCCAGCAGGAGCAGCAACAGGGTTGAGCGTTTGATGATCATGTTGCTTCCCTCACGCCGCTTCCGGCAGCGGGGCGGCGGTCCGCACCCCCCACCGCAATCGCGCGGAACGGGCGCGCGGGTTGTGCCGGATCTCGTCCTCCGTCGGCACACGGCCACGGCGTTCCGGCACATCGAAAATACGGGTGTCCGCGTCATCCATGATCGGCATATGACGGGACGGCTGCGGGCCGGAACCGCTCCGCTCCTGGAAGAACGTCTTCAGACGCCTGTCCTCCAGAGAATGGAACGAGACCGCGGCCAGACGGCCCCCCTCGCGCAACAGCGCGGCGGCGGCAGCCAGGCCGCGGTCCAGCTCGGCCAGCTCCTCGTTGACGTAGATCCTGAGCGCCTGAAACGTGCGCGTTGCCGGATCGATGCCATCCTTTGACCGCCGGACCACACGGCGCACCAGTTCGGCCAGCTGGCCGGTGCGGGTGATCGGCGATTGTTCGCGTAGCTCGACGATGGCGCGGGCGATCTTTCGCGACGCACGCTCTTCGCCGTAGCGATAAATAATGTCGGCCAGTTCCTTTTCGGCGAGGCGGTTGACCGCATCCGCTGCACTCATGCCGTCGCGCTCCATGCGCATGTCGAGCGGCCCGTCGAAGCGGAACGAAAAGCCCCGCGACGGCTCGTCGATCTGCATCGAAGATACGCCCAGATCAAGTGCAATGCCGTCGACCTGGTGCACACCGACGCCCGCCAGCAATTCCTTCATATCCCCGAAGCGGCCCTTCAGGACCGTCAGTCGGTTACCAAAACCGGCGGCCATTTCGTTGCCGGCAGCAGCGGCATCTGGATCGCGGTCGATCCCCCACACGGTGCAGTCGGCAGCTTCCAGAAGCGCACGCGAGTAGCCGCCGGCGCCGAAGGTCGCATCCACGTAAACGGCCCCGTCGCGGGGCGCCAGAACATCCGTCACTTCATGCAGCAGAACCGGGATATGCCGTTCCGTCATGGCTCAGCCCTCCCCGTTCTTGGCGGCGTCACTGGGACGGCGCAGCTTGAGGGTGAGGCCCCGCGACTTCGCGCGTTCGAAGGCCGGCTTGCGGGCATCCCTGTAAGTCCCCGGCGCCCACATCTGAAACGTGCGGCCGCGGCCGACAAAGGTGATTTCGTCCCTGATCCCGACGTCGCCCAGAAATTCCTCGGGAATGACGATCCGCCCTTCGGTATCGAAGGGAAGCCGCTGCGCACTTTCGACGATGATGGAGAGGTCGTCCTGCTCGTCGGAGAACATCGGCAGATCTTCCAGACTGTCGACGATTCGCTCCATGAAACTTTCGGCACAGGCCTCGAGCGCGGCCTGACGAAACGACGGAAACACGAAAACGCCCTGAAAGCCCTCGCCTTCAAAGAGCGCGCGAAAGGTCTTCGGCACCGAAACACGGCCCTTTTTGTCGACCTTATTCGTCTGTGTTCCCGTAAAGACGCCCATTTAGGGCTCCTTAATTCCAACGCGTTATAAACGGCTTCTGCCGTCATCCCCCCGAATGCGTGACCGGATTTGGCGCACGTACCCTTTATGGGATATTTTGGGATATCATGGGTTTTTATGGGCGTCAATGGGTTCTGTCGCCTATGGTTAACGAAAGCCCAAGGAAATTTCGAGGAAATCCGCGCTTTCCAGCGTGTCCTTATGACGCGTACAGATGGCAAAACGATGGGTGGATTTGGGTCTTTTCGGGGCGAGATAACCCTCACCCGGCGCTTCGCGCCACCCTCTCCCCGAGGGAGAGGGATGGGGTGAGGGGTCGTGCATAGAGTCCCCGCACGCGGAGACCCGAAAAGCAGAAGGGATTCCTACAAGAAAAAAAGCCAGACGGTCTGTAAGCCGGGTTCTGTCCGCGCCCGAAGGCGGTGGATGACCATTCATCTGGGACGCCCGTTGCCGGACGCCTCGCGCAACCTACCCGGACGATAGCGCGGGGATGCGCCTGTGCCGAAGCACCATCGTCCCTATTCGGTTTTGCTCCCGGTGGGGTTTACCATGCCTCGCGCGTTGCCGTGCGAGCGGTGCGCTCTTACCGCACCCTTTCACCCTTACCCGCATGAATACGGGCGGTTTGCTTTCTGTGGCACTTTCCCTAAGGTTGCCCTCGCCGGGCGTTACCCGGCACCGTATCCCCGTGGAGCCCGGACTTTCCTCCCTCCGCACCTTTCGGACAGCGAAGAGCGGTCATCCAACCGTCTGGCCGGCGGACATTATATAAGTGTGTGCACGGCGGCAATAGCCCCGCACGTTGGCGTATCGATCACCCCGTCCAGGCGGTGCGGCGAAAAGTGCCGCTGAAAGGCGGTCACGGCAGCGGTCACGTCGCTGATGTCGTAACCGATATCGGACAACAGCCCCGGCACATCGTCGGCATCGCACGGTGACGCTGACGTCGCCGGCCACAGCCCGATCCCTTCTGCAGCCAGCCTTTGCCAGTCGAACAGCTCGCCGGGATCTGACTTGCGCGCCGGGGCGACATCGGAATGCCCGACCACGTTGCGGGTCGGAATATTGTGGCGTTGGTGAATATCCCGGCACAGCCGGATCAGCGTCCGGTACTGTTCTTCGGTGAAGGGTCGATAACCGAATTCGTGGCCCGGATTGACCAGTTCGATGCCGATCGAACGGCTGTTGATGTTGGTCTCGCCGCACCACGACGCGACACCTGCATGCCAGGCGCGCTGTTCTTCGTCGACGAGGGCTAACAGCGACCCCCCCTCGTCGATCAGGTAATGGGCGCTGACTTCACAGGCCGGATCGCAGAGCCGTTCAAGGGCGGCCTCACTCGACGTCATGCCGGTATAGTGCAGCACCAGCATGTCGATCGCGACACCGTCTCGACTGTTGTAATTCAGTGAACGGAAATTACCGCTCATGCCGGCGGCCCCTGAAGGCTGGAGATTCGCCGCGCCCGGCGCGACAAGACGATCTGGCGTACGGTGATCAGCGTCACCCCGGCCAGAATCATGCCGCCGCCGATCAGCTTGGTCAGGGTCAGTTCGTCGCCCATGATCGTCACCCCGCTCGTCACCGCAATCAGCGGCACCAGCAGATTATACGGCGCGACGGCGGTGACGTCATACCTGTTGAGCAGCCAATACCACAGGCCGTAACCGGCGATGGAACTGCCCAGAATCATATAAATCAGACCGTACCAGAACCGGGGCGGTGCGTTATCGAGACGGACAAGTTGATCGGCTTCGAACAGATACGACAGGCCAAGCGCGACGGGCGCCACGATCAACCCCATCCACGCGATCAGGCTGAACGGCGACACGTCCGCGATCTGTTTGGCGCGGATCGACCCCAGCGCCCACATGAAAGCAGCAACGACGAGGACCAGCAGTGACGGCACGTCGACCCCAACCGTCGGCACGCCGATCAGCACGACGATCCCCGAAAACGCCAGCGCCATACCGGCCATGCGCCAGATGCCGAAGGTTTCCTTGAGCATCAGCCACGCCAGCAGAACCACGAACGGAGTACCGAGTTGCAGGACGATGCCGGTGGTCGAAATATCGAGAAACTGGATCGCATAGAACATGATCGAAAAGTGTCCGACACCCATGATCAGCGCATATCCGGCGATATCGCGTGCGCATCCTTTCGGCACCCGTAGAAACGGCGACAGCAGGATCGCCAGCAGCGCGAAGCGGATCGCCGTCACGAAGTACGGCGGCACATCCGTCACCGCGACTTTCACGGCGACGAAGTTGCAGCCCCACAGGGTCACGGTTGCAAGTGCGGCGAGAATGCCGATCAGCGGCATAACAAATCCTTTTCCGTCACCGCCTCGCCCACCGAGACGGCTGCCTTGCATCCTCCTCAGGCTGCGGCCGGCATGCAATCCTCATCTTGTAAGCGTTGATTGGCGTGAAACGTCAGTTGAACCCGCGCATTTTTTTGATGCGGTCGTAAGCGTCGTTGATCTTCGCCAGTTTGTCGTTGGCCAACTCGATGAATTCCTCGGGCATGCCCTTGGCCATCAGGGTATCGGGATGGTTCTCGCGGACCAGGTCACGGTAAGCTTTCTTGATCGCGGCGTCACTGGCGTCCTTTGATACGCCGAGGATTTCAAACGCATCGTCGGCACGGACGGACCGGCCGCCTTCACCCTTCCAGCCGCCGAGATAGATCGTCTGCAGACGCTCGAAGTCACGATCCGAGAAACCGAACAGCAACGACACCTGACGCAAATACTGAATTTCGCCGGGATGGATTTTGCCGTCGGCCTTGGCAATATGGAACAACGCACCGATGATCTCCTCCAGCACGCGCCAGTCGCCACGGAACATCTCGCCAATCTGTTCGGCAAACGGCTCGAACCCGTCGACACTGCTTTTCGCTTCGTCAAAGATGCTGGCGACCGTCGGCACGTCATCGGGCTCGATATGAAACAGCTGCTTGAAGGCATCGACCTCGTCACGCGTCACCCGGCCGTCGGCCTTGGCCATTTTCGCCGACAGCACGATGACGGCCGTCGTAAACGCAACTTGCTTGTCGTCCTGGTTGAGCGTGCCGGTCTGCTTGTTCTTGTCGACCACGTGATGCCCGGCAACGGCGCCGATGATGGCGCCGATGGGTCCGCCGACGGCAAACCCCGCGACACCCCCGATAACCTTCCCCCAAACACTCATGGTGCGCGTCAACCTCCGCTGATATTATTTGAGCCGATCCGGCCGGCCAGCGGCAGCTTGATCGCAGGCTCCGTCAGATCGACGCCGAACGTCAGGCCGAGGATATTGATCTCGAGCCCTTCTTCACGCGCCGCCAGTACGCCGAGCAGACCGAACAGCGAGACCTGATACCCGGTGCCGCTGGGTGCGGCGGCAAAAAACTTGCCGCCGGGAATGTAGTCCTTGCCGATCGCCGTCGGCGGCAGATCCAGTTTCAGTTCCGGCACGGCCCGCGCCACATGGGCGACAAAGGTGTTGGAATTGGGACCGGGCCAGATCGTGTAGTTTTCGTTGTATGGATAGGAGTCCACCGCCGCCTCGACCCGGTCGATCAGATCGTCGACACCGTCACCGCGAATATCGGCCAGAATTTCCGGTGGCGAGCCGAACCAGCGGCCATCCGGGGCGCGTTCGGAAACCGCCACGGCATCGCCGCCCCTGCGGGCCCGCCAGCCCATGACTTCATAAACCTTGAAGCGCGGGGCATCCGTCGGCTTCACGGCAATCCACGTGTGGATGCCGAAATATCCGCGCCAGTTATAGGCCCGTGCGCCATAGACCTGGATCACCGGCTCACGCACGCTCGCCGGGTCAGGCGCGATACCCAAAGGCTCACGCGACGCGGTGCGCCAGTCAGCGCGCACGTCGTGTTTGTCCAGAGCCGTCACGGCGGACCCCGCGACAACCAGTGCAAACATCAAAGCCACCCGGCGCCAGAATTTCCAAGTTCGCAAAATCCCTCTCTCCGTTCTCTGCATCGCGAGCCGTTTCCGCGCTATCGCAACAATCGCCGGAACACCGGCTTTAAGATAATCGGCATTATGTAGATAGGAAACTGTCCAACCGCAAAAAAGAGCGGCAGGTCGGAATCCACACTGGCCGGCAAAACAGCCAGAATTATGGCAAGATTGCGCGTACCGGAGATAAAACCTGCACTGAGCGCACCGCGCCGTCCGACACCCGGCACCAGAAACAGAAAGACACCGAAGCTCAGCACCATCATACCCATGTAGACCGCAAAAGACAGCGCGGCGACATAGGCGATATCCGCCGGATCCCTGAGCAGGTGATCGGTCAGGCCGTCCATGATACCGACCGCAAATCCAATCAGCAGGACAACCGACAGACCATCAAACAAGGGTGCCGCACGTGTCACCTGTTGCTGACTCAGCATCCGGCGGGACACGATCGCCATGACGGCGGCGGAAACGACCAGCGCAATCATCCGCCACATCATCGCCAACGGGTCTGCCCCCATGTCGAACCCCAGTAAGGTCAGGGCCGCCACCGGCAGAGTGATCGGCACCAGCAACGTCACGAAGACCAGTACGATCAACAGCAACGCCCCGTCGAGACCAAAGATCACGCCGAGCGTCGGTGTCGAAAACAGCGAAGACGAAGCCGCCGCCAAGATCATTGCGGCTTCCAGACCGGGACGCAGGTCGACCCCCATCAACAGTCCGGCCATCAACAGCGGCGAGACGATCAGCATCCAGATGACCAGCGCCACGACCAGCAAAGGCCGGCGCATGTGCTGGACCAGCGCCTCCCATTCGATCCGCAACATCGCCAGATACAGAAGTCCCCACACCGCCACGGCCAGCCAGGGCCGCAGCACGTGCGCCAGATCCGGCAGCACCAGCCCGACGAACACCCCGCCCGCCATAGCCTGTGTCGCATAGCGTGCGAGAAACGCCAGTATGCTGTTGAAAAAACCCAAACCCGTTCCCCCGTCTTGCCGTCTGCGGCGAATTCGTGCATCGATTGTCACCCGGCCAGACAGTGCCGTGTTCGACGCCGCAAGTGGAGACTTTCCCGGCCCATGGATCAAGACCCGGCATTCAACCCGCCTGAAACACTTGCCTTCACGGCGCGCCGGACATCGTTCGCCAAGGTGTTGACGTTGAATGCACTGCTGACCCTGATCACGCTGGGCATGTACCGGTTCTGGGCCAAAACCAGAGTACGCCGTTATTTCTGGCGCAACATCCGGTTTCTCGACGACCCGCTGGAATACACCGGCACCGGGGGTGAACTGTTTGTTGGCTTTCTGATCGTCATCGCGATCCTGTTTCCGCTGGGCCTGATCTACAGCGCCATTGGTGCCGTGGTGCCGCCGGACCATCCCGAACTCGAGATCGGGCTGGAGATCACCTATTACATTGTCCTGTTCGCCCTGTTGCAGATCGGCTTTTACCGGATGTGGCGCTACCGCATGAGCAGAACGACGTGGCGCGGGGTGCGATTCGGCCTCGACGGCTCGACCTGGAGCTATCTCAAACTTTCAGCCGGCTGGTCGGTGCTGTGCGCCCTCACACTGGGGGCTGCATATCCCTGGATGCAGATCGATCTGTGGCGCTATCAGGCGCGCCACACCCGGTTGGGCGATCACACGTTCCGTTTCGATGGGGATGCCGGAAAGCTGATGCTTTTCTGGCTGCCGGTCTTTACCGCAATCGTGATCAATGTCGGCGTCGCCGTGTGGATGGTAATGACCTACGGCCTCAACACGGTCGTCAGAATTGGTACGTTACCCCCCGAGGAACGCGAGATGCTGATGACGATCATCGGAATCACCCTGATCGCCGACATCATTGGCATCTTCGGATATCTGTATTACCGCATTCGCCAGACGCGGCTGCAGATTTCCGGCCTGCGGTTCGCCGAGGCCCGGTTCCATTCCCGGCTCGGGTTCTGGCGTCTGTTCCTGTTCGGGTTGCTGGCCGCAGTTCTGGTGCTGGCCATGTTCGCCGTGATCATCGGCTTGATTGCCCCATCCGTGTATCCGGAATTTCTCTCCATGCGCCGGGGCGGCGTCAATCCGGGCATCCTCGGCAACCTGTTTCTGTCCGGAGCGGCCCTGTTCATTGCCGCGGTGATTGTCTCGCCTTTCGTCTGGACGCTGCTGTTCCACTTTGAAGTGATCAAACAGACCGTGAAGACGACAATCATCGACAACCCGCAGGTGCTGGAACATGCCGCGCAATCATCCGCGAAAGGGCCGCGGACCGGCGAAGGCCTCGCCGATGCGCTCGATATTGGCGGGTTTTAATCTTATCGAACGTCACCCTGAACTTGATTCAGGGTTCATTTCTACTCACAAAGAACGAGCGGTGGATATCATGGATCCCGAATCGCGTTCGGGATGACGAACAGGAAACCGGATGAGTAAACCCGTTCACTTCAACGACGGAAAGACCGCCTTCAGACACAAGGCCATTGCCGACATCCGTGACGGCGCACTTGTCATCGATGATACGCAGGGCCGGGAGCTGGCGACTTGGTCTCTTGCCGATATCCGTTTTGCCGACCCGTCGCACCGGCATCCGCCACTGCGCTTCAGACTTCTTGACGGCAATGCCCGCCTGTCGCTGGACGCGGACGATAAAGGCCGCTGGCTGACAGAGCAATGCCCGAACCTGACGAAACGCGACGGCGGCGCCATCAAATGGCCGACCTGGGTCGCAGCCGGCATACTCGCGCTGGCCTCCGTCGCCGGCATCATCGTCTATTTGCTGCCTGCCGCCTCCAGCGCCGTTGTCAAGCTGGTCCCGCCTTCGCTGGAGCAGAAGATCGGGGCGGAGGCGAGACATCAGATCCTCGAACTGTTATCGAAAGTCACAAAGAACGAGTCGCCACTTGTCTGTGCGGGCCCCAGCGGGCGGGCCGTCCTTGATAAATACGCGAACGAGTTGGCGACGCTGATGGAAGCCCCGTTCCCGATCCGCGTCACCGTGGTCCGGTTTCCCGTGGTCAATGCCCTGACCCTGCCGGGGGGCGAGATCATCATCCTGTCCGGATTGCTGGATAAGGCGGAAAGCGGCGATGCCGTGATCGGGGTGCTGGCCCATGAAATCGCCCACGCCGTGCGCCGCGACCCGTTACAGGTATCGATCAAGCAGACCGGTGCTGCACTGATGGTCAGCCTGCTGGTCGGCGACGTTTTCGGTGGCGCGGCGTTGAGCGGCGTTGCCTCGAGCCTTGTCGAAAACGGTTACAGCCGAGACGCCGAAGCGGCTGCCGACTTTCTTGCCGTCACCGCCATGAACCAGCTTGGTCTGACCGCCGTGCCGCTGGGTGATTTCGTCGCCGGCATGGACCGCGACAACCCGCTTGTCGGCGTCATCCCGTCATTTCTGAACACGCATCCGAGCGGCGAAAACCGTCGCCGCGACATCCTTGCCCTGTCGCAAGGTCACGGCCGCGCCATGAGCAGCTATGACTGGCGCAGCCTGGAGAATATGTGCCGCTGAGACGGAGCGCGTTCCGACCGCCCTGCGCTTTATGCAACAGGGTTAATTTTTTATCCCAGCATGTGCGGACCGTCACAGACGGCAAGGCAGACAAAGCCTTTAATGGTTAACGTCCACTCAGAGACCGTGTGCAGAACGGACACGGCTCCAGATAAAAGGAGGCAGTTATGAAGTTACGTATGAAAGAAATCATCAATGAAACTGTCGGTGCCGCCCTTGGAACAAGCGTCGGTATCTGCGTTATCGGCTATGGTGTCGTGAACCTCGTGACCAACAGTCTCGAAGCGCTTTTCTAGGCCGAAATTCGAGATCCGGAATCCGACAGGGGCCAGAACCTGAACTGTGCCAGTTCTAGCCTTGCAGTCCCCGGACGCCCATGGCGCGGATCATGTCTTCTACCTCGCGCTTGCGTTGTTGCTCTTCCTCGCTGCCGGCGAACTGCAGGGCGAACCCTTCCGGGATGCGGCGGCGAACATATCCGCTCTGCGTCCCCATCCCGGCCATGTGCAACTGCACGAACTGGTCATTTTCAAATCCGACATTGCCGATACCGGTAATCGCGGCGCCCGTCGCCGAAATGTCCTTGAGCTGTCCCGAGAACGGCTGCTCGCCGACCTTGCCTTCAACCAGCGCATCGACGCTATAACGGGGGGCGGCGCGATGATCGTGATTGATGTCGGCCATCCCCTGCTCCCTCAGGCCTCAGGCGCGTGCCCGATAATCCGTGTGTGGCGTTCGACATAGGCGTCCCAGCAATCCGGATTGACCAGCCTTGGCGCACGCTTGCCGTTCAACACCTCGATCCACTGTTCCGCACCCCACTTCGCCATTTTGTAATTGCAGACATCGGTGATACCGGCGGCGTGCGGCGTCAGCAGAACGTTCTCGAACTGCATCAGCGGATGTTCCGGCCCCGGCGGTTCTTCGTTGAACACGTCGACCCCGGCGCCGTTCATCTGTCCCTTGGCCAACGCGGCGACCAGTGCGTCCTCGTCATGCACATAATGGCGTGCCGTGCTGATGAAGTACGCTTCCGGCTTCATCATTGCAAAAGCATCAGCGCCGATCATGCCGCGGGTCTCGTTTGTCAGCGGACAGTGCACGGAAATGAAATCGGACGTCCGGAAAACGGTTTCGAAATCCGCCTTGACGGCATCGCGTTCGGCAAATGCGGTGTCGGGGATGTGCGGATCAAATGCGATGACGTTCATGTTCAGGGCATGTTTCGCAATCTTCGCCGTGCGCTTGCCGATGTTGCCGAGGCCGATGATCCCGAGTGTCTTGCCGGTCGCCTCCAGGCCCGGATAGGCCATCCGGTCCAGTCCCGGTGCTTTGCGCATCATGCGGTCGTGCCTGATCATGTTCTTGCCGAGTGCCAGGATCATGCCGATGGCGTGTTGTGCGACACTGTCGGAATTGGCGCCGGAATTGTTCATGACCATGATGCCCATGTCCGTCGCGGCGGCATCGTCACAGGCGTCATACCCAGCCCCCAGCGACGCGACCGCCAAAAGGTTGGGACATTTTTCCATGAACGCGCGGGTCGGACGCCAGCGTGGCTGCATCTCGGTTTTGGCCAGCATCTGGTAACCGTGCGCATTTTTCATGATCTCGAAGACCTTGTCCTCATCGTCATCCTGCTCAAGGCGGATCAGTTCGATCCCCGGTGCGTTTTCAAGGATCTCCACTGCAACCGGATGGGCCCAGGTATCGAAATAGACAAGGCGTCGGATGTTATCGTTCATTTTTTACGTCTCCCTAAGTGGGCATAAATTGCTGCGTCGACGCCGGATGGTCAAGCACGGGCAAACCCGAATTACCTTGTCCGCGAATTCAAGTGTTGCTACACCCCTCCGCAAGGCGACGACGCCCTCAATCAATCCGAACAGATAAACCGGGACGACCCGGCTCTTTAATGAAGGAGGGCCGAGTCATGGCTTGGTTATATCTATTGCTTGCAGGCTTGCTCGAAGTCGCTTGGGCAGTGTCGATGAAACACTCCGACGGATTTTCACGTCTCGGGCCAAGCGTTCTGACCATCGGGTTGATGACCGTCAGTTTCGGGATGCTGGCACTCGCCATGCGGACGTTGCCGCTGAGCGTTGCTTACACCGTCTGGACGGGCATCGGCGCCGTAGGTGCATTTGTCGTAGGCGTCAGTGTGCTCGGTGAACACCTCAGCCCCATGCGCGCGGTCGCTGCCGTACTGATCATCACGGGCGTCGTCCTGTTCAAGATATCGTCACCGGCACAGCACTAGTGGTGGCGATCTGTTGGGCCATTTCCGCCACCAGGGCCAGGATCGGACGTGAGGGGTCGGCGATATAGGACGCCGTATAGTTGAGCGCCGTCGGGCGCCAGTCGGTTTCAACCTCGACCAGCCGGCCCTCGGCGAGAGCGTTGACCGCGAACACCCGCGGGATCGACGCGATGCCGACCCCGCGTTCCGCCATGCGCTGGATCGCCGACAGGGATGATGAGGGAAACATCCGGACGGTATCGCTGACCCGTTTCTTGAGCATTTCACTGATCTCGAAGTAAGGCCGTGTGTTTCGCGGGAACGTCAGGATCGGATAACTGCATATTTCCTGCAGTGTCATCTGTCTTGATCCGACCATGCCGGGGTCAGGCCGCTTCACCCAGATCAACTCATAGGCGCCGAGCGCTACATTGGTCACGGTGTATTCCGACACCGGCCCCATCAGCAGGGCGATATCGATGGCATGATCGACCAGATCATTCCTGAGGTTCGACGTCACATCGACGGACATTTCGACATCGAGGGCGGGAAACGTTTCCTGCAATTCGAACAGCAGATCTGCAAGCCATGTCTGAACGATGCTCTCCGACGCACCGAGCCGCAAAAGGCCACTGACTTCCGGCTGGATACCTGCATGATCACGCATCGCCTGGACGGCAGCGAGGGCTTCTTCGGCATACTTCAGCAGATCACGACCCGGAGGGGTCAGCCGCACATCCCCGCCGTCGCGATCGAACAGGGAGATTCTGAGTTCATTCTCAAGGTTGGCAACCCGGCTCGAAATCGCCGGCTGCGTGGTAAAGAGCCGCTCCGCGGTTCTGGAAAAACTGCCCAGACGTGCCACCCACAGGAAGGTTTCAAGCTGCTTGAGGTTCATTTTCCCGGTTCCGTTCACCCTCTCTGAGTATAAATAATTTTTATGCCTACATCTAAAAATTATAAATTCGACTACGCCAGATGCAAACTGCTTATATATTTCTCGACTGTCGGCCCCGGATCGGGTGCCATAGGGGTGGGGAGGACTTATGGGAAACGCAGCCGAAGCCCGCGTGGCGCATCCGTCAATGGAATATCAGGATTTCGCCGGTCTCAGCGCTGCTGAAGCCCGGGCGCATTTCCGTGCCGGATCGTACCGTGGGCATACCGCCGGGATCGCGCCCGGCATGCTGCAAGGGAATGTGGTGATCCTGCCGGCGGAATACGCCCTGGATTTTTCCCGCTATTGCCAGCGCAATCCGCAGCCCTGCCCGCTGATCGGCGTGTCTGATACCGGCGATGCGATGATGCGCACCCTGGGCGACGACATCGACATTCGCTCTGATGTGCCGGCCTACCGCGTTTATGAAAACGGTGAACTGAAAGACGAGATCACCGACATCCGTCATCTGTGGCGGGATGATTTCGTGGCCTTTGCGATCGGCTGCTCGTTCACGTTCGAGGATGCCCTGATCGAAGACGGAATCCGGCTGCGCCACATCGACGACAACCGGACCGTCGGCATGTACGTCACCAACATCGAAACCGAACCGGCCGGTCCGTTCTCCGGCGGCACCGTCGTCTCCATGCGGCCGCTGAAGATTGCGGATGCCATCCGCGCCAGCGCCATCTGTGCGCGCTTTCCACATGCCCACGGCCAGCCCGTGCACATGGGCGATCCCGCAGCCATCGGCATCAAGGACATCAGCGCCCCCGACTGGGGCGATTCAACCGAATTCAGGGATGGTGAAATACCCGTCTTCTGGGCTTGCGGCGTGACGCCGCAAAATGCAGTCAGATCGGCGCGTCCGTCGATCTGCATCACCCATGCCCCCGGCAGCATGCTCGTCACCGACGTGCCTGCCTGGGCGACGGATTCCAAAAAACCTAAAACGTAAACTTAAGGGAGAATTCAAATGAGACGTCTTAATACCATTGGCCTTGCCTGTGCTTTCGGCATTGCGGCCATGACTGCCACCAGCCCTGCATCGGCAGCGGATGTCACCATCAAGGCCGTCGGCACCTGGGGTAACCTGACCAACTATCAGAAACATGAAGGCCCGTTCTGGAACGACGTGATCGGCAAAGCATCCGGCGGCTCGATCAAGGGTGAAATCAAGCCGCAGACCGACCTCGGCCTGAAAGGCTTCGAGATCATGCGTCTTCTGAAGCAGGGCGTGTTCAACTACGCGCACGGCGTCATGGGCTATGTCTCCGCTGAGAACGCCATGTTCGACGGTGTCGATCTGTCGTCGCTGGCACAGGATATCGGCACGGCTCGTAAAGTCGTCGACGCCTATATGCCGGTCATGCAGAAGAAATTCGAAGAAATCTATGACTCGAAACTGATGCAGCTGTATCCGTTCCCGAGCCAGAACCTCTGGTGCAATGCCGAGATCAACAGCATTGACGATCTGCAGGGCAAGAAAATCCGCACCTACACCGCATCGCTCGCTGACTTCGTTGAAGGTGTCGGCGGGACCTCGGTCACCGTGGCATTTGCCGAAGTGATCCCGGCGCTGCAGAAAGGCGTCGTCGATTGCGGCATCACCGGCACCATGCCGGCTTATAACGCCAAATGGTATCAGGCTGCGACCCACGCCTACACCATGCGCGTTGGCTGGGGCATGGCGTTCGGCGCGATCAGCCTGAAAACCTGGAACAGCCTTTCCCCCGACCAGCAGAAAACCCTGCAGGCCGAAATCGACAAGCTGACGGAACGGATGTGGGAAGAAACCGCCAAGGAAGACGCCCTTGCCATTCAGTGCCTGACCGGCAAGGAATGCTCGCTCGGCCCTGTCGGCGGCATGAAGCTGGTTGAGCCGTCCGCCGCGGACATCGTGAAGCAGAAAAAGATTGCGCAGGATGTCGTTGTCGCCAACTGGGCCAAGCGTTGCGATGACGAGTGCGTCGCGACCTGGAACGAGGTTGTCGGCCCGATCCTCGGCATCACCGCGAAAAAATAAGAAAAAGCGCAAGTCCGGCCGGGGAGATATCAAACCCTCCCCGGCCAACGCTTTGAGGGAGCACGCAGGTGAATTTTCTGGACAAGACCTTAAAGGGCCTGGACGGTGTTGCTTTGCGTCTGGTTTGGCTGGGCGGCGCACTTCTGATCCTGGCTGCCCTGATCGTCACCGTCGACGTGATACTGCGAAAACTGTTCAACATTTCCATGGCCGGTTCGGACGAATTGAGCGGGTATGCCTTCGGCATCGCCACCGCCGGATCGCTGACCTACGCCCTGCTGCACCGCTCGAACATCCGGGTGGATGCGCTGTATCAGCATATGCCCGTGTGGCTGCGTGCCACACTCGATATTTTCGGCCACGTCCTGCTGGTCGGTTTTCTTGCCTACGTGACCTGGCGCAGCGGCCTGCTTGTCGCCGACACCTGGGCCAACCAGTCGCGCTCGATCACGCCGCTCAGGACGCCCCTCGCCATCCCGCAGACACTCTGGCTGGCCGGGTTGATCCTGTGCGTCACCACCGGTGTGGTGATGACCGTCGCCTCGCTGATCGCGTTCGTCAAACGTGACTGGGTGCGTCTGCAGGAGACCATCGGCATCAAGTCCCTCGACGAACAAATTGAAGAAGAAAGCTGAGCCGCCGCCATGATGATTCAAGCAATCGTATTTCTGATGGCGCTGGTTATACTCAGCGTGCCGATCGCCGCCGTGCTCGGCTGGCTCGGCCTGTTCATGTCGAACTTCCATTCGTTCATGCCGCTGCATCTGGCGATCGGCGATATCTTTTGGCAGAACAGCATCGAATTCCTGCTCGTCGCCATTCCGATGTTCGTGCTGATGGGGGAAATCCTGCTGCGCTCCGGGATCACGGAACGCATGTACGAAGGCATGGTGCAGTGGCTGGGCTGGCTCCCGGGCGGCCTGATGCATTCCAACATCGGCGCCTGTGCCCTGTTCGCCGCGACATCCGGCTCATCCGTTGCAACGGCCGCGACCATCGGCACCGTGGCGCTGCCGGAAGTCGAGAAACGTAATTACAATGAACGCCTGTTTCTCGGCACCATTGCCGCCGGCGGCACACTGGGCATCCTGATCCCGCCGTCCATCAACCTGATTATCTATGGCCTTTTGACCGACACCTCGGTGCCCGAGTTGTATCTTGCCGGATTCATACCGGGCATCATGCTGGCCGGCCTGTTCATGCTGACCGTTGCGGTTGCCTGCCTGATCCGTCCGAAATGGGACGGTGATCCGGAGGTACAGGATTGGTCTGCGAAGTTCCGTTCACTGTCGGGCCTGTTGCCGCCACTGTTGATCTTTCTCGTCGTCGTCGGATCGATCTATGCCGGCATCGCCACCCCGACCGAAGGCGCATCACTGGGCGTGATCGCATCGCTGGGTCTGGCAGCCGTCAATAAAACGCTGAACATCGAGATGCTGAAACGCGCCATCGAAGGCACCATGCGCACGACCGCCATGATCATGCTGATCATCCTTGCGGCGATTTTCCTGAACTTCATTCTGGGCGCTGTCGGCCTGACCCAGGCGCTGGCCGATTTCATCACCGGCCTCGGCCTCAGCCCGATGCAGACCATGTTCATGATCGTCGTCTTCTACATCATCCTCGGGTGTTTCATGGAAACCCTGTCGATGCTGTTGACGACGGCACCGCTTATTGCACCGGTGGTCATACAGCTCGGCTTTGATCCGGTATGGTTCGGGGTGCTTTTGATGGTGCTGCTCGAAGCGGCGCTGATCACGCCGCCGATCGGGATAAATCTGTACGTCGTGCAGGGGATCCGCAAAACCGGCGGCCTCAACGACGTCATGATCGGCACATTACCGTTCGTGCTAGCCATGTTTGCAATGGTTGGCCTGTTACTGGCCTTTCCGCAAATCGCACTCTGGCTACCACAACAATTCTACTGACCTTTAACGACCAGGGGATCGCACATTACAGGTGCGACCCGAACACAGGAGACTATTGCCATGTGGCAAATCTGGATCGATCGCGGCGGCACGTTTACCGATCTCGTCGCCCGCAAACCTAACGGCGAACTCGTCACCCACAAACTGCTGTCGGAAAACCCCGAGCAGTACGAGGACGCGGCGCTGCAGGGCATCCGGGATCTTCTGGGAATCGACAAGGGCGCACCAATTCCGGCGGGCAAGGTCGAGGCTGTTAAGATGGGCACCACCGTCGCCACCAACGCCCTGCTGGAACGCAAGGGCGACCGGACCGCGCTGGTCATCACCAAGGGCTTCGGAGATGCGCTGAGGATCGGGTATCAGAACCGGCCCCGCCTGTTCGACATGAATATCAAGCTGCCGGAACTGGTCTATGAAACCGTACTCGAGGCCGACGAACGGGTCACCGTTGACGGCGAGGTCCTGACCCCGCTTGACGAAGATGCCCTGAAACAGGGTCTACAGAAAATCTATAATGACGGAATCCGTTCCGTCGCCATCGCCTTCCTGCACGGCTACAAGTACACGAACCATGAAATCCGCGCCGGTGAAATCGCCCGGGATGTCGGGTTTACGCAGATTTCCATCTCGCATCAGGTCAGTCCGCTGATCAAGCTGGTGTCGCGCGGCGATACCACCGTCGTCGATGCCTATCTGTCACCGATCCTGCGCCGCTATGTGGACCGGGTCGCCGCCGACCTGGAAGCCGACGGTGCCGACGGCCCGCGACTGATGTTCATGCAGTCGAACGGCGGCCTGACGGACGCGAAGCTTTTCCAGGGCAAGGACAGCATCCTGTCCGGCCCTGCCGGCGGTGTCGTCGGCATGGTCCGCACCGCACAGATCGCCGGCTTCGACAACATCATCGGTTTCGACATGGGCGGCACCTCGACAGACGTCGCCCACTTCGACGGTGAATATGAACGCTCGCTAGAAAGCATCGTTGCCGGGGTCCGCATGCGCGCCCCGATGATGAACATTCATACCGTCGCCGCCGGTGGCGGCTCGATCCTGGTGTTCGACGGTGCACGGTTCCGCGTCGGCCCGGAAAGCGCCGGGGCCAATCCCGGCCCGGCATCCTACCGCCGTGGCGGGCCGCTGGCTGTTACCGACTGCAACGTAATGCTCGGCAAGATCCAGCCCAAGTATTTCCCGAGCGTGTTCGGCCCAAATGCCGATGAACGCCTCGACGAGAATGTGGTGAAGGAAAAATTCGCCGAACTGGCCGAACGGATCGCGCGTGAAACCGGGGAAGCCAAGCGGACCCCGCAAGACATCGCCGAGGGCTTTCTGACCATCGCCGTCGAGAACATGGCCAACGCGATCAAGCAGATTTCCGTCCAACGTGGCTATGACATCACGCATTACGTGCTGAACTGTTTCGGCGGTGCCGGCGGGCAGCATGCCTGTCTGGTGGCCGACGCCCTGGGGATGAAAACCGTATTCGTGCATCCGTTTGCCGGTGTGCTGTCAGCCTACGGCATGGGCCTGGCCGATATCCGCGCCCTCCGTGAGCGATCGGTTCAGGAGCCGGTCGACAACGACGCCGTGGCCCGTATCGAACCGATACTTGACGAGATGGCAGCCGATGCCCGCGCCGAGGTTACCTCGCAGGGGGTCGCCGAAAAACAGATCAGCGATCACCGCCGTGCGCACCTGCGCTATGAGGGCACCGACAGCGCGTTGGTCGTCAATGTCTCGGACGCCGACGCCATGTCGCAGGAATTCGAAGACCTGCACCGCCAGCGCTTCGGGTTCGTGCCCGAGGGCCGCAAGCTGGTCATCGAGGCGCTGGCCGTCGAAGCCGTCGGCGCCACGGAAAGCATGATCGATCCGGAAATGGACAGCATCCCCGACGCCGCCCCGATGCGGCCGCGTGACACGGTCCGCATGTATTCCGGCGGCGAGGAACACGATACCCCCGTCTATGCCCGCGAGGCATTCCTGCCGGGAGATTCCATCGAAGGGCCGGCGGTTATTACTGAGGACACGGCGACCACGGTCGTGGAGCCGGGCTGGCAGGCATACATGAACTCGCACGGGCACCTGATCCTAAAACGGGTCAAGGCCCGCCCGCAGACATTCGCCGTCGGTACCGAGGCCGATCCGGTGATGCTGGAGATTTTCAACAACCTGTTCATGTCCATCGCCGAACAGATGGGCGCGACTCTGGCCAATACCGCCTATTCGGTGAACATCAAGGAACGCCTCGATTTCTCGTGCGCGATCTTCGACATCGAGGGCAATCTCGTCGCCAATGCGCCGCACATGCCGATCCACCTGGGGTCCATGGGCGAAAGCATCAAGACCGTGATCCGCGAGAACGCGGGCACCATCAAACCGGGCAACGTCTATGCCCTGAACGCTCCCTATAACGGCGGCACCCACCTGCCCGACGTTACCGTGATCACCCCGGTGTTCGACGAAGCCGGCAAGGACATCCTGTTCTATGTCGGCTCGCGCGGTCACCAGGCCGATATCGGCGGCCGCACACCGGGCTCCGCGCCGCCGGATTCGACGCACATCGATGACGAAGGCGTGCTGATCGATAACTTCCTGCTCGTCGAGGAAGGCAAGCTGCGTGAAAAAGAAACCTATGACCTGCTGAAATCCGGCAAGTATCCGTGCCGCAACCCGATGCAGAACATGGCCGACCTGACCGCGCAGATCGCCGCCAACGAAACAGGTGTGCGCGAGTTGCGCAAGATGATCCAGCACTTCGGTCTTGATGTGGTGCATGCCTATATGGGGCATGTGCAGGACAACGCCGAGGAAAGCGTGCGCCGGGTTCTCGATGTCCTTTCGGATTGCGCGTTCACCTACCCGATGGACAACGGCGATCAGATACAGGTGAAAATCACCGTCGATAAGGATGCCCGCGAGGCACTGGTCGACTTCACCGGCACCTCGCCGCAGGGCAATCACAACTACAATGCCCCGCTCGCCGTCTGCAAGGCGGCGGTTCTGTACGTGTTCCGCACCTTGGTCGACGACGAGATTCCGTTGAACGAGGGGTGTCTGAAGCCGCTCAAGATCAAGGTGCCGAAGAAGTCCATCATCAGTCCGGAGTACCCGGCGGCGGTGATTGCCGGCAACACCGAGGTTTCGCAGTGCATCACGGACACCCTTTACGGTGCGCTCGGTGTGATGGCATCGGCACAAGGCACGATGAACAACTTCGTTTACGGCAACGACGTCTACCAGAACTACGAAACCATCTGCGGTGGCACTGGTGCGGGAGACGGCTTCAACGGCTGCTCGGCGGTGCATTCGCACATGACCAACACCCGCATGACCGATACCGAAGTCCTGGAAAACCGTTTCCCGGTCAGGGTCGAGGAATTCTCGATTCGCCGCGGCTCGGGCGGGCCGGGCAAGTATCATGGTGGCGACGGCGTGGTTCGGCGCATGCGCTTCCTTGAAACCATGACCGCAACCACCTTGTCGAGCCATCGCCACACCGACCCGTGGGGCCTCAAGGGCGGCAAGCCCGGCCAGCGTGGCGAGAACGCCGTCGAGCGTGCCGACGGCAGTATCGACACGCTGCGCGGCAATGACGAAACCGAAATGAAGCCGGGCGACATCTTCGTGCTCAGAACCCCGGGGGGCGGCGGATACGGGGAGCCGGAGTGATGGAGGCGGCCGGAAGCCATCTTTAATTTGCGATGATTTAGCGCTTCTTAACGCAAAATCTTGTATGCAGAACGCCAAACCGGTATTTTTGAGGCGAATCGCCTTGCGATGACCATTCGGGGCGTTTTCGGCTACACGATGCGGACGGATAACGACAGGACAACTTGGAGCGCGGCTTTGCCACTTAAACGGCTGACGATCTGCCTGACCTTGAGCGCGGTCTGTTTCGGCGCGCCGCTGTCTGTCGCCGCCAATCCCATTGAGATCGAACTGACCGGTCTGCTGACCGAGCACCCCCAGATCAAGGCTGCCGAAAAATCCCTGCAATCGTCGCGCCAGGGCGTGAAGTCGGCCATTGCCGATTTCTATCCGACGGTATCCGTGAACAGTGACGCCGGGTACGAGCATATCAACAGCCCTTCGTCCCGAAGTGATAATGCACCGACCGGCGATGCCTATGGCAGGACCCGGAATACAGCGTCGCTCACCGTGACGCAGAATCTGTTCAACGGGTATGCCACGGCGTCAGCCGTGCGGACCGCCCGGCTGAACCGTGAACTGGCACAGATTTCATTCGAGGGCACGCGGCAGAACACGATCTTTGAAGGTATCCAGACCTACATCGACGTGCTGCGCCAGCGTCGCCTGATCGAGCTCGCCCGCGAGAATGAAGCCACCATTCAACGCCAGCTCAACCTCGAAGATGAACGTGTTCAGCGCGGGTCCGGTGTCGCCGTTGACGTGCTGCAGGCGAAATCGCGGCTGCAGATCGCCAAGGAACGCCGCGTCAATTTCGAGGGTGCACTGGAAGACGCGATCAGCCGGTATACCCAGGTCTTCGGTCATCCGCCGGACATTGATTCAATGCTCGACCCCGAACCGCCGATAGACCTGGTCCCGAGTGAATTATCCAAATCCATCGATATTGCCATTGTCGAAAACCCTGCCGTCGGCAACTCCGGCACCACCGTCGAGGTGGCCCGTGAGCGCCGCAGGTCGGTCCGCGCCGAACTGTTCCCGTCGGTCGACCTCGAAGGCAGCTACAACTACGAAAAGCACAACAATGCGACGCTCGGCACCCGGCGCGATTATTCGCTGGTGGTCTCCAGCACGTGGGAACTTTTCACCGGCTTCTCGACCCGGGCCTCGATGGCCCAGGCCGCGTACGATTATCACGCCAGCAAGGATCAGCATGAATTCACGGTCCGCAAGGTGATCGAGCAAAGCAAGCTTGCCTGGCAGTCACTGCTGACCGCCCGTGAGCGGCTGGAATTGCTTGAGAACGCCGTCAACATCGCGTCTGAGGTTTTCGAAAGCCGCAAAAAACTGCGTGAAGCGGGCAAGGAAACCGTGATCAACGTTCTCGATGCCGAAAACGAGGTCAACAACGCCCAGATCAACTATACTTCGGCCTTTTATGATGAACGCCTTGCGGTCTACCAGTTGCTTCTCGCCATGGGACGGCTCGACAGCAAGAATCTCTCGCTCGGTTTCTGATGTCCCTGCTCGTCAGCTTCAATGATATAAAAGATGCCCGCGCACGGCTGCATTCGTCCGTGCGCCGCACCCCGATCCTGCCGGTAGCCCGTGACAGCCGCGAAATCGGCAACGAATATCTGTCCGTCAAATGCGAGAACCTGCAGGTCACGGGCGCCTACAAGATTCGCGCCGCGTTCACCATGCTCGACCGTTTGAGCACGGAACAGAAATCCAAAGGCGTGGTGCTGACGTCGAGTGGCAACTTCGCCCAGGCCTTCGCCTTTGCGGGCCGCTTGCTGAACGTCCCCATCGTCGTCGTGATGCTGCGCGAAACCAGCGCTTACAAAGTCGCTGCCACAGAAGGCCATGGCGCCGAGGTTGTCTACTGCGACGATGCCCTCAACCGTCAGCCGATGGTTTTTGACGTCGCGAAACAGCGCGGCATGACGGCCATCGATACCTGGGAAGAATACTGGATTACCGCCGGACATGCCTCGCTCGGCATGGAAATCTGTGAAGACGCGGCAGACCTGCAGCAGGTTCTGGTGCCGGTTTCGTCGGGCGGTGTCGCCGGGGGTGTGGCGGCGGCGGTCAAGCACATGCGTCCGGACGTAAAGGTGATCGGCGTCCAGCCGGAACGCGCCAATGCCGCGTATGTGTCTCGGCAGAAAGGCGAAGCCACGGCCATCGATTACTGGGACAGCATCGCCGACGGCCTGTCGGCGCGGCGTCCCGGGGAACGGCCTTTCGCTCATCTGGAAGCCTACATGGATGACATCGTGTTGGTGTCGGAAAACGATATCGGCCGTGCTTTTGTAACCCTCCTGACCCGCGCCAAGCTGCTCGGTGAGGCTGCGGGCGTTGTTGCCAGTGCGGCGTTCCTGGCCGACAAGGTGGACACGTCTCTCAAAACAGTGGCCGCACTGACCGGCGGCAACCTGACCCGCGACAGCATGGACAAGCTCTACACGCTGGCCGAAGGCTGATTTTTCAATCCCATGGGCCGGACGCAGAAAGACCCGGCCAAAGGCCGGGCCTTTCCTCGGGAACGCCGGGTTAGCTCCGACGCCCTGGGGGAAATCAGGAACCCCCGTTGAGCGCAGATCCGGCGAGGGTCTCTCCCGAAACCCCTTTGTTAGCGTCGTTGTGAGCAAAACACCGCATCGCCTGTATGCGTCCTTCAACATCCTGCGCATAAGCGGCCAGTTGATCGCCCCGCAGCCACAGTTTGCTATCGTGAAAAACCAGTATCGAATTTCGCCCCATCAGTTCGCGGGTATGTTCGGCACGCTTTTCCCAGGTCCGGATATAGGCATCCCAGTCCCCCTTGTAGGCAGCATCGACGTAACGCGACAGAGCGCCTTCGCTGACCTTGCCCCAGACCTTGTTTTCAGGAATTTTCGGGCAGCCTGCCAGCACCTGAGATGCCGGGAGAAGGATCATCAGAGCCAGTAAAGCACCTGCAAATCGGTCAACGTTCTTCATGGAGTTACCTGCAATCGACTTCGGCATCGTATTTGAACGGACGCTCGTACCAACTGGGCTCAACGAACAGGCCGACGCGGGTCGGACCGATATTCTTGAGGCGGAATGACGCTTTCTGGCCTTTGGCAAAACGCATTTCGCGTTCGGAAATTTCTTTAGCCTGACCTTCCTTGATCTCATAGACCTTGAGCTTGCCAAGTCTGGGCCACTTGTCGCCGAGGTTGACGATCTTGAACATCGCCGTGCCTTCCATGCAGGCACTGAGTATCTCGACGTTGACGCTGGCGCCCCCGGCCTGGGCCAGGTCGAGTACGTCAACATGCACGCCCGGGCGCTGCTGCAACGGCACAGGGATGCTGCGCTGCTGGGCCCCGGCCACGCCGACGATGGTGGTTACCAGCGTAAAGATCGAAATGATGGCGAGAAGTCGCAAGTACACGGTTCCATTCCTTGATCATCAGTCGACAGGTCACGCCCGTCGTTGTCCCAAGGAATACAACTGCTTTGTAAGAAGCTTATGTCGATGTCGTTAGCGTTTGTTACAAAGTGTAAAAAACTGCGATTCCGTGCCGGTCTCAGTCCTGCAGGGCCGCCATGACATGGCCCAGCATGCCATCGATTTTGGCCTGCTCAATCCAGCGGAAGACGCCGACAATATCCAGTTCCTGATCAATCCAGATCAGGTTCGACCCGGCACCCAGGGCAAAGAAGCTCGATGCCGGCGCACTCGGATAATATTCACGGTCCGTGTTCAGCCACCACAGGAAGCCATAGACCTTGTAGATGTCGATCGCCGTGTGCATCTGCTTGACCCAACCGGCATCAAGAACCTGCTTTCCGTCCCATGCCCCGTTGCGGGCGATGAGAAGCCCGAACCGGGCATGGTCGTAAGTATCAATCCACATACCGCCGCCCCAGTGCGTCCCGCCCGGGACGGATACCATCGGTTTGCCGCCGACCATGACTTCGGAGTTGGAATAGCCGTGCCACTGCCAGTTGGCCGACGCACCGATCGGGTCCATGATCCGTTCCTTCAGGACATCCGGCAAAGGCCGTTTAAATACGTGCAGCAATGCCAGCGAGAACACGTTGACCCGGACGTCATTGTATTCCCAGAACGCCCCCGGCGCTTCCATCGGGCGTTTCTCGCCCTTGCGTTCATTGGTCGATCCGGCACCGACCTCGCGGTAATGATCGACCTGATCGGGCTTGTCGAAAAGCGTGCCCGACCATTCGCTGGTCTGGGTCAGGAGATGCCGCCAGGTGATCTTTGCATTGTGATCACCCTGAAATTCGGGAATATCGATATCCCCGGATACCGGGGCGTCGATATCCTTGATCAGGCCGTCGGCGACGGCGACACCGCAGAGAACCGCCAGATAGCTTTTGGCGATCGAAAAGGTCATGTCGATGCGGCCCGGATCCCCCCAGCTTGCAGCGATCTCACCGCCGCGCAGAATCAGTCCGGACGGGCCGCCACGCGGCTTCAGCGGACCTAGGAACTTATTCCAGGGTTCAGGTTCGATCTGGGTCAGGCCCGGCACACTGCCGGCGTCTTCCAGATCACGCGGCCATGAACTTTCGCTGGCTTCGGCAAAGGCCACGGCCTGATCCAGTTTGGCACTGTCAAAGCCAAGGTCCTGAGGCGCACGGGAGGCCCATTCGCCGGCGCCGGAAACCGGCGGCAGATATGTCGAAGCTGTCACGTGATTATCTCCTGGATGAATTATTTAGCGGCCAAAATACCACACCGCCCCCGTCAACCAAGGTCTGAGTTTTGTATTCCGCAGACAATCAACTTTGCCTATGATGAATGTGTAATAACCTGGAGATGTTCATGTTACGCTTCGTCAAACTGGCCCTGGTTTCAGGGCTGTTATGCGTCGGCAGTCCGAGCGGTTCATTTCTGTCACACGATGCACAGGCTGATGACCTGAGGTTTTTCAAAATCGCATCCGGGTCCAGGGGGGGCACCTATTTCCCCATCGCATCCTCACTGGCGAAAGTCATTTCCAATCCACCCGGCTCGAAATCCTGTGAAAGCGGCGGCAACTGCGGCGTTCCGTCCCTGACCGCGACGGCGCAAAGTTCCGGCGGTTCGGTCGCCAACGTCGATGCGCTCATGAGCAAAAAGTTCCCCGCTGCCATCGCCCAGTCGGACGTCACGTACTGGTCTTATACCGGCACCGGTCCGTTCCGGACCCGAAAGCCGAATACGTTGCTCTGTGTACTCACCAGCCTGTATCCGGAAGACGTGCATCTGGTGACTTCGCGCGCGTCGAGGATTGAAAAGATTGAAGACCTCCCGGGCAAACGTGTCGCCCTCGGCGAACGGAATTCCGGGGCTCTGCTCGGCGCCCAGTTGCTTGTACGGGCCTACGGTTTGCAGGAAGGCAAGGACTTCACCCCCTCTTACGTGAATTTCAATGGTGCCGTCGATGCCATGAAGTCCGGCCAGATCGATGCCTTTATCACAGTGGCGGGACATCCAAGTGAGAGTATAACCGACATGATCAAGTCAGAGGGTGCACGTCTGGTGCCGGTCATCGGCAGGGGACGTGATTTGCTGGCGGAAAAATCGCCATTCTATACCCTGTCCGAAATCCCCGCCGGTGTTTATCCCGATCAGACCCAATCGATAAATACGGTCGCCGTCACGGCACTCTGGTTGTCCAGAACCGACCTTGATCAGGAATTCATCTACAATGTCACCAAAGCATTCTGGAGCAACAAATTCGCCCGTAGCATCCTTGATGCTGGACATCCCAAGGGTAAATCGATCACCATGGCGTCCTCTTTCGATGGGGTTCCCATCCCGCTGTGCGTCGGGGCACAGAAATATTACAAGGAAATCGGCCGCCTTAAATGACCTCCGCCAATAAGTTAAGTGCCAGCGACGCCCTGCAAGCGATTCGGGCCGGGGAACTTACCTCCCGTGACCTCGTCGATGCCTGTATCCAACAATCGGAATCCCGTGAAGATGACGTCGGCGCGTGGATCTACCTCAACCCCAGCCTGGCCCGCCAACAGGCCGATGCCTGTGATGAAGCGATGGCAGCGGGACGCGATCTCGGGCCGTTACACGGCATTCCGGTCGGTCTCAAGGACATCATCGATACCGCCGACATGCCGACGCAAAACGGCTCCGCCCTGTTCGAAGGCCGCCGGCCGGTCGCCGACAGCACCATCGCCCGCCTTCTGCGGGATGCCGGGGCCGTGGTCATGGGCAAGACCGTCACCACGGAGTTTGCCCTGACCGCATCCGGCAAGACCAAAAACCCCCATAATCCGGCACACACTCCCGGCGGCTCGTCATCCGGTTCCGCTGCTGCCGTGGCCGATTTTCAGGTGCCGCTATCGATCGGCACTCAGACCGGCGGCTCCATGCTCCGCCCTGCATCCTTTTGCGGCGTCTATGGTTTCAAACCGACGTTCGGCTCCATTTCCCGTGCCGGCATGTTCACCCTGGCCCGTCCGCTCGATCATCCGGGCATCTATGCCCGCTCACTGGAAGACATAGCCCGCACCGGCGACGTGCTGATGGTCAAGGACCCGGCCGACCTGGATATGCGCGGCCACCTCAAACAGAATCTTCTTGAAACGTTCGTTGCGCCTGTAGCCACGCCGCCCCGGATTGCGTTCGTGAAAGGACCGATGTGGGCCGATGCCGAACCCTACATGAATGATCTGTTTGCCGGGGTCATGTATAGCCTGAAGGGATATGCGCAGGAAGTTGAACTGACCGGGGTATTCGATGATGCCCTGGATTGCCAGAGCACCGTGATGATGGCCAACGTCCGCGCCAATATCGGCGATTACTGCGACAACCATCCCGACAAGGTCCGCGACGAGACCCGCCGCCGCAATGCCCAGGGCGAAGGCATCACCGCAGATGCCTATGTGCGGGCCATTGAATTTCGCGACACCATCGCCGCCGCACTGGATAGACTGTTCGACAGCTATGACGTGCTGATCACCGCCGCCGCGCCCGGCGAGGCACCGCTGGGGCTTGAAAACACCGGCAATGCCGTGTTTCAGAAACTGTTTACCCTGACCGGTGTACCGACAGTCAGCCTGCCAAAACTCAAAGGTCCCACGGGTCTGCCCATCGGGCTTCAGGTCATCGGCCGCCACGGCCACGATGCCGAACTTCTGCGTCATGCCCACTGGATAGAGGGTGCGTTTTGACGGCCAGTGTTGACCAGGACAGACTTTGGAATTCCCTCATGCAGCTTGCCGAAATCGGTGCCACGCCCAAAGGCGGGGTTTGCCGGATTTCACTCAGCGAGGAAGACCGCAAGGCACGGGACCTGTTTTGTACATGGGCACGTGAAGCCGGCTGCGAAATCCGGATTGATACCATCGGCAACATTTTTGCCCGCAGACCCGGCCGCAATCCCGATGCCGAACCGGTGGTGACGGGCAGCCATATCGACAGCCAGCCGCTCGGCGGCAAGTTTGACGGCGCCTACGGGGTCATGGCCGGGCTAGAAGTGATCCGCGCCCTGAATGACGCCGGAATCGAAACCGAGGCCCCGATCGAGGTCGTGGACTGGACCGACGAAGAAGGTGCCCGGTTTTCCGCCGGGTGTATCGGTTCAGGTGTGTATTCCGGTCTCCGAAATCTTGAAGATGTGCTGGCACTGACGGACGACAAGGGCATGAGCTTCGCGGACGCGCTCAAAGAAAGCGGCTACGCCGGGACGGAAGCCGTCGGCGAAAACACCTTCAAGGCGTATTTTGAAGCCCACATCGAACAGGGTCCGATCCTCGAAGACGCCGGCGTACAAATCGGTGCCGTCGTCGGGGCGCAGGGTCAGCGCGTCTTTCTGGTGACGGTCGCCGGGTTCGACGGGCATGCCGGGACCCTGCCGATGTCGAAGCGCCGGGATTCATTCATCGGCACGGCAAAAATGGCAGTGGCGCTCAACGACCTGGCGAGCCGATATGAACCCGCCGCGGTCATCACCATCGGTCATGTCGAAGTAAAACCGAATTCACGCAACACCGTTCCCGGCCAGACCGTTTTCAGCATCGACAGCCGCCACCCCGACGCTGGCGTTCTGCAGCAGATGGAAGAGGACATGTCGCAGATCATCGACGACATCGCCGCTGATTGCGGACTGCTCACGGATATCAAGGTAGTCACACGTGCCGACCCCGTCATCTTCGATCAGGCCTGCGTAGACACAGTCCGTGATGCCTGCCGGGACCGGCAGATCAGGTTCATGGATATCAACTCGGGCGCCGGTCACGATGCGTGCAAGATCGCATCGATAACCCCCACGGGCATGATCTTCGTGCCCTGCACCGATGGTATCAGCCATAACGAGATGGAACACGCTGAACCCGAGAATCTGGCGCTCGGCGCACAGATTCTTCTGGATTCCATGCTGAGGGTTGCGGGTTAAACCGCGTCCATCAAGACAGCCCTGCGGACGGCCTCAGGACTCCGGTTTAATTTTTTCCGTGATGTCCGCCATTTTCTTGGACACCTGCTCGTACTGATAATCCGGGATGATATAGACCCAGCCCTTCGTACGTTCGGTGATCTCGCGGGCCTGTTTGGCAGCGTCGGAATTTTCATCGTCACCGATGTACTTGGCCGATACCGTCATGTACTCGGTTTCGTCCTTCTGCCACATCCGCGTCGTCACATGGATGGCGTCCGTGCTGAAAAACTCTGTGATATAAGCGTTCTTCGGATCAAACTCGACCGATCCTTCGCGTCGTGCATCGTTCAGCACAAACCCGCTCAGCAGTGCAGCCACATTGCGGGGTGCGAACTCGCTTTTCAGTTTCGTCCCCTCAGGCAGGTTTTCGAAGGCGAAGTCACCAGTCACGCCCTTCATCGGAATGACGATCAGCTGCTCCCCATCCGGCTGCGTGACTTCCGCACGGGCAATGCGCTCCGGCTTGATATCGACGATCTCACGCCGCAGCCAGTCGCGGCGTTCGACACCGATGTCGACCAATCCCCGGACCAGCCACGTCTGCTCTTCACCCGTCGGCGGACATACATGCCGCCGGTCGTCGTTTCCGGGAGGAAGAAATTGGCGCTGCCGATAATCAGTTCGGCTAAGACGTTCCCGTCCGCATTCTTCAGCGTCACATGATGGCCGCTGGTATCTTTCTGCGTTGGATCACCGAGGTTCAGATCTTTGAAACGATCCGGGTTCTTGGTTTTCGGTTCGAGCAATTCCATGTTGGAAAGGCCGAAGATCACCTTGTTCACCAGATTGGCATGCACCGGATAGCCACCGCTTTCCTTGAGGCTCCAGCTTTCGCCGTCGCGCACGAAAGTGCTCGTCTCACCCCGTTGCTGTAACGTCATGACGCTGACATCACCGGCGTTTTCAAGCAAACCGGGAAACAGCCGTTCGCCCTTGAAGTTCGTGCTCTGGTAATCGACCCGCGTTGAGACGCCGTAGGCCGCGGCCGCGACGCTCACGATAGCGGCCAAAAGCAGAATACTGACGGTTCTGGGTGTCATCCTCGCCCCCTATCCTTCGTGCTTGGCCACAGCATACCGGTGCGCCCGGCGGGCCCGACCGATCAGAAGCCAGACAAGTGCAATCGCGCCCAGCAGCAGCGGAATCGCCGCAATGTTGATGAACTTCAACAACGCATCAAGATCGTCGATGTCCTTGCGCAGTTCATACTGCACATTGCGCAGTTCCTTGCGCAGGCTGATCATTTCACGGCGGTATTCCTCGGCTTTCGCCTTGTCCGCCGGGCTGATGACCAGTTCACCGCCGGCCTGTTCACGGTTGAGAAGTCCAGCCAGCTCGCGCTTGATGTTGTCGATCTGCGTCGCCAGTTCCTGTTCCTTGTCGCGGAAATTGCGTTCGGCTTTCTTGCGGACGTCATCCACATAGGTGAACGACCGGACCGCTTCGGTCCGCGCCCGCAAACTCATCAGCGCGTTTCCGCCGCTCATGTTTTCAAGCGCGTTGACGGCAAAGTCCGCGTTATTGGCGAATGGGACGGAGAAGGTCTGTCCGAAAAGCTGACGCGACTGCATCCAGAACTGCTCGTGCAGCATGTCGACGTCCGAAACCACGACGATGCTCACGTCCTCTTGGGCCGTCTTCACCTGCTCTTCAGGTGTCGAGGCCGCCGGCTGGGCTTCCTGCTGAGCTTCAGGTTTCGGCGGCGGGCCATCAGGGAAAGCCGTCGATGGTTTTCCGATAATGCGGGCGGCAACGGTTTCACGCACACCGGCCGGTTTAAAATCACGGAACAGCGAAACCACGTCGGGGTTGGTGCGGATCTTGGCGACATCGATTTCCATCGACTGTTCCGTCGACTGGATCAGCGGTTCCATCGTCGTGCCCTTGCCGTCGAGCGGCTTCAGGATCCCGGCGTTGGCCAGCGTGATCCGCTGCAGATCGGCGGTGATCGCATCATCCGTCTTGAAGTTGCGCGGCAGCAGGGAAAGCCATGTCACATAATCGGTGACCGCCGTCTGGCCACGCAGGTTGACGTTGACCCGCCGGGCGCTTTCCAGATCGCCCAGGACCTTGCCGTCCACCAGTTCGACACCCCAAGCCGTCAGCATCCTGTCGAAATCGGAACGGCCGGCATTCCCCTGGCCACGCATCATCGCAACTTCTATTTCCGAGTTGGAATCGACATAGACCAGTGCTTTGCCGCCCTTCAGGACGAACTGGTCGATGTTGTACATCAACTGTTCATTGATCCCCTTGGGATGCACGATCAACAGCGCATCGACGTCATCGGCAATCGACTTGTCATTGACATTGATGATCGTGATGTCAAAGAACTCACGGACCTGCTCAACGAAAGCCCAGGCCTGGCCGCCCTCTACCCGCGGCCCCCCCGCAATCGGCAGGCTGGTTATCAATCCGACCAGCGGTTTCTTGCCGCGCGCCAGCTTGAAGATCAGTTTCGTCAGATCGTATTCGAGGAAATTCTCACGTTCCGGGCTCAGGTACGCAATGCGTTCCATCTCGTCGACACTGTTCGTGGCGACCAGCCCGAAATACCCGAGATCGCCGGTGTTATCCAGCGGCACGCCCTGCAACCCGAAGGCTACCGCAAGGTCTTCCTCGTCGGTAAACGGTTCGGGGCTATACAGTTCGAGCTTGATCTTGTTGCCGGAAATATCGACATAGCGTTCGAGAAGCTGACGGATCCGGTCGGCATAGGTGGCATGACCTGAATTCAGTTCGACCAGTCGTTTCGAAACGAACAGCCGTACCGTGATCGGCTCGTCGATGTTGCTGAGGATTTCACGGGTGCCATCGGAAAGCGTGAAGAGATTTTCCTCGGTCAGATCAAGCTCGACTCCGCGGAATGTCGTGTTCGCGAAGATGTTCACGGACAGAAAAATCACCACGCCCAGAATGACGGACAGGCCGGCCAGTTTTGCGCGATCGATGTTGGCGAGTTTGTTCATGGTGCGCCCCTCATCGTCCCTTGTTGATCTCGACCGCGAGGATGTTGAAAAACAGCCACATCACGATCAGCGAGCCGAAGAAAATCACATCCTTGAGATCGATAACGCCGCGCGTTACCGCATCGAAATGGGTCAGGAAGCTCATCGAGCGCAAGGCTTCGACGAGAACATCCGGCGCCCACGCCTGGAAGAAATTAAGCACCAGCTGTGCGCCCGACATGGTGAACAGGAAACACACCGTGGCGGCAATGATGAAGGCAATGACCTGGTTCTTGGTCATCGCGGAAATGCAGGAACTGATTGCCAGGAAAGCCCCGGCCATGACGAAGCTGCCGATGTAGCTGGTCAGGATCACGCCGTTGTCGGGACTGCCCAGGACGTTGACCGTAATCCACATCGGGAAGGTCAGTGCCAGCGCCAGGCCGCAGAACGCCCATGCTGCCAGATACTTGCCGAGTACCGCATCCAGCGTGGAAACCGGCAGCGTCATCAGCAATTCGATGGTCCCGGATTTGCGCTCTTCCGCCCACAGGCGCATGCCGATGGCCGGCACTAAAAGCAGGAACAACCACGGGTGATAACCAAAGAACGAGGTCAGATCGGCATTGCCGCGGGAGAAGAACCCCCCGACATAAAACGCGAACGCCCCGGTCAGCGCCAGAAAGATGACGATGAAGACGAGCGCCAGCGGTGTGGCAAAATATCCCTTGAACTCACGTCTGGCGATGATGGCGATGTTACGCATGATTGGCCTCCGTCGCGGACGTCTTGGGATCGGGACCGCGCGTGATATCGCGGAACACGGCATCGAGGGTCCCTTTTTCGGTCTTGAAGTCGCTGACCGGGTGCCCCTTGTCCTTGAGCATCGCGGCAATCTCGGGTGCGATCGGAGCGCCGGATTTGGATGTCACGCTCAGTTCGCAATATCCGTCGAAGACATTGCCCCTGGAGACCTCACCAACCATGGCGAGGGCGCGCAGATCGCTGGTCAGGCTGTCCGCCGCGGCAATTTCAACACGCACATGCACCGCGTTATGCAGCGGCGAACGGCGCAGCAGATCATCGGGCGTTCCGTCGGCGAGAACCTTGCCGCGCGCAATGACCACGGCACGGGTACAGACGGCTTCGACCTCTTCCAGAATGTGGGTTGAGATCACCACCGCCTTATCGGCGGCCATCTGCTGAATAAGGGTGCGGACCTGATGCTTCTGGTTCGGATCAAGCCCGTCCGTCGGCTCGTCGAGGATCAGCACCGGCGGGTTATGCAGGATCGCCTGCGCCAGACCGACGCGGCGTTTGAACCCCTTGGACAGGGTTTCGATGGGCTGGTCCATGACACCGCCGATTTCGACACGCTCCAGGGTGCGGTCGATGGCGTCCTGACGCTCCTTGCCGCTCAGCCTGCGGACGTCGGCGATGAAATGCAGAAAGCCGCGCGGCGTCATGTCGCCGTAGCACGGGGCACCTTCGGGCAGATAGCCGATGCGCTGCTTGACCCCGACCGGGTCCTTGGTGACATCAATGCCGTCGACGCGGGCAATCCCCTCGGTCGGCGCCAGGAAACCCGTGACCATCTTCATGGTCGTCGACTTGCCGGCACCGTTCGGTCCCAGAAACCCCAGCACTTCGCCCCGGCGGACCGTCATATCGATGCCGTCCACGGCGGTTAAAGGTCCAAACCGCTTTGTTAAGCGCGAAAGGGCGATCATATCCGCCATGCCTTCGAACTCCCTGCGTATTGTTTTCGGACAAAAAAATAATCAGCCATAAGCGTGATTCAAGCCCCGAGACGGCACTTGTGAAATCACACGGTGCATGGACTTAACATATTGACCCAAAAAGAAAAGACCGGACTCGCAATCTGAACACTTTGTAATGCGCTGCGGTTATTCTCCGAGGATTATCTCCAGAAATTACCTCAGAGAATGGATTGGCCGGTTTTCTTCCAGTCGTCCAGAAATGCCTGCAGCCCCTTGTCGGTCAGCGGATGCTTGAACATCTGTTTCAGCACAGCCGGCGGCACCGTTGCCACATCGGCCCCCATGCGTGCCGCTTCCACGACATGCATCGGATGGCGGATCGAAGCAACCAGCACTTCCGTGGTGAAGTCGTAGTTACTGTAGATCTCGCAGATTTCCTCGATCAGGCCCATGCCGTCCTGCCCGATATCGTCCAGCCGGCCGACGAACGGCGAAATAAACGCCGCGCCGGCCTTCGCCGCCAGGATTGCCTGCGCCGACGAAAAACACAGCGTCACGTTGACGGATGCCCCGTTATCGGACAGCGCCTTGCAGGACTGGATGCCGGCTTCAGTCAACGGCACCTTGATCGTCACGTTTTCGGCAATGGCCCGAAGCTTCTTGGCCTCGGCCAGCATCCCCTCGACATCGGTCGCCGTGACCTCGGCGGACACCGGACCAGCTACCAGATCGCAGATTTCCTTGATGGCTTCCGACATGTCGCGGCCAGACTTGGCGATCAGTGACGGGTTCGTGGTGACGCCGTCAACGAGGCCCAGCTCGCTAAGGGCTTGGATTTCCGCCACATCGGCGGTATCGACGAAGAATTTCATGATCTTGGTTCCTCCCAGTGGAAGGCATCATCCGGAATGGCGGCGGGGAAATCAAGCCTCGTCGGTCTAGTTCGACTTCTGCCACGGTTGCGGCTCGCAGCCGGTCATATCAGCATCCGCCCACAGGCTTTTCAGGGCACATGAAAAGCGGTCGCCGTCTTCGCGCGTCGACAGTAAAGCAAAGACCGCCAGCCAGATGAAAAACGTCGCCACCACCACGGTCTTGAAGATGGCCGCAACCTTGTCGCGCGCCATGAATGCCGCAAGCCACTTGCGGTTCTTTGCAAACGTCTCCATCACCCACACAATCATGTGGATGGGTTGGCGCAGATAGGCGATCAGCCATCTTTTGAATGTGTTAGTGTCCATGATCGATATCTGTCATTCGCAAACGGGAGACGATCCTTGCTGACAATCCAACGCCTGTCATATGACGACGCGGCCATTCTTATAGGCGGTGCCGAGGCGAAAGCCCAGAAAATCGGCGTCCCCATGTGCATCGCCGTGGTTGATGAAAGTGGTCATCTGATCGCCTTCAAACGCATGGATCACGGCAAAGCACTGTCGACGACACTTGCCCAGGACAAAGCCTACACGTCGGCCATATCCAGAAAATCGACCGCTGACTATAACGAAGCGGCGGTGCCGGGCAGTCTGGTGAATGGGATACAGACGGCCGCCGGGGGGCGTTTTTCCACCGTCGGCGGCGGCATGCCGGTGGTTGTCGATGGTACGGTGGTCGGGGCGATCGGGCTTTCGGGTGGCGCACCGGAGCAGGATATGGCCTGCGCCGAGGCGGGCCTCAGGGCGTTCGAGGGGGCGCAGGATTAGCCGCCCAAACCTGCCTCAATCCTTCCTGCGGGCCTGATCTTCCCTGATGTCCTCGTAAAGGCCATACAACGCGGCTGCACAGATAATCACGACAATGATCGTGAACGGCAATGTGCCGATGGATTCCGCCAGACCGCCGACAAACAGCAGAAACAGCGCGACACCGATCACGCCCGTAATAATGCCATCCATAAGTTTCACCCTTTTCCTTCGTCACAGTATGCCATATCCGGCATGGTTTGTCGTCCGACGTCTCGCGTCCTCAATCGTCTTCGGCATCGACACGGCGTGTCAGCCATGCCGCCGTTTTTAAAAGGCGTTCATCATCACCCTTCTTGCCGACAAGCTGCACCCCAAGCGGCATGCCGTTTTCCCCGTTCATCAGCGGCAGCGTGATTGCCGGCATCCCGGTATAGGTCCACAGCGTGCTGAATGCCGGATTGCCGGTCGCATCCAGCCCGACCGGCGCTTCTCCCGGCGCCGAAGGCGTGATGATCGCGTCGAAATCTTCATACACCACATCCAGACCCTGCGCCAGCAACTGCATACGCTCGATCCCGATGTTGTAGTCGACGGCCAGCACCTTGCGGCCTCGCTCCACCATCTCGGTCAGCTGCGGGCTGATCTGTTCCGGGGCACGCATGAAGTCGGCAGCGAAGTTTTTCGCCAGGTCGGCTTCCATGACGCGGCGGTGCAGTTCGAATATCTCATCGTAGACCTCGGCCAGCGGCACCTCTTCGGCACGGTCGCCGAGAAAATCCGTCAATTCCTCAAACGCGGCCTTGGTGCCGTCCTCGGCCTGATCCCAGGCCGGGGTTTTGATAAAAGCCAGACGCGGCTCAATGACCGGATCATCGGCCTGCGCCGCCAGCAGGTGCGGTCTTGCCTGGGGCCGCATGTAACCGTCGGCGGCATCAAATCCGATCACCGCTTCGGCCAGCAGGGCCGCATCCTCGATGCTGCGTGCAAAGACGCCGACCTGATCGAGCGGCGGCGACTGCCGCAGGATGCCGCGCCGGGAAATCAGGCCGAACGACGGCTTGTAGCCGACCACGCCGCAGAACGACGCCGGACGGATGGTCGAGCCGTTGGTCTGTGTGCCGAGCGCGGCCGGCACCATCAACGCCGCCACGGCCGCCGCCGAGCCGCTGGACGACCCGCCGGGTGTGCGGGCCGGATCATGCGGATTGGTGGTCTTGCCGGGGGCATAGACGGCGAACTCGGTGGTGACCGTCTTGCCCATGATCACCGCACCGGCTTCACGCAGTTTCGATACTGTGAACGCATCGTTCAAACAGTTTCGCCCGGTGTGAATGGGTGAGCCCAGTTCGGTCGGATAATCGGTTGTATCGATGATGTCCTTGATCCCGACCGGGACCCCGTTCAAAGGCCCCGTCGGCTTGCCCTCATAACGCAGCTTGTCGCAGGCACGGGCCTGTTCGAGTGCATGCGCCGCATCAAGGCTGGCCCATGCCTGCACCGTCGGTTCGAACGTGTCGACCCGCTCCAGGCAGGCTTCGACCAGTTCCTCGGACTTCAACTGACCGTCACGTATGGCGGCTGCGGCTTCTGCAGCACCGAGTGCGTAAGCGCCTTGCATGTCGTTACAACTCCTGTGCCCGGATCAACCCGGCCCGAACAGGTATTCCGGCAGCCAAAGCGCAATCCCCGGGAAGTTGTACAGCAGCACCATCGAGAAGATAACGATCCCGAGGTACGGCATGATGCCTGAGAATATCTGCATCAACTGCACATGTGGCGGGGCCACGCCCTTCAGGTAATACGCCGCCATCGCCATCGGCGGTGTCAGGAACGACGTCTGAAGGTTCAGTGCGACCAGCATCCCGAAGAACAGCGGATCAACCTGGAAATGTTCAAGCAGCGGCAGGAAGATCGGCACGAAGATGATGATGATCTCGGTCCATTCGAGCGGCCAGCCGAGCAGGAAGATAATAGTCTGCGCCAGCACCAGGAAGCCAACAGTGCCGACATCGAGATGCAGGAACCAATCCTTGATGATGTCGTGGCCGCCGAGGTACGAGAACACGGACGCAAATGTCCACGAGCCCACGAACAGCCAGCACACCATGGCCGAGGTCTTGGCCGTCAGATAGACCGCTTCCTTGAGGCGTGTCCACGTCAGCGAGCGATACAGCACGGCCAGCAAAAGACCACCCGCAGCCCCAACGGCGGCAGCTTCCGCCGGTGTCGCCAGACCCATCAGGATCGCGCCCAATACCGACATGATCAGTACCGCAAGCGGGATGAACGAAGTCATCAGTTCATACGCAACATGACCGATGGTCACATCGACGGTTGCCGGTTTCGGCGCCAGCTTCGGATTGATGGTGGCGCGGGTGACAACGTAAACCATGTAGAACCCGGCCAGCAGCAAACCCGGGAACAGGGCCGCCGCGTACAACCGTAACGGCGAGATTTCGGCGATGGCCGCATAGACGATCAGCATGATCGACGGCGGGATCAGAATACCGAGGCAGCCGCCGGCGCAGATCACGCCGGACGCGAACTTGACGTCGTACTTGGCTTCGAGCATCGCCGGGAATGCCAGCATCCCCATCAGCGTCACCACGGCACCGATGATGCCGGTCGCGGTTGCGAACACGGCACAGGTCGCCAGCGCGGCAACGGCCATCGACCCCGGCAGATGCCGGGCCGCGAGTTGGAACGAGAAGAACAGCCTGTTGACGATGTTCGCTCGTTCAACCACGTATCCCATAAATAGGAATAGGGGCACCGCGACCAGCACATCGTTGGACATCACCGAGAATGTATTCTGCACAAACAGATCGAATATTCGGTTGTCGAACAGCGTCTTCATCCTGAGCGGATCGAAGTAGGCGTAATAGCCGAACCCCAGGCCCATGGCGATCAGGGTGAAAGCAATCGGAAAGCCCAGCAGCACCACAAGGATGAACAGGCCAAGCATCATGATGGCAATTTGAGGATCAGTCATTACTTGGTCTCCGGATGAGCAATGGCGGGATCTGCTTTGCTCAGATCCTCTTTCTCATGCAGCAGCATCGTTTCGGTTTCCTGCACGTCATGCAACCGCGGCGGCCATGCCCCGTCGCGCATGCACTGGACACATCGGACGGCTTCGGCGATCCCCTGCAAAAGCAGCAGGAGACCGGCAACCGGGATCAGGGTCTTGAAAAAGTAAATCTGGATACGCGCCGGGCTCGACCAGCTCACCTCTTTGTAGAACCAGGCGTCGGCGGCGTAGGAATACCCGTAATAGATCAGGCAGACCGCGCCGGGGAGCAGGAAGATGATATACAGCAGCAAATCAATCCCGGCCTGCCATTTCAGCGGCATCAGGCGATAGACGACATCGCCGCGGACATGCGCGTCCTGAGACAGGGCATAGGCACCGGCCATCATGAACAGCGCCCCGTACATCTGCACACTCATGTCGAAGGCCCACACGGTCGGGCTATTGAGGACATACCGCACGAACACTTCGTAGCATGTCGAAAGCGTCAGGATCATGATGCACCAGGCGAATGTTTTGCCGCTCCAGGCGCTGAGACTATCGATGAAATGCAGGATACGGGTCATGTCACCCAACCTCGGTCTATTTTAAAGAAATTATCAGGTGGAAGGGCGGCACCGTTATCCGGCACCGCCCTGACCATCTATTACGCTGAACGCCTGGCTCAGAAAGCCTTACCGAAGTAATGCTCATAAGCCGCCTGATAATCAGGCGCGTTCGTCAGCGCGTACGCGCCGTGGCGCTTCGCCCAGGCTTTCTGGGAGTCGATGACCTTGGCAAAGAACGGATCTTCCTTGCTGATGCGGTCGACAACGATGTCCCATGCCTTGAGCTGGTCTTTCATGACCGACGTCGGCGTACGGTAGACATTGACGCCGAACTTCTCCTTGAGAACCACGAGATCCGCGGAATAACGCTCCATCGCCTTCCAGGCCATATCCTGGGATGCGGCTTCGGCAGCGTATTCGAGGATTGAGCGCTGCTCTTCAGCAAGGTTGTCATACAGGGTCTTGTTGTAGATGACCTCAAAGCATTCCTGCGACTGGTGGAAGCTGGCAAGATGATAGTGCTTGGAAACATCCTGCATCCCGAAGTCCTTATCGGCAGTCGGGTTGTTGAACTCGGCTGCGTCGATAAGACCGGACTTCATGGCCGGCTGAATTTCGCCGCCCGGAAGCTGAACCACGGACATCCCCATTTCCTGCAGAACGTCTGCAGCAAGACCGACGGTACGGTACTTGAGGCCCTTCATCTGCGAGGAGTCCTTGATCTGCTCCTTGAACCAGCCGAGCGGCTGTGCCGGCATCGGGCCGGTGAAGAAGCCGACCAGATCCAGTTTCAGCTTGTCGTGCATCAGTTCGTAATAAAGTTCCTTACCACCGCCGTAAGCGATCCAGCCCATCAGTTCGTTGGCCGACCAGCCGAAGCACGGACCGGTGCCGAACAGTGACGCAACAGGTGACTTCGAATACCAGTACGCAGTGACCATGTGCGCGCCGTCGAGCACGCCTTTGTGCACGGCGGTCTGCATTTCGGCGGTTTTCACAACAGCGCCGACACCCAGCAGGTCGATTTTCATCGCGCCGCCCGACATCTTGTTGACGCGATTGACGTAATCCTGGGCCATTTCGAGGAAGATGCCACCGCCCCACGCAGCCTGAACTTTCAGGGTCGTGGCGGCTTTGGCGATATGCGGTGCCGCAACGGTTGCGGCGGCTGCACCGGTCGCTGCAAGGGCGGAACCCTTGAGAAACTTCCGGCGTGAGACGGTTTCGGTTTTCTTGGACATGTATATTCTCCCAAAGTTTTAAAAGTCCCGTGTCAATTTCAGGTCTCTGACCTGCAAAAGCTCGGAACCTTATCCTGAAGCGGGCCGAATACATTCGAACCCCCTTACTGCAGGCCTTTTACAATGATCCGTATTGACCCGGATATATGCCGGGGACCCAACCCTGTTTCCGATGCGTTGCTGTTTGTCAGCACGCTTTTTCATTATCGATAACGTACGTCCGTTGGCCATGAGCGTCAATCTCTTGGTATACCAGCGGACTTTTAGGCGACCCGGTCTTTCGGTTCCTTACCCGCGAAGACCGCGTCAATGTTATCGAGTGCACGAAAACCCATGGCGTCACGGGTTTCATGTGTTGCGCTGCCGATGTGGGGCAGCAGAAAAACATTATCCAGTTCACGATAGCCGGGATGAATGTCCGCCGGCTCACCATTAAAGACATCAAGTCCCGCCGCCGCCAGTTTACCGGATTTGAGCGCAGCAATTAGGGCATCGTCATCAACCACAGCACCACGGCTGGTATTCACGACGATGGCGCCGTCCGGCAGCTTTTCGATCCGCTCAGCATTCAGCAGGCCCCGGGTTTCAGGTGTCGCCGGGCAATGGATCGACAGCACGTCGGCGTGTGCGAGCAGATCATCAACGTCGCCGTGGAAGGTTGCGCCCTTCTCGAGACCGGCCGACAGCCGCGAACGATTATAATAGTGGATATCCATATCGAAACCGCGCGCACGTTCCGCCGCGACACGGCCGACACGCCCCATACCGATGACGCCGAAGCGCTTGCCCGTGACCTGGGAGCCGACCATGAACGCCGGGCTCCAGTCCTTCCAGGCCTTTGCCCGCACCAGCCGTTCACCTTCGGAAGCCCGCCGGGCCGCCGCCAGCATCAGCAGTATGGCGATTTCAGCCGTAGCATCCGACAGCACATCCGGCGTGTTGGTGACGATAATGCCGCGCTTTTTCGCAGCCTCGGTGTCTACGTGGTCATAGCCGACCGAGAAATTGGCCACCACCTTGACCCTGTCTGAGAGCTTTTCGAAGACATCGGCGGTGAAATGCTCGGAATGGCAGGGCAGGATCGCATCCGCCTGCGTAGAGAGTTCAATCAGTTCTGCCGATGAATACAGCTTGTCGTCGGGGTTCAGGATAGGATTGTAATCGCGCTTGAGCCGCGCTTCGACGGCATCCGGCAATTTGCGCCCAACAAGTACGGTCGGTTTTTCCGACATAGCTCCCCCGGGTATGTTTCAGCGACACTTATAAATGTGTGTCTTAATATACTGTCTTGTTCAGAGCACTTTCTCGTGCCCAACCCACTCTTTCTGTATGTTGTCCTCCTGACCTCTAGGGTCAATGAATTTTTTATGCATAAAAGCGACTTTTGGATTTCAGAGATACCGGCCGCGCTCCATGATCTCCAGCGTGTAGTCGTGATAGCTCATCCCCAGCGCACGGGCCCGCCGGAGCCGCCGGAGCACGATTTCCCTGGGCGGTGTTGCCCAGGCTTTTTTATAGGCTTTCGACCAGCACCAGCGTCTCCAGCTGCGACCACCATCCATATCCAGTGGCGGTCCGCCGTTATGGCCGACCCCTGGCATATCACCAGGGCTAAATCCGGCGTCCGGTGCATAAACGGGTAGAGGGGAAACAGGTATGGTCATGTCTGATTAATTCCACTAAAATATATAATTGTCTATTATATTAGATTAACATGTCGAATAAAGCCTCAACCGCGCCTCCGCCAACAAACGATGATCCGCTCAGCATCAATCTGGCCGCGCGTATTCGCCTGGAACGAATGTCCCGTGAGTGGTCGATTGCCGAGCTTGCGGCAGCATCCGGTGTATCGCGGGCGATGATTTCCCGGATCGAACGCGCCGAGGCGAGTCCGACGGCGGCGCTATTGGGCCGGCTGTCCGGTGCGCTCGGTCTGACCGTTTCCCAGCTTCTCGCCCGTGCCGAGACGGATGGCGCCGTCCCCCGCCACATGCGCGGCGCGGAACGGATACCGTGGATCGATCCCGAAACGGGATATGTCCGTCACGCCCTGACGCCCCCCGGCGCCGATCCCGAGATGGTATTAATAGAATTGCCGCCGGAAAAATCGGTCGGATACCCGGCATCGAGTTATAGCGTGATGCGGGGACAGTCCGTCTGGGTAACGTCGGGCCGGCTAACGATCCGCGAGGACGGTGAAGATACGGTCCTCGATGCCGGCGACTGCCTCGCGTTCGACATGACGACGATAAAGGACCGCACCTATATCAACACCTCCGAAACGGACGTGGCGACTTACGTCGTCAGCGTTGCACGGCGTTAGCCCCCGACTGATTACATCCCCTGCCGTTCACTTCGCGGCGCGCCTTGCGGCGTGACAGATAAAGCCAGATCCCCGACACCACGTAGGCCGTCGGCAGCAGGGCGACGATCAGCCAGAGCGCCCGCACCACCGGCCCGGCAAAATCCCCGATATGAATCCAGTACCTTGCCCGCCAGAACCAGTTCGCCGCATCCAGATCATCGGCCCGCGCGACAGCCAGCACCCGGGGCGGATTACCACCGACCCAGACCTGATCGACCCTGATCTTGTCGTCACCCCCGAACCCCATGCTGATCGGTTTGCCCGGCTGCGGCGCCCGGAAGTGGAGGAGTGTCTTGTCCGGAAAAACAGCCTGCCCGGCGGCGACGGCGGCATCGATATCCTGAATGTCCGCAACCCCCGCCATCGACGGCTCAGAGCGGTGGATGATCTCCTGTCCGGTCACGGCTTCGACCACGTCTTCGATCGGACCGTGCCAGTAGAGTGACATCCCGGTGAAAGCCACCGTCACCAGGATGACCGCTGTCAGAACACCGCTCAGCTGATGCAGACGCAGGACGATCGTGCGCGGCCGCCGATTGAAATCGACCTTCAAACGCGACAGCCGTTTCGGCGGCACCAGCCAGAGCGCGAGCCCGATCACCATCTGCACAATAACAATCAGCGACACGGTAGAGATGAAATGCCGTATCCATGGCGTCACCACGGGATCGCTGCTTAGCCATCGCCGGTGCAGGCCGTTGACGAACCCATAGGGACTGTCGGTATTTTTATAGTGATCCAGCACTTCGCCGGTATACGGGTTGAGATTGAGAATGCCCGCCCCGTCGGCAAGCCACAGCGTCCAGGCCCGACCCGGTTCATGACCAAGGCCGAACGACCAGACCCGCACGCCGGGTTTCTGCGTCTCGATCCGCTCCAGTAACACGCTGTAGGGTAGCGGCTCGGCATCCGGCGACGGCGCTTCGGCCGACCAGTATTCCGGTGAGACGGCGTCCTGCAGTTCATGGCCATAGACCAGCAGGACCCCCGTCAGACTCAATACAAGCAACGGCAGCGCGGCGCCGAGCGAAAGCCACAAATGCAATCTGCGTAAGGTTCTGTATTGCATGATGATAACTCTTCCCGGCGCCGTCTGACCTACAGCGTGTAATCGAAGCCGAGCCAGAAAATGCGGCCCAGATTACCGTCGGTGTCGGTATAGCTGCCGGTGATTTCCTGGCCAAATCCGCGTTCGTCGGTGATGTTTTCGATCCTTGCGCGCACCACCCAGTCTTCCCTGGGTGCCCAGGACATCCCGAGATCAAACCGTTCAAAGTCTTTTCGCTTGGTCGTGACCCCGCTTGCATCAACGGCTGTGTAGCCGGTTGAATAGAAAGCCGTACCCCAAAGATTGACCGTATCCGTCAGGCCATACTCAAGGCGAAGCGATATCTGGTTTTCCGGCACCGATGCAACCTGCGTGCCCCAGAAGATGTTGTGATTGACCTCGGTGCCGTCACTGCGGGTCGCCGATACGTCAAGTACCCGCATATACCCCGCCGATGCGGTCAGATCCTCGGTCAGGTTCGCAAACACCTCAACCTCAAGCCCCGACTGATCGACCTCGACGCTTTCGATGGCATTGCTGTTTCGACGCGGCACGTTCTCCTGCACCGTGTTGTAAAGGGCAACGTCGAAATAGCCGCCCTGCCAGCCCTGATTGAAACCGACTTCCATGGTCCGCGCCTCGACGATCCTGTCGCCGTCACCAGCACTGCTGAGGGCATCGGTGCCAAAATTCCCGTACTTGCTGAAGAACCGGTTGAATCCGGTGGCGTAACTGCCGCGCAGTTTCGTCTCCTTCAACACATTGTAGGCGGCGCCGGCCTCGTAACTCAGCAGTGTATCCTTATCAAGGTTGTCGGCCTGTCCGACACCGTTCAGCACGATGTCATTCTGGAACCAGGTGTAACGCAGGCCGCCGTTGACGACGAGATCGTCGTTAATGGTGAAGGCGTTTTCGGTATAGACCGCATAGTCCTCGAACTCGTTGTCCCACTGCTTGTCACGCCTGGTATTCACATGCATCAACTGCGCCCCCAGAGAGCCATCGTATTCAACTCCCTCGCTGACAGTCGCTTGCGTGAAGTATTCGCCATAAAGGATGTTGTTTGTGATACCGCGATCCCGGTTCCGGTCAGGCCAGCGTGAATTGCCGTCTTCATAGACGTAACCCAGACGTACGCTGTTGTCTTCGCTGAGCCGGCTGTCGAGCGTGGTTGCGCTGTAGAATGTCCGGGTGTCGATATCATTGACCGCGCCGTTACGGTAGATCCGCGGATCGCTCCGGTCATAAATCCCCAAGAACTCGAGACGGGTATCCTTGTTCAGGTTGTAGCCCGCTTTCCCCAGACCGCCGAGGACCACCTGCTGCTCAAGATTTTCCGGTTTGCCGTTATAGGAGCCATAAAGGCCGCTGCCCGCGAGGTAATAGTCCCACTGCTCCGTGCTGTCGGCGGCTTCGCCCTGCATGAGCCCCTCGCCCGCGGTGCTGGCGTCAACGCTGATGGCCTGATGATCCTTGTAGTTCCGGCCCGATTTGATGCGGGTGTCGATAACCCCGCCGTCGGTGCCGTCGCCGTAGCTGACCCCGCGGCTGCCTTTCATGACCGCCATCCGGTCGATGGCGATGGTCGGCACCAGGGTGTTGGTGTATCCGCCCCCTTCCTGGCCCTGTATCCGGATCGCGGGTCCGCCGTCGATCGAACCTGCGGCACCGAAATCACCAAATGTCCTGATTTTGCTGCCACCGCCGAAACGGTCACCTTCGCCCGGCTGGTTGATAATGCCGGGGACGTTGTAGCGGAACGCGTCGCCCGAGTTGACCGGGTTGAGGTTCTGCAGCACCGCACCGCCCAGATAGGAATTGGTACGGTTGGCGTTCATCCCCTTCTCGACGTTGCGCATCAATTCCTGCGAGCGATGCACGGACGAGCCTTCGATCACGACCGGGTCGAGGACGAAGGTTTCAGCGTGTAGGGCGGATTGATGTGATGCAAGCGTGCCAATAAAAGCAGCGACCGTACCGGCCGCTCTCGAATATCGAAACATAAGTCTTCCTCTCTTTGAGCCTTCGGATGGGCTCCCCCCCAGGGAAGCGTTGATCCACCCCTAAAGCATCAAAAACTTATTTGCAAATGATTCTTAATTGCATTTTAAGAATATACAGGCAACACACGGATGAACGTCCCACACAGGGCCTGGAAACCCGGCACAGACGAGGCTTTAAAAAAAGTCAGTGAGAGAATTTGCGCCGCATAAGACAGCGGCCAAACAGACGCGTATTTCTAACGCACGAGAGTGCTTTCTGAATTATCTGATGATTTTAAAAATTGGTGGGCGCACAAGGACTCGAACCTTGTACCCGCTGATTAAGAGTCATTAGAAGTTAATTTCTCTGGTTTTCGATATATTCCTCTAAATCATCATAATATATTGTTTTTATTATTATATTTTTCACAACGCAACGAAACTCTTTCTCCACATTTCTCTGGTTTTCGCTCCATTCTGCTTACCTATTGCTTACCCGGTGACCCACTGATAATGTTGCTGACTGCCGGGTCCTGCTGACTGGGGTAAGCACGCGGCATCGAAACAGAAACCAGATGGTGCCGTGAATGCCGAAGCTAACAAAGCGATTTGTCGATATCGTGCAACCACTGGAAAAGGATCGTTTCGAGTGGGACGATGACCTTCCGGGCTTCGGCCTGCGAATAAAGCCATCCGGCATTAAGAGCTATATCGTCCAGTACCGGCATGAGGGACAATCACGGCGCATTACCCTTGGACGACATGGCGTTCTCACGGCAGAGGAAGCCCGCAAGATGGCCCGCGTCGAATTGGGCCGTGTTGCTCATGGTAACGATCCAGCACGAGAACGACAGGACGCGCGACAAGCCCCCACAATGAATGACCTGACGGCAGACTATCTGGAGCGTCACGCCAAACCGAACAATCGCCCATCGACGCTTCGTAACAACGTCGCAATGATTGAGCAGATCATTCTGCCAAAGCTCAAAACCCGAAAGGTGCGCGATGTTTCCCGGCGGGATATCGAGACATTGTTGCTCGGCCTGCAGGACACTCCTTATAGGGCGAACCGGGTCCGCGCGTTGCTTTCAAAAATGTTCGCGCTTGCCGTCTCTTGGGAATGGCGCGAGCAAAACCCCGTCATCGGCATTCCAAAGTTTCAGGAAGAGAAACGCGACCGCTGGCTGAATGAGGAAGAATTGAAGCGGCTTACGAACGTGCTCAATGTCCACCCAAACCAGCGAGCGGCGAACGTGATCCGGCTGCTTATTCTAACTGGCGCACGCAAGAGCGAAGCCCTGAATGCAACATGGGATCAGTTTGATCTGGAGCGCGGCGTATGGACAAAGCCAGCCCACACGACCAAGCAAAACCGGCGGGAACATGTCCCTCTCTCCGGTGCAACAGTAGAACTTCTAAAGGGGATGCAAACCGCACACGCCTCAGACAGCCCATATCTGTTTCCGGGTGACGTTCCCGGCAAACCACTCAACTGCATCAAGAAGTTTTGGGACGACGTTCGCATTGCGGCCAAGATCGACAATTGCCGTGTTCACGATCTACGGCACACGTTTGCGTCACACTTGGTATCAAGTGGGATTAGTTTGCCAATCGTTGGGCGGCTGCTAGGACACACGCAACCGCAAACAACGCAGCGGTACGCACATTTGGCAGATGATCCGTTAAGAGAGGCTGCAGAAAAATTCGGTGGCAAATTCACGTATCAATCAGAACAAAAATCTTAGCTCGATTCTGGCGTCACATAATTCAGTGAAAATAAGGTCGGGGAATCATACATTAATTCCCGCCATCCTGCTTTGGTACTCGACGTTAAAAGCAGGCAAATATCCCCTTCTAAATGTCTCTATTAAATTGGCTATCATAAGTGCTTCAAAAAAATCTTTTGGTATCCTATTTCTTCCGGGGAACCCCCTAACCAAAACACAAAACACACGGTAGAAAAATTCCATCAAGACATGGCCAACTAGGTGGCGTCCCGAAGACAGCCCCTTCACATCATGAAGCAAAGAAACTTTTACGTTTGGCGGCCTTCTCCCCCGAAATCGATTCCTCAACCAACCCTTATTTAGCGTTGGCACACCGTCGTCCAACACAAGAGTACCGAGCGGTTTTTCGCGATCAAATAGGCTGCTTCCCAGAACACACAGCATAAAGTCTGCCCGAACGTATCTAACTATGCCGTCAAAAAACTCATCCATTTGGGGTTGAACCAAGTGACGGATAGGATTTGCCACGCGGTCAACCGGCACGAACGAATAAAAAGCCTCTTCGAAAACGGGAACAACGCAAACATCATTTTCCCAACTATAACCATGAGTATAGAGAACATTTGGGTGACCTATTTGTTCACTACAAAAGTCATCATAATCTGCATCCATTGCTGCAACTGCCTTGGAAATAGCCCCCGATTGAATATCTTTGGCGATACTTTCAACGGTTGGCTTCCCACCAACAGCTCTGAATTTTGCCCTTATATCCGGGCGAAAATGCTCGAAAATTTTTCGCCAGAATAATATATCCACAGAAACATCATTACCCTCTCCATCGTCTACGCGAGCACGGGATATGGGCACGCCACCCTCAACAAAAACGATGACATCAACGTTGTAAAACAAATGGAGGCTGGAGAGCCCCGCCGATGTACGGCGAAAACTCATGGGATAATCTTTTCCATATCCTGAACTTGAGACTCAAACCCAGACACAATGTCCGGCGAATGCGTCGCGAAAATAATTTGAATCTTATTATTTATACGAAGGAGATTTCGCACGAGGGACTCTTGCCAAGAGACATGCAAGGATAGTTCTGGCTCATCAGCGATATAAATCCTTGGCGAGTCGTGCTGGAGGAGCGCTTCACCCAGCAATATAAACATTTGCTTCTCGCCAGATGACAGATCCCAGACAGACAACCGTTTCCCAGATTGGGAAATCCCAATCACTTCATTGCGCGAATTAATTGCCATTCTCTTGCGCTGAAAAATCTGATTGAGAACCTTAATGAAAGTGTCTCTTGGGCGATAGATTTCAGTCCGACGGTCTCGTGTTTCATCCCACTTCTGCACGACATCATGAATACGCCACATGTTTAGAAGTGGGTATATGTCACGCATATAAAACGGCCCCCCTTCATCCTGCTTTTTCAGAGCAGATGAAAGAGAATTAAAGTGACGCTCAATGGGTTTCGTTACATTTTCCTCAGGAACACCAAGATTCTCGAATATTTCTGTTAACGAATCTCTCTCTTTTATTATGTCCATCTCCTTCACTTTTGAAAATATAGTCGTCTGAGTCCGTTCATACAAAAGTGAAGTAAAAATATATTGTTGAAACTTGACATCTTCGTTTGCCGAACTCTTGTCTAATTCTGAAAAATACCGAACAAGGTTTTCAGAAATCTGTGACAGCTTGATATCAATAGAGGATTCATAATTTTTGTCCTCTGCCGGTTGAATATCGGGGCCCACTCTGTGAACTGATAGCCAACTAGTAGGGGCTATAGAAGACAGACGTTCAAATATTTCAACGGGAGCAGATAGGAATCGAGCATACCTTTTTGGATCGTACCTTGTCCGCTGCCGATAGAAACGAACCTCATCTGGCTCTTCCAAAGAGAAAGACCAACCTGGATCACTTGCTTTTTCTTTTATGATATAACTTATACTTGAGAAATTTGTCCCTTCTTTTATCTCCTTAGATACAGTAATTGAAGGTTTCCGCCGCGTCTTAGGATCGTACAGATTAATTTTCACTTCAGTGAATGGCAGCTTCTCAAGAGTAATAAAATCCCCACTCAACGCCGCCGCAATAATATTAATTGCGGTCGTCTTGCCCGAACCGTTCACACCAATTAGAAAATTTACATCACGTTCGAAATCCAGATCAAAGTCCCGGTCTCCCCAGAACTTTTTAAATCTAACTTTTTCGATTACAGCCATTTCTCTACCACATGCTTTCTGATGGTTGGAATGAGCGCACTTACAATTGGCTACCTCGGCGACGTTAAATCATCAATTTATTCAAAACAATCTACCATAGGTGGGACAATCAGAATTGAAGGCCGATTGCCCATACCCAAAATTTATTCTGAGATAAAAGTTGTGATCGTGTTTATCCTATCGATTGGCTTCCTCTTGGCTATCATTATGGTTTTCAGTCGTTAACGCATGGATTGATTTCGTAGTCCCCGCGCCGTCGACCTTTCGTGCCTCCGGCGCGGCCAGAATTAGCACGAAGCCACCCTGCCTCCAGAAGCACCTCGATTGCGCTCCGAATATCATTGGTCTTCCGCAAGTTTGGCGTCCCCACCCCACGGCTTAGTTCCCGCGTATTAATCCGCTCAGGTCGGTTCTTAAGGATCCATTTAGCAAGGACAGCAGCATTCCGCTCCTTGTCCGTTAGGGCGGCATCTCCAAATGCTCGCATCGCCATCGGCAGCAAATAGTCATCAATCATCACCGTTGACGCTTCGACGGCTTGCTTGCAGACGTGATCGACGCCCTTTTCATCGACTGCATTCCAAAGGCCTTCAAACGTCAATGCGAGGCGCAGGCAGACACCCGGCATCTTTCCCCACCAGCCCTTGATTGCGCCTTCAAGCTCGTTTTCATGATGCTTGACGCGCCATGCCTGAAAGAAGTCTGCGGCCTCTTCCGTTAGCGGGACAACAACGGGAAGTCCATTACCTTGCTCATCCGTACCCATTTCGAGTCCATGGAGCGCCCTGAAGGCCTTTAAGGCTTCCTTGCCGCCCATAACGTTCTTAGGCCTCTCCAGCGGCACGGGATCGGGCCAGAAGTACATGAAGCGCGCCGTCAACCCGTCATCATCGCCTTTAAGGAGAGCGGTCGCCAGCTTGTCCGGTTGAATACCGCCTAGAACACCAATGGATAGGTGCGGGATTATGATCGCCTGTCCGTTCTTCACACGGTCAACCGTATAGGACCTCCCTCCCCATGCTTCCAGCCAGAAGGCACGGTCGCCACCGTCGCCGCCGGCGTAGCGGTTAAAGCTCCCAATCCAGCCGGCAAGCTCGTCTCGCGTCATCAATACGCCCTTGGGAAGCTGTGACAATAGCGACATTAGCGACTCTGGCGTTGCATCGGAGACGCGCAGCCGTGGCCTATGGGGCTTTATAGGCTCCATCGCAGCTTCCGGCTTTAAAGGAGTCGGATAGCCCTCTTTTGCCGCCGTCTTCACGTCCTTCTCCCATTGATCGCGGACATAGTTCGCGGCGATCACGTCGGCCTCATATTGCCTTAAGGCGTCGGCATGGCCTTCGGCCTCGTCCGCTTCAACTTTGCGGATCATGTCCATTACCGGGTCCATTGCGGGGCTTTTGCCACTTGAAGGATTGCCGACGAGCGCCGCCCAAAGGTGCGGCGGCTCCGTCCATCCTTCCCACGGGCTGACTCGTCGTGCATTGCCGATAGCGGTGGACGCGCTCACCAGCAACGTTGCACCTACGTAGTCAGCAGGTGCCGATTTGCTCTCTGCCTGACTTGAAATCCACTTCGCCCAGAACGGCCCGAAGAGTTGCGTCGGGAATTCGGGCGGCTTTGGACGGGGATTGAGCACCGACATATCCGGCTCACCCCATTCCGGCTCCTTAAGCTTAAGGGAGTCGTTCGCCGGTTCTTTAAAGGAAACGTTTTCTTTAAAGGCATCCGCATCCTTTAAAGGGATATCCTTTATGGCTTCCCTATCCTTTAAAGGATCACCCCCCTTTAAAGCATTCCATGCGCTTCGCATGCGCCCCGGAACCCTTAAGGCTTCCGAAGCCTTAAGGCTCTCGGCGTTTTTGATGAAATGCAGAACGTCAGCACGCCCCCACCCGTCATCGATGGCGTCAGCGGCGTCCCAGCCTTCACGTAACGTATACGTATACGTACGTGCGCCGTTCTGACTGGCTTCACGTAACGTAGCATCGTTGACTTGAACGATCCGCAAGGACGCGGCCCCGATTTCCCTTAAGCTTAAGGCGACTTGGCCCGCGAATTTCGTGCCTGGCTCGTCATTGTCAGGCCAGATGATCACGTCCCGGTCCCTTAAGGGTGAGAAGTCGGCCTTACTGATACCGCCAAAACTGCCAAATACCGTGGTTGCAAGAATGCCGAGAGCGTTAAGGGCGTCTGCACATTTCTCGCCCTCAACCATCAAAATCGGATCATCCGTGCCACTCAGCAGTTCAGCACGATACAACGGGCGAAGATCAGGCGCGTGCCACCTGCGACAATAGTGACAAAACGGACGAAATTCCTTTTTGGCGCTTTTGTCACTTTTGTCATAGCGGAAAACTGTCGCTACCGGCACGCCATCGCCGTCAGTGTAAACGTGTTTGTTTGAAGGCACGCCAAGTTGCGGATGCGCGGCAGGCGGTTCGGGCACGTGGACAGCCGTTTCACTTTGGCAGGTTGCGTACTTAGTCATGATTGCCTCCCAGCATCCAAGAGAGCCTTACAGCGGCCTCTACTTGAGAAACCCCTTCCAGATAGGCGAGCAGGCTGATTACGTCGCCGCCACGGTCTCCCGTGGCGAAGTCCGCCCACTTGCCGCTATGCGTATTGATCAGAAAAGATCCGGGCGATTTATCCACCCGTGTCGGATTCCGCGCCGCCCATTCACCATGGACGAGGCGGCCGTCAGGCAACCACTCCCTGAGCAACCCCGGCAGTTCCGAGAGAGCCGCCTGATTGATTGCTTGAAAATCGATACGATCAGTTGTCATTTGCCGCATCCGTCGTCGAAGCAACCAAACGACTTTCCGCCCATTCGATCAGGTCACGGCGGCGATACCGGACGGAACGCATGGAAACTTTGATGAACTTCGGCCCGCCACCTCGAAGACGCCAGTTCTGAAGGGCGCGGATCGTGTAGCCGATGAATTTCCCTGCCTCGTGCTCATCGATCATCCGATCCAGATAATCCGGATCACGAGCAAGGTTCTCAGTGAGGTGTTGGAATGCAGTCATAAGAGCCTATCTCCTTTGCGAAGAAGGACTCCAGATCACCATGATCTTTGCCCGCCTTCGCTTAGTTGCGATAGGTCCTAAAGGCTCACATGCTGGATTGCGGGAAAATCCGTCACAAAAAATCAGATTGTAACGGGGAAAGAATCATAAACGTCACAAAATAATTCAATATTTTTAAGAGATTATGAGCATCTAATAATTCGTCACACATAAGGCGCCATATCGTCACGAATTATCGTGGTTTTCGTGGCCCCGGAGCAGTCATTTCTTTTGTGGCTTCTTGGTCCCAGATTCGCTTGAAGGCGCGTTCTCCTAAATCCGTAAATTCATCCTTGGCTCGCGCCTTGAAGCTATCTCGTTTCTCTTGCCCGTCCCATGCCTTAACTTGTTCGCGAAGCCAAAGTTGTGCTTGTTGCTCAACCGGAAGCGAAGCAGAAACATCTGCGCGTTCCGGAACGATGCCGTATAGCCACGTCTCAAACTCCTCCGAACGAATCTTGCCAGCGCAAACTCTTTTTGCAGATTCGGATTCAGGCATAAAAATTAGTGAGAGTTCCCAGTCATACCCGAAGCCTTTTGGCAACTCTTCCCAAAGATTCCGTTTTACGTTCATTCCCAGAAAGCACTCGACCGTTAAAGCCCCATTGCGGAACGCCCTAAGTAAATAGCTTTCAGTATTTTCAAATCTCTCCCAGCGGTCACGATCCGTGACGCTATAATTTTCCACTTCCCCGACTTCGTGAAGTTCTGAATAAATCCGTCCCTGTTCGTCTTTTAAATTGGCGATGTTGTTGTTGATTGTCTGGATGTCCTCTTTGCTTAATGCCTGTCTAAGCTCAGATTTCGCAGCCAAAATTAGTGTGAATGTCTCTTCCAGTCTTTCCTCTAGTGGTTGCCTAGCCTTGAGCACTGGTTCGTAATCGACAGATTTGCGCCCCCAGATTTCATAGCCATCCCATTCCGCCCCGTACAGGTGCGCCCCGAGAAGATTGAATACTGTAGATAGACTGTAGTGCGTAACAGATTGATGCATTTGTTAGTCAGCTTTTGTCATGTTGCAGAATATGGCCGTTCTCATACAAATAATCGACAAGCTCGCTAACTCTTACGAGTTCGACGCACAACGGTTCAAAATAGAAAATTTCATCTAGCAAAACGAAAGCGGACTTTTCTGGATCAACGAGTTTGAAAGCACGAGTTACTTGCTGACCGGCTTGATCTATTCGAGCAATTATTGGGTCTGGTACAACTTGGCCTGCAAGATTGGATAATAGGTACTCGTCCAATCGCTCATCAAAATGCTCTAAAGCATCTCGTAGCTTTCGGTCTTTTAAAGGAGAGTTATCTTCTAATTTAAATGCCTTCCGTAATTTAGCAGCACGTTCGGTTTTTAGTTGAGCAAGCCCATGCTTATTTCTTCCCCCAAGTTTTGACGGCCAAAAGAATCGAGACAACCCAGCCGCATGGGTTAATGCTTCATGGATGCTACTTACCGCCAATGCTGAATCTGCTTTCTCTAATCCTTCTCCGTATCGCCAAAAAGCATCTAGCGCCCGCTCCACAGAATACTTAATCGAATTAATGTAGAACGCCTCGTACACGGGATATATTCCGTCCCATTCACTTGCAATTCTTCCAGCGCGACTATTCAGATCATCCACAAGCATCACCGCTGATGATTTATCTGTCTCTCATGCTTCAACAGTTAGATGTTGATTACGTTATCGACTGGACAATCGTGCATGCAACAAAATCACTTCAACTAGGACATGATACTCATACTCACTGAGTTGTTCCCCAGCCACTAATTTCCTCGCTACTTCATCGTCTTGAGCAAAATCGAGTGCTAATTCTAGCGTTTTACCCGTTAGGGCCTCACCCTGTTTCAGACGGCGTTTAATGTGACCACATCTCGCACCAAAGCTCTTGGCAGCACGAACTTGTTCCTCGTTGCGTTCTTCTCCGATCGCAAAACCTTTTGGATAGTCACTGATATCCTTCATTGAACATCTCCCTTCCTCAATTGTAAGGGTAGGAAAGGGCTAAAAATTATCAATGCTGATATTCCGAGTGATGCTAACTGGGCTGAGTGACAGCAAATGCAAAGAACCTGTGGATAACCAAGTCTCAGGAACAGAGCTTGTGGTACCGCCATCACTTTTGAATACGAAAAACGCTTGAGAAGAATGGTGCTACACGGCGACTAACCCTATTGCAGCAAGCGCGATCTCGAACGCGGATATGAACTGCAACACCATGCTTACCTATTGCTTACCCGGAAAAAATTAAGGCCTAGAGGTTTTATGAAAATCACCTCTAAGCCATTGATTTTATTGGTGGGCGCACAAGGACTCGAACCTTGGACCCGCTGATTAAGAGTCAGCTGCTCTACCAACTGAGCTATGCGCCCCCAATGTTGCGGGTGCAGTGTTGCCCGCCCGCTGGAGAGCCGGGGATATAGCAAACCCCGCCCGCTGCCGCAAGAAATCTCGGATGCCGATTCTATCCCGCCGTAATTGGAAAAAAGCCGTGCGGCAGGCCTTAGCAGCCTTTCAAGCCCTAGAGCCCTTCGGCCTCGCCGCGGCGGCCGACCGGCACATCGCGGTGCACGCCCACGCCGATCACCAGCCCGAAACCGATCATCAGCGTCAGCATCACCGTGCCCCCGTAGCTGACCAGCGGCAGCGGCACACCGACCACCGGGATCAGCCCGGTCACCATGGCGATGTTGATGAACACATAGAGGAAGAATGTGGTCGTGATACCGCCCGCCACAAGGCGGCCGAACTGGTTGCGTGACTTGATCGAGATGACGATCCCGTAGGTGATGATCAGCGTATACAGCAAGATCAGGCCGAGCCCGCCGACCAGCCCCATTTCCTCGGCCAGCATGGTGAAGATGAAATCGGTCTGCATTTCCGGCAGGAAATTCAGATGGCTTTGCGGGCCCTGCATGAACCCCTTGCCCATCAGGCCCCCGGACCCCAGCGCGATCTTCGACTGGATAATGTGATACCCGGCGCCAAGCGGGTCGGTTTCCGGATTGAGAAACGTGAGAACCCGCTTTTTCTGGTATTCGTGCAGGAATTGCCAAGCAATCGGCGCTGCGGCAAGGCCGCAGATCCCGACCACGGCAAATTTCCACAGCCGGACCCCGGCCAAGAACATGACGGCAGCGCCGGTCATCACCACCATGATCGCCGTCCCCAGATCAGGCTGGCGCAGGATCAGCACTGCCGGCGCAGCGATCAGCGCCATCGGCACGACCAGGCGCGGGATGGAGCCGATGTCCTCGATGGCACTGGCATTGAAGTAGCGTGCCAGCGCCAGCACCAGGAATATCTTCATGAGTTCCGACGGCTGCACATTTACGAACCCCAGCGATATCCATCGCTGCGCGCCCATCCCGACATATCCGGCGACCTCAACCCCGACCAGCAGTGCCAGCGCCAGGAAATACAGCACATATGCATAACGAAGCCAGATCCGGAGATGGATGGTGGCAACGACGATCATCACCCCCATGGCCACGCCGAAACGAAGCATCTGGCGCTTCGCCCATGGCTGCATGTCCCCGCCGGCCGCCGAATACAGCATGGCGAAACCGACACCGGCGACAAGGACGATCAACAGTACCAGAAGCCAGTTGATGGATATCAGCTTGCGCCCCAGCGTCAGTTCGGGTGTCGACAGGCCGGACCGCATCAGGTGTCCCCTTCCGTATGTGCGAGTTGGGGACGGGTATTCCGGTTATCCGGTTGCTGCTGGGTGTCCGCCGCTTCGCCGCTCGGCTGACCCGAAAGCGGGCCCAACGGCTGGCCCTTGTATGCGATGGCCGCGCCGGGACTGGCGGAATCACGATTGTAGGCTTCGACCAGCACGTCGCGGGCGATCGGCGCCGCCGTTGACGACCCGCCGCCGCCGTGTTCGACCACCACCGAAATCGCGTAACGGGGATTGTCGACCGGCGCAAAACCGACGAACAGCGCATGGTCACGGTGTTTCCAGGGCAGATCCTCGTTCTTGCGTACGCCCTGTTCGCGTTCCAGCTTGGTAATCCGCCGCACCTGCACGGTCCCGGTCTTGCCGGCCATGGGAAAATCTTCGATGTCGGTTGCCGAACGTCGCGCCGTGCCGGTCGCGTGGTTGACCACCCTGTTCATGGCCTCGGTCACCAGTTGCAGGTGCCCCGGCGGAATGTTCAATGACGGGATCGCCGATGGCGAAGCCGGAGCCTGCGCCGTACCGCCGATGGCCCGGGTCAGGCGCGGCACCACGGCCCGCCCGCCGTTGGCAAGACGCGCCGTCATCAAGACCATCTGCAGCGGCGTCATCAGCACGAACCCCTGGCCGATCCCGGCAATCACCGTTTCACCCTGATGCCAGGGTTCGTCCCGGGTCGCCCGCTTCCAGTCACGGGTCGGCATAAGCCCCCCCTGCTCTCCCGGCAGATCAATCCCGGACGGCGCATCCATCCCGAATTTCCTGGCCGTTGCCGCGATCCGGTCGATGCCGGTCCGTTTGGCGATCTCGTAGAAATACACGTCGCAGCTTTCCGTAATCGCTTCCTGGGCGTCAACGAAACCGTGTCCATGCCGCTTCCAGCAGTGGAACTTGGCATCCCCCAGTTCATATTCCCCGGAACAGTGAATTTTCTGCTCCGGTGAAATCACCCCTTTTTCGAGTGCCGCCAGCAAAACCATCATCTTGAACGTCGAACCAGGCGAATAGACCCCGGCAATCGACTTGTTGATCAGCGGGGAGCGTTCGTTATTGACCAGTTCCTGCCATTCGGCGGAACTCAGCCCGCGGTTGAAGTCGTTGGAGTCGTAGCTCGGGTTCGAGACCATCGCCAGCACGTCGCCGTTGCGGACATCCATGACGACGACCGACGCGCTTTCATCGCCCAGACGCTGGGCAATGTACTGCTGCAACCCCATGTCCAGCGTCAACATGACTTCGGCGCCGGGCTGGCCTTCACGGCGGCTCAATTCACGAATCATCCGCCCGAAGGCATTCACCTCGACCTCGGAACTGCCGCCGGTGCCGCGCAATTCCAGATCATGGACCTTTTCGATCCCGGCACGACCGACACGAAACCCCGGTAGTTTCAAAAGCGGGTCTTCATCGATGTCCTTTTCGGAGACCGACGCCACATAGCCCAGCACGTGCGCCGCCTCGCCGCCATAGGGATAACGGCGGCTGCGGCCGACATCGATCATCAGGCCCGGCAGATCAGGGGCATTGATCTCGATCCGCGCGACTTCCGACCAGCTCAGGTTTTCCTTGAGCGTCACCGGCACAAAGGCGCGATTGCGGCGCACCTCGCGGACGATGCGGCGTTTGTCGCCGTCCGACAGGGTGACGATCTTCTGGACATGGGCCAGAACCTCGTCGATTTCGCTTCCCTTGACGTCTTCGGGGACAAGCTGGAGCCTGTAATTCTGCTGGTTTTCCGCAAGTGGGCGGCCAAACCGGTCAATGATCCGCCCCCGCGGCGGCGCCAAAAGCCTGAGGTTGATGCGGTTTTCATCGGCAAGCGTTGCATAACGATCGGCTTCAACCACTTGCAGGTAATACAGCCGGCCACACAACGCCGTCAGTAGCACGGCCTTGCCGCCGGCCAGCATGGCGGCGCGGCGGGTATAGATTTTCTGGCGGTCCGGATCCCTGTTCATGCTAAGCCATCGACCTTATTCAACCTGCAGAAATCCCTGGCTCCATCGTGTAAACATCCACGACAGTACCGGGAACACGGCAATGGTCAGACCGAACTGATAGAGTGCCGAACGGGCCTGGATCAACTCGCCCGCACTGATCGACAGCAACAGCCACTTCAGCCCCAGCGCGCCCGCCGCGACAAACAGAAAGCCGATCCACACGATCACGAAGGACTTGCCGAAAAAGAACGACCGCTGTGCCAGCGCCGCACCGAGAACGGCAAGGAAAATCAGGGCGCTGATCCCGAGCGGCAAGCCGGACAGAAAATCGTGCAGAATCCCGATCAGGAATACCGCGATCGCCGGCATCAGGTCCGGCCGGTAGACAGCCCAGAAATAAATCCCGATCAGCGGCAGCATCGGCGCCACCTGGGCAAATCCCGGAATGTGAAAGGGGATCGCATTGATCAAAAGCAGGACAAACGTCAGTGCAAACGGCGTCAGGTCACGGGCAAATCGGTCAACGCGGTGCCAGAATGACGGTTTCATCGCACCCCCCTATTTCACCTTTTCGGTACGGCTGGATTTGAATTCGATGATCCCGTCCAGACCGTAATCCAGCACCTGAATGATTTCCAGCCGGGCCGGGTCGACAAACGGTTCGACTTCGATCCCGGATTCCCCGACAACGCTGACAACACCGACCGGCAGCCCCGGCGGCAATGCCCCGCCATGTCCCGACGTCACGACCCGGTCCCCGGGCGTGGCTACCGCATCCGGAGGAAGGTGCACCAACCGAAGCGTCTCGCCGTTGGTGCCGGCAACGACGCCCCGGACTCGCGAACTTTCGATGACCACGGGAATGCGGGAGTTCAGGTCCGCCAGAAGAAGCAATCTCGACGAGCGCAGACCGACTTCCTGAACCCGGCCGACCAGGCCCGCGCCGGTGATCACGGCCTGTCCCTTGCGGACACCGTCGCGCGACCCGGCGTTGAGGATCATGGTCCGGGCAAAAGCGCCGCCGGAATCACCGATGACGCGGGCCGAAATACTTTTGGTGTCGGGAGCCGGAACGAATTTGAGCAGCTCGCGAAGCGCGTTGTTTTCGGTTTCCAGCTTCCGGGCAATGGCCTGCCACTGCAAAAGCCGGTCCTGGCTGGCGCGCAGACGGGCGTTTTCCTCGCGCAGTGCCAGCAGGGTCTTGCCCTCGCCGACCATATCATGAATGACGTCCAGCGGCCGCGAGACCGCATCGAGGATCGGTGCAACGGCGTCGGTCACCTGGGCGCGGGCGCGTTCAAAAGCTGCCGGCTCCATTTTTCCGACAAGCATGAGCGCCGCCGCGGTGACGATCAGACCGATATACGCAAATCGTTGCGCAAAGGTCCGGACCGGCGCGGCAATGCGGCTGATGGAACGTTCGCGGTCGTTCAAACCTGCTCACCCAGTCTTCGCGTTTTTGCCCAGAAATCGTCGCCGGACCGCGAAGGTCATCCGGCCACAGTCACAACATCAAATCACGGCCGAGCCGTCCCGAAGCGGGAAGCTCAGTACATGGTGGTCAGTACGTCTTTCAGACGTTTCATTTCCTCGAGCGCACGGCCGGTGCCCAGCACCACGCAGCTCAGCGGATCATCGGCAATCGACACCGGCAGACCGGTCGAATGACGAAGCACGAAATCGATATTGCCCAACAGCGCCCCGCCGCCGGTCAGCACGATCCCCTTGTCAACGATATCGGCAGCCAGCTCCGGCGCCGTATGTTCGAGCGCGACCTTGACCGCTTCGATAATGGCGCCGACCGGCTCGGCCAGGCTTTCGGCAATCTGGCGTTCTGAAATCACCAGTTCCTTCGGTACCCCGTTCATCAGGTCGCGGCCCTTGATTTCCATGGTCCGGCCATCGCCGTCATCCGGCGGACAGGCGGAGCCGATCTCTTCCTTGATACGCGCGGCAGAGCCTTCGCCGACGAGAAGATTATGGTTGCGGCGGATGTAGGCGATGATGGCTTCGTCCATCTTGTCACCACCGACGCGCACCGAACGTGAATAGACGATCCCGCCCAGTGACAGGACCGCAACCTCGGTCGTGCCGCCGCCGATATCGACGACCATCGAGCCCGTGGGCTCAGTCACCGGCAGGCCGGCACCGATGGCAGCCGCCATCGGCTCTTCTATCAGGTAGACCTTGCGCGCACCCGCGCTTTCCGCCGATTCCTGAATGGCGCGCCGTTCGACCGCGGTCGACCCCGACGGCACACAGACCACAACCAGCGGGCTCGCGAAAGTGCGGCGATTGTGCACCTTGCGGATGAAGTATTTGATCATTTCCTCAGCGACTTCGAAGTCGGCGATCACGCCGTCACGAAGCGGGCGGATGGCGCGAATGTTGCCGGGCGTCCGGCCCAGCATCTGCTTCGCTTCCTCACCCACCGCGAGGACCTGTTTCTTCCCCTTGACCTCGGCGATAGCCACCACTGAAGGCTCGTTCAGCACGATCCCCCGGCCCTTGACGTAGACCAGCGTGTTGGCCGTCCCCAGATCGATCGCCATGTCGGCGGAGAGAAATCCGAAAAGTCTCGAAAGCATAGGCTCAAATATCCAATACAGCCTTAAGGTTCATCGAATCCGACACCCCCGTTCTTATAGAAAGCGGGGCCCGGAATTGCTAGGCCGAAAGCGCTTCCGGCGCGGTTTTTTGTCTTTTTACCAATAGTTTGTTCAAAGCCATGATATAGGCGCGGCAACTTGCCACGAGCGTATCCGTGTCTGCGGCCATGCCGTTGACGGTGCGACCGTTCTCTTCAAGTCGTACCGACACCTCTGCCTGGGCGTCTGTGCCCTGAGTCACAGCATGCACCTGATAGAGCTGCAGGCGTGCATCGTGCGGGAACAGTTCCTTGATACAGTTAAAAGCGGCGTCTACCGGGCCGTCGCCGGTGGCGTCGCAGGATTTCTCCTCGCCCTGCACCGTCAACGTCATCGATGCTTTCGGCGGGTTGTGCACGGTCCCGCATTTGACTTCCAGCGAAACCAGCGAAATCACATCGTTGACACCGACGCCCTGATCGTCGATCAGCGCGATGATATCCTCGTCAAAGATGTCTTTCTTGAGATCGGCCAAATCCTTGAAGCGTTTGAAGGCTGTCTGCAGCGCGTTATCGCCGAGATCGTATCCGAGGTCCTTGACCTTGTCCTTGAACGCATGGCGGCCGGAATGCTTGCCCAGCACGATGTTGGACTTGGTCAGGCCGACCGATTCCGGGGTCATGATTTCATAGGTTTCGGCATTTTTCAGTACGCCGTCCTGGTGAATGCCGCTTTCGTGCGCAAACGCATTGGCACCGACGATGGCCTTGTTCGGCTGCACCTGAAAGCCGGTGATCGACGACAGCAGACGCGACGCCTTCATGATGTGTTCGGTCTTGATGTTGGTCGTATACGGCATCGCATCGGCGCGGGTCCTGAGCGCCATGACGATTTCTTCCATCGCCGCGTTGCCGGCGCGTTCGCCGATGCCGTTGATGGTACATTCGACCTGACGGGCGCCTGCCTTGACCGCGGCCAAAGAGTTGGCAACGCCAAGGCCCAGATCGTTGTGGCAGTGGACGGAAATGATCGCCTTGTCGATATTCGGCACCCGGTTCATCAGCATCTCTATCAGCGCCGCGAACTCGTCCGGCACGGCGTAGCCGACGGTATCGGGGATATTGATGGTTCCGGCACCCGCTTTAATCGCACTTTCGACGCAACGGCACAGGAAGTCGTGTTCGGTGCGTGAGCCGTCTTCGGGCGACCATTCAACGTCATCGGTGTGCGTCCGCGCGTGCTTGACGCTGTCGATCACGGCCTGATGCACGTCGTCGGGTTCCATCTGCAGCTTGTATTTCATGTGCAACGGCGAGGTCGACAGGAAGGTATGAATCCGCTTGCGCTCGGCCGGCTTCAGCGCTTCGGCGGCGCGGTCGATGTCCCCCTTCGTGGCGCGTGAAAGACCGCAGATCGCCGGGCCTTTGATGGTCTTGGCGATCTCGTTGACGGCTTCGAAATCACCGACGGAGGCGATCGGGAAACCGGCCTCGATAACGTCCACACCCATGCCCGCCAGGGTCTCGGCGATGCGCAGCTTTTCTTCCAGGTTCATCGAACACCCGGGCGACTGCTCACCGTCGCGCAGCGTGGTGTCGAAGATGATGACGCGGTCTTTATCGATATTGCCAGCCATGGGCCCCTCTCAATCGTCCGGAAGCGGGACGAATCCAACACCGGACAGTCTCAGAATTGGGTTTCCATAAGCTTAACGCCCGAAAACGCAAGAAAAAAGGCGGTATTGGGGGTGAAATCCAGTGAGCTCGTCACCCTGAACTTGTTTCAGCGTCCGTTAAGGAGCGCATCGTACAAAGCACGTCCTGAAACAAGTTCATCGTGACGGATATATTAGATAAATGGCGGACAATGAATATGCACCGCTTCATCAACACCCATTAGTAGCATTTTAGAGAGAAAACCTACATTATTTTACAAATCAAAACGAAGGTGCTGTGATGTCAGAAGTAGAATTATTAAGTGAAATAGCTCTCCATATAAAGAATTTTAAAAGCTTTGGCGCAACCGGCGGTTATTTCCCAACAATCAAACCAATAAATATTATTATTGGTCGAAACAATACGGGGAAGTCTGCGTTAATCGATACGATTGAAATCTGCACAACAAAAGGCGCCAGCTTTGATCCCGCAAAACATCAACATCAAGGGAACAAATTTGAACTGGTGATTACTCAGCCATTAGACAAGCGAACACTTCAACAAGTGTTTCGACCCAGAACTTACGGAGGAGACATTCCAGGTAATGATCATTGGCATTATGGCAGGGAATATGTTGGTTCACGTCTTAGCCGGCTATACACACCGGCCTGGAAGCCGAAACCACTAGAAGGTCCCGCATTTAAAAAAATCAGGCCTGAGGCACAAGAGAAAATCCTCCAACAACTGTGTGATGTTCAAGGCTGGCCATTCGATGGTTTTCAACTCATGAAGATCGCTGCCGAAAGAGACGTTTCTCCTGAAGAGCGCAGACAAACCAGAGACATTGAACCTAATGGGCGAGGTGTAACTAATTTAGTCCGAGCTTTTCTGAATAGTGACGACTTGCCGAGAGAAGAGGTCGAATTTGGGTTACTGGCAGATTTAAATACAGTGTACCTCGGTGACAGCTGTTTCGATCAGATAATTTGCCAAGAAAATGAAGAGGTAAATACGTGGGAGATATTTCTACGAGAGAAAAACAAAGGCGATATACGACTTTCTCAATCTGGAAGTAGCTTAAAATTTATATTTATCGTGTTGGGCATGTTGCGTTTGGTTCCCTTGATAAAGGAAATTAAATGGTCGCAAACCATATTCGCGGTTGAAGAACCCGAGAACAATCTTCACCCCTCCTTGCTTCGCCGATTATTGGACTTTCTTTCAGACCAACGACAACAAAAGGGCTTTTTACTTTTTCTTACTACACATTCGCCAATCGGAATTGATTGGTCAGCTCGTCGAGAAGATAGCCAGATTATTTTTGTCCAACATGACGGCGAAGCCGCTACTAGTCGAGTTGGAATAAAGTACAAAGACACAAAAGAAATCATTGAGGATTTAGACTTCAGGGCCTCGGACATACTGCAGGCAAACGGACTGATTTGGGTCGAAGGCCCAAGCGATAGAATTTACCTCAAGCATTGGATATCTCTATTTTCAGACGGCGCTCTCAAAGAAGGAACCCATTACACAATCATGTTTTATGGTGGAAAATTGTTGAGCCACTTAGATGGTTTGCCGCCCCACGAGAATGACGCATTAATTTCTCTGCTTTCCATTAATCGAAACACAGCAGTAGTCATAGATAGTGATCGGCACAAGGGGGGCGGAAAAACTCCCACGGGTCGCGATCGCAAACCACGGATGAACATCAATGCTACCAAACAACGCATTCGAAACGAGATTGAAGGAACGGGGGGGTATGTTTGGATCACTAGCGGTCGTGAAATAGAGAATTACATCCCAGATGCGGTATTGGAGAGAATAACGAGAGCGAAGATTCCCAAGAAGTTTGATCAATTCACTGACATTCCTGAGTCGAAACTATTCGCTACAATGAAAGGTGATAAGAAAATCGCCATCGCAGTTGAGGCAACTAAAGACAGCACTCTCGCTGAATTTCACAATCATTTGGACTTAAGCGAACGAATAAATGAACTTTGCGACAAAATCCGTCGTTGGAACAGCATCACGTAAGATTTGTACCCGACAAATATCGAAAAAAGGCGGGATTGGGGGTTTTACGCAGTGCCCCTCACCCGGCGCACAAGCGCGCCGCCCTCTCCCCGGGGAGAGGGGAGTCATAAAATAAAAACGGCCCCGGGAATCCGGAGCCGTTTTCGTGGTCGCTGGATCCCGGCCTGCGCCGGGATGACGCCTTCGGCGTCAGTTCTTCGACTTGTCGACCAGCTGGTTTTCGGCGATCCACGGCATCATGGCGCGGAGCTTTTCACCAACCACTTCGACACCGTGTTCGGCAGCAATGCGGCGTGATGCCTTGAAGCTGGCCTGACCGGTCATGTTCTCGGTCATGAAATCCTTCACGAAGCGGCCGGTCTGGATGTCCGTCAGGATCTCCTTCATGGCTTTCTTGGTATCCGCCGTGATGACACGCGGGCCGGACGCGTAATCGCCGTATTCGGCAGTGTTCGACACCGAGTAGCGCATGTTGGCGATGCCGCCTTCATAGATCAGGTCGACGATCAGTTTGACCTCGTGGCAGCACTCGAAGTACGCCATTTCCGGCGCGTAACCGGCTTCGACCAGGGTTTCGTAACCGGCCATGATGAGGTGCGAGAGACCGCCGCAAAGCACGGCCTGTTCCCCGAACAGGTCGGTTTCGCACTCTTCCTTGAACGTGGTTTCGATGATGCCCGAACGGCCACCGCCGATACCCGACGCATACGACAGCGCGACTTCGAGCGCGTTGCCGGTCCCGTCCTGGTGTACGGCGACGAGGCACGGCACACCGGCACCACGGACATATTCGGAACGTACCGTGTGTCCCGGGCCCTTCGGCGCGATCATGAACACGTCGAGGTCGGGACGCGGTTCAATCAGCTGGAAGTGCACGTTGAGGCCGTGCGCGAACGCCAGGGCGGCGCCTTCCTTGAGGTTGTCTTTCAGATGATCACGGTAGAGTGCGGCCTGACCCTCGTCCGGCGTCAGCACCATGACCACATCGGCCCATGCAGCGGCTTCGGCCGGGCTCATGACCTTGAGGCCTTCGTTCGAGGCTTTCGCGGCGGAACCGGAACCTTCACGAAGACCGATGGCGACTTCGCCAACGCCGCTGTCGCGGAGGTTGAGGGCATGGGCGTGGCCCTGGCTGCCGTAACCGATAACGGCGACCTTCTTGCCTTTGATCAGATTAACGTCCGCATCACGGTCGTAATAAACTCGCATTTTTCTCTCCCCTGAGATCTGGGTGTTCTTGAACTAAAAAAACGGTGTCGCTGAATTTGCTGGTGGTTTTTACAGCGATGACGTGCCCCGGGCAATGGCGGCGACACCGGTACGTGAAATATCTGCAAGGCCCAACGGCCGCATCAGATCGATGAAAGCGTTGAGTTTGCCCGTATCGCCGACAATTTCGAAGACGAAACTCTCGTTTGTGCTGTCAACGACGCGGGCCCGAAAAATGTCGGCAATGCGCAGACTTTCGACCCGCTTATCGCCGGTGCCGATGACTTTGACCAGGGCCAGCTCACGGTCCACATGCGGGCCTTCGAGCGTCAGATCGGAGACCCGGTGCACAGGCACCAGACGGCCCAGCTGCGCCTTGATCTGCTCGATGATCATTTCCGTCCCGGATGTCACAATGGTGATCCGGCTGAGGCTCTTTTCAATATCGATTTCAGCCACGGTCAGGCTCTCGATATTGTAACCGCGCCCGGAAAACAGTCCGATCACGCGGGCCAGCACGCCGGGTTCGTTATCCACCAGAACGGAAATGGTATGAAAATTGATCTGCTTGTCGATGGTCATGCTTCAGGTCCTTGAAATGAGGGTCATGGGGGCCGCGTCCGGGTCAGACGAGGACCATCCCCTCTTCCGAAATCGGTTTTGCGGCCTTGTCGTCGGGCCCCAGAAGCATTTCGTTGTGTGCCGCGCCCGACGGGATCATCGGGAAGCAGTTTTCCGTCGGATCGATCTGCACGTCAGCGATCACCGGACCGTCGGTTTCGATCATCTCCATGAGGATGTCGTCGACCTCGCCGGGTTTGGTCGTGCGCAGCCCCGTCATGCCGAAGGTATCGGCCAGCTTGACGAAATCTGGCAGGCTTTCCATGTAGCTTTCCGCATAGCGGCTACCGTGCAGAAGTTCCTGCCACTGGCGCACCATCCCCATATAGAAGTTGTTGAGGATCAGGCACTTCACCGGCAAGCGGTACTGGGCAATGGTCGAGAGTTCCTGCATGTTCATCAGGAACGACGCTTCACCGGAAATATCGATGACCAGGCTGTCGGGGTGCGCGATCTGCACACCCATGGCGGCCGGAAGGCCATAGCCCATGGTGCCGAGCCCCCCTGACGTCATCCAGCGGTTCGGCTCGTCAAAACCGATATACTGTGCCGCCCACATCTGGTGCTGGCCGACCTCGGTGGTGATGTAGGTGTCCTTGCCCTTGGTCAGTTCCTGCAGTCGTTGCAGCACGTACTGCGGCTTGATTATGTCCTTGGGCTGCGTGAACTTGAGCGAGTCCACGGCCCGCCAGTCGGCGATCTGCCCCCACCATTTGTCGAGCGCGGCGGCATCGGGTTTGCATTTCTTCGCCTTCCAGCAATCGATCATTTCACGAAGCGCATGCCCAACGTCGCCGACGATCGGAATGTCGACCTTGACGTTCTTGTTGATCGAACTGGGGTCGATATCGATGTGAATTTTCTTGGATCCCGGTGCGAATGCATCCAGACGCCCGGTGATCCGGTCGTCGAAGCGCGCACCGATACAGACCATGACGTCACAATCGTGCATCGTCATGTTGGCTTCGTATGTGCCGTGCATGCCGAGCATGCCGAGGAACTGCTTGTCCGATGACGGATAGGCGCCGAGGCCCATCAGCGTCAGCGTGCAGGGATAGCCGGTCATGCGAACGAACTCGGTCAGCAGCTTGGAGGCTTCCGGACCTGAGTTGATAACCCCTCCGCCGCAATAGAACACTGGCTTCTTGGCGGATGCGATCAGTTCGACGGATTCGGCGATCTTGTCACTGTCGGGGCTGAGACGCGGCTGATACTTCTTGAGCGGAATTTCTTCCTTCGGAATGTAGTCCCCAAGTGCCATGCAGACGTCTTTCGGCAGGTCTATGACGACCGGGCCGGGACGGCCGGAGCGTGCGACATGAAACGCCTCATGCATGACGTTCGACAGGTCCTTCACGTCCTTCACCAGATAATTATGCTTGGTGCAGGGGCGCGTAATCCCCGTCGTATCACATTCCTGGAATGCATCGTTACCGATCAGGTGCGTCGGCACCTGGCCGGTCAGGCAGATGATCGGAATGCTGTCCATCAGCGCATCGGTCAGGCCGGTCACGGCATTGGTCGCGCCCGGGCCGGACGTCACCAGCACCACACCGACCTTGCCGGTCGAGCGGGCATATCCCTCTGCCGCGTGTACGGCGCCGCCTTCCTGACGGACAAGGATGTGGCGAATCTGGTTCTGGTTGAAAATCGCGTCATAAATCGGCAGGACGGCGCCGCCCGGATAACCGAAGACGACTTCGACACCCTGATCGGCCAGGGCCTTCAGGATTATCTCTGCTCCGGATATTTGCGTCGTGCTCATCGAACCGTTCCTTGTGCGTTTCATCAAACAAAAAATTGACGGCCGGCAAGAACTGCCCCGACCGTCCTGATCGTGAATTAAAGCGCCTGCCCAGCAGGAGCGGCGGCAACCTAGAGGCTCATGCCCGGGGGGTCAACAAAAACTTGCGAATAAATGAAAAGATTTTTTCATCATCTCTTTCCAAATATTTCTCTTCGACGCGTAAATCTGTACGAATCTGACGCCGAAACCAGGTCAACTGTCGCTTGGCAAGTTGCCGGGAGGCCGTTTTCGCCTTACTTACGGCGGTATTGATATCCCATTCCCCGTTCAGGGCCTTGCACAGCTCGGCGACCCCAACGGCGCGCGAAGCCGGCAGGTCCAGCGCCAGCCCCAGCGCGGCGAAGGCTCTCGCTTCATCAAGGGCGCCGGCGGCCATCATCCGGTCGAACCGCGCATCGATGGCGGCATACATTTCATCGCGGGGCGGCATCAGAACGATATTCAGATAGCGTGCCGCATAACCCGGTGCCGCCGCCTGTTCGCCCTGCCAGTCGGACAGGGTACGTCCGGTGGCGGCAAACACCGAGGCGGCCCGGATCAGGCGCTGGCGGTCGCTTGCAGGCAGGCGTCCCGCCGCTTCCGGATCGACGGCGCCAAGCTCGGCACGGAAGGCTTCTCCGCCAATTTCTTCAAGATGCGCGGTCATCTGCGCGACGGTTTCCGCCGGGACTTCGGGGACCGGCGCCAGCCCGTCGGTGAGCGCTTTCAGATACAGACCCGTGCCGCCGGTGACCACCGGGATACGGTCGCGGGCGTGGATGTCGGCCAGCACGATCTGCGCCATCTCGAGCCAGCGCCCCGCCGAGCAGCGTTCGGACGCACTCAGACTACCGAAGAGATGGTGCGGCACCTGGGCCATATCGGCCTCATCCGGCCGTGCCGTCAGGATGCATAATTCTGCATAAACCTGCATGGAGTCCGCATTGACCACCTCGCCGTTAATCAATTTAGCGGCTTTTAGGGCCAAATCGGTTTTTCCGCTTGCCGTCGGACCGGCGATGATGACAACCGGCGATAATTCGTCCAATTTGTGCCTCCTGATTTCTGAATGCCCGGAGCCCACCCACATGCAATCCGTCCTGACCCTGATCGCACCCGAGGACAGCCCCCTTGGCGAAGCCATTGTTGGCGAAGTTCGCGCCGCCCTCAACACCCTCGGTGCGGAAACGTCGCAACCGGCATGGTTATGTGACGGTATTGCCGCCGACATCGGCTTCGAGCACCTGTCGAACGATCAGGCCGACGCCTGTGCACGCGGCATTCTCGGGGCCGCCCCCGTCGACGTGATTGCCCAGCATTCTGCCACCCGGCGCAAGTCGCTTCTGCTTGCCGACATGGACAGCACCATCGTGACCTCGGAAACCCTCGATGATCTGGCGGCGCATGTCGGTCTCAAGGACGAGATCGCGGCGATCACCGCCAAGGCCATGAACGGGGAACTGGATTTCAAGGAAGCCCTCAGGGCGCGCGTCGGCAGGCTTGCAGGATTGTCCGTCGACGCGCTGGAAAGCGCCTGGCAGGAAGTAGAGCTATCAAAGGGTGCCGAGACGCTGGTCCACACCATGGCCGCCAACGGTGCCCGCTGCGTGCTGGTGTCCGGCGGCTTCAAATTCTTCACATCGCGCGTCGCCGAACGCTGCGGCTTTCATCAAGACCTGTCCAATGATCTGGTGATCGCGGACGGCAAGCTGACCGGCACCGTCACCGAGCCGATCCTCGACAAGGACGTGAAACTGCAGACGCTGGTTGAACAGGCGAGTCGGCTCGGGATCGCCTTGAACGAAACCCTCAGCGTCGGGGATGGGGCCAACGATCTGCCGATGCTGAAAGCGGCGGGCCTTGGCGTCGCTTACCGGGGCAAGCCGAGCGTCCGCATCGAAGCTCCGGCCCAGCTCGACCACGCCGATCTGACCGGGCTTCTGTATGCGCAGGGGTATAAAGCGGAAGAGTTCGTAGCGTAACCCCTCACCCTGTCCCTCTCCCGAGGGAGAGGAAACTCTCGCACCCCAACCCTCTCCCCTGGGAGAGGGAGGGACCCGTAAACGAAGTGAACGGGTGGGTGAGGGTTCTATTTCAGCCCTTGTCGATACGGATCGCGACGAAGCGCAGGCCCTGCCCGCTTTCAACCCGAAGCAGCACGGACTTGCGGCCCTGCGCCTTGGCTTCGTCGACCTTGCGAGAGACGTCGGCGGGGTTGCTGACATCGGCCTGGCTGACCTGAATGATGCGGTCCCCCGGCTGCAGGCCCTTTTCAGCCGCCGGACCTTCGGCATCAACTTCGGTGACGACAACGCCACTGGCCTTTTCATCGAGCTTGAAGCGTTCGCGGGCCGCTGCATCGATGGCGGAGACCTTGAGGCCGAGGCCATCCACCGTACTTTCGGTGCCGGTGCTCTTGCTGTTCACCGAAGCGACTTCGACCGGGGTTTCCTTGAGCGCACCCACGGTCACCTTGACGGTCTTTTCCTTGCCGTCACGCCAGACCACGACATCGACCGTGGTGTCGGGTTCAACATCGGCAACAATGCGCGGCAGGCGGCGCATTTCAGGGACTTTGACGCCCCCGAATTCAAGCACCACGTCGCCCGGTTTGATGTCCGACGCCGCGGCCGGTCCATCCTCGACGATGCTTGCGACCATCGCGCCCCGGGCGCTGTCGAGGCCCAGGCTTTCGGCGATTTCCGGCGTCACCGACTGGATATGCACACCCAGCCAGCCGCGCCGCACTTCGCCGTTCTTGATCAACTGACGGATCACAGGGATCGCGGTTGACGTCGGCACGGCAAAGCCGATCCCAACGCTGCCGCCGGTCGGCGAGAAGATCGCCGTGTTGATGCCGATCACCTCACCGTCCATGTTGAACATCGGGCCGCCCGAGTTGCCGCGGTTGATCGAGGCATCGGTCTGCAGGTAATCGTCGTAGGGACCGGAATTGATGTCGCGGCCGCGCGCCGAGATGATACCCGCCGTCACCGATCCACCAAGACCGAACGGGTTGCCGATCGCGACCACCCAGTCGCCGACGTCACTGGCATCGGAATCACCCAGCTCAGCGACCGGAAGATCACCGTCGTAGGTGACCTTGAGCACGGCCAGATCGGTTTTCGGATCACGTCCGACCAGTTCCGCCTTGAGCCGCGTGTCGTCGTGCAGGATCACGGAAATCTCGTCGGCGTCCTGAATGACGTGGTTGTTGGTGACGACAAACCCCTTGGCATCGACGATGAACCCCGAGCCGAGTGACGTCGCCTTGCGCGGACGCTGCTGCTGTCCGTTGCGCTCAAAAAAATCCTTGAAGAAATCCTCGAACGGCGAGCCCGGCGGCAGTTGCGGCATATCAAGACCGCTGCGGCCTTCGACCGTCTGCGTCGTCGAGATGTTGACCACCGTCGGCAGCAGTTTCTTGGCCAGCGCCGAAAAGCTCTCCGGCGCCGCCTTGGCAAACGCACCGCTCGCCTGAAGCGCAATCGCCAGCGCGGCCAGCACCGCAAAGATGCGGGTCAGCCAGATCATGGTGGCGGCGGTTTCATCTGCCTTGGCAGCTTTCACGGCGACGCGGGTGTTTTTCATCGTTCAATAACCTCTTGATCAGAAATCCGATTAATTAAGTGCACATCTCTCCAGGGTCCGTCTATGCATCAAATGTGTCGGCATCATGGCCTTGTCCAGTGTTGCGGCGATAAACCGGGCTTCTCACGACAAATTGATGACACCAGTTATTCAATCCCTAGAGTTGCTCACCTGCGCTCGCTCCTCAGGATAAGGTTTTCTATCCGCCGCATGCTGAGGCGCCCGGAAAATCCGGGGTGTCTCGAAGTATATGGCGGTTTTATGCTCACCCGCTGATAAGCCGCCACAGCCGCCCGAACTGCTCGCGGGCCTGTTCGCGGTGTGTACGATATTCGACATGCGCCCCCGGCGCCGCGTCCGGGTTCAGATCGATGGAAAACAGGGCGCTGATCTCGTTCGGCACGAAGGAATAGCGCACATCGATGATGCGATTGGGCTTGGCCGGATCAAGCGCTGAAAATCCGTCCGAGAAATGATCGAACCGCATGACGTCCCGTGCCTGCTGTGATTTTTCGTCGAGCCACGGAAAATCCCTCGCGATGGCGAGTTTGGCCACGCTGGCACCTTCATAGACCCGGGGGGCGAGGTTGACGCGGAGCGCATCCACATAGAATTTTCCATCCGCCTCATAGACGCTTTTCCACACAACGAGGTTGCCGAAGCTTGGCTTGATTTCGACCCGCACCGGCACATGGCCGCGGGATGCCGCCAATTCCGCCGCCATATTCTGCGCGGTCTGATGCTGGGTCCATCCGAGCCCCAGATACAAAAGCGCCCAGACCAGCCCGATGCGAGCCGGGCGCGGATCGCTGCGCACGGCGGCCATGATGACGCCCAGCAGCAGGGGCAGCGAAAACAACGGGTCGACGATGGATATGATGCTCCATGAGTAACGCGTGTCGACAAACGGCCACAGCAGCATGGTGCCGTAGGACGTCGCGGAATCCAAAAGCGCATGGGTCGCATATCCCAGTGTGCATATGAACGCGGTCTGCAAGAAACCGAGATGCCAGCGATTGCGCAACACCCCGTGCAGTGCCAGCGCCACGATCAGGCCGCCAATGGGAATGAAGATCAGGGAATGGGTGAACTGACGGTGATACGTCAGGAACAGAAGCGGATCGCTGGCCGACGAAATCAGGATATCCAGATCCGCGGCCATGCCGCCCAGCATGCCAATCAGCCCGGCGACGGCGAACTGGAATTTTTGCCGCCCACCCACCTTTGTCTGAACCGCCTGTGGCAATGCGGCGCCCAGCGCACCCTGCGTCAAAGGATCCATGTGTGATCAATTCCGGAAAATGCGGCAGGGATGGACCTGATCCGGAGACAGGGGTCGGTTGCAATCCACGCCTACCCCCGGATGAACCAGACGATCACGAAACCGAGCAGCGCCGCTCCGATACCGAACGCCCTGAGCGTCGAGACCGGCTGGCCGATCACGTGCAGCATCATCTTTTTCATGGCGTCGGGGAAAAGCGCATAGCAAACGCCCTCGATCACGATGGCGAGACCGAGGGCGGTTACAAAGTCCGTCATGTCAGACGTTCAACAATACCGGTGACGTTACTGTCGCGTATTGGGCGCATCACGCGGCCCGGAATTGTTGAAGTAGCGGAAGAATTCGCTGTCCGGCGACAGCACCATCGTGGTGCCGTCATCGAAGGCTTTCCCGTAGGCTTCCATCGACCGATAGAACCGGAAGAACTCTTCATCCTTGCCGAAAGCATCGCCAAGGATCTTGTTCTTGCCGCCGTCCCCTTCACCACGGAGGATTTCCGAGGTCCGGTTCGCTTCGGCGAAGATGACGGTTCGTTGACGGTCGGCTTCGGCCTGAATGGTCAGCTTCTGCTCTTCACCCTGGGCGCGGATTTCAGCGGCCTGGGCAATACGGTCGGACCGCATCCGGTTATAAACCGATTGCAGGGTTGCTTCCGGCAGATCGGTCCGGCCGATCCGGAGATCCACCAGTTCGACCCCGAAGCGCGGGGCCTGCGTCTTGAGGATCTGGAAGATCAGGTTCATGACCTCGACACGTTTCGGTGACAGCATTTCCGCAAGCGACACCTTGGCGACCTCGGCACGAACCGCCGAATTCAGCTGCGAGCCGAAAACCTGGCGGAAGTTGCGGTCGGTCTGTGCCGCTTTAAGAAACTCCAGCGGATCAACGATCTTGTAACGGGCGAAGCTATCGACGTTGACCCGTTTCTGATCCGCCAGCAGGACTTCCTGCGGCTGCGGGTCGAGATCGAGGATACGACGGTCGAAATAACGCACGTTCTGGATAAACGGCATCTTGAAATGCAGTCCTGGGTCGGGCACAGCACGCACCGGATTACCGAACTGAAGAACGAGGGCCTGCTGACGCTGGTCCACCGTGAAGGCGGCACTATAGAGCGCGATGCCGCCGGCAATCAGCAGAATGGCAAGAATTGCTAGTCCGGACTTTTTCATTGCGCTGTCCCTCCTTTTTTCTGCAGTTCGTTCAGCGGCAGGTAAGGCACAACACCGCTCGCACCCTTGGCATCGCCATCAATGATGATCTTGTTGGCACGGCCGAGAACATCCTGCATGCGTTCCAGGAACAGACGCTGCGTCGTGACGTCCTTGGCATTCGCATATGTCTCGTAAACCGAAATGAAGCGGGCCGCCTCACCCTCGGCTTCCTTGATCACCTGCTCCTTGTAGGCCTTGGCGGCAGCGATACGCTTTTCCGCTTCACCCTTGGCCCGGGGCACGATGTCGTTCTTGTAGGCGTTCGCCTCGTTGACGGCGCGCTCCTGGTCCTGCTTGGCCCGTTGCACGTCGTTGAAGGCGTCGATCACTTCCTGCGGCGGATCGGACTGCTGCAGTTTGGTCTGGGTGATCAGGATACCGGCACCGTATTCATCGAGAATCCGCTGCAACAGATCCTTGGTGTCTTCCTCGACTTTCTGACGGCCGCCGGTCAGCACGTTTTCGAGCGGCGCCTGGCCGACGATTTCACGCAACGAGCTTTCGGCAGCAATCTTGATGGTACCTTCAGGGTCGCGGATGTTGAACAGATAGTCGGCAGCGTTCTTGATCTGCCACTGCACGTCGAAATCGATATCGACAACGTTCTGATCCCCGGTCAGCATCAGGCTTTCGCTTGGCACATCGCGGTTGGCGCGACTGGCCCCGCCTTCACCCCGATAGCCGATCTGGATCGTGTTCACGCGCGTCACGTTCGGCGTGTAGACAGTACCGATCGGAGACGGCAGCCAGTAATTCAGACCCGGGTTGGTCCGCTTGACGAATTCGCCGAACAACAGTTCCACGCCTTCCTCGTCAGGCTGCACGCGATAAAAGCCGCTGGCCAGCCAGATACCGACAACCGCGAGACCGATCAGGATGATGCCCTTGGCGCCACCGCTGCCGCCCGGCATGAAGCCTTTGATGCGTTCCTGAGCGCGACGTAGCGTTTCTTCCAGATCGGGTGGCTGCATACCACCGCCACCGCCGCCACCGCCGGGTCTGCCGCCGCCGCCACCCCAGGGGCCTTGACCGCCGCCGCCGCCGCCCCAAGGGCCGCCTTGTTTATTCCATGCCATTGATAATCCTACCTTGCTTTCCTGCCGTCCGGTCTGCATCCATAATAGATGTATCCGGCTGATCTCTTGTAATTTAGCCCAATCGCGTTAACTACTTGGGCGAAAGGGCGGTTCGCGTTATAGGACAGCCGAACCACCCTGACAAACATAGTCCATACGGACCCCGACTGATATCGGTTTAAATTCTGGAGTTTGCAACCATGTCCGACATTACAAATGACACCATTCTGGATGCCCTCAGGAATGTCACCGATCCGATCAGCGGCAAGGACCTTGTCAGCGCCGGAATTATCCAAGGATTACAATCACGTGACGGCAACGTCGCGTTTGCCATCGAAGTCCCCGCCGAAAAGGGCGCCGAGATGGAACCTTTGCGCAAACAGGCCGAAGATACCGTATTTGCCCTGAACGGCGTGGTCTCGGCGACGGTTGTGCTTACCGCCGAACGCCCCGCCGGGGCATCGCAGCCGCAGCAGGACCACGGGCATGCACATAGCCATGCACACGGCGCAGGGCACACCAAACCCGGCCAGCCGGTGCCGCCTGCCGGTCAGGGTGAGCTGATGCCGGGCGTCAAATCGATCATCGCCGTTGCATCGGGCAAGGGCGGCGTCGGCAAATCGACGACGGCGGTCAACATTGCGCTCGGCCTTTCCGCGGGGGGCCACAAGGTCGGGCTTCTGGATGCCGACATATACGGCCCTTCCATGCCGCGCATGATGGGGATTTCCGGGCGACCGAATTCGGCCGACGGCAAGACGCTCGATCCGATGGAAAATTACGGCATCAAGGTGATGTCGATCGGCTTCATGGTCGATGAGGAAACGCCGATGATCTGGCGCGGCCCGATGGTGCAGTCGGCACTCGAACAGATGATGCGCGACGTCAACTGGGGTGAACTCGACGTGCTGGTGGTTGATATGCCGCCGGGGACGGGGGATGCCCAGCTGACCATGGCGCAGCGAGTGCCGCTGACCGGTGCTGTCATCGTTTCGACACCCCAGGACATCGCGCTTCTGGATGCCCGCAAGGGTCTCAACATGTTCAGAAAAGTCGACGTGCCGGTGTTCGGGATCGTCGAGAACATGAGCTATTTCCTGTGCCCCGATAACGGCAAGCGTTATGACATCTTCGGGCACGGCGGTGCCAAGCGTGAAGCCGAGCGCATGGGTGTGGACTTCCTGGGTGAAGTGCCGATCGAGATCGCCATTCGCGAGAATTCGGATGCCGGGACGCCGGTCACCGTCTCCGACCCGGAAAGCCAGAGCGCAGCCAACTACCGCGCCATCGCCGGAAAGGTCTGGGACAAGATCGAACAGGCGACCGGATCGAACCGCGCCCCCAAGATCGTCATACAGTAAGCCGGAACGCATGCCCGCCCGCCCGCACAATACCAGACATGCAACCCGGGCGGTTCTGGTTGCCGTCGCACTCGCCCTTGGACAGTTCAGCACCCTTCACGGTGCGGCAGCGGAAACCGTCGTCGCACTGCCCGGTGCCGAATGCCGCGAGGTCCGTGCGACTTTGGAGATGTATGTGCCGATTGCGCCGGGGTTCCGCCAGCTTGAAATGCCGTTTCCCGAGAACGAGGAAAAAATCCAGGGCACGCTGTGCCGTCTGGTGGCCGTCGGCACCGGCGTGCATGTCGAGAACGAACGTATCCGCACCCTCAAGGACATGCAGGGATATGTGAAAGGCGCCATGACCGAGGCGGGCTGGCGGGAAACCGAGCAGACGAAACGATTTGCCGGCCGCTCGAAGCATGGGCGTCATGTGTTCGCAGTGACCCGCAACAATGCAATCTGCGTCTCCACGATACAGGTCGACATGGTCCCGGGCGTGGAGCCGCCGCGCGGAGCGCTTGAGGACGGCACCATCTACCTCGGTTCGCTGAAACCGCACCAGCGCGAATGGTGGATGGCGGTCGACTGTTTTCATTTCTGACGCCCTGCGTTGCACGTCATCGTTCGAGACGTGACTTCGTCGCCCCTCAGGATGAGGCTCGGGCGCTGTATTTTGAGAAACTGCTGCGCCAGATCGACGAGCGCTTTCAAGCGTCACCACGTGTGGCCGGAAGTGTAAAATGAAATTTCGAGCCTTTGCCGAACTCGCTCTCGAACCAGAATTTACCGCCGTTGAGTTCGACCATTTCCTTACAGAGATTGAGCCCGAGGCCCGTTCCCTCTTCCCCCTTGGTGCCTGCTGTCGACGTCAGTTGATCAAGATCGAACATCCGGTCGATCCGGTCCTTCGCGATCCCGACACCTCGATCGCTGACGGTCACTTGTGTCAAACCGGCATTCTTGCCGGCCGAGATTATTATCTCGCTGTCGGCATGCGAGAACTTGATCGCATTCGTTATCAAATTCCGAAGCACGGTATCGACCATGTTTGGGTCGGCATAGGCTTTCTCGTCCGTCACCTCATTGACGATCCGAATATTTTTCTCGTCCGCGACGGGAGATAGAATGTCGATGCTTTCCCGGGTGACGCTATCAAGTGTGAGTTCAACCGGCGCAAAATTAGCGCTATCGATTTGCAGGCGGGACCAATCAAGAAGATTCCGCAGCAGGTTGAAGACGCCGTGCCCACGCTCGTTGACCTTTCCCGCGAGTTCAACGAGTTGTTCCTTGTCGTAAAGATGGGCCTGTTTCGACATCAACTCCGTTCCGGAAAGCAAGGCGCTGAACGGTGAAATGAGTTCGTGGGAAATAATCGAAAAGAACCTGTCCTTGACTTCCGACTCGTACTTCAGTTGCCTGTTCAATGTTGCTTCGTGTTCAGCCAGCTCGGCCATCTCGACGGCTTTCTGCTCAAGGCGTGCATAGAACAGATTGACGGCATAAAGCACGGTCACGAGCGTAAGCACGATCGCGACAAGACCCACGAAAAAATTCGTGATCAGACTTTGGCGTATACCGGCCAGAGCCTGCGCCTCTTCCTGTTCAATGATCACCCACCAGTTCAGTTCCGGGATATGACGGGCGCTGACCAGCATGGCCTCTCCATTCCGGTCATACTCGAAAAAGCTCTGCGCCGACGTCAACAGTTCGTCCGCGATGCCCGATGCCCCCGCGGCGTCATGTATGTTGTCCTCACTGATCGATGCGTCGTTAGAACGCACCATGATTTTTCCGGTCTCGTTGACGAAATAGACGTGGCGGGAATAGTTTTCCTTGTAGCGTGCGACGACATTGGAGAGTGCATCGAACGCAAGACCTACGCCGGTTGTTGCGATGTAACGGCCATCATAATCGTAAACCTTTTGATTAATGAAGATCGTCAGCGCGTCCTGCTGCTCCTCGTTCTGATCGACATTGATCTCGTGCTCCTCGTCCATGTTGCGGACACGGAAATACCAGGCGTCTTTCGGATCGTCTTCTGACACGATCTGCGAAATACCCGAAAAGTGATAATACCTGCGGGTCATCTCCGAGACCAGGAAGCTGGTGAACAAGCCATACTGCTTCCGGATTTCTTCGAGATAGCGAATCATTCTGTCGGGGCTGGTCTCCCCCTCCAGAAGCCAGTCCCTGACAAACGTATCGTCGGCCATCATTTTTGCGACGAAGACGGGCCGAAGCAGATCACGCTGGATTTCCGAGTAAATGTTATCGCTCGTCAACGGCAGTTCATGGCCGATCAGGGCTTCACGCAGACTTTCCCTGGAGACCTGATAGCTGATCAGACTGCTGACACCGAAACCGACAATCAATATGGCACCTATAACGGCAACCAGATTGGTGCGAACGGATAACCCAAACCCGAATATTGCCATGCCGTTTGATTTCATCATTTCAACTGAAGGTTATGTCTGCCTTTATGCAACTCCGGCTTCGCTTTTTACAAGACTCGGTATACAGCAAAGGGTCGAATGGCTTGGCAGCGGCGCCTGCACTTTCGTCATGTTGGCCCCGACTTTCGCGGGCTTAACCTTCACCAGAGAAAAGATCAGCAATGAAGAGGTTTAAAGAAACTTCTTCGCCAGATCGACAGTTGATTTCCGGCCCAGTGATTTGCTGTGCCGGCGCAGCCAGTTTGTCGTCGCCGTGCGGCCGGACTGGTTGAGGAACGCCAGGACGTCCCAGTGCGGCTGCAAGTGGCTGTCGGGTTTCAGTTCCGCCGTGTAGCGCGAGCCGTCCAGCAGATGAAAACGGTGATCACGCATACGGATCGCATAGGCGTCGGTCTGCACGGACTTGCCGTTCGTCATCCGGCGCACGGTCTCGATCAATTCAACTTCCTTTCTGAGCGGCTGGCTGAACATGATGCGGTTGACGTTACCCTGAATGTCTTTGGCGGCGGTCGGCACATCGGCCAGCGGGGTGGGTGTCAGCCGGACAATCATGGTGTCTTCGGCACCGGCGTGTTCTATCAGGGGCAACAGTGGGGGGTTCGCCGAGTACCCCCCGTCCCAATAATACCGCCCCCCGATCCTGACCGCGTGGCGATACGCCGGCAGACAGGCCGAGGCCAGTACTGCATCAAGCGTGATTTCAGCACCCATGAATATCCGCCCGCGCCCGGTGCGGGCTTCGGTCGCATTGATGAACAGGTGCACCGGTGCATGCCGGCGCAGACCGTCGAAGTCGATCTGGTCTTCGAGGATCAATTTGAGCGGATCGATTGCGAGAGGATTGAACTCATAGGGTGACAGCACCCTGGACATGGCGCTGAAAAACATATGGGCCGGCGAGGGAACAAGCTGCGGCGCTTCGGCGGGGGCTTGATCGAGGGTGCGGCGGCCCGGCTCGTATCCGTGCGATGCATTGACGGCGCGCCAGACCTGCTCAAGCTTGCGGCGCGCACCTTCGGCCCCGTCTTCCATGTAACCGGCGGCAAGCGCCACCGCGTTGACGGCCCCGGCACTGGTACCGCTGACACCGTCAATGGTGTAGCCGTCCAGCTCCAGAAGCCGATCCAGCACGCCCCAGGTAAATGCACCGTGGGCGCCGCCACCTTGAAGGGCAAGATTGAGCCGTTTCAGAGAATGGCGGCGCCTGGGGAGATAGACTTTATTCGCAGACGTTGCCGTGTCTGCGTCAACCGGATCGGGCTCTGCCCCTTGCGGCGGGGCCTTTTCAGGCGTCGCCGGGTCGGGGCCGGACCCGACAGGTTCCTTTTTTCCCTCAACGGGTACCGGCTGAGGGATGAATGCCGGGGTTGGCGGTAATACTGCGAAAGCTGTGCAGGATGCGCGTCACCCCGCTCGCGATGCCGTGCCCGATGGCGGAAAACATGCTGCGGATGGCCTCGGAGCGCATTTTCTCGGCTTCAATGCGGAACCGCTTCAGATCTTCCGGGGTCACGTCCTTATAAGAAATCTCGCCAACAATCTGTTTCATAGCCTTAAGCTCCATCGTTTGAGTCTGTTCTGATATTGCGTTGCAACATCGTTGTTGCATTGCAATATAAAGATGGCGCAGAGTTATCGGAATCCCCCGCTTGGTCATAAGGCCTTTGCGCTGGCGGCAAATATAAAAGAAAGTGTCATGGATATAGCTAACCAAATGATATTGTTTGCAAAAGTCGTTGAAACCGGTGGTTTTTCAGCGGCCGCCCGAGATCTTGGGCAGACCCCGTCGGCTGTCAGCCGGCAAATCGGCAATCTAGAGGACCGTTTGGGGGCCAGATTGCTCAATCGCTCGACCCGCAGAATCTCTCTAACCGAGGTGGGCCGGGAGTTTCACGACCGGTGCATGGCTATCGCCCAAAGCGTCGAGGAGGCGGAAGCCCTTGTGCTGTCGCGCCTTGATCATCCGCAGGGAACGCTCCGGGTTTCCGCCACGTCAGCCTTCGGTAAAGCCCAGCTGATGCCCATTTTACCGCGGTTTTTAGCCCAAAATCCGGATCTCAAGCTGTCGCTGGAACTGACCGACCGGGAAATCGACCTGATCGGTGAAAATATCGATGTTGCGATTCGCTTCACAGAGCAGATCAGCGACACCTCGATGGTGGCCCGGAAACTGGCCAGCAATCAGCGGATTTTTTGCGCTGCACCAAGTTATATCGCCGAGAACGGCAAACCGGAGACCCCCGAAGACCTGGCGCAGCACAACTGTCTCAGGCTGTCGACGGTCGAGAAATTCAATAACTGGCAGATGAATGACGGCGAATCCAAGTTCGCCAGCAGGATCAGCGGCAATTTCGAAACCAACAGCTCTGATGCGCTTTACCACGCCGCGCTTGACGGTCTTGGTATCGCCAAACTGTCGACCTATCTGGCGCACGAAGCGCTCAAGGACGGGCAGCTCGTCCGTGTCCTCCCCGATTACGCCGAAGACGCGTCGGACGTGCTTGCGATCTATCCGAATCGCCGCAACCTGTCCCCCAACGTCAGGGCCTTCGTCGATTTTCTGGCCACAGAATTCGGCCAGGTGCCGCCGTGGGAACGGAGTCTCGAGCGCCGCCAGAACAACGCTGCCTGACCATCAACCGCCGAACATCTTTTTCAGATTGTCGAACCCGGTCTGGTAGACATCCGCAATCGCCTTCAGGGCGTCATTATCGGCTGCCCCCTGGGCTTCGAATTCGCTCGACCATTCAACGGTTGCGTTATCCCCCTCGCCTGAGACCTTGAGCGTCGCCGTATAGTTCTTCACCGGCAACGGGCTGTCGACGATCGAATAGGTATAGGTGCGTGAATTGTCGTCCTTGTGTTCCAGCTTTTCGACAATGGAGCCGCCGCCGGCAAGGCTCAGCTTACGCGTCTGGCCTTCCTCGGTCAGTTCGGATTTTTCAACACCAGGATGCCAATCCGGCAGCGCGTTGAAATGCCCGATCATTTGCCAAAGCTGATCGGCGGAAACGTTCAAATCCTGAGTCATTGATACTTTCGGCATTTTCTGCCCTCCGCTAACTTGATCTTGTTTGAACGATCGTATTGTAACCGAATCAGGTGATTTTTTCGATGACATGGAACAATCGGACCAGTGCCACCACCCAAGTGAACGGCATCCGCATGCATTACGTCCGTGCCGGACAGCCGGGCAATCCGCCGCTTGTGCTGCTGCACGGCTGGCCAGAGTTCTGGTACACGTGGTCAAAGGTGATGCCGGCGCTCAGCGACGTCTATGACGTCATCGCGCCTGACCTTCGCGGCTTTGGCGATACGGAAAAGCCCGAGGGGGCGGCGCTGGATAAGTACCGGCCCGAGGATCATGTCGACGATATTCTCGGATTGATCGACGCGCTTGAATTGCAAAACGTCGGCATCGTCAGCCATGACGTCGGCGCCTTCGTCGCCCAGGCGTTGGCCCTAAAGGCGCCTGAAAAGCTGCGCGGACTGTTCTTTTTCAACTGCCCCTATCCCGGCATCGGCCCGCGCTGGTGTGCGCCGAAGCACCTCAACGATATCTGGTATCAGGGTTTTCACCAACAACCGTGGGCCGCTGATTTGCTGGCCACCAGCCGCGACGCGATCCGCGTCTATTTCGGCAACATGCTGCGTGACTGGGCACATGACCCGGCGAGTTTCACTGACCAAGACGTCGAGGCATGGACGGATAACTACGCCAAGCCCGGCAACCTGCAGGGAGGCTTCAACTGGTATTCGGCGATCTTTCCGCGCCGCCTCGCGATCATGGAAGGCACCGCGCCGCCGCCGGTTCCGATCAACGTCCCTACGTGCATCCGCTGGGGCGAGTTTGAGCCGTTCATGCTGATCGAGTACGCCGACAGACTGGGGGAATATTTCTCAAATCTGGATTTCGCGCCGGCACCGGATGCCGGACACTTCGTGCACTGGGAAAAACCGAACTATGCGATCCGTGAGATCATGGGGTTTTTTCAGCACATAAAGTAGCGCTAATTCTGTTCACGCACAGGGGGAGGCTCAATACCTTCAAGTAAATTGTGTGGTGGCTTACCAGGACGCGTGAATGAATTCGACAAATCAGGCTCATTACGCCAACGATCCCATTCTTCAAAACTGATCCCACTTTCCAACATAGCGCTAAGGCCGGCATCCTTGCGAGCAACATTTGTGCCGTACAAATTAGCACCCATGAGAGTTGCGGAGGAAAGATCAGTATTCATTAATACTGCGCCCAATAGGTCAGCCCTCGACAGGTTAGCGTCAGAGAGATTTGCATCTGTGAGATCAACATATCGAAGATTGGCTTGCGTTAAATCGGCTCCGGTAAGATCTGCACAGCTAAGGTTAGCTTTTGAGAGAATAGTATGTTCCAGCTTGGCATTGTTCAGTTTAACGCCCGAAAGATTTGCACCATTCAAATCAGAATTTGAGAGATTGATACCTGACAATGTTGCACCTGATAAATCTATGCCGGCTAAATCATACCCGCTGAGATCAACATTACTGAGGTTGACGCCTGTGATGTTGGCATCTTTCAGGTTAACACCATCTAGTCGAAAACCACTAAGGTCTACGTCGTTTAAGATTAAAAAAGAAAAATCAGCATTCTTAAGGCTGGGAAAATAACCTTGTTGAGCTTCAAATGCCTTTTGAATTTCTGAGCGCGTCATGATTGTCTCAATAGCGGCAATAATATCAGGACATTCAATCAACCGCGGTGCTTCTGGCTGCTCATTTTCGTAAGCAAATTCCGGATCATCCATGATCCTCGTTTCATACACGTGTCGACGTTCGGCACAAAGCAGAGCCTTACGTTGTTTCTCCATGTGGGGAGAGTATCTAATGAAATTTGTCAGAACATCCATAACCGATATGTGATCACGTTCCATCGAATCTTTAGCAATGCGTTTTAGTGCATAGATTCCACCTATTCGTGATGTAATATTATCCGAGCCAAGATGTTCAACCGCCTTTGAGAAACGATCAGTGATATGACCTTGTTGAGTTGTCCTAGCTTGAGCAGCAGCAACTATGCTCCGCCATGTGCCGAGCCCCACACCAACAATTGCCGCAACGATCAAGCCTAAATTTCGAAGGCTTTCGTGCGGCTCTGCATTACCGCTCCACCATATAAAAAGGGCTTTCCAATCGATTTGATAGAAAACTAAAAAAACAACGATAACGGCTGTTCCTAGAATGAAGTACCACCGTTTTTGCATGCATCCTTTAAGATAGTTTTTCATAACTTTAAATTATGATTAGTTGTATTTATTCAGTCAACACTACGCGAAAATCAGTTTCGAAAACGACCATTAACGTAAAGAACTAATAATCCTTCGAGACGGCACTTCGTGCCTCCTCAGGATGAGGATATTTGCTAGCACCTCATCCTGAAGAGCGCGTTTGCGCGCGACTCTAAGGATGGGTCTTAAAGCCTGCGTTCCAGAGTCACGAAACTGAAGGCCGGGCCGCCCGGGGTTTCGGGCGGGTGGCGTTCACGCGCAGCTTCTCGCCATTCGGCGGGATCTATTTCAGGAAACACGGTATCGCCATCAACCTGGGCGTGGACCTCGGTCAGTTCGATGATGTCGGCGTCACGTAGCAATTCAGCGAAAATCTGCCCACCGCCGATAATCATGGCCTTCTCCGCCTCGTCCTGACGGCACAACTCAAGGGCACCGGAAATGGTGCTCACCGTAACCGCACCTTCGAAATCGGCGGCATCATCACGGGTGATGACGATGTTGCGTCGTCCCGGCAGCGGAAATGGCAGGCTTTCCCATGTCAGGCGCCCCATGACGACCGGATGGCCCATTGTCACTTTCTTGAAGTGTTTGAGATCGGCGGAAATTTTCCACGGCAGATCACCGTCCCGGCCGATGACCCGGTTTTCCGACATGGCGACAACAAAGACGATCTGCATCCGTCAGACCGCAATCGGCGCTTTGATGTGCGGATGCGCTTCATAGCCTTCGAGGGTGAAGTCCTCGTATTTGAAACCGGCGATGTCGGTGACGTCCGGATTGATATGCATGACGGGCAAGGGCAGCGGGTCGCGCTGCAACTGCTCATCCGCCTGGTCCAGATGATTGGCATAAAGGTGCGCATCGCCAAGAGTGTGAACGAATGTTCCCGGCTTCAGGCCCGTCACCTGCGCCATCATCATCGTCAGCAGCGCGTAGGAAGCGATGTTGAACGGCACCCCCAGGAACACGTCGCAGGACCGTTGGTAGAGCTGGCAATTCAGACGCCCGTCCATGACCTGGAACTGGAACAAGCAGTGGCATGGCGGCAGCGCCATGTCGTCAATATCCGCCGGGTTCCAGGCACTGACGACCATTCGTCTTGAATTCGGGCGTTCGCGGATTTCCCGGATCACCCAGTCGATCTGATCAATCGTGCGGCCGTCCGGCGTCGCCCATGAGCGCCACTGCCGACCATAGACAGGGCCCAGTTCGCCGGACTCGTCGGCCCATTCGTCCCAAATCGAAACGCCGTTGTCATTGAGATACTTGATGTTGGTATCCCCATTCAGGAACCACAGAAGCTCGTGAATGATTGATTTCAGGTGCAGCTTCTTGGTGGTCAGCAGCGGAAACCCGTCAGCCAGATCAAAGCGCATCTGATAGCCGAATACCGCCTGCGTGCCGGTACCGGTGCGGTCGCCGCGCATGATGCCGTTTTCGCGGATGTGTCTTAGAAGATCGAGATACTGTTGCATGACGGGATTTTACGCGGGCCCTGCACGCTGTGCCAACACCTCGCGTGCGGCATGCAGGGCACGATCCGGCGTGATCTGCGTAAGGCAATGATAACGCCCGTTTTCCAGCGGATGGATGCACTGACCGAGACAACCGGCGCAGTCGATGTCAGGGACTTCGAAACGGATGTTTGCCGGCATCATGCGCGAATCATACGGCACACTGTCGATGATGTGGGCCGCCGATGCCAGACACAGGGTTGGCGCTCCCGCCCCCGCCGCCAGATGCATGATCGAGGTATCGACGCTGACCACCAGCGCGGCGGCGCGGATCAGGGCCGTCTTGGCCGCCAACTCGCTCTCGTCGACGCGGACACCGTCGAGGGCCGCCAGGGCATGGTGCTGCGGTGCGCGAGCGAGGTCGCCCGGTCCCGCCGAAAGGATGATGTCGTGGGTATCGCGAAACACCTCGGCAAGGGCAATGAAAACCTCCGGTGCGGCCTCGCGCTCGGCAATGGCCGAAAACGGATGCAGGATGATGTGCGGGCGGGGGCCCGTCACCGCGCCGGGCAGGCGGGCCGGATCAAACCGCACCACCGGCGGCGGCGGTGCCTCGCCGGTCAGTGCGTTGGCCAGTTCCCACCATCGGATCAACCGGTGCGCCATCGCCGGATCGGGCTCGACCCAGCGTGTGTACCACGCCCGGTGCTTTTGCAAAGCCGCGTCGTGCTTGGGCCAGCTGCGCGGGCTGAGCGCGACTCGCTCGGTGGCGCCGGACGCCATGATCATCAGATCATCCACGGTTGGCAGGCGCAGATGATCGGTGCTGATCGCCGTCCGGACGCCGAAATCCCTGATCTGGCGGCAGACCGCCACCCGGTAGGCTGAGCCGCGGATGAATTTACGGTAATCGACCGGCATCATGCGGACCCGGTCCGGGAACAGGAAGCTGGCCAGCCGGCTTTCGGAACGCACCACCAGCCATACGGTCTCGTCTTCGGGGAGCAGTGACATGAAGCGTTCGATCATCAGCGAAAACAGGATCGTATCGCCGAGTCCGCCGCTGGAAACCAGTAAAAGCCCACTCTTGTCTGTCCGCGCCTTGGCGGCCATGCCGGTGATGATGTTCTCGGTGATTTTATGAATGATCGACAGCGGCTTATCTCCCTTTTGTCATTCTAGCCGCCGCAGGCATTCTGGCAATCAGTGGATCGCGCCCTACTTTCTCGCTTTTTCTACAGCCGTCACCCCCCCTGTTCCGCCCCAGAAGTTTGTGCCAAACTTGCCCGGAAAGGGAGAGTTCGCATGCGTGTTGTCGTTCTTGGAGCCGGGATCATCGGCGTTACCACGGCTTACTATCTGGCCAGGCTCGGCGCCGAGGTCGAGGTGCTGGACCGCCAACGTGAGCCCGGCATGGAAACAAGTTTCGCCAATGCGGGCGAGTTGTCCTACGGCATGACATCGCCATGGGCCGCGCCCGGAATCCCGCTGAAAGCCATCAAGTGGATGTTCATGAAATACCGGCCGCTGCTTTTGCATCCGCTGTTGAGCCCGTCCATGTGGGGCTGGTGTGCGCAGATGGTCCGGAACTGCAATCCTGAATCCTACGCAATCAATAAAAGCCGAATGGTGCGGGTATCCAATTACAGCCGCGATTCCCTGACCGATCTGATGAAAGACGTGGATATCGACTTTGAACTCCGCGAACTGGGCACGTTGCAGCTGTTCCGCAAGCAAAAGCAGCTCGACGGTTCCAAAGCCGATCAGGACATTCTGGCGAAATACGACTCGCCCTTCGAGGTGCTGGACCGTGACGGCTGCATCAAGGCCGAGCCGGGGCTGGCCCATGTCGCCGACAAGTTCGTCGGCGGGCTTCGGCTGATCGCGGACCGGACCGGCGACTGCCGGATGTTCACGCAGGCGCTGGCCAAAAAGGCCGAAGAAATGGGCGTCAAATTTCATTACAACGTGACCATCAACGGCTTTGCCATGAACGGTCAGCGCATCGAAGGCGTCGATACCACCGACGGCCGGGTCACGGGCGAGCGCTACGTCTGCGCCATGGGGCCGTATGCGCCGGTCCTGCTCAGAACCATCGGTATCCGGCTGCCGATCTACCCGATCAAAGGCTATTCCATCACGCTGCCAGTCACAGATTCCGACGCGGCGCCGCAATCGACGATCATGGACGAGACCTACAAGGTCGCAATTACCCGGCTCGGCGGGCGTATCCGCGTTGCCGGACAGGCCGAGATCATTGGCTACAACAAGGATCTCGGCAAACATGCCACCGACGCCGTGCGCCACGTGGTCGGCGACCTGTTCCCGAAGGGCGGCGATATATCGCAGGCACAGGGCTGGACCGGCCTGCGCCCGATGACCCCCGACGGCACGCCGGTGCTGGGGCCGACGCGCTATGACAACCTGTTTCTGAATACCGGCCACGGCACGCTGGGCTGGACCATGTCGTGCGGTTCGGGGCGGCTGATCGCCGATCTGGTGATGAACCGACCGCCGGAAATCGATCTCGACGGTCTGACCGCAGCCCGCTACGGGCAGTAGCGCCGCCCCCTCAAAACGTCACTCTATCGTCATCCCAAACTTGATTTGGGATCCATACCGGACATTCGCCCAAACATCCGGCATATGATCGGTTCGCCGGATCGTGCGCTCATGGGTCCTGAATCGAGTTCAGGACGACGTGGCTGTGTATTCTACGCGCGATCGCCTGCGCCTAAATCCCGCAGCCCTTGCGATGAAACGGCTTTAAGCGCATATTACGGGTGCCGGTTCGTCCGGCTATGGTGATAAACGCTTTTCGGAATAAGCGTTGCGGACCCGGGGGCGGTACCCGGCACCTCCACCAAGTTTTCCTGTCCCGATACGGGGCCAAAACAGGATAAGTTGATGGGGGTGAAACAGGATCGACGCGCGTAGTAAAGGTTAAGTTTTCACTCGGCATGGTTCCGCCGTTACCGGGCCATTTTCACAAGTGCCAACGACAATGAAGCACTTGCGGTCGCGGCCTAACACGCCTTAGACCACGGGGTTCGGGGGGCACCTGGCAACAGAAGCCCCCCACTTTATTTCAGCCCCCCTCATACTTCGAGACGTTCGCTTTGTTCGCGTCTCAGGATGAGGCGGGGCATAAACTTCATCCTGAGGAGACCGAAGGTCGTCTCGAAGGATGGGGGCAGACACGGCATTCTGCCTTTAACCATCCGAGCTGAACGTCTACAGTAGCGCCATGATTGATGAAGACAGCGATATCCTGAGATACGATCTGTGGATCGAAGACGCACTCCGGGGCGTCATCCGCCGTTCGCTTACAACCATCGAAGAAATGGGGCTGCCCGGCGATCACCATTTCTACATCACATTTCGCACCGACCATCCGGATGTCGATATCGCCGACTGGCTGACTGCAGAATATCCGGAAGAAATGACCATCGTGCTGCAACACCAGTTCGAATCCCTGCGCGTCGGCGAAGACGGTTTTTCGATCAAACTCCGCTTCGGCGGCCGACCCGAGCATCTTCTGGTGCCGTTCGAGGCCATTACCTCGTTTGCCGATCCATCGGTCAGTTTCGGTCTGCAGCTCAAGTCCGTCGACCTTGATGAGGAAGACGATGACGGCGACGAACTGACCCCGGAAGAACTGGGCATCAATCCAACCACGCGTCTCAACGACACCGGGATGGATGTCAGGCCTGATGACGATGACGAAAAGAAAACCGGCGAAGTCATCGCCCTTGATTCCTTCCGCAAGAAATAACCACCCGGCGCTCTGAGAGCGCATTCAGAGAATGAGCAAGCCATGAGCGATTACGTGCACCACACCATGTTTCCGCTGGGGCCCGATGAGACCCCTTACCGCAAACTGACTGAAGAATACGTGAGCGTCGAGAAATTCGGCGATCAGGAAATCGTCAAGGTCAACCCGAAGGCACTCACGCTTTTGACTTTCGAAGCTTTCAAGGACGTCTCGCACCTGTTGCGTCCGGGGCATCTGCAGCAGCTCAGAAATATCCTCGATGATCCCGAGGCATCCGATAACGACCGATTCGTCGCCTTTGATCTGTTGAAGAACGCCAACATCGCGGCCGGTGGCATCCTGCCCATGTGTCAGGATACCGGGACCGCCATCGTCATGGGCAAGAAGGGCCAGAACATCTGGACCGGCGGCGGCGACGAGGCGGCGATCTCCGAGGGCGTCAGGAAAACCTATCTGGAAACCAATCTCCGCTATTCGCAGGTTTCGCCCGTCGACATGTTTGCGGAAGTAAATACCGGCGACAACCTGCCGGCACAGATCGACCTCTACGCCGACGAAGGCGATGCATACAAGTTCCAGTTCATCGCCAAGGGCGGCGGCTCGGCCAACAAGACGTTTCTGTATCAGGAAACCAAGGCCTTGTTGAACGAAGCCCGGCTGATGGATTTCCTCGACGAGAAAATCCGCACGCTCGGCACCGCGGCCTGCCCGCCCTATCACCTTGCCATCGTCATCGGCGGCACCTCGGCGGAAGCCTGCCTGAAAACGGTCAAGATGGCCTCGACCCGTTATTACGATGCACTGCCGACCAATGGCGGCAACCACGGCCAGGCCTATCGCGACCTGGAATGGGAAGAACGCGTGCTCAGGATGACCCAGCAAATGGGCATCGGCGCACAGTTCGGCGGCAAGTACTTCTGTCACGATGTCCGCGTCATCCGTCTGCCGCGTCACGGCGCAAGCTGCCCGGTCGGTATCGGCGTGTCGTGCTCTGCGGATCGCCAGATGAAGGGCAAGATCACGAAGGACGGCGTGTTCCTGGAACAGCTTGAACACAACCCGGCGAAATACCTTCCCGATATCACCACCGAAGCACTGGGCGGTGATGTTGTCGACATCGACCTGCGCCGGCCGATGAAAGAAGTGCTGGCCGAGTTGACCAAGTACCCGGTGAAAACCCGCGTGTCACTGACCGGCACTCTGATCGTGGCCCGCGACATCGCCCACGCCAAACTCAAGGAACGCCTTGATGCCGGCGAAGGCCTGCCGCAGTACTTCAAGGACCACCCGGTCTATTACGCCGGTCCCGCAAAAACGCCGGAGGGATTTGCCTCCGGCTCGTTCGGGCCGACCACCGCCGGGCGCATGGACAGTTACGTCGAACAGTTCCAGGCTGCGGGCGGCTCCATGGTCATGCTCGCCAAAGGCAACCGCTCGAAAGCCGTCACCAACGCCTGCAAGAACCATGGCGGATTCTATCTCGGTTCCATCGGTGGCCCGGCGGCGCGTCTGGCGCAGGACTGCATCACCAAGGTCGAACTGCTGGAATACGAAGAACTGGGTATGGAAGCGATCTGGAAGATCGAGATCGAGAACTTCCCCGCCTTCATCGTCGTCGACGACAAGGGCAACGATTTCTTCGCCGAGTTCAAACGCCCGGTTCCGGCTTGAATTTTTGCTGCGTCACCCCGGCGCATGCCGGGGTCCAGAGTGCGAGATACCTGATGCAACGAGATGGCTCGAGTTGACGCACTGGATTCCGGCTTTCGCCGGAATGACAAAGTGAGGAGAATTTTCGTGACCGTCCGATTCATGACACCGCCATGTCCCTGCTGACCGCCCTTTTCGTTGCCATCGGTCTCGCCGCCGACGCGTTCGCGGCGTCGGTGTCGCGCGGCTGTCTGGTGCGCGAACGGGTCGGCATGTACGCGCTTTTGATGGCGGTTTTATTCGGCGGCTTCCAGGCGCTGATGCCGTTTATCGGCTGGCAGGCAGGCGCACCGGCACAGAAGGTAATCGCCGCATGGGATCACTGGGTTGCGTTCGGGATCCTGTTCGCCATCGGCACCAAGACCATCCACGAAGGCTGGGTCGGCGAGCATGATGACGAGGATGCAGACACACCGCCCAGCAAGCAGCTTACCCTGGCCGCCCTTGTCGTCACCGCCATCGCCACCAGCATTGATGCGCTCGCCGCCGGTTTCGGCTTCGCACTGGTCACCAACGATCTGTGGCTGATGATTATCGTCACTGGCATCGTCACCTTCGCCCTGTCGTGGATCGGCGTGCATCTGGGCTGCCGCATCAGTGCGTTGGTCGGACAGCGTATGGAAATCGTCGGCGGTTTCGTGCTGATCGCTATCGGCGCGAATATTCTCTATCAGCATCTGTCGGCATAGGCGGGAAACATGCTAATAATCGTCACCTCGGCGAAGACGGGGGCTTGGATGACGTTGGGAGATAGAAGCACGTGACCGACAAACGCATAGAAACCGACAGCATTGGTGAGATTGAGGTCCCGGCCGATAAATACTGGGGGGCACAGACCGAACGCTCGAAGCGCAACTTCCCGATCGGCGATGCCCGCGAACGCATGCCGATTGAACTGATCCACGCCTTCGCCATCCAGAAAGAAGCCGCCGCCCGCGCCAACGTCGCGCTTGACGTTCTCGACGAGAAAATCGGCGCGGCGATTTCACAGGCGGCGTCCGAGATATCCGACCGCAAGCTGGATGAGCATTTCCCCCTCGTGATCTGGCAGACCGGGTCCGGCACCCAGACCAACATGAACCTGAACGAGGTCATCTCGAATCGCGCCATTGAGATCATGGGCGGTGAAATGGGCTCGAAGTCACCCGTGCACCCGAACGATCACGTCAACGCCTCGCAGTCATCGAACGACAGTTTTCCGACCGCCATGCATATCGCGCTGGCGCTGGAAACGACGGAGCGCCTGATGCCGGCCATGGACGGTCTGGAAAAAAGTCTCGCCGCCAAGGCCGACGCCTTCAAGGACCTGGTCAAGATCGGTCGCACGCACCTGCAGGACGCCACACCGATGACGCTGGGTCAGGAATTTTCCGGTTACGCGCACATGGTCGCGGAAAACATCGAACGTCTGAAGAAGTCGCTGAACCAGATTTACGAACTGGCGCAGGGCGGCACTGCCGTGGGCACCGGCCTCAACGCGCCCGACGGCTTCGACACCCTGTTCGCGGAAGAAGTCGCCTCAATCACCGGCCTGCCGTTCCGCACCTGTCCCAACAAGTTCTATGCACTGGCCAGCGAGGATGCGCTCGTCAATCTGGCGGGCAAGCTCAACACCATCGCTGCCAGTATGATGAAAATAGCCAACGATATCCGGCTTCTGGGGTCCGGACCGCGGTCCGGGCTGGGCGAGTTGATTCTGCCCGCCAACGAGCCCGGCTCGTCGATCATGCCGGGCAAGGTCAATCCGACACAGGCGGAGGCGCTGACACAGGTCTGCTGCCAGGTCATGGGCAATGCGACGACCGTCACTGTCGCAGCCTCGCACGGGCACCTGGAACTGAATGTCTTCAAGCCGGTGATCGTGGCGGCATGCCTGCGTTCGATCCGGCTGCTGGCGGATTCCATTCAGAGCTTCCGGGTCCGCTGCGTCGACGGCATCGAGGCCGATGAAGCACGGCTCAAGGAACTGACCGACAGATCGCTGATGCTGGTCACCGCGCTGACCCCGGAAATCGGCTATGACAAGGCCGCTGAGATTGCCAAGAAAGCGCACAAGGACGGCACAACATTGAAACAGGCCGCCCTCGCCCTCAACTATCTGGATGAAGCCCGCTTCGATGAACTGGTCCGGCCGGAGGCGATGGTAGGTTAGTCTCGTATTGAGTTTATCAATGCTCGATGAGGCTTCTCGCCATCCAAATACTGCTTGAGCAAACCTCCACCTCTAGCGATTTGTTCGAATCTAGGCAGTTTATCGATTGCAGGGAACAAGGTGTTCGCCACCTTTACTACCTGCTCCCTTTTCGGAAGCAGATGTGGAGACGTAGCGATAATCCATAATTGAAAAACTGACATCTGATCGGAGAGTTTCACCTTATTCTCTTTGGCGAGAATCCCGCATTCAACTGTCCCCACGAACATAACGGTGTCATTGACCGTTTCATCAAACTCAATTTCACCATCCGCATCTTTATCCCCATGCTTAAAAAAATTCTGTGCACTCCGTAGAGCGTTGTAGAAGTCTTTCTTACTCATGCCTTTTACCAACGCATCGTCTAACAATCTTTCCCGCCACGACTTTCCGCCTCTTGCCTGAATTATATCGGCCAGCACAGTCGTAGCCGCAGCTGACAATGTGTGGATAGATACGGGGTCTCCTCCCCTAAAAAACAGCTCTATAGCCGTATCGAGTTGGCGCTTTGCGACCTGTTCCTTGTCAAATTTCTGCGCCATGTTGTAATTACCTCAGTATCAATCATATCTTTCTTATTATGCAGCATATACTCAGTTATTTTCACGAATACAGCAGGATCGATAATGACACCTGACGCCGAGACCCCGGAAACCCTGTCCAACTCGACCCTCGACACCGCCGAGATCCGTCAGGCGCGGATCGATCTCGCGGCGTGCTTCCGCATGGCGGCACGGCTCGGCATGCACGAGGGGATCTGTAACCATTTCTCGTTCATGGTGCCGGGGCGCGATGATCTTTTCATGGTCAACCCGGATGGCTATGCGTTTGATGAAATCACCGCGTCAAAACTGCTGATCTGCGATTTCGACGGCAATGTCGTCGAGGGCGAGGGCACACCGGAAGACACCGCGTTCTTTATTCACGCCCGGCTGCACATGCGCCACCCGACGGCCCGCGCCGCCTTTCATACCCACATGCCGTATGCGACCGCGCTTTCCATGCTCGACGGCGAACCGCTGGTCTGGGCCGGACAATCGTCACTCAAATTCTATGGCCGCACCATCAATGACGAAGACTATAACGGCCTCGCGCTCGATACCGACGAAGGCGACCGTATCGCCGACGCCATGGGCGACAGGGAAATCGCGTTCCTGAAAAACCACGGCGTGATGGTCACAGGCCCATCCATCGCCAAGGCGTGGGACGATCTGTATTACCTGGAACGGGCCTGCGAGGTGCAGGTCATCGCCATGAGCACCGGGCGCCCGCTGAAAGCCGTCTCACCGGACATCGCCGCCAAGACCGCACACCAGATGACACTCGGCACCCGCGACAGCGCCGGGCTGCACCTCGAAAGCATCAAGCGCATTCTCGACCGCGACGAACCCGACTACGCGGACTAAGCCATGACAGATATTGCACCTCGTCCTGGGGGCACTATGGGCCCTGCCCATCAAGACGCCCCGGACGTGATCCAGGGCGCCTCAGGGTGAGGTTCATCACATATTTTTTTTGTAAGGGAGAGAAAAACATGACCAACGTCACCATCGTTACCGGCGGCTCGCGCGGCATCGGCGCGGCAACTGCAAAACTTGTCGCCAGCCATGGCCATGCCGTCTGCGTCAACTACGTGAACGGCAAGGACGCCGCCGAACGCGTGGTTTCCGATATTCTGGCAGCCGGTGGCAAGGCCATTGCCGTCAAGGCCGACACCGCGAACGAAGCTGAGATCATGGCCATGTTCGACAAGGTGGAAAGTGAACTCGGCCCGATCACCGGTCTGGTCAACAACGCCGGCATTAACGGCGGCCGGCGGCGTGTCGAAGAACTGACCGCTGACGAGATCCGCAGGTTGCTGGACATCAACGTCACCGGTTGCATCGTCTGCGCCCGCGAAGCGATCAAGCGCATGTCGACCAAGCACGGCGGTAACGGCGGGGCCATCGTCAACATCTCAAGCGGCTCGGCCAATCTGGGTAACCCGGGTGTCGGCGTGCTCTATGCAACGTCGAAAGGCGCACTGAATTCCTTTACCATTGGGCTCAGCCAGGAAGTCGCCGCCGAGGGTATCCGCGTCAACACCGTCGCTCCGGGCATGACCAACACCGAAATGCCGGGGGAGGATCGTCTCAAGGCGCACGCACAGATCATCCCCATGGGCCGCGTCGCGGAACCCGAAGAAATCGCCGAAGCGATCTGGTTCCTGCTGTCCGACAAGGCGGGCTACATTGCCGGCGCCAACATCCGCGTCGGTGGCGGGCGACTGTAAGCATGCCGGACTACATCATCGACGGGCCGAAGAAAGCCACGTTGACACTGGTGCTGGCGCATGGCGCAGGTGCGCCGATGGACAGCGACTGGATGAACATGGTCGCTGCCGCCGTCGCCGCAAAAGGTTTTCGCGTCGTCAGGTTCGAATTCCCCTACATGGCCGAACGCCGCGAGACCGGTAAAAAGAAGCCGCCCAATCCAACCCGCATTCTTGAAGCCACGTGGATGGAGGTGATAGCCGATCTGGGGGCGGAACACCTCGTCATCGGCGGCAAATCCATGGGCGGACGCATGGCCAGCATGGTCGCCGACGAGGCGGGTGTGCGAGGTGTGGTCTGCATGGGCTATCCGTTCCACCCGCCGGGTCGGCCGGAGAAACTCAGGACCGAGCATCTGGCAGCACTGAAGACACCGACACTGATCTGTCAGGGAGAGCGGGATCCGTTCGGCACCAAGGACGAAGTCCCCGGCTACACGCTTTCGAAGAAGATCAAGGTGCACTGGTCGCCCGACGGCGATCACGGCCTGAAACCGCGCAAGAAATCCGGTCATAGCGAAGAAGAAAACATCGCCGCTGCCGTCAACGCGATTGCGGCGTTTATGAACGGGCTTTGATCCCCTCTCCCGGTTCGCGTTGCTCACCAGCCTCTCCCACGTGAGAAGGGTTCATCTGCGCCCCCTCTCCTTTGGGAGAAGACGGTACGCGCATGCGTGCCGGGTATCTCATCTCTTGGCGAAAACGGCGGAACCGCCTAGCATCCCCTGAGGGAGACAGCCATGAAACTCGATCACATCAATATCTGGACCGACGACCTTGACGCCACGACGACCTTCTTCGCCGACATACTGGGGCTTGAGAACGGTTTCCGGCCACCGTTCAAATTTCCGGGTGCGTGGCTTTATGGCGACAAGGATACCCCCGCCATCGTGCATCTGGTCGCAACCGCGCCTGAAGCCGGCGGCACTGGTGCCTTGGATCACGTCGCTTTCAAGGATACGGACTTCGACGGCCTGAAACAGCGGCTCGATGCCCACGGTCTTGACTACGAGGTCCGTGTCATCCCGGATACCGGTGATCGCCAGGTGTTCTTCGTCGCGCCGTTCGGCCTCAAGATCGAGGTTAATTTTCCGCCCGGCGCCGCCTAAGACCCGGCATGAGCAACGATCCCACGGAAATCCGCAAGCGCTCGGTCAACATCGCCGGGCATGCCACCAGCATTTCAATGGAAGACGCGTTCTGGACGCGGCTGAACGCCATCGCCAAGGCGCGCAAGGTCAGCCTGAGCGCCCTGATCCGCGACGTCGACGAAGCCCGCACCGGCAACCTGTCGAGCGCGCTTCGCGTGTTCGTTCTGGAAAACAGCGACCGCGTCTGAGCGGACTACTTGAAAAGCTGCTTGAGCAGATCCGCCGGATCGATTTTCTTCTGCTGCTGGGGCGCCGGTTGCGGCGGCGGGGTTGCCGAACCGCTCGTATCGCCCTGGGGCGGCGGCGCGGATTGCTGCGTCGAGGATGAGCCCCCGCCGAGGATGCCCTGCAACAGGTTGCCGACACCCGGGGCTTTCTTCTCAAGCTTGTCGAGACCCGGAATTTTGATGCCTTCACCCCCGGCACTGCCAGGACCGCTGAAGGACTGAATCTTGACGTTCGGCTTGTCGATGTTGCCGGTGACCTTGAACGGAATCTGCGTCGGCAGGCGTGCCACGTTCGCCAGCACCGCGCCCAGAAGGCCCTGATCGACCTTCATCGTGCCGCCAATATTCATCGACCACAGCGGCAAATTGATATCGCCCGCGATATCCCCTTCATAAATATTCGACAGTATCTTGGTGTCCTTGGTGTTGATCCTGCCATTGGATATCGTGAACGAACTGGTGACGTCGGTTTCGCCGATCTTGGTCTTGCCGCCGGCACCGATGATGCTGCCAAGGCCGGTGTTGAGCACTTCGAAAACCTGCATCAGCGGTCCGAGTGCCAGACCGATCACCGGCAGGTCGTTGAGAGACGACTGCCCCTTGATGCCCCGGACCTCAATCGCTCCCTTGCCGCCCAGAGCGCCGACCCATTCCGCAACGCTGTCACCGGTTGTTGCGACATCGATACGGGTTGTCAGCTTGCCGGTCGTCCCGGCAATTCCAGCCGCCTTTGAGGCGGCGCCGACATCCATGTTGCCGAGCGTGATCAGTCCTGCCAGCGTCGGCTTTGGACCTGACGCATCCACGCTTGCCTGTGATTGTACCGAACCGCCAAAGACCACGCCGGAAAACTCGTTGACCTTGAGCAACCCGTTTTCGATGCCGCCCAGAAGCTTGGCGCCATCGAGGTTATATTCGTGATAGGCAATCCGGGGTGCGGTCAGAGTGATATCCGCATCTGCAGCCTTCAGCGCCGACAGATCGACCGGCGTTGTCGACCAGCGTTCGGAAATCGTCGCGATCAGGTGTTTAAGACCGGCTTGTCCACCCTCCGGCACGATGAACCGGGCCGGCATGACGCGGGCCGGTCGGTCGGGGCCAAGGGATGCGGACTTCCCGACCGGCAGGAACGGGTCGACGACCACGTTACCGGTCGCCAGCGTGGTGACGACCTTCGGCCGTACACCGGACAGGTTGACCGTCCCCTCACCATTGAATTTTACCGCCCCCAGCGCAGCCGCCAGCCTCGAGAACGTGAAAGCCGCCGGGCCGCCCTTGACCGTTGTCGACAGATCGAGCCCGCCGATATCGCCGGATGGCCGGTAATCGGAACCGAATTTCCGGAGCAGACCGGCCGTATCGGCATGCCGCAGCCTGAGGCCCAGATTGAACATGTTGGCCGGGTCCAGCAGTTTCAGGTTGCCGTCCGCCTGCAGGGTTGCCGCCATCGCCTTGATGGTCGAATTCAAAGATGGTTCGGTCAGGCTGCCATTGACGTCTGTGGCGATATCGATCTTGCCGAGGGTTTTTGCCGGGACCGGCAGTTCGGCGCCCGCGAGGGCAGCGATTTTCGCAGGATCACGGAGTTCGGCGCGCAGCGCCAGTGCCTTGGCCGTGGGTGTCCGGTCCAGCCCCAGAAGCGCGCCGCTCATCGACACCCCGGACGACAGCACATCGGCTACGGTAAATTTGTTTATCGTCAGATCGCCTTTCACAAGGCTGAGATCGGCGGCAACATCGCGGATCGGGATGCCAGAAGTTTTCAGCGTCCCGACATTGACCCGCACGTTGGCATCGAAATCCGCCAGCGGCCTAAGCGCATCGAACATGCCGCCGTCGCCGGTATCACCGGGGTTCGGCGTCTTGCCCCCAGCGGGGGCTTCATTGGATGCGCCGCTTTGCGGCTCGGATGATGCGGGCGTTTCCGTCGCTTTATTATCCGCCAGATAGGCATCGAGATCGATCTGATCGACAACCACTGACGCGCCCAGCCCAAGACGTTGACGCAGCAGAATATTTGCGGCCCCGTTCACGTTGGTCTTGTCAAAAGCCAGCGCCAGTTTGCGGACGACCACCGCATCCGGCGTGGCGCCGGCTTCCACATTCAGGCTCGTCACGCCCGGTTTCCCTGGCTTCAGGGCAGCGGTATCGACACCCGCCCATTTCATCAGGGTCTGCGGCTCGGCAACCTTGGCTTGCACTTGCCCGTCGAATGACGGCTTGCCATCCTTAGCGGTCAGGAAACCGAATACCGCCAGGTCAGCGCCGCCCGGCCCCTGCAGCGACAACTGGGACAGGTTGAGTTCGCCGTTCGCCAGATCGGCATTCAGGACGGCGTTGCTGATCTTGTCACCCATCAAAGAAATCTCGCCGATCCGGACCGACAGCGACGCGGCGATTCCCGTCGGCATGGCAAACGGCGTTGCCGCTGCCGATGGATCCGTCCCGGCAGTTGCAGGCGACGATCCGCCGGCTGAGGTTTTCGCGGCTGATTCGCTACCGCCCGAAGATGCAGGGGGCGTCACTGTTTTCAACCAGGGCTCGGCATCGATTTTGTCGATATTCATTTCGGCGGTGATTTTCGGCACACCGCTGAAATTCCCCGACACCTTGCCCTTCCCCACGGCACCGCCAAAGTTGAGACTGAGATCGTCCAGCGCCAGTGCGGCAGCGGAAGCATCGAGCGTGCCGTTCATCAAAAGAGACTGGCTCAACGGTGCCGGCAGTGCAGCCCCGTCGGCCAATGCACTCACGACCTTGCCGATGTCCGGGCTTTCCAGTTTCATCGTGCCGCGGAACCGCGGGGCCTCTTCAAGATTGAGCACCGTCCCGGCAAGGCTCAGCTTGGCACTCTCGCCGCCGACCGTTACGCCGAGATCAAGCGGGAACGTGCGCCCGCCGACGATTTCACCGATTTCCGCATTGATCCCGAGCCGCATGCTTTTTGCCACCAGCGATCCCCGGGCGCGGAACGGGCCGGAAACAAGAGAGGCGGCCTCTAGCGTGACGTCGATGTCGTTGATGACCTCATTGGTTTTCGAACCTGCGTCCAGGTAAGTGAGCGACCCGTCAACAATTTCAAAATTGCCAATCGCAATCCCCGCATTGGACGATGTTCCATTCCCGGACGTCGAGTTGCTGGGCGCCGTCTGTTCTTCGGCGCTCTTGGCGGCCGGCGCATCGAATACCCAGGTGGCCCGGCCATCGGTCAGCACTTCCAGGTGCACCTGCGGCTCAACCAGCCGCACCGTTTCGACGCTCAGATTACCCCCCAGCAGCGGCGCCAGTGCGATGCGGACTTCGACGGAGCGAAGCGAGACCAGATCCGGTGACTGCGCACCTTCGATACTGGACAGGGAGACCTTTTCCGCGATCAGCGCCGGGGCGGGCAGCACCTTGAGATCGATATCACCCGCGATCACCAGTTCCCGACCGGTGAATTTTCTGACCTGCTCTGAAATTTCCGGCTTATAGGCATTCCAGTTAATGAAGTTCGGTACAATCAGAACCGCCCCAACAGAGAGGACGAGGAAACCACCGATAAACCAAAGAATCTTCTTCACGGAGTTATCTCCCACCCGGCGCACCTTCCGGTATGTAATATTATGATCGTCCACAGACTAGTCTGCCGACGCAGGCATGGTAACTGTTCACTCAGGTACGGGCAATCGGCTGAGCGTAACGGTTTCGTGAATTTATGAACCGATGCTCAGGTAACGAGTACGGCGCGGAAATCGTTGACGTTTGTATATGTCGGACCGGTGACCAGAAGATCGCCGATGTTGTCGAACAGCGTATACGCATCATTGGCTTCAAGGGCCTGAGCGACGCTGAGCCCGGCGGCTTCGGCCCGTGCCACGGTCGTCGGGTCAATAAACGCGCCGGCGTTATCTTCGCTGCCGTCGACACCGTCGGTGTCGCAGGCGACGGCATAGATTCCGTCCGCGCCGCCGAGCCGTTCCGCCACCCCCAGAAGATATTCCGTATTTCGTCCGCCACGGCCGTTTCCGGTCATGGTCACAGTCGTCTCGCCCCCCGATAAGATGACGCAGGGCGCCTTGGCCGGCCCCGTGCCGTTCTTGCATTGCATCGCCAGTTCAGCGTGCTCACGGCCGACATCACGTGCTTCACCCTCGACGCGGTCGCCGAGATCGACAACGGCGAACCCGACCGCCCTGGCGACTGCCGCGGCGGCTTCGATGCTTTTGTCGGGCTTGGCGGCGAAAACAAGGTCGTTACCGTCAAAAATCGCGGAACCCGGTTTCGGGGTTTCATCCGTCCCCGCGTCGAGGTGACGGCGCACACTGTCGGGCAGCTTCATGTTGTATTTGGCCACCACGGCAAGGGCATCTGCAAACGTTGTCGGATCGGGCACCGTCGGCCCCGAACCGATGACCGCCGGATCATCTCCGGGGACATCGGAAATCAGGATGCTCAGGACCTTCGCCGGATGCGCAGCCGCCGCAAGCCGGCCGCCCTTGATCGCCGAGATATGCTTGCGCAACGTATTCATCTCGCCGATGTCGGCGCCGGAACGCAGCAACTGGCGGTTCACTTCCTGCTTCTCTTCAAACGTGATGCCATCGGCGGGCGCGGTCAGCAGGGCCGACCCGCCCCCGGACATCAGCGCAATCACAAGATCGCCCTCGCCCGCGCTATCCGCCATTTCGAGAATGCGACGAGCCGCTTCCCGCCCGGCATCGTCTGGGACCGGGTGCGCGGCCAGCACGATCTCGATCCGCTCGCAATCCACTTCATAACCGTATCGCGTCACGACAAGCCCCGAGAGGTCCGTGTCCGGCCAGGCGTTTTCAATGGACTTGGCCATTGCCGCTGACGCCTTGCCAGCCCCCAATACAATGGCTTTGGGTGGAGCCGGAGGCAGGATCGGCGGCACCCGGGATGCGGGGTCGGCAGCATGGATGGCGGCGTCTGCGAGCTGGCGCAGCAGGTCTTTGGCTTCAGGCATCTTGTTCGTCCTACATTCGTATGATTTTGCCGGGGTTCATGATGTTCCCGGGGTCCAGAGCACGTTTGATGTCACGCATCACGGAGAGGGCTTCGCCATGTTCGGCTTCCAGAAAACCGATCTTGCCGTACCCGACGCCGTGCTCCCCGGTACAGGTGCCGTCCATCGCCAGTGCCCGCATGACCATGCGTTCGTTAAGCGCCTCGGCGCGCGCCATTTCTTCGGCATCGTCCGGGTTCACGACGATGACCAGGTGAAAATTGCCATCCCCCACGTGACCGACGATGGGCGCGGTCAGGCCGCTTTCGGCGATATCCTTCTGGGTTTCAAGAATACATTCGGCAAGCCGCGAGATCGGCACACAGACATCCGTGGCAATCCCCTTGGCACCGGGTTTGAGGGCGATACCCGCATAGTAGGCATCATGGCGGGCCTGCCAGAGCTTTGAGCGTTCTTCGGCTTTGCGGGCCCATCTGAATTCTGAAGCGCCGAAGTCTCCGGCAATGGCCTGAACCTTTTCCACCTGTTCCATGACGCTTTGTTCGGAGCCGTGAAATTCAAAGAAGAGCGTCGGCTGCACCGGATAATCGAGATCGGAATATCTGTTACAGGCATCCATCTGAACATCGTCCAGCAATTCGATACGGGCCACCGGGATACCTGACTGGATCGTCAGGATGACCGTATTCACGGCACTTTCCATATCGGGGAACGAGCACACCGCCGCCGACATCGCTTCGGGGATACCGTAGAGCCGAAGCGTCACTTCGGTGATGATACCAAGGGTGCCTTCCGATCCGACGAAAAGCCGCGTCAGGTCATAGCCCGCCGACGTTTTCTTGGAGCGCCGGGCGGTGCGGATGATACGCCCGTCTGCCATGACGACTTCAAGCGAAAGAACATTTTCACGCATGGTGCCGTAGCGAACCGCATTGGTGCCGGAAGCCCGGGTTGCGGTCATGCCCCCCAGCGATGCGTCGGCGCCGGGATCGATGGGGAAAAACAGCCCGGTATCGCGCAGATATTCATTCAACTGCTTGCGGGTCACGCCGGGCTGCACCCGGCAATCCAGATCCTCGGCGTTGACACAGAGAACGTCGTTCATCTGTGACACATCGATGCTGACGCCGCCTTCAAGCGCGGCGACATGCCCTTCGAGCGACGTCCCGGTACCGAAAGGAATGATCGGCACACCGCGCTCGGCGCAGGCGCTGACAACCCTGGAGACTTCATCCGTACTGTGAGCAAAAACAACAGCATCGGGCGGCATGCACGGGTGAAAAGACTCATCCCTGCCATGCTGCTCGCGGATGGCATCCGCGGTCGTCACCCGATCGCCGACGATCTGACGCAACACACCCAGCAGTTCGTCGTCAAAACGGCTTTTTACGGCTGGTTGCATCGCCTGTCTCCCGATCCGCATGGAAAATACGTGATGGCTGCCAATTTAAGCTGCCCGGCAGGATTCCGCAAAGCCCGATGATATGTTAATGTGGACGCATGCTGTATTTGATCTTTGCCATACTCTGGCCGCTGGCGTTTGTCGGTCTGTATTTCGCATATCCGCTGGTCTTCCCGGACAAAAATCCGCCGAACGAGGCGATCCTGTTCATGGCGGCCCTGCTCGGCATGGCAGCCTTCACCTTCGCCGGTGCGCTGCGCATTCTGGGTTTCCTGCGGGACGACAAAATGCGCAGGGAAAAATCACGTGCCGAAGCCGCCAATGACGAGCTTGGCTAACGTGACGTTCGGCCGCCTGCTCAGGTTTTCCTGTCGGCGATGGCAGCCTGCAGTTCCTCAAGACGTTCATCGATTCCCGGCATCGTCGGGTAGATTTCCTTGACCTGGATCAGTACGTCGAGCGCTTGTGCCTCCAGCCCCGTCGACTGGTAGATCATGGCAAGTCCCGATAATGCGCCGAAATGGCGGGGTTCAAGGGACAGGGTTTTGCGGATATCGCGTACCGACGCTTCCAGATCGCCCAGATAATAGGAAACGGTCGCGCGCTTGTTCCAGCCTTCGGCAAAGTCGGGATCGGCGACGGTGACACGGCTGAACAGCGCCAGGGCCTGTTTCAACCGGCCATCGTTCATGGCCAGTACACCCTGTGCAAAGGGGATGCTCGCTGTCCGGTCGTCGGGCAAGCTCCAGATTCGCCAGATCTGTCTTTCCGCTCTGGCCGATACCTCAGGATCTGTCGCGCTTTGCAGTTGACGGAACAATTCATCCAGTTGCGCACTGTTCTGATCCGCTGTTGTCGGCGCAGGGACCATCAACACCACCAGTGCAAACAGCGCAATTATGCGTTTCATCTTCCGGATATGGGGCCGGATATGGGGCCGAATATGGGGATTATCCAGCATCAGGAATTATCCTTCTGCTCCGGGTCCGGCCTGCGGGGAAAACTGATTGTCACGCTTGTCCCTTCTCCCATAACGCTGTCGATAACCAGGCTCCCTTCATGCGCCTCAACCAGGGATTTGACGATGGTCAGGCCGAGCCCCGTTCCCGTCCCCGCGATGTGGGCACTGCTGTGGGTCTGTGCGAATGGCTCGGTAATCGTATCCAATAGGGTGGCTTCAATGCCAATCCCCGTGTCGCTGACCGAAAACGTAAACCGCTCACTGTCACATTCGGCATGGACGGAGATCGTGCCGCCCGGATCGGTAAACTTGACCGAATTCGTCAGCAGATTGAGCATGATCTGGTAGACTGAACGTTTATCGGCATACATGGGCTGCAATTTGTCGGAAACGTCCCTGTTAAGATTTATCCCCTTTTCATTCATCTGCTTTTCAACGTTGCGGATGCTGTCCCTGAGGATTTCATCGAAAGAGAAAACCTCGAATTCCATTTGACGTTTGGAGGCTTCGATCGCCGAAAAATCAAGAATGTCATTCACCAGGTCCAGCATGTGCCGCCCGCTGCCGTTGATATCAGTGGCATATTCCTTGTAATTCTTGGCGCCGAGCGGACCAAAATACTCTTCCTTGAGCATTTCGCTGAAACCGATAATGGCGTTCAACGGGGTGCGGAATTCATGGCTCATGGTTGCCAGAAATTCGGACTTTGCCCGGTTTGCCGCTTCCGAAGCCATCAGTGCATCGGCCACGACGATCTGACTCTTTTTACTCTCCGTGATGTTTTTGCCGACCCCCCGGTAGCCGATGAACTTACCTCTATCATCAAACGCCGGACGTCCGCTGATCGACAAATATTCCTTGGTGCCGTTTTCTCTGGTACGAGTATGCTCAAAATCACGAAACGGTTGATGAAGATCCATTTTCTGCAGCATCTGCTGAAATGCGTCCGGGTCTGCATCGGGTGCACCGACCTGACGGCGGGTCCTGCCGATGAGCTGATCCGGTGGTACGCCGCTTACTTCTTCAAAGCGGCCCGAAAAATATGAAAACCGTAATTTGCTGTCGGTCTCCCAGAACCAGTCCGAGCTGATATCGGCAAAATCAGATAATCGCCCCTGCGTTTCCCGAAGGTTTTGGTTGCTGCGCAGTAGCTGAAACAGAGTCAGCGGCAGGGCGACTGAAAAGATCAGGCCGAATAAAAGCAGAATATTGGCGCCGGCACGTGAATAGGTTTCCGCCACTTGTGTTGTCGGCGCTACCGATACAGTCCACTCCCGGTTTGCGACGGTGATCTTTTTCCGGATCGGTTTAGTCAGATGCGGGGCCATATGATTCTCATAAAGAACCTCTCCCGCGTCTTCGATATGCAGATCGTAATGGCGCCGGTCATCGGACGGCAATGCCTTTTCAATCAGATCATTCGCTCTGAAGACGATGTTGATGAACCCCTGGATATCGTTGCCTTCAAAGACGGGAAAATACGTCACGAATCCTCTGCCACCCTGGGCCAGATAGATCGGCATCGTGAGTTGCACTTTTTCGGAACGTATGGCTTCGCTGAGCGCTGCGTTCGGTCCCGGCAGTTCCCGGATTTCAAGGCCGATTGCATTTTCGTTACCTATGACCGGATTGACCCAGCGGATGACGCCGTACTTGTCGACCCAGTTGATTGCCTGAATATCCGCGAAACGCTTAAGCTTCGGTTTGACGATGGCGGCGAAATCTTCAGGATCCTCGGTACGGTAATCGAGCCATTCCTGACGGATCAGTTCGCCGAGGACCAGCCTCACATCCAGATGCGCACCAAGGTGTGCCGTGACAAATTCCAGATATTGATGGGAATCCGAAATCTGCCGCAGGAGATGGTAACGGTTGATCTCATTCCACGTGAAAGCCGTCGCCGACAACAAAAATCCAAAAACCAGAACTGGTACCAGCACGACGTTATGAAAAAGCCTTCTGATAAGGCCCTGCACGCCCTTTTCGGCAAATTCGGTCATTCTGCAAGCCTCATGGCGCCTGCGCTTCAAGTACACCGGTATTTCGCGCCCTACCGACATATTGGCACGATTGCCAGGGCTTTTCTATGTTGTGGATATCCGAATCCCGTTCAGCCTTTGCGCAAAGGCGTCAGAAGGAATCGGGGCGCGGCCCGCCAGTCACCCAGTCCAGCAATTCAACCGTATGCAGAACGGGGGGAGATTGTCCCTCCATGGATGCGGATATCTGCGTCAGGCAGCCGATATTGCCGGTTGCGATACAGTCCGCACCCAGGGCTCTCAGATGCCCCGCCTTGCGGGCCCCAAGTTCTGCCGCCCATTCGGGCTGCATGATGTTATATGTCCCGGCGGAACCGCAGCAGAGGTGTGATTCCGCCGGCTGTACCACTTCGAAACCGGCAGCGCGGAGCAGGTCCACCGGCTCGGTTTTCAACTGCTGGCCATGCTGCATGGAGCATGCCGAGTGATAGGCGACTTTCGGGCGGTTTTCACCCGTGAGGCCGGTCAGTCCCAGTTGCAGGAGAACTTCACTGACATCGCGGGTCTTTTCGGAAATCACCCGTGCCCGCGCCGCCCACTGGCTGTCGTGTCTGAGCATCCAGCCGTAATCCTTGACCGTGGTGCCGCAGCCGGAGGCATTGATGATAACGGCATCGATGGCGCCGTACGTCTGTTCGGCGGCTTCCCAGGCGGCGATATTCCGTTTTGCGGCGGCGTGTCCCTGTTCTTCGAGACCCATATGGTGAACCAGCGCGCCGCAACAGCCCATGTTGTCGGCGATCACCACCTCGCAGCCCAGACGATTGAGCAGCCTGACCGTGGATTCATTGATCGACGGACGCAGAACCTGTTGCGCACAGCCGCTGAGCAGGGCGACGCGCATGCGCGTTTCGCCCTCGGCACGGAAGACGCCCGGGCTGTCGACGCTGCTGGGGCTGTTGATGCGCTCAGGCGCCAGTTCCAGCATCGCCCTGAGCCGCGCCGGCATCAGGTTTCTGAACGGACGGCCGAGCCAGGCGCCGATCAGCGACAGCCGGAATATGTCCGGAGATGGCAACACCCTGGCCAGCAGCCAGCGCAGGCCGGCGTCTGCCAGGGGGCGCTTGTGGGTTTCAGCGACAAAAGTCCGCCCGTAGTCGACCAGATGCATGTAATCGACACTGGCCGGACAGGTGGTCATGCACGACAGGCACGACAGGCAGCGGTCCAGATGTTTCGCCAGTTTTGGCGTCGCCGGGCCGCCGCTCTCGAACGCTTCCTTCATCAGGTAGATGCGGCCGCGTGGACTGTCCAGCTCGTCACCCTTGAGCACGAACGTCGGACACGTCGCCGTACAGAATCCGCAGTGCACGCATTTCCGCAGGATGTCGTTGGCCGCATCGATATTCGGATCGGTCAGCTGGGCGATGGTGAAGTTGGTCTGCATGTTGCCCTATACCCCCGGATACATACGCCCGGGGTTGAGAACACCTTCCGGATCGAAGCCTTCCTTGATCTTTTCGGCAACCAGGCCTTCGGCAGCGGAAAGCGGCTGGAACACCGGCACCTCGCCGCGGATATCATGTGACGCGCGGATCAGTGTCGCATGACCGCCAACGCCTGCCACCACCGAGCGGACGACCTCGGCCCCGGCATTGGTGACCTCTTTCAGGCCCAGCCAGACCTGGCCGCCGCCCCAGTCATACATCACTTCACCCTTGAGAGTTTCGAGTATCGACAGGGCAACCTTTGCGCCTTCCGCCGGCGGCACGGACAGCCGCCACACGAACGCAAGGTCGTCACGGCCGACGAATGGCTGAACATCGCGGACTTCGCGCCAGAACGTCCGGGAGTTCGCGCTATGCAGTTCCTCGATATTGCCGAATTCCCGGAGTTCGTTGCGCAGGGCCTCAACCCTGTGTTCAACCGACGGCGCCGGACCTTCGATGCGAAGCGCCGTCACCCCGCCGCCCACGGCATTCACGTAATCGACCGATGAGGCAATCGCCGCATACGCCGGCAGATGGGCCGCACCGGACACGTCGTGCGCACTGCCGAGTGCCATCGACATCACTTTCATCGCCGCATGATCGTAAACCCCGTCGACGCGCCAGCGGACCAGCAGGGTACGGACCTTTTCCGGCTTCGGCAGGGTTTTCAGGGTAACCTCGGACATCACAGCAAGGGTGCCGAACGAACCGGCCATCAGTTTCGACAGGTCGAACCCGGTGACGTTCTTGACCACCGTACCGCCGGACTTGAAGATTTCGCCCCGACCCGATACCGCATGAAAACCGAGCACATGATCACGCGCGGCGCCTTCCTTGATCCGCCGTGGCCCGGCCAGGTTGGTGGCAACGATACCCCCGATGGTCGCCTTGTCGCCGTCCGTGCCCAGCAGCGGGCCGAAATTCGGCGGCTCGAAAGACAGATGCTGTCCGGCATCGTCGAGCGCCTTGTTGACCTCTGCCATCGGTGCCCCGGCTTCGAGGGTCATGAACAGTTCTTCCGGCTCATAGGTTTTGATCGCCGACATCGCCGACAGATCCAGTGTCGCCGCCGTCTGCATCGGCCGTCCGAAAGCGCGTTTCGTGCCGCCGGCAACGACTTCCAGCGGTATTTTTTTCGAAACCGCACACTGGATAGCGTCCAGTATCTGGCCTTCGTTTTCCGGTTTCAGCGTATCGGTCATGGCGTCGTCGTCTAGAATCTCGGAATGTCGGGGAACGGCAGCTTGCCCTGGTGAACGTGCATCTTGCCCAGTTCGGCACAGCGGTGAAGCTCGGGATAGACCTTACCGGGGTTCAGCAGATGCCCCGGATCAAAGGCGCATTTGACGCGCTGCTGCTGCTTCAGGTCGTCTTCGGTGAACATGGTGCCCATGAGATCGCGTTTCTCGACCCCGATGCCGTGTTCGCCCGACAGCACGCCGCCGACCTCGACACAAAGGGTAAGGATCGCGCCGCAGAGCTTCTCGGCGGCATCCAGTTCGCCCGGCTGGTTGGCATCGAACAGCACCAGCGGGTGCAGGTTGCCGTCACCGGCATGAAACACGTTGGCGACGCGCAGACCGAATTTATCGGACAGCTCGGCGATCCGCTCAAGGACCAGCGCCAGCTTCTTTCTGGGGATCGTGCCGTCGACGCAGATATAATCGGGCGACATCCGGCCGACGGCGGGAAACGCGTTCTTACGCCCGGACCAGAATCGCATGCGTTCTTCTTCGCTTTCGCTGATCCGCACCGTGGAGGCATTCGCGGCACGGGCGATCTCCTCGACTCGCTCGACCAGATAGGCGACCTCGGCTTCCGGACCATCCAGTTCGACAATCATCAACCCGTCAACGTCGAGCGGATATCCAGCGTGCACGAAATCCTCGGTGGCGTGGATGATCGGCTTGTCCATCAGTTCCATGCCCCCCGGAATGATCCCCGCAGCGATCACGTCAGCGACGCATTTTCCGGCATCGAGCATGGTCGGAAAGCCGATCAGCACGGCGCGGGCGACCTCGGGTTTACGCAGGATACGCACCGTCACTTCAGTGATCACGCCCAGCAGCCCTTCTGACCCGGTGATCACGCCAAGCAGGTCATAGCCGCCGGCATCCAGATGCTTGCCGCCGAGACGGATGATGTCACCGTTCATCAGCACCATTTCCACGCCCAACACGTTGTTCGTGGTCAGCCCGTATTTCAGACAGTGCACACCCCCGGAATTCTCGGCGACGTTGCCGCCAATGGAACACGCGATCTGCGATGACGGATCGGGGGCGTAATAAAAGCCGGCATGTTCGACCGCCTGGGTAATACCCAGATTGGTGACGCCCGGCTGCGTCACGACGCAGCGGTTTGCGTAATCGATTTCGAGGATTTTCTTGAATTTGCTGAGACCCAGCGTAATCGCATCGGCAAGCGGCAAGGCCCCGCCGGACAACCCTGTCCCGGCACCGCGCGGCACGATCTTGATACTATTGGCGTGACAATACTTGAGGATTTCCGAAACCTGCTGGGTGGTTTCCGGCAGCACCACGATCAGCGGCAGCTGCTTGTAAGCCATCAGCCCGTCACAATCGAAGGCGCGGAGTTCCTCTTCACTGTCGATGACGCCTTCACCAGGCACGATCTCGCGCAACGCCGCGGCCAGTTCGGACCGTCGGGCAATGACGTTTTCATCAGGTGTGGGCATCTGCATGGCAGTGGCTCCCGTCGTCTTTTTTTATTATGCTTGATCGTTCGAAATCACAGTGTGCCACGTAAAAACGGGGCCGTCACCCGGGACGTCATCGGAATTCCCTCCCCGGCGCGGTGATCAAAGAAGAAGGCAATCAAACCAAATGGCAGACAAACGAAAACCGCGCCCATGTCCGCATGGGCGCGGCCAGAGGATCGCTCAAACCCGGCTCAGCCCTGGCGGGCTTTGAACCGCGGGTTGCGTTTGTTGATGACGTAGACCCGACCGCGGCGGCGCACAACTCGGCAGCCTTTTTCACGCAGCTTGGCCGACTTCAGCGAGTTTCTGATTTTCATAACTCGATCCCCGGCTAATCAAATAAAGCCAAAACAGAATGACATGTCCCCGGACCACCCAGGAGACGAAAGCGCGCGGAACATACGGTTCGCATAAAGGGCTGTCAACGGGGAAAGAGCGTTTTTCACCCCCGAAAAACGGAGAATTCCCTGTCTTGCATCCACCAAAAGGTCGTCTATGCTGACCTATATCCACCGAAGGAGCGTGCATGCCCGACCCCGTGCCCACCACGTCAAAGACCAGCACAGACAGCCAGACCGAGCACAAGAAGGCCGCAGACAACCTCCGCGGCATCATCTGGATGCTCGCATCGACGCTCTGTCTCGCGTCCATGCATACCACCATCAGCTATGTGTCAGATACCGTGCATCCGTTCGTCGTGGTGTTTTGCCGGCTGTTATTTGCGTTGATTATCGTGGTGCCGTTTTTCTTTAAACAGGGTCTGGCCCCCCTCAAAACCGACCGGATCGGCCTTCTGATTCTGCGCGGGGTGCTGAACTTCTGCGCCATGGTGTGCTTCTTCACCGCCCTCAGCCTGTCGCCGATTGCCGACGTCACGGCTTTATCATTCTCCGCGCCTCTGTTTGCCACCCTGCTTGCCGTACTCCTTCTCAAGGAACGGCTGGGCTGGCGGCGGATTGCCGCCATCATCGCCGGGTTTATCGGAACACTGGTGGTTCTGCGCCCCGGTTTCGAAGAGATCGGCACCGGAAATATCCTGGTCCTGACGGCAGCCGTGTTCTGGGGCGCGTGCGTCATCATCATCAAGAACCTGAGCAAGACCGAATCCTCGCTCACCATCACCACATACATGTCGCTGGTTATGGCGCCGCTGGCTCTCGTCCCGGCGCTCTTCGTGTGGTCATGGCCGAGCACCGGCGATCTCGCGCTGCTGGTCCTGTTGGGGCTGTTCGGGGGATGCGGCCAGTTCTGCGTGTCGCAATCGCTGAAGTACGCAGAAACTCACGTCGCCATGCCGTTTGATTACGTGCGACTGGTATGGGTTTCGATCAGTGGATATGTGATTTTCGGCGACGTACCGGATGCCTTCGTCTGGGGCGGGGGGTCGCTGATTTTCGCGTCGACCGCCTACATAACGATCCGCGAACACCAGAGACGCCGCCGGATCACCGCCGAAGCCAGCGGCGCCGAGGTCATTCGATAAGCTCTTCCAGCCATTCCCGGGTCCGCACCGACAGGCGATCCAGAAAATCTTCCGGGTTGCGGTTCAAAAACGTCTGGGCGAGTTGAGTAAGGCGGCCTTCATCGGCTGCCAGCCGTTCGACGATGACCCAGCGGTTCCATTCCACGGTGACGTTCCAGTTCGGATCGGTAAAGTTCGTGTTCGGCAGGCGATAATGATAGGTCGGTCGTGACTTGATCAGCGGATCGTCAAGCCGGGAACGGACCCGTTCTTCGTCCAGATGCATGAACAGCGGCAGCATGTCGAGTTCGCGGTTTCGTGTCGGATTTTCGAGAATGTAATCATCGATCAGCGTCGCCATGTCCGGCGCATACCCGGCGTGCAGGATGCGTCTGGCATATGATAGCGGAAACGGGTCCACATACGGCAGCAGTCGGCGCATGGTATCGACATCGATACGCCGCCGCAGCAACGGCGACATCAGGACATAGGCCTGCAGCACTTTCAAAATCTCGGCAGCATCCTCGGACGGCACTTCCGGATTGAGTTGAAGGCCGAAGGCATAGCTGAAGCTGTCCGCGGTCCCTTCAGCCCCCGCCTTGCGCAAGGCGGCAATCAGTCGGTCAAAATCCCCAAGGGAGCTTAGTGGCGCCGGCGGGCCGACAATCTCGGTCGGCACGAACCCGCTCGACAAATCCCCTGCAATCTTCCGTGCTTTCAGTCCGAATTCGTCATCGCCCGGTTTCGGATGAACGAGTTGCGCATCCAGTTCGATCTCGAAATCGCCGATATCCGTGTTTCTGACTTCACGAATGTGCGGACTGGGTTCGTAGATTTCCCCGCCGAATATTTCCTTTACCAGCGACGCCGCCTTGCCGATGCCGATGCCGCCGAATTCAATTTCCACCCCGATGCGGCGCGGCTCACCCTCGGCATTTGTAGTCTTCGGCGGCTGTCGGCAAGACGTCATACCCGGACTATACAGGACCGGATGCGGAGTCGACAGCCCGTATGGAAGCTGTTTATCTTCAGCCATGGACGAACTTTCCTCCCGGCTCGGCAATCAGCGGCATCTTTTCGATATCGAAGACGGCGTGATCTTTCTGAATGCTGCCTCCAAATCCGCGCTTCTGAAATCGTCACTTGAAGCCGGGCGGAGGGGTGTCGGCGAAAAAGGGCATCCGTGGGCCATCGATGAGCCGGCCCGATATATCCAGGCCGATGATATCCGCGAGCGCTTTGCCAGCCTGATCGGGGCCAAAGGCGACGATATCGCAATACAACCTGCCGCCTCCTACGGCATCACAACGGCGGCAAAAAACCTGCACCCGAAAGCAGGCCAGCGCATCCTGGTGCTCGAAGGCCAGTTCCCGTCCAATGTCTACGCCTGGCGTCATGTCGCCGAGCGCACCGGGGCCGTCATCTCGACCGTGCCCTGGCCCGCGGACGGCGACTGGACCCGCGCCGTGATGGAGATGATCGATACCGACGTCGCCATTGCCGCTCTGCCGCCCTGTCACTGGACCGACGGCGTGCTGGTCGACCTCAAGGTCATCGGCCCCGCCCTGAAGGATGCCGGCGCAACGTTCCTTGTCGATGCGACACAGTGGGTCGGCGCCCAGCCGATCGATGTTGCCGATATCCACGCGGATTATCTGGTCTGTGCCGCTTATAAATGGCTTTTGGGGCCTTATGGACTGTCGTTCATGTATGCCGCGCCGGCATTTCAGGACGGCCAGCCGCTTGAAGACCATCTGTTCAATCACGGCGGTGTCGACAGTATAACCGGCGGTCTCGGCTATCCGGACGGCTTTACCCCCGGTGCACGCCGCTACGACGCCGGGGAGTACCTGAGCCTGATCACCCTGCCGATGATACAGGATGCGCTCCGGCAGTTGCAGGGCTGGCAGCCGGCACGCGTGGCCGCCACGCTGGCGCCAATAACGGCACGGATTGCCGAAGGCGCATCCCGCCTCGGCTTCAAGCTCGCCGATCCGGCTTTCCGGACCCCGCATATTCTCGGCATGCGCCGGGAGGGTGGGTTCCCCGACGATATCCTGAGCCGCCTCGCCGCCGAAAACGTCTATGTAAGCTCGCGCGGCGGCGCGATCCGGGTCAGCCCGCACCTGTTCAACGACCTTGCCGATGCGGATGCTTTTGTCGCGCGAATCGAAAAGGTGCTGCACAACACCTAGATCGGTTCGCCTTTAGACTTATTTAACCAAGAAATATGGAGATGCTTGGGAACACGCGAAATTTATTATTTAATTTCAGCACCATAACGTCATCATAATTTTTCCATTAAGTGATAAGGCTCACAGCATTCCCGGCCCGCATGCCCTATAAATAGGGCCATCAGGTTCGGGATAACACGTATCCCCGGGACCACGAACAGGCAAACCGCCGGTGACGGCGGGGCGCAAAGCCACCGGCCTCAAGACCAATAATAACGAGGCAGCGGAGCTACCGAAGGGAAAGGGAAATTGACCATGTGGATATCCGATATCATCAGTTCCAAGCGCTGGTTTTTCACGAGTCTTCTGATCACGCTCATGATTCCGGGCGTTGTTCTGGCGACGCTCACCTATTATGCCGAGGACATGTCCCAGGAAGAAGCGCTCGAAGTCGCCGCCGTTGCCGTCAAGAACTACATTGACGAGAACCCGCCCCGTCAGGGCTGGACGGCGACCAAAATACACGTCAACAAGGACAATAATCTGGTCGTCGACGTCCATGTGCCGCGCTTCGATCATGCCGAAGTCATTCGCACCCGTTCCGAACGGATCCGGTATTCCTATCTGAAACTGGCCTGCCCGCCGGAAAATGCCTGGGTCTATGAATGGCTGCACGGCAAGGATCGCATTTGGGTCAATCTGCATCATCACGGCAAGACTTTGATGGAAGCACCCTGCCCCGGCAAAAAGGACAAAGGTTTCTTCTCCTGATCTAACCAGGTTTAAGCGAGATTAAGAAAAAGGCCCGCCGATACCCGGCAGGGCCTTTTTTCGTGTTGCGACGGCATTGCCTAATTGCCCGGCGACGGGTTTATTAACACCTGTCGAATATCAGACGAGAGGACGGCAGATGCGCGCGATGGTTTTCAAAACACCGGACGGTCCCGATGCTCTGGAAGCCGTGGATATGCCCATACCCGAACCCGGCCCCGGCGAGGCGCTAGTTAAAATCGGCGCCACGTCCCTCAATTACCGGGATCTGCTGATCGCCAAAGGCGGCTACCGTTCGCGCCAGAAGCAGGCCGGTCTTGTACCGTTGTCCGACGGTGCGGGGACCGTCGAAGCCGTCGGCCCCGGCGTTTCGGCTTTCAGCCCCGGCGACCGGGTAACGGCCTGTTTTTTCCTCGACTGGCCGGCCGGTAGCGCCAATGAGCATGCGATGGAGAGCGATTCCGGCCGCACCGTCGACGGCATGCTGCAGGAATACCGCGTGATCCCGGTGACGGGACTGGTCAAAACACCCGCCCATCTCAGCGATGCCGAAGCCGCAAGTCTGACTTGTGCCGGGCTCACCGCATGGTCCGCCATCGTCCGGCTGGGCCGGGCGGAGCCCGGTGACTGCATCCTCACCCAGGGTACCGGCGGGGTGTCGCTGTTTGCGCTGCAGTTCGCCAGAATGAACGGCTGCCGGGTCTGCGTGACTTCTTCCTCCGACGACAAGCTCGAGCGCGCCAAAACGCTCGGTGCCGAACACGGCATCAATTACGCCACCACACCTGAATGGGGCAAGCTGGCAAAGGCCTGGGCCAAACAGTATGGGGGTGACGGCATCGACAACGTGATCGAGCTGGGCGGCACGGAAACCATGAAACAGTCCCTGATCGCAGTTCGCCCCGGCGGCACCCTGAGCATGATCGGCGTGCTGTCCGGTGCAACCACCGGCAATATCCTGCTGCCGTTCATCATCAGCCGGGATGTGCGCCTACAGGGCGTGACGGTCGGTCCGCAGGACGCCATGAACCAGATGTGCAAGGCGATTTCGACGGCCGGCATGAAACCCGTCATCGATAGGGTCTTCCCCTTCGAGGACGCTGCAGAAGCGTATCGGTATCTCGCATCGGGATCGCATTTCGGCAAGGTCTGCATCTCAGTTTCAGGGGGCTGACGATTGCCCCCCGCTCCTGCCACTTTCACCCCGCGCCACATGCGCGGCGCCCTGTTCATGCTGCTTGCTGCTGCGCTTCTGGCGGCAACGTCGATGCTGGCCAAGATTCTCGGCAACGACGCCTATGGCCCGGCACTGCATCCGTTACAGATATCCGCCGGACGGTTTGTTTTCGCATTCTCGGCACTTCTCGTGATCGCTCCGGCCCTCAAGCTGAAATTTAAGGGCACCCCGTATCGCTGGCATTTCCTGCGCTCCCTGCTGGGTTGGCTGGGCGTCAGTTGCACCTTCGCCGCGGCGGCGCAAATGCCGCTCGCCGAAGCGACTGCGATCAGCTTTCTCAGCCCGATCTGCACCATGATTTTCGCGATCCCGTTTCTGGGGGAAAAAGTCGGACCGGTGCGCTGGTCCGCCGCCGCGATTTCAATGATCGGGGCACTGATCCTGATCCGTCCGGGGACCGACGCTTTCCAGATCGCGGCCCTGATTGCCCTTGCCGCCGCACTGTTCATGGGCATGGAAATGGTCGTCATCAAGCGGCTCAGCGACGGGGAACCGGCAATCCGCATTCTGTTCGTCAACAATGCCTTTGGCGCCGCCATTTCTCTGAGTGCCGGTCTCTTTTTCTGGGTGCAGCCGACAACCGAACAATGGGCTCTGCTGGTCACGCTGGGCCTGATCATGGTCTGTGCGCAGTCGTGCTTCATCCAGGCCATGAAATCCGCCGACGCCAGTTTCGCGGTGCCGTTCTTCTATATGACGCTGGTATTCGCCGCGATATACGACTTCGGCCTGTTCGGCGTGATCCCGGAACTGTTGAGTTGGCTCGGCGCGGGTATCATCATCGCCGGTGCGTTGTTCCTCGCTTACCGCGAACGGCAGATCGCCAACCGCCGGAAGACCTGATCCCGGCCCCTTATTTTCGAACCGATGTGAAGGCGGCATCGAGAATTTCCAGACCTTTCGCAATCTCGTCCTCGCTAACCGTCAGCGGCGGCGCGATCCGGAACACACTGGCCAGACCCGGCACATTGGCGATATTCATGCTGAGCCCGTTTTCAATGCAGTAAGCCGTCACCGCATCACCGATCTCAGGCGACGGCGTCTTGCCGGCGCGATCGGCAACGATCTCGACGCCCAGTAACAAGCCCCGCCCGCGGACATCGCCGATCGGCTCATGGCGCTGCATGAGATCCCGCAGTCCCCCTTCCAGCAGGGCACCCATTTTCCGTGCCCGCGTACAGAGATCATCACGTTCGACGATGTCCAGCACCTTCAGGCCGACCGCCGCCGGCAGCGGATCGTTGACGTGCGTGGTATAGAACAGAAACCCGCGCTCATGGCAGGTTTCCTCGATCTCACGGCTGGTCATCACGGCTGACAGCGGAAGACCGGCACCAAGTGTCTTGGACAGAGTCAGGATATCCGGGGTCACGCCGTCGCGATCGAAAGCGAACATGAGCCCGGTCCGCCCCAGACCGGTTTGCGCTTCATCCAGTATCAGCAACATGCCGCGCGCCTGACAGTGGTCCTTGAGAGCGCGTAGATATCCTTCCGGCAGATCAAGAATACCCCCGGTGCTCAGGATCGGTTCAGCAATAAACGCGGCGAGATTGCCGGTGGATTGACGGTCAATCTGAGCAAATGCATCGTCCAGTTCCGTGCGCCAGTCGAATCCGCTGCCCGCAAAACGGGGCCGGTACAGATTAGGCGCAGGGATCGACAGGCTTCCCGGCATGGTCGGTCCATAGCCCTTGCGGCCGGCAGCATACGTAGCCGCTGCAGCGGCGCCGGTCATGCCGTGCCAGGACGCGCTGAAACCGACGATCTCATAGCCGCCGGTATAGAGCTTCGCCATTTTGACGGCGGCTTCGTTGGATTCCCCGCCGGTACTGAGCAGCATCACCTTGTCGAGGCCCGCCGGCGTCACCGCCGCCAGACGCTCGGACAGGGCCACCACCGGTTCGCACAACATGCCGCTGAACAGATGATCCAGCGACCTGACCGTATCGCTAACAGTTGCAACGATATCAGGATGACTGTGGCCGAGCACGGAACTCATCTGCCCGGACGTGAAATCAAGAATTGCGTTCCCAGCCCTGTCATAGACATAAGATCCTGACGCAGACGCGATCTCCATGGGCATGAAATGGGCACCATATCGGATCAGCGCATCATCCGCGCGTTTCATGAAAGCAATGTCGTTCAAGGGTCAGCCTCCGGTTTGCGCCCCCTGCAGGGCCGCTGGTTTCATGAAGCTTAGCAACCGGCCGCGGCGTTGGATTCTTCTAATTCGAAAGTTTGAAAGAATTATTCTCAAAGAATAGCCTCTGATTTACATCAACATATCAAATTTATCGAATATACAAAGCACAAGGCGCCAAGAAATGGATCAGATCGACAAAAATATTCTCAAACGCCTGCAAAAGGATGCTTCCCGCACCACGGCGGAACTTGCCGACGATGTGGGCTTGTCCCTTTCGGCCTGCGCCAAGCGGGTTGCCCGGTTGCGCCGGAGCGGCACCATCTCCGCCGTGATCGCCCGGCTTGATCCGAAAAAATTTCCGAAACCGGTCTCCGCCGCCGTCATGGTGACGTTGAGCGCCCCCAAGGCGGATGTCTCATCACGCTTTGAGCGGGCCATGGCCAAGATCAGCGAGGTTCAGCAGTGCCATGTCGTCACCGGCGACTTCGATTTTCTGCTGATCATCAAGGCGCCGGGGATAGAGGAATATCACGATTTCGCGCAATCGGTACTGGGGACGTCCGCTGACGTGCACGCCTATAAAACCACATTCATCCTAAAAACCGTCAAGAATGACGACATGATTCCGGATTTCTGTTTTGAGACTGCGGACGGTTAAGTCTTGTCGCGCTTTGCCGGTACGGTCTGTGCCGCCGGGAATGTAATTCGGACCGTGAGCCCGGGGCCATTGTCACCCAGCGTCAATGCCGCCTGATGCAGCTTGGCGACGGCGGCGACCAGTGACAGCCCGAGACCGCTGCCCGGTGTCGAACGGCTGCCTTCGAGGCGGACAAACCTGTCCAGCACGCGTTCGCGTTCGCTGACGGGAATACCGGGACCGCTGTCACGGATTTCGACATAGGGACGGCCGTCATCCTGCCCTGCTTCGACGCACACGGTGCCCCCAGCCGGTGTATACTTGAGTGCATTGTCGAGCAGATTGACGACCGCCTGCGAGATCAGGTTCGGGTTACCGCGAACGCCCAGGCCCTGTTCGATATCCGTTTGCAGCGACAGACCGGATTCTTCGGCGGCCGGTTCGTAAAGTTCCACCACATCACCGAGCCGTTCCGAGAGGTCGACCCATTCCAGCTTTGAGCGGTCGAGACCGGACTCCGCCTCACCGATCAGCAGCAGTGCACTGAACGTCTTCAGCAGTTCATCCGTCTCGGCCATGGTCTCGCCAATGGCATCGCGATAGGCCTGATTGTCCTGATCGCCCATGAGGGTCACTTCAAGCCGTGTCCGCAGCCGGTTCAGCGGCGAGCGCAGATCGTGCGCAATGTTGTCGGTGACCTGACGCAGACCGGTCATCAGCGCCTCGATCCGGTCCAGCATGTCGTTCAGATTGCGGGCCAGACGGTCCAGTTCGTCATCGGTGCCGCTAAGCGGCACCCGGCGCGACATATCGCCTTCCATGATTTCACCGGCCGTCTTGTTGACGCTGTCGACGCGGCTCAGCCAGTGCCGCGCCATCAACAGACCGCCCCCGAGGCCAAGCACCAATGCCAGGGCACCGATCCAGATCATCGATTGGCGCATGCGGCGTTCCAGACGCACCTGATCCTGCACGTCGTAACCGACCAGCAGATGAAACCCGCCCGGCAGGACCAGATGCCGGGCATGGGCGCGGTGTTCGGCCGTACCGCTACCGATAGAGCGCTGGTAATCAAAATCCAGCCATTCGCCGGGCTGGGTATTCGGTGGCCAGGCATTCAGGTTCCCGGCAATCGGGCGGCGGTTCGGGTCGGTCAGCAGATAGAGACTGAGCCGCTGGCCCTGGGAGCGTTCCTGAATGACCTCGGTCAATCCAAACAGTCCGGCCTGCCGATAATGTTCGGCGAGGCCGGTAATTTCGGCCTCTATGGTTTCTTCGGTCTGCTCCGCAACAAAAACCGCCGTATTCCAGTACAGCAGTGCGAACAGCATGGTCACAGAGAAGATGGAGAGGACCGCATAGCCGAGCGCCATGCGGAACCATGACGTCCGGACCAGGCGCACACTAATCAGGCGCATGCATCCGGTATCCGGCGCCGCGGACCGTTTCCAGCAACTGCGTCTCGAAGCCCTTGTCGATTTTGCCGCGCAGGCGGCTGATATGCACATCGATGACGTTGGTCTGTGGATCGAAGTGATAGTCCCAGACATTTTCCAGCAGCATCGAGCGGGTCACCACGCGCCCGGCATTGCGGAGCAGATATTCGAGCAGCTTGAACTCGCGGGGTTGAAGATCGATCTTGCTGTCACTTCGGGAGACTTCGCGGGCAATCAGATCCATTACCAGATCACCGCAGACCAGCCGTGTCTGCGCATCCGGTGCGCCCTTACGGCGGCCAAGCGCTTCGACCCGAGCCAGAAGTTCCGCCATCGCAAATGGTTTGACCAGATAATCGTCCCCGCCGGCCTGCAGCCCGGTGACTCTGTCATCAACCTTGCCAAGTGCGCTCAAAAACAGCACCGGCGTTGCCACGCCCTGTGCCCGAAGCTGCTCGACCATCTGGATACCGTCCATTTTCGGCATCATCCGATCGACAATCATGACCTCGTGCGCTTCGTTCGCCAGGCCAAGTGCATCTTCGCCGTTATCGGCGACATCGACCACATGGCCTGCCTCTCCAAGCGCCTTGGCGATATAGCTCGCCGCATCCTTGTCGTCTTCGACTACCAGTATTCGCATTGGATTTTTCCGTTCATCTTTAATCATTTAGGCTGATTCATGCGTCCACGCCAACCTTCTGCGTGAAAAAAACGTCGTCAAAGCATCATCCCGCCCGGAAAAAACGGATGAGCGGCGCCGGATTTGACCGGTCACCGCCCATCCCAGGGGGGAGGAGAAACTAGCGGGGCCGGCGGGAGGGGGGATCCGGCCGGCCCCGGGGGTGCGGGGCTGCTTGTTCAAGCCGCCCCGACAGGGAACGCGATAAACCGTTGCTGACCGCCTCGTTTGACCAAAGCCAGAACGGTCTTGCGTCCGTCCTTGCGGGCCTGATCGAGCCGTTCGCTCAATTCTTCCGGCGACGAGATATCTCTGCCACCGGCCTTGGTGACGACGTCGCCGCGGCGAAGACCCTTTTCGGCAGCGGGGCTACCGGGTTTCACCTCGACGACCACGACACCCTTGGTGTCTTCGGACATGCCAAGTTCACGGGCGATATCCGGGTTCAGTGACTGCACGGCAAGGCCGAGCTTTCCGGTTGCGCTGCCGGTTGTCGTCGCAGACGCCACGTTCTGGCTGACCGGCTGCTTGCCGATCCTGACGGAGAGGACCTTCTCCTCGCCGTCACGCCAGACTGTGACGTCGCTCATATGTCCGGGATCGATATCGGCGATCAGGCGCGGCAGTTCCTTCATCTCCTTTATGACGGTGCCGTCCACCGAAAGAATCACGTCGCCGGATTTCATCCCGGCTTCAGAGGCCGGGCTGTCCTGATTGACGTCTGCCACCAGTACACCTTCGGTATTCCTGAGGCCCAGACCTTCGGCAATGTCATCGTTCAGGGACTGAATGCTGACACCCAGCCAGCCGCGTTCAACGGTGCCTTTGGACTTCAGTTCAGCCACAACCTTTTCAGCAATTTGCGACGGGATGGCAAAGCCGATGCCGACATTACCGCCGTTGGGCGAGAAGATCGCCGCGTTGACGCCAACCACGTTCCCGTTCACGTCGAATGCCGGACCGCCTGAGTTACCGCGGTTGATCGGCGCATCGATCTGCAGGAAATCGTCATATGGGCCGGCGCCGATGGTGCGGCCGCGGGCTGAGACAATTCCGACATTAACGGAATGACCCAGGCCAAATGGATTGCCGACCGTCAGAACCCAGTCGCCGACGCGGACATCTTCGGATTTACCGAAGCTCACATACGGCACGGGTTTGTCGGCATTGATCTTGATCAGCGCCAGATCGGTCTTGTTATCAAGCCCGACCAGTTCTGCCTTGGCTTCGGTTCCGTCCTTGAATGTGACGGTGATCTCATCTGCATTATGGACAACGTGCTCATTGGTGACGATAAAACCTTCAGGATCGATCACGAAACCGGACCCGGCACCGACCCGCTGCTGCCCCTGCGGCGGCGTTTCAGGGCTGCCGAACTGCCGGCCCGGTGCATCCGGCATGTTGAAATAGCGCTCGAAGAATTCACGCATGTTGGCAGGCGCATCCTGCAACTGCGATTGAACAGGCTGGGCGCGTGAGGTCACCTGAATGTTGACGACCGCCGGAGAGACCCGTTCCGCGATATCGGCAAAGCTGACCGGCAGGGCACTGTCATGTGATTTTGGCGTGAGTACGGGAGCCTGTGTTGTCGCATGCAGGGGCATGACCGAAAACGCACTGCCGACCATAACTGCCGCACCCAGCGCACACACCGCAACAACGCGCTTTTTCATGCGGTTACGGGGCGCTGGATTGGGTTTTTTATTCATCGTGTTCTGTGAAAACATGATCCGTCTTCCTTGCAACTAATACGTGGCTTACTCACCACACACCTGCAAAATAGGGAGATCGACATTACGAGGGTATTTCCAGAGCATTAATTCTCGTTCATGTTGGCACCATGCTCCAATCAACCGGCGTCTTTGGCGTCACAGCATTGATCGTCGTATCCGCGCTTGTCCTGCAGGCGTGGGCCTTCGCACGCACGGTCAGATACCTGGATGATCGCATGCTGCTGGTGCTGTTCATGGCAACCGCCGCCCTTGCAGCACGCAGCGGCGCATTGCTCGGCGGTTTACTGGAAGCGGACGTGATGAGTGAAATACCGGTACTTGCGGTATCTGCGGCCGTTTTGGCTGCAAGTTATCTGTACAGACCAGAACAGGCCGATCTCGATCTGGTCGGCCGCACGCTGCTGGACAAATCACCGAACCCGATCATGCTCAAGAAAGCCAATGGCGAATACGATTATATCAATCCGGCCTTCATGGCGGCTTTTGGTGTAACGGACAAAGACGTCATTGGCCGCAAGGCAGAAGAAATCTGGGATGAAAACCTCAGTCATGCCGCTATCGCATCAGACAAGCGGGTTCTGGAAACCGGCGAGCCCAGCACGCATCGCGTAACGTTCAAAGCCGCCGACAACTATGAGAGCACCTGGGTTATTTCCAAATTCGCCATGCCGATGCCGCATGGGCCACATTGCATCGCCACGGTTTATACGGATCTGACCGAACAGGTCTGGCTTGAGAAGCGGCTGGCCGAAAGCGAAGCCCGAATTCAGACCCTGCTCGATAATTCGCCATCGCCGATCTACTTCAAGGACAGGGAACTGCGGTTCATCCTGGTCAATCGGCGGTATTGTGAAGTCTATGGCGTTTCCAACGACCAAGCCAGAGGCAAAACATCAACCGAGGTCTATGGCGAGAAACTCGGCAGTGCATTCAGTGCCCATGACCATGAAGTTCTGGAAAACCGGCGCATGATCACGCACGAGGAAAACCTGAACGGCACAACGTTCATGACCATGAAATTCCCGATTATCGACAATACCGGCGAACTGATCGGTGTCGGCGGGATCGAGACCGATATCACGGATCGTGTGGCCGTCGAAAAAGCCTATCGCAAGGCCCGGGACGAAGCGGAGATGGCCAACCGTTCCAAGTCTACGTTTCTTGCCAACATGTCTCACGAACTGCGGACGCCGCTGAATTCAATCATCGGTTTCTCCGACAGTCTGCTCGCCGGCACGCTTGGCCAGGTCGTGGACCCGAAACACCGGGAGTACCTGAAGATCATCCGCACCGGCGGCGAGCATTTGTTGAACCTGATCAACGACATTCTGGATCTTTCCCGCATCGAGGCCGGGAAGATGGCGCTCGATGAAACAGAAGTCGACCTGAAAGGCGTTTTCAGCGATTCAATCCGCCTCACCGCGGAACGCGCCGGCAAGGAAGGCATTTACATCGACAACCGCATCCCGACCAGTCAGTTGAAAGTTCTGGTCGACGAACGCCAACTGCGTCAGGTGCTGATCAATCTGCTGTCGAATGCCATCAAATTTACCGACCCCGGCGGCAAGATAAGCGCTTCAGCCAGCCGCACGAATGACGGCGGCCTGGAGATTCGCATTGAAGACAACGGTGTCGGTATGGAGCCGGAAGACCTCAAACGGGTATTGCAGCCGTTCGTACAGGTCAGTGACGCCATGACACGCAAGCATCAGGGTTCCGGGCTCGGACTTGCCATCGTCAATTCCATCATCAGCCTGCATGGCGGTACGTTCACGTTGGAGAGCACGCCGGGCGAAGGCACGACCGCGATCATTATTCTGCCATCCAGCCGGGTATTACCTGACCACGCCTGATGTTCCTGCGGCAGTTATCGCTGTCTCCGCCTCACATCTGACGGCAATATTTATTCGACAGGCAAACCAATCCCCGGTTTCGGACGTATCAGGAATATGCTTAACCGGTTTTATCCCGCCTGGACTGCTCTGGCCATTCTGATATCCGCCGCTTGCTTGCCATTACAAAACACACGGGCAGCGCAGCTGGAGAGTTTTGATCCTGTCCGGGCCTACGGCGGCGAAATCATCTTTGACATCTATCGCAATAATCAGCGGGTTGGTGCTCATACCGTGACGCTCAAAGAAGACGGCGATACTCTCCGTGTACAAAGCCACTCCGAGATTTCGATCCGCATTCTGGGGTTGCCTTTGTACAGCTTCAGCTATTCATCGCGAGAGGTATGGCAACATGGTCAGCTGCTCTCCATCGAAGCGGAAACCAATGATAACGGCGACAAAAGCACGATGCGGGCGCAACGACATAACGGCATGCTGACCGTTTTCGGCGCATCCAGACAAACCCTTGCCCCCGGCGAAATCTATCCCACGACCCACTGGAATTCAGGCGTGATCGGCTCGACGCAGATTCTGAATACCATCACAGCTCAGATCAATACCATCTCCATGCAGGAGCTCGGCATCGAAAAGGTTGAAACCGGCTCGGGAACCCGCCTGGCCCGGCATTTTGCCTATCGCGGCGATCTCGAAACCGACCTCTGGTACGATATGAAAGGCCACTGGGTTAAAATGCGCTTTCCCGGCAACGATGGCGTGCCCATAGAATACCGGTGCCGTAAATGCGGAACCGTTCAACACCCCGGCAAGTCCGATGCCGATACACGGTTTGCCCAACCTCAGGATGCACTCTCATGACCAGCGGGTTTGATGATTACTGCGCCTTTCTGCAACGCATCGATTCCGGCAGCGTTTCCGAATTGCGGGACCATGTTGTATCCGATGTGCATTTCCGGGATCCCTTCAATGACGTCCACGATGTCGAGGCCATGATCGATGTTTTTGAAGACATGTTCGTACATGTGAAGGGCCTGAATTTCCGGATACACCACCGCATGAGCGACGGCGATGTCTGTGCTATCATCTGGACACTCTCCGGACGGCTGATGGACCGTGACTGGTCCGTCGACGGGGCCAGCCAGTTGCGCTTCAACGATCAGGGCCTTCTGGTGGAGCACATCGACCACTGGGATGCCGCCGCCGGACTTTATGAAAAACTGCCCGTGATCGGGTGGCTGCTGCGCAGGCTCCGCAAGCGGCTCGAGGTATCGAACTGAGCCCTCTTCAGGCAGAGCCGTGAAGCAGAATATGTTTCTTGATCAGATCGGCCAGATTACGCGCCTGCATTTTTTCCATGACCTTGGCGCGATGGACCTCGACGGTCCGCTGAGAAATATCCAGTTCATAGGCGATCTGCTTGTTCATCGCGCCGTCGACGACCAGTTTATAGACATCGATTTCACGTGGGGTCAGTGCATTGTAGAAAGCCCTGATCGCGGCTTCGCTTCCAGCGTTTTCCAGTTGAACCCTGCGATGCGAGATGGCGCGTTCAACACTTTCCAGTAGCGCCTGATTGTTGATCGGTTTCTCGTGAAAATCGAAGGCACCGCGTTTCATCGCCTCAATCGCCATAGGCACATCACCGTGCGCCGTCGCCAGGATGATGGGCACGTCGACGCCGTCCTGGTTGAGCTTCTCCAGGAGTTCAAGACCGCTCATGTTCGGCATACGGACATCAAGGATCAGACATCCTGCCGGTTCCGGATCAAACGTTTTCAGAAACTCCAGCGCACTGGCATGGCTCTTCCATGTCAGATCAATGGACTCCATCAGATCCTCAAACAGCTCGCGGTTGGCGGTGTTGTCGTCAACAATATGAACGATGAAATCAGTCGTCATAGCAGTTTGCCCAGCTTTTGATCCATCACGATACACACGGCTTCTATGAATTCATTTACATTGAAGGGTTTAATGAAAATCTTTTCGACACCGGCATTTTCGCACCGCTCACGGGTGTCTTCCTGGGCATCACCGGTCAGTACGAAAATTGGAATTTTCCGGGTCTCGGACAGAAAACGCAGACAACGTGTCGCATCGATCCCGTTCATACCGCCCAGATTGAGGTCCATCACGATCAGGTCGGGGAGGTGCAGCTTGGCAAGTTCTATGCCTTCCTCGGCAGTTGACGCTGTCAGCAGTTCAACGTCCGTATACTCTCCCAGCATGTCCTCCATCAGCAGTACGTTGGACGCGATATCCTCGATATACAGAACAATTCCCTGCGGACGCCGGTTCAGGTCAACGGGCATCATGTCCGGTCTGGATTCATTGGAAGACGGCCGTTTCGTAATCGGCAGATCAAACCAGAAAATTGATCCCCGCCCCTCCGTACTTTCAAAATCAAGGATCCCTTCCATGGCGTGAATGATCAGGCGGGTGAGTACCAGCCCGACACCGGAGCCTTCGATCTCGGATTCTTCACGACCCAGCCGCGAGAACGGGCGGAAAAGTTCATGCTGTTTACGTTCGGGAATCCCGATTCCGGTATCGCCGACAATAATTCTCAACCGGTCGCCTTTGAAAACCCTGGTATCGATCCAGACCTTGCCGCCCGGTTTGTTGTATTTGCAGGCATTGCTCAGGAGATTGATCAGGCACTGCTTGGCCCGGAGAAAATCACACTTCACCCAGGGCAGGTCGGCATCCGGATCAATCCTGTTCTCGAAAATCACGTCATGGCTGTCGATCAGAGGTGAGATCATCTGCAGACTTTCGGTGAAAACCTCTTCCATGTTCACCGCTTCAATCTTGAGATCCAGCTTACCGGATTCGATCTTGGACAGGTCGAGGACGTCGTTGATCAAACCCAGCAGGTGACGGCCGCCTCGAAGGACATGCCGTACCTGTTTGCCCTGACGGTCGTTCAAAACGTCCCTCTTGCTGTCCAGCAGCAGTTGCGCAAAGCCGATGATCGAATTCAGCGGTGTCCTCAGTTCATGGCTCATCTGCGCGAGGAACTTGGTTTTGGCCGTACTACCCAGCTCGGCGATGGTCTTGGCGTGCTCCAATTCAGCCGTGCGCTGGCGGACCAGTGAATCCAGATCACGGTTGGCGTCTTCAAGCCGATCAACGGAACTGCGGGCATTGCCGAGAATATTGTTGATGAGCTGCGTCAGGGCTCTGATATCGGGATTGTCCGACGTCAGCTCGATGCAGCCAAGACTTTCATCGTGCTCTGCCCGTTTCAACTGGAGAACAAGATTCTCGATCTCGTGTTCCAGTGCGACATCGGTATATTTTTCGGCGACGTCACTCATTCAGGACGCTTCCTCGCGACTGGCACGTACACGGCATAACCGGCACCGGCAAAGCTGTATACTAACAGGGTATTTAATAACGGCAACTTATGGGTGAAGTGAGGCTGCTTTACACGAACAGCCTGATCATTTCTGCCGTACCCAAAGAAAACCCCGGGCTGTTCGACCGGATTTATCATGGTGGGCACGCCCGCGCGCCTTGCGCGCAAAATTAAAGAACCAGCGCCTTGTGCGCTCACATCCATATTTGTCGTGCCCAAAAGAAAAACCCGGGCTGTTCGCCCGGGTTTTTCATGGTGGGCACGACTGGGATTGAACCAGTGACCCCCTCGATGTCAACGAGCCCTAAGCTAAGCTCACTAAGGCTTTCAGCCCTTCTCACTGTGAAACCAGTGCGAAAGGCCAGACCTATGGCGAGTTATCGACAACTGAAATCTTCGAAGCGTTGGAATGTCCAAGTCAGACTAGCAGGGCAGAAGCCACAATCAGCAACCTTTGACACCAAAAGTGAGGCAGAAGCGTGGGCCAGGAACCTTGAGACCAAGAAAACACCTGTGCCCGCAAAGCTGAGATTCCTAGATATCGGGCTCTTGTACTGCGAACGTGTTCTATACGACAGACCATCCTATCCGGAGACGCTCAGGCGGGTACATTGTATGTCGAAGTGCCTTCCAACGGATTTGAGTAATGTCACGAGGGATGTCGTCAACGCATACAGATTGGAACGCTTACGACAGGTTAGACCCGTTACCGTTCGTGACGAACTTCAATTGATTTCCCGAATTTATCGGTGTGCTTACAGGGAGCTCATTCTCGACGAGCAAGAAAACCCGAACCCCTGTGTTGGCGTCCCTATGCCCCCGACCAGCAAACCCCGAAACAGGGTCATACGTAAGGATGAACTTGAACTTCTACTCTCAGCACTCCCCAAAACAATGCAGACTATCGTCGAGCTTGCATATGAAACCGCAATGCGTCGAAGCGAGATCGTCAACTTGAAGGCCAAACACATTCATCTTGAAGAACGGATACTATCTGTCGTTGATGGCAAGACAGGTGACAGATCAGTGCCTTTATCCAAGAGGGCCGTCAGACTCCTAGGAGAGTCACTGAGTGCCTGCGATGGCCCAGAGGCTAGGCTGTACCCTGTAACTCCACATAGCGTCTCTACGGCCGTTAGAAGGGCACGTAGGGCAGTCGGCTTAGATGATGATGTGAGGCTACACCAGCTCAGGCATACGCGCATTACAGAGGTTGCCAAGAAAGGCTTTAATCAGGCTCAAATCATGATGGTAAGCGGACATCGTGACGTGAGAAGTGTACAACGCTATACTCACTTAAACGTGCGTGATGTAATTGACTTATTAGATTAACACTAGCAGCTCAGATAACTGCCATGTACTTAACTGGATACAAAACTTCATTCACGAGTATTGTCCTCGTAATTTCGATCTGTGCAGTTTGGATGCCCGCCTACGCACAAAATATCAAATTGCCTAATGTGGATGGAAAATGTGAGCCAAACTATATGCCCTTTCGCGGCGTTTGTATTAGTCGTGAGGCATTGAATACAAAAGGGGCGGAGGTCATCGTTCAAGAATTCATGGAGTTTAGAACTAAAAACCAAAACCATGTTGTAGGTATTACGGGTGCCGTCTGCGAAACAAGAATTGCTGATGATAATGGAGATATTCTTAAACTCACGAATGGAAGCATAGTCGAGATTTCTTTCGGGTTTCTTGGTTTTGTTGGCTTCAACAAGCGAGCTTTACTTTTTCAAACCGGAGGAGTCGGCAAACTCTGGGTAGAGGGCAAAAAGATATTTAATGTGGAGGTTTTACGTCCATCTAGCAGTTGTCGCGTGCCTTACATTACGACAATTGAGTTAGCTCATAATGACCAAACATTTATCATTGATGATGAAGTGTATAAGGCTCAAGGAATCTGTTCCGGGTGGCTTCCTGGGCAAAGGGTTACATTCGCTGCAGGCAATACACCAGGTATGTGTGTAAATGCTACGTTGTTGAATATTGATACCTTCGAAACATGTGATGTGTGGTGCAAGTGAATTGTTGAGTTGTCATAACGGCATTTGAGCGGCTCATATAGATAAAGGAATTTCTACGTTTTTCCATCTTCCTCTGCCAGCATCTGTAGGAATGTGTTGTGCAACTTGGCTGACTGTTTTTTGATGAAGTATCGGAGGCTCCTGCCTCATATCCCATATGTGGAAATGGTACACCTCCCCAAAAATTTCGGCTTTTTCCCATTCGTTCCTAGAAACTATAAACTTTAGCGGGTTTGCTACAGAAGATTTTACTTCAATAAATCGATTTATCGCTTGGCCACTTTCCCAATCGTATGACTTTACATCGTAGCCAACAGTATTGTCCTCTATAGCGACCCATTCTGGTTCAAGCTCAAGGCCGAGCTCCACCAATCTCGATTTTTCATATTCAAGTGAATGCTTTTCTGCAATTCTTGCACGTTCGTTGAATTCACCATCCCGAAAATCCCTAACTCGTCCTGTTAAATCATCCCACCAAAAAACATTTTCATCTGAAGGGGGATGGTCAAGTAGGCCAGCTCTTCGGAAGATACTTTGATCGTCTCGATTAAGTTTGCTTGCGAATTTTCTTCTGCCAAGTGTCATGAATTTTGTCCACTTTGGCAGGCGAGCCAAAACCAGTTCGTAAATACAGACTCTATAAAAGTGTGACGTACTCACACCATCGGTATCACTAATCAAACCATCCAGCTCTCTTGCAGACTCAAAATCCATTGAAGCGGAATCCGCTTCTGATCTCTCAACCAGCGCTATGATTTCCCCAATTTCTAAATCCAAATGCCTAGATCGATAATCACGAATCAACCTAAGCCCCTCAAAGGACGCCATTGTAAAAAGCTGGTGAAAGGGGAGAGTCAAGTGATGTCCTCACTCGCTTCTGCCCCGTGTCCTTCAAACTCTTCAACAAGATCAACCAAATCTTGAAGGTCAACATTATAATCGATTGGGTCTTCCGACTCCTCTTCATCGAGAGCAACCTCGTGAAGGTCTGGATCATCGAGCAACTGTTGTAGATTTCGTATTTTTGTGGCCAACCGTCTGCTGACAGATGAGTCGATGCTCCCGACTGTGGGGGGTGCCAATGATTGATAGATATGGATATTAGTTTCAGTCGCCGGGGGTAAGCCCAGTCGATGAATTCTATCTATCGATTGGAGGTAATGAGTCGAAACATAGCTTCGATCTAAATAGATGGCGTCGTGACAAACAGTGTGAAGACTGATCCCCTCTCCTGCTGCTGCCGGATTCGCTATTAGAACTCCGCACCGCGGATCCTCGTGAAAAATCTTTAGGCGTCCTTCACGCGTCCCAACATCATCTTCGTCACCAGACGGAATGGCTCCAAAAATTGAAACTGGATTTAAATTCGCCAGCTCTGATTCTAAATCATAAATAGTTCCTGTAAAAATTGTCCAAATTACCGCTTTGCGACCCTCTTTGGCCAATGCCCGGACGTGATTACATACAGCTGATATTTTCTCAGAGACCCCCTCGTCAATCACTGCGTCAATCATTCCCGAACCAACGTTATAATCGTCTCCCACCATGCTCTGGAGCGCTAGAGCAGGGTTTGAAGAGAGTTGAAGAAGTCTCATAACGGACTTTCGCGCCGACAAATAATCTGGGCTACGTTGACGCCCTCTCAACATCGTCATTAATTGCCGCAGGGTTTCATCTCGGACGACTGAGTAAACCGCCAGTTGTGCAGGTGACATTTGAACTTGATGAAAATGCCGATGAGGCCGAGGTAACCCAAGTTCTTGTTTTGTAGTTCTAACAAAAAGATTTCCCAAAACCTCTCTTGGCGGCGTTCCTCGTTGAATCTGAAGATCAAACCCAGAACCAGGCCAGAGGAATTTTAGTTGAGAGACCATATCCGAGGCCGACTGGGGCATTGGAGTACCCGTTAGAATATCTCGTCTTATTGGCAGCCCCGCTATGTTTATTAGAAACGTTCCACGTTGAGACGCTAATCCAGCTTTCATTCGGTGGGACTCGTCGAGGACAAGATGGCAAGGGTTGGAAGCTAAATACGAGGCAATGAGGCCTTGTTGGCGAACCATTAGATCATAAGACATCACGAAGCGAGTAGAGCCAGAATACATCGAGCGGGAATTTTCCACCTCGCTCCCATCTAGTATCGTAAATGGTTCCGCCCCATTTTCTGGTGCGTCATCGCTCATACATTCGCTGACAATCTTTCGCCATGCCGGAAAAGCAGCTTTGGGGCATATCACCAGTAAATGTTGTCCTTGGGCTCTGGTTAAAATATTCAGAGCAAGGGTCACAGTTGTTTTCCCTGCCCCTGGCACGGAGAAGTTTGCGCCGTGCGGCAAAGTAAGAAGCCGAGATAAGTCACGAATTTGAAAGGATTTTAGCTGTCGCCTTGTGAAACCACGTTCAACAAGACGCGTCTCGATTTCCAAATCATTGATTTCACTTACTAAACTATCTCGATATGAACGAGCTCTTCTGTAGTCTTCAGCAAACTGTTGGATTTTCTCTTTTGCGGTTTCATCTGGACGAAAACGAAAATTAAACTGCTTTTGAGTTTCTTTTGAGCCAAACTCGCGAATAAAATCTAACGCATCAGGCCACGGGACCTCAATCAGCGTCGCTGTGCTCCGAGCATCTGAAATTTCGGATATCGCTTTTGCGCTTAACCTGTCCCAAATTGATGAGCGAAGTTGAGGGTTCTCGTTCTCAAAACACCCCACCACCCTTACGGGATCGTATGATATCGAGATAGTTGCGGTATCGTCGTCCATCTACAATCCAAGTGCTATGCCTTCGAGGGCTCTTACTTGTTATTTAGCTTCTTCATTTGCTTCAGAAATTTCGCTGTAAGGTCACCTATCGCCATTAGCTGTTTTTCTACCCCAACGTAGGTCTCGGTACTCGCTTTAGAGAGATCAATTCCAGCCAACTTAGAGTGGACTTGTGTCAAAGTTCTAAGTGCAGCTTCTCCAGACTTCTGCCCTCTCTCTGTTTCGATAGCGGTTGAGCAAGCCTCAATCAGCACGTCTACAGCAGCCTCTTTTACGGTGTCGTCTCGTAACGCCGCAACTATGCCAACGTAATTATCTGAGCTCTCCGCACCATCAATGTCGATAGCGACGTCAAAACCTTGATCCGTATCAGCACCTGTAGTTTTAACTTTCGGATACTCTGATGATTTTGTGAGACGATCTAGGACGTCGTCCGCCAACCGACCAATCGCCGCATTATAGTCGTAGAGGCGTCCACTCAACTTTTCACGGTTCTCAAAAAGGGACCATGCAATGGCTCGGCTTGCCTCTTGAAGTCCCGGAGACTTTCCCTTTAACAATTTGGGGAGGTCTTTAAACAACTGTTCTGCATCATCACGGATACGGCCATACTCGTCGTCAGCTTTCGCCCAATCCCGTAGGTAAATGTCAGCCTCTACTATTGCTTGCAGCGCATTCCTAATATCGTTTTCGCTTCGATGAAGCCGTTTTGCAATATCGGGAATCGAGTGATCACTATCGACCAGGGCCTTGATCAACTGACCATCACCAATCCAGTCGTAATCGAGTTTTGTTTCTGGCTTACCCTGCAGATTCGCCTCAATCTCCAGTATTTCCCTTGCAGTTGCGTCCGATGGCAAGACCATGCAATTGACGTGGCTGAAATTAGGGTAATCGGCAACGGGATCAGCAAAGAGTTCCCTCATTGCAGCTAAGCGTCTATTGCCGTTCACAACGACACCAGTAGAACTAATCAATATTGGCTCTCGTTGACCATCACTCGTCAGTACATCTGAAATAGGAACTACTGATTCCGCGATCCCCTTTTTCGCAAGCTCGGCCAACAACCTATGCTGTTCTTGTTGAACGGTATCCGTCTCTTGGCCTTGAATAAAATAGGTGGGTTTGAGTTTATTCTTAACAATTTGCTCAGCTTGCGCAGTGAATGTGCGAAAATTCGACATTCGGTAAATTGGTAAATCAACACTAATCCGAATTACTGGCAGTTCATACTCTGCATTCCGAAATTCATAGAACTTCTCGTGGCCTATTGGCTCTTCTATGCCTTTTCGTATTGCCTCTTCTCGGTCTGCCGGAGACATTAAAGTAACGTTGTAATTCAATTTCGGCCTCCTCTACTCGAAAGCCACTAATAAAATCGGGACAGTTATAACCCGGTCAAATATAGCTAGCTCTTTTGATATCCTCTCAGCGTTCGCTAAATTGCTCCCAATTTTCTTAGCGCACTCACGCGTCGCAACACCTATAGCAGCCGCCTCGATACGACCGTTGTGAAACAAATACTGAAATTTCAAAAGATCGTATGGCGCACGGCTCATATTTCCCGTCTGGAGTTGAAAAGCCAGATCATCTTTCAATGCAGTTACGTCCATCTTTGATTCTTGATCCAAAAGCACATCAAGAGCCCATCCCCCCGCAGACAATTCACTGAGAACGTGACGACGAATACCATCAGTACATTTTGAGGTTATTTTTATTGCCGGCGCTTCGAATATGTCGGTCAACCAATCATCCAACTCGCGATCTTTCCAGAGCTCTAACGCCTTGTGATGGTCATAGAGATGCGAAAGTCTCATTTGTTTTTGTCGCTCTTACGTTGCGGTTCATATACAGGTTTATTCATCGGTCGAACTCTAAGTGTTCCTTCTCGAAGCGAATGAATTCGCTCCCAAGCAATATCAATGTAGCCTTGGTCCGTATCGCAACCGTAAGCTTCTCTACCGTGAATAAGCGCGGCAATAGCACTAGATCCGGCTCCGAGGTATGGATCCAGGACACGATCTCCCTCATTTGTCAGCCCGAGAACCAGTCTTTCCACCAATCCGATTGGAAACTGGCATGGGTGATCTGTCTTTTCGACATGATTTGCTTTCACGTTCGGTATTTCCCAAACATCCGAGGGATTCTTACCTAATGGATTGCTCGACAATTCACCTTTGTTGGGCCCTTTAAAATGCTTCTTATGGGGATACTTGGATGGTATTCGAATAGGGTCTAGGTTGAATACATAATCATCAGACTTGGTGAACCAAAGAATCGTTTCATGACGACCTGAGAAACGCTTTTGGCAGTGAAGGCCGTGACCGAACGTCCAAACAATCCTATTTCGAAGCTTTAGTCCGTGATTCTTGAACAATCTATATAACAGTATATCGAGAGGAAACACCTCTCCAGCATCGACGTGATTCCCTACTTGCCAACAAATAGAACCTTGCGGATGGAGTAATCTGAATACTTCGGCAATACACGCCGTTTGCTCTTCAATATAGACGTCCATCGAGCGACGTTCTTCATAGGTTTTTCCTATGTTGTAAGGGGGTGAAGCCACAATCAAATGCATAGACTCATCGGCTAGCGACCGCATAAACGATAAGTTATTCGCGCACTCAACACGCGCCTGGGCGTCTGATTGAAGGCGCAGAACGTTCTCCATGTTCCCCTCTTTCTATAAAAACCAATTATGAGTTTCTTGTAAAAGTTTATTTTTTTTGCGAATCGCAGCTTAGCAAATGACGACATATTATGCACGTTGTTGTGCCAGCATCACCCCGTTACGCTGTTGTTCGAGCAGAGATCAAGACAAGTGTCGTGGAACAGTAAGGTTATCGGGCAAAGGTCTTCAGAAAGTCGCTTGGGCAAAACCCAATTGATTTCGCGATATCCATAAATTCGATTACGTCAATTCGCCGCTCACCGTTTTCATATTTGCTTACATAGGATTGTGGTTTGTTCAATCGCTCCGCAACCACTTCCTGTGTGAGTCCTGCCTCTTTCCTTTTCTCGATCAATAAAAGTCGGAAAGCCTCGTACCGCTCTGAGTGGAAAGTCGATGGCATCGTAGAGGCATCCGTTAAATATCAACGAACACCTCCTTAATCCTGTTTTAGGATTATCCCATATTGGGTTATTGTGTTTGCTCCGACGTTTCTCTACCAATAAATCACACGGTCAAAGGACATCATCCAAATTCAAATAAAAAATTTAGCGGTAGAGTATTTGGAACTCGCAAATTTCTATTTGGACGTAAGACGATATGACGCTTATTGCCGCAATTTATATACGTAGCTCTTAGTTTTTGGGTCGGGAAAAATCTTGAATGGGCGCCTTATTTCGAATTGTCGGTGTTTGGCAGACTCCCTGGAGGATTATATCCGGAGCTGCAATTCTCGCACTAGGACTCGTTTCATACAATATTTGGTCATCCAAAGGTTGGGAATGGCACGTAGAATGTGCAACAGCGTACACGTTCGGAATTCCGGAAAAGACACCTAAAGGTCAAGGGTTGCTTTACCAACTACAGTTAGCCCAGAGGCTCCTTGAAAAGGAAGGCGTCAAGAAAGACATCACGGAACTACTGGAATTATCGAAAACCAAGAGGGATTTCTGGATTTCAGAAGCGGAGAACAAGGACGAATTGACTGAGAAAGTGAAATTTCACTACTTGCATTGTCCGGAAGGAGTATAAAAACGTCTTAGTAATGGATAATAGTTATAAAAAAAAATATAATAATAAAATAATTATAATTTATACCTCATGGTGATTAACTTCTAATCTCATCATATTCCAAATTTCTAAATTCTTACGATATCGCTCTTGCACAGGATGCCCTGCTCTAATTCCCAATGCTTTTATATTCACGTGATGCTGATCTGAATCTGGATTGTTTATGAGTGAGTCCATAAAACGTCCATGAAGGACTGAAACTCTCTCTGACTTCTCCTCCATTGCTAGGTTTCGATGATCGTGAAGAGATACACCCATCACTCTCTCAAAGGCATCACACATAACCTCAGTTAGCTCATCTTCAAATCCATCTTGAATGATGTAACTGTCATGAACCGGGAGCACGGGGACCTCTTTATTCGTGAAGTGCTCTAAGATGAACTCTGTGATCTGAGAGTCTTTGTGCATTAGCTTAATCCCGGCATCTGTATTGAGACGATGGGCTATGCGGTGATGTTTCTCCCGCAATGCTTGATAGACATTCCTAAGCTCTTTATCCGTGAACTTCTTTTCAGGTGTCCCGGTTTCGCATCGGCCACGGAAAGCTCTATATGCTGCAACTTCATCCTCGGCATTGATCGCCATAAACATCAAGCTCTTCGCAATTTTCCGCGAATATTCGTCGGTCTTTAGAAAATCAACTTTCGGAATTTTGTAGGGATCCTCTCCCACCACCTCCCAATAGTTCAAGCCCTCTTCAGCGTAGAGCATCACCGTGTGCAACCCACAAAAATCGATCTCATTCGTAGGCTTGTCGTTGATAAATATCTTTGGGCGCTCCTCCTTATCGCAATGTTGCCACCACCCCCCATAAAATCGCCCATCGTATTCAAAAGAACCTCGGGTAAAGCTGCGCTTTATGAAGTTTGGCTTGGCGTTGATAACGATCATGGATTTGCTCTTACCCCTCCGCGGCCGGACGACACCATCTGCGTTTAGGGGAATATCGATTAATGTGACCCGGATGAGATCATTGTACTTTTTAAGCATCGCCTCCATCCGTTCCGTTTCCGGCGTAGGCTCATATTCGATTTTTATCTTCCGCTTTTCATCACGGGCCTCAGTATCTGGCTTGGAGAGTATTACGGCCAATCGGTCGTCATGGGGCCAAACATCGAAGAATGTCATCTTTAATGAGTTAAAATACTCGATCAGTTTTTCATCGGGCCACATTCGAGCTAATCGGCCATTCTTATAGCCTTCGGGAGCATTCCCATCGCGAACATGATAACCAGGCTCTATCCATATGAGCTTCGCTTGCTCTAGCGTGTCTGTGATTTCAATCGTTAGCTTTGATATGTGGAGTTCGTTGTAACGAGTTCGGGCAACATAGTCGTTGTGGTTTCGGCTATAGGCGATCTTGAGTTGGGGATTAGAAAGCCATGCGACATACAAATCCAAAATGATGACCTTGATATGTTTTTTCTGAATTTTTGGATTGCCCCCTAGAAAGTGGGTCTCGTAAATCTCATCTACAATATGGTTAACCTCGGGATAGTCTGACCAAGTATGAACGTCTATTTCTCTCGAAAAATTTAGTTCCTCTGATTTTTTCTCTTCGTTTAACCATTTAAATCTTCGGTGCCTTGTTTCCTTTGGCTTCTCAAGGACTGGCGTTTCCATGTATACCTCCTTTGCATTTGGATTAAGCAAGGAGGCGCCTAGGCAAAGGAGCCCCCTTGCCACTGACGAGTTGTTTGATTTTGTTGGATTTTCTTCGTTTCCGCCTACTCTTGCGGATAGGAAAATAATAGGTCCCTATTGGCCCCGTATCTTTTTAGCCAATAAAGCTCTGCCCCGAGAAATTGCTCGGGCGCGATTTGTCAGTTTCAATGATAGAGTTATGTAAGAAAATGCCGGGCCTTACTTCTCGAATAGAGTCTCCTTACGCCAAGCAAACCAGCAAGCAGCTTACCTAGACTAACTAAGGCGGCCCGTAGAAGCAGATACCCTCACTGCCTTGACGAACACAACAAGCATCAATCGCAATGTCCGCTAGCCACTCTTTAGCTGGAATTACGCCCGCATAGCTTCACCTACCGCGAACCACCAAGCATTTTCTATTTTCCTCAGGGGTTAAGCCCTGAACTATTGAATTGTTAATTCTGCTATATGTCGAAATTAGGGCAGAGTTAAGTTCAGCATAATTTTCATTTTTCCTGCCGATGCCATCTATAAAAGCAAGAGCTCCAAAAATGTCTCAGGATTACATTTCTTCGTTTTCCGCACCCCAGCACCCTTACTAAGAGATGCCCGCCCAGGGAGCCAGATAGACCATTCTAGCGGCGATCAATATTCAGCATCGTCTCGCTGAATATTGGGAATTTCTCCGAGAAAAATTCAAGGCCAGAGAAGATATATGCATCCCCCTCCTTACCCCCTGCTCCCCCTCACATCATCAGCAAAAACCGTCTTAATTCATCCAAAGGGCGCGTAGCTCAGCGGGAGAGACATAGCGAGCCGCAGGCTCTAGCGACCTCGTTTACATTTTCACAGTTAGAGTGTGAAAAAGTGTGAAAATCAGAGTAGAATTTAGATTGAGAAGGGTTGACTGAATAAGCGAAAAGCCCCGGTTTCCCGAGGCTTTTCACATGGTGGGCACGACTGGGATTGAACCAGTGACCCCCTCGATGTCAACGAGGTGCTCTCCCGCTGAGCTACGCGCCCTGTGAACACGCGGGAATTTTACGTGTCAGAGAGGCGGTTATAGTGATTTCCCGACGCAATGCAAGAGACCGCAACAAAGATTTTGATCCGAACTTGCCAGTCATGGGCAGGAGCGGTTTAATTGTGTTCGATTCCAACCATCAACCGGCGCAGAGGCGTTGTCAGAAGCAACCTCAAACGGAACGAACGGCCCAACGCATGAGCGATGACGCACAGCATCCACGCCGGATTGACGACGATCCGGTCCCCGGACACGATATCCTGCGGCCCGAAAAGCTGCTGTCGCCGATTGTCTTCGCCTCCCCCCATTCTGGCCGCTGCTACCCTGCGGATTTTCTTGATGCCTCGAAACTCGACGACAAGGCGATCCGCCGTTCAGAGGATGCCTTTGTCGACGAACTTTTCGCGTCCGCCGTCGAATTCGGCGCCCCACTGTTGCGGGCGCATTTCCCGCGAGCCTATGTGGACGTCAACCGTGAGCCCTATGAGCTCGATCCGGACATGTTCCATGCCGCGCTTCCAGGCTGGGTCAACACCACCTCACCCCGTGTCGGGGCCGGGCTCGGCACGGTCGCCAAGATCGTCGCCGGCGGGGCCGAAATCTATCGTGGCACGCTCGATTTTGAAGAAGCCATCCGGCGCATCAAGACCTACTACAAGCCCTATCATGCCGCCCTCCAGGGCCTGATCAACGAGTCTGTCGACAGCTTCGGCCGCTGTCTTGTCATCGACTGCCATTCCATGCCCTCGATGGCCCTGCCCAGCGCCAACACCAGCTTCGGCAACCCCGATATCGTGCTGGGGGATTGTCATGGATCTTCATGCGTGCGGGAGATCACGCAAATCGCCGAACAGACGCTCCGTGATCTGGGGCTCAGCGTGCAGCGGAACAAACCCTACGCCGGCGGGTACACGACCCGGCATTATGCCCGCCACCATGCGGGCGTGCAGACCCTGCAGATCGAGATCAACCGGGCCCTGTATATGGATGAAGTGAATATCTGCCGTCTTCAGGGCTTTGATCGGCTGGCGGAACGCATGCGGCTGCTGATAGCCCGGCTCAGCGACGCCGCGCCGGATCTGCTGGCGCCGCCATTGGCGGCCGAATAGGCGGCAATGGAGACGCCTGCTGTTCATGTCCGTGACCGACGCGATGCGGATATGGCGCGTATTACCGAAATCTACACCCATCACGTCATGCACGGTTCTTCGAGCTGGGAACTGAGCCCGCCGGATACGGCAGAAATGTCCCGGCGTGCGGCGGCGCTGACAGAGGCGGGGTATCCCTATCTGGTGGCGGAAATCAATGGTCAGGTCGTCGGCTACGCCTATGCGGGCGCGTACAGACCGCGCCCGGCGTATCGCAACACGGTCGAGCATTCGATTTATATCGATGATGCGGTCCGGCGTGGCGGAATCGGCAGGATTTTGCTGGAATCCCTGATCGAAAGCTGCACGAAACTCGGCTTTCGCCAGATGATTGCCATCGTCGGCGATTCGCAAAACCGCCAATCCATTGAGTTTCATGAAAAAATGGGGTTTACCCATGTCGGTAAAGTGAAGAATATCGGCTATAAATTCGATCGCTGGATGGATCAGATCATTCTACAGCGTGCCCTGGGCCCCGGGGCCGACAGCCCGCCGGACCGCCCTTAATCGGCAGCACATCGGTACATACCTCCCCAAACACGAACTGAGTGCGTATAAAAGGGCTACTGTGCCGCAGCAATATTGCAACGCAAAAAAGGGCCGTGCCTACGGCACGGCCCGAGTATTTGGGAGGAAACATCCAAGTTTGCAGCAGCTTACTGACAATGTGTAATCACCAGTTCGTTGCTGCAATGCACAAATTAAAGTCTTTTCTCGCAGTTGCAAACAAAAAAGTCATTTTTTTTGAAAAATGGCATTTCTTGCCCCCAAGCGTGACGTTTTTGCCACGTTCCCCCCTTGAGAAAAAAATGTGAAATCCCGTTCTCGGTCACTCTCGCGTTAATAATTCCTTGAATTTATTGAGCGATTCTTGGTTAACGCGGCGATGACACGGTTTGGCATCGCTCTTGCTTCGTTTGGGGTGGGAAAAGGAGCGGGACAGTGAAATTCAACCGGGATACGCGGCCTTGGCTGATTTTATTCAGCGCCACCGTCGGCGCCGCCATCATCATGCTGGCAACAGCCACCGTCGCCCTATCGGACATCAATCTCTCGGAACAGGCCGAAGAGCGGGCATTCGCCGTCTGTGAGAGGGCAACCGCACGCTGGGAGCGGATATCGAACGTACCCGACAAGCTCTTGCAGGCAATCTCGCTTGCCGAATCGGGCCGCTGGTCTAAAAGTCAGCGCCGGGTCCGTGCCTGGCCATGGACCGTGACCTCGGGCGGACCCGGAAGCTATTTCGCAACCAAAGCCGAAGCGATGAACGAAGTAAAACGCCTGCAGGCCACCGGTGTCACGAACATCGACGTCGGCTGCATGCAGGTGAACCTGCATTTTCACGGCCATAACTTTGACACCGCCGCCGAAGCCATGGACCCCGACATCAACGTCGCTTATGCGGCGCAGTTTCTAACCGCGCTCAAAGACAGCGCCGCTAGCTGGAATGAAGCCGCCGGCTATTACCATTCCCGCACCCCCGAGCGCACCTCGTACTACCGCGGCAAGGTGGAAAAATTCTGGGCGGCGCTGAACGGCGATCCGGCCGGGGAGCGTGAACTGGCATCCGTCACGGCGACAACCGAACCTGCACCGGAAATCTACATGGTTGCGCCGATCGACCGGGAACGCACGGCACGCCTGAACGACCGCTTCTCCAAACTGAAGCTGGCCGCCCGGAAACTGCGTGACGATCTGGACCCGGAGCTGCGCCGCCAGAAACAGCTTGAAGCCTGGCGCACGGCACGCGGACGGGCCGAGCAGCTGCAGCACCTTTTGGCAGTCCGCAAGGCCGAGCTTGATGAAAAGCGCAGGCGCGAACTCGATAACGCCTTCAAATCCGACCGCGCCACGCGATTCTCGGAAAACCGCCGCAACCAGCTTGCGCAATGGCGTGAACGTGTCTCGTCCGGCGTGCTGCCGATCAATAACTGACCTAAGCGGTCGCAAACACACCACACGTCACCCTGAACTTGATGCAGGGACCATAACGTCACACAAGGCCTGAACCGTATTTCACGGATCCAGAATAAAGTTCAGGATGACGATCAATGACGGGTTTCGATGTGTTCGACCGACAACGCTTGGTTAGCTGCCGACGACTAAAACGAGCGGGGCATGCCGAGCACATGTTCGGCGATGTAGGACAGGATCAAATTGGCCGAAATCGGCGCTGTCCGGTAGAGCCGTGTTTCCCGGAACTTGCGTTCGATATCGTATTCCTCGGCGAAGGCAAACCCGCCGTAGGTCTGCATGCAGGTATCCGCCGCCTGCCAGGACGCATCAGCCGCCAGCAGCTTGGCCATATTCGCCTCGGCGCCGCAGGACTCGCCTGCATCGAACAGGTTTGCCGCCTTGGCCGACATCAGGGCCGCCGCCTCGGTGTTGGCGTAAGCCTGCGCGATCGGGAACTGGATGCCCTGATTCTGGCCGATCGGCCGGTCAAAGACGACACGTTCCCTGGCATAGGTACTGGCTTTTTCGATGAACCAGCGGGCATCGCCGATGCATTCGTGCGCAATCAGGATACGTTCGGCGTTCATGCCGTCGAGGATATAACGGAATCCCCGGCCCTCTTCGCCGATCAGGCTGTCGGCGGGAATCCGCATGTCGTCGAAGAAGACCTCGGTCGAATTGTGGTTGAGCATGGCGCGGATCGGCTTGATGGTCAGTCCCTTGCCGAGGGTCTCGCGCATGTCGACGAGGAAAATCGATAACCCGTCATGCGGCTTCTTGCCCTCGTCACGGGGCGACGTGCGCGCCAGCAACAGCATCAGGTCGGAATGTTCGGCGCGGGACGTCCAGACCTTCTGGCCGTTGACGATGAAATCATCGCCGTCCCTGACCGCCGTGGTGCGAATACGCGACGTATCCGTGCCGCTGGTCGGTTCGGTCACCCCGAAGGCCTGTAGCCGAAGCGCACCCGATGCGATTTCGGGCAGGTAGGTCCGCTTCTGTTCTTCGGAGCCATGCCGCAGCAATGCCCCCATGATGTACATCTGCGCGTGGCATGCCGCCCCGTTGCCGCCCGAGCGGTGCACGGTCTCGAGGATCGCCGAGGCTTCACGGATGCCGAGGCCGGAGCCGCCATATTCTTCAGGGATCAAACAGCCGAGATAGCCCGCGTCCGTCAGCGCCTGAACGAACGCCGTCGGATAGCCGCGTTCACGGTCCAGCGCGCGCCAGTATTCGCCGGGGAAATCCGCGCACAGTCTTTCGACACTGTCACAGATTGCTTGTATTTCGTCTGCGTTGTCCTGATCTTGCATAGGAACGGTTTACACCATGCCTTCAGACATGAAAACTGATGACAACACGCCTGCAGATAAAAATTCGGGGAGGAATCCATGATCAAGCTCTATGATGTGCCAATTTCCGGCAACTGCCACAAAGTCCGTATGATGCTCTCGATCCTCGGGATCGCGTACGAGAAGATTCCCGTCAATCTGCCGGAAGGCGAACAGAAAACCCCCGATTATCTGGCCATCAATCCGCTCGGCAAGGTTCCGGCAATCGATGACGACGGCGTGGTGCTTTGGGACAGTCAGGCGATCCTGGTCTACCTCGCATCCAAGTACGGCAGCGCTGACTGGTATCCGGACGATGCCGTCGGGCGTGGCGAAGTACAGAAATGGCTGGCCCTTGCCGCCAACGAAATGTTTAACGGCGCCGCCATTGCGCGGGCGCTGAAGATTTTCAACCGTCCGGGCGACCCTGCCCCGCACAAGGCGCTGGCCGAAGCGACGCTGGCCGTCATCAACGACTGGCTCAAGGACCGCGACTGGCTGGCCTGCGGACGTCCGACAATTGCCGATATCGCGGTCTATCCTTATGCGGCGATGGCATGGGAAGGCGAGATCGACTTGTCGGCCTATCCGGCAATGAATGCCTGGATCAAGCGGGTCGAGGCCTTGCCGGGCTATGAGGGCATGAAGAACATGCCCAGGCCTGAGTGAGAGTAGCGCGAATAATATCTCCGTCACCCTGAACTTGGTTCAGGGTCCATGAAAGCGCGCAAGACGGTTTGTCTTGTATCGTATGGATGCTGAATCAAGTGCAGCATGACGGGGAAAGGCGCTCAATCCTTGAGCCGATATCCGGTCCGGAAAATCCACGCGATCAGAGCCAGGCACAGAGCGAGAAAGACCACAGACATGCCCAGGCTTGCCAGTATGCTGACGTCGCCCTTGTCATAGAACGACCAGCGGAACCCGCTGACCAGATATACGACGGGGTTTAAGAGGCTGATCTTCTGCCACAGCGGCGGCAACATATCGATGGAATAGAACGTGCCGCCCAGGAACGTCAGCGGCGTGATCACCAGTAACGGCACGATCTGAAGTTTCTCGAAACCGTCCGCCCAGATGCCGATGATAAAGCCGAGAAGCGAGAACGTGATCGACGTCAGCACCAGAAAGCCCAGCATGACCAATGGGTGCGCGACATTCAACGGCACGAAAAAGCCCGCCGTCGCCAGAATGATCAGACCGAGGATGATCGATTTCGTCGCTGCTGCACCGGCATAGCCGATAACGATCTCCAGATACGATACCGGGGCCGAAAGAATCTCATAGATTGTTCCGGAAAAGCGCGGGAAATAAATGCCGAACGATGCGTTGGACACGCTTTGCGTCAGCAGGCTCAGCATGATCAGTCCGGGCACGATGAACGAGCCGTAGCTGACACCGTCGACTTCGGTGATTCGCGATCCGATGGCCGCGCCGAACACGATGAAGTAAAGGCATGTCGACAACACCGGCGAGACGATGCTCTGCATCATGGTGCGGCCGGTGCGAGCCATTTCAAATTTGTAGATGGCGAGGATACCGCGAAAATTCATTCGTCTTTATCCTCTTCTTTATCTTCATGGACCAGATTGACGAAAATGTCTTCCAGCGAGCGTTCCTGGGTATCAATGTCGTTGAAGCGGATTTTGGCATCGCTGAGATCACCGAGCAGGCCGGTAATACCGGTACGTCCGGCCGCCGTGTCATAGGTATAGACCAGCGCGTCGCCGCTTTCGGACAGCTTCAGCCCGTGCTTTGAAAGACTCGCCGGGATTTTGTCGAGCTTTGCCTGCAGATGAATGGTGAGCTGCTTCTCGCCGAGCTTGCGCATCAGGGTATTCTTTTCCTCGACGAGGATGATTTCCCCCTTGCGGATCACGCCGACCCGGTCCGCCATCATTTCCGCTTCTTCGATATAGTGTGTGGTCAGAATGATGGTGACGCCGCTTTCCTGCAGACCGCGCACCACGTTCCACATGTCCTTGCGCAGTTCCACATCGACACCTGCCGTCGGTTCATCGAGAAACAGGATCGACGGTTCATGCGACAGCGCCTTGGCAATCAGCACCCGGCGCTTCATGCCGCCCGACAGCGTCATGATCCTGCTGTCTTTCTTGTCCCACAATGAAAGCTGCTTGAGGATTTTTTCGATGTGCCCCGGGTTCGGCGCCTTGCCGTAAAGCCCGCGTGAAAACGACACCGTCGCCCAGACGGTCTCGAACGCATCCGTGGTCAGTTCCTGCGGCACCAGACCAATCCGCGAACGGGTTTCGCGGTAATCCGAAACGATATCGAAGCCGTCTACCGTAACCGAACCGCCGGTTGCGTTAACGATACCGCAGACAATGCTGATCAGCGTCGTCTTGCCGGCGCCGTTCGGCCCCAGAAGCGCAAATATCTCGCCCTTGGAGATATCCAGATTGATGTCCTTGAGGGCCTGAAAACCGCCCTTGTAGGACTTCTCAAGGTTTTTGATCTGAATGACAGGATGCATGGGGGGTTAAGTAGTCTTTTGATGCCCGGATGGAAAGCCCTGAGCAAAATTTTATCAACCTCACGAGCATCCACCGGTCAGAGCCCATGCCATCCTTCGAGACGGCAATGCGTGCCTCCTCAGGATAAGGGTACGTCCATACCTCATGCTGAAGCGTGAGCAGCGCGAGCGTCTTGAGGCATACGCGGCCTGACGAGAAGGCTTATCCCCAAAGCTCGGCGCTGGGCGGATGGATCATCCCATTGGTGAAGTCGAGACCCGGTTTGCGGTCTTCCTTCAGCAGCAGCGGCCCGTCGAGATCGACGATCTTCACGCCCTGTGCCACCAGTTGCGCCGGCGCCATTGCCAGCGAGGTACCGACCATGCAGCCAACCATGATGCCGAACCCCATGGCTTCGGCCTTTTGCCTGAGGGCGAGGGCTTCCGTCAACCCGCCGGTCTTGTCGAGCTTGATATTGACCATGTCATACTTGCCCTGAAGGCTCTCGAGATCGTCGGAGGTATGCAATGCCTCATCAGCACACAGCGGGACCGGGCTGTCGATCCCGGCAAGGCCGGCGTCGTCACCGGCGGGCACGGGCTGTTCCAGCATTTCAACCCCGATGTCGGCCAGATACGCCCCCTTGTCGGCAACGATCTCAGCCGTCCAGCCTTCATTCGGGTCGATGATCAGGCGGGCATTCGGTGCGCCCGCGCGGATCGCATCCAGGCGTTCCTGGATAGTCTGCGCATCCATCTTGATCTTGAGCAGCGGCGCATGGGCTAGCTCCGCCGCACGCGCACCCATTTCATCGGGGGTGCCGATGCCGATGGTTTCCGCCGTGATTTCAGGCTTGAGTTCACCAAGTCCCGCCAGCGCCGCGACAGATGTCCCGGTCTGCTTGGCCCGCAGGTCCCACAGCGCACAGTCGACCGCATTGCGGGCGGCACCGGCGGCCATAAGGTCCTGTATTTCGGCATTCGCGGCATCACCTTCGAGGGCACGGCGGACAGCCTCGATCTCGGCGGTGACACTGTCGATGGTTTCGTCATAACGGGGATACGGCACACATTCCGCCCAGCCCCTTACACCTTCCTCGACGATCTCGACGACGACCACATCAGCCGCCGTCTTGACCCCACGTGAAATCGCAAACGGGCGCGCCAGCGGCCAGCTTTCCGAACGAATGACCAGTTCACGTGCCATGATCAGTCCAGAGTATCGACGATTTTGGCAACCCCAGTTCTGACCGCGTCAACGGTCGGCAGGCCGTACTGGTCTTCGGTTTCCTTGAGCAGTTTTTGCGCTGCTGCGTCATCCAGGCTCTTGGTATTGATGGAAATCCCGACGACCTTGGCGTCCGGGTTCACATTCCGCGCCGCCCAGAGGCCGGCGTCGATCACTTCCTGGAAGCTCGGCAGGCCCTTGTCACCGAGACCGCGTGCGGTCTTGCGTGCCGCGTCATGGCAAATCACCAGAGCATCGGGCTGCGAGCCGTGGATCAGGCCCAGCGTCACCCCGGCGTAGGACGTATGATAAAGCGAGCCCTGCCCCTCGACCACATGCCAGTGATCTGCGTCGGCGTCGGGCGACAGCCATTCGGCAGCCCCTGAAATGAAATCCGCAATTACCGCATCGACGGATACCCCGTCGCCGCCGATAAAGATTCCGGTCTGACCGGTGGCGGCAAAAGTTGCTTTCCGGCCGCGATTTTGAAGTTCACGCCAGATCGCCAGCGAGGTGTACATTTTGCCAACCGACACGTCGGTACCGATGGTCAGGAGACGCTTGCCTGTGCGCTTCTTGCCACTGGCGACGTCAAAGTCGCGGGTCGGATGGCGCACGTCGGTCAGTGTCCGGCCATGCTTTTCAGCGGCTTCGGCAATTTTCGGGTTCGAGGCAAGCTTGCGGTGCAGACCGCTGGCCACGTCCATGCCGTTTTCGATGCACTGCACGATCGGATCGACCCAGTTATCGGGGATAATCCCGCCACGGTTGGCAATGCCGACGATCAGCGTACCGCACCCGGCCTCTGCTCCCTCGGCAGGTGTCATGTCGGGCAGTTTCAGATCCGCCTGGCAGCCGTCCAACCGCAGTTGACCGACACACCATTCAGGGCGCCAGTCCTTGACGCCGATGGCGGTTTTGGCAGCCAGTTCGTCCGGTGCGTCGCCCAGAAACATCAGATACGGTGTACGAAACGCCATGTTCAGTCCTCTCGATTGGAAATACTCTTTGAATGCAGTGTGTCGGATACCCCCTACACCGTCCAGAGTCCAGTCTGGCAGCATTGTTGGTATCAACGCATGATCGGCGTTGACCTGATGTGAATTACCGGAGATAAAAAACCTATGGTAAATGTTATTAATATTCCCGAGCCCGTTGCTGTTCCGGTTGCCGGTTCGGATGATCAGTTTCCCGTCCACCGCGTCTTTTGCGTGGGCCGGAACTATGCCGAACATGCGCGCGAAATGGGCCACGATCCGGACCGAGACCCCCCGTTCTTCTTTGAAAAGCATGTCAGCTCACTGCTGTTTGCTCCAGCGCCGGACGGGGCCAGTTTCCCCTACCCGCAACAGACCTCGGATGTCCATCATGAGATTGAGCTGGTTGTCGGGCTTGGCAAGGGCGGGAACGACATATCCGTCGAACATGCCTATGACCACGTCTGGGGATACGCTGTCGGTATCGATATGACGCGCCGCGACCTGCAGGGCATGGCCAAGAAATCGGGCCGCCCGTGGGAAATCGGGAAGTCTTTCGACCACGCGGCCCCCATCGGCATGTTCCATCCGATCGCCGAAGCCGGACATATGGCGGAAGGTCATATACGGCTCGACGTCAACGGCGAAACCCGCCAGGACGGCAACTTGGACGCGATGATCTGGAAAATACCCGAAGCCATCAGTTATTTGAGCGGGTTGTTTACCTTACACCCGGGCGACCTGATCATGACCGGCACGCCCGCCGGTGTCGGGCCTGTCCAGAAAGGCGACGTCATCGAAGGTCACGTAGCAGGTCTGAGCAGTATCCGGATTACCGTTACCTGAGCAATTCGGGATAGCGCCCGCCGTCCGCCAACACCGCCGCGATTACAAGGCAAATGACATGGCAATGCAGGTCCTGCTTGTGATCGAATCCGACATGACCAGCAGCAAGAAAATCTCAAAGGTCAAAGGCCGAATTCAGGGCATTTCCATTCGCAAAACAAACCGGTCATGACGGATCAGGAGCACCCCACTCCCGGCCAGGTCGGGATCGCCACGGCGATGCTGATCCTCACCCCCTTGTTCTGGGCCGGGCACAGCGTTGTCGGACGGATCGTCGCCAACGAAATTCCGACCTTCACCCTGGTCTGCCTTCGCTGGCTGGCGGCGTTCGCGATCATGATCGTCTTTGTCTGGCCGACCGTACGGGCCCAACGCCAGATTTTGGCCCGCCACTGGCGTTATGTGCTGTTGACGGGACTTGCCGGCCCGACCCTGTTTCCATGCCTTTTATATGCGGGCCTCAAGACCACAACAGTGACCAATACCTCAATCATTCAGACATCCGTTCCGGGGCTTGTGCTGATGATTGCCTGGGTTTTGCTGAAAGAGCGCGTCACCCTGCTCCAGATCTCCGGCATCCTGGTCTCGGCCGTCGGTGTTGCGCTGATCGTGACACGGGGAAATCTGATGGCGGTTTCAGACGTCGAATTCGTGATCGGCGACCTGATTATCCTGAGCGCTTTCTTCTGCTGGGCCGTCTATACCGTGATCATTCGGATGAAGCCTGTAGAAATGCATAACAACACCCTGCTCGCCGGCAGCATGCTGACCGGCGGCATCGCCACACTGCCGCTTTGCGTATGGGAATTTTCCATTGGCATGACCGTACCGGTTACGGCGGAAGCGTTCTGGGCCTTTACCTACATCACCATCTTTCCGGCGTTGCTGGCATATTACTTTTACAATTACGCCATCGGCGTCGTCGGCCCGACCAGGGCAGGTCTTGCTTCACACCTGGTGCCGCCCCTCGGCATCTGCCTTGGGGTGATCTTTCTGGATGAAGTCCTCCATACATTTCACGCCGTCAGTTTCAGCGTCATCCTTTTGGGAGTGGCTCTGGTTATTCGGGGCGGGCGCGCTTCAAAAATTCCAGGACCCGTGTAAGGGTTTCATTGCGCGACATGCCGGGCGTGATGTCCTTTTGATATAAAGCCCTGAGCAGCCAGCGGTCATGCTCCGTGAGTTCGAAGTATCGGCTGGAGTCATTGAAGATCGAGGGCCTAACGGCATTGGAATCATTCGGCAGACCGAGAATCTGTGTGATTTCCTCGACCGCGCATGCCCGGTGATAGCTGGCCGGATGCCGTGACGGAAAGGCGATCACGGCAGCGACGATCTCGCCTTTCCTGGTGAAATAATTGGCAAAGCAGGTCGAGTTTTGCACCATCCAGCGTACTTTTTCCGCATCACCTTTCCAGTATTTGGCCAGCGCGGCGGGGATGTCCTTGTCGTCCATGTAGTACAGGATGACGTTGACGTTGTTCCGGTCGAAATCAGCAGGCAGCTTTTTTTGACGCTGCTTGGCATAGGAATAGTAAAGCTCGACACGATGGCCGGTCACCTTGCTCAGGTCATGCGCCACGTCATCGATAAACGTTTCCAGATGCGGCGGATAATCCTTGCCCTGAATACCCATCAGCACCGGCTTGGCCCACTTGCGTACGATATCGTACTTGCGGCCGGTATATTCGTTGCCGAACGCGATGACGTCGAAATTCCGCAGCAGATCGGCGTTGCTAAAGTCCTCGTCAGCAGCAGATGGCCAGGCAAACAGGATCAGGAAAAAAATGAATAGAATACACTTCATTCTATGAATCTGCCCTGTTTATCAATTACATGCCAGCATTTAGATAACGAATCGCGCTCACGTTGTGGGCTGAATTGCCGCGAAATGGCCTTATTCCGACCCGGAAATCGCCACATCGGGAAACGATCTTTATTCATGAAGAACAAGCGTTCCCCGCGCTTGGTTTCTCCATCTCTCCCCCAACCACTGAGGGGATCGCCGGACGGCGGTCCCCTCATTTTTTTCCGGCGGCGCTGCGATTAACCCAACGCGCGCGGATTGCTCTCGGCCAGGGTTGCGCGAACCTGAGCCAGCAGCAGCGCATGGTCGTCGGCAGTACCGTCCCCCTTGCGGATTCTGCCGGCCAGTTCACGAAAGCCATCATCGGCGGTGTGATTTTCCGCCCCGATCTGGCGTGACACAATGGCCAGTGCATTCGCCGCCATCAGCGCCTTGTAGCGCATATCCCCGTCGAGTACCGCGGCCAGGTCGTTCCGCACCACATCGCGGGCAATATCCAGCAACGCGTCCATTGACGGCGCCGGTCTGACAGGAGCCACTTGCTTTAGATCGGATGCCGGAGTTTCAGGGGCCGTTGTGCTCAGGATCTCAAGCGCGAGTTCGGGGACGATATGCGCCGTCAGGGCCAACTCCAGATTGCGCTCCCCCCCGCTGACGAAACGGTCCGCCTGCTGCAGGGCAATGACTGCCCAGCGCATGGTCGCCATCACCTGCCAGTATCCGATCTGATCGCGGTCAATCGTCCGACCGCTTTCCGCTTCATAGCCACGAATCAGCGCATCGACGGAACCGATCCCGCCGCATACTCGGTCATTGGCCCCGAAGCGCCAGCATTTCGCCGTCAACCAGCCGATATCCTCCATCGGGTCCGACCAGCCGGCAAATTCCCAGTCCAGTACGGCGGTCAACACCCCGTCATCCACCATGTAATTACCGGTCCGGTAATCGCGGTGACAGAAGACCGTTTCACCGCCTGTGGGTGCATGCTTTTCAAGCCACGTCAGCCCCCATTCCAGCGCCGGGTGGGCATCGGGCAAATCATCCAGATGACGCCGGTATTCGTGAACGGACGCCAGCGCCGGTGGACCGTCTGGTTTCTCGACGAAGACCAGATCGGCGGCGTCCGGGATTGTGTGAATGCGGGCCAGATTGCGGCCCAGATCTTCAGCCAGCGCATCGTTGGCGTCAGCCTTGGCCAACTTGTGCCCCGCCGCTGTCCCGCCGGCACGATGCATCAGAAAAAACGGCGTGCCGAGCACGTCAGTTTCCGTGCACAGTACACAGGGCGTCGGCACCGTCACACCCGCGGCATGGGCATGCTTGAGGATCGTGAATTCTTCTGCACGGCCATGACTGACGGCGACGTTCGACGGTGCATCCTTGCGCAGCACCAGATCATGCGACCCCGGCCAGTCGCCGCCATCGAGATCGAGCATCAGTGCCCAGTTTTCCTGAATGGCGCCGCCTGAAAGCTGCTTCAGATCGCGGACCTGCGCCCGGCCGCCGGATTGGCGTGCAATCCAGACCTCAAGACGTTTGATGGCGTCCCGGTCCATGGCCGTCACGGCATCGTCGTTGCGTCCACTCACTGTTCGGGTTCGCCCCATGCCCAGAAATCCATGCCGCTATCGGCAAGCGCGCCAGCCAGCACCATCTTGTGCACTTCCGAAGCGCCATCAACCAGTTTGGCCTGACGGGCATAGCGGTAAATCCATTCCAGCACGGTGTCCTTGGAGTAGCCGCGGGCGCCGTTCAACTGGATCGCCGTGTCGACCGCCTTGAACAGCACATCAGCGACGGCAACCTTGGCCATGGAGACTTCCTTGCGTGCGCGTGATCCCTGATCCAGCGCCCAGGCCGCTTTCATGGTCAGCAGACGGCCGACCTCGATATCCATAGCCGCATCCCCCAAAAGCAACTGCACGCTTTCGCGTTCCGACAGCTTGCTCCCGAAGGCTTCACGCTCGGCGATGTATTCTCCGGCGATTTCCAGCGCCCGCTTGGCCAGTCCGGTCCAGCGCATGCAGTGGGTCAGACGCGCCGTGGCCAGTCTGATCTGCACACACTTCATGCCCTCGCCGACGCCCATCAGCCTGTTCTCGTCGGGAATTTCCAGGCCGTCAAATTTAAGTTCACAATGTCCGCCGTGCTCTTCCGGCCCCATGATCGGAATACGCCTGACGATCTCCCAGCCCGGCTGATCCTTGTGGAACAGGAACGCCGTCAGATTGCGGCGTGTATCGTCGGAAGTGCGGGCCAACAGAATAAAATGCTCGGCCACGCCCGCCCCGGTGATGAACCACTTGTCGCCGGTAACAACCCATGTATCGCCTTTCTTTACGGCCCGGGTCTTCATCATACCGCTGGGATCGGACCCCGCGCCCGGCGCCGGTTCCGTCATGACGATCGAAGATCTGAGCTTGCCGTCAATGATCGGCTGTAGCCATTTTTCTTTCTGGGCCTCCGTTGCGACCTTGTTGAGGACGAACATGTTGCCGTCATCCGGCGCGGCCGCGTTGAAACACACCGGACCGAAGATGGAACGGTTCATTTCCTCGTAACAGGCTGCCATGCCGACGGTGTTGAACCCCCGCCCGCCGCGCTCCACCGGCATCGAAAGGGACCACAACCCGGCGGCGCGGGCCTCGGCCTGAACCTTTTTCAACAGATCGAGATTGATGTTCTCATGATCGTCATAGCTGGCCGGATCGTTTTCCAGAGGCAGAATGCGCTCGGCAACGAATTTACGGATGGCGAGGCGTGTTTCCTCGACTTCGGGAGAAAGGGTGAAGTCCATCTTATCCTCTGGTCAGTCTTCGTGGGTGTACATGTCGATATTGACCCCTCTGGGCGGGGGTCTCAAGACCGGAGCGACTAGCGCGGTCCGATCCCGGCGTAATTGCCGTCAAAGGCTTCGCGCACCGGCCACACCCCGGCGCGGGTCTGTTTCAGGAAATCATCGATTTCGGCATTGAAGGTCGCCGGGTCCTCGAGATTGATCAGATGCCCGGATTTCGGGAACACCCGCAGGCCCGCCGTCGGCATGGCACGCTTCAGCCAGACGTTCACATCCAGGCAGACATCGTCCTCGTCGCCGACCATCAAAAGCGTCGGCACCGCACACGCATTGCACGCCGCCTCGAAGTCATAGATTGACGGTCGGCCACCCTGCACACGGCGCAGCGTGTACGCGGCGCCAATGGCGGGATGTTCGGCCAGCTGGTCACGAAATTCCTCCCAGCCGCGAATGTCCTTCCGCTTCAACTGGGTGCGCGTCGGCCCATTGGCAAACGGCTCGGCCAGCATTTTACCGGCAGCCAGATATTCCTCCGATCTGGCGTAGGCTTCCTGTTGAAAGATTTTCATCGATTCCCTGGGCGACCCGGCGCCGCCGCTGGCCGCGACCAGTGCCGTCACCCGGTCGGGATGATGCAGCGCCAGCCGAAGCCCGGTATAGGCCCCCATCGACAGCCCGATCACGGTGGCTTCCGCAAGACCGGCATCGTCCAGCACCTTTAAGGCATCGGCGATGGCGACATCCTGACCATAGAGATTTTCATCGTCGGGCACGTCCGAAGGGGGATAGCCACGCGAGCACATGACAAGGCAGCGATGATCGCGGGAAAAGTGCCGGACCTGCGGTTCCCAGCTTCTTTTATCGCCACCGTATTCATGCAGGAACAGGATCGGGGCGCCGGACCCGGTTTCCTCGTAATAGATTTTCACGCCGTCATTGTCTGCGTAAGGCATGCGTTTTCCTTCTCTCATTTCTCTCATGCGTCGAGATGCTGCGCGCCTCAGTATACGGGAGTTTTATGAGACCCCATGCTGAGAAGGCCTGAAAGGCTGTCTCCAATCATGAGATCAGAATTTTCAAAGCGTATTCACCAGATGCCCACCGTCGACGGGAATAATTGCGCCGGTCATGTAGCTGGACGCATCGGACGCCAGCAACAATAGCGGCCCGTCCAGATCATGCAGCTGCCCGCAGCGGCGCATCGGGATGCGTTTGATCATCGTCTGACCGGCATCGGAATTCAGATACCCCTCGTTCAAATCCGTCTCGATATAGCCCGGCGCCAGCGCGTTTACCCTGATTTGATAACGCGCCAGTTCCAGCGCCAGCACCTTGGTCATCTGCACCACGGCCGCTTTCGAGATCGCATATGGCGCAACCCCCGCGGAGACGCGAAGACCGAGGATCGACGCGGTGTTGATGATGTTGCCACCACCCGCGTCTTTCATCCGGCGTGCGGTTTCCTGGGCCACGATCCAGGCCCCTTCGAGATTGGTATCGATCACCTTGCGCCAGTCGGCATCGGTGACATCCAGCACCGCCGCCCCCGTGGCAACCCCGGCGTTGTTGACCAGCACGTCCGGCACGGCAAGCTGTTCGGCGATTTCATCCAGTGCCGCCGTGACACTGCCCCGGTCCGTCACATCCATGCCGACGGCCAGCGCCGTGCCCCCTGCATCGGTGATCTCGGCGGCGAGCCTGTCCAGCCTGTCACACCGCCGTGCGGTGACGGCGACGCGCGCCCCTGCCACCGACAGCACCTTTGCGAAGTGCTGCCCAAGGCCCGAAGACGCGCCGGTAATCAGCACCGTCTTGCCGTCCAACATCATGGTATTCATTCTTCATCCTTTGTTTCTGAAAAGTCGGCTGCCCGCTGCCGCAGCACGAATTTCTGTATTTTACCGGTTGAGGTTTTCGGCAGGTTGCCGAAGACGATCCGGGTCGGCGCTTTATAGCGGGCCACGTGCGCCTTGCAGAAATCGATCAGTTCCTTTGCATCCAGCACGCCTTCGGCTTCCGCCGTCGGATTGACGAACGCCACCGGGGTTTCGCCCCACTGCTCGGACGGCATGGCGACGACCGCGCATTCCATCACCCCCGGATGCTTGTACAGACATTCCTCTATTTCCAGAGACGAGATGTTCTCACCCCCGGAAATGATGATGTCCTTGGCCCGATCCTTAATTTCGATATAGCCGTCATCGTGCTGCACGGCGAGGTCGCCGGTATGATACCAACCGCCCCGGAAGGCTTCTTCCGTGGCTTTCGGGTTCTTGAGGTACCCCCGCATCACGGTGTTGGACTGGAACATGATCTCGCCGATGGTTTCGCCGTCTTCCGGCACCAGCGCCAGCGTCTCGGGATCGCGGACGGTCTGGTGAAACTGGGTTGGATAACGCACACCCTGACGGGCCATTTTCGAGGCTTTTTCCTCCAAAGGCAGATCGGCCCATTCGTCCTGAAACACACATACCGTCGACGGTCCGTAGGTTTCTGTCAGGCCGTACAGGTGCGTGACATTGAATCCCATCTCGGCCATACGGGCGATCACGGTGGACGGCGGCGCCGCGCCGCCTGTGGCCACCTCGATGGTGTGATCGAAAGTCTGCTTCACCGTGTCGGGGGCGTGCACCAGCATGTTGAGGACGATCGGCGCCCCGCACATGTGCGTCACCCGGTGTTCGGCGATCAATGGGAATATCTGCGCCGGATCGACATTTCTGAGACAGACATGCGTCCCGCCAACCGCGGTCACTGCCCAGGTATAGGTCCAGCCGCTACAGTGAAACATCGGCAGCGTCCACAGATAGACGCTTTCCGGGCCAAGCCGGAACACCAGCGCATTACCCATCGCGTTCAGATAGGCGCCTCGATGATGATAGACGACACCCTTGGGATTCCCCGTTGTTCCCGACGTGTAATTCAGGCATATCGCCTGCCATTCATCCGCCGGTGGCTGCCAGACATGTTCCGGATCACCTTCGGCCAGGAATTCTTCATAGGTCAGGTCACCGAACAGCTGCCCGCCTGTGGCCAATGGATCATCGACGTCAATGATCAGCAGGTCCGGATTATCCAGTATCTTTACCGCGTCCTGAATCACGTCGGAAAACTCACGGTCCGTGATCAAAACCTTTGTTTCCGCGTGGTTGAGGATAAAGGCGATGGTTTCCGCATCGAGCCTGTAATTCAGGGCGTTCAACACAGCCCCGGCCATCGGCACGCCGTAATGCGCTTCCAGCATCGCCGGTGCGTTCGGCGACATCACGGAAACCGTATCACCGGCACCGATCCCCCGTTTCAGCAGTGCACTCGCCAAACGCCGGCAGCGTTCATTGAATTCGGCCCATGTGGTGCGACTTGGACCGTGGATCACGGCCGTCTTTGACGGAAACACCCGAGCCGCCCAATCCAGATAAGACAGTGGAGTGAGCGGCTGATAGTTCGCCGAATTCTTGTCCAGCCCCAACTCGTATATATTGCCATCCGATGACGTGTCGGACATTCGTGACTCTCCCCATGGTTCTTATTCATATATAGATAGCATCCAGCGCCCCGGCTCAAAAGTCCGGGCACATCCGCATGGAAAATACGTGATCACGGCGACAATGCGCGGTAAACCTGAACAAACGGGAGAAATCACATGACCCAGACATTCAAAATCGCCCTTGTGCAGACATCCGCGCAGGAAGACATGCAGGCAACACTTGAACGGGCCGCCGGCATGGCCCGAGAAGCCGCCGCCCAGGGCGCCAACATGCTGCAGTTTGCGGAATTCTTTTCCTGCTATCACGTGGACAACGAAGGCATTCACACCGGCCCATTGCCGGAAGAAGCCCATCCGGCATTGCCGCTGTTTGCCAATCTGGCGCAAGAACTTGGCGTCTGGTTCGACCTCGGCTCGCTGACCGTCCCGGCTCCGGATGGGCGGGCCTATAACCGCCAGTATGTGATCGATGATCAGGGGATTGTCCGGGCCACATACGAGAAAATTCATCTGTTCGACGTCGATCTGGGCGGCGATGACCGTTACCGGGAATCCGCCAGTCTGGCTCCCGGCGAACGCGCCGTCGTCACCGATACACCATGGGGCAGGATGGGGCTTTCGATCTGCTATGATGTCCGGTTCCCGCACCTTTACCGCGATCTCGCCAAGGCAGGTGCAGATTTTCTGACCTGCCCGGCGGCCTTCACACACCGCACCGGTCAGGCGCACTGGCATATTCTGCTGCGCGCCCGCGCGATCGAGACCGGCAGCTTCGTTTTCGCCACCTGCCAGTCCGGCACGCACGGCAAAGCCCGCACCTACGGGCATTCGCTGGTCATCAACCCGTGGGGTGAAATCATTGCCGAGGGACCGGAAGACGACGAGGCCATTGTCATCGCTGAAATCGATGTCGCGGAGGTTGCCCAGGCCAGGTCGCGCATTCCAGCGCTGAAGCACGACCGTCCCTATGACAAACCGGCACCGGCCAAGGCGGATGCTGCCGAATAACGACTGAAAGCACCATGGATATTTTCAACTTCACACCCGGCACCACGCCGCTGCTGATCAGTGCGCCGCATCCCGGCACGCATATTCCTGACGACCTGAAACCCCGCATGACCGAAGCGGCATTGAAGGTTCCGGATACGGACTGGCACATCCCGATGCTTTATGATTTCGCCCCGTCCATGGGCGCGCACATGCTGTGCGCAACGCACAGCCGGTTCTGTGTCGATCTGAACCGGCCGCAGGAAAACATCAATCTCTACCCGGGGCAGGACACCGAAGGCCTTGTACCTCTCCGCACCGGGCAGCGCGAGCCGATCTATCATCCCGGCGAAGAACCCGACGATGCCGAAATCGATGCCCGGCGCGAACGCTTCCACGCTCCCTATCACGCCAAGCTAAAGACGACGCTGGAGGCGATCCGTGAAGAACACGGCTATGCCCTGCTGTGGGATGCACATTCGATCAAAAGCGAACTGCCGCGCTATTTCGAGGGCAAGCTGTGGGACATCAACCTCGGCACCAACAACGGCAAAAGCTGTGCGCCGCGCCTGCAGGATGACCTCGAAGCCGTCGCCAACGAAGCCGCCGGTTTCACGTCAAAGATGAACGGCCGCTATATCGGCGGGCACATCACCCGGCATTACGGTGACCCGGCGAACAACATCCATGCCGTACAGCTGGAGCTGAGCTGGGCCACCTATATGGATGAGACCTATCCCTACGGGTATCGTGAAGACCTGGCCGCCACTATCCGGCCGGTGCTGCAGCGCTTCATCCAGACGATGCTGAATTTCCGGCCCTAGGCGAACTCACAGATGCCACAATCCTTCGAGACGCGCTTCGCGCTCCTCAGGATAAGGTAAACTTTCCCCCCTCATGCTGTGGAGCGAGCAATACGAGCGTCTCGAAGCACTGGGTAAAAGGAAGGCCTAGACCCGTCCGCCGGCGACCGGCATCACGCTGCCGGTGACATAGGCGGACTCGTCCGAGCACAGCCAGTAGATACCCGCCGCCACTTCCTCGGTCGTGCCGATGCGGCCCAGCGGCACTTCGTGGCGGAACTCTTCAAAACGGGTCGCGATCTGCCCGGCAATCGACATCTCAGTCAGCGTATATCCCGGCGCGACGGCGTTGACGCGAATGCCTTCCTCGCCGACTTCGCGGGCCAGTCCTTTGGTTAGTATATCAATGGCGCCCTTGCCGGCGGCATAGTCGACCCACTGGTTCGGGCTGCCCTGCAGGGTTGCCGTCGACGACAGATTGACGATGGCCCCGCCCTTGCCGCCGTTTGACGTCGACATGCGCCGGACGGCCTCGCGGCACATCACGACGGTGCCCGCCACATTGACGCGCAAAACATCCGTCACCGTCTCCCACGTGACGTCCTCGAGCCGGCGTTTCGGGCCGGTGATCCCGGCGTTGTTGACCAGGGCATCAAGACTGATGCCCTCATCGTCCAGCGTCCTGAACAGGCCCAGAATATCCGCTTCCGACCCCACATCGCCCTTGATCGCACGGGCTCCGGTCTCGGATGCAATCTCATTCGCCGCCGCATCATTGCTGACGTAGGTCAAGATCACCCGCCAGCCCTCGGCTGCGAACCGCTGCACCACGGCGGCGCCGATTCCGCGCGAGCCGCCGGTGATCAGAACCGTTTTCGGATCGCTCATGTTCCCGTTATCTCATGATGAACGGATTGGGCGCATCTTCGGCATAGGACATCCACACCGACTTGGTCTGCATGAATTCCCTGATCGATTCCTGACCGCTTTCCCGGCCAAGCCCCGACTGTTTGTAACCGCCGAACGGCGCCATGTAGCTGACGGCTCGGTAAGTGTTGACCCAGACCGAACCGGCGCGAAGTTTTTCGGACATGGTGAAGGCACGGCGCATGGATTGCGTCCAGACACCGGCAGCAAGACCGTAGATAACGTCATTGCCGACCTCGATGGCCTCTTCATCGTCCTTGAACGGGATGACCGACAGCACGGGTCCGAACACTTCTTCCTGGGCAATCCGCATCTTGTTGTTCACGCCGGTAAAAACGGTCGGCTGCACGAAATACTTCCCGGCGTCGGCCTTGCCGCCGCCCATCCTGACCTCGGCGCCTTCCCCCTTGGCGACATCAAGATAACTGAGAATTTTCTCGTACTGCGGCACTGTCGTGACCGGACCAACCTGGGTATCCATCAGCATCGGATCGCCCATGCGTGCGGTTTTGGCCATATCGACCAGCTTTTCGACGAACTCGTCGTGGATGCTTTCCTGCACCAGCAGCCTGGAACCGGCGATACAGGTCTGCCCGGTCGCGGCGAAGATGCCGGAAATGGCGCCCTTAACGGCATTATCCATATCGCAGTCGTCAAAGACGATGTTCGGCGACTTGCCGCCCAGCTCGAGCGAGACCCGCTTGAACTGGGATGCACCGGCCTGATAGACGCGCCGGCCGGTTTCCGAACCACCGGTGAAGGTGATCTTGTCGACACCCGGATGATCCGTGAGTGCGGCACCGATTTCATGACCATAGCCGGTGACGACGTTGACGACGCCGGGCGGGAACCCCGCTTCCTCGAACAGGCGTGCGAATTCGATGCTCGACGCAGAGGTAAACTCGGACGGTTTCAGGACAATCGTGTTTCCTGCCGCCAGTGCCGGGGCCAGCTTCCAGCCCGCCAGCAGAAGCGGCGAGTTCCAAGGCGTGATCGCGCAGACGACCCCCAGGGGTTCATGGCGCGTGAAGTGAAAATGATCGGGCTTGTCGATGGGCGTCACCGCACCTTCGATCTTGTCGGCAAGGCCGCCGAAATAATGATACCACTGCGGCACGTATTTGACCTGCAATCCCATTTCCGCAATCAGCTTGCCGTTGTCGCGGACTTCGGTTGCCGCCAGTTCCTCGGCACGCGCCGAAATAAGGTCACCAAGCTTCCGGAGCAGATGGCCACGCTGGGTTGCCGTCATCTTCGGCCAATCGCCCGTGGTGAAGGCCTTGCGGGCCGCCTGAACCGCGCGATCGGCATCATCCGCCGTTCCCCGTGGGAATTCGGCCCAGTTCTCGCCGGTGTAGGGGTTCATGCTTTCGAATGTCTCACCGTTTGATGAATCAACCCATTCTCCGCCGATCAGCATCTGATACTTCTTTAAATCGCTCATGTACGTTTCTCCCTCGGTACTCGTTCAGGCAGCCGGTTGTTCGGCATGATCCTTGATCATCACGCAGGTCTTGGAGATGATCCACCAGTTCCCGTCCAGTTTCAGCAGCGACAGGTAATCGACGAAATCTCGGGTACCGACCAGCACCTCGACCTTGACCATCACCGTATCGGGCCCGGCCTCGTCAATCGAGACGATCCGCTCACGGCGCTCCGCACCGGTGGCCTTGGGCGACGGGCGGCTTTCGATAACTTTTTTAAAGTCATCCATCGGCCAGTCGACAAAACCACCGCCCATATTGGCGGCATACAGATGTGCGTTGGGATGAAAGACCGATCCCATCAGCAGGTCGGTATCACCGGTATACAGTGCTTCGAAATAATTGCGGATACACGCCTCGACGGCGCTCATGTCCTGAGCGTTCATGGTGTCCTCCCTGAATTTATTCAGCGTATGCTAGCGCAAAAATGCGGGGAATCCAGCACGCGCACGGAATCCTTCGAGACGCGACGGCGTCGCTTCTCAGGAAGAGGTATCAAAATCAATCTTCATGCCGAGGAGGCCTGAAAAGCCGTCTCGAAGCATGGCGCAATTCTAAACCGCGCCCGGCCCCAGAAGTTCAGCCCGGAAGCGGTTCTTGAGGTGCACACCGTCTTTCGACGGCAGGACGAATTCAAGCGGCTCGGCCCGAACCTTGATGACCCGAAACACCGGCCCTTCAGCATTGACGATATTGTCCAGATCCGCCTTCAGTTCGGTGTCGTTCGTAATCACGGCAGAATTTCTGATGCCTAGCCCCTGTGCGGTCAGCGACAGATCGGCGACGCTTGCCGTGTGCGTGGCCTGCATCCCCGTTTCTCCATAGCGTTCGTTATCAAAGACGCAGATCGAGAGGTTCTTGGGCGCCTGAACGGCGACGGTTGCCAGCGAACCGATACCCATCAGCATTTCGCCGTCACCGGTGGCGACCAGCACGCGCTTCTTCGGTTGCGCCAGGGCAAGACCAAGCCCGGTGGGCACGGCACCGCCCATGGCGCCCCAAAGCGGAAATATCCGCGCACAATCGCCGGCGGCAGTGAAATCCCAGTTGGTGGAGCCCAGACCGGTCACGATCAGGGTATCGTCGCGGGCACCCAGCAGAGTCTTGGCGACCTCGCGGCGGTGAAGGGGAAAACTCTCTGCACGGTCACTCATGGTTCTCTCCTCACTTGCCGAAAGTTTTGATGGGGACAAGACGCTGGCTCAACAGCAGCACCGCGGACTGCTGTCCGACGAATGCCTTGTGCAGTGTTGCCGCCGCCTTGGCGCCGACATCGGCCGGATCTTCGACTTCATCCACAAGACAGCCCGCCGTTTCCAGTGCCTGCTTGGTGGTCGTACCCATAGGCATTTGCCATGGATTGAATTCATGCCACTGGCCGCGCATCGTCACAAATGCGGCAAACGGGAACCGGCAGGTTTCAATCAGCGACAACATGTTGATGCAGTTGCCAACCCCGGATGATTGCATCAGCATCACGCACTTTTCACCGCCAAGCCAGGCACCGGCGGTGACCGCCACGCCTTCTTCCTCGGTGGTGAGCGACACGGCCTTTATGTCATTGTCGGCGATGCAGGCATTGATCAGTCGTTTGTGTCCGGCATCCGGCACATAGGCGACCTGGCCGACACCGGCTTCCTTGATCGCCGTGAAAATATCGTCTCCCCACTCAAGCATGTTCCCTCAACTTTCTCTGAGTTGGTGTTCATCGGCACCAACCGGTTTCAATTCCCAACCACCACGGTGACGTCGATAAAGCAGGAATAATCCGATACCGATCAGGCCGCAGGCGATGATAGGACGAACCTCGCCCCCCATCATGAACATTGGTATCGATAACGATAGTGCAAGAAGCGGCGAGAAAAACAGCGTCCATTTCTTCTTGCCGCGATATTTCTGGAACCATGGAAAGGCCACGGAAAACGCCGCAATCATCAGGAAGAACAGCGACCAGGGGCGCATGAAGAAGATCATCAGATTATCGTCCGTCGCCAGTGCCCGGATCAGGTTGATCTCGGCGTTATCACCCAGCACCACGCCAAGGATCATCGGCGCCAGCGGGAACCCGTAGCGGCGCATGGCATAGCCGAGGATGCCGAAGACCAGCAGCACCCACAGGTCAAAGACGATATTGTTGAGCGCGAATATCCCGATCGCACAATAGGCCAGAATGACTGTCGCCAGCCGGTACATCGGCACCCGCGTCACCGTGACGAAGATGCGCAGACAGATCGCCTGTAGCCCCAGCATGATGAACAGCGACAGCGCGAAAGCGACCATGATCGAATAGGCAAGCACCGGTTCGGTGGTGATAAACGTCGGGCTTGGCGCGATATTGTGAATTAGAAGTGCGCCCAGCATCACCGCTGTGACGATATCGCCCGGGATGCCAAGCGCCATCATGGTAATCAGCGCACCGCCCTCGACCGCGTTGTTGGAGGATTCCGGCGCGATTACCCCTTCCGGTGTTCCGGTGCCGAATTTTTCAGGTGTGTCGGAGGCTTTCTTGGCCTGATCATATGCCAGGATGTTGGCAATGGTGCCGCCCGCACCCGGCAGAATGCCGACGAAGATGCCGATCAGCGAAGAGCGGATCAGCGTCTTCCAGTGGTGGAAGATTGCCTTGACCGCTTGCACATGCTCAATGGCAATCGCCACCGTGCTGACGACCATCGGCTGTCGCGCACGCACCTTGTCACGCAGATCGCTGAGCAACTGGCTGAAAGCGAACAGCCCGACCAGTACCGGCAGAAAGTCGAAGCCCTGCTCCAGCGGTTCCATCCCGAATGTAAAGCGCGCGACACCGCTGATTTCATCTTCACCGATGGCAGTAATCAACAGGCCGACACCGCCGGCAATCACACCTTTGACCATATTCTCTCCGGCGAGGCTTGCCGTGATGGTCAGCGCGAACAGCACCAGCGCGAAATAATCCCAAGGCCCGAACTCAAGTCCGATTTTCGCCAGCGACGGTGCCAGGAGCATCAGAAACACGGCAGAGATCATGCCACCAAAGAATGACGACCACACCCCAAGGCCAAGCGCCAGTCCGGGCCGTCCGGCCCGCGTCATGGGATAGCCGTCGAAGGTTGTGGCAACGGACGAGGGCGTTCCCGGGATCCCCGTGAGGACCCCGGCCATCAACCCGCCGGACAGGCCGCCGACGAACACGCCGATCATGGTCGATATCCCTTCGACAGGGCTCATCCCGAAAGTGAACGGCAGTGTCAGGACCACGGCCATGGTAATGGTGAAACCTGGAATTGCGCCGGTAACCAGCCCGGCGGCCACCCCCAATGTCATCAAAAGCAGGTTCTTGAAATGAAAGACCGCCTCAAAGGCGCCGGCAATATTTTCGATAATCATGTACCGGCCCTCAGCGTGGCAGGATTTCGCCCTGAGGCAGAATAACCCCAAGACCGAATGTGAAGATTGCCCACATACAACCGATTGTGACAACGGCGACGGCTGCATTCATAAGATGGCTTTTGGTATTCCTCTCACCTAAAAATGTCAGGGTCACAAAGACAAACAGCATGCCGCCAAGCAGCATGCCGAGCCATTTCAGGGATATCAGAAAAATACCGTACAGAAAGAAACACCCGACGACGTTGCGATTGGCCTGGAACCATTCGGCGACCGTACCGCGTGCTTCATCATCGTCCGCAGGTTCTGCCTTGAGCGACTGGATGAGATACAATACGGCCAGTCCGCCCAGAAAAAACGTCACCACGCGCGGCCAGATTTTCGCACCGATAATCGCGCCCGGCACGGTTTCATAAAAATGTGTGTCGACGTATAGGCCACTGCAGAGAATCAACAGCAGCAATGCGATGACGACATCGGCACTGATTCTGCGCATGTCTAAAAACCAGTTCCCAAGAATAATCTATATAAAGAACCGGCCCCGCCTACTGGCGGAGCCGGTAAATGGTCTGATCAGCCTTTGAACATGCCGATCTTCTTGGCGACCTTCAGATGCTGTGCGAAGGACTCCTCGAAAAACTTCTTATATTCCGCACTGTCTTTGTAGACGATCCAGGTGCCGGCCTCGTCCATGTGCTTGACCACGGCCGGGTCGGTCATCGCCTTCTTGAAGGCAGCTTCATAATGTTTGATCACATCCGCCGGCGTCCCCTTCGGCATGACGACGCCACGGTTCAGACCATAGATCACATTGACACCCTGTTCCTTCATGGTCGGCAGCTCCGGCATCAGCGGGTCGCGTTTGTCGGTGGCGATCCCCAATGCCTTCATGGAGCCTTCCTGAATGTACTTCTTCGCCGTCAGAATGTTCATTTCGCCAACGTCGACGTTGTTCGACAGAACGGCGGTCAGACGTTCACGCGTTCCTTCATAGGGGATGTATTTGAACTCGGTCCCGGTCTCGTCTTCGATCACGAGGTTGAAGAACTGGCTGGTCGAGCCGGTCGTCACACCAACGCCGAGCTTGCCCGGGTTCTTTTTCGCGTAATCGACGAGAGATTTCATATCGTCAAACGGCACCTTCGAGCTGGCACCCAGAACAGACGGCGTATAAGTCAGAAGCGCAACAGGATCGAAGGCATCCCACGTGAAGTCGACACGGCCTGCGAGATAGGTCGTGATCTGGCTTTCGTGGATCGCCATCATGGTGCAACCATCCGGCTTGGAGCCTTTGACTTCCTTGGCCGCTTTGTTGCCGCTCTGGCCGGAAATGTGAACGATCTGCAATTTGGGTTTGAAGTCGGTTTCGTTGATGGCACGAGACACAACCTGGAATACAAGGTCGGTATCACCGCCGGGATTCCATGGCACAACCAGTTTCGCGGTCGAGCACGGAATTTCAGCGGAAACAGGACCGGCAACCAGTGCCAGCCCGGTTGTAACAGCAGCCGCAAGGCCGATGAACGAACGTTTCATTATTATCTAACTCCCTGATGAGGTTTGCCTTTTTCAGGCACCCTGTGTGGCAAAACCGGAAAATCTGCCAGCGCAGTTGACAAAAGATTAGCCGATGCATGTCAATCGATCCAGCAAAGAGCGTCACAAAATTTTGGTTTTGTGTTTGCTCTTAAGAAGAGATTGTAATTCCATGCTGGCCGATCAATCTAATGTTCAGAATATAATTCAGAATAATACGTCTGAGATAATCAGCTGAAAGGAATCCTATGCGTGATCTGGAAAAACCCGGCCGCTCACCGGCGGTAGGCAAACATGGCATGGTCGCAACATCTTCGTCGATTTCAAGTGCCGTCGCACTCGACATTCTGCGTCGTGGCGGGAATGCCATGGATGCCGCCGTTGCTGCCTGTGCCGTGCAGTGCGTCGTCGAACCGGAATCCACCGGGATCGGCGGAGACAATTTCTGCATGTATGCGCCGGAAGGATCAATCAAGGATATGGTCACCTTCAACGGCTCTGGCCGCGCCCCTGCGGCAGCGACGCCGGAATGGTACGCCGAAAAAGGAATCACCACGATTGAACGTCAAACGCCGCACGCCGTCATCGTGCCGGGCGTGATCGATGCCTGGGAAACCCTTGTCAAAAACCACGGCACGATGGAACTGGGCGAACTTTTACAGCCTGCCATCGAATACGCCCGCGACGGCTATCCAATTTCATCCCGCGTTTCCGAAGATTTCGCCAGCAGTGAGGCATTGCTCAAGGGCTGTCCCAATTCGACGCGCGTATTCATGCCGAACGGCAAGATGCCCGGTGTCGGTGAAATGCATCACCAACCGGAACTGGCGGCTACGTTGCAGAAGATCGCCGAGCACGGCCGTGATGCGTTCTACACCGGCGACGTCGCCGAGGATATCGTGTCGTTCCTGCAATCCCACGGCGGCCTGCACACGCTTGAAGACTTCAAGAACGCCAAGGGGGAATACGTCGACGCGATATCGACCAATTATCGCGGCTATGACGTCTATGAATGCCCACCGAACGGCCAGGGAATCGTTGCCCTGATGATGCTGAACATGCTCAAGGACGTGCCGACGGACGGCATCGATCCAATGTCCGTCGAGCGTCTGCACATGGAAATCGAATTTGGCCGCCTGACCTATCAGGACCGGAATATTTATGTCGCCGACATGAACAAGTCCGATGTTCCCGTCGACTGGCTGCTGTCCGACGAACATGCCCGCGAACTGGCGTCACACTTCGATCCGGAAAAAGCCCTGAATCCGCTGCCGCCGGTCTCCGCGCCGACCAATGAAAGCACGGTCTACATTTCGGTGGTCGACAAGGATCGCAACGCGTGCAGTTTTATCAATACGCTGTTCTCGGCATTCGGCACCGGCCTGATGGCGCCCAAGTCCGGCGTTATGCTGACCAACCGCGGCCAGGGCTTCACCCTGGAGCAGGGTCATCTGAACTGCATCGCACCGGACAAGCGGCCGCTGCATACGATCATTCCGGGCATGCTCGGCAAGGAAGGCAAGGCCGTCATGCCGTTCGGTGTCATGGGGGGGCAGTATCAGTCCTTCGGCCATATGCAGTTCCTCACCAAACTGCTGGATTTCGGCATGGATATCCAGGAAGCCATGGATGCCCCGCGCATCTTCCCGATCGCCAATACCATGGACGTGGAAATGGAAGGTACCGTACCGGCTGAAACCGTCGCTGCGCTGGAAAAAATGGGCCACCGCCGTGTTGCGCCGCCTAAACCCATCGGCGGTTCGCAGGCGATCTGGATCGACTGGGAACGCGGCATCCTGACCGGCGGTTCCGAACCCCGGAAAGACGGCTGCGCCATCGGCTACTAATTCGGCAATCCTTCGAGACGGCCTTCGGGCCCCTCAGGATGAGGTATATCGGTTAAACACCTCATGCTGAGGAACGGCTAAGCCGTGTCTCGAAGGATGCACGGCCGTTCCCCTTGAAAGCCCGGAGGGCATCGCTCACACTCCTGCCATGAGCGATGAAGAATTTTCAAAAATATCCTGTGACATCGATTTCGATGCCAATGGGAAACAGAACGGCGTACTGACCATTCCATGGTCGCGCGACGAGTCGTCATGGGGATCGATTCCCCTGCCCGTCACCGTCATCAAGAACGGCACCGGTCCGACGGTCCTGTTCACCGGCGCCAATCACGGTGACGAATACGAAGGGCCGATCGCCCTCAGCAAGCTGCGGGCCAGCCTGAAGGCCGAAAATGTTCAGGGCCGGGTCATCATTGTCCCGGCATTGAACCTGCCGGCGTTCCGTGCCGGGGCACGCACATCCCCCATCGACGGCGGCAACATGAACAGGGCTTTCCCCGGCGACGCCCGCGGCAGCATCACCGACATGATCGCGCATTTCGTCACCACACGCCTGATTGCCCGAGCCGATGTGGTGGTCGACATCCACGCCGGCGGCCGTTCCATGAACCTGCTGCCGATGAGCATCATTCACGATCTGCCCGATCAAAAACAGATGGCCGACACCCTGGCGGCGCTCAAGGCGTTCGGCGCACCCTACGGCATGATCCTGACCGAACTGGATGCGGTGGGCATGATCGATACCGTGGTCGAGGAGGCGGGGAAGGTTTTCGTCTCCACCGAACTGGGCGGCGCGGCATCATCAACAGTGGAGACCATCGCCGTTGCCGAGCGGGGTGTGATGAACATCCTCAAGCATGCAGGTGTCGTCGACGGCACACCCGATATCCCGGCCCCGTCAAGACTGATCCACACCCCCACCGGCAGATGCTTCGTCAGCGCACGGACCGAGGGGCTTTTTGAAATCTGCAAGGATCTGGGCGAGCGCGTGGAGCCCGGCGACGTCATCGCCCGTGTGCACTATCTGGAAGACCCTGACCGCACACCGACACCTTTGATCGCCGAGCACCGCGGGCTGATTGTCTGCCGTCATGTCCCGGGGCTTATCAACCGGGGCGATTGCGCTGCCGTCATCGCCGAGACCTGGCCAGAGTGAATGTCCGGCCAGGATGTGCATGCCCGCCGACCCGTCACGCTGAGTGATATCCGCGACGCTGCGCACCGGATCGCCGGGCATGTCACCCGAACCCCGCTTCGTCTGTCGCCTTATCTGAGCGAACAGTTCGGGCACCCCGTCCGGCTCAAACTGGAAACCATGCAGGATACGGGGGCTTTCAAGCTCCGGGGGGCGACCAATGCATTGCTCAGCTTAAGCCATGACAAACGAGCCCGTGGCGTGATTGCGGTATCGACCGGCAATCACGGACGCGGGGTCGCCTATGCGGCCAGGGCACTCGGCATCACCTGCTGCGTCTACATGTCGGAGCTTGTTCCCGCGGTGAAGATCGATGCCATCCGCGCCCTTGGTGCCGAAGTCGTGATCACCGGCCGCTCCCAGGATGATGCCGAAGTGGAAGCGATGCGGCGGATCGAACGCGACGGCCTGACCTATGTCCATCCCTTCGATGACCCGCACGTCATCGCCGGACAGGGCACCATCGGTCTTGAAATCCTTGAAGACATGCCGGACGTTGCCAACGTCATCGTGCCGCTGTCGGGCGGCGGTCTGTTCTGCGGCATCGCGACAGCGGTCAAATCCATGAAGCCGTCAGCACGGCTATCAGGGATCACCATGGAAAACGGTGCCGCCATGATCGACAGCCTGAACGCCGGCCAACCGGTTCCGGTCGAAGAAACCGAAAGCCTCGCCGATAGCCTTGGCGGCGGCATCGGACTCGACAATGCCTATACGTTCGACACGACCCAACGCCATATCGACGATACCCTGCGACTCAGCGAAGCCGAAATCGCAGCGGCCATGAAAACACTTTTCCTCGAAGACAGGATTGTCGCCGAAGGCGGCGGTGCGGTGGGTGTCGGCGCCTTGCTCTCGGGCCGTCTGCCGCTTGATCCCGGCCCCACCGCGATCATCATCAGCGGGTGTAATGTGGACATGCAGCGGTTTCTGGACATCGTCGGGTAACAGCATGACGGCAGAGACGCCCCCTCTCGTTTTCGATGAAGCCGCGATCCGTGATGCGGTAACGCTCGATATAGATATCATTGATAGCATCGCTGATGCCTTCACCGCCCTGAGCACAGGCAAAGCCATCATGCCCCCAGTCCTCAGGCTGGATATCCCCGAAAAGCATGGCGAGGTCGATATCAAGACCGCCTATGTCGAGGGCTTCGAGGGTTTCTGCATCAAAATGAGCACCGGCTTTTTCAATAATCCAAAACGGGGTCTGCCGTCGCTTGGCGGCATGATGACGGTACTCGATGCCACGACCGGACGTGTACGGGCGGTCTTGCTGGACAATGGGTATCTGACCGACCTTCGGACCGCCGCCGCAGGTGCGGTTGCGGCCCGGCATCTGGCACCCAGAGGGCCTGTACGCGCCGGCATCATCGGCACCGGCATACAGGCGCGCCTGCAACTGGAGGCCTTGAACCTTGTTTGTGATATCTCAGAGACCCGTATCTGGGGCCGGGACCCGGTAAAAGCGCAAGCGGTGGCAGATGAATACCCATTCGACATCACCGTCATGCACGATGCCGATGAACTGGTCGCCGCCAGCAACGTCATCGTCACGACGACCCCGGCAACATCACCTTTGTTCGGGGCGGGTGCAGTCCAGCCGGGCACACACATCACCGCCATGGGCTCGGACGCACCGGGCAAGAACGAACTTGATCCGGCGATCTTGCATGTGGCCGATCTTGTGGTCTGCGACAGCCCCGCACAGTGCGAGAACAGCGGTGAACTTCGCTGCGCCATAGTTACAGGTTATTCGGGGACACCGATAGAACTGGGCTTCATCACCGGCGGCAAGAATCCGGGCCGCGAAAGCGCGGATCAGACAACCGTCTGCGATCTGACCGGTTGCGGTGTGCAGGATACGGCAATATCCGATCTGGCAGTGAAGCGATTGGCTTAAGTCAATCGACCGTCCAGCCGACACGATACAACGTCACCGGTTCCGGTATGCCCTTCATCTCAAACTTGCCGGCATCTTCAAAAACCAGACCCTGACCCTTTGACAGCTCACGCACATTATCCGTGACAAAAATTTCACCTTCGGCGGCCTTGTCGCAGACACGCGCTGAAAGCTGTACAGTCGTGCCGAAGAAATCGTCTTCTTCCTGAACCGCCTCGCCGGCATTGAGCCCCATGCGCACCCGGACCTGAAGCTGCTCGTCGCCGCTGTTGTGTTCCGTCAGGGCTTCCCTGATCTGCATCCCGGCACGAACGGCATTGGCCGCGGATGTGAAGCTCGCCATGATCCCGTCGCCGGTGTGCTTGACCTCGCGCCCGTGATGTCCGGCCAGTGCCGTACGGACGATAGCGTTGTGGACACGAACAATTTCCTGAGCACCGTAATCCCCGCGTTCATGGGTCATCTGGGTCGATCCGACCAGATCGGTGAACATGATGCAGACGATGCCCTGCGCCTGTGCACGGGCAGCGGAGTCCGACGTCCACATCTTGACCACATCGGTGAAGTTCTCGAACGGTGCCGTATCTCCGTTAATGCTTTTTTCCATAGTAGCGCGGCCGGCATTGATCATCAGACGGAACCGTTCCTGGGCACGGTATTCTTCATAATTACGACAGAACGCATTAACGCGTTCTTCGGAATTTCCGAGCGCACCGATAACTTCTCGGACCAGGACGAAGGATTGCACCCGCTTCAGCCCGGCATGCTCGCCGTATCTTTCCGCCGCCCCGGCACCAAACAGGTTCAACCCGAAATTGACATGCTGATTCATCTGCGGGACTTCATCCTTGATCACCGCCAGGGCGTTCGCCAGGAACTTCAGAACGGTATGACGCATCTGATGTGTCAGGCCGCCGGCGGGTGCCTTGTTCGCGTCGTCATCCGCCCCGGCCAACGTTTTGCCGTCATTTTCACTTTCAGTGTCCGGGTCAACACCTGCGGCCTCATCATCCGCTGGTGATCGCGTTGCTTCGCTCATTGGCCGGCGTGGGAGGTCGATTTCAGGCTCCCTCCGTCGCAGTGACGAAGCCGACGGCGGCGTTGGCGACGGCGGTTCATAGTCTGCGAACTGATCGGCAAGGGTCTGAAATTCCCGATAGACCCGGTACATCAGAACTGCCGCTGACAAAATGAAGACCAGCACCGTTGTCGCAAAAATCGCGTTTTGGATACCGGCCCCTGCGAGACCGATCATTGGACCGATGTTCCGCAGCATGGATGAAATCGGCACAAACAGAACGGCCGTCAGGCCAAGAGCGATGCACCCGGCCCCCAGAACCTTCATGGCGGCACGAAAATTACTTGGCCCGTCTGCGACGTTCGAACCCTGCTTGATGATGTCCGGGATTTCGACCGGACTGGACGGGGCCGTCGCATGTCCTTCCGCATCGACAAAGGATTGGACCACCACCGGTTCCGCATCATCAAAGGATGGCGCCTCGCCGGAACGGGCGGCTACCGCTCTCTCCGCTGCACTGACGGAGGATTTCATCTGCTGTTTGACCGCCGCCGTCTTATTCAGGTGCGGACTGATCCAGGCCAGTGTTTCCAGAGGGGCCGCCCTGAACCGTATTCGACAACGGCCATGGCACGCACGCCATCGTAGCTGCCAATCCCATCGAGCTCGGCAGAGCGGAGAATGGCTGCGTCCTTGTTGACACCTTCAAGTGTCTCATATCGCCGCCAACGTCCCCCCTGACGGATATAGATATCAAAACGTGTCGGCGTCACATGACTTCCTTCAAAACCTGCCGCCTTAAATAACCTCTTTCACAAACAACAACCTAGAGTATTTTTGGCTTTGCCGATGATTTTATTGATCATGCCATTGCTCTGATGGGCAAAAGCAAGCCGCGCCTGACCGTATGCCTTGTCATTTTTTCCCGCATCATCTGAATTGACGTCTTAATCACGGCAGCGCACCTTGGAGTCGTGATGCGAAGCGAGACCGAGAGACTTCATAGACCGTTTTGGCATGTCTGCGCCGGGTGTGCCGTCGTCCTGTTTTCACTGTTCGCCCTTACCACCACCCCCGCGAGGTCGGAAATACAGGCCGGCACGTTCAGGCCGTTCCTGAGCGTTGCCTGCGAAGCACCGTTTACCGACCCGCAGCGATTCCGTCAGGCAGCACCCGGACTACGCATCGTTGAGCATGACATAGATACCTTTGCCGGCACCCCCGGCCGCGCCAGGACGGTTTTGCTGCTCGCGGATGGACGGCTTCTCGAAATCAATGCCCTGTTCCCGGGGAACCGCTTGCGGCGGATCTCATTGGCGTTGTCGGATGCTAAGCCGCTCAACAGTCTTTCCACCGATGATGCCTGCCGGATCACCGAAGCCCGTGAAATCGTTTATGACGATCAGGGACGGGCGGAGGCAATACGTGTCTATCAGAACGATCTGTTGACGGTACGGGACGACATTCCCCTGAACCCGCCGGCGCCCGTGGGTGACGATCCCGGCGGCATCAGCGTCGGGCTGATCGACAGCGGCGTGAATTATACGCTTTCACCATTCTACGAGCGGCTGGCCCGCATGGCTGACGGCACTCTGATCGGGCGCGATTACTGGGACGGTGATGACCTTCCCTATGATGTCGATACCGGCCGCTCACCCTTTTTCCCCCTGCATCACGGCAGCGCGGTGATGAGCGTCCTGATACGGGAAGCCCCGATGGCCCGTGTCCTGCCGGTGCGCTACCCGCGCCCTGACATGTCAAGGATGGCCGATGCCGTTGCATGGCTGGCCGAGCGGGATGTCCGCATCGTCAACCTGGCCATGGGGTCGAACGATGCCGAAGAATGGCAGGCCTTTACCGACGCGGCGAAACGCCATCCACGCATGCTGTTCATCATCTCCGCGGGCAACAACGGCAGGAACATCGATACCAGTCCCGTCTACCCGGCAGCGAGCGATCTTCCCAACACCATCGTCGTGACCTCGTCGGAGGTCGACGGCAGACTGGCCCAGGGATCGAACTGGGGCACACAGCACGTCGATATCATGACGCCGGGGGAACGCATACCCGTGACGGACCATCGGGGTGCCCCCGGCAAGGCATCCGGATCGAGCTTCGCCGTCCCGCGGATCACCGCTCTGGCTGTTCGGGCGCTGGCGCATTACCCGGACTGGCACGGACCGGAACTCCGCGAATGGATTTTGAAACGTGCGCGGCTGCTGGACGGCCCCCGGCTGACCCGTTACGGATGGATACCCGACCCGTCGGACGGCCCCTGACTTTGCCCCTGAGGTATCGGCTCACATCTCTTCAGGGACGGCGTTGCGGCGCCGGTGGCCGATCGTCATAGAAGCGCCGCGCCGCGGGCGCCATTTGCGGCAGCACGTTTTCGATCTGCCGCATGGCCCTGTCGGCGAGGGACTGATCCCCGCCCCAAATACCGGCCTGTAGGGCAAGGCGCAGGATCTGCGGCTCGGCCGGCATCAGCGCCAACCCTTGATAGAGGATAGGAATTTCGTCGGCGAAGCGTCCGGCAATATGATAGGTAATGGCCAGGGAGATCAGCGCGTTCGGTGCGTTTGGGTCCATCCGGTAGGATGCTTCAAGCATGGTCAGCGCCCGGTCCAGGTCACGCCGGGTCCCGAAGACCTTGCCCGCATTGTCCATAAGTTGCCGGTTGGATGTGGCAAGGCAGGCATCCTGGATTTCAATGGCATCTTCGCTGGCCAAAGGACCCGTCTGGCTACGGATTTCATCCAGCCGCTCAACACACCGATAATAGGCGCGCCCGATCAGCAGCGATTCCTGAACCTTGTCGTCTCCTGACATTGCGCGAAGCCGTGCAAGCTGTGAGACGGCAATCGCTTCATTACGCCCTTCACCACCGGATGCGACAATACCGACCAGACGGCCCTCCGCATCCACCAGCGCACCACCGGAATTTCCAGGCAGGGACCGACCGTCATGATGCAGCCGGGCCAACGGTGTATCGGCACGCGGTGAAATCAGTTTGCCTGGCCGGTAAACCCGTATTGCCTGCCGACCGACATCAAAACCGATCACATACAATTCGGTTTCCGGCGTTACGTTCTCGTTAAGCTCCAGGGGCGGCTCGATGATGCCGGGGGCAGAGAGCTGGATCAGATCGCCGGGAAATGAGGTCGGAATGACCGACGCCATGAGCGTGCTGCCGTCAGATAATGTCACGTCGGCGCCAGCGTTGTCAGCGATCATGTGACGGTTTGTCACAAGTATACCGTTACCCATGATGACCGCGCTGCCGACCGGTTCAAACGAAGAGATTTTGACAACGTTTCCAGCCGCACGGCACACCGGTTCGGGCGCATTGCACGATGTTTGCGCATCTGCCTCGATCGGTAACAGCACACCGATCATCAATACAGCCGAGAAAAGACGCATCCACATGATCAGAACAACCCCTGCCCGCGTGACCACACCAGTGCCATGAACACACCGGCCGCGGTCAAGGTGCCGACACCGATATGCCTTTTGAAGATCAGGAACACGATAAATCCGATCACAACACCGCCCAGACGGTCAACCAGTTCGGTCTTTTCAAGGATACCGACCGGCAGAAACACGATCCTGGAAATCAGTGCCGCCAGCAGCCCGTAAGCGACACAGGCAATCCACTGGAACAGTCTGCTTTCAGGGTCAATTCGCGCGGCAATGACCGTACCGAGACCGCGCCACAAATATGTCGCGGCAATCGCCAGAAGCAGCAATCCCCAGATCATCTCTGATGGCATGTTAACGCCGCCACTCATTCGTTTTGCCTCAGAAACTGGTCGGCGTAGAACCCGACCGTCCCGGCCAGAATTCCCGCGATCGGCAGGCTCCATTCCGGGGTCAGCAGATAGATCAACGGTCCGGCAATCGCGCCTGCGGCAAAGGCCAACAGACACGAGCGTACCCGCATCGCGGCAAATATGAATGCAAAGTATAGCGGGTTTAGAAACACAAGCGTCACGGTGACATAAAACGGCATGGCTTCAGCCAGAACGAATCCTGCCGTCACACCGACGGCGCCGGCCAGCATGCACACAACGGAAAATCCGGTGTAGAACGCCGCCCGCTGATCCGGGTCCAGTTCCGGCGCTCTGCGCAACATACCGATCCAGGTATTCACCGACATGAACTGGGCCCACAAATATCGCCAGCGCCACCCGCTTTTCGATCCCTTGAACATCGGCACAAGCGACAACGTCATCGGCAGGAACCGCATGTTCGCCAGCGAGACCCCGATCATCATCGAGGCCAGGGGCGCCCCCAGCAGCATGTATTCGATGAACGCGACCTGCCCGGGCAGGCCCCAAATCCCCAGTGTCGATACGATGGCGATACCAAGGCCCAGTCCCGCCGAATGCACCATGGCTCCATAGCCAAGCATGCTTGCTGCCACCATGAAGGCGGGCAGACTGCAAGCATCTCGAGCACCCATGAAGAATAAGGACCAGAAGCTCTTGTCTTGATGATCAGGGACGGGAATGGCTGTTCCTCCGGCAAGTGTCGACATGCTGTCCCATACACGACGATGCTTCAACTCCCGTATTTTTAGTTCAATAATATGATAAACGAGACAATTTCATCTGTTTAATTGTAGAAACGCCGGTTTACTGATTAGCTTTAGCCACCGCTGCTTTGATTTGGGAGGATCACATGCCGGACGGCGCACCGCTTTCACATATCATTCCGCCGGATACGAGCTCGGCTCTGGGCAAGGGCATGACCGTGCTTTCGACCATTCTGACGTCCAGCAAGCCACCCAGTCTGAATGATATTGCAGAACGAACCGGTTTACCCCGGCCGACGGTCTTTCGGGTCGTCAAACAGCTTGAAGAAACCCTGCTGATCACGCGGGCGCCGGACGGCGACAAGTATCTGGTCGGCCCCAATCTGATGGCACTGGCCACCGATGCGCTGTCGGCTTTCATGCACGCCTCGCCTGTGCGCTCGATCCTCAGCCGGTTGGTCCACGACATCGGTGAAACCTGCAATCTCGGCGTCATGGAACGTGACAGCGTTGTCTACATCGACCGTGTCGAATGCTCCTGGCCGCTGCGTCTGCAAATCGGGATCGGTTCGCATGTGTCCCTGCATGCCACGGCGATCGGCAAACTGCTGGTCGCACACATGCCGACCCGAAGCCGGCGGCGGATTCTCAATGCCGTGCCGCTGGAACGCTTTACCGAAAACACCATCACAGACCCAAAAGCGCTTGAACTGGAGTTCAAGCTAATCCGCCGCGTCGGCTATGCCCGCAACAACGAGGAAAACACACTGGGTCTGATCGGCATTGCGGTACCTGTCTTCGACGCCAAAGGCCGGGTCGTCGCCGGATTGTCCCTGCACGCACCCGCCGCGCGTATGCCCATGCAGGTGGCACTGTCAAAACTTGACCGATACCGGGAGACCGCCCGTCAGATCGAGCAGGCCATGCGCGACATGCTCTCCCAGAACGAAGAGGACGAGGAAACGGCAATATGACATTGATCCCCGAACAGCGCAGCAGACTGACGCTGATCACCGGCGTTATCGGTGCCGATACGCACATTGTCGGGAACCGCATCCTGTCCATGGCGCTTGAAAAAGAAGGCTTCAAGGTCGTTGCCCTGGGGGCGCTGACACCTGCCGAGGACTTCATCAAGGCCGCTGTGGAAACCGCCGCCGATGCGATCCTTGTATCTTCGCTTTACGGACAAGGTGAACTGGACTGCCGCCATTTCCGGGACATGTGTATCGAGGCAGGACTGGAGAACATCCTGCTCTATGTCGGCGGCAATCTGGTGGTCGGCAAACAGAGCTGGGACGATGTTGAAGCCCGGTACATGGATATGGGTTTCAATCGCGCCTTTCCGCCCGGCACCCGCACCCCGGATGTCGTCCGCATGCTCGATGAAGACCTGAAAGAAAAGGCAGAAGGCGCAGCGGCATGACATCCGAGACGGCTCTTCTGATTGACTTCGGAAGCACCTATACGAAGTTGCGTGCCATTGATCTGGATGCCGGGATAATCCTGGGCGCCGGTCAGGGACCGTCGACGGTGACAAGCGACGTCAATATCGGCCTGGACGCCGCGCTGGGAGACCTTGAAGACAGGCTCGGCAGCCTTCCTGATTTCACGCACCGGCTTGCGTCTTCCAGTGCTGCCGGGGGGCTTGCCATGATCACCGTCGGCCTGGTCCGTGAACTGACCGCCGAAGCGGCACGGCTGGCCGCTCTCGGTGCCGGCGCCAAGCTGATCGGGGCGCACGCCTATAAACTGACGGACAAGGATGCAAGCACGATTGCCGAACAGGCACCGGACATTCTGTTGCTGGCAGGCGGGACCGACGGCGGCAACGAAGAAACGATCCGCTGGAATGCGGATAAGCTGGCGGCGGCAGGCCTTGCGTGTCCCGTCATCATTGCCGGAAACCGGGTCTGTGCCGAAGACGTTCAGCAAACCTTGCAGCGCGCCGGCATCGATGCCCGGGTCTGCGGCAACGTCATGCCGGAGTTCAATGTGCTTGATGTGGAGCCGGCCCGGGCTGCCATCCGCGACGTCTTCATCGAACGCATCGTACACGCCAAGGGGATCGACAAGGCACAGGCCCGTTTTGACGCCGTGCTGATGCCTACCCCCGCCGCCGTGATGGACGGTGCACGGCTGCTGGCAGAAGGCAGCGATACCTATCCGGGCTGGGGGCCGTTGGTGGTGGTGGATGTCGGCGGTGCCACCACGGACATCCATTCCATCGCCGAAGGCTTGCCCAGCGAAGGCGGTATTCTTCAGTACGGACTGCCAGAACCCTATGCCAAACGGACGGTCGAGGGCGACCTGGGCATGCGGCACAATGCACGTACCATCGTCGAGACGGTCGGCACGGATCGCTTTGCCGGCGCCAACGGGTTGACGTCAGAAGCCGTCGATACATTTCTGCAGATGATTGAAGCTGACGTCGAACGGCTGCCGGAAACGGATGACGAAAAGCGTTTCGATACCGCGCTGGCGCGAACGGCCGTGACCCGTGCCATGATCCGCCATGCCGGCCGGATCGAGGTCAAACAGTCCGTCACCGGGCCGGTCACGGTTCAGTACGGCAAGGACCTGACACAGATCGGCACCGTCATCGGGACCGGCGGCGTGCTGGTGCATGGCGAAACCCCCGGCGAGATCCTGGATGCCGTTCTGTTCGATGGCGCCGAGCCCCACGCCCTGCGCCCGAAGAAACCGCGTCTGCTGATCGATAATGAATATGCCCTTTATGCCGTCGGTCTGCTTGCCGGCATCACGCCGGATGCAGCGTTGAAGTTCGCGCACAACACCATTGATGACGCCCATACCAGACAGAAGGACAATATCCATGGTCGCACGCCTGCAGCCTGACACGGACGAATTGCCGTTTTCCGACACGCGCATTCCCGATGACGTGTTTGACGCCATGCGTAAAAAGAATCTGGCACGCTGGCCGACCGGCGCGGAGATCGACCTTGAAGAAGCTGCCGCCTATCACCGTGCCATGCCGAAGCACAAGCAACTGGGCTGGGTCATGCGTCAGGCCGATGCGGAAGGCCGCTGCCTGACGCAACCGCGCGGCGGTTTCGGCACGCTGGAACTGCAAAAAGAACTGATGGTCTGTCTGGACAAGGAGGGGCACGCCGACATCGTACCGACAACCACCGACAGCTATACCCGAAACGAACAGTGGGAAAACGCCGCTCGCGGCATTGAGGAGTCCAAGAAAGCCGGCCGCTCAATGCTGAACGGCTACCCGATGGTGAACTATGGCCACAAGATCACCCGGCAACTGATCGAAGCCATCGACAAACCCGCCATCGTTCTCTCCGGCACGTCGATGCCGAAGCTAACCTGTGAAGTCGGCTTCGCCAGTGGGTACTCGGGGTATCTGGGGTCCGGGCTTGCCTACACGACGTCCTATACCAAGGAACTCAGCATCGAGCAGGGCATCCGCAATTATCAGTATCTGGACCGGCTTGCTGCACGCTACGGTGAATTGGGCGTGGAACTGCACCGCCGCCAGCCGGGCTTTCTGACCGGCACCAACATTCCCCCCTGCATCGCCATTCTGACCTGCATCATCGACACGCTGCTCGCCGTCGGTCAGGGCGTGAAGAACTACGGTCTTGAACTTGGACAGACACTGCACCTTGTCCAGGATGCGGCAGCCATCAAAATGGCCCGCGAACTGACACAGGAATATCTAGGCAAACTCGGTCACACGGACATCTTTACCCCGGTCACGTCCCTGCACTGGATGGGAGCGTGGCCCTATGACGATGCCCAGTGCGAGGCGCTGGTCGCTTACGGTGGTACGCTGGCGGCGATCGGCGGTGCGGTCAACGTGACGACGAAATCGTCCCATGAAGCGTTCGGCATCCCGACTCCGCAGGCCAATGCCGCAGGATTGCGTAGTACCCGCATGGCGATCTACCTAGCCCGGCATATACGGCTGGACTCGATGCCGGAATTCCAGACCGAGTGTGAAATGATTGCGCGCGAAGTCCGCCCGGTCATGGATAAGATACTTGAAATGGGCGACGGCGATGTCGCCATCGGGACCATTCGCGCCTGCGAGGCCGGGGTCATGGATATCCCCTGGTCACCCAACAACTACATGAAGAGCCGCGTCATGCCGGCGCGGGATGCGGATGGTTATCTGCGCATGTTCGATTGCGGCGACATGCCGATCGCCGGGGATGTGATGGAATATCACCACGAAAAGCTGCGGATGCGTGCAGCCCGCGATCATGTCCCGTTCGATCATGAACTCGCGGTTGCCAGCGTCTACGAATTGTCCGAAAACCTGGAGACGCTTATCCCGTTTCCCTGGGCGGCAGAATAGGAAGCTGGATAGTTCCAGGGCTGGCTGCCGGGCGTTATGATGGGGCTATCCTAGCCTTTCGGCGGCTGCGTGATGACCTCATCGAATTTCTCACGGCCGAGTTTCATCAGTTGTTTCGCTTCATCGGAATAATCGACAACAACAATGATCTGATGGACGTTCGTGTTATCTTTGCTGATCGGCAGACGTATCAGGCTGTGTGAATGAATATATCCGCCGGCTGCCAAAAAGGAGTAATGCCAGGCCATCGGTATTTTCTTTGCGATGATTTCCTTGTGATCATCAAGAAGCTGCTGACCGAATTCCACCGGTGCCAATGCATAGGGTGAAAGAGACGTCATATCGCAGCCGTGTATTTCGCTGAGCTTACTGCCCCAGTATCGAAAGATGCTGTTTTCCACCGGATCATGAATGTCGACAACCATTGTCGTCGGCAGAAGATTTGCCGGGAACCGGACCAGGTCTATCTCAGACCATGACGGTCCAATCCTGTTATTTCTGAGACTATCCCAATACTCATGAACGGACTTCAGCCCGGACGGCAGATCCTTCAATTCAACGTGCGCTATACGCATGCCCAACCTGATTTTGTAAACCCCATCCGGAGTATCTCCTGAATCAGAAAAATTGTTAAAGAGTGTTTGAGCGATTTTTCAATCATTTGCCTAGCCCGCCATCACGGCGCGTCTGATCATGTTCACACCGACAAAGAAAATTGCAAATAGGAGTATCTTCCGGAACATATCCTCGTTGATAAACTTGCGGATGCGTTCGCCGATAAGAATACCCAGCATGACTGGCGCACAGGCGGCAGCGGAAAGCCACATCATGTCCCCGGCGAGCACCCCGTTCTGAACATAGAAAAAGACAAGCGGTGCAGCACCGAGCATGTAAATCCCCGTCACGGAGCGGACCCACATGTCCTTGTCGAGTTTCAGCATGAAGAAGAACATGATGATCGGCGGCCCCCAGACACTGGTCATGCCGCCCATGACCCCCCCGACCAGACCGGCCAGGGGGCCCAGAATTTTTTCCTGCTGCGGCGTCAATGCGTCGGCACGGGGTTTGTAGAATTGCGAACAGGCGAAGATCAGCGCCGTCGAGCCGATAGCCGCGAACATCACCCAGGTTTCAACCACCTGTACCAGCCTTGATCCGACATATAGCGACAGCAGAAAAACAACCGCCATGACCCAGAAACGCCTGGCTGGCCCGAGAATGTCGCCATTGCCGAACGTCTGCCAGACATTGGTCAGAAGGATCGGTAACGCCAAAAGTGCCAACCCGACCTTCGGATCGACAAACTGCAGGGCGATGGCCAACGTGGTGATCGGCAGGGCGACCCCGCTGATGCCCTTGGCCAGACCGCCGATAAAAATGGCGAATGCGAGCCAGGCGACGATGTCAGGCGGCAGACCGAACATTGTTCAGCACGAACCGAAAATGGCTGAATCTTTGATCCATGCATCATGAGGCCGGAACGTCGGCATATTGACCGGCAGCCGGACTGCACCGTTCGCGACCTGCAGGGGTTCGCTGAAAAGCATTTCTTTAGGTTTCAAAAATCCGTTCATTTCACCGGCATTATCGATCATCCTGTGCGCGACACAACATTCCATCCAGCAACCGAGATCGGCGGCCACGCCGTTCCCCAGAACCGGCTTCATGCCGAGATCACGTATCAACTGCAGTTGCATCATCAGATTTTCGATACTACCTGCCTTCATCAGCTTGAGCTTGATATAGCTGACCCCGCCCATGTCTGCCGCACGTTCGATCTCTTGCGTGCCATAGATACTTTCATCCAGCATGAACGGCACATTGGTCGTTTTGGCAATCGCCGCCGATGCGCCCCAGTCATCCATATGACAGGGTTGTTCTAGAAGTTCGACATTTTCAGGATCAACACGGGCGGCGAACGCAACGCCGTCGTCTTTTGAATATCCCTGATTGCCGTCAATCCGGATTCGGACACCCGGCGGCAGACGGGACTGGATGAAAGCCGTGCGTTTCAAATCGTCTTCGAGGTCCCAGCCGATCTTGACCTTGATCGTTTTGTACCCAGCCAGTGCATGCGCCTCGATCTCATTTTCAATACCGGCTTCATCGCTGGCATTGAGGATCGCCAGCAAGGGCACATCAACACCCAAGCCCGGCATCAGAACAGGATGTTGTTCCAGCATCTCGATCGCGGTGACCAGAGCCGTGACCGTGAAAGGCGCATCGTGATGGCTCTTTAAAGCATCCGCTTTCGCCGCCTCGAACGACGATCCGACCATTCCGGAGGCGATCTGCTGCATGGTCTGCCAGCAACCGCCGATGGTTTCGGGTGTATAGCCGGTCAGGATCGTCGCCTCGCCAAAACCGGCGCGTCCGTCCGCATCCGCTACTTCGGCAATCACCGTATCGAACGCGATGACCGGCCCGAAGGACAATTTGTACGGAACCGTCAAAGGCAGTTGCAGACGTTCCAGCCGGATACCGGCAATCCGATTGACGGACATTTCACTCCCCCAGTTCACTCCCCTTGTGCCCGGTTGCGTGATCACCAGGCGATGCCTAACATCGCCAGCATATGAAACATGGGAGGCCCGGTCATGTCCCGCGGAATAGATCATCTCGTTTTATGCGTTAACGACCTTAAAAAGGCGCGCGCGCATTATGAGAAACTCGGCTTCACCATGACCCCCGAAGCCCAGCATCCATTCGGCACCGGCAATACGCTGGCACAATTGCAGGGCTGTTTTCTGGAAGTATTGAGTGTCACCAGGCCCGAGATGATAACCGAAGCATCGGGTGAGGTTTTCTCGTTTGCCGCCTTTAACCGCGATTATCTGAAACGTAACGAAGGCATGTCGATGCTGGTGCTCGACAGCAGTGACGAACGTGCTGACCGGGCAGAGTTCCTCGACAAGAAACTGCACGTCCATGCGCCGTTCGATTTCCAGCGGCTTGCCAAACTGCCGGATGGCCGCGAGGAAACGGTCGGGTTTTCTCTGACCTTTTTAAGCGATCATTCTCTGCCGGATATGGGATTCTTTACCTGCAAGCAATGGCGTCCAGATCTGTTCTGGAAGGAGCAATACCAGCAACACGCCAACGGTGCCCTCGGCATTGATGAAGTGTTTATTGTCTCGCCGGACCCGGCCGGGCCAACAAAATTTCTCGCAGCCTTTGCTGATTCACTTGAGATCGAAACGGATAACGGCGCCGCCCGCGTCAGCACGCCCCGCGGCATGCTGGGGGTCTATACACCCGAAGCCCTTGAACGCATGTTTCCGGGCGCATTCGATACGGCAGCAGTCACGACACCGTTCTTTGCCGGATTTGCCATCTCCTCCGGCGATGCCCAAGCTGCCGGTGATCTCTGGCGGCAGAACGAGCTCAAGGTGACGGCCACGAACGGGACGGACTGGCTCGGCCCGCAAGAGGGTCTGGGGTGTATCATCTCGCTCAAGCAAGCGCCTGCATAGCTTGAGTAATAATCAAGTATCTGTATGATAAATCAATATAATTTCATGTTTTTCGCTGGCAGTTTAGCCCGCCGACGCGTATAACCCAGACATGAGCAACACCATCAAAGTATCTGTCTGGCGCGGTGCCGTGGAAGGTGAATATCAAACCTTCGAGGTTCCCCGTCAGCCGTCGCAAACCGTCCTCGACGTCATCACATATATCCAGCGCAACATCGATCCGACACTGAGCTATCGTTTCGCATGCCGGGTCGGCGTCTGCGGCTCGTGCGCGATGACAGTGAACGGCCGACCCCGCTGGACCTGCCGTACACATGTCGACAAAGTCGCAACGGACGGCACGCTGGAAGTCGCGCCGTTGAGGAACCTCGAAGTCGTGAAGGACCTGGCCTGCGACATGACCGAGTTCTTTGAAAAGATGAACCGGGCAGAAGGCAAGTTTCATCCGACGAAAACCCGCCACGATGATTTCGATTTCATCAAGCCGGATGATAAAAAACGCAAACAGGCTGCCGCCGGCATCGAATGCATCGGCTGCGGCGTATGTTATGCGGCCTGCGATATCGTCGCCTGGAACAAGGATTATCTGGGACCGGCGGCACTCAACCGCGCTTGGACCTTGATGAATGACGAACGCGACGGCGGCAACAACGTCCGACTTGCGGCGGTATCCGGCGATGCCGGCTGCCATGCCTGTCATTCGCAACAGGGCTGTGTCGAGCACTGTCCGAAACACCTGAGCCCGACGCATTCGATCACCGGCCTCAAGCGGGAATCCGCCAAGGCCGTCTTCAAAGGCCTGCTGGGCGGCGACGACTGATGCCGGGGGCTCGTATCGAAACCAAGCTTTGGGTCTGGCAACGCGCGACCGCGGCCGTGCTCGGTATCTGTGTGCTCGTCCATCTGGGCATGATCATCTATGCGGTTCAGGATGGCCTCAGCGCGGCGGAAATCATTTCGCGCGTCTCGGGGAATTTTCTCTGGTTCGTTTTCTATGCCATTTTCATTATTGCCGTCGCCATTCACGCGCCGATCGGCGTCCGTACGATCCTGAATGAAATGACGAACCTGAGTGCGAAAGCCACGCATCTCATCATGGCGGTGCTATGCCTAGTCATTCTGGTGATGGGGTTCAGGGCCATCATCGGGCTTTATCAGGCAGGAGCGAACCTATGAAATCCGGCGCCCACCGAAATCATGCGCATTACTGGGCTTTCGTCCTGCACCGATTTTCCGGACTCCTGCTGGCATTGTTTCTGCCTGCTCACTTCTATGTGCTGGGCCTCGCCATCGAGGGAGCTGCCACCCTTGACGGATTCCTGAGCTGGTCGGAAACACCGCTCGCCAAGCTGGGCGAAACAGCTCTGGTGATCCTGCTGGCGGCACACCTCACAGGTGGGCTGCGTCTGATGGCGCTTGAATTCATCGGCACACGGGAAAGTTCAAAAATTGCGGTGGCGATGGGAACGGGTATCGCCGTCTGCATCGGCCTGATCTTTCTGCTCAATGGGACCTGAAATCGCCATTTTACTCGTCGGGGGCTTTACAGCCGCATTCGTGGCCGGCGCCACCGGGTTCGGCGATGCCCTGATTGCCGCAGCGATCTGGCTACAATTCTTCAATCCGTCAGACACCGTGCCGCTGATCGTTATCTCCTTTTTTGCCATGCATTTCATCATGCTGGCATTGATGCGCAAACGCCTTGAATTTCGGCATCTCTTGCCATTCCTCGTCGGCGGCACCATCGGCGTGCCGATCGGTGCACAACTACTGGAGATCGCCGAGCCCGAAACGTTCAAACTTGTCGCCGGTGGTGGACTGATGGCTTACGGCATCGTCATGCTGATGTTGTCCAATCTGCCGGTCATCAAGGCCGGCGGGAAAGTTCTCGACGGGTTCGTCGGCTGGATCGGCGGTGTGCTCGGCGGGTTCGCCGGGCTGTCCGGTTTCATCCCGGCGATCTGGTGTACGCAACGCGGCTGGTCCCGTGACCAAGCCCGCGGCGTCACACAACCCTATATCCTTGCCATGCACGGCATGGCTCTTGGCTGGCTGACATTCGCCGGTCTGGTCAGTGAAACGACCATGACCCGAGTCGGTGTTGCCTTGCCGGCTATTGCCGTCGGCGCCTTGATCGGTGTCAGACTATACGGCCGTTTCGATGACCGAAGATTCCGCCAGTGCGTCCTGATCATGCTGGTCGGCGCAGGCACCCTGTTGCTACTCAATCCGGGAGGACGCTGATATGTCCAAGAAAATCCAGATCGAATACATGAAAACCGACGTCCTGATCCTCGGTTCAGGCGGCGCCGGCCTGTTCGGCGCGCTGCATGCCAAGGCTGCCAACCCTGATCTTGAAGTTACCGTCGCGGTCAAGGGGCTGCTCGGCAAGTGCGGCTGCACCCGGATGGTTCAGGGCGGATATAACGTCGCCATCGCACCCGGCGACAGCACCGAACGCCACTTCATGGACACCATCGAAGGCGGCAAGTGGATCAACCGCCAGGATCTGGCATGGACGCTCGTCGAACAGGCGCAGGTCCGTATCCGTGAACTGGAAAACGAGCTCGGCTGTTTTTTCGATCGCAACCCGGACGGTACCGTTCACCAGAAAGCCTTTGCCGGGCAGACCTTCGACCGCACCGTCCACAAAGGCGACTTGACCGGCATCGAAATCATCAACCGGCTTTCGGAACAGGTTTGGGCCCGTGACATCAAACGCATGGAAGATCACCGCGCCGTCGCGCTGATCCCGGCAAAGGACGGATCACGCCTGTCAGGTGTGCTGATGATCGACATGCGGACGGGGGCCTTTCGCATGGTGCAGGCCAGCGCCGTGTTGCTGGCGACCGGCGGCGGACCGACCATGTACAAGTATCACACACCCAGCGGCGACAAGACCTGCGACGGGATGGCGATGGCGATGCGTCTCGGCCTGACGCTCCGCGATATGGAAATGGTGCAGTTTCACCCGACAGGGCTGATCGCCGGAGAAGATACTCGCATCACCGGCACCATCATCGAAGAAGGCCTTCGGGGTGCCGGCGGGTATCTGCTGGACGGCAACCTGGAACGCTTCATGCACAAGTACGATGAACGCAGTGAACGTGCGACCCGTGACATCGTCAGCCGCGGCATGTTCCAGGAAATGCGTACCGGAACGACGGCCAAGCACGGCGGACTTTACATCACCATGAAGCACCTTGATCCGGCGATGGTGAAGAAAAGTTTCAAAGGGATGGTCGAGCGTTGCGCGGACTGTGGTTTTGATCTCGTCGGCGGCAATGTCGAAGTCGTACCGACAGCACACTACATGATGGGCGGCGTCGTCTTCGAGCCTGACTGCACCACGGAAATGCAGGGGCTCTATGCCGCCGGTGAGGATACCGGCGGGGTTCACGGGGCCAATCGACTGGGCGGCAACGGTGTCGCGAACTCGACCGTCTTCGGCGGCATCGCCGGCGACACGATTGCAAAGGATATCAAACCCGGCGCTACGCTCATCGACCCGGATCAAGACGCCATCGAAGCGGCGGTCCGTCTTTGCTGTCAGCCACTGGAGCGTCCGGCCGCCAAAATCGATCAGGTACGTACCAAGCTCTGGGACCACATGTGGGAAGATGCAGGCATTGTCCGCGACGCCGACAGCCTTGCCCGTGCCGTGGTCACCCTTGATGAACTTGATGCCGAACTCGATACAATTGGCGTTGCCGACGACAATCTGGCCTATAACCTGACCTGGCACGACTGGCTCAACCTGAAGAATCTGATACTCGTCTCGAAGTCAGTCGTGGCCGCCGCAACGGCGCGAGAAGACAGCCGGGGCGCTCATTTCCGTGCCGACTTCCCGGATGTGCGCGATCTTGAGAATTCGACCTTCACCGTCGTTCGCATGAAAGACGGGAATATCACGCTCGGCACAGAACCGGTTGATTTTACAAGGGTTAAGCCAGGCCAGAGCCTCCTTGATGACAGCGCTGCCTGAGCCTGGTTGCGATAAAAACAACCGCCTAGCCGTCACCCGTTGATACGGGTAAACCGCAACTGATATAACCCTGTTGCGTTGTATAAGCTATGCAAGCTGAAAGGCTTGTATTGCGGTTTTCTGATGCCTGAGATTTTGAAGCATGGAACTGGATCACGTTCTGCGGCCGAGCTGATTACAGGTGCGCCGTAACGTCTAGAAAGGCATCTGTTGAGGTCTGCAAAGCCCCCTTAGGTGTATGATTAGCGTTTGGCACATGTCTCTAACAATTTTTAGACGCAATTTCTGGATAAGTGCCGGGCCGCTGGTGGCGGCTTCAATAATGTCGCTGGCTGTGCTTGTTTTCGTCAGTATTTTTATCCTTAACAATCTCAGCGAACGTCTAATTCGCCAGCAGGCTGAACGTGAAGCAATTGCCTGGGCAGGTTATATCGGTTCTTCAATTGACCGGATCGATGAGATTGCACGGGGGAGCGAACCGACACCAACCGAGTTAAAATATCTTCTGAAAGTCAGAAAATTCGGCAACATTTTCAGTTTCAAGATTTTTGATTCCGACGGGATCCTGCATCTCGTTTCGGATGAACTGACCTCACAGATCAATCAGGATGCCAATCTTGGAAAGCACAACCCGACGGCGGCCCGTGTTATTACCAGCGGTCAGCCATTTGCCGAAGTGAAGGACGGCACCAATAAAGCCAATCGTCCTGACATTTATGTTGAAGCCTACGTGCCGATATTCAGGGATGGTAAAATCGCCGCAATTTCAGAAGTCTATATCGACCAGACTGAATCATCCAATCTGATCAGAACCGATTTCACCATTTTCGGACTGATCATTTTCGGCCTGACTCTTGTGGTTCTGCTTGTGCCGCTTTGGGGTTTGCGTCTGTTGACTGAGGAACTGCAAAAGCGAAATCACGAATTGAACATTGAACGTGCACGGGCCGTAGACGCGGAGAGTGCAAAGTCAAAGTTTCTGGCACATATGAGCCATGAGCTACGCACTCCTTTGAACGCCATACAGGGTTTATCCGAAATGATGGTGCGGGGAGATCTCGGCAGCCTCAACCACCCCAAGTATCTGGAATACTCTAAGGACATCAATTTCTCGGCCGCCCATTTGTTGAAACTGGTCAATGACATCCTGGACCTGTCGAAAATCGATGCCGGAAAATTCGAACTCAAAGAAGATGAATTCGATATCAACCAGATGATCATTGATACGCTCAGGATCGCCCGCGCTTGGTCCAGTGCAAGTAACAAAGAGCTCCTGACCGATGACGATCCGCCCCCTCTGATAATCCGTGCCGACGAACGCGCGATTAAACAGATTCTGCTGAACCTGCTGTCCAATGCCACTAAATACACCCCCGAGGGCGGGACGGTTCATATTTCAACCGGACTTGACCCCAACGGAAACGGTATCATCAGGATTGCCGATACCGGTTACGGCATTCCCGAAAAGGATCTGAATAAAATTATTGAACCCTTCAACCAGTTACATCGGCCGGCGGGCCTGCAACAGGAAGGCACCGGGCTTGGCCTCAGTCTTGTCAAGTCGATGGTCGATATGCATGGCGGCACGCTGGATATCCAGAGCAGGGAGGGACAGGGCACGACGGTAATCGTCACACTGCCCGCTGAACGAATGTTGGTCGCAGAATATCAGGCACAAGACGTCAACGGTCACCCTTGACCATGTCGTCAATATAAAATCCCTGAAACAAGGTGATTCCCAGGTCATGGCCGACCTGAACGCCGAGATCATCATCCACGCGGGCCAGAATGACCTGCGTCCCGGCATCCTGCATCGCTTCGATTTCCTTTGCGAAGCCCTGCAACACGGTTTCCGCCCCCTGGCGCCAAAATATCTTGGCGTAATCTGCACTCAGACGTTGCATGTTCACGATCCCGACTGTTTCCGGGAAAACCGCATCGATCGCTATCCGGCCCTTTCTTGACGATATCAGGTTCGCTGCCACTTCATATTCGTCGTATTGCTGCAAAACGTTTGCCTGGCGAAATTCAAACACAAGGTTGTCGAATGATTTTTTATCAGCCTCTTCAAGGAATGTCTGAAACGCCCGGGTAAAAACGGATTCCACGTTGAGATTGATGGAACATGCGGACCGGTCCGGGTTGGCATCACCAAAAGCATCGAGCAGCAATCGGTCGAGCGTAATCGTGAGTTGATTAAAGATGTTACCGCTGCCCCGCAGTTCGACATCCAGAAAGACATGTGATTTGAGAGCATCCATGCCGACAAAATATTCCCGCATCACGTCTCTGGGTGGGCCACCAGGGAGAATTTCGACCATCTTCTGATGCCGGACAAAGACCTTGGCGAAAGACTGCGTCCCGATCTGCTGGTTGACCTCTACGACACGTTCGATGTCTTGCTCGCCAAGGCGCCGCATCTTCCGGCGAGGGGCCGCCGGTTTTGATGCATCTTCACCCTTCTCTTTTTCTTCGTATCGTTCAACAAACCGGATTGCGTTCGGCAACTTGAAGCGGAGATCTATTGGCCGCAGCAGACGTGACTGGTCGATCATGCCGAACTGATCGGGAAAATATTGCTGGATCAGCCGCAGCAATTCGACCTTGGCATCGGTATACAGCGTAACCTGATTGTATTCCGTAATCTTGACCAGGCAGGCGCGGTCCATCTGCGACATTGTGAACGCAGCGGCATGATGGCGGCGCCGGAAAGCGGCCACCATCTCATCAAAATCTTTCCAGAACGACGGATCGGCATCCTCGGTTGCAAGCATGCCGATGGATATCAGCAGCAGGGTATTATGATCCTGCGAATGATTTCCCCAGTCGCGCAACAGTTTAAGCAAATCGCTCGCGTTCTGACCGTGCGGCGCTGGCCCTTCGTTACTCAAAACATTCCCCCAACTTAATCCTGTGACACTATGACATAGTCACCAATCGTAGGGTAGGCTTTGAATACTAACGAAGTATGATTGAGCTTAGCGTTCAACCTAGTTTCCCAGTGTCTGCCGCCTATACTTTGATTTTCTCATTCCCCGGATCGAACATCGGCTTCAATGAGGCTCTGGCTGCAAACTTCTGACCGGCGACCTCGATCTCGTAGGTTCCCGCATTGATGAACGCGGCGTCAACGCCGGCGGGGTTTTTGACGTACCCGAGGCCGATCGCCGCACCAAGCGTATGACCGTACATGCCCGATGTCAGATAGCCGACGATAACGCCGTCACGATAAATCGGTTCATTGTGATAGAGCAGCGGTTCCGGGTCTTCGAGGGCAAATTGGACCAACCGCTGTTTGGCTCCTTCTTCCTTTTGTCTGAGCACCGCCTCACGACCGATGAAGTTTTCTTTCTTCGTTTTGACGGCGAACATCAGACCGGCTTCGACAGGATTCTCTTCTTCACTGATGTCATGCCCCCAGTGACGATAGGCCTTTTCCATCCGCAATGAATTGAGGGCATGCAGCCCCGCCGGCATCAGACCTTGTTCGCCGCCCCCGTCCAGGATTGTCTCAAACATGTGCGGTGCGAATTCCGTCGGCACATATAGTTCCCACCCCAACTCACCGACATAGGTGATACGCGAGGCACGCACCAGCCCCATGCCGAGTTCGATCTCGCGGGAGCGGGCAAATGGAAATGCGTCATTCGACAGATCATCGGGGCTGAGCGATTGCAGCAGAGCGCGGCTGTTCGGTCCCATGACACTGATCACGGCATAGGCAGACGTCACGTCCGTCGCGATACAATGGGAGTCCGACGGGATGTGAGATGTAAGCCATTTGAAATCACGAACCTGTGCACCGGCGCTGGTCACGACCAGAAAATCGTCTTCGCTCAGGCGTGTTACGGTCAGGTCGGCCTCGATGCCGCCGCGCTCGTTCAGCCATTGCGTATAGACAATCCTTCCCGGCTCAACATCCACATCATTGGCGCAGATATTGTTCAGGACTGCGCAGGCATCCCTGCCCTGCACCCTGAACTTTGAGAACGACGACTGATCGAAGACGCCGACTTTCTCACGCACGTTCCTGTGCTCGGCGGCTGAATATTCGAACCAATTCTGGCGCTTAAATGAGTATTCATATTCAGGCTTCACCCCTTTGGGGGCGAACCAGTTGGCGCGTTCCCAACCTGCCGTCTCACCGAAGCACGCGCCCAGTTTTTCCAGATGCCCATGCAATGACGAACGGCGCACACCGCGGCTGGTCTTGTACTGATAGAAAGGCCAGTGCGTCGCATAGAGCAGCCCCAGGGTTTCCGATACCCGGTCGTGCAGATATTTTCCGTTACGCATGAACGGCTGATTCCGACGAATGTCGACCCCATTGAAATCCCCCGGCGGGTGACCGTTGACGATCCAGCCCGCCATCAGCCGGCCGACACCGCCTGCCGATTGAACACCGATGGAATTCATGCCCGCCGCAATGAACAGATTCTCAAGCTCCGGCGCCGCACCCAGATGATAGCGGTCATCGGGGGTAAAGCTCTCAGGGCCGCAGAAAAAAGTCTGAATACCGGCATTCTCCAGCGCCGGCATGCGGCGGATCGCATCTTCGAGAATCGGCGCGAAATGATCGAAATCATCCGGCAACTGATCGAAACAGAAATCCGGTGATATGCCGTCCATCCCCCATGGCTTGGCGACCGGCTCGAATGCGCCGAGAAGAATCTTACCGGCATCTTCCTTGTAATAGGCATGATGATCGTAATCCCGATAGACCGGCAGATCGGGTGTCACCTCCTCAAAGGGTTCGGTCAGGATGTAGAAGTGCTCACAGGCATGCAGGGGAACTGTGACGCCGATCCGGCTTGCAAGTTCTCGCGTCCACATACCGCAGGCCAGCACCACATGATCCGCCATCACCGTGCCGGCGTCGGTTTCGACGCCCGTCACCTTGTCGCCGTCCGTCAGTACTTTGCTGACCAGCGTATTTTCGAATATCTGCGCCCCCCCCATGCGGGCGCCCTTGGCCAGCGCCTGGGTGATACCAACCGGATCGGCCTGGCCGTCCGTCGGAATGAAAATGCCACCGATCACGTCGTCGATCTGGATCAGCGGGTGATGATCCTTGCAGCCCTCCGGCCCCAGCACGTCGACCTTGAGGCCGAATACCTTGGCCATGTCGGCGCGGCGCAACAGGTCCTCCATCCGCCCTTCGTTGGTTGCTGTCGACAGCGAACCGTTAACCTTGTATCCGACCGCCTGACCGGTCTCTGCTTCAAGCTCCAGGTAAAGCTCGGCGGTATACTTCGCCAGTTCCGTCATGTGATGATTGTCGCGCAACTGACCGATCAGCCCTGCGGCATGCCAGGTGGTGCCGCATGTCAGTTGCTTTCGTTCAAGCAACACGACATCACTGACACCGATCTTGGTCAGATGGTATGCGATGCTGCAGCCGATCACACCGCCACCGACAATGACGACACGGGCTTGTTTCGGTAATTCCTTGGCCATGAGTAAGTGTCCCTGAGTTCTATAAAGGTTCAGATTGTTCGTCGTCTAATACGTCGGCGGGGCGACGATCCACAGCACCGTGGTTTCCTCGTCCGTCGGGTTTCTTGATTTGTGTGGCGCAGATAGCGGAAAGGTGAAGGAATCACCGGCACGCAACCGGTGCACCTTGCCGTCGATGATCAGTTCCAGTTCTCCGGAGATGACGTAGCCGCCTTCTTCCCCGGTCTGTGCATACTTTGCGTCACCGGTTTCTGCACCCGGCTGAAACCGGCCCAGTATCATTTCGAACATGCCGTTCAGGCTCGGCGACAGGAGTTCCTCGGTAACACCGGTGCCCGGAAAATCAAGACGGCCCCGGTTTTCCCGGCGCACGATCAGTCCTTCCTCGTCCGTCGACTGCGCCCCCGCATCGCCCCGGAAGAACCAGTTGATGCCGATCCCCAGCACTTCAGCAATCGACTTGAGATTGGGAATGGTCAGCGGAGACAGCCCCCGTTCGACCTGACTTACATAACCGACGGAACGGCCGATGCGTGATGCGAGTTCTTCCAACGTCAGGCCCCGTGCCTTGCGCAGATCACGGATCTCCGCACCGATTTTCCGGGCATTGGCATCTTCGGCTTCATGGCCTGAGACAGATTGAGACTGAGCATTCATACGCACATGAAATATTCATAATTAATTTCAGTCAAATGAAATTTTTTTCATTTATGATTTCACTGTATATTGTCATGGCAACAATGACTGGATTGCCGTTGATTTTCGACACCGGCTATTTTCTGCGCATGACCCTCGATACGTTTATTGCCGTAGTTGTTTTCGCGTTCGTTGCTTCGGTGACGCCGGGCCCGAACAACATGATGCTGCTGGCATCCGGTGTGAATTTCGGCTATCGCCGCACGATCCCGCATATGTTCGGCATTGCCGGCGGATTCTTCGCCCTGCTGATCTGCATCGGTGCCGGACTAGGCACGCTGTTGACGCAATTTCCAGCCGTGCATACCGCTCTGAAGATCGCCGGCGGCTTATACCTTTTATATCTCTCCTGGCGGATCGCCACCTCGGGTGCACTGGGCCGGGTACAGGACGCAGCACAGCCGATGTCATTCATGGCGGCTGCCATGTTCCAGTGGGTCAACCCCAAAGCCTGGATGATGGGCATCAGCGCCATGGCCCTCTACACCGATGCGGCACAGCCCTATCTGTCGGTGTTTCTCGTCGCTCTCGCCTTTGTTTTGGTGAATTTCCCAAGCGTTTCCCTGTGGGCCGGGTTCGGCACGGCGTTACGCGGCTTTCTGTCTGATCCGACGCGCAGACGGATATTCAACATCGCCATGGGTCTGCTGCTGGCCCTGTGCATTATTCCGATGGTGCAATAAAAAACGATCCAAACGCCCGCGCATGACGTACCAAGACCATGATGCGTATCAAAAGATGGAAACCGAAGTTCGCTTTTCTGGGCGCCATTACAGCCGCCTTGGCTGTCCTGTTACAGGGCTGCACCGGGCTGGATGTGGTCAATGCCGTCACCCCTAAGGGCGGTGTCACCCGGATTGACGGTCTCGCTTATGGTTCACACCCGCGTCAGAAGCTCGATCTCTACAAACCCAATAATGTATCCGGTCCGCTGCCGAGTATCCTGTTCCTGTATGGGGGAAGCTGGAAGGGTGGCCACCGCGAAGACTATGCCTTTGCCGGACGCGCGCTGGCCCGTGCCGGGTTTCTGGTCGCCGTCGCCGACTACCGTGTCTATCCGGAAGTTGCGTTCCCGGCCTTTGTCGACGATGCAGCCATGGCCGTTGCCTGGCTGTCGCGAAACGCAGATGCTTATGACGGCATAACCCGCGACATTCATATGATTGGTCATTCCGCGGGGGCCCATATTGTTGCCATGGTTGCCCTGGACAAGGCATTCCTCAACGCAGAGGGCCTGACACAGGACATCCTCGGCCGCTGGGTCGGACTTGCCGGACCGTATGCGTTTCATCCTTCGGAAATTGATTATGTCAGTGCGGTATTCGCACATCTGGATGATGAGGACAAAGCCCGGCCCATCACCTTTGTCGACGCCGCTTCGCCATCAGCTCTGCTGCTTCACGGTGAAGCCGACGACACCGTCATTCCCAAGCACAGCGAAGTCCTGGCAAAAGCCATGAATGATGCCGGAGTGCCGGCGGAAGCCCGGTTCTACAATGGGATCGGTCACGCCAAGCTTGTTCTGTCGCTGAGCCGCCCGTTCACCGGTTTTGCGCCAAGCCTTGAAGATACCGCCCGCTTCCTGAAGTCCGGCCAATTTCCCGAAGGTGGCGCGAAAAGCGGGCCGAATCGCAAAACCGCGTCCAACCCGCAATCCTGATCAGACGTCAGAACCCGCGGAGAAGTTGAACACGGCGCCTTCCTTGACGCCGCTGGGCCAGCGCGCGGTCACGGTCTTGAGCTTGGTGTAGAACCGCACCCCTTCCATGCCGTGGATCGAGTGATCGCCGAACAGCGACGCTTTCCAGCCACCGAAGGAGTGATACGCAACCGGCACCGGAATCGGCACGTTGACGCCAACCATCCCGATATTCACGTCGCGGACGAAATCACGCGCCGTATCGCCGTCACGTGTAAAGACGGCGGCACCATTACCGTATTCATGACCGATGACGAGGCCCTTGGCTTCTTCATAGGTCTTGGCGCGAACAACCGACAATACCGGCCCGAAGATCTCGTCGGTGTAGACCGACATGTCCTTGGTCACATTGTCGATCAGCGTCCCGCCGACGAAAAAGCCGTTTTCATAGCCCTGCAGGCTGATACCCCGGCCATCGACAACCACGTTGGCGCCATCAGCCTCGCCTTCGCTAATGTAACGTTCGATCTTTTCCTTGGATTCCTTGGTGATCACCGGCCCCATCTCTGCAGCGCGATCCGTGTAAGGGCCGATTTTCAGGCCGCGCACGCGCGGGGCCATCTTCTCAACGAAACTGTTGGCGGCGTCATCGCCCACCGCGACGGCAACGGAAACCGCCATGCAGCGTTCCCCCGCCGAACCGAAAGCCGCACCCACTGCAGCATCAACGGCCTGGTCGATATCCGCATCGGGCATGATGACCATATGGTTCTTGGCACCGCAAAGCGCCTGTACCCGCTTGCCGTTGGCACAACCGGTCTCGTAGATATAGCGGCCGATGGCGGTGGAGCCGACAAAGCTGACGGCGCCGATGGCGGGATCACTCAATAATGTGTCCACGGCTTCCTTGTCGCCGTTGACCACGTTCAGAACACCCTTGGGCAGCCCGGCTTCGATCAGCAACTGGGCCAGGATCATCGGCGCCGAGGGATCACGTTCACTGGGTTTCAGAATGAACGTGTTGCCGCAGGCAAGGGCCACCGGGAACATCCACATCGGCACCATGGCCGGGAAGTTGAACGGCGTGATCCCGGCGCAGACACCGACCGGCTGACGCATGCCGACACTGTCGACACCACCGGCAACGCTGTCGGAATATTCACCCTTCAGAAGGTGCGGAATGCCGCAGACGAATTCGACGACTTCGAGCCCGCGGGCAACCTCGCCCTTGGCATCATCGAAGGTTTTGCCGTGCTCTTCGGAAATGGCTTCGGCAATCCGGTCGTGGTTCTTTATCAGTAGTTCACGAAATTTGAACATGACCTGGGCACGCTTGGCCGGCGGCGTTGCCGACCAGCCCGGCAGGGCGGCGGCGGCACTGGCGATCGCGGTACGGACTTCATCCGCTGTCGCGAGAGAGACATGTTTCGTCACCTCACCGGTTGCCGGATTGTAAACGTCACCAGTACGGCTGCTTTTGCCCTCGACAATTTCACCGTCGATGAAGTGATGAATATGCGTGCTCATGATCCTAACCTTTTATTCTTAATTCAGCTTATGGCCGCCGCCACAGTAAAGCCCGGAGCGAATAAATGGCAAGCGTGGTACAGGCGGAAATCCGGGGTTTTTCAGGATTGGTGCCAAGAAAATCAATAGTTTGGCACTAACGATGATTTCCGATTCCAAACGAAGCTGTTGATGACTTGCATTAAAACGTCATGGAAGGGCCGTTGACCAGAGAACATATACGGTTTCATAATTTATATAAGTCCTTGCGAAACAACGCAGGGAACACTCGTCAGAGGGCTGAGCAGTCGTATTACCGATTATCGTACCGCCCTCTGCACACCTATCTATCAAACCAACTCAGGGAGCTACGTTAATGACCTCTAAAGTTAAAACCAGCGCTCAGAAAACGGTTGAAGCGGCGAAGAAATTCAACCGCCGGTCCGTTCTCAAGGGCACAGCGGCCGCTGTCGGCGTTGCCGCCGCCGGTCCGTTCGTAATCCGCGATGCGTTCGCCGCGGGCACCGTCAATGCCATCGTCTGGACCAACTATCTGACCGAGGATTTCCTCAAGAAATTCGAGAAAGACACCGGCATCAAGGTCAACGTGACCCCGCTCGGCTCGAACGAAGAACTTCTCAACAAAATGAAGGCCTCCAAGGGCCGCGGCTTCGACATGATCACGCCGACCCTCAACCGTAAGGGTCAGTGGATCGATCTCGGCCTGCTGCAGCCGTGGGACATGAGCAAGATCACCAATATCGGCAATGTCGAGCCGGCTTTCGTCAAGGCATCTGAAGCCTGGACATGGGGTGGCGGTCAGCATCATCTGCCGCACATCTGGGGTACGGAAGCCATGTCATGGCGTACCGATCTGTGGTCGACCGAATACGGCAAGCTGTCGCTCGGCGATCTGTGGATCCCGGAAATGAAGGGCAAAGTTCAGGGCCGTCCGCACTCGATGATGGCGGGCATCGGCCGCTACCTTGAAGGCGCCGGCAAGCTGCCGCCGTTCGTCGAGGCCTACAAGGACGAAGAAAGCATGCGGAAAATTTGGGAAGAGATCACCAAATTCGCCGTAGAGCACAAGTCCTGGGTCAAACAGTTCTGGAACGACCACGATACCCAGAAAACCGGCTTCATGCAGAACGGTGTTGTTCTCGGTCAGACCTGGGACGGCCCGGCGATCGAACTGTTCAAGGACGGCAAACCCGTGCAGTACATGGCACCGAAAGAAGGTGCGTTTGCTTGGCTCGACGGTCTATGCATGCCCGTCGGCGCCAAGAACAAAGACGAGACCTATGAACTGGTCAACGCAATCTACACCGTCGAAGCGGCTGCGGATTCTGCGATCAAGACCGGTTACAACGGCACCGTCAAAGGCTATGCCGACAAGCTGGACGAAAAGTCCAAACAGGCATTCAACCTGGCCTATCCGGGTGATGCCCTGTCGAAACTGTGGTGGTGGCCGGATGAGCCGGCCTGGTACGCGTCGATCCGCGCCGAGTACCGCGACAAGTTCGTCGCCGCCTGATCAAATGCAAAGCCGCCCGGGATACCACCGGGCGGCTTTCTCGCTTTGATCCCGACGGCATTTGCCGTCCAATTAAAAAATCACGACATACAAGGGAGGACCGAACACAGGTCCATAAGGGGGACGGATGAGCAGCGTCGAACTTGATCAGGTTACAATCCGCTTCGGTGACTTCGTTGCCGTTGATAACTGCAATCTGACGATTGAATCAGGGGAGTTTTTCAGCTTCCTCGGCCCGTCCGGGTGCGGCAAGACCACCATTCTTCGTGCCGTTTCAGGATTCAACGACCCGACTGAAGGCAGCGTGCGCATCGGCAGCAAAGACATGCGCGGTATCGGCCCGAACAACCGGCCGACGGCGCTGATCTTCCAGAACCTGGCACTGTTTCCACTGATGAGCGTCGCCGACAATATCGCCTTCGGGCTTGAGGTTCGCGGCATCGCCTACAACGAGCGCCGCCGCCGCGCCGAGGAACTTCTCAATCTGATCGCGTTGCCGGGCCAGGGAGACAAGATGGTGTCCGAGCTTTCCGGCGGACAGCGCCAGCGCGTCGCGATTGCCCGCGCCCTCGCCGTCGAGCCGCAGGTTCTTTTGCTCGATGAACCGCTGTCCGCACTCGATCTCAAGCTCCGCCAGCACATGCGGACCGAGCTCCGTTCTATCCAGCAGCGTGTCGGCATCACATTCATTTACATCACGCACGATCAGGGTGAAGCCCTGACCATGTCGGACCGCATTGCCGTAATGAGTGCGGGGATCGTGCAACAGGTCGGCAACGGATCGGAAATCTACAACAATCCGGCAACGGCCTTCGTGGCCTCCTTCGTTGGCGAGAACAATGCGTTCCCCGGCAAGGTCAGCCGCGCCGATGGACAGTACGCCGTCATCGATACCACATTCGGGCCGCTCCGGGGCACCAACAACCGGGGGCTCAAGGAAGGTGATGACGCCTATCTGTTCATCCGTCCGGAGGTCCTGCGCCCTGCCCCCGGCGATGCATCCGGGGATACGGTGTTTGAGACCGATGCCCTCAAGGAAGAATTCGAGGGCAGCTTCCTGCATGTGTTCCTGAGATCGGAAAACCCGGACAAGCCTTATAAAATGGCCATCGTCAACGACGCCAATGTAACGCGTCACAGCGCCGGTTCCCCGGTCAAGGTCACATTCGATGCAGACCGCGCCGTAGCTCTGCCGGTCGGGGAACTCGCCGATGAATGAGGGCACTGTCACAGCCCCGGTGACCCCGGACATCACGATGGCGCAGTTGCAGGTCACGCCAAACCTGCCGCAGCCGTCGCTGCCGGAACCGGCGCAACCGGCCCCGCCTCCCGCATCAAGCTCGGGCGGCGGGCTCGGCATTTCACCATCACTTCCCGGCTCGGGACCAAGCATCACGCCATCCCTGCCGGGGTCCAGCAGTCCCGCACCGTCTGCACCGGCAAGTTCCGCGCTGCAGGCTTCGGGCAGTAATCTGAACATCACGATCACCAATCCGGACAAACTCCCGCAACTGCCGCCGGGCCAGCATGAGCTGAAACTGGTGATCCAGGACCCGGCGAAACAGCTCCCTGCCGATACGGGTCTGGGTTTTGTTGAAATCTTCATCGCCATCGTCGCGGCGTTGCTGATTGCGCCGTTCGTTCAACGCGAAGCCGGCAAGTGGACGGCGAACGTCAACGCGCTCGCCTTCGTACAGAAGAACGGGCTGGCGATTTCGGCCTATTTGTTGATCTTCACCATCGGCTGGATCGTCTTCATGATCATCCTGCCACAGTTGTACATGTTCGACTTCTCGTTCCGTCACAACCTGCCGCCCCCGGAAATCGGCGGGCCGGCGGACACCTATACGCTAAAGAACTACAAATACCTGATCTTCGGGCGTGAGAGCGATTCCGATCTGTTCAACTGGCTGCACCTGGAAGTCTTCGCCAAGACGATCTTCGCAAGCGTCATCGTGACGCTGATCAATTTCGCACTCTGTTACCCGTTGGCGTTCTTCATGGCGCAAATGGTCCGGGGTCGCAGTCAAAGGCTTCTGTTCCTCTGTCTGCTATTACCGTTCTGGGTCAACGAGATCCTGCGGGCCTTCGCCTTCAAGCTGATCTTCGCCGATCTCGGCCTGATCAATAACATGCTGGTGGGGCTTGGTATTCTCGATCAGCCATATGACTTCCTCAGCGCCAACGTCGCGCTCTATACGGGTCTGACGTACGCCTACATTCTGTTGATGATCTTCCCGCTTTATAATGCCATCGAAAGCCTCGATCCGAACCAGGTCGAAGCAGCGCGGGATATGGGCGCATCGTGGATCACCATCCACCGCCGTGTCGTCATGCCGCATGCGAAGCCTGGTATTGCGTCGGGCTGCACCATGGTCTTCATGCTGACGGCTGGGGCACTGGCAGCACCGAACATTCTCGGCGGCCCCAGCTCGCTGTGGTTCACGCAAATCATCTATCAGTGGTACAACACCGGCGGCAACTGGCCTCAGGGATCGGCCTACGCCTTCGTGCTGCTGATTTCGTGCATCATTTTCGTGCGCATCATGATGCGGGTGTTCAAGGTCGGACTTGGGGATATCGCAAAACGATGAGTAGCAATCAAATCCGCACTTGGGTCGTCAGAGGTTATATCCTTCTGTTCTTCCTCTATCTGTTTGGCCCCCTGCTGATCATGTCAGCATCGGCGTTCAATGCATCGAGCTATCCGACGATCACGCCGTGGGAAGGCACCACTGTCAAATGGTTTGGCGAACTGGCCGCCAATGACCGTCTCGTCAACGGCTTCATCAACTCGCTATGGGTCGGTGCCGGGGTTGTCGCCCTGTCGGTCCCGACGGCTCTGGCCGGCGCGATCATGCTGATGCAGGTCTCGGAGCGTGTCCGTCCGATCTATTACACCATCGTCGTCTCGCCGGTGCTGGTGCCGGGCGTCATCATCGGTATTTCCACCGTCATCTTCTGGGAACGGTTCGGTTCGTTCGTCGGGCTGGATTACGAAACTACGAACAATCCGTTCTTCCTGACCATCGTCGGGCAATCGACGTTCATTTCGGCCTATTGCATGCTGGTCTTCATTGCCCGCCTGCAAAGGTTTGACAAAACCCAGGAAGAGGCGGCGCTCGATCTTGGCGCCACACACGTCCAGGTATTCTGGAAGGTGCTGATCCCGTTCCTTCGCCCGGCCATCCTGTCGTCCATCGTGCTGGCCTTCCTGACCTCGTTCGAGAACTACAACACCACGGTTTTCACCATGGTTGCCCGCGGCACGCTGACCACCGAACTGGCCGGCCTGGCGCGGTTTGGTGTCAACCCGTCGATCTCGGCTCTGGCCGTCGTCATCATGGGTTTCACCCTGATCGGGGCAATCATCTACGAGATCAAGAAGCGCCGTGAAGAAGCCATCGTAGAGGCGTCGAAGCAACGAGCCGCGATGAAGCGGATGAAGGATACCGAAGCTGCTGCTGCCCAAGCGGCCGCCGCAGCCTGATCACCGTATAGAACTGCCTGAGGAAACCACCGATGCCGTCCACGGTTCAGAAAATCTCCCGCTACGCCATACAGGTCCTGAACAAACGGACCGGCCCCGCACCGCGCCCATCGATCATTATCCGCCTCTATCAGGAGAACGGCCAGATGATCGGGACCGCGGTATTCAAGAACTACGGCGACATGGAAGCCGAGCTTCCCTTCGGCCAGAACGAGAATGAGAACGTCACGGCGTTTTTCGACATCAGCTTCTATGAGGCATTTCTCGGCTTGCTTCGCAGCGAGGACGAGATTTACTGGAAGATCCAGTGGACGCAACTCGGCGCACGCAAGGAAGTTGCCGATGTCTCGATCGACACCAAGGAAGAAATCATCGGCGAGTATTTTGCCAGGACCTAAGAGCGGGGTTGTTTCTTTATTGCTGCTGTCGGGGTTGCTCGTTGCCGGGCATGCCCGTGCTGAGCCCCGGTCACCCTATTACACGTTGATTTATGATTATGAGGTCGCAAGCTTTTGCGGCCTTGTGAAGTCGCCTGTGCATGCCGCCTACAAGGCGAAACGCGGCAGCCTCGAAGCAGCATCCGGCCTGTCGCACCCGGAACTCACGACGATCAGAATAGGCGCCATGGCGGACGCCGAACGGGAATACATCAACCGCGGGCTCGGCGGCCATAAGCCTTGGTGCCGCTTGGACGGCGTTGCCGGAGTGAAGCGGATTTTATCGGATTAGCCCCTCACCCTCTCCCGTGGGAGAGGGAGTTCTCGGCTTATCCACCCTCTCCCACGGGAGAGGGTGGCGAGCATAGTGAGCCGGGTGAGAGAGATTAATCAGATTTTCGACAAGGTGCCACGCAGCTTGTCGATCATCTCGTCGATGTGTTTTTCCTCGGCTACGAACGGCGGTGCGATAATCCCGCTGTCGCCGGTGAATTTCACATGCAGGCCGTTCCAGAACAGATCCTTCTGAAGCTGCGTTCCGAGTGTGCCAGGCGCACCCTGCGCCTTCACCTCAACAGCACCCATGAGGCCATAGCTGCGGATATCCTTCAGACATTCGAGGTCTTTCAGGCTGTGCAGGGCTTCACCGAAGTATCCCGCCAGTTTGCCGGCACGCTCAAACAGGTTTTCGTTCTGGTAAATGTCCTGCGCCACGTTGCCGGCCGCACAGGCCGCCGGGTGACCGGAGTATGTATAACCGTGGAAAAACTCAATGGCATTTTCCGGCGAAGCATTGGTGATGGTTTCGTAGATTTCATCCTTCACGGCGACCGCGCCCATCGGCTGTGCACCGTTGGTCAGGGCTTTTGCCATGGTCATGATGTCCGGCGTGACGCCGAAGGCATCGGCAGCGAAGGCATGACCCAGTCGGCCAAAACCGGTAATGACTTCATCGAACACCAGCAGAATGCCGTGCTGGTCACAGATTTCGCGCAGACGCTCCAGATACCCGACCGGTGGCACCAGGCAGCCCGTGGAACCGGCAATCGGCTCGACAAACACGGCGGCAATGGTTGAACCGCCGTAGGTCTCGCAGTGACGCGCCAGATCTTCGGCAAGCTCGGCGCCCCGTTCGGGCTGGCCCGGCGTAAAGACGTTATCGGCCGACCAGGTATGACGCATCGTGACGACGTTCGGCATCACGTTGGTGAATGTTTCACGGTTCTTGACCATACCCGCCAGGCTGACGCCGCCGATATTGACACCGTGATAGGCCCGTTCGCGCGACACGAAGCGCGTCCGATGACCGTCACCCTTGGCGCGATGATAGGCCATCGCAATCTTGAGTGCGGTATCGATGGATTCCGAACCCGAATTAACGAAGAACACGTGGTTGATTTCATCCGGTGTAATGCGGGCGACTTTCGATGCCAGTTCAAACGAGCCCGGATGGCCAAGCTGGAACGGCGGCGTGTAGTCATTGGTCAGCAGTTGTTCGCGCACGGCATCGGCGATTTCCGGACGGCCGTGGCCAAGCGGGACGCAGAACAGGCCGCTCGAGCCATCAAGCACGGTGCCGCCCTTGTGATCGATGAAGTACATACCCTCGGCCTTCACGACGATCCGGGGATTTGCCTTGAATTCCCGGTTGGCGGTAAACGGCATCCAGTGCTGCTCGAGAGAGTTCGTCGTGAATTCCATGGGATCCTCCACATTCAAAGGACGCGCCGGATTTCCGTCGCGTCGAAAAACCAATTTGCTGGTCGACATATACAGGCAAATTCAGGATGGAACAGCCGTATTCATCTGCCCATGAGCGTAGACGTTTGACCTGGCCCCATAATAGGGCCAGATTCCCGCATTATTCCAGACCACGCTGGACCAACGCGACATGACAAGGGGGAGTGTTTCGGGGTGCGCGATGCAATTTTCCATCTGAAGCGGAACAGAAACATTAGTCTGCAGGCGCAGATCCGCGAGACCCTGGTGGATGCCATCCTGGGCGGCCAACTGGGCGGCGGCGAGCCTTTGCCGTCGAGCCGGCGCATGGCGGAGAACCTTGGCGTTTCCAGAAATACCGTCGTCCTTGCCTACCAGAATCTTGTCGACGACGGATACCTGATCCCCCGCGAACGCAGCGGTTATTACGTCAATGATGAGATGTGCGGCCAGTCTGTCCCGGAAAAGAACCGACGTGAAAACTCCGCCGCCGATAAAATGGATTGGGACCGCCGGTTCCGCGTGTATCCGAGCCGGCAGGAAAATATCGAGAAAACCATCGACTGGCCCTCCTATCCCTATCCGTTCGTGTATGGCCAGGTGGACCAGCAACTGTTCCCGCTAGCGGCGTGGCGGGAATGTGCACGCCAGGCGCTGGGGCGGCGCGCCATGGATGCGTGGACCGGCGACAGGCTGGTGCACGATGACCCGATGCTGATCGAACAGATCCGCACCCATATCCTGCCGCGCCGGGGTATCACCGCAAATGCTGACGAAATTCTCGTCACCATGGGGGCCCAGAATGCGCTGTACATTCTCGCCAGCCTTCTGTTTACCGAAACCACCGTCGTCGGCGTCGAAGACCCCGGCTATCCCGACATGTTCAATATCGCACGGCTGAAATCCAAGCGTGTGGTGCCGATCCCCGTGGATCAGCATGGCTTGCCCGCCGACGCACGGATCGACGGTTGCCAATACCTTTACGTGACACCGAGCCACCAGTTCCCGACCACGGCAACGATGCCGCTGGAACGCCGCGAAGCCCTGCTGGCACGGGCTGAACAGAACGATACCATCCTGATCGAAGACGATTATGAATTCGAGACCAACTACGTCGGCCGTCAGACGCCCGCGCTTAAATCCATGGATGACGCCGGCCGGGTGATCTACATCGGCTCGTTATCGAAGTCCCTGTTCCCGGGTCTCCGGTTGGGCTACATGGTCGCCAGCCGGCGCCTGATTGAAGAAGCGCGTGCGCTGAGACGTCTGATGCTGCGTCATCCCCCGACAGTCAATCAGCGTCAAACAGCGCTGTTTCTCTCGCTTGGTCATCACGACGCTTTAATTCACCGTCTGCACCGGGAGTTTCGCACCCGCTGGGAAGCCATGGATCACGCCCTGCAACACTACCTGCCCGCCTCCGCCATCCGCCCCGGATTCGGTGGCACCAGCTTCTGGGTCCGTGGACCTGACAAACTCGATGCACAGGAACTGGCCGAACGTGCGAAATCAGAAGGCGTGCTGATCGAACCGGGCCGCGTGCATTTCTTCGGCAAGGAACGTCCACACAATTATTTTCGTCTTGCGTTCTCGTCCCTGCCGTCGGAACGGATTGAACCCGGCATTCGCATCCTGAGCGAACTGATCTACGGGTTCGGGCGGCTTTAGAACTGTACGCCTTTGAAATGGCCACCCATCACGCTTGACCCGACCAACCCGGGGCCCTTTTAATGCTGCGGCGATCTGAAACGTCATCCGCAGTATCGAGGCAGGCAAACTGACACCCGGCCCTGAAACCCTTCGTGATCTCTGAAGACCGGACAATAGTATGTTAAGTACGCACCCCTTTGAAGTTCCCCAGGGCCTGATGGACAAGGCCCGTGCCCTGCCGCCGGTGGCCATGGCCGTTGCCGGCGCCGATCATCCGGTCGCCATGGAAAGTGCCAGACAGGCCAGCGACGAAGGCCTGATCATCCCGACGCTGGTCGGCAACAAGTACGATATCCGGAAAATTGCAGACGACATCGGCTGGGATATTTCCGATGTCCGCATTGTCGATTCAAAGCCCGAGGATCATGCCGCCGATGCCGCCGTGCAGTTGGCGTCTGCGAATGAGGTGCAGGCCTTGATGAAGGGGCAATTGCATACCGACGCGATCATGCGCGCGGTGGTGCAACGGGATGCAGGTCTCAGGACAGACCGCCGCATCAGTCACGTCTTTCACATGACCGTGCCCGGCTCGGATCAGGCGCTGATGATTTCAGACGCCGCCGTGAATGTCGCGCCGAACGAAAACACCCTGATGCACATCGTGCTCAACGCCGTCGACCTGGCACACGCGCTGGGCTACGAGATGCCGAAGGTCGCGATGCTATCTGGGTCGGAAAGCGTTATCGAAAGTATGCCCTCGACCCTGTTGGCGCGGCAGATCGTGGAACGTGCCAATGCCGGCGAGATTGAGAAAGCACACGTCGACGGGCCGTTCGCGTTCGACAATGCCGTTTCCCCCGATGCGGCCAGGATGAAGGGGATCAGCGGGCCGGTTGCCGGTCAGGCCGATATCCTGGCGGTGCCAAATATTGAAATGGGCAATGGGCTGTTCAAGATGCTGGTTTATTTCCGATCCGCGCTGGCCGCCGGCGTGGTGCTCGGCGCCAAGGTACCGGTTGTCCTGACCAGCCGGGCCGACCCGCCAGAAGCCCGCCTCGCCGCCAGCGCCATTGCGCAGATCAGGGCGAACTACATGGCCTAGTGCAGGCTGGGTGCCGCGTCATCCGGGGCATCACTGTCTTCATCTTCCGGCGCATCCGGACAGGGGCCGGCCTGATGCAATACCATCCGCCACTTCCCATCTTCCTGAATGAAGCCGTTCGTTGCGACAAGCGTGCCGCCGCCGAGCGTTTCATAGCAGACCACCAGTGCCGCCGCGCCGTAGGACATCACCCGTGCGGAATGCATCTGCATCTCCCGCACTCCCGGGTCCGCCAGGATATGTTCCCAACTCATCATCATCTGGGCGCGATCAAAGATCGGGGTCGCGCCCGGATGCAGGCAGACGACTGCTGCATCCTCGGCCCAGACGTCGTTCATCGCATCGACGTCCCCAGATGCGAACGCGGCATAAAACGCCTCATTCGCAAACAGGATCATTGCGTCATCGGGATTCTGCCGGACCATCAGAGTTCGCTCAGCCGCCGGCCCGGAGCTATATCCTCGGGGTCGATCCGGATTTCAATCAACGCCATGCTGTCACTGTTGATTGCATCTTCCAGCGCCGGGCGGAACGCGTCCGTGCTGGTGACCAGATACCCCTTGCCGCCATAGGCTTCGCAGAGCTTGGGGAAGTCAGGGTTGATGATGTCCGTCGCTGAAATCCTGTCCGGAAACCGGCGTTCCTGATGCATGCGGATCGTGCCGTACATGCTGTTGTTGACGACGATAAATACCACCTTGGCACCGAACTGCAGGGCCGTGCCCAGTTCGTTGCAGTTCATCTGAAAGCAGCCGTCCCCCGCAAAGGAGACCACGACTCGCTCGGGATGCCGGAGTTTCGCTGCAACAGCCGCAGGAACGCCATAGCCCATGGCTCCCGACGTCGGGGCAAGCTGGGTCCCCGGCTGCTTGTAGCGGTAATAGCGGTGCACCCAGATGGCATAATTTCCGGCGCCGTTGGTGACGATGGAATCATCGGGCAGCACGTCGCGGATCGTTTCCATGACCGCGCCCATATCGACAGCACTGCCGGACGGCCCGGGTGTTGTAAACGCCATGTAGTCCGCGTGTGCCGCCTTTGCATCATCGGCCCAGGCACTGCTGTCGAGGGGGGGCATGTCCGCGCATGCTTCAAGAAATCCGGTGACATCGGCGTGGATCGGCAGTTCGGCGGCATACACCCGGTTCAATTCTTCACCGGACGGATGCACATGCACCAGCGGCTGGTCCGGGTGCAACGGTTTCAGCAGCTCATACCCGCCGGTGGTCATTTCACCCAGTCTGGGGCCGACGACGATCAGAGGATCAGCGGTCTTCACACGATCGATGAGTTTTAGATCTGCCCCTATTCCGACATGCCCGGCATAGAGCGGATGAGTGTTATCGAACGCATCCTGGCGGCGAAAGGCACATGACACAGGCAGGTTATTGGCCTCGGCAAATCGGGTTAGCGCCTTTGTCGCTGCCGCTGTCCAACCACCGCCGCCGACCATCAGCAAGGGACGTGTGGCTTTCGAGAGCCGGGTACGGAATTTTTCAATGTCCGCCGCGGCAACGCCTGGCCGGGCGATGGTGACCGGCCGGGTTTCCGGCGCATCGGCTTTTTCCGACAGCATGTCCTCTGGCAACGCCAGCACGACCGGACCGGGGCGCCCGGCAAGCGCGGTCTGAAAGGCGCGCGACATATACTCCGGCACGCGGGAAGTATCCTCGATCTCGGCGACCCACTTCGCCATCTGCCCGAACATCCGGCGATAATCGATTTCCTGAAATGCTTCCCGGTCAGCCTGATCACGGGCGACCTGCCCGATCAGAACGATCATCGGTGTGGAATCCTGAAACCCCGTATGGACTCCGATAGAAGCATTGGTGGCTCCTGGTCCGCGCGTGACCATCAATACGCCCGGCTTGCCGGTCAGCTTGCCATAGGCCTCCGCCATGTTGGCGGCGCCCCCTTCCTGGCGGCAAACCGTGACCTGTATCCTGTTGGAAACGTCATACAATGCATCGAGGACCGAAAGATAGCTCTCACCCGGCACACAAAAAACCCTGTCGATGCCGTTAGCGACAAGCGCCTCGACAACCATCTGACCACCCGTACGCATTGAAAGAAATCCTCCATAAGAAAACATCGCGTCATATTCGCGAAGCCCTCGTCTCTTTGCAATGCCGGGGATGCAGAAACCGGAAAGTTGGCCCCGGTTTTGCTGTATCCCCTGTGTTACGGGAGAAACCAACGATCAGCCCCGGAATCTGCCTTCGTTTTAGGCATTCTCCGAACAAAGCTGATCAAGGTTTATGCATGGGAACGGTGTGCCGACGGCTTGGGAGAGCCAATACGCCGTTCCGTCAAATCGGAGGAAACACTATGTCGGGTATAAAATACCGGAGTGGCGGTGCGTTGCTTGGACTTTTCACAACGCTGGCCATGATCCTTGTCGCCTTTCCGGCGTCTGCACAGGAATTGAACGGCGCCAATACGGCGTGGATATTGACGTCGACGGCTCTCGTCCTGTTCATGACACTGCCGGGGCTGGCGCTTTTCTATGGCGGGCTTGTCCAGGCCAAGAACGTCCTTTCAGTATTGATGCACTGCTTTGCGATCGCCTGCCTGGCATCCGTGCTCTGGTTTGCCGGAGTCTACAGTCTGGCCTTTGATGAGGGAAACAGCCTCGTCGGCGGTCTCGGGAAAGCGATGCTGAGCGGCGTCAGCTTCGATACCGTATCCGGTGACATCCCGGAAAGCGTCTTCTTCATGTTCCAGATGACGTTCGCCATCATCACCCCGGCGCTGATCGTCGGCGCCTATGTCGAACGTATCAAATTTTCAGCCGTCCTGCTGATCAGCGGCCTGTGGCTGATCATTGTTTACGCCCCCGTATGCCACTGGGTCTGGGGCGGTGGATTTCTGGCCGACATGGGGGTCATGGACTTCGCCGGCGGACTTGTCGTACATGCGACTGCCGGAACCTCGGCGCTCGTCATCGTCGCCATTCTCGGTGCGCGCCCCGGGTATCCGACGCAGCTGCACCCCCCGCACAGCCCCGGGATGACCATGATCGGCGCATCAATGCTGTGGGTCGGCTGGTTCGGTTTCAACGCCGGCAGTGCCCTTGCCGCCGATGGCGGCGCGGGCATGGCGATGGCGGTGACGCATATATCGGCTGCTACCGCGTCTCTGGTATGGGTCTTTATCGAGTGGAAGAAGTTCGGCAAGCCGAGCCTTGTCGGTGTCGTCACCGGGATGGTCGCCGGTTTGGCCACGATCACCCCGGCATCGGGCTTTGTCGGTCCGCTGGGCGGCTTTTGTATCGGCCTGATGGGCGGGTTCATGTGCTACGGTGCCGTGGTCCTCATTAAAGAGAGAATGAAGATCGATGATTCCCTGGATGTGTTTGCCGTCCATGGCGTCGGCGGCATCCTCGGCACCCTGGCCGCCGCAATATTCGTCAGCACCGAACTCGGGGGGGCCGGTCTTGCCGATGGCATGACAGTCGCCTCACAGCTCGGCGTACAGGCAACAGGCGTCGCCGCCACCGTCGTCTGGTCCGCCGTGGCGACACTCGTCATCGTCTATATTGCCAAGGCCGTTTGCGGGCTCCGGGCAACCGATGACGAAATGAATGAAGGGCTGGACCTTTCGTATCACGGTGAACGCGACTACAATTTCTGAATCAGGGACAGAGGAGAGTAAGATGAAACTCATTATGGCTGTCATCAAACCGTTCAAACTCGACGCTGTCCGCACGGCTTTGACCGAGCTTGGCGTCGAGGGCATGACGGTTTCCGAAGTCAAAGGCTTCGGACGCCAGAAGGGCCAGACGGAAGTCTACCGCGGGGCCGAATACAACGTCGAGTTCGTGCCCAAGGTGCGCCTTGAAATCGTTGTCGACGATCAACGCGCCGAACGGGTTATCGAAGCGGTCGCACAGGCTTCCCACACCGGGAAAATCGGCGACGGCAAAATCTTCGTCTACGATATTGATCAGGCTATCCGCATTCGAACCGGCGAGACTGGTGACGACGCACTATAGGACCTAGTCATCCAAACAGCAGGGGCCGTTCATGCGCATGCGGGACGGCCCTTTCGATTCCGGGGGTCTCTCTGAAACGATCAGGGTCATTCCGGCGAAAGCCGGAATCCAGATTCTCGCTTGCACTGGACCCTGGCCTGCGCCGGGGTGACGAACTCCCCCTACCCGTCATGCTGAACTTGGTTCAGCATCCATGAAGCACCGGCAATATTGGTGCGATTTAGCATGGACCCTGAACCGAGTTCAGGGTGACGGTTGAAGTTGGCTCGACTGCCCCCTATGCCATCGGTTCCACGCGCGCCGCGCAGTACTTGAACTCGGGGATCTTGCCGATCGGGTCGAGTTGCGGGTTGGTCAGTTCGTTGGCCGAGGCCTCGACATACGCAAACGGAATGAAGATCGTGCCCGGCGACACCATGTTGTCGGCCCGGACCGCGATTTCGATCTCGCCCCTCCGTGTCGCCACCTTGACCTTGTCGCCCGGCTCGATACCGAACCGCGAGATATCCAGCGTGTTCATCTGCACCGTCGGCGACGGCTGAACCTGATCCAGCACATAGGACCGCCGTGTCATGGCCCCGGTGTGCCAATGTTCCAACTGGCGCCCGGTAATCAGGATAAACGGATATTTCTTGTCCGGCTCCTCGTTCGGCGGTGTGACCTGGGCCGGGACGAACTTGCCGAGCCCGTCATCCGTGGCAAAGCGGTCAGCGAAGACGATGTCCTCACCCGGATGGTTTGGTGCAGGGCACGGATAGGTGACGGAGTGTTCTTTTTTCAGCCGGTCCCAGGTGATGTTGTCGAGCGACGGCATCGCCTGCTTCATCTCGGCAAAAACATCAGCCGGGGTTTTATACGTCCACTTCAGCCCCATGCGCTTGCCCATCTGAATGGTAATCCACCAGTCCGGTTTGGCATCACCCGGCGCATCAAGCGCCTTGCGGCCCATTTGCACCTGGCGGTTGGTGTTCGACACCGTGCCGTCTTTTTCTGGCCATGCGGTGGCCGGCAGAATGACGTCCGCGAACATGGCCGTTTCCGTCAGGAAGATGTCCTGCACCACCAGATGTTCGAGCTTGGCCAGCGCATCGCGGGCGTGGTTGGCGTCCGGGTCCGACATCGCCGGGTTTTCACCCATGATGTACATCCCGCGGATTTCATCATCGTGAATGGCATGCACGATTTCGACCACGGTCAGCCCGGGGTTCGGATCAAGCTCGGCGCCCCACAGCTTTTCGAAGCGTTCGCGAATGCCGTCATTGCCGACTTTCATGTAATCCGGGAACACCATCGGAATCAGGCCCGCATCGGATGCGCCCTGCACGTTGTTCTGTCCTCTGAGAGGATGCAGACCGGTACCGGGCCTGCCGGTATGACCGGTCATCAGCGCCAGCGATATCAGACAGCGTGCATTGTCGGTGCCGTGGGTGTGCTGGGAAACACCCATGCCCCAGAAAATGATCGAGCGGCCCGCCGTCGCGTACTTGCGGGCAACGGTGCGCAGTTCATCGGCACTGATGCCGCAGACCTCGGCCATCTTTTCGGGTGAGAAATCCCTGAGGTGCTTTTCCATTTTCTGGAAGCCCTCGGTGTGGGACTGGATATACTGCCTGTCGTAGAGACCTTCCTCGACGATCACATGCATGATCGCATTCAGCATGGCAACGTCACTGCCGGATTTGAACTGCAGCATATGCGCGGCATGCCGCTTCAGCGCCTGACCACGCGGGTCCATGACAATCAGTTCCGCACCGCGTTTTGCAGCCTGCTTGAAATACGTGGCGGCGACCGGATGGTTTTCCGTCGGGTTAGCGCCGATGACGATAATCACGTCGGAATCATTTACGGCCGTGAACGGTGCCGTCACCGCACCAGAGCCGATGCATTCCATCAGCGCGGCAACCGACGATGCATGACACAACCGCGTGCAGTGGTCGACGTTGTTGGTCCCGAAGCCGGTCCGGACCAGCTTCTGGAACAGATAGGCTTCTTCGTTCGAGCACTTGGCGGACCCGAAACCGGCCAGACTTTTCGGTCCGTGGGCCTTGCGCAGATCCTTGAGGCCCTTTGTTGCGAACTTCAGGGCTTCATCCCACGTTGCTTCACGGAAATGCGTATAGGGATTGCGCGGATCGATATTGATGCCTTTAGGCTTGCCGGGCTTGCGGATCAACGGCTTGGTCAGGCGCTCCGGGCTGGTGACGTAATCGAACCCGAAGCGGCCCTTGACGCACAAGCGGTTTTCGTTGGCACGGCCGCCGGCGCCGTCGACCCACGCGATTTCGTCGCGCCCGGTTTTCTTGTTATTCTTGATGTTATAGGTGATCTGGCAACCGACACCGCAATACGGACAAACCGACTGCACCTGCTTGTCGGCGACGCGGCCGCCCTTGCCTTTGTCATCAATGATCGTCTTCGGCATCAGGGCACCGGTCGGGCAGGCCTGCACGCATTCGCCGCAGGCAACACACGTGGACTGGCCCATCGGATCGTCGAAATCGAAAACGATCTTGGCATCGTGCCCGCGGGACGCCATGCCGATGACATCATTCACCTGAACTTCACGGCAGGCACGCACACACAGATTGCAATGGATGCAGGCATCCAGGTTCACCGCCATCGCCGAATGCGACACATCCGGCTTTGGACGGTTTGCCTTTGGAAACCGCGATGTCCTGACGTTCATGGCTTTGGCCCAGCCCAGGAATTCGGACTCGCTGTCGTGCGCATCCTTGGTCTTGGGCTGATCCGCCATCAGTAGTTCAATGACCATCTTGCGCGACGTCTTGGCGCGTTCGGACTGGGTGATCACCTTCATGCCATCCGCAGGGGTGCGCACACACGAAGCGGCGAGTACGCGCTCACCTTCAATTTCAACCATGCAGGCACGGCAGTTGCCGTCGGCGCGGTATCCGGGGGCGTCTTTCCAGCAGAGGTGCGGAATGTGCGTGCCCTCGCGCTTGGCAACCTGCCAGATCGTTTCGCCGGGTTCAGCAGTGACTTTCTTACCGTCCAGCGTGAAGGTGAGCTTATCCGACATCACGAGACCTCCTTCTTGAAATACTTCATCACCGAACGGATCGGGTTCGGCGCCGCCTGACCCAGGCCGCAGATCGATGCATCCGACATCGCCGCCGACAACTCGCCGAGCAGCTTCGTGTTCCACTTTTTCTCACCCATCAGCTTCACTGCCTTTTCGCAGCCGACGCGGCACGGCGTACACTGACCGCAGCTTTCATCTTCGAAGAACCTCAGAAGATTCACCGACACGTCACGCATGTGATCCTTGTCCGATAGAATAACCACGGCGTGAGAACCGACGAAATGACCGTGTTTTTCAAGCTGGCCGAAATCGAGTGGGAGATTCCCCATTTCGGCAGGCATGATCCCGCCGGACGGCCCACCCGGCAAAAATCCCTTGAAGGTATGGCCCTTCTGCATCCCGCCGCACAGCTCGATCAGTTCTTCTGCCGTCGCCCCCGCTGCCGTCAATACGACCCCCGGGTTCTTGACCCGGCCGGATACCGAATACGAGCGATTCCCCTTATGACCTTCGCGGCCCTGAGCGATGAACCAGTCCGCACCACGGGCGAGTATTTCCGGCATCCAGTAGACGGTTTCGACGTTGTGCACCAGCGTCGGCCGATCAAATAGTCCGACCTGCGCCACATACGGTGGACGGTGACGCGGCAGGCCCCGCTTGCCTTCGATGCTTTCGATCATCGCGCTTTCCTCGCCACAGATGTAGGCCCCGGCGCCACGGCGCAGATGCACATATCCCGGTTCGATCACGCGCTTCTTCTCAAGAACGGCGATTTCCTTGAGCAGAAGATTCTGGATGTGAGGGTATTCATCACGCAGGTAGATATAAACCGCCTTGGCCTCGACACCCCAGGCGCCGATCAACATCCCTTCGAGGAACTGGTGCGGTCTGGTTTCCAGATACAGCCGGTCCTTAAAAGTACCCGGCTCACCCTCGTCCGCGTTGATGCACATGTAACGCGGCCCCTGTGCGGCACGGACAAATTTCCACTTCTGCCCGGAAGGGAACCCGGCGCCGCCAAGGCCACGAAGACCGGCTTCAAGCAGTGTTTCGACAACCTGATCCGGCGTCTGCTTGCCTTTTCGGAGGTCTTTCAAAACCTTGTAGCCACCCGATTTCACATAGGCATCATAGCTCTGGTATTTGGGGCGGGACGGTTTGATATCGCGATCCCGTGCTGCCTTCAAAAGGCTCTGCACGGATACATGGCCGGTATAGTTCTTGCCGATAGCCGCTGCAGGTGCCTTGTCGCACAGCCCCATGCACGGTGCATGGATAACACGGACATATTGGGGTGCCTTGTCGCCAAGTGATTTGATGATGTCCTTGGCGCCGGCCATTTCACAGCTAAGGGAATCACAAACCCGGATCGTGACTTCGGCGGGTGCTTCTTCACCCTCACGAACAACATCAAAGTGATGATAAAACGTCGCGACCTCATAGACTTCAGCCATGGCCATTTTCATCTCTTCAGCCAGCGCCGCAAGGTGCGCCGCCGACAGGTGACCGTACTTATCCTGGATCAGATGCAGATGCTCGATCAGCAGATCACGCGCACGGGATTTGCCTTTCAGCAGCTTCTGGATATCTTTCCGTGCTTCCGGCTGAACCTGCCTGCCCTTCGGGAAGGCGCGGGCTTTTTTGCGGTTGCCGCTGCCGGGCCGAACCGGTTTCGTTTTTTTTCTTTTCGTGAATGTTTCCATCGTGTCGTAAACCTATTTCACCAGTGGCAGCAGTTTCTTGAACGAATCCGTTCCGGCTTTTCCAAGCCATTCGAACACAACCATTTCCGTCGTGACAATGCCAGCCCCGCATGCGCCCAGCCGGTCGAGACAAGCCTGTTCGCTCTCCAGCGTGCGCGAAGACGTGGCGTCTGTCACGACGAAGACCTCAAATCCTTCATCCATCAGATTGACCGCCGTCTGCATCACGCAGATATGAGCTTCCATCCCCGCGATCACCGCCTGCTTGCGGCCGAGCTTGCGGTAGGTGTCTGCAAAATTCTTATCCTCCATGCACGAAAAGTGCATCTTCTCCAGAACCGGCAAACCTTTTGCCACATTGGCAATTTCACCAACCGTCCGGCCCAGGCCTTTTGGATACTGTTCTGTCAGCAGCACCGGCAACTCAAGTTCACGCGCGACCGAGATCAGCAGCTTGGCATTTTTTATTGTCCGCGCCGGTGCCTGCATCGCCGGCACCAGCCGTTCCTGCATGTCGATGACGATCAGGCATGAATCAACGGAACGTATTAGCATGAAGTCATCCAGGCACACCTGATCCCGGCCAGCTTGACGGCATCAACCAAACGCGCATCTATCATACAAGGATGCGGTTCTTTATATCCTCTGTACATGGTTGCGCCTCCCCTTGCCATTCTCGATAATGGCATCCCACACACCACATGTTGTTTCACCATATGGTGCCTCCAGGCCGACGGTCAAACGGGGGTCGATCCCAACCAAGAAAATTGACATTAGGCAGGCACCATCGCTTTGACCATCGCTCGCGCGACATCCACTACATCGTTGACGACGCAAGTTCCCGACGGACTCCGCAACGCATTCTTCGACGGCGCATGACCACTGCCGCAGACGGACAGCGTTCGAGCATATTCCTCCGCTGCCGTATCGACGCGTTCCCTCTTGGGAACAGCCACGCCGTGTTGTCCCGGAACTTCCTTGGCCTCGCATACTGATAGGCTCATCCGCCCCCCTCCCCGAACGCTGGGGATAAATCCTGCATGCAATGGTTATCATATTTATTTTGCTTGCAATCATGCCGGATTTATCGCTTGAATCTGGTATACCATATACCAGTGAATAAATTTGAGCAATTGAAAAAACAGCAGAAAACCAAGGGTTACAGAGCGAACTTGGGTGCAATGCAGCATAAAAACAGCGATAATCTACTGTTGCGGCACCTATCAAGGTGGCATATGGTATACCAAGTACAATTGAAGCGGCCGGTAGCTCGGGCAGTGCGTATTTCGTATCCAAGCCCGACAGAAAAGCAAACAGGCCGCACGCAGGAGGGGGTGATGGCGCGGAGCTTAAAGCTCAAGGCAGTCGGCACGAATTTCAGCCTCAAGGATCATATCTATGAGGTTCTGAAAGACGCCATCACCGGCATGAATATCTATGATGCCGATGCCAATCTGAAACTCGAAGAACGCAAGATGGCCGAACAGCTCGGCATTTCCCGCACCCCGATCCGTGAGGCCCTGGCCCGGCTCGAACAGGAAGGCTTCGTCGACATCCAGCCCCGCAAGGGCATCTTCATCAAACGCAAATCCAGAGACGAGGTTCTGGAGATGATTACCGTCTGGGCAGCACTTGAAAGCATGGCCGCGCGCCTGACGACGCAACACGCCGATGACGAGGAAATAAGTTCACTGCGCCGGATGGTTGCCGATTACAGCAAAAAGGAAGCCCGTGAGCATATGGACGAATATTCGGAAGCCAATATCCGCTTCCATCGCCGTATTCTCGAACTTTCCAAGTGCAAAATGCTGCATTCCATTGCCGACGGTCTGTTTCTGCACATGCGTGCCATCCGCGCCCGGGCCATGGCGGAAGCCGACCGTGTCAGCCTATCGGTCGATGATCACATGCACATCATCGAAGCACTGGAAAATCGTGACGGCGATCTCGCCAGCCGACTTGTACGCGAGCACACGATGCAACTGCATGCACACATCCACAGGAGCTGGCACGAATTCACCGACCTGACGCCCGACGATGACGACGACCAGTCGGAACCTAGTACAGGCCGGTCCAAACGCAAATCAACCGGCTGATAAAAGCCATTCGACCACGGAGGAAACGACATGTCGTCGACCGCGACGGAAACCAAGGATGCACAGGACGACCAGCCGCTTACGGACGGATTTCATCTCGTCATCGACGCGCTCAAGCTGAACGGCATCAAAACCATATATAATGTCCCGGGGATTCCGATCACCGATCTTGGCCGTTTCATGCAGGCCGAGGGACTGAGGATTCTGTCGTTCCGGCACGAACAGCACGCCGGCTATGCCGCCGCGATTGCCGGATATCTGACGAAAACACCAGGGGTCTGCCTGACGGTTTCGGCGCCGGGCTTCCTGAACGGCCTGACGGCGCTGGCGCATGCCACCACCAACTGTTACCCGATGATCCTCATTTCCGGCTCATCCGAACGCGAAATCGTTGACCTGATGCAGGGCGATTACGAGGAAATGGATCAGCTCGCCATCGCCAAACCGCTGTGCAAGGCCGCCTATCGCATCCTGCACGCCGAAGACATCGGGATCGGCATTGCCCGCGCCATTCGGGCCGCCGTTTCCGGCCGCCCCGGCGGTGTCTATCTTGATCTGCCGGCGGCCCTGCTCGGCCAGGTCATGGATGCCGCTGCCGGTGAAAAGTCACTGGTCAAGGTGATCGATCCCGCACCGGCGCAACTGCCGGCCCCCGATTCAGTCAAACGCGCGCTCGACGTGCTGAAGTCCGCGAAAAAACCGCTGATCGTGCTCGGCAAAGGCGCCGCATATGCGCAGGCCGACGATCAGATCCGCGCCCTCGTCGAAAAGAGTGGCATCCCCTACATCGCCATGAGTATGGCGAAAGGCCTGCTGCCGGATGATCACGATCTGTATGCCGGTGCCGCCCGTTCTCTGGTGCTCAAAGAGTCCGACACCGTCATGCTGATCGGCGCCAGGCTCAACTGGCTGCTTTCCCATGGCAAAGGCAAGACCTGGGGCACGGCACCGAAGAAATTCGTGCACATCGATATCGAACCCAAGGAGATGGACAGCAACGTCGAAATTGCCGCCCCGCTGGTCGGCGATATCACGTCGTGCGTCGAAGCTCTGCTGGACGGCATGGGCAGCGGCTGGACAGCTCCGCCGGCGGAATGGACCGATGCTGTCAAAGCGAAGCGTGACGCCAATATCGAAAAGATGGCGCCCCGGCTTTTGAACAACAATGTGCCGATGGACTATCACGGCGCGCTGGGATCCCTGAAACGTATCGTCGCCGCCAACCCGGACCTGATTCTCGTCAACGAAGGCGCCAATACGCTCGATTTTGCGCGCTCGATCATCGACATGTTCAAACCGCGCAAACGACTTGATGTCGGTACCTGGGGTGTCATGGGTATCGGCATGGGACAGGCCATTGCGGCAGCCGTGGAGACCGGATGTCCGGTGCTCTGCGTCGAAGGTGACAGCGCGTTCGGTTTTTCCGGCATGGAGATTGAAACCATCTGCCGATACAACCTGCCGGTCTGCGTCGTGGTCTTCAACAACGGCGGCATCTACCGCGGTACCGACGTCAATCCGACGGGCGGTGCCGACGTCGCACCGACGGTGTTCGTTAAGGATGCCCGTTACGACAAGATGATGGAAGCGTTCGGCGGCGTCGGCGTGCATGCCACGTCCCCCGACGAATTGGCACAGGCGGTCGAAGAGGCCCTGAAATCCGGCAAACCAACTCTCGTCAATGCCGTCATAGATGAAAATGCCGGGACCGAAAGCGGGCGCATCGGCAATCTCAACCCGCAAAGCGTCGTGACCAAGAAGTAAAAGCGAACATGGAAACAACACATACCAACAGGAGCAAATCATGAAAGCTCTAGAAGGCGTCAAAATTCTCGATTTCACGCATGTTCAATCCGGTCCGACATGCACCCAGTTACTCGCCTGGTTCGGCGCTGATGTGATCAAGGTCGAACGTCCCGGCGTTGGGGATGCAACCCGCAAACAACTGGTCGACGTGCCGGGCGCGGATTCGCTCTATTTCACCATGCTGAACCACAACAAGCGCTCTATCGAACTGAACTCCAAGAACGAAACCGGCAAAGAGGTTCTTGAGCGCCTGATCAAGACCTGTGACGTGCTGGTCGAAAACTTCGCGCCGGGTGCGCTGGATCGTATGGGCTTCACCTGGGAGCGCATTCAGGAACTGAACCCGCGGATGATCATGGCCTCGGTCAAGGGTTTTGGCCCCGGCAAGTACGAAGACTGCAAGGTCTATGAGAACGTGGCGCAGTGCGCCGGCGGCTCCGCATCGACGACCGGTTTCCTTGACGGCATTCCGGTTGTCACGGGTGCGCAGATCGGCGACTCCGGGACCGGGCTGCATCTGGCACTGGGTATCGTGACGGCGCTGTTCCAGCGCGAAAAGACCGGCAAGGGTCAGAAAGTTCTCGCCGCCATGCAGGACGGCGTCATCAACCTCTGCCGCGTCAAACTGCGTGACCAGCAGCGCCTCAAGGCCGGTCCTCTGAAAGAGTATTCGCAATTCGGTGAGGGAATTCCCTTCGGAGACGCCACACCTCGTGCAGGGAATGACTCCGGTGGTGGACAGCCGGGGCGGATTCTCAAGTGCAAAGGCTGGGAAACCGATCCGAATGCCTACACCTATTTCATCACCCAGGCGGCGGTCTGGGAAAATATCTGTGATGTCATCGGCGAGCCCGACTGGAAGGCCAAGGAAGGTTATGCCACGCCGCCGGAACGTCTCGACAAGCTGAATGAGATTTTCGAGCGTATTGAACAGTGGACGATGACCAAGACCAAATTCGAGGTCATGGATATCTGCAACCCGCTCAATATTCCCGTGGGCCCGATCCTCAGCATGAAGGAAATCGCCGAAGACGAAGGTCTGCGTGCAACCGGCACCATTGTCGAGGTGGATCACCCGGAACGCGGCGCTTATCTGTCGGTAGGCTGTCCGATCAAACTGTCCGGATCACCTGTCGATGTCGAGCGATCACCGTTGTTGGGTGAGCATACCGTAGAAATTCTGCGTGACGTCCTCGGCTATGACGACGGAGAGCTTGAACGGATCAAGGCGTCCGGTGCTGTCGGCAATGTGAAGGCCGCCGCCGAATAAGATGCCGCACCCGGGCAACCCGGTGTGAGACGAAAATTACGTTGAGGATGCCGTCACGGCGGCATTCGAACAGGAGAGGAAATATGCGCGTTATCGTGATGGGTCAGCAGGCCTTCGGCAAGGATGCCCTGGCCAAGATTCTGGAAGCCGGAGTGGACGACGTCGTCGCCGTTTACTGCGAGCCTGACAAGGACGGCAAGCCGCTCGACCCGATCAAGGAATTTGCCCTGGAACAAGGTCTGCCCGTCTATCAGCCGGCGCATTTCAAAGATCAGGAAGCCATCGACGAGCTGGCGGCGCTGAACGCAGATCTGATGGTCATGGCGTTCGTCAACGTGTTCGTGCCGGAAGCAGCGCGCGACACCCCGAAGCACGGGTCGATCTGTTTCCATCCTTCGCTATTGCCCTTGCACCGCGGGCCGTCCGCGGTCAACTGGCCAATCATCATGGGCAGCACCAAGTCGGGCTATTCGTGGTTTTACCCGACGGATGGTCTAGACGAGGGCGACGTCCTGATGATGTGGGAATGCCCGATCGAACCGGACGACACGGTAATCGATCTCTATTTCAAGAAGATCTATCCGTCGGCCATCGATTCTGTTCTCGAGGTCTGTGATCTGTTCCGTTCGGGAAATCCGCCGCGCCTCACTCAGGACGAGACCGACGCAACCTACGAGCGCCGCTGCACGTCGAAGCACGCCCGCATCGATTGGAACAAACCGGTTAAGCAGGTTTACGACCTGATCCGCGGCACCAACCCGTCACCCGGAGCGTGGACGACCCTCGGCGGCGCAGAAGTCGGCGTGTTCGACTGCCAGCGGGTCGAAGGTGACGGCATCAGCAGCCGCGTCGTTGATGTGTCAGAAGATGGCGTCACCGTGCAATGCATAGGAGGACGCATTCTGCTAAAGCGGGTACGCCCTGCCGGTGGTGGCAAGGTGCCTGCCGCCGAGTGGGCTAAAGACGCCGGCATTGAGACCGGCAGTAATCTGGGCGACTGAATACGCCTTACAGGAATCACTCAAGATCGAAAGACCGAAACCATGGCAAAAACCGACATCGAAATCGCCCGCGAGGCGTCACCGGAACATATCAACGACATCGGAGCCAAGCTGGACATCGCCGCCGAGCATCTGCTCCCTTATGGCCACGACAAGGCCAAGGTCTCTGCCGATTTCATCAAAAGTCTGGAAGGCCGTGAAGACGGCAAGCTTATTCTGGTTACCGCCATCAATCCGACCCCTGCAGGTGAAGGTAAAACGACGACGACCGTTGGTCTCGGCGACGGCCTGAACAGGATCGGCAAAAAGGCCACGATCTGCATCCGGGAGGCATCGCTAGGTCCGAACTTCGGTATGAAGGGTGGCGCCGCCGGCGGCGGTTATGCCCAGGTCATCCCGATGGAAGACATGAACCTGCACTTCACAGGTGATTTTCATGCCATCACCTCGGCGCACAACCTGCTCTCGGCAATGATCGACAACCACATTTACTGGGGCAACGAACTGGACATCGATATCCGCCGCATCGCCTGGAAACGTGTCCTTGACATGAACGACCGGGCACTGCGCCAGATCACCTGTTCTCTCGGCGGTGTCGCCAACGGCTTTCCGCGCGAAGCCGGGTTTGATATCACCGTGGCGTCCGAAGTCATGGCCATCCTGTGCCTCGCTTCCGATCTTGCCGATCTGGAAAAACGCCTGGGTGACATGATTGTCGCCTATCGCCGCGACCGCTCGCCGGTCTACTGCCGCGACATCAAGGCCGAAGGCTCAATGGCGGTGCTGCTCAAGGATGCCATGCAGCCGAATCTGGTACAGACGCTTGAAAACAACCCGGCCTTCGTGCACGGCGGTCCTTTCGCCAACATCGCACATGGCTGCAATTCCGTCGTTGCCACCAAGACTGCCCTCAAACTGGCCGATTATGTGGTGACCGAAGCCGGGTTCGGTGCCGATCTCGGTGCCGAGAAATTTTTCGACATCAAGTGCCGCAAGGCGGGTCTCAGCCCGAGCGCGGTCGTCATCGTTGCCACCATCCGCGCTCTGAAGTCCAACGGGGGTGTCGGCAAGGACGACTTGAACAACGAAAACGTCGCCGCGCTCAAGAAAGGCTGCCCGAACCTCGGCCGTCACCTGGAAAACCTCAAGAAATTCGGCGTTCCTGTCATTGTGGCGATCAACAACTTCTACACCGATACCGATGCAGAAGTGGAAGCGGTCAAGGAATACGTCGCCTCGCAAGGTGCCGAAGCCATCCTCTGCGAGCACTGGGCGAAAGGCTCTGCGGGCACCGAAGCACTGGCCAACAAGGTCGTCGAGCTGGTTGATTCCGGTGCGGCGAACTTCAAGCCGCTCTATCCTGACGACATGTCCCTTTTCGACAAGATCAAGACCGTTGCCACAGAGATTTACCGTGCCGACGAAGTTCTGGCCGATACCAAGATCCGCAACCAGTTGAAGGAATGGGAACAGGCTGGATACGGCAATCTGCCGGTCTGCATGGCGAAAACACAGTATTCGTTCTCGACCGATCCAAGCCTCAAAGGCGCACCGACCGGGCATTCCGTCCCGGTGCGTGAAGTCCGCATTTCTGCGGGGGCAGGGTTCATTGTCGTGGTCACCGGCGAAATCATGACCATGCCGGGTTTGCCGCGGAAGCCTGCTTCCGAATCCATCAGGCTTAACGCAGAAGGCCTGGTCGAAGGTCTGTTCTAGGGAAAAGCGATATGGCGTTCCGAACGATACTCGTTCCGATCCGGGGAGATGGCCGAGGGGAGGCTGTTCTGGATCATGCGTGTGCCTTGGGACGCCATTTCAATGCGCATGTTCGGGCCGTTCACTGCAAACCGCGCGCCAGGGACCTAATTCCCTTCGGCGTTGCGGTGCCTGCATTGGTTCGCGATCAGATCAGTACGTCGGCAGCCTCAATCACCGATGACGAGGTCGAGCGTCTTAAATCCCTGTTTGATGCGTATGTGGAAAAAAACAGCATCAAAGTTAGTGATGCACGGCCACCGGAACACGATACACTGACGATTTCCTGGAGCGTCACCGACGGCAAACAAGCCGACATCATCGGCGTCTGGGGCCGGCTGGCCAGCGTGGTGGCGGTCGCTCAGCCAGAGCGGGACACCAATCTTGGCCACCAGACGCTGGAATCCGCGCTGCTGAACACGGGGCGTCCCGTATTACTGTGTCCGAAGACCCCCGTCACATCGCTCGGTAACAATGTCGCCATCGCCTGGAACGGGTCAGCGGAAGCAGCCCGGGCCATCGCCATGTGCGGCTCGATCATCGCGGAAGCAAAGTCCGTGACGGTTCTTACCGCCGAGGATGCGGATAATCTCGAACTTAGTGCAGAGGACCTGATCCTGCACTTGCTCGACCACGGGATCGAAGCAACGGCGAAAGCCGTGACATCAAAAAGTTCAAATCTTGGGGCAAGCCTTTTAAAGGCCGCCAAGGACAGCGGCAGTGACGTCATTATCATGGGTGCCTACGGCCGCAGCCGCGGCCGGGCCATGGTCATGGGGGGTGTCACGCAGTGGATTATTGACCATACGGACATGCCGGTCCTTCTGGTGCATTAGCACCCGGACCGGCAACACTAAAAAATTGAAAGTGAATTGATCAACAGAACAGCACTAACTTATCATTGGTATACCTAACACCAAGATTAGGTCCCAAAGGGCAACGTCACCGTAAGAAGTGACCATAATTGAACATCCAGTTTTAATTGGTTGCCGTTTTGTCCGCTGATGTGGCGACGGCACTGACATGTAACTTGGGAGGTTATTATGGCTATCTCTAGACGTCTCGTTCTTGGCTTGGCCGGTGCGTTCAGCATCGGCGCAATGGTTGCCGGCATGCCCGGCACGGCTGCCGCCTGGGAGCCGACAAAACCGATCGACTTTATCATCATGGCCGGCAAAGGCGGGGGTGCCGATAAAATGGCGCGCCTGATGCAGGCCATCGTGGAATCGGAAAAAATGGCTTCCAAGCCGCTGGTTCCGGTCAACAAATCCGGCGGTTCCGGTGCAGAAGCACTGATTGCCGCCAAGGGGGCCAACGACCCCGACCACACTATCATGGTGACTCTGAACTCGTTCTTCACGACGCCTCTGCGCCAGCCGAAGCTCGGCATCGACATCATGACTTTCACCCCTGTAGGCCGCATGGCGGAAGACACATTCCTGCTATGGGTGCACAAGGATTCCGGTATCAAGACGTTTGAGGAATTCCTCGCCAAAGCCAAAGCCGATGGCAACCAGTGGGTCATGGGTGGAACGGGTAAAGCTCAGGAAGATGAACTTCTGACCGAATTCCTCAACAACAACTTCGATCTGAAGATCAAATACGTGCCGTACAAGGGTGGCGGAACCGTTGCCAAGCAGTTGGCCGGGAAGCACATCAACTCCAGCGTCAACAACCCGTCGGAAGCCCTCGGTTTTTATGAATCCGGCGATGTTGTCCCGATCCTGACCTTCACGGCTGAGCGTCTGCCGCTATTCCCCGACGTGCCGACGATGAAAGAGAAAGGTAATGATTTCTCGTACGGCATGCAGCGTGCGGTTGTCGGTGCGCCCGGTATGAGCGCCGATGCGCAGAAATATTATCAGGACCTGTTCGCGAAGGTCTTCAACTCCGAGAAATGGCAGGCCTATCGTAAGAAGCAGTCCCTGTTCGGTGATCTTCTCTCTGGTGATCCGCTCAAGGCTTACTGGGACGCTCAGCGTGAACGTCACCGGAAGATGCTGGTTGAAATGGGTGCGATCAAGTAAGCGCCGCTGACATTCAGCATTAGACACAGACTGTATCATCAAGAGATCGGGAGCGAGCGTTCATTATGAGACGTGCAGAAATTATAACGGCCGGCCTAATGGCACTTCTCTCGATCTACTTGATGTACAAGAGCGCCGAACTGGATATCGGATATATAAGGGGTGAAGGTCCCGGCGGCGGTTTCTGGCCGTTCTGGCTCTCCGCCTGCATGCTGGCGTCGACGGTCTGGATCGCCATCAACTGGTACCTGAAAAAATCACCCCCGTCGCAATCCGATGAGAAATTCCTCGACAGTTACGGATTGCGGATGCTGCTGCTGGTCGGCGGCGGGGTTACCGCTTTTATCGGCCTCACACATATCCTCGGCTTCTACGGCGCCATTGCCGTATTCCTGATTTATTACATTCGTTTTCTGGGACGGCACAGTTGGGGAGTCACCCTCGCCATCTCACTGATTACACCTGTTGTCACATTTCTGTTTTTTGACATTGCCATGCGGATCGTGCTGCCGAAGGGCTACCTCGAACCGCTTTTCCTTCCCCTGTACGACTTTTTCTTCTGATCAGCCGACGGAACCATCATTCGCATCACCATGAGCTAAAGGATAGGCGACGAAACCATGGAAATACTCAGCCATCTCGTAGACGGCGTATTCATCGCTCTGGAACCGCTGAACATCATATTGATGCTGGTCGGCGTTGCACTCGGGCTTTTCATCGGTGCCATGCCCGGCCTCGGGTCCGTCAACGGGGTCGCAATCCTGTTGCCTGCGACATTCCTCGTACCACCGGCCTCCGCCATGATTTTCCTGGCGGCAATCTATTACGGCGCCATGTACGGGGGCGCGATTTCATCCATTACACTCGGCATTCCCGGTGCTTCGACCGCCGTGGCGACGACTTTCGACGGCAGACCGTTGGCCCTCAAAGGTCGAGCCGATCTGGCACTGGTCACCGCCGCCGTAGCCTCGTTCATCGGCGGCAGTGTCGCCAACATCCTGTTCACCGCATTCGCCCCGCCACTTGCTCATATTGCACTGGACTTTGGCGACCCCGAGATTTTCGCCTTGATGCTTTTGGCCTTTGCAACTTTTGTCGGTCTCGGCGGCGACGATATACCGAAGACCCTGTTTTCGATCTGCTTCGGCCTCGTGATGGCTGCTGTCGGACTTGATATCATGACCGGCGAGCCGCGGCTGGTATTCGGCGATATCACAGGTTTCATGCACGGCATTAACTTCCTGGTGCTCGCCATCGGGGTCTACGGTATTGGGGAAATGCTCTGGACCATCGACACCACGCGCGGTGAACTGACGATGACCAAGGCCATCCTGAGCATCAGGGGGATTTTACGCGCCATCCGTGAAACCGCCGCATCATGGAAAGGCACCACGATCGGCTCCTTCCTTGGGTTCTTTGTCGGCATTTTGCCTGCTGCGGGTGCGACGCCCGGCTCATTGATGGCCTACGGCATCACCAAAATGGTCGACAAGCACCCTGAGCAATTCGGCAAGGGGAATATCAACGGCATCGCGGCCCCTGAATCCGCCAACAACTCGGCGTCAACCGGTGCCATGCTGCCGATGCTCACACTGGGCATCCCCGGCTCACCGACAACGGCGATCCTGCTGGGTGGCATGGTTATCTGGGGACTGCAACCGGGGCCGTTGCTGTTTACCAATCAGACGGAATTCGTCTGGGGGCTGATCGGATCATTCTATATCTCGAATTTCTTTGCCCTCGCCGTCAACCTGGCCTTCATCCCGCTGTTCATCTGGATGCTGCGGATGCCGTTCACCGTTCTGGCGCCGATGATCTTCGTGCTGTCCGTGGTCGGCGGATATGCAGCAACCCAGGATATGCATGACATCTGGCTGATGCTGTTCTTCGGGGTCGGGGCCTACCTGCTCAGAAAGCTGGACTATCCGGTAGCACCGGCGGTGCTGGCCATCGTGCTCGGCCCGATTGCCGAACCGAAACTGCGTCAGTCACTTCTGTTCTCAAGCGGCGATCCGATGATCTTCCTTGAGCGGCCGATTTCAGGTCCGATTACCGTGATTGCGATCATCCTGATCCTGTTGCCGCTGTTCAAACTGATCAGAGATAAGGTAAGGGGCAAAAAAGCCGCAGCATAGTCATCCGATATGAGCTTCGGTGCGTACAAAACTATGACAAACCAACATCCTTATGGAGGTCGTCATGTTGCCGCGCCGAATCATACTCACTGCATTTCTATGCCTGCTCGGTTTTGATGCCAGATCAGATACAAGTCTCTGGCTGAAACTGAACGAACCCGATCACTTTGCCATCATGCGGCATGCCAATGCCCCTGGCACTGGTGATCCTGCCGACTTTCGCATCGGCGACTGTTCGACGCAGCGCAATCTGGATCAGACCGGGCGCAATGAAGCCATCGCCATAGGCAACAAAGCCCGCGATGCAGGAATCAGGTCCGCTAAAGTTTATTCAAGTCAATGGTGCAGGTGTATGGACACGGCATCTGAACTGAACCTTGGCCCCGTTCAGGAATTACCGGCGCTCAATTCCTTCTATCAGCGCAGCAAAGACCGTGAGGGAAATATGAGAAGCCTCCGGGCCTTTATCGAACAGAATACCAAGGTCCCTGGGCCTAAGATTCTTGTCACCCATCAGGTGACGATCAGCGCCCTGACGGGGCAATTTACCCGCCAGGGCGAAACACTGATCTTCCGTCATACCGGACAGGGTGACGTCAAAGTTATCGGCTCGATCCCGCCCGGCTGACCGGTTCTGTTAGCTGGCGAGACGCTGACGCGGTGCATCGCCGGACTGTGTCCGGCCCTTCGACTGCTGACCACGGTGCGCCTTTTTCGGCTTACCTTTGTTCCATCTGGAACGATTACGCGGTGCTGACGGCTTGCCGTCCTCGCGCTGCTTACCGTCTTCACGCGGTCTGCGGTCCTCGCGTGGTTTGCGGTTTTGTTTCGGACGGCTATCAGTGTGCGCCTGGCGATCAGACTCCTGAAGAGGATCATAGCCTTTGCCGCCTTCCGGCGCATCGCCACGATGAACGGTATTGCCGATCAGACGTTCGATATCACGAAGCAGGCCGCGTTCCGCATGTTCGCAAAGCGAAATCGCAATGCCGCTGTTGCCGGCGCGCGCGGTACGGCCGATCCGGTGAACATAGGCTTCCGGGACGTTCGGCAATTCAAAGTTGATGACATGGGAAATGCCGTCGACATCAATGCCGCGGGCTGCGATATCCGTCGCTACCAGGACCTTGGTCCGTGATCCGCGGAAGTCGGCAAGCGTGCGTTCACGCTGCGGCTGACTTTTATTCCCATGGATGGCCCCGGCGTTAATGCCCGCCTTTTGCAGCGCTTCACAAACCTTGTCGGCACCGCGCTTGGTGCGGGTAAAGACAATGGCGCGTTCGACGTTCTCATTGCGCAGAATGCCGATCAGGGCATCGCGCTTCTGATGACGTTCGACATGCATGACGCTCTGCTCAATGCGTTCGATAGGACGAGACGTCGGTGCCACCGAAACTTCGGATGGATGATCAAGAAAATCGTCTGCAAGTCCACGGATCTGCTGCGGCATGGTTGCGGACAGCAGCACCGTCTGACGTTGCTTCGGCAGTTTCGCAAGGATCTTGCGGATTGTCGGCATAAAGCCGAGATCAAGCATCTGATCCGCTTCGTCGAGGATCACCGATTCCGTCTTATCCAGACGAACGGCGCCGGTCTGAACATGATCCAGAAGCCGGCCCGGGGTCGCAACGATGATGTCCGTCCCACGTGCCAGTGCCCGGATCTGGCCGGCCGGCTTCACGCCGCCAAGAACCACGGTCACGGAAACACGCATGGCTTTGCCATAGGTGCGGATGCTGTCGGCGATCTGCGACGCCAATTCACGGGTCGGCGCCAGTATAAGGGCCGCGCAGTTCTTGGAACCGGGGCGTTCGCGCTGTTCATGGATACGGTTCAGCAAGGGCAGCACGAAGGCCGCTGTCTTGCCGGTTCCTGTCTGGGCAATGCCGACGATGTCCTTGCCGGACAGCATCAAGGGAATCACCTGCGACTGGATCGGGGTCGCCTGCGTATACCCTTCCTGGGATACGGCACGTAGAATAGGCTCGGCGAGGCCGAGTTCATTAAAGTTTTTCAAAACATAACTTTCATATATAGACACCTGCCGGAATCCCGCAAAGGAGCCCGGTGGCATCAGATTTCAATTTGGGAGCTTGCGTAGATCAGCAACCATGTTCTTGTGCCAGGTGGCACGGCCGGTCCGGATTAGGCATCGGAAGCGGCGACTGCTGACAACAGATGAGGTCATCTACACGCAGTTTGCTGTGGGGTTTGTGTCACACCCCATATGTAATAGCAAGCGTATTCACCTCGCGTAGCTCCGCGGTCAGCATCAGGCGTTGTTGAAATCAGCGATCATGCCGTCCCATGCCGGAACAAGATCCATCAGACCATCCCAGAAAGACTGGTTGCGGCGGGCGACGAAATCATCAAGCGACACACCCTGCTGTTCAACCCAGGTATAATAGCCGAGATTGAAAATCCGCTCTTTGCCCCGTCGGTCAAGTTCGATCATGTTGTCCGTGGTACAGCCCAGAAGGTATCGACCGAAGGTTTCCGCCGCAGCAATCTCTTCAACGCCGTTTCCAAAGTATTTCTTCTCAGCCAGTCCCAATTCGGTCTCATAGAGTGCTGCGCCATCGGTGGCCACGGAAAGCACCACATCATCGGCGCCCAGTCTGTTGTACTTTGCGTACTTGATTGCGCCCAGAATATTGGCCAGCGATGACAGCCCGAGATTGCCCAGAGCCGTAATCGTTTCCTGTCCAAGACCTAACCGTGATGCGAGATAATTCCGCCCGGCTGTCGTGTTGTAGACCACATTCAGACCGTCGGTCGCATGATCGGATACCCCGATCACATAGTCCGTCCCCATGACGTTATGAATGTAGGGAACGTGCTTGTCGCCGATCCCCTGAATATTGTGTTCACCAAAACCGTTATATAGCAGCGTCGGGCATTCCAGCGCTTCGACCACGCAGGTATCGGTGCCGAGTTCGGCTTTCAGATGGTCGCCTGCCGCCAAAGTTCCGGCGGACCCGGACGCCGACACATAGGCGCGAGCTGTCAGGTTACCGGCCTTGTTCACGTCTTCGAAGATCTTCTGCAGGGCAGGGCCAGTCACCGCACGGTGAATGATATAATTGCTGAACTCGGAAAACTGATTGAGAATCACATTGGCAGGGTCCTTGGCTAGCTCGTGACAGGCATCATAAATTTCCTTCACGTTACTTTCCGTCCCGTGGGTGCGCACGATGTCAGACGGGTCGGTTACCCAATTCTCCAGCCAGTTAAAGCGCTCGGCACTCATCCCTTCGGGCAGGACCGCCACCGAACGACAGCCCAGTATGCGCGAGATCGCGACCCCGCCCCGGCAGTAGTTTCCGGTCGACGGCCAGACCGCACGGTGCTTTTCGGGATCAAACTTGCCGGACATCAAACGCGGCACCAGGCAACCGTATGCCGCCAGCACTTTATGAGCATTGATCATCGGGAAACGGTTGCCGAGCGCGACGACGATCTTCGCGTCCACGCCGGTCAGTTCCTGCGGCATAACCATATAGGCCGGGACATCACCCATTCCCTTGCGGTCCGGAGCATTGTACCAGTGCACGCGAAACAGGTTGCCCGGATCAGCCGTGTCAGGATCAACCCCGGCAATATCCGCAGACACGGGTTTCAGATGACGGGCGGGATCTGAAAGTTCGGTGATGCTCGGCAGGCGTACACCGCGATCTTTCAGGTGGCGAACGGCTTTATCATAGGTGGGACGGTCGACAATTTCCCGTTCAAGACCGAATGACATGGCTGCTCCCCCGAACATATATGCAAGATCAGGGTTTGTTGTCGGTTATATCGCTCCCAAGTTCAAGAGCACCGGCCATATTCCTACTGCGCCGCTTCCTTCAGCATCTCTCTCGCGATAATCAATTGCTGGATTTGCGACGTGCCTTCATAGAGGCGGTACAGCCGCACATCGCGGTAAAAACGTTCGATCCCGTAATCGGCGATATATCCGGCACCCCCATGTATCTGCACCGCCCTGTCGGCAACACGGCCGACCATTTCCGAGCAGTAGTACTTGCAGATCGCCGCCTGCTTGGTGACGTTCTCACCTGCATCCTTAAGCCGCGCGGCATCGATGACCATCGACCTGGCGGCATACAGTTCAGTCTCGCAATCGGCCAGCATCGCCTGCACAAGCTGAAATTCGGCGACGGGCTGACCGAACTGTTTGCGTTCCATCGCGTATGCGACACTGTCACGGATCAGGCGCTCGGCATTGCCGATACAACTCGCCGAAATCACCAGCCGCCCGCGATCCAAAACCTTCATTGCGGTTTTAAAACCCTGCCCCTCGACGCCGCCGATCACGGCGCCTGCCGGGACTCTACAATTATCGAAAATCACGTCACAAACCGGCGCGCCCTGCTGACCCATTTTTTTATAGGGTTTGCCGAGTGACACCCCCGGTGTATCCGCCTCGACAAGAAATGCCGTTATCCCCCCGGCGCGTTTGTTTTCAGGGTCGGTACGCGCCATCACGGTAAACACACCGGCATTGGGTGCGTTGGTAATGAACCTCTTGGTGCCGTTCAGAACATAGTCGTGTCCGTCTTTGACCGCCGTCGTCCTCAGTGACGCCGCATCCGAACCTGAATCCGGCTCAGTCAGCGCAAAGGAACCGGTGATTTCACCGCTGGCCAGCTTCGGCAGATACTTATCCTTCTGGGCATCCGTCCCGTCGATCACGATGCCCTGGCTGCCGATGCCGTTGTTGGTGCCGACCACGGACCGAAACGCCGGGGAGGAATGCCCCAGTTCAATAATGATCCGGACTTCCTCTTCAACGCTCAGCCCGAGACCACCGTACTGTTCCGGGATCGACAGACCGAACAGGCCCATCTCCCGCATTTCCCCGATGATCTGAGCCGGCACTTCATCATTCGCCCCGACCTCGGCCTCCAGCGGAATCAGCCGTTCGGTAACGAACCGCGAAACGGCATCCAGCAACTGTCTGAACGTCTCTTCATCAAGTGTCATTAATCACATCTCCTGAATTTCGCTTTGCAGAATATAGTTCCATTTATCTGATGGCGAGGATAAGTTTCTCTGGATGCAATACCCGATCTGAAACCGGTACGATTGACGATGTCACGAAACCTTGAGTACGACGATTTCGATTTTGAGCATGACAGCAAGGACCGCCGGTTCGTAACGGCACTGGCACGCGGTCTGGATGTGCTCCGGTGTTTCGAGATGGGGGATGTCGGCCTTGGAAATCTCGAACTCGCCAAACGGACGGGCTTGCCGAAACCGACCATATCGCGGCTGACCTACACCCTGACCAAGCTCGGTTATCTGCTCTATTCCGAACATCACGGCACCTATCAGCTCGGCCCGGGCGTGCTTCAACTGGGCTACGCGATGCTGTCCGGGCTGGACATCCGTGAACGGGCGCGTCCGCTGATGCAGAACTTGGCCGATCAGGTCGATGCAACGATTGCCTTTGGGGCCCGCGACCGGCTGGACATGGTCTACCTGGAGGCCTGCCGGGGGCCGGGGGCCGTCACCTTGAGGATTGATATCGGATCACATGTGCCGCTGGCCGTCTCGGCCATGGGGCGTGCGCTGCTGGCGGCCCTGCCCGCCGATGAGCGCGATTACCTGATGACCCATATTCGAAAGAAAACCGTTGGCGCGAAAGCTTTCAGCTTGATCGACAGGGGCGTAAAACAGGCGATCGAAGATGTTGCAACGCGGGGCTACACGATGTCACTCGGCGAATGGCGCCCTGACGTCAACGCCATCGGCGTCCCCCTGCAGACCCATGACAATCAGGTCTATTCTTTGAACTGCGGCGGACCGGCGTTCAGGGTCTCCAGAGATTTCCTTGAAAAAGAATGCGCCCCCAGGCTGCTGGCCCTGGCGAGCCGAATTTCATCACTTTCCTGAACTTAACCGGCTTTCGGGACCACCAGACAGTCCAGCGCCACCGCCCCCCGGCCTTTTGGAAGTACGACAAACGGGTTCAGGTCGACGCTCTCCAGGCTTGCTGCATTCTCTGCGGCAAAGCGGGACAGACAGACCAGCGCATCCGCAAGCGCATCCATATCCGCAGCAGGCTGCCCCCGCACGCCACGCAAGAGCTGTGCGCCTTTTGTCTCCGCAATCATGCTCAACGCTTCATCCTTATCGAATGGTGCCAGCCGGAACGAAACATCCTTGAACACCTCAACAAAGACACCGCCCAGACCGAACATCACGGCCGGGCCGAACACCGGGTCAATCTGCACTCCGAGAATAACCTCGATCCCGCCCGACAGCATGGGGGCAACGATGACCCCCTCCAACGCATCGACGCCTTCGGCTTCTCCGGCACGTTCACGCAATACTGTAAAAGCATCTGCCGCAGCTTCGGGGCCGCTGATGTTCAGCATCACCCCGCCGATCTCGGTTTTATGGGCAAAGCGGGCTCCGTTGATTTTCATGGCGACCGGTTGATTGTAAGTCCCCGCAGCTTCACCAGCGGCTTCGCCAGACATGCACAGTTCTGCATCCACCATCGGAAGGCCGGCGGCAGAGAGAAGATTGCGCGATTCCCATTCACTCAGCGGACGGGATGGCATGTCTGCCTTCACTACAGCGGGGTGCGCCATACGGTTGATGATCGCAGGGCGCTCGAAGGCCTGCCCAATCCGGGTCAGGGCCGCAATCGCAGTAATCGCGCGGCAGGGATCTTCAAATGTCAGATACCCGGCATGACGGTATCTGTTGACGATTTCCGCAGGGCCGACCATTGACAGGATTAGCAACCTGTCCGGAAATTTTTTACGTATCTTGTCGAGCTCTTCAAGCAACGGGTCAACCAGATAGGGCGAACAGGCCGCCAGCGTAAAAAACGCAACGGCGGAATCGTATTTTCCTTTGTCGAGCATAATATCGAAGTTCAACCCGACAAGACTGAGATCGTTGAAAAACTGAGCCGTCGTATCGACTGGATTACGCGCGGACGCAAACGGTAGATGTTTTTTTAGTTGATCCTGTGCATCCTGCGGCATAGGCGCCACATCCAGCCCATACTTGACCGCGTGATCTGCCATCTGTGCCCCGACACCGCCTGAAATCGTCACCAGACCGACTTTCTTTCCCTTCGGATAAATACCCGACGTGCAGGCATACGCCGCATCCAGCATATCCTCGGTGGTTTCGGCACGATAAACGCCGTATTGGCGGAACACGGCATCGTAGATTTCATCGGCCCCGGCCAGCGAGGCCGTATGCGAAGCCGCGGCCTGCGCCCCCTGCTCGCTTCTTCCGACCTTCAGAAAAATGACCGGTTTGCCACATGCATGCGCTTTTTCAAGGCTGCGGATCAGTGCAGGGCCGTCCCTGGTGCCTTCGGAATAAGCGGCAATAACCTTGATATCATCGTTATCTGCGGCCCAGCCGATACACTCCGCAACCGTGACGTCGCATTCGTTGCCGGTGGTTATCACGTGGCTGACGCCAATGTCCCGGCTTTTGGCAACGGCAAACAGGTGGGTCCCATACGCACCGCTCTGACTGATGATCGCAAACTGGCCGGGCGGCGGATAACCAGCGTCGCCGGTGCTGGAAAACGTTGCAAAAAACCTGGTATGGAGATTCAGCACACCAAGACAGTTCGGCCCCAAAACCCGCATGCCGGTCTCAGCGGAAAGTGCCGTGATTGCTGCCTGCATTTCGATACCATCGTCGCCGATCTCGGCAAAACCGGAACTGAAGATAATTGCGGAGCGCACGCCAGACGCCGCACAGTCATGTAATGTCTGCAAAACGTGCTTTGCGGGAATTGCGATCAGCGCACAATCCACCGGCTGGCCGATATCGCTGATCGCCGCATAGGCCGAAAGCCCCTGAACCACTTCGTGCTTGGGGTTCACCGGATAGATCGAACCATCGTATCCGTAATCGAGGAGATACCGGATCGGCCGCCCGCCGATACGGGCAGGGTTGTCCGATGCGCCGATAATCGCAACGGACGCGGGCGCGATCAGGGCCTGAAGGCCCTCTTTATGGTCATTCATCTGACGTAACTCCCAACGGCGAACCGGTTGTTTTATATCCGGCTTTTCTGTTTTTCGGGTGATCCGAGCAGGCCTCATTCACCCCTGATTGCTTTACATGCTCAACCATTAACCGCAAAATTATATTTTACTATGCAAAACAACAGGACGTCATGCGACGCTTCTGGAATACGGGGAATTCACGTGAACGCATCCGAGCTTTTTGATCTGACCGGTAAGATTGCTCTTGTTACCGGGTCAACAAAGGGGATCGGCAAGGAAATCGCAAAGGTCTTCTCGAGCGCCGGTGCCAAGGTCGTGGTCTCGAGCCGAAAAGAAGAACGCTGTCTGGATGTAGCCCGCGAAATCAATGATTCCGGTGGAGAAGCGTTGGGAATCCCCTGCAGTATTTCTGACAGGGAGCAGCTGCAGACGCTTGTTGATACCACGCTGTCTACATGGGGCAGGATCGACATTCTGGTCTGCAACGCCGCGGTCAATCCGTATTTTGGCCCCCTGGCCGGCATCACCCAGGAAGCCTATGACAAGATCATGGACACCAACGTCGGCTCCAACCTGTGGCTCTGTAACATGGTTCTGCCGCAGATGGCCGAGCGCAAGGATGGCGCAGTGATCATCATTTCCAGTATCGGCGGACTGAAGGGCAGTGAAAACCTTGGCGCCTATGGAATTTCCAAAGCCGCTGACATGCAGATCGTCAGAAATCTGGCCGTCGAATGGGGGCCGCACAATATCCGCGCCAATTGCATTGCGCCGGGCCTTGTGAAGACCGACTTCGCCAGGGCGCTGTGGGAAGACCCGGAAGCGACGAAACGCGCACTTGCGGCATATCCCATTGGACGGCTGGGTGAACCGGAGGATATCGCCGGTGCCGCTCTTTTTCTGGCCTCCAAAGCCGGCAGCTTTGTCAGCGGCCATACCCTGGTCGTGGACGGCGGCAGCACCATCGGATCCGGCCGTTACAGTTGACCCCTACAGCCCTGCAAGTACACGCCCCTTGTCCGTGAGGCCGTCGATACGTTTACCGAAGACGGAAAATCGCTCATCCTTCGTCTGCCCCCGCAAATAGCGGATATAGATTTGCTGCAGGATGACGGCAATCTTGAAGACGCCGAACACCTGATACCAGTGTACCCCTGAGCAATCGAGCCCGGTCGCTGCCGCGTAGCGTTCGATCGCATCTGTCCGGGATGGGAATCCCTTGTTCCACGTCGGCATCGACGCCCCTAATATCCACGCCGGGTCATCATCAGACTGTCCCCAGAATGTCAGCACGTAGCCCAGGTCTGACAGCGGATCACCCCGAGTGCACATATCCCAGTCCAATACGGCACGGGGTATCGCAGGGTCATCAGCATCAAGCAGCATATTGTCGAGCTTGAAGTCATTGTGCAGCAGACTGGTCCGCTGGCTTTCGGGGATACGGCCCTGCAACCAGTCGATGATGCCGTCCATCACAGGGTTGTCTTCTTGGCTTGCCACACGCCAGCGCTTCGTCCACCCGTCCAGTTGCCGCACGATAAATCCGTCAGGCCGCCCCAGATCATTCAGCCCTGCATCGGCCGGGTCGACCTGATGCAGGGCCGCCAGCGTATCGATCAGCATGTCACCCATACGGCCCAGCAATTCCGGCGGCCAGTCCCGGTCCGCCGGCAGTTCGCGGCGGACAACGATCCCTTGGCGGCGTTCAAGGACGTGAAACGGTGCCCCGATCACACTTTCGTCTTCACAGACCGCAAAACTTCGCGGCGCCAGGGGGTAAGCCTGCCACAGATGTTTCAGCACACGATGCTCACGGACCATGTCATGCGCGGACGGGGCAACAGGACCGAGCGGCGGACGCCGAAGCACGCATTCCATACCGCCGAAGCTGACCAGATACGTCAGGTTGGCATGCCCGCCTCCAAACTGGGCGAGATGAAACGGCCCTGTTGCATCCGGGAGGGCATTGCGCAACCAAGGTTCCAGCTGCGCGGTATCGACCTGTTCGTCGCCGCGGATGGATATGACTTCCCGGTCCAGTGTCATCAAGCAAGCCCGCTTATTTCGTCAGATCGGCGAATGATTTTCCAGTTGTTGCCAATTCTTCCAGCAATGGAGCCGGGGCCGGCATATCGGGATGCGCCTCATGCAGCTTCTTGATTGCCGCATATATCTTGCCCACACCGATCAGATCGGCATGAAACATGGGTCCGCCCCGCCCGACCGGGTAGCCATAACCGTGAACCCAAACGAGATCGATGTCACTTGGGCGCGTGGCGATCCCTTGCTCAAGGATTTTCGCACCTTCGTTGATGTGGGCATAAATACAGCGCTCAAGAATTTCCTGATCGGAAATATCCCTGCGCGTGATGCCTTTCTCAGCCGAAACGGCTTCGATCAAGCTGGTGATTTCCGGGTCAGTTATGGGTTTCCGGCTACCCTCCTGATACTGGTACCAGCCCTTGCCGTTTTTCTGACCAAAACGGCCCATTTCATAAATTCGATCAGCGACCGTCGACGAATATCGTGCCTGGGTTGTCAGCGTCTTGTTGCGGTGCTGACGAATCAGATATCCGACATCCAGGCCTGCAAGGTCCCCCATCGCACAAGGCCCCATGGGAAAGCCGAAATCATAGATGACCCTGTCGATCTGTTCCGGCAGAGCCCCTTCCTCGATCAGGTATTCCGCCTGGGCACGATAGGCATACAGCATCCGGTTGCCGACAAATCCGTCACACACCCCCACCATGACGCCGACCTTGCCGATATCCTTGGACAGCTTCATCACGGTCGCCTGCACCTCGGGTAAGGTTGCCTTGCCACGGACGTTTTCCATCAGCCTCATGATGTTGGCGGGGCTGAAGAAATGCGTACCGACCACATCCGCCGGGCGGGCAGTCGCCGCAGCGATTTCATCCACATCCAGAGAAGACGTGTTGGTCGCCAGGATCGCACCCGGCTTACACACCGCATCCAGCTTCGCAAAAATCTCTTTCTTGAGGTCCATATCCTCAAAAACGGCTTCGATCACGATATCCGTATCCGATAGATCTGCGTAGTCCACTGTGCCTTGAAGACGTGCCATGCTGGCAGTCATTTCATCCGGCGTGATGCGGCCGCGCTTGACGCTACTTTGGTAATCATTGCCAGCGGCAGCAAGACCGGCATCAAGATTTTCGCGTGATTGTTCAAGAATGAGCACCGGGAAACCACTGCTGGCAAAGCTCATGGCGATGCCGCGCCCCATGGTACCGCATCCGATCACTGCCACTTTCCGGATTGGGCGCAATCCGGTGTCCTTGTCGACACCCGGAAGCTTATGGGCCTGGCGTTCGGCGAAGAATAGATGGCGCTGTGCCTTTGACTGATCTGATTGCACCAGTTCTTCGAAGTTGCTGCGTTCGAGCTTCATGCCCTCAGGGACGCTGATATTCATCGACGCTTCGACGGCATCAATGCAGCGTGCCGGAGCGATCAGGCCACGCGACCGCTTGGCCGTTTTCTGACGGTATGCGTCCAGCGTTTCCTTCGCCCCACCCGTCGCTACCGACATCTCGCTGACCCGGCGCGGGCCTTTCCCGTCGGCGATTAGCTTATTGGCGAAATCGATGGCACCTTCAATCAGGTCACCTTCAATGATGGCATCCAGATAGCCGACTTCCAGCGCCTTTTCCGCATCGACATAGTCACCGCCCAGAATGATATCGAGCGCCGGCGCAATACCGATCAGTCGCGGCAGCCTTTGCGTCCCACCGGCGCCGGGCAACAGGCCCAGCTTGATCTCCGGCAACCCGAACCGCGCCGAGGCATCGCCGACCCGGTAATGACAGCCGAGTGAAATTTCGCAGCCGCCACCGACGGCCGTATTGTGAATGGCCACCACAACCGGCTTTGTGCTGGCTTCGATCCGGTTGATGATGACGGACAGGGATGGTTCCTGCCGGGGTTTCCCGAACTCGGTGATATCGGCACCGCCGCAGAAACACCGGTTCCGACCGGCAAGGACGATGCACTTGATGTCTCCATCTGACTCGGCTTTTTCGACGGCCTCCATTATCCCGGTGCGAACTGCAATCCCCATTGCGTTCACCGGCGGATTATTGAGCGCAATCAAAGCGACAGCGCCATGAATTTCATAGTCGACAGGGGTCGTCATCGGATATCCTTATTATGAAACTTGTTTTTGCAGAGCGAAATTGCAGTATGATGCCGGGGTTGTGGCTTGTCCAGCCTGCGGGGGCTTGCCGGAAGCGTTTTCCGTCAGCCCGTCAGCGTGCAACCATCCCGCCGGGTACAGCGGATCACCCGCACCGCTTATTAGGATAGATGAACATGAATTTCGATTTCTCAGAACGCGTCGAAGAACTCCGGATCAAGCTGATGGCGTTCATGGATGAGCATGTTTATCCGAACGAAAAGGTTTACCTGCAACAGCTTGAAGCCGGGGATCGCTGGTCAACACCACCGGTCATGGAAGGGTTGAAGGATAAGGCGAAGAAGGCCGGTTTGTGGAACCTGTTCTTGCCCGAAGCCGAATATGGCGCCGGCCTGACCAATCTGGAGTATGCCCCATTATGCGAAATCATGGGCCGCTCACCGATCGGGCCTGAGGCTTTCAACTGCGCCGCGCCAGACACCGGCAATATGGAAGTCCTCGTCCGTTATGGCAGTGATGAGCAAAAAGAACGCTGGCTGAAGCCGCTGCTGAACGGAGAAATCCGTTCCGCCTTCGCCATGACCGAACCGGATGTCGCTTCGTCGGATGCCACAAACATTCAGTCCCGGATTGAACGCGATGGCGATGAGTACGTCCTGAACGGACGCAAATGGTGGACATCCGGTGCCGGAGATCACCGATGCGAAATTTTCATCTTCATGGGCAAGAGCGATCCGGACGCCGAGAAGTACCGTCAGCAGTCGATGGTTCTCGTCCCCCGTGACATCCCGGGCGTGACGTTGATCCGGCCGCTCACCGTGTTCGGCTATGACCATGCGCCACACGGGCACTTCGAGATCGATTTCAAGGACGTTCGCGTCCCGGCATCGCACATGATTCTCGGCGAGGGACGCGGCTTCGAAATCGCGCAGGGCCGCCTCGGGCCCGGGCGTATTCACCACTGCATGCGCCTGATCGGTGTCGCCGAACGCTCGCTTGAGGCCATGTGCGCCCGCGCCAAACAACGGGTTGCTTTCGGCAAGCCCCTCTCGGAGCAGGGCGTGGTCATGGACGCCATATCCCGGTCACGGATCGACATCGAACAGGCCCGGCTGCTGACCCTGAAAGCGGCTTACATGATGGATACCGTCGGCAACAAGGTGGCGCGCTCGGAAATTGCCATGATCAAGGTCATTGCACCGCAAATGGCCTGTGACGTTATAGATCGGGCCATACAGGTTCACGGCGGCGGCGGCGTATCGGAGGATTTCGGACTTGCCTATGCCTGGGCCAAGACCCGCAGCCTGAGACTCGCCGATGGCCCTGACGAAGTGCACCGCACCTCGCTGGCGAAGATGGAGTTGAAGAAACAGACCCCGCGGTGGATTTACAGCGACGGCTGAACCGTCACTTTCAATTGAAGTGACGCTGGCGTTCCTCGCTCGGCGGATACCCTTTCCGAGCCCGGTAAGCACGGCTGAAGTGGCTGGGACTGGAGAAACCGGACGCCATTGCCACTTCGCTGACCGAAAGTGCGCTTTGACGCAGCAACTGCCCTGCATAGTCAATCCGTATCGACAGATAGACGTTCTGGTATGTGTCCTTCAGATGAGTGTCAAACAATCGGCTCAGGTGACGCTCACTGATGCCGGCAAATCGTGCCATTGTACCCCGGTCCAGAGGCGCTTCCGTCGTATTACCCATTTTTTCGAGAACCGAAAGCAGAACCGGGTGATGGGTCCCATAGGTTTCAATCAGGGATGATTTTTGTGATTCCGATCCGGCATCGACATGCGCATGCAGATACCAGTCACTGACACGGCGAGCGAAATCCATCCCCATCTGCTCGGCAATCAGGGCGTGCATCATGTCAAGCGGGGCGACACCGCCGCCGCAGGTAATCCGGTTTCCATCAATCACATATCTGGACTTTTCCGGCTCCAGTACGGGAAAAGCTTCCTTCAACGCAGGGGCATGTTCCCAGTGAATGGTGAAACGACGGTTATTCAACAGCCCGGCCGCCGCAAGAACATAGGGCCCGCCTGATATCCCGCCGATCCGCACACCGGCCCGTGCCAACAACCGTAAATGCTCATACACCCGGGGGATTCTCCACTGGGACGGATGCCCACCGGCACAAACCAGAACTATATCCAGCTCCGAACCGGCTTCTGAGAGGGATGCGACGGGGATCAGTGCCCCGGAAGAGGACGGCAGTAAACCACCATCCAATGCATAGGCGCTGATACGGAAATGCGCCTGCCCCGCCAAAAGGTTCGCGGCACGTAATGGTTCTGTCGCCGACGCGTAAGACATCAAGGCGAAACCGGGTAAAAGGATGAAACCGATGTTCTGCACAAGTTCAATCTACCAAACAAATTAGTCCTATTCATGCATTTAAATGGCCTATCAAGACAAGCCATGATTAACAAACCGTGCCATTATGGCAGTCTAATCATCCGGGACGACTTCATGCGATATTCCGCCCTGTCGGTTTTTCTGAACGCGCTACGCGGCAACAAGGACTGGACGCCCGTCTGGCGGACGCCTGAACCGAAGGCACATTACGATGTGATCATCGCCGGAGGCGGCGGCCATGGGCTGGCCACGGCCTATTATCTGGCAAAGGAATTCGGCGTCCGGAATATCGGGGTGCTGGAAAAGAGCTACATCGGCTCCGGTAATGTTGGACGGAACACAACGATCATTCGTTCCAATTATCTGCTTGAGGGCAATGAGCCGTTCTATGAATTTTCACTGAAACTCTGGGAAGGCCTGGAGCAGGATTTCAATTTCAACGCCATGGTCTCGCAACGCGGCGTGATCAACCTTTTCCATACCGACGGCCAACGTGACGCCGCCGTCCGGCGCGGCAATGCCATGCGGCTGCACGGTGTCGATGCACGCCTCCTCGATCAGGCGGCGCTTCGCGAGATGCTCCCATTCATGGACTATGACAACGCCCGCTTCCCGATTATGGGCGGGCTTTTGCAGCCCCGGGGCGGCACGGTCCGTCATGATGCGGTCGCTTGGGGATTTGCCCGCGGCGCCGACAGTTTCGGCGTCGACATTATCCAGAACTGCGAGATGACGGGGGTTCGGCGTGAGGGTGAGCGCATCGTCGGCGTTGAAACGCCCAAGGGGTATATTTCTTGCGACAAGCTCGCCCTCTGCGCTGCCGGTCATTCCAGTGTCGTCGCGGAAATGGCTGGTCTGAAACTGCCGATCGAAAGTCACGTCCTTCAGGCTTTCGTCAGTGAAGGGCTGAAGCCCTTCATCGATACCGTCGTCACATTCGGCGCTGGTCACTTTTATGTATCGCAGTCCGACAAGGGCGGGCTTGTCTTTGGCGGGGATATCGACGGCTACAATTCCTACGCCCGGCGCGGCAATCTGGCCACCGTCGAGCATGTGATAGAAGCCGGTGTTGCCATGATCCCGGCGCTTTCCCGGGTCAAGGTGCTGCGCAGCTGGGGCGGTATTATGGACATGAGCATGGACGGCTCACCGATCATCGATAAAGCACCGCTGGATAATCTCTACGTCAACGCCGGCTGGTGTTACGGCGGATTCAAGGCGACACCGGCATCCGGCTACTGCTATGCGCATCTGATTGCCCGCGACGAGCCGCACCCCGTTGCAACACTGCTGCGGCTGGACCGTTTCCGTCGGGGATATCTCGTCGACGAACGCGGCGCCGGCGCACAGCCGAACCTGCATTAGGACACACAGCATGGCGAGTCTGATCCATTGCCCCCACTGTGGCAGCCGGCCCCGGGAAGAATTCACCGTCAGAGGCAGCGCCGATGTGACGCGCCCTGCCCCGGGTGCCGATGAAGACGCATGGTTCGGTTATGTTTATTTGCGCGACAACCCCATCGGGCGTGTTCGGGAGTACTGGCATCATTCATCAGGATGCCGCCGCTGGCTCATCGTTGAGCGGAACAATACGGATCACGCCGTCTATCAGGTCACTGACGCGGCAACCGGAGTAGACCGGTCATGACGGCCTATCGTCTCAAATCCGGCGGTCACATCGACCGCGCGAAACCGTTGTCATTTACCTTCGACGGCACCCCCCTGAAAGGGTTTGAGGGCGATACGCTGGCCTCGGCCCTGCTCGCCAATGATAAACTGGTGATGGGGCGGAGCTTCAAATATCACCGGCCACGCGGGGTTCTGACCGCTGGCGCTGCAGAGCCGAACGCCCTTGTCACATTGGGTCATGATGGGCGAACGGAGCCGAACTGCCGCGCGACGATGGTTGAACTTCATGACGGCCTGGACGCCGTCAGCCAGAACCGCTGGCCTTCGTTGCGCTTTGACGTCGGCGCCGTCAATTCCCTGCTGTCGCCGCTGCTGGGTGCCGGGTTCTACTACAAGACATTCATGTGGCCGGCCGCATTCTGGGAAAAACTCTATGAGCCCCTCATCCGCCGTGCCGCCGGGCTAGGCCGCGCAAGCTATGAGACCGATCCCGATCGATATGAAAAGCGCTGGGCACATTGTGATCTTCTGATCGTCGGCGCCGGACCGACAGGTCTTACGGCCGCTATAACCGCCGGCCGCGCCGGTGCGCGTGTCATCATCGCCGATGAACATCCGCAACCCGGCGGATCCATGCTGTCGGAAACACTTGAGATCAACGGGATCCCCGCGACCGCCTTTGCGGACGGACTGACCCGCGAACTGCGCAGTATGAAGAATGTCACGATCCTGCCGCGCACCACCGTTTTCGGCTGGTATGATGATCGGATGTTTGGTGCCGTGGAACAGGTCCAGAAGCATCGCGCTGATCCTGACCCCAACAAGCCGGTTGAGCGTCTCTGGCGCATCGCTGCCCGTCGCTGCATTGTTGCCGCCGGCTGCGAAGAGCGCCCCCTTGTCTTTGGCGGAAACGACCGCCCCGGGGTCATGACGGCATCAGCCGTGCGAACCTATGCCAACCGCTTTGGCGTCGTTCCCGGTAAGAAGATTGCTCTGTTTGGGAATAATGCGTCCGTTTACCGTACGGCCCGAGACCTTGAAAGGCACGGCATTGACGTTGCCGCGATCATAGACTCACGAACAGATACGCGACCCTATGACGGTAATGCCCGCGTGATATCGGGTGCGGAAATAATCGCCACCGATGGCGGTCAAAAGTTGAAACGTATGACCGTACGCTACGGCAAAACGCAGGAAGAAACGATCAACATTGATGCCCTCGGCATGTCCGGCGGCTGGAGCCCCACCGTCAGCCTTGCCTGTCAGCGCGGCGACAGGCCTGTATGGTCAGACCGGCATGCTGCGTTCCTGCCGCCGCCTGCACGCGACGGCCTTGTCACAGGCGGCAGCGCGGCCGGCATCTGGACACTGTCGGGGTGCCTGAAAGATGGTGCGGATCTGGCATCAGCTGCCGTTTCCGAACTTGGGTTCAAACCCAAACCACTAGAATTCGGGGCCGTCGAAGATGATCCGGCACCGGCGATCAAACCGCTCTGGTACGTTGCCGGCAGCAAGGGGAAGGCTTTCGTCGATTTTCAGAACGATGTCCATGCAGAGGATCTGGGCCTTGCCGTGCAGGAAGGTTACGGCAACGTCGAACACACGAAGCGATACACGACAACGGGCATGGCGACCGACCAGGGCAAGCTGTCGAACGTCAACGCCATCGGTATCCTGTCAGAGATTCGCGGTGCAGCACCTCCTGAAATCGGCACGACAACTTATCGGCCGTTCTACACACCCGTCTCATTTGGTGCCCTTGCAGGCGCGCACCGCGGTACGCATTTCCAGCCGACACGGGTGTCTCCGCTGCATGCATGGGCCCACAAGCAAGGTGCCGAATTTGTCGACGTCGGCCAATGGTACAGGTCCGCATGGTTTCCCAAAGCCGGCGAAACCCATTGGCGGCAAAGCGTGGACCGTGAGGTTCTCGCTGTCCGCAACAGGGTCGGCATATGCGACGTCTCGACACTCGGCAAGATCGAGATCACAGGCCCTGATGCCGCCGCATTCCTGAACCGGATTTATTGCAACGGCTTTGCCAAGCTACCCGTCGGCAAGGCGCGATATGGTCTGATGCTGCGTGAAGACGGTTTTGTCTATGACGACGGCACCACAAGCCGGCTGGACGAGAACCGATTCTTCATGACGACCACGACAGCACTGGCCGCAGGGGTACTATCACATCTGGAGTTCTGTCAGCAGGTGCTGTGGCCGGATATGGACGTCCGCTTCACCACACAGACCGATCAGTGGGCACAGATTGCCATCGCCGGCCCGCATGCGCGGGACATTCTTGAGCGCGTTGTTGATGATGATGTTTCCAACGATGCTTTTCCATTTATGGCAGCCGGCACGGTCTCGCTGGCCGGGGGGCAGGTCCGTGCACGTCTGTTCCGGATTTCATTTTCCGGTGAATTGGCCTACGAACTCGCTGCCCCGGCTGCCTATGGCGGTGCCATCGCCGATCTGTTGATGGACGTCGGCACGGAATTCGGCATTACCCCCTACGGCACTGAAGCCATGGGGGTGATGCGGATTGAAAAAGGACATGTCACCCACGCCGAGATCAACGGCACCGTCGTGCCTGACGACCTTGGAATGGGGCGCATGGTATCGCAGAAAAAGGATGATTTCATCGGCCGCGCCATGTTGCAGCGTGAAGGCCTGACTGATCCGGACAGGCCGAAACTGGTCGGGCTGATACCCGTCGATTTCGCAGATACCTTCAAGAGCGGGTCACACATCCTCAACAAGGGGGATGCGCCCTCAATGGCTGCAGATCAGGGGTATGTCACCTCAAACTGTTTCTCGCCGACCCTTGGTCACGGCATTGGTCTCGCGCTGATCAAACGTGGCACCGAGCGGTACGGCGAGGAAATCATCGTCTGGGATGCGCTTCGGGAGACACAAACGCGTGCCGTGATCGCCGCCCCTGTTTTTGTCGATCCGGCAAACGAGAAACTCCATGTCTGAATATAAACTGACTCCAACCCATGCTCTTACAACGGCCCCGAAAGGCCGTTTCGGCAAATCCGACACGACGGCGGACATTTCACTGATCGCTTGCCCTGAAACAGTGCTGTTGCAGATCATCACCGCACCCGGGCGCGACACGGTATACAAGGCAGTTTTAGAAGAGCTTGAACCTTTTGAGTCGTTCGAGCTTCGAAATGCCGGTCCCGGACAATGGTTTGCGCTTTCCGATACAGTCCCGAAAACACTTGATCTGAACGCACTGGAAACGGCATTGGCCGGCATTGCGGATGTTGTTGATCAAAGTTCAGGGCGCATCCGCATTGCCATCGAAGGCCGTCCCGTGCGCGATGTTCTGTCCAAGGGTATTCCCATCGATCTGCACACGGATGAATTTACCGTTGGCGACACGGCGACAACGATGTGCGGACACCTTAGTGTGCACCTGACCCGAACGGCCACGGATCGCTACGAGCTCATCGTTTTGCGATCTTTTGCACTGACACTGTGGGAAAGCCTGATCGAAATGGGCCTTGAATACGGTGTCGACAGCAAGCTTCAGGACTAACCCGTAGCAATCGGCACCCTGCCCTCGGCGTCAGATCGCGAGATAATTCTGACGCATCTCTTTATCATCCAGAACTTCCTGGGCATTCCCGTCAAAGACCACCATCCCCATATCAAGGATGATCGCACGATCCGCCAAATGCAGGGCTGCAATGGCGTTCTGTTCGACGATGATGGTGGTCATACCGAGAATTTTGATCTGCTCAAGAGTCTTTTCGATTTCCTGCACGATCACCGGGGCAAGCCCTTCATACGGTTCATCCAGCAGAAGCAGCTTCACATCGCGCGCCAGGGCGCGGCTGATGGCCAGCATTTGTTGCTCGCCCCCGGAAAGCGTCGTCCCCTCCTGTGTGCGACGCTCGCCGAGGCGTGGGAACAGTTCATAGATCCGTTCCAACGACCAGCCTACCGGCGGGGCGATTTGTGCCAGCTTCAGATTCTCCTCAACAGTCAGCCCCTGAATGATGCGGCGGTCCTCGGGCACGAGACCGATACCATTCCTGGCGGCGTCATGCGCCCGCATCGTATGCAAAGGCTGTCTGTCGAGCCAAATCTCGCCTTGTGTCAGTGCCGGGTTGTCAACACGTGCGATGGTCCGCAGCGTTGACGTCTTCCCGGCACCGTTACGCCCGAGCAGTGCGACGATCTCCCCCTCGCGCACGTCGAAGCTGACACCTTGTACGATATAGCTCTCCCCATAATACGCATGTATATCCGAACACGAAAAATACGCAGGCTGACCGCTGTCGGCCTGTTGCGGCTGTGCATCATCGACGTTCGAAATTGTTGGATTTGACATTGGCAACACACTCATAAATGGGCCCCCCCGAGATATGCTTCCTGAACACGGGGATCACCTTTGATTTTCTCGGGTAAATCCTCTGCGATTACAGTTCCTTGAGCAAGGACACTGATCTTATCGGCAAGCGAGAACACAACGTGCATGTCATGTTCAATCACGACCATGGTCACGCCTCGCTTGGCAATCGTCTGCATCAGCTCGATCGTATTGTTTGTATCGGCACGTGCCATGCCGGCCGTCGGTTCATCAAGCAGCAACAGCTTCGGTTCCTGTACCAGGCACATGGCCAGTTCCAGGCGGCGCTTGTCACCACGCGAAAGCTGACCGGCAATCTGGTTTGATTTGGCGTCAAGTCCGACATCGGACAGCATGCTCATCGCCTTTTCTGCGATCGGGCCCTTGCGACGAACCCGGTGCCAGGCATTCAGACGGAAAGACCCGTCGCGTCTGGCAAAGCCGGGGATCATGACATTGTCCAACACCGACAGATCTCCAAAAATTTCCGGCGTTTGAAAGACGCGGCTGACTCCGAGCTGGTTGATTTGATGCGGGCGGATCCCCAACAAGGACTGGCCGTCAAAAGTTACCGTCCCCGTGTCCGGTTCCAGCCGGCCGACAAAGCAATTCAGCAATGTCGACTTACCCGCCCCGTTCGGACCGATAATCGCGTGCACCGTTCCCTGTTCGATATCCAGGTTAACGTTACTGAGTGCACGCAGTCCGCCGAAACTTTTATTCAGATCCTGAATCTTCAAAATGCTCATGATTGAATCCTCAAGCCGTCGACACACTGGGAGAGGCAACGTCCTTGCCCTTCCCGGTGCTGCCGCCGGATGAATTGCTGAAAAGGTTCCGGATACGTTTGATACCTTCCATCAATCCCCCCGGCAGGAAGATAACGATCAGCATGAACAGGGCCCCCAACGTCAGGTGCCAGCCTTCGCCGACGAACAGCGATGAAATCGACACCATGATGTGCTGGAGCGTTTCAGGCAGAAGGGAAAACGCCTCCATCAGGATGTTTTCGTTGAAAGCCGAAAAGATATTTTCGAAATACTTGATGACACCGGCGCCGATTACCGGTCCCAATAGGGTTCCGGCCCCGCCAAGGATCGTCATCAGCACGACCTCCCCCGATGCCGTCCACTGCATCCGCTCGGCGCCCGCCAGCGGATCGGTGACCGCCAGCAGTCCCCCGGCCAGCCCCGCATACATCCCTGAAATGATAAAGGCCGAAAGCGCGTACGGACGGGTATTGAGACCGGTATAATTCATCCGGTTCTGGTTTGATTTCACGGCCCGAAGCATCATCCCGAACGGGGATCGGAAAATCCGAAGCGAGATGAAAAAGCAGATGATCAGCAGAACCGCGCAGAAATAGAAACCGGGATAACCCGTCATGTCGATCCCGAACAGGTCGGACGACGGCAGCACGGCACCGTAGTCCCGGCCGAACGCAACATCCAGAATACGGGGATCGGCCTGTGCAAGCTGCAAGCCGGTTTCACCATTCGTAATCGGCGTCAGCACGGAATATGCCAGGTTATAGCTCATCTGTGCGAACGCCAGGGTCAGGATTGAAAAGTAAATGCCGCTCCGGCGCATCGAAATAAACCCGATAATCGCCGCAAACAGCCCGCCAATGATGGTTGCAAATATGATTGCCGGGATCGGATTCATCGTCAGCAGCTTGAACGTCCAGACGGCTGAATACGATCCAACACCCAGAAATGCAGCATGACCGAAAGACAGATACCCTGTCAGGCCGAACAGAATGTTAAAGCCGATTGCAAAAATGCCATAGATCGCGAATTTCTGCAGCAGGTCCGGATAACCCGCCCCGATGGGCGAAAAGATTATCGGACCTAGTAGCGTCACACCGGCGAAGCCGAGAAACAGGAACCAGTCATTTTTTTTCATCGATATAAAGCCCATATCAATCCTCCATCACGCCGCGGCGGCCCATCAGGCCACGCGGACGAACAAGAAGGATCGCAACTGCAATCAGGTAAATGATGATCTGGTCGATACCGGGAAGGATATCCTTGACCTCGTTCATCGATGCAAAGCTCTGCAGGATGCCGAGCAGGAAGCCGGACAACACCGCACCGCCGAGTGACCCCATCCCGCCGACAACGACAACGACGAAACTGAGTACAAGAAAATCCATGCCCATATGATAGTCGGGACTTAGGATCGGGGTATACATGACTCCCGCCAGACCTGCGACGACGGCAGCGATGCCGAACACAATCGTAAAGCGGCGGTCGATATCGATCCCCAGCAATCCAACCGTTTCCCGGTCAGCCATTCCGGCACGGACAACCATTCCGAACGTGGTGAACTGCAGGAAGGCAAAGACAAGACCGATGACAACCAATGAGAACAGGAAATAGACCAGCCGCCACATCGGATAAACCACGTTGCCGGCGTCAAAACCTATGGCCACGCCAAAGTCGATCATCCCCTGCATCGCATCCGGTGCCGGTTGCGGGATCGGGTTCGCACCGAAAATACTTTTGATGATTTCCTGCAGAACGATCGCGAGCCCGAAGGTCACAAGAATCTGCTCGGCGTGTGGCCGTTTATAGAAATATCGGATAAGCCCCCGCTCCATGATGATGCCGATCAACAGCATGACGGGGATCGCAACAAGGATGGATACAGGAACGGAATATTCAAGAAGCGTTGTGCCGAAGTCACCAAACCACGCCTCGACATAGGGTTGCCGGATTTCCAGAGGCGTACCCCAGGCCGTCATCTGTGTCGGGTCCAGGGTCACCTTATCGAGCCCGAGAATTGCTTTGATCGAAACGGCAACGAAAGCGCCGAGCATGAACAACGCACCATGTGCAAAATTCACGACGCCAAGCGTGCCGAAAATAATCGTCAGACCGAGTGCAATCAGGGCGTAAGCACCGCCCTTATCCAACCCGTTAAGAATCTGGAGAAAAATCGCGTCCATTTATTATGCCTCTAAGATGGATACTCGCCCCGGCATGACTTGCCGGGGCGAGCCTATTCCAAACCAGGGAACAATCAGGCGCCGTTGTTGTACGGACCCAATTCGCCACCCAGCATGCTGGCCGGGTATTCAACCTGGCTGCGAGGCGTAACTTCCACAACCTCAAGAACGTCAAACTTGGAGGACGGGTTTTCTTTCCCCTTCACGACAAGCACATCCTTGAAGCACTGGTGGTCTTCTGCACGGTACTCGGTCGGACCATTGCCGAGACCATCGAACTTGAAGCCTTCGAGGGCGGCACCGACACCGGACGGCATGAACGTACCGGCGCGCTGGCAGGCATCCGCATAGAGAAGGGCCTGGCAGTAGCAGGTGTGTGCAGCCTGCGACGGCGGGAAGCCGTACTTCTGACCGAACGACTTGACGAATGCCTTGGAGCCTTCGTCCTGCAGCGACCAGTGCCAGTTCGTCGAACCGAAGATGCCTTTAACGTTTTCACCGGCACCCTGAGCCATAAGACGCGAATACAGCGGAACGACGATCGCGAAGTCTTTGCCGTTGACCTGTTTATCGCGGAGACCGAACTGAACGGCCTGGGTCAGTGAGTTGACCATGTCACGGCCATAGTGGTTAAGCACCAGCACGTCGGCGCCGGAGTTCAGAACCGGCGTGATATACTGCGAGAAGTCACCGGCACCAAGCGGCGTGCGTACGGCTGCAGCCGTCTTCCAGCCCATGTTTTCGGTATATTTCTTGATCGAACCTTCCTGCGACCAGCCCCAGGTGTAATCAGCCGTCAGGTGATAAGCCGTACGATCGGTACCGAATGCGTTCTTGAGCACAGGTGCAAGCGCCGCACCGGACATTTCCGTGTTGAAGAAGTGACGGAACCCGTTGGCGCGTTTGTCCTTCCCGGTGGTGTCGTTGGAGTGCGTCAGGCCCGCCATGAAGATTACGCCGGCGTCCTGGCACAGCCCCTGAACAGCAATGGCCACACCCGAAGATGAACCGCCGGTGATCATGACGGCACCGTCTTTTTCGATCATCCGCTTGGCACTTGCGCGCGCTGCATCGGATTTGGTCTGCGTGTCACCGGTAACGAACACGACTTCCTTGCCGTTGACGCCGTTACCTTTAAGGGCTTTTGACGAGAAGGTATTCAGCATGCCGCCGTCACCGCCACCGTTGATGTGCTCGACGGCGAGTTCATAGGCACGAAGTTCGTCCGCACCTTCGTCGGCATACGCGCCCGTCTGCGGCACATTGAAACCGAAGGTTACGGTCTTGCCTTTCGGCTCGTTCGTGTAACCGGCGGCCCAGGCTTTACTCGAAAAAATAGTAGGCGTGGCAAGGCCAACACCCAACGCCGCTGAACCTTTCAACAGATTCCGGCGGTTGATTGTAAACTTACTCATAATGGATCTCCCAATACGCTTTAAGTTGTTCATCCCTGTGAGGTCTCCGTTGCTCTAGAGACTCCGCGAGACTTGAGGATGACTCACATCCTGCGCACACCATGAACTAAGTTTGTAAAGAGTCTAGTATCTAATTGACTTTCAACAATAAGTTTGTAAATTTCTAAACAATATAAAAAGTGAATTTGTAAAATATTCACAGATTTTGTTGTGCACTGCAGCAGTTCATGAGGGTCAATTGCTTAGCTCAATTCTCGGCACACGTATCCGCCAGCGCCGCCGTGAACTCGGCACGACGCAGGCAGAGTTGGCCAAAAAAGTGGATATCTCACCCTCGTATCTGAATCTCATCGAATGGAACAAACGACGAATTGCCGGCCCGCTACTCGGAAAAATAGCGGCTGCCCTTGATATTACGCTGAGTGAACTCGACGACGTTTCGGAACGGCGACTGTCGATCACACTCGGCGAGGTTGCGCATCTGCCGGCGCTGAATGGACTCGGCGTTGAGGAAGAGAGGATCAATGAACTGATCGGCCGCTTCCCAGGATGGGCCCGCGGCCTTGCTGCACTTGCGAGATCGGAACGCGAGGCGACCGAGCGTTCGTATTCCCTTTCGGATCGTCTGACAAATGATCCATACCTCAGTGAAAACATCCACCGCATGCTGACACGGATCGCCGCCATCCGTTCCGTCAGTGAAATCATCACCGGTTATCCGGATGTGCCTGCGGATCGCCGTGACCAGTTTGATCAAATCATCTTCGAAGAAAGTCAGGCGCTTTCAGATGTCGGCGAAGCTCTTGCCGTCTATCTGGACAAGGCGGACGACAGCGACAAGGTCTTTACGCCCGTTGATGAAGTCGAATCTCTGTTTGAATCCCGATCCAACCATTTTCAGGAACTTGAACGCTACTGTGAACGTATTTCAGCAAGTCTGAGTGAATACCGGCCGGGCATGCGCCGCGAGGCAGCATTAAAACTGGTTGATGATAAACTCTCAGACGTCATCGATGATGTCATAACAACCGAACCACAGATCGAGACATCGGCGGGAAAAACCCGGGCCCGGCACATGTTGACGGGCTATTCGGTTGCCGCCCTTCTATTGCCCATGAGCGAGTTTGCAGAAGCCGCTGCGGAAAAGGGTTACGACATCGAAGCACTTGGCAGCCATTTCTCCTGCGATCTGGATATCGTCTGCCAGCGCCTGACCGCGTTAGTGAATGGCGGCGATGCAAATGTCCCGTCGTTCGGATATTTCCGTGCCAATGCGGCAGGAACCATCATACGCATGCATGGTCTGGAACGCATGCCGGTACCGCGCTATGCGGCGGCATGCCCGCTTTGGATTCTGTTCCGCGCACAGCAATCACCTGATAATGTTTTCCGCCAGCGCGTCATCTTCCCGTCCGGTGCCAGGTTCGTGTTTGTCGCCAAGGCCTTCAATCAGGGGCAGATCGAGTACGGCAAGCCCCGTCACTATGTGACAGACATGATTGTGATGAGTGAGGACGACGCCTATCAGACCGTCTACAGCCCCGATGACAACACACGGCTGGAAGAGGTCGGCCCAAGCTGCCGCCTCTGTCCACGCGAGCAGTGTCTGCACAGGGTGATTGATCCTCTGTCGAGCTGATAAAAAAATCCGTCAATACAAGGATTGAAGCTTTCCCGCATTTGCCGTCTAATCCACCAAAGCTTGCGCAAGACGAGTTCAAGAAAAAATTGGGAGAGACCGCCGGTATGGGTGCTCGCATTCTACTTGCCGAAGACGAAGCGAACATTTTGACCTCGCTCACCTTTCTGCTTGAGCGTGAGGGATACGCCGTTTCCGTCGAGACGGAAGGCCCGAAAGTGCTGGCTTCAGCACTATCATCGCCGCCCGACGTACTGGTCCTAGACGTCATGCTGCCGGAAATGGACGGCTATGAGATCCTGCGCCGTCTTCGCGCGACGCCGAACACCCGGGAACTGCCTGTGTTGATGCTGACCGCCAAAGGCCAGCGGGAAGACAGGGAGACGGCCCTTAGATACGGGGCTGACATGTTCATCACCAAACCATTTGCAAATTCCGAAATCATCAGCGCCATAGGCCAACTTGCTGAGAAGCGAGTATCGTAGGAAGGCGCGGGCGCATGGTCGACAACACCGATCTTCAGCTCGCCCGCCGCAAAATTCGCGATCGGTCCGTTGCTCTTCTGGTCGTCGGGATCGTTTTGCTGATGCCGCCGATGGTCCGGATTGCCCTCATAGACGTCGATATCTTCGGATTGCCGTTTGCGCTGGTGTATCTCTTCAGCGTTTGGGGCTTGCTGGTCGTTGCCGCAGCCTTGCTCGCCCGGCCGCTCAGGGATAGTGACAAATTACACATACCTTCCGGCGAATAAGGGACTGACTGATGCTTACGGTCAATGTCCTCCTTGTCGTTTGTCTGGGCTATGTCGCGATCCTGTTCGCGGTGGCGTTCATCGTCGACAGGCGGACACGGCGCAAACCGATCCGCTGGCTGCATTCTTCGGTCATCTATACGCTGTCCATCTCCATATACTGCACGTCGTGGACCTTTTACGGTGCCGTAGGCTCTGCCGCTCGAAACGGTCTTGAATTCATCACCATCTATCTTGGACCGACGCTGGTATTCGTCGGCTGGTGGTGGTTGCTCAGAAAACTGGTGCGGATCGGACGTGCACACAGGATCACCTCAATCGCCGATCTGATTTCCTCCAGGTACGGCAAAAGCCCCAGCCTTGCCGTTCTCGTGACCTTGATCGCCGTGATCGCCATCACGCCATATATCGCCCTGCAGCTGCAATCGGTCACCAGCAGTTACCAGGTCATAGCAGGCGGTGATGACGGCACCACGACCGCATTCTGGATCGCCGCCGGTATGGCGCTGTTCACGATCCTGTTCGGCACCCGGAATCTGGACGCCAATGAACGTCACCATGGCGTTGTTGCCGCCATTGCGCTGGAAGCGATCGTCAAGCTGCTGGCGCTGATCGCCGTCGGCGCGTTCGCGACCTTCTTCGTCGCGGATGGCCTGGGAGAAGTTTTTGCTAATGTCTCCAACGAAATGGTCCAGGGCAGTGGGGACATTTTCGGGCCACGATGGGTGACGCTGACGTTTCTTTCCGCAACGGCGATCATCTGTCTGCCCAGGCAGTTTCAGGTGACCGTTGTCGAAAACATCGAGGAGCGGCATGTCGCAACCGCATCGTGGCTGTTCCCGCTGTACATGTTCGGCATGACCGTCTTCATCGTGCCGATAGCCCTTGTCGGGCAAAGCGTCATGCCCGCAGGTTCAAACCCGGACCTCTACGTCCTCACGCTACCATTGGCCGAAAATCGCAATGAACTGGCCATGCTGGCATTTCTGGGCGGGTTCTCCTCGGCTACGTCGATGGTCATCGTTGCCGCCATCGCCGCCTCGACCATGGTTTCCAACCATATCGTCATGCCGGTGGTCCTGAGACTGTTGCCGACAAGCAAAGCGGTCAGCGGCGACGTACGAAGCCTTTTGCTGACGTCACGCCGTTTCAGCATTGCGGCCATCCTCGGCCTCGGATTCCTTTACTTCTATATCAGCGGTGGTTCGGATTCACTTGCGGCCATCGGACTGATCGCTTTCGTCGGTGTCGCCCAGTTCCTGCCGAGCCTGCTTGGCGGCATATTCTGGCGGAGCGCGACTCGCGCAGGCGCCATTACTGGTCTGGTGATCGGCTTTATCCTCTGGGCCTATACCCTGTTCCTGCCGAGCTTTGACGGACATTTCATCCTTGGCTCGGATGTTATCGAAAACGGCCCCCTGGGCATCGCCCTGCTCCGGCCCCAAGCCCTGTTTGGCATGGATCACTTCGACCCGCTGGTTCACGCCGTGATCTGGAGTGTCGGCATGAACGCTCTCAGTTTTATCATCGTCTCAAGCCTGACAACACCGGATGGCCTGGAACGCCTGCAGGGCGCACTTTTTGTCGACGTCTACAAAACAACGACTGGATCGGCCTCGAATATTTCTGCCGAAGTCGCGGACTCCGAAGACCTGTTCGTTCTCGCACAGCGGATTCTCGGTGCTGATCCGGCACTGCGGCTGTTTGACGAGATGGCCGCCAGCCAGGGCGTGGAGTCCGGCCTGCCCCACCCGACGGACATGGTCGTCGCGCGGCTGGAACGTGAGCTTGCCGGTTCAATTGGCGCTGCATCCGCCCATGCCATGGTGACGCGAATTGCTGGCGGCCAGACCGTCAGCATCACCGAACTGATCGACATCGCCGATGAAACACAGCAGGTCATCGAAACGTCCCGGCAACTTGAAGAAAAATCCGCCGAACTTGAACGGACAGCCGAACAGCTGCGCAAGGTTAACATCCGCCTGCGGACGCTGGATGCGCAGAAGGATGAATTCCTCAGCCAGGTCAGTCACGAATTACGTACACCGATGACGTCGATCAGGTCCTTCTCCGAAATCATCATGAACGAGGACGATATCTCGAGCAAAGACCGGGAGAAGTTCGTCTCGATCATTCATGATGAAAGTCTGCGGCTGACCCGTCTTCTGGACGAAATCCTGGATATCAACAGGCTCGAAGCCGGCGTCTCAAAACTGAAGCTTGCTCCGATGGATGCAAATCAAGCCGTAACGGCAGCACTCGAGACCATATCCGGAATGACGAGACGTGCCGGCGTTACCGTCATTCAGGACCTGGCGCCCAACCCGTTGCAAATCCAGGCCAACGATGACCGTTTGCGGCAGGTGCTGATCAATGTCCTGTCCAACGCCGTTAAGTACAACACCGCCCCGCAGCCCGAAATCCGTGTTGTCACCGCCCTGGTAGACGGCTTCGTTCACATCGACATCATCGACAATGGCGGCGGTGTCCCACCGGAATATTCACCCTCCATCTTCGATAAATTTGCCCGGGGCGTTCGCGCCAGCCGCAATCACGGCGCCGGGCTCGGTCTCCCGATCAGCCTTGCCATCATGCGTGCGATGAACGGCAATCTGACACTTGAGATCACGCCTGAGAACACATCGTTCTTCCGCCTTAGCTTTGATACGTCACCCGGGCTTATTTAATTTGCCTGGAACTTGATGCTGAGGGTATGCCCATAGCATCTGCATCAGGCATTCGTTGTCCTCCGGATGAGCGGGTAGGCGCGCTTCACCGCCATGATCACCATGGCAGCAACAACAGCTTTGACCAGATCGCCCGGAATGAATGCTGCTGTTCCGATGGCCGCTTTCGATATTGGCAGCGACGCCACAGCAGCAACCCACGGAATTCCCACTAAATAGACAACCCCTATCCCGCCGGCCACGCAAAACAAAAAGGCCTTAACGTGCGTCAGGTTGTCCCAATAACGCTCCGTGAGTTTTCCGGTAACCCAAGCACCGGCAATCCAGGCGAGGATGAACCCGGCACTTGGCCCGGCAAATACGGCGATGCCGCCACGCCCGCCCGAAAGCAATGGCAATCCGACAGCGACCAGCACCAAAAACAGGATCATCGAAAACGCACCCCGCTTTGCACCGAGGATCCCCCCGGCAAACATGACGCCCATGGTCTGTGCCGTAACCGGCACGGCGATGACCGGAATCATCAACGGTGGGAACAGGCTGAGTGCTGCCATAAGCGCGGCAAACAGCGAAATATAAACCAGATCCTTGATGTTCATCGTGATCCTCTAGTCACAACCGATAGGGAGGGTAGAATGCTGTCAGTCCAGGACAGGATCAAGGCGTCGTGCACGCGCCCTATCCCAGATGATCAGTATCACCGTAATGGCGATACCAGCGACATCTAGATACAGGTTGCCGGCAATCATGCCCAGACCGGCGGCAAGACAGACGGCACGCACACTCCCAGGCAACCGGTTCAGATAATACCCGCCCATCGACACTGCAAACAGAAATGCACAGACCAGCCCCATGCCGATGACCCAGGCCGTATCTGCGGTGAACTCCTTCATCAAGACATCCGGCCGATAGATGAACAGGAACGGCAGAACATACTTCATCGCCGCAAGCCGCATGCTGGCAAGGGCGATCGGCCACCAGTGAGTTTGGGCAATCACCGCAGCAGTGAATACCGCCGTACAGACGGGGGGCGTCAGAGCTGAGAGCAAGGCGCCGTAGAATACGAAGAAATGTGCCGCCAGCGGCGCGATACCCAGTTCCGTCAGCGCCGGAACCGTGACAGCGGCAGCCAGAAGATATGCCGCGGTCGTCGGCATCCCCATACCGAGCACCAATGCCACGATGAGAGCCAGGATCAAACTCAACAGCATGCCGCCATCTGCACCGACAGCGATGATCTGCTCACTCAGTTTTATGCCGATACCTGTAAGACCGATCAGGGACAACGCTATCTGGGCGCTCACCAGCAGGGCGATAATCGTCACGATACCCGTTGATGCGAGGCGGACACCGTCGCAGAGCTTCAACAGGCGCTGTTTAACATCGTCCCATTTGAACGACCCCAGCACCATGTACAGGAACAGGTTGACGCAAATGCCGTAAAAAGCGGCCAGTGCCGGCGTGTTCCCCGAAAACATGCTGATCATCATAACCGAAATGGTCAGAACCAGCGGGCCGATCTTCTCAAGGCGTAGCACTTCACGCAGGCTTGGAATATCCTCGGCATCGAAAGCTTTCATATCTTCCCGGCGGGCTTCCACACCGATACTGATCCAGATGCACGCAAAAAACAGAAATGCCGGAATCAAGGCCGCTTCGACAATTGTCAGATAAGAGGTGCTCAAAAGCTCGGCCATGACGAACGCCCCGGCCCCCATGATCGGCGGCGTAATCTGGCCGCCAGACGACGCCGTCGCTTCGACGGCGCCAGCAAAAGCAGGCCGATACCCCAGGCGCTTCATGGCCGGGATCGTGAAGTTACCCGTCGTCGCCACGTTTGCGACAGCGGCTCCGTTGAGCATGCCGAACAGGGCGCTGGCGACAGTGGCTACCTTGGCGGCACCTCCCGGGAATCGTCCGGCGGCGACCATGGCGATATTCATGAAGGATTCACCGGCACCCGTGACCAGCAAAAACGCACCAAAAATAATGAAAATCGAAATCAGATTGGCGGACAAACCTGTAACTGTGCCCCAGATACCCTCTGTCCCAAGGTACAGGTGCTCCATCAGATAGGCACCACCGAAACCCGGATGGCCCCAGCGTCCAGGGATGAGCTGCCCGAACATCGTATAAAGTATCAAAGCCAGCGCAAGCGCCGGCAGAAACGGGCCGGTTGTCTTCCGTGCCCCTTCAATAATGATAAATGTCAGCGCGACACCCAGAATCAGTTCCTGCGTATCGGCAATCACCGAGAAACTGTTCGACAAACGCTCCTCGACGAAAATGATGTAACTGCAGGCGACGACGGCGATCAGTGCCATACCGATATTGGCGTATCGTGCGATCCGTAAAATCAGACTGTCGTTGGCTCCCGAGCGGTAAAATTGCAGAAAAGCAATCGCCAACCCGATGCCAAGGTGGGCACTGCGCTGGACAAGCGGCTGAAACTGTCCAAACCCCGCCGTATACAAATGATAACCGACAAGACAAAAGCCGAGTATAAGCAGCGGAAAGTCCACCCAGGACTTATCACGTGGCTTATTCAAGCCGACAATTTCTTCACCCGACATGTCTTCCTCGTATGACTGGATTGTAAAACACGTTTTGCGGCGAGGCGCCTCAAACGGAACCTCGCCGCAAAGCTGATGCTTACTTCATTTCAGGTGGGATCAGCCGGTCCGGAACCGTCGCGCCACGCGAGCGATAGAATTTCACCGCGCCGCTGTGCAAAGGAATGGTGATCAGATCAAGCGAGTCATTGATCACATCAAGGCTTTTGAACCCGGGGAAAGCTGCGACCTGGGTTTCCTTGCCGTCGACGATACCCGCCAGGATGGCTTCGACCTGCGCATCCGTCAGGCTGTCACTGTAGGCAAACTGCCCGATGACCTGAACCGGTGTCGTCATTGCCGGAACACCTTCGATATCACCGTCTTTCAAGGCCATAAAGTTGATGAACGGGAACTTCGACTTGACGGTTTTAACCTGTGCATCGGAGAACCCGAGAAGACGGATCGGTTTAAATGCCCGCAATTCAAGCGTCGTGCCATCCAGGGTTTTCACGCCGCCGGCTTTGACGTATCCGACCGAGCGGCCGTCTTTCACCGCTGCAACCGCATCGGACAGGCTGGCCCGGTAGAGGTCCGGCTTGATATCCAGCGCTTCAAGCATCTGAATGCCAAGTTGTTCAGTAGCCGAACCGCGCTGGCCTGGTGTGAACTTCTGACCGGCAAGATCGGAGAGTTCCTTCACGCCGGAATCTTCGGTGACAACCCAAGCCTGAATGGCAGGGGCGTGAACCCAGAGCCCACGCAGTTTATTCTGCGCTTTACCTTCGAATTTACCGATACCGGTATAAGCCTGATAGATCGTGGCATATGTCCCCAGACCCATATGGATCTGACCGCGTTCGATGCGCGCAAGGTTATCGACTGCACCGCCGGTGGAAATCACGGTCACGTCGACCTTGTCTCCTGAAACCTCGTTTATGGCCTTCGCCGCCGAGACTGCGTATGTATAGTGAACCGATTTGAGAGCCGTCGTTCCGAACGACAGCCGATCAGCAGCATGAGCGGTTTGTACCGTAGCGGCTAGAAGCAGCCCCGTGGCACACAATTTAAGCATCTTCATTTCTTGTTGTCCTCCAACTGGATGTGTTTCTGTTTGGTCTCGTTTTTTTGTTCTTGGGTCGACTTAAGTTGCTCAGGTCGACCAAAGTGCTATGGCTGCACTCCCGCCTTTGATTGGGGTCCAAGCGATAACTTCATGCGCTCGTATGCCAATTCCACGAATTTGCAGAAAAACGGACGGGTCTCCCGAGGATCGATGATTTCCTCAACCTCAAAAGCTTCCGCTGTTCTGAAAGGTGATGTGTAGGGTCTGATCTCGGCTTCAATTTCCCGTTCCTTGGCGGCGGGATCGCCTGCAGCGGCGATTTCACGGCGAAACGCTGCAGCAACCCCTCCTTCAACGGGAAGTGAGCCCCATTCCGCGGACGGCCAGGCGACCTTCATGTCGACGCCGTTCTTGTTGCATGTCGCCATCCCCGCCATGCCGTAGCATTTGCGGATAACCAGCGTGAATGTCGGCACGGTCATCTTTCCGGCAGCGTAGACGGCGCGCATCCCTTCGCGGAGCGCCCCTTCCTTTTCGGCCGCGAGACCGACCATGAAACCGGGAACGTCGACGAAGAATATCACCGGGATATGGAAATTGTCGCAAAGCTCCATGAAATGGATTTGCTTGCGGGCAGCCCGGGCATCCATCGCGCCGCCGTACACCATCGGATTATTGGCGATGATCCCGACCGGGTAGCCGTTCAGCCGTGCCAATGTCGTGATCACGGCTTTACCGAACGTCGGCTGGATCTCGAACATGCTGTCACGGTCGACAACCATTTCGACCAGTTTCTTCATGTTATATGCCCGGGTACGCTTACCCGGCACGATGCTGAGAAGATCTTCTTCCTGACGATCAACAGGGTCACTGGTATCGCCGCGTGGCGGCAGTTCCCAGACGTTCTGCGGCATGTAACTCAGAAACGATGAAATCTGTCTGAAGCAGTCTTCCTCGTCCTTCGCGGCGTTATGGATGGTCCCCGACGTTTCGACAGCGATTTTCGTACCGCCCAGATCGTTCTTGTCGATATCCTGCCCCAGTGACCGCTTCACCACCGGCGGGCCGGCCGCGAAAACCTGACTGGTTTCCTCAATCATCACGGAGAAATGCGACAGGATCGCCCGCCCGGCAGGACCGCCCGCAGCCGTTCCCATGACAGCCGCGACAACGGGCACCTCGCCCAGCAGGTCGACTGAGCGCTCAAAACCCGACACACCCGGAAACACCGTGTAACCGCGGCTTTTGATCGACGAAACTGTCCCGCCGGCACCGTCGATCAGATTAACCAGCGGAATGCGATATTCATGGGCGAGGTCTTCAACAAACCCGCCCTGACCACCTTTGCGGCGCCTGGAGCCGGAACTCGTCCCGCCGCGTACAGTGAAGTCCTCACCCCCGACGGCAACGGGTCGTCCATTGATCTTGGCAATCCCCATGACGTAGGGCGCCGGCGTGACATGCTGCACCTTACCCTCTGCGTCATAAGTACCTTTGCCGGTCAGCTTGCCTATTTCCTGAAACGACCCTTTGTCGATCAAGCCATCGATACGCTCGCGAATGGTCAGACGCCCACGATCGTGGTGGCGTTGAACAGCGTCTGCGCCGCCCAGATCCTCGGACCAGCCCCGACGCTTTTCAAGTTCATCAATGGCGTTTTGCCACATGTCCTGGGTTTCGTCCGGCGCGCTCATCTCAGGCCTCGATAACTGCAAGAACCTGTCCCTCTTCGACCGGGACGCTCTCTTCGACGGTGATCTCGACAATCTTTCCTGCTTCAGGTGCCATGGCCGGAATTTCCATTTTCATGGATTCCAGGATCATAATTTCATCACCTTCTGCGACACTGTCCCCGACCTTCATTTCGATTTTCCAGACCGTGCCGGTCACTTCAGACTTCACTTCTACGCGGCTCATTTATTCATCTCCTTGATGGGTTGATCAGTATCCGGTTGGCCAGTTCGACAGGGCATGGCGCCCGATCCCGCCATGCCGGCGGTCTTCATGAAATTCCAGAAGTCGTGCCAGATAGCGCCGGGTCTCTTGTGGGCGGATGACATGCTGCACGGAAAAGCTGGAAGCCATGTCCCAGATGGAACCGTCCTTTTCCATTTCATCGCGGACTTTCTTGAATGTCTCGGGTTCGTCGTCTTCATTCCGTCCCCAAAGCACGACACGCGTTGCGAAGGCGGGGTCCATGAAACTGACTTCGGCTGTGGGCCAGGCCAGCACTTCATCCGAATTCCGTCCGCCGCCCATGTTCAGGTACGCCTGCCCATAGGTCTTGCGCATGATCACCGACAGCTTGGGCATCGAGAACATCTGCAATGCGGTCATGAAATTCATGATCTTTGCCGCCGCCCGCTGGCGTTCGCCTTCCTTCCCGATAATGAAGCCGGGCGTGTCCACGAACATCAGCAGCGGAATATTGAATGAGTCACACATCACCAGAAACCGCGTGATCTTTTCACAGGCATTCGCATCAAGGGCACCGCCCTTGACCAGCGGGTTGTTGGCGACAACACCGACAACGCGTCCGTCGAGCCGGGCAAGTCCGGTCACCGCAACCCGCCCAAATCTCGGCTTCAGTTCAAAGAAACTGTCCTGATCCAGAATGACCTTGAGAATTTTACGGACGTCATAAACACGCTTGCGGCTTTCCGGCAGGATATCGATAACCGTTTCGGATGCTTCGTCCGAACCTGCCGGCACTGCCGCCCTGGGCGGGGCTTCCTGATTGTGTGATGGCATGTAGGACAGGAAGCGGCGTACCAGGTCGAGCGCCTCTTCATCGGTTTCTGCAAAAGTATCAATCAGCCCAGTTATCTCGGCATGCAACTCCCATCCGCCCAGTTCCTGAGGATCAACGGTTTCACCGATGGCCATGGATGCCAATTGCGGGCTGGCGACGGCCATAACCGCGCCTTTTCGCATCACCGTGAAATCAGATAGACATGTGTACCAGGCGGATGAGCCGTAGCACGGCCCGAGCACGGCGGACGCCCAGGGCGTTTCACGCATGCGGACATATTGTGTTGGATCATTGCCGAGCAAAGCCCCCATGCCTTTCGAGCCCATGTTGTCCGGCATCCGCGCACCGGAAGATTCCCCCATGAAGACAATCGGCATGCCGCGTTCGGTAGCGACGCGTTTCACATGGCCGATTTTCTTCATATTGGTCAGGCTGCTGGATGCGCCTTTCACTGTGAAATCGTTCGACGCCACTGCAATCGGACGGCCATCCACTTTGGCAAACCCCGTAACCTTGCCGTCGCCCGGGGTCTTGTCTCGGTCTGCGGGCACCACCGACGACGTCCCGAACATGCCTTCCTCGAGAAAGCTGTTTTCGTCGATTAGGTAATCAATGCGTTCACGGGCATTCAGCAAACCTTGTTCACGCCGGCGGGCAAGCTTCTCGGGCCCACCCATAGCCAGGGCCTTCTTCTCACGCGCGGCGAAATCCGCCATCAAATCTTCAAAACTCATTCTAATTCTTCCGTCTGATCTGTTGCGCCTTCAAAAACCACGCCTTCACTTTTCAGGCGGTCGATTTCCGCCGAATCAAGTCCGGCTAATTCCGAGAGGACGTCACGGGTATCGGCACCGATCTCACGACCGGGCCATCTGATTTCACCGGGATTGCCGGAGAGACGCGGAACAATGCCTGCTAGCGTGACGGGATCACCATGCTGATCATTTGTTTCAACCAGCATGCCCCGTGCCTTGTAGTGCGGGTCGGCAAAGATATCCGCCATGTTGTAGATACGCGCACCGGGAACGACGCTGTCATTCACCACCTTCTCGCATTCCGCAAGGGTGTGGGACGACGTCCAATCATTGATGATGTCGTCCAGTGCTTCGAAGTTTTCATTGCGGCTGAGCGCCGTGTCAAAACGGGGGTCATCGAGCAGTTCCGGCTTTCCAATGGCATTTACAAAACGGGTAAACACCGACTGGGCACCGGCAGCGATGTGGATATATCGGCCGTCACTGGTGTGATAGAGATTATTCGGCGTGTTATTGGGGAGTCGTGAACCGGACCGGGTCGCGACTGTGCCGAGATTCGAATAGGCTGGCACATGCGGCTCATTGAAGCTGAAAGCGGACTCATATAGCGCGGCATCGATCAGCTGCCCCTGCCCTGTCCGGTCACGCTCGTTCAGCGCCATCACCGCACCGAAAGCCCCGTACAGTCCCGTGATATAATCAGTCAGGGATATGGACACGCGCGGCGGGGGACGATCTGGATCACCGGTTAATTCACGCAACCCGCTGACAGCCTCGCAAACGATACCGTAACCCGGCCGGTCGCTGTAGGGACCATCCTGTCCATAACCGCTGATCCGCACCATGACGAGACCCGGATTCGTTTTTTTAAGCGCCTCGTACCCAAGTCCCCATTTTTCAAGGGTGCCGGGTCGAAAATTCTCAACCAGCATATCGACCTTGTCGGCAATCTTGCGGACGATCGCCTGACCTTCCTTGCTACGGAGATCGACGGAAATCAGGCGCTTGTTACGGAAGATGCTCGACGCATACAGGGACTTGCCCTTGTCGCGCATCCCCATGGCTCGCACCGCATCGCCGCTGCTGGGCTCGATCTTGATGACGTCCGCACCGAAATCCGCCATCAATCGTCCGCAGAAAGGGCCAGCGACGGTAGATCCGAGTTCAAGCACGGTGTAGCCGCTAAGCGGACCTTTTCGGTTCTTGCTGTCTGTTGTCATGTTTGATTACTTCTCCAGCCGTCCCCGCCTCAGGCGACCGACTTGCTCATTTCTTCAGCGAGCGTGGTATGGTGACGGACTTCGCGGAAAACTTCCGACGTCAGCAACTTCATCAGGAAGGGAATGTTGGTTTTGACCCCCTCGATCTTGAAATTCGCGAGGGCATCATACGCACGCTTCAACGCATCGCTTCGATCTGCACCCTTTGCGATCACCAGCGCCAGCATCGGATCATAGTTCGGCGTTACCGTCGCACCTTCGACGAGATGGGTTTCCGTATGAACGCCATCGACATCCGGCACGTCAAAACGGCTCAGGCCCCCGACGGAAGGGAAGAAGCGGACAGGGTCTTCAGCATAAATACGCATTTCAATGGCATGACCCTGCTGTTCGATCCGTGGCGGCAGGATTTCATCCAGCGTCTCACCGGCCGCGATACGAACCTGCACTTCGACAAGATCAAGCCCGGTCACGGCCTCGGTCACCCCATGCTCGACCTGGAGGCGTGTATTCGTCTCGAGGAAATAATAATTGCCGTCCCGGTCCAGCAGCATTTCAACGGTCCCGAGACTGTCGTAGTTCCAGTCCTTAAGCGCATTAACCAGAAGCTCGGCCATATTCATGCACTCTTCTCGATCAAGTGCAGGCGCCGGGGATTCCTCAACGACTTTCTGATGCCGCCGTTGAATGGAGCAGTCACGTTCAAAGATGTTCCTGACATTTCCGTGACCATCACCGACCATCTGAAATTCGATGTGCCGCGGCTCTTCGATATAACGCTCAAGATAAACCGTCCCATCACCGAATGCGCGGGCTGAAAGCTGCCGTGTTTTATCAATGGCACTGATCAACGCGTTCTCGTCGTAAACACGCTGCATACCGATCCCCCCACCGCCGGCTGCGGCCTTCACCAGCATCGGCATCCTGATCGCGCTCAGTTGTTCCGCGTAATCGGTTTGGCCTTCGGGGATCGCAAGGCTGGCTGGCAGCACGGGGATATTCGCTTTCGCCATATGTTCGCGCGCCCGGACCTTGTGACCCATTGCTTCAATATGCTTCGCACCGGGACCAATAAAGACCGCACCGGCTTCAGAAACCTTCCGGGCAAATTCCGGATCTTCGGACAGGAACCCATAACCCGGGTGAACGGCATCGCAGCCCGACTTCCTGATGACGTCGATCAGGGCATCAACTTTCAGATAACTCTCGCGTGCCGGGGCCGGACCGAGCAGATAGGCTTCATCCGCTTCCTTGACGTAAGGCAAATCCGCATCGGCTTTGGAATAGACTGCCACCCATGAAACACCAAGTTTCCGAAGCGTCCTGGCGACACGCACGGCGACGACACCCCTATTGGCAATAAGAACTTTTTTAAACATTTTTTATCTCCGGGGTATTTGCCGCCTACAGGACGAACTTTTGAAATTTACGGAAGGTTTCGCGGGAGGAACGGATATTCGCGCGTTTGAGGCTCTCCGCCTTCTCCGCGTCACCGGCACGCATTGCCGCAAGCATGACACGGTGTTCGGTGACGCCTTGCCGGGCACGTCCCGGCAGGATCACAAGCCGCCGGATCAGAACACGCGTCCGGTCATAGATACTGTCCAACAGACCCTCGAGAAGCGGCGAGTCCGCCCCCTCGATCATCCGCGCACGCAGACGCGCCAGGACATCGATATACAGTTCAAGATCACCATTCGTGACGGCTTCATCCAGCGGATCACCGAACAGTTCTATAAATTCATCCCAGGTTTCGGGCGGCATGTTCTGCGTGGCCAGACGAATCGCCACGCCCTCCAGAACTTCGCGAACGTTGAACAGTTCGAAGACCTGCCCGACTTCAAGGCGCGTCACGACAGCCCCGCGGTTCGGGATGCGTTCTATCAGGCCACGTTCTTCCAGGGCGCCGAAAACTTCGCGGATACGGGCACGGGAAACGCCGAATTCTTCTGAAAGCGTGTTTTCACGCAGCTTGCTGCCGGGCGGCAGATCATGGCTGGCGATGCGATCGCGCAGCGCACTCAGGACAAACTCCTGCGACGCGCCATCCGATTTTGAAGATGCAGTTCTGGCTTTAGAAGCCGAAGGCTTCGCATTCCTGGCCAATTCGATGATCTCCCAATGAATAAGCGTGCTGTAGATCCAGCCTCTTGATCTCTAGTATCTTTTTTGTATCTTTTTTGTCAACAATATAATCACAATAAAATTGTCCCGCACTATCTCGAGAATTATCAGTAGGTTAGATTCGATTTTTCATGACAAAACTGCCCGGAATATTGTTCCGGGCGGTGCCATTCTTGCAGTTTCAATTCGCTTACGTCGTCAACATCGGCTCACGAACATAATTTCGATCTGATGATGTAGGTGCGTCTTGGTTAAATCAGACGTTTGCGCAGCTGCGACGAGATGATGTCGATGATCGAGACTGAAATCACGACGACGATGATCACCGCAGAGGCGACATCGTACTGGAAGGATCGGAATGACTCATAAAAGATGAAGCCGATACCACCGGCACCGACGATCCCGAGAACCGTCGCGGATCGAACCAGCGTTTCAAACCGGTAGAGTGAAAAACTTGTCCACAGCGGCAATACCTGTGGAATGACGCCGAAAATGATCTGCTGCATGCGAGATGCGCCGGTTGCCTGGATTCCTTCCACCGGGCGCGGATCAATGGCCTCAACTGCTTCTGAGAACAGCTTGGCGATAATCCCCAGATTATGGATGAACAAAGCCATGACACCTGCGAACGGGCCAAGTCCGACAGCCGCCACGAACAGGATCGCAAAAACAAGCTCGTTGATGGCCCGCGCCGCATCCATCAGGCGACGCATCGGCTGCACGACCCACGCTGGGGCGATATTGTTTGAACAGAGCAGTCCCGCAGGAATACCGACGATAATCGACAGTACCGTTCCCCAAAGAGCAATCTGCACCGTTTCAATCATTTTCAAAATGATGTCTTCAATATCCGTGAAGTTGGGATGCAGGAAATCTTCAATAAATTCAGCCATATTGCCGGCATCGGTAATCAGATACGTCCAGTTGTTGACCTCAACGGGATAATAGGAGGCTGCAAGAATGACCGAGAGAATGAGCGCGCTGATTGCCGTCGCAGCATGCCGCGTCCAGCGCGGTTTCAACTGCGCCGCGACAGCGGGGGAAATATGATGATGCAGCGCAAGTTCGCTCATGGGGAAATAACCTTGGTCTGAAATGAAATAAAACGGGGTGACGCAACCGCATCACCCCGCAGATAATCAAGGCTCAGTAGCCGGCGTTGCCGACGACTGCAGCCATTTCCTTGAGCATTTTCAGCTCTTTTTCGGCTTCAGCGACGGCTTCCTTGTCACCACTCTGTTCGGCTTTCAGCTTTTTCTTGAAGGCCTCGATCTGGCGGACGTCCAGCAACTGCGCATTCGAGCTGGCAAGGAACGGACCCCAGCCATCGGACAGGTTGGCGAGGACTTCACGTTCATGTTTGACCTTCTCCATCGGGCCGAAGCGGCCATACTGCATGATGAAGTAGTAGATTTTCTGCTTGGCTTCATCATCCAGGTTCTTGCGCCACACCATCGGATCCGACGGGATCAGCGGCGAACGCCAGATTTCCTTGATGTTTTTGAAAGCGTCCATGTTGTTCTTCTGAAGACGGGCATAGATGGACTCGGTGTTATTTGTTGCAACGTCAACTTTACCGTTGGCGACAGCCAGGGCGTTCCCTTCGTGGTTGGAGCGGGTAACACGCTTGAAACAGTCTTCCGGCGTCTTGCTGTTCAATGCCCAGACATAATAACCCGGGATCGCGAAACCCGACGTCGAGTTCGGATCGCCGTTCCCGAAGGTTTTGGACTTGTCGCATTTCAGAACGTCATCAAGCGAGTTGATCCCGGAATCCTTATGCGTGATCAGAAGCGAGTGATAGCCTTCTGAACCATCGTCCTTGATGGTCTGGGCGAAGACTTCGCCACCGGCACGGTCAACGGCGACGATTGCCGATTTATTCCCGAACCATGCGAGATCAACCTTATCGAAACGCATGCCTTCGATCACACCGGCGTAATCCGACGCGAAGAACGGCTTCACCGGCACGCCCAGGCTTTTTTCCATGTCTTTAAGGAAGGGGGTGAAGGATTTTTCGAGAGCCGAGGCCGACTCAGTTGAGATGATGCCAAAGTTGATCTGGTCCGGCATACCGGCATGGGCCGCGCCCATCCCGATCATTGAAACCGCTGCTGCGGCTACGAGTTTCTTGAACATATAATCGCTCCTGTATTGAAAATGTGCTTACGCTTCCAGCGTGGAAGCGGCTGCGAGTTGTGGGCGGGGATCTTTCCCGTTCCCGTATACGGGCCGCTTGTCGGCTTTTTTGCCGGGCTTCTTACCGGCGTCCCGAATTTCGTCGTTTCCTTCCAAGGACAGATCCACGCCATACAGGCTTTCGAGATCTCCCTTGGTGATATCGCTGACCTTTGCGTCATGCAGTATCACGCCTTCTTTGAGGGCAATGATGCGGTCACAGTGTTTGAAGGCATGATCGATCTGGTGCAGGGAAACGATGACTGTCACCCTGTCCTGCTGATTGATCGAACGGAGTATCGTCATGACGCGTTCGGCCGATGCCGGATCGAGAGAGGCAATCGGCTCGTCCGCCAAAATCAATTTCGCTTCCTGTGTCAGCGCACGGGCAATTGCGGCCCGTTGCTGCTGCCCACCGGACAAGGTCGATGCACGCTGATAGGCCTTGTCAACGATGCCGACACGCTCAAGCGCCTCAAGCGCTTTTACTCTGTCTTCTTTTGGAAACATGCCGAACGTCCCGCGCAGGCGGCTGATACGCCCGAGTCTGCCGACAAGCACGTTCATCAGAAGCGTGAGACGGCCGACAAGATTGAACTGCTGGAAAATGATACCGATATCGTGGCGCAGATCCCGAATGGCACTTTTTTTCTGACCGTTCTGCTGGCAATCCGTCCCGAACAAACGGATATTACCCGGCCCCTTGTCGATGGTTTCAAAGCCGGCGATCAGCCGGATCAATGTCGATTTACCAGACCCGGATGCACCGATCAGCCCGACCATTTCACCCTGGTCAACTGACAGGTCAATATTCCTGAGAACAGGCTGGTTTGCCTTGAATGACTTGGATATTCCTTTGATCGCAACAACGGGTGCGTTCATCTCAGCTCCTTGCTCAGCATGTCTTGCTGGAAGGTGCCGTTGGTGCGTTACAGTAATATGTCGGAAATTTGAACCTTTGTTGGGCCGGAGTCGCGGTTATCCACACTTCATCACGTCAGCTGCCCTAAGCGGGCTGGATTGTGGCGTTCAGACAGAATGTATGTGAAACAGAGATCGACTTAATATATGTCGAGCACGCACGCGGGTCCGAATTCCCGGCGCAGCGACGCCAAACCATCCCTGATTTCATGACGAATTTTCTCGGCATCCCCGGACAGGTTCCGCGAATCCATAGATGCCGTGAAATGGCGCATCGCCAGCTTGTTCCAGCGTGCATTCAGCACTGTCATCTCAGCCGTGTTGAGTTTACAGGTGGTCACACGGGCGTGGCGTTCAAAGTCCGGATCAACGGATGCGGCTGCCAAACCCGGCAGCACAAAGAGAGAAACCGCAATCAGTGCATATTTCATTCTCATGCCCAAAGTATTGCAGAATCATTGCAAATCTCAAAGCTTGAGAATTATATTAAATAATTACAGCTGCTTAAATTCCATAAGTTATTTATGGATAAGCACATTGTGCGCATTTTCGATTCGCATATCCCGCCACTACTTTTTTCCGAGTCTCAGGGAACGATGGCCGCCCGCAGTACCGAGCGGTCAGACGCACGGGCAAACGCTTCATCCAGTTGGTCCAGCGTGAACTTTGAATCGACGAGCTCCGCAAACGGAAAACGCTCACGATTGCTCATGACGAAATCAAGCGCCTGTATCAGGTGCCGTGGATGATAGTTGTGGACACCCTTGATATTGATCCAGCCGCGCAGGATCATATTGCCGTCCACGGTGAATGTCGCATCCGGATTTACCAGTCCGCCGATGACGTAACAGCCCCCGATACGCAGCATACGGATACCAGCCGGCACCACATCGGGGTAGCCGCAAACTTCGATCCCGACATCGGCACCATCCGGCGGGCATTCCGCCCGGACCGCGGCGACCAGTTCATCTTCGCTGTATTTCGAAACATCGAACGTCACATCGGCGCCAAACCGTTTAGCGATATCGAGCCTGTCGGCAACCGTATCGAGGCCGATCACCCGACGTGCACCACGGGCCTTGGCGATTGCACACCCATAGAGGCCGAGCAATCCAAGACCCTGAACGACCACCGTATCGCCGATATCAATAGCAGCCGATTCGGTCACGGAAATCATCGTTGCCACACCGCAGTTCAACGGCGTCGCTTCTTCGTCAGTTATCTCGTCCGGCAATTTCAGGATACCAGTCCCGGGCAGGATGTAGCAGTAATCGGCAAAACCACCCAGAAAATGGGGGTCCTCATCTGCCAGATCATGGCCGTACTTGCGCAAGCCTTTCGACTTCTGCGGCATGTCGTGCACGTCGCGGTAATAGGACGGCCCGTGATGGAAAAACTCCGTCCACGTCACCCTGTCGCCGATGTTGAGCCGATCGCCGCGCATGTCATGAGTAATCGTCTCGCCCAGTTGTTCGATAACACCGACAATCTCGTGACCGAGGATACCGGGGCACGGATTGGGCCGGTGTCCCTGATAGGAATGAATATCCGACCTGCAGATCGTCGACATGGTGATGCGGACAAGCGCTTCGTCCGGCGTCACATCGCGAACAGGATAATCCTGCACCTTGAACGGCGCATTCGGCGCGTCATAAACGACAGCACGTCCGGTTTTTGACATCTTATTGTTACTCCAGCTTCGTAGTTACGCGCCATCAATGGCTTTTCAATATCCGCGGACGCGACAGCGTCCCTCCCGGACGCTACTTCATCTTCATGACAACTTGACGAGCCCAGGCCGATATCGCTTCCGATATGATCACCAGAACGATGATCGATATGATGATCGCCGCCACCCGCTCGGTTTCGATCTGCAGAACATTCCGTTTCAGATACCAGCCCATCCCACCGGCCCCGAAGAAGCCGACCACCGTTGCTGCTCTGAACGCGACATCCCAGGTATAGATAGCAATCCCGGTGAAGGCGACGCGGACTTGCGGCCACACACCGAACACCATGACCTGAAACAAGTTGGCCCCGGTGGCCCGCATGGCCTCGACCGGTCCCATATCGATGGATTCAATTTCCTCGGCAAACAGTTTTGCGGCAAACCCCGTACTGAACAGGGTCAGCGCAAGGACACCCGGCAACATCCCAAATCCAAGAATGGAGACAAAAAGAATGGCCCAGATGGTTTCATGAACCGCTCGGCATGACATCCCGAACAAGCGCGCAATCGGATAAACGAACAAGCGGCTCGGCGTCATATTATATGAGGCAAACCACGCCACCGGGATCGTTATAAGCAGACCAAACAGTGCTCCGAGATACGCCATCTGGATCGTCTCGACCACATAGCCGAAATAATCCTGGTCCATGATGTATTCGATGTCCGGCGGGTAATAACGCGCCGCCAGGATATCGCCCATCCGGCCGAGCATGCCGAGCAGCCGGTCCAGCGGGATATTCAGATACTCGATACTGAAGACAATCACCGTGAAAGCGATCAGCCAGGCACCGTAACTGTAGAGTGATTCCGGATATTTGAAGCGGCGCCATGTCCGGCGGGATGCAGGATTTTCGATTGCCATTAAGCTTTTATCCATGGGACCCACCTCAGATCAGGCGGCGGCGGACGAAATACGATACCGCCTCGCCCAGAAGGATGATGATCAGAATGGCGAGAATAACCGTCGTCACACCGTGATAATTGTATGTATTCATCTGCCTGAAGAAGACCAGTCCCAGGCCACCTGCCCCGACAAGCCCCAGAATAGCTGAACGGCGTATGTTGATTTCCCATTCGAAAACCACGACGCTGACAATCTGCGGCAGCACCTGTGGCAGTATAGCGTAATAAATTACCTGGAACGGGGACCCGCCAACGGCTCGAATGGCTTCAACCGGCCTGTAATCTATGTCTTCAATGGCTTCCGCCGTCATTTTTGCGATGAAACCGACTGATCGAACGGCAATCGCCATCACCCCGGCCATTGCGCCAAGACCGACCACCGCAACGAAGAACAACGCCCAGACAATTTCATGAATGGACCGGCTCAGGGTCATCATCAGGCGTGCCAAAGGATATGTTACCGGTTTGTAGGGGGTAATGTTCATCGCCCCGAACCAGGCCGCCGGAATACAGAGGATAAGACCGAAAAAAGTCCCCAGACACGCAATCAGCAACGTTTCCAGTGCCGGCACGAAAAGATTGCCGAACAGTTCGAAATCGATACCGATGAAACGATTGGTGGCTTCCAGAACGTTTTCCAGACTGCCGATACGCTCCCAGTCCGTATCCTTGATAACGGTGACGTCGACACTCCATAACACCAGCGCCAGCAGAAATATGCTGAAACCGGCCGACAGCATTCGTGAACGCTTGCGCTTTAAGGCAACCTCATCCGCGAGACCGCCGAGTCTTGACGTGGTTGATCCCGCCGCCTCTTTTTCAGATGTCATGGTTTCTGTTTTCATGGCGGGGCTCACAAGACTTCCATGGCATAAATCTCGCCAAGCCTTTCTTCGTTCATCTGCTCCGTCGGTCCGGAGAACATCGTCACCCCGTCCTGCAGACCAATAATCTTGTTACAGAACTCAGTTGCCAGTTTGACGTCATGGATATTACAGAGACACGGTACTTTCAGTTCCTGCGCCATCTGCTTGATCAGTGCCATGACTTCGCGGGAAATTTTTGGATCGAGCGCCGATGTCGGCTCATCAAGAAGCATCAGCTTGGGATCCTGCATCAGAGCACGGGCAATACCCACACGCTGACGCTGGCCACCGGACAATTCATCGGCACGTTTGTCGACATGATCGATCAGGCCGACACGCTCCAGAAGCATCAGGGCATGGTCAATATCTTTCCTGGGGAATACCCGGAACAATGTCCGCCAATCCGAGGTGTAACCCAGACGCCCGGACAGCACGTTATCCATGACGCTCATCCGGTTGATCAGATTGAATTCCTGAAAAATCATCCCGATATCCCGGCGCAGGCTGCGCAACGCACGCCGGTTCAGATTGGTCACGTCGCGGCCGTCGAAGACAATGGTACCGGATGTCGGCTCGACCAGCCTGTTGATGCAGCGGATCAGTGTTGATTTACCGGCGCCGCTGGGGCCGATGATCGCAAAAAAATCATTCTCTTCGACTTCGAAGGATATCCCTTTCAGGATTTCCGGACCCTTGGCGCTATAACGCGCGTGCAGATCGCTGACTTTCAGGACAGCCATGATTCATTTCCAGTCGTCTTAATAATAAAGGCGGTTAGTCTAACATCAGAAGAAGGCGGGCGACCGGTTATTCCTATGCAACCAGGGCCTGACCGGCCGCCCAAGTATCAGCTCTTCTTTTCGTCCTTGGCCTTCTTGAGGGCGCGGATGATGTCATAGTCTTCCGACGTCATCGGGACGAATTTGTTCGACTTAACGTTGGCGAGAAATTTCTTCGCCGCCGGCTCGGTAGATAACCCAAGGAACGTCTCGCGGACGTTCTTCCTGATGTCTTCACAGAGCGTGTTGCGATAGACGAAAGGATCCTGCGGGATCGGCTTGGACTCCCAGAGGACATTCACATCTTCCAATTTCGCTTCACCCTTGGTGACGACGTTATCAAAACGGTGGGTTGCGACAAAAGCTGCATCAACCTTGCCCTGTACAACGGCAACGGCCGACAGTTCATGACTGCCGGTATAGGCAACCTTTCCGAAAAACTTGTCGATATCCATGCCGATGACCTCAGAGAAGACGACACGCGGCATCAGGTTGCCTGACGTGCTGCCCGGATCGGTGAGCCCCACCGTTGCCCCCTTGAGCGAGTCAATGCTCGTGAACTTCGACCCTTTTTTGCTGATCAAGGCTGCTTTGTAACCAGGTCCCTCATCCTGGAGAAAGCCCTTCTTCTTGGCGTACGTCGCGAAAACCTCAACGCTGGGATCTTTCTCGCTGGCGATCACATAGGCGTACGGCCCCAGGACAGCAACGTCGACAAATTTACTGAGCAGCCCTTCGACGACCGACGCATAGGACGTTGGCATGAAGAACTCGATTTTCTTGCCGGTCATCTTCGCCATGCGGTCAGTCACCGGCTTGTACAACTGCAACTCGGCAACGGATTCTTCGGTCGGCACGATGGCAAACGTCAAGGCATCCGGATTTTCACAATCCGCAGCTTTCGCGGCACTACCGAAAGCAAGACCGACAACGGCTGCAACCCCGATGACGCCGGCGACTTTCTTGCAGGCCGTGCGACAAACTTCAACTTTACTGAACTTGGATGTCATTGGATGTCTCCCTTTAAATGACAATTATCGCCAACGGTCATTTGCCCGATGGCGTGTTCCCTACCTCATTTCCTTATACGGAATATTGGGCTTGCCCAGCGTTTCGATCGAACAGCTGAATTCGCCTTTTTGATACGCTTGCAGGCAACCGGAACTGATCTTGAAAACAGTCCCGTCAGGGCAAACGCAAAAACTGTGCTTAGGGTTGTTCATTGCTTCTCCCTGCCTTGCCTGCCGAGTTATTTTTCTGAGTTCCGGCTATTGGCGATCAGGCAAAGGAATGATCCTACGAAGCAACCTATTGGACAAATTCATAATAAATATGATATCCATTGATTTAACCAATGATATTCACACAACTCAGATCCTTTCACGCCGTTGCTACCGAGCGTGGTTTCACGGCCGCATCGCGGGTATTGAATGTCGGCCAGCCGACACTGACCAGTCAGGTTCGTGCCCTCGAGGACATGTTTCAGGTCGAACTGTTTCATCGCCGGGGACGGGAAGTAGCTCTGACGGACGCTGGTGAAGCCCTGTTCGCGATCTCCAGACGTATCATTGATCTCGAAGGAGAAGCCCGGGATGTGCTTAATGCCTTCGGGGGGTTTCATACCGGCACACTCAAGGTCGGCGCCGTGGGCCCGTTTCATGCGACGGAAATGCTCAGTGCATTCTCGGAGCGTTATCCCGGAATCCGGCTAGCCGTAACGGTCGGCAACTCCAGAGAGATGGTGAACAAGCTTCTTGATTATAGCGCGGACGTGGCTGTGCTCGCGCATGTCGAGGATGACCCGCATATATTTGCCATGCCTTACAGCCGCCATAAGGTGGTGATATTTACCAACAAGTCGCATCGCTTCGCGCGCCGTCGCAGCATCCGTCTGGCAGAGCTTGAGGGCGAGCGCATGGTTCTTCGTGAACAGGGATCAACCACGCGCCTTGCCCTGGAAAATGCGCTGCAGGAGCATGCCGTGCACATCAATCCGGTGATGGAAATCGGCAGCCGTGAAGCCGTCTGGCTTGCCGTCGCCCGGGGCATTGGTATCGGCGCCGTTTCCGATATTGAATTCATTCCGCACCCGGACCTGCATGTTCTGGATGTGTCGGATGCCGATATCTATACGACGGCTCATGTAAACTGCCTGATGGAACGCCGTAATTCCCGCCTGATTGAAGCCTTCTTCGATGTGGCGAAATTGACCAAGCGTTCTTGATCCCCGGTTCATCCAGTCCATCAAAGCCTGTTTCTAAAAGACGATATGCGGCCATCCTGCTTTTCAATGACCTATGCGTTTGGCTATAAGAAATCAGTCGAATTAGAAAAGTCACAACGCAAATAAGCGTAATGTCGACTGCACAACCCTCTCGGAAACATATCAATGCCCAGAATTTCCCTCATCCATGCCACGCCTGTTGCGATTGATCCCGTTGTCGATACGTTTCGCCGCGACTGGCCGGAAGCCGAAATTTATAATCTCCTAGAGGATTCCCTGGCACCGGATCTCGAACGAGCTGGGCAGCTTGATGAGAATATGGATCAACGGTTCCTTCGGCTTGCCCGATACGCGGCAGATTGCGGTGCCGACGGCATCCTGTTCACGTGCTCAGCATTCGGCACATCGATTGAAAAGGTTGCCCGTGAACTTGCACCGCTCCCGGTGCTCAAACCAAATGAGGCGATGTTCGAAGAAGCACTGCAGACTGGCGATCGCATCGGCATGATTGCAACATTTCAGCCGAGCGTTCCGTCCATGGAGAAAGAGTTCATTGATCTCTGTGCGGAAAAAGCTTCAACAGCGAAACTCAAATCCATCTGCGTGCCGGACGCTATGAAGGCATTGCGTGCAGGAGATGCAGAAACCCACAACAGGCTGGTCGCCGATGCCGTTAATGAATTTCAAAACCTCGATGCCCTGCTGCTGGCGCACTTTTCCACGGCGCAGGCTTTCGATGCCGTCAGGGCGAAAACGGACTTGCCGGTTATGACGAGCCCCGGCAGTGCCGTCAGGGCCTTGAAGGCCCTGACCTGATATTTTTCTGAAACCGGATAGGCTCATTCGGCGATCCGACGCGCCACGTCCCGTACGACATCTTCGCAGAAATTGGCATTGTTCATTCCCGGCTCCTTGACTCAAATTCAGTCAAGAATGCGTCTGCAGATCGAAGAGCACCTCAACTAAAATCTTTAAAATACCCTCTCGCACTCTGTAGCATTGTCGATCATACTCTGTCGGCCGATGGGGATGGAGCTCTGTTTGCTTTCGTGACACATAGCCTCCGTCCCCTGAATTGCGACGTCCTGGACGTCGTCACGTGGATGAGCGCCAATGATGATCAATGAGCAGCAAGTGCGTTCAAATAATGGGAGATACAAAATGAGTTTCGAGAAGAAGTTACTAAGAACCACTACAGCGATCGCTTTGGCGGGCCTGACCTATGCAGCGATGGCTACGCAGGCCCAGGCGGAATACCCGGAACGTCCGGTGACGATGGTTATTGCTTATGGCCCAGGTGGCGCAACCGACATTTCAGCGCGCACCATTGCCGAGCCACTCGGCAAAGCCGTACCGCAACCGCTTTTGATGGTGAACCGCACCGGTGCCGGTGGCGCGACAGGTTCCGTGTCCGTCAAGAACGCCAAGAACGACGGCTATACGATGATCTTTGCGCGCGTCGGCTCACACACTGTGAACCCGGCCATGAAAGAAACACTGCCTTACACGCTGGATGATTTTTCATTCGTCGGCGTGTACGAAATCAACCCGGTCGTCTGTGCCGTGTCGATGGAGTCCGACATCATGACGATGGGCGCACTGATTGACAAGATTAAGGCCAACCCGGGCAAGGTTCGCTTCTCGTCCTCAGGCGTGGGCTCACTTCTGCACATCGCAGGCATCATGGCGATTTCCAAGTTTGGCGTTGAGAAGGCAACCGACGCCGTGACGCACATTCCGCTGAAGGGTGGCGGCGCTGCTGCAACGGCTGTGCTCTCCGGGACGGCTGATTACATCTGCACCAACTCCTCGGCGCTCGCAAGCTTCGTTGCCAACAAGCAACTACGTCCGTTGGTCGTGACCACCAAAGACCCGGTGCCGGGCTTTGACGCGCCGACAGCACGTTCGCTTGGCCACCCAGAGCTGGAAGAACTTGTCGGCTGGACCGGCATCGGTGGCCCGGCCGGCCTCTCCGAGGAGATAACGACAAAATGGCGCGGTTGGCTTGCAACTGCTGTGTCTGATCAGAAGTTCGTGGACACGATGACCAAGCGTGGCTCCGTGATCAATCTGATGGGTCCGAAAGAATCGAACGATTTCATTCAGGCTCAGTACAAGACGTTCCGCAAGCTCGTCGATGACCTGGGTATGCGCATTAAGTAAGATTACGACTGTGGGCGGCCTCTGTTGAGGTCGCCCATTTCGTTTTCTGATTCCGGGACATTCATTTTCAGTATAGGGGTCTGCGATGTTGCGGCTTCACAGTTCCATTTGGCTCGGCACCGGTATGCTGGCGTTTGCCTTTTTTTTAATCGAATTTCTAATTCCGACGTGGGTGATTACACCCGGCAACGTGCGTAAAATTGTCCTTTCCCCGGATTTCTGGCCTTACATTGTCGCTGCCTTTTTGGGCCTTGGCGGCGTCATCCTGCTGGCTCAATATTATTTCATAACCCGGCCACTAAAAATTCCTGAAGACCATGAAGACGTGCCTGGCGGCAACACGCGGATCGTCCTGGTCGCGATCATAATGGCGGTCTATTACTTACTGCTTCAATACATCGGTATGATTCTGGCTTCGGTCCTGGCCTATGTGGCCTTCATCGTCGTGATCGGCTTACCGCGTAAAGTCGCCGCTGCGATCATTGCGGTCGTATTACCATTGCTGCTTTACGGGTTTTTCAACCATGTTGCCGGCGTGCCGATCCCGCAAGCTGATTTCTTTCGCCTACCCTAAATCCCACGAGAGGTCACCGAGGTTATCATGAGTTTTATCGATTTTGCACCGTCCGCATTTGCTTTGGTTGCCCAGTGGTCGAGTATTATATCTCTGTTCATCGGCGTCGTTGTCGGCGTCATCATGGGGGCAATCCCCGGCATGTCGGCGACCATGGCAGTCGCCCTGACGCTGCCGTTCACGTTCGCGATGTCTCCTATCCAGGGCATTCTGCTTTTGCTCGGTGTCTATAAAGGCGGCATCTTCGGCGGTTCGATCCCGGCGATCCTAATCAAGACTCCAGGCACCCCGGCCTCCTCGGCCACCGTTCTGGACGGCTATCCGATGGCGGAAAAAGGCCAGGCGGGTAAAGCGCTCGGCATGGCGCTGTATGCATCGTGCACGGCGGACATGATTTCAAACCTGTCGTTGATTATGTTCGCTGGCTGGCTGGCTTCGTTTGCATTGAGCTTCGGCCCGCCGGAATTCTTTACCCTGATCCTTTTCTCGTTAACGATCATCGCCGGGGTTTCGGGCGATAATCTTCTGAAAGGCCTGATCTCAGCCGGTATCGGCCTGCTCCTTGCCACCATTGGCCTCGACTTGGTTTATGGCACTGACCGATTCGTGTTCGGGGAACCGAACCTGATGGGTGGTTTGAACTTTATTGCTGTGCTGATTGGCCTTTTTGCCATCCCTGAAATCATTGAATACGCCCGGAAACCCCGGAATGAGGAGAACAAAGTCAGTCAACTCGGCGACCGCCACGTCAGGTTTGCCGAGTACCGTCGCTGCCTGCCCTCTATCCTTCGCGGCAGCGTGATCGGCGTGATTCTGGGATCAATCCCCGGCATCGGGGCAGCGCCGTCCGCCTTCCTCAGCTACTCCGAGGCACGCCGGAATTCGAAAAATAAAGCCAATTTCGGAAAAGGTGAAATCGAAGGTGTTGCCGCTTCTGAAGCCGGAAACAACGGTGTGTGTGGCGCGACGTTGATCCCGTTGCTGGCGCTCGGCGTACCCGGTGATATCATCACGGCCATCATCATTGGCGCTTTTATGATCCACGGTCTACAGCCGGGACCGATGTTGTTCGCGACCAACGGCGATATTGTCTATGCGCTGTTTATGGGGCTGATCCTGAGCTCTATCTTCTTGCTCGGCGTCGGATCGGTGGCGATCCGGTTGTTCCGGTTTATCGCCGACGTACCGTCATCACTGCTGTTTCCGGGCATTCTTGTGTTGTGCGTTTATGGCGTCTATGCCGTCAACAACTCCATTTTCGATGTCGGTGTGATGTTTGCAGTGGGTTGGGTCGGCTATCTCATGCTGCGACTCAACGTCCCGGCGGCACCATTCCTTATCGCGTTTATTTTGGGACCACTGCTCGAAGATAACTTCCGTCAATCGATGCTGATGTCGGGTGGATCAGGTGACATCCTGTTCAGAAGCCCGATCACGTGGGTGTTCTGGATATTTACTTTGATCACCATCGCAGCCCTGATCCGGACCGGACTGAAAGATCGTCGCAAGCGGTTGCTGAAACTCGAAGATGCGTAATGCATCGCTTGTGAAGCTGCGGCATACCCATGCAAGCTAGTTGCGGGGATCAACACCCAGCTTCATCCATATGGATTTCCTTCTGGTGGTTTGACAGCAAAAAGCCCCTAACTCATTGAGGTAGGGGCTTTTTTTATGGTTGCGGTAGCACACAACCACCAAGACTTGCCCCCTAAGCGAGTTTGAAGCTGGCATGGGTTCGAGCGCCTCAACAATCTTCCATTCCCCAAGGATCTTGAACCGCCAGCATTTACGCGCGGCACTCTCATCGCATTACATGTATTCCTGTTCGGTCTTCATGGCCGCCTGCACCGCTGGCCGCGCCAGCATACGATCATGATGCGCTTCGAGCGCAGGATACGTTCCTGTAGCCGCGTCAATTGCCGGACGGAACTTCCAATAGACGCGAAACAGATGAATATCCGCAATCGAATAGCGACCGGCCGCCCATTCACGCCCACCTAATTTTATATTCGCGACCCTGAAGGCTTCGGCAATGTGCTCCGGCCCTTTCGCCGGCGCCCCGTGAACGGTGGATGCCGTGAAAGACATCCACGAAATGACATCCGCCTCTTCATCCAGGTTCCCTTCGGGCCACAGATTAGCCTCAGGAAATCTTCGTGCGAGATAATACAACGTGGCCGCCACCTCGGTGATCGGACGGTCATTTTCAGTGACAAGCGCGGGCACCTGACCGTTCGGGTTGATCGCGAGGTATGCCGGGGCCCGTGTTTCCTGTTTATCCTTCAGAACCGGACAAAGTTCATAATCGGCATCGCATTCAATGAGCGCGATGTGGGTTGCGAGAGAGCTTGTCATTGGCGAGAAGTAAAATTTCAGCATGTCTTTCCCTTGAATTCGCAAAAGAGAATGTCTCTTCCGGCGCCCTTCGGCAATCGAAAGTTCGCCCTGGCCCGGATAGCTCTCACACCGTCCAGTCAAATATGACCTTCCTCACATTGCCGGAGCGCATGGCGTCGAAAACTGCCTGGAAAACATGCCGGCAACCGGTGCGGGCATTGTCACGTAGTCGACCCGAGATAGAAGCTTGGTAGTGCTTCGCATCATACCGTCAAGCGGCGACAGCGGACGACCATGAATTCAGCACATCGTTTCGGAATAGCTTTATCGTTTTACGGAAGAATGTGGTGGCCGCGCGCTTTTCCCGCCTCGACTGAAGAAGGATGTCCAAAACTTCGCCACATAAAGTCTGTTGAAGCTTCGCTTCAGCTGCAAGTGATTAACGAAATTCTTGTCTCCGGAAGCCTTATGGGTAGCCCTGCTGATTATTTGGATATGTGGAGAGGATATCAAAAAGCCCTTAACTCATTGAGTTAAGGGCTTTTTTATTGGTTGCGGGAGCAGGATTTGAACCTGCGACCTTCAGGTTATGAGCCTGACGAGCTACCGGGCTGCTCCATCCCGCGTCAATTTCAAGTACCGGACTTTCGCCCGGTAGCGGTTGTTTGTTTTGCCTCGACTGTCGTCTCGGCGGGCGGGCTGCTCCATCCCGCGTCAATTTACTTGTCGCGATTTTCTCGCGCTTTTCCTTTGCCTGCACGGGCTGGGCATATTGAGAAGACCGGACCGGGCAGAGGAAGGTAAAGAGGAACGATTTGTTTTTGGCTGTGTTTTGAAGACCTGGCGGCGACCTACTCTCCCACACCTTAAGATGCAGTACCATCGGCGCTAAGGGCTTTCACGTCCGAGTTCGGGATGGGATCGGGTGGGACACCCTTGCCATGACCACCAAGTCGTCAAAACACAGCGTTTATGCGCACGCCATTTGGGCGGCGTGCGTTTCTGTCTGGCACCAGGCTGTTTTACCAGCCGCATGAATGCGGCGTGGCCGATCGCCCAACCTTTCGGTTGGCGCGTCAACGGCTTGGCGTCTGATCGCGTTGGTCGTACATCGAGTACGAACATATCGAGTTAAAAAGGTTCCGCTCGTCCGTGCGCATGAGCACGTTCTGAAGCCTATCGAGCTATTAGTACTGGTCAGCTACGCATGTTGCCATGCTTCCACACCCAGCCTATCGACGTGGTCGTCTTCCACGGCTCTCAAGGGATACCTGGTTTTGAGGGGGGCTTCCCGCTTAGATGCCTTCAGCGGTTATCCCGTCCGTATTTAGCTACCCTGCTGTGCCACTGGCGTGACAACAGGTCCACCAGAGATACGTCCACCCCGGTCCTCTCGTACTAGGGGCAGCTCCTCTCAAGTATCCAACACCCACGGCAGATAGGGACCGAACTGTCTCACGACGTTCTAAACCCAGCTCACGTACCACTTTAATCGGCGAACAGCCGAACCCTTGGGACCTGCTCCAGCCCCAGGATGTGATGAGCCGACATCGAGGTGCCAAACGATCCCGTCGATGTGGACTCTTGGGGATCATCAGCCTGTTATCCCCGGCGTACCTTTTATCCGTTGAGCGATGGCCCTTCCATGCGGGACCACCGGATCACTATGACCGACTTTCGTCTCTGCTCGAACTGTCGCTCTCGCAGTCAGGCAGGCTTATGCCATTGCACTCAACAGCCGATTTCCGACCGGCTTGAGCCCACCTTCGCGCGCCTCCGTTACTCTTTAGGAGGCGACCGCCCCAGTCAAACTACCCACCACAGAGGGTCCCGGATCCCGGTTCAGGGATCGCGGTTAGATACCAGAGAACAAAAAGGCGGTATTTCAAGGGTGCCTCCACACCAGCTAGCGCCGATGCTTCAAAGGCTCCCGCCTATCCTACATAGTCATTCCCTAGTACCACTCTGAAGTTGTAGTAAAGGTGCACGGGGTCTTTCCGTCTAACCGCGGGTACTCCGCATCTTCACGGAGAATTCAATTTCGCTGAGTCGATGTTGGAGACAGTGGGGAAGTCGTTACGCCATTCGTGCAGGTCGGAACTTACCCGACAAGGAATTTCGCTACCTTAGGACCGTTATAGTTACGGCCGCCGTTTACCGGGGCTTCGATTCAAGGCTCTCACCTCTCCTCTTAACCTTCCGGCACCGGGCAGGCGTCAGACCCTATACGTCGTGTTCTCCACTTCGCAGAGCCCTGTGTTTTTAGTAAACAGTCGCTACCCCCTGGTCTGTGCCCCCCGCCGATGGTTGCCCATCAACGGGGCCCGCTTCTCCCGAAGTTACGCGGGTATTTTGCCGAGTTCCTTCAACATCGTTCTCTCAAGCGCCTTGGTATGCTCTACCAGTCCACCTGTGTCGGTTTCGGGTACGGTCTATACGGTGGTGTTATTTCCTGGAACAGTTTCGCAGCAAGGACAATCCGATAAGTCCTCACAACTACCACCATTCGTCACATCCACCAGGCCCTGGAATATTAACCAGGTTCCCATCGACTACGCCTTTCGGCCTCGCCTTAGGGACCGGCTCACCCTGCGCGGATTAGCCTTGCGCAGGAACCCTTGGACTTTCGGCGAGAGGGTTTCTCACCCTCTTTATCGCTACTCATGTCAGCATTCTCACTTCCGATACCTCCAGCATACCTCGCGGTACACCTTCACAGGCCTACGGAACGCTCCGCTACCACTTGATCAAAGATCAAGTCCACAGCTTCGGTACACGACTTTAGCCCCGATACATCTTCGGCGCAGGACGGCTTGTTTAGACCAGTGAGCTGTTACGCTTTCTTTAAAGGATGGCTGCTTCTAAGCCAACCTCCTGGTTGTCTTGGCCTTCCCACATCCTTTCCCACTTAGTCGTGATTTGGGGACCTTAGCTGGTGGTCTGGGCTGTTTCCCTTTTGACGACGGACCTTAGCACCCGCCGTCTGTCTGCCATGCTCATACTCGTCGGTATTCGGAGTTTGGTTAGGTTTGGTAAGTCTGTGGGACCCCCTAGCCCATCCAGTGCTCTACCCCCGACGGCAATACATGACGCTCTACCTAAATAGATTTCGCGGAGAACCAGCTATTACCCGGTTTGATTGGCCTTTCACCCCTAACCACAAGTCATCCCCTCATTTTTCAACATAAGTGGGTTCGGTCCTCCAGTACGTGTTACCGCACCTTCAACCTGCTCATGGCTAGATCACCGGGCTTCGGGTCTAATCCTACGAACTAAAGCGCCCTATTAAGACTCGGTTTCCCTGCGCCTACACCTAACGGCTTAAGCTTGCTCGCAAAATTAACTCGCTGACCCATTATACAAAAGGTACGCCGTCAGGGCCGAAGCCCCTCCGACTGCTTGTAAGCATTCGGTTTCAGGTCTCTTTCACTCCCCTCGTCGGGGTGCTTTTCACCTTTCCCTCACGGTACTGGTTCACTATCGGTCATCGAGGAGTACTTAGGCTTGGAGGATGGTCCCCCCATGTTCAGACAGGATTTCACGTGTCCCGCCCTACTCGAGGACAACTGTGCTTTCTACCCGTACGGGGCTATCACCCACTATGGCGCGACTTTCCAGACGCTTCCGGTTCTTACACAACTGCCACTGGCCTGATCCGCGTTCGCTCGCCACTACTAACGGAGTCTCAATTGATGTCCTTTCCTCCGGCTACTGAGATGTTTCACTTCGCCGGGTTTGCTTCGCCAACCTATGTATTCAGTTGACGATGACGCTAAAGCGCCGGGTTGCCCCATTCAGAAATCCACGGATCAAAGGGTGCTCTCCCCTCCCCGCAGCTTATCGCAGAGTGCCACGTCTTTCATCGCCTCTCGATGCCAAGGCATCCACCAAATGCTCTTAATTTGCTTGAGAACGTCCCATGCAACACGGACCAACGGAACCTTGCGGTACCCTTGAACCATGCAGGATCAATCCGTAACGGCCTTTTGTATTCCGTTACAAACGATCCAACCCCAATTTTCATTGGAGACGCACAGAACCTTATTTAACTCAACGCGATACAGCCTTCCAAGATCCCCGCCGGTCTCGATGTCGGCACGTCATAAGACGTACGTCACACCAACGGGGGCTGGTTCCGGAAGGTCTGTATCATGCCGGACACACAAGCATGCGCAAACGAACGTGTTCGCGCACTCCTGGAATACTGTGCAAGTCTTCCAGCGTATCCGGCGTTGCCAGACAGAACCTCGTGGCAAACACGCCCAAACTGACGTGATCGTCCGAGGATCGTTCCTCTTCACAATGTCAATGACGGCAAAAGCCGTCCAATCTGCCGAAGGCAGATATGTCAGAACAGCAACCTGTCCTGACATATCTGTCTTGTTCGCCCACAGGGCCACCCGCGGATAAGAATGGTGGGCCTGGGAAGACTTGAACTTCCGACCTCACGCTTATCAAGCGCGCGCTCTAACCAACTGAGCTACAGGCCCTACTCGAGATCCGAAGCCTTCCTCTTTGCCATCCCGGCATGACAGGCATGCAGGGAATGGTGGAGCCGGACGGGATCGAACCGACGACCTGAAGCTTGCAAAGCTACCGCTCTCCCAACTGAGCTACGGCCCCTTGAATTGGCTATAACCTGGGGAAGATGGCTTGCGCCATCCGGCCTCTGATTAACATGACGGAAGAGATACGCAGACGGCGGCAAGCCATCCGTTAAGAACAGTTTGATCGTAGTAGTATGAAGGGTTGGGCATGGATCATGATAAATCACAATCTACATCCAACATCCTTGAAAGGAGGTGATCCAGCCGCAGGTTCCCCTACGGCTACCTTGTTACGACTTCACCCCAGTCGCTGACCTGACCGTGGCCGGCTGCCTCCAAAAGGTTAGCGCACCGTCTTCGGGTCAAACCAACTCCCATGGTGTGACGGGCGGTGTGTACAAGGCCCGGGAACGTATTCACCGCGTCATGCTGATACGCGATTACTAGCGATTCCGACTTCATGCTCTCGAGTTGCAGAGAACAATCCGAACTGAGACAGTTTTTTGAGATTAGCTCGCCATCGCTGACTTGCGTCCCTCTGTCACTGCCATTGTAGCACGTGTGTAGCCCAGCCCGTAAGGGCCATGAGGACTTGACGTCATCCCCACCTTCCTCCGGCTTGTCACCGGCAGTTTCCATAGAGTGCCCAGCTTAACCTGATGGCAACTAGGGATAGGGGTTGCGCTCGTTGCGGGACTTAACCCAACATCTCACGACACGAGCTGACGACAGCCATGCAGCACCTGTATCCAATCCAGCCGAACTGAAGGAAAGTGTCTCCACTAACCGCGATTGGTATGTCAAGAGCTGGTAAGGTTCTTCGCGTTGCTTCGAATTAAACCACATGCTCCACCGCTTGTGCGGGCCCCCGTCAATTCCTTTGAGTTTTAACCTTGCGGCCGTACTCCCCAGGCGGAGTGCTTAACGCGTTAACTACGTCACCGAGATGCATGCATCCCGACAACTAGCACTCATCGTTTACGGCGTGGACTACCAGGGTATCTAATCCTGTTCGCTCCCCACGCTTTCGCACCTCAGCGTCAGTATCGGACCAGGTAGCCGCCTTCGCCACCGGTGTTCTTCCAAATATCTACGAATTTCACCTCTACACTTGGAATTCCACTACCCTCTTCCGAACTCAAGCATACCAGTATCAAAGGCCGTTCCCAGGTTGAGCCCGGGCCTTTCACCTCTAACTTAATATGCCGCCTACGTGCGCTTTACGCCCAGTAAATCCGAACAACGCTAGCCCCCTCCGTATTACCGCGGCTGCTGGCACGGAGTTAGCCGGGGCTTCTTTACCGGCTACAGTCATCATCTTCACCGGCGAAAGAGTTTTACAACCCTAAGGCCTTCTTCACTCACGCGGCATTGCTGGATCAGGGTTTCCCCCATTGTCCAATATTCCCCACTGCTGCCTCCCGTAGGAGTCTGGGCCGTGTCTCAGTCCCAGTGTGGCTGATCATCCTCTCAGACCAGCTACTGATCGTCGCCTTGGTAGGCCATTACCCCACCAACAAGCTAATCAGACGCGGGACCATCCAAGAGCGGCCGAAGCCTTTCCTCCGTAGAGCGTATGCGGTATTAGCCTTCGTTTCCAAAGGTTGTTCCCCACTCCAGGGCAGGTTCCCACGCGTTACTCACCCGTTCGCCACTAGGCACCCGGAGCAAGCTCCGGACCTCGTTCGACTTGCATGTGTTAGGCATGCCGCCAGCGTTCGTTCTGAGCCAGGATCAAACTCTCAAGTTGATTTGCCGATGCCCTGCAAGCAAGACACCGAAAACCGACAAGAACCTGTCCTCGCACAATCGTGGCTGCTCAATACCGCCATCCATAAATGAACAACGCCAAAAAGCAGTTCCGATACGTGAGAAGACAAACTCCATAAGATGCCCTCAATGAACAACAAGCCGCCGCCCACGTATCTCTTCCGTATTCACAATCTTTATCAGCGTGCGCCCGGAGATGGACGCGAAACCGGCCGAATGGACCCGACCGGAGGAGCGCGCTTTTAAGGCCGCGCAACCGGCTTGTCAAACCCCATTCAGACGAGGGCGAGGATTATATCCCCAACCGACCGTTTCGGCAATCCGCAAGACTGTGGAAAACAGCGCTCGCGCTTGGCGTTGGCCAGTGCGCGGTGGTATATGATGATGCTTAGGGTTTGGCAAGCACCGTTTTATAAATAAATGCGTTAAATTCGTATTTCTGTCATTAGGGGACAACATTTTGCATATACCATTGGCACAACGGCACAAGACACGCGGCAAAGGCATTCTTCGGGCCCACGTTCTGGCCCTACTGGCAGCCGTTCTCCTGAGTGCATCCGCCTGTACACAGACCGCACAATTGCAGGGCGGCGGCTTGTCATCGCCGAGCGGCACGTCCGGTTCCGGCGGGGCCGGAACGCAACCCAACGCCAGTATTTTCCCGGATATCCCGATCCCGGAAGGGGCCAACATGATCGTCGACAAGACCTTGGTCGTCGGCACCGACAACTGGTTCGGCCAGCTGGCACTGACGGCCTCGCAAAGCCCGGTTGCCATGTTTGATTTCTATCGCAACCGGCTGCCACAATTCGGCTGGAACGAAATCACCTCCGTTCGCGCCCCGACCAGCGTCCTGACCTATGACCGTGACGACCGAATCATGCAGATGCAGATCACGTCTACCACCCTCAGGGGATCTGAAATCCTGATCACCGTATCGCCACGCGGCACCCCGAGACCAACCGGCGGCATGGGCAGCCCGGCACCGGTGACCCGGGTCAACTGACCCGGCTTCACCGGAGAGTATCCGGGTGGCCGAACGCGGCTGGTTAAACCGGTTTAAGCTGCCATCAAAGCCGCCATTTATGCCGCCATTTATGCCGCCTGGGCGCGTTCCCCGTTAATCAGAAGCCCATCCTTGCCGGCCGAGACCTTGATCTCGTCACCGTCATTGATGCGCCCTTCGAGAATCGCCTGCGCCAGCGGATTTTCCAACGCACGCTGGATCGTCCGCTTGAGCGGCCTGGCCCCGTAGACCGGGTCATACCCCTGATCGGCAATCCATGCCCGCGCAGCGCCATCGAGCTTGATCTTAATCCCGCGATCCTTGATCCGCGCACGCAAGCGATCAAGCTGTATCTCGACGATCCCGTCCATGTGTTCGCGGGCAAGACGGCGGAACAGGATGGTCTCATCCAGCCGGTTGAGGAATTCGGGCCGGAACGAAGACCGCACCACTTCCATGACGAGCGGACGGATTTCCTCCAGATCGTGGCCTTCCGCCTGGGCCGCGATCAGATCACTGCCGAGGTTCGAGGTCATGATGATCAGGGTATTGCGGAAATCGACGGTCCGCCCCTGTCCGTCAGTCAGACGGCCATCGTCCAGAACCTGTAAAAGGACGTTGAAGACGTCCGGATGCGCCTTTTCAACCTCGTCAAAAAGGATCACCTGATACGGCCGGCGGCGCACGGCTTCTGTCAGCGACCCGCCCTCGTCATAGCCGACATAGCCCGGCGGCGCGCCGATCAGACGCGCAACGGCATGTTTCTCCATGTACTCGGACATGTCCATGCGCACCATCGCCTGTTCATCGTCGAACAGGAACGAAGCCAGCGCCTTGGTCAGTTCCGTCTTGCCGACACCGGTCGGCCCCAGGAACAGGAAAGATCCAATCGGCCGATTCGGATCACCCAGACCGGCACGGGCACGGCGAACCGCATTGGACACCGCCACCAGCGCATCATCCTGGCCGATCACTCTGTTGCGAAGCGCCTCTTCCATGCGCAGCAGCTTTTCGCGCTCACCTTCGAGCATCTTGTCGACGGGGATTCCGGTCCACCGTGATACAATCTGCGCGACGTGCTCGGCGGTGACCGATTCGTCAACCATATGAGATTCCGCACCGGTTTCGGCCTTCTCAAGGGCTTCCTGCAGCCGCGGGATTTCACTGTAGGTCAGCTGCCCGGCTTCCTCGAGGTGTCCCTCACGGATCGCCCGGTCCGCCGCCATGCGGGCTGCATCCAGCTCTTCCTTGAGCTTGGTGGTATCCGCCAAAGACGCCTTGTCCGCTTCCCAGCGGCTGGTGAGTTCATCGGACTCGGCCTCAAGCTGATCAAGTTCGTGCTCGATCTTGCCGAGCCGGTCCTGCGATGCCTTGTCGGATTCCTTTTTCAAGGCCTCGCGCTCAATCTTGAGCTGTATGATGCGGCGATCCAGTTCATCGATTTCCTCGGGCTTGCTGTCGATCTGCATCTTCAGCCGGCTCGCCGATTCATCGACAAGATCGATCGCCTTATCGGGCAGAAACCTGTCGGTGATATAGCGTGCGCTGAGCGTCGCCGCCGCCACGAGGGACGAGTCCGTGATCCGGACACCGTGGTGGAGTTCATATTTTTCCTTGATGCCGCGCAGGATCGAAATCGTGTCCTCGACCGTCGGCTCGGATACGAACACGGGCTGGAAACGTCTGGCTAGCGCCGCATCCTTCTCGACGTATTTCCGATATTCGTTCAGTGTCGTGGCACCGACGCAGTGCATTTCACCACGTGCAAGCGCCGGTTTCAGAAGGTTCGACGCATCCATGGATCCTTCACCGGCACCGGCACCGACAAGCGTGTGCATTTCATCAATGAACATGATGATCTGCCCCGCCGCCGCGGTGACCTCGTTGAGGACGGCCTTGAGGCGCTCTTCGAATTCGCCGCGGAATTTCGCCCCGGCAACAAGCGCCCCCAGGTCGAGGACCATCAGGGTTTTCTGTTTCAGGTTTTCGGGCACATCGCCATCAACGATCCGCTGCGCCAATCCTTCGACAATGGCGGTCTTACCAACACCTGGCTCACCGATCAGTACCGGATTGTTCTTGGTGCGGCGTGACAGCACCTGAATGGTACGGCGGATTTCCTCATCACGGCCGATCACCGGATCGAGCTTCCCTTCCATCGCCGCCTGTGTCAGGTCACGCGCGTATTTGTTGAGGGCATCGTAATTGTCTTCGGCGCTCGCGCTGTGCGCTGGGCGGCCCTTACGGAACTCGTTGATCGCTGAATTCAGATTCTGCGGCGTCAGGCCGGCGTCACTCAATATCTTGGCAGCAACCGTATCCTTGGCCAGCGCAATGGCCAGCAGAAGACGCTCAGCCGTGACGACACTGTCGCCGGCCTTTTCGGCAAGCTGTTCCGCCTGATCAAAAAGCCGCGCCGATTCGGGCGCCAGATACAGTTGTCCCGCACCCTGGCCTTCCACCTTCGGAATCTTGTAAAATTCGCGGTTTACACCTTCGATGGCACGACCGCGGTCACCGCCCGCAGCATCGATCAGATTGGCCGCCAGACCTTCCTTGTCTTCGAGCAGTACCTTTAGAACGTGCAGCGGCGTCAACTGCTGATGATTGGTCCGGAGCGCCAGTGTCTGCGCGGACTGAATAAAGCCCCGCGCACGATCAGTGAAGTTTTCAAAATCCATCTTATTGTCCTTTCAATGCGCCGGCGGCGATCACCCCCAATCGGGCAGCGATAACCCCTCGCGGTGTATGGATATGTTACTCCAAATATGGCTTGCCACGCGAGCCCCGCAAGTCTGCGGGAAGGAAATATACGGACAATTTCCGGATACGGATTCACACCAGTGAAGGCTGCAATCTGTAATATTCAGAAATCTCCCGATAACATATACCGTCTAAAATAATACGCTGATATTATACGTTCAAAAGGGGGCATTGCAGAACAGCAATGGCGCAGGGTGAATTCGATATTCAAATTTTGCGCGATCGTCGCTGGACCACGGAAGCTGTCCGGGGAAATGAAAACAATGCCCGAGAACTGGCCAGGAAATTCCTCAGCAACCCGCAATGTGAAGGTGCCCGCGTCGTCGCCAATCAGACCCTGAGTGATGGCTCAATCCGTGAAAACGTGATTTTTCAGGAGACCCAGTCGGGAGGCGGAAAACCGCTCAGAATCACCACACTGGACAGCGCCCGTCCGTATTGCAGATCGCCAAAAGACTTCTTCAGCCTTGAAAGCCGGATCAATCTGAACCGGTTGTTCCGAAGCTATTTCGAGGAAGTAACCCTGACGCCGACGGAAGTTCTGCACAGCTACAATCAACTGCAAAAACTTTTCGATCGCGATTCTCTTCGTCTTTCCGCCGTCAGCCATATCGCGACCCTGCAGGTAAAGGGGCTGGAGAAAACGGCCCGTGACCGACAGAACGAGTTGAACAGGATTGTCGATCAAATCACGGCACAGGCGCGTGAAGCTGATCAGATCGAACTCCCCGAATTCCCTGAAAGCCTTGCCGGCACCATCGCTGCCGTTCCCCGGGTGAAAAGCCACACTGCCGAGTACCTGGCGATGGTGGTGCTGTCCAGGGAACTGATCAAAATTCCAAGCTGGGTCGGCAAACTCGACCGCCTCAGCGGGTTGGCGTTAAATGAAAAAGATACCACGGCAATTCTGCTGCTCGACACCGTCATCGCCGATCTTCTTGGCGCCAACGTCATTCAGGAACTGCTTGGGTGGCAACCCTCCCTCGGCAGCGCGATTATCAGCATGCTCGACCTTGCCGACGGGGTATTTGACAGCACCAAGAGCGATGCCAAGGAAACAACGGACCGGCTTATGGACCTGTTAAAACTGAATGTCCTGCCGGCGAGCAAGCGTGTCCTTGTCGACCGTGCGCTGCGACAATTGAAATCCAACGCGCCATTGTCAAAATCCGATCCGTCCAAGGAAATGGAAGAATATCAGCGTGTCCTCGCCCGGCTCCTGGTGCCAGGCGGGATCCTGTCCGGTGCGCAGGCTGCCGAGGCGCTTACCCTGCGCGGCTCACAATTCGTCGAAGCCGGGGGCAAATCCGGGCGCCGCGCCGCCATCGGAGCCACGGTCAAAGCGTTGCCCGATCCGGCTCGTGGCGCCATGTACCTGGCCGAACTTTCCAAAACCGATTTCAACGAAGACCACATGGACGACATTATCAGCCAGCTCGACGTGGTATTCAGTGCCCGGGTCATCAAACAGCTGTGCCGCCAGTCCATGTCCCACCGGGACCGCATGCTGACCGCAACAGGAGCTTATCAGGCAACGGCTACTTCCGCGCTCCCCGATGACATCAAGCAACAGGTGACCCAACATATCGACGGCGTTCTGGAACGGTATCTGGTCGACGAGAATATTATTGACCGCCTCGACAGTCCCGGCACGCACCTTCGCGACAGGGCTGTCCGGCTCGTCAAATTCTGTGGCGCAGGTGTGCTTCCGGAAGGCAAAGCCCTGAAACTGGCACGAAAGCGCATCGTCAAACTGCTGCGCCAACCCAATTTCGATGAGCATTTTGTCGACGGCATCGATGATCCGGCGAAGGCCGAAAAGGCACTCAGAGACTTCCACAAACTCCTTGTTCAGGGCGGTCTGGCCTGAAGCTTCTATAAGCCAATCATTCGACAGCGAATTGACACGAAAAGGCGCCCCCGCCAATGTTGTGGTCATGAAAATAACGCTGAATGAAATTTGCCGATATCCGTTGAAGGGATTAAGCCCCGAACGGATGCAATCGGTCTCATTGACGGCTGGTTCGGCGCTGCCGTGGGACCGGCAATTCGCGTTGGCACTGGGGTCCACGCCGGTTTCAGGCTCGATATCCGAGTGGATGCCAAAATCCAGTTTTCTGTGTCTGATGCGAAATGAAAAACTGGCGCAACTCGAAACGAAGTTCGATGACGCCACGGCCACACTCACCATCCATCGTGGCGGCAATCAGGTTGCACGGGGTCAGATCTCGCAGAAGATCGGGCGAACAATGATCGAGGACTTTTTTGCCGCTTTCATGAAGGAAGAAGCCCGAGGCCGGCCAAAGCTGGTTGAAGCCGCAACCGGCCACACATTATCCGACCACGACAGTCCGGTGATATCGATCATCAATCTGAATTCAGTCCGGGATTTGGCCCGGGTGGTCGGTTCTGAGATTGATCCCCGACGTTTTCGCGGCAACTTCATGATCGACGGCCTCGATCCGTGGGCCGAATTCGATCTTGCCGGCAAACAGGTCGTCATCGGGGACGCGGTGCTGAATATCGAAGTGCCGATCGACCGCTGCGCTGCCACCAACGTCAATCCGCAGACGGCCGTCCGCGACATGAATATCCCGAAAGATATGATGCGCGGCTACGGCCACATCGATTGCGGCGTATTCGCCAGCGTTGCCAAAGACGGTATCGTCAACGTCGGAGATGAAATCAGTATTCTCTAAAACCGCTCAATCCGCGGCGGACTGATCCGTTGCTTCAACCGCGGGCTGTTCGACCTTGCGCGGACGGCGGGCACGCGGCTTTGGTTTTGCTGCGGGCTCTTCAGTCACTACTTCTGCACCTGATGCATCAGATTTTTCCGCCGACTGATCGTTCGCAGCTTCGGAATCCTGCGCCGGTTTCGGGCGTCGGCCGTTCTGCCCTCTGGATACCGTGCGCTGGAGACCATTCGAATCATCATCACTGCGGTCTGAATGATTGTCATCCTGCCCATTATTGCTTTTCTTCGAATCGGCCTTCGGGTTCTGTTCCTCGTTGTCCGAGTCATCATCACGGTTCATGTCTTCATCACGGTTGCCGTGGGACTGACGGCCGCGATTGTTATCACGCCCCCGCCTTCATTCTCGGAATTGAGGATCCTGTAGTAGTGCTCGGCATGCTGCAGATACCCTTCGGCGAGAATACGATCCCCACCTGAGTAAGCATCCCGGGCCAAAGCCTGATACTTCTCCAGAACCTGTTGGGCCGTGCCGCGGACCTTTGCTTCGGGCCCATTGCTCTCAAAAGAGCCGCCCTTTTGATTAGGATACCGACGCGGATTACCGCGCGACCGCTGACGTCTGTTGTTGTTGTTTTGACCGTGTTTCATTATCTCAGATGCTTATCTGTGTAAGACAGTACCACGTCACACCAAGCTCTTGCCCGGTTGAGTGCCCTCTCCCGAAGAAAGATGACCAATTCGTGGAACAATGGGTTTTTTTGGACGCCGTATGGCGTTCCCCCCTCAACCCCGAAAGGCTGAACTGTGTGAAAGTTAGCCTGTGGCCTCCGCAATTCCAATACTTTTTTTGTAAAAAGAAGACACTCTTTCAATCCCCCCCAAATCGCTGCGCACCGTCCCCGGTTGAAGTCCTGCCGATACCGCAAGCTGTGACACGTCCTGGGCCTGACCGATGCCAAATTCGACAATCAGGACGCCTTGCTGAGACAGACTCCTTTTCGCCAGCGGCAGTATTTCCCGATAGGCATCAAGCCCATCCGGTCCGCCATCAAGGGCGCTCATGGGTTCGTGTTCACGGACATCCGGCTGAAGATCATGGATGTAGTTTCTGGGGATATAGGGGGGGTTGGATACGATCAGGTCATATTCCCCGGAAACGCCATCGGACCATGACGCGTCAATGATCCGGCAGCGCTCTTCAAATCCCAAAGCACGCGCATTCTCCCTGGCAACCTCACATGCCTCGGCAGAGGCATCAATCCCGGTTCCAGCGGCGTCGGGAAAACAATTCAACAACGCCAGCAGGATGCAACCGCTGCCGGTACCGAGATCAAGGATCGTTTTTGGCGGCGAGCTCAATGCGTAAATCTCGACCGCCAGCTCGATCAGGGTTTCCGTATCGGGCCGCGGGATCAAGGTCGCCGGAGTCACATTGAATTCTAGACTCCAGAATTCACGCCTTCCGGTGATGTACGCGAGCGGCGCGCCCGCACACCGTTGTGTCAGAATCCGTCCAAAAGCCGCCACCTGATCATCATCCAGGTCCTGATCGGCACGGCCGAACACCTGTGCCGGTGACAGCGCAAGGCTGTGTGCCAGCAACAGCCGTGCTTCGAGCCGCGCATTATCGACCGCCGCCTCGGTCAGCGCTGCTGTCGCGTCCGTCAGAACTTTACCAATTGTCGTCATTCAATTGTCGCAAGCCGGCGCGCGTTGTCTTCCGCCAGCAATGCATCAACGACATCACTCATGTCACCATTGAGAAAACTGTCGAGATTATGCAGCGTCAGACCGATGCGATGATCGGTAACCCGACGCTCGGGGAAGTTATAAGTCCGTATGCGTTCCGACCGGTCACCGGAACCGACCTGATCTTTTCGCTGTTGCGCCCGCTCGGTGTCCTGGCGTTCCCGCTCGGCATCGAACAAACGTGCACGCAATACTTTCATCGCGGCGGCCCTGTTCTTGTGCTGTGACTTCTCATCCTGTTGCGAGACCACCATCCCGGTTGGAATGTGGGTAATACGGACGGCACTGTCGGTGGTGTTCACGTGCTGACCGCCTGCACCCTGAGCACGGAAAGTGTCGATCCGGAGATCCTTTTCTTCAATATGAATATCGACTTCTTCTGCTTCCGGCATTACGGCGACCGTTGCCGCGGAAGTATGTATACGACCGCCCGATTCCGTCACCGGCACGCGCTGCACGCGATGCACGCCGCTTTCGAATTTCAGATAACGGAATACGTCACGTCCGGTAATTTCTGCAATCGCTTCCTTGGTCCCGCCGATACCGGTTTCCTGCATATGCATGATACTGAATTTCCATCCCATGTGATCGGCATAGCGCTGGTACATGCGAAACAGGTCAGCCGCGAACAGCGCCGCTTCGTCACCACCGGTGCCGGCCCGTACTTCGAGGATGGCATTGCGGCTGTCGGCCTCGTCCTTGGGAACCATCATCAGCTTGACTGCATCTTCCAGTGCGGGCAACCGGTCCTTCAACTCGCGGCATTCTTCTTCTGCGAGGGTACGCATCTCCGCGTCGGAGTCCGGGTCATCGACAAGTGCCGCTGCATCTATGAATTGCTGGCGGGCCTTCTGGAAGGCATTGATGGCGGTCACGATCGGCGACAGGTCCGAATACTCCTTGGACAACTGCGCGTATTCCTCGCCACTGACATTATCCGCCGACATCAGGTGCGTCAGTTCATCGAACCGGGACGTCACGCGTTGCAGATGTTCTTCCATACTCACGGTTTATCGTCTCCATCATCGGTCATATCGAACAGGTTGCGGATCAGACGTTCTGCCGCTTCGATGTCCTCACCGGACTGCGCCATCTCACGCAGCCGTTCGCTGGGTGTATGCAAAAGCCGCTGCATCAGGAGGTGCGTCGCCTTTTCCGCATCATCACCGGCCTCTTTCAGCACCGCGTCACGGATGCCGGCAACGTGATGACGCAGTGCGTTCAGGGCCGGTGCCGCAGTCCGCGCGACTCGCCCTTTGAAAAAGCCGTCGACTTCCGCCTCTACGATCTTTTCAGCGGCTTCGGCCTCAAAGGACCGGCTTGCCTGGCCTTCCATGGCGAGTCGTTCAAGGTCCGCCAGATCATACAGAAATGCATCGTCCAGCCTGTCGACAGCCGTTTCAACATCACGCGGCAGCCCGGCGTCGATAATGAATTGCGGGCGGGATCGCCGTGACTTCAGAGCCAGCCTCACCATATCGGCAGTCAGAACCTGCGCACGTCCCCCAAATGCGGTGATGACGATATCCGCATCAGCAAGGGCCATCGTCAGGTTTGTATCGTCGACTAGATATGCATCAAGGCGCTCTGCAAGATCGGAAACCGGCCGGGAACCCCCGCATATGGACAGCACGCCCAGACCGCCACGCAGCAGTTCAGTGGCAATCAATTCACCCATATCGCCACTGCCCATCAAAAGACCACGCGCATCCTCCAGCCGGCCATGCACTTCGCGTGCAATACCGACGGCAACAGCGGCAATGGACACGGGGCGCTCACCGATGGCTGTTTCCGTGCGCACCCGTTTCGCCGTGCTGAAGGCGGACTGCATCAGCTGGTCCAGATCCCCAGCCACCATGCCCTGATCCCGGGCCAGCCTGTGACATGCCTTGAGTTGTCCGAGAACCTGCGGCTCGCCGACGACGACACTATCGAGCGATGACGCCACCCGATACAGATGCCGCACGGCATCCGCCCCAGAAATGCCGAGCATCGCACTGAGCAGATCTTCTGACGGCACTGAGGAAAAATCCGAAAAAGCAGCGTTGATCGCTGCCGTATCGCGTGTGCAGTCGGCGCTGGCGGCGATCACCTCGACCCGGTCGCAGGTCGACAGCACAACGGCCTGATCAAGACCCTGAAGCCGCAACAGTTCCAGAAATGACGGGACGTCGGGGTCTTCGACAAACAGCCTGTCGCGCAGGGAGAGGCTGCCGGTACGATGATTCACGCCGACGATCAGAGGGGTGCGCGATGTGACGGAGGCGCCGGCCACGGTCGCTAGCGATACTTGGCGAGGTGCTCCCGAAGGTCCGAGAGTGGCACCTCGGTTTGCTCGCCGCTCTGCATGTCACGCACGCTTGCGGCATCGCGGGCCAGTTCATCCTCGCCGAGGATCACTGTCGCGATGGCATTGATTTTGTCCGCCCGTTTCATGCGTTTCCCCATGTTGCCGCTGTAACCCAGATCAACATGATATCCCGCTTCACGGAGCGACTGTGTAATTTTCATGGCCGCACGCCCTGCATCAGTACCGACCGGGACGACAGCAATCGGGCGTACTGCGCCTGCAGCATCACCCACCATCATCGCCAGCCGTTCGACACCGGCAGCCCAGCCGATCCCCGGCATCGGTCGACCGCCCATCTGTTCCATCAGGCCGTCATAACGGCCACCGGCCAGCACGGCACCCTGTGCACCCAGTTTGTCAGTGACGAACTCGAACGCCGTGTGGGAATAGTAATCGAGCCCGCGCACCAGACGCGGATTGATGTGTGCCTCGACACCGACATCGGCCAGCCCCTGAAGAACATCGTCGAAGAACTGACGGGAATGATCGTTCAGGTGTTCACTCAGCAACGGGGCCTCAGACATGATCGCCCGATCCCCCTCGTCCTTGGAATCGAATATCCGCAGCGGATTTTTCTCCAGCCGATTGAGGCTGTCTTCAGACAACTTGTCCTTATAGCCGTTCAAATACGAAATAAGCGTTTCGCGATAGTTCTGGCGGCTTTCCGTATCGCCCAGCGTATTGATCTCAAGCTTGACGTCATCGGCGATCCCAAGCTGGCGCAACAGATGTGCACCGACGGCAACGACCTCTATATCCGCCTGAGGTCCGGGGACGCCGAGGATTTCCACGTCGACCTGATGGAACTGGCGCAGACGCCCCTTTTGCGGTCGTTCGTAACGGAACACCGGGCCACGGGCAAAGAACTTGCACGGCACCGACTGCTGCAGACCGTTCGACATGAAAGCGCGCGCGATGCCCGCCGTGAATTCTGGACGCAGCGTGATGCTGTCACCGCCCCGATCCTCGAACGTGTACATCTCCTTGGTGACGATATCCGACGTGTCGCCAAGTGTGCGCTGGAAGACCTCGGTGAATTCAAACACCGGCGGCGTCATTTCCTCGAAACCGTAAAGCAGAGCGATGGCAGCCGCGGTATCGGCGACATGGCGCTGAGCGCGCATGTCTTCGGGCAGCAAATCGTGAGTACCGCGTACAGGTTGCAGCGTCGCCATGTTTTCCGGTCCTGTCAGCTATTCGGCGGCGTCGGACGCCGAGCCGCCACCGTAACGGGTCTTTACATAGTCTTCGACGATGCCCTGGAATTCTTCGGCAATACCCACCCCCTTCAGGGTCATGCGTTTCTCACCGTCAATAAAGACAGGCGCAGACGGTGTCTCACCGGTCCCCGGCAGGGAAATGCCGATATCCGCGTGCTTGCTCTCACCCGGGCCGTTGACGATGCACCCCATGACCGCGACGTTCATTTCCTCGACGCCAGGATAATTTTCTCGCCATTCCGGCATCCGGGTACGGATATAGGTTTGAATTTTTCCGGCCAGGTCCTGGAACACGGTCGACGTCGTGCGGCCGCAGCCGGGACAGGCCGTGACCAGCGGCATGAACGACCGAATGCCCATGGTCTGCAAAATCTGCTGGGCAACGATGACTTCCTCGGTCCGGTCGCCGCCGGGCTCGGGTGTCAGAGACACGCGGATCGTATCGCCGATACCTTCCTGCAGCAGAACCGACAGCGCCGCCGTGGATGCAACGATTCCCTTGGAGCCCATACCGGCTTCTGTCAGGCCCAGATGCAGTGCATAATCGCACTGGCGTGCCAGGGCGCGATACACCCTGATCAGGCTCTGAACTTCCGAAACCTTGCACGACAGCACGATCTTCTCGGCACCCATGCCGAGTTCGCGTGCCAGTTCCGCACTCTGCAGTGCTGACAGCACAAGCGCTTCTTCTGTGATATCCTGTGCCGGCTTCGGATTGGCTGACTTGGCATTCTGGTCCATCAGACCGACGACAAGCTCCTGATCCAGACTGCCCCAGTTGACCCCGATACGTACCGGCCGGTCGTATTTCAGGGCAACCTCGATCATGGTCGAGAACTGCTTGTCCCGTTTTTCACGGAACCCGACATTCCCCGGATTGATCCGGTATTTGGCAAGGGCTTCGGCACATGCAGGATTCTCGATCAACAGCTTATGGCCGATGTAGTGAAAATCACCCACCAAGGGCACATCGCATCCCATCTTGTCCAAGGCATCACGGATATGCGGCACGGCCTTGGCGGCTTCATCGCGGTCGACCGTGATGCGGACGATCTCGGAACCGGCGGCGGCAAGGGCGGCAACCTGCTCTGCCGTCCTCTTGATGTCGGCGGTATCCGTATTGGTCATCGACTGCACAACGACCGGACCGCTGCCGATCATGATGTTGCCAACCTGAACGGGGATGCATTGGCGACGAAGAATGGGAGAAATCTGTGTGCTCATGACCGATATCCGATCAACGACTCGATGCCGTACCGGCTTTGAGCCGGACCGGGTCCAGAGGTACATTCTTGCGGACTGCGCCGACACCGCCGATTTCCGGGACAGCCTTGCCGTCAACCGTGATCTTGAGTGCTCCCGCATTCCCGGTATCGAGGATCAGGCCATTGATATCCGGCACGTTATATACGCTGCCGGCATTCATCAGTCCGGTGTAGACAATGCTGCCGTTCGCCGGATTTCTGATCTCGACCCAACTGCTTGAATTCGCGCGGATGACAATGCCGGACGTCCCTGTTGCCTCACCTGAGGTATTTGCTGCCGTTTCCGGCGCGGCGGGTGCCGTTCTGACTCCCGACACGCCCGTTGCCTGACGCAGAACCAGCGCGTTCAGGTCCTCCGCCGTCACTTCAGGGGGGGCCGGTTCTTTTTTCGGCGCATCGACGGCCGCAGATTCAACAGATGTCGTCGTGCCTTCGACTGCTTGTGCCGGTGTTTGCTCGGCAGGCTGCGCCGGCGCCGGTGCGGCTGCCGCTGTGCTTTCAGTTGTTGCCGATACTGTCGCGGCCGTTTCGACCGGTGCCGGTGTATCAGCCACGGGATTATTAGCTGCTGGTGCAGCACTGGTAGCGGCACTCTCCACCGGCTGCGTCTGTTCCATGGAATTTGCAGGCGTTTCAGAAGAGGCATCCGACGGTTTTGGCGGATTGTCCGTCCCGGTCGCCGCAGGGGTGCTCGTGGCAAGCGATTCGGTTGCCGTGGGCTCCACAACTTTCTCTACTTTCTCGCTGGCACCTTCGGCGGCTGTTTGAACCGCTTGCGTTGTTGCGGTGACGGCCTGCTGTGTTGCATCAACGACCGCATCAGCCGCCCCACTGGTGCTTTCAGCCACCGTTTCCGCAGCATCGTCTGCCGTTTCGGCGCCTCTTTTCGCAGCTGCACCGGCATCGCTGGCCATCTGTTGGGCCGCAGCGGTGGTTTCACGAACCACTTTCTCGATTTCTTCGGATGCCGTTTCCGTCATCCGAGGTGTTGCGGCGTCCTCGGAAGACGCTTCAGGCTTCGCCGCTTTATCTGTTGCAGGGGCGGCATTATCGCCTGTCACCAGATGTTTCAAGTGATCCGGCACCGGCGAAATCAGATCGGAAAGGATGCTGTCGTCCGTGGTCGATACATACCAGCCACCATACACCAACAACGCAATCAGCACGCCAATGAAGACGATGGCGCCCTTCGGCACCCCGCTGTCCGGCACGGGCGTCGGGAATGCCAGATCCGTGGCGCTCTTGTGGCCGGCCTGTTCGACACGATAGCGGCGCACGACCTCATCGCCATCCAGCCCCAGATGCTCAGCATAGGACCGGATGAAGCCGACGGCATAGGTATTGCCGGGCAGGTCGCCATAACGGCATTCCTCGATCGCTTCCAGATAAAGGAAACGGATACAAAGGATATCCGCAACTTCGCGCAAATCCTCGCCGACACGCAGCCTCGAGGCGCGAAGCAGTGCCCCGACCTGTGGCGAACGGCCGTTTCCGTCCTTCTGATCCTGATCTTTGTTTTGGTCTTTATTGCTCATAAGGCTCGTTTAAACCCGTCGTTGCGGGACGCGATCACGATCGCCGCGCTTACCCGGGTCCGCTCTGCGTCGTTATTCTCACAATTCGCCTTTGATTTACAAGGGAAAATCCGGAATTCGGGCATCTGATTAATGGCTATATCCGGCATTTACACCGCCACGCCGTGATCCAGTGCGAAACTCCTGAGTTTGCCCCGTAAACTATGTTCGGCGGAACCCAGGTGCGGGGTGATGAAATCAGCAAGCATTTTAACCGTCAGTGAACGTGTCATTTCCTTAACCGGTCCGATGCTCGGGTTGGCCATGGATAAGCGGCGATAGCCCAATCCGATCAGCGCCATGGCCTCCAGTGGTCGTCCGGCCATCTCACCACAGACAGTCACCGGCACTTCAGCCGCATTGCAATTGTCGATAACGCTTTTGAGCATACGCAGTGCTGGAGGCGACAGCGTATCATAACGGTCCGACAGCCTCGGATTTCCGCGGTCCGTCGCAAACAGGAACTGCATCAGATCGTTAGACCCGACCGACAGAAAATCGACATGTGCCGTCAGTTGCTCAAGTTGAAACAGCAGACCTGGCACTTCGAGCATGGCACCGGCATGGATTTTCTGCTCCGGGTGTTCGCTCTCGATTTCCCGCTCAAGTAGTTTCCTGGCGGCAATGAACTCGCCAACCTCCGTTACCATCGGGAACATGATCGAAATATCCGTGTTGCACTGCTTTGCCGCGCGAACCATGGCCCGCATCTGACGCCGCAGCAGCATCGGCCGGTCGAGACCGACCCTGATCGCACGCCATCCCATCGACGGATTTTCCTCGTCGTCGCTCTCGATATACGGCAACGTCTTGTCACTTCCGACATCAAGCGTCCGAAATGTCACATGCCGCCCATCTGCGGTTTCGAGGATCCGCCGGTACAGTTCCGTCTGCTCTTCAATGCCGGGCAATTCCGTCCGCATCATGAAATGGATTTCAGTCCTGAACAGCCCGATGCCTTCGGCACCCAGATCCCGCATCTGTTCGACATCCACCAGCAATCCCGCATTCGACAATAACGTGACGTGATGTTCGTCCTTGGTGTCGGACGCCAGAGGAATCAGCTCGTTATAATATTCACGCCGTTCCTTGTTGACGCGCACGGTATCCAGAAAGCTGCGGCGAATATCTTCACCAGGGCGCAGGAACACCTGTGCCCTGTCACCGTCGACAATCAACGGATCGCCTTCGCTGACCCGGTCCATGATCCCCTTGATACGGCCGATGACAGGAATATCCAGAGCACGGGCGATGATCGCCACGTGTGCTGTCGGCGAGCCCTCCTCAAGTATGACCCCGCTCAGCGCCTCGGCGTCATAGTCCAGCAATTGCGCCGGGCCGAGGGACTTGGCAATCAGCACCGCCCCATCCACATAGGCCGACAGGTCCGGGCCGCTCGGCTCACCCAACAGGTGCTGCAAAAGCCGGTGCGCCAGATCTTCAAAATCATGGACACGTTCACGCAAATACGGATCGCTGACCTGGGACATGCGTGCACGTAAATCATCAAGCACCCGCTGCACCGCCGCTTCCGCGGTAAGGCCGGCCTTGATCGCTTCTTCCATACGCTTCAACCAGCCCTGATCTCGGGCGATCATGGAATAGGTTTCCATGATATCACGATGCTCGCCGCTGGTTTTCATATGCTCCGACGTCATCATGTCGTCGATGGCACCATGCATTTCAACAAATGCCGTCTGCAGCCGTTCCAGTTCGATGTCGGGGTCTTCGGCAACCAGGCGTTCGATCCGGAAATGCGGGCGGTGCACGACCGCATTGCCGATGCCGATGCCCCCGTTGAGTCTCAGCCCTTCGAGACGAAGCGGTGCCGTTGCCAACCCGTCGGCCGGCAGCAGTTCGTTCGGATTGATCAGTTCACCGCCGGCAACCAGTTCCGCCAGCACCATGGCGACGGTCTGCAGGCTCTCGACTTCTTCTTCGGTATAGTTCCGGCGGGTGCGGTTCTGCACCGCCATCACCCCGATGACTCGGCCGCTGCGCAGGATCGGCACACCCATCATCGAATGGAAGGCTTCTTCGCCCGTTTCCGGGCGGTAGGCGAAGCTCGGATGCTGCTGCGCATCAGCTAACGCAAACGGACGGGCCAGCGCCCCGATTTCACCAATGATACCTTCGCCGATCCTGAGTCGTGTATTGTGAACGGCGGACGGTTTCAGGCCGCGGGTTGCGAACAGCTCAAGTATGTCACCGGCACGCCGTACATAGATCGAGCACACCTCGGCGACGAGGTCGGCGGCAACGATCTCGGCGATCTGATCGAGACGCTTTTCCGCCGTACCGGTTTCCGCCATCAGGTCGCGGACACGCGCCAACAGCCGACGCGGAGCCGGTGTCAATTTGGCGCGTGGCGTTTTCTCGGGCATGCCTCGAGCTTCCTTCGGTGGCGATGCGCCCCGGCCAAACCGGGTGCTGGGTCAGTCTGCGTCCAGGCCGTAAGCCGTATGCAGCGCACGAACCGCAAGTTCCGTGTATTCCTCGGCAATCAGGACACTGACCTTGATTTCCGAGGTCGAAATAACCTGGATGTTGATGCCTTTTTCGGCGAGCGTCGTGAACATCTTTTGCGCAACCCCGGCATGTGAACGCATACCGACGCCGATCACGGAGAGCTTCGTCACGTTCTTGTCGGCGCGGATGTCCGAGAACTGCAAATCTTCACGCTTGCTTTCGAGCGTCGCAACGGCGCGCTCAAGGTCCGCGATCGGCAGCGTGAACGTCAAGTCCGTGGAGCGATCTTCATGCGACACATTCTGCACGATCATGTCCACATTTATACCGTTATCCGCCAGCGGCCCGAAAATCGATGCCGCGATACCCGGCTGATCCGGAACCGCCACCAGCGTGATTTTTGCTTCATCGCGGCTATAGGCAATGCCGCTTACCAATTCCTGTTCCACGATCTCATCCTCATCAACAACAAGGGTTCCGGGTTCGTCCGAATAACTGGACAGCACCTGCACGCGCACGCCATGTTTCATCGCCATTTCAACGGAACGCGTCTGCAGGACCTTCGCGCCGACCGACGCCATTTCCAGCATTTCTTCGTAAGTGATCTTGTCCAGCTTTCGGGCTTTCGGCGTAATCCGGGGGTCCGTCGTATAAACCCCGTCCACGTCCGTATATATATCGCACCGATCGGCCTTGAGAGCGGCTGCAATGGCAACCGCGCTGGTATCCGAGCCGCCACGGCCAAGTGTGGTGATCCGGTTGTCCGGTCCGATCCCCTGGAATCCGGCGACAACGCAGACCTCGCCTCGTCCAAGGCGCTTTTCCATTTCCTCGGTTTCGATACTCTGGATGCGGGCCTTGCCGTGTACGCCGTCCGTATGGATCGGAATCTGCCAGCCCAGCCATGAACGGGCGGGTATGCCGATATCCTGAAGCGCCAGAGCCAGGAGACCGACCGTGACCTGCTCGCCGGTGGCAACGATGGTGTCATATTCACGTGCGTCATACAGCTTGCTGACGGACGTGACGAAGTCGACTAGCTTGTTCGTCTCGCCGGACATCGCCGAGAGGATCACAGCAACCTCATTGCCCGCATCGACCTCGGCCTTGACGCGCTGCGCCACAGCCTTGATCCTCTCCACATTGGCAACCGAAGTGCCACCGAATTTTTGTACGATCCGCGCCATTTTCCACTAACTTTCCAGGACAGCCCCGGGGAATAAACAAGGACATATTCCGGACAAACAGCCGGAATACACCTGTCCGTGTCATCAGCATGGTTAGGGTTGAAGCACGGGCGGCGCATACATACTCTGTGGGTTGCGCGCAAGCAACCCTGATACGCACTTCCGGCCCCCGGAAGTCCAACGAAAAGGCCCGATTCGCATGACCATCGACAATGCCACCGCCGACACCGCCAAGCCTGCATACGGTGGCACAGCCGACGCCGATGAAGTGGCACGGTTTTCCGCGATTGCCGAACAATGGTGGGACCCGAACGGCAAGTTCCGGCCCCTGCATCAATTGGCCCCGGTCCGGCTTGGCTTCATCCGCGATCAGGTAACCTCCAGGCTCGGGCTGGATCCGGATGCCGACGAGCCCTTTGCCGGCCTCAAAATACTCGATGTCGGTTGCGGGGGTGGTCTGGTCACCGAACCACTGGCCCGCCTTGGTGCAACAGTGACCGCGATTGATGCGGCAGAACGCAACATTCAGGTTGCCAAACTCCACGCCCGGCAAAGCGGTCTCGAGATCGATTACCGTGTCCAACAGCCTGAAGATCTGGCCGAAACCGGCGTCACGTTCGATATCGTCGTCAATCTCGAGGTCGTGGAGCATGTTGCCGATCTCGATGCCTTCATGCAGGCCGCCGCATCGATGGTGCGCCCGGGGGGCGGCATGGTGCTGTCGACCATCAATCGCACGCTGAAATCCCTGGCGCTGGCCAAGGTCATGGCAGAATACGTGCTCAGGTGGTTGCCGGTCGGCACGCATGAGTGGCGGAAGTTCGTGAAACCTTCTGAGCTTGCTGCCGGTCTCAGGGGGGCGGGAATGGAGATCACCGCGCTGGAAGGGATGCATTATAATCCGGTTTCAGACACCTGGACGGCAGGCGGCAGTCTCGACATCAACTATCTGGCTTTTGCAAAAAAAGACTGACCTTGAAACCGAACCCAGTCAGCTGTTGCGGCGGATCGTCGGCAGACGGTAAACCTCGATCCCTTCTTCATCCAGTTCACGGGTTTCATCATCACTGGCTTCGCCATAAATCCCGCGCTCATCGGACTCACCGTAATGAATGCGGCGCGCCTCATCGGCGAACTGGTCGCCGACATATTCACAATTCGCTTCGACTTCACGGCGCATTTCCTGCGCGGCTTCGAGGATCCGTTCAGCGACTTCTCGCGCCCGTGCTTCCGGCGTCGATCCAGAAACCGAAGATTTCCCGATGCGCGGCGCCATCGGCGCCTTGACGACCTTGGTATTGCCGCAATGCGGGCATGACACGTCACCGCTCTTGGCCTGCGCGTCGAACGTCGCGCTGTCCTTGAACCAGCCTTCAAACTCGTGCGTGTTTGCACACCTGACGGAATACTTGATCATCTTCTTATTCGCCGAACTCCGTAAAGAACGCGATATAGACCTCATATAGTGACGAATTCATAGAAAAAAAGCGTTAACAAAATCAACTTGCTGACGGCATACTGCACGCATGCCGACCAATACCGAGCCCCCGCCGCACACATTACGCCACCTGGGTATGAGCGAACCATCCGACTGGTTTCGCATGTATCAGCCGCTGATTGCGCCGGGCGGCACCGTTCTCGACGTTGCTGCCGGGGGTGGCCGGCATGTGACATTCTTTGCAGAAACCGGTTACAGCGTCACCGCCCTGGACCGCAATGCCGCCCCGCTGCAGCCGCTTTCCGGATCACACGAAGCCGAGGTCATTGAAGCGGATCTGGAGGACGGCAGCCCTTGGCCTCTAGCGGGGCGCCGGTTCGATGCGGTGATCGTCTGCAATTATCTGTATCGGCCATTGTTTGACGACCTCATCGGGGCGCTGAACCCGGGCGGCGTGCTGCTTTACGAGACTTTTGCTCTTGGAAATGAAGTCTACAACCGGCCCCGAAATCCAGATCATCTTCTGAAAAGCGGCGAACTGCTTGAACTGCTACAGGGCCGTCTGCAGATCGTGGCGTATCGGCACGGCATTGTCGAAACCGGCGAATGTCCGGGGGTCAAACAGATGGTCTGCGCCGTTCACAATATTGATCAATCTGCCCGCGACGATGGCGAGCCGTCCCCGATGAAACTCCCTGAGTTAGAGTGAGTAAGCCCTGTCGTGCTGTAACGATGGAATTTTCCGGCGTGCATCCTGCGCCGCTGCGGTATTGATTTCCACATAGGTGATTCCTGGATCCGTTCCGCCGTCGGCCAATATCTCCCCCCATGGTCCGACGGCAAGCGAATGCCCGTACGTCTTACGCCCGCCGGCATGATCACCAGTCTGCGCCGGGGCGAAAACGAATGCACCGCATTCAATGGCCCGCGCACGGAGCAGAACATGCCAGTGTGCTTCGCCGGTCGGTTGGGTAAACGCCGACGGGGCGCTCAGCATCACGGCACCGGCCCGCGCCAGATCCCGGTAAAGATGCGGGAACCTCATGTCATAGCAGACCGTCATCCCGAAGCTGCCCCACGGCGTGTCGACCAGCGTTACGGATGAGCCGGCCCGGTAGGTATCGCTTTCCCGGTAAACATCCCCGGTGCCGACATCGACATCGAACAGATGCATCTTGTCGTATGATCCGGCGATAGCACCGGTATCGTCGATCAGAAACGAACGGTTGGCGAGCTTGCCGGGCGTGTCTTCTGCTTGCGCCACGATGGAACCGACCAAAACCCAGACTTTATGCATTTTAGCGCCGTCACGAAGCCGCAGCAGCGTTTCATCATCGGCGGCCGGCCGGGCCTTGGCGCGGCACTGGACGCGGTCCGGTTCGATCATGTTGCAGACTTCGGGGAACATCACGAAATCAGCGCCGTTTGCCGCTGCTTGATCCAGAAGACCCGCGTTGGCTTCAGCGTTCAGCGCCGGGTCCGGACCGGCCGTGATCTGAACCAGAGCCGCTTTGAAGGTGTTGCTCAAGCACCAATCCCCAGCAACGCATCGAGCTTGCCGTCATCATCGAGGCGATGAATGCCGTCGCAGTCGCCGATGTGTGCACCATCGACAAATATCTGCGGCACCGAGCGGGAGCCGCCGGCCATTTCCGTCATTTTTTTTCTGAGCGAACCGTTCATCATGACGTCGTGTTCGATATATTCCACACCCTTCGATTTCAGCAGATTCTTGGCCCGCGCACAGAAGGGACAGAACGGGGTCGTATAAATTTCAATCTTCGACATGTATCCTCCACGGCAAGACGGCGGTTTATTCAGGGAGTTGAACACCTCTATGAGATATAGGTGTTCAGCGTCCTAATCAAAACCCGGATGTCATGACACGTGCAATCGTAATCACATCAACCCTGCCGGCGCCGCCTCTGAGCAATGCCCGCGTACAGGCTTCGACCGTTGCACCCGTGGTCATGACGTCGTCGACCAGCAGGACGCGCCGGTCACGAAGCATGTGCACGTAGCGTGGATGGACACGAAACACACCCCGGACATTGCGAAGCCTTGCCGCCCGGGACTTGCCGCCTTGCGTCCCGGTGCGGCGGGTTCGGCGCAATAGATCGGGAATCGCCTTGATGTTCCTGCCCTGCGCCAGGGCATTTGATAAAAGCGCCGACTGATTATAGCGGCGCGACAGCAGACGGCTCCAGTGCAGCGGTACCGGCGCGACGATATCCGCATCATCAAGCAAAGGCTGTGCCGGCCGTCTGAGCCAGCGCGTCAGCACCGGTGCCAGGTCCGTGCGATCAGCGTGTTTGAACCCCAGGATCATGGCCCGGCTGGCATCATCATAAACAAATGCCGCTCGGGCCCGCTCATAGGGCGGCCGGGCACGTGTACAATCTGCGCAAAGCGTCCCCGCCCCCGGGTCGTAGGGGAACGGCACCCCGCAGGCATAACACTGCGGCGCCCCCAGAAACGTCACCGCGTCCCAGCAACCGTGACAGAGGCCGCCTTCTCCCTGAATCGGACCTTCACAGACCGCACAGACGGGCGGCCAGAGGTGATCTTTCATCACCGCAGCCCCCAGACAAACACCGCTTTTGAGCATTGCCGCCAAACGTGTCATATAGCCTCCATGAACGCGCCAACCAAAACACCACCCGATCAGGCAGTCGCCGGCTCTCCGGATCACATGAACGTCTTTGACCGGCAGCTGGTGCGTGCCCATCGGGACCGCGCCGCGTGTGCGCTGAACGATCACGACTTTCTGTTTATGGAAGGCGCAGAACGGCTTTGTGACAGACTGCTCGACATCAACCGTACTTTTTCGCTCGGCCTCGACATCGGCTGCCATGGCGGCGAAATCGCCCGGGCCCTGACTCCGGGAAAAATTGAAACCCTGATCCAGTCCGATCTATCCGAAACCATGCTGAGGCGTGCGCAAGCATCGGCCAGCGGCCCGGTGCTGGTGCTGGACGAGGAAAACCTGCCCTTTGAACTGGCCGCGTTCGATATCGTTGTTTCCAATCTGAGCCTGCACTGGGTCAACGATCTGCCGGGAGCGCTCTCGCAAATCAGACTGGCACTGAAGCCGGACGGGCTTTTCCTGGCCCAGGTGCTGGGCGGCTCGACCCTGCATGAACTCCGTCACGTCCTTTCGGAAGCTGAAATCGAGATCGACGGAGGGCTTAGTCCCCGTGTCTCACCGTTTGCCGATGTCCGCGACCTCGGGTCACTGCTGCAACGCGCCGGATTCGCTCTCCCCGTGGTCGACAGTGATATCGTGACCGTCAGCTACGCGGAACCCTTGAAACTGCTCGCCGATCTTCGCGGCATGGGTGAGAGCAATGCGGTTCTGGAGCGGCGCAAGGCCCCCCTGAAACGCCACACCCTGATGACGGCCCTCGCCAAATATCTGGACCATTACGGCGATGCCGACGGCCGCATACCGGCGACATTTGAAATCATCACCATGACGGCCTGGGCGCCCGCGCCGACGCAACAACAGCCGATGCGGCCGGGCAGCGCCAAGGGCAGGCTGGCAGATGCGCTGGGGACGGATGAGGTCTCGCTGGGCGAAAAAGCGGATCCACGTAAAACATAGAAGAGTCGTCTCGCTGTCACCCTGGCGGACGCCGGGTCCAGGGTGGCAAGATGGCTGTTTGCTATTGATTTGTACCGAAGTCACTCTGGATTCCGGCATGCACCGGCATGACAGTGCAAAGCAGGCCCAAAAAGGAAAAGGGCCGTGCGCTGCACGGCCCCTCCCTCAAAAGCTCCTCGTAATTGCTCCCTGGGAAACGGGGGCTTACGAGGCGTATTGAACGCCCTTCTCATCGAAGAGCTTTTTAAGTTCACCAGACTCATACATTTCCCGAACGATATCGCAACCCCCGATAAACTCCCCTTTGACATAAAGCTGGGGAATCGTCGGCCAGTTGGAGAAATCCTTGATACCCTGACGAATGTCCATGTCCTGAAGGACGTCTACACCCTTGAACTTGACGCCCATCATGGTCAGGGCCTGTGCCACGGCAGCGGAAAAACCGCACTGCGGCTGTATCGGTGAGCCTTTCATGAACAGCACAACGTCGCTGCTGTCGATTTCGCCCTTGATCTGCGTAAAAGCTGGATTGTCGCTCATTGCGTTTTCCTTACCTTGCGGTCCGCTAATGGACCATAAATACCTTAATGAAGTTCTTACTCAGGGGCCGAAGTCTGCAAAGCCAGCGCATGCAATTCATTACCCATGCGGCCCTGAAGCGCCTGATACACCATCTGGTGCTGCTGCACCCGGGACTTTCCTGCAAATGATGCAGATACCACATGCGCGGCATAATGATCGCCGTCACCGGCCAGATCATTGATCGTGACCTGCGCATCCGGAAGCGCGTCCTTGATCAGTTTTTCGATTTCACCGGCGGCCATGGCCATAGCGTCAGTACTCCTTGGTCCCTCGTGCTGCTGATATGGCGCTTCTGCCAGTTGCCGTCAACCCCGTGGTAACGGCCACGGCATCCACATTAACATATCACCGATAAAGCGTGTGCGTTGTTTTCCGCCGGGGAGCCTGATATAGGGTCGCCTTTCCAAACATACCTGACGGGACGCTGATCATGGCGAGACGCAGACAGGTTTACGAAGGCAAAGGCAAAGTTCTCTTCGAAGGGCCTGAACCTGGTACCCTTGTACAGTACTTCAAGGATGACGCCCTGGCTTCGGGTGATGGCAGGCGTGGCACCGTCACCGGCAAGGGCGTGCTCAATAACCGCATTTCCGAGTTTCTGATGATGCGCCTGACGGAGATCGGCGTGCCGACACACTTTGTGCGCCGACTCAACATGCGTGAACAGTTGGTCCGTGAAGTCGAGATCATTCCGATCATCCTGTGTGTCCGCAATGTTGCCGCCGGCACCTTCGCAGAACGATTCGGCCTCACCGAAGGCACGCAACTGCCGCGATCCATCGTCGAATATTATTACAAGTCGGACGAACTACGCGATCCAATGGTCTCGGAAGAACACATCACCGCGTTCGGCTGGGCATCACCGCCCGATCTCGACGAAATGATGGCCATGGCGCTCAGGATCAACGACTTTCTGGCCGGACTGTTTCTCGGTATTGGTCTGCGGCTTGTGGATTTCCGCGTCGAATTCGGGCGTCTTTGGGAAGAAGAACACGTCCGTCTGATCCTCGCCGACGAATTGAGCCCCGATAACTGCCGGCTGTGGGATGTCCACACCGGCGAAAAACTGGACCGAGACAGGTTTGAACGCGAGCTCGGCAATGCCGAGGAAGGCTATCAGGAAGTCGCACGCCGGCTCGGCATTCTGCCCGAATCGGGGCCCGCCGACATGCCCGGCCCGGCGGCCATGCAGTAAAGAGTTAGGCCAAACCACAGTCGCGCACGATGGTATGGCCGATTGGCTATCGTGCGCCCTCAAGACCGTTGAATTTTCTCCCGGTCTGGGGCAGAAAGTCACAATCGGAACAGAGGCGCCGCCCCGCCTCAATGGGCCATCCCAGGGCGGCGCGCCAGGCGGAGAAATTCTTGTGAAAGCCAAAGTCCACGTCACCCTGAAAAACGGCGTCCTCGACCCACAGGGCAAAGCCGTCCAGCATGCACTCGCCGGCCTCGGCTTCGACGGTGTCGAGGATGTCCGCCAGGGCAAATTCATCGAGCTGGAACTGAGCGAAACCGACCCCGTAAAAGCGGCGGCACAGGCCGAAGAGATGTGCAAGAAACTTCTCGCCAACACGGTCATTGAAAACTACGCAGTCGAGATCGAATAAGGTTTTGCAGGAGTAATTCCATGAAATCAGCCGTCATCGTCTTTCCGGGATCCAACTGCGATCGCGATATCCAGACTGCGCTGAGCGATGTGACCGGCGGCGAGGTCATCATGCACTGGCACGGCGATGCCGATCTGCCGGATGTCGATCTGATCGCGGTCCCCGGCGGCTTTTCCTATGGCGATTACCTCCGCTGCGGGGCAATGGCGGCAAAATCACCGGTCATGCGGGAAGTCAAGAAACGCGCGGACGGCGGAACGCCGGTCGTCGGCATCTGTAACGGATTTCAGATTCTGACCGAAATTGAACTCCTGCCGGGTGTCCTGATGCGGAATGCGGACCTCAAGTTCGTCTGCAAGGACGTGCATCTGTCCGTCGAAACCGCTGCCTCCGTCTTCACCGGCGGCTATGCCAAAGGCCAGGTGATCCGTATTCCCGTCGCCCATCACGACGGCAACTACTTTGCAGATAGCGACACCCTGAAAGCCCTGAACGATCAGGACAGGATTGCTTTTCGCTATGTATCGGCTGACGGAAGGCGCGGAAACGGTGCCAATCCGAACGGCTCGCTGGACGATATCGCCGGCATCCTGAATGAAAAACGCAATGTGCTGGGCATGATGCCGCATCCGGAACGGCTGGCAGATCCGGCGCTGGGCGGCACGGATGGCCGCCCAATGTTTGAGGGCATTCTGTCGGCGCTCGGTTAAGCTGCAAAATAAATATCAAGTTATCGCCTTAATGCCGACTTCTTTACTTTGCACGTATGTTCGCCATTTAACATTGTGCAAACAATAGTGTATCTTCTATACAGTACCGATTCGCCAACCTTCTACAAAGGCACGGGCGAGAAACTTCTTCTGGGATTAAATACATGCGTCATTTGACCAAACTGGCGATCATCTGCGCGGCCTCCGTTGCCGCTACTGCCTCGGCCTCTGCCGCGGATCGTCCGACCGGCACTTATATCAGTGGCGGGATCGGCGCGAACATTGCCAACGACAGCGACATCAGCGGCAGCGGCATCAACACCGACGTCCAGTATGAAAAAGGCATCGCCGGTGTTCTGGCGCTCGGCCATGCCTTTGCCAACGGAATCCGCGGCGAATTTGAAGTCAACCGCCGCCGCAACAGCATCGATCAGAGCGGCACGACAGCAACCGGCGGGTCTGGTTCCACAATCGGCGCCATGATCAATGGGTATTATGATTTCGCGACGGGCACATCCTTTATCCCCTATCTCGGGGCTGGTATCGGGTATGGCAATCTGGAAATGAACGTCAACCCGGTCGGGACGACGGCTCTGTCGAATGATGGCAGCGGCCTTGCCCTGCAGGGGATTGCCGGCGTCGCCTATCAGATGACCGACAGCCTGGCCAGCACTCTCGAGTATCGCTACTACACGCTCCAGGGCGTCAACATAAATACCCAGGCCGGCAGCGGTGTGGATGTCGATTACGACTCGCATTCGATCATGGTCGGTCTCCGCTATACATTCGGTGTCGAAAAGAAAAAACCGATGCCTGCCGCTGCACCGGCTCCCGCGCCGATGCCGGTCGCCGAGAAGAAACCGGCCCCGCCGCCGCCAGCACCGCCTGCGCCGCCGCCGGTTGCGCGTAACTACATCGTCTTCTTCGACTGGGACAGGGCTGAGATCACCAGTGAAGCACTGGCCATTCTTCAAAGCGCTGCCGAGAACGCACGCAAGGGCAACATCAGCCGTATCGAAGCCACCGGGCATGCCGATACGTCAGGAACTCGCAGCTACAACCTGAAACTGTCCGAACGCCGTGCACGCGCTGTTCAGGCTCAGCTGAACAAGCTCGGCATCGCGACCAACGAAATTGCCATCGACTGGAAAGGTGAGCTGGAACAACTGGTTCCGACTGCCGATGGTGTCCGCGAACCGCAGAACCGCCGGGTCGAGATCGTCTTCCCGTAAGACGGACCGCCAACCGGCGACAAAAAACAAGAGGCGTGGATATTCCGCGCCTCTTTTTTTGTCTTAAAAAATGTAAAAGGAGATCAGTTCGTCTTGTCGACGAGAACGACATCCTGGCGGCATGTGCTGGGAACATCGACTTCGCTGTTCGGTCGGCTCATGGAGAACGATGCCAATTCAGCCGGCTTCAGGCTGGTGAGCGCGGTGAACGTGCGCAGTGTGTGCTCACAGTACTGGTCCCGGCTGGAGATCGACCGCTGAGAGGCCCGGTTCGCAAGTGCCGTAACATATGCATTCAGTGCCTTGTCGGCGCGGGCGCCATGCAGGCCTTTGAAAAGCGCTTTCAGCGCCATGCCATGATCAACAAGAGTGTTCTGGAATTTGCGGGCAAAGCCGTTGTACTGAGCCTTGGCGCCGCAGGTCAGGGCGGCGACCATCAGATCCGTTTGCAGGGCACGCACATGGAAAGCCGCCTTTTCAGTGCGATCGTTGCACGTTGCAGCTATGGCCGAACTGGCCGTCAGGCCGGTAATGGCGACTGCAACTGCGAATCCAAGCGTTTTTCCCCGCATTAAATCTTCCCTGAACGCCGAAACCAGTACAGGAAAGTCACATGTTTTGTGTTTTACTTCAAGGGGTTTATGGCGAAATCGAGGCAAATTTGCGGCAACATTGAAGACAATGGACGAAAGGTGTGTCACCAAGCGCCGTCATTTGCTATGAAGCGTCACATTCCGCAACGACAGCCCACGGATTAGTACCTTGAGCGAGATCACTCCAGAAGTCATTGCCGAACACGGCATTTCCAAAGACGAATACGCCAAAATTCTCGAAATTCTCGACGGCCGTGAGCCGAATCTGACCGAGCTTGGAATATTCTCGGTGATGTGGTCCGAACACTGCTCCTACAAATCATCTAAAAAATGGCTGAAAACCTTGCCGACGGAGGGTCCTCAGGTCATCTGCGGTCCTGGTGAAAACGCGGGTGTTGTCGACATCGGCGATGGACAGGCCGCCATATTTAAAATGGAGAGCCACAACCACCCGTCATACATCGAACCTTATCAGGGAGCTGCGACAGGTGTCGGCGGTATCCTTCGTGATGTCTTCACCATGGGCGCACGGCCGGTCTGCAACCTGAATGCGCTCCGCTTCGGCAGCCCCGATCATCCGAAAACGAAGCATCTCGTTTCAGGCGTTGTCGCCGGGATCGGCGGATACGGCAACTGTGTCGGCGTGCCGACCGTCGGCGGCGAATGCGAATTCCACCCGAGCTACAACGGCAACATCCTGGTCAATGCCATGACCGTCGGTGTCGCCGATACCGACAGGATTTTCTATTCCGCCGCAGCAGGTGTCGGCAATCCGGTAGTGTATGTCGGGTCCAAGACCGGTCGGGACGGCATTCACGGAGCAACCATGGCGTCTGCCGAATTTTCCGAAGACTCCGAAGAAAAACGGCCCACCGTTCAGGTCGGCGATCCGTTTACCGAAAAACTGCTGATCGAAGCCTGCATGGAACTTATGGCCACCGACATGATCGTCGCGATCCAGGACATGGGCGCCGCCGGATTGACATCGTCATCCTTTGAAATGGCCTCAAAGGGCGGTATGGGCGTCGAGCTTGATCTCGATCAGGTGCCGCAGCGTGAAGCGAACATGACGGCCTATGAAATGATGCTCTCGGAGAGCCAGGAACGCATGCTGATGGTCCTGAAACCGGGACGTGAGGACGATGCGCGCAAGATATTTGAGAAATGGGAACTGGATTTCGCGGTCGTCGGGCATCTGACGGACAGCGGGCATATGGTCCTGAAGCACAAGGGCGACATCGTCGCCGACCTTCCGATCGATCCGCTGGCGCTGGCCTCGCCGGAATATGACCGCCCCTGGGAGCGGACGCCCACGCCGGCCACGCTGAACGCCAACGACATTCCTGCGCCGAACGATCCCATGGCCGCACTTGAAACCCTGATCGGCACCCCGGCCCTGTCATCAAAACGCTGGATCTGGGAACAGTACGACCACATGGTCATGGGCGACACCCTGGGCATCGGCCGGCCTGGCGGCGCCGATGCGGCTTTGGTTCGGGTACACGGCACCGAGAAGGCACTGGCAGCAACATCTGACTGTACCCCGCGATATTGCAAGTCGGACCCCATCGAAGGCGGCAAACAGGTCGTTGCCGAAGCATGGCGAAACATCACCGCGACAGGCGCAACACCGCTTGCCATCACCGACAACATGAATTTCGGTAATCCCGAAAAGCCTGAAATCATGGGCCAGTTCGTCGGCTGTATCGAAGGCATGCGCGAAGCATGCACGGCGCTGGATTTCCCGGTCGTATCCGGAAATGTCTCGCTGTACAACGAAACCAACGGACAGGCGATCCTGCCGACACCGACCATCGGTGCGATCGGTCTGCTGAATAACCATGAACAAGCCGTCGGCATCGGATTCACTGCCGAAGGGGACGATATTATTCTGATCGGCGACACACAGGGCCATCTGGGTCAAAGCCTGTATCTTCGGGAACTGCATAACCGCGAAGACGGCCCGCCGCCGCCGGTCGATCTGGCGCTGGAACGCCGCAACGGCGACCTGGTCCGCGAGCTTATTGTGTCGGGTCAGGCCAACGCATGCCATGACCTGGCGGACGGAGGTCTGCTGGTCACGGTCGCGGAAATGGCCATGGGCAGCGGCATCGGCGCCAGTATCGAGGTCGCATCAGGGTCGGTCCCTGTCCATGCCTGGCTATTCGGCGAGGATCAGGCCCGCTATCTGATCACGACACGTGATGCGGATGCCGTTATGGCAAAGGCCATGGCTGCCGGCGTCAGCGCCCGGCACATCGGCACCACGGGCGGGGACACGCTCACGCTGTCGAGCGGTGAGAGCATCGCCGTCGCCGCACTCATAGGCAAAAACGAGAGCTGGTTGCCGGGCTTCATGGGAACGAACTGATCTTTGACTGCCTAGGGAAGCCCAATTTTCTGCCACCACGCCGCTTCGATTTCCTGCAGGCTCTTGCCAGTCACACCAGGGATGTCCCCACCGACATACAACGTGCGAAAGCGCGTCATGTCGCTTTGTAATTCGACTTCAAAAAGATACCGTGTGAACGATCCACCTGCCAGATAGGCGTTTCGCCGGGCTTCCTGATCTATATCCTTCCATTTGAGCTTCGGCTGACCTACTCCGTCACCCCGGGCGCGACGAAAGAAAGCTTCCGCCCCACTGAATGAGGCGACGGATTTACCTACCCCATCTCTGAGGCGCCTTGAGAGCAGCCTGTCAACGTCCACACCGTAGTTTGGATAGCCGGACACTTCCCCAAAACGGTCCTGCGCATAAACGGCAATTCCCTCCCTGAGCGCCTCCGAATGCCGCTCAGGCATAAACAAATGGGTCATCTCATGGGCAATGATCACACTCTTGCTTTCCACAACACGCATCGGGAAAACGATGGTATTCCGCTCGGCGAATGACCGAGCAATGCGCTGCTGCGCCCCCAGTTCCACACGCACAGCCGAGGGCGGATTACGACCGAAGAAGGCAGCCAGCTTTGTGTATATCCGCTCTGAACGAGCGGCGATCTCGTTCATTGTCTCCATCGGGATCGTATTAGAGAGCGCCTGTACCTGAACGTGACTGTTTTCAACCATGACAGGTTCCGATGTCGTGCAACCGGAAGCGCTGAAAACCATTAGGATTATGGCGATACCTGATATGTTGATGATACGGCCATGGCTCATCGCCCAGGCCCCCCTGCACAGGCAATAAGGCCATCCATCACCATCGGCAATTCACGGGGCGCGAACAGATCCACCAGGATACGTTCGAACCACGGCATATTCTCGCGCCAGCCGATCAGGTCCGCGATGAGCGGCGGCGCGACCGTAAAGGCCTCGGAGGTTTCCTGAAATGAAACACGGCATGCGCCCGGTGTGGTGTCATCGGGGAGCATCTCCAGCGTACGTGTGCCGCCATCACAATCCTTCAATCTTCTCACCACATCATAAATGACTTCGCGTTTCCCCTTGCAGGCAAACGTCAGGCTTTTTCTGAGCGTCCAGGCATAGTCATCCTCCGTCATGTCCGCTGACGTGCCGGTCCGGGTCTTCAATGTGCAATGATGTTCACGTCCGCGAAACCGGGTTGGCCAGCCTTCCGGCGTGTCGCGTTTTTCATACATGTCCTCGCACAACGCCTTGAAACCGGTCGCCTGCAACGGCGGCAGGTTCAGATCACCGGCCTGAACCGCGGGCGCGACACAGATCATCATCGCCAGCAGAACGGCAAGCCGTTCATGCATCAAGATCAACAGCCAGAAACGGTACCTTGTCCGGGGATCCTGCAGCGAACAGCCATTTCGGCTTTTCTCCGAACCGGGCAACACCCGGCAGTGCCACCATTGACGAGCAAACCGTCATAAAGCCGTTCCCGGTGCCGACATTCATTGCACCCCGTTCACCCTCGGCGGTTTCCGATTGCCGGTTGGCAACCAGGGTTTTCCAGGCTTCCCAGCTGCCGCTGTCCGGGTCCGGCACCTCGGCCTCTCTGAATTTCGGCAGGTACACACGGATACGCGCAGAGTCCCCGTCATTGAGATCATTTGCCGTCAGCATCGACAGGCCCGTGGGAACCGGAGATACCTCAACCTTCGCGCTGTCTCCGGTCGAGCGGAGCCAGTAGGCATCATTCGCATCGCATATCAGCATATTGAAGCTGCGGTATGCCCGGCCGTCGAGATTGGCCAACGCGTCCGCCGCTTCGCGGGCTTCGGCATGGCTCAACGCTTCGAGCGGCAATTCCCCGCGGGAACGCTTGTCACTGGCCGGCCCCAGCGATCCCGGCCGGTTCAGAACCGCAGCGAAAAGGCCATCGTCATTCAACCCCATCCAGGTACCGCCCGCTTCTTCGTCAATTCCGGCGATAACGTGCGGATGTTCCGCCCAGTGACGTGCCGGCGGCTGCCAGAGTCGGGCCGCCATTTCGTCGCGGTTGGCGGCGATCATGACAGGCCAGGGATTGTTCGGCTGACGTAATATGACAACGGTACACATACTGCGAAAATAATATGCCGCCGGGGGATAAACCAGCGAAAGCGCGGCTTGCGGCTTTCTGTCCGGCAGACTATTTATGTGGCAGATAGAACCAGTTCAGGGAGCAATCCAATGGCCGATTCCTTTTCCAAACGTGAAAAAGGCGAAGAACGTAAATACGAAATGGACCAGCAGCTGTTGTTCAAGGCTGAAAACCGCCGCAACAAGCTTCTTGGCTTATGGCTTGCTGAACACTTTGGTCTGACCGGCGATGACGCAAACAACTATGCGAAGGAAGTCGTCGCGGCGGATTTCGACGAACCCGGCATCGAAGACGTCATTCGCAAGGTCATGGCAGACATCGCGACGCACAAATCGACCGTCACCGAAGACGAAGTCCGCACCAAGCTGCAGGCACTCGAAAGCGTCGCGATGGATCAGGTCAAGAACGAAGCCTGAGGCTCTGGGCCTCAGCTTTCAGCGAAGACGCGGGCGAAGATATCGTCGACCCGCGCCGTATGATAGCTGACGGAGTCTTTTTCCAGCAGACTTTTCAGATCATCTGCCGATAACACATCGGCAAGTTCCGGGTCGTGACTGAGGAAGAACGCGAGCCTGTTATCGTGGTTCGCGGCTTCTTTTTCCACATCATCCAGAACAGGCGGCGTATCGGGATTATCCTGATCAATGCCGAAGCTTTTCCAGACCCGCATCGCGTTGCGCTGCACGATCTTGTAAGCGTCTTCGCGGCTGGCGCCGTTCTGGGTCAGATACAGCAGCACCCGTTGTGCATCGTGAATTCCCCCGAAGGCATTCATGTGACCAAGCATGTTGTCGGGATAGACGACCAGCTTGTCGATCACGCTGGCCAGCCGCCCCAATGCGAAATCAAGCGTCACCGTAGCATCCGGACCGATCATCCGCTCCACCGACGAGTGCGAAATGTCACGTTCATGCCACAACGCCACGTTTTCCAGCGCCGGCACCACTGCCATGCGCACGATCCGTGCAAGGCCGGTAAGGTTTTCGGTCAGGATCGGATTGCGTTTGTGCGGCATCGCCGACGAGCCTTTCTGACCCGGCGCGAAGTATTCCTGCGCTTCACGGACTTCGGTGCGCTGCATGTGACGGATCTCGATCGAGACGTTTTCGATGGAGCTGGCAATCACGCCCAGCGTCGCAAAGTACTGCGCATGCCGGTCGCGCGGGATCACCTGTGTCGAGATCGGTTCCGGCGACAGCCCGAGCTTTTCGGCAACATGGGCTTCGACCCGGGGATCAATGTTCGCAAACGTGCCGACGGCGCCGGAAATCGCACAGGTTGCGATATCGTCGCGGGCGGCTTCGAGCCGCTTTCTGTTACGGGCAAACTCGGCATAAAAGCGGGCAAATTTCAGCCCCATGGTGGTCGGTTCTGCATGAATGCCATGCGAACGGCCCATAACCGGCATCAGTTTGGTTTCAAATGCGCGGCGTTTAAGCGCAGCCAGCAGCTTGTCGATGTCCGCCAGCAGAATGTCTGCGGCCTGCTTCATCTGTACGGAGAGACAGGTATCCAGCACGTCCGATGACGTCATGCCCTGGTGAACGAAGCGCGCCGCTTCACCGACCTGTTCGGCCAGTTCAGTGGTGAACGCGATAACGTCGTGCTTGGTCTCAAGCTCGATGGCGTCGATGCGTGCAATCCGCTCCGGTGTATAGGGCTTGTCGCCATTGGCCCAGATGTCACTGGCCGCCTCAGCCGGGATTACGCCGATCTCCGCCATGGCATCGCATGCATGTGCTTCGATCTCGAACCAGATACGGAATTTATTGGCGGGGTCCCAGATCGCGGTCATGTCGGGGCGGCTGTAGCGTGGAATCATGCGGCTTCTCCTGTCAGGCGGGGCGATCATACCCACGCTGGCGGTATTTTAAAGCCTGCAATGTCATCCGGCGAGGTTTCATGACAACGCAACAACACTGACGTATATAGTACTCCTATGGATTCGCACTCATCCAATACGGAAACGCTCGTTGATATCCCCTATGTTGACGCAACAGAAGGCGGGGCGCTTGACGTGGCGCGGGCCGAAGCCGGGCGGTTTCAGGCAGTGATCCGTGCCGGGCGCGAACATTACGGCGCCTTGCCGATCGGCATTGGCGACATCGTCTCCCGGCACTGGCTGCACCGTCAGAACAGCCCGCTGGCAGGGGAAATCGATGCCGTCGCAACAGAAGCCGGGAAACGCGGCGCATGGCTGCTGAACCTTTCCTATGAATGGAGTTGCACCACCGGTGCCGGGCCTGACCCGTCCGGCAAGGGCAACCGCATGCTGCGGACTCTCGACTGGCCGCTCGACGGCCTTGGGGAAACCGTTGTCGTCGCTAAATTCAAAGGCAAAGCGGGGACTTACTTCAACGTCACCTGGCCGGGTTTTGTCGGTGTCGTGACGGCCATGGCACCGGGCCGGTTCTCTGCTGCGATCAACCAGCCGCCGTTTCGCAAATGGAGCCGGTCTTGCTGGCTGGACTGGGGGATCAACCGCTCACGTCTGCTGTCGCGCAAGTCCATCCCGCCCACACATTTGTTGCGGAACATCTTCGATACCTGTGCGACCTATGATGAAGCGAAAGAACGCCTGATCGAAACCCCGCTGGCGATTCCCGCGTTCCTGACGTTAAGCGGGACATCACCGGATCAGGCCTGCCTGATTGAACGCGAGGAAAATGCCGCAACCGTGCATGAGGGGCCGACGGCATGCGGCAACCACTGGATGGCCCGCGACGTGCCTGGACATTACCGGGGAACCGATAGTGTCGGACGTCTGCAGCTGATGGCAGAAACACGCGACAGCGCGGAAGACGGATTTGACTGGGTGGCCGCGCCGATTCTAAACGACACCACGCGCATCGCCGTGGTTGCCAATGCGCTTGAGGGGAAGTTGCTGGTACGCGGTTATGAACGCACCGGTGTCGTCACCCGGGACTTTCAACGACCCGTTCCGTCCTGAAAATCAGGAACCAGACAAGCGCGATCAACTGTAGGGCTGCGACAATCCCGAACGCCCAGCGATATCCATCGGGATGAAACCCGCCACTTTCAGTGAGCGGCCAGAAATCGATTACGATACCTATTCCCCACTGCACGCCGAATGCCGCTGAAAAAGCCAGCAGATTTACCGCCGTGACGACCCGCCCCGCCAACGATACGGGAAAGCGTTGCGTAAGCCCTGCATAACTGACGATGCCGTATGTTGCCGTGAAAGCCCAGATCATCCATGTGGTCACGTTTACCGGCACCAGATTGAAGACGACGAGCCCCTGCACAACCAGAAAAATCGCCATCCCGATGACGGAAATCCGGATAGCCCCTACGCCCCGCTTGCTGAGATGACCTGTGATCCAGGCCAGACACAGGTAGCTGGCCACCATCGCTGCCGCCACATGTGAGAGCGCCTCTGCCGTCGCCCGGCTATCAAGACCCATGACGTCATGAAACCAAGGTCCGAGCCAAAGGCTCTGAATCCCCAGAAATGCCGCCTGCGACAGAACGCACAGCGGCGCAATGCGCCAGAACAGCGGAGACCAGAACACCTGACGGATGCCACCAATTGTCTGGCCAATGGTTTCAGAGCCATGCTCTGCATTTTTCCGTTTCGGCACAACGGTAAACAAAATGTACGCCAATGTGACGGCGACCCCGGTCAGCACCCAGAAAACCCCGCGCCATCCCAATGCCTGTTCGATGAATTCAACCGGCGTCGTCCCGATCAGAGCACCGATTCCCCCGGCGACCATCTGATATCCGTTGACGGCAGGGAGACGTTCCTTGGGCAGCCACAGCGCAAAGGCGGTAAACGCTGCCATCAGGCAAGCCGACGTCCCGAGTCCGATCAGTGCACGCCCCAGAACCAGCAACGCAATCGATCCCGCCAAAGCGAATATGGCCGTCCCCAATGCTGCCACGAGCAACAGGACGGATTCGATTTTCCGCGGACCATACCGGTCCAACAATACGCCTAGCGGCAGTTGAAAAGCGGCGAAAGCAAACAGGTTGGCACTCGTCAGAAGCCCCAGATCGGAAGCCGTCAGGCCGAGATCATTGATCAACGCCGGTGCAATCACCGCATTCACGACCCTGAGCAGATATGAGAGTAAATAACCAAGTGCGAACGGCACGAAGACGCGGATGAAAGTAACTGACAATGGATCCTCCAAACTTTTGGTGGATATTACAGGGCGATACACGGATTGGGGAGGGCAAACCTACCTTCTCCTTCCTTTGTAACTGCAAATAATGACGCAAAATTAATGATTTGGTGTGTTGAGAAGATTGGTATTTCTGCCATCATCCTACTGGGGGAGGGTCATGACGACCCAATATTCTAGCGGAGACAGGGATGGCGTCGGTCGCACGCGTCAAAAGGGGTTTTCTCGATCGCATGAGTCGGCTTTCCCGCCTCAAGCTGTTGATCCCTTTACGCCGCAGCCCACATGCCCCCGAATATTCGGCACGGGGTGTCGCCGTCGGCATGTTCTGGGCCCTGACCCCCTTGGTCGGGATACAGATGTACCTTTGCCTGATGACCTGGCTGATCGCCAAACCATCCCGGAACCTCAGATTCAGCCTCGTCATTGCCTGTGCATGGACCTGGGTGACCAACGTCTTCACCATGTTCCCGATCTATTACATTTTCTATGCCACCGGTCAGGTTATGCGCGGAGACTGGCATAACATCACCGGATATGCGACCTTTCTGCATTCTTGGCATGAAGCCTTTGCGCCCGATTCCGGGTTCTGGCATGCGATGATTGAACTGCTCGGCATGCTTGCCAAGGAACTCGGCCTGTCGATGGCCCTTGGTTGCCTGCCATATGCCATCATCGGCGCATGGGCCAGCTATAAATTGTCACTGAAATATGTCCGGCGGCGGCGGCGCAAGAAGCTGGAAAAGCGTATCAAGGACAAGTCCGCACACGTCACGGCGGCGATGGCCAAGCCACAGAGCGGTTAGTGTCAGGCCTTAGAGCAATCCCATCGACTTGAATGAGCTGTGGCCGGTTTTCGTGATGATGATGTGGTCGTGCAGCAATATACCCAGCCGTTCTGCCGTTTCCTTGATTTCCCGTGTCATGTCGATGTCCCCGCGGGATGGTTCAGGGTCACCTGACGGGTGGTTGTGCAGCATGATGATTGCACTGGCGCCAAGCTGCAGGGCACGTTTGACGACTTCGCGCGGATAAACCGGTGTATGATCGATGGTGCCGCGTTGCTGCTCTTCGTCGGCGATCAGGACGTTTTTACGATTCAGGAACAGAATTCGAAAATGTTCCCTCTCGGCCCGGCCCAGGCGCATCCGGCAATATTCGATCAGCCGGTCCCAACTGGACAGAACCGGATTATCGATGATCGCTTCCTGACCAAGTCTCTGGGCTGCGGCTTCAACGACCTTGAGAGCCGCCACCCCGGCTTCACCCATGCCCTGAACCTCGCTGAGTGCCTCCGGCGGTGCCGCGATGGTATCGGCAAAGTTGCCGAACCTTTTCAAAAGCCGCTTCGCAAGCGGTTTGACATCCCCTCGGGGGATCGCTGCAAAGAGAACCATTTCAAGCAGCTCATAGTCGGGCATGCGTTCGCCGCCGGACGCGAGAAAACGGTTTCGCAGACGTTGTCGATGGCCGGTATGCTCGCTGCCCCGTACCACCGTCATGCAGTTATACCTTGTAGGGGGGGCAATCCAGCCCGGTCGGGGACAGCGTAAAAATCTCGTATCCATCCTTGGTGACGGCAAGTGAATGCTCGAACTGCGCCGACAGTGAGCGATCCTTGGTCACGGCCGTCCAATTATCGGCGAGAATTTTGACGTCCAGCTTGCCGGCATTGATCATCGGCTCGATGGTGAAAAACATGCCTTCACGCAGGATTTCGCCTTCGCCCGGACGGCCGAAATGCATCACGTTCGGGGCATCATGAAAGACCCGTCCAAGACCATGGCCGCAGAAATCCCGAACCACCGAGTAGCGCTTTTTCTCCGCATACGACTGAATGGCATGACCGATATCACCCAATGTCGCCCCGGGCCGGACCATTTCGATCCCCCGCCACAGGCATTCAAAGGTGGTTTCCACAAGTTTCTGCGCTTTGAGGCTTGGTTTGCCGGCATAGAACATACGGCTGGTGTCACCGTACCAGCCATTCAGGATCACGGTCACATCGATGTTGATGATATCCCCATCAAGCAGAACCTTGTCACCCGGAATGCCATGACAGACCACATGGTTGATCGAGGTGCAGATTGATTTCGGAAACCCCTTGTAGTTCAGCGGTGCCGGTACGGCTTTGTGCTCAAGCGTCCAGTCATGACAGAGCTTGTTCAGTTCATCTGTCGTGACGCCAGGTTTTACATAGGGGGTAATGAAATCCAGACATTCGGCAGCAAGCTGCCCGGCCTTACGCATCCCATCAAATCCCTGCTCATCATGGATTTTGATGTAGCGGCCATCACGGGTCGGTATTTTCGCTGCCTGTTCGTTCATATCAATACCCATCACGTTTCGTATTATGTAAGGCCTGCGGTGATTTTTTCACACCCGTAACCGATTTTTTAGAGGCGGACCGGCAGTTGCCGAGTCACCTTGATCTCTTCCGGGCTGAGCGAGCATGCATAACATACCACTTCCACGCCCGCTTTCATGGCCTTTGAAAGTTCCTCGGCGTATGTCGGATCAATATCATCGGCAACGGTAAATGCATCACCATCTTCACGTTGCACCAGATAGAACATCACCGCCCGGTGTCCATCGGCCACCATATCCGAAAGTTCGACCAGATGCTTCGCGCCCCTGGAGGTCACCGCGTCCGGAAATTCAACGGGGCCCTGATCCAAGTCTCGGCGCATCGTGGTATTTTTGACTTCCACATAGCACATCGGTTTGTGGGTGTCTTCGAGCAGGATATCGATCCTGGAATTCTTGCCGTACTTCACTTCACGACGAAGTGACGCATAGCCGCTGAGCTCCTTGACCTTGCCCGTCTCGATGGCTTCCGACACGATCAGATTCGGCAGTGACGTGTTAATTCCGACAAGCGTTTCGCCGATACGGATCAACTCCCAGGTGAATTTCAGTTTTCGGTCCGGATTGCGGGCCGGTGACAGCCAGACTTCGGCGCCAGCTTCCTTGACGCTTTCCATGGAACCGGAATTGGCGCAATGCGCAACGACCACCGTGCCGTCTTCCAGTTCAACGTCGGTGAGAAACCTTTTGTAGCGCTTGATCAGGCGGCCACGGATAAGTGGATCGGGAAATTTCATGGAGCGCTCATAGCCGACACCGCCACAGGGCGCAAGCCCTGACCGCCGGATCGTTCCACACGCGGCTTGAAACGCTCCTCACGTTTCGAGGTCCATCCGGTCAAGAAAACTAAACCTGAAATCTCTGGAATTGTTCGGATGATCCGTATGCAGGAACAGCGAGGTGTCATTTTTGATCATCAGAATTTCACGGATCGTGTTCACAACACGGCGATCAATATCGAAGAAACGGTAGAACTCCTCGACGATTTCCTTTTCACGCGCCACGACATTGCCGTCGACGATCATGGTCTCATACATGTTCGACATGATCGAAATAATCTGCGCCGGGGACAAGCTTGCCTCGATCGACATCAAGTACTGATTGTAGTCGTATTTTGCCACGTACGCGAACGCATCTGCGGTTAACCGCTGGATCTGCGTTGAGCTCAATTCGCGCCGACTTACATGTTTTCCGAGCAAACTGACCAATGATGCACGTTCTTCGGGTACTGCTTTTTTATCTGCCATAACCACATATGCAGCACCCACCGCAAGCGCCTGCAGTGGTGACAGCTCGGGCATCCCATCCATTATTGTTGTCCCCCAGACCCCTAGGTTAGATTTTGCAAAATACTGCAAAATCAGTATAATTCCAACGTCGAGAAGCGACCACCAATAAGGTGTGCTGGACGTAGAAAACGCCTATGAGGCCCAAATTGTTAAACGGGTTGGTGAATGGCGTTAGAAGTTTCACTCATCGCCAGTGCTTCGCGCATTCAGGCGCAGAGCGATCAGCGGACTGAACTCGCTCGCGAACGACAGCGCGAGGAGGCTATTCAGCGTGCGCGTGAGGCTGAGCGCCTTGCCGAAGAGCGTCGCCTTGCCGATGCGACAGCGGCCGATCTCGACCGCGCTCGCACCCAGCGACAGTATGTTCGCTCCATTGCCGATGCCAATCTGGTCCAGGCGGAGATCGCTCTTGCGACCGAGGATGCCCGTATCGATGAACGCCTCGCCCGCGAACAGGATGACCTTGATCAATTCTATGCAGACCAGCGTTTCCGCTCGGCTGATCGCGCTGCAGCCGATAATGCGCTGACACCGCTGAGCCCAACGGCACCACCACCGGCACTGGAAGAAACCGCTGCGACATCAAATACCCCGCAGGTGACCTTCGAAGACCTGCTTGCGGGGCGAAATGCGCGGCTTGCCGAACGCACGGAAGAAAACCGTCAGTTCCTTGAAATTCAGAACCGGGACTTTTCACGCTCTGTCCGGTCCATCGAGGAATTGCAGACAAATCCCACCGCTTTTCCCGTCGAACCGCCGCGCGGGTCCGTCGTCGACTTTTCCGCCTGATTACTTGTAGATTTGCTGGATTACCCGGTTGATTGTCGGCGCATGATTTCCTGCGCCTTCAACTGCGAAACAAGCGGATACAACGCAGACAGGATCGAGATCACCATCCCTACACCGCCTTCCCGGATACCCTTGCGGGCAACATAGCATTTCCAGAACCGCGATAGGGATTTTCGCGCCAGGCTGCGGGTCTTCAAGCGTTCGCCGCGTGCAGCCAGGTCTTCCGCCCTCAGGGATGTGTTCCGATTAAAGCGCCCGATCAGCCCGGAAATGTCGCTCACGAAGTTATGGTGAATACCGTTCCTGAAATCAGGGCCGCGGCGGCCCGTGAATGAAACACCTGGGTGCACCCGCTCCCTGCCCCAGGTCTTGTGTCCCTTTCGGAACAGGCTGCCGCGCAGATCCGGCGCCAGCGCCGCCATCCAGCCGTATCTTACCCAGCGCTCTCCGACATGGTTATGAATAGGCGTGAAATGAAAATCAAAAAGATCATTGCGAACCGCCGTCCGAATTTCAGCCGCCAGCTCGGGCCCGATCCATTCGTCGGCATCCACTTCCAGAACCCATGGTCCGGCACACGCCTCAATCCCCGCATGGCGGCGGTCGCCTTCAATCGGCCACGCCCCTTCAAGCGTTAAGGCACCATGTTTTTCTGCAATGCTTTTGCTGGCATCGGTGCAGCGGTCTAGAACGACGACGATTTCATCGGCAAAGCCCAGCCGCGAAAGGCAGGCTTCAAGACGCGCTTCCTCGTTGTGAGCGACGACGATGGCGGACAGCTTGGTCATACCATGAGCCTATCAAATGTGATCCCCGTAAGAACGCAAAAATCCAGACCCCGGATATAACAAAGGCCGGCACCCTTGGGATACCGGCCTTTGAAAATACTTCCCGAAAGGGTCAGCGCGAATAGAATTCGATGACCAGGTTCGGTTCCATCTGCACCGGATACGGCACGTCTTCCAGCTTCGGCTGACGGACGAAGGTGCCGGTCATGCGCTGGTGGTTGACTTCAACGTACTCGGGCACTTCACGTTCGCTGCTTTCGGATGCCAGCAGCACGAGCGGCAGCTGACGCGACTTTTCGCGAACTTCGATCACATCGCCTTCCTTGACCATGAAGGACGCAATGTTCACACGCTGGCCATTGACCTTGACGTGGCCGTGGTTGATGAACTGGCGCGCCGAGAATACTGTCGGGACGAATTTCATGCGGTAAATCACGGCATCCAGACGGCGTTCCAGAATACCGATCAGGTTTTCCGACGTGTCACCGCGGCGACGCACGGCTTCCTGATAGTATTTGCGGAACTGCTTTTCCGAGATGTTGCCGTAGTAACCCTTGAGCTTCTGCTTGGCCATCAGCTGCAGACCATAGTCGGACGGCTTCTTGCGGCGCTGGCCATGTTCACCGGGACCGTAGTCGCGGGAATTCACCGGGCTTTTCGGACGGCCCCAGAGATTAACGCCGAGGCGGCGGTTGATTTTGTACTTCGAAGACTGACGTTTACTCATATTATTTCTCTCTACGTTTATTCGGATGTTATGAGCCCGGTAGTCCGACCCGCTATTGCGGCGGCGGGGAATGGCGAAACAAAGCCGCCAGCCCACATTCCCGGGCAGAAGGCGCGGAATATAGGGAAAATCGGGGATTTGTCAAAGCTTTCGGGGTGTTTTTTTCAACCGATGCCCAGACACTGCGTCAATGCTTTGCGGCCGACATCCGTCACTTCGACCTTACGGGTGTCCGCAATTCGCTCAATCCAGCCCTTTTCCATGAACGTCTCGGCGATGGCTGCGCCCAAAGCCCCGCCCACATGCGGCCTGCGTTCGCTCCAGTCCAGGCAGCGCCGAGCCAGGTGGCGCCGTTTGCCTTTGAGCAAATCAAAATCGATACCGAGTTCGGCAAAGAAGCCAACGCCCTTGTCTGTCGGGTGGAAATCCTTGTCGTCTTCGGTCACATAGCCCTGCTTTTTCAGCGCGTCCGCCACCGCAACGCCCAGAACCCCCGCCAGATGATCATAGCACATACGGGATTCCCTGAGTTCCTGCAGCAGCCTGGACGGTTTCTGATGAACGACGGGCTGATCCGGCAGCAGATGCGCCAACGGTTCAAGCGCATCGAATACCCGGGCATCGGCCAGCCGGTAATAACGGTGACGGCCCTGCTTTTCGACGACGATCAGCTGCATATCCATCATTTTGTTCAGGTGCGAGGAGGTGGTCTGGGCCGTGACCCCGGCATGAAGGGCGAGTTCCGTTGCCGTCAAAGCCTGTCCGCCGGCTAAAGCCGCCAGCATATTGGCCCGGGCCGGCACACCGATTACCGCGCCGATACGGGCGGCAGCACGGGCATCATGCTTTTCCCAACCATCATTAAACATTTGATATTTCTCCTACATCCACATTTCGATGATAACCGAAACGTTTCAGAATGACAATTCGTTTCTGCGGTTTAGATTGGTCACAGCAACCGGACAGGAGCATCCAGATGACCAAAGACGACTTTCTGAAACGCCATAGCGACGGGCCTATGATCCGCATGCCGAACGCCTGGGACGCGGGCTCAGCACGGATCATGGAGCATGCCGGGGCCGAGGCCATCGCTACCACCAGCGCCGGGATCGTCTATACGATGGCCCGGCCTGATTATGAGGGCGATCTCAGCCGCGACGAGTGCCTCCGTGCCGTCGAGAATATCTGCAGTGCCGTCGATATTCCGGTCAGTGTCGACAGCGAGGACGGGTATGGTGTAACCCCTGAAAAAGTCGCCGAAACTTTTCAAATGATGATCGAAGCCGGCGCGCGGGGCGGCAGTATCGAAGACCACCGGCTATTCGGCGGCGATGATCTGGCAAGCATCGAGGAAACCGTCGAGCGGATACAGGCGGCGCGCACCGCGATCGACGCGTCTGGCGTGCCATTCGTGCTCACCGCGCGGGCGGAATGCTTCCTGGTCCCCCATGACGATCCGTTGAATGATGCACTCAAACGCATCAAGGCCTACGAAGCGGCCGGTGCGGACTGTCTTTATATCCCCGGCCTGAAAACCCGCGAGCAGATCAAAGCCCTGCTGGATACCGTAAGTACACCCGTCAACGTCCTCGTCGGCATGAAGGGGTTCGACATCCCCCTGGACGAGTTGGAAGTGATGGGGGTCCGGCGTATTTCAACCGGCGGCAGCGTGATGTGCGCCACGCTCGGATTGGCGAGGGGTGCTGTCCATGCTCTTCAGAATGGTGGGCTCGGCTATCTGGACCGGATGATCTCCCACGTCGAACTCACGAAAATTTTCGCCAATCATAAGAAATAAAGGAATCCGCGAATGCTTTTCCCGAACCTGATCGGCACGCTTTATCTGTGGATCTTGCGGGCCCGGCAACGCCGCCAGCTCAGACAAATGCCGACATGGCAGTTGCGTGACCTTGGCATTACCGGACGTGACGCAGAAAAGGAAAGCCGCAAGCCTTGCTGGCGGGCCTAGTTATTAGGCAGTCTTACTCTGCAGCGTGTGCCGCCAATCCAGCGAGATATCTCTGCTCGGCTTCAGCGAAGGTGCGGCGTGTCGTTTCCACGTCCCACGGACGTTCCTCGAGTGTTTCGTGATCCCATTCGCTGCGGGGCTCGTCAGGCTCGAAGAAGTCGCCGCCGTAAACGTGGATCGCTGATGAAAACTTGCCGAGCGGATTGGTAACGGAATGGACAATGCTGTGGCCCAGTGTCGCAACCTGCCCGGTGCCGAGCGAGTCGGCACCGGCGGCTTCCAGACCGTTGTCGGTCTTTTTCCAGAACACGTTGTCCTCACGCCCGTTATACAGACCGATCACGGCGAACATGTTGTGATTGTGCGGGATCAGCGTCATGTACGGCGACCAGATGAAGTTGATCACCGTCAGGTCTTCGGAACGGTGCAGCAGATCGATCCCGGCTTTTTTCGGCTCACCCAGTTCCTTGACGATGCCACTCGGGTCGGAGACCGCTTCCAGAACAAGTTCACGGACAGCAGACTGTCCTTCCTTGACCGCGATACTACAAGCTTCGATGAAGCCATCTTTGCTGAACATGATGATCCCTTTGTTTAACGTAAATGCTTCGTAAAATGTAGGCAGCCAGAGACGGACTGTCCAGACACGTCAAACGTCAGGCTTCGAGTTCGCTGTCCCAGTAAAGAAAATCCCGCCAACTTTCATGGAGAAAATTAGGCGGGAAAGAGCGGCCGTTCTCTTGCAGGGTGTGGCACGACGGCCTTGCCGGTTCCCGCCGCGGGAACATGCCGGCATGCCTGGGCAGCTTGTGCCCCTTCGCCAGATTGCAGGGGGAGCAGGCAGTGACGACGTTCTCCCAGGTTGTCCGGCCGCCACGGCAGCGCGGCACAACGTGATCGAAGGTCAGTTCCTCGGCCATCATTCGTCCGCCGCAATACTGACAGGTAAAGCCGTCCCGCAGAAAGACATTAAAGCGCGTGAACGCCGGGCGGCGGTTCATCGGAATGTATTCCTTGAGCGCGATAACACTCGGCAAGGCGAATTCCTGCGAGGGAGAACGGGCTTTCACATCATATTCGGAGACCACCGAGACGCGGTCCAGAAACACGGCCTTGAGGGCTTCCTGCCAAGACCAGAGCGAAAGCGGAAAATAGCTGAGCGGACGAAAGTCCGCATTCAAAGCCAGAGCGGGATAACCATTGATGGACATCGAATACTACATCTCCTGTCTGACAAGGAAGAGAATACACGATATTGAAAAAATGCAAAATATTTGCGCGTTAATGTTTAATGACCGGCATTTTATGATCAGGTGACAGAAATCATCAGCTGCCGATGTTCTGAAGATTGATCCCGAACACGTCCGCCAGGAAGAACATTCCCGCCTTGATCCCATCGTCATCCAGCCCGTGCCCAAGGCCCGGCCGGGCCAGACCTTCGCAGGGCACGCCGTTCAGGCGCAGCACCGACAAAGCGGCCGGCATGAAATCAAACGGCAAAATCTCATCATTCTGACCATGGCACAAAAGAACCGGCGGCTTGGCCGCAATCTCATCGGTCAGGTTCTCGACATCGACCAGCATCCCGGAATATCCGAGAATACCGGCACACTGCCTGGGCCGGCGCAGGCCGACGTGCAATGCCATCATCGTGCCTTGCGAGAAACCGACCAAAGCCAGATCCTTATCCTCAAGCCCAAGAACCGCAAGCTGCTCATCGATAAAGGCATTCAGTATCGGGGCCGCTTTCCGCACACCCTCAACCCGGGCTTCCGTGCTGAAATCCTGCAGGCTGAACCATTGATAGCCGATCGGCCCGCCGTCAAACTGGAACGGCGCATGCGGAGACACGAACCGGGCATCGGGGAGAACCTTCTGATAGAACGGTGCGAGCCCCAAAAGGTCATCGCCATCGGACCCGACGCCATGGCACATGATCACAAGCTGTTTCGGCGTTCGCCCGCCAAGCGGCTCCAGCGTGGGCCCGGTCAGTTTCGGGAGTTCCGGTGTCTCTTCAGTCATACTTGCATGCTCCTAGGCTCTGGGTGCACAAGTGGTAGCGCATTAAGATCGCTATTGTCACCCGCCACTGTATCAGAGGCCCGCTCGTGACCATGTCCACCGTGACCCGTTTTGCCCCCAGCCCGACCGGATATCTGCATCTGGGCCATGCCTACGCTGCCTTGTTTGCCGAAAATACCGCGCAAAAGGACGGCGGCCGCTTCCTGCTCAGGATCGAAGACATAGATCAGGGTCGGTGCAGGCCCGAATTCGAGATGGCCATTTTCAAGGACCTTGCATGGCTGGACCTTGATTGGGAACAACCTGTCCGCCGACAATCCGATCATTTCAACGACTATCAAGACGCCCTGACCCGGCTTACGGATGCCGGAATGACATATCCCTGTTTTTGTACCCGCAAGGACATCGAGACGGAGATCAAAGCCGCCGGCGGGGCCCCGCATGGCCCTGACGGCCCCATATATCCGGGCATATGCCGCCATCTGAATGAGAGCGAACGCAAGGATCGCATTGCTGCCGGTGAAGCCTGCGCGATCCGCCTTGATATGGCCGCTGCCATGCGTGCCGCCGGACCGCTGACATGGACAGATATTGATGCCGGGGCAATCAACGCCGCCCCGGACCGCTTCGGAGATGTGGTGCTGGCCCGCAAGGACACACCGACCAGTTATCATCTTTCCGTTACCCTTGATGATCATTTACAGGGCGTCACCCTTGTGACGCGCGGCAGGGACCTGTTCGAAGCAACGGATGTGCATCGACTTTTGCAGGCGCTTCTGGGGCTGCATACACCCCACTATCATCATCATCCTTTGCTGCAGGACGAGGACGGCAAACGATTTGCAAAACGCGACAGTTCCCTGACCATCGCGTCGTTGCGTGAGAACGGCGCAACCCCTGATGATGTCATCGCCATGATCCGGCGCTATCTGCCAGATGGTGTTCTTTGATGCGTTGGCTGGTCCTCATCGCTTTGATTGTCGCAGTGTTTCCGGCAACTGCCGAACCCGTACACACGGCGCGTGTAACCAAGGTCCTGGATGGCGACACCGTCTACATTGATCCGCCATATAAAGATGGCAATGAAATCCGGCTGGTCGGCATTCAAACCCCGAAACTGCCGCTCGGCCGGAAGAATTTCCCGACATGGCCGCTGGCACCGGAATCCAAGTCTGCATTGGAAAAGCTGGTGCTCGGTAAGCAGGTCAGCCTCAGCTTCACCGGGGCCCGGCGCGACCGCTATGCTCGCTGGCTGGCACATCTGCATATGGCTGACGGTGGGGCCTCGCTCTGGGTTCAGGATGAAATGCTGAAATCGGGGATGGCACGCGTCTACAGCTTTCCTGATAACCGCGGCCTGGTGGATGACATGCTCAAAAGCGAAAGGATAGCACGTCAGGCCCGCGCCGGTATCTGGGCCCTCCCCTATTATGCGATCCGCAATGCCGATGCCGAAGCGCTGCTGGATGAAACAGGCACGTTCCAGATCGTCGAAGGCCGGATCATCGACGCCGCTGAGGTCAAGGGCGCGGTATATCTGAATTTCGGACACGACTGGCGAGACGACTTCACCATCGCGATTGAACGCAAATATATGAAACTGTTCAGTGATGTGACCCCGCATCCCCGTGACTGGTCGGGACGGGCCGTGCGTGTAAGAGGCTGGCTGATCAAGCGTAACGGCCCCATGATCCGGGCGACGCACCCTGAGCAGATCGAACTGCTGGCACGTTAGTATGCCTCACAATCGCCTTCGTTGAGTAGCACCTTGGGAATACGCTAAGCTGCCATCCGCAAGCGAAGACAAAGGATATCGGATGAGAATTCACGGACGCTTCAAATGGCTTTTGTCGGCTCTTTTATTGAGTGCAGTGACCGTTTCCGGCTGCACGACCAACCGCGCCACCGGTGAGCAGAGCTTCACCGCCTTCATGTCCGAACAGGATGAAAAGCGCGTCGGCGCCGAAGAACATCCGAAAATGCTGGAAGCCTTCGGGGGCGGCTACGACGACCGTGCCCTGCAGCAATACGTCGAGGCCATTGGCAGGAAGCTCGTCGCGCAATCGGAAACGCCGGATGCACATTTTCAGTTCATCGTTCTCAATGACGATACGGTGAACGCCTTTGCCCTGCCGGGGGGCTATGTCTACGTCTCTCGCGGTCTGGTCACCCTATGCGAAGACGAGGCCGAACTGGCCGGCGTCATCGGCCATGAAATTGGGCACGTGACTGCCCGGCACTCCGCCCAGCGCTATTCTTCCGCCGTCGCCACCAACCTCGGCCTGACCGCCGTCGGCATTATCGGCAGTGTTTTCGGCGCGCCCCGCGGCATAGGAGATCTGGTTTCTTTCGGGGCACAGGCGGCTCTGCAGAGCTATTCCCGGACACAGGAGATGGAAGCGGACCGGCTCGGCGCACGTTATATGAGCCGCGCCGGATATGACCCCCATGCCCTGACGGATTTCTTTGCAAAACTGGACCGGCAAAACGGGATCGAAGCCGAGATCGCCGGCCGGCCTAAGGACAACCACAATATCATGGCGACGCACCCGCGCACCGCTGATCGCATCAACCAGGCACGAGAACTGGCCGAGACGCAGACCCCGCCGAACGCGGTACGTCATCGCGGTGCGTTCCTGACCCAGGTCGATGGCGTACTGTTCGGGAAGGATCCGAAAGAAGGCTTCCTCAAAGGCGATACGTTCATCCACCCCGATCTGGGATTTCGTTTTGAATTCCCGCCCGGCTTCAAGGTCGTCAACGGCAAGACCAACGTGGTCGGTGAAGACGGCAAAGGCACCACCATCGTCTTCGACATGGAAAGCCCGAAGGTCGCCACCGGCATGCCGAACCTTGTCGATTACATCCGCCGCCATTGGGGGCCGAAGATCGGCATACAGGCCAACAATGTTGAAAGCCTGACCATCAATGGCCTGAACGCCGCGACCGGTACGGCACAGGTTGATACGAACAAGGGCGTGCGGGACCTCCGGCTTCTTGCCATTCGCGGCGGCCGTGAAGGTCTGTTCCGGTTCGTCTTCCTGACGGAACCCTCCGTGACATCCGGCATGTCCGTTCCGCTCCGCAAGACGACCTACAGTTTCCGACTGCTGAGCCCCGGTGAAGGCGACGATATCAAGCCGCCGCATATCAGGCTCAGAACCGTCAAGCCGGGAGACAAGCCGGAGACCATCGCAGCCCAAATGCCGCTGGGTAAATACAACGATGCCTGGTTTAACGCCCTAAACCTGAACGTTCTGTCGGATGGACTGGCTGCGGGTGAGAAGGTAAAGGTCGTCGGCAATTAGCCCAAATCAGGGTTTTGAGCTTTCCGCAAGTTGCAGAAGATGGCCGAGCACGGATGATGATTCATCATAGATGCCGGGCGCTTCACTTTCACGCGGTCCAGCGACGTTCAACACCGCTGGTTTTTTCGCCTCCAGCCAGCGCAGGGCTGCCAGCGGCGAGTGCGTCCGTTTCAGATCAATGATGTGATAGGGCTTTTTGAGTTCCTGGGCGATAGTCAGGGTTTCGGCCGTGCCGCCCGCAGGTTCGCCCCGTGTCAGGATCAGTGTCGCATCGCTGTCGATGACGTTCTGGCGCGTCCGCGCGGCATAGGCCGAACTTTTCATTTCCTGCATGGGGTATTCGGACGGGATCGGCCCGTCTTCGGCCCGGCGCCCCCTGGGGACCCAGCCCCCGCATTTCAGACCGAGCTTCAACGCCACATCCAATGCGGCACGGTCAACGCCCGTCTGCCCCCCGGAAATCACCTTCCCGGGGACCACACCGGCCGGCCCTTTGCTTGGACCGCCGGGAACCGTCGTTTCCGACGGCGCCGTCACGGAAATTAAGCCGCTTCCAGGATTTGTTCGAGCTTGGTCGTGGCCTTGTCGACATCGGTTTTCTCAACCGCGGCCAGCTCGGACGCAAGACGGTCACGGGCCTGTTCGTAAATCTGACGTTCCGAGAACGACTGATCGGGCTGCCCCACATTGCGGTGCAGGTCGCGCACGACCTCGGCGATCGAAACCGGATCGCCGGAATTGATCTTCAGATCGTATTCCGCAGCGCGGCGGCTCCACATGGTGCGTTTGACGCGGGGACGGCCTTTCAGGGTCTGGATGGCTTCGTCCATGCGCTTTTTTGATGACAGCTTGCGAAGCCCGGAATTCGCAGCCTTGCTGACCGGAACACGCAGGGTCATGCGGTCGCGGTCGAAGCTGATCACGAAAAGTTCGAGCTTGTGGCCGGCGATTTCCTCTTCTTCGACACTGAGGACCTTGCCGACGCCATGCGTCGGGTAGACAACGAAATCACCGGGATTAAACAGCAGTTCAGCCATGGTATGTTCTTCTTTGCTCTCTCATCAAAACTCACCCGGCCAATGCGGCACGGATGAGGACATAAAACCTTCACCCCAACGCTGAAAGGGCCCGTTTGGGCCCCGTCAATGTGCGGTCATTTACGAAAAGGATCATACCACAATTTTGCACTGCGGAAAAGAGCAGCGCGGGCAGCTTGAAAAAGCCGGCCCGCGCCATAAAAACTCTTTATTTATAGAGTCTTAGTCGCCTTTACCCGGATTCTCGCTCAGCATTTCAGCCTTGTCCGGTTTGCCGTCCCATTCTTCGGCGTCCGGCAACTGATCCCCCTTGCGGGTGATGTTCGGCCAGACCGAAGCGAATTTCGTGTTGATTTCCAGCCACTTCTCGATCCCAGGCTCGGTATCAGGCAGGATCGCCTCGGCCGGGCATTCGGGCTCGCAAACACCGCAGTCGATACATTCGTCCGGATGAATAACGAGAAAATTCTCACCTTCATAAAAGCAATCGACAGGACAGACTTCGACACAGTCCTGGAACTTACATTTAATGCAATTTTCGGTAACGATGTACGTCATGCTATAGCCCTCACTCGGTAGTATCTAAACCCATACGCTGTAAAACTCTTTTCCGGGCAAGGCCGCTGTCACGGTCCTGGACATAAAGCAGTCCGGCAACCCGCCTGACGAGATTGGCTTCATAATCGTGAAGCGTGCCGTCAGCATAGGCAACCTCCCACAACATCTCCAACACATCGATGCGTTCCGCATCCGAGAATTCATCCCGGATTATCCTCGTCGCCGCATAGACCCGGTTTGCGTCCTGCTTATGCGCGACGGCATCGTCGATCAGAGTATCGGCATCATCCGCCGATAATTGGAATCGATCAACCAATATGGACTGAATGGCGTTGCGTTCGCGTGCATCAAATTCACCATCCAGAAGCGCCGTTTCAACCAGTACCGAAACCGCAGCCGCAGCCATGGCATCGGGACCGTCGTCAGCGGATGGCGGGGCCGTGTCACCCCCGTTCAGAAACGATTTGATGATCGCAAGCATGCGTTGAGGTATCACACGGTTATCATTGGAACAACCATGAATAGGGTACGGTTTTACCTTGTCAGTCCGCATCCGCAGCGGCACCCTCTGCAGCATGGAACGCACACAATATCTCAAGCAGCTATCGGCATCATCGGAACGCAACAAGGACCCGATCCTCGACGTTCTGAAACAGGTGCTCCCCAAAACAGGTCTTGTCCTCGAAATCGCCAGCGGCACCGGTCAGCATGCGGTGCATTTTGCCGAAGCCCTCCCCGGTATCACGTGGCAGCCCAGCGACATCGATCCCGAGTTTCGCGGCTCGGTCAGTGCGTGGCGGGCCGAAGCGGCCCTGGAAAACCTCTCCGAACCCGTTCACCTGGATGTCACCGCCGACCCATGGCCGGTCCGCGAGGCCGCTGCCATCTACAACGCCAACATGATTCATATCGCGCCGTGGGAAGCCTGTACCGGCCTTCTGGATGGTGCGGGACGCATCCTGCCCGAGGGCGGCATTCTGTTCATGTACGGCCCCTACAAGATCGGCGGCAAACACACCGCCCCCAGCAACGAACAGTTCGATCAGTCGTTGCGTGCGCGTGATCCGTCCTGGGGCATCCGCAATCTGGATGATGTGGCGCTGGAAGCGCGCCGCCGCGGCCTGCACCTGATTAAGACCGTGCAGATGCCGGCCAATAACCTGTCGGTGATCTACCGCAAGACGGCGATGGTGGAGGGCTAGCCCCTCTCCCCGGGGAGAGGGGTTCACGTATAGACACCCCTCTCCCAAGGCAGAAGGTAGCCATCCCTCTCCTTGGGGAGAGGGTGGTGCGCTTCAGCGCACCGGGTGAGGGGCGCTACCGCCCCCGGCGCTTTTTCTTTTTGCCTTCCGGCTCCCATTTAAGGCGTGCCTTGTTCGAGACCCCCGGCCGGTCTAGGCCCAGTTCGTGCGCTTCGAGGCGGCGAATTTCGTCCCTGAGCCGTGCCGCTTCCTCGAATTCCAGGTTGGCGGCGGCAGCCTGCATGCGCTCGTTCATGTCCGAGATCACTTTCTGGATATTGTGGCCGACGTGCTGGGTTTCGCCGGAAACGCCGGTATCGACGGTGACGTAATCCTTCTCGTAGACGCTTTCGATGGCGTTGGAGATATTCTTCTTCACGCTCGAGGGCGTGATCCCATGCTCGAGGTTGTATGCGGTCTGTTTTTCACGGCGGCGGCTGGTTTCGCCGATCGCGTATTCAAGGCTGTCAGTCATCTTGTCGGCATACAGGATCACCCTGCCGTCAATGTTCCGTGCGGCACGGCCGATGGTCTGCACCAGCGATGTCCTGGAGCGAAGAAACCCTTCCTTGTCCGCATCCAGGATCGCGACCAGCGCACATTCGGGAATATCCAGCCCCTCGCGCAGCAGGTTGATTCCGATCAGCACGTCAAAGGCGCCGAGCCTTAAATCACGAATGATTTCGATCCGCTCCAGCGTATCGATGTCGGAATGCATGTAGCGCACGCGGATGCCGTGTTCGTGCAGATATTCCGTCAGGTCCTCGGCCATGCGCTTGGTCAGCGTGGTTACCAGCACACGCATCCCCCTGGCCGCAACCTCGCGACATTCCCCCAAAAGATCATCGACCTGGGTTTCGACCGGACGGATGATGCATTCCGGATCGATGAGGCCTGTCGGACGCACCACCTGTTCGACGAAAACGCCGCCGGTGCGTTCCATTTCCCACGGGCCGGGGGTCGCTGAAACGAAGATGCTCTGCGGGCGCATGGCATCCCATTCCTCGAACTTCAACGGCCGGTTGTCGATGCACGACGGCAGGCGGAAACCGAATTCCGCCAGGGTGGATTTCCTGTTGTAGTCGCCCCGGTACATGCCGCCGATCTGCGGCACGGTGACGTGGCTTTCATCGACAATCAGAATGGCGTTTTCCGGCAGGTATTCGAACAGCGTCGGCGGCGGGTCGCCCGGGTTCCGCCCGGTCAGATAGCGCGAATAGTTTTCGATCCCGGCACAGTGACCGGTGGTTTCCAGCATCTCGATGTCGAACGTCGTGCGCTCTTCAAGACGCTGGGCTTCGAGAAGTTTGTTCTCGGCCCTGAGCTGTTCCAGCCGTTCCTTCATTTCCTTCTGGATCAGCGGAATCGCCTGCATCAGTGTCGGCCGGGGCGTCACATAGTGGCTGTTCGGATAGACCGTGATCTCAGCCAGCGATGCCGTCTTTTCACCGGTCAGCGGATCGATTTCCCAGATCCCCTCAAGCTCGTCGCCAAAAAAGGACAGCCGCCAGGCACGGTCTTCAAGGTGACTGGGGAACAGTTCGATCAGATCGCCCCGAACCCGGAACGATCCGCGATAGAAATTCTGATCGTTGCGCTGGTACTGCAGGGTGACCAGCTTCTTCATCAGCTCGCGCTGGTCCACGGTGCTGCCGGGCCGGAGCTTGACGGTCATTTCGGAATACGTCTCGACCGCGCCGATACCGTAGATGCACGAAACGGATGCAACAATGATCGTATCGGGACGTTCCAGAAGGGCGCGGGTCGCCGAGTGGCGCATGCGGTCGATCTGCTCGTTCACCGATGCGTCTTTCTCAATATAAGTGTCGGTGCGCGGCACATAAGCTTCCGGCTGGTAGTAGTCGTAATAGCTGACGAAGTACTCGACCGAGTTTTCCGGAAAGAAATCCTTCATCTCACTGTATAGCTGTGCCGCCAGCGTCTTGTTGGGGGCCAGCACCAGCGCCGGGCGCGACAGTTTCTGCAGACAATGCGCAATGGTGAAGGTCTTGCCCGATCCGGTCACGCCCAGCAGGACCTGCTCTCGCTCCCCCTTCATCAGCCCTTCACTCAGCGCCTCGATCGCTTCCGGCTGATCGCCGGCCGGGGCGAACGGCGAGGTCAGCTTATAGCTCGCCGCCTCTTCAAAAGCGGGGCGGGCTTCGGGGATGAAAATCGGTCGAGTCTCCATGCCCCTTATATAGGCGACATGAGCGCCGTGTGCTAGGCGGGATCAGCCACAGCCGTCACTACGAAACGGAGCGGCCCGCCCGGGTTCCAGTCCGTAAACGGGTAGCAGGTTACAAGGGTCAGCAAATCGGCCGTGGGATCGAGCGCGATCTTCTGTTCACGGACATCGAGCACATCCTTTTCAACCACCGTATAGGTGGTTCGGGCCTCGCCCGGCCGCTCGACCGTGATTCGCTCTCCGATCCGGACCAGCCTGAGGAAGGCAAAGTGGGTATCCCTGTGCGCCGCGATCACGCTGTGCCCCGGTTTACCGGGATAGGACGTACCGCCGACATGCCCCGGGCCGTACGGCAGGGAACGCCCATGCGCCCCTGAAAGCACAATCAGCGAGACGTCATGCTTCTTGACGCTGATTCGCGCCACCGGCCGGGTATCCGCCCACGGCCAGGGCCGGGGGGCCGGTCCATACAGGGGGGCAGCCCGCCAGGCTCGCTCCAGCAATATCTGCGCCAGAGCTGCCTTGGCAGGGATGTACATGCCATATCCGGCAAATACGAGACCCACTGCAATCAGGCCGATTCCGGTGATCTCGCGTATCCGGCGGGCGGAAGCCTTGCGCTTCATGCTCGCCGCGTCCTGCCGGACCTGCAAACCTGCCAGCCCCGCTCCGTCATGGCGGTTTCACTCCCTGAAATGCGGAAGCGAAGAGCAAACACCCTTATTTTGGCGTGATTTCGCTGAGAATGCGGTGATATCAGGGCAATACTTGAAGAGCGCGAAGGTGCGGCGTATTGTTCCGCCGGTTCCAATATCCTGTCTTATCCATTCAGCGGAGTTACCCGATGTCCATCATCGCCGAGCGCCTGAGCGTTATCAAACCGTCCCCCACCATCGCCGTGACACAGAAAGCCCGTGATCTTGCCGCCGAAGGCCGCAACATCATCTCTCTCGGTGCCGGTGAGCCGGATTTCGACACGCCCCAGCACATTATCGATGCAGCCAAGAAAGCGCTCGATGACGGCATGACCCGTTACACCGGGGTCAATGGTGTGCCGGAACTGCTGGATGCGATCATCGCCAAGTACAAACGCGATAACGATCTGGAGTACACCCGCGACGAAATCCATGTCAGCTGCGGTGGTAAGCCGGTGATTTTCAACGCCATGATGGCCTCGCTGAATGCCGGCGATGAAGTCATCGTGCCGGCACCCTACTGGGTGAGCTATCCCGACATCGCCGTGCTGTTCGGCGGCGTGCCGGTCATCGTCGACTGCCCGAAGGAATCCAATTTCAAGCTGACCCCGGCACAACTCGAAGCCGCGATCACACCAAAGACCAAATGGCTGATCCTCAACTCGCCGTCGAACCCGACCGGCAGCGGCTATACCGAAGACGATCTGAAAGCGCTTGGCGACGTCCTCAAGAAACACGAACACGTCTGGATCTTCACCGACGATATCTATGAGCATCTTGTCTATGACGATTTCAAATTCAAGACCATCGCCCAGGTCACGCCGGAGCTTAAATCACGCACCATGACCATGAACGGCATGTCGAAAGCCTATTGCATGACCGGCTGGCGGGTCGGTTTTGCCGCGGGACCGAAGCAACTGATCAAGGCCATGACCATGGTCCAGTCGCAGTCAATCACACACACCGCAGCCGTATCGCAGGCGGCATCGATTGCTGCGCTGAACGGACCGCACGATTTCATTGCCGAGAACAACAAGATCTTCAAGGAACGCCGTGATCTGGTGGTCAGCATGCTGAACCAGGCACCGGGTCTGAGCTGCGCCACACCCGAAGGCGCGTTTTACGTCTACCCTTCCTGCGAAGGCGTGATCGGCAAGAAGACGCCCGGCGGCAAGGTTATCGAAAATGACGAGGACTTTGTGGTCGAGCTGCTGGAAACCGAAGGTGTCGCCGCCGTGCACGGCGAAGCATTCGGCCTCAGCCCGCACTTCCGGATTTCCTACGCCACCGGGACCGACGTTCTGGAAGACGCCTGTGAGCGTATCCAGCGGTTCTGTGCTTCGCTCAGATAATACTGATTCACGGTGCAGAAGCACAGACCGTTTCAAGCCTGATCAGGATCGAAACTCACCTTGGCGGTGAGGTTATCGAAGGGGTGTTCAGGCATAAAACGAGCCGATGTTGACCTGTTCCCGCGATTGGTGGTGAGCGGTGAACGATTCCGGCACCACCGACTGATTGGCTTCCCTTGAAAACGGAAACCGAGAACGGTGGCACATGGTGAATCTTGCCGGCGAAATCCTTCTGAGCCAGCAAGGCACGCTCACCATCCGCCGGGTCAACAAATTCTGTGCCGGGTCCCAGGTAAGTGGTAATCAGCCGATACGGTACGCAATCACGATGAAACCGCCAGCACGCATCATGCCGGACGAGATCAACACGAACATCGACCAGCTCGCTGTTGGTAATCTCAGAAAAAGCCCAGACCAACTGCACCGCATCTTCTACAAACAGTTCCGCCCCCTTAAACAGGGACGTCTCAGAGGGCAGCATCGCAGTAAATGCACCCTCTGCCTTGTCTGGCTTGATGAGGACACGGCCATTGGGCAGGTCTCTCCACGAGCACGCAGCTAACCAGTTCCGCATCAATTGCGGTAGCTGACGGCTCCATACGGCCATCCCCACATTTGCTTCGTGGATACGTGCAAATACCGAGCGATCATGTTCGACAAGATAATAGCTATCCGCCTTGCTGTCCGATGGGACGTGCAGTTCAGGATCAACAAGAAAGTTCACTTCAGGTTTACCCTTGTCCCTGATGTGACCAAATCGGAAATGGGTCGGATAACGGCGGCACGGAATCTTCCAGGGTGCGACCGGGGAGCGGACAGATGTCAATGAGACAGTCATCCAATTCTCGGCGGATTTCCTCTTCATCCATATCCATTCCGATGAAGACGATTTCCTGGCGCCGATCTCCGAACACAGGGTCCCATACTTTCTCGATCATTTCCCGCCACTCGGCATGATCCGGCCATCTCTCCCTCGGCACGGCTGCCCACCAGGTGCCCAATGCCTCGCTACGAACAAGTGCGCCGGCCTGACTGATCTCACCGACCCAGCTCGGTCGAGTTGCCAGCCAGAAGTGGCCTTTGGTCCGGACGACACCTTGCAACGGTTTGTTGATGAACCGATGGAACTTCATCGGATGCAGCGGCTTTTTTGCCCGGTATACGAAGCTGCGAATGCCGTACTCTTCTGTTTCAGGCACATGGTCGGCAGCGCCATATAATTCCTTGTACCAATACGGGTGTGTCTGCGCCTTGGCATAATCGAAAAGAGAGGTATCCAGCACCCTGCTCAGATCAACCTTTCCCATGTTGGTCGGAATGATTTCCGCGTCAGGATTCAACGCCTTGATGATACTCATGGCCAAACGCGTTTTCTCAGGCCCAGCTGTTTCGGTTTTGTTGAGTATGATTACATCGGCGAACTCGATCTGTTCGACCAGCAAATCCACCAGCGCCCGCTCGTCATCGCTGCCTGCTTCCAATCCACGATGGCGCAGAAAGTCCTCGGAACTGTAATCTCGCAATATATTCTCTGCATCAACGACGGTAACCATGGTATCGAGGCGCGCAACGTCACTCAGGGAGAGTTCATTCTCATCACGGAATTCAAAAGTCGCAGCAACGGGAAGTGGTTCCGAGACGCCTGTAGACTCAATGAGCAGATAATCGAAACGGCCTTCGTTAGCTAATGATCGGACTTCGTTCAATAGGTCATCACGTAACGTACAGCAGATGCAGCCATTGGTCATTTCCACCAGCGCTTCATCGGTGCGTGAAAGGTTTGCATCCCCTCCACGCACCAGGTCTGCATCAATATTTACCTCGCTCATGTCGTTGACGATGACCGCCACACGACGTCCCTCACGGTTATTCAAGATATGATTGAGTAGTGTCGTCTTGCCAGCCCCGAGAAATCCCGAGAGGACCGTGACTGGCAGCCTCCCGGGGATTTGCAGAGTTGCTTCCATGTTTACACCTACGCCGTCAGTACTCAGCCGCGATTTTCAGCGTCGCGGTGTGACCGCTGTTGCCGGTGCCGCCCTCGGAGACCGAATAGTCTTCGTCATGCAGGTATTCACCGGTGATCGAGAAATGATCGACGATGGCGACGGTGACGGCAGCGCCGTAACGGATTTCCGGCAGGCTTAGCGCACGCGCTTCCCGGGTGCCCTGCACGGTTGCGGCAAAGGTCGTGTCCTTGCCCATGACCGGCAGGGTATAGGCGGCCTCGAGATTCCACGCCACCGGCTTCGCGCCCTGACCGTTGAAGGCGACCTCGCCCGCCTTGAACGCGTTCAGCGCGGTCATGTAACCGGCCCGAAGCGTCAGGTTCGAGAACGACACGTCTGCGTGGATTTCGGCCCCCGGGACGTATTTGCTGAGCGCCGTCGAATTGCCGCCCAGTGCATCGGTCAGGCCGTCGGAATCGGCGATGTTGTTGATGTAGCCGATGCCGCCGTTATAGCTTACGCCGTTCTGTTCGCCACCGTAGCCGAGGCTGGCGCCGAACTGGTCGATTTTGTTGCTTTGACCGGCCTTCTGGGTGTCACCGTTGTACAGATAGCCTTCAAGAACCAGACCGTCATGCACGGCACCGACGAGAACAGCGGCTTCCTTGGTTTCGCCCATGTTCTTGGTCAGCGGGTCAGAGCTCATGTCGGTGTCGAAACCGCCGAACGGCCCGGCCCATTTGCCGGCCTGCAGATACAGCGGGAACTTTTCGGTGTTGCCGAGCGTGGCAAAGGCCTCGTCGAGGGAGATGGTCTCGGTGCCGTCATCCTCGTAGAGCATCTGGACGTGCGTCGCCAGATATTCATGCGGCTGGGTGTCGACGAAGAACTCGACCTTGGCCAGCGTGATGTCGCTGGTGTCGCCGCCGCTGAAGGCTTCGGTGTTGGTCATTTCAACTTCCGCGACACCGCCGATGGTGACGCCGTCCAGAAACGACGGCTTGGCGGCGGCTTCATCGGCTTTGGCAGCGGCCTGTTCGGCCTTGCCCTCGGTGCTTTCAAGACGCGACCGCAGGGCATTGATCTGCTGCTGCTGTTTCTCGATCAGCTTGATCAGGTCGGCGAGTTTCGGTTCCTGAGCTTCAGCAGCAGACGCAAGTCCCAAGCTCAACGCACTGATGCAGACCGCGGCACCCAACATTGGACGTGATTTTATATTCATCGTTTTATCCCCTTCAGATTCGATGTCAGTTTTGGTGCAGACTGGACTGTCGTCACACAGTGACGCCGCACGGTCCGCATAAGATTCTGTTTTCGGTAGATCCGGTTGTCTTATCGTGAAAGACAATCCCGAAGTGATTTCGCCATGTTTCTGATCAGTTCAAAGTACAGGTTGGGACCATCATTTAGACTGGCGCCAAGTGGGTCGAGAACGCCTGAATGCGCCGGCGTACCTTCCATTACCGTCTTTATGATTTTCGGTTCGAACTGCGGCTCTGAGAACACACACGCCGCACCAAGATTGTTTATCTTGTTTCGAATGTCCTGAACGCGCCCGACGCTCGGCGGCACACCCGGATTTATGGTGATCGATCCGGAAGCCTCGATATCAAATCGTTTCTCAAAATACTGATAGGCATCATGAAAAACGATAAAGCCTTTCCCCCTAACCGGCGCGACGATCTGCTGCACCTCGGCGAGCAAGGCGTCGAGCTTGGCGTTGATTCCCTGTTCGTTCTTCTCGTAAATCGCGGCATTCTGCGGATCGTATTCCGACAGTGCTTCAGCGACTTCATGTACAATGGCTTTGGCATTCACCGGATCAAGCCAGACATGGACATCGACTTCATCTGTATGATGCCCCGCATGCGACCCATGATCGTGTTTGTCCTTCTTGTTGTGATCGGGGTCTTCTCCCGCATGCTTGTGCTCGTCTTCATGCTTATGCCCGCCTGCGTGCTTGTGCTTATCCTCATGCTTATGCCCTTCCGCATGCTTGTGCTCATCCTCATGCTTATGCCCGTCCGCATGCTTGTGCTCATCCGCGTGCTTGTGCCCCTCTTCATGTTCGTGGGCATGCTCCTCAAAGCTGCCGCCTTCGCGCATTTCATGCATGATCAGACCGTGGGACTTCAGCAACTCGATCTGTTTCGCATCGGCGCCCAACGTACTGAGAGGTTTTTCCAGAAACGCCTCCAATTCGTGACCAGCCCAGAATATCACTTTGGCGCGCTGTAGCGTCCGCGCCTGTGAGGGCGTCAGACTGTATGTATGCGGCGATGATGCGCCCTGCACGATCAGGGACGGTGTGCCGACCCCCTCCATCACGCCCGAAACCAGCGAGTGGAGAGGCTTGATTGAGACAACGACCGGGACATCAGCGTGTGCCGGCGCCTGGAATGCGCCAACGGCCATGATGGAAACAGCAAGGCTGCGTAGGATCTTCATTTTCTACCTGCTTTGTATTGTGATAATATAACATTTCGATATGTTATATTATCACAAACAGGTGTTGGCAACCCGGAATTATGATTCGATCAACCCGCTGTCAGAAAGGAGTGCATTCAGACATCCTACAGGTGTTCAGTTCCCCTGAAAGATTGCCTTCAAGCGGGTTTGATGATTGGATTGCCGTCGGAGTCGCTATGGCCAGCAGACGAAAACCCGCACCTGGGGTTCAGCAGTATCAACTGTTACCTGGCCGTTTTCGGAGTGCCAAACCCTCATGAACAGTCCAGGCGACATGAACAGGAATGAAGCCGCTGTTTACCACGAACTGGTACGAGAAGGATGCGCCCTCACTGCCTATGAACTTCTGGACTCCGTCCGGACATCGGGCATTCGCTCTCCAACACAGGTTTATCGTGCACTGGAACGACTGGCAGAAAGGCGGCTTGTACATCGCGTGGAAAGCATGAATGCCTTCATCGCATGCAAGCACGCCCATGATGATGATCAGCACCCGAACGCCGTCGCATTCACTATTTGTGACAAATGTGGAAATGTCAGCGAAATCGATTTATCGACGGTGAAGCATAAACTCAGTGACGTTGCGGCCAAAACCGGTTTCAAGACCGAGCACACGTTATATGAACTGCGCGGAAAATGCCGGAACTGCAAATCCGGCCATTAAGAACATAAGTTTCGCAGCGCCCGGACAGATGGACGTGCCCGCAGCGGTTCTGTGCGTCGCTCAGCTAAGTAACTTGAATAAGCGAGAAGCCGGAATGGCGGCGATCAGGCCGCCATTCCTTTTTGCATCATCGCCGTCATCCGACGGATGAAATCCTGCGGGTCGACGACAGGTTCACCTTCAACGATCCGCGCCTGATCGAGCAAAAGGCAGGCCGCATCATCCAGGGACTTGTCGTTGGCATCTGTTTTGGCAACGTTCGCGAGATGCTTGATCAGGGTATGCTTCGGATTGATCTCAAGCACGCGTGGTGACGCGGCATCGATCTGATTGTGTGCCTTGAGAAGTTTTTCCAGATGCATGTCCATGTCGCCATCGTCGGCCACAAGACAGACCGGGCTGTCGGTCAGGCGAGAGGACGTGCGCACATCCTTGACCTTGCCTCCGAGCGCCAGCTTGAAAGCAGCGGTCAGGGCATCGATGGCGCCTGAGGTTTCATCTTTCGACTCCGCTTCGGGTTCCTGTTTCTCGTCATCATCCGTACCGGCAATCTTGGAAAGATCGACCCCGCCGCGTGTCGCCGACTTGAAGGGTTTTTCCTCAAACGCGCCGACCGCGGGCATCCAGAATTCATCGACCGGATCGGTCATGAACAGAACCTCGACACCCTTGGCGCGGAAGCCTTCGAGTTGCGGACTTTTCGCCGCCTGTTCGGCATCGCCGGCGGAAATGTAATAGATCGCGTCCTGGCCTTCCTTCATCCGCTCCACGTATTCCTTGAGCGACGTCCAGCCGTCGACCATGGATGATTTGAAACGTGTCAGTTCCATCAGCCGGTCACGGTTTTCAAAATCCTCGTGGATACCTTCCTTGAGCACCATTCCGAAGGTGTCCCAGAATTCCGCATATTCTTCGGGCTTCTTGTCGGCTTTCTTCTTGAGTTCACCAAGCACCCGCTTGATCAGGGCCTTGCGGATTTTCGCAACCGCAGGATTGTGCTGCAGCATTTCGCGGCTGACGTTGAGATCAATATCCTCGCTGTCGACGATCCCTTTAACGAAACGCAGATAGCCAGGGATCAGGGCATCACAGTCATCGGTGATGAATACCCTGTTCACGTACAGCTTGAGCTGGCCTTTGCGTTCCGGATGGAAAAGATCAAACGGGCGCGAGGACGGGATGAACAGCAGATTGGTGTAACTGATCACGCCTTCGGCTTTGTTGTGAAGTGTCAGCCACGGTGCATCAAATGCCATGCCGACATGGTGATAGAACTCGTTGTACTGCTCTTCAGTAATGTCCTTCTTGTCACGGGTCCACAGTGCGGATGCGCTGTTCAACGTCTTGTCCGCGTCATCCTCCTTCGCCGCTTTGAGGACGACCGGCTGTGCAATGTGGTCGGAATAGGTTTTAACCACGTTCTCGACACGGACCGCTTCAAGAAACTCCTTGGCGTCTTTCTTGATGTGCACGATCACGTCGGTGCCGTGACCGTCCCGATCGGCGTCTTCGATCTCAAATGCACCGTGACCATCAGATGTCCAGCGCCAGGCATTGTCCTCACCGGACTTGCGGCTGACGACCTCGACCTTGTCGGCGACCATGAACGAGGAATAAAAACCGACGCCGAACTGGCCGATCAAGGCCATTTTCGCATCTTCGCCGCCGGACTGCGCTTCCTTCAGGCCTTCCATGAAGGCCTGGGTGCCGGACTTGGCGATGGTGCCGAGCGCGTCGATCATGTCGTCCTTGCTCATGCCGATCCCGTTATCCGAGACAGTCAGGGTCTTGGCTTTTTCATCAAGCCGGATAGCGATCTCAAAACCGTCCGCCGTCATCAGATCCGGTTCGGTGAGTGACCTGTAACGCAGTTTGTCACATGCGTCTGATGCGTTGGAAATCAGCTCTCTCAGGAAGACTTCCTTCTGGCTGTAAAGGGAATGGGCCACGATATCGAGAATTTTCCCGACTTCGGCCTGAAACGAATAGGTTTCCTTACTCATGCTCTTTATCACCCCGAATTCTTTTAGACTGGACGCCGCAATGCATTACCCCCGTGTGCAGGCGCTTGCTCCGATATGTGTCGATAGATGCAGAATCGCAACCCCTGAAACGGGGAAAACAGGCCCTTGAGAGGGGCTTCAGTCTGCCTGTTGCGGAGCTGGTTCACCGATCTCGCGAACGGCCTTCATCAAAGCTTCGATATCCAGGGGTTTGGGGAACCCCCCATTAGCGCCGATCTTGACGGCGGCGCGGATCGCATCCTCAGCCGGCATGTTTCCCATACCCGCGGAAACCGCATAAATCACGCAGTCCGCATTTTCCTCGCGAATCTTCTGGATGGCTTGTATTCCACCCATCCCGGGCATGAATATATCCATGATTACAACGGCATAATCACCATGTGCCGCAGCCTTCAGCACCTGTTCGGCGCGCATCGCTTCGACCACGTCATAGCCAGCCTGCCGCAACGGCCGGGCCATGGCGAGCAGGGAGAAATGGTCATCATCAACGACAAGTATACGCATGTCGGGCGTTCCCTTCGAGCATCGGTATCTTAACCTCCCCGCCGCTCTCTGCAATCATCGATAAACATTGCACCCGCGAACGATCCGCTCTTGAAATCCATCATGCATCGCGCCAGTGTCATCGTATGTCTGCGGCTCATCACGAACCGGGGCGGATCAGCGCCGTTCTTGGCCCGACCAACACCGGAAAGACCCATTACGCGATGGAGCGGATGCTTGGCCGTTCCTCCGGCATCATCGGGTTTCCGCTGCGCCTGCTGGCCCGGGAAAACTATGAACGTGCCGTATCCATCAAGGGGAAAGACCAGGTTGCGCTGATTACCGGCGAGGAGAAAATCCTGCCAAAGGATGCCCGGTGGTTCCTGTGCACCGTGGAATCCATGCCGCTAGACCGTGAGGTCTCCTTTGTCGGCATCGACGAAATTCAGATGTGCGCCGATCCGGACCGGGGTCATATCTTCACCGACCGGCTTTTACATGCCCGTGGCCGCGATGAAACCATGTTCATGGGGGCGGAAACGATCCGTCCCCTGCTGCAGCGTCTTGTCCCGGAAGCCGAAATCGTCACCCGACCGCGCTTCTCGGTTCTGACGCATGTCGGTCCGGCCAAAATCAACCGTCTGCCGGCACGCTCTGCCGTCGTCTCGTTCACCGCCTCGAATGTCTATGCCATCGCCGAGTTAATCCGCCGCCAGCGCGGGGGGGCCGCCGTGGTGCTGGGTGCACTTAGCCCGCGCACACGAAATGCACAGGTCGGCATGTACCAGTCCGGGGAGGTCGATTACATCGTCGCTACGGACGCCATCGGCATGGGCCTCAACATGGACGTGGATCATGTCGCCTTTGCCGCATTGAAGAAATTTGACGGCCGCAAGGTCCGCCACCTGACTGCGCCCGAACTGGCACAGGCAGCCGGACGTGCCGGACGGCACATGAATGACGGCACGTTCGGCACCACCGCCGATGCCGGCATTCTCGCCGACGAAATCGCCGAGAAAATCGAGGAGCACCGCTTTGATCCGCTGGACAATATTTACTGGCGGAACACCGAACTCGATACATCCTCCCTTGCCGCGCTCAGGAACAGCCTGAATCAGCGACCCAATAAAACGGGGCTTAGCCGCACCCGAACCGCCGATGACGAGATCATTTTCGATCGGTTGCGCAAGGAAGAGGACATCATCGCCACGGCCAAGGGCCACAAACGTGTCGAGCTGTTATGGGACGTCTGCCAGATACCCGATTTCCGCGGCGTAATGAGCGATGCCCATGCCAATCTTGCAATGTCGATCTATCGGCATCTGACGTCGGGGGCTGAGCGTCTGTCGCCGGACTGGATCGCCGCCAACGTCAAAAGGCTGGAGCGCACGGATGGCGATATCGACACTCTGATCGGCCGTATTGCCGGCATACGTACCTGGACATACGTCTCGTTCCGCAACGACTGGGTCCTTGATGCCGAGCATTGGCAGAACCGCACCCGTCGTATCGAGGACAAGCTGTCGGATGCGCTCCATGAGCGGCTGACCCACAGATTTGTTGATCGAAAGACATCGGTCCTGATCGCCAAACTGAAGGATAATCCGGATCTGATCGCCGCGGTTCGAAACAACGGCGAGGTTCTGATCGAAGGTGAACCTGTCGGCCGGCTGCATGGGCTTCGCTTCCATTTCGAGGCTCTCATCGAAGGAGACGCGGGCCGCTTTGTCGCCAATGCCGCACACCGGGCGGTGCGCCGTGAGCTGACCCGACAAGCAGCAATCATCACCAGCGCGGGCGACGGGGATTTCTCGCTGGAAAAACCGGATGATCATCTCTTGCCGCATGTGCTTTGGCAGGATGTGGAAATCGCCCGCCTTGTCGCCGGGAAATCCGATCTGCGGCCGGAGCCGGTTGTGATCGCCGATGATGTGCTCGACCCCGCAGACAGGGTTGCCGTTGAACGGCGATTGCAGGCCTGGCTGGATACAGAGATTGCCCGTGTCTTCGAAAGCCTGTTTTCACTGCAGTCGGATACGCTGAAAGGCGCAGCGCGCGGTCTCGGGTTTCAGCTGATGGAGGGACTTGGTTCGCTCCGCCGGGGAAACGCCGCTGAACAGATCAATGCCCTCACAAAGGCGGATCGTAAGACACTGCGTGCTTTGGGGGTACGGCTCGGACGGGACATGGCGTACCTGCCGTCACTTTTGAAGCCCGAAGCCATTCGCTGGCGGGCGATCCTCTGGTCACTCGCCAACGGCAAAACGCATATTCCGGCACTGCCCGCACCCGGTCGTGTTTCCGTCCCATTGCAGCGCCGCGATAACCGCGAATTCCTGGAAGCCTGCGGCTACAGGCCCCTGGGGCCGCTTGCGGTGCGGATCGACATGGCCGAGCGGTTGACCTCGAAAGCATGGGCGCTGACCAAATCCGGAGAGAAGTCCGGCCCGTTTACCCCCCCACCGGATCTTATATCCCTGGTCGGCGCTACACTTGAAGATTTTCCGGCCGTCATGCAGGCCATCGGCTTCAAACGCATTCAGCGCAAAACCGCCGATGGCACAGCTGAAGACCGTTATCGTCCCATGCGACAGAAAGACCATGACCGCAGGCCACAGCAGCGCCGTAAAAGAGCCGATAAGCCGGCACCGCCTGTGGTCGATCCGCATTCCCCGTTCGCCAAACTCAAAGATCTTTCGTTCGGGAGCTGACCTTGGCCGGTGACACGATCCGCATCGACAAGTGGCTCTGGCATGCCCGTTTCTTCAAGACTCGCACCCTGGCCCAGCATTTCGTGACCGGCGGTAATGTCCGGATCAATTCACAACGCATCGAGAAAGCCAACGCCAGCGTCAAACCCGGCGATGTGCTAACATTCGTTCGCGGCTATGTCCGGGTGATCGAGATTGTTGAGCTTGCCGACAAACGCGGCCCCGCCAGTGTTGCGCAGACGCTGTATAACGACCTCTCACCGCCCGCGCCGAAAAAGGACGACCCTGACAGACCCGCCCCCGTCGCCGAGCGCGAACGCGGCACCGGCCGGCCAACGAAGCGCGAACGTCGCGACATCGACCGGCTGCGCGGTGATTAGTCGGCCTGCAGGGCTGCTGCGTGCTGCCAGCGCACCCGCGTCAGCTCAAACCTGAGAAATCCCGGCACCCCGCGGAAGCTGTTCTCCGTCTGCAGAAAGCCGGCACGCTCGAGGACCTTAACGGAACGGATGTTATGGTTCATGGCAATCGCCTGAACCCGATCCAATGCGCGGGTGTCAAATGCATCACCCAGTACACCACGTACGGCTTCGATACTGTATCCGAGGTTCCAGTGTTCCTTGCGGACGGTATAGCGGAGCGTGTAGCCACCCGCATCGTCACGGTACCAGAGACCGCATTCGCCGACATCCTGGTCGCCATCCGTCAGGCGGATATTGAGCATGCCGAAGCCGTCCCGGGTATATGCCGCCAGATATCCGTCAAAAAGGTCCCGTGCCTGAAGCCTGTTCATGGCTTTGGCGTGGGTATTGGCTTTCAACAGCGGATCGCCGTGCATTTTAGAGAAAGCTTCAAAATCCGCCTCCTCGTAAGGCCGAAGCATCAGCCGCGGCGTGGTCAAAATCGTCATATTCCTGTCCTGCGTTCAGGCCCGGGTTTCAGCCCAGGCGGATCGGGTAACGTCGAAGCACAAAAGGCCCTCTATGCCCATGTGTGCCATCTCGGTGATACGACCACCCAATCGTCGCAGGATAGCGACTGCGCCCTTGTTTCGTGCCTGTGTAACGGCCCAGAAGGATTGCACGTCCGTCTCCGTGAACAGCCAGACCGTGACGGCATCATTCATTTCCCAACCATACCCCAGCCCCCAGTAGTCCTGATGCAATAGAAATCGCATCGACACCCCTGGTTTGTCGGTTCTATGCCAGAATCCGCATTCACCTATGAAAACGCCGTCCGTTTTCCGACGCACGGCAAAGATACTGAAACCATCCTTCGCCCAGCCATGAAGATACCGGCGGAACGTCTCAGCAGCTTCCGCGGCCGATAACGGTTGAGAATTCTTCATGAAGTCCATGACCACAGGATTCCCGTGCAAGGCCGCCATGTCGCCGGCCTCTCCAGCCTGATAGGGCCTGAGAACCAGGTTTCCTGTTTCAATCTCAATCTCACGTGTCACGGTCATCAACTCATTCACAAATAAAAAAACGCGGCACCGAAGCACCGCGTTTTTAAAAATTCCGTTCCGAAAACGGGTCAGGCCGTCGCGGCGGCGGCCACCATCGCTTCGGCGATACGTCGTTCATCTTCGGCTTTGTCCTTGCCGTCATCAGCAGCGTCGGCGAGTGCTTTCTCGGCCGCGCTTAACCGTTCGCGGGCTTCACCGGCATCGATGTCAGCGACCATGACGGCTTCTTCGGCCAGCACGGTGCAGCGTTCCGGCGACACTTCACAGAAACCGCCGGCGACAAAGATTTCCTCGGTGACCTTGCCGCCCTCGAATACCTTGATGACACCCGGACGCACCGTGCAGATCAACGGCGAGTGGTTCGGCAGGATACCGACATCACCCTCGGCACCCGGTACGACAACCATTTCCACCGGCTCCGATTTGAGGAGCCGGGACGGAGAGACCAGTTCAAATTCGACCGTATCGGCCATTTATCGCTCCTTCGGAAACGCTTAAGCGGCTTCGGCAGCCATCTTCTTGGCTTTTTCGGTGGCTTCTTCGATGGTGCCGACCATATAGAATGCCGCTTCCGGCAGGTGGTCGTAATCACCTTCGACGATACCCTTGAAGCCCTTGATGGTGTCTTCCAGCGAGACCAGAACGCCCGGCGTACCGGTAAACACTTCGGCAACATGGAACGGCTGCGACATGAAGCGCTGGATTTTACGGGCACGGGCAACGGTCAGCTTATCTTCTTCCGACAGTTCATCCATACCCAGAATGGCAATGATGTCCTGCAGGTTCTTGTAGGACTGCAGCGTCTGCTGGACCTGGGTCGCGACACCATAATGCTCGTCACCGATGATCCGCGGATCAAGAATACGCGAGTTACTGTCGAGCGGGTCAACGGCCGGATAAATACCAAGTTCTGCGATCTGACGCGACAGAACGGTCGTCGCATCAAGGTGCGCAAACGAGGTTGCCGGTGCGGGGTCGGTCAAGTCATCGGCAGGCACGTAGATGGCCTGCACGGACGTGATCGAACCCTTGTTGGTCGACGTAATACGTTCCTGCATGTTCCCCATGTCGGTCGCCAGGGTCGGCTGATAACCCACGGCTGACGGGATACGACCGAGCAGCGCCGACACTTCCGAACCGGCCTGGGTAAAGCGGAAGATGTTATCAACGAAGAACAGCACGTCCTGGCCTTCTTCATCGCGGAAATATTCGGCCTGGGTCAGACCGGTCAGCGCGACGCGGGCACGGGCACCGGGCGGTTCGTTCATCTGACCGTACACCAGGGCGGCTTTGGAATTGTCGCCTTCGAGGTCAATAACCCCGGATTCGATCATTTCGTGATAGAGGTCGTTCCCTTCGCGGGTACGTTCGCCGACACCGGCAAACACGGAGTAACCACCGTGGCCTTTGGCGACGTTGTTGATCAGTTCCATGATCAGAACCGTCTTGCCGACACCGGCACCGCCGAACAGACCAATCTTACCACCCTTGGCGTACGGGGCGATCAGATCGACGACCTTGATGCCGGTGGTCAGAATTTCCGTTTCCGTCGACTGATCGACGAATGCGGGCGCAGCGGCGTGAATGGGTGCGCGCTTTTTGGTTTTCACTTCACCACGTTCGTCGATCGGCTCGCCGATGACGTTGATGATGCGGCCAAGCGTTTCGGGACCAACCGGCACTGAAATGGCTTCCCCGGTATCCGTTGCTTCCAGACCGCGCTGAAGACCTTCAGTCGAGTCCATGGCGATGGTACGGACCATGCTCTCACCAAGGTGCTGAGCCACTTCAAGAACCAGTAGCTTGTCCTGGTTTTGGACATGAAGTGCGTTCAGGATCGCCGGCAGTTCACCTTCGAACTGTACGTCCACAACCGCGCCCATGACTTGGGTAATTTTACCGACGTTATTTGCCATCGTTTAGCTCCGTTGCCTTACGGCCTCTGGGTTATCAGAGCGCTTCCGCGCCCGAGATGATTTCAATCAGTTCCTTGGTAATCACAGCCTGACGTGTCCGGTTATAGGTCATCGTCAGGTTATCGATCATGTCGCCTGCATTCCGCGTTGCATTGTCCATTGCGGTCATCCGTGCACCGTGCTCGGAAGCCGAATTCTCAAGCAGCGCCTGGAAGATCTGCGTTGCGATGTTTCTCGGCAGCAGGTCTTCGAGAATCTCTTCTTCTTCCGGCTCGAAAATGTAAACCGCGCGGGCTCCGCCGGATTGCGTTTCTTCCTCGCCTTCTTCTTCAGCTTCATCCAGAGCGAACGGAATAAGCTGCTGCGGGGTCACGATCTGGCTGATGGCGGACTGGAATTTGTTGTAGATCACGGTGCAGATATCAAACTCACCGGCTTCAAACAATTCCGTAACTTTATCCGCAACCTCTACCGCCTCGTCGAATTCAACGCCGCGGCGGCCGATGTCGGTGAAACTTGCAACGATCTTGTCACCGAATTCACGGCGCAGCAGGTCGCGGCTTTTGCTGCCGACGGTCACGATCTTGAACTCGATCCCCTTCTGCGCACAGTCACGCAGACGCTTGCGCGTTTCACGCACGATCGAGCCGTTGAAACCGCCGCACAGACCGCGGTCCGATGCACAGACCACATACAGCTGACGATTTCCACCTGTGCCCGCCAGCATTTTCGGCGCGCCTTCGGTGTCACCGACGCTCTTGGCGATGGAGGTCAGAATGCGATGCATACGCTCGGCATACGGACGCGCACGCTCGGCGCCTTCCTGTGCCCGGCGCAGCTTGGCAGCCGCCACCATCTTCATCGCGCTCGTGATCTTCTGCGTCTTTTTGACGCTGGAGATCCGGCCTTTCAGGTCCTTCAGATTAGCCATGTGGCGTCTACCCGGTCCTTATCCGTCAGCTTACGAGAAGTTCTTCGTGAACTCGTCGAGCATTTTGTTCAGTTTTTCCTTGGTACCGTCGGAAAGCGCACCTTCCTCACGGATCGTCGTGAGAATGTCGGCACCCTTGTCACGAACTTCGTCGAGCCAGCGCTGTTCGAATTCCGTCACCCTGTTCAGATTGATACCATCGAGATAGCCTTCCACACCGGCGTAGATAGCGACGACCTGCTGTTCTACCGGCAACGGCTGATACTGACGCTGCTTGAGGAGTTCGGTCAGGCGCGAACCGCGGGCCAGAAGCTTCTGCGTCGACGCGTCCAGATCGGAGGCGAACTGCGCGAAGGCTTCCATTTCACGGTACTGGGCCAGTTCCAGCTTGATCGAGCCGGCGACCTGTTTCATCGCCTTGATCTGTGCTGCGGAACCAACACGCGACACCGACAGACCAACGTTCACCGCCGGGCGGATGCCCTTGAAGAACAGATCCGTTTCCAGGAAGATTTGGCCATCGGTGATCGAGATCACGTTGGTCGGAATATATGCCGACACGTCACCCGCCTGGGTTTCAATAACCGGCAGCGCGGTCAGCGAACCGGCACCGGCGGCATCACCCATCTTCGCGGCGCGTTCGAGAAGGCGTGAGTGAAGATAGAAAACGTCACCCGGATAAGCTTCACGGCCCGGCGGACGGCGAAGCAGCAGGGACATCTGACGATAGGCAACAGCCTGCTTGGAAAGGTCATCGTAGAAGATAACTGCGTGCATGCCGTTGTCGCGGAAGTATTCGCCCATGGCGCAACCGGCATACGGTGCGAGGAACTGCAGCGGCGCCGGATCGGATGCCGTTGCGGCGACAACCACGGAATATTCGAGCGCGCCGAAGTCTTCCAGCGTCTTGACCAGCTGCGCAACGGTGGAGCGCTTCTGGCCGACGGCGACATAGATGCAGTACAGCTTCTTGGAGTCGTCGTCGGTCGCGTCGTTGACCGATTTCTGGTTGAGGATGGTGTCGATGATGACGGCCGTTTTACCGGTCTGACGGTCACCGATGATCAATTCGCGCTGGCCGCGGCCAACCGGGATCAGCGAGTCGATTGCCTTGAGGCCGGTCTGCATCGGTTCGTGAACCGATTTACGCGGGATAATGCCGGGCGCCTTGACTTCGACGAGCGCACGCTCGGTCGCATCAATCTCACCCTTGCCGTCGATCGGGTTGCCGAGTGCGTCGACGACGCGGCCCAGCAGACCTTTACCGACCGGCACGTCGACGATGTCGCCGGTCCGTTTGACGGTATCGCCTTCCTTGATGGAGCGGTCATCGCCGAAAATAACGATACCGACGTTGTCGGTTTCGAGGTTCAGTGCCATCCCCTTGATGCCGCCCGGGAACTCGACGAGCTCACCGGCCTGCACTTTGTCGAGACCGTAAACACGGGCGATACCGTCACCGACGGTCAGAACCTGACCGACTTCGGCGACTTCGGCTTCATTCCCGAAGTCCTTGATCTGCTTCTTGAGGATGTTGGAAATCTCTGCGGCTTTGATTTGCATCAGCCAATCCCTTTCATGGCGAGGCGCATTTTCTGCAGTTTGGTTTTCAATGAGTTATCGACCATTCGCGATCCGACCCGGACAACAAGACCGCCAAGCAGCGTCTCGTCGACTTTCTGGTCAACCTGAACTTTGGAGCCGATCGCTTTTTTCAGCGCATCTTCGATGCCGGCGAGTTGGGCTTCGGTCAATGCCTTGGCAGAGACCACCTCGGCATTCACTTCGCCCCGGCTCGTCGCGAGCAGGGTCTGATACGCCTTGATCATGCCGGCAAGCGCGAACAAACGACGGTTTTCCGCCACAACGCCGACAAAATTCTTGGTAAGTGTAGAGAAACCGGCCTGATCGCTGATCGCGTCCATGGCCTTGATCTGATCGTCGCGGGATATGACCGGCGACTTGATAAGGCGTGCGAGATCGTTGCTGTCGTCGATCATCGCCCCCAACTGCTGGAGATCACTGGCGACTTCATCGAGTTGCTTGTCGTACTCGGCCAACTCAAAGAGTGCCGTCGCATACCGACCTGCCAACCCGGTCGCGCCCGAACTATCCGCTGCCACCTGGGAAAATCCTCTCGTTAGGCCTTAATCAGCCCGTTGTTTTAGTGCTTCTGACGCGCCGCAGGCCCAGCTTACGCCAACCCCACGACAATCCCCGGTCTCGCAAGGTAACCCTGCGAAAGCGGGGGAACAGGTATCATACTGATTACGGCTGTGCAACCCGGCTAAATGCGCTTTTTTGCGCCGCAGAACCGTATTTGTTTTCAATCATTTACCGTAAGAATTCCACAGCACGATCAGAAAAAATCCGGTTTCCCGGAAAAAACCCTCAATTCACCCTAAAAGAACGACACCGGATCGACATCGACCTGCACGCGCACTTTCCTGGAAAGGCGTGCCCGATCGATCCAGTTACGGACCAGACTTTGCGGATTCGTTCCTTTCGGGGCCGACAACAAAAGCCTGCGCCTGTGCTTTCCCCGCAAAAGCGCCATCGGTGCCGGCGCCGGGCCAAGAACCCGGATTCCATCCGCCCGGGGTGCCGCCCGGGCAAGGCCGGCGGCCGTGCTGTCGACATCGGATTCGTCACGTCCGGACACGATCAGGGCAACCAGCTTGCCGAACGGCGGCATATGCGCCGCTTCGCGGGCCGCGCTTTCAGCCTTGATGAATGCATCACGATCTCCATCCGCCATGGCCTGCATCACCGCATGATCCGGCATATAGGTCTGCAGAAACACTCGCCCCGGCCGGTCTCCGCGCCCGGCACGGCCGGCAACCTGATACAAAAGCTGAAACGTCTTTTCCGCGGCCCGGAACTCCCCCCCGGACAGGCCGAGATCCGCATCCACGACACCAACCAGCGTCAGGCCTGGAAAATGGTATCCCTTGGCGACAATCTGTGTACCGATCACCAGATCGATTTCCTTTTCCTCGATCATGCGCACCAGTTCGGCGGCCTGCTTCGGCCCGTGCACCATGTCGCTGGCGGCGATCATCGTCCGGACTTCGGGGAACAGCAGCTGGATTTCCTCCGCCAGACGTTCGACTCCGGGGCCGCAAGGCACCAGCGATTCGGTGTCCTCGCAGTTTGGGCATTGTTCCGGCGGCTTGGTCTGGAACCCGCAATGATGACACTGCAGCCGTCCGATCAGGCGATGTTCCACCAGCCACGCCGTACAGCGCGGACATTGCAGGCGATGCCCGCAGGTCCGGCATAATGTCAGGGGGGCATAGCCACGGCGGTTCAGAAACAGCATCGCCTGGTCCCCCGCCTCGAAGGTCTCGGCCAGCGCTTCGGCCAGCATCGGCGACAGCCATCGTCCCCGTGCCGGGCCGTCCTTGCGCATGTCGATGACCGACACCCCGGCGAGATCGGCACCGCCGTGGCGGGCCGGCAGTGTCACTTCCTGATAACGTCCGCGCCGGACGTTGGTCACACTTTCCAGGGACGGTGTCGCCGATACCAGCACGACAGGAATGTTCTCAAGCTGACCCCGGACCACCGCCATGTCACGGGCATGATAGACGACTCCTTCTTCCTGCTTGAAGGAGCTGTCGTGCTCTTCGTCAACGACGATCAGGCCCAGTTCACGGAACGGCAGGAACAGCGCCGAGCGGGCGCCGACCACAACCCGGACGTCACCATTCGCCACCGCCCGCCAGGTATCGCGGCGTCTGGCCATGGTCAGCTCCGAATGCCACATTGCGGGGGTTGTCCCGAAGCGGGCTTCAAACCGCGCCAGCCACTGCGCACCAAGCGCAATTTCCGGCAGCATCACAAGTATTTGCCGTCCCTCCGACAACGCCTTGGCCACGGCCTCAAAATAGACCTCGGTTTTCCCGGAACCGGGAACGCCGTCGATCAGCGTGACTCCGAATCCGTTGCCGACGGCATCGCACAGCACATCGGCGGCGCCGGCTTGCGCCGCGCTCAGCGAGACCCCCGCGCGGTCAGGATCGGGGATCGGCCAGTCACTATCCGGATGAATCTTGACGGTTGCCAGCACCCCCGCATCCGCAAGACCTTTGATAACGGAGGCACCGCACCCTGCTTCACGTGCGATGTCTGCCGCCGACAGCGGCGGATTATCCTTCAGGAACGCAATCACCCGGTCCCGGGCCCTGGTGCTGCGGAATTCCGGCGGTTGATCTGCCAGGGCATAGGCCGTCGTCGGTTTCGGCGGGTCCAGCGCGTCGGGCACGCTCAAGGCCATCCGAAGCACCGCACCCTGCGGATAGAGGGTATATCTGGCAACCCAGTCGACCAGTTGAACCAAAGCCGGACACATCGGGGGCACATCCCGGCGGCCGTAAACCTCGCGCAGCTTCGCCGGATCCACCTCGCCTGTCCCATTTCCCCAGACCACACCCGTGGCCCGGCGGGCACCCAAGGGTACATCGACGATATCGCCGACACGATAATCAGCGTCTGCACCTATCAGATAATCATATGGCCCCGCCAGCGGCAGCGGCAGCAGAACGGCAATCCTGTCGCCGGTTCGAAAACCGGCCGGTTCAGGGTTGCCGTTAACTTCAATGAAACGTTCATCGTGCATTTCTTATGTATTAAGGCGAAAGCCGGTATAATGAAACGATTCGCGTATTAAAGCTTTCACTGGGAGAAGGCTATGAGTGGAAAAATCACCGACGTCCTGGACGCCGACGATACCGACGGGGTGGCTTTGAGCCCTGACGACGTTGCTGTGTTCCTGATGCGCAACCCGACATTCTTTATAGAGCATCCCGATGTTCTGGACTGCGTCGAATTGCCGGACCGGTTCGTTACCGGCGGCGTCGTGGATTTCCAGCGCTATCAGTTGCAGCGCCGTGACAGTGAGATCGATGAGCTTCGCACCTGTGCCCAGGATGTCATCGAAACCAGCCGCTCCAACATGTCGATCCAGACACGGACCCATGCGTCCATTCTGGCGATGCTGCATGCGAGTACGCTGGAGCAGTTGTACCGCATCATTTCCGATGATCTACCGATCCTTCTTGATGTCGATGTTGCTGCTGTCGGATTCGAGCCGTCGACCCATGCCAATGTCACGATCCTGAGCGAACATCTGCGCACCCTGCCGCCGGGGACCGTCGACGCCATCATCGGTGCCGATCAGGACGTACAGCTGTACCGTGAATTCTGGGACGACGGTGTCGTCTTCGGAAGTGCTGCCGGGCTTGTCAAATCCGCAGCTATTGCGCGGATCAAACCTTCGGTTTCCATGCCGAACGGCCTGATTGCCCTGGGCGCACGCGACAACACCTTTGCACCGGGTCAGGGCACGGAACTGTTTTCTTTCCTGGCCCGCGTCATTGAAGCCTCCGTGATGCGGCTTTCCGGCGAGCACCCTTGATCGGATTACCGGTCCAGCCAGCCGTTGCCTCGGCGCTTGAAGACTGGGTTTCCTGGTTGCGCCACGAACGCCGGCTGTCCGAAAAGACCGTTGAAAGCTACTGCACCGATATCACCGTTTTCATGCGGTTTCTTGACCGGCACTTCGGTTATGCGCCCGGCATCGACGATCTTCAGGAAATGGGCCGCAGTGAGCTTTGGGCCTTTCAGGCCGAACGCCAGGCCGACGGCCTGACCCCCACATCCATGGCGCGGGGCCTGAGCGCCCTGAAAAGCCTGTTTTCTTTTTTCGACAAGCGCGGCATCTGTACCAATGCGGCAATCAGCAATGCCGAAATGCCGCGCCTGCCCAAATCCGTGCCGAAACCGTTGAGCGTCGAGGATGCGTTCGAAACACTTGATGCGGCAGAGGACATTGCTCGTGAACCGTGGTACGGGAAACGTGACCGGGCGCTTTTCGCCCTCCTGTACGGATGCGGTCTCAGGATCGGGGAAGCGATTTCGCTCAACCGGTGCGACGTGGCCGGGCTGGAACGGATCGTCATTACCGGCAAGGGCAACAAGCAGCGTATCGTGCCGATGCTGAAATTCGTGGCCCGGGAAATCGAGAGTTATCTTGCCGTCTGTCCTTTTGACACCGGCGAAGACGGACCATTGTTCGTCGGCGCACGGGGTAAGCGCCTGAATCCGGCCCTGGCGCAACGCGCCATGCGCGGTGTGCGTGCCGTTCTGGGGCTGACCGAAACGGCAACACCGCATGCGCTCCGCCACAGCTTCGCGACACACCTGTTATCTGGCGGCGGCGATCTCAGGACCATTCAGGAATTGCTGGGGCACGCGTCCCTGTCGACGACGCAACGCTATACCGAAGTCGATGGCGAACGGCTTATGGAAATCCATGCGGCGGCGCATCCCCGCGCCCGGCGGCGCAGCTAAGGCGCGAACCGAAGCGCAGCCCTGTACAAAACAAGGCCAACCAGCGCCAGGCAGATCACCACCAAAATTGCCAGATCGTAACCGCCGGCTTCCCAGAGCAAAGAGCCTGCGACCGGGGCCATGGCCCAGGCAATCAGGTACGGTACGGCAACCGCCCCGCTGATGGCGCCGAAATTTCGGGTGCCGAGAATTTCCTTGGTGATCACCGGCCGCATGATGCTGCTGACGCCATGGCCGCTGCCCTGAAGAATAACGAAGACCGCAACCAGCCCGGGCACCACGCTTGAAAAATAAAGTGCCGTTCCGGCACATGCCACGCCGGCAAAACACGCCGTCGCAATGGCGTGGCTGCTGACCCGGCGCTCCGCCGCCATCATGGCAAGCCGCCCGGCGACCTGCATTGGTCCGATCATGGATGCTGCCAGTACCGCCGCATCCGGTGACAGGCCCCGGTCCGTCAGAACCGGCAGAATATGGTTGATGAGAACCCCGTGGTTGCCGCCAAGTATCGCGAAGCCCAGCGCCAGAAGCCAGAATGCCGGTTTCTTCAGGACCGCCCGCATATTGAATGCCGGCTTTTCGTCCTCCGGCTGCGAGGCGGCAAGGGCCGCGTTTGCCTTCTGATATTCATTCTCCAGAAAGCGCGACGATGTCCAGACCAGCGGAACACCGACAAAGATCACAAGCGAAGCCATCGTCCACGCGGCAGCATGCCAGCCGAAGGCGTCAGCGATGGCATTGCTGAGCGGGAATGAAACCGTTCCAGCAAAACCTGCGACAAGCGTCACCAGCGTGATATCGCGCCGTGCCCCATCCCCCCGGGTCCGGGTAATCAGGGAAAAACATGTTTCGTACAGACACCCGCCCAGACACGCGCCGACACCAAGCCAGATCGCACCGAACATCCAGACCGAGGTTGCGAAGGGCAAGACAGCCACCAGCAAAGCGGCCGTCAACGCGGCGAAGGACAGCACCTGCGGGCCCAGCCCCCTGTCGACAAGACGCCCGGCGACCGGGGCGAAAAAGGCAGCCATCAGGATGGCCCCCGTAAACGCCGCCGTGATGGCCGTTTTCGGCCAGGCTTCAGCCGCTTCCCACTGCACGAGAAGGGCTGCAAAAATGTAATACAGACCGGCCCAGTAAATGGTCTCGCCAATCGCGAGGAAGGTGATTGCGCGGCGCGCCGTCATTGCGCTCTCCAGTCAGGTATGCGGATCAGGCAGCAAAGAGTTGATATCCGATACCCGCCAGTGTGCCACCGGTCAATGCCAGAGCAATGTAGAGAAAGAACACCGGCCGCTTGACCAGCGCAAACACCGCGATGGCGGCAGGGATCGACGTAATGCCGCCCGCAACCAGGAACGCCATACCGGCGCCCGGGCTAACCCCCATGTCGATCAGTCCGTCGACCAGCGGCAAAGCCGCATATCCATTCAGATACGCCGGCACACCGACCAGAACCGCCGTCGGGATCGCCCAGTTGCTGCCGGTGCCGAGCACCTCGGCAATGGCGTCGGCGGGCACGTAGGTCAACATCAGGCTTTCGACGAAGAACGCGATGGTCAGCCATTTCCCGAGGAACAGGGCCGACGAAAGGGCTTCCTTGCCGAAGCTCTCGGTCCGCTTCTGCTCAGACCAGAATTTCCACACGACCGGTTTCGGCGCACGAATACTCGAAGCACCGCAACCACCGTTACCGACGCCGTCGCGTAACGGATTGGCCAGCCAGCCATTGCTCTGCATGGCCCAGGTGACGTAGCCGCCCATCAGACCGATACCGACGGCAGCAGCCGTCTTGGCAATGGCAAACGGCGTGCCCAGGGTTGCTGCGGTCAGCACGAACATCGACGGGTCCATGACCGGCGAGGCCAGCCAGAAAGCCATCACCGCCGGCAACGGCACCCCCATGGACAGCAGCGCCGCGATGAGCGGAATGACGCCACACGAACAGAACGGTGAAAGCCCACCGAACATTGCGGCAAAGACGATCATCACGCCGAGGTTTCCGGAAAATACGCGTGCGATCAGGCTGTCGGCACCGCTTGCCTTGGCGTATGCCGCAAGACCGATAGCCAACCCCAGGAACGGTGCAATTTCGATCAGGTTCCGACCGACGAAACGAAGACTGTCCGGTGCCTGCGAGGTGTCCAACACCAGAAGCAAAAGAAACGCAGCGCCGGTCACGGTCCAGGCCATGTTGTTGCGGACCGCAATGAGACCGCGGGTGAACAGACTGTCGTCCGCCTTCGCTGCCGCACCGCCACAGCATGTCGATGCGGCAGGCTGGGGGTCTTCGATCTTGATAATGCTCTCACTCATGCCGCGTCGTCCTTGAATAAATCGCCCAGACCCTGACAGCAGTCATCGGTCAGAAAATCGAGAAGACCCCGCATCTGCTCGTAATCGGCGCGCGTGGTCAGCACCCGGCCGTCGCGCTCCTGCTTCACCAGTCCGGCACGTGCCAGCGTCTGGATATGATGGGTCAGCGTCGATGCCGGCACACCCAGGGCTTCCTGCAGCATGCCGACCGGCGCCCCATTGTCACCGGCCCGCACCAGCGCCCGGTATATACCGAGGCGCGTCGGATGGCCGAGGGCGGCAAAACAATCAGCGGCGGTTATCTCTTCCATGGTGTGTATTTAAACCCGACTGCGGCCTATTGCAACTATATTTCTAGAATTATCGAAATATATATTAAAGAGCTCACCACGCACGTGTCCCTTCTCCCTGGGGAGAAGGATAGGATGAGGGGACTGTACGGCAAATGAAGGACGGAGGGACGAAGCCCCTCACCCGGCGCCTGTGGCGCCACCCTCTCCCAAGGGAGAGGGTTCAGCTCAGATATGTATCGCCCGGCCGCCGACGCCCAAGGCGGCTTCCTTGACCGCTTCGGGAAGCCCCGGGTGACCGTGGCAGATACGTGCAATGTCTTCGGCTGACCCGCCGAATTCCATGACGTTGACTACTTCCTGAATCAGGTCGCCGCCCTGCGGGCCGATAATGTGACAACCCAGCACGCGATCCGTTTCCGCATCGGCGAGAATTTTCACGAAGCCGTCCGCATCCCCGTTGCTGCGGGCACGGGAGTTGGCGGAGAACGGGAACTTGCCGGAATTATATTTCACGCCATCTTTCTTGAGCTGTTCTTCAGTCTTGCCGACCGCAGCCACTTCGGGATGGGTGTAGACGATGCCCGGGATCGAGCCGTAATCGATATGCCCGGTCTGACCGGCCATGATCTCTGCGCAGACAACGCCTTCGTCCTCGGCCTTGTGGGCCAGCATGGCCCCGCCGATCACATCGCCGATGGCAAAAATTCCCGGGACATTGGTCTGGAAATCAGCGTCTACCTTGACGAAGCCGCGGTCCGTCATTTCGACACCGGCCTTGTCGAGACCTAGACCTTCGACATAGGGACGGCGACCGATGGCGACGAGTACGACGTCGGCCTTGAGCGTTTCCGACTTACCGCCGTCGGCGGGTTCCATCGTCAAAGTGACACCCGACTTGTCTTTCTTGGCGCCGGTCACCTTGGTCTTCATCTTGAATTTCATCCCCTGCTTGTCGAGGATACGCTTCATCTGCTTCGAGACTTCGCCATCCATACCCGGCAGCGCAACATCGAGGAATTCGACGACGGTGACCTCTGCACCCAAACGCCGCCAGACGGACCCGAGTTCCAGCCCGATCACGCCCGCGCCGATGACGACCATCGACTTCGGCACTTTCTGCAGATCAAGCGCACCGGTCGATGACACGATCTGCTTCTCATCGATATCGACACCCTTGAGCGGGGTCGTTTCCGAACCGGTAGCGACGATGATATTCTTGGTTGCCAGCGTCTGTTTCTTATCGCCTTTCTTGGCGGGTGTCACGGACACTTCACCGGCCTTGGTAATGACGCCTGTGCCGACAATGTAGTCGATCTTGTTCTTCTTCATCAGAAATTCGATGCCACCGGTCAGCTCGTCTACAACCTTGTTCTTGCGGCCCAGCATGGTCTTGAGGTCGAGCGATACCTGCGCCTTGATGCCGTGCGCGGCGAACTCATGACCCGCCATTTCGTAATGGTGAGACGACTGCAAAAGCGCTTTCGATGGAATGCAGCCGACGTTGAGGCATGTACCGCCCAGTTTGCCGCGCTTTTCGACGACAGCCGTTTTCATGCCGAGTTGTGCCGCGCGGATCGCCGCCACATAGCCACCCGGCCCGCCGCCGACGATCACGACATCATATGTCTCGCTCATGATTTCTTCTCCCTTCCCCGTCACCCCCGCGAAGGCGGAGGCCCGTGCGCTCGTCACGCCTGGATTCCCGACATCGCGGGAATGACGCTCAATAGATTAAACGTCCAGCATGATCCGTTGCGGGTCTTCGATCAGATCCTTCATGCGGACCAGGAACGAGACCGCCTCGCGGCCATCGACGATGCGGTGATCGTAGCTAAGCGCCAGATACATCATCGGTCGGATTTCGACTTTGTCGCCGACTGCCATCGGACGCTTCTGAATCTTGTGCATGCCCAGAATTGCCGATTGCGGGACGTTGAGGATCGGCATCGAGTTGAGCGAGCCGAACACACCACCATTGGAAATGGTGAACGTGCCGCCCATCATCTCGTCCATGCCCAGCTTGCCGTCACGTGCACGCCGGCCGAAATCCGAGATCGTGCCTTCGATTTCGGCAAAGCGCATTTCATCGGCATTTTTCAGCACCGGCACGACGAGACCCTGCGGTGTGCCGACAGCAACGCCGATGTTGTAGTAATTTTTATAAATCAGTTCCTCGCCGTAGATTTCGGCATTGATGGCCGGCCATTCCTTGAGGGCAATGCACGCGGCGCGGACGAAAAACGACATGAAGCCGAGACGCACGCCGTGTTTCTTTTCGAAATTGTCCTTGTACTCGGACCGCAGATCCATGGCGGCGCCCATATCGACCTCGTTCCAGGTCGTCAGCATGGCGGCCGTGTTCTGTGCCTGCTTGAGGCGGCCGGCGATGACCTTGCGGAGCTTGGTCATCTTGACGCGTTCTTCGCGCGGATCGTCGGGCCGTGGCGGCAGTTCGGATGATGGCGTAAAGCCCAGCGAGGATTGAACAGCGCCGGCGGCCGGTGCGCTCCGCCGTTTTGCGGAACCGGCCGAAATCGCATCCATGACATCGCCCTTGGTCAGGCGGCCATCCGGACCGGTACCTTTGATCAGTGACGGGTCGAGCTCATTATCATCAACCAGCTTGCGGACAGCCGGCGACAACGGCGGACGCGAAGCCTGCGCCGGAGCGGGCGCAGGCGCTGCTGCGGGCGCAGGCGCTGCTGCGGGCGGCGGCGGTGGCGGTGGCGGAGATGCGGCAGGCGCCTCCTGCTTCGGTGCTTCTTTCGGTGCTTCCTCTTTCTTTTCCTCCGCAGCGGGCGGCGGCGATGCAGCGGCCCCCTCAGCCCCCGCATCCAGAATAGCCAGCACGGCGCCGACACCGACATCCGAGCCTTCGGCAGCGACGATTTCCTTCAACGCTCCGGCTTCGGGTGAGTTCACCTCGATTGTCACCTTGTCGGTTTCAAGTTCACAGACGGCCTCGTCCTTGGCGACAGCTTCACCCGGTTGCTTGAACCATTTGGCAACGGTGGCTTCAGAAACGGATTCACCGAGCGTCGGGACTTTGATTTCAACGGTCATTTGTCTTTTCCTTGATACTTGATCCTGGATGTCCGCCTAGCGCTTAACGCCGTGACGTCGATTTGGCCGAAGTCTTTTTGGCCGCAGGTTTCTTTGCCGCTTTCTTCGGGGCAGCCTTCTTGGAAACCGCCTTTTTAGCCGGCGCCTTCTTCTGTGCCGGTTTTGCCGACGTCTTCACCTTGCGGGCTACCACGATCTTGGCCGACCCGCCTTCAATCGTCAGCGCATCGTCGACAAGGGCCGCCTGCTCGAGGGCATGCTTTTTGGCAAGTCCCGTCGCCGGCGCAGCGGCTGCAGCCCGGCCGCTGTAACGCACCGCCGTCTCGCCATGCCCCATACTCCGCAGATGATCTTCGAGCGGTTCACGAATGTAGGTCCAGCTACCCATATTGCGCGGTTCTTCCTGGCACCAGACGATCTTGGCGTTCGGGAACCGTTTGAGTTCTTTTTCGAGTGCCTTCTCCGGATACGGATAGAGCTGCTCGACCCTCAGAATGTAGACATCCTTGATGCCGCGTTTATCGCGCTCTTCGGCAATGTCGTAATAAACCTTGCCCGAACACAGCACGACCTGACGGATTTTACTGTCGGCCACAAACTCGCCTTCATCCCACAGGACACGATGGAAGCTGGTGCCTTCGCCCATTTCCTCGAGCCTGGAAACCGCGCGCTTGTGCCGCAGCAGCGACTTCGGCGTCATCAGGATCAGAGGCTTGCGGAAATCACGGTGGATCTGGCGGCGCAGCACGTGGAAATAGTTGGCCGGCGTGCTGCAGTTGCAGACCTGCATGTTGTCTTCGGCACATAGCTGCAGATAACGCTCCAGCCGGGCCGATGAATGCTCCGGTCCCTGCCCTTCATAACCGTGCGGCAACAGCATGACGAGGCCCGACATGCGCAGCCATTTGGCTTCACCTGACGAGATGAACTGGTCGATGATGACCTGTGCGCCGTTGGCAAAATCCCCGAACTGCGCTTCCCAGAGGACGAGCATGCCCGGTTCCGCCAGCGAATAGCCGTATTCAAACCCGAGAACCCCGGCTTCGGAAAGCGGACTGTTCAGCACTTCATAAGGGGCCTGACCGAAACGAAGGTTGTTCAGCGGCGTGTGTCGGTTCTCGTTGGCCTGATCAATCAGCACCGAGTGGCGCTGCGAGAACGTCCCGCGTTCGGAATCCTGACCGGAAAGACGCACCGGATGCCCTTCGAGCAAAAGCGTGCCGAACGCAAGCGCTTCACCGGTAGCCCAGTCAATTCCCTCGCCGGTTGTGATCATCTTCTGCTTGGCTTCAAGCTGGCGTGCGATCTTCGAGTTCAGATTGAAGTTGTCCGGCACACGGGTCAGGCCCGCACCGACCTCAAGCAGTCTTTCCAGCGGTACGCCGGTTACACCGCGGCGGTCTTCGCCGGATGCCACCGAGAGGCCGGCCCAGGCACCATCAAGCCAATCGGCCTTGTTCGCCTTGTAGCCGGTGGCTACTTCGAAGTCCTCTTCGAGGTGACTCTGGAAACCAGCGATCTCGTTATCGACCTCATCCTGGGTCATGACGTTTTCACGCACCAGTTTCTGCGCATAAATTTCGCAGGTCGTCGGATGCGCCGCGATTTTCTTGTACATCAGCGGCTGCGTGAACATCGGCTCATCGCCTTCGTTATGGCCATGACGGCGATAACAGATCATGTCCATGACAACGTCTTTTTTGAATTTCTGACGGTATTCGGTGGCGATGCGGGCGACGTGGACCACCGCTTCGACATCGTCCGCATTGACGTGGAAAATCGGTGCGGCAACGGTTTTCGCCACGTCCGAGCAGTAAGGCGACGAACGCGAGTGCTTGGGGTTCGTCGTGAAACCGATCTGGTTGTTGATGACGATGTGGATCGTACCGCCGGTCTTGTAGCCACGCAGATTTGATAGATCGAGCGCTTCCGGCACCAGTCCCTGACCGGCAAAAGCCGCATCCCCGTGCAGCAGAAGCGCCATGACCTTTTCGCGCTGACTGTCGTTCTTCTGGCGCTGCTTGGCCCGCACCTTGCCGAGACAGACCGTGTTTACGCATTCGAGGTGCGACGGATTAGCAGTCAGCGACAGGTGCACTGAACGACCGTCAAAGACACGGTCGGAGGACGAACCCAGGTGATATTTTACATCGCCGGAACCGCCGACATCCTCAGGCTTGGTCGAGCCGCCCTGGAATTCGTGGAAAATGGCCTGGAACGGTTTCGACATCACATTCGCCAGAACGTTGAGGCGGCCACGGTGTGCCATGCCCAGCACGATTTCCTCGACCCCAAGCTGCGAACCGCGCTTGAAAATCTGTTCCATCGCCGGAACCAGACTCTCACCGCCATCAAGGCCGAAACGCTTGGTGCCGGTGAATTTCTTGTCGAGAAATTTCTCAAAACCTTCGGTTTCGATCAGGCGGTTGAGGATCGCCTTTTTGCCCATCACCGTGAATTCGGGCTGGTTGCGGATGCGTTCGATACGTTCCTGGATCCAGGACTTTTCGTCCGGATCCTGGATGTGCATGAACTCGACGCCAATCGAACCGCAGTAGGTCTTTTCAAGAACCCGCATGATTTCGCGCATCGTCGCCTGTTCAAGGCCGAGCACGTAGTTGATGAAGATCGGACGGTCGAGGTCCTTGTCCTGGAAACCATAGGACTTCGGATCAAGCTCGGAGTGCTCCTCGCGTTCCTGAAGGCCGAGCGGGTCAAGTTTGGCACGAAGATGGCCGCGCACACGATAGGCGCGGATCAGCATCAAGGCCCGGATACTGTCCAGGGTCGCATCACGGACCTGACGGCCGTTGGTCTGCATCGGCGCCTGCTGGGCGCGGGAACCGGCAACCTGTTGTCCGGCACTCATCTGCTCGGACAGGGTTTCCAGCTCCCCCTGATCAAGCACTCCGGAATCCGACGGCGCCCAAGAAGCCCCGCGCCGTTCGGCAAGCAGGTCCTGGGCATCGTCTTCAAGGCTGGCGAAGAATTCCTGCCAGCGGTGATCGACCGAATGCGGGTCATCAAGGTAACGCTCGTACAACTCGGCGACATAGACCTGGTTGCCGGAAAACAGAAACTGTGTCGGATCCATACCGTCCATCTGCTTAACGCCCGAAGGCGCCTCCCTTACAGTTTAAACCCTGGGCCTTCAGGCGCCGGGCGGCGGACTATCTTCCCGCCAGTGTTCAGTTGGTTGCGGTGTCATGGTCATAACGGTGACGCCTTCAGGCGCATCAAAGCGGTGCCACGCACCTCGCGGCACGATGGTCGCCGAGCCCGCCGTCATCTCGAGAACGTTTTCCTTGCCCGAGAACAGGATCGTCACCATTGCACTGCCCTGCACCACCTGAACAAGCTCATCGCCGTTCGGATGACGTTCCCACGCGCTTTTTCCCTGGAAACAGGCCGTGAAGATGCCGCTTTCATCGCTGCGCAGCAAAGTGCCGAACGCCCCATCAAGCTCGTCCCCTGCCGAAGTCGGGGTCCGCCCTTTGAGGCAGGTCAGCGACGAAATCGCCGCGTCGATATCCACGGCACTGACAGTCATCCGCGCGTTACTTCCCCAGCGCCTTGAGCATCGTTTCACCAATCCCGGCCGGGCTGTCGGTGACATGAATGCCCGCGGATTTCATGGCTTCGATCTTGTCACCGGCACCACCCTTGCCACCAGAAATGATCGCACCGGCATGCCCCATGCGGCGGCCCGGCGGGGCGGTCAGACCGGCAATAAAGCCGACAACCGGTTTCTTGATCTTGCTGTCCTTGAGCAACTGTGCGCCGTCTTCCTCGGCGGAACCGCCGATTTCACCGATCATCACGATGCTTTCGGTTTCGTCGTCAGCAAGGAACATATCCAGGCAATCGACGAAGTTGGTGCCGTTGACCGGATCACCGCCGATCCCGATACATGTGGTCTGGCCAAGGCCGACGGCTGTCGTCTGTGCCACGGCTTCGTAGGTCAGCGTCCCCGAACGCGACACGATGCCAACCGAACCCTTGCGGTGAATATGCCCCGGCATGATCCCGATCTTGCATTCCTCGGGCGTGATGATGCCCGGACAGTTGGGGCCGATCAGGCGCGTCGATGAGTTCACCAGGGCGCGCTTCACCCGCACCATGTCGAGCACCGGAATGCCCTCGGTAATACAGACCGCAAGCTCGACACCGGCATCGATGGCTTCGAGAATCGCGTCGGCCGCAAACGGCGGCGGCACATAGATCACGGAGACGTTCGCCCCCGTCGTATCGACGGCTTCGGCAACGGTATCGAATACCGGCAGATCGAGGTGCTTGGTCCCGCCCTTGCCCGGCGTCACGCCGCCGACCATCTTGGTTCCGTAGGCAATCGCCTGCTCTGAATGGAACGTCCCCTGCGCGCCGGTAAAGCCCTGGCAGATGACCTTGGTTTCTTTATTGACGAGAACGGACATCAGGAGGCCTCCTTCACGGCTTTGACAATTTTGTCTGCAGCATCGCTGAGGTTGTCGGCGGAGATGATGGGCAGGCCGCTGTCGGCCATGATCTGCTTGCCCTTCTCGACGTTGGTGCCTTCAAGGCGCACGACCAGCGGCACCGAAATGTTTACTTCCTTGGCCGCCGCGACCACACCTTCCGCGATCACGTCACAGCGCATGATACCGCCGAAGATGTTGACCAGAATGCCTTCAACATTGGCATCCGCGAGGATGATCTTGAAAGCTTCGGTGACGCGTTCCTTGGTGGCACCGCCGCCGACATCCAGAAAGTTAGCCGGCGAACCGCCGTACAGCTGAATGATGTCCATCGTTGCCATCGCCAGACCGGCGCCGTTGACCATGCAGCCGATGGTGCCGTCGAGCTTGATGTAATTTAGTTCGTGCTTGGCGGCTTCGAGCTCGGCCGGGTCTTCCTCGTCCTCGTCACGCATTTCGGCGACGTCGGGATGACGGTACAGCGCGTTATCGTCGAAGTTGACCTTGGCATCCAGCGCAATAACGTCGCCCGAACCGGTCACGACCAGCGGGTTGATTTCGACCATCGAGCAGTCGAGGTCGTTGAACGCCTGATACAGCGCCATGATGAACTTCGAAGCCGATTTGATCTGCGCACCTTCGAGGCCAAGCCCGAACGCCAGCTTGCGGGCATGGAACGGCATGATCCCGGATGCGGGGTCCACGGCGACCTTGATGATCTTTTCAGGCGTCGCTTCGGCGACTTCCTCGATCTCCATGCCGCCCTCGGTCGATGCCATGATGGTCAGGCGCGATGTTTCACGATCAAGCAGCATGCCCAGATAAAGTTCACGGGCAATGTCGCAGCCTTCCTCGATATAAAGGCGCTTCACTTCCTTGCCGGCCGGTCCGGTCTGCTTGGTGACCAGAATATGGCCCAGCATTTCCTCGGCATTGGCGCGGACTTCATCCACTGATTTGGAGACACGGACGCCCCCTTTGCCGTCGGGATTATCCTGAAAACGCCCGGCGCCACGGCCACCCGCATGAATCTGGGATTTGACGACGCAAATTCCGCCGCCCAGGTCTTCCGCCGCCTTCGCCGCTTCGTCCGCGGTATAGGCGACATGCCCCTTTGGCACGGCGACGCCATACTTGGCGAGCAACTGTTTCCCCTGGTACTCGTGAATATTCATAAATCTGTCCCCGGCTGGTCCGCTCCCGGATCACCGGGAGCGGTGTTACCTAATGATCCGACTATTTCTTTGCGGCAGCTTTTTTTGCGTCGGCTTTGACTTTCTTGACGACGGCGGCCAGCTCCTCGACCGCCTTCACCGATTTCTTGAACATCGCCTTTTCGGATGCATCGAGGTTGATCTCGACAATACGTTCGACCCCCTTGGCGCCGATCACGACCGGCACACCGACATAGATGCCTTTGACACCATATTCGCCCTTGAGGTATGCGGCGCACGGCAGGACGCGTTTCTTGTCCTTGAGATAGCTCTCCGCCATGGCAATGGCCGACGATGCCGGCGCATAGAATGCAGAGCCGGTTTTCAAAAGCGAGACGATTTCACCGCCACCCATACGCGTCCGCTGAACAATGTCATCGACCTGCTTCTGGGTGATCCATTTCATCTTGATCAGATCCGGCAGCGGAATCCCCGCGACCGTCGAATAGCGCACGGACGGCACCATGGTGTCACCGTGGCCGCCCAGGACGAATGCCGTAACGTCTTCGACGGAAACATTCATCGCTTCGGCCAGGAAGTACTGGAAGCGCGCGCTGTCAAGAACGCCGGCCATACCGACGACCTTGTTGTGCGGCAGTCCGCAGGCATCGCGAAGAACACCGACCATCACATCGAGCGGGTTGGTAATGCAGATCACGAAAGCTTTCGGCGCATATTTCTTGATACCCGCACCGACCTGCTCCATGACGCTAGTATTGATACCGATCAGATCATCACGGCTCATACCCGGTTTACGCGCGACACCGGCAGTAACGATAATGACATCGGCGCCCTTGATCGCGGAATAGTTCTTGGAACCGGACATGGCACAATCGAAACCTTCGACCGGCGAGCTTTCCGCAATGTCCAGCGCCTTGCCCTGCGGAATACCGTCCGCAATGTCGAACAGAACGACGTCACCCAGTTCCTTGAGGCCAACCAGATGCGCCAGCGTGCCGCCGATATTTCCCGCACCGATCAGTGCGATTTTATTTCTTGCCATGAATTCGTTCCCGTAGCTTTGAAATGAAATGAAAATGCCGCTTGGCGCGGCCATTCCTTGGATTCGTAACGCCTTTACGGAAACAGGGCAAGGATAGAGCCGCATTTCGGACCTATCGGTCCATAATTATATCTGCGTCGCGCATGAAGCATGTCACAAAGCTGAGACAGATTGATGACGGTCATGGGGATTCAGAGCGCACAGGCTTCCGAGTTGGCGGCGCTTGTATCAGCCGACGCCGCGTGCACCTTCGTCTTCATGCGGCAGGGAGATGTAGTCGACGGATTGCATTTCCATCAGCCGCGAGACCGTGCGTTCGAACTCGAACGCACCATCGCCTTCGGTATACAGTTCGGTCGGTGCAACCGCTGCGGAACAGATCAGATTGGTCTTGGCCTCGTACAATGCATCGACCAGCGTCACAAACCGCTTTGCCACATCGCGGTTGTGCGGACCCAACTTGGGAATATCCTTGAGGATCACCGTGTGAAAGCGTCTGGCGACCGCGAGATAATCACCGGGACCGAGCGGCTTGGCACACATGTCTGCAAAATCCATGATCGCAACCCCCTCAGCGGAGCGCGGGATTTGGACAACCCGGCCATTCACATCGAGCCCCATTGGCCGGGGCTGCGCCCCGATGGTCAGACTTTCAAAGTCCTGCTCCAGTTTGCTCGACGCTTTTGCGTCATTCGGCGTTACATACGCCTCCATTCCCTGCAGCCGTTCCAGGCGATAGTCGCGGACGGCGCTGACTTCGTACACATTCATTCTGTTCTGGATCAAATCGATGAACGGCAGGAACCGTTCGCGCTGCAATCCGTCTTTGTAGAGATCCTTCGGGTGACGGTTCGAGGTTGTGACGACAACCATTCCGAGATCAAAGAATGCTTCAAACAAACGGCCCAGGATCATTGCATCGGCAATGTCCGTGACGTGGAACTCATCGAAGCACAACAACCAGGCGCGCTCGTAGATAACCCGCGCCAGCGCCGGCACCGGGTCTTTGCCGTCGGAGACCTTGCCCGCCTTCTGCGCTTCACGGAACGCATGAATACGGCGATGAACCTCCTGCATGAAAGCGTGGAAATGAACGCGTTGCTTGTTTTCGATCGGCACGTGATCAAAGAACAGGTCCATGATCATCGATTTGCCGCGGCCGACACCGCCCCAGAGATAAAGACCCTTGGGGGGTTTCTGTTTCTTGCCACCCAGCCCAAGCCGCGCCGCCCATCCCTGTTTGCCCATCTGGTTGCTGTAGCTCAGCAGATCTTCGCCCAGCGTGTTCAGCAGAGCCATGGCCCGTTCCTGGGCGGGATCGGCGTTGATTTTTCCGGCCGAGACAAGATCCTGATAGGCACGCTGCAGTGATGACATCGAATCCGGTTCCCCGCGCTCGTCTCAGGCCGCACCGCGTGCGGCGGCAGGCAGGGTGTCGGCGAACACCTTTTCCATTTCCCGACGGGTCCGGTAAGCCGTGCTGTCCTGCGGTTTTTCCACATCCGACCAGCAGATCACCGCATCCTTCGGCAACGGATGCTTCAGCGTGATGCCATGCGCAAGTCCGATCGGGACTGCATCCGCATCACGAGAATCCGCCGCCGTCATCAATCGGCCCCAGACCGTAAAACCGCCTTCACCATCCAGGACTTCCCCTGCATCCAGATCGCGCTTGGCCACGGCGACGACGTCTCCCCGCCAATCCCGTGGTGTCCCTGTCGGCATATTCAGCAACCCGGCCCAGGCAACGCTGACGCCGAGTTCCAGTCCGATCAGATGATACGGACGATACATGGCCGAATAGCAGCCGCTGGCATCCGTCACCAGGCCGTAGTCCGAGAAACAGCGTTGCACATAATCGCTGGGCGCTTCGAAAGTCACATACACACCCCATCGCAGATCATCCGGGATATCGATCCCTTCACGGGTCCGGCTGGAAACGACCTCAACCGTCCCTTTGCTTTCAAGCACGCCACCCGCACTTGCCGGGACCAGTTTCGACGCCAGCTGCGACCGGCTGCAGGGCGGGAACGACAACCCCCCTGCCGGTGCATCCAGTCCGCAGGCATTGGCGACGGCCGCCATCTCGATCGCAGACTTCGTCCCGTCGAGGAATGAATTGAACATCTTGGCATTCATGCCGCTGGCTGCCGCCCGTTCGGCGCTCAGCCCGTAGTAATCCCAGACCGTGTCCGGTGTGGAGGCATGAAATTCAGGCATGTAGAGCGTGCCCTTGCCGGCGCAGACGACATCCAGTCCGACCGACCTGACCCAGTCGACCTGCTCGGCTATCAGTGATGGCTGATCACCATAGGCCAGGGAATAGACGACACCGGCCGCATCGGCCTTTCGCTTCAGAAGCGGCCCGGCCAGCACGTCCGCTTCGACATTGACCATCACCACGTGACGGCCGCGTTCAAAGGCTGCAAGGGCGTGACGGATTCCGGCCTCGGGCACGCCTGTTGCCTCAATCACCACGTCCAGACCGCCGGCATTGATCAGGGCTTCACCGTCATCGGTAATCCAAGTGCTGCCCTTGGCCAGTGCTTTCGCAGACGAGGTTGCCGATATCTGTTCTTCGGTCCAGCCGGTTTCAAGCAGCGCCGAGTGCGCCCGCGATACATCGAGATCAGCAACTGCCATCAAATGCATGCCCAGCGTCAACCGCACCTGTGACAGAAACATCGTGCCGAACTTGCCGGCGCCGATCAGGCCGACGCGCAACGGGCGGTCCTGACGGGCGCGGTCCTGAAGCAGGTGGCTGATGTTCATGCGGGCACTCCTTTGCGGGCGCAGACTTTAACACCCGATCTCATGGCTTGAAACACCGACAATAGAAGCTCACTTTGAAGGCATTGGAACAGGAATTCCGGCTATGCAGCAACTGCTGTCACACGAAGGGGCGATCCGGATCGGTGTTTTTGCCGGTGTGCTGATGGTAATGATGCTGGCCGAAGCCCTTTTGCCCCGTCGGAATCGGTCATTGGGCCGGGGAAAGCGCTGGCCCGCGAACCTGGGGATTGTCGTGATCGACACACTGGTTGCACGGCTGCTGATCCCGCTGCCACCCGCCGCCGCTGCGCTTTGGGCCGCGGAAAATGGTGTCGGTCTGTTCAACATGACGGTACTGCCGGCGCTGCCGGTGATCGCTTTTTGCGTCGTCTTTCTTGATTTCGCGATCTATGTGCAGCATCTGGTGTTTCACAAGGTGCCGGTGCTATGGCGTCTTCACCGGATGCACCATGCGGACACCGAAATCGACGTGACGACGGGTATCCGTTTTCATCCCGTCGAGATCATTCTTTCGCTGCTGATCAAGATCGCCATGGTTCTGGCGCTGGGAATCCCGGCCGTTGCCGTGATCCTGTTCGAGGTCGTGCTCAATGCCTCGTCGATGTTCAACCACGCCAACGTGAAACTGCCGCCGGGACTGGACCGGCTTCTCAGGATGCTGGTCGTCACGCCTGACATGCACCGTGTGCACCATTCCTGGTATTCGGCGGAAACCGACAGCAATTACGCCTTCTGCCTGTCCATTTGGGACCGGCTGTTCGGCACATACACACCACAGCCCCGCGACGGGCACGATGCCATGACCATCGGTCTCAAATCGTTCAGGGAAGCAAAGGATCGGGGAATTACGGGACTTCTCACCATTCCCTTCCGTAACTAGGTTTTCCCGGCTGCAAGCGCCTGCATCATCGCTGCCGTTGCCCGGTCATCCTGATGCGGGCTGCCCCCGAGCGCCTCAACGACACCGGCAACATCGGCAGGGCTCCGGTTCTGGCTCATCTTGAGCTTGGTCTCGATCCGCTCCACCGGCATTTCAAAAGCGATGATCCCCTTGATCTGGCGCGAAAGCACACCGTCCGCCAGGCGCCCCGTCGACCAGTTGCCCGTGGCGTCATTTTCAAAGGCGCTGACCAACGTGTCGAGAATGTCGATCGTCGCGGCATCGTCTTCAACCGCCCGGACCCTGCCATGCAGATGTACGGCAGCGTAGTTCCATGTCGGCACCAGGTTTTCGTTCGCATACCAGTTCGGCGAGATATAGGCATGCGGGCCGGAAAACACCGCGACCGAAGCCGCCTTGCCATCGAAACGGGCACCATGCGGATTGGCCCGCGCGACGTGCCCGATCAGGCGGCCCGACGGTCCGCCGCCGTCAAGCCACAGCATCGGCAAGTGAGAAATATCCGCATCGCCGCCATTGTCCGGCAGGGTCATCATCAGTCCGAAGGCGTTTTCGCAAACGATCCGCCGCGCCATGTCCGCATCATCGCCGGCAAAGAATTTCGGGATATACATGCCTCTGCTCCGTTTCGTTTTCATTCCGTCATTGTCGGCCCTGCCGCCGGTTCCTATATATGGATACCGGATGTCGCCGGGACGTGGCACGGTCTAGATCAATATTCCGTCCCTCGACAGGTCCGTTACCGGTGCACGGTATGGAACCATTCTAAGATACGGGGAGAGCATCATGAACGAAGAAGTATTCAACATGCAGCTGAGGAAATTCCTCAAGAATGTCGGCGTCACGTCACAGCGTGAGATCGAGACCGCCGTCCGCTCGGCCGTTGAAAGCGGCAAACTGTCCGGCAATGAAAGCATCGACGCCAAGGTAACGCTGTCGATTGAAAGCCTTGGGCTTTCAACTGATATCACCGGCAAAATCGACCTGGAATAATCATGAAAAAAGGCGCCGATACACATCGACGCCTTTTCACGAAAACACGAGGCATTGGATCAGCGGCGCTGGACCAGTGCCTTTTTGATTTCCGCAATCGCCTTGCCCGGGTTCAGACCCTTGGGGCAGGTGTTCGTGCAGTTCATGATGGTATGGCAGCGGAACAGCCGGTACGGATCGTCCAGATTGTCGAGCCGCTTACCGGTTGCTTCATCACGGCTGTCGGCGATCCAGCGGTAAGCCTGGAGCAGAATGGCCGGGCCCAGATAGCGGTCGCCGTTCCACCAGTAGCTGGGGCATGATGTCTGACAGCAGAAGCACAGGATGCATTCCCACAAACCATCAAGCTTTTCCCGCTCTTCGGGACTTTGCAGACGCTCGCCGGTCGGGGCCTGCGTATCGGCCTGCAACCAGGGCTCGATGGAACGATACTGCGCATACGGCACGTTCAGGTCCGGCACCAGATCCTTGATCACCGGCATGTGCGGCAACGGGTAAATCTTCACGTCGCCTTTGATTTCGTCAATCGACTTGGTGCAAGCCAGCGTATTGGTGCCGTCGATATTGAACGCGCAAGATCCGCACACCCCCTCGCGGCACGACCGGCGGAAGGTCAGGGTCGGATCGATCTCGTTCTTGATCTTGATCAGTGCATCCAGAACCATCGGCCCGCACTTGTCGAGTTCGACTTCATAATTGTCGATACGCGGCGTTTCGCCACTGTCCGGATCCCAACGATAGATACGGAAGGTTTTGATATTACCGCCACCAGAAGCCTTGAAGGTTTTGCCTTCGGTGATCTTCGAGTTCGCCGGAAGTGTAAATTCAACCATCTGTCAAACCTTCCTCAGTAGACCCGCGCCTTGGGTTCGATATATTCGACTTCGTCGGTCAGTGTGTAGGTATGCACAGGCCGATAGCCGAGTTTGCAGCCGCCGTTTTCATCGATCCATGCCAACGAGTGCTTCATCCAGTTCTCGTCGTCGCGGTCCGGATAATCTTCGTGCGCATGCGCACCACGGCTTTCGTGCCGTGCCTCGGCGGAATACATGGTCGAAACGGCGTTCGGGACCAGGTTGGTGAGTTCCAGTGTTTCCACCAGATCCGAATTCCAGATCAGTGAGCGGTCGTGCACCTTGACATCCGTCATCTTTGCGGTGACGGCATCAAGTTTTTCGACGCCTTCCTTGAGAACTTCCGAAGTACGGAACACGGCGGCATTGTTCTGCATGACCCGTTGCAGCTCGCCGCGAATTTGCGCCGTCGGAATCTCGCCATCGGCGTGGCGGATTTTGTCGAAGCGGGCGATGGCTTTGTCAGCGGACGCCGTGTTGAGCGGCGGCAGTGCCGCACCTGGCTTGACGATCTCCGCCGCGCGAAGTGCCGCGGCGCGGCCGAACACGACAAGATCGAGCAAAGAGTTGGTCCCCAGACGGTTGGCGCCATGCACGGAAGCGGAGGCGCATTCGCCGATCGCCATCAATCCGGGAGCAACACGATCCGGATCGTCTTTGGTCGGATTCAATACCTCTGTGCGGTGGTTGGTCGGGATGCCGCCCATATTGTAATGCACCGTCGGCAGCACCGGGATCGGCTCCCTCGTCGCATCAACACCGGAGAAGATACGCGCCGTTTCGGTGATCCCCGGCAGACGCTTGTTCAACACATCGCCGCCCAGGTGTTCCAGATGCAGGTGAATGTGGTCCTGCTCATCGCCGACACCGCGGCCATCGCGAATTTCCATTGTCATTGCGCGGCTGACGACGTCACGCGACGCCAGGTCCTTGGCGGTCGGGGCATAGCGCTCCATGAAGCGTTCACCCTCGGAATTGGTCAGATAACCGCCCTCGCCGCGCGCACCTTCGGTGATCAGACAACCGGCCGAGAAAATGCCAGTCGGGTGGAACTGCACGAATTCCTGATCCTGCAGCGGCAGACCGGCCCGCGCAATCATACCGTGGCCATCGCCCGTACAGGTGTGCGCCGACGTCGCCGAGAAGTAAGCGCGGCCATACCCTCCCGATGCGAAAACCGTCATCTGCGCCTGAAAGCGGTGCAGCTTGCCGTCATCAAGGTTCCACGCGAGCACGCCCTGACAGACACCGTCATCGCTCATGATCAGGTCGATGGCAAAATATTCGACAAAGAACTCGGCGTCGTTTTTCAGTGATTGCTGATAAAGCGTATGCAAAATAGCGTGGCCGGTCCGGTCGGCGGCGGCGCAGGCGCGCTGCACCGGTTTTTCGCCGAAATTGGCCATGTGACCACCGAACGGGCGCTGATAGATTTTACCGTCCTCTGTCCGCGAGAACGGCACACCGAAGTGCTCCAGCTCATAAATTGCCGGTACGGCTTCGCGGCACATATATTCAATGGCGTCCTGGTCACCGAGCCAGTCAGCTCCCTTGACGGTGTCGTACATATGCCAGATCCAGTTATCCTCGGCCATATTGCCGAGCGATGCACCGATTCCGCCCTGCGCGGCAACGGTGTGAGATCGGGTCGGGAAAACCTTGGTGATACACGCCGTCTTGAGACCGGCCGCCGCCATGCCAAGTGTCGCGCGCAGCCCCGCGCCTCCGGCGCCGACGACGATGACATCGTACTTGTGATCAACGATTTCGTATGATTGTGGCATTCCGGACTAGCTCCCGAAGGTCAGGCGAATAACGGCGAACACGGCGCAGGCACCGATCAGATAAATGGCGAACTTGACGAGGATCAGCGAAGCGATCTTGACGCCTTCGCCGTGCACGTAATCCTCGATCACGACCTGCAGGCCGAGTTGCGCATGATAGAACATGGCGACGATCAGCATCACCAGAAGCACCGGATTGTAGTGCGTACCGACCCATGCCTTGAAGGTCACCAGATCGGCCCCGACCACCGACGATGCGGATAGCACGAACCAGATGACCAGCGGCACGAGCGCGATACCGGTGATCCGCTGCACCCAGAAATGATGTGTGCCTTCGTGCGAAGCGCCGAGGCCGCGAACTCGGCCCAGTTGCGAACGAAGTTCCATGATCAGCCCCCCACCGCGTAAGCCAGAATAAACGTGCCAAGCGTCAGAACCGCAGCAATGGCGATGACGGCAATACCGCTCGTTCTTAATTGATCAAGTTCCAAGCCCCTGCCGGTGTCCCAGAGCAGATGGCGCATGCCGTTGGCCAGGTGATACCAGAGCGAGAACACGACCCCCAGAAGGACAAGCAGACCGAACCATGAACCGAGGATCGACTGCGCCGTTGCGAACGCTTCCGGACCATAGGTTGCGGCCATCAGCCAGTAGGTCAGCAAAACGGCGCCGAAACACAGGATGACACCGGTGATACGGTGCGAAATCGAGAGGATGGCGTCGAATGGAAGTCGATAGACCTGAAGGTGCGGAGAAAGGGGACGATTCCGGGTAGCCATATTGATTGCCTTTCTTTCGGCAGCGCGTGCAACAGCGGGTTTCAACCGTGGGATAAGTGGTACCCGCCGCCTCGGGGCAAGTCAACTTTTCGCGGTGCAATGCAGCATGATTTCGTTCCATATGCCGATATTCGGCACGGATAAAAGGTTCACCTGCGCCGGTGTGACCAGAACTGTGGACAAACTGTGGACAAATTGGGGAAAACAGGCCCGGTTTTACACAGGAAATTGACTTTACCCCCAATATTCCCCGTAGCGGCGAAAAAAGAACGGGCGCATTGTTAGGCTGCACGCGAGTACATCGTCGCGGCACGCCCGGTTCGCCGGACGTGCCGGTCGCGGCAAAAGTGGGGGAACTTCTGGTCCCGCACGGCTGCCCCGACGCCGCGCTGCCAGCGGCCGGACTTCGGTCCGCCGCGTCGACGTTCGCTGCCCAGGTGAGCGGTTGGTGTGCAGAGTGGTGACGTAGTGTCCGATTGCAGTTCGTATGTTCAATCATGCGGGCGGTGAACGCATAGAACGAGGTTGATCTCTGCCCAGGGTGCGGCCCCGTTCGAAGCGAGGACATGGTGTCTCATGGGCGAACGGAGCCTGGCCGGCTCCAAGAGGCGTCAGGTGCACTGATCCAGCAGTGCCGGGTGGAGGTTTCCCAGGACCGATACCGCTGACGCCTCTTTTATTTTGCGTCTGTTCAGCGCGGCATCAGCACCCAGTAATCGAGATCCAGCACAACCTGCGGAAGATACTTGCCGTCGTCCCCCTTGAGCGGGAAATCTGCCGGGGGATGATCCTTGGTGGCGACGGTGCGCAGCCGCAGCGCCCCGATATCGTCACGTCCCGCGCATTCCGCCTTATCCAGCACTTCGGACCAGGCAAAGACCGTATCTCCGGCAAATATCGGGTTGGCATGCGACCCGGCATTGATCGCGGCAACACGGAAGGCGTTGGCGAGGCCGTTGAATGACACCGCCCGGGCAATTGAAATGACATGCCCGCCATAAACGAGGCGCTTGCCGAACCGGCCCTGGGCCTGAAGATACTGGTTGAAGTGGACCTTGGCGGTGTTCTGATACAGCCGTGTCGCCATCATGTGTTCGGCGTCTTCAACAGTGGAGCCGTCGACGTGATCGATCTGCTCACCGATATCGTACGCCCCCCAAAGATCGCCGCTGCCGGCAAGTGTCGTATCGTAGGTTTTGAAATCTGTGCCGCTCGGCAGCACAAGATCGGCGGCATCGACAACCTGTTTCAGGTCCGGCACAACAGCTTCGGGGGCGGGTGCTGCGGCATCGTGCTTGTTGACCATGACCCAGCGCTTGTAGTCGACGACCATGTCGCCACGCTGGTTCACGGCAGTTGAGCGCACATAGACCACACCCGTCTTGCCGTTCGAGTTTTCCTTGAGACCGATGACTTTGGAGGACGTACGGATCGTGTCGCCGGCAAAGACGGGCACGCCGAAAATCCCCTCGGCATAGCCCAGATTTGCGACCGCGTTCAGGGATACCTCCGGCACCGTTTTACCGAAAGCGACATGGAACGCCAGCAGATCATCGACCGGCTGCCCGGCATAACCGACGCTTTTGGCGAACGCCGCCGATGACTGCACGGCGAACCGGCCGCCATAGAGTGCCGTGTAGAGTGCAATATCGCCATCCGTCACGGTGCGTGGCGTGGCGTGGTCGAAGACCTGGCCGAGCCTGAAATCCTCGAAAAAATTGCCAGCGTTGGTCTTGCTGCCCATCTTAGGCGCTCCGCGCTTCAATGGCGTCGGACATGGCGAGCAGACGTTTGGCATCGGCCACGTGCAGATTTTCGATCAGCTTGCCATCGACGACGACAAGTCCCTTGCCCTCACGCGCTGCTGCTTCGTGGGCCTCGATGATCTTGCGCGCCCAGGCGATCTCACTTTCCGAAGGTGCAAAGACCTCGTTCGCAATATCAATGGTCTTGGGATGAATCAGTGTCTTGCCGTCCATGCCCAGGTCCCGGCCCTGCTCACACGAGGCCCGGAATCCCGCGTCATCGGACAGATCAAGATGCACGCCATCCAAAATCGCAATACCCGCCGCCCGTGCTGCCAGCAGACAATGCTCGAGGGAATACAGGAACGGCAGACGGTCAGGGGTATGGCGGCAGTTCAGATCCTTGGCCAGGTCGGACGTGCCCATGACAAGGCAGCCGACCCTCGGGTGCGCGAAAGCGATTTCCCTAGCGTTCAGGATTCCGAGCGGGGTTTCCATCATGCACCAGATCGCCATCTCCGCCGGTGCGCCCGCCTGTTCAAGGATGGTGACGGCTTCCAGAACCATGGCCGCCGTCTCGACCTTGGGCAGCACCACGGCATGGCACTTCATTTTGGCCACGGCGGCAATGTCATCCCGGCCCCATTCGGTATCAAACCCGTTTGTCCGCACACCGATTTCGCGTTCTCCATATCCACCCTCCTCAAGGGCTTGGGCGATCAGCGCTCGGGCTTCGACCTTGGCCTCCGGGGCGACGGAATCTTCCAGATCGAGGATCAGACCGTCTGCGGGCAGTTCGCGCCCCTTTTGCATGGCTCGGGTGTTGGACCCCGGCATATAGAGGACGGAACGTCTGGGGCGGGTGCTGCTGTCTGTCGTCACGATGACCTCCGGTACTGAAATTGTGCGGCGCAATAAACACCAATTGAGCAAACTATAAAAGTCCGTCGTGGTGTGGCAAGGTCGCGCGATGGATGTGATTTCCCTGCAATCCCGGGTCGAAACCGGTTACGTCGGCAATGCCGTGGCCGAACCCGTTCTGCGCGCCATCGGCATCAACGTCCGGCCCGTCGACAGCGTCGTGCTTGCGCATCACCCGGGGCATGGCCCCGTCACCCCCGTCGTCACCGATGCCACGGTCCTTTCGCAACGTCTTCGTGATGCTATCGACCGGTCATCCAGCCCCTTCAGTTTCCTCAGTGGATACATGGTGAATGCCGCGCAGGGACGGGCTGCGCTCAGCCAGCTAGACCGGGCCCGTCAGGCTGACCGCCTCGCAAGCTATTACCTTGATCCGGTTTTCGGAGACGATGCCGAGGGAACCTACGTTGACCCGGGTCTGGTCACATTCTTCAGGGATGAAGCCCTGCCGGTCTGCACCGTCCTGATGCCCAACAGATATGAACTTTCCGTGCTTGCCGGCAAAGACATCAACACAATCGACGATGCCGTATCGGCAGGCCGGTCCCTGATCAAACGCGGACCGGCGCTCGTCCTGGCATCCTCCATCCCCGGGCCGGACGGACAGATCGCAAACGTCCTGATCAGCCGCGATCATGTGAATACAAGCTGTGTGGCCATGCTCAACCTGAAAGCCAAAGGGACCGGGGATCTGCTGAGTGCGGCTTTCTGCGGCCTGCATGTGCAGGGCCTGGATGCACGACAGGCGATGACGCTTTCCGTGGATCTTGTCATGGCTGCCGCCGCCGATGCCGCAGCCCGGCAAGCGGTTGAGCTTGATCTTTATAAAATATTGAAAAGCTTTAATTTCTCAACGAATAAGGGAGCAACGCGAATATCCATTGAATCGCTTGAACAGTGATCCGCAAAATGGAAGCATGTAGGTCTTGGGGGCTGAATTACAAACGGGCTAAACCGTGTCTGACTACCTTCGCGACGTTACAATCATGGTTGTTGAAGATCAGGATTTTTCCGCAAATCTCATGCGAAAAATGTTGAGGGTGATCGGTTGCAGCGATGTCCATATATTCAGTAACGGCGAGGATGCATGGAATTACTTCAAGAAAAATCCCATTGATATCGTCATTTCCGACTGGCAGATGGAGCCGATCAACGGCATCCAATTGACCCAGCTGATCCGCAAAAGTCCGGAAAGCCCTAACACGTTCGTCCCCATTATTATGGTCACGGCGCACCGCGAACGCGAACATGTCTTCAGGGCCCGCGATGCCGGCGTTACCGAATACGTCGTCAAACCGGTATCACCGAAAGGTCTGTTCAGCCGGATTGAGGCTGTCATCGAACGGCCGCGGCGATTTGTCCGTGTCGGCGAATTCTTCGGCCCCGACCGTCGGCGCCACAGCAAGGAATTCGAGGGCCAGGACCGCCGGGGACAGGAGCAGAAACCAAAGGCCAAAAAGGCCCCTGCCGACAAACGGGCGGAAATGGGTCAGGACGAAATCAACAAGACCTTCAATCCCAACGACGACACCCCGGAAAAAGCAAAATGAGCTCAAACGAAAACGCCCGCCGCAGATCGCGGCAGGCGTTGATTCGTTTCGTCAGATCGTCCAGATCTCTTACGCGGCGTCTTCCATGTAATGGCCGACTAGGGTCTCGGCGATCTGCACGGTATTGAGCGCGGCGCCCTTGCGCAGGTTGTCGGAAACCACCCACAGCGACAGGCCGTTTTCAACCGTCGGGTCGGTGCGGATACGGCTGACGTAGACATCGTCTTCGCCGGCACATTCCTGCGGCGTCACATAACCGCCATCGGCCCGTTCGTCGAGAACCGTGATCCCCGGCGCATGCTGCAGTGCCTGGCGTGCTTCGTCGACTTCGATGGGACTCGAAAACTCGAGGTTCACCGATTCCGCATGCCCGACGAATACCGGGACACGTACGCAGGTCGCATGCACTTTGATCGACGGATCGAGAATTTTCTTGGTTTCGGCGACCATCTTCCATTCTTCCTTGGTCGAACCGTCATCCATGAACTTGTCAATGTGCGGGATGCAATTGAAGGCGATCTGCTTGGTGAACTTCTTACGGTTCTCTTCGGCCGTCTGGTTCATGTAGATACCCTTGGTCTGGGCGAACAGTTCGTCCATGCCTTCCTTGCCCGCGCCGGAAACCGACTGGTACGTGGAAACCACACAGCGTTCGATGTGCGCCAGTTCATGCAGCGGCTTCATCGCCACGACCATCTGGATGGTCGAGCAGTTCGGGTTGGCGATGATGCCCTTGCGGGTATACCCGGCGATCGCGTCAGGGTTCACTTCCGGTACCACCAGCGGCACGTCCGGGTCCATCCGCCAGAACGACGTGTTGTCGATGACAACGGCACCGGCGGCAGCGGCCTTCGGGCTGTAGATTTCTGAAACCGACGCCCCCGGCGACGACAGAACGATGTCGATCCCCTTGAAATCATAGGTCGCCAGATCCTGGCATTTCAGAATGTCATCCTCGCCGAAGCTGATTTCCTTGCCGACCGAACGTTCGGAGGCGAGCGCCACCACTTCATCAACCGGAAACCGGCGGTCCGCCAGTATCTGCAACATTTCGCGGCCCACATTTCCGGTGGCGCCGACAACTGCAACTTTGTAACCCATCTTTTTTCTCCTTTGGGGCCATCAATCGCCCCGGACGCCGTCTACATAAGACTTCGGCCCGCGAGCGTTTCAGCGGGCCGTTTCAGTAAACACGAAAAAGCCGCCCGCTATTGCAGGGTTTTGGTCTTCTTCGTGGTGATCGTCGCAAACAGCATTTCTAATTCCTTGGTTCTCCGGCCCGACAGGATCAAACACCTGCTGATACCGGCTGAAATCGCGCGGAACATAACGCGATGATGTAAAAGACGCAAGTAACATACGTTATTTCGGCAATAAGGATTGCTAATGATCATCCGCTATCTGGCTCTGAGCGGGGACTAGCGTACACGTGGCATCACCACCGCTATCCAGATTCGATTGATATTCGCGCTGTTTCTGCAGGCTGCTCAGCCGCCCGAAGCGAACGCCGTCAAGGCGTCGACCCACATCGGTTCGGGATTGTAAAAGACCTTATTGCCGCCGAACCCGGCCGGCAAAAGCAGGTTTTTTATCACGGCCTTGCCGCCCTTCAGGGCATCATCACAATCTCCGGAAATCTGGTCGTCCTCGGCCCAGGCGATGAGAAAATTTCCCTCGATCGGTTCCGTCTGCAGTTTCATGAATTTGTTGAGATCGCGCCGGTATTCCGTCCCAACCTTGCCGCACCCGGAAAACACCGCGTAGTTGATCCCGGTCTCGCCCAGCAGCGCGGCGGCATGAAGTGTGATCAGGCCGCCCTTTGAATGACCGGCAACGGTGATCTGGTAGGTCGGCACACCGGCATCGAGAAGGGTCTGAACCTGCTTCGCCACACCTTTGGCGTAGCGCCCGGCATTAGTCAGCGTGCGGGCTTCGCCGATGACGACGAACCCCCGCTTTTCCAGAGTCTCCAGAATTTCGTAATAGTGATAGGCCTCGTAAGGGCCCTGCCGTTCGACATAAATCCCGTGCATGTAAAACATGTAACGCTTGCCCGGATCGATCTGGGCCGGCATCGGGCGGTCGGCGGCCTGCGCCGGCGCAAACGCGCACAGCAGCGCCATGCAAAGCCCGCTCAACAAAAGACGCAAAGGCATCTTTGTTCTCCTTTCATGAGATACGGGATCATACATCTGATTTGAGGGCCGGAGAAGACAGACAAAAAAACCGGGGCGCAAATGCCCCGGTTTCCTCTATTCGGATAAGTACGGCGTCTTAAGCCGCCAGTTTGTCCAGTTCTTCGCAGACTTTCTCGCCCATCTGCTGGGTCGAAACCAGGGTCATGCCGTCCTGCATGATGTCGCCGGTGCGATAGCCCGCGTCCAGAACATTGGCACAAGCTTTCTCGACGATGTCCGCATCCTCGCCCATATCGAACGAGTAGCGCAGGCACATGGCGAACGACAGCACGGTGGCCAGCGGGTTGGCCTTGCTTTCCCCGGCGATGTCGGGCGCGGAACCATGGACCGGCTCGTACAGCGCCTTGCGGCGGCCGCTTTCATCGGCACCGCCGAGCGAAGCCGACGGCAGCATGCCGAGCGAACCGGTGCACATCGCGGCACAGTCGCTGAGCACATCACCGAACAGGTTGTCGGTGACGATGACGTCGAACTGCTTGGGCCAGCGGACAAGCTGCATGGCGCAGTTGTCGGCGTACATGTGCTCAAGCGCCACGTCGGGATAATCCTTGCCGACCTCGGTTGCGATCTTGCGCCAGAACACGCCCACTTCCATGACGTTGGCTTTTTCAACGGAATGCAGCTTCTTGTTGCGCTTCTGCGCCAGCTCAAAAGCGGCGCGGACAACGCGCTCAATCTCGTCACGCGTATAGGACGTGGTATCGATGCAGCGATCCTGGCCTTCATAGGTCTGCATGCCCTTGGGCTGGCCGAAGTAAGTCCCGGCCGTCAGCTCACGGACGATCATGATATCCAGGCCGGAAACGACCTCGTTCTTGAGGCTCGACGCATCGGCCAGTGCCGGCATGCACGTCGCCGGGCGCAGGTTGGCGAACAGGTCCATTTCCTTTCTGAGGCGCAGCAGCCCCGCCTCCGGACGCGCATCCCGTTCGACATTGTCCCACTTCGGGCCGCCGACGGCGCCGAGCATCACGGCATCGACGTTCATCGCCTTTTCCATGGTGCTGTCGGCCAGCGAGGTCTTGTGCGCATCATAGGCAGCGCCACCGACCAGATCGTCCTCGATGTCGAACGAGACATGACGGCGCTTGTCCATCCAGTCGACGACACGTTTGACTTCACCCATCACCTCGGGACCGATTCCGTCGCCGGGCAGCATCAGCAGTTTCTTGTTGGCGGCCATTCCTGTTTCCTCTTCCCTATCGTTTCTTCACCTCGATCCTTCGAGACACAGCTTAGCTGCTCCTCAGGACGCGGCGTCATTCAGTATTTCGACCTCATCCTGAGGCGGCCCTCGTCTGGAAGGCCGTCTCAAAGGTTGAGAATAATTTTACTCCGCAGCCGTCATGGCGCTGTTAAGCCAGGCCTGGCTTGCGCCTTTGTCTGCTTCGAATTTTTTGATCTTGTCGTCGTTCTGCATGGTCAGGCCGACATCATCCAGGCCTTCGAGCAGACACTTCTTCTTGAAGGGATCGATTTCGAAACGGACTTCGCCGCCGTCCGGGCCGGTGATGGTCTGGTTTTCCAGATCAACCGTCAGGGTCGCGTTGGCGCCGCGCTGGGCGTCATCCATCAGGTCCGCCAACTCTTCCTTCGTGACCTTGATCGGCAAAATGCCGTTCTTGAAGCAGTTGTTATAGAAGATGTCGGCAAATGACGTCGAGATGATGCACTTGATGCCGAAATCGAGCAACGCCCAGGGGGCATGCTCGCGCGACGAACCGCATCCGAAGTTATCGTCGGCGACCAGGATCTGCGCATTGCGGTAGGCCGGCTGGTTGAGCACGAAATCCTCGACCTCGTTGCCGTCTTCGTCGTAGCGCATTTCCGCAAAAAGATGCTTGCCGAGACCCGATCGCTTGATGGTCTTCAGGTACTGCTTCGGGATAATCATGTCGGTGTCGATGTTGATCATGTCCATCGGCGCGGCAACGCTGGTCAGTTTATCGAACTTGTCCATTTTCGTTTCCTCTTCCCTAAATCAGTCCAGATCACGCACGTCGGCGAGATGCCCCGTCACCGCGGCAGCAGCGGCCATGGCCGGACTGACAAGATGGGTGCGGCCCTTGAAGCCCTGGCGGCCCTTGAAGTTACGATTCGACGTCGATGCGCAGCGTTCACCCGGCTCCAGCTTGTCGGCGTTCATCGCCAGACACATGGAACACCCCGGTTCACGCCATTCCCAGCCGGCTTCGATGAGTATCTTGTCGAGGCCTTCTTCCTCGGCCTGATCCTTGACCAGACCCGAGCCCGGTACCATCAGCGCAGTAACGCCGGGGGCAACCTTGCGGCCCTTGGAAATCGCAGCAGCAGCGCGGATGTCTTCGATCCGGCCGTTGGTGCACGAGCCGACGAAGACCTTGTCGATCTTGATGTCGGTGATCTTCATACCGCCTTCGAGGCCCATGTATTCGAGCGCCAGCTTGGCGGATTCCTGCTTCGCCGGGTTGGCGAAGTCTTCCGCGCGCGGCACGGTACCGGTGACCGGCACGACATCTTCAGGGCTGGTGCCCCAGGTGACCTGCGGTACGATTTCGGAGATATCCAGTTCGACTTCCTTATCGTACGTGGCACCTTCGTCGCTGGGCAGTGTCTTCCAGTAATTGACGGCGGCTTCCCAGGCGGCACCTTTCGGCGACATCGGACGGCCCTTCAGGTATTCGAACGTCGTCTCGTCGGGTGCGATCAGGCCGGCGCGGGCACCGCCTTCGATGGTCATGTTGCAGACCGTCATACGGCCTTCCATCGACAGGTCGCGGATTGCCTGACCGGCGTATTCGATAACGTGCCCGGTCCCGCCTGCGGTGCCGATCTTGCCGATGATGGCGAGGACCAGATCCTTTGCCGTACAGCCGGCCGGCAGCGCACCGTTGACGGTGATGCGCATGTTTTTGAGCGGGCTCTGCAGAAGCGTCTGCGTCGCCATCACGTGTTCGACTTCGGACGTGCCGATCCCGAACGCCAGCGCCCCGAAAGCGCCGTGCGTTGCGGTGTGGCTGTCGCCGCAGACAACCGTCGTGCCCGGCAAGGTGAAACCCTGTTCCGGGCCGATGATGTGGACGATGCCCTGGCGGACGTCGGTAACGTCGAACAGCGGCACACCGAAGGCCTTGCAGTTTTCCTGCAGGGTTTCGATCTGGATACGGCTTTCATCATCGGCGATGAAACCGCCGCGTTCGGTCGTCGACACGTTATGGTCGGGAACCGCAAGGGTCAGGTCGGGACGGCGGAGCTTGCGTCCGGCAAGACGCAGACCTTCGAAAGCCTGCGGGCTGGTCACCTCGTGAACAAGGTGACGGTCAATGTAAATCAGGCATGTGCCGTCGTCCTGAACATTAACCAGATGGTTATCCCAAATCTTGTCAAACAGCGTTTTCGGCTGCGCCATTGCTTCCTCCACATCGTTGTTGCCGCCGCCGGGGGCCACCCGGCGGCAACAGGTGTCAGGATTCTTGCGAACCCTATTTCTTAGCTATCGCCGGCAGCTGCGGCATCTTTCGCCTTTTTCGCTTCACGCGCCTGGGCGTCGCGAGCGTTCTTTTCTTCCTTGGCGACGCGTTTCTCTTCGGCCGTCAGCTTGGCGGAGAAACCGTCGGTTTTCTCGGCGATACGGGCCGACTTGCCCTGGCGTCCGCGCAGATAGTAAAGCTTGGCGCGGCGAACGTCGCCACGGCGCACGACATCAATGCTGTCGATGCTCGGCGAAAAGACCGGGAACACACGTTCCACACCTTCGCCGTACGAAATCTTGCGCACGGTAAAGGATTCATTGAGGCCGCTGCCGTTGCGGGCAATACAGACCCCTTCGAAGGCCTGAACACGCTCGCGCGTGCCTTCGACGACCTTCACGTTAACACGGAGCGTATCGCCGGGCGCGAAAGGCGGAACCTGACGGTCGGCGGCAAGACGTTCTTGCTGCTCCTTCTCGAGTTGTTCGATGATATTCATAGCTTGGTTTCCTTCTTGGCTTAAATATTGCCGCGCTCGTAGCGTTCCCACAAGTCAGGACGCCGCTTGCGCGTAATTTCCTCGGCCTGAGCATGACGCCAGGCACGAACCCTTTCGTGATGACCGGACAACAGAACGTCGGGAACACCCAGCCCCTGCCACTCGCGTGGACGGGTGTAATGGGGATATTCCAACAGACCGGTCTCGAAACTTTCTTCCTGCAGAGACTCCTCGGCACCGATAACGCCCGGCAGCAGACGGACACAGGCATCGATCAGCGTCATCGCCGGCAATTCGCCGCCGGACAGGACAAAATCACCGAGCGATATTTCCTCGCCCGGGTACGCGTCCATGATACGCGCATCGAAACCTTCGAAGCGGCCGGCAACGGCAATCAGACCCGGACCATCGGCCAGCGCACGGACCCGTTCCTGGGTCAGCGGCAGGCCACGTGGCGTCAGATAGACGAGCGGGAGGTCTTCGCAGCCTTGGCGGGCGGCTTCGATGGCGCGGCCCATGACATCGGCCCGCATCACCATCCCCGGGCCACCGCCGAACGGCACGTCATCAACGCTGGCGTGCCTATCTTCGGCATAACTGCGGATATCGACGGCGTCCAGCGACCACAGACCCCGCGTCAGCGCCTGTCCCGTCAGGGACACGCCGAGCGGCCCCGGAAACATGTCCGGGAAGATGGTCAGCACGCGGGCGCGCCACATCTTATCTGCCAGTTGGTCGTTCACGTCGTTTCTTCCTCAGTACTCTCGTCTTCTTCTCTGTCCGGCGTCTCGAACAATCCCACCGGGGGATCGATGACCACCTTGCCGCCTTCGATGTCCACTTCCGGCACCGCCGCCCGTGTGAACGGGACCATGACGTTGCCTGAAATCTCGACCACCGGGCCGGCACCGAAGTCAAAGACAGCGATCACTTTGCCGATCATTTCGCCGGAAACCGTTACCGCATCCAGCCCTTCCAGATCCGAGTGATAAAACTCGTCCTCTTCGGGCTCCGGCATCTGGTCACGCTCGATGAAGAGTTCGGTCTTCTTGAGCGCTTCCGCCGCCGTGCGGTCTCTGATCCCCTCGACCCAGGCCAGGACAACACCCTTTTGTGTCCCCGTAACCTTCAGATCGAACCGCCTGTCGCCCGCTTTATCGTAGAGCGGGCCGTATGCCCCGATATCGACCGGATCATCGGTGAAGCTCTTGATACGAACTTCCCCTTTGATGCCCCTGACCCCGACGATGATGCCGAGGCGGACGGGATTTTCCAGGCGCTGGCGCATGGGTGGCGTTCGGACCGGATCCGTGATCAGGCCTCCTCTTTGGTCTCTTCTTCGGCAGCGGCTTCCTCGGCAGGTGCTTCAGCAGCGGCTTCTTCAGCCGGAGATTCGGCAGCAGCTTCAGCAGCGGCTTCGGCTTCGGTCGGTGCTTCAGCAGCAGCAGCGGCTTCGGCAGCAGCAGCCTTCTTGGCTTCGGCTTCGGCCAGACGTTCCTGCGCTTTGGCTTTCGGCAGATGCTTCTTGGTCTGCTCGTGGATCACCGGGCGTTCGCCCATGCCCATGTCGGCCAGGAAACGGGCAACACGGTCGGACGGCGTCGCGCCGACACCGAGCCAATACTTGGCACGATCCTGATCGAGCTTGATACGGTCCGGATGATCCTTGGCGACCATCGGGTTGTAAGATCCGATACGCTCGATGAAACGGCCGTCACGTGCACGGCGCGAGTCTGCGACAACGATGCGGTAATACGGACGTTTTTTCGCCCCGCCGCGGGAAAGTCTGATTTTCAATGACATGTATTCGTCCTTCTCAGTAGTAATTCAAATCGTCGGTTAAAGGTTTACTCAGGTGTTCAACGCGAGGCCCAAAAGGCCCGGCGTTATCTCATGCCGGGGGGTAGGCCGCCCCCCATCGGAGGAAAGCCGCCGGGCAAGCCGCGCATCATGCCCGCCTTCCCCATCTTGCCGACCTTCTTCATCATCTGTGACATCTGCTTGTGCTGTTTCAGCACGCGGTTGACTGCCTGCACCGTGGTGCCGGAGCCTTCGGCGATGCGGCGGCGGCGCGATCCGTTGAGAATTTTCGGATTGCGGCGTTCCTTCGGCGTCATTGCCAGAATGATTGCTTCCTGATGCGCCAGCATCTTGTCGTCGATATTGGCAGCCGCCATCTGCTGCTTGGCCTTGGCCGCCCCCGGCAGCATGCCGAGAATGCCGTCGAGGCTGCCCATCTGGCGGATTTTGCGGAACTGATCCACCATATCCTCCAGCGTGAACTCGCCCTTCATCATCTTCTTGGCGATTTTTTCGGCTTCTTCTTCCTCGACGACCTGCTGGGCCTTTTCAACCAGGCCGACGACATCGCCCATGCCGAGAATCGACCCGGCAATCCGGTTCGCATCGAAAGCGTCGAGCGCATCCATTTTTTCGCCGGTCCCCAGCAGCTTGATCGGCTTGCCGGTGACAGAGCGCATGGAAAGAGCCGCACCACCGCGTGCATCGCCGTCGACACGGGTCAGCACGATACCGGAAATGCCGACCTTCTCGTCAAACTCGCTGGCCAGATTGACCGCATCCTGACCAGTCATGGCGTCGACAACCAGAAGCGTTTCCGCCGGTTTGGCAACGTCACGGACCTGCGCCACTTCGCGCATCAGTTCCTGGTCGATATGCAAGCGACCCGCGGTATCGAGGATCACCACGTCATAGCCTTCGGTCCGGCCGGTGTGCATGGCACGCTTGGCGATGGCGACGGGCTGTTCGCCGAAGATCGGCGCCAGGACCTCGACCTGGGTCTGCTGACCCAATTGTTGCAATTGCTGTTGTGCGGCCGGACGGTAAATATCAAGCGACGCCATCAGGACTTTTTTCTTGTCCCGGGTGCTCAGTCGCAGACCGATTTTGGCGGACGTCGTGGTTTTACCCGAGCCCTGCAGACCGACCATCAGGATACAGGCCGGCGGACTGACGTCGATGCTCAGTGCCTCGGGGACGGCACCACCCAGCATTTCGACAAGATGGTCATTGACGATCTTGACGACCTGCTGACCGGGCTGAACCGAACGCAGGACTTCCTGCCCGACGGCTTTTTCGCGAACGCCTTCGACAAAGGTTTTGACGACCGGCAGCGCCACGTCGGCTTCCAGCAGCGCAACGCGAATGTCACGCAACGCGGCATCGACGTCGGCTTCTTTCAACGCACCCCGTTTTTTGAGGTTGTCGAAGATATCACCAAGCTTGTTCTGCAAGCCGTCAAACATGTCGCATTCCCATTTGCGGTCTCGGTTCAATTGCCTTCAACGGACGTTCGCACTCACGCAAAGAGTTATGCGCCGATGCGCGAAACTCGCGGATTGGCGGCGCCCCTCAAGGCGTGGGTTTGAAATGACCCTGAAAACGGCGGCAAAATATGGTCAGATGCCGCGCAAGTCAAGCGTTACGGACGGTTCCAGCGCAATCGCATCAGATCTCGTTGAACAGTGCTCTCAGTTGATCACGCTCTTTGCCGTATTCTTCTGCAGTGAGGATCTTGTCGACATTCACTCCATCCGACGACAACGGGAGCCGAAGCGCTATATAGAAGGTCTTGTAACCTTCTTCCAGAGGCACCTCGGTGAGAAAAACCTGAGGCTTTTTGTTTGTGTAAACAAAATTGTACTGGTCCCAGATGCATTGCGCATATTCCGGGGGTTTCAGCTTAAGGATCGATTTCCCCGAAAGATCATAATGATGCATAACGGTGATTGCCGTCCCCCAGTAGCGATAGGTGAAGTCCAGCGGATCGCTCTGTACATCGACGACACAAATCTGCGGGAGCAAGTCTGCCGGCAAATCGAGAAGATTGATATCCGACCATGATGGCGCGTTGCCACCGGCTTTGATCTGTTTATCTCGCCAGTAATAACATGTATTGCGTAAATTTGAAAATGAATGATCGTTTAAGTCGAGTAATTTGTACCTGATTTTTAGCAAGGACACTGTCCCCATTTAATGTGTTGTTCATTGGAATAATTCAGACCCTGCACTAATCTATATATTAGAAATAACTTATAATAAATTAACACCTGGAACCTCTTGTTGACCCTCACCAAGCGGCATTGCACGTTTATCACATGATGATCCGCCAGCTTGACATCAAGATTAACAAGTTCGGCATGATGTCCCGTGGTGCCTTTCACCCGCAGTCCGGTGACGGCGCCCCGGAAAATACCGCGACTCTGGTGATGATCGGTAATGCCGGGCCGGACATGTGGCGTATGTTCTCGAAAGCCGAAGCAGACGGACCGGATCCGCTCGACACCTGGACCCGGAAGGTTCTGGATCCGATTGCAGCTTGCCTGGAGGCCCGTGCAGTGTATCCGTTTGACGGTCCGCCGCATTACCCGTTCCAGCGCTGGGCGATGCGGGCTGATGATGTCTCACCCTCGCCGATCGGACCGCTGGTTCATCCCGTTTACGGGATGTGGCATGCCTATCGCGCCGCCTTCCTGTTCGAAGACAGGCTGAAATTTCAGGAAATCACCAGAACTCCGCCACCATGTGATTCCTGCGACAGCAAACCATGCCTGAATACCTGCCCGGTCAGTGCGTTCACACCGGGCCAGTATGACGTGCCGGTCTGCCGATCGCACATCGCATCCGACGCCGGACGGGACTGTCTGGACAACGCCTGTCTGGCGCGCCGGGCCTGCCCGGTCGGTCGGGAATACGTATATGATACCCCGCAGGCATCGTTTCATATGCACCATTTCCTGCATGCCCTCGGCGACGCCGGATAACGGCATTTCACCTTCGCTATGGACTTCCGGTGCCTGTCGGACCTATGTAAGGCCCCAAGAGGACAGCTATGAACACTGGTTTGCCATTTAAGAAGATGCATGGGCTCGGCAACGACTTTGTCGTGATCGATGCCCGTGTGCGCGACGTCGCCTTCAGCGATGACCAGGCACGGCGCATTGCCGACCGCCATACCGGTGTCGGCTGTGACCAGTTTATCGTGCTGGAACCGCCGAAGAATGGCGCCGCCGATGTCTTCATGCGGATCCGCAACCATGACGGCGGCGAAGTCGGCGCCTGCGGCAACGCGACCCGCTGCATCGCCGACCAGCTGATGAATGAGATGGACACGGACAGCGCGGTGATCGAGACTCTTGCCGGCAACCTGAAAACATGGCGTGCCGACGGCGGGCTCGTCACCGTCGACATGGGCCCCGTCAACACAGATTGGCAGTCGATCCCGCTGGCACGTGAAATGGATACGCTCAGCGTCGATCTGAGCGCAGGACCGCTGAGCAATCCGGCCTGCGTCAATGTCGGCAATCCACACGCCAGCTTCTTCGTCGATGATGTCGATGCCATTGATCTCGCAACTCTCGGCCCGAAAATCGAACACGATCCCCTGTTTCCAGAACGCACCAACGTGCAGGTTGTGCAGATTCTGTCCGACGGCAAAATCCGCGTCCGCGTCTGGGAACGCGGTGCCGGCATCACGCTGGCCAGCGGGTCCAGCGCCTGCGCCACCGGCGTCAATGCACACCGTCGCGGCCTGACCGGACCGCGTGTCGAAGTCGAGCTTCTGGGCGGCACACTGATCGTCGAACATACGTCCGATGGCCGCATCACCCAGACCGGCCCGTTCGCCACAAGTTTCGAAGGCATCATTACCCCTGATCTGATGGGGGCCGCATAATGGGCGCACCGGAAGTCATCACCATGGGCTGCCGCCTGAACACCTTCGAAAGCGAGGTGATCCGCGACCACGCCGGGCGTGCGCAACTTGACGATACCATCATCATCAACACCTGCGCCGTCACCGCCGAGGCGGAGCGTCAGGCCCGCCAGACCATCCGCCGGACGCACCGCAAGAATCCCGGCAAGCGGATCATCGTCACCGGCTGTGCCGCACAGCTTGACCCCGCCGGATTTGCCGCGATGCCCGAAGTAGACCACGTCATCGGCAATGAGGAAAAGATGAAGGCCGAGACTTTCGCCGGCCTCAACGGTCACCCGGAAGTCCGCGTCTCTGACATTATGACGATCCGTGAGACGGCGTCCCATCTGGTCCGCGGGTTCGACGGCCGCACCCGCGCGTTCGTCCAGATACAGCAGGGCTGCGATCACCGCTGCACGTTCTGCATCATCCCGTTTGCCCGCGGCAACAATCGATCCGTGCCTCTCGGCGCCATCGTCGAGCAGACCCGGACACTGGTGCGTGAAGGCTATCGCGAAATCGTGCTGACCGGGGTCGACATCTGCTCGTACGGGTCCGATCTGCCCGGAAAGCCGCGCCTGGGCGAGATCATCAGGCGGCTTTTGGTACAGGTGCCGGAACTGGAAAGATTGCGACTCAGTTCTCTAGACCCTGCCGCCATGGACGATGCACTTTTCGACGTATTGGCGCACGAGCCGCGCCTGATGCCGCATCTTCACTTAAGCCTTCAGGCCATGGACGACATGATCCTGAAGCGGATGAAGCGCCGCCATTTGCGCAGCGATGCGTTTCGTGTAGCCGAACGCGCGCGCAAGATCCGGCCGGACGTGGTGCTGGGGGCTGATCTGATTACCGGATTCCCGACCGAGACCGATGCCATGTTCGACAACACGCTCTCCTCTGTCCGCGATTTGGGCCTCACGCATTTGCATGTGTTCCCCTATTCGGAGCGCGACGGCACGCCCGCCGCCAGGATGCCGAGCATCCCCGTGACTGAGCGCAAGGCCCGGGCCGAACGAATCCGCCACGCCGGTGAAGCCCAGCTTGGAGCTTTCATGGAGTCCCAGATCGGTGCCGATGCGCTGGTCCTGATCGAGCGGGACGGTCAAGGCCTGTCGCAGCACTACGTATCGGCGTCCGTCATCGGCGGGGCCGCGCCCGGCGACATCATCAATGGCCGCGTCACCGGCATTTCCGATAATACACTGCAGGTTCAACGTCTGTCATGAGCGATACCGAAAAGACCGGCTGGCTCGGCCGATTGCGCCGGGGCCTCGGCAAATCATCCGACAAGATCACCGGATCGATTACGTCCCTGTTCCGTGCCCGCAAACTGGATCAGGCCGCCCTCGACGAGCTTGAAGAGGTCCTGATCACCGCCGACATCGGCGTCACCACATCCGCCAGACTGGTCAGCGCCCTCGCCAGATCGAAGTTCGACAAGGACGTCACCGACGAGGAAGTTCGTGAAGCGCTGGCCGATGAAATGGCCGTGCTGCTGGAACCCGTGGCGCAGCCGCTTCACATCGACCCGGCGCACAAGCCGCATGTCATTCTGGTCTGCGGTGTCAACGGATCGGGCAAGACCACGACCATCGGCAAACTGGCCAACCGCTTCAAGACCGAGGGCAAATCCGTCATGCTGGTCGCCGGCGACACCTTCCGCGCCGCCGCCGTCGAACAATTGCAAATCTGGGGTGAGCGGTCAGATTGCCCGGTCGTCTCCGGCAGCCATGGCGGAGATGCCGCGGGCCTTGCCTATGGTGCCCTTGAGAAAGCCAGAGCCGGCGGCATCGATGTCGTGATGATCGACACTGCGGGCCGGTTGCAGAACCGCAAGGATCTCATGGCCGAACTGGAAAAAATCATCCGCGTCATCAAGAAGATCGACGATACGGCCCCGCACACGACGCTTCTGGTCATGGACAGCACCATCGGCCAGAACGCACACAGCCAGGTCGAAACTTTCAAGGAAATGGTGCATGTTTCCGGCCTTGTGATGACCAAGCTCGACGGCTCTGCCCGTGGCGGTGTGGTGATCGGACTGGCAGAAAAATTCGGCCTGCCCGTTCACGCCGTCGGCGTCGGCGAAGGGGTCGATGACCTGCGCCCGTTCGAGGCCCGCGCCTTTGCACGCGCACTCATGGGGCTGTCGTAACTCCCGCACCGTCGTCGTGAACTCGTTTCAGGCCCCATACTTCAACCCGGTATTGGATTCACATTCTTATGGATCCCAAATCAAGTTTGGGATGACGAACCGTGGGTACCGTGTTGTTATAGGTATTAATAAACCACATGGGCCGACCGGCTCGAATGTCACCAGAACACCTTGGGAGAGTTAACATCATGATTTACGAGCTTCGCATCTATCATTGCGCCCCGGGCCGCATGCCCGCGCTGTTGAAGCGTTTCGAGAACGTCACCCTGAAAAAATGGGATCAGCACGGCATCAAGCAGGCCGGTTTCTGGGTCCCCGAAATCGGCGACAACAACCACGACCTCTATTACATGCTGGCGTGGGAATCACTGGCCGAGCGCGAAGAAAAATGGACGGCCTTCCAGGCTGATCCGGAATGGATTGCGGCCCGCGCGGAAAGCGAGAAGGACGGCCCGATCCTGACCGGCATTTCCAACCACATCCTGAAGCCGACCGCATTTTCGTCGGTGAAGTAATCCCCGCTAATTGCAATGAGCTACCCTGAACTTGCCCCGGATTATTTCCGGGTCTTGCTTCAGGGACTCAGCCCTCGGCGACGTCGGGATAGACGAACAGCGCCGGTGTGCCGCCGGTATGCAGAAACACCACAGACCCGGCGCCGGCGAGCTTACCCGTCGCTGCATAATCGATCAGCCCGGCCATCGCCTTGCCGGTATAGACCGGATCCAGAAAGATACCTTCCGTTCTCGCCAGTTGACGGACGGCGCCCCCCATTTCCGGCGTCCCCACCCCATAACCGGAGCCGACATAGGCACCGTCACAGATCACCTCGATCACATCCGCCAGATCGGGCCGCCCAAGCAGGCTACAGACATCCTTGACCAGCGTTATGACTTTATCTCGCTGTGCGGGAGCGGGGCGGCTGACACACATGCCGAGCACGGGAATCTCAAGACCGGCCAGCGCAAGACCGACCAGCAGCCCGGCCTGGGTGCCGGCGCTGCCGCTGGCAAGAACGATCAGACCCGGATGCACGCCCTGTGCACGAAACTGCGCAGAAAGCTCGAAGGCACAGGCCACATAACCCAGCGCGCCGAGCGCATTGGACCCGCCGACCGGGACAACATAGACGCCTTCACCCGCCGCCGTCAGTTCCGCCGCAAGGTTTGCGATCGCCGCCTCCATATCCGCATCCTTGTCGATGTAACGCGGGACGGCACCGAACAGCCGGTCAAGCAGGGCATTGCCGTTCTGCTCGTACAGATCATCGGTGCGGACACGTTCAAGCACACAATGGCAAGCCATGCCGAGGCAACTCGCTGCAGCGGCGGTCTGGCGGACGTGATTGGATTGCGTGCCGCCGGCGGTGACGATGACAGTGGCTTTTTGGGAGAGGGCGTCAGCCATCAAAAATTCGAGCTTCCGCACCTTGTTGCCACCGAGCGCAAAGCCCGTGCAATCATCGCGCTTGATCCAGATGTCCGGGCCGTTGAGGGATGCGCTGAAATTGGGCAGATATTCAAGCGGTGTCGGCGCGAAGGCGAGCGGCACCCGGGAAAAGTCTGCCAGAATGTCCGCCATCAGAGAGCTGTCACAGGCATGTCGATGGGGCCTTCGGCACGGCTGTGAACGAACTGATCGACGTATTCATTACCGCTGCCCATCATCGTGTCGGCTTCACCGTGCCAGATGATCTTGCCGTCATAGAGCATGGCCACCTTGTCGCCCAGCCGTTCTGCTCCGGCCATGTCGCTGTCGATTGAGATTGCCGTACAGCCAATCTGGCGCACCAGATCAAGGATCAGGTCATTGATGACATTGGACATGATCGGATCGAGACCGGCGGTCGGCTCATCCAGAAGCAACAGCTCGGGGTCGCCGAATATAGCCCGTGCGATGCCGACACGCTTCTGCATCCCGCCGGACAGTTCAGACGGCGACAGATCGGCCACATGCGGATCCAGTCCGACCATGACAAGCTTGTCTATGGCCGCATTTTTTACCTGTTCACGATCGGCATCGTTGGCCTGCAGGGCGCGAAATCCGATATTTTCCCATGTCGTCAGGCTGTCGAACAGGCCGGAACGCTGAAAAAGCATCCCCGTGCGGGCGATGAAGGCATCGCGCTGGGCGCCGCGGAACCGCACCGTATCCTCAGCGTTGACGAGAACCTGTCCCTTGTCGATCGGGATCAGACCAAGAATGCATTTGAGCAGCAGTGTCTTGCCTGATCCTGAGGTGCCGATCAGCACCAGGGATTCACCTTCACTCACGCTCAGATCGACACCCCGCAACACATGCTTGGCGCCGAAGCTTTTCGTCAGGCCGGCGATTTGAACGAACGGTCTTGTCATGCGGCACTTTCCCATCGCGATGGATCAGGTGCCGTTTTAAACCATTCTGTTTCACGTTCATAGGCACGGCCGGCGCGATACAGCGTCGCTTCGTCAAACGGACGCCCGACGAACTGTACCGAAGACGGCAAGCCGGCCGTGGTAAATCCGCTGGGCACGCTCAGTCCCGGCAACCCCAGAAAATTAACCGGCCGTGAACAATGGCCTATTTTTGAAAGCAGTTCGGCAGCCCCGGGGCCGGCACGAACATCGGATTCAGCGATGCTCGGCACATGCATGATCATCATCGGCGTCATCAGCATGTCGACATGTTTAAAAACCATGTCATTGAACCGGGCGAGGATCTCCGCCCGCAGGTTAAGGGCCTGCAGATACCGGCTGGCCGGTGTCGCCAGCCCGCCCGCAAGCCGGCCGAAGGTCTGTGCACCGTAATCATCGCCCCGTGTTTCCAGCCAGTGTTGATGCAGGGATGCCCCCTCTGTCGCCGTGACCAGACTGGTCAGGGCATTGGTGTATTGAATGGCTTCCGGCATCTCCACATCGACGAACGTGGCGCCGGCTTTCTTCATGACGTCAACCGCAGCTTCAAAATGTCCGGCGATTTCGTCATCCATGCCGTCCATGAAATGGCTTGTCGGCAGTCCGATCTTCAGCCCCTTCGCACCGTCCTCAAGCCCCGCCGTGTAATCAGATACCGGCATGTCGGCAGAAGACGCATCATCCGGGTCATACCCCGCAATCACCGACAGCATCAGGGCATTGTCGGTCACAGTCCGCGTCAACGGGCCGACGGTATCAAGCGTATGCGAAAGCGGCATCGCGCCGAAGCGGCTGACCCGACCCATGGTCACTTTCATGCCGACGACACCGCAGCACGCCGCGGGCAACCGCACCGAGCCGCCGGTATCGGACCCAAGCGCCGCAAAAGTCGCCCGCGCCGCAACCATGGCACCGGACCCGCTCGATGAGCCGCCGGTCATGTGCGCCGGGTTCCAGGGATTGCAGACAGCCCCCGTGTAATCGTTATGGCCGGTGACCCCGAAAGCGAATTCCGCCATGTTGAGCCGGGCAATATCCAGGGCGCCGGCCTGATCGAGCTTTTTCAGCGCCCCCGACAGCACCTCTGGCACGAAGCCCGCGCGAACTTTCGATCCGCACTCACTGACCCGGCCCGGACGGTAAAACATGTCCTTGTGCGCCAACGGCACCCCCGCCAACGGACCGGTGCCGGGAACGGCATCGGCGTCTTTCGCCTGACGACGGGCATCATCGGCATCCAACCCGGCGACGGCATTCAGGGCTGTCCCCCGCCTGCTCAGCCGCTCAATCGATGCTTCTGTGACTTCGGCGGACGATATCCGTCCGGATTTCAGGGCCGCGGCGATTTCGACAAGAGACGCATCGCAGGGATTGGCAGGCAGATCACTCACAACGTCATTTCCCCTTCGCGGCAGGGGCCAGTTCCCTGAGCAGTTTGTAATAGCGCGGCGGTTCTGTATCGAAAACAAGTCCGCCACCGGCATCGCGGACGATTTCGCCAAGCGGCTTTCCTGACCGGGCCGGGTTCAGCACCTCGCGCTCACCGAGATCACTGGCCTGCACGGTTTTCATCCATTCGCGAAACGCATCATCGGCATTCATGGCTTTCTGGTCCATTTTCCCGCCAGGTCCTGAACATACTCACCGGATGCGGCACGGTTGATCGCCTTGTCGGCGGCAAGCCTTTCGACGGTCGCAAGGGGGATGTTGTTCTTGCGTGCAATGTCGCGGTAAAGCTGGCGGCGTTGCAGATTGACGTCATCGACCAGCGCCGCAACACCGGGGGCGTTCTGGATCACGCCGATGTAGCCATCGATTTTTTCACCCACATAGCCGCGGGCCTGCGCTTCCTGCAACGACAGCGACTGGGCCGAAACCGGCGCCGCGACGAAAAGACCTGCCATCAGAACAGCAACAGCAACAGCAATCAGACGATAAAGTTTATGCATGTCGATATCTTCCTAGAACAGGCCCGGATTGCTCGACAGAGCCTGATCCAGGTCCTTTTCGACCCGGACCCGGACCTCATGCTCGATCTTCACATTGAGATTGATGACAATGGGTTTATCCGGGGCTTCAACCTTGACCCGGGGCTCACAGGCAATAAGCGGAAACGATAAGAATACCGAGGCAAGCAAAGCACATAGGTTACGGTACGACATCGGTCGCTCTCCGTCAGTTGGCTCCTCCTACGGCTTTCCGGAAGGACGCTGCACGCTGTCCAGGAAGTTCCCCGGAAGGTCTCGAATAACGCTAGCGCTTTGCAGCAAATCCCGCAAGGCTCCTTGGAGTGAGACATTGAGTTCGATCCGTCTGCCGTCATACAGCGCCGGGTTGGCACCGCTGAGCTTGGCTTTCGCCGTGATTTCACCCGACAGCGGGCCATCCATGGAAACCTGCAGGTCGGTGTAACGAAAATCCGCCAGCGCCTGCGACAGCAACGCCGCCATTTCCCCGCTCTGCTTCAGACTTTCCAGCGCCACATCGGAACGAAACCTGAGGGCGCCGCGCCGATCCGACCAGATCCGGGCATCGTCGATGACGGGCCCATCTTCGTTGATCCGGATCGGAATGCTCCCCGCAAGAATACCTTCGGCTTCCAGCCCGTCGATATCCATGCTCCGGGCCAGTTCCGATGCATCGAGGCCTTTCAGGTTGGCGACAAACACATCAGGAGGGCGGTCAAAGGGGACGTTCAAATTCCTGATATCCAGCGTGCCGCCGACAACAGGCCAGCTGGCATTCGCGATATGCAGGCTGTCATTTCCCGGCAGATCGAAAACGATTTGCCCATTTCGGAGCGGCAATCCGGCGTCCAGAAGACCGACTTTCAGCGTCTGCGGTCCATCCGTCTTGATCGTCACCAGATCCGAGAACGCGATGTCCCCGCTGATGCCCGCAACCTCTGCCGGAGACGTTCCGAAGGCCACGTCGCTGAAGTGCAGCTTCGCCGTCGATGTCATCCGCGTACCGGTCCATCCGACCCGGGCCTCGGCGCCGAGCCCCCCCGACACTTCGGCAATGACGCCCTTCAGAGCCGGCAGCAATGTCTGCGGCTGCACCCCGTCTGTTTTGAAATTCCACATCGGCAGTCCGAATTGCAGCGCCCCCCTGCGATCCGGTACCCGGTAGCGGGCATCGATTTTCACGGACGGACCCTGGGCGAATCCCGCACTGCCGTCGAAGGCCAGGGCCGACGGCTGATACGTTCCCTTGCCCTTGATGGATAACGGCAGCATTCGAAGCGGCCGCTGCTTATCCGCCAGCACCGCCGAGGCCAGGTCGATCCGGGCCCCGAGCAAGCTATCCCGCCCTTCGAGACTGATCTCTGCGCGCACATCCGCCACGGCGATATCGGGTCCTTCAGCGCGGATGTCGCCCCCCATCGACGCCAGCTTCGCCCACCAGGTTCCGCGCGCAGCATCGAGGCTGGCGGTGCCGTCAAATCGCGGGAGCGTACCGCTGAGCGGGTAAGGCCCAGCACCTTCCAGTGCGATCTCAGTACTTTTCAAAACGGCGGCCAGATCAATACGCTTAAGCCCGGCGTCGCCCATCACCGCATGCAGTACCGGGCCGCCGTCGGCACGCGGACAGACGGCAACGGGACCCGGTCGCAGCCGCGCCCCCTGTAAATCCATATCCGCAGCGCGCAGTTCCATACAGCCGTCGGGATAGATGCGGATACCGTCGGCGCCATACCCGAGGTTCCCTGCGAGCGACACCTGTCCGCCGTTGATCGTGATCCCGGCGGCGGGACTGCCCGAGAACCGCGCGTCCGCCGATACGTCCATGTCCAGTTGCCGGAACGGACCTGACAGGCGCACCCCGATCTGCTCGGCCACCACCTCCAGCCCGCCAAGCCGCATCTGCCATGGATCAAACCGCAATGCCAGATCCTCGAACACCACACCATCCGTTGTCGCCGGCCAAACCGTCCCGCCGGCATCCCCCGAGAACGGGAACCAGTCATTGAATACCCCGTCGAAGACGGCACCGAGCCGCAACGGATCGGCGGCGGTCGGGCCGCCGGCGACAAAGGGGACATCGGCAACATTGCCGAGGGAAAGCTCAAACCGGCGGCCCGCGCCGCCGGACCGCAGACCCAGATCGAAATGCAGGCCGCTTACCGGGCGTATGCGCCATCCCTGACGATCCACGGCAAGCTGCAATTTACCGTCCAGCGTGGCATCAACCCCGTTTGGCGCGGCAAGTCCGAGATGTGTCAGATCAAACGTCCCCGAGATGCCGTCCATGGCCCGCACGGCCCCGGTCGCGACCTGTTCGGGCAGGGCCTGCAGATCGCGCCGCGACCCCGTCAGATCAAATTCCATTGCACCGACGACATCGATATCTATCGGCAGCTTGTAAGGTCCCTTCAGCCCGTCCGTTGCGGCCTCTCCATGAAGATGCAGTTTTGTGGCAGGGTCGAAGACATCTTCGGTTTCTGCACGCACCTGCATGGACAGCCCGGTTCCGGTTCCCCCCATAAGAAATTCGCCTTGAGCCGCCTTGCCGTTGATCAGTCCGGCCAGATCGACATTGCCCAGTTGGACGCCGTCGATCCTTACGTCCTGCAGGGTCAGAGACCCGCCTCCCTCCAGCGCTCCGGCAATCTGCCCCCGGATATTCACGGCGCCCGCCATTTCCTCAAAAGCGATCCGGGCATCGCTGCTGGCGTTTTGAATATCAAGGGTCAGTTGTAACTGTTCTGAGGAATCAAGGATCGCATGCAGCCGCCCGCCGATCTGTGCCTTGGGGTGTTGCAGCGCGAACTCGAAATTGGCATCCGTGCCGATGCCGTCCGTCAAAAGCACGACACCTTCAACCGCGGCGACCACGTCGCCCAGCGGTGTCGCAATATTGAGCAGGCCCGCCGTCACCGTGACCGGCCCGATCAGGCGAACACCGCCGGCAGTGCTCTCGGTATCGGGCCCTTCATTTTCAAGAAACGGCTGCAGTTTCCCCAGATCGAGGCCGGCAACACCGACGGAGAGCGGCAGTTCCGGTTGCTCGACCGAGACTCCGTCAATAATCCCCTGCGACAGGCGTCCCGGCGAATAGGCAACGCTCAGCTTTCTGGCCCTGATGTTGCTGCCGCCACCGAAATCGATGCGATCAATGACCGCTTCCGTCAACCCGACCGATTCGACCGTCAGGCTTGCCTCCGGAAACCCTCTGTCGGCGAGATAGTCGCGTGCAACCCAGCCCACCATCCAGGGCAAGGCCAGATACGCCGTAGCAATCACAGCGCCGACGATAGCAATAAAAATCAATGACAGGATGGAGCGGCTCATGCGCCTCAATGCTCTCGGGATAGAATCGGAAGCCGCGCATACCTTATCAGATGATGAGGATGTTGATCAGGCATTCGCGCATGCTCACGGGAACTTTACAGGCGGTCAAGCGCGAGAACCTTTTAATGAGGCCGCAACGTGCCATATATTCCCTATGAGCAAAGTTTTGACCATGCGTGACGTCACACAGGCGGTACTATCATTCTGGTTCGGCGACCTGGGCGATGATACCGAGACCATGCTGCCGTTCTGGTTCAAATCGACACCTGAAAAGGACGAAGAGATTCGCAGCCGCTTTCAGGACATCCACGAACGGGTCAAAAACGGCGACTTCGTTGCCGAGGTTAAAACCGCTGATGACTACCTCGCGATCGTCATCACCCTCGACCAGTTCCCGCGTAACATCTACCGGGGAACGGCCAACGCTTTCGCCGGCGACCCCCTGGCCCGCAAATGGGCGCGTGACGCCATCGACAGGGAATTCGATCTGCATCAGCCCGCCCCCAACCGCCGCATGTTTTTCTATCTGCCGTTCGAACATGCCGAAGATATGGATGATCAGACCGAAGCGGTACGATTGTTCGAAGAAATGGGCTACGATGAGCTAACGGGATATGCGAAGGCGCATTACGACGTCATCGCCGCCTACGGGCGGTTCCCGCACCGGAATGCCGCGTTGGGGCGCGAAAATACCGCGGACGAGGAAGAATACCTGAGCCGACCGGGGGCCGGCTTTTAACCTAGGAAGATAGCGCACATGCCCTCTAACAGAATTCTCAAAACCACTTGTTTACTGGCCCTCGCCGCGACGCTCGGCGCGTGCAGTTTCAACAAGATCGATACGGGGGTCTTCACCCAGCCGGTCGAGCCGGAAGGCCGTATCCTTGTCGAGGCGCCCGCCTATAGCGGCACCACGCCGACCCGGGTGCACTACAGTGATTCCCGCATCTTTGAGGAATACGCCCTGTTCCGCTCCGCCAGGGGGCAGTCGGAAATGGTATTTTCCGAGACCAACCCCCTGTTCAAGGACCGGACCGTCATTGATTACGACAAGCTGATTTCTTCGCAGGTGCCGAAATGGCGGTTCAACATCGGGCAGACCCTTAAATTCGACGAAAGCTTCAACGTCGACAATGATTTCGCCTCGTTCTGGGTTCAGCCTTACCGGCAGGTCGAGAACGGCCGCGAGTGCGCCGGTTTCTCCAGCCGCTGGGATACCCGGATGGATGATCAGCAGCTTCGGCCCAGCAAGGTCATGTTCGGTTTTCACTGCGCCCCGAAAGGGACATCCTTTGGCGCCGCGGATGCACGTGCCTTCGTGAAGGCCATTCAGATTCGCGGCATTTCCGTGCCGCTCCGGGTCGAGTCGGCCTACGCACTGAACAAGAAAACGCCACCGCCGGCTAAAGATGTACAGACCACGAACCTGGTTCTCGCCCAGGATGGCGCCGGCGGCGGCATTGCCGGACTACCCGAATTTCCGCTGCTGTTTGCACGGATCTATAACAATTTCGATGATGGTGGTTGCTCCAACTGCTGAAAGCGACGGGTATCAGTTCCCTAAATCTATACTGATCCGGGTTGCAGGTTCTTCGACCTGAAAAGCTGCTTCATCGAAAGCCGGCGGCCCGAAAAAGACCCTGGCATTGTTTGAAAAGCCGTAATCCTCAAGAGGAATGCCGAGAAACCCCTGATCGAAATCGTTGTTGTCGTTTTCATCGTGGTAGACGGCGATCGCATAGAGACCGGGTTCAAGGTCAGTAAAAACCAGTGATGCTCTGCGGCCCGTTATACTGACCTGCCTTTCCGCCCGCATCCCGTCGGATTTGGGAAAGGCGTCGGGCCTGTCGTAGAGCGCGATGTGCACATCACCGCTGTCGCTTTCCAGCCCCGTGATCTCAACGTTCAACGTCGCCGCGCCTGCCGCGTGTGACAGAAGCAATGTCAGAAAAATAATGGAAAAGCCAAGCCGTCCCATGACGGCAGCCCTCAGACCCGGATGTTCAGGTAGAAACCGCGTGGTGCGCTCTGGTCGAGCGGCAGACCCTGACTGAGCAAACCCCGTAGGCGCTTGAGCCCGGCCTGCTCTTGCGGCGTTTGTTCGTGTTCGAGAAACCGCGCGCGCGATTGCACTTCCCGCACGCCCTCGGACTGATAATGCGTACGTGCGGGCTTTGTCGCCCCCAGGCCGCCACCGCTCAGATTGATCCCATCCGTCATGGATTGGAAGCTAGCTGGAAAAGGGTTAACGCCCGGTAAACGATATCCGGCTGCGTGGTTTTTTCTGTGGAAAGCTCAGGTCTTGGGATGATTATGGATGACGAAATGCGGCCCCCCGCCATCCCGGAACACATTCAGCGCCCACGTAACGCTCGGGAAAGCAAGCTCTTCCCAGGGAATTTCGTCCCATGCGAACAACCCCGCTTCCAGGCTTTCCGGGCCGGGATCAAGTTCAGGCCCGGTCATCGCGGCTTCATAAATCATGTAAATCTGTGAAATGCGCGGAATCTCGAACATACCCAAAAACGGGCCGATCTCGACAATCGCCCCGGATTCCTCGACAACCTCGCGTCTGGCACCTTCCTGGATGGTTTCATTCAGTTCCAGATAGCCCGCCGGAATCGTCCAGTATCCGATTCGGGGTTCGATGGCCCGGCGGCACAGCAAAATCTTATTTTCCCACGTACACACCGCACCGGCGACAATGCGCGGGTTATCGTAGTGTACGAACCCGCAATCGACGCACATCATGCGTTCACGGTCATCGCCTTCCGGGATCGCCTTCACCACCGGCCCCTGCGCCGGTCTGGGTTGATTGTCTTTGTTTTCGCTCATGATACTGCCGGATTATCCATTATCGGGGAACCGCCCCTCTTCACACCCGATCTTACAGCGGCGCATACTGTCAGGTATAACAAATAGCTGCAAATGCGGCTGCGAAACCGGTAATCGGGTGTTATATATACAGACCCCGCATACAGGGATGCGGGCGAAGGAATGACAGATGGCAATCCGTGCGGATCGCGAAGACGACATGGACTACGATACGGCCTCCAGCGGTCTCGGTGAGCGGACGTTTCTGGGCGGGCTCAGTCTCGGTGCGCGTTCCTGGCTGTTCTTTCTCGCCTGTCTGATGGCAGCCGGTGCTTTCGCCGCCCTTTATTACCATGTCGATCAACGTCTCGATCAGGCCCTTCAGAACCTGCAGCGGGCCTCGCGGATCGACGAATTGTCCAACCGGGTCGAACGCGGCACCTACAGTCTGCAGGCACGCCAGCGCAAATTCCTGCTGACCCGCGACACCGAGATCGCCGACGGGTTTTCAGCCGATCTCGCCGACGTCTCGGCCGCACTGGATGAATTATTCAGCTTCCCGGAAGCCCAGCCCCTGGCGCAGCATGTCACCACCATCCGCGATGGACTGGTGCAGTACGACCAGCAATTTCAGACTTTTCTGAATGCCGAACGCGAAATAGGCGGCAATTCCGAAACCGGCCTTATGGCTCAGTTGCGCCGCACCTCCGCCGAACTGCGGGCGGCCTTTCGCGAAAGCGGCAATTCCAACCTGATCAATCAGGTCGAGCGGATCGATCAGCAGGGCGATGAGACGATCCGGTCCGGTTCGGTCAAGGGGGTCGAGGAAATCCGCAAGCGTTACGATGCCCTGACGGAATTTGTCGCCGCCGGAGATCTCGACACCACACAGAAGGCGCGGATCGATCAACTTCTCAAGCAGCACGAAACACAGATGCTGTCGATCATCAACGCCCGCTTTGCGCTTGCCGATCAGACCCGCCGCTTCGAGGAACTGTTCGAATACTTCGTGCCGAGCCTGACCGGTCTTGCCGGATTTTCCGAGCGTCTGCGGATACAGGCCGCCGCCGATGTCCGCAACATGCAGTTATTCAGCCGCTATACGATCCTTGGCGGTTCCATGGCGATCCTTCTGTGGCTGCTGTTTTTCGGTCTGCTGCTGATCAAGAGCCTGAGCAGTCCGGCTAAGCGGATCGCCGACGCAACCGAACGGATCGCGCGCGGCGCCAGCCATATCACCGTCCCCGCGCAGGGCAACAAGGACGACTTCGGCCGGATCGCCAGGATGCTCGACGGCTGGGCCGATACCATCATCGAAGTGGATCAGCTGCGCACGGATCTGGAACGCACCCGCGAGCGCCTGGGCAATGCCATCGCCGATGCCGATGAGGCGAGTGAACGTGCATATGCCGCTGAGCAGCGAGCCGAGAAAGCGGAACGTGAACGCGATGAAGCACCGTTGAAAGCGCTGCCTGCGCCAGAACCGGCCCCGCAGCCGGCCCCGGAACCTCAAGTGAAACCCGAATCGGCGCCCGAACCGGAAACAGCGAGCGAGCGCCCGAGCTATCGCCCCCGCGGACGGCCCATCCCGGCCCTCGATTTCGGCGACGACGCCCGCGGCGGCGCCATTTCCTCGGTCAGTCAGCAGTTGCAGAACTTCACCCAGTACGTCACAGCCGCCGCCAATGACGTTGAACGGACCGAAGCCCTGATCAAGGGCATCGATCAGATGACCGTACTGGTCGACGATATCGGTGAACTGGTGATGACGATCAGGGACCAGAGCAATCTGCTGGCCTTCCGCTCACCTGGCAAGGAAGCCGTCCGTGACCCATCCCGCGAGGATGAGGACAATCTAGTAGCGTTTTCCGCCGACAAGCGGACCTCGGAAGCCGAACGGGTCTATGCCCAGCGCTTCGATCATCTGCGGGAAGCCACGGACCAGACCGAGCGGACGGCGCACCGGATCAAGAACACCCTGTCCGAAGTCAGTGACATAGCCCGGGAAATCGCCGAAACTGCATCACATCAGGCCCTCGATGCCACGCACCGGCTGCTCAACCAGTCGGAATATCTGCAGAACATGCTGGATGATATTCTGAGCCGCGTGCACCCGGCAAAACCGGGTGCCCTGTCGGAACAGCGTGCACCGAGACGCTCAAACGACGACCCGTTCGCCTGAGCTTTGCTAAGTTAATCAGCCGTCCATCAGGACGATGACCCCCGGCAAAGACTTGCCCTCGATCCATTCCAGGAACGCGCCGCCCGCAGCCGAGACGTAGGAAAACCCGTCTTCCGCACCGGCATTCGCCAGGGCCGCCACCGTGTCCCCGCCGCCGGCGACGGACAGCAGTTTCCCCGCCGCCGTCAGTTCGGCAACTGTCCGCGCAACAGCCGACGTTCCTGCATCGAAGGGGGTGACTTCAAATGCGCCGAGCGGCCCGTTCCACAGGACCGTCTTTGCGGATTGCAGACGCGTCTGCAGATCGGCGATGCTTTTCGGGCCGATATCCAGAATCATCATGTCATCCGGCACGTCGGAGAGTTCGACGGTCTTCGACGGTGCACCTTCGGCAAAGGCCCCAGCGACAACCGCATCCAGCGGCAGGACGATCTCACATCCGGCATTGCGGGCGACATCGACAATGGCGCGGGCCTCGTCGGCCATTTCCTTTTCACACAGGGAATTGCCGATCCCGACACCGTTGGCGTACAGGAACGTATTGGCCATACCCCCGCCGATGACGATCTGGTCGACCTTTTCGGCAAGGTGGCCCAGAACCGCCATCTTGGTCGATACCTTGGCCCCGCCGACAACGGCGATCACCGGGTGGGCCGGCGTTTCAAGGGCGCCCGACAGGGCTTCGATCTCGGCCTGCATCAGGCGTCCGGCGGCTGACGGCAACTGGTGGGTGATTCCTTCGGTTGAGGCATGGGCACGGTGCGCCGTCGAGAAAGCGTCGGAAACGAAAATGTCGCCGTTCGCCGCCAGCGCTTTGGCGAAGTCCGGATCGTTCTTTTCCTCGCCGGCGTGAAACCGCAGATTTTCGAGCACAACAAAGCCACCGTCCGGTGCCGAAGCAATCACCTCCTGCGCCTTGGGGCCGACGCAGTCTTCAGCAAAAACGACCGCACGGCCGGATATATCAGCCAGGCCCTCGGCGATCGGCCGCAGCGACATGTCGGCAACGACCTGTCCCTTGGGTCGGCCGAAATGCGACAGAATAACAACCTTGCTCCCCTTGTCCGCCAACTCGTTCAATGTTTCGAGAGCGCGATCGATGCGCGTCGTATCGGTGATTTTACCGTCGCGCATGGGGACGTTGAAATCGACGCGGACCAGAACCCGCTTGCCGGCGACATCAAGATCATCAAGGGTTTTAAGTTGGGCCATGAAGGTTCGTTCCTCGGCGTTAGAAAGTTGAAATCAATTACGGGCCGCGACCGCGCATCCGGCGCCGATCATGATCGACCCGGCGCAACGGTTCATCAAACGGACCGCACGTTCGGTGTGAATCAGACGGCGAAGTTGCGTGGCCGCCAGTGCATACATCACCAGCACCCCCAGCAAAACCGTCAGTGGCGTTGCCACGATGGCGACACCACTCGTGAATGTCAGGGCCGACAAATCGGCGAATGTTGGCAAAAAGCTGAGATAGAAAATAATCACTTTCGGATTACCCAACGTCAGCAAAAGCCCACCCAGGTAACCGCGCACGGCACCCCGCCGGCGCTCCCCGGATGTCTGAAGATTCCGCTCATGCTCGTTTGCGAGAACAATAGGCTGGCGCCAGGCTTTGACGCCCAGATAGACCAGATAGGCGGCGCCCGCCCAGCGCACGACAATGAACAGTTCCCCCATCATGCCGGCGATCATCGACAGGCCGAAAATTGCAAATAGCAGATACACCAGATCGCCGCTGACGATCCCCATGATGAACGGCACGGTCGAGCGAAAGCCAAACGCCATGCTGCGCGCCGAGGTGGCAAAAACGCCCGGCCCTGGCGCTGCCATCCACACAAAGCTGGCGAACGCCAGTGCGATGATCGCTGCTATACTCATGATATCCCCGTCAGTGAAGAACCCGGCACGCGGAGGTTATAAATGGCGCGTTCCGGTTTTTCCAGAAATTCGGCGCTCAGTTTCCCTGAATCTGCTTCAGGCGCTGCCGTGCCGCCGCCGCTTTTTCCGTTTCACCCAGCACGTCATAGGCCCGGATCAGCCGTTCCCAGCCGGCCGGGTCGTTGGGATTTTCTTCCAGCTTTTCCGCCAGCCGCGACACCATCGAGCGGATGAACGCATCGCGCTCTTCAGCCGTCATCTGCTGCGCCGCTTCGACATCTTCGCGGGACGGGCCTGGCGCAACCGGACTTGCTGACATTCCCGGCTGTGCGGCTGGGCTTGGGGGCTGGCTCTGTTCCTGCCCCGCCGCGGCCGCGACACTTTCCGCCAGCTGCTTTGCCTTTTCGCTCGGCTGCAGATCCGAGAGATCAAAACCGCCTTCTTCCGCCGCACGCGCGATCTGCGCGCGGATCGTGGGTCCGAAGGTTGCGTTGTCGGGGTGGATTGTCAGCAGATCGGTCCACAATTGTGCCGCGCCCAGAAGATCTCCCCCGAACGCCTTGTCGAGACCAATGTAGAACCATGGTTTCGGCAGAACCGGGTTTCTCTCTCTCGCTTCAAGGAAGTCGCTGAAAATCTCAGGCGTAAAGCTGCCGTTCCTGGACATCAGCCTGGCCTCGGCCCAGTCGGCAAGCAGTTCCGGATCACGGCCCAGCAGTTCAATCGCCTGCTGGTAGGCCGCCGCCGAAGAACGTGGCTGCCCTATGCTGCCATAGGTGCGGGCCAGCAAAATCCATCCTTTTGAATCGTCCGGGTTTTCGCGCAGGCGCTCTTCAAGACGCTTTGCCAGATCAACGATCGCCTGCCCCTCCGGATCATTCGCATCGGCAACCGGCGCCTGGCTGATATCCGTACGCTCCGCCATCGGGAAATCGGGCATGCCGGGGGTGCCGGTCTTGAGGTACATTCCGAACGCTGCGACCGGCACCAGAATGGCGGCAACGAATACCAACCGCCTGCCCTTGGCCGGGGCAACCTCGCGTGATTTCTCTTTCTCAGCGGCATCGGCGGCAGCCAGCAAACGGCGCTGAACTTCAAGACGCGCGGCTTCGGCCTCCGTTTCGGCGATACGTCCTTCGGCCAGATCGCGTTCAAGTTCGCTCAGCTGATCCTTGTAGACGTTGATGTCGTATTCGGCGCGTCCGGCCGCACGCTGCTGGGCACGGAATTGCGGCAACAGCAGTGCTGCCAGCACCAGAACCGTCAGCAACCCGGCAAGAACCCAGAACATCCTCAGCGGTCCTCGTCGATCAGTCTGGCAAGGCGTGCCTTTTCCGCATCGCTCAATGCTTCGAGTTTGGCGTCTTCGACTGCATCGTCGCGCTTACGGCGGAAAAACATGATCACCGCAAATATGCCGAACAGGATGATCACGCCCGGACCGAGCCAGAGGGCGTAGGTCTTGAGCTTGAACGGCGGGTCCAGCAGAACGAAATCGCCGTAGCGGGAAACGACGTAATCAATCACTTCCTGATTGCTGTCTCCGGCGACGATCCGCTCCCGCACCAGGACACGAAGGTCGCGGGCAAGGTCCGCATCGGAATCATCAATGGACTGGTTCTGGCAGACGAGACAACGCAAATCCTTGCCGACTTCGCGGGCGCGGGCTTCCGACGCTGGATCATCAAGGATTTCATCCGGCTGCACGGCAAGGGCCGGGAATGCCAACAACATAAAGACAAGAGCGGACAAGAGAATTCTCGGCATCAGCCCTGCTCCCGCAGATGGTCGATCAGCGGCCGCAGTGTATCGTGCCAGACTTCTTCGGTTATCGGGCCGACGTGCTTGTAGCGGATGATGCCCTTCTGATCGACGACGAAGGTTTCCGGCGCACCGGTCACACCGAACGAAATCGCGGCGACGGAACGCGGATCATCTCCGGCCAGCGTATACGGATCACCGTGCCGCTTCAGCCAGGCCGGACCGGCTTTGCGGTCGGTCTCACGCCAGTCGATTCCATGGATAGGCACCCAGCCGTTCTCCTTGATCTTCATCAGAAACGGATGCTCGACCCGGCATGCGACACACCAGGAACCGAAAATATTCACCAGCGACACTTCACCCAGCAGATCGGTATTGCTGAACCCCCGCTCATCACGGCCTTCAAGGGCTGGCAGTTTGAACGCCGGAACCGGTTTTCCCTCGAGCATGTTCGGCAGCTTCTGCGGATCAAGCCCGAGACCGATGGCCAGGTAGACACCGATCAGCAAAAACCCGGCAAGCGGCAATATATAGAAAAAACGCTTCATCGGGTGTCCTTCATCGACCGGCCGTCATTCTGCCGGCTGCGTGCCGGCGGGCACGCTGGAGCGCTTCGGTGCACCGATCCGGAATCGCCGGTCCGACAGCGACACCACACCGCCAACCATCATGGTCATAGCCCCGATCCACATCCAGACGACGAGCGGGTTGAAGTAAATCCGTGTCACATAAGATCCGTCAGCATTGGCGTCACCGATCACCGTGTAAAGATCGCCCGACAGCAGGGTGTAAATCCCGGCCTCGGTGGTCGGCATCTGGCGCACCGTATAGATACGCTTTTCCGGCGTCAGAACCGCGACCGGATTGCCGTCCTTCGTCACCGTGAAGCGGCCTTCGGTCATCAGATAGTTCGGGCCCTGCTTTTCCTGGGCACCGTCAAAGCGGAAGTCGTAGCCGGCAACCACCACGCTGTCGCCCGGCCGCATGCTCTGGACCCGCTCGACATTCCACGCGCCGGCGCCGGTAATCCCGAAAACGGCAAGCGCCAGTCCGAAGTGCGCCAGTGTCATCCCCCAGTTGGCGCGCGGCAGATTGAGCAGCCTGCGCAGGGAATGGCTGAACGGCTGGCGGAACAGTTGAATCCGCTCAGCCACTTCGATCAGCGTGCCGATCGCGAGCCACGACCCGATCCCGACCCCGACGATCCCCCACGGCGATGACCCGCTCTGCCAAACCCACGTGGCAATCCCGGCCGCCAGCGCCAGCGCCATGCCGAGCCAGAGCGTCCGCAGCGCCCGCAGCAAATCGCCGCGTTTCCACGCCAGCAGCGGACCGATGGCCATGGCCGCGACCATCGGCGTCATCAGCGGGATGAATACCGCATTGAAGAACGGCGCACCGACGGAAATCTTGTCCTGACCATCCGAGACCGCATCGATGAACAGCGGATACAGCGTGCCGAGTAGAACCACACCCGCTGCTGTGCCCATCAGAAGGTTGTTCAGCAGCAATGCCCCTTCACGGGAAATCGGCTGGAACAGGCCGGTGCTTTTAAGCTGCGGCGCGCGCCACGCATACAGCGCGAAAGAGCCGCCGACGACGATCAACAACAGAACGAGGATAAAGACGCCGCGTTCCGGGTCGGTGGCAAACGCGTGCACCGACGTCAGCACACCCGAGCGCACCAGGAACGTCCCCAGCAGCGAAAATGAAAATGCCAGAATGGCCAGGAAGATGGTCCAGGCTTTCATGGTGTCGCGCTTTTCGACGACGACGCATGAATGCAGCAACGCGGTCCCGATCAGCCACGGCATGAAAGACGCGTTTTCAACCGGATCCCAGAACCAGAAGCCGCCCCATCCGAGTTCGTAGTAAGCCCACCAGGAACCGAGCGCGATGCCACCGGTCAGGAAACACCAGGCCGTCAGTGTCCAGGGCCGCACCCATCGCGCCCAGGCGGCGTCGACACGGCCTTCGATCAGGGCCGCAATGGCAAACGAGAACGCCATCGAAAACCCGACATAGCCGAGATAGAGCAACGGCGGATGAATGGCGAGACCCGGATCCTGCAGCAACGGGTTAAGGTCCTGGCCGTTCTCGGCCGGCGGAAACATACGCTCAAACGGGTTCGACGTCAGCAGAATGAACAGGTAGAAACCGACCGCGATCAGCGCCTGTATCGCCAGCGCCCTTGCCTTCAGGGCGGGTGGCAGATACTTGCCGAACATGGCCACGGCGGCCCCGAATATCGCAAGGATCAGCACCCACAGAAGCATCGAGCCTTCGTGGTTTCCCCAGACACCGGAAATCTTGTAGATCATCGGCTTCGTCGAATGGGAATTCTGCACCACATTGACGAGCGAGAAGTCCGACGTCACGTAAGCGTGGGTCAGGCAGCCGAAGCTGATGGCCACCAGAACGAACTGCACCAGAGCGGATTGATTGGCGAACGACATCCACGGCGCATACCCGCGGTGCGCCCCCAACAGTGGCACGACGCCCTGAACACAGGACACCATGAGCGCCAGCACCAGGGCGAAGTGGCCGATCTCGGCGATCAATTGGCGCCTTCCTTCCATTTGCCGGATTTCTTCAGTGCATCGGCAACTTCGGGGGGCATGTAGTTTTCGTCGTGCTTGGCCAGCACTTCGTCGGCTACGAACACGCCCCCCGACAGGCGCCCTTCACAAACCACGCCCTGACCTTCGCGGAACAGGTCCGGCAATATGCCGGTATAGGATACGCTGACCGTTTCCGACATGTCGGTGACGCGGAAAGAAACCGTCTTTCCGGCGGTTTTATCGACGCTGCCTTCCTCGACCAGACCGCCCAGGCGAAAGCGCCGGTCGTCGGATACCTTGCCGGCGGCGACGTCGCTCGGGCTCATGAAGAAGACGATGTTTTCTTCGAACGCGTTCAGGACCAGTCCCGCGGCACCGCCGAGCAGCAAAAGCGCCACGAGTACGAAGGTCAGGCGTTTATGTTTACGTTTCATCGCTCTCCTTCGGCATCGCGGCTTCAATCCGCTGCAACTCGGCGCGGGTTTTTCTGAGGGCGCGAACACTGAGCAAAACCAGACCGACCAGCAACACGGCCGCGATGGCATAACTCGGCCACACATAGGCTGCATGCTTGGTCATGCTGAGAATGCTGTCGGTGTTGTTCATGGCATTGCCATCGATGTTTCCGGCCTAAAATGTCGCTGCTCAGGTTTACATCATAGGTTTAATGGGGCCAGCCCCGTTCTTCAACGCTATGCTGACAGAAACACAGAATGAAGTCCCTGATTCAAATCAAAGAATTGCGAGAATCACAGAAATATCAGGTTATTTCCGGGAAACCCTGCCCTCAGGCATCTTCCGCTGCCTGGTGCGCCCATACTATTCCGTTGCCTGACGGTGTCTGAGGGCGCGGATCCGGTTGCTCATCAGTTCACGGCGGATGCGGATCAGCAGTAACCAGAAGTAATAGAACTGGAATGCCGCAGCCATCAGAAACAATGGAGTCAGCATGTCCGGATGAATGGTCGGGCCATCCATGCGCAGGACGCTGGACGGCTGGTGCAAGGTATTCCACCAGTCGACCGAGAACTTGATGATCGGCACATTGACGAAACCGACCAAAACCAGGATCGCAGACGCCCTGGCACCCCGGCCGGGTTCATCGAAAGCATCCCGGAGCGCCATGTATCCGAGATAAAGAAAAAACAGCACAAGCACAGAAGTGAGCCGGGCATCCCAGACCCACCAGGTGCCCCACATCGGCTTGCCCCACAGCGAACCGGTCACCAGGGCAAGAAAGGTGAACGCAGCCCCGATGGGGGCCGTCGCCTTCGCCGCGACATCCGCAATGGCATGCTTCCAGATCAGCGCCACAGCCGCCGAAACCGCCATCGCCGTATAGCAGAACAGCGCCATCCAAGCGGCAGGGACATGGAGATACATGATCCGTACCGTATGGCCCTGCTGGTAATCGACAGGCGACGCAAACAGCGACAGATACAGCCCCGCCGCGAAGCAGACGATCATCAAGCCGAGCAGCCACGGCTCAAGCCGGCGGCTCAGGCGCTGGAATCGGGTCGGATTGGCAAAATAATGAAATATCATCTGTTCACGCTCATGCTACGGGGGTTATAGCACCTGATCACGGTCATGCCACCGCTTCACGAATGGCCTGTGCCGTCGCCCACGGCGTCAATGCCAGCGCCCCCAGGAAAACCCCGCCCAGCAGCATCAGATTGGCCTTGGCACCGTCGCCGTAAAGCACTGCATCCCCTGCGCCGACGGCAAAGATCAGCACCGGTATAACCAGCGGCAGCACCAGCAGCGACAGCAACACCCCGCCGCGCCGGGCGCCCAGGATGAGGGCCGCACCGACGCTGCCGATCAGGCTCAGGACCGGCGTGCCGAGCAACAGTGTCAGTAACAGCACAGGCCAGATTTCTTCCGGCACGTTCATCATCACGAACAGCAACGGCGCCGCACAGATCAGCGGCAGCCCGGTGGTCAGCCAGTGCACCAGAACTTTAATCATGACGGCCAGCTCCAGCGCCACCGACGACAGCACCAGCAGTTCCAGCGAGCCGTCTTCGTAATCTCCCAGAAACATCCGTTCCATGGACAGCATCGCCGCCAGCAGCGCCGCCACCCAGATCACCCCGGGGCCGATACGGGCCAGCATGTTCGGCTCCGGTCCGACACCGAACGGAAACAGCACCACGGCAATGACAAAGAACGCGATGACCATCAGGCTGTCCGCACTCTGGCGCATGGCAAGGCGCATTTCGCGCCGGAACATGACCGCAAGCGCGTTCATGCCGCCGCCGTATTTGTTGCGCCGAGAAGCAGGGTTTCAGCCGAAGCCAGTCCCAGATCCGCATGTGTCGAAATGACCGCCATGCCGCCGGTCTTGAGGTGCGTATCGATCAGGGATGAAAGGGCGGCAGATGTATCCGCATCGAGGGCCGTCGTCGGCTCGTCAAGAAGCCACAGCGCCGCACCCGACGTCAGCATCCGTGTCAGGTTGACGCGGCGGCGCTGACCGGCCGACAGATAGCGTGCCGGCAGATCGGCGAGGTGTGCGATGCCGAACGCCTGCAGTGCGTCCGCCACCGGCATCCCGCCCGGTCCCGCAAGGTCCGCCCAGAACGAGACGTTCTCGAGTACGCTCAGGGCCGGCTTCACGGCATCCGCATGCCCGATATAGACAAGGCGTTGATTGTGCTCCGCGGGATCGTCGGCGATATCCGTCTCGTCCCAGGCGACCTGCCCGGAAACCGGTCGCATCAGCCCCGCCATTAGCCTGAGGAGCGTCGATTTACCGGCGCCGTTGGCTCCCTTCAACAACAGCGCATGACCACTGGACAGTTGGAAGCCGGTGTTTTTCAGCACCAGACGATCACCTCTTATGCACTCGATGTCGTGGCCGCTGAATACCGCCATCTAATCCCCGAATATAACCCTGAATCTATAGAGCAAGGTATCCGATGGATTTAACGATGGAAAGCCGGTGCATGGGCGCTGAAGACCGGCCCCAGACATAAAGCGGCCGGGTCGCTCCCTGGGGAAGTCTGACCCGGCCGATTAGTTTCGGCGTTATCCGCCGATAGGGGACCAGAGAGGGGGGTCTCTGGTGTATAGACGAGGAGGTCTATGATGACGAAACTAGCCGCTGAATGTGGCGCGATTGTGGCACCGAACATTACAAATTTGTTAGGTTCTGCGGATGTCGTCCAACCCATTGAAGCGCTTGAAAAACCGTTGGAAATTAATTTCCTCGGGCGTCTTCGATAACCTTGCCGTCATTCGGCAGGCTGCCAGGCGCGACACATTCCGCCACACCCTTGAGCTTGCAGACGTTCTGGATCGTCTCGTTCAGGGCCTCGACGAAGCCCGCGCCGCCGTCCGCAACTTCACATTTCACGGTCATCACGTCGATATGCCCGTCATGGGTCACGACGATGCGGAGCCGTCCGATTTCCGGATGCCGCCGGGCGATTTCCGCGGCCTGGGCCGGGTGTACGAACATCCCCTTGACCTTGGTCGTCTGATCGGCGCGCCCCATCCATCCGGCAAGCCGCATGTTGGTCCGCCCGCAGGGGCTGACCCCCGGCAGCACTTTCGACAAATCGCCGGTGGCGAAACGGATCAGAGGAATATCAGGCCTTAGGACCGTCACCAGTATCTCGCCGACCTCGCCGGTGTCGACCGGATCACCGGTGCCGGGCCGGACAACTTCGACAATATGGCGCTCGTCAACGATCAACCCTTCACGTGCCGGGCTTTCATAGGCGATGTTGCCGATATCCGCCGTGGCATAGACCTGCCCGCAATGGACGCCGAAATCCTCTATTTCCTGACGCAGCGACGGCGGCAGGCCTTCGCCGGCCACACAGGCCTTCTTCAGGCTCGATGCATCTTTGCCCATCTCCTGCGCCTTCTCGAGGATGATCTTGAGAAAACTCGGCGTCCCGGTATAGCCCGCGGGCTTGATGTCGTGGATCGCCTGAACCTGCAATTCGGTATTGCCGACACCGGCGGGAAACACCGCACAGCCCAGTGCGTGCGCACCCGCTTCGAGCATCATGCCGGCCGGTGTGAAATGATAGGCGAAAGTGTTGTGGACGATATCGCCCTCGCGGAAGCCGCTGGCGTAAAGTGCCCGCGCCGTGCCCCACCAGTCCCTGCCGTGGCCTTCGATATCATAGGTCGGTCCGGGCGATTGAAACAGCCGCAGCATCCGTCCGACCGGCCGCGTGGTCATGCCGCCGAGCGGATCACCTTCAGACTGGATTTTGACAAGTTCGGATTTGCGCGTCACCGGCAGTGTTGCGAGCGCCTGACGGTCAACGATCATCGCCGGGTCGACGTCGGCCAGAAGTTTCGTGTAATAGGGGGCGAGATCACGCGCGTTCGCGATATGCCCGGGCAGGACGGCAGACAGTTCGGCCTCGCGCTGATCCGGATCACGTATTTCCAACTCGTCGTAGAAGTCCGCTCCCGACATGTTCAGCCAAGCCAGCGCTTGCGGCGACGATAATGCTTCACATCGCGGAAGCTTTTCCGGCCCGAACTCGACAGTCCGAGATAAAATTCCTTCACGTCCTCGTTTTCACGCAGGTTCGATGCCGGACCGTCCATGACGACACGGCCGTTCTCCAGAATGTAACCGTAATCGGCATACTTCAGCGCGATGTTGGTGTTCTGCTCGGCCAGCAGAATGCTGACCCCTTCCTTCTTGTTCAATTCATTGACGATCTCGAAAATTTCCTCGACCAGCTGCGGCGCCAGTCCCATCGACGGCTCATCGAGCAGGATCATCTTCGGGTTCGACATCAGCGCCCGGCCGATCGCGCACATCTGCTGCTCGCCGCCGGACGTATATCCGGCCTGCGAGGTGCGCCGGTCCTTGAGACGCGGGAAATAGGAATAGACTTTTTCAAGAGACTGATTGATCGCGGCATTGCCGTCTGCCCGGGTATAGGCGCCGGTCAGCAGATTTTCCTCGATCGTCAGATGTTCAAAACAGTGACGTCCTTCCATCACCTGGATGACACCGCGTTTGACCAGATCGTTCGGCGATGATGCCTCGACCTTGGCGCCGTCATAGATAATGGACCCTTTGGTCACTTCACCGCGTTCCGCATGAAGAAGATTGGAAATCGCCTTCAGGGTCGTCGTCTTGCCGGCACCGTTGGCACCGAGAATGGCGACGATCTGACCTGTCGGGACCTCAAGCGAAACCCCCTTCAGGACGAGAATCACGTGGTTGTAGATGACCTCGATATTGTTAACGGCGAGGAGAATGCCGGCGCCCTCGGAATTACTTCCGGGGGCGCCAGCGGTATCCTCCACCACGTGGGCAGAACTGCTCATGTTAGTTGCAGGTCTTCGGCGTGATGTTGTTCTCCTTCGCATAGTTCGCGGAGTCTTCGGCGATAAGCGCGTCGATGACGTCACGATCGGACGTATAGAAGTCCGTTACGAAGCTCCATTCACCTTTCTTGGCGTCCCATTGCTGCAACGCGACTTGGCCCGGACCGGTGTGGTTTTCACAGCTCACCTTGAGCGGATAGGTAAACCCTTCGAGACCCAGAACCGCGAGGCGCTTGGCGTCGACTTCGAGGGTTTCAAAACCGTCACGAACCTGTTCACTGGTCGGGTTTTTGGTGTTGTGGATGCGCATGGCGTTACGGATCGCTTCTGATGTCCACATCGCGGCAACGACACCGCGGTTGTAAAGCACTTCACCGATGCGGTCCTTGTCGCCGTGTCCCTTGCCCTTGTCATAGAGGAACTTCTTGATGTCATCGTGCGCCCGGAAATTGTCGCCCGATGCATGGAAGGTTCCCGACAAGTAGCCGTGAGCGGCTTCGCCGGCCGGCAGCACGTCGTTCTCAGAGCCGGACCACCAGGCACCGATAAAGTGGTCCATCGGATAGCGGATCGACGAAGCTTCCTTGATGGCGACCTGGTTCATCACACCCCAGCCCCACATGAAGACCCAGTCAGGACGTTCGCGGCGGATTTGCAGCCAGGTTGCTTTCTGTTCCTGACCCGGGTGATCGACGGCCAGAAGCTGCAGATCGAAACCGTGCTTCTTCGACAGCACCTCGAGGGTGCGGATCGGTTCCTTGCCGTAGGCCGAGTTGTGATAGACCAGCGCGATTTTCTTGCCTTTCAGCTTGTCCATTCCGCCTTCTTTTTCACCGGCGTACTTGACGAAGACCGACGCCTGGTCCCAGTAGGTCGCAGGCATGTTGAAGACATAGGGGAACACCTTGCCGTTGGCGGCCGATGTCCGGCCATAACCCATCGAGAAGACGGGGATCTTGTCTTCGGTGGCCTTCGGGATGAGCTGGTAAGTGATGCCCGTGGACATCGGCTGATACACCAGTCCGCCGGAGCCGGTCCCCTTGGTGTTCTCGTAGCACTCGACGCCCTGCTTGGTGTTGTACGCGGTCTCGCACTCGATGTAGTTGATTTTGGTGCCTTCGATCCCGCCGTCACGCTCATTGAGCATGGCATAGTAATCGGCGATCCCGTTGGCCCACGGAATACCGTTCGGCGCATACGGGCCGGTCCGGTAAACCGTCCCCGGAATGGTCAGCTCCGCAGCATCGGCAATTGCCGTCGACAGCGGCATGGCGAGCGCAGCGACCGCCAGTGCTTTCGTCAGTAATTTAAGTCTCATGGTTGCCTCCCTTTGAGGTTGATTTGGCGGCTTTGCCGCCGGTTAAGCCCTTGGATATTCATATGTTAACGTTTGTTCCCCTTCTTTGATAGGGGTGCCCCGTCAATACGGGAACGGCCATCTCCTCAGTTTCTCCTTCAGGATTTGCCAAAGCCGGGCCAGACCGTGCGGTTCGACGATCAGAAAGAAGATGATCAGCGAACCGAGCAGCATGACCTCGGCGTGTTTCGCGGCGCCGACCGCAAAGCCCATGCCGTCGACCATGATGGTCTTGAGCGTGATCGGAACAAGGACCATGAACGCGGCGCCCAGGAATGATCCCAGAATACTTCCGAGACCACCGATGATGACGATGAACAGGACGAAGAATGACTGGAAAATGTCGAAGGCCTCGGTCGGCTCCGCCGAGCCCAGCCAGACATTGAAGTAGAGCGCACCGGCAACCCCGATATAGAACGAGCTGACGGCAAATGCGGTCAGTTTTGCTTCGAGCGGACGGATGCCGATCAGTTCGGCGGCAATGTCCATGTCGCGGATCGCCATCCAGCTGCGCCCGACCCGGCCGCGCACGATATTCTTTGCCGCCAGCGCAAAAATAACGACAAACGACAGGCAGAACAGATATCTGGCTTCCGGGCTGGCTTCGGGGCCCGTGACCAGGAACCCGAACACTTCACGCGGCGGAGAGACGATCATCCCGGTCGGCGAATAGTTGAAGAACCAGCCGACCTTGTTGAACAGCCACACCAGGAAAAACTGCGCGGCCAGTGTCGCGACCGCCAGATAGAAACCCTTGATCCGGAGCGACGGCAGCCCGAAGAAGACCCCGACGCATGCAGTGATCCCGCCGGAAAGAAGAATGGCGAGGATGAAGTTCATTTCCGGGAACATCGTCACAAGCTTGTAGGACGCATACGCACCGACGGCCATGAACCCGCCGGTCCCGAGCGATACCTGGCCGCAGTAACCGGTCAGGATATTGAGACCCAGCGCCGCCAGCGCATAGACCAGGAAATGGATCAGAATGGCGTTCGCCCAGTAGTCGTTGATGAAGAGAGGAACAACGACGAAAGCGGCAATCAGGATAAGACCAATGAAAAATCGGTCCTGGGTGATCGTGAAGATCGCCTGATCGGCCTTGTAGCTGGTTTTGAACTGGCCTGCTTCGCGGTAAAACATGGACGTCTACACCCTCTCGATGATTTTTTCGCCGAACAGGCCCTGCGGGCGAACCAACAGGAACACCAGTGCAAGCATGTAGGCAAACCAGTTTTCAATCGCTCCGCCGACGAACGGGCCGGCATAAACTTCCGCGACTTTTTCGCCGACACCGATAATCAGTCCCCCGACGATCGCCCCCGGCACCGACGTGAAGCCGCCGAGAATCAGCACCGGCAGCGCTTTCAGCGCAATCAGTGACAGCGAGAACTGAATGCCCGATTTCGACCCCCACATGATACCGGCGACCAGCGCCACGAAGCCGGATACCGACCACACGATGACCCAGATGGTCCGGAGCGAGATGCCGACGCTGAGCGCCGCCTGATGATCGTCGGCGACCGCGCGGAGGGCACGCCCGATACGGGTTTTCTGGAAGAAGATGGCCAGCACGGTGACCAGCACCGCAGCGACGACGGCAGCGACGATCTCCAGCTTTTCCACGTACAGATTATAATTGTCGAGCAGATAATCCCAAGCCCCGGACGGCAATCCCAGATTGAGCGGTTTCACGTCGGAACCGAACAGCGTATCGCCCAGACCTTCCAGGAAATACGCCAGTCCGATCGTCGACATGAACAGAATGATCGGCTCCTGGTTGACCAGATGGCGCAGCACCAGAAATTCAACCAGCCAGGCAACGATCACCATCACGCCCATGGTGGCGATGATGCCGAGCCATGCCGGCAGCACGAAGCCGAACAGTTCATAAAACCAGCCGTCGGTGGAGATGAAGTCATAGAGGGCCAGACCGGCGAACAGCGCGAACACGCCCTGGGCGAAGTTGAAGATTCCCGACGCCTTGAAGATCAGCACGAAACCGAGGGCAACAAGCGAATACATCACCCCCGCCATCAGGCCGCTGATCACCGTCTCGATAAAAAACAGCATATCCGCCCCGCCCTATTCGTCTTCGTCGTCATGCGCAACGCCGAGATAGGCGTCGATGACAGTCTGGTTTGTACGCACCTGATCGGGCGTGCCTTCGGCAAGTTTCTTGCCGTAATCCAGCACGACCACACGGTCGGAGATGTCCATGACGACCCCCATATCGTGTTCGATCAGAACGATTGTGGTGCCGAACTCGTCGTTCACGTCGAGGATGAACCGGCACATGTCCTGTTTTTCTTCCAGGTTCATGCCGGCCATCGGTTCATCCAGCAAAAGAAGATCCGGCTCCGCGGCCAGTGCACGGCCCAGTTCGACACGCTTTTGCAAACCGTAAGGGAGTGTGCCGACGGCGGTCTTGCGAATCGCTTCGATTTCAAGAAAATCGATGACCTTCTCGACCACCGCGCGGTGTTCCATTTCTTCCTTTTCGGCAGGGCCGAAACGCAGTGCCTGCCAGAAGATCCCCTTGTTCATCTTGGTGTTGCGCCCGGTCATGATGTTGTCGAGCGTCGTCATCCCCTTGAACAGGGCGATGTTCTGGAACGTACGGGCGATCCCTTCGCGGGCGGCTTCGCTGGGACGCACCTGACGGCGGGTCTTGCCCTTGAAGGTGATGGTCCCTTCCTGCGGATGATAAAAACCGTTGATGCAGTTCAGCATCGAGCTTTTGCCGGCACCGTTCGGGCCGATGATCGCGAACACTTCATGTTCGTTGACGGAAAAGCTGATGTTGGACAGCGCCTTGACGCCGCCGAAAGACAGGGAAATCTGATCAACTGCCAGCAGCGTATCGCCGATGTTTCGTTCGTAAGCCATATCCGTCGCTTATTCCGCTGCCTGAACTTGTTGAGAGGGATAAAAATGCGCCTCGCGTATTTTCACGTCGGCCTTGATGGTGCCGGTGCGCCCGTCTTCGAAAGTCACGGAGGCCTCGACCGGGCAGACGTCGATCCCGGAATAGAGGGCATCAATGAGTTCACCGTAGCGTTCGGCGACGGTGTTGCGGCGGACCTTGCGGGTCCGGGTCAGTTCGCCGTCATCGGCATCGAGCAGTTTATGCAGGATCAGGAACCGCTTGATCTGCGATCCCGACAACGCCGCATCTTCGGACAGGTCGCGATTGACCTTGTCGACGCATTCCGCGATCAGATCATAAACCTCGCCCCGCATCGCCAGATCGGTGTAACCGGAATATGCCAGCCCGCGCCGCTCGGCCCAGTTGCCGACGGCTTCCAGATCAATATTGATGAAGGCCGCCGCATGGTCCTTTTCATGACCGAAGGCCACCGCCTCGGTGATGTAGGGGAAGAACTTGAGTTTGTTCTCAAGGTACTTCGGCGCAAACATGGTGCCGTCGTTGAGCTTGCCGACATCCTTGGCGCGGTCGATGATTTTCAGGTGCCCGTCCGCATCAAAAAAACCGGCGTCGCCGGTCATCACCCAACCGTCATCGGTCTTCGTCGACTTCGTTGCTTCGTCGTTCTTGTAGTAGGCGACGAAGACACCGGGACTGCGGAACAGCACTTCGCCGTTGTCGGCGATCTTGAGTTCGACACCCAGAGCCGGCGGGCCGACGGTGTCCGGCTTGATGTCGCCGTCCTTCTGCATGCAGATGAACACAGACGCCTCGGTCGAGCCATACAGCTGCTTGATGTTCACGCCGAGCGAGCGGAAGAAATCGAAGATATCGGGGCCGATCGCCTCACCTGCCGTATAGGCCAGACGGAAGCGCGAGAAACCCAGCTCGTTCTTGAGCGGTCCGTAAACCAGCAGTTCCCCCAGCGCATAAAGGGCGCGGTCGAGAAACGAAACCGGCCGCCCGTCGAGAATATCCGGGCCGACCCTGAGGGCGATGTCCATGAACGTCTTGTAGAGCCACTGGTTGAATTTCGACGCGTCATCCATGCGGATCGAGACCTGCGTCAGGATGGTCTCGAAGATGCGCGGCGGCGCAAAGAAATATGTCGGCCCGATTTCCTTGAGATCGGCCATCACCGTGTCCGAGCTTTCCGGGCAGCTGACGCAGAAACCGGCGACATAGGACTGGCCATACGAAAAGATATTGTCGCCGACCCATGCCATCGGAAGATAGGCCATCACCTCGTCATTTTCGTCGAGGTTGTCCCACTCGACACCGTTTCTGGCGGTGATCACCAGATTGTCGAAGCTGAGCATCACCCCTTTGGGCCGGCCCGTCGTCCCTGACGTATAGAGCATGATGGCGATGTCGGCGCCTTTGCCCTTGGCGGCTTCGGCCTCGAACCAGCCGGGATTGTCGGCCAGGAACGCACGCCCCGCCTCCATCAGGCTGTCGAGTGACCGCACGAACGGCTGATCGTAATGCCGCATGCCGCGCTGGTCCTTGTAGACGATTTCCTTGAGCTTCGGGCAGCGGTCCATGACTTCGAGAAGCTTGTCCGTCTGCTCCTGGTCCTCGACGATGGCGAAGCTCGCTTCGGCATGTTCGAGGACGTACTGCATCTCTTCGGCGACGGCGTCCTGATACATCGGCACCGGCGTTCCGCCCAGTGCCTGCGCCGCGGTCATCGCCCAGTAGAGCTGTGGCCGGTTGTCGCCGACAATCGCCAGACTGTCGCCGCGCTGAAATCCATATTGACTGAGGCCTGCTGCCATCGCCGCGATTTCGTCATGGACCTGTTGCCATGTCCACGCCTGCCAGATCCCGAGATCCTTCTCGCGGATAGCCGGCCGATCACCAAAACGGCGCGCGTTTTCAATAAGCAGCTTCGGAAACGTATCGGCCATAGCGCCGGCCGCCTTAGCGTCACCCATGTTTGCTTCTCCCTGCGCATCCTCCGGTCATTTTTTACCGAAGTTCTGCGTTGTATGAAGAGAGGTTTACAAAAGTCACACCCGCCGACAAGTCAAAAGATGGTGATGGACTCCGCACCCCGACTTCATTTTCGCCGCAAAATATTGTTCGCGGCCACAATCATGACGTTTACGTAAACGTCATTCTTAGGCTCATTGGTAAGCCCGCCTTTCTGCTGCGTCAAGTCATGACCTTCAATGGCTGTCCGGCATGGCATGGACAAAGCCGTTGAAAATGTGGAGATTCCACCTCAACTACATTAACAGTTGCATGACCTAGGAGGGCCACATCGTGTCAATCACAGGTAAAGACAGCCTCGGAACCCGCAGAACGCTCGAAGTCGGCGGAAAAAGCTATGACTACTTCAGCCTTGAAGCCGCTGAAGCGGCGGGCATCGGCGATATTTCCAGATTGCCGTACTCGCTGAAAGTCGTTTTGGAGAACCTGGTGCGCCGCGAAAACGGCCGCACGGTGACCACCGACGACATCAAGGCCATCGGCAAGTGGCTCGACACCCGCACTTCGGACCATGAAATCGCCTATCTGCCGGCCCGCGTGCTGATGCAGGATTTCACCGGCGTGCCGGCCGTGGTCGATCTCGCCTCGATGCGCGATGCCATGGTCTCGATGGGCGGCGACCCGGACAAGATCAATCCGCTGGCACCCGTCGATCTGGTCATCGACCATTCGGTCATGGTCGACGAAGCCGGTAACCCGACCGCGTTCCAGCACAACGTCGATATGGAATTCGAACGCAATATCGAACGCTACGAGTTCCTGAAATGGGGCCAGCAGGCGTTCTCGAACTTCCGCGTCGTCCCGCCGGGCACCGGTATCTGCCACCAGGTCAATCTCGAATACCTGGCCAAGGTCGTGTGGACCCGCGAAGACGACGACGGCAGGATGATCGCCTATCCCGACACCCTTGTCGGCACCGACAGCCACACCACCATGATCAACGGCCTGGCCGTTCTCGGCTGGGGCGTCGGCGGCATCGAAGCCGAAGCCGTGATGCTCGGCCAGCCGGTATCGATGCTGATCCCCGAAGTCGTCGGCTTCAAGATGGACGGCAAGCTCGCCGAAGGCATGACCGCCACCGATCTCGTGCTGACCGCCGTTGAAATGCTCCGCAAGCAGGGCGTTGTCGGCAAGTTCGTCGAATTCTACGGCGACGGTCTCGACAACCTGTCCCTCGCCGATCAGGCCACCATCGCCAACATGGCCCCGGAATACGGTGCCACGTGCGGCTTCTTCCCGGTCAGCCCTGCAACGCTGGACTACCTGAAACTGACCGGCCGCGACGACAGCACCGTCGCGCTGGTCGAGAAATATGCCAAGCTGCAGGGCATGTGGCGGGAAACCGGCGCGCCGGAGCCGGTATTCACCAACACGCTGGAACTTGATCTGGCCTCTGTCGAGCCGTCGATCGCCGGCCCCAAGCGTCCGCAGGACCGTATCCAGTTGTCGATGGCATCGAAGGCCTTCAAGGAAGGGTTCAAGACCCTGACCGGTCGCGAACAGGGCAATTCGGCCGAGGTCGGCGACTACACGCTGGAAGACGGCGCCGTCGTCATCGCCGCCATCACCAGCTGCACCAACACCTCCAACCCGGCGGTTCTCGTCGGCGCCGGTCTTGTCGCCAAGAAAGCGCACGAACTCGGCATCAAGCCGAAGCCCTGGGTCAAAACCTCGTTCGCACCCGGCTCGCAGGTAGTTCAGGAATACATGGACAAGGGCGGCCTGACCGAACACATGGACGCCATCGGCTTCAACCTCGTCGGCTTCGGCTGCACGACCTGCATCGGCAACTCCGGTCCGCTGGCACAGGAAATCGAAGAAGCCATCATGGACAAGGGCATTACCGTCAGTGCCGTGCTTTCCGGGAACCGCAACTTCGAAGGCCGCGTGCACCCGCTGTCGACCGCCAACTACCTGGCATCGCCGCCGCTGGTCGTGGCCTATGCCATCGCCGGGAACATGAATATCGACATCTACAACGACCCGCTGGCCGAAGACAAAGACGGCAACCCGGTGTACCTCAAGGACATCTGGCCGTCGAACGAGGAAATCAGCAAGTTTATGGCGAGCATCATTTCCGCCGACATGTTCCGTGAGCGCTACGGCAACGTCTTCGAAGGCGACGAGCACTGGCAGAAAATCTCCGTCACCGGCGGTCAAACCTATAAATGGTCGCCGGGCTCGACATATGTTCAGCATCCGCCGTTCTTCGATCCCGACGAAGCCGCAACCGGCGAGCCGGAAGATTTCACGGGTGCCCGCGCCCTGGCCATTCTCGGCAACTCGGTCACGACCGACCACATTTCACCGGCCGGCAACATCAAGAAGGAAAGCCCGGCAGGTGAATTCCTGCTCCAGCATCAGGTCCGCCCGAACGAGTTCAACTCCTACGGCGCCCGCCGCGGCAACCACGAAGTCATGATGCGCGGCACCTTCGCCAACATCCGCATCAAGAACGAAATGGCGCCGGGCACCGAAGGCGGCTGGACAACGCACCGCCCCTCGGGTGAGGTCATGTCGATCTATCACGCCGCCATGAAGTACAAGGAAGAAGACGTGCCGTTGCTGGTCTTCGGCGGCGCTGAATACGGCACCGGTTCGAGCCGTGACTGGGCCGCCAAGGGCACACGCCTTCTGGGCGTCAAGGCGGTCATCGTCGAGAGCTTCGAACGCATCCACCGCTCCAATCTGGTCGGCATGGGCGTGCTACCCCTGCAGTTCAAGGACGGTGTGACGCGCGAAACGCTGAAACTCGACGGCACCGAGACCTTCGATCTGACCGGCATTGCGGACGGCATCAAGCCGGGCATGGACGTGAAGCTGACCGTGCACCGTGATGACGGCTCGTCCGAAGACGTCTCACTGCTGTGCCGCATCGATACCCTGGACGAGGTCGACTACTACCTCGCCGGCGGCATCCTGCAGTACGTGCTGGTGAACCTGAATAAGGCTGCTTAAGCCGCAGGCCCCGTTCTCCGGTCCCGCCACCCCGGCGCAGGCCGGGGTCCGGAAATCACTGGATTCCGGCTTCCGCCGGAATGACGCAGTAAAGAAAATTAAAGGGCGTCCCTCGGGGCGCCCTTTTTCTATGCGCGTTTTCTGCTCATCCACCAACGACTCAGCTGTGACACTCCCAGCAGATAGACCGCCGCCGCGACAAATGCCAGCAGCGTCCCCCAAAGCATCCCCATTTCGGGCAAGCTGAATGTTGCCGTGATGCAAAACGATATCACGCCGCCCAGCCCCATCGGCACATGCTTGAGCACGGCGGCGATCTCGTTGCCCGTATACGTGATGTGAATGACCAGGATCAGCGGATACAGGGTGATCGGGAAGGCGGTCAGGATGCCGGTCCACTGCTCGCCGACGTTGCCGGCGATCCCGGTAATCAGCAGGATCGCCGCCGTCGCCATGCAGGCGCGGAATGCCATCACACGCCAACCGAAACGGACCCGCGCCATGATCGGCGTGTTCGGCAGATAGGCCATCAGCTTCGATGTCATCACAAGACAGACAAAAATCATCGGCACCGAATACTGCAGCGGAATCTGTGTCAGGCTGACCAGCCAGGCGGAACCGGCATATGCTGTAATGGCGCACAGGGACGGCATCAAAACGCCGCGCACCCCGCCGATGGCCTCTTTGGCGGCAACGGCGGCGTAGACGTATACGAACACCAGCGTGGTCACGAAGCCCGGCACCATGTGATGCGCCGAACGTGCTGCGAAACCGGCTCCCTGTTCCGCCCCCGTGAAGATGATCACCATGCCCGCCCCCAGCGGCAAACCGGTCAGCAGCCCGGCGATCCTGGGACCCGCGCGTTCGGCAATCAGGGACATCGTGACGACGATGGAAATCGAGCACAGGGCCTTCAGCACAAACAGGGTGTCGATCAACATCGGATGACCTAGATATTTCCTCGGTGTGTCCCGTTCGTTGAAGCGCGGGAACGTTCGACGATTGATAGCGGAAACGATACGGCAAGGAAACGACGCACTCACCTGCTTGTGACTTGAGCGTGATCACCGAATGCGCGTATCAAAGATCATGACATATAGTCCCACCCCGAAAAGACGCCACAAGATCGGTGCGCTCCTGCTCGCATCGGCACTTTGCCTGATCGCCACACTGGCCCAGGCTAGCGACAAGCTGACCGTGGTTGAGCTTTATACCTCGCAGGGTTGTTCCTCTTGTCCGCCCGCAGACACCTATCTCGGCAAGCTGGCCGAACGCGACGATATCCTCGCCTTATCCCTGCATGTGGACTACTGGGATTACATCGGCTGGAAAGACCCCTACGCCCTTGCCAGCAACACCGACCGGCAGCGGTCGTATGCCCGCAACCTCGGCATGGGATACGTCTACACCCCGCAGATGGTGGTACAGGGGATGGCTCACACCACCGGCTCCAACCGCGATGCCGTTGAAGACCTGATCCGCGATCTGCGGGGCGCCAAGCGGCTGGATGTATCCCTCCAGAAAACCGGCGGCGGGCTCAAGCTCGATATTCCGGGCGGCAGCTTCGAGGATGAAACGGGGCGGATTTTCGTCGCCGTCTATGACGCCAAGCATGAAAACGATGTATCGCGCGGTGAAAACGCCGGTCATGTCCTGGCCCATTACAACGTCGTCCGCGATCTGGTGGAAATCGGCGCCTGGTCCGGCGAAGCGATCAGCATGACCGTCACCGACAAAATCATCGACATGGCCGGCCGCGATGGCTGCGCCGTGCTTGTGCAGTCCGCAAAAAACGGTCGCATTCTCGGTGCCGCGAAGATCGGTCTGACGCCAGGGACCTAACCTCCTGAAAACGGATGACCGTCACCCTGAACTTGTTTCAGGGCTCATACAACGGGTCAACATGATCGCTGGTTCATTATGAAACCCAAATCAAGTTTGGGATGACGTTACCATGATCAAAGTCGTTTGCGCCCTCTGCCGGGTGAGGGGGAAATCTATTTCCGGCCTTTTCGATGCACCTTCTCCGCCATCAGGCACAGAATCTCGAACATCATGGTAACGCCGACCAGCGCCGTGTTGCCGCTGGGATCGAACGGCGGTGCAACTTCGACCACATCGCCGCCGACGATATCGATCCCCGACAGTCCGCGCAGCATCCGTTGCGCATCATGTGTCGAAAAGCCGCCGATTTCCGGCGTGCCGGTTCCCGGCGCATAGACCGGGTCCAGGCCGTCGACGTCGAAACTGACATAGGCCGGGCCGTCGCCCACGATCTTGCGGGCTTCCTCGGCAACGCGGTCGGGGCCGAGATCAAAGTATTCCTCGATCTCGATCACCCGGATGCCCTGCGCCAGGCCCCAGTCCTTATCCTCGGGCGTATACAGTGAGCCGCGTATCCCGATCTGTATGGTCCGTTTCGGATCCAGCAGACCTTCTTCGATGGCGCGGCGAAACGGTGTGCCGTGGGTATACTTGTGACCGCCGAAGTACCGGTCCCAGGTATCTGTATGGGCATCGAAATGCACCATCCCCAGCGGCTGCCCGTCGACGATCCCGCGCATGATCGGCAGCGTGATCAGATGATCGCCGCCGGCCGTCAGCGGCATCACGCCGGCCGCATGGAGACCGGAGAAGTACGCGCCGACACGTTCAAGCGTGTCCAACAGATCCACCGGATTTACGGACGTATCCCCCATGTCGGCGCAACTAGCCAGATGGAACGGCATGGTCCCGGTGACGTGATGCACGTTGCGCACCATCGTCGACAGATCGCGAAGCTGGCGCGGGCCGTGACGGGCCCCGGCACGGTTGGTGGTCCCCCCGTCCCACGGCACACCGACGATGCCGATATCGACCTCGTCGGCGGCGGTTTCCATATCCACATGCGGCAGCCGCATAAAGGTGGGAATGCCGGCAAATCGCGGCAGGTCGGCGCCGGAGCGCGGCAGGTATTTCTTTTGCGTCTCGTCCATGTCTGTCACCCGGATGCTTGATCTTTCTTATCCCTCAAGCACAAGCGTACGTCATTCGGTCAGCGGCGAAAACCGGCAACACGAAATCGTCAACGGCCCGTCACCGCGACGTCACAGGACTGCCACGTTTGATCTGTATGTGTAGCGCCGATCCGGTCATCACCGGACGACTCAGAGATCAACTGGGATATCGATTGGGCATCAACTGGGAGGCCGCCATGACCGACACTTATCCGTTCCCCGCCGTATCCGGCATCGAACCGCGCCTGGCCGATCTGCTGCAAGACCCGGTTCTGCATGCCGTGCTGGCCCGTGACGGGCTGTGCGTTGACGATGTCCGCGCCGAGATTGCCACATGGCGAAACCGCAACCCCGGCATCATGGCGAAGTTGCCTGCCGCAGCCTGACATCACTCACATTCTCACATCACCGGGTTGCATGGGGCCATCAGGTTACCCATACTTTGTGTGTTGAATGACCATCATCAAGGAGACACCGACCATGGCCAGTGACAGCCTGCATGCGCCCCGTGAACGCCTCAGCAAGGAAACTTTGCATATGCACCATGCCATCGTTTCCCTGATGGAAGAGATGGAAGCTGTCGACTGGTACCGTCAGCGTGCGGATGACTGCGAGGACGAGGAACTCAAGGAAATCCTGCTGCACAACATGCGCGAGGAAATGGAACACGCCTGCATGGTGATCGAGTGGCTGCGCCGCAACAACGCCGATTTCGCCAAGGAGCTCAAGGACAACCTGTTCAAGGAAGGTCCGATTTCAGGTCATCACGGCTAACCACGGCATCACAGCCTGAAATCCACCCAATCATTTATATCCGGGTCCTGAACCGTGGTCCCGGCACCGGACGGCATATAAAGGGTCACGCTCTCGACCTGTTCGTCATCCCCCAGTCCGAAATGCAGATGCGGTGTCGGGTCGGTCAGCAGACCCGTCGATGCGATGACCTGGCGAGTCATCTCGTGCCCGTCGGCCGTAACCACGGTGACGTGCGCACCCAGGGTGCGCGGGCTGTCAGGCACCCTGACCGTGATGAAATTCCCCTGTGAGCGGTTCAGAAACGCCCGAAGCGGCCCATCCATGTTCAGCCACAGGACATCGGCACGGTTGTCCCCGTCGAGGTCGACAACGACCGGTGACTGGGCGTAAAGGTCGTTATCCAGTCCCAGTCCCGCCACCTGATAGAAGGCCGGCCCTTGACCGCCCTGCAACTGCAGCAGCGCTTTGCCCGGCAGCGGTGCGATCCTGTGGACCGGCCACTTGATATAGTTCTGTGCGACCAGAAGATCGATTTCACCGTCGAGGTTCAGGTCCTCGAACTGTGCGCCCCAGGCAAATCCGTAACCGTCCAGTTTCATCTCCGCCGTCGTATCCGTAAAAATGAACCCGCCGTCATTACGCAGATAGGCCCAGTCGGTATTCTGGCGCTGGCCGTCGTTCAGATCCCCCTTGGTCAGCCAATCCGGAATGGACGTGCCGATGTTGGTGGCAAGAATGTCCTGATCCCCGTCGTTGTCCGGATCACCGATGGCAAGCCCCATCCAGAAGCCGTAGCCGGTTTCCGTCGGGATCGGCTCGAAGCGTGCCCGTCCGGTCCGCTCGAAGATTTCCACCTCGCCGGTGTTCTGGGCCAGAACCATGTCCTGATCGCCATCGTTGTCGAGATCAACGAATGTGGTGTGAAACGTGTTCTGCATGGATGCCGTCCCGGTCTCGGCGGTGACGTCGGTAAAATTCATCCGCCCGTCGTTCAGCAGCATGATGTTGGGCTTGGCATGGCTCGGATCATTGAACGTCGCACTGCGGAACGCGGCAAAGGACACGAACGCCGAAACATAAAGATCGCCGTACCCGTCGCCGTTGATATCACTGACCGAAACACTCAGCGGGATCGCATCAGGCGCCAGGTTCAAGGCCACCGGCACTGCCCTGAAGCGGCCGCCCTCGTTGACATAGACCGTCAGGCCGTCTTCACGCGCCACGGCCAGATCGACGTCGCCGTCACCGTCCAGATCACTGGACGCGGCGCCGTGTGTCGCCGGCGCATCAGCAGAGGTATCGGATTTACTCAGCCCCCTGTCCGCCATCACATCGATCAGAGCGCCGTCCTGGTAGGCGAGCAGCATGTCGGCCTGACCGCGCCCCCCGCCGACGAACACCTCGAGCCGGCTGTCGCCATCGACATCGATCACCGCAGCACCGGTAAACGGATGGCTCGGTTCTGTCCAGACGTGTACGAACGGTGTCGGTATCTCCTCGAATGCATCAAGCCCCGCCGGGGCCGCCGCCCTGTGGGTCTCCTCGAACGTCGGCAGACAGCCACCAAGCAGAAACGTTGAAAACGTCAGAACCGGTATCAGCTTGAGTGTGCGCATTCAGTTATCGCCTGTTCAGGTGCAGGAACAGAAATGATATCGCCGGGGGAAACGGATGGCACTCCTAAAACCGGTGCCGGAAGAACACAAAAGCGTCAGTGGAACTGTCATGAGGGGCCGTCAGGGCAGAAAAATACCCCCGAGGGAAACCCTCGGGGGCGAGTTTTAAACAGGGAGGCTTCACGTCTGGGAGACGCGAGGGGCCGGAGACCGGTCCCTCTATTCCGGACAGGGCGTCCGGAAACTGGTTGAAACCATGTGGTTGTCAGCGTGTTCGGCGCTGTCGTCCGGTTTCGAATTCCGTATTCGCTATTGCGGTGCAACATCGAATGCACGTCTTATATAGGCAGGTGTTGTTGGGATACCAGAGAAAAACGGGTATTGCAGCCATGCATGAAACGCATAGCTTGAAAACAGGCGCTATCTCTTGATAGGCGCCAATTTTTCGACAAGGAAATCACGGAAGGCGACAATTCTGGCCGAATCCCTGAGTTCTTCCGGATAGACGAAATACATGTTCAGTTCCGGCCCCTGCAATTCCGGCAATACTTCAACGAGGTTGCCGATTTCGCGCCCCATATACTCCGGCAGCGCCCCGACGCCAAGCCCGCTTTGCACTGCACGCAGGATGCCGTAGATCGAATTGACCCGGAGCACCGGCTTCCTGGGCTTCCCCTCGCGCGCATGTTCGGTCAGCAGCCAGTTGAGGTTGGCTGCGGGCGGGCGGGCGTCGTCGCCATAGACGACGATCCTGTGCTTGTCCAGATCGCGGGCGTTTTTCGGCATGCCGTGATGCTGCAGATATTCCGGCGCCGCATAAACGCGGTAATGCAGGGTCATCAACAGCCGCTGCACCAGATCCGGCTGCGTCGGCGGGGTCAGGCGGATCGCCACGTCGGCCTGGCGCATCGACAGGTCCAGCTCCGTATCCGCCAGCACCAGCGAGACTTCGATATCCGGGTAGCGGCTGACGAATTCCTTCATCCTGGATGCCAGGAACACCGAACCGAAGGCGACGGTCGAGGATATCTTGAGCGCTCCCTGTGGCCGTTCCTTGTTTTCCGCCAGTTGCGACTGCACCTTGGCCAGCTGGGCAAACACGTTATGTGCGGTGTCGTAGAGGGTTTCACCCTGTTCGGTGAGGATCAGGCCGCGGGCATGGCGGTGAAACAGCGGCGTCCCCAGGCTCTGCTCGAGTGCACTGACCTGCCGGCTCACCGCGGACTGGCTCAGGTTCAGGGTTTCGCCCGCATGGGTAAAGCTGCCGGCGTCTGCGACGGCATGGAAAACCCTGAGTTTATCCCAATCAATCGGCACGAACGCTCCCCCGGCCGGTCACGATGATACCCGGCCTATTCGGCGGCGCGGGCTTCCTGATCTTCATGCTCGGCCAGAAAACGCTCGGCCTCGAGCGCCGCCATGCAGCCGGTCCCGGCAGCGGTCACGGCCTGGCGGTAGATCCGGTCCTGCACGTCCCCGGCGGCGAAGACACCCGCAACGCTGGTCTCGGCCGTGCCCGGCACGGTTTTGATATAGTTGTCTTCCCACATGTCGAGCTGACCCTTGAACAGATCGGTGTTCGGATCATGACCGATGGCGATGAAGACCCCGTCGACGGCAATATCCTGCATGTCGCCGGATTTGGTGTTCTTCAGCCGTGCCCCGGTCACGCCCTTGCCGCCCTGCTCGCCCAGCACCTCGTCAAGCTGGTGATCCCAGATCACCTCGATCTTCTCGTTCTTGAACAGGCGGTCCTGCATGATCTTTTCGGCACGCAGTTCGTCCCGGCGGTGCACCAAAAAAACCTTTTCCGCATGATTCGTCAGATACAGCGCTTCCTCGACCGCGGTGTTGCCGCCGCCGATCACGGCGACTTTCTTGCCGCGATAGAAAAAGCCGTCACACGTGGCGCAGGCGGATACCCCGAAACCCATGAATTTCTGTTCGCTTTCCAGACCCAGCCAGCGTGCGCTGGCGCCGGTGGCGATGATCAGGGTATCGCCGGTATAGACGTCCCCGCTGTCGCCGACGGCGCGAAACGGACGCGCCGACAGGTCCACCTCGACGATGGTGTCTTCAATCATTTCCGTGCCGACATGCTTTGCCTGCTCAAACATCTGTTCCATCAGCCAGGGGCCCTGAATGACCTCGGCGAAACCGGGATAGTTCTCGACCTCGGTGGTGATGGTCAGTTGTCCGCCCGGCTGAATACCGCGCACCAGAAGCGGCTGCAGGTTGGCTCGCGCCGCGTAGATCGCCGCCGTATAGCCGGCCGCACCGGACCCGATGATCAGAACTTTGGTGTGGCGGGGTTCGGACATGGTTCTCTCCTGCGGGGATATCGGAACAAGGTTAACTGGGATGGCTTTCTAAATAAGCCGAACTGCCGCCGGACGCAACGGAGGATGGTGCCGGGCCGGGGCAGAGGATCAACTGTCGTAAAGACGCAATGATCTTGCGCAATAACATTGCGTAAACAGCGCAATTGATGATACGACATGATTCAATTCAAGACGATCCAAAGGGCCATATACGTGCAAAAAGTTAAGCTCGACGCCATTGATCTCAGGATTCTCCGTGATCTTCAGGACGATGGCCGCATCACCAATGTGGATCTGGCCGCCCGTGCCGGCATATCCGCGCCCCCCTGCCTGAGACGTGTTCGCGCGTTGGAGGAATCCGGCTTCATTCATGGCTACCATGCCGATATCGACGGCACGCATATGGGCTACAAGGAAATGTTCTTTGCCCTGGTCGGTCTCGACAGCCAGTCGCAGGCCGTGCTCAAGGGGTTCGAGGAATTCATGGCCGAATGGCCCGAAGTCCGGGAATGTCACATGATTCGGGGCGGCGGCGATTTTCTGCTCAAGGTCGTGGCCCGTGACAAGGAACACCGCGACAAGCTGACCATGGGTATCACGTCCGCCGATCACGTCGACACGGTGACGACGCTGGAAACCATCCGCACGTCCAAGGACCAGCCCGGCGTGCCGATCGATCCGGACATCGTCGACGAGGACGGATAGCATACGTCATCCTGAACGTGATTCAGTATCCACAACTAATGCTGATGCACACTGATGAAGAAAATATGGGCCCTGAATCACGTTCAGGGCGACGCATATTCAACAGTGAAGACCGAAATTAGCTCCAGCTGACTTCGCAGACCTCGTAGGATTTGCCGCCGCCGGGTGTCGCCACTTCGACGACATCGCCGATGGTCTTGCCGATCAGTGCGCGGGCCAGCGGCGAGGTCACGGAAATCTTGCCTTCGTCGAGATTGGCTTCGAGCGTGCCGACGATCCGATACGTGGTTTCCTCGTCGGTGTCGGTATCGGCGACAAGAACGTAGGCCCCGAACTTGACCGTGTCGCCCGACATGTTGGCGGGATCGATGGCCTCGGCGCGGCTGGTGACGTCTTCAAGCTCGGCGATGCGGCCTTCGATGAAGCCCTGCTTTTCACGCGCGGCATGATATTCGGCGTTTTCCGACAGATCGCCGTGCTCACGCGCTTCGGCAATTGCCTTGATGACCGCCGGCCGCTCTTCGGACTTAAGACGTTTCAATTCCTGTTCGAGGGCGGTCAGGCCCTCACGCGTCATCGGCACACGTTCCATGTTTCCCCGGCCGGTCGCCCGACCCTCCTCATTCTTTCCCCGGAAAGGCACCGCACCCGATCACCGAATGGCGATCACAACCGCGATCACAATTAAGGGGAAGCTTAATACGAAGGATCAAAATAAGCCTGCAGCGGCGCGACTGCAAGTCCGCCAGCACCGCCTTCGGGAATGATGACGGCAATCGCCTCCGCAGCGGCCAGCGCCGCCGTCATGGTCGTATAGTGCGGCACCTGGTTGACCAGCGCCGTACGGCGGATCGAATAGCTGTCGGCGATGGACCGCGCCCCCTCGGTGGTATTGATGACAAGCTGCACATCGCCGTTGGTCAGCGCATCGACGCAGTGCGGCCGCCCTTCCAAAACCTTGTTGAGCCGGTAGGCCTTTACCCCGTTCGCTTCAAGGAAGCGCTGCGTGCCGCCGGTCGCCATGATCGAGAAGCCGACTCCGCTGAGAATCTTCGCGATCTTCAGCGCCTTGTCCTTGTCGCCGTCACGGACCGAGATGAACACCCCGCCCGACAACGGCAGCGCCATGCCCGCCCCCAACTGCGATTTGGCGAAGGCGCGATGGAAATCCTTGTCGATGCCCATGACCTCGCCGGTCGATTTCATTTCCGGGCCGAGCAGGGTGTCGACACCGGGGAACCGCGAGAACGGGAACACCGCTTCCTTGACCGCGACATGTTTCATGGCGCCCAGTTTGGGCAGCGTGAACGTCGAGAGTTTTTCACCGGCCATCAGACGCGCCGCGATCTTGGCGATCGGCACCCCCGTCGCCTTGGCGACGAACGGCACGGTCCGCGATGCCCGGGGGTTCACCTCGAGAATATAGATGTCGTCACCCTTGACCGCGAACTGCACGTTCATCAGGCCGACAACGCCCAGCGAACGGGCCAGCACCACGGCCTGGCGTTCCAACTCGGCGATGATCTTTTCGGACAACGAGAACGGCGGCAGCGAGCAGGCGCTGTCACCGGAGTGAATGCCCGCTTCCTCGATGTGCTGCATGATCCCGGCGACATAGACGTCTTCTCCGTCCGAGAGCGCATCGACATCGACCTCGATGGCGTCCTGCAGATAGCTGTCGAGCAGCACCGGGCTCTTGCCGGAAACCACCACCGCTTCGCGCATGTAGCGTTCCAGGGCAATGTCATCGTGGACGATTTCCATGGCCCGCCCGCCCAGCACATAGCTTGGACGGATGACCAGCGGATAGCCGACGGCCGCGGCGACTTTCAGCGCTTCTTCCTGCGAGCGGGCAAGACCGTTGGCGGGCTGGCGCAGGCCGGCCTTTTGCAGCAGCGCCTGAAAACGTTCGCGGTCTTCGGCCAGGTCGATGGCGTCGGGCGAGGTACCGAGGATCGGAATCCCGGCCTCTTCAAGTGCGGCAGCCAGCTTCAGCGGCGTCTGCCCGCCCAGCTGCACGATCACGCCCTTGAGCTTGCCGTTCCGCTGTTCGACACGGAGCAGCTCGATCACGTCTTCGGCGGTCAGCGGCTCGAAATACAGACGGTCGGAGGTGTCATAGTCGGTCGACACGGTTTCCGGATTGCAGTTGACCATGATCGCTTCGAGGCCGGCTTCTTTCAGCGCATAGGCCGCGTGGACACAGCAGTAATCGAACTCGATGCCCTGGCCGATCCGGTTCGGCCCGCCGCCCAGGATCGCAACCTTTTCGCGTGCGGTCGGCTCGGCTTCGCACTCCGGCGCGTTCAGACCGTCACCTTCGTAACAGGAATACATATATGACGTCTGCGAGGCGAATTCGGCGGCGCAGGTATCGACCCGCTTGTAGACCGGCGTCACGCCGAGCGCATGACGGGCGGCCGTCACACCGGCCAAGTCCTTGCCCGCCAGCTCGGCCAGACGTTCGTCGGAAAAGCCCATTTTCTTGAGCCGCAGCAGCGCCTGCGCCTCGTCCGGGATGCCGTTCGCCCGGACGTCTTCCTCGGCATCGACGATATTCTTGATACGCTCAAGGAACCAGATGTCGTACTTGCTGGCACGCTGGATTTCGTCCAGCGGCATGCCATGGCGCATGGCCTGGGCAATATAGCGAATCCGGTCCGGGCGGGCTTCGTTGAGCACCGCTTTCAGGGTATCGGTGTCGACATTCCCGTCCGGCTTGATGACGCCTTCGATGGCGATTTCGTTCATGCCGGTCAGACCCGTTTCCATCGAGCGCAGACCTTTCTGCAGGCTTTCCTCGAAGGTCCGGCCCATGGCCATGGCTTCACCGACGGATTTCATCGACGTCGTCAGCAGGGCTTCGGTGCCGGGGAATTTCTCGAACGTGAAGCGCGGGATCTTCGTCACCACGTAATCAATGGTCGGCTCGAACGACGCCGGTGTCACACCGGTAATGTCGTTCTGCAGCTCATCGAGCGTATAGCCGCAGGCCAGTTTGGCGGCGACCTTGGCGATCGGGAAGCCGGTCGCTTTCGACGCCAGCGCCGATGAACGCGACACGCGCGGGTTCATTTCAATCACCACCAGACGCCCGTCTGCCGGATTGACCGCGAACTGCACGTTCGAGCCGCCGGTATCGACGCCGATTTCGCGCAGCACCGCGATCGAGGCGTCACGCATGATCTGGTATTCTTTATCGGTGAGCGTCAGCGCCGGGGCGACGGTGATGCTGTCGCCCGTGTGCACGCCCATCGGATCGACGTTTTCAATGGAACAGATGATGATGCAGTTGTCCGCATTGTCGCGGACGACCTCCATCTCGAACTCTTTCCACCCAAGCACGCTTTCCTCGATCAGCACCTGATTGATCGGGGATGCCTGCACGCCAGACGTGATGATCTTTTCATATTCCTCGGTGGTGTAGGCGATGCCGCCGCCGGTCCCGCCCAGCGTGAACGCAGGCCGGATCACGGCCGGCAGGCCGACGATCTTCAGCGCGTCCAGAGCCTTTTGCTTGGAGGCGGCGGACAGCACGGTGACTTCCTTGATCTTGCCGTCGCGGTCGGGAATTTCGATGACTTCGTATTCGCCGGTGAAGACTTCCGATTTCGGCGTACCGAGACCGATCTTGGTCATGGCGTCGCGGAACAACAGACGGTCTTCGGCCTTGGCGATGACATCGGCCTTGGCGCCGATCAGCTCGACGCCGTATTTTTCCAGCGTGCCGCGTGCGTCCAGCGCCATCCCGGCGTTGAGCCCGGTCTGCCCACCCATGGTCGGCAAAAGCGCGTCCGGGCGTTCCTTGGCGATGATGTTTTCCAGCACTTCCGGGGTGATCGGCTCGACGTAGGTGGCGTCGGCCATCGACGGGTCGGTCATGATCGTCGCCGGATTGGAGTTCACCAGAATGACCCGGTAGCCCTCTTCGCGGAGCGCCTTGCACGCCTGTGCGCCCGAATAATCGAACTCGCAGGCCTGACCGATAACGATCGGCCCGGCGCCAATGATCATGATGGATTTGATGTCTGTTCTTTTCGGCACGGTTCTACACCACCTTTACCAAGTCATTCCGGCGCATGCCTGAATTCACAAATGCATTCGCGTCATTCCGGCGTATGCTGGAATTCACACATTCATCCGCGTCATTCCGGCGAAAGCCGGAATCCAGAATACCCGACGTCAACGCTGGACCCCGGCCTTCGCCGGGGTGACGGACTACCAAAGCGCTATCACCCTCGTCATTCCGGCGCAGGCCGGAATCCATACCAACCGCTGATCTGGGTCCCCGCTTCCGCGGGGATGACGGGGTAACGCGGCGCATCAGCCCGCCTCGTCCATCAGGTCCGTGAAACGCTTGAAGAGATAATGACTGTCGGTCGGGCCGGGGGAGGCTTCCGGGTGATACTGCACCGAGAAGATCGGCTTGCCCTCGACGCGCACGCCCTCGTTGGAGCCGTCGAACAGCGAGACATGGCTTTCGACCACCCCCGCCGGCAGGCTTTTGGCGTCGACCGCAAAGCCGTGGTTCTGGCTGGTGATCTCGACACGGCCGGTCAGCAGGTCCTTGACCGGCTGGTTGCCGCCGCGGTGCCCCTGATGCATTTTCGCGGTCTGCGCCCCAAGCGCGCGCGACAGCAGCTGATGGCCAAGACAGATGCCGAAGATCGGCTTGCCGCTGTCGATCAGCTGTTTCAGTACCGGCACCGCGTATTCACCTGTCGCCGCAGGGTCGCCGGGACCGTTCGACAGAAAGATGCCGTCGGGATCATGGCCGAGGATGTCTTCGGCGGTGGCGTTTGCCGGCACCACGGTGACGTTGCAGCCGGCACTGGCAAGACAGCGCAGGATGTTGCGCTTGATGCCGTAATCGATGGCGACGACATTATATTTGGCATCTTTCAGGGTGCCGTAGCCGTTCTCGATGTCCCACTGCGTCTCGTCCCATTTATAGGTCTGCTGGCAGGTCACTTCGATGGCCAGGTCCATGCCTTCGAGGCCGGGCCAGGCGTTGGCCTTTTCGACCAGTCCCGGAATATCGAACTTGCCGTCAGGCGCGTGGCAGATCACCCCGGTCGGTGCGCCCGTTTCCCTGATCTTGCGGGTCAGGCGCCGGGTATCGACACCGGCAATCCCGGGCAGGTTCATCGACTTCAGCCACTGATCCAGATGCTGAGTGGCACGCCAGTTGGCGGGCTCGGTGATGTCGGCCCTTAAAATACAACCCCGGGCGGCCGGGGTTATGGTTTCGATATCTTCGGGGTTTGTGCCCACGTTGCCGATATGCGGGAACGTGAAGGTGATGATCTGACCGGCATAGCTGGGATCGGTCATGATCTCCTGATAGCCGGTCATGGAGGTGTTGAAACAGACCTCCCCGACGGCCTCGGTGGCGGCGCCGACGCCCCGCCCCCAGAAAACCGTGCCGTCCGCGAGGACAATAACGGCCGTTGCGCCCTGAGGCATGAGATATTCCGTGCCGTCAGACGCGCGGAAAGACTCCACACCCTTGTGTTTGGGCGCTGCGGTTTCTACTTCATGTGTCACGATATTTGCCAACCGGGGTCGGTTTCGACTGGCAGAGTAGATACGCAAAGGGCTTGCTCACGTCAAGCGTTCCGGGCAATTATTTTTTCCGTTTAAAATCAACATGTTACAAAACACAATCCGGTTGTCAGGACAGCTTTGATAATATAACGTCCGGCCCTTCTGACCAATGAGGAGGAGATTCCATGCTCCGTCAGCAGTTGAACGACATGCTCAAGGACGCCATGCGGGCCAAGGAAGAGCGCAAGGTGTCGACGATCCGACTGATCAATGCTGCCCTCAAGGACCGCGATATCCAGGCCCGTTCCAAGGGAAATGCCGACGGGATAGCGGATGAGGAAATCCTCGGCCTGATGCAGTCCATGGTGAAACAGCGCCGCGACAGCATCGATGCCTATTCCAAGGGCGGCCGCCCCGATCTGGCGCAGCAGGAAGCCGAGGAAATCACCTGTATCGAGAGCTTTCTGCCGAAACAGCTCTCTGACGACGAACAGGACGCCGCCATCGGCGAAGCCGTTTCCAAGTCCGGTGCCGAAAGCATCAAGGACATGGGCAAGGTCATGGCGTATCTGAAGGACCACTACGCCGGGCGCATGGATTTCTCCAAGGCCGCCGGCAAGGTCAAGGCACAGCTTGGCGTTTGACGATTCGCCCCGTTTCGTCGTCCTGAACTTGATTCAGGACCGATAATGACACGCAGTGTTGTCACCGGTTCTGTATGGATCCCGGATCAAGTCCGCGATGACGGCTGATTGTGGATGAAAATCGGGATAACTGCCCCTTTGGGTGTCAATGCCGCCCTTCCACACAGCGTGCGCCGGGAGTAGATTGTTCTGTTCACAATCGGAGCGGACATGGCCAACTTTAGCCCGGAATTCCTGGATGAGATCAGACGGCGTGTTTCCATCGCCGATGTGGTCGGCCGCACGGTCCGCCTGAAGGAACGTGCACGGGGGGATTTCTGGGGCCTGTCGCCGTTCACCAACGAGAAGACACCGTCCTTCCACGTCATGGAGGACAAGGGCTTCTATAAATGTTTCTCGACCCAGAACTCGGGCGACATCTTCACCTTCCTGATCGAGGTCGAGGGCATGAGCTTCCCCGAGGCCGTCGAGCAACTGGCCGCCGAAGCCGGGCTGGAAATGCCCCAGGACACCCCTGAGGACCGTCAACGCCAAGAAAAGCGCAAGACCCTGGCCGACGTCAACGAGCACGCGGCGGATTTCTTTGAAAAGATGCTGCGCATGCCGGAAGGGCGCGGCGCGCTCGAATACCTCAAGCGCCGGGGCCTTGACGACAAAACCATCAAGACCTGGCGGCTGGGTTTCGCGCCGGATTCACGGGGTGCGCTGAAAGCCGCCATGCACCGGGATGGTATCCCCGAGGCGCTGGTGATCGAGGCCGGACTTCTTCGCGTCCCCGACAACGGGGAGCCCTATGACTGGTTCCGCGGCCGGGTGATGTTCCCGATCCAGGACCGGCGCGGCGGCGTCATCGCTTTCGGGGGGCGCATTCTTGGTGACGGCGAACCTAAATACCTGAACAGCCCGGAAACGCCCCTGTTTCAGAAACGCCATGCCCTTTATGGCCTGCATCTGGCGGGCGCACCGGCCCGCAAGGCCGGGCGGATGATCGTCTGCGAAGGCTATATGGACGTGATCGGCCTGGCCCGGGCCGGGATCGACAATGCGGTGGCCCCGCTCGGCACCGCCCTGACCGAGGACCAGCTCAAGGACCTGTGGCGTGTCGTGCGCGAACCGGTCATGTGCTTTGACGGCGACGAAGCCGGCCAGCGGGCCGCTTTCCGGGCCGCCGAACGCGCCCTGCCGATCATGCAGGCAGGCCATGCGCTGCGCTTTGCCATTCTGCCGAAGGGCGAGGACCCGGACAGCCTCGTCCACTCTCAAGGCCGGGCGGCCTTTGAGGAACTGCTGGAAGCCGCTCTGCCGCTCTCCGAAATGATCTGGCGCGAAGTCACGCATGGGCGCATGCCGCAAAGCCCGGAAGACCGCGCCGATGTGCAGAAAAAGCTGGATGACCGGGCCCGCGACATCTCCGACGCCACATTCCGGCGTCATTTTTCGGACTTCTTCTCACGCAAACTGTGGGGTGAGCGCGCTGCACAGATTCAACAGCCGCGCGGCGGCGGCCAGTTCAAACCGCGCAAGGGCTTCGGCAAGCAGAAGCTCGAAGGCGCGGTGATGGCCGATGCCCGGGCCGAAACCAGTAAAATCCCGTCCGCCGACACGCTCCGCGAGCGGATCTTGCTGTCGACCCTGATGAACCATCCGGAAATCTTTGACGAGATCGAGGAACGCCTTGGAATGCTTGAGTTTTCAACCCCCGAGCTTGACAACGTCCGCCAGCGGGTCTTAAACACCCTCGCCCGGCATGAAAGTCTTGACTCTGGGGGTCTGCGAGACCACCTCTCGGAGGAAGGCCTCAGTGCCGAAACCGGCCTGCTATTAAGCACAAGCGTCTATATGCATGCCCGGTTTGCGAGACCGGACAGCGACGTGAAGGAAGCCCTCGAAGGGTGGCACGACACCTACCGGCGGCTGACCGCAAAAGCCCATGACACGGAATTGCGTCAGGCGGAAGCGGCATTGGGGGAAGAGACAACGGAAATGGCTTTTGGCCGTGTTAAGGCTTTGAAGGTCAACTGATTTTGGGGTCGCCGCCGCCATCATGGCGCCGGTCGTTTAGGGGTTTTGTATATTGGCTAAAGCACAAACGAGCGAAGTGCGCACCACTTCCGAGGAAAGCACCGACAGCCCGCTGCTGGACACCCTTGGGGCCGCCGTCAAGAAGATGGTCACGAAAGGCAAGGAACGTGGCTATGTCACCTATGACGAGCTGAATTCCGCGCTCCCACCCGAAGACGTCTCCTCCGAGCAGATCGAAGACACCATGGCGATGCTCTCCGAAATGGGCATCAACGTGGTCGAAAACGAAGAGCAGGAAGAGGCCGCCAACGACACCGTCACCGATGACGACGACGGCGAGGATGAGAAAAAATCCACCGCCGGCAATGTAGACGAGAGTGATCTTGGCCGCACCGACGATCCGGTACGGATGTATCTGCGCGAAATGGGTTCGGTCGAACTGCTGTCGCGCGAAGGCGAAATCGCCATCGCCAAACGTATCGAAGCCGGCCGCGACATGATGATCGGCGGCATCTGCGAAAGCCCGCTGACCATTCAGGCCATCGTGCGCTGGCATGACGCGCTGGTCGCCGAGGAAATCCTGCTCCGCGAGATCGTCGATCTCGACGCGACGCTGGGCGGCGGCCCGGGTCAGGCGCCGCAGGGCGGCGTCAGCGAGGACGACGAAGACGAAGAGGACGAAACCGAGGCCGCTGCACCGGTCGTCGAGGAAAAGCCCGCCGAGAAAAAGGAAGAGGCTCCGAAGAAAGCCAAATCCGAAGGTGACGACGGCGACGAGGAAAAGTCGGAAGAAGGCAGCACCGACGACGACGATGACGAGGATGACGACGAGCAGAACAACATGTCGCTCGCCGCGCTCGAGGAAAAGCTCAAGCCCGAAGTCATCGAGACCTTTGAAGAGATCGCCAAGACCTACAAGAAATTCCAGCGCCTGCAGATCATCCGCATGGAAGCCATGCAGGGTGTCGGCGAGTTCAAGGACTCGCAGGAAAAGCGCTACGTCAAGCTGCGTCAGGAACTGATCGAGCTGATGGAGCGCGTGCACCTCAACAACGACCGCATCGAAGCACTGGTCGATCAGCTCTATGGCCTCAACCAGCGTCTGGTCCGGCTCGAAGGCAAACTGCTGCGCCTCGCCACCACGTCGCGCATCCGCCGCGAGGATTTCCTCGAGAACTACCGCGGCTTCGAGCTTGATCCCGACTGGATCAAACGCTGCAAGAAGATGCCGACCAAGAACTGGCAGCGTTTCGCCGAGCGCTACAAGGATGACGTCGTCGAAATCCGCGAGGAAGTTTCCAACGTATCCGGCGCCGTCGGTCTGCCGATCGGCGAGTTCCGCCGCATCGTCGGGATCGTCCAGAAAGGCGAACGCGAAGCCGCCAAGGCGAAAAAGGAAATGATCGAGGCCAACCTGCGCCTCGTGATCTCGATTGCCAAGAAATACACCAACCGCGGCCTGCAGTTCCTGGACCTGATTCAGGAAGGCAACATCGGTCTGATGAAGGCCGTCGACAAGTTCGAATACCGCCGCGGTTACAAGTTCTCGACCTACGCCACGTGGTGGATTCGTCAGGCCATTACCCGCTCCATCGCCGACCAGGCCCGCACCATCCGTATTCCGGTGCACATGATAGAGACCATCAACAAGCTGGTTCGCACGTCACGCCAGATGCTGCACGAAATCGGCCGCGAGCCGACGCCGGAAGAACTGGCGACGAAGCTCTCCATGCCGCTGGAAAAAGTGCGCAAGGTGCTGAAGATCGCCAAGGAACCGATATCGCTCGAGACGCCCATCGGCGACGAGGAAGACAGCCATCTTGGTGATTTCATCGAGGACAAGCTGGCCGTGCAGCCGCTGGACGCCGCCATTCAGGCAAACCTGCGCGAAACCACGACCCGCGTGCTGGCCTCACTCACGCCGCGCGAAGAACGCGTGCTGCGCATGCGCTTCGGCATCGGCATGAACACGGATCACACGCTGGAGGAAGTCGGCCAGCAGTTCTCGGTCACCCGCGAACGTATCCGCCAGATCGAAGCCAAGGCGCTGCGCAAGCTCAAGCACCCGTCACGGTCACGGAAACTCAGAAGCTTCCTGGATTACTGATCGGCCCTGCGCCGGGTGAATTCGGTCTTACCGCCACAATGCAGGTGACATTCAATCGCAGCCTCGTCGACTGCGTGGACGCCCCCGACATGTCGGTACAAGTACCGGTTTTGATGACAGGATGATCATGTCCTCCAGCTCTCTCGTTGCCGGTGTCTTGAATTTCAATTGCCCGATGCGTTGACGGGCCAACCGGGCTTCGCGGGCAATGTTGCTGTCTTCGGGAAGCGAAGCGAGCCATTCCATAAATCCTAGGCGGCCGAGTTCCTTTGACCGGCGTGTGTTAACCTGCAGTGATTGAAGTACCATTAGAATATTGTCGAGTACCATCGCGCCCTCCGTGCGAAGAGCGGGGAGGGACAAGGATATGATCCTGCTGTTCGTGCACCATATGGTTCCTTGCCGGAACACCCCGCCCGGATTCAGTTGACGTTAGATGGCAGGTCTCCTGACTCGCGGGTCGCCGCTTCCCCGAACCTTCCCGAATCTTGGCGATTCAGTGGTGCATTTCGAGGTCGCTCGCCGCTCACAGTTGCGGGGGCAGTCGCGGATTCGGCAGACGTATTTTCGCCTCACCGCGTTCCCTTTTACTCCCCGGTGTGCGCTTGCACCCCGAGAACCATCATCTTCAATAATTCCGTCAAGCGCGCCGCGCGTCAATCGCCATCCGGGTAATCTTTCAATCAGTTGGTCGTGTGCGCCTCGGCGGCCCTGTTGTCGAAAGTCGCCCATACCCCGTCGGTGCCATCCCAGTCTCCCCGAGTCGCGGCCTTGGAGTACTCCGTCGCGCGCTGCTCGAAGAAATTGGCGTGCTCGACACCGTTGAGGATTTCCACCAGCCACGGCAACGGATGCGGCCGCAGTTGCTCGTAGCCGTCGTCCGTGCGTGTGAAGTAGCCGAACTTTGTCGGCAGATTCAACTGGGTAAGACGCCAGTCGGCGATGTAGCGGACATACGCCTTGATATCCTCGGCCGTCATCCCCTCGATATCGCCGATCCCGAAGGCGAGATCGACGAACGCCTCCTCGAGCCCGACCATCGTTTCGGCGACATCCAGAATATCGTCTCGCACGGCCTTGGTGAGCGCGCCAGTCTCGCGGTTCCAGGCATGGAACAGTTTGACGACCCCCTCGCAGTGCAGGCTCTCGTCACGCACCGACCAGCTGACGATCTGGCCCATGCCGTTCATCTTGTTGTGGCGCGGAAAGTTGAGCAACATCGCGAAACTGGCAAAAAGCGCCATCCCCTCGGTGAACGCGCCAAACATTGCCAACGTGCGTGCCACATCGCCGACTGTACCGACGCCGAAAGTGTGCATGTAGTCCGCCTTGGCCCGCATCTCGTCGTAGTCGCGAAACGCCGCGAATTCGGCCTTCGGCATGCCGAGCGTCTTCAGCAACAATGCGTATGCGTCGATGTGCACCGTTTCCATATTCGAGAACGCTGCCATCATCATCTGAACTTCAAGCGGCTGGAACAGCGGGATATAGCGTTTGAGGTAATTGTCGCCGACCTCGACGTCGGACTGGGTGAAAAAACGAAAGATCTGCGTCAGCAGCTGCCGCTCCGACTCGGAGACTCGGTCCGATGCCCAATCCTTAATGTCCGCACCCAGTGGAACTTCCTCGCCCATCCAGTGCGTCTGTTGCTGGCGTTTCCAAAATTCGTAGGCCCAGGGATAGCGCTCGACATCATACGTGCCGGTCGACGTCAGAAGCCCAATCTCGCCGGTGCCGATCAGTTCCTTTGGGTCGACGTGGACAAGCGAATGCGTGTCGCCATTCACTGACATGACAGGCACTCCTCATAGTCGGTCTGCGTTTCCGGAGTGTCGAAAGTTTCCTTGTCTCCAAGCTTGCCTGCGAACGCGGCTCGGCTGACGGACTTAGAGCGGCAGTAGTAGAGGCTCTTGATGCCTCGCTCCCACGCTGTCCAGTGCAGCATGTGCAGGTCCCACTTGTTCACGTCTCCCGGCAGATACAGGTTTAGCGATTGGCTCTGGCAGATGTAGGGCGTGCGGTCCGCCGCCAGATCGATGACCCATCGCTGATCTATCTCGAACGCGGTCTTGTAGACGTCCTTCTCGTCGTCCGACAGGCAATCCAGATGCTGCACGGAACCTTCGTGCTCGAGGATCGATTGCCAAACCTCCGGCGTATCCGCGTCTTTGGCAGCGAGCAGTTTCGTAAGCTGGCGGTTTCGCACGGAAATCGCGCCCGAAAGCGTTTTGTGCGTGTAGATGTTGGCAGGGATCGGTTCGACGCACGCGCTGGTGCCGCCGGCAATGATGCTGATCGATGCCGTCGGCGCGATGGCGATCTTGTGACTGAAACGCGCCTTCATGCCGCGTTCTCCGGCATCCGGACAGGCGCCGCGTTCGTCCGCAAGCGACACCGAGGCGGCATCCGCGTCGCGCCTGATTTTTTTGAACATCCGCAAGTTCCAGGACTTTGCCATCGCGCTTTCGAACGGGATGTTGCGCGCCTGCAGGAAGGTATGGAAACCCATCACGCCCAGGCCGACGGAACGTTCGCGCATCGCTGAGTATTTTGCACGCGACATGCTGTCGGGTGCGTTCTCGACAAAGAACGTGAGCACATTGTCGAGCATGCGCAATACGTCTTCGACAAAGCCCTCCTCATCTTTCCAGCGGTCCCACGTTTCCAGGTTCAGCGACGACAAACAGCAGACGGCGGTGCGCATTTCGTCGCGGTGATCACGGCCCGTCGGCAGCACGATTTCACTGCACAGGTTTGAGCTTGAAACCTTGAGCCCCAATTCTCGTGAATGCTTGGGCAAGGCCCGATTTACGGCATCGATGAATAGCAGGTACGGCTCGCCGGTCTGCAGGCGGGTTTCCAGGATACGCTGCCATAACTTGCGCGCATCAATGGTACGCATCACGTCGCCGGTCCTCGGGCTTTTCAGGTCGAACGACGCACCATCGCGAACCGCCTCCATGAATTCGTCGGTGACGTTGATGCCGTGATGCAGGTTCAGGCCCTTGCGGTTGAAATCGCCGGACGCCTTGCGGATCTCGAGAAACTCCTCGATTTCCGGATGATGGATATCGATGTAGACGGCCGCCGATCCACGCCGAAGCGACCCCTGGCTGATGGCCAGCGTCAGGCCATCCATCACATGCACGAACGGAATAATCCCGGAAGTTTCACCCGTGCCTTTCACTTCCTCACCGATCGAGCGCACGCCACCCCAGTAGGTGCCGATGCCGCCACCGTTCGACGCAAGCCAGACGTTCTCGTTCCAGGTATCGACGATGCCCTCAAGAGAATCGGGTACCGCATTCAGAAAGCACGAGATCGGCAGTCCCCGCGTCGTGCCGCCGTTGGAAAGAACGGGCGTCGCCGGCATGAACCACAACTGCGACATCGCGTCGTAAAGTCGTTGAGCGTGCTCGATATCATCAGCGAAAGCGCACGAGACGCGGGCGAACATGTCCTGATAGCTCTCACCCGGCATCAGATATCGATCCGTCAGCGTCGCCTTTCCGAACGATGTCAGCAGATCGTCTCGCGACCGGTCGAGCTTCAATTCATCCGGTCGTGGAGGTCGCGCCAGTGGCGCCGGAGCAGGCGCGCGGTGCTGCTTGGGTTCCGGTAACGGCAGGTGTGTGACGCTTGCGTCACTGCCACCGAACGGCAGCACCGGCTCGTTGACGATATTCCCATCCTGATCGAAATCGAAAGCGTGCAGACTCATTATTTACCCCGTTCGTTTGCCTGCGAACGGGGGAATGAGCCTTGTGCCGGTCGGAATGGCGAAATTGCCAAGAGACATACACGCAGCCGCCGGACACCCCGCCCGAGGACGTTAAAACATGCTCACGGCAGGTCTCCTGGCTCGCGGGTCGATGCGATGATCCGGCCTTCCCGGCGCATGTCGCGCCAGTGGCGTATCGGATACCGCTCACCGCCTACAGTTGCGGGGGCAGCCCCGGCTTGATCACATTTTGTGACGTACCGAATTCCCTCTTAGCCCCAGATATAGTCAATCCGGGGACCATGAACACATACATTTAGCGCTCTTGCCGCATCGTATGTCAATGGTGAACTTAACTGAATTCTGTAAATGCCGATAGATCTTCCTCTAGGAGAGAAAATACCCGATCATCCGCCCGAGAATCAGCACCGCGATCCATATGGCGATCGACGCCGCACCGGCGATCCGCAATCGGCGGTTGGGTTCGGTCGGGTTGAGAATGCTCTCCTCGGACTGCACCAGTTCCGCCCAGCGCGGCACGGCACGCACCAGCCCGACGTTGATCAGCCCGGCGCCGATCAAAGCCAGCTTGGCCAGAAACAGATCGCTGCCCGCATAGTCGATCGGCTTGACGATGAACAGGGCCGCGCCGCTAAGCGCAGCTAAAGCAAGCCCGGTTGCCGCCGTCGGCACCAGAACCGCCGCCAGCGTCCGTATCCGGCCTTTTTTGATGATCCCCATCAGGCGCAGATCGAGCGGCACGATGGCCCCGACCAGCAGGGCGATACCCAGAATATGCGCGGCATTGACGAGCGGATAGACCCAGAACGATGCCCGCAGCATCGCCGCCGGTTCCGATTGCGCGATGGCATTCAGATACTCCACGGCTGGCCTCCCCTCGGCTTACTCAGCGCACGGTATGACCCGGGTGATTGAAGAACGTCTTTTTGTGCCGGGCGTCAGTTACGGTCAGGATACAGGTCGTAGGTCTTGCCGTCGATAATGACCCGTTCGGCCTTGACCAGCCGTTCGGCCGGGTCCTTGGAGCGATGGCCACTGACCGTGATTTCATTGCCGGGGCTGAACATATCATCGGTCAGACCGGCACGTTCGTTACGCCATGGCTGGCCGACCTCGATGGTCCAGTGTTCGCCGTTGACGTCGATGCGGACAAGACCGTGCGGATTGCCGAGCCGGGCCATGACGACATTGCCGGTAATCTCGAAGTTGCCGTCTTCGGCCCAGCGCCAGCCGTGGTGCGCACTGGCGGGCGATGCGGTCAGGACGGCGCCGGCAAGCCCCATCACCAGTGAAAGCATCAGGCTGATACTCAAAAGGCGTCGTTGAACGTTCATTCAAGCCTCCTGTTGACATCATTCATGGATGTTTACATGAGGGCGCGGCGACGACTTTACAAGGAGACGGCGTCTATACCGGTACCGCAGCGGTTCCGTTCAGTGGACGCTGTCGGCGACGTTCCCGCGCAGGAAAAGGCGGCGCTGTCTGAGCGGGTTGTCCCCCGTCGCACTGTGCCACGTGCAGCGGTTGTCCCAGACAAGGGTGTCGCCCATACGCCACCGGTGGCTGGCCTGAAACCGGTCCTGACCGCACCAGGCATAAATTTCGTCCAGCAGCTCGATGGCCTCGTCATCGGGCATCCCGAGAATACCGACGGTGTGAATCGGATTGACGAAGATGGATTCCCGGCCGGTATCGGGATGCCGCCGCACCACCGGGTGATCGATCAGCGGCTTGTCACGGTCGGCGGGATTGAGCCGGTTCTGCACATCCTTGCTGCGCCCGCCGAAGCGAAACGTGCCGCGCAGTCCCTGCAGTTTCGATTTCAGGTCTGCGGGCATTTCCTCGTACGCCCGATACATGTTGGCGAACAGCGTATCGCCGCCCTTTTCAGGAATTTCCAGGGGGTGCAGCATAGTCGCCTTGGCCGGCCGGTCCAGATAGCACATATCCGAATGCCAGCCGAGGCCGCGACGAGATTCGAATTCGTCGACCTCGCCGTCCGCATTGAGGTTGGTCATGATGATCAGTTCGTCGATTTCCGGGTGCCGGTATTTCTTCGTCACATGGATCATCGGCTCACCGAAAACGGCTTCGAAAGCCACCATCTCGGCCGGCTTCAGTTCGCGATCACGAAACACCAGAACACTGTGTTCGAGAAACGCCCGATTAACGGCGGCGTGCGTTTCCGGATCGAGCGGCCGGGAAATATCAATACCCCTGACTTCCGCCAGCAACGGTTCTCCAAGTTTGATGACTTCTATCGACATCTTCACCTCCCGCCAACGTTATGAATGCACTATCCGTTTTCCGTTAACCCTTGGTCATCACTAATCCGGCCTCTAAACCGAAGGTCCGAACCGGCTGACTGACAACTGTTCTTCGCCCAGCACCTCGCAATGGGTCAGACGGCCGGATGATACTTCTGAGACCAGTTCCCACAGGCGCTGTCCGGCGTCGGTGGCCGTTTCGCCCCGGGTCAGCATCGTGCTGACGTCAAGATCGATGATTTCGGTCATGTCGGCAACCGTGCGTGCGTTACCGCTGACCTTGATGGTCGGGGCCACCGGCGCGCCGATGGCATTGCCGCGCCCGGTTGAAAACAGAACGATCTGCGCTCCGCCGCCGACCAGCCCGGTCATGGACTCACAGGCTGCCGACGGGGTGTTCATGATGACCAGACCCTTTTTCGTCGGATTGTCAGCGTAACCGATGACTTCGGTGATCGGCCGGGTCCCCCCCTTGACGATGGCGCCCAGGGATTTTTCTTCAAGGGTCGTCAGGCCGCCCTGGATATTGTCCGGCGTCGGGTTGATGCCGCGCATATCCAGACCGGCGCGTCCGGCTTCGTCCTCGAACCATTTGACCATGTCATAGATCTTCTGCTTGTCGTCCGGATTTTCCGTCCGCGCGGCAAGGATGTGCTCGGCGCCCATAAACTCGGCCGGCTCGGACAGGATGATGGTGCCGCCGGCATCGACAAAGCGGTCGGAAAAATTGCCCAGCGCCGGATTGGAGGCGAGGCCCGATGTCGTGTCCGACCCGCCGCATTCCACCGCGATCACCAGATCCTTGAGCGGACATGCGGTTCTCTGCAGCCGTGATGCCTCGATGACCATTTCCGTCGCCAGCTTGGCACCGTCGGCGGTCAGATTGATCGGTCCGCCGCATTCCTGAAGTCCCAGCACCTCGACAGGCTTGCCGCTGGGCCGGATATGTTTGGCAATCGCTTCCGCGGATTCAAGGCTGAGGCCCAGCACCAGAACCGCGGCGATGTTGGGATGGCACCCCAGACCGGCCAGAGTCTTGGCCGTCATTTCGGCGTCATAGCCGATCTGCGTCCGCCCGAACGGCGTCGTCAGGACAATTGTGCCGGCAACGAACGAGCCGATCCGCTCAGCCGCTGCATTGGCATTGTCCATGGCTGATAGCACTGCGACATGATTGCGGACACCGACCCGGCCGTTGGCCCGTTTATAGCCCATGAATGTGGTCATTTGTGAAGATCTCCCCGGGCGCGGACGCTGTCGACGTTGTGGATATGGACATGCTGTCCCGCCCTGATGCCGACGGAGGCGAGGCCGATCGTTTCACCGTATTTGGTGATTTTTTCCCCCGCCGCGATGTCCCGGACAGCGAACTTATGGCCGAACGCAATGTCGTCAGATAGTTGTACGGATACCGCCTTGCCTGCGGACGGTATCTCCAGTGTATCGCCCGCAGATAAATCAACCAGGGCAACCGCGGTATTGTCCTCGGCATGGATCACGGTAAACTTGGCCACGTCCGATGTTTCCTTATGTTCATGGGGGTGGATTGAACAACGTGCGTACGGAAGGCTAAACCCAACTGCGCGGGGACGCCAAGGGCAAGCATTTGTCCGAACGGCCAAAAACGAACCAGCAGGGCAACCACTTCCCGGTCTTGTCTAAAAAGTTCCGGCCGATCTGCATTTGCCCGCAATTCGGGCTGTTATCCGCCGTCAAAAAAGGGTAATCAGTGGACCCGCGCGGCCAACCACCGCGCTCTGGTGGGCCTGTAGCTCAACTGGTTAGAGCCGACGGCTCATAACCGTCTGGTTGCAGGTTCGAGTCCTGCCGGGCCCACCACTTTTTCCCACCAAAACCGGCGCCCAGGATATGGTCTCTCGGACCCCCTGGATCTCCGGGCGTTTCGGTGGGCATTTTCCATTTTTCCCCGAACAGAGACGGTCTCCAGGTACGAATTACATCGATATTCGGCAAAAGTCTCCAGAGACGGTTTTCGACGCCCAGAACTTTGAGATATGCAACGCTAAAGTCCTTAACAAATTCCTTAAGATGTCCGCCATACCATCTGTATTCGACAAGACTTGCCTGCAGTCATTCCGTCTGTATTTAGCCAGGAACGGACAGAGCTATGATCTCAATGACTTGTCAGCCATAGCTTCTAGAGCAAATATGCACCATGTCTTCGAGGAGTTATAAATAATCCCCTGAAGTCTCAAAGAAGATCCAGTAACCGACAACGAACTGATGAGAAAATGACGATTTCCTCATAAGTATGGCAATGGGGATAGCTGCTTATGCTTGATTTGCTATCGTTGAGGGCAATCAACTCTTATGTAAGTTCCTGCCAATGTCAGCAGCATCTCGTCGATAATTCCATCTGAAACAAACAGATGCGACGCATTATACCGGGCCTCGCCCGACACGCGGGTGCGGCCGCCCGCCGTCCGCCACGGCCATGACAACTACGATTTCATCTGGCAAGGGCGCGTCAGCAATCATGATCGTCATGGTATCGAAGTGATCGAACGACCAGCTGTTATCCTTGTGCCCGAGCGGCAGGTCCAGCACCGCGCCGGCAGCCGCGATCTTGACGTTGGACGGGATCACGGCTTCGCCGGTTCCGCACGCATCACGCATCGGCTTGCCCAACTTAGGGTGCACCGTCGCGCCGCCGTGTTCCATGTCGCCGCTTACGCCGACCAGCGCACCTTTACCATAACTGACAGGTGGGTTCGGCAGCATGGAAACAAGCCGCGGCATGAGCGCATCACCAAGCGCCCTTCCAGCATCGAATAACCGGGAAAGATCTTCGTGGTAGCCATCGATGAATGGGTTGGCGATCACCGCCGCCGCCGCGACGCGCGTGATTTCCGGGCACGGCTCCCAACTGTGATCGGCGCAGAGCGTTTCAGTGAAGATGACCGTCTTGCGGGTCAGAAGTATCATGCGGTCCCCCGATACGATGCGTTGCCGTTGAAGGCCTGGTGCAGGAATGCCATCAGCTGGCTATCCAGCGTCCCTGCCGGGGCGCCATCCTCGGTTACTGCCGCGTCCGCGCTATAAAAGTGCGTGCCGCCAGGAACGACGAAGGCGCGGACAGGGATGCCCAGGTCCTCGAGCTGCGCGCACATTTCCGGCGTGCGGGTGCATACGTACTCAAGGTCGTCCTCGCCACGGCACAAGAAAACCGGAAAGCGCAACCGCCCAGACCCGGCGAACGCGTCCAGGACGATATCCGGGACATAAGCGGAAAGGCCGATGGCGGCGGCAGGTGCGATGTCATCCGCCAATGCGGCGTTAAGGGCGATCCGACCGCCTGCGGAAAAACCGCCGACGGCGATCCGCGTCGGGTCGACGTTAAACGTCTCGGCGTTGTCGCGCACATAGCGGAAAGCAGCCGCCATGTCGTCCACCCCCGCTTCCTGCACGTTACGGATCATCTCGGCCGTCGAGGGCGGCAATCCCAGGATGCCCCGGACATGATCGATCCGGCTCCGCGGCACGTCCTCATCACCAAACACGAGGGTATCGCCGGGGTCAGGGTCTTCCTGCGTCAGCCGGTAGTCGATGGACGCGCAGACATAACCGCACTCGGCGAACATCCGGCAGTATTCGGCAATTGGCGTGTTCGTATGACCGTTTTCATGCACCGTGTCGTCCTGACGCGTACCCCGGTGGAACGCGCCGCCAAAGGCAAGCACCAGCGCCGGGCGTCCGGCGGGCACGGGCTCTAGCGGGGCATATACATCCATTAGAAGCGGACGCGCCGTCATCGGACCGTTTCCTTCGTTGTAACCGGTCAAGGCCGTTGCGAATTGGATATCCCTGTTGATCCTGATTTTCTGGGTCCGCTGTTCGTTCATGTATATGGTCCTGTTCTAGAGACAAAGAGGTCTTGTCCGCGCCGGAACCGGCGCAGGTATTTGGTCAAAGTAACGAGCGATTGTCGGGTCAGGGGCTGGCGCTTTGCGCCGCCGCCTCGCCTCTCGCAGACCTGGAAACAAGCATGATCGCAACCGCGACCGCCGCAGCGACGGCTGCGATGCCTGCCAGTTGGAAGTGGCTGAACCCCGTAAAGTCGCCGCCCGGCAATGCGAACACGAAGCCCGAAACGATCAACAGTCCACGCACCATGAAGCGCGAAACGGCACTGCCGCTGACCGTGCCAAGGCCGATCAGATAACCCTGCATGCCCGCCGCGATAAGGATGACCCCGACGATGGCGAAGCCGAGCGCAGACATCACCTCGGACATCGGCGCCTGCGCGACCAGCGCCGGATTGATCACGAAAAAGAACGGGACGAAATAGATCACCGAGCCGAGCCTCATTCCTTCCATGCCGGCTTTCCACGGTGGGCTGCCGGCGAGGGTCGCGGCGCAGAACGAGCCCAGCGCGACCGGCGGCGTAATGAACGAGATCATCGCCCAGTAAAGTATGAACATGTGAATGGCGATCGGGTTGAGGCCGGCATCGACCAGACCCGGCGCCAGGGTGATCGCAAGAAACAGATACGCCGCCGACGATGTCATCCCGGTCCCGAGAATGAAACATGTCAGCGCCCCCATCACCAGCAGGGCGAGCGTCGAATCCCCGGCCATTCGGACAATTTCGTAGGCGATCGTCCCGACCTTCCCGGTCAGCGACAGCGCGCCGATGATCATGCCGACCCCGGCAACGACGGCGCACAGTTCGGCGAACAGGCGGCTCGACGCTTCGAGAAAGCGGGTAACGTCCGCCCAGCCCCAGCGGTGCCGGCGGCTGAACTGGTTGAGCGCGATCAGCAGCACCGTCGCATAGAACGGCGCCTGCGCTTCCTGCTGCATGTACAGAAGCAGGAATATCAGCAGGGTAAGAACCAGGACGAAGTACCAGCCTTCCCGCAATACCTGGCCGAGCCGCGGAATATCGCGGACCGGCAGTCCCTTTAATCCGTGCCGGGCAGCATAGGCGTCGATCTGCACGAACAGCGCGAGGTAATACAAAAGCGACGGGATAACGGCGGCAACGACGATCGCGCTGTACGGCACGGAAAGCACGAACGCCATGATAAACGCCGCCGCCCCCATGATCGGCGGCATCAGGGCACCGCCGGTCGAGGCGCACGCTTCGACCCCCGCCGCATAGCTTGCCCTGAAGCCAACCTTCTTCATCGCCGGAATGGTCAAGACGCCCGTCGTCAGAACGTTGCTGACGACGCTGCCGCTCAACGAACCCATCATGCCGCTGGCAACGACGGAGACCTTTGCCGGGCCGCCGCGAAACCGCCCAAGCAGCGCGAACGCGAGGTTCAGGAAAAACGCGCCGCCGCCCGTGTATTGCAGGGCAACGCCGAACAGCAAATAGCCGATGATCAGTTGCGCGAAAACGTTGGTCGGCAATCCGATGATGCTCTCGGTACCGAACGCGTGATACGTGGCGGCGAAACTCCATGCATTGCGGGGCGTCTCCAGAAACCCCGGCAGCATGAACCCGACGGCCGGATAGACCGAGAAAATCAGGCAGACGATGAACAGCATCTTGCCCCCCGCGCGTCGTGTCGCCTCGAGGATCAACACCCAGGCGGCGAACGCGGCGGCGACGCCCATAACCGGGGCATCGTACTCCCAACCGCTGTCCATGATGGCACGGCCGTTGAATGCCATATACGCGAACACGGCAAACGCCAACAACGCCAGCGCACCGTCGATCAGGGTGAGTTTGCCTGTGTCTCCCTCGCGCATCGGAAAGACGAGGAAAACCACCGGGATCAGCAGCGCCTGCAACGCATAAAAATACTGCGTTTCGAACGGCACATAGCCCGCGACCGTGCCCAGATTGAAGATGATGTATACGGAAAAAATCAGCGAAAGCACCGCGATCCCGCCAAGCACGGCGCGCCAGGGGCCGTGAAAATCCCGGTGGCGGCTGCCTTCCCGGTCATCTTCGATTGCCGGTGCATTCGCCGGCTGCTCCATCGGCTTGGTCATGTCATCAAACTCCGGCCTGCGCTGTGCTGCGTAAACGGCCCGGGCATTTCGCCCGGGCACCGGTGCTTACTTCGTGAATACGACCGGCATTCCCGCCTTGGAAAGGAACTCGGCGCGGACCTTCATCCACTCTTCCTTGAACTTGTCCTCGGGCACCGCGTTGGCCTTGAATGCCTGCCATGCATCGGCAAGAACGTCCTGACGCTTAAGCAACATGTTGTTGTGCTTCTCGGCGTCGTCTCCCCACACGCTCTTTTCCTTGAAATAGCGGATCGACCCCTTGTGATAGGGCAGCACCCACGTCAGGATCTGCCGGTCAAGCTGGTAACCCGACGCCGCGGGGGCGGCATCCTTGTAGGCGTCATAGTTCTCAAGAACCGCCTTGGTCAGCGCATAGACCTCGTCTTCGGATTTGTCGCCGTAGGATACGTAGATAGGATACGGGAAACCGGCGCCTTCGTAAGGAACCTTGCCGGTGACGTTCTGGTCGAGCGCCGTTCCCTCGGAAACCATCCGCTTGTTGAAGTAAGGCGCGACGTCGGTGAAACGTTTCCACGCGGCGGCGTCATCATGCGGATAGCTGAGCCACGTGATCCCGCGCGGTGAAGCGGCCAACTGCTCTGTATATGCCCCCGTGGTATTGCCGAACACCACGTCCACCTGGCCGCTGACAATGCCGCTGACCATCTGTTTGAACCCGGGGAACTCGACGCGCTCGACATCGCCCCAGCCGAGTCCGGCAAAGGCCAGCATGCCGGTGGTGTTATATTCAACCGCCGGCGACGCGACGACGGTGCCGACGCGTTTGCCCTTGATGTCGGCCCAGGTCTTGATTCCGGCATCCTTGGCAATCAGGAACGAAAGGCCGTTGTCGCCGCGGCCGTTGTTGAAGATGTTGAAAAGCCGCTGCGGGCCCCAGTCCGGCACCGCAAAGATCGCTGCCCCTTCCTGCGCGAAGTATGCGGCGACGGAACAGGCACAGTAATCCGCGATCTGCTTTTTCAGCGGGATCATGCGGGAAATATCGTTCTTGCCAGGAATGATCCGGATGTCGGTCCCGTATTTGTCTTTTAGCGCGTTGCCGATTGCCAGCAATTGGGCGTAACCAGACGATGCCGTCCCGTACGCGGTTACGGAAATCTGCCGGGGCAGACCGTCATCGGCCTGGACGCCGGGCACCGCCAGAACGGTCATCATCAGACCGGCAACTGCACTTATCGATTTCGCCGTAAACTTCTGCATTTTAGTCTCCACTGTTCAGTCTTAATCGTTTTCCGGTCGATCCGCACAGGTAGGCCGCCGAATTTTGTATGCTGACCGTGACGATACGAAAAGATTGCCTCAATCAACAAATTCAATAACCTTATTAATTGTCCCGTTTAGACTATCAATGGAGGTTGTCGAAATCGTGCTGAGCGTCACCGGCTGGAACCTGAAACTGCTGCAGGCCTTCGTTCTGGTTGCCGAGCACCGGAGCTTTCGCAAGGCCGCCGACGCCAGCCTGCGCTCGCAATCGGCTGTCAGCGCGCAGATCAAGGATCTGGAAGAACAACTGGGCGTGCGACTGTTCGACCGCACGACGCGGCGGGTATCGTTGACCCCCGAAGGCGCCGAACTCCTCGATTACACCCAGCGCGCCTTTTCCGAAATCGCGGCCGGGATCGACAACGTTCGTAAATCGGTGGCCCAGAAATCGGATCGGGTGCGCATAGCGTGCATGCCGACGGTGACGGCCGGGCCTCTACCGGCCATTCTTGCCGCATTCGAAAAAACACACCCGAACGTCCAGGTCTCTGTGCAGGAGATCAACAACGAGGACGTCATAAGAAGCGTGCAGAACCGGGACGTGGATTTCGGCATTGGTGTGACAGTATCGGCATCGGACTGCAGATTTACGCCGATCCATGCCGACGAAATGTGCGCGATCCTCTCGCCCGGTCTGTATACCGCGAAAGGTGACGAAATCCCGGCCGCCGAATTGTTGTCGATGCCATTGTTCCTATTGCCGCAAGCGACGCCGACCCTAGTTGCACTGGAAGCCGTCGCCCGGCGCAACGGGCACTCGCTAAACCTCGGGCATCGGTTTGCGCAACCGCAGACCATGATCAGCATGGCCGCCGCCGGGCGCGGCGCGGCGGTCTTGCCGCGGATATTCATTTCCGGGATGCGTTATCAAGGGGTCCGGGTACTGAAGATCGTCGAGCCCGTCATTACCCGCGAACTTTCGATCATCTCAAACGCTGGCGTCCGCTGGTCGGCGCACGGTGAGGCGCTGGCCAATGTCACCCGGGATGTGATTAACCAACAATTCTGCGGCTAACGTTTCAGCTTCTCCGCAATCGCGTTCGTCGATTCATAGGATAAAACATATAAAGAGATGAATGTAAGGCAAATGCGGAGCTTGTATGGGTTCGTCAAGAAGGCAATAGCGCAATTCACTTCAGATCAGTAGCAGCCATCCGGGCATCGATGAACCAAAGTCTGATATGACAAAACGCGTTCACAATACTCCACCCATGAGAAAATCCGCAGAGACTGGTTCGCATGAGACTGCGTCCACCACCACTCTCTTTCCGCAAAACCGCCAGGCACCATAGCCGCCGGTAATCAGTCGGTGATCGGGCCGTTGCCGACACGCGGGAGCGGACGCCCGCCGTCCGAAACCGCCATGCAGACGACGATTTCGTCGGCACGCGGGGCATCGCCGATCATCACCGTGATGGTGTCGAAATGATCAAACGACCACGCTTCATCCTTGTGGCCGAGGGGAATGTCCATGGCGGCCCCGACACCGGCGACTTTCACGTTCGAGCAGATCACCGACTTGCCGCCGCCGACGGCGGCCCGCATCGGTTTGCCGAGCTTCGGATGGATCGCGGCCCCGCCGTGTTCAAGATCGCCGTCAGCACCGACGATCGCCGCCTTGCCGTAACTGACCGGCGCCCCGTTCAGCATGCCGACGGCGTCTTCCATCAACTGCTCGCCCAATTTTCCGCCGGCGTCAAAAAGCGCAGACAGATCCTCGACATGTTTCCCGGCGTACGGGTTTTTGATGACGGCGAAAGCGACGATGCGGTCGATGGGATCGCACGGCGTGCCATATGCGTCGGTTTTGATTGTTTCCTTGAAAACACCTGTCTTGCGTATGTCCATGTCGGTCCTTCACTTTCCTGACTGCCCTTGCGGCAATGACTTTTTATACATGGGTGTGCTCCCGCCAGATTGCAGACGCCCCATGATGGGATCAAAAGAAATCGGCTAGTCCGTGGCGATCATCCGCAATGCCGCCTGCCCGAGCAGACCATACGGATTGGCGAGGGTTTCCAGAATCTCGAAATGATTGCAGTGCTCGGCGACGATATGCTCCAGCAACAGATGACGCGCCCGCAACGCGTCGGCGAATTCCACCGTCTGGCGCTGGAATTCAGGCGTTTCACAGGTGCCGTGGGCAACGATCATCGGTGTCTTCAGCTTGTCCATGTGCCGCATCGGGCTCAACAGATGTTCGGCTTCGTCGGTGAACGCAACGTAAGCGCTGCGGGCCGACAGCCGGACCGGTTCTAGCTCGTACATGCCGCTGCACAGCAACGCCGCCTTGATGCTGTTGTCGTGCAGACCTTCGATACGATCCCTGTACCCGGTCAGGACCGATGCCGCCAGATGCGACCCCGAGGAATGTGCGCAAAGATAAATGCGATCCTTGTCGATAAGAAGCTCATCGGCTGAGCTGCAAACCCTGGCCATGGCGCGCCCAACCTGATCGGCCATCGGCAACAGGTCACCACCACAGTCCTGGACCCAGTCGAATTCGGGCAGTGCACAGTGCAATCCGGCATTGATGAAAATCTCGGCCAGGTACGCATAACTTTCTGCCAGGCCCGAACGCCAGGCCCCGCCGTGAACGAAGATGACACACGGCGCCTTCCCTTCGTGGCAACGGAAGAGATCGATCCTTTCTTTGATACCGGCGCCATAGGCAATGTGTTCCGGCATGCCGACCCTGCGTCGCATCATCTCACTATTGACGGCATAGCGGGCGAGAATCTGCTCACGGTTGGGGGCGTAATCGGACTGGTTATAGGCCCGGTCCAGTTCTTCCTGGGTCATATCTCGCCAGACATAATTCATGCGGGGTCTTCCTTGGTGATGGAGGGGGGGCAGCGCTCAAATCGGGGTATCGATACGGATTTTTCTTTTCTTGGAAAACGACATCTGGAATCCACCGAGTGTTTGCACGTCCCCGACCCAGACGTAGGCCAAAAGCACGGGCTCGAACTTGGATGTGGTAATCGCGTGCTCGTATCCCGGTGCATTGAACAGAAGCGAGCCCGGCGGATAGACCCCTGCGGAGTTCTGCGAGACAAATCCGCTGAGGCAGTAATAGCTCTCCGTGATATCCGAATGACTATGTGCCGGGTAGGTGCAATCGGGTGCAAACAAAACAAGACCCAGAATCAGATCATCGCACACGATCGGCCCGCGCGGTCCCATGATTTCCGAATAGGCATACTTGTTCTCAAGACTGCGCGGCATTTTGTCGTAGCCGTACTGCCAGGTCAGTTCGCCGCTGATCTTCGCCAGGGCGCGGACAAAGGAATGCGTGCGTTCCTCTTCACCGTTATCTAGAGTCCGGCCCAGGTGCGCCGTGACCGGTTTCCGATCGGGCGGCATCAGGTTCAGAGCCGGGTCGGCGGTCATAACCTTGGACAACCGGGCCTGAACGGCACGCATGTGGGCACCGATCAGCTTGCTGCCCCCGGACGAAGAGAACCGGTAGACGTTATAGAATTCGCGAAGGACGTATTTCCAGTCGGGATGCTGGGATATCGTCTGTGTGGTTTCTTCCGCCAGGGGTTCTGCGTCCATGTCAGCGTACTCCGGCAACCTGTTGAAGAATAAACGGCATCAGCTTTCTGCCATTCATGTTGACGGTCAAGAATTCTCTCCGCCACCAGGCTTCAATTATATTGTCTCTGACGGTAGAAATTATCTTGCCTGCCCCCGGCCGCGAGGGACGATCCATGATGCTCCCCGAAACCTGCACCGGCATTGGCAGGCATAGACGGTATCCATTCCAGTCCCGCTGAAAACCGTGGCGCCTGCCGTCAAACCCGCATAAGGTTTCGAGATGCAGACAATACATGGACACTTCCGAACCCTTCACGTCCTCATGCTTTCCTGCGCGTTGACGATCCTGATCCAGGGCGTTCCGAAAGCCACGGCGGACGTTTTCGACAATCTGATGGCGGAGCCGGTGACGATGCTCGACTTCGGGATCAAGCGGCTCCGAAGTGCGGCGTTACAGACATCTCTCCGCCTCGCCGCACCGAGCGACCCGAAACCGCAGTCACAGGTTTACTTCGATCCGGCAAAACGCGAAATCCGCCTCAACTATGTGCTTGCCATGCGCCAGGGGGGAGTCTCCATGGCCACCTGCTGGGAACGGCGGCTCACGGCGATCCGCGAAGTTTTCTATATCGGGTCGACGACCTATGCCATGCCGATCAGCACCGAACAGCGCGTTATGCGGCGGCTTGGCGCAATGTTCACACGTGAACCGGTCGGACAGAGCAACGCCGCACAGGCAATGGGAGAGCGGCTGGCGGAATCAACCTTTGTGCGGATGTCTATCGCCGTTCCAAACGTGGGCGAGCCAATCGTCTGCGAAGGCCGCGTCAGCGATCTCAGGACAAACTGATCCCATCAGCGGGATCTCCTGATCGTTCTTGACTCGAACCTGGTTCGGCCTTACTCAGCGGTTTGTCCTGGCCTGTGACAGCAACGGCGATTGTCGCGCGACGACAGGCCGGACACCGGAGATTTCTGGGAGCATGAAAATCCTGGACCGGGCACATGAAAATGCGCCCTGCGGCCCCGAAGCCGCCCTGTCATCTAATCAACCGAATTTTTTCTCTGCCGGCTTATGCCGATGGGTGGACGTGTCATGCTGAGAATCCGCAAGGTCCAGGATGACACCACGCCGGCGAACGTCGCCGTCATCCACGAAGCCCAGTCGATCATGCACAAGCAGTTCCCGGGAATTTCGGAAGATGACATCGGCAAACTGCCGGACCAGCTTCGCGACCCGATTTCGTACGGCTTCGTTTCCAGCCTGTTCGTCGCCGAGGACGCCCACGACAGGCTGCATGGTCTGGCACTGCTTCTGCTGTTCAGCGATCTCGGTGTTGCCTATCTGGAACTGATCTCGGCGGCCCCCGGCGGATCGGGCCGCGGCATCGGTGACGTGCTGTATTCACGCGTGCAGGAAGAAGCCGTGGCGCTTGGCGCCGAAGCCCTGTTCTTTGAATGCCTGCCCGACGATCCCGCCCTCAGCCCCGACCCCGCCGTGCGTGAACAGAATGCGGCACGGCTCAAATTCTATGAGCGTTTCGGCGCACGCCCGATCGTCGGCACCGCCTACGAAACGCCGCTCGATGACAACAGCACGGACCCGCCATACCTGGTTGCCGACATGCTGGGCGGCACCGGAGCACCGGGACGCGATCTTGTCCGCAAGACCGCCAAGGCCATCCTCGAACGAAAGTATGAAAACGTCTGCGGTCCCGACTACGTGGCGATGGTGATCAACTCCATCAACGATGATCCGGTCCGGCTGCGGGACTACAAATACATCAAACCGCGCCGTCTGCGCGCCCACGATCCCGCACTTGCGCAAATCCCGGTGGTCATCAACGACCAGCATGAAATCCATCACATGCATGACCGCGGTTATGTCGAAGCCCCGGCCCGGGTCCGGGCGATCTGGCGCGAACTGGACAGCGCGGGAATCGCCCGCCGGGTTCCCCCCCGGCACTATCCGGACCGGCACATTCTTGAAGTGCAGGATGCCAAGCTGGTGTCATATATCCGCAGGGCCTGCCACCAGGCGGGTCCGAAAAAATCAATCTACCCCTATGTGTTTCCGCTCAGAAACCAGTCCCGCCCGCCCAAGGAACAGACGGTGCTGGCCGGTTACTACTGCATCGACACCTTCACGCCGCTGAACGAAAACGCGTGGCTGGCGGCGCGGCGTGCCGTTGACTGCACGATGACCGCCGCCGATCTGGTGCTCGACGGCGCACCCGCGGCCTATGCCCTTGTCCGCCCGCCCGGCCACCATGCGGAATCCCGGGTATTCGGTGGGTTCTGCTATCTCGCCAACGCCGCCATTGCCGCCAACTACTTTTCGAAATACGGGCGCGTTGCGGTTCTCGACATCGATTACCACCACGGCAACGGACAGCAGGACATCTTCTATAACCGCGCCGACGTCCTCACGGTGTCGATCCACGGTGACCCAAGCTTCGCCTATCCATATTTCAGCGGCTTTCGCGATGAAAAGGGCCTGGGGGAAGGTGCAGGCTATAACGTCAATCTGCCGTTGCCGGAAGTCATCGACGCCGCGCAGTATCACCGCACCCTTGCCGAAGCGCTGGCCCGTATCCGCAGATTCAAGCCGACCTATCTCGTCGTCCCCGCCGGTTTCGATACCGCCAAGGGTGACCCGACCGGCACCTGGCCGATCCTGGCCCGTGATTTCCTTGAAATCGGCCGCGCCATCGGCCGCGAGGGTTATCCGACTTTGATCGTGCAGGAAGGTGGTTACCGGGTCCGCACCCTTGGCGCCAACGTCAGGAACTTTTTCAACGGTCTCGCCAAAGGCCAGAGCGAAGCCGCCATGCCGAGCCGGGCCCCCGTCACCGACCGATCCGACGGCTTCACTCCGGCGGGCCTTGTCTGGCGCGATGCCGTGGCCCGGGGCGATGTCGCGCGTATCCGCGCCCTGGTCTCTGCGCAAGGTCTTTTCAGCGCCGATGAAATCGCCATCGCCGCAGAACTGGTCGAAGCCCGTCTCAAGAACGGTCTGCGTTCGGGCTATGAATTCATTCTCTGCGAACAGAACAGGCGTCTGATCGGCTATGCCTGTTTCGGCAAGATCGACGGCACCCTGGGGTCTTTCGATCTATACTGGATTGCCGTTGACCCGGCGATGCAGGGCCATGGCATCGGCGGGTTGTTGCTGGAAAAAGCCGAACAGGCCATGCGGGATATGGGTGCCGTCAGTATCTATTCGGACACCTCGTCGTCCGAAAAGTATCGGGATGCACGGGCGTTCTATGTCGGCAACGGTTTTCATGAACAGGCCCGGCTGGAGGATTTCTACGCCCCCGGCGATGCCAAGGTGATCTACGAAAAGTTGCTCGGCAGCGCAGATTGATCTGAAATTCCGAAAACTCTTATTTGCGAATGATTTTCACTTGCATAAATGACCTTGTTTCTCTATGAGTCGTTGAGAATGATTATCAATATCATTTTCCACGATTTACTCGTACACCGGGGAGACAGATTATGTGTGAAGCATGCGCACGCGACGGCAAATTCGCTGCCGGCAGGACGCAGCGCCGCAAAATCTGGGACCTGAGCGACGGCTGGCATTGCTCCATCGTCGGCACCTGCCTGAGTCTTCGTGACCTGCGTGCCCTGGGCCGCAAGCTCAGCCTTGAACCCAAACCCGGTTTCCCCGTCGATTATCAGCTACACGGCCATTTCGTCGGCCACGCCGCCACCCGTAACAAGACATCGAAATTCCTGAACACGCTTCTGGACCGCAAACATGCCTTGGCGATCCGCAAACTCGCAAAGGTGTCGTGCGAACAGGCCCTCACCCAGGCCTGGGATGATGCGCTCGAAGACGGCGACATCCCGGGGCCGTTCTGGGCCCTGATGAGCCATGCGGATACTCCGACCGCTCTCGCGGAACGGATGTTTGCGGATGTTCACATGCTGTCGCATCTGGTCGGCGCTTCCAACCGTGCCGATATCCGCCGTCTGGGGGAACTGGAAGAGAACCTTGCCCAGGCCCGCGAAGAACGCGACCGCGAACGCCGCCACCACGCCGAACGCATGGCCGAAAAATCCGACACAATTGCCGCGCTGGAAAAGAAGCTGTCCAGCAACACAGCACAGTATGCCGCCATCCATGTTGCCGATTTCGGCACGCCGGAAGACCAGGTCCAGGAAACCGATGCGCTGACGAACGAGATACGGGTGCTGCGTGCGCAACTCAACCGCCGTGACAACGAGATCATGAAGTTGAACGCAACCATTGCCGCGTTGCGCGACGAAGCCGAGGAAGTGGAAAACGCGCTTGATCAGATGCATGCCGCGGCCAACGATCCCGGCACACCCTGCGCCGCCTCGCCGGACCTGGCCGGACGCTGCATTCTGTATGTGGGCGGCCGCCCGCAATCCGTCAGCCGCTACCGCCAGCTACTGAACAACTGGAACGCCGAGTTGCTGCATCATGACGGCGGTCAGGAAAAATCCATGCATGAACTGGCCAGCGCCATCGCACGCGCCGATACGGTCGTCTTTCCCTGCGATTGCGTCAGTCACGATGCCGTCAGCAACGTCAAGAAACTATGCCGTCAACTGATGAAAACCTATGTGCCGCTCCGCTCCAGCGGACTGGCGCCGCTCGTTGCCGCCCTGAAAGACAAGCCTGAAACACTCGAAACCCGGCAAATTTGACATCCGGAAATTATGTGCAATAAAGAAATCACGACGACACTGGTTCCCACCGGGCATAGCCCGGGGATTAAAAGGGAATGCGGTAGGGTGGACCTTGACGGCATCCGATCCGCAGCTGTCCCCGCAACTGTGAGCGGCGAGTCGGCTCCGACAAAGGCCACTGGGAAACCGGGAAGGCTGGAGCATCGACATAGACCCGCGAGCCAGGAGACCTGCCAGTGTCTCGTCACTCAACCACCGGTCGGGGAAACCGGAGGTGCGGCCAGTCCGTTAGTGGTGATGAAAATCATCGCGATGAGGATAAGCCCCGCAAAGGGTTTCTATTCCCATCCGAACAATGAAAGGGCTTTCGGGTCCGATTTGAAATGCCGCCGCGCGCATCGTGCGGGCGTCGGTGAACTGTCAGTTGCGTAATGGCCTGCGCGAGCGCATGGCGTTGCGCTTGCAAAAGGAAGACACTGAAATGATACCGACAAAAAACTTCATCACGGGTGCCGCCGCAGCCGTTGCTCTGATTTCCTTCGCCGCCCACGCTTCGGCACAGACTCAGGAACCGAAACTCGCCGACCTGATCAAGCTGATCGAGAAACAGCAGCAGCAGATCAATGCCCTGCGGTCGCGTCTTGAAAGCACCGAGGGCAAGGCCGAACAGGCCGCCGCCAAAGCCGATGAAGCCGCCGCCAAGCCGTCGTTTCTGGACGGCGTCACCATCGGCGGTGTCGCGGAAGTTGAAATGACCAACACCGAAGCCTTCAGCGGCGGCGACACCAGCGACATCACGCTGGCCAAGGTCGAGTTCTTCGTCGACACCCAGCCGCATGAATACCTGGCGACGCACGTCCAGATGCTCTACGAGGATGACGGCACCGAGACCATCTCCCTCGACGAGGCCTTTGCCACGCTCGGCAACACCGAAAAGTTCCCGCTGTATCTGCAGGCCGGCAAATGGGCCGGGCCGTTCGGCGGTTTCGACACCGATATGAGTTCTGACCCGCTGACCAAGAACATGGGCGAAACCAAGGAAGCCGCCGTTCTCGTCGGTGCCGTGCATGACGGTCTGGTTCTTGAAGGCTATCTGTACAACGGTGACACCCAGAAGGCCGGTCAAAGCAACAAAATCGACCAGTTCGGCGCCAGCCTCGGCTACGGTGGCGAACAGAACGGCGTAAGCTATAACGGCGGCATCGGCTACATCAACAACATCGCCGATTCCGACGGCCTGACCGATGCACTGGGCGGCAATTCGACGGCGCTCAGCAAATACGTCCCGGGGGCCGAAATCCACGCAGACGTGTCGTTCTCGAACCTGACGCTTCGGGCCGGTTACATGACCGCGCTGAACGCGTTCCAGGCGGGCGAGGTCGCCTTCAACGGTCAGGGCGCGAAGCCGGTGGCGTGGAATCTCGAGGCTGCCTATACCCTGCCGGTCATGGGCAAGGACACGACCTTTGCCGCAACCGTGCAGGGCACCCGGGAAGCGCGCGCGCTAAGCCTGCCGGAAACCCGTTACGGCGCTGCCGTCACCGTCGCCATCGTCGATCATTTCTCGATCACCGGTGAATACCTGCATGACGAGGACTATTCGGTCTCCGAGGGCGGCACCGGCAACAGCGGTCACACCGCGACGCTGAAAATCGCGGCTGAGTACTAAGTCCCCTGAAAAGGCAGAAAGGAAACCATACCATGCTCAAAAAGCTCACTCTTGCTGCGGCGGTGCTGTTGACCCAGCCCGCCGCCGTCGCCCTGGTCTCGAACGCCCAGGCTTCGGACAGCAAGGCCATCGTCACCACCTATGCCGATATCGCGCATGCCATGTACACGGATGCGCTGGCCACGGCGGAAACCCTGAGGGGAGCTATTACGGCCCTGAGCAAGGCCCCGAACGACATCACGCTCCGTGCGGCACGCGCCGCATGGCTGGCGGCCCGGGTGCCCTATCAGCAGACCGAAGGCTTCCGCTTCGGCAACCCCGCCGTCGATGACTGGGAAGGCAAGGTCAATGCATGGCCGCTGGATGAAGGCCTGATCGACTATGTCGATGCGTCCTATGGCACCAGCGCCGACGCCAACCCCTATTACACGGCCAATGTGATCGCCAACCCGAACCTGTCGATTGCCGGCAAATCGATCGATGCCGCCGCCATCACGCCGGCGTTGCTATCCGATACCCTGCAGGAACTGGACGGCGTCGAAGCCAACGTCGCCACCGGCTATCACGCCATCGAATTCCTGCTCTGGGGCCAGGACCTGAACGGCACCGGTCCGGGTGCGGGCAACCGCCCGGCAACGGATTTCGATAGCGCGAACTGCACCAACGGCAATTGTGACCGCCGCACCCAATACCTGATCGCGGCCGCGGACCTGCTGGTCTCGGACCTTGAAGACATGGTTGGGAAGTGGACGGCTGACGGTGAAGCCCGCGCTTATGTCACCGGCAACCCCGCACAGGGACTGGCGGCCATTATTCAGGGGCTCGGCAGCCTGTCTTATGGCGAGCTGGCCGGCGAACGCATCAAGCTCGGCCTGATGCTGCACGACCCGGAAGAGGAGCACGACTGCTTCTCCGACAACACCCACAACTCGCATTACTATGACCAGGTCGGCATGGTTGCGATCTACAACGGCCGATATGTCCGTGTTGACGGTACCGTTGTCGAAGGCGCCAGCATTGCATCGCTGATCGCCGCCAAGGACGCCGCTGTCGCGGCCGCCATCGAAGGCGCGATGCAGAACGCATCTGAAAAAATGGCCGTTATGAAGGTGATGGCCGACAGCCGCGTCATGGCCTACGACCAGATGCTGGGTGAAGGAAACGCCAAAGGCAACGCCATCATACAGGACGTCGTCGACGGCCTGGTGGCGCAAGCCAAGGCCATCGAAAAAGCCGCACCGGTCCTTGGAGTTCAGGCCATGGCTTTCGAAGGGTCTGACAGCCTTGATAATCCGAACGCAGTGTTTAAGTAAATGATCCTGGCACGGTGCGGATGGGGGCTCCATCCGCACCGGACGGCCAAAAGGACGACAATGCCCCTTCATCGCTTTCTCGGCGGCATCGCGCTGCCGCTTCTGATTCTCACCGCAACCGGCGCCCAGGCCGCCGACGAGGCGGCTATCGTCAAACCGGCGAGCACTTTTACCGCGCCTGAAAAATACGAAGCCATGTCCGCCGGTGCGGCCACGGTCCGCCCCCGCAAGAATGCCGATGCGTTTTCGCAAAGCGCCGCAAACCTGTCCCTAGAACAGGAAATGCGCTTCAAGATCGGCAACGGCTTTTTCAAGAGATTATGGGTTTCAGCCCCGGCGTCGACGCAGGCCTCCGACGGTCTTGGTCCGCTGTTTAACGCAAGATCCTGTCAGCGGTGCCACCTCAAGGATGGCCGCGGCCACCCGCCGGAAAATAATAATGAACCGGCGGTGTCGATGTTCCTCAGGCTGTCGGTCCCGCCCGAGACCGAAGAACAGAAAAAGCTTCTCGATCAGCACCGCATCAATGTCGTTATCGATCCGGTCTACGGCGGTCAGTTACAGAATTTCGCGGTCCAGGGCATCGACCCTGAAGGCCGTATGCATATCACCTATACCGAACAGCCGGTCAGATTGGCTGACGGCACCGTTATCGAGCTGCGCAAACCCGAATATACCGTCACCGATCTGAAGTACGGACCGATGCATCCGGGCATCATGCTGTCCCCACGTGTCGCGCCGCAGATGATCGGCCTCGGTCTTCTTGAAATGATTCCCACCGATGCCCTCCTCGCCCATGCCGATCCTGAAGACGCGAACGGCGATGGTATTTCCGGCCGTGCCAATCTGGTCTGGGACAGTGAGGCCGGGAAAGCCGTGATCGGCCGGTTCGGCTGGAAGGCCGGCAACCCGACCATCCACCAGCAGTCCGGAGAGGCCTTTGCCGGGGACATCGGTATTTCGAACCCTGTTTCACCGAATCCATGGGGAGATTGTAGCGAAGCCCAGAGCGCCTGCCGTGATGCCCCGCACGGGTCCAGCCCGCAATATGACGATCTCGAAGCCGATGAAAACGTGCTCGATCTGGTCACCCATTATTCGCGCAACCTCGCCGTGCCCATGCGCCGCGATGTCGGCAAGCGTGATGTCCTCAAGGGCAAGCAGATATTCTACGAAAGCGGCTGTGCATCGTGTCATATGCCGAAGTTCATCACCCGCACCGACAGCAGCCGGCCCGAGCATTCACATCAGCTGATCTGGCCTTACACCGACCTGCTTCTTCACGACATGGGTGAAGGGCTTGCCGATCACCGGCCCGAAGGCGTTGCCGACGGATACGAATGGCGGACGGCGCCATTGTGGGGGATCGGTTTGACGCAAACCGTCAGCGGGCATACCTATTTCCTGCATGACGGTCGCGCCCGCAACCTTTTGGAAGCGATCCTTTGGCACGGCGGCGAAGCCGAAGCTGCCAAGACCGCCGTCACCGAACTTTCTGCCCGCGACCGCGCCGCACTGATCAAATTCCTGGAGTCACTCTGATGCGACATCCGCTTGTTCTTGCTATCGCCGCTGCAGCCTGCATCCACCTGCCGCTGGCGGCCGCCGCCGACGCCCCCGATTACAAAGCCCTGCAATCGGTGATCTATGATGATCAGATCAGCCCCGGCTATGCCCTGTTCGCCGACAAGGCGCACATTCTGGATTATGAAACCATCCGCCATTGCAAGAATACCGGCGATGCGCCGGATATGCTGGCGGTGCGGACCAAGTTCCATGATGCCCTGGATGCCTGGCAGGCCGTCCAGCATATCCGTCATGGTGCCGTTGGTGAAAACGACAGGCATGCACGGCTGCAATTCTGGCCCGACAAGCGCGGCATTACGGAACGGCATATGCGTAAAATCCTGGCCGAACCGGAATCCGAAACCCTGAAAGACCACATTGCAGCAAGCAGTGTCGCAACCCAGGGGTTCCCTGCGCTCGAGCGTCTGCTATTCGGCGATATCGCGTTGAGCCAGCACATGGCGCCCGGCGAAAAGGCCGTCCGCTGCCGAATCGCCGAAGCGATTACCCACAACATTGCCGCCATCGCCTATGAACTAAAGGCTTCAGGCCAACCCGAAAACGTCGACCCCAAGGCCGAAGTTGCCGCGATCCTCGGCGATCTCGTTACCGGGCTGGAATTCATTCAATCGCTGAAGCTCAAGCTGCCGGCGGACAAGGAACACCCGCGGGCACACCTGTTTGAAAACTGGCGCAGTGGCCGCAGCCTGCGCAACGTCGAAATCAACATTCGCGCACTCCGCGAACTCTACAAACACCTGGCCGTCGATGCCGGCGACGATGATCCCCGCCACCGGCTGATCCTCGATCAGTTCCAGCAGGCCGAGGCCAGCGTCCGCGCCATGGGTGAAAGCGGCAAGGTTTTGCTGAGCAAGGACAAGGGGCCTGTGCGCATCCGCGCGCTCGCCGGGACGCTGGAATCATTGCGCGACATGATCGCTCAAACGATGCCGGACAGGTTAAAAGTCAATCTCGGGTTCAACAGTCTGGACGGCGACTGAGACGATGGCTGCCCGGATAAGCCGCCGCGCTTTCAATGCATCGCTGCTGGCTCTCGGTCTGGGCACGTCGCTGCCCGGCAACATCCGGGCTGAACAGACAGGAGGGTTTCTCTCCACCGGCTATGACAAAATCCGCGCCCGCCACCTGATCAGCCGGCTCGGCCCTGATCTGGATATCCGATGGGACCTTGCGCTGCCCGCGCGCGGCCATGATGCCGCGGTGCATCCGCACCTGGATGAAGGCATCGTCGTCGCCCGCAGACCCGGCAGCTTCGCCGTCGTCTTCGGTCTTGAACGAGGCGAGAAACGCCGCCATCTGACGCCCGCCAGAGGCCGTCATTTTTATGGTCATACCGTCTATAGTCCGGACGGCAGAACCATGTGGATGACCGAGAATGATTTCGAATCGAGCCGTGGTGTGATCGGGGTCTATGACGTCACCGCCGGATACAAGCGGATCGGTGAGTTTTCAAGCGGTGGTACCGGCCCGCACGAACTGCTGATGAAAGATGACGGCCGAACGCTTGCTGTCGCCAACGGCGGTATCCGGACCCATCCCGACAGCGGCCGTGTAAAGCTTAATATCGGCAGCATGCGTCCATCGCTGGCCTATATCGATACGGCGGACGGAAAGCTGACGGGCGAGGTTTATTTCGATAACTCCCGGATGCAGAAGCTCAGCATCCGGCATATGGCGCTGCTGCCCGGCGGACGAATTGCCGTCGGATGTCAGGATCAGATCAGCGACGGTGTGCGTCTGCCGCTGGTCCATATCCACGACGGCGGGGACGGCACCCCTTTCAAAGCGATTTCGGTACCGGAAGAAATGCTTGTGCGTTTCAACGGTTACTGCGGCTCGGTGGTGGCCGCACCCGACAGCAACGTGCTGGCTGTGTCATCACCGGTGGGTGGAATTATCGGGTTCTGGTCGATATCCCATCAGAACTGGCGGGGACATATCGACCTTGCAGATGGTTGCGGCCTCGCCATGTCCCGGGAAGGTGTCGTCGCCTCAAGCGGATCGGGGCAGCTCGAAGGCCTCACACCAATGAAAACGGGCGGTGCCATGATTGCAGCACACGCCCGTCGTCATACATTCCGCCAGTGGGATAATCACATGCTGGCGCTGAGCATCTGAACAGGGTTAGGAATCGTCCTTCTCGAACATGTGCTCCTGCAGATAGTTCTGCAGACCGGTGTGTTCGATCAAATTCTGCTGGGTTTCGATCCAGTCGATGTGCTCTTCGGTATCATCCAGGATTTTCTCTAGAATCTCGCGCGAAATATAATCCTTGGCCGTTTCACAGATCGAGATTGCCGTTTTGAGCATCTTGTGATTGGTCATTTCAAGACCGAGATCACTGGCCAGACATTCCGGAACGTTTTCGCCGATCTTGAGTTTGCCGAGATCCTGCAGATTGGGCAGACCGTCCAGCATCAATACCCGTTCGATCAGATAATCGGCATGTTTCATTTCGCCGATGGACTCGTGATAGACCTTTTCAGCCAGACCAAGGAAGCCCCAGTCCTTTAACATGCGTGCATGCAGGAAATACTGGTTAATCGCCGTCAGTTCATTTTTCAGAATGCCGTTGAGCTGCTTAATTACCTTCGGGTCGCCTTTCATGGCCATCTCCTTGTATCGATACGATTCCAGACCTCTTTAGCCTACTTTTTAAAGGTTGTCATTTTTTCTATATGTCATTGATAATCAATCGCATTTCGGCATTTCGAAGGGCTCCGAAAAACTCTGCTATTGACAATCATTCTCACTTTTATTGATAATCATTCGCATAAGGGAAACATAAAAAAATCCAGGTTTGCGAGAGGCCATGTACATCTGTAACTGCAACGGCATCACCGACAAGGAAGTCGAAACCGCCCTCAAATCCGGCGTGGAACGCTGGGATGACGTTCATGCCTTTTATGGCTGCGAACCTTGCTGTGGGCAGTGCCAGTGCGAAATTGTCGAAGCCATTGTCGAACGCGACAACGCGTCGAAATCATCAAAGCCCGGCCGCGGTGTTCCCGCAATGGGACTGGCCGGCTGACATGATGATCTGGCGCTCACTGAAAGCCCGCGCAATCCTCGCCGCTTTACGGAAATCCCAGAAACAGCCCTCTGCCAAACCCGAAAGTACACCGGGACAGGCACAACCGTCTCCCAACACCTAAGTTCAGATTCTGAGCTGCTTCAACCGGTATGGCTGTACATCAGTCGTCCCGGCACCGGCATCTTGGCGCGCGCGATCACGCCCGCGTCGGACACCGTGATGAACAATTCAGAATTGTTCTCGCCCCCGAACGCAAGGTTGGTTGTGGTCCGTCCGATATGACGGCAGTCAACGACAAGCACCTCTTCACCGTGTTCATCGAAGGCAAAGATGCGTCCCCGGCTGGCATGACAGACATAGAGCGTTCCCTGTTCATCGAGCGCCATGCCGTCCGGGCCGATGACGCCTGCAGGCAGCCTGGCGAACAGGCCGACCTTGCTCGGCCCTTCCGCAAACAGCGGCACCCGCCACACCGCAGCGGCGCGGGTCATGGCGACATACAGCACCTGATCACCCAGACTTGTGACCAGACCGTTCGGGCTTGGGCCGTTTGAGATCAGGCGTTCCAGCGTTTCCGTCCCGGGCCGGACCCGGTACACCCGTCCGCTCGGATCATGCAGACCGGTCGTCCCCTGATCGGTGAAATACAGGGTGCCGTCAGCACCGAAGAACAGATCGTTGCAGCCCTTGAAGCCTTCGGAACGATTGGTTGCGAAACGGTCCCGGGTCTCGCCGGTTTTCGGATCAAGGATGACGATGCCGCGTTTATAGTCGGCGATCTGCAGGGTGCCGTCGGGCAGCACCCGTAACCCGTTCGGCCAGCCGTCATAATCGGCACCGATCGACCAGTTGCCGTCCGGACTGATTTTGAATATCCGCCCCCACGGGATATCCACGCACCAGAGATTGCCGTCCCGGTCAAACGACGGCCCTTCGAGGAACGACGGTACATCGGCGCCGGGCTTGTTGGCATCGACCCAGTCCGACGGCTGACCGGTGACGCGAAAGGATGCCGGCATTTCGGTGAAAATCTCGGCGCGGATTTCAGTGATACTCATGAATGATCCCCCTGATTGCCGGTTTGGGCCATACACACCGCATGTTCCCGCCCGGATGAGTATTTTTATTGATCCTGACCATCCCGGCAAACCGTTTGTAGCGGCCATTCTGAGGCACAACCGGCGCACCGGGGATAATGTTTTTAAAAAAAACTGTGGTTATTCCAATCCAAATTCGTTTCGGAACCGTAACACTTGTACGCCCGCCTGATGGTGGGCGGTGAGAGGTCTCAGCGCTGCCGGGGTGCGTGCAACGTGCACCAGCCTCGAAGCGAACCTGAGCCGACGCACCGGCAATGAAGCCGGGCGGACATCATAAAAGATTGGAGTGTACAACATGAGAACCGGAATTATTGCCTCAAGTGCCTTTGCCCTCGCCCTTTTTGCGACCGCCGCACAGGCAGATTACGGTCATCTGTCGGTCAAGGCCGACGATCAGAATGTCTCGCACGGGACCGTGACCGCCAGCGAAATCATGGCTGCGGATAACGGCTGGATGGTCGTGCATCGCACCGATGATGCCGGCAAGCCGGGTCCCGTGGTCGGCTATGCCCCGTTGAAAAAAGGCAAGAACATTGATGTCGCGGCGATCCTGACCGAGCCGGTCCAGCCGGGCGAAAAGCTGATGCTCATGCTGCATGGTGAAAAAGGCGGCAACAGCACCGGCATGTTCGAATACACGCTTGGCGCCAAGGAAGACAGCCCCGTCAAAGTCGACGGCAAACTGGTGATGGACGTCATCACAGCCAAGTAAGGCGCATGCCTGTCAGCTTCCGGCGCGCCTCCCACCCGGAAGTGGACGATGAAAGGCCGTGGTCTCCGAAAGGGGGCCGCGGTTTTTCCGTGTCCGCATGACAGCATTGCATCGCTCCCTCAGTCGCTGTCCCTGTGATCGCTGAAGGTCTGGACCCGGGCTTCGATCACGTCCCTGTTGTTGCCCGGCGGCAGGTGCGCGGCGATGGACAGCAGCGCGGCGATGGTGTGGCGCGTGACGTGGGCGTTGGACATGATATACGGCGATGCCTTGATAAAGACCGCCGAGACGAAATCGCTGAACAGGTATTTGTCGGCACAGACCCTGTCTGTCTGATTGAAGGAATCCGCCATGTTTTCCGCTGCTGCGAATTCCAGAATACCGACCTGCAGCCAGTTGATTGCCGCGATCGCCGTATAGGGATCATTGATGCCGGGCGACAAGGCCCGGGCAATGATCTCGACCAGTTGATCGGCAATGAACTCGATGTTCTGGTTGACCGTCGGCGACGACCCGAGCGCGTAACAGCCCTGCAGCTTCCGCCGTGCATCATCGGACAGACCGTTTTCAGACCAGACCGCGCAGACCGGATCGCAGAGCGTCACGAACGCCCCCGGCCGGTGCAGGATCTTGATCCTGAGATCATGTTTCTCCGCCACTTTGCCGAGCTGATTAACATCCAGCGCCTGAATATAACCCTCATTCAGGGGCGGGATCATGTCCGCATCATCGATCCTGACCTTGTCGATCCAGGGGGTGTTTTCGCTCCGCAGCGGGGTGGGGCCGCCGTCCTGTTTGGGGAACCGGGTATTAATGCCCGATTTCAGATCCCGGCCGAGCTTCGCGATGATCAGTTCGATATTGATGGTTTCCGGCACGTGATGGATGAAATAGATCAGCACCCCCATGCAGGATATCGCCAGCGCCATCGACGTGCCGATCGACAGGTACGGCGTGAAGGCATCGCCGATGCCGCTGTCCACGCGCACGAAACGCAGCACGATCAGCGAATAGACGAACGTCCCGATGAAGCAGCCCAGACTGACCTGACTGCCGCGGTCACGCATCATGTTGCCGATCAGGCGCGGGCCGAACGTGCCGCTGGCAAACGAAACGGCGACCATGGTGATGGAAAACACGACCCCCGCGACCCCGATGATCGACCCGGCAATCATCGACAAAACGACACGCGCCGTTTCCGGTTGAAGCGGACGCAGATAGAAAATTTCCGTCTCGAACACACCCCCATAAACATGATCGAGCCCCGTCGTCAGCGCAGCCAGCGCGATTGCTGCCAGCAGGATGGCCACAGGAATGCACCAGTAGCTGGTCCACAAGTGGCGGTATAACTGGATCAGTCTGGCGCTCAGGTTCATGTTCGGCATCCGTCGGAATCCGTGACCTACGGCACCGCCTCGAAATGCGGGCACGGGTTTCCTATATATGCAGGGTCAGGCTCTATTTGTGAAGAAACAGGTGGCATATGTCACGCATCCCGTTGAATCGCCGAACCTTCATCGGCACCTGCGCCGCCGGGGCAGTGCTTGGCCTTGCCGGGCTTCCGGCGGGGGCCTCGGTCCCTGAAATCCGCACCCGGCCGATCCCCAAAAGCGGCGAACGCATCCCCGTCATCGGCATGGGCACGTGGATCACCTTCAACGTCGGTGAAAACGAAAAACTCCGCGATGCCCGTACCGACGTGCTGGCAAAATTCTTCGAACTGGGCGGCGGCATGATCGATTCATCGCCGATGTACGGATCTGCGGAAGCGGTCGTCGGCTACGGGCTGAAGAAGCTGGGCACCCCCGATAATCTGTTTTCGGCGACCAAGGTGTGGACGCCCCTCGAAGCAGGCGGACGCTCCCAGATCGAAGACTCGCGCAATCTCTGGGGTCTGAGAACCTTCGATCTGTTTCAGATTCATAACCTTCTCAATTGGGAAGACCACCTCGAAACCCTGCGCGCCGAAAAAGCCGCCGGGCGGATACGTTATATCGGCATCACCACTTCGCACGGCATGCGCCATGCCGACATGGCAAAGATCATGTCGTCGGAAGACATCGATTTCGTGCAGATCACCTACAACGCCGTTGACCGGGATGCGGAAGACCGGCTGCTGCCGCTCGCCGCCGAACGCAATATCGCCGTCATCTGCAACCGGCCGTACCGGCGCGGCCAGCTTATCGATGCCGTGCAGAACCATCCGCTGCCGGCCTGGGCCGCAGACGCCGGTGCCGGCAACTGGCCGGAATTCCTGTTGAAGTTCATCGTCTCGCATCCTGCCGTGACCTGCGCCATCCCCGCTACGTCACAGGTCGCACACATGACGGAGAACATGGGTGCGCTCAAAGGGCCCCTGCCGAACGCGAAAATGCGCAACCGCATGGCGGATCATGTGTACAATCTCTGATCCCCGCATCCGTCGAGGCACCGCATGGACCGTCTGATCCCGTTTTCACCTGACGTTTATGTCGGCATGTTCGGCAGCTACAACGAGACGTACTGGCCGGCTTTGCTCGCCGCCGTCATCCTCGGCGGCATCATGCTGTATTGCCTGAAGCGCGCCGACAGCACCGCCGGGCGGGTGCTGGCCTTGATCGTCGGTGCATCCTGGATATGGACCGGCTGGGTGTTTCACATCGAGACCTATGCCGATCTGAACTGGGCTGCCGTTCCGTTCGGTATCCTGTTCATTGTGCAAGGGTTGCTGACCGTGCTTTGGGGCGGACTGCTCGGACGTTTCGAGATCATCGCCGGGCGCACCCGCTCGGTCGAGATCGGTGTCGTGCTCCTGTTCGCCGCGCTTGCCCTGCCCCCCCTGTTGACGTTTTTCATGCACATGCCGATCGAAACCACGCACGGCTTCGCCATCACCCCCTCGACCACCGCGCTGATCGGCGTTGCCGTCCTGTTCACGGTCTATCGCCGGGCGTCCTACTGGCTTCTGATCTGGCCCATTCTATGGAGTGCCTGGGATCTGGCGTCTGCCTGGACGATGGCGCTGTACCGCGATGCGGCGTTGCCCGCACTGACGCTGGCAGCGGCAGCGTATCTGGTCGCGTGCATGCGGCGCTGACGGACGCGCACAACCATTGCCAGACGCGGCCTAAAGCGATATCACAACGGCCAAATTCAGACACCTGATCCGGGAGCAGATCAAAGATGGCCAGTTATCAGTATTCCTATGTCATGCAGGGCGTCTCAAAGACGTTTCCGGGCGGCAAGGAAATCCTCAAAAACATCACCCTTTCGTTTCTCCCGGACGCCAAGATCGGCGTCCTCGGCCCCAACGGCGCCGGGAAATCGACACTGATGAAGATCATGGCCGGGATCGATACCGACTTCACCGGCGAAGCCTGGGCGGCAAAGGGCGTGCGCGTCGGCTATCTGGAACAGGAACCGCACCTCGATCCGAAAAAGACCGTCGGCGAAAACGTGACCGACGGGCTCGGCGGCGTGAAGGACCTGCTCGACCGCTTCAACGAAATCTCTGCCAAGTTCGCCGAACCGATGGACGACGATGAAATGAACGCCGTCATCGCTGAACAGGCCGAACTGCAGGAACAGATCGACGCCGTCGACGGCTGGGACCTCGACCGCACGATCGAGATCGCCATGGATGCGCTGCGCTGTCCGCCCGCCGACAGCAGCGTCGAAAAGCTCTCAGGGGGCGAACGCCGCCGGGTCGCACTGTGCCGTCTTCTGTTGCAGAAACCCGAAGTGCTTTTGCTCGATGAACCGACCAACCACCTGGATGCGGAATCGGTGGCGTGGCTGCAGCATCACCTCTCGGCCTACGCCGGGACCGTGGTCATGGTCACCCACGACCGATACTTCCTGGATAACGTGACGGGCTGGATTCTCGAAATCGACCGCGGCCGCGGCATCCCGTACGAGGGCAATTACTCCTCCTGGCTGGAACAGAAGCAGAAACGTCTGGCCCAGGAAGAACGCGAAGAATCCGCCCGCCAGCGCACGCTCTCGGAAGAACTGGAATGGATCCGCCAGAGCCCGCGCGCCCGTCAGGCGAAATCCAAGGCGCGGATCACGGCGTATGAGGAACTGCTGGCCAAGTCGCAGGATATCGCACCTGGCTCGGCACAGATCGTCATTCCCGCCGCCCCGCGTCTGGGCGGTCTCGTGATCGAAGCCAGCGACCTTCGCAAGGGCTTTGGCAATCACCTGCTGATCGATAATCTGTCCTTCAAGATTCCGCCGGGTGCCATCGTCGGCATCATCGGACCGAACGGCGCCGGCAAGACGACGCTGTTCAAGCTGATCACCGATCAGGAAAATCCCGACGGCGGCGACATCCGGATTGGCGATACGGTCAAGCTCGGCTACGTCGATCAGAGCCGCGATGCGCTTAACGACAACAAGACCGTATGGGAGGAAATCTCCGGCGGTCTCGACGAAATCGATCTGGGGAAGCGCAAGATGCAGTCCCGTGCCTATGTCGCGCAGTTCAATTTCAAGGGCGGCGACCAGCAGAAGAAAGTCGGGCAGCTGTCGGGCGGTGAACGCAACCGCGTGCATTTGGCCAACATGCTGAAGTCCGGCGCCAACGTCCTGATGCTCGATGAACCGACCAACGATCTCGACGTCGACACGCTGCGCGCCCTTGAAGAAGCCATCGCCGATTTTGCCGGCTGCGTGCTGATAACGTCGCACGACCGCTGGTTCCTCGACCGTTTGGCGACCCACATTCTCGCGTTCGAGGGCGACAGCCACGTGGAGTGGTTCGAGGGCAACTATGAAGACTACGAGGCCGACAAGAAACGCCGCCTCGGCGACGACGCGCTGGAACCGCACCGGATCAAGTACAAGCCGCTGACGCGCTAGCCTCGGTAGCGGAGCGCATCGACGAGCAACTCGAAGGCCGGCGTGTGATGCCGGCGGCTCGGATAATACAGGTGGTATGCCGGTAATGGCGGCGTAGCGTGGCTTAAAACATGCCGCAACTTTCGCTTTTCCAAATGCGCTTTGACCACGTCGGACGGAAGGTATGCCAGCCCGGCACCGTCGAGGGCCGCGTCCAGAATAAGGTCGATCGTATTGAATATGAGCGGCCCTTCCACCTTAACCCTTGTCGCCCGATCTTTTTCAAGGAGCGGCCAGGCAAAGAGCGTGTCAGATGTCGGCAGCCTTAGGTTAATGCATCGGTGCTCAATCAGGTCGTCCGGCTTTCTCGGCTCGTCATGCGTGCGGAAATACTGCGTCGATCCAACGATGGCCATGGGGATATCCGGGCCAAGGCGTACGGCGATCATATCCTTGGCGACCTGCGCACCTAATCTCACACCGGCATCGAAACGGTCTGCAACGACGTCGCTCAGACCGTAATCGATAAAGACTTCAACTGTAATATCCGGATACGCCTGTGTCAGCGTAACGATCTTTGGGTACAGGATTGTTTTTGCCGCGTGCTCAACCGTCGTGATCCGGATCAACCCGGCGGGTTTATCACGGAAAGCACTCAGGTCGTCGAGTTGTTCGTCAAGTTGCCGCAACATCGGTGCCATCGCCATGACCAAGCGGTCACCGGCTTCCGTAGCGGATACGCTTCGTGTCGTCCGCGCCAACAGCCTGACCCCCAAGCGTTCCTCTAGCCGCCGTACGATCTGGCTGAGCGCCGATTGGGAGAGTTGCAGTTTTGCTGCTGCTCGTGTGAAGCTTTTCTCTTCAGCCACAACAACGAATGCCGACAAATCGGATATGTCTTCTCTACGCATTTATCACTCAGCTTATAAGTTCATACACATTTTTCCACCTAATCAATTATCGGACAAGTTGCTATGTTCACCTCGTTCCCGACGTACCGGGATACCGGAATTCACAAGCCATAGGGCAAAGGCGAACTGCCAGCCCGATAAACAGGAGATGAACAATGAGCAGAATGTCGCAAGAGAGAATGGACAAAGCGGTCCAGCAACTCGAAACCATTTCCGAGGAAGACTACGCAAAAGTCAAAGGTCTCGCCGAGATCGTCCGTCCGTTGCGCAGCGTTATCCATAAGACGCCGGACGACTATGGTATGACTGGCTGGAAAGACCTCGTTATTCCGTCTGATGACGGCACGCCTTTGGAAGCGTGGTATATTCCGGCCAAAGGTCGCGAGAGCAACAAGCTGGTGATCTTCAATCACGCCCTGCCGATGTGCCGCTCCGGCTTCCCCGGCCACTTGGGCGCGCCATGGAGCGGTTACGACGCCGTCGAAATCGACTTCGTCATTCAGTACAAGCACCTCACCGAGGCCGGCTACAACGTGCTGACCTACGATATCCGTAATCACGGCAATAGCGCCGCCGCAAATGGCGGCCTGAGCGGGATCGGCCAGTGGGAATGGCGCGACTGTGTCGGCGTGAAGAAATTCGTCGACAGCGACCCGAAGCTCTCGAAGATGGATGTCGCGCTCTACAGCCAGTGCATGGGCGGCAACTCGCAGTATCACGCGATCCACCGCCATCCCGAGCTGTTCGAGAACGTCAAATGCATGGTGAGCCCGATGGTCGTGTCCATGGCCGCCATCTATGACGCGTTCTCGGAACTCCAGGGCGTTCAGCAGTATCAGGAACTGATTGATCTGGAACTCCTCAAGATGGGTGCGTGGGTTGCCGCCGAAATGACCCCGCATCTCTGGGCCAAAAGCGTTAAAATGCCGGTTCTCATGGTTCAGGTCCTTGAAGACGCATGGACTCGCAATCCAGAAGACGCGCAGACGACGTTCGATCTGCTGGGCAGTAACGAAAAGGAACTGTTCTGGATCGAGGACACGCCGCATCGCTTCAAGGACGGCTACAATCACTTCGGCCGTCATCCGGAGAAGGTGCTCTCGTTCCTCGACAAGCACATGAACTAGAGTGAATGGCGCTAGGGTGGGGGCGCGCGAGCCCCTCACCTCTGCCGGCATAGAAAGGCTCATAATGAAACGACGTCTATTCATTCTTGGCGGCATTCTGGCCGCAGCTGCCACCATCGTCGGTGGCGGCGTCATCGGCTACGTGGTCCGGACCGAGAAGGCACAGTCCAAGCGGAACGCCAAGCTGGCCGACTACAAGAAACCGGCGGAGAATACCGCGAAGACTCTCGTCGTTTGTTTCTCGCGTTCGGGGAACACCGAACTGATGGCGCACGAAATCGCCAGGACCTATTCGGCTGACATCATACGTCTGGAAGCGGAGGACTACCGTCTCGGCCTGATGGGTTGGATAAATGCCATGAAGGATGCTCGCGGCGAAAATGCCGTCATTACACCAAAGACGATCGATCTGTCCGCCTACGACAGAATATTCATCGGTTCGCCGATCTGGCTCTACAGCCCGGCCCCGCCCGTCTGGCAGTTCGTCGCCGCCAACGATTTCGCCGGCAAGGACGTGGTACTGTTCAACACCTTCAACAGTAAGTTCGAGCCTTCGTTCATCGATCAATTCCGAGCGAATGTCGAAGCCCGGGGCGGCAAGCTCTCGAACCATATCTGGGTCAACCGAGGCCGGATGACCGATCAAATCGACGCCGAACAAATGCTTCGCCAGGCGCGCCTGCAGATACAGAGACTTTAACCGGCCTCTTCACCGATTGAGATGAATGGAGATCATCATGCCGCACGAAACGACGCTGTATGACGACGGCATCTATTGGCGCTATTCGGGCTCGGTGCCTTTCAAGGAGTGCCGGGAGGCCAAGACCGAAGTTTGGGGCCTGCCCCAGTGGGACGACTTCAACTTCAAGGTCGTCGATGTCCTGAATGCCGGTCCGCCGGAGATGTCGGAGCCGGAGGCGCGTGGAAGCGCCTTCATGGACAAACCCGCCGCCATGTATACGCACAAGATGAAGGTCGCGATCGCCGCCAACGATCCCGGCTGGGTATCACTGGGACAAGCCTATGTCGATACGTTGGACAATGCCGGCTGGGAAGCGGCGATCTTCGACAATCTCGATGACGCCTTCACTTGGGCGCGTGCCAGTTAACTCAGGGCGGGGCCGCGACTTCACTTTAGGCGCATCAAAGACAAGCCGCTGACGCGGTAGGAAGAGCCCCTCACCCGGCGCGTTGCGCCACCCTCTCCCCCAGGAGAGGGGGTGTACATCCTCGTCACCCCGCCCTGACGTTCGTCACCCCGGCGCAGGCCGGGGTCCAGACAGTCCGTCGTTCCGGATCCCGGCCTTCGCCGGAATGACCGTGTTACTTGTCTGTATTATTGACGGGCATTGGTGTGGCGCACCCCCCTCTCCCCCAGGAGAGGGGCTTGGCAGCCGTCAAGCCGCCATTTCCTGAATGAAGCGCGTGAGGCCGATCTGTCCCTTTTTGGCATTGGGATCAAGAAAGTCGATACGCCCGTTATTTATATTTTCGTGCATTTCCGAGATGCTCTCGGCGGATTGCTGGGAGAGCCCGTTTTGTTTGAGCACATCAACCCAGCCTTCCTGCGGCACCGGTACGGCGGTGATTTTACGATCCAGCGATTTGGAGAGTGCCGCGGCAATGTCCTCGGCTGAATACTGATCTGCCCCCCTGAGTTCGATCACCCGATGCGGGACGGTCGGCGGATTGATCAGCGTATCCGCAACCGTAAGCCCGATATCCCTCGTCGCGACCATATCAATCTTGAAATCCAGCGGCAGGACCATGCTGGGATAGACGCCTTCATGCACGACCGCGGGCATCATATCCTTGATGTTCTCCAGGAAATAGCCGGGTCGAACCGCGGTGAGCGGGATCGAGGCCGCGATGAACAGTTTCTCGAGCTGCGCAATGGTGGAAATCGGCCCAACATGATCGGCGTGCTGGGCGCCGACGGACGAGAGAATAACGGCGTGCGGTAAAAGTGCCGATTTGGCCGCCGCGACGATGGCTTCGGCACGCTTCAGGCTCTCGCCGATGAAGTCCTCGTTCGTGAGGTCCGGGGGCAGGAGAAAGTAAGCGCCCGTTGCGCCTTTTAATGCATCTGCGACCGCCGCCGTGTCCATAAGATCGGCCACGGCAACCTCAGCCCCCCTGGCCTTCCAGGAAGCGCCTTTTTCCTCCGAGCGGACAATGACACGGACGGCCTGCCCCTGGTCGAGCAGCGATTGCGCAACGACGGCGCCTGTGTTTCCGGTAACGCCTGAAATGACAAACATGATGATATCTCCTTGGTATTTGAATGTGATGGCGCGACTGTATGGGAGATATTTGAATAATTATAATGCATGTTTTATATTTTATACATGCATGAAACGAATGTATCAGGTATCGATCTGAATTTGCTGAAAGCGCTGTCCGCCCTGCTCGAAACCGGCAGCGTGAGCAAGGCCGCGAACCTGGCAAATCTCTCCCAGCCCGCCATGAGCCGAGCGCTGAGCCGTCTACAGAAAACCATGAAAGACCCTCTGCTGGTCCGCGCCGGGCGCGGCATGGTGTTAACCCCCAGAGGCGAGGCCCTTCGTGACCCTGTAAGGGATGCGCTGTCTCAGGTGTCGAGGGTCTTCAAACCGCAGGTGTTCGATCCCTCTAAAGCAGAAAACCGTTTCCGGATCATGGCCCCTGACTATCTGGCGCAAACGATCATGCCGCCCGTGATCGCGCAGGTTTTCAATATTGCGCCCAAAATCCAGATCGAAATAGAGAACCTCTCCGCCACGGGCATAACGGAGCTGTGCGAGGGAGAAATATCACTTGGATTTGGTGTCGTGAACGATGGGCCGGAACTGGTGAATGTTGCCGCCCAGGCGTTGTTTAAAGATCGCCAGATTTGCCTGATGCGCAAAGACCACCCGCTCGCAGCGAAGAAAATGAGTCTTAAAAGTTATGCCGCTGCATCCCACGCCTTGTTGAGCATTACCGGCAAGGGCGGCGGCCGCATCGACGACATATTAAAAGAACATGATCTGACAAGAACGATTGCACTCAGGGTGACGCATTTTCTGACGATCAGCGCCGTCATCGCGCCAACGGATCTGATCATTACGGTGCCTGAGCGTCTCGCCAAACAGGTGATGACCGATGACCTTGCCGTTGTGCCGTTACCGAGGGCGCTTCAGACGCCTTCATTCACCGTTTCGCAAATCTGGCACGAGCGGTTCACGGCTGACCCTGCGCATCAATGGCTGCGGCGCATGATCAAATCAAAGTGCGCACAGATGTGACGGGTCTGCTTTTGGCCGAATGCGGACAGTCCGGTAGATTTACGCTCTTTCTTCGTCCTCAGCGGCGACAAGATCGCCGCGTTGAAGATTATTCCATGATCCGGTCGCCCATACCGACTTGATCTACAGAATTCGTTGGCCGGTTTTCAACATCCGCAACTGACCATGAAAGGATGTCCGATGCTCAAGGCGCCTTCGAGATTTGAACGTTGGCCATTTTCTCCAGGGTGCGCGCCAGCTCGGTGATATCGCTGTCGCGACCCAGCTCTGCCATGCACTGCCGGTAAAGCGTGCGAATATTCATGCCCAACCACATGGGCGCATCGAACAACTCCGCCTCTTGCCGCCATAATTCGAGGTCTTTTTCGATGATGTGCATTGCGGCGCCATAATCGAACCCACGGTCAAGAACGTGATTGGGTATTTTCACTTCCGTCGCGGTATTGCGACCTGACGAAGCATTTATGACTTCGATCATTTGTTGAGGATCCAGGCCGGCCTTGGCACCCAAGGTCATGGCCTCGAGTGCAACAGCCAGATTGCCGAATGAAATGATGTTGTTTGCAAGCTTCATGGTTTGGGCGATGCCGGGTTTTTCACCCAGATAGACCGCCCTCCCGGCGACAACGGAAAATATCGGTTCCAATTCGTCGAACGTCTTTTTATCGCCCGAGCACATGATACCGAGTGTGCCGGCACTGGCACCCGGCGGGCCGCCGGAGATCGGGGCGTCGAGAAAAGCCTTGCCGGATTTAGAGACGGCTTCAGCAATCTCCACCGAATGTGGACTTCCAAATGTGCCAAAATTGACAAAGGCCCTGGCACGATCCCCCAACAGCACGCCATCCGTACCAAGCACGACGTCTTTCTGCGCAACAAGGCTCGGGAGGCAAGAAATGACGATATCTGCCAGGCTTGCCGTCTCTTTGGCCGTTTGAGCAACGGCTGCTCCCCGCTGCACCAGGATATCTGTGGCGACCGTATTGGTGTCACAAACCACCAGGTCATGACCGGCGTTCACTATATTGGTGGCGATCGGGCGGCCCATCGCGCCGATGCCGATAAATCCAATGCGCATTCATTTCCTCCAGAGATCGTCTAATTCTTTATTGTGTATTGGGTGTGGGCTAATGACTAAAATGTTATGCCGACCCTGACCAGACTTTATACAAGCAACACTTGAAGTTCGGGGTGCTGCCAGCGCCCGGAAGACGGCCGGTTACACGAAGTCCGGGCCGTGTATCCAGCTCACCAGAGAAAGCCGGCTTCCCGATACCACCGGCGCCACGCGGTGCAGCGTATGCGCCGGGAACACGACCATCGCGCCCTGATCGACGGGAACCTGAAACGGGTGTCCGTCGGCGTTCAGCTCAAGTTCACCGCCCACATAATCTGCCGGGTCGGTCAGTTGCACGGACAGGGTCAGTTTTCGCCGCCCGGCGACAGCGCCCCGGCCACGGTCGATATGCCAGTTGTAATAGTGACCGGGACCGTAAAGCGCGAGTTGCAGTTGCTCTTCAAATCCGTCGAGCAAATAGCGGAAGACGTCCCGGTTGGCATCCCCCGCCAAACGGGTGATGCGTTGCGTCACCCAGTCGAAGGCGTCTTCCTCCGGCAACCACACGAGGGCTGACTGGCGGACTTTCCGGTCGAAGCGTCCGGCGACCAAGCCGCCTTCATGGGCATCCAGTTCCGAAAACGCCTCGCTCAGGCGGGCGCATTCCTCGCTGGAGAAAGCACCCTTGATAATGGCCCAATGGCGCGGCGGTTTACCGCCGCCCGGACCGGGCGGAACCTGAGAAGCCGTTGTCGTTTGAGACATTCAAAGCGCCTGCATCAGCCTGCAACACTCTTGCACGCGCTTCCTATAGGCGCATTCTCTGAACTTGAATAGATGGAAAAATGCGAGCGGCTCTTTATTCAGACTGAGGTCGACGCCTGGGACAAACGGAGCATCCTGAGCGGCTGTTCAGATCCACGCTGACGTGCAATTGAATTCTGGCCAGTTTCCGTCTCTGCGTTAGTATCGACAAACAGATCAATGTACCTGACAGGAACCGCGACCATGGACAGCCAGATTCCCGAATACGATCCCCGCACCTTCAAAGGCCTCACTTTCCACGATGTCCGCCCTGCCTTCGCCGATGGCTCGGACACCCCCAGCGCCTATCTGGAGCGCTGCCTGGAAACGGTCCGTGCACGCGAACCGGTTGTTCAGGCTTTTGCGTCCCTGAACGAAGACGCCGCGCGTGCCGCCGCGGATGCCAGTACCAAACGCTGGAAGAGCGGCAATCCGCTGTCGGCGATCGACGGTATGCCGGTCGGGATCAAGGACCTGCTCGAAACCAGAGACATGCCGACCGGCATGGGATGCGCCGCCCTGAAAGACAATTTCCCGAAGAACGATAACGCCGCCGTTTGGGCGCTGCGTCAGGCCGGGGCGGTGATATTCGGCAAGACCATCACGGCGGAACTGGGCGGCAGTCACCCCGGACCGACCACCAACCCGTTCGATCCCGCACGCACCCCGGGCGGGTCGTCGTCGGGTTCGGCAGCGGGCGTCGGCAGTGCCATGATGCCGGCCGCAATCGGCACTCAGGTCGGCGGTTCAATCATCCGCCCGGCGGCGTTCTGCGGAAACTTCGCCCTGAAACCCAGCCAGGGCGGCATTCATCGTGGCGAACGCCAGACGACATCCATGAGCACCCATGGACCGCACGCCGCATCTATCGAAGACATGTGGCAGGTGGCCATCGAGATCGCCAGCCGCATCGGCGGCGACCCCGGCGCGCCTGGGTTGATCGGGCCGATGACACCGCCGCACCCGGTCCGTCCGGAACGGTTGATCGTTCTTGAAACCGAAGGCTGGTCGACGCTCGACACCGGCACCGTATCTGCATTTGAACAGTTCCTGGAGAACCTGCAACGAGCCGGCATCACGCTGCTGCGCCGCGGAGACCACCCATGGATCGAAAGCGTTGAAGCCGCCATCGCCAACGCGACGGCAGTCACCGGTTCCATCACGGCGTGGGAAAACAGATGGTATCAGCGCAACCTCGTGGATCGCGCACCCGACGGCGTCAGCGCCCGCACGCAGGCGACCCTCGCCAAAGCAGAGCAGATGACACCGGACGATTACAAAAGCCTTCTGCTGGCACGAGAACATGCGCGGGCGTGTCACGGGGCACTGGGGTCGCTGGCCGATGCCGCGATCACGCTTTCCTGCCCCGGTCCGGCGCCGCTCTGGGCGGGCGACAAACCCGGCGAACCGCTGGCACCCAGACCGACCGGCGATGCGGTGTTCAACTATCCGAGTTCGCTGTTCGGCGCCCCCGTCGTGACCATACCGGTGATGGCGGTCGACGGCATGCCCGTCGGCTTGCAGGTCATGGGGCAGCACGGCGAAGATGCCCGCATGACGGCTATTGCGCGATGGATCAATGAAAATACGGACCCCGTCGTCGTCCGAACGTAATAGAGCTGGTGAGGCGCTCCGATGATGAACTGCACCGTATTGTCAGTTCACCGGCTTGATCATGGATTGCGATTCGATGTCGAGAATGCCCATTGCGTCGAAGCCGCCGAGTATCGCATCAATTGCGATGGTCGCCAGGATAATCCCCATGACACGGCTGACGATACTGGCGCCTGTATTGCCGATCAGCCGATGCACATAAGAAGCAACGAGAAGCAGAAGCAGGGTTAACGTCAAAACGGCGACAAGAAGGCCCGCCGTAACAGCCTGTTCGATGATCGGCTGGCGGTGATTGTCGGTCAGCACCACAATCGCAAGCATCGCCCCGGGTGACGCGATTGACGGAATCGCCAGAGGAAACACGGCACCTGCCAGGTGATCGCGTCCTGCTTCCTCAATCTCGCTTTCAGCCTTCGATTCACCGAAGATCATCGTCAGAGCGAACAGAAAGAGGATGATCCCTCCTGCAATCTGAAAAGACCCGAGCCGCAGGCCCAGCGTTTCAAGAAGAAACTGCCCGCCGGCAAGAAAAGCGAGCAGAACAAGTCCGGCGATGACGACTGCCCTGATGGCGAAACGGCGGTGCAGCTTCTTCGGCACGGTTGCGACGGCAAAAAGAAAGACGGGGATCGAGCCTACCGGGTCGATAACCACCAGTAGCGTGATAAACTCACGTAAAATATTCCCCCAGTCCACCTAGTAATCCTTCGCAGCCATATATTGATCCGGTTCTCTCCCGCGGTGAGCAGGAAACGCTTGAAGCTGACACTTATCATAAGTGCCAGCAGCCGCCGCATAAAGTTCAATACGGCCTCAAATTCAAGAAAGACGTTCCATTTAATCCCGGAAGAGCCGCCGGGTGCATACCGACTTTACTTCTGCGCCGATTTCAGCGCGTTTCGGCGCATCGTATAAAGCGTACTGCCGACAATGATTGCGGCACCGGACAGGGTCCAGACGGTCGGCGTCTCTGCGAAAAATACGATCCCGATCACGCCGGCATAGAGAAGGCGCACATATTCCATCGGTGCAATCGCCGCTGCCTCGCCGACCTTCAGGGCCTGGATGAACATCCACTGCATCAGCGACATCAGCGAGCCGATCATGACGATGAAGATCATTTCATCGACGCTGGGCATGACCCACTGGATGTAGGCCGGGATGGCCATGACGAGGGTAATGGAAACGGAATGAAAAACCAGAATGGTCGACGGCTTGTCGATCTGCGACAGCTTTCGCAGGATAATCTGGACGGCGGACACGAACAGCGCCGATGTGACCGCCATCAGCGCATAGATATTTATATTGTCTGGATCAGGCCGGATGATCACCAGCACGCCGATAAACCCGATGATGATACTGGTCCAGCGGCGCAGACCGATGACCTCGCTCAGGAACAGGATGGCAAGGATGGTCGTGAACAGGATGCGGGCGAAGGAAATCGCCGTCACTTCCGCCAGCGGCATGTTGACGACGGCGGTGAACCCCAGATACATGGCGATGATGGACAGCGAGGCGCGCAGAAGATGCATGCCGTAGATGTTCGAGCGGAACACCGTCGCACGGTTTTTGAAGATCACCGGCGAGATGATGATCAGCACCATGATCTGACGAAAGAACAGAATTTCGATGACCGGGATAGTCTGACCCACATGCTTGATCAGGGAAGACATGATCACCGAAATCAGGGACGCGATCAGGATAATGATCGAGCCGCGAATATTTCCGGACAGCGCCTGCCAGCGTTGAATATAGATTTGCATGCTGCGTCTTAACTACCGGCTGTCAGCGCGGGAAAAACCGAAATGGGCGATCATCTGATTATCAATCACGAATTTACCGGACCGGCGGCGATCAGGAAAGCCGTATGAGCTGGATGCCCTATTACGCATAGGGTGGGCGGGTTTGAAATAGGATGAATGCCCGACCTAATATTTAAGCTTGGCGATGTCCGAAATCGTACGCCGTGATATTTTCGCGTTCCTTTTATGGCACCCCGAAAAGGCTTGGAACGAATTTGGAAAAGCAAACATATACCATCGACCAACTGTCGAAAGCGCTTCAGGAGGCTCATGCGTACTGGGACCATACACGGCGTCATCAGAAATGTCCCTATCACGGCGACATCGAGCTTATGGAGTTTCCCCACGCCCTTGCCCCAACGATGATGGTGTATGACATCGTTGATCCGATTGAGAGCAGTGTCTTCAGATACTGGGGAAGCGGGATGACCAGAATATTCGGACATGACATGACCGGCAAAACCCTGACCGATCTCTTGCCTCAGTCATTGGCGACGGCGATCGCTGATGCCCTGCAGAACGTCATCACCACGTGCGGACCGGTCGCGGAAAGTTACGAATACACCCTTTCAAGCGGGGCAGGCCTGTCGACGACCGTCCTCCGCCTGCCGATGGTGGATGAACTGGGACGCATCAACAGGGTTCTTTCGATCGTCGAACTGCTGCCGGAACATAAGGAAATGATACAGGAACACGACATAAGGCGCCGCTACAGTTAGGCCGCTTGAAAACTCAATTGGCCGGGAACATCGTCAACCTTTCTGCGTTATCGGATTTTTCATCTTCACAATGCCAATCTTAACGCGCTCATTTCCCTGAATGCGCCACACCTTTGCTCAGGCGCTCAGATCAGAGGCACCGGCTGGAAGAAATCATGTCCGCATTCGTATACGTCCTTGGCTCCACAAGCAAAACCACACCCAGAACGTATGTCGGCTGGACCACCGATCTGGACCAGCGCCTTGCCGCCCATAACACCGGACGGGGCGCCAAGAGCACTCGGGGATATCACTGGCACTTACTGTATGCGGAAAAACTCGAGACCCCTTCCGCTGCCATGAGCCGGGAGGTGTATTTAAAGAAGGATCGGAATTTCCGGCGTGATCTGCGCCGGGGATTACAAGGCTGACAGATACGCCCCGTCCGCAAAATACGGATCAAACATCACGCCCGTTGAAATACGGCAGGTCGTCATCCACAGAACAGCCCAGTGTCACAATCCGCTCGGTGATCTTGATCGCGCGCTGGTATTTCGTTTCGCAATCACCACGATCCAGTTCATTCAGGATCGGCCCGACGATCGCCGCCCCGTAATTGGCCTGAAGGGTGCGCACTTCGCGGCGCGTATCCAGACCGTCGGCGATCCATCCCAGTTCGAATTCCATCTGCTTCGCGACATCGCGGCCGTTCAGGATCAGTTCGCGGCGAACTTCGGCTTCCGTCTTCAGCGTTTCTTCCCAGTACTGACTTTCGGACTCGGCGATTTCAGGCGACGACCTGACGAACGCCTCGCAGAACAGCAGATAGGCGATTTCCTTTTCATTGGCGGTCCGCCAGGCACTGTCCGCAAGACTGTTCCAGACGGATACGTTCAGGCCGCCGTAAATCTCCGGCACCCGCGTGAAGAAAATGCGATGCAGCTTGTTGTCATTGAACGTGAGGTCCAGCCGGCGCTCTTTATAAATGTCGATGGCCGCATACTTGCCGCAGACCGGGCAGGCATCCCCCTCGACATCATCCTTGCGGTAGATATGAGAACACGGCCGCCCCTTGGCGATATCGTTCTTGCACAACAGATAGGTCTCGGGCTGTTCCTCGTCATCCTGCTGCTGGCCGATCCAGTTAAAGCGGTTCTGGAACTGCAGGAACGACCGGGGCGGGCTCCACAGTGTCCATTTGAGTTTTTCAACGGGCCCGAAGGTGGTCCAGTTGGAGCTGACATCGATGACGATGCATTCGCTCTTGCCGGGTGACGAGCGCAGGCCGCGTCCGACAGACTGGCCCCAGAGAACCTTTGAAAGCGTCGGGCGCATGTGGACGATGATATTGCACTCGGGATTATCCCACCCTTCCGTCAGCACACCGACAGAAACGAGCGCCTCGATCTCGCCGGTATCGTGTGCGGCGAGGATGCGCCGCCGTTCACGAAGCGGGGTTCCCGCCGTGATGATCGCCGACTTGATGCCGATGGCCCGAAGCCGTTCTTCGGTTATTTCGGCAACCCGTATATCGGGGCAGAACCAGGCCGATATCGGGATCGGGCGCACCTGGGCGCGTTCCTCCATATAGGCATGCGTCGCATAGTCGAGCATCGACGACTTGATGATTTCATCGGTCAGCCGGGATATCGGGTATTCCCCCGAGCTGACATCGATATCATCGAGGTCCAGGTCATGGACGAAATGCGGCCGGTATCTCGGCCGGACCAGAATCCCCTCTTCGATCAGGTCCTGAATGTCGGCGCAGTCGATGATTGCATCGAAAGCCAGGTTGAGCTGATCGCGCTGATCACCGGTGCGCCGTTCCGGAGATGCCGTCAGCCCCATCAGATGGGCGTCGGCTTTGCCCTCGTCGCGGAACAGCTCGATGATCCGCCGGTATCCGCTGCCGTTCGGTGACACCCGGTGCGCCTCGTCAACGATGATCAGGTCCGCTTTCGGGATGGCGTCTTCGAGCACTTCACGTGCCCGCATGCTGGTCGACAGCAGGATGTCGTAATCTTCAAAAGCCTGGCCCTTGTCGGAAACCTTCAGGGTCCGCACACGGCGCCCCTTGAGCAGGGCCGATTGTAGCTGATCCAGCAGAACAAGCCGGTGGCACAGCACCAGAACCTTCTTGCCTTCATAGAAACGGTCGATGATCTCACGGGCGAGAACGGTCTTCCCGGCCCCCGTGGGCGCCTTGAGGATAAACCGTTTATACCTCGCCCGAATCGATGGGAAGTCATCGATGATGTGCTGCTGCCAGCGCCGAAGTTCCATATTTAATAAATTACTCTTTCGCTGAAATGCAGCAGGTCTGCCGGTTGAAATCGCCCCGAACCGGCACCTGAAATCCATTGATCAAAATACATACATCGCCGCGCCTAGCGGAATCTGTACCTGTTTATCGTGAAAACCCGGGAATGTGTAGCCATTCATGCCGCCGGGACATCAAGCCTGCATTCTTCTGTGATGCATCTGAACAGTGCTTATCCGAAATGATAGACCGTCACGCAACCGGTGATGTTGACGGTATCCGCCGAAAGCGGCAAGCGGATGGGAAAATCTGTGCGTTCTCGAAGCCGAATCACCTGATATCACCGGCTCTGCTCCAGCACCCAGTCTCGGAAACGTCGGATTTTCGGCGTGTTTTCATCGCGCGTCCGGTAGCACAAAAAATGCAATTCCCGTTCAAGGCTGCGAAAGCGGTCCTCGCAGAACCGGACCAGACTGCCGGCATTCAGCTCCGCCTGCGCAAAACGCACCGTTTCCAGGGCCAGCCCCAATCCCTGCGCGGCGGCGGCAATGACCATAGATCCCCGGTCAAAGGCCGGCCCCGTTTGTGACGCATTCACGCGGAGCCCGTTCAGGGCAAACCAGTCCGACCAGCGGACCGGGCTGAATGTGGATTCAAGGCGCACAAGATCGGTAAAATCCGCCGCATCGGCCTCGGCATGAACCTCGGCAAAGGCCGGTGCACAAAGCGCGGCAATTTCCTCAACGCCAAGGGACAGTGCCGTAACCCCCTTGCCCCGGCGGACATCGCCATATCCTATGATCACATCGATTTCTTCGTGGCGGGACAGATCGACGGCATCCGCGCTCGATGAAATCCGGATATTGATGTTCGGGTGCTGCGCCATGAAACCCGGCAGCCGGGGACTGAGCCATTTGGTCGCAAAGCTCGGCGTGCAGTGCACGGACAGATCCTGCTTTTGAGTAGGCGGGCTGAGTTCCGCACAGGCCGCGTGAATGCTTTCAAATGCCGGCGACAAGGCAGCGAGAAGGCGGTCCCCTTCCGGCGTCAGGATGACCGTCCTGTTGGTGCGCACGAACATCGGGCGCCCGAGATGCTCTTCCAGCGCGCGCACCTGGTGGCTGATCGCCGACGGTGACAGGTGCAGTTCGTCGGCAGCCTGGGCGAAGCTGCCGAGGCGGGCCGCCGCTTCGAACGCCCGTAAGGCATGCAGGCTCGGTGTCCGTTGCATGATAGAACTCCATGAATCTGATTCATGTATTGTTGAAAAAACGTCGTTTGTCAAAATCGGCAATGTCGAACACGATCCGCGCATCGGCCTTTCCGGCATGGACAGGCCCAAACAAATTCAGACATGCGAGGATCATCATGCTGGACGACAACCTGAACCAGAAGACCGGCACCAAACGCGAACGCATTTCGCTCTACCAGCCGGAGCAGGAAGGCCTGATCTTTCCTGAAATACCTGAATTCAACAGCGTCGAAGAAGAACGGACGTATCGCAAACAGCACCTTGTTGCAGCCTGCCGCGCCTTCGATCAGCACGGTTTCGACTATGGCTTCGCCGGACACCTGACCGTCCGCGATCCGGAACATCCCGAGCTGTACTGGACCAACCCGATGTGCGTGCACTTCTCGCAGGTCAAGATGTCCAATCTGATTCTCGCCGACCATCGTGGACGGGTTGTCGAAGGCGAGTATGCCATCAACCGCGCCGGTTTCGTCCTGCACGCTGCCGTGCACGACGCCTACCCCGAGATCATGGCGATGTGCCACGCGCACACCACCTACGGTACGGCCTGGTGCGCAACCGGCCGGCCGCTTGACATGATCAGCCAGGACGCTGCCGCATTCTACAACAGCCATGCCGTGATCGGCGCCTCTGCCGGTGCCGTCGCCGTCGAAGAGGAAAGCGGCATGTCCGTGGCCAAACAGATGGGCCGCAACCGGGGTATCCTGCACCAGAACCACGGCCTTCTGACCGCCAGCCAGCACAGCATCGACGATGCGGCGTTCTGGTTCATCGCGCTTGAGCGTGCATGTCAGCAGCAGTTGATGGTCGAAGCCAGCGGTATCAAGCCGAAGCTTCTGTCGGACAAAACGGCGGCCTACAGCCGCGAGCACGTAGGCAGCGACTATATCGGCTGGCTGCACTTCCAGACGATCTACAACCATATTGCCGCCACGCAGCCGGACATGTTCGACTGACAGCCTCGCTGATGGCGAAGAGAAAAACCCCGCAACCGGACAGGTATGCGGGGTTTTATCTGGCCGTGCCACGCTGGCAGATTTTGCAGGGCCGAAACTGAATTCCCTGAAAACGGTCCGCACCGGTTACAATAACCTCAACCCGTGGATTTCTGTATCCGCGGTTATCGTCCGCCCGCCACAGGTCCGCTTCCGGACAAAAGGCAGGCGCTGCCTTGGCATGCCTGAACATCATTAAAACTTATCATTATTATAGTATTTAAGTATTTTTGATTATCACTGAGCCACGCTAGGCTATCTCCTGAACTGAATATGAACGGACAGGCGGCTGCACCAGCAAGAACCATGGTGCGCGACTGAAAATCCGCCGCCGACCCGCAACAACATACATTGGAGATTCATCATGGATGGAAACGACCAGACATCAGCAGGGAAGTGCCCCGTCATGCACGGCGGCAACACCAGCACCGGCGCGTCCGTCACCAAGTGGTGGCCGAATGCCCTCAATTTCGACATCCTGCACCAGCACGATACCAAGACCGACCCCATGGGCCAGGGTTTCGATTACCGCGAAGAGCTCAAGAAACTGGATGTCGAAGCACTGAAAAAGGATGTCCACGCGCTCATGACCGACAGCCAGGAATGGTGGCCGGCCGACTGGGGACATTACGGCGGCCTGATGATCCGCATGGCCTGGCACGCTGCCGGCTCCTATCGCCTGGCCGACGGTCGCGGCGGTGGCGGCACCGGCAACCAGCGCTTCGCGCCGCTGAACTCCTGGCCGGACAACGTCAGCCTCGACAAGGCGCGCCGGCTGCTGTGGCCGATCAAAAAGAAATACGGCAACCGCATCAGCTGGGCCGACCTGATCGTCCTCGCCGGCAACATTGCCTATGAGTCCATGGGGCTCAAGACATTCGGCTTCGGTTTCGGCCGCGAGGACATCTGGCACCCTGAAAAGGACATCTACTGGGGTTCGGAACAGGAATGGCTCGCCAGGGACCGTTACGAGAGCGATGATGCGCCGGAATCCCTGGAAAACCCGCTCGCTGCCGTGCAGATGGGTCTGATCTACGTCAACCCCGAAGGCGTCGGCGGCAAGCCCGACCCGGCGAAGACCGCATTGGAAGTCCGCGAGACCTTCAAACGCATGGCCATGAACGACGAGGAAACCGCCGCGCTCACCTGTGGTGGGCACACCGTCGGGAAGACCCATGGGAACGGCGACGCCAGTAAACTCGGCCCGGACCCGGAAGGCGCCGATGTCGATCAACAGGGGTTCGGCTGGGCCAACCCGGACATGGGCGGCAAGGCGGCAAACGCCGTCACCTCCGGCCTTGAAGGTGCCTGGACCACCAACCCGACCCAGTTCGACATGGGGTATTTCGATCTCCTCTTCGGGTACGAATGGGAACTTAAGAAAAGTCCCGCCGGCGCCAACCAGTGGGAACCGGTCGACATCAAGGAAGAGCACAAGCCGGTTGACGCGACCGACCTCACGACCCGTCACAATCCGATCATGACCGACGCCGACATGGCAATGAAGGTCGACCCGATCTACAACGAAATCTGCCGGAAGTTCATGGCCGATCCCGAGTACTTCAGGGACACTTTCGCCCGCGCCTGGTTCAAACTGACGCACCGCGACATGGGTCCGAAGGTCCGCTACTTCGGCCCCGACGTGCCCGAAGAAGACCTGATCTGGCAGGATCCGATCCCCGCCGGCAGCATCGATTATGATGTCGCTGCGGTGAAGCAGAAGATCGCCACGAGCGGGCTTTCGATCGCTGATATGGTGTCGACCGCCTGGGACAGTGCACGCACCTACCGGGGCTCAGACATGCGCGGCGGCGCCAATGGTGCCCGCATCCGCCTGACCCCGCAGAAGGACTGGGAAGGCAATGAGCCGGAACGTCTGAGCCGCGTCCTCGGTGTGCTTGAAGGCATCGCAGCCGACAGCGGCGCCAGTATCGCCGACATCATCGTGCTGGCCGGCAATGTCGGGATCGAGCAGGCCGCCAAGGCCGGCGGCTTCAATGTCGAAGTGCCGTTCGCACCCGGCCGCGGTGACGCCACGGATGACATGACCGATGCGGAATCCTTCGATCCGCTGGAACCGCTTCACGACGGATACCGTAACTGGCTGAAGAAAGACTACGTCGTCAGTGCCGAGGAAATGATGCTCGACCGCACCCAGCTGATGGGGCTGACGGCACCGGAAATGACGGTCCTCGTCGGTGGGATGCGGGTGCTCGGCACCAACCACGGCGGCACCAAACATGGCGTCTTCACGGAAAACGAAGAAGTTCTGAGCAACGACTTCTTTGTCAACCTGATGGACATGGCCAATACGTGGAAGCCGTCTGGCAACGGCATCTATGAAATCCGTGACCGCAAAACGGGGAACGTCAAATGGACGGCGACCCGCATGGATCTGGTGTTCGGATCAAACTCGATTCTGCGCGCCTATGCCGAGGTATATGCCCAGGACGACAGCAAGGAAAAGTTCGTGAACGACTTCGTTGCGGCCTGGACCAAGGTCATGAATGCGGACCGCTTCGATCTCGCCTGAGGCCTGATCTTAACCGCACCTGACGACTGAAAGGATGTGTGCCGGTCCCGGCCTGGGGCCGGCACCGTCTTTTGCGGCATTCCTGCACCGCCTCAGACATTTATATACGTCATAAGGTTTGCTAGGCTGAGCGATACGCACAACAGCAGGGACAGCGTAACGTGAGCGACACCATCATTTCGACCCTGGTCTCGGACCTCCGGGCCGCGACCGCCGGGATCGACGATCCCGCCGAAGCCATTGCCCGCGTCAAACCCATCGTTGCGCGTATGGCCGACGATACCTCGTGGATGAAACCGGCATATTATGAAACCGATAACGAACAGGGTTTCGTGATCAACATCCTCAATGAAGACCCGGACAACACCCTGCTGGTCGAGGTTATCTGCTGGGCGCCCGGGCGCGGCGTCGCGCCGCACGATCATCAGACCTGGGGCGTCGTCGTCGGCATCGACGGCACCGAAGTCAATGTCGGCTGGCGGCGCATAGACGACGGCAGCAAACCCGGCTTCGCCGATCTGGAACTGGACGAGGAAACCGATGTCACCAACGGCGTCGTCTGCACCCTCATGCCCGACGACATCCACGGTGTCCGCAATGACGGCGACAAACCGTCGGTGTCCCTTCACGTCTATGGCAAGGTCCTGGCCAGCCTGAACCGGTCCGAATTCGATCCCATCAACAAGACGCAGAAGCCCTGCCCGCAGCGCAAGCGCACCCCGGCAAACGCCTGATGTCCGGAGAAGTGATATGAGCGGCACACACCTTGGATCGTGTCTTTGCGGCGCGGTCAAATTCGAAATAGTCGGCGACTTCGAGCGCTTCTTCCTCTGTCATTGCCAGCGCTGCCGCAAGGGCACCGGATCGGCCCACGCATCAAACCTGTTCTCGTCGACGGCCGTCCTGAGATGGCTCTCGGGGGAAGACAAAATCCGCACCTACAGGATACCCGGGGCCAGACATTCGAAAAATTTCTGCCGAGACTGCGGCGGCGCCCTGGCACGTCGGACGCCGGACGGCAGCACCGTGGTCGTCCCGGCAGGCAGCCTCGATACGCCGGTCGATCTTCGCCCTGTCGGTCATATCTATTGCGAGGACCGGGCGAACTGGGACGACTGCCTGCACGACCTGCCCGAATTCAACCGGCTGCCGGACTGAGCGGTCGCCCCGCAGCACAGGAGCACCATGAAGCACATCAAATTTCCAAATGGCGACCCATTCCCGAAGCTCGGCCTCGGCACCTGGTTCATGGGCGAGCGCGCGTCCGCCTTTGCCGACGAGGTCGCCGCCGTGCGCTATGCCGTCGAGCGTGGCATCCGCGTGATCGATACCGCCGAAATGTATGCCCGGGGGGGTGCGGAAAAAGTCGTCGGGGCGGCCATCAAGCAAAGCCCTGCCCCTCGCGAAGACCTGTTCATCGTTTCCAAGGTTTTGCCGGGCAACGCCTATTATGATGACGTCATCAAGGCCTGCGACGGCAGCCTGGCCAGAATGGATTGCAGCTATATCGATCTCTACCTTTTACACTGGCGGGGCGGCGCACCGTTCCGGGAGACGATAGAAGCGTTCGAGGCGCTGCAGGCATCGGGTAAAATCCGCCACTTCGGCGTCTCCAACCTCGACACGGACGAGATGACGGAATGGCTGGCCTCGGCCGGGGGCCATGTCACGGCCACCAACCAGATTCTCTACAACCTCAGCCGCCGCGGCCCGGAATGGGATCTGCTGCCTCTTTGCCGCAAGCACGGCATACCGGTGATGGCCTACTCGCCGCTGGAACAGGGCCGCCTGCACGGCGATCCCGCACTCGATCAACTGGCCGCCCGCCATGATGTCAGTCCGTTACAGATCGCACTGGCCTGGGTGCTGGCACAGGACAATGTCATGGCCATCCCCAAATCCGTCAACCGGACGCACATTGATCAGAACATCGCGGCGCTGGAAATCACCCTTGATGCCGAAGACCACGCATTGCTCGACGCGGCGTTTCCCCCGCCGAGCGGCCCGTCCTATCTGGAAATGCTTTAGTGATTTAGCGGGTATCGCACCAGGTTCGTCGACTGCCAACCCTCGGCACCTAAACAATTTTCACAAACCGGCGAATTTATGACCGTTTCCGGCCATCCATCCGGGTCAGCCGGCCTCGCAGTCAAGCCGTGCATGGGCCAGCGGTTTCCTGGCGTCACCACCGGACATGAGGATGATCCGCAGTGCACCTTCGATTGCATCGCGCCCGGTCAAGGGAACCCGATAGGTTGCTTTCTGGAGGCTTTTGAAACGCATGCTCCGGCGAGACATGATCCGCCGTTCCTGCTCCGCCAGAATGATGATCTCAACCGGTTCACGATGTTCACGAAGTCCATTGCGGATTTTGAAAACGGCACGGTCAGCCTGGCATGACGCATTGATCGAAACCTTCGGGACCGGGTTCGGATTGACACGCACCTGCGCGTCGGCGCCGGTCGTGACAAGCAGACATACACCCAACGTCAGCATCGCGGCGATCAGGGGCAGGGGGGCTTTAATGTGTCGGGTCATGGCGTCCTCGTTTTCAAATAACGAGATCAACATGCCTGCTCATACTGAAGGGTAATTGACGGCCACCTGACGGCAACCTCACAATGCCTTACAATCCCCCCAGGCACGCCCGATGTGCGCATTCAATCATTCGGAGGACAAGTTTTTGGCTAAGCGGATACTGCTGATCGAAGACGAGACGATCATGATCTCGTTGCTGTCGGCATTTCTGGAAAAAGCGGGTTATCAGGTGATTCCGGCAACCACGGCCGGTGAAGCACTGGCCACTCTCGAAAAAGAAACGCCTGAGCTGATCCTGCTCGACCTCGGCCTACCCGATGAGGACGGCATCGTCGTCCTGCGCAAGATCAGGACAACCTCAAAAGTGCCGATCGTCGTGCTGTCGGCCCGGTCTGAAAACGAGCAGCGAACCACCGCGCTTGAGCTCGGCGCTGATGATTTTGTCAACAAAGGCGTGGACCCGCAGGAGCTGCTGCTCAGGATTTCCAATATCCTCGGCAAACGGGATATAGGCCCCGCGGACTCCATAGCGCCGCCGGCAGAAAACATAGGCTTCGCCGGATGGACGCTGGACATGAATGCCCGGACTGTCCTCGACCCAACCGGCCGGGACGTTCATCTCACTCCTTCGGAATTTCATATCCTGGCCGCGCTCGTCAACAGTGCGGGGGGCGTTACAAAGCGCCAGGTCCTGGTTGATGCGATCTCCGGGATCGAAGACGGTCCCACGGAACGTGCACTGGATACCTATATCAACAGGCTCCGCAAAAAAATCGAAGCCAATCCCAGAAAGCCGGAAATCATCGTCACCATGAAAGGGATCGGTTATCGCCTCAAACGCGATCCCGTTTAACCCCTGCACCTGTTTCTGATCAATCAGATGACGAACAGCCCGCTCTCGTCCCGTCTCCTGTCATCCGCAGACCGGTCAAAAAGCAAATCCCCCTTTCCTTCGGCCCCGGCTATTCGCTGGAACGGTTGTTCACGTCGAACATTTCTTCCCAGAGCTGGGATCGCTGAGACGCGAAATCAAAGTGGGTGATGATGTTGGTGACGGTCCGGTTATCCGATGAAAGCGGCAACCGGATACTTGCCACGATCATCCGGCGTGCATTTCTGCGGGTGGCGGAGGCATCCCAGAGAAACGGCATCGGTTTCCGTGTTTCGATGACGGTTCTGTAGTCCGTCAGCACCTGCTCGCGGCGGAACTCATCAAGATATCCCATGTTGGTGGTCAGCAGCGATTGTCCCGTGCGGTCGAAATACAGCACATCGGTCAGGCCCGTCCCCCAGAAACGGAACCGAACATCGAACGGGTCCGTCGAGATATCGACGACGTGCGTGTATCTGATCAGGTTCCCCGGCTGGCGAATGAGGTCGAATGCCTGCCAGCACGGCGCAAAGGCCTCGCCTCTGATCGTATTCCAGTGCTCATACAGTTCCCAGCAACTGCTCTCCATAATATCGGTCATGGGAACATGAACCGACGTAACGGCGACACTCCCCAGAGAAAACATGTCCTGAATACGTTGCTTCATGGCTGTCCCTTAATTGTCGCACATGCGTTATTTCTGCCGCGCACATATCTGCATAGTATAAATGTTAGTATTATCAGTTAATCCAGCGTGAAAATAGCATATGGATCGTCGTACTTGCGCCAGCCGAATCGCGCCCGCCTAACCGGCATGACATGCTTTAAACGCACATTCAGGGCGATTACGGGCAGGGCGATTACGGGCAGGGCGATTACGGGCAGGGCGATTAAGAGTTCGTCCACAGCTGGGGCGCCGCGTTTCAAGAAACCTTAATCGGTATGACATTTCTTTGATATCGTTTCAAACAAGCATGCCGTTTCCATATTTTCCACTTTACGGAGACGCCCCATGGCCTTCGCCCGCACTTTCTTCCTGTCGCTGATCTGCGCCATTTCATTCGCAGCCACTGCCCACACCGATGTGGTAGAGCTTGGTCCCCGCCCCTATTTCCTGATCGATCAGATGACGGATGGCCCGCTCAAGTCGCGCCTGCAGTCATGCGCCGACCGGTCGATGAAGAAATCCCTGTTCTCCATCGGCCACCGCGGTGCGGCGATGATGTTTCCGGAACACACGAAGGCCTCCTACGTGGCGGCGGCCCGTATGGGCGCCGGCATCATCGAATGCGACGTCACCTTCACCAAAGACAAGCAGTTGGTCTGCCGCCATGCCCAGAACGACCTGCACACCACCACCGACATTCTGAAATCCCCCCTGTCGTCAAAATGCACAAAACCGTTTACGCCCGCAAAAGGCGGCACCCCGGCCGGAGCCGAATGCCGCACCAGCGACATCACGCTGGCGGAATTCAGGACCCTGACCGGCAAGATGGACGCCGCCGACAAGTCCGCGACGACGGTCGATACCTATATGGACGGCACCGCAGGCTGGCGCACAGATCTGTATGCGGCGAGCGGCGGCACGCTGATGACCCACGCGGAATCCATCGAGCTGATCGGCAGTCTCGGCGCCAGGTTCACGCCCGAGCTGAAGTCCCCGTCCGTCGCCATGCCTTTTGACGGGTTCACGCAACAGGACTACGCCCAGAAGCTGATCGACGAATACAAGGCCGCAGGTATTCCGCCGTCAGACGTCTGGGCCCAGTCGTTCAATCTCGACGATGTTCTGTACTGGATCAGGAACGAGCCCGAGTTCGGCAAACAGGCGGTCTATCTGGACGGTCGCTATGACGACAAGACCTTCGATCCCATGAAGCCCACCACCTTCAAGCCCAGCATGAAGGAACTGAAGGACATGGGCGTCAATTATATCGCCCCGCCGCTGTGGATGATGGTCACCGTCGAAAACGGCCGCATCGTCCCCTCACCCTATGCCGAGGAAGCCCGCGCCGCAGGTCTCAAGCTCATCGCCTGGACCCTGGAACGCTCGGGCCCGCTGGGCAACGGCGGCGGCTGGTATTTCCAGTCCATCAAGGACGTCACCGATAACGACGGCGTGACGTTCGAACTGCTGGATGTGCTGGCCCGCAAGATCGGTGTCGTCGGTGTGTTTTCGGACTGGCCCGCCACCGTGACCTATTACGCCAACTGCATGGGTCTGGAATAATTCGCCCGGCTTGCATTACCGGCGGAGGGACGGGCGTGTTCCTCCGCCATTTGATGCATGCATCGTGCGCTCAGAACGGCACGTCGCCCTCAAGACACATACGGTGCAGGATACGGCCCTCGGACGGATCGTAATCCGTATGCGCGACATGCAGCAGGGCGCGATTATCCCACAGCACCAGATCGCCCGGCCGCCACTGATGACGGTAGGTCACGTCGGGGGTCAGCACCCGATCCAGCAGACCGTTGACGAACGCCCTGCTTGCGTCCGGCTCCCACCCCTCGAAGCGGGCCAGCTTGCCGGGATGCACATAGATCGCCTTGCGGCCCGTTTCCGGGTGGGTGCGGATGAACGGATGGATCTGCGGTGCGCCGAATTCGCTGCGGGCCTTGTCATCCACATAGCCCACATCCTGTTCAATGGAATTGACCGTCTTCATCTTTTCGAGGTCCGCCTGCTCGTCGGCATCGAGAGAGGCGAAAGCCGCCTGCATGTTGGCAAAACCGGTGTCACCTCCCTTGGTCGGCAGCCTGACCGCATACAGCACGGTCATCTTCGGCGGTCGCTGGTGATTGGTGTGATCCGTATGCCAGTCGCGTGAGCCGATCGGCATGATCTTGCCGTCGTCGCGTTTGGTGTTGGCGATGCGGCTGTCGAGGACGGCGATTTCCGGATGGTCCGGCATCAACAGTTTCGACAGGTGCTGGCGCATCGGCACGCCGAAGACCTTCATGCTTTCAACATACTGCGCCGGGCTCATTTTCTGATCACGGATCACCATGACCAGCCGGTCACGAAGTGCATCGCGCATGGCCTCGGCATCCGCATCGGATATATCACCGGCGAGGTCGACCCCGGTTGCCTCGACGCCGAACGCGCCTGTCAGCGGCGTCAGAATTACGGACATTTTCCTTCCCTCCCAAGGTCGGTTACGTCACCTTATGTCTTTCGATATGGGGCTGGAAGGCCTATTTACCAGTTCACATCCCGACCGCGCCGCCAAGAGCGTTCATCGGCATCCATCCGTTTGACGAGGAAATCCAGTTGACCACCTCCCCTGCCACCACACACGTTTCAGAAATAGATGCGCAGGCGCACCGCCGCGGTTTCTGGCTGACTCTTTTTGGTGTACTTGTGCTGACACCGGATACCCTGCTGATCCGGCTCATCGACATCGACCCCTGGACGATGAATTTCTATCGTGGCGCGATGATGTCGATCAGCCTGTGTCTCGCCTTCGTCATTGCCCGGCGGGGCGAGTCCCTGATCGAGGTGCGCCGGATGGGATGGGCCGGCGTTGCCGTCGCCGTGATCTATGCCCTGAATGCGATAAGTTTCGTGTTCGCCATCGATCATACCCGCGTCGCGAATGTGCTGATCATCCTCGCCGCAACGCCGCTGATTGCAGCATTGCTGTCGATCATCGTGCTCAAGGAACAGGTATCGAAGCCGACGTGGGCGGCGATCCTGGCCGGGATGAGCGGTGTCGTGATCGTCGTCGGCGACGGGTTTCGGACCGGTACATCGCTCGGGGATATTTTCGCCTTCGTCACCGCGTGTGCGCTGGCGGTGACCTTCATCATCATCCGCCGCCACAAGCACGTGAACATGGTCCCCGCCGCCGCCCTCGGCGCCATGCTTTCTGCCATCCTCGTCGCGCCGTTCGCCGACCCGCTGTCGGTCGGCAGTGCGTGGAACTGGGGGCTTCTGTTATTACTGGGTTTTGTCGTGATGCCGTTGTCGTTCGGGCTGATCACGCTCGGCCCGCGCACCCTGCCGGCACCCGAAGTAGCGCTGCTGATGCTGCTTGAAACCGTGCTCGGGCCGCTCTGGGTGTGGCTGGTCATCGACGAAATGCCGAGCCTGACAACCTTCATCGGCGGTGTTGTCGTGATTGCCGCCGTGACCCTGCAATCGGCATGGCGGCTCAGAAAATCACGCCGCCATCGCCCGGAACGGGCGTGACGTCCAGCGACACCCGGAACGGGCGTGACCCGGCACCCGCACCGGGTTAGAAAACTGACCACATAGGAGACATTTTAATATGGCATATCGCACGGGAATCATCGGACTTGGGGTCATGGGGCAGCGCATGCTCGGGAACATGGCCGAGCATGACGATTTTGACGTGGTCTGTGTTTTCGATCCGGCACTGGACGGCAAGGACCCGCTCTCTGCCGGCAGCGCCCGGCAGCTGATCGAGCGTGACGATGTCGATCTCGTCTATATCGCCTGCCCGCCCGATTATCATGCCGAATACGCCATCGCGGCGGCAAAGGCCGGCAAGCCGGTTTTCTGTGAAAAGCCGTTGGGTGTCGACATTGCCCAGTCCAATGAACTGGTGAGCGCCATCGAGGCCGCAGGCATTCCCAACGCGGTGAATTTTTCCTTCGCGTCCAGCCCGAGCCGGGCATTCCTGAAAACCATGCTCGCCGAAAACGCCTTCGGCGCAGTTGACGCCATCGACATCCGTCTGCACTTCGCGACCTGGCCCCGCGGCTGGCAGGTTGCCGCGGCCTGGCTGGCGGAACGAAAGCAGGGTGGCTATGTGCGCGAGGTGCTGTCGCACTTCATCTATCTGACCGAAAGCGTGTTCGGCTCGGCCGCGCTGGAGGACGCCATTGTCCGCTATCCCGACGGCGCGGAGGGCACGGCGGCGGAAACCCATGTGCTGGCATCGCTCAACTGCAACGGCATTCCGGTGTCGGTGGCCGGCGGCGTCGGCGGCTGCGGCCCGGACCGCGTCGAATATACCGTCTGGGGCAAGACCCGGTCCTGCCGGTTTGATGACTGGTACAGCGCCTTTGTCTCGGACGGCAGCGGATGGCAGCCGGCGATGACGGACATCGAAGACCCCCGCCAATTGGGCCGGGTCCGGCAACTGGACAATCTGGCCCGGTTCATGCGCGGCGAAGATCACGAACTGCCGGATTTCCGGGCGGCGCTGTCCGTCCAGAACCTGATCGAAGGCATCCTCAAGCACCGCTGAGCGGGCCGCTGTCGCAAAACCTTCAACTTACCCGATCACCGGTTGCGGGATTTCCCAAAATGGACTCTGGACATCAAACCGGGGAAATCCAATAGTTTCACCTGTTTGGGGGGCAATGAAACCGTCAGAAGTTCGAGATGAGGCGCAGATGAGTAATTACGACTATGACCTGTTTGTCATCGGATCAGGCCCCGCCGGACAACGCGCCGCCGTCCAGGCGGCGAAACTCGGCAAGCGTGTCGCCGTCGCCGAACGTCAGGCTGTGGTCGGCGGGGTGTGCCTGAATACCGGCACCATTCCGTCAAAGACGCTCCGCGCCGCAACCATGCATCTTTCCGGCTATCACGAACGCAGCATTTACGGCTCGTCGTACAAGGTGAAACAGGAAATCACCATGGGCGACCTGCTGGGCCGCGCCAATCATGTGCGCCAGATCGGCACCGACGTCGCCCGTCACCAGATGCTCCGCAACGGCATCCGGATCATCGAAGCCACGGCAGCCTTTGTCGACCCGCACCGTATCCTGCTGACGCCGCTCGACGGCGGCGCCCCCAACGAGGTGACGGCCGCCAACGTCGTCATTGCGGTCGGCACCACGACCACCCGCGATCCCAGTGTTGCCTTCGACGGTGAGCACATTTTCACCAGCGACGATATCCTCGATCTCGAAACCCTGCCGAGAAGCCTGGCCGTCGTCGGCGCCGGGGTGATCGGCATTGAATACGCCACCATCTTTGCCACCCTGGGCGTCCGCGTCACGGTGATCGACAAGCGCACCCGGCTGCTGCCGTTCGTCGACGAGGAAATCATCGACACCCTTGTCCATCTGATGCGCCAGGAACGGGTCACCATGCGCCTGGGCGAAGCGGTACAGGGTATCGATCTTGTCGATACCGAACAGGGCCGCAAGGTGCACATTGCGTTGGAAAGCGGCAAGCACATCAACACGGAAACCGTGCTCTATTCCATCGGCCGCACCGGCGCGACAGAACACCTCAATCTCGAAAAGGCAGGACTCGCCACCGACGACCGGGGCCGGATCTGCGTCAACGCCAGCTATCAGACAGAGGTTGCGCACATCTACGCGGTCGGTGACGTCATCGGGTTTCCAAGCCTGGCCTCGACCTCGATGGAGCAGGGCCGCCTGGCGGCCTGTCACGCGTTCGGCGTGGATGCCCGCAGCTTCCCCGATCTGCTGCCCTACGGCATATACACGATCCCGGAAATCTCGGTTGTCGGAAAGAATGAACAGGAACTGACCGAGGCCGGCATCACCTATGAAGTCGGCCATGCCGCCTATCGGGAAATCGCCCGCGGCCAGATCGTCGGCGATCAGGCGGGACAGTTGAAGCTGTTGTTCGACCCGGACAGCCGCAAGCTGCTCGGCGTACACATCATCGGTGACGGCGCGTGCGAACTGATCCATATCGGACAGGCGGTGATGTCGCTCGGCGGGACCATCGATTACCTGATCGACACGGTCTTCAACTATCCGACGTTCGCGGAATGCTACAAGACCGCCGCCTTCGACGGCATCAACAGGCTGGGCTGAAGCCTCCGGCCATCACCGACGCGGCGTGCCGAACTCGCGGATATGCTCTTCCCTGATTTTGTCGTGGTCGCGGCTCCAGTCGACGTATGTCGCAATCTGCAAAACCTTTTCTCCATCCTCCGAAAACGGCATCCTGAGTGACGTCTGCACATATGGCAGGCCGTGCTCCCCCGCCTTGACGGTGTATTCCGACCCCACCGCTTCGTGGCACGACACCACCTCGAGATACTGCGCACGGGTGAGTTCCGCCGTCATTCGTGAGCGGATGTGAGAGATCGATTTGTTGGTGAAGTCGATCCCGTGCAAGTCGACCGATGCCGTTCCCCAGAACCGGTAAATGAAATCCAATGGGTCGTATTTAACATCGACGACGATGAAATACGGGATCAGATCGACGGGCAGTTGCAGCCAGTCCCACTCACGCCAGGACGGGGATCGCCGTGCGCCTTTCAGGCTCAGCCAGTAATCGTAGCAGACCTGATAGTTCGGTTGATCAAACCGGATCGGGGAGCGGCGCAGGTAATCTTTTTCCGGCATCTAGCTTCCCTATTCGCTCGAGAAATCATTCACTCCGATCGCTAGTCGCTTTTGAACGGAAGCGAGATCAGAGCCACGGTGCCGCCGCCGCGAGCGGTTTCAAAGCGTAATTCGGCGCCGATCTTCTCACAGATATCGAGTACGATTTTGAGCCCCCGTCCCCACCCCTTAAGGCCATGATCGTTGGCCATTGAGATCTGTTCCCCGCGGCGGATACGAAACAGCAGGTCGGCGGGCAGCCCTTTGCCATTGTCTTGAATGACAAAAAGATATGCTTCTTCAGTGTAGCTGACTTCACCCTTCACCTTCACCATTCCCCCACTGGGGGTGAATTTGACGGCATTGCTGACGAGATTGGATAACACCTGGGAAAGCAGCAGCGGGTCCGTCATCAGCGCCGGAAAATTGTCGGGAAATTCACAAACCAGGGAGACACCACGTTCCCTGGCAAGGGCGCTGAACGTTTCAGTGATATCCATAGCCATCTGCCGGGCATCAACTCTCTCGATCCGGACCTCGGCTTCCCCTGTGACGACCTCGTTCAGGACGCGCTCACAGATATGCAGCAGCCGTGTCGTTGCCGATTTGACCGTCGCGTTGTAGTCCGCAATCTGGTCGATGTCGCACCCCGGCGCCAGCGTACTTTCGATCAGCTGCGTGTAACCGAGCATGGCATTCAGAGGCGTGCGGATTTCATGCGCAAAATCGCGGAGCAAGTCACCGTCTTTGCTCGGATCGGCACTGCTTTGTTGATCGTTTTTATCGTTTTCACCCGAGGGCATGGCCGGTTCCGGATATAGATAGTAAGTAGATTTGAGCGAAGCACAAAGTAGCGATGTACTCAAGGCTTGCTGCCTTTTCCAGCCTCGCCAGGCGGGAATAATCCTCTGGACGGCGGAGCACTTGATCCCCACTTATGAAACAACTGAAGATCTACATACCATACATTAAACGACGGAGGAATTCACGATGGACGAGGCATCCGGCTATACCCCCCCAAAGGTCTGGACCTGGGACAAGGAAAACGGCGGCAAGTTCGCCAGCATCAACCGCCCGATATCCGGTGCAACGCATGAGAAGGACCTGCCGGTCGGCAAGCACCCGCTGCAACTGTATTCCAAGGGCACACCCAACGGCGTCAAGGTCACGATCATGCTCGAGGAATTGCTGGCCAAGGGGCACAGCGGCGCCGAATACGATGCGTGGATGATCGAAATAGGTGACGGCGACCAGTTCTCCAGCGGGTTTGTCAGCGTCAACCCGAACTCGAAAATTCCAGCGTTGATGGATCGTTCCGGTGACACGCCGGTGCGGGTTTTTGAATCCGGCTCGATCCTGTTCTATCTCGCCGAAAAATTCGGTGAATTTCTGCCCACCGAGATTCCCGCACGCACCGAATGCATGAACTGGCTGTTCTGGCAGATGGGCAGTGCGCCATATCTGGGCGGCGGCTTCGGTCATTTCTACACCTACGCCCCCCAAAAATGGGAATATCCGATCAACAGATTCTCCATGGAGGTCAAACGCCAGCTCGATGTGCTCGACAGGCATCTGGCCGACAACCGCTACATGGTCGGCGACGAATACACCATCGCAGATATTTCGATCTGGCCGTGGTACGGGGTACTGGCCCTTGGCGAACAGTACGGCGATGCCGGAACGTTTCTTGAGGTGCACACCTACAAGAACCTGCAGCGCTGGGTCCGCGAGATCGGCGTCCGGGAACCCGTCATGCGTGGCCGGATGGTTAACCGCTCCAAGGGCGATGAAGCGACGGAACTCCGCGAACGCCACGATGCCAGCGACTTTGACGGCCGCAAGGGCGTGGAAATTCCGTCCTGATACATTGCTGCGGTATTAACGGCGCGCTTGTGCACGCCGGCCTTCCGCATGTTTACGGAGCAGTTTGCAAAGCGCATCGGCCGCCGGGCTGAGGCCGCGTTCGCGTGTCCGCACGATGCCGATGCTGCGTGTCAGGTCGGCATCGCGCACCGGCAACAGCGTAATGCCACGCATGTCGAGAACCGACGACAGCATCTCCGTCACCAGACCGACCCCCAGACCCTGTTTGATGAGGGAAAAGATGGTCACCGAATCGCGGGTCTGGAAGGACGGATCAAAATCCATCCCCGCCGCCGCGAAAGCGCGTCGGAAGATCGCCCACGCGGCGGATTCCGGCGGCATCGACATCAGGTTCTCGCCGGCGATATCTGCAAGGCTGGCGCTTTTGTGCTGTGCCAGAGGATGCGTATCGGGCACCGCAAGCCGGAACACGTCATCGACCAGCGGCTCGTAGTCCAGCGTCTCCTCGTTGCTGATATACGGGGTCACGGCAAAGTCGACCTCGCCGCGGCTGACCCGGTCCAACACCTGTCCGAAGAAATCGTCCAGCAAAACCACCTCGACGTCCGGCCAGCGGCGCTGGAATTCACCGATCACCGCCGGCAGAAACCCCGCCGCGACCGACGGTGAAGCCCCGACCACGACGCTGCCCCGCTGCAGGTTCTGTTCTTCGCGAAATTCCCGGACCAGGGCCCGGGTTTCCAGCACCATGCGCTCGACCCGCCCGCGCAGCCGTTCGCCCGCATCGGTGATGACGACGCGCCGTGTCGTGCGGTCGAAAAGGCGGACCCCGAGCACCGCTTCAAGATGCTGGATACGCGCCGATACGCTGGGTTGGGAAATGCCGAGCATCCGGGCGCTTTGCCGGAAACTGCTGGTTTCCGCCACGGACAGAAAGGCGTCCAGATCGGCGGGTGTTATATTGATCAGTGACATCTATCAATTGATACAACAAGAGTATTTCTCTTTCAATCATCAACCCGCTACAGTCCCGTTAACAGGAAACATTCCAAGACCCGTGCGCACGTCCGGAACGTGTCCGGGGTATCAGAAAAACAAGGACGCCGAAGCACCATGCGCAAAATCGATGTCGACATTCCCGCCGGTTGGCGGGTCACGGAACTCGTTGAGGATCAGAAGAACTGGGTGTTCATTCTCGACGACGCCGCACGTCAGCAGATGGCCCGGACCGTCAAGGCGGCCTATGACCCGGAGCGGCACCTGTTCGACTATACCCGTGACGACTTCGATCTCGGCCCGGCCTGGGATACGATTTCCGCCGCCATCCGCGAAGCCTATCACGGGCGCGGCATTGCCCTGGTCAAGGGGCTGCCCCGCGACGGCATCAGCGAACAGGAATTCGAATTGATGAACTGGGCGGTCGGGCTCAACACCGGGGTCGCCCGCCCCCAGGGCAAGATGTCGCAGTACATTTCCCCGGTCCGCGATGCCGGCACCGATTACCGGGCTCAGAACGGCCGCGGATATTCGTCGAACGCCAAGCTCGATTTCCATGCCGACGGCTGCGACATCGTGACACTGGCGTGCTACAACAAGGCGAAGTCGGGCGGCCAGAGCATGATCTCGTCGAGTACGACCGCCTTCGGCGTACTGCGCGATGAGCGCCCCGATCTGGCCGAGGTTGCGTTGCAGGATTTCTGTTTCAGCCGCAACCAGGAACAGGCGCCCGATGAGTCCGCATATTACGCACAACCGCTTTTCGATACCGCCGACGGGCGGCTGTTCGGCAAATGGAACCGTAACCGCGTGCGAACCGCACAGGCCATCGACGGTGTGCCGAAGCTGAGCCCGGCACAGATCGAAACCACAGACCTGCTGGATGACATCCTGAGCCGCCCCGAACTGATGTACACCATGTATCTGGAGCCGGGGGATCTGCAAATTCTCAGCAATCACGTCATGCTTCACTCGCGCACCGACTACGTAGATCACGAGGCCCCTGAGCAGAAGCGCCTGCTCAGCCGTCTGTGGCTGGCCCCGCCGGATTCCGTGCGTCTGCCCGACAGTTGGGGACACTTTTTCCGCGCCGTCGAACCGGGTACGGTTCGGGGCGGGATTCGCGGCCATCACCACGACGACAACTGCCGCGCCTTTGAACAACGCCAGGCGGAAAGCCTGGGCCTGCGCATACCGCCGGAGTGGGAAGAACGCAAAATCGCCTAGGACACAGGGAACATCCAATTGAGCATGACAAAAAGGCTGCGGGCGCTTCTGGCGGCGGATGACATCATCCGCGCGCCTGGCGTCTATGACGGCATTACCGCCAAGCTGAGCGAGCAGGCGGGCTTTCCCGCCGTCTACATGACCGGGGCCGGCACTTCGATGTCGCTGGGGTATCCGGATTTCGGCCTGATCACGCAGACAGAGATGGTCGCCAACGCCGCCGTCATTGCCCGCACCGTCGACGTGCCGGTGATCGCCGACGCCGACACGGGGTACGGCAACGAACTGAACGTGACCCGCACCGTCAATGAATACGAACGTGCCGGCGTAGCCGCGATCCATATCGAGGATCAGGTGATGCCGAAGCGCTGCGGCCATCTCGACGGCAAGGAAATCGTCCCGCTCGCGGAATACGTTGCCAAAATCCGTGCCGCCGCCGCCGCCCGCAAGGACCCGGATTTCGTCATCATCGCCCGCACCGATGCCAACGCAGTGACGGGTCTGGACGATGCCATCAACCGCGCCAATGCAGCCCTCGCCAACGGCGCCGACGTCGCTTTTGTCGAAGCGGCACACACCATGGACGAGCTTACGGCGATCCCGAAACGGGTCAACGGGCCGTGCCTTTTGAACATCGTCGTCGGCGGCAAGACGCCCGATCTAGATCTCTCCGCCGCGTATGAGATCGGCTACAGGATCGCCATCATGCCGTCCCTGCTGACCGCTGCGATCATGGCGACCTGCGATGCGACCCTGGCCCGTGTGCGCGACACCGACCAGCCCAACGACCCCGGCGCCACGCCGATGAAAGTGGGCGCCCGCTTCGAGCGTTTCGGTGCGTCGGCCTGGAATGAATTGCGGACAAAATTCCACGACAGGGACGCCGCCGAATAGCCGAACCCGTCAGGCCGGGGTGTCCGAAGCCTCGGATTCCTTCAACTTGTCGCTGCCGAAGATCCGGAAATCGTTCCGACCGGCCTGTTTGACAAGGTACATGACCTCGTCCGCCGCCTTGATCAGAGCCTCCTCGTTCGTCCCGTGTTCCGGACCGACGCTGATACCAATACTGCCGCCGACCGAACAGTCGTTCCCCTTGAATTCAATTGGCTTGCGGATCATTTCGAGAACTTTCCCGGCAATCCTTTCGATGTCCTCGATCTGCGTGATCTCTTCGAGAAGAATGACGAATTCATCACCGCCGATCCGGGCGACGAGATCCGTCTTGCGCATCAGCGCCGACAGGCGTTCGGCGATAACCTTCAACACATAGTCCCCGGCATCGTGTCCGAAAGTGTCGTTGATCGGTTTGAACTTATCGAGGTCCACGAACATCAGGGCTATTTTTTTCCGGTTACGTTCGTTCCGTTTGATCGCCGAACCGAGGCGCCGCATGAAAGCGTCACGGTTGGGCAACTTCGTCAGGCCATCGGTCAGGGCCAGTTCCTTGTAAATGTCCTGCTGTTTCTTGATGGCCGTCACATCATGCCAGATGCTGACCAGGCCACCGACACTGATCGGACTCTGACGGATCACCGCCCAGCGGCCATCGAACAGCTTGTCCTCGTCCGTTCCGTCGACCGGGGAATTTTGATTGTTGAAGGATTCAAGGCACCGCTGGATATATCCTTCACGATCCAGCCCGTCGGGAAAGTCTTCGCGCTCGGACGCCCATACCCGCAAAATCTGTTCATAGGACGCCCCCGCGAACAGGACGTGCTTGAGCTTCGGGTACATACCGGCAAAAACGCTATTGTGCATCATCAGCGTGCCGTTCTCATCGAACAGTAAAAAGCCGTCATTGATGCTTTCGATCGCAGCAAACATCCGTTCCTGCGTCAGCTGCAACTGCCGTTGAGCGCCTTTCATCCTGGCGTCGACCTTGACCGCTATCAAAGACAGCGCGGCGATAACGACGGATGCCAGCGATACATTGATAGAAAGCGCGATCGGGCTGAGGACGCCGTCGACGTTAACAGCCCCGTTTTCGGCAGGGATACAGATGGTTGCCTGCATGGCAACATAATGCATACCGGAGATCGACAGTCCGAGGATCGCCGCACTGGCAACCTGGAACGGCAGCACAAGCCAGCCGGTCGCGTTGAAATCGCGCAGCTTTTCCGCATAAACACCGATTATACCGAGAATGACGGCGATCAGGATCGACAGATAAAACCAGTGTTTGTCGTAAAACAGGGTGGCTTCCATCCGCATTGCGGCCATGCCGGAATAGTGCATCACGCCGATACCGGCGCCGATGATCGTGCCGGCAACCAGGCGGCGCAGATCATCATTCAGAGATAGATCGCGGCGAAGCAGGGCCAGCCCCGCCGAACAGCCGATAATTGCCGGAATAACCGATAAAATCGTAATGCCGAGATCATATCCGACCGGGATCGGCAACCGATAGGCAAGCATGCCAATGAAATGCATCGACCATACACCAAACCCCATGGTGACGCCGCCGACGATCAGCCAGCGCCATACATACCGGGTGCCGTGTTCAGCATAGCGTGCGAGACGAATGCCCGAGAACGCGGCGATCGCGGCGATCAGATACGAAGCGAAGACAAGTATCCAGTTGTACGATGACGTCAACTGCGACAAGCCGGCTTCCTGCTGGGTCAAAAAGGCAATCACAGGCATCTTTCAGTTCTGTTGGGTTGGCAGAAAGCCAAGTTTCAATCCAAAGTCTACAATATTATGCAATAACTAACAAAATACCACAGACTTCATATTGGGGTTTTCCCTCATGCAGTTAGACCTGGTTTTAAAATGAGAGGGGCCGCCCACAGGCAGCCCCTCCAGCAACTGACGACTGTCAGATGTTGCTATTCGACCTTGCCGGTCCAGGCGTTTCGGTCGATGTCCAGATCCGCGTATTTTTCCGGATCCAGGACCGGGCGCTCAATACCCGCCTTGAGCTGCTCGGCGAAATCGACCAGCAGGCGCTTGGCGATCGGAAACAGCATGGCCAGGGCCAGAAGGTTGACCACGGCAAGAATGCCCATCATCGGGTCTGAGAAGAAGAACACCGACGTTGCCCCCGGCGCCACGGCGCCCAGCAGCACGATTCCCATCAGGGCGATGCGGAATGCATGCAGCGCCATCGGGCTTTTGGTCATCACCGTCAGCGCGTTTTCACCCAGGTAGTAGTTGTAGATGATCGAGCTGAACGCAAACAGCAGCACCGCCCCGGTCAGGAAGTACTGCGTCCATTCACCCAGGTGCGACACCAGCGACTGCTGCGTCAGCGCAACACCGTCGATACCCTCCGCACCCGGCACATAGACATCCCCCATCAGGATGACGAAGGCCGTGCACGAACAGATGACGATGGTATCGATGAACACCGAGAACGACTGCGTGATCCCCTGACTGACGGGATGGCGCACATCGGCGGTCGCCGCCACGTTCGGGGCCGAGCCGAGACCGGCTTCGTTGGAGAACAGACCCCGTCGTACACCCTGCGCAATGGCAGCCCCCATGCCGCCGCCGACGGCTTCTTCGAAACCGAAGGCGTTGGTAATGATCATCGCGATGATTGCCGGAATATCGGCGATGTTGATGACGATCACGATCAACGCCATGCCGATGTATCCGAGCGCCATGATCGGCACGATCACGTCACAGGCCTTGGCGATACGATGGATACCACCGTAAACGATGAAACCTGTGCCGACGGTGAGCACGATGCCGGTGATCAGGCGATCAATACCGAGGCTGTCCGCCGCGGCACCGGCAACCGTATTGCCCTGGAACGCCGGAAATCCGATCCCGAACGCGGCAATCAGACAGATTGCATAGATGATGGCGAGCCACCGGTAATCCTGACCGAGTCCATGCAGAATGGTTCTGGCAGGACCGCCCCGGAAAGTACCCTCGGCTTCCTTTTCCTTGAAAAGCTGGGCCAGCGAACATTCGACAAGGCTGGTCGCCATGCCGACGATGGCGATGGCCCACATCCAGAAAACCGCCCCCGGGCCACCCAGAGTAATGGCCACGGCGACACCTGCGATGTTCCCGCCGCCGACACGGCCGCCGACCGATACCAGCAGCGCTTCGCGTGCCGTAATGGCGTTCGGATCACCCGACTGGTTGTTGCCGGACAGCACCCGGAACATGCGGAAAAAATATCTGAACTGAACAAATCCGCTGGCAACGGTAAAGAACAGGCCAAGGACGACGAGGAACGGCACAAGCGCCCATCCCCACGTGAGGTCGCCAATGACCCCGAACAATGATTCTAGAAACTCCATCAAATAACCCCCTTATTGACTGCTTTTCGAATAGACCTCCTACTTGCCGTTCTCCCCGATACGTTTCTTGTGAAAGCTTTTTCGGCAAACATGCAAATCAAGCGAATCGAATATAAACGATTTTAAACTACTCGCGTAAAAATTGTTCCGATCAATTAATAGGGGAGTGTGATGTAAACTTCGGTCCCCTGCCCGGCCGTGCTGGAAATCGATAGTTCACCGCCATGGGCATCCACAAGGGATTTGACGATCGACAGCCCGAGACCGGTACCGCTTTCAGCGACGTGGGGGTTTGACTGCCCTTTCGAAAACGGCTCTGTGACCCGGGGCAGAAGATCACCGGAAATGCCCACACCGTTGTCGGCGACACAGATCGTCAACGCATCACTGTCGGCCCGGGCGGATATCCAGACACCGCCGCCCTGTTCGGTAAACTTGACGGCGTTGGCCATGATGTTCAGGAAAATCTGCGCCATCGCCTTTCGGTCGGCGGTCAGCGGCGGCAGTATTTCCGGGATATCCATAACAAGGTCGACCTCCCTGTCTGCGGCCATGCGTTCCACGCTGCGCATGCATTCCCTGAGGACCTCGGTGATATCGAACTCCTCGCGTTGCAGACTTCGCTTACCGGCTTCGATCGCCGCGATGTCGAGAATATCGTTGACCAGGCTGAGAAGGTGCTGGCCGCTGTCATGGATACTGCCGGCATACTCCTTGTAACTGTCGGCACCCAGCGGCCCGAAGTATTCCGAGCGCAGCATCTCGCTGAAACCGAGGATGGCATTCAACGGGGTACGGAACTCATGGCTCATCGTGGCGATGAACTGCGACTTCGCTCGGGTGGCTTCTTCGGCTTCGCTGAGTGCATCGCGCATCGCTTCTTCGGCCATGGCGATATCCGTCAGGTCAATCGTCACCGATCCGACCTTGGTAATCCGGCCTTCACGGTCGAAGACCGGAAACTTGGAGATCGAGAGCATATGCGGCTTGCCGTCGAGCAGATACCGCTCGACCTCGCGGCTCACCAGTTTTCCCGTGGCCAGGACTTCGTCTTCCTGTGCATTCATGACCATGGCATCGTTGTCGGATTGGAACCCCTCGATATGATCGAAACGTTTGCCGACCATCTTTTCCATTGCGACCCCGTACCAGGACAGATACGTCCGGTTTGCCCGCTCGATAACGTGCTCGTGGTCCTTGATCAGCAACCCGACCGGCAGGTTTTCGAAAATCGAATCAAGGATGTTTTCGTTTTCCAGCAGTTCCTCGGTACGGGCTTCCATGCGCCGGAAGCGCTGGGCAAAGCGCAGGATTGTGATCACCAGACCGGAGAATACTAAAACCGCACCAATGGTATGAATGTACCAGCTGTAATCGAAATGCAGCATCACCATCGTCTGCATTGCCCGATCATTGCCGACGGACATCGGCATCACGGTCATGGTGTAAAGATTACAGATATTGAAAAGCGCGACGACCCACAGACCGCCGAGAATGCAGCCGACACCGGCAGATGCATCTGCTTGACGGACATCAGCACGGAAACGGTAAACGATAACGCTGGCCACTATGACGATGGTCGTGAGCAGCGCATCAATTGCGATCATCACCCCCCAGGGCGGAAAATGATCAACAGTCATATCTGCGAGACTCGGGGCTTACCCCCGGCCTTCTGGTTATACCTCATACTTCCAGTGTATTCGCCACACCCAGCAGCGAATAACTCTCCCCACCACAGACTATGCTATGTTGGAGTGAGGTTACAGCGGTTTTACGACTTTCAGGAACCGTCCTTCTTCCGGAACGTGACGCCGAGCGCTTCTTCATAAACTTTCAGCATCGCGCTTTTCGGCTCATCCCCGTAGCCCGCTTCAATCGCCGCCTTGTAGCTGCCGATCATGGCATGCACGACGGGCAACTGGGCACCGGCGTCTTCCGCCATGCGCTCGACGTTGACGATATCCTTGTAGGCGGCACTGAGCGCGAAATCGGAGTCGAACATGCCTTCGAGCATCCGCGGCACGAAGTATTCCGAAGCGAAACTGCGCGAACTGCCGCTGGTGACGATGGCGGCCACCTGTTCAGGGTCGAGTCCAACGGCTACGGTCAGCGGCAGCACTTCGGCGAGTGCCGCGATATTAACGTTATAGATGATATTGTTAAGCGCCTTCATCGCCTGCCCGGTCCCCAGCGCCCCGCAGTGAATGATCGACGTGCCGATGTAGTCCAGGTATTCCTTCACATCCTCGAAGGCCGCATCCGTGCCGCCGAACATCACCGTCAGGGTCCCATCCTTGGCCCGGAACGGCATCCCGGAAATCGGGCAGTCCCAATAGGCGATGCCTTTCGCCGCCGCTTCATCGGCGATGGTCAGGGCATCGCTGCGGTCAAGAGTCGTGGTGTCGACGATGGTCAGACCCTGCGGCGCCGCCTGGGCTATACCGCCATCGCCGAAAATCGCGGCGCGGACTTCGGGCGCATACGGAAGGCACATGAAAATCAGATCACACGTGCCGGCCATGTCGGCCGGTGAAGCGCTGGCTGTCGCACCGGCTTCGACCAGCGGCCGCATGGCACCTGCATGGGAATCAAACACGTGCAGTTGTCCGATATTCTTGAGCATGTTCTGAGCCATGCCCGCGCCCATGCGGCCAAGGCCGATAAAGCCGATTTTTCGCACCAGTATCCTCCCGGGAATTATGTCGTATTGATTTGGATCGTCGTGAAACACCAGTCTATGCAGCAGGCCGCCGCGCGACAATAACGAATGCAGCGAACGAAACATCTTCGCCGCAGATGTTTACCGGGTTAAGCGCAACGGATGATGTCTAACGCCGCCCGGCACATTACCGCACTAACGCCGTGCCATATAAAGTGCTAGAATTTCCGGTGTCGGATTCGCAAGCCTGACGAAGTTACCGGCTGTCATTTGGGAGAGGCAAAATGGCCCCTGCGGACAACACCAAGGATCGGGATACCTCATCGGAAATGGATGCGGATCTCAAAGACATCATCCCGTCGGCGCTTAACGACAACACGCATAGAGAAGTCCGTGCGCTCTATGCGGAAAGCACCGAAACGCTGCGCTTCATCAAGAATCACCAGTGGCGGACCGTCGGTGCGACCCTGCTGACGTTCCTCGGTCTGATCTTTATCGCCGATCTTGTCGACGCCAGGCTGGCACTGACACAGAAGTTCATGGGCATCACCATCATTCTGACGACCGCCGTGATTTTCACGCTGATCATCTACCAGTTCTGGATGCACAACGAACAGCGAAAGATCGACGCCATGGCCGAACACATGTCGAGCCTGTTCCGTGACATCCGCGCCATCAAGTCATCCCGTGAAGGCAACCTGCATCGCTATACGCTTCTGGTTTTCATGATCCTGACCGTGACGCTGGGCGCCGTGGTGGTGCATCTGGCAATGCAGCGGATCGCGATCGGCTGATACAACTTAACGGGTCGGCCACGACCCCTGTTTCAGCTCGGGTCGGCCACGACCCCTGTTTCAGCTCGGGTCGGCCACGACCCCTGTTTCAGTTCGGGTCGGCCACGACCCGAAGCGGCAGAATATCACTGTCGACCGTGATGATGCCCGCCGCGTCGGCGCGGATGCATGCACCGGCATAGGTCCCGGATGCCGTGAAAGTGCAGACCTGCACGTTCTTGCCGTCGAGTTTGGGCAGCGCGAACAACTCCTGATAGATCTGGTCGCGTTCCTCGAAGTTCCCGGCGGTTTCCGTGATCAGGTTTTCGTCCGCATCATAGATCGAGATGTTGTGCCCGCAGCGCCCGACGATCGGTTTCACGACGTAGCCCGTGGCGCGCAGATCGTCATCCAGCTCGAATGTCGATTTCAGCAGATACGGGTGATCCGGGTACAGCATCCACAACACCGGCAGAATCGCCTTGTTCGACGGGATCAGCGTCCACAACGGCTCGAACACCATCACCTCGGGCCGCAACAGCACGTCGACCAGCCGCGGCGCCTGCGTCGTTCGGTCGATGGTTTTGTGCAATCTCAGGTTCTCTTCGTCATCCGAAATCTGCTCGCGGATTTCGTCCAGGGCCGTTTCCCAGGCCCAGGTCTTCCAGACCCAGTCGATATGCCGGCCGTCGGCGTCAGCGACCTGACCGTCGTCGCCCCACGTCAGGCTCGACACCCCCTTGATGATGGTGCATGGAATGCCCGCCGCTTCGATCGCCGATTTCATGTACTGGGCGTGATAGGTTTCCTCGAGGTCTCGGTCCTGCATGATGTGCAGAAACGATCCGGCCGCGGATTCCTTCCAGGCGTCGACCAGTTCACGGTGCAGCCGCACCCCGGCGGAGCGTCCGTCGCGGCAGCCGTAATGCTGCGCCCACAAGTCCTGCACCTTGCCGGTTTCCATGTGGCACGATGCGGAGTCACAGTTGTACTCGTAGACCTTGAGACCGCGCGCCGACATGGAAAAGTCGAACCGCCCGGTGATCATTTCGTTGCGGCGGTTGTCCCAGCTCTGATGCAGCCGGGACCAGATTGCCGGCGGCAGGTTGAAGCGGCGCAACAGCTCGTCGTCCTGCAAAACGAAGTTGGTTGCATGCATGAACATCGCATGCAGTTCATTGGTGGCGCGCTTGAGTTCCTGATTGGCGGTTTCCGTGAGGCACAGATATTTAAACCGGTCGGCATCGTCTTCGGCGAGTCTGCAGCCCTCCATCGACTGGATATAGGCGGCCTCGTCGGATGCTGCCGGATCAAGCCAGCCTTCGCCGCTCTGAGCGCGGTCGGGCACCGTGCGCAGTTCCAGATCGAACAGCCGGGGATCGACATCCTCGATCACTTCGGCATGCGTGGCATCGTCGGTCTGAATCACCCAGCCCAGAATGCCTGCGTCTTCATAGGTGCAATCGATCCAGTAGGAGCCGTCGGCCTCCAGCGTCACCGCAAGCTCACGGGACCACGACTGGCCGTCCGGCCAGATCTTGTCCTCGACGTTCTGTTCAACGACGCGAATTTTATCGTCGTAGACCTCCGAGACCACGGCGACATGGCCGGTGACGTCAAACTCGCCGCCTTCGTTCCAGATCAGCAGGCAGCCCGGTTCCGGCCGCCGCCGCGCTCCGTTGGCGAATGACTTCAGCGCAAGCTTCGTGTTATCTGCCGTCACCGTCACGAAACGCAGCCGGAAGATATCGTAGGCCATGGCGATGTCGTCGAAGACATACCCACGGTTGGTGTACAGCCAGCGCCGCGCCAGTTCCACGCACTGCCATTTGTAGCCCATGAACACGCCGTCGACGTAACTGCGGTAGGCCTGCCGGTTCGGCAGGTCGGTCCGGTCGGCGCTCGGATAATGGCTGGAATATACCTCGACCCCGCCCTCTGCGATGCCCAGAAGGGTGCCGAATTTTTCCCGGTGTACGACGTCCAGATTACCCATGGCTATCCTGTAGCTATCCTGTAGCGGTCCTGCAGCATCCCCGCCGACAGGACACTGTCCGGACTGAGGGACGCCAAGAATTGTTGTCGAAAAAAGGGGTCCGGTCCATGCCCTTGCTGCATCAACCGCAGCCCGTCCGGGCCGCGATCCGAACGGCGCTGATGTGGACCCAATCGGGATTATATACAAGTGAAATTATTGCAGGGGTGTGCTGCAGAAGCATCTGACCGGGGCCTGCTTCAAGGCGCCAGTCGATGGTCCGCCAGGGACAGTCTCCAACCGGCCCGGTCCGAGGCGTTATGCCTGTTGTCCGGGCCGGCGGATCAGGGAAGCGGTTACTCGATACCGAGGAGTTTCTGCGCTTCTTTCAGGGCTGCGACCGACTCGGCGTGCTTGCCGGCCTTGTGCAGGGCTTCACCCTTGGCGCGCAGTTCCGTCACCTTGCCCATATCGGCCTGTGAAAGTTTCGCGGTCGACAGAGCGGCGTCGATCTTATCCATCCGCATCGGGCACGACCCGGCGAAAGCCGGTGCCGAAGCGACCATGATCAGGGCCGCGGCAAAACAGGCGAGAATGCTCGATTTCATCATAGATGCTCCTTGTTCCGGGCGTCGGCTGTGGCCGGACGCAACATGTTGGTTCCGTGCGGCGCACTAGCGCCATCCGCACAATATTATACTATTGTCAGCTTATTCTGTACGGGAAAGATACGCCCCCGGATCACATCATCGAACTGTGCAACATCATTCATCTACGTTAAATATGACATATGACGTCACCTGAAGATGCATCCGCATCAGACTCAACGCCCGAACCCCCGCTGTTCCGGAACAGGGATTTCCTGCTGTTCGTGACGTGCCGGACGTTCAATTCCATGGGCGTGCATGCACTGACCGTCGCGGTCGGCTGGCATATCTACAAGATCACCGGCAATCCTGTTGACCTGGGGCTGATCGGCCTGGCCCAGTTCGCGCCCGCACTGTTGCTGTTTCTGCTCGCCGGCATGGCCGCCGACCGCTACGAGCGCCGGGGCATCGTCGTGGTCTGCAACATTGTCCACGTCATGGCCGTCGCGGCGTTGATAAACGCGTTTAACGCCGAGACGGTATCCGTCGGCATGGTGCTCGGGATTCTGGTCCTGCACGGTGCGGCGCGGTCCTTTTTCCATACCACGGCGCAAGCAATTCTGCCCAACCTGGTCAGTGCCGCGATTTTTCCCCGTGCCATCGCTTTTGCCAGTTCGGCCAACAAGGGAGCGCAGCTGCTGGGACCTGCGCTGGGCGGTCTGCTGATCGCGCTGTTCGATACCGGGGCCTATATCGCCATTCTGTTTGCCTTCGTCATTGCCGGCAGTGCGGCGGCTCTGATCGGACGGCGGATCAAGGTCCAGGCCCCTGAACCGTTCGGGCTCAGGACCGTGGTCGGCGGCTTCCATTACATCTGGCACAACAAGCTGGTGCTGGGGGCGATCTCCATCGATCTGATGGCCGTGCTGTTCGGCGGCGTCATGGGGTTATTACCGGTATTCGCCAAGGATATCCTGCATGTCGGCCCGGACGGTCTGGGGCTGATGCGGGCCACACCCGGTGCCGGGTCGCTGATCGTCGGGCTGATCCTGACACAGATACCGGCACCCGGACGGATGGGGCCGGCGCTGTTCATTTCGGTGGCGATCTTCGGACTGTCGATCATCGTCTTCAGTCTGTCGACGTGGTTCTGGCTGTCGATCGCGGCGCTCGCGCTGTACGGCGCCGCCGACATGATCAGCGTATATGTGCGCCAGACCCTGGTGCAGATCGCCACGCCCGATCACATGCGGGGCCGGGTCAGCGCCGTCAACTCGGTGTCGATCAATGCGTCCAACGAGCTCGGTGACTTCCGCGCCGGGATGATGGCCGGCGGCATCGGCAGTGTCGGCGCGGTGCTGTTCGGCGGCATCGCCACGGTCGGTATCGCCGCGCTGTGGTGGAAGATGTTCCCGGCGATCCGCAAGGTCAACCGGCTGGATCAGCCGTTCTGATGGCGGACAAAGAAACACGGCGCGAACTGGAGCGGCTGAAGAAGCATGCCGATCTGCTCGACAACTGGATCCGCATTCCCGGCACCAGGCTGAGCTTCGGTCTGGACGGCATTCTCGGGCTGTTCCCCGTCGTCGGCGATACCGTCACGCTGGCCGCAGGTCTGCTGATCGTCGCCCGCGCCCACAAAATGGGAGTCTCGAAACCGGTGCTGATCCGGATGCTCGCCAACGTCGGCATCGATTATGCCGTCGGCTCTGTGCCGCTGCTGGGCGACGTGGTCGACTTTTTCTGGAAATCCAACCGGAGAAATCTGGCGCTTCTGGAAAAGGAAATTGACCGAAAGCCGCCGAAATAAGCTCATTTAGCAGACATTCTATCGTAAGTATTAGACACGATAGCCTGTTAGAATATTGGGAATGTATTATCCGGCCTGAATTGGACCCGTGGATAGAGATTATTTTGCAGCAACAAGCCGATAATGATCGTCAAAGACCAAACGACATGCGCATGGCCCTCGCCCTTGTCGTCGGTGCGTTTCTGCTTGTGGCATTTGCCACGGTCTATTTTACGCACCAGGAAATTCAGGCGGTTGAAAATCAGCATGAGCTCATCCTGACGTCGGAAGCCCAGGAAGCGGCCAATAGCATTTCCGCCTTTGTCAAAAGACGGCAACAACTGGTGGAGGTGTTCGCCCTCGAAAAGCAGGCACAACTGAGTGCGCTTGCCGATGACCCCGGCAATCTTGAACTGCGCGGTGAAATTTCACAAAGCTTGAGCCGCTGGTTTCCGTCTTATTTCACGTTCACCATTTCCGACCCGCTCGGCACCGACCTGATAGATGATCTGGACGGGTTTGTCGGCCAGGCGTGTCAGACCAATATCCAACAATTCGTCGGCAACCTTTTCGATCAGGGCACGGACAACGCCACATATGAAACCGTCATACATCCCCAGGCCAACCATTACCATTACGATGTCATGGCGCCCTGGCGTGACCGGGAATCCCTGCGTGGTGTCTTCTTTGTCAGCTTTCGGCCGGACACGCTGGCGGAGATTCTCGCCTCGCACCAAAGCCCCGGGCACCATCTGGTCCTGATCAACCGGGATCGCGCTCCCCTGATCGAAGTCAGCGCCAAGGGCAGCCGCGATATTATTTCGTTCACCCGGGATGTCTATCTGAGTGCCGAAGAAATGGCCGAAATTCGTACGACACAGGATGTCGAAAGTTCACTGTGGCAGTTGAGCGGATATCTGCAGCCGGGTCTGCTGAACACCGCCAAAGTTGAATCCTGGAGCAAGGCCGCCATCATTCTGGCCATACTCCTCGCCGCCGGCACCTTCAGTTACTGGAAAATGCTGCAGCTTTCACGCCAGCGAGAACAGGCCTTTGATGAGCTTCAGGTTTCAAATGCGTCATTGCAGGATATGGCGGACGAACAGAAAACGTTGCGCGAAGAAGCGGAGTCCGGAGAGCGCACCAAAGCTCAATTCCTAGCCTCCATGAGCCATGAAATCAGGACCCCCCTGAACGCCGTTATCGGATTGACCGATCTGGTTTTGAAAACCGACCTCACGGATTCCCAGCATCGATATCTGAAGAATGTCTCCCTTGCCGGGAGAAACCTGCTGGCACTTATTAATGACATCCTCGATTTCTCCAAGATTGAAGCCGGCAAGCTCGAGATCGAAAACATAGAATTCGATCTCGATAGTGTTCTCGAGAACGTCAGCGCCGTCGTCAGTACAAAGGCCGAAGAAAACGGAAACGAAATCGTCTTTATCGTCGATAATGATGTGCCGACTCGTCTGATCGGGGATTCCCTGCGTCTGGGGCAGATCATCAATAACCTTGCCGGCAACGCCGCCAAATTTACCGAAAACGGTGAAATCCTCATCCATGTCGTCATGACACAGGATAACGGCAGGGATTTCCTCACGGTATCGGTCCGTGATACCGGCATCGGCATGACGGACGAACAGTCATCCAGACTGTTCCAGCCGTTTGTTCAGGCGGATCAGTCCGTCACGCGCACCCATGGCGGCACCGGTCTGGGGCTCAGCATCTCCAAACAACTGGTCGAAGCCATGGGCGGCACGATCAGTGTCACCAGTCGGCTCGGCGACGGCAGCACGTTTCATTTCAGCATTCCCGTTTCCCTGGCGAAAGGTACGCATCAACGTACCACGGTGACGGGGATTGACCCCAGTTCGACACGGATACTGGTCGTCGATGACAATGAGCTTATTTGCGATACCCTTGCCGATGCACTGAGACACCTTCGATTTGACGTCGATATCGCCGGATCAGGCCAAGAAGCCATGCAGAAGTTCGCGGCCGCCCAGTCGATAAATCCCTATGACGCCCTGCTCATAGACTGGCAGATGCCCGGCATGGACGGTGTCGAAACCATACGCACTCTTAAATCCGAAACGGCCACACACCCGCTGCCGGTCGTGATGATGGTGTCATCCAATGATATGGAGCGGATCAAACCCGAGTTGATGCATCTCGGCGTTCGGCATACCCTGCAGAAGCCTGTGAATACATCATTCCTTATTGATACACTGATGGCCCTTTTTCAGACGTCACCGAGTTCCCAGAAAGTCCAGCCTTTGCCGCCTGCACCTAAAATTGTAAATGATGATCTCAGGGGCCACCGCGTGCTCCTTGCCGAGGATAACGAACTGAACCAGATGGTCGCTCTCGGCATACTTGAAGATACCGGCTGCGTCGTAGATATCGCAGAAAACGGGAAAGTCGCTGTTGAGAAACTGCGCGAAGCGGGAAAAGACTATTACGCCCTTGTTCTCATGGACATCCAGATGCCTGAACTCGACGGCGTCGCTGCAACACGGAAGATCATTACCGAACTCGGTTTTACAGACCTGCCGATCATCGCCATGACGGCCCATGCTCTTGATGAAGAGAAAAAACGCTTCACCGATGCCGGGATGTGCGATCACATAAGCAAGCCGGTCGATGCCCGCGAGCTTGTCGGCAAAATCAAAAAGTGGTCTGCCGCATCCGGCCCGGCAGCTGGATCAGCATCCGCCGCCGACTGCCCGCCAGAACCGGAGACTGAGGTCTTCAGTTTGGAAGCCCTTAAAAAGCGGCTGCCGTTGCCTGACGAGAAAATTGCAAAGCTTCTGAATAAATTCGTGTCGGATTTCTCGTCCGCAGCCGACAATATTGACCGGCTTCTTGCAGAAAATGATCTTGAAAAAGCAAAGCTTGCAGCACATTCCCTGAAAGGGGTCGCTGCAACAATGGGTGCAACGCAGGTCAGCCAGTTGGCCAGCGATATCGAACACGCTCTGAAGAATGAGAAGGATATCGCCGACATCCAGCCCATGGTGCCGCACCTGAAGCAGGTTCTGGATCAGACGTTTTCCATCATCAGGGAGCAAATCAAGTGAGCACCCCCGTTAGCGCTGTTATCATTGATGATACCCCTGTCATGCGCATGACGTTGAGCGCAATCCTTGATTATCTGGATGTCGAAGTGCTTGGCGAAGCGGAAAACGGCCGCGCCGGCGTGGATCTAGTTCTGGAACTTCAACCGGATCTGATCCTGCTGGACATCCTGATGCCGGACATGAACGGTTATCTCGCCCTCGAAGAAATCAACGGCCGCATGAAAAACCCGTTCGTCATCATGATGACGGCCGTCGATGATCCGGAAGTCAAAAGGGAATCCCGGCTGGCCGGTGCGCAGGATTATATCCTCAAGTCCTCACCGCCGCCTGAAATCATCGAACGGCTCAAGAAACACGTCACCTTCATAGCCGCAAACCGGAAATAGGTCTTCGCATCCTTGATCGCGGGTGTGCCTGCCGGGACGCTGATGACGCGGCTTGCAGTCCTTGTCCCGCCCCAAAGAAAGCAATCAATACGCCCACAAACCATCAATCAGAATGCGTTGGTGGTGTCGATTGCTGCAGCAGGGTAAGTTTGCCGCCATGTTGCTTTAATCGATACGAGTTTGACGATGAGTATTTACAGAATATCCGCTTTAGTGATCGTTATTTTCTATCTGGCCGGACTGGCCGCCTGGGTCGCCAATTTCGGAATTGCCGCATGGGTCGCCGGGCTGATTTTCGGTGTTGTTTCCCTGCTCACCTGCCTGACGTCAAAGGAGGGGACGCCCGTTTTCACCATGACGATGATCTTCAGCGGCAGCAGCCTGCTGTATCTCCTGATCGGGGGGCTGGTGTTCTTCCTCAACCTGCGGGAACTGCATGGGCCCTAGGGTCAAGATCAGAGACCTGATGGATGCTGGCCGGGTTGGTGAAGGCTTGTCATTATTAAATACCGACAGGCGCCGCGAACATTAACGCCACCTCTACTGCTATCGATATTGCCATGCCTGACACATTATGACTTGTCGCCCTCGGCGATCCACTTTCGCGCGTCTTCCTCGTCCAGGAACGTGGCGGCGGAGATGCAGTCGCTGCCGACCTGTCTGGCAAAGCGTTCGCAGATTTTTCTCATCTTTTCATCTGCAACCACCGAGGCGATGCGCATCGGTATCCTGTTCCGTTTCGCGCTGATTTCCATATCCGCGAAAGCCAGCGCATTGGTGTTGTCGATGCGGATATCGGCGGCCTTCGAAAAATCCCAGATCTGATAGCGTATCGTGTCCCACGACGGGTGCCGCCACCCGGCAACCGTCGCGTCCATCATGCCCGTCGCCGTCACCGTGCCGGAAATCCGAAACACAAGGCCGTCGCCTTCATCGATCATTTCATATGACATTCCGGTGGTCATCGTGACACTGCCTCGCACGCCATCTCAACACACACCCTGTCTTCTCACACCCTGTCATCACACGCCATCCCCCTTACCATGAAACGGCTTGCCGACAGAGAGTTCAAACAAACGGACTCACACTAGCGGCGTTGTGAATGCTGCCCTGAAAAAAAGAAACCGAACGGCATCCGCGGTGAGGAAACCTCGTCCGGGTTGACCGTTCGTGAGAATTTGCCGTCCGGGACGGCCCGGGGTGCGGCTTACGTGCGCGCGCCCCGTATTATTCGTTATTCAGCGTCGTCTTACTCGATGATTTCGAGGTTCTCGGCGGCCATTTTACCGCCGCGGCCTTCAACCAGCTCGTAGCTGACTTTCTGGCCTTCGGTCAGTCCCGCAAGGCCCGACTGCTGAACCGCGCTGATGTGCACGAAGGCGTCCTTCGAGCCATCCTCGGGTTCGATAAAGCCGTATCCCTTGGTCGGGTTGAACCATTTTACGGTACCGTTCGCCATGATAATTCCCTTTCACGACATCAACTTCTTCGGAGCTGCAACCACTGCATGACTCCGGGGTAACGTTCACTATGTCGGGAAGTAACTGGGCTCGCCGTGGAAACGGGTGGTCAGAAAAACTCACGACTGTGCACGTCCACTAAGGATAGCGAATCCACAATAATTCTCAATTGAATAATTGATGACCCTCTAAAAGGGCGTGTAAATCCCTGAGAATAAAAAGAATCAGGAAGGATTAAGTTCCGCTGTCTTCTTACGCAGTTCTTCAAGCAGGCCACCGACACTGCCGGTATTCTTGATGATCGAGGCAAATTCCTTTTGCAGGGTGATGCTCATCGAAGCGCCTTCTATCACCACGTCGAGAACCTTGTATATGTCGCCCTGACGGCCGACCCGCCACAGTACGCTGATCGGCTTGCCGTCCGTTCCATCGGGCCGGGTGATTTCCGTATAGACCGTGGCGCGGTTTTCATCGACCGGAGATGTCTTCAGAATATGCAGCTTTTCACCGGCATAGTTCTCGAACCGGTCGACGTACATCGCCACCATCAGGTCTTCGAACAGTTGCAGGAATTCCTTCTGTTCCTCTGCGCTGGCCCGGCGCCAGTTGCGCCCGAGCGTCCACTTGCCGATAACTGCCACGGCAAACTTCTCTTCGAACAGCTGGCGGAACGCCTTGACCCTCTCCGGACGCGCCTTGGCGGGATCGGTCAGGGACTCTACGGCTTCCTGCTCAAGGGCCTTGATAAAGGCGGTGGCGCCGTCTTCCAGGCCGTCGGCATGGGCCACGGCGGTAAAGGACACCATAAGGAGGGCGATGAGGCCCAAAATGGAACGTTGCATACCTGAAAGTACTCTCAATTCACGGCTTCCCTGAAAGCGTGTTGCTGTCGACACGATCATCCAGTGATGGAAAATCAGACGGCGCCGACAATACAGCAGGACCGTTGGCGTTGCCATTGCTAATCGCATGAGCCCGGTTCTGTCTATAAATACTCCGCGTCGCCGCATATGGATCAATGGCGTTCTTCTCCAGGTCGTCGGTGACGTCGAGCAGGCCGGCGCGGGCATGCAGCAAAGCAACGCCCGTGCGCGCATACGCAAGATTCTCGCGGCCGGTATTGTCGGCCCAGGCATTGAACGGGTCGAGCAGATAGTCGACGACCCGACCCGCCGCATCACGAGGATTTGATGGGCCAAGGATCGGCAGGATGATGTACGGCCCCGGCGTCGAGCCCCAGACGGCGAGGGTCTGGCCGAAGTCTTCGTCGTGCTGTTTCAGCCCCATGTCGGCGGCGATATCGTGCAGGCCGGCGATCCCCAGCGTCGAATTGAACGAGAACCGGGCCAGGGTCGTCATCGCGCGGTTCATCTCGCCCTGCAGCACATCGTTCACGAAAATCACCGGGGCGCGCAGATTGTCCAGTGCCGAGCCGATGCGCTGACGCACCCACAACGGCACCACGTCGCGATAGGTCCGCGCCGCCGGCTGCCATAGAAGCTTGTCGACAAACTGGTTGAAGGTGAAGACCGAACGGTTCAACGGCTCGAGCGGATCGTTGGTCTCTAAAAACGCGTTATATGCCTCTAAATCGGCTTTAGGTGGCGGCGTTGCGCAGCCAAAAACGAATAATATACATAAAAACAGCATATGTATGCAGGATCGCTGCCGCATCATACGACGGTCCTGCGTGGCCGCGATTGCGGCATCCGGGCCGGCTTTTCCCCTTCCGGCCCTTTCTCCGGTTGACCTGTATCGCCCAGCCAGCGCTTGCGCCGCTTTGCCAGCAACGCCCTGCATGCTTCGGCGTCTACACGTTTTCTCTGAAGAATCCGTTCCACAACCCACCTCGTCAGTCATCACCGCCGGATTTCCGGCAACCCGCGTCGAGACTAGCGTCCGGATCGTTAATGATTGGTATCCGGCATACCCGGCAGGATCATGTTTTCTGTTGACATAAAGATATGTTTATATCTTTTATTCATTATTGAGATTGAGGATTGATATGAACCAGACCGTTCTACTGCTGAAAGCCCTTGCTGAGCCGACACGGCTGCGCATCGTCGCGCTGTGCCGCGCCGGGGGCGATTTGGCGGTGAGCGAGTTCGTGCGCATTCTGGGTCAAAGCCAGCCCCGGGTTTCCCGGCATCTGAAACTGCTGACCGAAGCCGGTGCGCTGGCACGGATCCCCGAAGGCAGCTGGGTATTCTACCGGATCGACAGCACCGGCAAGGCGCACGGCATCCTCAGCGCCCTGATCGACAATATCCCCGATGACGACATTACCTTCCAGCGCGACCGTGAACGGCTCGCCGCCGTGAAACGCGAACGTGCCGAAGCGGCGGATGCCTTCTTCAGCGCCAACGCCCGGGTCTGGGGCGAAATACGCGACATGCATGTCGACCAGAAGGAAGTCAACAAGACCCTGGAGCGACTGTTCGGCAGTAATCCCAGAAAAGCCATGCTGGATATCGGGACCGGCACCGGCGACATGCTGGGCCTGTTTGCAGACCGGGTTGAGCGTGGCGAAGGCATTGATATGTCGCGCGACATGCTGGCCGTGGCGCGATCCACTCTCGAAGCCGACGGACTGGCACATTGCCGGGTCCGTCAGGGGGATCTGTACTCCCTGCCCTACGACAATGCCGAGTTTGATACCGTCCTTTTCCATCAGGTTCTGCATTACGTCGATGACGTCACTGCCGCCATTGTCGAGGCCGGCCGTATGCTGAGCCCGGGCGGGCGCATGCTGATCGCCGATTTCGCCCCCCATGACGAGGAAGACCTGCGCCGCACCTACCAGCATCGCCGGCTGGGCTTTGCCGATTTCGAGTTTGATGCCGCCTTTGCCGAAGCCGGGCTGAAGCTGGACGACATCGAGCATCTGAAAGGGAATCCCCTGACGGTCGTCATCTGGTCTGCCCACAAAATCGACCCTTCAGCCGAAAAGGCCGCCGCTCAATGATTCACCGTATCGACAAGGAAAAGAACGTGGAAAACCCGCGCATTATGAACGTCTCCAGGACCGGCCGCCCGCCATCGCCGGCGATGATGATTGCGGCGCCCCTGCCCGCTGATGTGTCGGTCTCGTTCGAGTTCTTTCCGCCGAAAACCGACGCCGCAGCGGAAACGCTCTGGCAGGCGATCAAGCGTTTGGAGCCGCTCGGCCCGTCCTATGTCTCGGTGACGTACGGCGCCGGCGGCACAACCCGCGAACGGACCCATGCCACCGTGACCCGCATTGCCGATGAAACCACCATGGCCCCGGCGGCACATCTGACATGCGTCGGCGCGACCCGCGAGGAAGTCGACGATGTCGCCCGCGCCTATTGGGAAGCGGGTGTCCGCCATATCGTCGCGCTCAGAGGTGACCCGCCTGCGGGTGCCGCCCGCTACGAGCCGCATCCTGGCGGATACGATTACGCGTCCGATCTGGTCAAAGGCCTGATGAATGTCGCCGATTTCGAAATTTCCGTCGCCGCCTATCCGGAAACCCACCCCGAGGCCCTGAGCGCCGAAGCCGATCTCGACAATCTGAAACGCAAGATCGACGCCGGCGCCACCCGCGCCATCACCCAGTTCTTTTTTGATCCGGAAGTTTTCCTGAGATTCCTGGACCGGGCCCGCAGCGCCGGGATCGCCATCCCCATCGTGCCCGGCATCATCCCCGTGACCAATTTTCAACAGACCGCAAAGTTTGCCGCTATGTGCGGCGCAAATGTGCCTGACTGGATGCACGGCCTGTTCGACGGACTGGACGAAGACGCCGAGAGCCGCAAGCTCGTTGCCGCCAGCGTGTGCGCCGAACAATGCCGCGTGCTGCATGCCAACGGCATCAACGAGTTTCATTTCTACACCATGAACCGTGCAGATCTGTGTTACGCGATCTGCCACATCATGGGTGTCCGCAAGCATCTCACGGCCTGACCTTATAACAACAACAAACGAAAAGAGTTTCATATGACCTGCTCCCATCCGCATCACCACGCGCCGAACCTGACCCCGCCGGCAAAGCGTATGGATGCGACGCCGACACCGTCGCGCAGCATGCCTGCCCAGCCGGCAGATGACCGCAGCGAAGAATTGAAGCGGCATCTGGAAAACCGGATTCTCGTTCTCGACGGCGCCATGGGCACCATGATTCAGGCTTGCGAACTGAAAGAGGATGACTTTCGCGGTACGCGCTTCATCGACTGGCCGAGCGATTTGCAGGGCAACAACGATCTGCTGACCCTGACCCGGCCCGACGCCATCCGTGACATCCACCTGGGGTTCCTGCGTGCTGGCGCGGATATCCTTGCCACCAACACATTTAATGCCAACCGCATCTCGCAGGCCGATTACAGCATGGAAGCGCTGTCTTACGAGTTGAACTATTTCGGTGCCTGCCTGGCGCGGGAAGCGGCGGACCAGATCAGCGAAGAAACGCCGGACCGTCCCCGGTTCGTGGCCGGGGCATTGGGCCCGACAAATCGCACGGCGTCGATCTCGCCGGACGTCAACGACCCCGGCTTCAGAAATATCCACTTCGACGATCTTGTGGAAACCTACGCCGAAGCGATCCGTGGGCTGACCGACGGCGGCGTCGATATCCTGCTGGTCGAGACGATATTCGACACCCTGAACGCCAAGGCCGCGATCTATGCCATCCTGCGCCATTTCGAAGAACAGGGCCGCCGCTGGCCGGTGATGATTTCCGGCACCATTACCGATGCGTCGGGACGCACTCTTTCGGGACAGACACCGGAAGCGTTCTGGCAATCCGTACGGCATGCCGATCCGCTGGCCGTCGGCTTCAACTGCGCATTGGGTGTCGAGGATATGCGCCCCCACATCAAGGCGGTTGCCGATATTGCCGATACCCACGTCAGCGTGTATCCGAATGCAGGCCTGCCCAATGCGTTCGGCGGCTATGACGACACCCCGGAGCACATGGCTGAACACCTGAGCGAATTCGCCAGATCCGGCCTGATCAACATTGTCGGCGGTTGCTGCGGCACCACGCCGGATCATATCGAAGCCATCCGCGATGCCGTCCAGCAGCACGCGCCCCGCCCCCTACCCGAGCACGACCACACCATGTGTCTGTCGGGTCTCGAGCAATTGCGGTTCGATGACGTGACCGGGTTTGTCAACATCGGCGAGCGGACCAATGTTGCCGGGTCGATCAAGTTCGCCGGCCTGATCCGTGACGGCAAGTATGCCGAAGCCGTCGACATTGCCCGCCAGCAGGTCATGAACGGTGCCCAGATCATCGACATCAACATGGACGATGCCATGCTCGACGGCGAAGACGCCATGCGCACGTTCGTCAATCTGATTGGTTCGGAACCGGACATCGCCCGGGTCCCGGTGATGGTCGACAGTTCCAAGTGGGAAATCGTCATCGCCGGGCTTAAATGTCTGCAGGGCCGGTCCATCGTCAATTCGATCAGCCTCAAGGAAGGCGAAACGGAAATGATCGCCCATGCCCGCGAGGCCAAAAGATTCGGCGCCGCGGTCGTGGTCATGGCCTTTGATGAGGACGGCCAGGCAGACAGTTATGATCGCATGATCGAAATCTGCACCAGGAGCTACAAGGTGCTGACCGAGAAAGCCGGGTTTGCCGCCGAGGATATCGTCTTCGATCCGAACATTTTCCCGATCGCCACCGGGATCAAGGAACATGACAACTTCTCGAAGGATTACATCCACGCCGTCGAGACCATCAAGAAAGACCTGCCGCACGTGAAGACCTCGGGCGGACTTTCCAACATGTCGTTCTCGTTCCGTGGCAACAACGGTGTGCGCGAAGCCATGCACGCGGTCTTTCTCTATCATGCAACCCGTGCCGGACTGGATATGGCCATCGTCAACGCCGGTCAGCTGGCCTTGTATGAAGACATCCCCGAGGAACTCAGGAACCGTGTCGAGGACGTTGTCCTGAACCGCCGCGAGGATGCTGCGGAACGGCTTCTTGAGATCGCCGATCAGGCCAAATCCGGCGCCAAAGGCCGCGCCGAGGATCTGTCATGGCGTGAGGAAAGCGTCGAACGCCGTCTTGAACACGCACTGGTACACGGCATTACCGAATATATCGTCGATGATACCGAAGAAGCTCGCATCGCTCTGGACAAACCCCTCGATGTGATCGAAGGGCCGCTGATGGACGGCATGAACGTGGTCGGCGATCTGTTCGGATCGGGCCGCATGTTCCTGCCGCAGGTCGTCAAATCCGCACGGGTCATGAAACAGGCAGTCGCCCACCTGGAACCGTATCTGGAAGCCGAAAAGAAAGCCGGTGATACCAAGGGCAAGATCGTCATGGCAACCGTCAAGGGAGACGTGCACGACATCGGCAAGAACATTGTCGGCGTGGTCCTGCAATGCAACGGCTACGATGTAGTCGATCTTGGCGTCATGGTGCCGTATGCCAAGATCATCGAAACCGCCCAGGCTGAGAAAGCTGACATGATCGGCCTGTCAGGACTGATTACGCCCAGTCTTGAGGAAATGTGCACCGTCGCCCGCGAAATGCAGCGTGCCGGATTGGATATTCCCCTGCTGATCGGCGGCGCAACCACATCCAAGGCGCATACCGCCGTCAAGATCACGCCGAATTACGATCACCCCGTGATCCACGTGCTCGACGCATCGCGTGCCGTCGGGATCGCCAGCCGGCTGTTGAGCGAGACGCGCCGTGATGCACTGGTCGAGGAAATCGCCCAGGAATACGAAGCCGTCCGCGCCAAGCACGGCGGGCAGGACAGTGCCCGCAATATCATCGCGATCGAAGATGCCCGCGCCAATCCCTTCAAGATCGACTGGGCCAATACCACGCCCCCCGAGCCGACGTTTACGGGCCTGAAGACATTCGATGCGTACGACTTTTCGGATTTGGTCGAACGCATCGACTGGACACCCTTTTTCCGCACCTGGGATTTGGCGGGGACATACCCCCGGATCATGACGGATGACGTTGTCGGTGAAGCGGCGCGATCGCTTAAGGCCGATGCGGATTCCATGTTAGAAAAAATCATCGCCGAGAAATGGCTGTCGGCACGTGCCGTGATCGGTTTCTGGCCGGCCAATGCCAACGGTGACGATATAGATGTTTTTGGTGTCGACGGCGAGAACGCCCCGATTGCCACCGTGCATTGCCTGCGCCAGCAAATGCCGAAGTCCGGGACCCGCGCTAACATGTGTCTGGCCGACTTCATTGCCCCTGCCGACAGCGGTGTGAAGGACTGGATCGGGGCGTTTGCCGTCACCGCCGGGATCGGCATCGACGAACGGGTGAAAGCTTTCGAAAAGGCCGGTGACGATTATTCTGCCATCATGCTCAAAGCACTGGCGGACCGTTTTGCGGAAGCTTTCGCTGAACGGATGCATGAACGGGTGCGCAAGGAGTTCTGGGGTTATGCCGCAAATGAAAACCTGGATAACGACGCCTTGATCAAGGAAACCTATGACGGTATCCGACCGGCGCCAGGCTATCCGGCCTGTCCCGATCATACCGAAAAAGGCATTCTGTTCGATCTGCTGAACGCGAAAGAAAACGCGGAAATCATACTGACCGAGAGCTTTGCCATGTTACCGGCGGCGGCGGTATCAGGATATTATTTCTCGCATCCATCGAGTACGTATTTCGGGATTGGCCGAATCGGCCCGGATCAGGTCGCCGACTATGCCGAGCGCAAGGGCATGTCCGTCGAAGAGACCGAACGCTGGCTGGCGCCTAATCTGGGGTATACGCCGAAAGTTTGACATCTCTGAAGATTTGAAATCTCACAGGGGAGTAGCTGAGCAGGTCCCTACACCCCCGGATTTTCGCCGCTGTCGGCGATTTTAGCGGCACGGATACGGCGTTCCAGATCTCTTCGCTCAAGCGCACGCCGGTCCCCCTCGCGCCGGTCCCCGCCGTCCCAGCCGGGCACGTCATCAGGATTGGCCTGAGTATTGCGCCGTTCACGGGCTCGGCGATCACGTTCGCGGCGTTCTTCCTGACGGCGTTCGTGGTCGGCACGGGCCTGGTCATCCATCGGCCAGAAGCTGTCGATGGCATCGACTTCCCATTCGGCATCTTTCTGGCGGCGCTCTTCCAGCCGGCGTTCCCGGGCCGCACGGCGGTCTTCACCGCGCCGCTCCGTCCCGTCCCAGCCAAGAACGTCGGCCGCCGTCAGATTTTTCTGACGACGGTCCTGCTGATCGCGGCGGTCATCACCACGGCGGTCGGTTTTTTCTCTCGGATCGTGTTCGGAAGGGGGCTGCTGATCTGCCATGCGACAATGTTAGCAGCATTAAGCGGCTATTGGCGACGGTCCAATCTCAAAAGCCGGAAACTCAGTTTTCGGAAATACGGCGATAATAATCAGGGTCAAGCAGAACACTTTCCGCAAGCGTTCGCATGCGGCTGTAATAGCCTTCCTGAACCACCTGGAAATGCGGCATAGGCGCAACGGAACTGCCACGGCCAGCAACCACCCAGACGGTTTTCGGGTCATCGGTCTTGACGAATTTGTCCCCGACTTCGATCCCGTTCTTGTTTCTTCTGAGCACCGTCTTTTACTCCGTACAGCACAGTATTGTCTTCGCTATCGATACGCCGATGCGCGGCGAGTTTCAAGAACCTAAAACGTGCAATCCGATCAACTTTTCTTGCGCTTGCTTCGGCTTGCGGCAGCAGCCGATTTTTTCTTTGCAGGGGACTTCGAGGCGGCCTTGGAAGCCGTTTTCCCCGCCGCGGGGGCCTTTTTGGCCTGTAGCATGCCGCTTTCTTCCATCTGTTTTACCACGCTCTGCATCTGGGCATAAAGCTGTATAAAACCGCGTACCGGCATCACCAGATGACCGGAAATCACGGATTCCGGATTCTTGGGATCTGCGCCGGAACGCTCACTGGCAAGGGAAATCCTGGCAACATTGCCGCGCAGGGACACACTTGCCGTTCGATCAGCATAGATTTCCGGCGCATTGGGGTTGTTGATGATTTCCGGTTTTTTATCGGCCATGTCTACGTCTCCTCCGAATTTAACGGATTATGCCGGAACCCCGGTTGAACGCCAAAAGAATACGACAGCAGGAGGGACAGGCCCCCTTCCGCCCCTTATACTCCGCGCCATGAATGACGAGACCCTGACAAGCCACCCAGAATTTGAAAATTCCTCCGCGCTGGTGGCCGGATCGCGAACGGCGACCTGGCTCAGCCGGGACGGTGAAATCGAAACCATCAGCCATCGCGAGACCCATGCCAGGCTTCGTGACGGCACGATGCCGCTGGTTTGCCACCGCCGCCTGACGGCAACGGCGGTCCGCGCAGGTGCATTTCAAGCCTATGATATTCTTGAGCTTTTTGCATTCGTCCGGCCCGCCGTCTTCTGTCTGCCGACTCCAGGCGGGATCGCGCAGGCTTTGGGGCTGGCCCTGCCCGAAGGCCCAGAACAGACCGCGGCCATGCTGTTCACGGCGGCTGACATGTTGCTGGGCGATCTCGCCAAGCTCACACCGGATGCCAAGGATATTGCCTGGAACATGGCCCGCGCCGGGTGGTCATGGGGACCGCAGGTGCTGGCCCGATTCGGAGGCGGTGACGCGCCGCATTCCTCTGCCCTCAGGGGGGCCATGCAGGTCTGGCGCAGATTGCCGGACTGGGAGGACCGCCCGCGGGAAATGCCGCCCGGCAGCCTGCCGGTGTCGGTGCCGGAAACCCGGACCCGCCTCGGCATGCTGCTCGGCCGTACGTCCGAACGCCGCCCCCAGCAACAGCGCTATGCGGAAACCGTCACTGCCGCCTTTCAGCCGCGAAATACCGAGGACGAGCCGAACGTGGTCATCGCCGAAGCCGGCACCGGCGTCGGCAAGACGTTGGGATATGTCGCCCCGGCCAGCGTCTGGGCCGAACACAACGAGGCCCCGGTCTGGATCGCCACCTATACCCGGAACCTGCAGCGCCAGCTCGACGGGGAACTCGACCGTCTGTATCCGGACCAGCAACTGAAGCGTGAACGCATCGTTGTCCGCAAAGGGCGCGAAAATTACATGTGCCTGCTGAACTATGAAGAGGTTCTGGGCCGGGCACAGCTTGCCGCCGGACCGGATACGGTGGCGCTCGGGCTGATCGCACGCTGGATCAGGGCAACCCGTGACGGCGATATGGTCGGGGGCGATTTTCCGTCGTGGCTCACGCATCTGTATGGACGCGAAGTGACCACGGACCTGACCGACACCCGGGGCGAATGCATTTATTCCGCCTGTCCGCATTACGGCAAATGCTTCATCGAGCACACCCAGCGGCGGGCCAGGCACGCCGATCTCGTCGTCGCCAATCATGCTCTGGTTTTAATCAATGCCGCCATGGCGTCAGACCCGGAAAACCGGCCGCTCAGATATGTCTTCGACGAGGCGCATCATCTGTTCAATGCCGCCGACAGCGCCTTTTCGGCGCGCCTGTCGGGCATGGAAACGGCGGAGCTGAGGCGCTGGCTGATCGGCGCCGAAGGGGGCAGCCGGTCCCGCTCTCGCGGCCTCAAGGCCCGGGTCGAGGAGCTGATCGCCGGCAACGAGACGGCTGAACGTGCGCTGGAATCCGCCCTGCACGGGGCACGCGCCCTGGCCGGTCCGGGCTGGCATCAACGCATCACCGACGGCCGCCCCGACGGCCCGACCGAGAAGTTACTCGCTCTGGTCCGCCATCAGGTCTATGCCCGCGCCGGCGATGCCGACGGACCGTACGATCTGGAAGCCGAACCGCACCCGGCGATTGACGGACTGGCCGATGCCGCGCTGGCACTCAGGGACGATCTGAATGATATCCAGCGGCCGTTGATCGAACTGATGGCGTCCTTGCACCGGGTTCTGGCCGATGAGGCCGACAGCCTCGAAACCCAGACCCGGACTAAAATCGAGTCGGTATGTGCCTCCCTGGAGCGCCGGGCCATCGGCCAGTTGACGGCGTGGCGGGCAATGCTCGACGCCGTTGCCGACGACACACCGGAGGCCTTCGTCGACTGGTTTGGCATTCAGCGCATTCAGGGCCGCGATCTGGATGTCGGTTTTCACCGGCACTGGGTCGACCCGACGCAGCCGCTGGCCGAAGCCGTCTACAAGCCGGCGCACGGTGTCGTCATCACGTCTGCAACCCTGACCGACCGCACCGGCGATCCCGACGCCGACTGGCTGGCTGCCGAAATCCGCACCGGCACCCGGCACCTGGATGTCCGTCCCGTACTGTCCAGCGAGGCGTCCCCCTTCGATCATGAAAAGCAGTTGAAGGTGCTGGTCATCGGCGACGTTAAAAAGAACGACATGGAGCAGACCGCCGCCGCGTACCGCGAACTGTTCAAGGCCGCAGGCGGCGGCGGGCTCGGGCTGTTCACCGCGATATCCAGACTCCGCGCCGTCGAAAACAGAATCCGAGAACCGCTTGAGGAACACGGCATCCAGTTACTGGCGCAGCATGTCGACCCGCTCGATACCGGCACCCTTGTCGATATCTTTCGGGCCGAGGAACACGCCTGTCTTCTGGGCACCGATGCCGTCCGCGACGGCGTCGACGTGCCGGGCCGCTCGCTCAGACTACTGATCTTCGACCGCGTACCGTGGCCGCGCCCGGACCTGCTGCACAAGGCACGCCGCAAGGCTTTCGGCGGCAAGGTTTATGACGAGATGCTGACCCGGCTGAAACTGAGCCAGGCCGTCGGCAGGCTTTTGCGCCGCGCATCGGACAAGGGCATCTTCGTGATGCTGGACCGGCAGCTGCCGACACGGCTCGAGTCCGCGTTTCCGCCGAACGTCACTGTGGAGCGTGTCGGCATGAAAGACGCGATCAATATCACCCGTTCGTTCCTGAGGGATTCCTGAGGGATTCCTGAAGAAACTAGCTGCGCGCCAGACCGTACAGGCGGACGAACAGCCCCAAGGCGAATAGGGCGCCGGATACCCACAGCAAAACCGGATCATAAACCGGCACATCCGCGAACAGACCCGCCGGAGACGACAGGCTGCATAAGTCGGAGGTCCAGTAAAAACACTCCCGCGCCATCTGGAACTCGTCGCCGAGGATTTCATGATAGAACGTTATCCACCAGGCGGTAGCCACGACAAAGGCCGCAACGGCAAAAACGATGAGCAAATTTCCTGCCCGAACGATCATATTAGTCAAACCTTCATCAATGGTGAGATGAACAACACGGAAAGCGTGATCACCGCAAGCAGCGTGGTAAACAGGATTGCCGCCGATGTCCGTTGGACATAGACGTTGTAGTTCTGCGCGACGACAAAGCACAAGGCACCGGCCGGCAGCGCCGACATCAGGATACCGACAGCCTGCCACAACGGGTCGACATCGACGACGTAAATAAAGAACACATACGTGATTGCCGGATGGATCAGCAGCTTGAACACACTGAGCGCACTTATTTCCGGGAAGCCGTAGAACAGCGGTTTGCCGACCATGAACAAGCCGATCGCAAACAACGCCGACGGACCCGCCGCAGGGGCCAGTATTTCACAGAACGTCTGCACCGATGCCGGCAGCGCAAGCCCCGTGAACGACCAGCCGATCCCGGCCAGCGACGAGATCATCAGCGGGTTCCGGCCCAGTGACTTGGTGACTTCCCATGCCGCCTTCATGCCTTTTTCGCCGCGCAGATCGGCCTCGATCAACACCGCATAGAACGGGATCATGACGATGGTCTGAAAGACCGTGGCAACAATCGCGGGTAAGGCCCCGGCCTCGCCGAACGCGACGATACACAACGGAATCCCCATATAGCCGGTGTTGCCGAAGATCGACACCATGCCGAACATGGACTGTTCGGCCAACCGGGTCCTGAACACCCGGCGCGCAAAAAAGACACCAAGCAGCGTGGTGATCACGCTTCCTGCCCCAAAGGCCAGCAGGTAGGGCATATTCAGGATCACGTCCGGGTCGACCCGGGCCATGGAAAAGAACAGCAATACCGGCAGCGCAACGAAATAGACGAACTTGTTCAGCGCTTCCGAACTGGCCGGGCCGAGCACACCGAAACGCCCGCAGGCGTACCCCGCAAGGATGATCGCAAAGACCGGCAGCACGACGTTGAAGATCGGTTCCATGAAACTCCCTGGAAACAGTCAATATCCGCCGGATGCTTGAAGCCGGCGACCCTGATATCTAAGCTCCCCGGCGCAGGCGCACAAGCAATGCCTTGAGCTGACCATTTACCGGCCGAACCATCAATCGAGGAACTCATCCATGAATAAATCCAGGAACGACTCCGGCAGCGCACTCGCGCGATACAAAATCGGTTTTATCGGCCTCGGCCTCATGGGCAAACCGATGGCCCGCAATCTCGCCGAAGCGGGCGCGGAAATGTGGGTCCATAACCGCTCCCAACCGTCCGTCGATGAACTGGCCGCCGAAGGCATGCACCGTGGCGGCACCCCCGCCAAAATGGCCGGAACCTGCGATATCGTGATCTGCATGCTGACCGATACCCCTGCCGTTGAAAAGGTGATGCTGGACCCGGTGGACGGCATCGTCGCCGGGTTGACGCCGGGCACGCTGGTCATCGACATGAGCACCACCAAGGTCCCCGCCACCCGCGCCTTCGCCAAAACCGTTGAAGACATGGGCGGCGACTATGTCGACGCACCGGTCTCGGGCGGCACCATCGGTGCCGAGGGCGGCACCCTGACGATCATGGCGGGCGGGACGGATAAAGCGTTTGCCCGTGCCGAACCCATCCTCGGTGTGCTCGGACAAAAGATCACACATGTCGGGGATGTCGGCGCCGGACAAGTCGCCAAGGCCGCCAACCAGGTCATCGTCGGCCTCAACATCGGCGCCGTCGCCGAGGCCCTGACGCTGGCCAAACACGCCGGAGTCGACCCGGCCCGGGTGCGCGAAGCCCTTTCCGGCGGGTTCGCCGACTCTCGCGTTCTCGAGGTGCACGGCCAGCGCATGGTCGACGATACCTTCACCCCCGGTGCCCGCGCCACGGTGCAGCGCAAGGATATGGACCAGGCGCTGGAGCTTGCCGGCGAACTGGGTATCGCGTTACCCGCCACTGCGCTCAGCCGCGATCTTTATGACCGGCTGATCGCCAACGGCGGCGGCGACCTCGACCATGCGGCGCTGATCAAGGCCCTTGAGCCGGATTGAGACGCACATGAAACGGCGCACAGGTCTTTTTCAGTTCTTCAAACCGCTTTGCAACATCGAAGTGTTGTTGCAGAGCTCGGCGTCATTCACGGACCAGTGTGAATGTTATCAACATTTTCACTGTGCAAATTTAATCATGGATACCTGTCTGGAAAGTCCCCTCCAGGATATGGGAAAGCGGCAATGACCGCCCAATTTTTTCACGCGACAGCAGCATTGCGGATGGTTGATCCGGGAGGTGGCTTACGTTGCGCTGTCCGGAAAGAACCAATACATAGTCAGGGCGGCTCGAACTGATAAACGATTCAAGGTTTTTGTCGCCTGAAAAGGCGGAGATCTTGCCGATGAACTGCAGCTTACCCTGCCATTCATACAAACCCATCACCGCAGACACCCCGGTCCCTTCCGGATCGTAAAGACCGACACTGGCATCAGCTGGCAAATGTGACGGCAATTCACGGGTCGTCTCGCGGATGAACGTCTTCATCGGATCGATATCGAAGCGGACACTTTTCAGGAACGCAAACGGCGCAATCACCAGCAGGGCACAGGGCAGGAGGAGGAGAATACGATTCGCCGACCAACGCCGGTGCGCAATAAATCTCTCCCAGAGATGTCCCATGACCATGAAAAGGACAAGTGATCCGGACAACCCCAGATGTGTGTTATAGCGCCAGAACGATGCAACGCGTAAAGCGTCATACTCGCCGAACACCGCAACATACGTAAAAAGCAGGAAGGCATTATAACCGAGGAAAAGCAGACCGACGATCACCGACAATCGGTCGATCCGGGTGCGCATCTTGATCAGGCCCCGGATTGCCAAAACCGAAATCACCGCCATGATCAGGAAATAGCCGCTCTTGTGCGCCGCAACCACAAGCATCGCCCACAGGATGTCCGGCACCAGGGAAACATGCCAATCCTCTACGCCCTGGATGGCCATTTCCTGGCCGCTCAGATACTCCCCGACGAACATCCGCCATAAAACATATACGATTGCAGGTATGAAAACCGCCGACAGGGCGTGCCATCTCAGGTTTCGCCAAGACCCGTTTCGTAGCAGCAGCACGCCGCCGCTGCCAAGCACGCAGGCCAGCAGAACCAGATTCCCGGGCTTCGTGCTGATCAATGCAGCGCCGACGAGCGCCAATGCCAAAAACAGTTGCGATGCGGTCGTATCGTTTTCTTCAAGTGCCTGATTAATCCGGTAGGCCAAAAAGGCCGCAACGGCGACGAGGACGCCCGTGATACTGTCGGCATAGGTCGAGAACACCAGTTTGGAGACAAAGGTCGGTGCAAGCAGGGTCGATCCAAGCACACCCACCGCAACTAGCGCGATTGACGGATGACGTTCCTGCGGCTGCGCGAGTTGGGCAAGCAGACAACCGAACAGTCCGAGTATCAGAACATTGAGTACGGCCGGAATACTTTCCGCAAATCCGAACACCATGGATGGAAAATACGTCAGCAGCGGCCATCCATAAGGATAGGCAGCACAGCATGAAAAAATCGGCGCTGCCTCCGGCGAACCCGGGAACCGGTTGTTTTCAAAAAGATAACGAACCGCATGCAGCCAGTGCGAAAACTCGTCCCACTCTGATGCGGTCCGCCCTGAAACGATGATCGCCAGAACCGAAACGGTGATAACGGCAATCAATAAAAGGTAAAGCTGCGGCCGCAATCTGCCGCGCCGAAAGCTGACATACCCGGCAAGGACAACCAACCCGCCGACAAGCCCGCTCAATAATCTGAAATCCACATAAACAAGGGTACCGAATACTGTAAACAGTACGGTGATCAATCCCATGCCGGCTGCAAAGGCAACGACAGGTCCACCGTTATCAGGCCTGACCAGCTGCGTCCCCAATACCGTTAAGCCGAGGACCGTCATCACGGCACCGGCATAGGCGACCATGTTGATGTTCAGATCTGCAAGGAGGTTTAAATAGGTCAATACACAGCCGCTGGATCATTCGGAAATACGGCCCCTGCCGGGACGAACCGGGTTGTGTTTAAATCATTAGATATAGACCGTCCATTACAATTGGCCCCGAGAACCATGGCGCCCCCCTTCGCCCCCCAAGAAAAAGGGGCGCCCCGAAGAGCGCCCCTTGATCGATCGGATGCACCGTACGGTGCGTGCATGATGATGGACTTAGAAGCCCATGCCACCCATGCCGCCCATACCGCCCATGCCACCCATGTCGGGAGCACCGCCACCGGCTTCCTTGGGCTCCGGCTTGTCGGCGACCATGGCTTCGGTGGTGATCAGCAGAGCTGCAACCGAGGCTGCGTCCTGCAGCGCGGTGCGGACAACCTTGGCCGGGTCGATAACGCCCGACTTGATCAGGTTCTCATACTTGTCCGTCTGCGCGTTGTAACCGAAGGCAACGTCCTTCTGGTCAAGCAGCTTGCCGGCCACGACGGCGCCGTCGGCACCGGCGTTCTCGGCAATCTGACGCAGCGGCGCCTGCAGCGCACGGCGAACGATGTTCACACCGACGGTCTGATCGGCGTTTTCGCCTTCCAGTTTGGCCAGTGCCTTGGTCGCATAAAGAAGCGCGGTGCCGCCACCGGCGACAATGCCCTCTTCAACGGCCGCACGCGTGGCGTGCAGCGCATCGTCGACGCGGTCTTTCTTTTCTTTCACTTCCATTTCGGAACCGCCACCGACGCGGATCACGGCAACACCGCCGGCGAGTTTCGCCAGACGTTCCTGCAGCTTCTCACGGTCGTAGTCGGAGGTGGTTTCCTCGATCTGCGCACGGATCTGCGAGCAGCGGCCTTCGATGTCTTTCTTCTTGCCGGTGCCTTCGACGATCGTGGTTTCTTCCTTGGTGATCGTCACCTTCTTGGCGCGGCCCATCATGTCGATGGTCACGTTTTCAAGCTTGATGCCGATGTCTTCGGAAATCACCTGACCGTTGGTCAGAACCGCGATGTCTTCGAGCATCGCCTTGCGGCGGTCACCGAAGCCCGGGGCCTTGACGGCAGCAACCTTGAGGCCGCCACGGAGCTTGTTGACGACCAGCGTCGCCAGCGCTTCGCCTTCGATGTCTTCGGCGATGATCATCAGCGGACGGCCCGACTGAACGACGGCTTCCAGAACCGGCAGCAGCGGCTGCAGGCTGGACAGCTTCTTCTCGTGGATCAGGATGTACGGATCGTCGAGATCGCAGGTCATCTTGTCGGCGTTAGTGACGAAGTACGGGCTGGTGTAGCCGCGGTCGAACTGCATGCCTTCGACGACGTCCAGCTCGCTATGCAGCGACTTGGCTTCTTCAACCGTGATCACGCCTTCGTTGCCGACGCGGTCCATGGCCGAGGCGATCATGTCGCCGACTTCGCTGTCACCGTTCGCCGAGATCGTACCGACCTGCGCGATTTCCTGGTTTGTCGACACCTTTTTGGCGCGCTTCTTGACATCGGCAACCACCGAATTCACGGCGAGATCGATACCGCGCTTGAGGTCCATCGGGTTCATCCCGGCGGCCACCGCCTTCACGCCTTCGCGAACGATGGACTGGGCGAGAACCGTCGCCGTGGTCGTGCCGTCACCGGCTTCGTCGTTGGTGCGTGACGCGACTTCTTTGATCATCTGCGCGCCCATGTTTTCGAACTTGTCGGTAAGTTCGATTTCTTTCGCAACCGTGACACCGTCCTTGGTGATGCGCGGTGCACCGAATGATTTGTCGAGAACGACGTTGCGGCCTTTCGGACCCAGCGTCACTTTGACCGCGTTGGCCAGCGTGTCGACACCTTTAAGCAGGCGGTCACGGGCATCTGCGGAAAATTTTACTTCTTTTGCAGCCATTAATATTCCCCTTTTGGGTTCTGTCTGTTTTTGTGCCGTCGATACCGGGGATCGATTATTCGATCACGCCCAGAATGTCGGACTCTTTCATGATGATCAGGTCTTCGCCGTCAACTTTGACTTCGGTGCCGGACCACTTGCCGAAAAGGATTTTGTCACCCTTTTTGACGTCAAGCTTGGTCACGCTGCCATCATCGGCCTTGTGGCCGGAGCCGACTGCGATAACCTTACCTTCCATCGGTTTTTCCTGTGCGGTATCAGGAATGATAATGCCGCCGGCGGTCTTCTGTTCGCTTTCGACGCGGCGAACCAGGACACGGTCATGTAAAGGCCGGAATTTCATAGAATTCGTCTCCGTAACGGTTTGAAAAACTTTAATTTCGTTGAAGAGTTAGCACTCACTTTAAGCGAGTGCCAGTGGTGTAGAGAAGATACCCTACCGTGTCAAGCGCCCCTCCCGACCTCCATCAGGACCGGTCGGCAAGATCCGGATAGCGATTGAGCAGTCCGGCGCGCCAGAAATACACAGCGTAGCTTCGGAACTGAAATTCTGCGAGCGGCGTCACTCCGTCCGGAAACTCAGGCAGTTCGTCCAGGTAATAATAGGCGACGATCACTCCCTCCGGCTTTTCGCGGATGAAGGCGGCGGTTATCTTCTCATCCACACCCAGCTCGGTCATCGGCTTTGTCAGACGGCCGAGAAACTGGTACTGCCCGTGGTAGGTGCCGAAATTGCCGAGGGGGATGCCTTTGTCTTCAAGCTTTTTTAGCCCCTGCGCGATGGGCCGAAGATCGTAGGCAAAGCTGAGCGCATCACGTGCCGTCAGATGCACGACGAACACCAGCACCGTCATTGACAGCGCCAGGGCACAAACACCCCGAAAAGCGGTACTTTGCGTGAAGTGCCAGCAAAACAAACCCGAAATGACAATCAAAAAACCCCAGTGATTGTCCAGCCTGTGAAACCACTCCGGTGCATCGAAGAACGTCGGGTCGTCCGGCAACAGCATCGCGGCCGCGCCAAGCACGAAAAAGAACAGGGCCGCGATCAGCCCATCGAAACGGCGACCGTCCGTCGCGTTCTGCTGAGCCAGCAGACGCGCAAACAGCAACGCGAATGCCGGGAACTCCGGGAGCAGATAATGCAGCTGCTTTCCCGAGATCAGTGAAAAGGTGATGAACGCAGGCGCCACCCAGGCAACCAGCAGGCGAAATCCGCCATCGGCGAAAGCCCCCTTCTCACGCACAGCCCGCCATAACCTGGGCCAGACCAGCCACGGCAGCAGCAATGGTCCCAAAAGGACAGCATACCACCAGAACGGCCGTGCATGATCGAAGCTTTCGACGATCCGGCCCGCCGACTGGCCCCAGAAGATCATGTTGCGGTATTCCTCACCGCCCCTGATCCCGGCCGGGATCGCCCACAGCAGCGCAATCGCCGCCCCGATCAGCACACTCAGCAGAAAACGGCCGTACCAGGCCCGCCACGAAATCAGCGGCAGGTCGGGTGCTCCCGGTAAGGCGCGGCCCCACCAAGGTGCCAGCAACGCCACCGGCGTGATATGCAGCAGGATCGCGGGGCCTTTGGCCAGCACGCCGATACCGATTGCCAACGCCGTCACGAGCCACCCGCCACATCCACCGGTACGCCACGCACTGACAATGCCGCCAATCCCTGCCAGCGCACAGGCGGCCAGCATCATGTCGAACATGGTCAGAGTCTGAAAAATGCACCAGAACGCAACACCGGCAAGAATGACCGGCGCCACCCGGGCCGTTGCATCGTCATCCGGCCAGATTTTCAACGCCAGCCGCCCCGTCCAAAAGAGCGACGCCAACGCGAACAGCGGCGCCACCAGCCGCGGCCACCAGTCGTTGACACCGAATACCGACCAGCCAGCCGTCATCAGCCAGAACAAAAGCGGTGGTTTGTGGTGATAGGGCTCGCCGTTCAGATACGGGACCAGAAAATCATCGCGCAGCCACATTTCCCAGGCCACGGCCAGATACCGGGTCTCATCGACCGGCAATGGCGGACGCAGCAACACACCAGCCGCGACGACGATCAACCAGCAACTGGCCCAGACGGGCACATTGATACGCTTCATTTCTCTGCCGCCTCGCTGGCTCCCACATCGCTGGCATCCACGACGCCCGCATTCAGAAGCCTATGACTATCGCGATAGCGGCGGTACAGCCAGACCCCTAGCACCCCTGAGGCGGCAAACAGGATAACACTGACAACAAGCCGCGCCCCCGGCTCGACGGCAAATCCGGAACCGACCAGCGAGAAAATCAGCATCTGCGGGATATATCCGATGGCGGAACCGGCAACGAACGGGACGGGGTGTGCCCGTGAAACCCCGGCCAACATGTTTGTCAGCACGTTTGATCCCACCGGCAAGAAGCGGATCAACAGCGTTGTCGTGAAGGTGTTTTCGCTGAGAAACGCATCCATACGCCGCAGCTTGTCGGGAAACCTGTGTGCGACAAGATCACGGGCCAGAAACCGGGCCACGAAGAACGTCATGACGCATCCGAGTGCTGCGGCAACAACACTGATCACCGTCCCGAGAACCACACCGAACGCATACCCGGCCATAAATGCGACCGCCTGACGCGGCAGACCGACGGCCGTGAACAGCGCACCGGCACCGAGGAAAATCAATTCGCCACGGATACCTTCCCCCCGGACATAGGTATCGATCCAGCCTTCATCGAGAACACTGCCGAGCGGGGTCAGCTTGAGTGCCGCTCCGACCCCGATCAGCAGCGCAAACAGCAATATGGAGCGGATAACGATACGCGGCGTCATTGTGACTCGTCGGAAAGATCGTTGATCACACGCACCCGGTTGGCCCGGCGGTTCAGCCACATCACGCCGAACAGATCGACGATACCGACCCAGAGCCTGTTAAACAGGCCATACTTGGACTGACCGCGTTCACGGGGGCGGTGATTGACTTCGACCGAGACCACGCGGCCACCGGCGCGGATGGTCAGGGCGGGCATAAAACGGTGCATGTGATTGAAACCGGGGAAGGCCATGAACATGGCACGCGGGAACACCTTTAGCCCGCAGCCCGTATCCGGCGTCGCATCACCCAGCAGGCCGCCGCGCACCGCATTGGCGATCTTCGATGAAATCCGCTTCAGCCATGTATCCTTCCGCTTGGTCCGCCAGCCCGCAATCATCAGCAGTGCATCCGCAGAGCCGCCTTCGTCGGCGAAACGTCTCAACAGTGCCGGAATATCCGCCGGGTCATTCTGGCCGTCCCCATCCAGTGTCGCGATCAGCGGCGCAGCGGCATGACGGACGCCCGTCTGGATGGCCTGCGACTGGCCGAAACAGCCGTCATGGCGAACGACACGAAGGAAGGGGTAAGTCTTTCCGGCGTTGAGCAACACCGTCTGCGTGCCGTCCGTCGATCCGTCATCCACATAGACGATCTCGAACGGGCAGACGCCGTCGAGCGCCGCGACGATTTCACCGATCAGCGGCAGAACATTTTCCGTCTCGTCCTTGACCGGAACCACAACGGAAACATCGACCATAGAAATATCCCGACCGGCATCACCCATTTGCGCGCGGTCTCCTTGAAGGCTTCAATATCAGGTGCAGCGCTTTTACAACGCAGACTCCCTGTGGGCCAACAAAAACCGGGATTTTTCGGTGTTTTTCCATCAATCAGGCCTCATTCGACCTTAAGCCGGTCCAATCGCAGGCGCTGGCGCGGATCCGTCAGGCGTTTCAAAGCGATCATCGTCGCACAGAAAACGCCGAGCGCGGTTCCCCCGGCGATCAGGAACATGATCAGAATCTGGTATTTCACCGCCTCAACCGGGTCGACGCCGGCCAGAATCTGGCCCGTCATCATCCCGGGCAGGGACACCAGCCCGGCCGCCGCCATACCGTTGACGGTCGGCACAAGACCGGCCCGCATGGCACTTTTCAGTGGCTGCTGCATGGCTTCTCGGAACGTATGGCCGAGAGCCAGTCTGGCCTCGATCGGTGCGCGTCCCGTATCTGCCTCCGCCAATAGCCGGTCCAGCGACAGGCTGACGCCGGTCATGGTATTCCCGAGAATCATGCCAAGTATGGGGATCGTGTAGCGGGGATCGTACCAGGGGTCGGCATGCAACTGGGTCAGCAGTGCAAACATCGTCACGATCCCGGCGGCTAGCAGCATCGACGTCGTGCCGAGCCCATACCCCCAGAAACCGATGAACGTCCGCTCCTGACGCGCCATGGCCTCGCGCCCTGCAAAGGCAACCATCGCCAGTGCCACCAGCAGGGTCAGCCACGGTGATACCGCATGGAACAGCGCCTTCAGCGCCAGCCCGACCAGGGTCAATTGCACCACCATCCGTACAGCAGCGATGAGCAGCCGCTTTTCCGTACCCAGCCGGTAATAGATCGATAGTCCGGCGTTCACCGTCAGCAGCAATGCCGCCAGCGCAATATCCATGTAAGTAAGCTGGATATACGTCATGAAGCCTCCGGGGTAAGCCGCCCATCCGCCATCAAGAAGCGGTGCTGCGACATACGTTTTGCCTGCGCTGCATCGTGGGTGACAAGAATGATCGAAACACCCGCCTGTAACTTCTCATGCAGGATACTTTCCACCTTCGACGTGGCGTCCGGATCCAGCGCCGATGTCGGCTCATCAAGTAAAAGCACGCTGGGGCCCTGCACCATCGCCCGGAGCAAGGACAGCCGCTGCTTCTCACCTGTCGATAGCCGGCTGACAGGCCACGACATGACATCGCCGTGAAAACCGAGCCGCAGCAGGTACCCGGCAGCAATCTCGGGCTGTTCGAAATGTGCGCCGACCCTGTCCAGCCACCATCCGCTGTCAGCGGCAACGTACGTCACCTGACGTCGCCATTGATGCGCGGGCATGGCATTACGGTCCTGACCATCCAGGGAAACCGCGCCGGAAGCCGGGTCCAGATCGGCGATGGCACGGAGCAGAAGAGATTTTCCCGAGCCGGATGCGCCACGAACAGCAATGCATGTCCCATGCGCCAGTTCAAGGTTTACCGGCTTTAATACGGCACGTGACAATTGTTCGACAACCAACATGCCGTATGGTGCCGGACCCGGCGCACGTCGACAAGCGTGCAGTGATGCGCTAACAGGTAATGGCACCTAACACGTGAGGGAACATGACCGACGCATCTCCGGAACGCCTTTGGGAAGAAATCGTCGCCCCCGATTGGGTCGACTACAACGGCCACATGAATGTCGCCTATTACGTGCTGATCTTTGATCATGCTACCGATGCGTTTCTGGAAAGAATCGGCATGGACGAAAAGCTGCGAATGGAAACCGGCAGTTCTGTATTTGTCGCCGAAGCACACGTCACCTATGACAACGAAGTCATGGAAGGCGAAAAGGTCTATGTGACGTCGCAGGTCCTCGACCATGATGAGAAAAGGCTGCATCTGTTCCACAGCATGCATAACTGCAAGGATGACAGCTTATGCGCCACCAATGAGCTGATGATTCTGCAGGTCAACCTGAAGACCCGGAAAGTCGGCCCGTTCATCGATCATGTGCAGGAGCGCATCGGTGACATATATAGTAATCATAGAACGCTGACGGCCCCGGCCGGGAAAGGCCGTGTCATCGGCATCCGCCGCCGCCAGGGGACGTAATCTGCAGCAATCTCCACCAACTGTTGGGCTCTAACGGCTATGACGCTGATTTCCCAGGACGTTTTCGACCGCATTCCGACCGGCGTTATTGTCGTCGACAACAAGCGCAGGGTGCTGCATGCCAATCAGGCCGCCCTGGATCTGATCGGCAACAATGCAGTCGGCCGGGACCTTGCCCTCAGTCTGCGCCACCCGAACGTGCTGGACGGGCTGGACCTGGTGTTGAAGGGTGCGCCGAGCGCCGAAGGCGAATTCACTCTGCCGGTGCCGGTTTCGCATTCAATGGCCTATCGGATAGAACGACTGAGCGATGCGCCGCTGAGCGACAGCTCCGTCGCTACGCTGGTTTTGAATGACATCACGGCAGCCAAGAAAGCCGAAGAAATGCGCGCCGACTTCGTGGCCAACGTTTCGCATGAATTGCGCTCACCCCTGACCGCGTTGATCGGCTTCATTGAAACCCTGCGTGGACCTGCCAGTGACGATATCGAGGCGCGGACACGCTTTCTCGACATCATGCACCGCGAATCCCAGCGCATGGCGCGCCTGATCGATGATCTGCTGTCGCTGACCCGTGTTGAAATCAACGAACACGTGCCGCCCCGCAAAGCCGTGGATGCTGTGCAATCGATTAATAACGTTCTGGAAGCGCTGGAGCCGCAAGCCGCGGCGCGCGGTATTACCTTCAATATCGACCGCGCCCCGGAATTGCCCAAGGTCATCGCCGATTCCGATCAACTGCATCAGGTCTTCCGCAATCTGATTGAAAATGCCATCAAATACGGCGGAGAAAACAAACCCATTGATATTACGCTCCGCGCCGTCGAGCGGATCCCGGGCGCGGCCCGCGCCGGCGTGTCGATTGCCATTCGGGACCACGGCCCGGGAATCTCCAAGGAATTGATCCCGCGTCTGACCGAACGCTTCTTTCGTGTCGACGAAGCCAGATCCAGCAATGCGGATACGGGGATCGGCAGCACCGGGCTCGGCCTTGCCATCGTCAAACACATCATCAGCCGCCACCGGGGGCATTTATCGGCACAGAGCACGATCGGTGAGGGCAGCACGTTCACGGTATACATCCCCACGGATTTACAGCCCAGAAATGAACGAATCTGACCGCTCCTGACCGTCTTGAAGCCTTATCCACAAAGACATAGCACTATGTCATAAAACTGTAGCCTTTCTGTCATATATTGTAAGCGATCCGGGCATAGGTTCCGCCGTGATTGGGTGCTTTGGTCACGTTGGGACGTGAAGAGTACCTGCTTCCACGGAGACGTCTCCGAAACGCAATTAGGCAGGAGTTAGCCATGTATCGTAAGTTTCTCGGGATCGCCGTTGTTACCGGCCTCGTTATCGCCGGTTCAGCCGCAGAAGCCCGCGACCAGATCCGTATCGTCGGATCCTCGACCGTTTATCCGTTTGCGACCGTCGTCGCCGAACAGTTCGGTAAAACCACCCAGTTCAAAACCCCGGTCATCGAAAGCACCGGTTCCGGCGGCGGCCTGAAGCTGTTCTGCGCCGGTGTCGGCGTCGAGCACCCGGACATCACCAATTCTTCGCGCCGGATCAAAAAATCCGAAGTCGAAAATTGCGCCAAGAACGGTGTCACCGACGTCACCGAAATCAAGGTCGGCTACGACGGTATCGTCTTCGCCAACGCCAAGACCGCAAAGCCGATGCAGATCAGCAAAAAGCAGATCTTCCTGGCGCTTGCCAAGACCATCCCCGATGGCAAAGGCGGCTTCAAGGACAACGACAACATGATGTGGTCAGACGTCGACAGCTCGCTGCCGGCCACCAAGATCGAAGTGCTCGGCCCGCCGCCGACCTCCGGCACCCGTGACGCCTTCGCCGAACTGGCGCTTGAAGGTGGTTGCAAGGCTTTTGACGAAATCAAAGCTCTGAAAAAGTCCGATTCGAAAAAATACAAGGCGATCTGCCACGGCGTTCGTGAAGACGGCGGTTATGTTGAAGCCGGCGAAAACGACGTCCTGATCGTCCGCAAGCTTGAAGCCAACCCCAATGCATTCGGTGTGTTCGGTTACTCGTTCCTCGAGCAGAACGCCGACAAGGTGCAGGGTTCTGAGATCGCCGGCATTGCCCCGACGTTCGAAACCATTGCCGACGGCACCTACCCGGTCTCACGTCCGCTGTTCTTCTACGTGAAGGGCGCACACGTTGGTAAAGTCCCGGGCATCAAGGAATATGTCACCACCTTTACCGCTGAACAAATGTTCGGTCCGGGCGGCGTTCTCTCCGACCGCGGCCTGATCCCGATGCCGGATGCGGAACGCAAAAAGTTCCAGAAAGACGGCGAGATGATGGTGAACAACATCTCGATGTAAGGTTAAAGGGCCCCCGGAATTTTCCCGGGGGCCCCCTTCATCTTCTTATTTGTTTTTCAATTTTAAAGTCCATTCCGCTTATTCAGCGCAGTAGAAAGTCAGATTAATGTCCTTCACGCTTGTACTTGGTACGCTGACTGTCCTCACAATCGCCGGCTTTTATCTCGGACGATCCCGTTCTCTGGCCAGCGCTGGCGGCGCCGCGAACAAGCTGCATTCCAGACCGCATTACTACGGTTATTTCGTCGCGCTTTGGTGTGGCATCCCGACAATGCTGATCCTCGGCCTGTGGACGGTGTTTCAGACACCAATCGTCGAAGCCATGGTCCAGAGCAGTCTGCCCGATCAGTTCCTCAATACCGACGCATCACAGATGTCGCTGATCATGAACGACATCCGCAACCTCGCGTCCGGCAACATCACATCGGGTGAAATCACCCCGGCTATGCAGGCCGCCGCCGATCACTACGTCAGCCTGAGCCGGACAAGCGCCCTGGCTCAGTTCGTGGTCATTCTCGCTATCGGCATTGCCGCTCTGGCCTATGCACGCGGCAAAATTGCGCCGCAGCTTCGCGCCCGCAACCAGGTCGAAAAAGCGATGATGTCGATTTTGATCGTCTGCTCGATCATCGCCATCCTGACCACCATCGGCATTGTCCTGTCGCTGGTCTTCGAATCCTGGCGGTTTTTCGAGAAAATCTCTCCAGTCGAATTCCTGTTCGGTCTCGAATGGAGCCCGCAGACGGCGCTGCGCTCAGACCAGGTCGGCGCCAGCGGTGCCTTTGGTGCGATCCCGCTGTTCGCCGGAACCCTGCTGATTTCACTTGTCGCCATGTGCGTTGCCGGACCGATCGGTTTGCTGTCCGCCATTTACATGGCCGAATACGCCCCGAGCAAGGTCCGCGGCACGGTCAAGCCGCTGCTGGAAATCCTCGCCGGCATTCCAACCGTCGTTTACGGCTTCTTCGCGGCCTTGACCGTCGCCCCCTTCCTGCGCGATCAGGGCGGCTTGTTCGGCCTCGATATTTCCTCCGAAAGCGCCCTCGCCGCCGGTCTGGTGATGGGGATCATGATCATCCCGTTCGTATCCTCGCTCAGCGATGACGTTATCAATTCCGTGCCGCAGAGCCTTCGTGAAGGTTCCTACGGTCTCGGCGCCACCAAGTCCGAAACCATCAAGAGGGTGATCCTGCCGGCAGCTTTGCCGGGGATCGTCGGCTCGTTCATGTTGGCGATCTCACGCGCAATCGGTGAAACCATGATCGTCGTCATGGCCGCCGGACTCGGGGCCAATCTGACCGCCAATCCGTTCGAAGCGGTAACAACCGTTACCGTGCAGATCGTCACGCTACTGGTCGGTGACCAGGAATTCGACAGCGCCAAAACCCTTGCCGCATTTGCGCTGGGCCTGGTGCTGTTCTGTGTCACCCTTTGCCTGAACATCATCGCCATGGCGGTGGTCAACAAATACCGAGAGCAGTATGACTGATGCCGTTATGAATGAATTACACACAGAAAAAAGCGCAAATGAACAGGCCGCACGGGAACGTGCCAGCCAGGCTTCTGCAGCCGTTAAACGCGGCTTGAAGAAGCGGTACGCCGCCGAAACCCGGTTTCGCGCCTATGGCATCGGTGCCATTGCCATTGCCATGTGCTTCATCGTCATCCTGTTCACGACGATTATCTCGAGCGGTCTGCCGGCATTCACGGAAACCACCATCAAGCTCAATGTCGAGTTTAAGGAAGATGTGATCGATCCTGCAGGCAATCGCGACCCTGCAACCCTGGTCAACGCCAATTACCGGAAAATCGTTTTCGACACCCTGCTTGCGGAATTCCCCGATGTAAAGACGCGCTCGGACCGCCGGGCTCTGACGGCAATCCTCAGCGCGGGCGCCAGTTTCCAGGTGCAGAAACTGGTTACCGGAGATCCATCCCTGATTGGGCAAACCATCGAAGTCGACCTGCCCGTCTCTGCGGATTTCGATCTGTACAATAAAGGCGTGATCAACAAATCGACCGCTGAAGCCGATCGCCGCGTCAACGACAAACAAATGACTTGGTTCGACACCCTGAAAGAACAGGGCACTATCACGTCGGGGTTCAACACCACCTTTTTCACCAATGCGGATTCCCGCGAACCGGAACTTGCCGGCATCTGGGGTGCGACCATGGGCTCGCTGTTTACGATGCTGGTGACGCTTCTGCTGTCATTCCCGATCGGTGTTTCCGCAGCGGTGTACCTGGAAGAATTCGCACCCAAGAACCGCCTGACGCAGATTATCGAAGTCAACATCAACAACCTTGCAGCCGTCCCCTCGATCGTCTTCGGCCTGCTTGGTCTGGCGGTGTTCATCAACTTCTTCGGCCTACCGCGTTCGGCGCCGCTGGTCGGTGGCATGGTGCTGGCGCTGATGACCCTGCCGACCATCATTATCGCCAGCCGTGCGGCATTGAAAGCCGTCCCGCCGTCGATCCGTGAAGCGGCGCTTGGTCTGGGCGCATCGCGCATGCAGGTCGTTACGCATCATGTGCTGCCGCTGGCAATGCCGGGGATTCTGACCGGGACCATCATCGGCATGGCACAGGCACTTGGCGAAACAGCCCCGCTGCTGATGATCGGCATGGTTGCCTTCATCGTCGACATTCCAGGCAGCATCACCGACCCCTCCACGGTGCTGCCGGTCCAGGTCTATCTGTGGGCGGACAGCCCCGAACGCGCCTTCGTTGCCCGCACGTCCGCGGCGATCATGGTGCTGCTGTCATTCCTGATTTTCATGAACGCATTGGCCGTCGTGTTACGTAAGAAATTCGAACGGCGCTGGTAGGAGATACCCTGATTATGGGCGAAATAGATATGAGCAATTCCGTCACCACATCGGCCCCGGCCGCGAGGGACATGAGCGCAACCCGCGAAACCAAGTTCCACACCCGTGGCGTACAGGTCTTCTATGGCGAGAAGCAGGCACTTTTCGATGTCGATCTGGATATCTACGAGAATGAAGTCACGGCCCTGATCGGGCCGTCGGGCTGCGGCAAGTCGACCTATCTTCGGACCCTGAACCGGATGAACGACACCATCGATATCTGCCGCGTCAAAGGCACCATCGAATTGGACGGCACCGACATCTATTCGAACGCCATCGATGTCGTGCACCTGCGCGCCCGCGTCGGCATGGTGTTCCAGAAACCTAACCCGTTTCCGAAATCGATTTATGAAAACATCGCCTATGGCCCGCGCATTCACGGCATCGCTACCGGCAAGGACGAAATCGACAGCATAGTTGAACAAAGCCTGGTCAAAGCCAGCCTTTGGAACGAAGTCAAAGACCGCCTCGATGAACCCGGCACCGGTCTTTCCGGCGGCCAGCAGCAGCGTCTGTGCATTGCCCGCGCAATTGCCGTGCAACCCGAGGTCATCCTGATGGATGAGCCGTGCTCGGCACTTGATCCGATCGCCACCGCTCGGATCGAGGAACTGATCGACGAGCTTCGTGACAATTTCACCATCGTCATCGTTACCCACTCGATGCAACAGGCTGCGCGCGTTTCGCAACGCACGGCATTTTTCCATATGGGTGACCTGGTCGAGGTCGGCGAAACCGGCAAAATCTTCACGACCCCCAAGGATCAACGCACACAGGATTACATCACCGGACGATTCGGCTGATCAAAAAGGATAGCGTTATGCCCGAAGAACACGACCACATTGTTTCCAGATTTGACGAAGACCTGAATCAGCTCGACAACCTGTTGGCCGAAATGGGCGGACTTGCGGAACACCAGTTCGCCGACGCCATCAAGGCGCTTGTCCGGCGTGACAGTGAACTGGCCGAGAAGGTCATCATCAATGACAAACGTATCGATGCGATCGAGGAAAGTGTCGACCAGCATACGATTTCCATGCTGGCCCTGCGCCAGCCGATGGCTGACGATCTGCGCGTGGTTATCACCGCACTTCGGATCGCCAGCGTCATCGAGCGGATCGGCGACTACTCGAAAAACATCGCCAAACGCACGGTAGCCATCACCCAGACCCCACCCGTCGGACCCAGCCGCACAATTTCGCGCATGGGCAACGTCGTTCAGGGTATGATCAAGACGGTTCTGGATGCATACCTTCAACGTGATGCAGAACTGGCACGGGATGTACGCCTGCGTGATGAGGAGGTCGATGCGCTTCACACAAGTCTGTTCCGTGAACTGCTGACCTACATGATGGAAGACCCACGCAGCATTTCGGCGTGTGCGCATCTTCTGTTCGTGGCCAAGAATATCGAACGGATCGGCGATCATGCGACCAATATCGCCGAACATGTACATTTCCTCGTCCATGGCTCGCTGCCTGAAGAAACGCGCCCCAAGGACGATCAATCGAGTTACACCGTTATCGGTGGTGAAGACTGAGTTAGAGACAGAAAATGAGCGAAACGTCACGCATACTCATTGTCGAGGACGACCCGTCCCTCGTCGAATTGCTGCGATACAATCTTGAGAACGAAGGCTTCGATGTGGCGATTGCCCGTGACGGTGAAGCCGGACTGGAAGCCGTCGACACCGACATCCCGGATCTGGTCGTTCTCGACTGGATGCTGCCGAACGTGTCCGGCATCGAAATCTGCCGACAGTTGAGGCAGAAATCGGAAACCCGCAGCATGCCGGTTATCATGCTCACCGCGAAGGGCGAAGAGAACGACCGTATCCGCGGGCTGGAAACCGGAGCCGATGATTATATCGTCAAACCGTTTTCACCGGCAGAACTGACCGCCCGGATCAAGGCCGTGCTGCGGCGCGCCCACCCGGAGCAGGCCGGCGAACTGCTGAGTTACGCCGATATCGAAATGGATATCACGTCGCACCGCGTCACGCGCGCCGGCAAGGCGATCAAGCTCGGGCCGACCGAATTCCGTCTGCTGCGCTCGTTCCTGGAAAAGCCCGGCCGGGTATTTTCGCGTGAACAGCTACTCGACAAGGTCTGGGGCCGCGATATTTTCGTCGAGCTTCGTACCGTCGATGTGCATATCCGGCGTTTGCGGAAAGCCCTGAACACGGGATCGGACGCGGATTTGATCCGTACCGTGCGCTCGGCCGGGTATTCTCTGGACGCCGCCAAGTACTGACCCGAAAACCTAACACGGCGATTTCCTGAAACAAAAAGCGGCGTTAGCCTTTTCTTTAAGGAATTCAGGCCTATGCTTCAATTTAGAGGCCGGGGCCACTTATGCCGCAATCGCGTTTCACATACGGACATGTTCAGTCCGCACTTCGCAAGACCGTCCGCAACGAGCATCTGTTGCTGGTGGGACTGGCGCTGGTTGTCGGCTGCGTTGCCGGCAGTGCCGTCATCGTCTTTCGCGAAGCCATCCAGTTCGTGCAGGTTTCCTCTTTTGGAATTACCACCAGCATGCTGGCACGCTATGACATATCCGTTGAACCCTGGAAACTCATCACCATTCCTGCTGTCGGCGGCCTTATTGTCGGTCTTATCACCTGGAAGTTCATGCCCGGCGGAAGAAATCAGGGCGTCGCAGACGTGGTTGAAGCTTCGGCCATGCGGGCGGGGCACATGTCATCCAGGGTCGGTATCGTCTCCGCCGTCTGCAGTGCGCTGTCCATCGGTACTGGCGCATCCGTCGGCCGTGAAGGCCCCGCCGTACACCTGGGGGCGTCTCTGGCCGGCCTGATTGCCCGCAAGCTGCATCTGTCCCGATCACTGTCGAGAACGCTGTTGGGGTGTGGTGTCGCCGCCGCGGTATCGGCGTCCTTCAATGCGCCGATTGCCGGCGCGTTATTCGCGACCGAGGTCGTCGTCGGGCAATACGCGCTCAAAACCTTTGCCCCGATCGTCGTCGCCAGCGTTGCCGGAACGGCGCTGTCGCATATCCATTTCGGTGAAGTATCAGCGTTTCTGCTTGGCGACAATTATATCACCTCGTTCTGGGAATTCCCCGCCTTCATCGGCCTTGGCGTGGTCGCCGCCGTTGCCGCCATCGTTCTGATGCAAAGCATCTTTCTGGCGCAACAGCTTTCGGAAAAAGTGGATATCCCGGTCTGGATCAAACCTGCCATCGCCGGGGCCATTGTCGGCGTGATCGCGATCTGGCTGCCACAAATCCTGAGCGTCGGGTACGGCTTTATTGAGTGGGCCATCCTTGGACAATTCGAGATAAAGCTGTTGATCGCCATCGGCATCGCCAAAATTTTCGCGACGGCACTGTGTCTCGGCTTTGGTTTCTCCGGCGGCGTATTTTCGCCGGCGCTTGTTTTGGGGGCGGCTGTCGGTTCGTCCTATGGGCTGATCGCCGCCGACGTATTCCCTGAATTGGCCTCGGGCGTCGGTGTGTATACCGTTGTCGGCATGGGCGCCGTCGCCGCCGCCGTCCTCGGCGCCCCGATTTCGACAACCCTGATCATATTTGAAATCACCGGAGACTATAAACTGTCACTGGCGGTGATGCTGGCCATCGTGGTTTCGACGGAACTGACGCACAATCTGTTCGGCGCCTCTTTCTTTGCCGAGACCCTGCGGCGGCGAAATGTCGATCTTCGTGACGGATTCGAGGCCGAGGTTCTCGACGCCATCAAGGTCCGCCATATTCTTGATCACGGTACCAACGTCGCGGCGGAAACCATCGGCATGGAGACACCGATCTCCGAGATTCGTGAAAAGCTCAGCGCGTCGAGTACCGGGGAACTTTTCGTTGTCCAGCCTACAGGCGAGTTGTACGGCACCATCACCCTGCAGGACTGCGGTGTCACCCTGTTCGATCCCGAATGCAATGAACTGCTGCGCGCCGCCGACGTTGCCCGGCTGCATCCGCCGGTTCTGAATGAAGGGGATAACCTGGGGACCGCCATGATGGTCATGCGCGATACCGGCGAGGATCATATCGCCGTATTGCGCGACCCGCACACCAAGGTCTTTACCGGCTGCGTGCATCATCGTGACGTCATGACCGCCTATAACCGCGCCCTGCTCAAAGTGCGCCACGAAGAACACAATCAATAACACTCAATCATCGATAATATCTCCATGCGGACGGTTTTCAGCCGTTCTGCACGTGATATAACCGGCATATGTCCGATCCCTTCGAGCTTGATGACGATCCCCGCACCGCACCGCCTGCAGCCACGCAGGCGCCGACGTATCTGGATGGCCTGAACGACAGCCAGCGTGAAGCCGTTGAGGCGGTTGAGGGGCCGGTTCTCGTCCTCGCCGGCGCCGGCACCGGCAAAACCCGGGTTCTGATCACCCGGCTTGGTCACATTCTGATGCAGAACCGGGCCAATCCGGGGGAAATTCTGGCCGTGACCTTTACCAACAAGGCCGCCGGCGAGATGAAGGAACGGGTATCGCATCTGGTCGGCAGACCGGTCGAAGGCTGGTGGGTCGGCACCTTTCATGCCATCGGCGCACGCATGCTGCGGGCCAATGCCGAAGCCGTCGGCCTGTCGCCGCAGTTCACGATCCTTGATGCCGATGATCAGGTCCGTCTGATCAAGCAGTTGGTCGACGTCCACAACATCGATGAAAAACGGCTGCCCGCACGGGCCATCTCGGGAATTATCCAGCGCTGGAAGGATCGGGGCTTCATGCCCGACAAGGTCCCCACATCTGAAGCCGGACAAGGCGACGGCAAGGTGCTGGATCTCTACAAGGATTATCAGGCGCGGCTGCAAACGCTGAATGCCGCCGACTTCGGGGATCTATTGCTGCTCTGCCTGAAACTGTTTCAGGATCATCCCGATATTCTGAAAACCTATCAGCGGCGATTCCGTTACATCATGGTCGACGAGTATCAGGACACCAACGTCGCCCAGTATATGTGGTTGAGGCTGCTGGCGCAGGAATACCGCAACATCTGCTGTGTCGGGGACGACGACCAGTCGATCTATTCATGGCGCGGCGCAGAGGTCGGCAACATCCTCAGGTTTGAAGATGATTTCCCGGGCGCCCGCGTGGTCCGGCTGGAGCGCAACTATCGCTCGACACCGCATATTCTGGCGGCTGCCTCCGGTCTGATCACCTTCAACGAAGGCCGTCTCGGCAAAACGCTTTGGACCGATCTCAACGACGGTGAAAAGGTGCGTGTCCGCGGTGTCTGGGACGGTGAAGCGGAAGCGCGTCTGGTCGGCGAAGAAATCGAGGCCTATCAGAGCAAGGGTGAGAAGCTGAATGACATGGCGGTGCTGGTGCGGGCCGGTTTCCAGACCCGCGAATTCGAGGAACGGCTGATCACACTCGGCATCCCGTACCGGGTCATCGGCGGCCCCCGGTTCTATGAACGGCAGGAAATCCGGGATGCCGTGGCCTATCTGCGTGTCGTCGCCCAGCCCGACGACGATCTCGCGTTCGAGCGGATCGTCAATGTGCCGACGCGCGGTATCGGCAAATCCACTCTGCAGACCATCCATACCTATGCCCGGGCCGAGCGGATTTCCCTGACCCGCGCCATAGCAGCGCTCCTGGAAACCGATGAACTCCGCCCACAGGCCAGAAAGGCACTCGGCGATCTGCTATCCGTCTTCGAGATGTGGCGCATCCAGTCAGCGACACAGGCACCGGCGGAAGTTTGCAGGCAAATTCTTGAAGACAGCGGATATGTCGATATGTGGCGCGCCAAAAAGGAACCCGATGCACCGGGGCGCCTCGACAACCTGAAGGAGCTCGTCGTTGCTCTGGAAGATTTCGAATCCCTGGGCTCGTTTCTCGAGCATGTCAGTCTTGTCATGGAGAATGAAGAACGCAGCGACACCGCGAAGGTCAGCATCATGACGCTGCACGGCGCCAAGGGGCTTGAATTCGCGACCGTGTTCCTGCCCGGCTGGGAAGAAGGTCTGTTTCCGAACCAGCGCTCACTGGACGAAGGCGGCCTTGCCTCACTCGAAGAAGAACGCCGCCTCGCCTACGTCGGAATCACACGGGCGCGGAAACACGCCATGATCTCGTTTGCCGCCAATCGCCGTGTTTACGGGCAGTGGCAGAGCGCCACACCGTCACGCTTCATTGATGAACTGCCGGGCGATCATATCGATGTGTTTTCCGAGAGCGGTGTCTATGCCCGTCAGGATGCCGCGGCGAAAACCATGATTGACCCGTTCAGCGGCGTCGACGGCATCCCGCGGTCACGCCGACGCATGATCGAAGCGGCACGCAGTCCGGCTTACAAGCCCGCTGGCGACGGCAGTGGCTTTTCGATCGGGTTGCGCGTGTTCCACCAGAAGTTCGGTTACGGCAAAATCACTTTCGTCGATGGCGACAAGCTCGACATCGACTTCGAGAAAGCTGGCCCCAAGCGTGTCATGGCCAGCTTCGTTCTGCCCGCATGATCCCCGCGCCCGATCCGCAGCCCCTGTGGCGGCTGGAAGTGACGGTCCCGAAACACGCCGTCCCTGCGTTCGAGGGCGTATTCGAGGGGATTTCCGTCGCCGTCACCTCATTCGGGGATGACGGCATCCCCTGGCAGGTCGAAGGCTATACCGACAGCGAACCCGACACCGCCGCCGTCGAAGCCGGCCTTGCCATCGCCGCCGACGCAACCGGGATCGAGACACCGACGCTCAGCATCGAATTTCTGACGCCCCGGGACTGGCTGGCTGAGAATCTCGCCATGTTCGAGCCGCTCAGGATCGGCAGGTTCTTCGTCTATCCCAGCCATTACGACGGCGCTTTGCCGGCGGCCTGCATTCCGTTCAGGATCGATGCCGGAACCGCGTTCGGCTCAGGGACGCACCCCACAACCGGCACCTGCCTGGCGGCACTGGCGGAACTTTCCCGCCGCCATCAAGTCCGCCGTGCTCTCGATCTTGGATGCGGGTCCGGCATTCTGTCCTTTGCCATTGCGAAGCTCTGGCCGGCACAGGTACTGGCCGTCGACATCGACCCGGAAGCGGTTCGCGTCACCAGACGCAACACCCATGACAACAAACTCAACGGCCGTATCGATGCCCGTGTCAGCACAGGATATCAGAGCGACGCCGTCCGCGATGCCGCACCCTATGACCTGATCGTCGCCAACGTCCTGGCCCGGCCGCTGATCGGCATGGCCGGTGATACGGCACACCATCTGGCCCCCGGCGGCACCGTCGTTCTGTCGGGTCTGATTGATCGCGATGCCCGTTGGGTTGTCAGCCGTCATCGGTCCTTCGGCCTCAAGTTCATCAAACAGTTGAGCCTTGATGGCTGGTCGACCCTGATCCTGCGCAAACCGCGAACAAAGCTGGACGGAAAATGAACGACAACCAACAGCGTCGCCGCCGTTTTGTGCATACCCTTATCGGCATCAACGGCGCCGGATTTGTGCTTGTCGGCACGTTCCTGAGCGGGACGGCAAAACTCGGATATGTGCCGTGGTACGGAATTGCCGGGGTGGTCATGTTATTTTTCGGAATCGTGATCCCGTTTCATCGGGAGTTCGTTTCACTGCGTGAAGGATTCGAGGACGTCGAACGTGAAACCCTCAAAACCATCCGCCGGAATCGGCAACTGGAAGTCCATGAACAAGCGATCCTGGATGCAGGATCCCGGCCGCAGCCTTTTAAACGAGTCCGTAATCAGCCGCTGATCGCGCTTGCCATCACCGTCATCGCCTGGGTTCTGGTCGGGGTCGAAGCCGTGCGCTGGCTGAAGCTCGACTAGACGCCATCCTCTGCGGACAGGGATTCAGCTGTCCTCTGCGGACAGGGATTTAAAGGCCGCCAAAGCTCTTTCCCGCGCCCTTTTGTGATCAATGACCGGTTTCGGGTAGGTCTCGCCCAACCTGATCCCGGCATCGGCGAGGACGTCATCGGGGGCTTCCCATGGTGCAAACAGGTACTTGTCCGGCAGCGAGGCGATTTCCGGCACATAGGTGCGGATGTAGTCGCCGTCCGGATCGAACTTTGATCCCTGAATGATCGGATTGAAGATACGGAAATAAGGTGCCGCATCCGCTCCGCAGCCGGCGACCCACTGCCAGCTGAAGGCATTCACCGCCAGATCGGCATCGACGAGCGTATCCCAGAACCAGGCCTCCCCCGCCTGCCAGGGCAGCAAAAGATGCTTCACCAGAAATGACGCCGTCACCATCCGCACCCGGTTATGCATATGCCCGGTCTGCCAGAGCTCGCGCATCCCGGCATCGACCATCGGATATCCGGTCCGGCCCTGCTGCCAGCACTGCAGCATGTCGTCATTGTCTTCCCACGGGAAATCCCTGAACCGTTCGGCCATCGGCTGATCCGGTAACGTCGGCAGATGATAAAAGACATGATAGGCAAACTCGCGCCACACGATTTCCTTGAGAAACTTCTCCGTGGCGTCTGACCAACCGGCTTTACGAAGTGTTTCGTGCCAGACCTGACGGGGGCTGATATCGCCGATGTGCAGAAACGGCGACAGGTTCGATGTCACCGCATCTGCGGGGAAATCACGTCCCGATTTGTAATTCGCGAGCCCGTCATCAAGAAAATCGGTGAGCCTCTGCATCGCGCCCGCCTCGCCCGGTTGCCAGCGCTGCCGCAGGCCACCGGCCCAGTCGGGCTTCCGGGGCAGCAGATTCCAGTCTTCTAGATCGTCTGTTTTGATGTTGCGGTTCGGAGATGAGAGCTTGTCCGGCGCCGGAAGGGGTGCTTCCGGGTCACCCTTCTCCCGGCACGCGTGCCAATAGCGGGTATAGACCTTATAGAAGCCGCCCTGTTTCGTCTCGATGGTCCAGGGCTCAAACAGCAAAGACCCGTTGAAACTTTTGGCGTCCAGACCATCGGCACGGAGCATGTCCTTGATCGCCGTATCACGCTCGATGGAGAACGGTTCATAACATCTGTTCCAGTAAACACCCGCAGCGTCGGTTTCTTTGCAGACGTCCGTAATTACGTCAACGGCCGGCCCCTGGCGTAACACAAGTGCACCCCCGATTTTCGCCAGACTGTCCTGCAAAGCCGCCAGAGAATGATGCAGCCACCAGCGCGCCGCGCCGCCCGGCTTCCATGCACCGGGCGTCTCATCGTCGAGGATATAGAGCGCGACAACCGGCCTGTCCTGCTGAGCGGCGGCATGAAGAGCGGGATGATCGGCAAGGCGTAGATCGTTCCTGAACCAGACGATCAGCGGCTGGGTATCTGGCATGAATTCCCCGGGCGTTCAGTCAATGGATTACGTAACTGATACGGCGCACAAACCCGGATGGATCAGAAACTGCTTCAGGGATTGACGCAATCAAAGCCCCACATGGTTTTGTAACCGACGGACCCCAGTTTCACTTTGCCTTGCGGAACTGCTTTACGCCCGTGCTTGGCGCAATGCGCCTCGGCGATCGCTGTCGGGTCGGAGAAACGGGATGTCGAAATCGTGATTGCCGTCGGCGACGAGGCCACGATGGTCTCTGAATCGTTAGAACTACAGCCACTCATACCAAGGGCTGCGGTAATCAGCACCGCACCGCCAAGGACCCGAAAAATCGATACCCGTTCAAACATGGATCAATTTTGCGGAATCCTCCGGCGGCACGCAAGGCCTGTTCAGCCCTCGAAAAATGGTGTCGGCACCAGCAGCTGATTGCGCTGGCTTTCCAGATACCCGGCTTCAGCGCTGATTTTCAGATAATTCTGCCAGCCCGGATCCGCCTGCATGGCCGCACGTTTCTGGGCACGGTCCGCGGCATCCTTGTAAACCCAGACATGTACATAGCTGTTCGGGTCACCCGTTTCCGTCATCGCATACAGCAACGGTTTGCCCAGATGCTTGGTTTGCGTCGGATAGCCGTGCTCAAGATATATCTCCAGGTGTTTCTTGATGGTGCCAGGGCGGCAGGTATAGGTGCGGTGGTCGTAAAGCATTTGGATGTCCTCGTGATGACGGGTTAATTGTCGAAGAAGCGACGGTACGACGGGAATAAACAGAGGCCAAGGCTGGATTACCCGCCATGCGTTCACTACATTGCATGTCTTGAACAGGAGACGACACGACATGACGAATTCCGATACCGCCGCCAGCAGACACATCGTATTTCTCGATCGCGAGACATTACCCGAGCAGGTCACTGTCCGCCCGCCCGCTTTTGCTCACACCATGGATGCCTACCAGCGCACCAAACCCGAAGATGTGGTCGCGCGCGCCAGGGATGCGGAAATCATTATCACCAACAAGGTGCCGCTCCGCGCCGACACCCTGGCCGAGCTGCCGAAACTGCAAATGATCGCCGTCTCGGCGACTGGCACCGATATCATTGATCTCAAGACCTGCAAGGAACGGGGGATCGTCGTCTCCAACATTCGCGAATACGCCATCGCCACGGTGCCAGAGCACACCATGGGCCTGATCCTGTCACTGAGCCGCTCCATCCAGCCCTACCACAATTCCGTCGCCGCCGGGCGCTGGAAGGAAGCGGACCAGTTCTGCTATTTCGATTACCCGATATTCGATCTCAAGGGCAAAGTGCTGGGAATCATCGGGGACGGCGTCCTGGGCAAGGCCGTCGCCAAACTGGGCGAAGCCTTTGGCATGGACGTACGCTATTCAACGTATAAAGGGGTCGACGGCATGGGGCCGCTGTACACCCCGTTCGAGCGCATCCTGTCGGAAAGCGATGTCATCACGCTGCACTGTCCGCTTCTTGAAAGTACGCGCAACCTGCTGGGGCCGACCGAATTCGATCAGATGAAAAAACGCCCGCTGATCATCAATGCGGCCCGCGGTGGTCTGGTTGATGAACGCGCCCTTGTCGATGCCCTGAAGGCCGGCAAGATCGGCGGCGCCGGCTTTGACGTGGTGACGACGGAACCGATCCCCGATGACCATCCGTTCCTCGAAATCATGGACCGGCCGAATTTCATCCTGACGCCGCATGTGGCCTGGGCAAGCATCGAGGCGATACAGGGTCTCGCCGATCAGATGGTCGACAATATCGATGCCTTCGTGGCCGGCAGTCCGCGTAATGTTGTCGGTTAGACCGTAAACTTCTCCGTTCCGTCATCGTACTGGATCGTGTACAGATCCTTGCGCCGGTCGATCCAGTTCTTGACGGTGCCGAAGTGCTTGTGATGTGGCAGCTTGTCGAGATCCACATCGTGGATCAGCACCATTTCCGCATTCGGCGTGCATTCCGCAGCAACGGCTTCCCGGTCGAAGGAAATATCCGACGGCGTATAAATGCCTGACTGCGCATAATGAATTTCCGCCGTCGAAGTATGCGGCAGGTTCCCGCATGCCCCGGCGAGGGCGACATAGACGTGGTTCTCAATTGCCCGCGCGTGCGCACAGTAGCTGACCCGCAGGTGCCCCGATCGCATGTCCGTGTTGTAGGGCACGAAGATGATGTTGGCACCTTTGCCGGCAGCGATTCGTGCAAGTTCAGGGAACTCGATGTCGTAGCAGATCAGAATGGATATGGGCCCGCGGTCTGTATCGAACACATGGACCTTTTCGCCGCCGCTGACCCCCCACCATTTGGCTTCACTGGGGGTGATGTGGATTTTGTACTGCTTCTCGATGGTTCCGTCGCGGCGGAACAGGTAGGCGACATTATAAAGACGTTCATCCTCGATGGTCAGATGTGAGCCGCCGATGATGTTGACGTTGTAGCGGATCGCCAGTTCATTGAACATTTCCAGATACGGCTCGGTGAACTGGTCGAGCGCGCGGGCGGCATCCTGCGGTTTGTCCGCTGGCAGCATGGAAAACAGCTGTGTCGTCAGAAGTTCCGGGAAAACACAGAAGTCGGACCGGTATTCAGATGCCGTGCCGACGAAGTGTTCACACTGCAGGGCAAAATCCTTGAACGTCTCGACACGGTGCATTTCATACTGCACGACACAGATCCGCGCCGACCCAGGATGGTTCTGGGCACCATGCTTGGCTGTATAGTCGGGATTGCGCCAGATCATCAGCACCGCATTGCCGCAGCTTTCGTCATCTTCGGCCAGATAGCCCTCGATGACCCGAATGATCTCGAAACCGTTCGCCAGTTGTGCCATCAGAACCGGATCATCCAGTTCACGGGCGACGACCTTTTCGACATACTCATCAGGTGTCAGTTCACCGGCATGTTCGTGATACCCGGGAATGCGGCCGCCGATGACGATGCCTTTCAGGTTCTTGGCGACGACAAGTTCCTTGCGTGCTTCATACAGGCGTCGGGCAAGTTTGTAGCCCTGATATTCACGCGACACGGCAATGTCGATGCCGTACAGATATTCCCCGTCTTCGCGATGGTTGCGGATGAAGCCGTCGTCGGTCACCGTATCGAAGTCATGTGCGCTCGATGCGACATGGCCGGAAATCAGCAATGACGAGGAAATCGCGACGAGCTCGCCTTCAACCTCAACGCCCAGCTGCCCTTCCGGAAACGATCGCAGTTGGCTCAGGTACTGTGGGCGTGCCCAGGGCTGAATGCTCTTGAAGACATCCGTCTGCACCTTGAGCACGGCCGGATAATCAGAAACCCGCAAGGGGCGGACAGCCACCTTGCGTTCGTATTTTTCAAGTTCGGTATCTTCCATGATGGTTATCTGGTCCCGAGGTGGCCGCGTCGCCCGAGCTTACAAAATGGCCGGGGTGTTTCCAAGCAGACCCGTAAGTTTAGATCTTATTCAGGCAGAGGGATGAACTCGTCGTCACCCGGAACACTATCGAAACGCCCGGTTTTCCAGTCTGCCTTGGCCTGTTCCAGCAGGTTCTTGTCCGAGGACACGAAATTCCACCAGATCGTTCTGGGGCCGTCCATCGGCGCCCCGCCGCACAGCATGACCCGGCTGTCCGCCGTCGCGGTCACGCGCGGCTGTGATCCGGGCTTCAGAACCGCCATGACGTGTTCGGAAACGGCTTCGCCATCAATGGCGATTTCGCCCGAAACGACATACAGGGCCCGTTCCTCGTGGTCATCCGGAATGGCGATACGTTTGCCGGCGGCGGCCTGGACATCGATGTAAACCGTGGGCCAGAGCACATCGACACTGGCTGTCTTCCCAAATGCCGTGCCTGCAATCAGTTTCATTTTCACGCCGCCTTCATCGAATTCAGGCAGGGAGTCCGACGGATGATGGCTGAATGCCGGTTCGGTCTGTTCATGGGTCTTCGGCAAGGCAACCCAGGCCTGAATGCCATGCACGGAGGATTCTTTGTCTCGCTCGGCATCGTCGGTGCGTTCCGAATGCACAATTCCCCGCCCCGCTGTCATCCAGTTGACGGCACCCGGCCTGATCGCCTGCTCATAACCGAGCGAATCACGATGCATGATTTCGCCGTCAAAGAGATATGTCACCGTGGCCAGGCCGATATGCGGATGCGGACGGACATCGATCCCTTTCCCAGGCGGGAACGTCACCGGCCCCATATGATCGAAAAAGACAAACGGTCCGACCATACGCCGTTCTCTGTAGGGCAATACGCGCCGGACTTCGAAGTCGCCGAGATCGGTTGGCCGCGGTTTGATCAGCAGGTCGATTGAGGACGGCATTTATTCACTCCTGATATGGAAGTCCAGATCAGTAGGTAATCGTTTTGGCCGCTTCTGCAAGTTCCTCGGGCGTCAGGCTGAACGGTTCAGCGGGCGTGGCCTGCCCCCGCTCAATGACCACCGCCTGTAAAGGTGTGTCCAGGATCACGGTCCGGCCGTCGGCACCTGTTATTTCAACAACACCGTTGTCGATCAGTGCCATCGTCAGCTTGTCCTTTTCCTGCAGGCCCCAGAAATCTGTGCCGCGTACGCCGATGGTGGCAACGGGTGTGTTCAGGGTCAGGCTGCTGCCGGCGGTCTTGTTGATCCTGCCCGACACCATCCGGAATACGCCCCTGCTCAGGGTAAGTACGCCACGGGACGGCTTGCCCGGTTCATAGACCATTTCATCGATGGTCAGCTCGGAATGATCACCGATAAACAGCTGGCTGTCGTCGATCAGGGTTATTTCCGCGCGGGTATCCGCACCGGTCAGGATCGTGTCCAGAAACTTGATATCACTGCCTTCACGTAATGATCTGGGCAGGCTGTGCAGGACACTTGCGATATTGCCCCGCGCCCGCGTCACGTCGCCCACATCCATGCCGGCATACTCACTGATGGATGCCTGCTCTTCCGATGCGGCGGCATGATTGTGGATAAAGCCGATCAGGAGTGACGCTGCAAGCACGCCTGCATAAATTCGCTTCAAATACTGAAAGTTCATGATCTAATTGAGCCTTACTTCCTGTTATTCGATACGAGGAAGACCGGATTCCGGATCATTCGAGGCTGTGGACTCAGTAAATTTCCCGGACAGGTCGGCTCTCAGAGCGGGCTGCAGGCATAATGTCGAACGCAATCGAAATACGGCGCGATGCGCCCGCCAGCGGGACGGTCCGGTGATAAAAGTGGCTCGGAAATAGAATCATCAGACCGGGTTCAGGCTGAAACAGCGTCACTTCCGGATCGTGGTGAGCATGAATGTCCGCAGGGGGACGACCGAATTCTATCCACCCTGCGTGATCGGGATCATCAGCCTGAATGCTGTCCGGAACCTCGACATAATAAACCCCGGAAAGCCAGGCCGCCGGGTGGATATGAGCGACCTGATGACCGTCCTGTTCCATGACCACCCCCCAGACGGAAACCGTCACATCATCCGGGCAGGCATCCAGAAACGGATGAGACGGCTCACCGATAAAACGGCGTTTATAGGCGCGGAACGCATTTTCTATTTCACGGCGGAATTGCGCCATCGGCCCCAGAGGGGGGCTCAGCAATTCCCCCGAATGCCGCCCCTTGCGTGTGGCATGCGCCTTTGGAGCCGGGGTCAGGGTCGGATGCGACAGCACATGCGCCCCGAGCGCGGTATTGAAGGCTTGAATACTTTCAAACCCATCCGGTGCCGATAAGGCTTGCCGATAGATAAACCGTTCCGGATCATCCAGTTCACGTGCGTCAGCAACACGTCCCAGATCACGAAGCGCAAAGGCCCGGAACGCCAGTGCCGACGGCTGAGACGGATTCCGTGCCAGAAACCTGTCAATATCCCAAAGCGCTGCCGCCGTATCTCCCGACGTCAGTTTCAGATCGGCCAGATTTATCGCCGCCTTGGCGAAACCGGGATCAATTTCCAGTGCCCGTGCATAAGCTTTAGCCGCACGATCCGGATCTCCCTGCTCGATATAGGCCTCACCCTGATTAAGCGCCGCCGCCGCATGGCCCGGCTCGAGCGCAAGGGCATGCCGATAACTATTGATCGCTTGATCATGCGCCCCCAGTGCCTGTAGGGCGACACCCAGATTGAAGTGCGCGGCGGCCAGACCGGGGTCCAGGCTTGCCGCCTTCTCCGCCGTGTCCCGTGCTGAAACATCGTCCCCCAGACCGCTGAGCACCGCCGCCAGATTGGTATACGCAACGGCGTCATTAGGCCGGCGCTGGACCAGGGCCTGCAACTCGTCACGGGCGGCTGACAGGTTTCCCGCACATCTAAGCGCCTCGGCCCGGCCGATCGCCGCCGCCGTGTGTTCAAGATTGCGGCTCAAGGCCTTCGCGAACCAGTCGGCGGCATCGGCGTGACGGCCCCGGCCGGCCATCAGAACGCCCGCGTTGTAAGCAGGCTCTGCATATCCCGGCGCCAGGTCGTGGGCGGCCGCATAAGCATCTAGTGCGGCATCCGTGTCATCCCCCGCAGCCAGCACATTGCCGAGGTTCATACGGATTTCCGCATCCCTTGGGGCTTTCTCAGCGGCTTCGAGCAGAAAACCGCGAGCTTCTTCCGGTTCATCACACTGGTACGCCGCGATGCCCGCCAGATTAAGGACCGCAGCATCACGGACCCGCAACGCCAGAATCTGACGCACACCGGCCAGGGCGTCCTGCGGTCGGTGTGCGGCCAGGGCTTCACGAACTCGGGCCAGCTTCATTTCTGTTTTTCGGTTTCGGTGTCGCGCCATGTCCAAACAATCGGACGTCACGGTCTATCTCGCAAGTCTGCTCATCGGGCTTTATAGTGTTGCCATGAATGACAGCATGATGCCCGCCGATCTTGCCGACGCCCTGGCCCTGCACCAGAAAGGAATGCTGGCCGAGGCCGAAGCCGGTTACCGCACCGTGATCCGCAGCGATCCCGATAATCCGGATGCCCTGCACCTGCTCTCCATCCTTTGTCTGCAGCAGGGTCGTGCCGAAGAAGCTCTGTCGGTCATCGACCGGGTTATCGCGCTGGCGCCTGACGCCGCCGATGCCTATGGCAACAAGGGTTCGGCCCTGCAGACGATGGAACAGTATGGCGAAGCGGCTTTCGCCTTCCGCACGGCCATTTCACTCGCCCCGGATGCGCCGCACCATCACTACAATCTCGGCAACACCCTCCGCGCGGATGGGGACAAACCGGGTGCCGTCAGAGCCTATCGTGAAGCGATCCGCTGCGCCCCCGACCTGGTACAGGCGCACTCCAACCTGGCAACGACGCTCTCTGAACTGGGGCTTTTTGACGAGGCCGTGGCACATTGCAAACTGGCCCTCAAGTATCAGCCTGAATTCGCCGATGCGCACTATAACCTCGGCAATGCCTACCGCGAATCCGGGCGTCATGCACAGGCCGTCGAGGCCTATCACACCGCCATCCGTCACAATCCCGCTCACGCCGATGCCTATTGCAATCTGGGCCTGAGCGAAATGATCAGCCCCGGTCTCGATCAGGCGATCCGAACCCTGGGCAAGGCCGTCGACATCGACCCGGCGCAGAACATGGCGGCATTCTACCGGGCCGTCGCCACCGAGATGACGGGCGCCGAACCATCAGCCCTGTTCGGCGCTTTGCCCGATGACGACCTCGATGTCACGGCATGGTGCGACAGCTGGGATTACGTCAAAAGTCATTCAACCCTGAAAACCGAGATCGTCCACTGTCCTTACAGCTTGCTGAGCCATGCGCTCGAGGCCGCCAGGCTGGAGGGGCTGGTGCTTGAATTCGGCGTCCGCCATGGTCAGTCGATCCGTCATCTTGCAGCGCAAGCCGGACAGACCGTCCACGGTTTTGATTCCTTTCACGGATTGCCGTCCGCCTGGGGTGGCGAACCGGAAGGTGTATATTCAACCGGCGGCGAATTACCCGATGTGCCGGACAACGTCACCCTGCATGCCGGACTTTTTGACGAGACCCTTGGCCCGTTTCTGAAATCCCATCCCGGCGATATCCGGTTGTGTAATATCGACTGCGATATTTATGCGTCGACCGTCAGTGTGCTGGAGGGCATTGCCCCCCGGATCAAACCCGGCACGGTGCTGCTGTTCGATGAATATCTGATCAACCCGACATGGCGGGACGACGAGTACAAGGCGTTTCAGGAAGCCGTTGAAAAATACGGCTGGAAATATACCTACCTCGCCTTCGGCATTGTCACCAAGCAGGCCGCCGTGATCATCGACGCGATCTAATCGCCGCTCAGGTGCAGGACCACGTTGCGCCGATGCGGGCGAAGACGGTGTTCGAAAAGATACAATCCCTGCCAGGTACCGAGCATCGGCCGGCCGTCCGCAACAGGAACGGACAACGACACATCCGTGAGCGCACTCCGGATATGCGCGGGCATGTCGTCGGAACCTTCCGCGATATGGCGATACTGGTTCGGGTCTTCGGACACCAGCCGCTTGAAGAACACGCTCAAGTCATGAATGACGTCCGGGTCCGCATTTTCCTGGATCGTCAGTGAAGCCGACGTGTGACGACAGTAGACCGTGAGGATACCGCAGGCGATGCCGCTATCGGCACAGAACGCCACGGCGTCCCGGGTAAACTCGTATAATCCCTGGCCGTTGGTCGAAATCTGCAGTTGGGTTTGTGCGTGTGTCATGCATTTCTGTTAGCATCCCCGGAGACGTTTGTAACCGCGAGACTTGCCCGAGACTTCTGATGCGTATTCGACAAAGCCCCATATCCGGCAGCGTTGCCGACGGCATCACCCGGGGCGTGGTCCGCCTGATGAACGATATGGGGCTGGCGCCGCTGCTGGAATTCCGACTGACGAACAAACGCCGGGTCGATGTCGCGGCCATAGACCGCGACGGCAGGTTCACGATCATCGAGGTTAAAAGCTCGCTCACCGATTACCGCACCGACGGCAAATGGCACGAATACCTGCCATACTGCGATTATTTCTATTTCGCGGTTGATGCGGATTTTCCACGCGAACAGCTTCCGGAAGATGCCGGGCTGATTATCGCTGATTCACATGAAGCGGCGATCCTGCGCCTGGCCGCCGAAGTGCCCATGAACGGCAACCGCCGCCGGACCCAGACACTCAGATTCGCCCGCACCGGGGCAAGCCGTCTGGCCGGGCGCGGCGACCCGGCCATCTAGCTTGTGGTCGGTTATTCCGCCGCCAGCCGGGGGCGGAACATGGCTTCCATGTCGCGGCGGATCTTCACCGCGTCGAGGCTTTCATTAACCTCGACATCTTGCCAGCGGACCGGCTGATTGGCGGCGATGTCGGTCTTAAGCTTGACCTTGTGCGCCAGCCCGATCGGCAAGCCGCCGAGTTCCAGCGACTTGTCCGCCGGATACAGCTTGCCCCAGACCGTGTGCCCGCCCTCGCCGTCAAGCATTTCACCGGCCTTGAGCGCACGCTTTGCGGTGGCAACCACATCACCCCGGAAACCTTCGGTACTGCCCGTCGGCTTGTTCAGCAGCGCGGCGGAGAGGATCGAGATATTCAGTTCCAGCCCGATCAGGTGAAACGGCTTGTACATGGCCGAATAACGCCCGGTGCTGTCAGTGTTCATGCCGTACTGGCGGAAACACGCGGCCGCATAGTCGTTGGGTGCTTCGATCACCACATAAACGCCCCAGCGCAGATCCTTGAAAACCGGTCGGCCGTCACGTTCGAGCGAAGACACGACTTCGACCTGACCCTTGTGGTGCAACTGCCCGCCCTCTGACGCCGGACGCAGGACATGCGCCAGATCATCCATCCCGGCAGCGGGGAACATCAGGCCGTCCGGCGGCGGCGTCAGGCCGGTGGCATTGGCGATCGCCGCCATTTCCAGCGCCGATTTCGTGCCGTCGAGAAAGCTGTTGAACATCTGACTGTTCATCCCGGCCTGCGCCGCCTGTTCCGGTGTGAGACCGTAATGATCCCAGACCGTATCCGGCGTTGAGGCATGATACGCCGGCAGGTACTTCGTTCCCTTGCCCGCCGCGACGACGTCAAACCCGGTGGCCCTCGCCCACTCAACCATTTCACAGGTCAGTGCCGGCTGATCACCATAAGCCATCGAATAGACGACGCCTGCTGAACGGGCTTCTTCTGCGAGCAGACCGCCGGCCAGCACATCGGCTTCGACATTGACCATCACGATATGAATACCGTTACGGATGGCTTCACGGGCATGCACCAGACCAACCACGGGATTGCCGGTGGCTTCGACGACGACGTCGATCCCGCCTGCCTGCATCATCGCCATGGCGTCATCGACGAATTTCGTGTTTGCTATCAGCTCATCCGTCCAGCCGACTGACGTGCACGACGCCCTGGCCCGCGCCGGATCAAGATCGGCAATCACCGCAACGTCGAGACCCGGCGTCGTCGGCACCTGCGACAGAAACATGGAACCGAATTTTCCGGCACCGATCAGGCCCACACGAACGGGTTTGTTCTTTGCCGCACGTGCGGCGAGTTCCTGGTAGATATACATGAATTACTCCGCTGCCTGGGATTGCTCGGCGATCAGATCATTCAGGCAATCATCCGAAAGTGCTTCGATCGGCGTGAAGTCACGATGCGCGATCCATTCCTCGCGATTGAAAGCGCGGATGTGATTGTCGACATGACACAACGACAGATAGACGATGGTCCGTCCGAACGGTGAAATATTCGGCGGACTGGCATGCACCAAAAGCGATGAGAACATCAGCATGCTTCCGGCAGGTCCCGTCGGCGCGACGCAACCGCCTTTCTCGGCCAATTCCGTGACCTTCTCGCGGTCGAGCGTCCACAGCGGGTAACTGGTCGTTTCAAGATCATGCCCGGCTTCGACGACGCCCAGCTTGTGGCTGCCCGGAATGAACAGCAGCGGCCCGTTCGCCGCCGTCACGTCATCTAGAAAAACAGCGATGTTCATGGCCCGGGGTTCCGGCATTTCGTCATCGCGTTTCCACGTGCCGTAATCCTGATGCCACTGCCACACGGCGCCATCGAACGCCGCCTTGGCGTTGACCTTGTACTGGTGCATGTAAAGCTCACCGTCGAGAACCTGAGACACCGGGTCGATCAGACGGGGGTGCGCCCCGAGACGGCGAAACGCTTCGTTGTATTTGTGTGCGGCAAACGCCGTCCGTGCGACACCGTTAGATTCACGCCACACTTCCTTGCGGTCGAGTTGGTAGATGGCCTCGGCTTCACGCTTCAGCAACGCAGCCTCTTCGGGTGAGAATTTACCCGGAAAGAACAGATAGCCGTCTTCATCGAATTTCTTCAGCTCTTGTTCAGTCAAACGCATGGGGGGTTCCTCCTGATATCCATGATCTGCACCTTGTTCATCGGTGCTGTTCAGCGGTTTCAACAAGGCGGCGGCACGTGGTCTCGCCTGCTTTTTCCGCATGATGGGCAGCCAGTGCTCCGGCTTGTTCGGCATCACCGGTAATAATCGCATCGGCAATGTCGCGGTGTTCGCTCCAGATCGTCGGGCGCGGCGTCGCATCTTCGAGAACGATCCGCATGGCCCGGACCATGTGCGGCCAGGCACCTTCCGCCGCCAGGGCAATTTCCGGATTTCCGGAAAGATCATAAATGGCCCGGTGAAAAGCGATATCCGCCTCGACCAGGCGATTCATCGAGCCATGCTCCAGCGCCGCCATGCCGTCATCCATCAAGGCATTCAGACGTTGTTCACGGACCGAAACCGGCGTTTCACTTGCGGCGGCCAGACGTGCCGCAAGACCGTCCAAGGCGGCACGCACCTGATACAGTGCCAGCAGCCGGGGGGCATCAACGGGCGCCACCATCTGCCCCTTGCGGCCCCGCTCGACGACAAGGCCTTCGCGCTTGAGCAGCACCAGTGCATGGCTGATCGGCTGGCGGCTCACACCCAGCGATTCCGCAAGATCTTCCTGGGCGAGAGGCGCACCCGGCGCCAGTTCTCCGGACATGATCGCGCTGCGAATCGCATCATGTGTCTGCATGATCAGGTCGGGCTTAACGGCAAGTGGACGCATGCTCAATCGGCCTTTGGCGTTATTTGTGAATTCAGAATTCGGAATTCTTATAACAGGCCGTTTGTCGTGTCAAGTTAACCGATCCGGTGCAGCCGCTGCCCATAGGCATTCAGCCAGGCTTCGGCCTGTTCTTCATGCGGCGTCAGGGTTTGCACGAGGGCATGGAACTGCGGCCCGTGATTGCGCTCGATGATGTGTGCGACTTCATGCGCAACGATAAAATCAAAGACGAATCCCGGCGCCAGGATCATCCGCCATGAAAAGTTCAGCGAGCCGTCATGGGCGCACGAGCCCCACCTTGAGGTGGTATCGCGGACCGTGACCCGGCCGATCCTGACGCCCAGAACCGCGGCTTTTTCCAGCGCCAGTTCGGACAGCCGCTGCTTGGCCTCTTTCCTCAGCCAGTCCCCCAGCCGGCGTGCCAGATGATCGGCATCGCCGGATACACAGACCCGCCCTTGGTCGAGCCAGACACCGCGCCGCGCTTCGGGGTGGTGCTCGATGATATGATCTTCACCAAGGATCGGGATCGTCTGTCCAGGCTCGAAGGGAGTGCGTTCCGGCAGTTTTTCCAGCCGACGCAGCAACCACGCGGCCTGGCTTTGCAGAAACCCGAGGGCCTCCGCTTCCGAGGCATACCACGGCAACGTCAGTTTGACCCCGTCTGTTTTAGGGTCGACCCGCATGATGATACGCCGCGCCTGCCGGTTCCGTTTCAGCGAAACCGGCACAGGGCGGCCCTCAAGATCGAAGCTGAATTCCTTGCTTTGCTTGCGGGCCGCCAATGTGCTGGATCAGGCCGCCGCCGGGATCGGCGTACCAATGGCGTCGAATGCCGCGAACAGTTCCGTGCGCTGTGCGTCCGTGAGCGGCACGAACGGCGGGCGCAGGTTTTCCCAGCCGGCCTGTCCGGTGTTGCGTGCGGTCATCGCCTTAAGGGCCGGCGGCAGAGGATAGCCGGACACCACCTTGCGCATGGCGCTGAGTGTCTCGTGTGCTGCCAGAACGTCCGGCGATTCACCGTTTTCAACCCAGCCGTTATAGACCGCGCCGTTGAGGAACGACGTCACGTTCGCCGCCGCCGTGATGCATCCGGCACCACCACGCTTGAGAAGCGGCAGCATCAGATCATCGGCACCCGAGAACACGGCAAAGCCCGGGAATTTCTCGGCGGCACCAGCCATGTTATCGAACACGCCCGAGCTGTCCTTCATGCCGACGACGGTTTCCGGATAGGCTTTCAGCAGCATTTCGATCAGACCATAGGTGATCGGCACGCCCGACATCTGCGGGAAGTGGTAGAGGAAAATCTTCAACCGGTCGTTGGCGATCTTGTCGATCACTTCCGCGAAGGCATCATAAAGCCCCTGGTCGCTCATGTTCTTGTAATAGAACGGCGGCAGCATCAGCACACCCTTGGCCCCGGCGCCAATCGCGGCCTGCGTCAGGTTGATGCTGTCGATTGCCGCGCAACAACCCGTACCCGGCATCAGAACGTCGCCCGGCACACCGCGCTCAACCAGTCCTTCGATGATTGAAATCCGTTCCTTGAGACCGAACGAGTTTGCTTCACCGGTGGTGCCGAGGACAGCCAGGCCGTCGCAGCCGTTCGCCAGAAGCCATTTGCTGTGTGCCGCCATCAGGTCGAGATCCGGTGACAGATCGTCCTTTACGGCGGTGACAACGGCGCTGAATACGCCTTTATAGGGTGAATGGGTCAACGTAGGGTCCTCCAATGATTGCTCTGTACATTCTCTATTGATGCAGGCGGGCTCATTTGGGCCAGTCTACAATATAATCTTCCATGTCCTCGACATCGCGTTCCGACACAACCCGTCCGAACACCGATATTCCGGCCTCGATCACCGTATCCGTCGTCCCCGATACAAGGGGATGCCACCATGGCAATGTCTTGCCTTCAGCCAGCAGCCGGTAGGCACAGGTCGATGGCAACCACGGTATTTTGCCGACGTTCTGGGGTGTCAGGCGACGGCAGTCGGGAACGAAACGCTGGCGATCTTCATAACTGGTACAGCGGCAGGTGTCGAGATCGAGCAGGCGGCAGGCGGCATTCGTGTATAGAATTTCACCTGTATCTTCATGCTCAAGCTTGTTGAGGCAGCACTTGCCGCACCCATCACAGAGTGATTCCCACTCCGGCCCGGTCATTTCCGTCAGCGATTTGCGCTGCCAGAACGGGATGCCGTCCTTGGAGCCCTGCTTTTTACGTAACGCCATGTAGCGGTTCCAGCATATCCAGTTTCATCAGGCCTGATCGATCAGGTGAATGAACGAACCGACGACCCGGCGATCCGCAAGCCCGGTATCGCCCAGTTCCTGACCGCGTGCATCTTCAGCGCGAAACAATGGCAGTCCCGGCCCCTCTTCGACAACCGTCGCAAAATGAAATTCATGACCGCGAAAGCGGGTTCTGGCGCCGCCGAGCGGCCCGGCCTTGGCAAGGGTGACACGGCGATAGCCGATATGCAGACGTTTCGTCGCAAAGCTCGTTTCCAGCGGCAGCAAACCTGCCATCGGATGGCGGCGGCCGTCTGCATCGGTCAGGCCATGTCCCAGCACCATGTACCCGCCGCATTCGCCGAAAATCGGTTTTGACGCATCGGCAGCCTGTTGCAGGCCATCCATAAAATCCCAGTTTGCGGAAATTCGTCCGGCATGCAGCTCCGGATATCCGCCCGGTAGATAGATCGCATCCACCTTCGGGTCCGGCGCTTCATTAGTGAGAGGCGAGAAGAAACTGATTTCCGAACCGGCGCTGCGCCAGCCTTCGAGCACCGCCGGATAGGCAAATGCAAAAGCATCGTCTCGGGCAACGGCGATACGCTGCCCAAGCGGCGGGATCAGAACCGGGGCATCTGATTTGGGGCGAACCGGCCACGGCCGCATAGCCCGCCGCATGGCGGTAATATCAAGATGTTCGCCGATCCAGTCCGCGGCCTTGTCGAGAAACGCCTCAAGGTTCTTATGCTCGCGCGCCTGCACAAGGCCAAGGTGGCGTGACGGCATTTCAAGGCTCTCATTGCGGGGCAGTGCGCCATAGATTTCAAGGTCCGGAGCGATCCGCTTCATGGCGTCTTTAAGGATGTCGACATGACGTGCGCCGCCGACCCGGTTGAAAATAACCCCGGCCACATCGACACCCTTGCGATGTTCGGCAAACCCCTTGGCCAGAACCGCCGCACTCGCCGCCTGTTTCGAGGCATCGATCACCAGCACCACCGGCCAGCCGGTGATTTCCGCAAGCGCCGCCGTGGAGCCGTCATGGACGTCGTCGCTCGGGACCGCGCCGTCGAACAATCCCATCACGCCTTCACAGATGATATCGTCGGCCCTGGCGGCCATGTCGCCGGCAAGCTCGGCCAGCGTTTCCGGCCGCATCGCCCAGGGATCGAGATTGCGGCACGGCCTGTTGGTCGCTGCGGTATGAAAGGCAGGGTCGATATAATCGGGTCCCGTTTTGGCAGAGATCACATCGATCCCGGTTTCACGGAGATGCCGCAATAGACCCAGGGTGATCAGGGTTTTTCCAGCACCCGAAGACGGTGCGGCAATAATCAGGCCGCTGCCGGGCACGCCTGATAATCTGCGCGCCGTCACAGAAGCTTCCCGATCCTCTCGGCCATCGCCTGAGGGTCGGTACCGTGGGAGAAATGCGTTACCAGCTTCCCGTCCGGCCCGATGAAATAGATGATCGAGGTATGATCGACGAGATAATCCAGCGGATCGTCGCCTGTCGGTTCGTGTTTGCGGTAATAGACCCGGTACGCACGTGCGACCGCCTTGATCTGCTCTTCGGTTCCGGTCAACCCGACCGTCTGCGGATGGAAATAGGAAACATATTCATTCAGATGTTCCGGTGTGTCGCGGACCGGATCGACGCTGATGAAGACGGGTGTGATTTTTCCGGCTTTCTCCGCCGGCAGCATGTCCATGACATTCGCAATATCGCTCAACGCGGTCGGGCATACATCGGGGCAGTAGGTGTATCCGAAGAAGACCAGCATGTAATCGCCGAGGAAGTCCTTTTCCGTAACCGTCTGGCCTTCATCATTGACCAGAGTAAACGGGCCGCCGACAGAAGGACCGCTGCTCGACGATGCACTGCTTCCGGCTCCGCCGCCCCGTTTGTCAAAATACTCCGTTCCGGCCAGAACGATAACGAAGGACACGACAACAATCCCGACAAGCAAAAGCAGCAGCTTGCCACCGGACTTTTTCTTCGGCGGGGAATTGGGTTTTTCGGGCTCGACCGGGTCCAGCACATTCGGCATTTCTGGCGATGTTTTATCCTTGGATTCCGGTTTCTTTTTTTCGTCGGACATTTCACTTCCTATCCGTGTCATCACGCCGCCAATCATACGAGGATGCAGCACTTCATCAAGCCCGCTCATACGTCGCGGTCATTGGCTGCAGCCCCGGTTCGGCCTACACTCCTGCCATGACAACGCATCAATCAGTCTCAACACCGGCGCGCAGACCGGAAGGCGAATTACGCCGCGGCTGGACCACCGGCACCTGCGCCGCCGCAGGTGCCGCGGCAGCATATCGCGCGCTGTTGTGCGGCGATGCGCAAACCACGGTCACCGTCCGCCTGCCGAAGGGAGAAGCCCCGACATTTTCTCTCAGCCGATGTGAGAAATCTGGCGATGGATGGCAAGCCGGCGTCATCAAGGACGCGGGCGATGATCCCGACGTCACGCATGGTGCCGAGGTGATAAGCCATGTCCGGCAGATCGACCCCGGTAGCGGGATTATCTTCAGGGCCGGCGACGGGGTCGGCACCGTTACGCTGGCCGGATTGCCGGTGCCGGTCGGCGAACCGGCCATCAATCCGGGTCCCCGCGCCATCATTACCGATGCCGTCACCGCCGTGGCCGAGGAAATGGATGTCACCAGTGATCTTGAGATCACGGTTTCCATCCCCGGTGGGCAGGCGCTGGCCGAAAAAACCATGAACCCGCGACTGGGGATCAAAGGTGGCTTGAGTATTCTGGGGACGACCGGCATCGTTATCCCCTATTCCTGTGCTTCGTGGATCAATTCCATTCATCGCGGCATCGACGTTGCGCGTCTGCAGGGGATCAAGCATCTGATTGCCTCGACCGGCTCCACCTCAGAATCCGCTGCCATGCGGGATCATCCCGATCTGCCGGAACAGGCCTTCATCGACATGGGTGATTTCGCAGGCGGGCTTTTGAAGTATCTGCGCCGCCACCCGGCCCCGAAACTGACCCTGGCCGGGGGTGTCGCCAAACTGGCCAAGCTGGGGCAGGGCCATCTGGACCTGCATTCCAAGCGTTCATCCCTCGACATGAACAGGCTGGCTGAGACCGCTGCCTCGAAAGGCGCGAACCCGTCGCTGACCGAGAAAATCCGGCACGCCAATACGGCAATGGAAGCTCAGACGTTATGCGCCGAAGCCGGCATAAAACTCGCCGACGCCATCGCTCTCAGTGCACGGGAAACCGCCATGGCATCGCTTGGCGGCGAAACCGACGTACAGGTCATCGTCTATGACCGGAGCGGAATGCGGGTAGGCAGCACGGAAAATGTCTGAGCGGACCATCGTCATTCTCGGTGGCACGGCAGACGCCAGGAAGCTTGCTGATGCCCTCGTCGAAACGCACGCCGATTGGCGCATCATCACCTCACTGGCCGGGCGCACGAAGAACCCCAAGCTCCCGCAAGGTGAAGTCCGAGACGGCGGCTTCGGCGGAGCCGGCGGCCTCGCCACCTATCTGCGCGAGACCAGGGCCGATCTGCTGATCGACGCCACCCATCCTTACGCCGCTCAGATCACCGCGCATGCCAGTGAAGCCTGCAAGGCTGCAAACGTTCCCCGCCTTGTCCTTGATCGCCCGGCATGGACGGCGGAGCCCGGGGACCGCTGGGTCCATGTCCGGAGCATCGGCAACGCCGCCCACGAAATTTCCAGAAAATCCGATGCCTGCCTGATTACCACCGGCGTCAATGATCTTGAGGTATTTTCACCGATTCTCACCACCAAGCTGTTCGTGCGTCTGATCGAAAAGCCGGCGGATATGCCGTTGGCCGGTGCTGAAATCGTCATCGGCGCGCCACCTTATAAAAAGGATGAAGAAATCACCCTGATGCGTCTTCTCGGGATTGATCTGCTGATCACCAAGAACGCCGGAGGGACCGCGACCTATGCCAAGATCGAGGCGGCGCGGACACTCGGGATCGAAGTGATCATGATCGACCGGCCCGACCTGCCGGAAAGCGATGTGGTGACAAGCGTTGAAGATGCCCTGACAAGGGTCGCCGACGTCCTGACTTAGTTTGAAACGCCCGGGTGCTGCGTGCGGTCGCGCGGCAGGAACTGCTCTTCGATCATGAAAGCGGCCACGGCATCACGGGCTTCCTCCAGACTGATCCCGTGTTCGGCAATGGTTTCGGCGGCTTCGGCAACGATAGCATCCACTTCCTGCATCGCCTTCAGGCGCTTGAACATGTCGTCACGGCGGATGCCCATGCTTTCGCCGATCAGGTCCATGTAGTTGACGATCTCGAACGGCCATTCGGTTTCGTGCGAGGAAATCTCGCGGTGATCCGCATGGAACACGCTGCACAATGTCGTCACGCCGGCATCTTCCGCCGCACGCAAAACCCCGGAAATGGTATCCGTAAGGTAATCCGGCATGGTGATCAGAGATGACATCTGATAGCCCGCCCGGTCGATCCCGAGATCGATCAGTTGAAGCCCCGGGATCGCCCGCAAAAGATCATGTACTGCTTCACTGACACCGCGAGCACCCGGAAACTCGAACAGCGCGACTTTCCTGTTCACGGGGCGGGTCATCAGCTTCTTCATATCATCAAGGCGGCGTGCCATGTAGGCCGGAAACATGTTGATGTCGAACATCGGCCCGTCGGCACTTTCCACAGATGGCAATGCGATCTCACCAAACTGGATATGACAGGTCGGGCACCAGGCCAGAACCTCGGAAGCGCCGGTTTCGTGAAAACGCTGGATGGTGCTGAGCGCCTGCCGACCGGCGTTTTCCGTATCCCCGGGACGAAACTGCAAGACCCCGCAACAGTTACCGGGGCCGCCATAGACCTCATAGGTCGCGCCAAGCCTGTCAAGCACATCGAGACACAAAAGACCGATATGCGGCGTCCTCAGCAGGTTGCAGCCGGTATAGAACACAAGATCGGGGACAGTTTCAGATACCGGTCTTTTTGCCGGCGGGTTCAGACGCGCCAGGACGTCGAGCGGCAATTGTAGCCGCGATAACATCCGAACACCCTTGCTCATCAACTGAAAAGACTGCCGCCCTGCATCGCGGCGAACCACCGCTTCGTCCTGCTCGTTCAGGCGGCGGCGGGCCATGGTCAGCATGAACCGGGGATTGATGCCCTCGGCGCAGACATCGATGCATTTACCCGTGCCGCAACATTTCAGTGCCCAGACTTCGGCATCCGGTGCATGCACCTCTCCCTTGAGAATATCGATCACACCGCCGGCCAGATCTTCCGGGGACGTATTGCCGATCCCGGCCAGTGCCGGCGTTGGGCAGACCTCGGCGCATTTCCCGCACTTCGTGCAGGCATCGACGATATCGTCAGTGCGCCGGTCAAGATCGGCAATCAGGGTTTGAACGGTTGTACGCATATCTGCCTCCGTCCCAGCACGCTAGGGAAGACGGATAAATGCGTCAATCAAGGCATTGTAACGGCAACATTTCTGATTTTATACGCTGCGCGGTCTGAGGACGTGATGATGGTCTTCAGCATAAAGCCGGGAATCTTCAAACGTCTCCGGCCCCATCACGCGGCCGACCATGATCAGGGCGGTGCGGGTAATTCCTGCAGCTTTCACCTTGTCGCGAATATCGCCAAGCGTACCTTCGATGAACATTTCATCCGGCCACGTGACCCGGTATGCGACGACCACCGGACAATCCGCACCGTAGTGCGGGATCAGTGTCTTCTGGACATGCGCCAGATTATTGACGGACAGGTGGATCGCCAGCGTGGCCCCGCTTTTACCGAGCGTGTCGAGGTCTTCGCCGTTCGGCATCGAGGACGAGCGGACGGCGGTGCGCGTCAGGATCACGGTCTGCGCCACGTCGGGCAGTGTCAGCTCTTTTTTAAGTGCCGCAGACACCGCGGCATAGGCGGATACACCCGGCGTCACGTCATAGCCGATCCCCAGCGCATCGAGCCGTCGCATCTGTTCGGCAACAGCCCCATACAACGACGGATCTCCCGAATGCACTCGGGCAACGTCATGGCCAACGGCATCGGCTTTCTGCATTTCATCGATGATCTGATCCAGGTGCATCGGTGCCGTGTCCATCACCAGCGCATCGGCAGCGGCCTCGGCAATGATAGCTTCGGGCACCAGCGATCCCGCATAAAGCACGACCGGTGCTTGCTGTATGAGCTTCAGGCCGCGGATCGTAATAAGATCTGCCGCCCCCGGTCCGGCCCCGATGAAATGAACGGTCATTGTCCTTTGATAACCCCCTCAATGACATCCGGAATCAGATCCGTGCCCTTCTGTACGAGCAGGACATCGTCATCAACGATGACGCGCTCCACATTCTTCGGCAAATCACCAAGCTTGTTCTCAAGGTCCGGCGGCGTTGATTGCGCAAGAGCCTGTGTAACCGAGAAGGCGCCCAACAGGGCCAGCAGCAAAAATTTCATTTTGTTTCCTCCGGCTCTTTTATTCAGTCCGCTTGGCGGCATAGCCGCGCGGCGTGTACATCCATTCCCGCATGCCACGCCGGATATGACGTGACGCGCTTGAGCCGACCAGAACCAGTGTCAGCATGTCGACCATATCAACCTCCAGCTCGGACAAAGTTATTATCCGCACACTCTCATCCGTGCGCCCAAGATTCCGCGCCAGAACAACAGGCACATCTTCGGGACGGTGTTGCAGCAGTATTTCCTTTGCCGCCGCCAGCTGCGTCCGCCGCCGCTTGGAGACCGGATTATAGAACGCGACCGTAAAATCACCCATGGCTGCCGCTTCGATTCGCTTTTCAATCACCGCCCAGGGCGTCAGCAGATCGGACAGCGAAATCAGCGCGAAGTCGTGACCGAGCGGTGCGCCGATTCGCGCTGCTGCCGCCTGTACGGCGGATATCCCCGGGCTGACCCGAACCGCAATTCTGTTGAACGCCGGATCGTCATCACGGTCCAGCACTTCGAAAGCAAGGGCCGCCATGGCATAGATACCGGCATCCCCGGAACTGACCAGCGCCACCTCGCGTCCCTCGGCAGCCAGTTCGATGGCGCGGCGGACACGGGCTTCTTCTTCGGAAAGTTCGGACATATGACGCTGCTTTCCGGCAATGGCACCATCCAGCAGATCAAGATACAGGCCATACCCGACGACATCCGTTGCCTCGGACAACCAGGCGCTGACTTCAGGTGTGCGCCATGAGGCCTGACCCGGACCGATCCCGACGATCGACAGCCGGCCCCGGGCGCGGCCCAGCACCGCTGCTTCAATCGGCAGTTCTGCACGGGCGACGGCACAGGTGGCACGTGCCGACTTGCGCTTGGTGACAATCAGTTCTCCCCTGGGCCCGGCGGCAGCAAGTGCCGCGCCTTCACTGACTCCGTGGCAGCCGACTTCCGCAAAAACCACATCGGACGGATTGGCCAGCCGTGGCGTTAGACCTTCCAGCGTTGCCGCATCAAAGAACCGCGCCGGCACATTCATGCTTTCCGCCAGCGCCAGCACCGCCGGCTCATCGGCTTTAAGATCAAGTGAAACCACACAGGCCACGGCGCCGGGGGACAGGCCCGCTTCCGACAGCGTTTCAGTGACAAGGCCTGCCAATTCATCGGGTGCGCAGTTTCGCTCACAGCCGACACCGAGTGCGAGCACCTGCGGCTGCAGGACTAGCGTCTGGTCATCTGCCGTGAACGTCGCATCCGTCAGCCGAATGCCGACGTCGGCGTTATCATCCGTATGCGGCACCACCAGCCAGTCGGGCATCGCCACATGCGGATCAAGTTCAAGCCTTACCGGGTCACCGTTCAGCATAGCCGCCATGACGGCCTTGGCCGGGGCCGGATCGGCAATATGCCAACCGGCGGGCGGATCATCCAGACCGAACCCGAGACCGACATCCCCTGCCGTCGTGATTGCAGGCGAGATGTCGAGTGCGCCCCCGATCTTCCGGGCAAGACGGTTTGCTCCCCGATGCCCGCCCAGTACCGGCACGATGGCAGACCCGTCTTCGGCGAGAGCCAGCATGGGCGGCTCGGTGCGTTTGTCGGCCAGAACCGGGGCCACGGCGCGGACCAGAATGCCGGCCGCACAGATACCGATCACCGTCCGCCCGCTATCGAACAGAGACCGGATGTGCGCGATCGTATCGCTGAATGCCAGGTCCGGTGCAGACGTACGATGCGCAAGACCATGCACTTCGGCACCCGGCAGAACCGGCTGCAGACGCCGCGCCAGTTTCTCACCGGCTTCCGTCAGGGCAATGAAAACAGGTGTGTTGTTCATGCGTCCACAGCCTCGGCCCGGCGAACCAGGATCATTGAAAAATAGGGAGCCCGCGTGGCTTCAAGTTCGCTCAAGGGCATGATCTTCTCGTCTGCCAGCGTCGCACGTTCGACATAGATGGCGCTTTCGAGACGCCCCAGCCGGCCGAGCACAGCGCGCACCTTCTCCAGGTGCCGTCCGACTTTCATGATGGCGACGGCGTCGGCGGCATGGATCCGGGCTTCCAGATCAGCTTCGTCCAACGGTGCTGGAACGATGGACAGCACCTGATTGCGCGACACCAGCGGCTGCCCGGCCCTGGCCGCACAAGCGCCCAATGATGAAACACCCGGCACGACCTCGCTTGCGAAATCCTGCGCCAGACGCCCGAAAAGATACATGAAAGAGCCGTACAGAAACGGATCGCCCTCGCACAGGACCGCCACGTCCCGCCCGGCATTCAGGTGCTCGGCAATTTCGACGGCGTATCTGTCGTAGACATCATTGGCCGGAAATCTGCCCGGGACCATCGGTGTTTCGATGACGATCTCCGTCTTGCCTTCGGGAATATGCGGCTCAGCGATCGCCCGCGCCATGCTCGCGGTCCCGTCCGCCGGGGCCGGATAGGCGATGACGTCCGCCTCCGAGATCAGGCGCACGGCCTTGAGGGTCAGCAGTTCCGGGTCGCCAGGCCCGACGCCAATACCATAGAGACGTCCACTCATGGCTTTTTTATCCGCCACTGTAATACATCGATTGCCGGCTTCAGTGCCGTCATCGTGCCGACAGGCGCAGTCTGCGCTATGCCGATCCGTACCAGTTCACCGCCCATGACGCGGGCCGCCGTCATCAGGTGCGCCTGCGCCTCCAGCGTCACCGCGTTGGCGACCAGACGCCCACCCGGTTTCAGGGCATCATAGGCGGCAACAAGGATATCGGTATTGCGGGCAATGCCACCGCCGACGAACACCGCATCGGGGGTGTGCAGATTTTCGTCAAGTGCGTCGGGAAACGAGCCTTCGATGACTGTCAGTTCCGGCACGCCAAGATCGTCCGCATTGCGGCGAATCCGCTGCAGCCGGTCGGGGTCGTGCTCAAACGCCACGGCATGGGTCGACGGCTCGGCCCGGAGCCATTCAATCGCCACGGTTCCGTTCCCCGCCCCCACATCCCACAATAACTCGCCCGGCTTCGGCGACAGAGCCGCCAGCGTGACGGCACGCACATCGCGCTTGGTGATGGTCCCGTCATGATCATAGGCATCATCCGGCAGCCCCGGTGCTCGGGACAGCGGCACCATATCCGTATCCGCGATGCAATCCACACATACCGTATTCAGATTGTCGAAAGACGTATCAAATCCGTTACAGGCCAGACCATCCGAACGGTGCTCGTTTTCTCCACCCATGCGCTCCAGCACGGTGATCTGGCTTTGCCCGTAACCCATCGCCGCCAGGGTATCGGCGATCTCGGCGGGGGAATCGGCATCCCGGCTTAGAATGATCAGTTTCAGACCCGGCTGAATATCGCGTCGGAGCGCCGCCAGCGGGCGGGAATGCACGCTGAGAGACTTCAGCATCGGATCACTGAGCGACCAGCCCATGCGTGCCGCCGCCAGTGAAAACGCTCCGCCCTGAGGCAGGACACGCACGGCGTCCGTGCCAAGCAATCCAATCATCCGGACCGCGATGCCGTAATTCAGCGGGTCACCGCTGGCCAGCACGCAGACCGTCTGATCCGCTGCCGCCGTACCGATCTTTTGAATATCCGCGTGCAGATCCTTTCCCCAAGCCAGGGTTTCACGGGGGTCGCCGTCGTCAAGCATTGCCAGATGCCGCGCACCGCCACAGATCAGCGTCGCCCCGGCCAAAGCTTCGCGCGCCGTGGCGGAAAGACCGGAAAGCCCGTCCTCGCCGATCCCGATCACGGTGACGGGCAGGCTCATGACAGCCCCCCGGCCAGCGCGTTGATGGCAGCTGACGCGATGGCGCTGCCGCCGACACGGCCGCGAAGTGTGATGAATTCGATATCCACCGAACTCTCGGACAAAGCCTGCTTGGATTCCGCCGCACCGACAAAGCCGACGGGGAACCCGAGCACCACCGCCGGTTTCGGTGCGCCTTGTTCGATCAGTTCAAGCAACCGGAACAACGCCGTCGGGGCGTTGCCGATGGCGACCACGGCTCCGGACAGGTGCGGTACCCAGCGGTCGACCGCGGCGGCGGAACGAGTCGTTGCCTGCGCCTTTGCCGCCTCGGCGACGCCTTGATCGTCCAGGGTGCAGATGATTTCGTTCCCAGACAGATGACGGCGGATGATACCGGCCCCAACCATATTCGCATCAACGAGGATCGGCGCCCCAGATTTCAGGGCCGTACGACCGGCACTGACGGCATCCGGCGTATACGCAATATCGTCTGCGATCTGAGGCATCCCGCAGGCATGGACAAGCCGAACGACGACCTCGGCAATATCCTCTGGGAAGCGTGCAAGCGCAGCTTCCGCACGCACGGTAGCAAACGATTGCGCGTAAATCGCCGCAGGATCCTTGAGATAATCGGCCATCCGCATCGCCTTTCAGGCGCTGTTAGTTCTTGGTGTCGGCATCATGATCATGGCTGTGGTCATGATCGTGATCGTGTCCGTGTTCATGTCCATGTCCGTGATCGTGTCCATGACCATGATGGTGATGGCCATGATGATGGTGATGGTGATGGTGATCGTGCTTGTGACCATGCCCGCGGCCAAGGAAGACGCCATGATCTTCGGCATTTTCTTCGACCCCGGCCCCCATGACGTGGTGATGATGACCGACCTGTGCCATGCCCTGCTCGTCCTCGAAACCGAGAACCTGCTCACGGTATTTGCACAACTGGCAGTTCATCGCGTTGGCTTCACCGCCTTCAAGCGCCTGATGAAAACGCTCGATAAAGGTGTCGATGACGTGATCCTGATCATTCAGGTAACCGGCCTTGACGAATTCGACGTTGGGGAATTTCTCCTGCGCCTCGTCGACCCATTTGAAAATCCGTCGCACCAGAATCCCGGTGAACAGGAAATACGGGAACACGACAATCCGCTTATAACCGAGCTTGACCGCTCGCTCGAGGCCCGCATCGACAAGCGGGAAGGCAACTCCTGAATAGCTGACCTCGGCCCAGCCGAAACCGATCCCCTCCCACAGCATGCGGGCAATCTTGGAAATATTCGAATTGGCGTCGGGATCATTGGTGCCGCGACCGACAACCATCAACAGTGTTTCATTCACCGGCACGTCATCGCCGGCAGCATCGACGGCTTCACGAACCCGCGCCTCGGCGGCCCTCAGCATCTTCGGGTCGATGGCAAGATCACGGCCGAAGACGACATCAATTTCCGGATTTTCAGCTGCGAACGTATTGATTTCGGACGGCAGGTCGTTCTTCACGTGACCGGCGGCAAACAGCATTCCCGGCAGACAGACGATTCGCTTCGCACCACGTGCCTTGAGTTTTTCAAGTCCGGTCCGGATCACCGGCTCGGCAAATTCGAGAAATCCGCTTTCGATATCGTGGTTCGGAAGCTTGTCCTTGAGACGGACAGAGAGCTGGTTGAATTCATCAACTGCTGCTTTGTCGCGGCTGCCGTGGCCGCAGATCATGACGGCGGCTTGATCTGTCATTGCGTGGTCCTTGCCTTCGTGCGTTGAGGGACTGGTCATTGCCTCCGGTCCCGATCAGGAGCGGACTATGACAGATCAAGCCGGATGCTTAAAGCCGCGATGCGACAAAATTTGCCGCAGTTACGCCTCGGCTATACCAGAGTTACGCCCCGGTTATGCCAGAGTTATGCCGCGCTTTCGGTGCGGCTCGGCGGCAACGACGCTGCACGCTCCTCGAACGCAGCTGCCTCATCGCCGCGCCCCAGGGAGCGCAGCACGGAAGCATAATTCTTGAGGCCGGTGACCAGCGAAGGATGACCCGGATCAAAGGTCCGTTCCTTGATGGAAAGGGCGCGTTTTAAAAGTGGTTCGGCGGCTTCGAGATTGCCCTGTTTCTTGTAGAGCAACGCCAGGTTATTCAGATCCGTGGCGACCCCCGGATGATCATAGCCGAGCACCCGCTCATCGATCATCAGGGCACGGCGGTAAAGCGGCTCGGCCTGATCGAACCGACCTTTGGAATAATGGATCAGCGCCAGATTGTTCAGCGACGTTGCGACATCGGGATGATCGTTGCCCAGTGTCTTTTCCAGCAGCCTGAGGCCCCGGGTGAAGGATTTTACCGCATTATCCGAATCGCCACTCTGGTAACACGCCGTTCCCAGCTTATTGAGGACTTCGGCCCGGCGCTCGTCGGCCGCAGGGGGTAATTCATCAACCGCCTGCTCATACAACCCCCGAGCATTTTCAGGTGCCATCAGGACCATGTACAGATCCGCCGCGATGATTTTTGCCGTGGCCGCGGCCTGCAGCATTTTCTGGCCGCGTTCACGTAGCCGGCGTCCCTCTTCGCCTTCGCGCGTGCCGAGTTTCTCCGCCAGAGAGATGGCCGTTTCGAATTCGCCGTTTTCCAGTGCGCTCAGGGCCTGAACCTGCGAATCCGCAAGACCGTCACCCAGCGGTAGCAATTCCCGCAGCTTGCGGTGGATGATGTTGTATTCGGTCGCAAACTCCCTGAGCCGGGTGTCCTGCTCCTTGGCCCCGATTCCTTGCGAACGCAGGATTTCCTGCAGGCTGACAAAGGCTGGATTTTCACGTCCGATGGGCTGGTCCAGACGATCTTCCCGTGCCGGTTCAAAGCGCTGCTCACCCCCGCTGCGGCCACGCGCAAACCACATGCCGACGAACGCGCCGACGATGGCGGCTATTCCGGCAGCGAGGGCTATACCTGCCCATTGCGGCAATTCAACAAATGAAAGTTCCACGGGTCTTCCTTTGGGGTGTTCCGCTCAAGGTTTCTGAGATTCGACCAAAAATATATCATTATCAACCATTTCCGGAAAATGCCGCAGGCGTCCGTTGACCTTGCGTGATCGGTGTCGTCAACTTCCATTATGGTCACTCTAGGCTTTGCAGGCGCAACGGCGCCGTTCGATCCACTGATCCTCCTCATCATCGCGATGGGGATCGAAGCCTATCTTGGCGAGGCCGCTTTCATCTGGCGGCGCATCAAGCATCCGGTCGCCGTCATCGGCAGTCTCATCGGTTTTTTCGACGACAAACTGAACCGGCCCAAGCGCCCCCAGATAGACCGCGCGATCCGCGGCGCCTTCGTCGTCGTCTTCATGGTGCTGCTTGCCGCCGCCATCGGCATCTGCGTGATGTGGCTGACCCTGCACATGACCTGGGGATGGGTTTTGGAATGCGCCCTGCTCGTCACGCTGCTGGCGGGGCGCGGACTATACGATGCCGTCGCCCGGGTCGCCAAAGGGCTGGAACTGGATGGTCTCAGCGGTGGACGGGACGCAGTCCGCCATATCGTCGGGCGGGATCCGAACAGTCTGGATGCACCGGGCGTGGCCCGGGCCGCAATCGAGAGCCTGGCCGAGAATTTCTCCGACGCCGTGGCGGCGCCGGTGTTCTGGTACGTGCTGCTCGGCTTTCCCGGCATTCTCGTTTACAAGACCGTCAACACCCTCGACAGCATGATTGGCCACAAGACACCGACACATCAGGCTTTCGGTTTCACGGCGGCACGTCTCGACGACGCCCTGAACGCGATTCCGGCGCGGCTGTCGGCGCTGATCTTCGCCGCCGCCGCCCTGTTCGTGCCGACGGCCAATCCAAAAGCCGCCCTCGCGACCCCGCTCCGGGATGCCAAAAAGCACCGCTCGTTCAACGCCGGCTGGCCGGAAGCGGCGATGGCCGGCGCGCTGGGTATCGCCCTGGCAGGCCCCCGAACCTATGGGGGTGAAACCGTCAACGATGACTGGATGGGTGACGGCCGTGCCCGGCTCACCCACAAGGATATTGAACGCGCCATGTATCTGTACGCCGTCGCGTGCCTGATCACCGGCGGGCTGGTCGGTTTGATCGCGGTTGTGCGGCTGCAGATGTAAGCCTGAGCGTCATTCCGGCGAAGGCCGGATTTCAGCCCACCGGAAAGTCTGGACCCCGGCCTGCGCCGGGGTGACGACTGGAAAAATCACCGCGCCAGTTCGAGCAGCCCGTCCAGGTCCATATGCATTTCGAGATGCGCAGCGAGACCATCAAGCGCGGCATCGACACGCGCCGCATAATCGATGTCCGAACTGCGCCCGTCCCGGAGCCTGGCCAGAAATGCATGTCGGAAGTCATCCGACGCAAAGATGCCGTGCAGATAGCCCGCCATCACCCGTCCGTCAGCCGAGACCGCGCCGTCCGTCCGTCCGTCGTTCATGGTCAGCCACGGGCGCTGCGTATCGGCACCGGTGGTGCGGCCCATATGCATTTCATACCCCGAGACCGCCGCCCCGGTCAGGCGTTCGCTCCCGGCAACTTCGAGCAGCGACTTGTCACCGCCGATGACCGTCGAGACATCCAGCAGCCCGAGACCATCCGCGGTTTCCGGCGCTCCCTCGATCCCATCCGGGTCGGCCAGCGTCCGGCCCAGCATCTGATAGCCGCCGCAGAGCCCGACCACGAGGCCGCCCCGCCGATGATGCGCGGCGATATCGATATCCCAGCCGGCTTCGCGCAGCGCCTTGAGGTCGGCCAGCGTCGCCTTTGACCCGGCAAGCAGGACGATATCCGCATCCCCCGGCAGAGCGGTGCCCATTTCAATAATATCGACACGCACATCCGGCTCAGCCGCCAGCGGGTCGAGATCATCGAAATTGGCGATCCGCGGCAGACGCGGCACGGCGATGACGATGTCACCAGAATCAACGGCGCCACGATTATCCAGCGCCATTGCGTCTTCCTTGGGCAGCACACGGGCGTCGGCGAAATACGGCACCAGTCCGAGCGGCTTCAACCCGGTCTGCTCTGCGATGATCTTCATGCCGTCATCGAACAGGCTCGGATCGCCACGGAATTTATTGATCACGAAACCGGCAAGATGCGCCCGGTCGCTCTCAGAAATCACGGCATAGGTGCCGACGACCTGGGCAATGACACCGCCCCGGTCGATATCGCCGATCAGCACCACCGGCACGCCGGCGGCATCGGCAAATCCCATGTTGGCGATATCGGCGGCACGCAGATTGACCTCGGCCGGGCTGCCTGCTCCCTCGACCAGAACCAAATCGGCGTCGTCGCCGACGATGGCAAAGCTGTCCAGGACACTTTCCAGAAGCTTCGGTTTCCAGTCGTAGTATTCACGCGCCCTGGCCGTCCCCGCGACCTTGCCCTGCACCACAACCTGCGCACCGATCTCGGACTGCGGCTTCAACAGCACCGGGTTCATGTGCACGCTGAGCGGGACCCGCGCCGCCAGGGCCTGTAGCGCCTGAGCACGGCCGATTTCACCGCCATCGGCGGTGACGGCAGCGTTGTTCGACATGTTCTGCGGTTTGAAGGGCCGGACCCTGAGCCCCCGGTTGGCAAACGCCCGGCAGAGTCCCGCGACCAGTAACGATTTACCGACGTCGGAACCCGTGCCCTGAAACATCAGGGCCGGGGGTCGCTTGCCCCCGGTCATGCTCAATATTTGGCCATGCTCAATATTTGGAAAGAACCGCGGCCAGACGATCGGCCCGCGCCATACGGTTCGACGGATCGGAAACGATATCGCGCGGCATCTTGCCCTGTCCATATACAGCTTCGTTGATGTCCTGACGCCGGGCCATGACCGCGCCTTCAATGCTCGCCCCGGCAAAAGCCCCCACCTTCGAATTAGCGAAGGCAAGCACGTCGGCACCCATATTGGTGGTCGTCGAGGCTTCGGCACCGATACCGTAGATTCCGGCGGTCAACCCGGCGTCTGCGCCGATCTTGGCCTGATCCTTGAGGACCGCATCAAGGGCGCCCTGATTGCGGATCACCAGAATGATTTCCGTATCCTGAGCGCCGAACTGCACGCCGAAGCTGCCGGCACCGAGCGTATAGAACGCAGGGGCGCTCCAGCCGTTCGCCGTCCGCGCCATCAGCAGACCGTTGCCAGCTTCACCGCCGACAAAAAACCCGGCCTTGATGACACTGGGGAATATGGCGACGGCCACCGCACCCGGCATGTGTCTTGAGAATTTCTGCAGGCCTTCGAGGGTCTGAAACCGCTCCACCGTGGCAACTGCCGCGTCAACCAGATGATCCGCCTTGAGTGTGGGTGATTCCTCAAGCTGGGTACAGCCTGAGACCCCACCCAGCACCAAAGCACCCAAGGCTGCGGCAAGAAAACGTCGACGCGCGAAACGGGGGATCATTCTTGGTTCTCCTTAAAACTCTATGCCGACCTGCGCTTTGACGCCGGACCGGAAGGGATGCTTGATCTGCGTCATCTCTGTCACAAGATCGGCGATTTCAATCAACTCGTCCTTGGCGTTTCGGCCCGTCACCGCCACATGCAGCATTTCGGGTTTGTTCTGCAGCACCTCGATGACCTCATCAAGCGGCAGATTTTCGTAACGCAGGACAATGTTCAGTTCATCCAGGATCACCATCTTGTACGATGGATCGTTAATCATTTCTTTCGCCATCTCCCAGGCCTGACGTGCGGCAGCGATATCACGGGCGCGATCCTGTGTTTCCCAGGTGAACCCTTCGCCCATCGCCTTGATCACGCAGAGATCGGGAAACCTGTCGAGCACGACGCGCTCACCGGTTTCCCAGACACCTTTGACGAACTGCACGATGCCGACTTTCATGCCGTTGCCAATGGCGCGAACAGCCAGCCCCATGGCGGCAGTCGACTTGCCCTTTCCCTTGCCGGTATGAACGATGACCAGCCCCTTTTCGATGGTCTTGGTGGCCAGAATCTTGTCACGCGCGGCTTTCTTCTTGGCCATTTTATCTGCATGCCGGGCGTTCAGTTCTTCTTCGGTCATGTTGTCTTTATCGCTCATGGTTCCTCTCCGTTTCTCAGCGATACTATACTATCGCCGATCCGCCTCCCCCAAGCGCTGTAATATATCGCGTGTCGAATTCAGCCGCGGCGACCACAAGCCCCTGTCCTGTGCTTCCATCAGGCGCTGGGCAATATCACGAAGCGCATCGGGGTTGTTGTCTTCGAGAAAACCGCGCACATCCTCGTCATCCAGATAGGCCTGAAACACCAGATCGAAATGATGATCCTTTACGGCGCCGGTGGTTGCGGCAAAGGCAAACATGTAATCAACCGTTGCCGCCATCTCGAAAGCGCCCTTGTATCCATGGCGCCGAACTCCGTCGATCCATTTCGGGTTGACGACACGGGCACGGACAACCCGTGCGATTTCATCTTCCAGATGCCGGACCACAGGACGCTCGGGCCTCGAATGATCATTATGATAGACCGTCGGCCGTGAGCCTTTTTCGGCATGGACCGCTGCCGTCATACCGCCTTCGAACTGATAATAATCATCTGAATCGAGCAGATCGTGTTCCCGGTTGTCCTGATTGTGGACCACGGCCTGAACCCGTCCCAGCCGGCTTCTGAACAAGGCATGCTCCGACGCGCCCTCGGCCCCGCCCCCATAGGCATAACCGCCCCAGGCAACATAGGCGTCAGCGAGATCGCTTTCGCTCTGCCAGCCCTTTTCGTCGATCAGGGCCTGCAACCCGGCACCGTAAGCCCCTGGTTTCGATCCGAACACCCGGAACCCGGCGCGGCGTCTGGCCTCATCGGTATCGACTCCTTCGCCGATCATCCGCTGCATCTCTGCGCGGACGCGGGCGGCGACCGGGTTCTGGTCTTCTGGTTCATCAAGGGAGGCGACATCGCGGACGGCGCTGTCGAACAGATCGATCAGGGCCGGAAACGCATCCCGGAAGAACCCCGATATCCGCAGCGTTACATCAACCCGTGGCCGGTCGAGCAGGTCGAGCGGCAGGATTTCAAACCCGGTGACGCGCCGTGACGCACCGTCCCAGGTCGGCCGCACACCCATCAAAGCCAGCGCCTGTGCGATATCGTCACCGCCGGTGCGCATATTGGATGTGCCCCACGCGGACAGCGCCATGGTCGTCGGCCATTCGCCGTGATCCTGCAAGTAACGCTCCACCAGCAGCGTTGCCGAGGCCCAGCCCAGCGTCCACGCCGCCGGTGTCGGCACGGTCCGGGTATCGACGGAATAGAAATTGCGTCCGGTCGGCAGTACATCCGGGCGGCCCCGGGTCGGCGCACCGGATGGCCCCGGCGCAACGAACCGCCCATCCAGCGCGGACAGTAACCCGGCGATTTCAGCATCACCGCTGGCGGCAACGCGGGGGCGCAGATCGTCCTCGAGCCACTTCATGACCGCCGCGGTTCGGGTCCTGTTCTGGTTTACCGCGAGATCCCATCTGACATGAGCCTGCGCCAGCAATTCCAGACGTTCGACCGTGTCCCCGGCGGTCCGCCAGGGAGCTGCACTCAATGCTGCCAGCACCGGTGGTTTCCGGCCGGTCCAGGGGGCTGCCATGTCACAATCGAGCGGGTCGAAATCAAGATCGAAGTCCGCCGCGATGGCCCGGTGCAGAGAGGCATCCGCCCCGTCGCCCGAACCGCGCGGAACCCTGACGAGCGCCACCAGCAAGTCGGTCAGCAGCCGCCCATCGGGACTTTCACCAAACACATGCAGGCCGTCCCTGATCTGCATTTCCTTGAGTTCACACAGATAGCCGTCGAGCTTGGCGAGTGCGTCATCTTCGCTTTCATCGACGGCAATCCCGATATCCTCGTCCAGCCCGGTGGCCCGGCACAGCGACAGGATGTTTTCCGTCAGCACCCGCAGGCGCCGGGGATCGACACCGGCGGCTTCGTAGTATTCATCGACGAGCAGTTCCAGATCTTTCAGCGGCCCGTAGCTTTCGGCACGGGTCAGCGGCGGCGTCAGGTGGTCGATGATGACGGCTGAGGCGCGGCGCTTGGCCTGCGTGCCTTCGCCCGGGTCATTGACGATAAACGGATAGATATGCGGCATCGCGCCGAGGGCTGCTTCGGGGAAACATTCTTCCGACAGAGCCAGCGCCTTGCCGGGCAGCCATTCCAGATTGCCGTGCTTGCCCATGTGGCAGACGGCATCGGCACCAAACCCTCGTTCCAGCCATGCATAGAATGCCAGATATCCGTGCGGCGGCACCAGTGCAGGATCGTGGTAGCTTTTGACTGGATCGATGTTGTAGCCGCGAGCCGGCTGCAAACCGATAACGGCGTTCCCGCAGCGATATGCTGAAATGGAAAAGCTGCCGCAATCCAGATCCCCGGCGCGATAAAACGGATCTTCTTCCGGACGTCCCCAGCGTTCCAGAATCTGTTCACGGACGCGAAGCGGCAAGGCGCCGAACCATATCTGATACTCGGCCAGAGAGAGGCTTTCCGTCACCGTGCGGGTCGGCAGTTTTGCGATGTCGTTGGTTGGTCCGGCCTTGAGCCGTTCGATCAGTTCCGCTCCGTCCCCCGGCGCATCCGCAATCCGATAACCCGCCGCCGACAGGGCGTTCAGAACCCGGATCGTGCCTGCTGGGGTGTCGAGTCCGACACCGTTGCCGAGCCGGGCATCCTTGTTCGGATAATTGGCAAGAACCAGCGCCACGCGGCGTTCCGCCGTCGGCGTATTGCGGAGCTTCGCCCAGTTCGCTGCGAGCCGGGCGACAAAGCGCAACCGGTCCGGGACCGGCTCGTAGGTGACGATATCGCTTTCGGTGGCATCATCTCGGCGTGCCCGGCCCTTGAACGACACCGCGCGGGTAAAGATACGTCCGTCGACTTCCGGCAGAGCCACGTTCATGGCGATATCGCGTGCCGAAAGTCCCCGGGTGCCTGCTGCCCACCCTTCGCGGTTGCCGCCGGAAAAGACCACCTGCAATACCGGGCATCCGGCATGGTCCAGCGGCCCCGGAGAGAAATCCCGTCCCGGTGCGGACACGGCGAAGCCGGTTGCATTCAGGACAACGTCCGGCAGCGCATCGTCATACAGTGCGGCAATCGTATCCGCCGAAACCGGGTCCTTGAGACTTTGTGCGAATACCGGCAACGGGTTCAGGCCGGCATCGATCATGGCTGAAATCAACTGATCGACGGCGGCAAGGTTTCCCGATTGCACAAGCGCACGATAGAATACCAGTGAGGCCACGGGCCGGCCGTCCCGCCAGTGCAGGCGCAGATCGTCCAGCGATGGTGCGTCGAGCCCCGGCCAGTAAAGCCCGGCACGCAACAGCGTCACCGGTTCCCTCCAATCCGCATCAGCCCCGGTGAGTGATGACATATATAAAAGCTGATGGCGGCTGTTGACCGGACCTCCGTGTACACCGTACTGCCAGAGTCGGTGCTGTGCCTCGGCATCCAAGGTTGAAAACAATGCCAGTTCGGGATCGGGCTGATCGTCCCCCGGCAGGACGGCGAGCGCGATCCCCCTTTTGCGGCAGGTTTCGGCTATCTGTTCGATCCCGTAGGACCAGTAACCATAGCCCCCGAGTATCCGCACCACGACCAGCTTGGCGTGCGCAACGATCTCATCGACATACAGATCGACGGACATGTTGTGGCCGAGCTGCATCAGATTGGCGAGGCGGAGGGACGGAATCTCTTTTCCGCCATCCGTCAGTTGCTGGCGGGCATCGGCGAGCAGCGCCAGTTCCGTATCCGCCGCCGACAGGAACAACATGTCGCCCGGGGTTTGCCCGAGGTCGACGGCTTCTTCACCGTCGGTGATGGCGCCTGGTTGTGCGGCTAACAGATGCATTTGCCTACATCTCCCTTTCCCTCACCCTGTCCCTCTCCCAAAAGAGAGTGCACTCCCGTCTAACCGATCCTCTCCCTTGGGAGAGGGAGGGGCCCAGCCGCATCGCGGATGGGCGTGAGGGGTTAAACTACACCTGGAGCATCCGTTCGATCGCCGAACGGTCCATGCCGGCGAGACCGATCACCACCAGCTCACTTCGGCGTGGCTCGCTGGTCTGCCAGGGACGGTCGAAATACCGCTCGATACGTGGACCGACCGCCTGGATCACGTGACGCATGGGTTTCCCCGGTACGTTGACGAACCCCTTGATGCGCAGGATGTCGTGCGCCACGGTCGCCGTCCTGATGCGTTCTTCCAGCGCCTCGACGTCGTCGACGTCGCCAAGCGGTACCTGAAAGCTCTCGAAATCGTCATGATCGTGATCGTCATCGCCATCGTGGTGCGACGGACGCTGGTCGAGATCGTCCTCGACCGCCGCCGACATCGCCAGCAGCACGCCAAGATCGATATTCCCTTTGACGGTTTCCACGACCCTGACCCCAGCGCGGATTTCGCGGTTCAGCACCTCATAGACGCCGGGCTTGTCCGTATCGCTCATCTGGTCTGACTTGTTCAACAGCACCAGATCGGCGCACAGCAGCTGATCCTCGAAGACCTCTTCGAGCGGCGAATGATGATCGAGGTTATCGTCGTTTTCACGGGCCTGCTGGACCTTGTCGGGATCGTCGGCAAAACGGCCGTCACGAACTGCCGGGGCGTCGACCACGGCGACAACCCCGTCGACGGTGACGCGGGAGCGCACTTCCGGCCAATTGAAGGCTTTGACCAGCGGCTTCGGCAATGCCAGTCCGGATGTTTCGATGACGATGTGATCCGGCGGTTCGGCACGGTTCAGCAGTTTCTGCATGGTCGGCAGAAAATCGTCGGCGACCGTGCAGCAGATACAGCCGTTGGCGAGTTCCATCACATCGTCCTCGTCACAGCCTTCAAAACCGCAGCCGTTGATGACCTCGCGGTCAACGCCGATATCACCGAATTCGTTAATGATCAGCGCGATCCTTTTCCCGCCGGCATTGGCCAAGATATGACGGATCAGCGTCGTCTTGCCTGCGCCCAGAAATCCGGTGATGACGGTGGCGGGAATTTTCATGTCGTTCCATCCTGAAGAGTCGTTGGTTTCATGATCATCGGCAGACCGGCGGCAACGAAGACCACCCGATCGGCGACTTTGGCGATCTGCTGGTGCGTGCTGCCCGCATAATCGCGGAATTGTCGCGCCATTGCGTTTTCCGGGACAATCCCGAGACCGACCTCGTTGGACACGAACACGACCCGTGCGTCAAGTTTCGGCAACATCGCCGTCAGCATCGCGACTTCGCGTTCGATATCCCTGTCCGCCATCATCAGGTTGGAAAGCCACAGCGTCAGGCAATCCACCAGCACGGCCCTGCCCCGACAGGTCTTCGATGACAGCGCCCCGACCAGGTCCGTCGGTGCTTCCAGGGTTTCCCAGAGATCCCCTCTGCGCGCACGATGTTTTTCGATTCGCCGGGACATTTCGCTGTCCCAGGCCTGCGCCGTGGCGATATAGACGCCGCCGCCGTCGGCTTCGATAAGCTGTTCGGCATATCGGCTTTTGCCGGAACGCGCCCCGCCAAGCACCAGCGTTACGGGCGCGAGCGTACTCATTAATGATCTTCCCGAGCAGGCCGGTTTACATGCACCACCCGCCAGGCACCGCCGCGTCCCTTGAGCAGGCCGTCCGGCACATGCTCAATGACTGTCAGTGAAAGCGTATGCACCGTCAGTGCCATGCCGGCAGAAGGATCGAGACCGAGAGCATGCGAAACGGCCGCACGCACCGTACCGCCGTGCGACACGCAGACGATATCCGAGCCCTGATGCTTGTCCGTGTATTCATCGATGGCGGCGCCGACGCGGGCGATCTGATCGGCAAAGCTCTCACCATTGGGGGTGCGATTGCGAACCGGGTCCTGCCAGAACGCATCGTATGTCTGGGGGTCGGCGGCACGCATTTCATCCCATGAACTGCCCTGCCAATCACCGAAGCTCTGTTCACCGAAACGCGCATCAACAACCGGGTCGTCGGTTTCCAGACCAGCGTTCCGTATCGATTGCGCGGTCAGGATGGCACGGCTCAGGTGCGAGGTGTACCACGGCACACCTCTTGGCAGCCGTTTGGCCAGGGACTGAAACGATTCCAGGTCGGAACAGTCGCATTCGACATCATCGGCGCCGTAAATCTTTCCGGCAACACCGACGACCGGGGCATGGCGGACCAGCCACCAACGCGTCGTACCATCATACATAAAAAGCCGTACTCCAAGCTGCTGCGGATGCATACACCGCAAGTTCAATCATCTGCTGCACGGCACCCAGCACATCGCCGGTTTGCCCGCCGAGTTTCCGGCTGGCCCATAACAGCACACCACCGGCCAGCACGAAGCTCAACACGGCGGCGGCCAAGGCTACGGATAGCGGCAGCATTGTAAAGAGGCCGATCGCCCCCAGTGCTGCCGCCGCGCCGGCAACCCGGAGACCCGGTGTTCCGCCATCGTGCGACAGCCCGTCCCGACGGGCCGGCGGCATGGCGTGCATCACGGCAGGCAGCATCGCACGTGACAGCATGGCGGCGGCAATCATTGCCAGCCATGCGAAGCCCGGGCCGGGGATTCCCGCGATCATCACAGCGCGCAATCCGATACTGAATACGAGTGCCAGAACCCCGTAGGCCCCGATCCGCGAATCCCGCATGATGTCCAGGGTGTGTGCACGGTCCCGGCCGCCAAGACCATCGGCAACATCGGCAAGGCCGTCTTCGTGCAGGGCGCCGGTCACCAGCACCTGGAATGCAAGGGCCACGAAGGCGCAGGCAATCGGTGAAATTTCGGTCGCGGCAGCGAAATACAGGACGCCCCCCGCGATCCCGCCGACGATCAGCCCGACCAGCGGAAAAGCCCAGGCAGCAGCAGCCAGATCGGCTGTTTGCAGCCCACCGATCCGGCCCACGGGAATGCGGGTCAGGAACAGGACGCAAACGCGCAGATCGCGAACCGGCCGGAAGGGGATATCCGCTGTCGACATACCTCAGGTTCCAGGACCAGGACCCATTAATTTAATCCATTCCGCGTCAGTGAATTTTGCCGGCGAACAGACTGGATGGTGCCGGAAACACAGCGGCTTTCAAGCCTGCGCAACGCATGCGCCGGTGAAATTCGCGACGCCCTCCGGGTTTGCGGGAGATGCACCGCCTGTGACGAAAACAATGCTCGAATATGCGCAGGCATGTCCTTGCGCTTGTTTTCTGGCATTCGTTACATCTCCGGCAAACGGAATGGCATCAAATTATTGGGTCCTGACCCTATCTCGCAGAACAACGGCTGTCACCGAATTAAGCTTTCAGGGCCATGGCCTGTGCTTTTATAGTCCGGGCCATGACGGACGCACCGAAACAGATGAATGATCTTGCCCCGCTTCTGGCGGAACAGCCAGGGGTGGGTGACGCCGCAATGGCAGCCGCCCGCGCCCGCGAGGGCACCCTGACCAAACCGCCCGGCGCCCTGGGCCGGCTTGAAGCATTGAGCGAATGGATGGCCGGCTGGCAGGACCGCGCATCCCCGCGGATCGATCATCCCGATGTTATCGTGTTTGCCGGAAATCACGGAGTCGCCGCCAGGGGGGTGTCCGCCTATCCCGCCGAGGTCACGGCGCAAATGGTCGCCAACTTCGAGGCCGGGGGCGCCGCCGTCAATCAGCTCAGCGCTGTCGCAGGGGCCGCTTTCCGGATCATTCCGATCGATCTCGATACGCCTACGGCGGATTTCACCTCTGCGCCGGCGATGAGCGAAACCGGTTTCATGGAGGCCTTTCTGATCGGCTGGGATGCGGTCGACAGCAAAACCGACTTGCTGGCCATCGGCGAGATGGGGATCGCCAACACCACATCCGCCGCTGCCGTCTGCCATGCGCTTTTCGGCGGCACGGCTACTGACTGGACCGGCCCCGGGACCGGCGTCAGCGGCACAGCCTTTTCCACCAAAGCCCGCGTCGTTGCCGAAGCCGTTGCCTATCATCAAAACGCCGCAAGCGGCCCCTTGGATATCCTGCGGCGGTTGGGCGGGCGTGAACTGGCCGCCATGGCCGGAGCTGTTGTCTCGGCCCGATACAAACGCTGCCCGGTCCTGATCGACGGGTATGTCTGCGCGACCGCTGCCGCCGCTCTGGCCATGGCCTGTCCCGGCAGTCTCGATCATACCCAGGCGGCACACGTTTCAGCGGAACCGGGACACAGGCGGCTACTCGGCGCCCTGGGCATGGAACCGTTACTGGACCTCGGGATGCGGCTGGGCGAAGCATCCGGCGCGGCGCTGGCGATTAATATCGTCCGCAGTGCGGTGGCCTGCCATAACGGCATGGCCAGTTTCGCCGATGCGGGGGTCAGCGATAAACCTGCCTAGACGTCTTCATCCTGTGGTTCGGATGACCGTTCGATCCGGCGTTTGAGTTTCAGCAGATCGCGGCGGCGGCCGTCTTCAGCAATCAGATTTTCAACAAAGCGCCCCTGGAATTGCTCGATACCGACGGAACGGCCGAAATCAATGGCCTCGCGGTTATCGCAACGGCAGAGAATCCATTTTTCAGGACCGTCTCGCTCCAGAAGGCCTTTCAGGGTCGCCTGGATTTCATCCCCACCGTCGGCAAGATTAGGATGCCAGACGATCTTGGCAATGTCCGCCCCCAGCCGTTCACGGTCGATGACCTGCAGCGTTTCCATCGACAGACCATCCAGACACAGCCGGTAACCCTTGGTCTGCACGAATTCCCGGGCGAACAGATAGGAAGACAGGTCCGAGAAAATATCCTCTTTCTGCAGTTCGATAACGATGGCGCCACGTCTCGCCGCCGACAGGTTGTCATCGAACACCTGAAACTGATTCGACAGCAGTGTCCGGACATTGATGTTGAAACTGATATCACCCGATATCGAAACGGCGTCGGTTTTCATCAGCATCGACAGCACGCGGCGGTCGAGGGTTTCCGTCAGATGCTGAAACAACCAGCGGTTCGAGACAAGATTGACCCCGGGCAGGATCGTCTCGCGGAGATCCTGAATTGAAATAAAGAGTTCACTGAACAGCTGTTCCGGCACCATCTTCGAATCGACCCGGCAAATGAACTGCCTGCGCACGAGGTTGGACAGATCGGCCCGCGACAGGGCTTCCTCGACCTTGGCCAGCACGCTGGGTGTCAGGGGTTCACCCTTTTTCTGTTTTTCCTTGAGGCGCTGGCGCGCATCCATCCGGTTGCGGACTTCCGACTGACGCTTTTCCTCGGCCTCGGCCAGGGTCTGTACGAGCTGAACGATTTCCTCATACTGGGATGTTGCATCATACCAGGTTGCGAACTCGCGCCCGTCCTTGCCTTCTTCGTCCACCAGCGGGTCATCCCCGAACAGGAACCTGATTTTCTGAATGACGGTTTCGACCTGCGGTTTGACCGCGGACTTGAAAAAGAAAAACAGATCGGCGTTCTTGACGGTGAAAAGCTGGCCGCTCATGTCCTTGACCAGAGAGTCAAAATTCTGCGCCGCGGTGCGAATGTGCTGGTCACGCCGGTTGAAGGGGCGCAATTGCGACAGATGAATATGAGCGAGCCCCCGCCCATCCTTGAGCTTTTCAAGACGGCGCACATAGTCCGTAAGCAGTTTTTCCTGCGACGGCAGTTTATCGGGTTGGGTTGCCATGACGATGCCTACCCCGCCTTGACCTTGGCCTGCGGCTTCACCTTGGAGCGCATCATCGCCTGAACCAGCTTGTCGATGAAGTAGCCCTGGAAGCGGCTGATCCCCAGTGCCAGACCCAACTTGACCGCTTTTTCCGAATCCACGCGGTACAGGATCATGCTGTCCTTGCCGGCGTGTTCGACCGTTTCACGAAATGACAGGAGCCGGGCATTGTCATTGGAATCTTCCTCGAATTCCTTGCCCCAGGCGACCTTGATGTAATCCGGGCGCAGATTGGCCGGATCAAAAAACTGCAGCGCCAGCGGATTGACCCCGTCGACCAGCACCTTGAAGCCACGGTCCTGCAGCATGTCGCGGGCATACCCATAGGTGTTCATGTCCGCAAAAATATCGATGATCTGCAACTCGATGATGATCTTGCCGGCGTTATCCCCGACAACACGCATGAAATTCGTGAAATCCCTGGACAGGACCGTGCCGATGTTCAGATTGAGACTGATCGGATCCTTCAACTCATCAAAGTTCTTGCGACCGATGACCGAGAGCACCCTCTTGTCCAGAGTTTCGGTCAGGTACTGAAACAGCCAGGCACTGGTAAACAGATTGACGCCGGGCGATACCCGTTCACGGAGTTCGGTCATGGCAATGAAGTGTTCACGGAACACAAACGCACCGGCCTTGCCGGGGGCGATCCGGATACAGGTTTGCTGGCGGATCAGGTCGGCGACCCGCGTCGATTGCAGTTTCTGATTGATCGCCGCCAGATTTCGAGCGGACAGCGGATCACCGGAATTGTCTTTCTCGTCCTTGTCCTGATTGCGCTTCAGTTCTTCGATCATCACCTGCGCTTTGACCGACAGTTCCGTGGCGGCGGACAGAAACGCAGCAAAATCTTCCTTTGACGCCAGATCGTACCAGGTCGAAAGACGATCCTCGTATTCGTCTTCGCTCGATGTCAGCGGGTCTTCGCTGAACATGGCGCGGACCTTGCTGATATAGGGGTCGATATCTTCAACCAGCACTTCGCGGCAGATCAGTACCAGATCCTGGTTCATCATCAGATAGAGGATTGCATCGGCATTGTTGACGAGGTTATCGAATACCCGAACAGCGATATTGATGAAATGGCGCTGACGGTTGCTCGACCTCAGTTGGGAAAGATGCAGATGCACAGCGAAATAGCCTGACGGGTTCTCTTCGATCCGCGACAGTTTTTCCAGGAGAACCGCCTCCTGAGTCATCGATGCGTCTAGTGGCTTCACCATGCTTTTCTTGTAGTCCGCGAGGTTTCACAAACCGTTAACGATATTCACCGTCTAATAGTATAGAAATCCATGAAATTATTATAGTAACCGTTCCGAGAAGACCATGTCGGGAACATGGAAAGAGGCGGAATCAAGCACTTACGGCATATATACCGGTATATCCGCAAGCCCTTTCGCCTTGGCCCTCAGGCTCCCCGGTGCTAGTTTCCGACACCACTGGACATGGCGGGGATTTATTAAACGTGAGCGCATTACTGGCAAAAAAAGTTCTGGTCACAGGCGGCGCCGGATTTATCGGTTCGCATTTATGCGAACGTCTCGTGGCACGGGGGAATGACGTCCTGTGTCTGGACAATTTCTTCACCGGCGCAAAAGCCAATGTCGCGCATCTTCTGAAAAAGGAAAATTTTGAACTCCTGCGTCATGATGTGACGTTCCCGCTATATGTGGAAGTCGATGAAATCTTCAATCTGGCCTGCCCGGCATCACCTGTTCATTACCAGTATGATCCGGTGCAGACGACGAAAACCAGCGTACACGGCGCCATCAACATGCTGGGTCTGGCCAAGCGCACACACGCAAAAATCCTGCAGGCCTCGACCAGTGAAGTCTACGGTGATCCGGAAATTCACCCCCAGCCGGAAAGCTACAAGGGCAACGTTAATCCGATTGGACCTCGCGCATGCTATGACGAGGGCAAACGCTGCGCCGAAACATTATTTTTCGATTATCATCGCCAGCATGATCTGCAGATCAGGGTCTGTCGCATCTTCAACACCTTCGGGCCGCGGATGCATCCCGAAGATGGGCGTGTGGTGTCGAATTTCATCATGCAGGCTCTGCGCGGCGACCCTTTGACACTTTATGGAGATGGCCAGCAGACACGATCGTTCTGTTATGTCGACGATCTGGTCGAAGGCATGTTGCGCCTGATGGATGCCGACGATCAGCACACCGGGCCGATGAACCTTGGCAATCCCGGCGAGTTCACGATTCGACAGCTCGCCGAAACCATCATCGACATGACCGGCGCAAAATCCGAAATCGTGCTGAAACCCCTTCCCGAGGATGATCCGATGCAACGCTGCCCGGATATCACGCTGGCAAAGTCGGTCCTTGACTGGGAGCCGACGATCCAGCTTCGCGAGGGACTGGAGAGAACCATCCGTTACTTTAAAGAACTGTCTTGAGGATGATCGATACAGGAACCCCGTTACGTTGAAACAGGTCATACAATCACGCAAAACCGGCAAGCTGGCCCTCAAGGACGTACCCGCACCGAAAGTGCGCGCGGGGTGTCTTCTTGTGCGCACCCGGGCGTCGCTGATATCCGCCGGCACTGAACGCATGGTGATCGATTTTTCCCGAAAAAGCCTCGCCGGGAAAGCGCAGGCTCGCCCTGACCTGGTCCGCAAGGTTCTTGAAAAGGCGAAAAAAGAAGGCCTTGTGAACACTTGGAAAACCGTGATGGCCAGGCTCGACGAGCCGCTGCCGCTCGGCTATTCCGCCGCCGGTGAGGTTGTTGCCGTCGGCGCCGGGCTGGAAGGCGAATTTAGTGTCGGCGATCATGTCGCCATGGCCGGTGCTGGCATCGCCAATCATGCCGAGCTGAACACCGTACCACGCAATCTGGTCGCAAAGATCCCTGCAGGCGTCCGCGATGACGAGGCCTGCTACGCCACACTCGGCGCCATCGCCCTGCACGCCGTGCGCAATGCCCAGACAGGGCTTGGCGATGTCGTCGGTGTTATTGGTTGCGGCCTTGTCGGACAGATGGCGATCCGTTTTCTGACCCTGGCCGGCGCGCGTGTCGTCGCTTTTGATCATGCCGATGACCGGCTGGAACTTGCACGGCACATGGGTGCCGAAGTGGCCTTGAAGCCCGAAGGCGGCAACATCGATCCGGCCCGGCGGCTTTCCCATGGGCTTGGGTGTGATGCCGTCGTCATCGCGGCGGCCACCGACAGCTCGGCCCCCTTTGAGTTCGCCGCCGACATTGCCCGAGATCGGGCCCGCGTGGTCATGGTGGGTCTGACCGGCACGGCTTTTCCGCACACGGCCTACATGCAGAAAGAGCTAAATATCATTGTCTCCCGCTCCTATGGACCGGGCCGCTACGATCCTGATTTCGAGCAGCGGGGAACGAAGTATCCCGAAGGTTGGGTACGCTGGACGGAAACCGAGAATCTCGCGGAAACGCTCCGCCTGATTCAACCGGATTTGCCGCAAAGACTGGATGTCGATGCACTGACAACGCACCGCTTTGACCTTGTCGATGCCGAAGATGCTTATGCACTCGTGACCAGCGGCGTTGAGCGGCATCTCGGCGTTGTCCTGAATTATCCCGAGGATAACGGCCCCGCGCACATGGTGCTTCCTTCCCGCAAAACGGCAACGACTTCGGGCGCCTGCGTGCTTGGCGTTATCGGTGCCGGCAATTTCGCCCGTGCCGTTCTTTTGCCGGGACTCAAATCCATTTCAGGCGTCCGCCTGAAGACACTCGTTACGACCCGCGGCGCAACGGCAGAGCATGGCGCGGAACAGCAGGGATTTGAAATTGCCGCAACCGATGATGCCGCCGTTTTTGACGATGCGGAAATCAACACCGTCGTCATCGCTACCCGCCATGACAGCCATGCGGGTTTGACGGCGCGTGCGCTCGAAGCCGGGAAGAACGTGTTTGTCGAAAAACCTCTGGCGCTGGACATCGAACAGCTCAACAGCGTCATCGACGCAATCAACAACAGCAGCGGGGTCCTGCACGTCGGCTTCAACCGCCGTTTCGCCCCGCAGATCAGTGACATGATCCGGCATTTCCGAAATTCGGAAGGGCCGCGCATGATCACCATCCGCGTCAACGGCGGCGCCATCGACAGCAATCACTGGACGCAGTCCACGGATGAAGGCGGCGGGCGCGTTCTGGGCGAGGTGTGTCACTTTGTCGATCTTGCCCGCTTCCTGGCCGGCAGCCCCGTCACCAGTGTCCGCGCCGATGCGGCAACCGAAACCGGCGGTCCCGGGGACAATGTCATCGCCGACATGCGGTTTGCCGACGGCTCGGTTGCATCCGTTGTCTACACGTCACTGGGCGATACCGCGCTGGCCAAGGAATATATCGAAATGTTCGCCGGTGGCCGTGCCGCCACCCTGGACGATTTCCGCACCCTTTCGCTCGCCGCCGATGGCCGGGTTAAGTCGTCTTCCGCCAATCAGGACAAGGGCCATAAACAGCAGCTCGCCGCCTTTGTCAAATGCATCAACGACAATGGTGACGTCCCCATTGATCCAGCCGAGCTGATCGAAACATCGGCCGCCACCATTGCCGTCCTCGAAAGTCTCCGGACTGGCAATCGCATAGAATTGTAAGTTGGAAACACACATGGACATAACCGCCTTTTACAATGCCGAGTTTGATGAACACGCGGAGGTCATGCAGAAAACCCGCGACGCCTGCGCCGTCGGATTTGCCGAACTTCTGGCGCGATGCACCCAGAGCGTCCGGCACGGCGGCAAGATCATTTTCTTCGGCAACGGCGGCAGCGCCGCGGACTGTCAGCATTTGGCGACCGAATTGACAATCAGATACAAGAGCGACCGTGCCCCCATAGCAGCCATTGCGCTGACCACCGATACGTCCGCGCTGACAGCCGGCGGCAATGATCTCGGGTTCGAAAACATTTTCGCCCGCCAGATCGAAGCTCTCGGTAAGCCGGGGGATGTCGCCATCGGCATATCCACATCCGGGAATTCGGAAAACGTGATCCGTGCGCTGAAAACCGCACAGACCCGTGACATCGTTCCCGCCGCACTGAGCGGCAAGGACGGCGGCAAACTCGTCGGCCTTGCCGATCCGCTGATCATCGTGCCGAGCGATACCACGGCCCGCATTCAGGAAATGCACATTACCCTTGGTCAGATGCTGTGTGGCGCACTGGAAATCGAACTGGGGCTTGTCTGACCATGGACCGCTCGCGCCTGATCCCGCTCGTTGAAAGCATCGAAAACGCCCGTGTACTGGTCGTCGGTGATGCCATGCTCGACCGGTTTGTCAACGGCCGGGTCGAACGGATATCACCGGAAGCACCGATCCCCATCCTTCGCGTCACGTCCGAATCCAGCATGCCCGGCGGTGCCGGCAACGTGGTTCGCAATCTTGCCGCTCTTGGCGCACAGGTCACGTTTGTCGCCGTCTGCGGGAACGATGCGCCGGGGCGTGAACTTGCCGACGCCCTGAACACCGATCCGCTGATCCGGACCGGTCTGCATAAGGACCCCGCGCGACCAACGACGATCAAGGTCCGCTATCTCGCCGGGAACCAGCAGATGATGCGGGCCGATTGGGAGGCCGATCAGAGCATTGATGCCGCAACCGCGGATGCGATGCTGAAGGCCGCCACCGGCGACATCGGCAGTTACGGCGCCGTTGTGCTCTCGGACTACGACAAGGGGGTTCTCACGGATGGCCGGGCGCGGGTGATCATAGATGCCGCTAATGCAGCCGGGGTGCCGGTCATCGTCGATCCCAAGGGTGAAGACTATGGGCGCTATCATGGCGCCGGACTGATCACGCCGAACCGCAAGGAACTGGAACAAGCGGCCCAAAAATCCGCACCGGATTCCGAGACCATTAAAAATGCTGCCGTCGAACAGATCAGCCGTCACGGACTGGGAGGTATGCTGGTCACACGCAGTGCGGACGGCATGACACTGGTATCCAATGCCGGCGATGTTCATCACCTGCCCGCTGAAACCCGCGAGGTGTTCGATGTTTCCGGCGCAGGAGATACCGTCGTCGCCACCGTCGCTGCCATGATCGCTTCCGGCGCAGATACGAAGGACGCGGCCTATGTCGCCAACACCGCCGCCGGCATCGTCGTCGCCAAGGTCGGCACGGCTGTCTGTTATGCCAGTGAACTGATCGCGGCCCTGCATCACAAGGACCTGTCCGATGCCGAAGCCAAGGTCCTGACAGATACTCAGGCGATTGAACGCATCCAGCGCTGGAACCGGCAGGGGTTGAAGGTCGGCTTTACCAATGGCTGTTTCGATTTGCTGCACCCGGGGCATGTCTCTCTTCTGGCCCAGGCCCGGGCAGCCTGCGACCGGTTGATCGTGGGGCTGAATTCAGACGCTTCCGTTAAACGCCTGAAGGGTGAGGACCGCCCGGTGCAGAACGAAGCCGCGCGGAGCACCGTACTCGCCTCGCTGGCTTCCGTCGATCTGGTGGTGATCTTCACAGAAGACACGCCACTGGAACTGATTGAGCGCCTGCATCCGGACGTCCTGGTCAAGGGGGCCGACTATACCGTCGAGCAGGTGGTCGGGGCAGATCTGGTGAAGGGTTGGGGCGGCACGGTTGTGCTGGCCGAACTCAAGGACGGGTTTTCAACCACCGCGACCATCGAACGGCTCAACAAAAACGGCAAATAGACCGGTTTCGACTCACGCTATCGGCCGTAGGGCAGATCATCGGCCGGATTGGATTTCGGCTCAGCGTTCTGAATGACCTTGCTGGCTTCATCCTTGGCGTCTTCGATGGTTTCGAACAGGCGCGTGAAGAATCCCCTGTTATCGGACGGCCTCGGCAATCCCCGATCAGGCAGCCCCTGATGTGCTGCAACCATGACATTACGCCAGATCCGGGCCGGAAAACTTCCGCCGGTCACACCTTTCATCGGCGTTCCGTCATCGTTCCCGAGCCAGACACCGGAAATATAGTCGGCGGTATATCCGACGAACCAGGCATCCCGGTAATTCTGCGAAGTCCCTGTCTTCCCGGCGGCATCACGACCGAAAGCCGCCGCTTTCCCAGTCCCCTCCGTGACCACCTGATGCAGCATCCGGTTCATCGGACCGATAAACCGCGCTGGGATCGCCTCGCCCGGACCGGAACCGGAGCGCTTGTAGAGAATTTCACCGCCGCCATCGCGAATTTCCTCGATCGCGTAGGGAAGCACCCCGTCACCGCCGTTGGCGAAGGGCGCATAGGCGCTGACCAGTTCCAACAGCGAGGTCTCCACGGTGCCGAGTGCAATCGACGCATCGGGGTTATCACCCGGATCGATACCGACAGAACGTGCGGTGGAGGCAACCCGGTTGATACCGGCTTTCATCGCCACGCGGACAGCAACCGTATTGATCGATTTTGACAGCCCCTCGGCAACGGTGGTCCGGCCGATGAACTTGCCGTTGAAATTGCTCGGCTGCCATTCGCCGATCTTGATCGGCGCATCGTCGATCGGATCGCCGGGCGACAGTCCTGCCTTGAGCCCGGCCAGATAGATAAACGGCTTGATCGCCGAACCGGGCTGGCGGCGGGCCTGGGTTGCCCGGTTGAACTGGCTTTGCGCATAATTACTGCCCCCAACCATGGCTTTCACCGCTCCCGAGGTGGTCATCAGCAGCACCGCGCCTTCGCCCATGCGGCGCGCCTTGCCGGACTTCACCAGAACGTTTTCAAGCGCCTTTTCCGACGCCGTCTGGGCATTCATATCCAAAGTCGTTTTGACGATCAGGTCGCGATCGCGCGCACCGACATAATCCCGCACCTGATCGAGCACCCAGTCGACAAAGTACGGTGCCCGGCGCCCGGGTCTGGACGTCACACCCTGACTGGAACTGGCGCGGGCCTTGCTCGCCTGTTTTTCGTTCAGGTAACCGGCGGCAACCATATTTGACAGCACAACCCGGGTACGGTTTTCGGCGCGGGCGTCATCACTATGCGGATTATAGCGGCTGGGCGCTTTGAGCAATCCGGCCAGCATGGCCGACTGCCAGACATTCAGCGCCGAAGCCGGTTTGTTGAAATATTTTCGAGCCGCGGCATCGACGCCGTACGTACCGGCACCGAGATAGACACGGTTCAGATACAACTCGAGAATCTGGTCCTTGGAAAATCTGTTCTCCAGCCAAAGTGCCAGCATCACTTCCTGTAGCTTGCGTTTGTAGGTGCGCTCGGGACTGAGGAAAAGATTCTTGGCGACTTGCTGTGTGATCGTACTGCCGCCCTGCACGATGCGACCGGCGCGAACATTCGCGACCATCGCCCGTGCAAGACCGATCACATCAATGCCGAAGTGGTCGTAGAACCGGCGGTCTTCCGTCGCCAACACGGCCTGCGGCAGCGCCGGCGGCAGGTCGGACAGACGCACCGGAATGCCGTACAAATCACCGACGGCGGCAAGCTCCGTGTTATCGGCAGACATGACCCAGATTGTCGGCCGGCGCGATGGTGCAAGACTGTCTTCGACATCGGGAAGGTCGGTATATATCCACCCGGCGACGAACAGGGTGCCGATCAGCCCCCAGACGACGAGCGTTGCGAACCATTTGCCGAGCCTGCGCCACAACGGCACACTAGGGCTTTTGCGTTTATTGTTTCGGGTCGATTTACGGGCCATACCGCTTTATGCCAGCGGGGCGTTATGAACGGGTTAATATGCGGGACTATCGCGATGAAATATCCGCCCCCGACTTGGCGTTTAATCAGGTTATTCCCCGACCGGGCTTATCCTTTTCATTCCCTCGACGGGAATATCGGCGTATTGCACTTCTCGCAGTCGACATGATGGCCATACATGATGTGGCCGCATTGTGCGCATTTGATTTCGGCGCGCTTGGACGCGTCATCGAAGAATTTGAAAATCTTTTTCAACGCCTGAAGCATGTATTCCCCCCATCAGGATCAAGTCATCGCGCACTCAGCGGTTTTCGGATTTGCCCTCGTCATCAAGCAATATCCGCTGTGCCGCCCCGTCGAGGTCTTCAAACTGACCCGATTTCAGGCACCACAGGAAAGACGCAAGACCCACAAGCCCCAGAAATAATGCAATCGGGATGAGATAAGAAATAATTTCCATTGTCTGACTTCTATTTGATCCACCTCAGCCGCAGCGCATTCAGCGTGACGACGATCGAACTCGACGACATCGCAACCGCCGCCACCAGCGGCGTCGCAAGGCCGGCAACGGCAATCGGCACGGCTATGGTATTATACCCGAAGGCGAGGACAAAGTTCTGCTTCACCAGACGCGCCGACGCCCTGGCCACACGAATTGCCGTTACGACAGGTTTTAGCGACGCTCCCTGAAATAACAGGTCCGCTGCCGTCTGGCTGACATCCGCGGCACTGCTGGGCGACATGGATACATGGGCGGCTACCAGAGACGGTGCGTCGTTGAGCCCATCGCCGACCATCAGCACCCGGCGGCCTTCGGCGGCAAGCTGTTCCAGCCGGGCCGTTTTATCTGACGGCAGGCAGCCGGACTGCCACGAATTGATGCCGAGGGCCGCCGCGGCACGCGCCACGGCATGGTCGTTATCCCCTGACAACAGCTCAATCCTGAAGCCCATCCGAGAGAGCTCGGCAACGATATCAGCGGCATCAGCGCGCAGTTCGTCTTCAAAACGGAACACCGCAACACGAACACCATCAACGGCGAGGCGGATTTCCGTACCGTCCATACTGTCATCCGTACCGTCTTCACCACACCATGCAGGACTGCCGAGACGAAGCTGCCGCCCGTCGAGTGTCCCCTCCAGCCCGTAACCCGGCACTTCACGGATATCGCCGGGCTTCAGATCCGGATCTGTCGGCGCCACCGCACAGAGCGCCCTGGAAAGCGGATGACGGCTGTGGCCCGCCAGCGCTGCCGCCAGCGCCAGATGCTCCGTCGTATAATCGCCCCCGACCAGTTCCGGACGGCCCATGGTCAGCGTCCCCGTCTTGTCGAAGACAACCGTGTCGATATTGCTCAAGCGTTCCAGTGCATCGGCGGCCTTGACCAGCACCCCCGCCCGCAACAGACGCGAAGATGCAACGACCTGTACGGCCGGCACGGCCAGCCCCAGAGCGCACGGACAGGTGATGATGAGGACCGCAATCGCCGCCATCAGCGACGGCTGCCATCCGGCATTGGTCAACGTCATCCAGCCCAGAAATGTGCCGCCGGCGAGGATGTGCACGATAGGTGCGTAGATCCGCGCCACCCGGTCGGCAATCCGCACATACCGGGCACGGCCCTGTTCCGCCAGTTCCATCAATTTGACGATTTCCGAGAGCAGCGTCGCATCGGCCAGCGCCGATGTGCGGATGTGCAGCGGCGCCGTCAGATTGAGGGTACCGGCAAAGACCTTCTCGCCCGGCTTGGCCAGCTTCGGCAATGTTTCCCCGCTCAGCAGTTGGGTATCGATATCCGAGCGGCCGTCGATCACCGTACCGTCGACGGGAATACGCTCGCCCGCGGCGACAAGCACCGTCATCCCTTTATCAATGTTGCCGATACGAACGGCATGCTGATGTCCATCATCATCAATCACCGTCGCCGCACGGGCCTGCAGCCCTAAAAGATGCGTCGCGGCAGATCGCGCCCTTGCCCGGGCACGATGGTCCAGATAGCGCCCAATCAGCAGGAAAAACAGCAGCGAAACCGAAGCATCGAAATAGGCATGCTCCGCTCCTTCGATGGTCAGGTACAGGCTCATCCCCGACGCCAGGATGACGGCAAGGCTGATCGGCACATCCATATTCATGTTGCCGCCCCGAAGCGCCGCCAGTGCGCTTTTGAAAAACGGCTGACCCGCAAAGACAACTGCCGGCAGGGCGATGAGCGCGGATATCCAGTGGAACAGGGTCCGCGTGCCTTCCCCCATCCCGCCCGCGTGTCCGGACCAGATGGAAACCGACAGCAGCATCACGTTCGCTGCCGCAAACCCGGCCACGGCCATCGCCGACAAGAGTTTTTTGTCTTCACGGCTTTCCACACCGGCCAGATCGGACGGATCGAACGGCGTCACCGGATAGCCAAGTGCCTGCACCGCACGCATCAGTTCCGCCGGATCGCTCTGCCCCACACGCCAGTTGACGGTGAGGCGGCGGGTGCTCATGTTGACGCGCGCTGATACAACGCCGGGGTCTGCGCGCAGGCGGCCTTCGATCTTGCTGATACAGGCTGCACAGTGAAGATTCTCGACGAACAGATTGAGATGAGCGAGGCCCTTATCATCATGGCGGACAAAGCTCGACGGATCGCATAGTTCGAGTGTGCTTTCGTCTACCGCGCGAGGGCCGCCGGCCGCCGCCGTAAAACTTGCCAAAGCACCGGCATCACAGCAATCGGCACCGCCGGCTTCCGCCGGAAAGGCATCTTTGATTGCGGGTTTGACGGCGTTCATTATTTCACCATCACCTCATGACGCATGCGATAGACGGCATTGTCCCTGTGCACCGTAACAGCGGCCTTCCAGCGTCCCTGCGCCGGGGTTTCAACTTTCCCGGCGTACCGGCCCGGGGCCGTTTCTTGAAGAGTCACGCTGAGTGCCTCTTCACTGCCCAACGGACGGGACAGGGTGACATCGACTTTCGCATTGGTGAGCGGTGCACCGGTCTTGTCGGTCATGGAAACGGCAAGATTGCCCGAAAGATCGAAGATAACTGCACTCTGCCAGCCAAGCTGTTTCTGACGGGCAGCGCCTTCCAGTGTGCTGTTATAGGCGATCCCCTTTTTGTAGGCGTCTTCGGTCGTCAGCCCCGGCCATGTGGAAAGCGCAAAGTACATGAACACGGCGTTAACGGCGGCGATGACGCCAAAGAACGCGATAAAGCCGAACAGCACCATCCGGCCGGTAATTCTGCGTGGCGGTTTTTCATTCATCACAAGCGTATTCATTTCTCAGGGCTCCTGAAGACACTGTCATATGTTGCTGTTTCCCCGTTCGACATATCCTTTAGCTGAAACGTAATGTCGGTGGCTTCGTCCTTAAGCAATTCGTCCGGCATCTGAACCAGCAGACGGAAACTTTGCAGCGTATCCGGATTGAGTTCAAACAGCGCCGTCATCGCAGGCTCGGGTTCTGCAGCGCCGACGACCTTAAGCTGAGCGCCCGCAGGTTCCGTCACTTCAAGGAACACCGAACGTTCAACCCGCGCCTTGTTGAGAATCTTAAACGTATAGGCATTCTGGATCGAGCCATCCTTGAGCTTCGTGTAGATCGGATTGCGGTCGCGCAGGACATTGATATCAAGCTCGGTCCTGTTCACGAACACAACCAGCATGAAAAGGCCGATCGCCGCCCACAGACAGAAATATGCGACGGTGCGGAAACGGACCGGCTTCAGTTTCACCTTTTCACCGGTGACCCGGCCGTTCATGGCCGCGACGGAATCGTAATCGATCAGGCCACGCGGTCTGCCGATTTTCGACATCACGTCATCACAGGCATCGATACAGAGTGCGCAAGTTATGCATTCAAGCTGCTGGCCGTCACGGATATCGATCCCCATCGGGCAGGCCACGACACACGCCTTACAATCCACACAATCGCCCCGACTCTCGAAGTTCTCGCCCTTCCGATAAGGTGCACGCGGTTCCCCCCGGTCCGCTTTGTAGGTCACCGTCAGGGAATGCTCATCCATCATCGCCGCCTGGATTCGCGGCCAGGGACACATATATGTGCAGACCTGTTCGCGCATCAGACCGCCAAGGGAATAGGTGGTAAACGTCAGGACCAGAACCGTGATATAGGCGATGGGCTGTGCATCGAGATAGATGAAGTCTTCCGCCAGCGTCGGCGCATCGGCGAAATAGAAAATCCACGCCCCTCCCGTCGCCACGGAAATCAACAGCCATATCGCATGCTTGGCAAAGCGTTTGAAAGCTTTCGACACCGACATCGGGGCCTTGTCGAGACGAATACGGGCCGCGCGGTCACCCTCGACAATCCGTTCGACCCAGATGAACAGATCGGTCCAGACTGTCTGCGGGCAGGCATACCCGCACCACGCACGACCGACGACACTGGTGACCAGAAACAGGCCGACTGCCGCCATGATCAGCATGCCGGCAAAGTAATAGACTTCCTGGGGCCAGATTTCGATGAAGAAGAAATAAAAGCGCCGATGCGGGAAATCGATCAGCACGGCCTGGTCCGGGTTGCCCAGGCCTCGATCCCAGCGGATCCATGGCGTAATGTAATAGATGCCGAGCGTCAGCGCCATGATCCACCACTTCAGTTTCCGGAAAGTGCCCCAGACCCGTTTTGGATGTATTTTGACGCGTTTTTGATAGAGCGAACGGTTTGCGCTTTTGTTGACCGCCTCGACGTCGTGCTGCGGCACGTCGGCATTTGCGGCATTGTTGCTATCTGCGATGTCGTTCACTGACGTCATTTTTTGATGGCCTTGCGAATATTTCCGGAACAGCCACCCCCGTCATTGCTAGGATGGCGTGATTCCATATCGGCAGGCGGATATTACTGACCACCGCCCAAAGAATGCACATAGATGGTGAGTTGCTTCACCGTCACATCATCAAGGATCTTGCCCCACGCCGGCATCACGCCGTTGCGGCTATTCGAAATCGACTCCATGACGGTTTTCTTGTCACCGGCGTAAAGCCAGATGTTGTTGTTCAGCGGCGGCGCACCAAGTTCAGCCATACCGACCCCACCTTCGCCATGACAGGCCACGCAGTTATCTTCAAAAAGCGGCTGGCCAGCCTGTGCGGCGGCGGCATCGGTTGCATTCCCCGACAACGACAGCACATATTCGGCAACCTGACTGATCTGTTCGTTAGTCAGGATTCCATCCTTGCCGAAAGCCGGCATTTGCGACTGGCGGGCGTCATCACTCTGCGTGTTGCGCGCACCGTGGGCAATCGTCGTATGAATGGCCTCGAGCGACCCACCCCACAGCCATTCGTCGTCGTTCAGGTTCGGATAACCGGTCGCCCCCTGGGCACCCGACCCATGACATTGCGAACAGTTGACGACGAAGGCCGACTTGCCGCCGGCGAGAGCGAATTCCAGCAGTTCAGGTTTGGTGCGGATTTCTTCCAAAGATGCCGCGGCAATCGCTTCGCGTTGCGATGCCTGGGCTGCCTTTGCCGCTGCCATGTCCTTGGCGACTTCGGCACGGGAGCTGTAACCGAGCACCCCTTTGGTGTAGCCGGAAACCAGCGGAATCGCCGGATAGGCGATATAGTAGCCGATGGACCAGACGACGCAGGCATAGAAAATCCACAACCACCAGCGCGGCAACGGGTTATCCAGTTCACGGATGCCGTCCCACTCATGTCCGGTCGTTTCGATGCCGGAGATTTCATCAACGTGTTTATCGGCCATCACTCAATCCTCCTTGAGCGGCATTCTTGCCGCACGGTCAAAGGTCTTCTTGGCACCGGGCCTGAGCGCGTAAATCAGCACGCCGCAGAACAGCACCACCATGTAGACGAGCCCCCATGTCTGGGCGAACTCAGCAAGTGTCGTGTAATCCATGACTGGGCCTCCTCAGCGCAGGTTGTCTTCGGCGTTGTAGGACGAGAAATCGACCATCGTGCCGAGGACCTGGAGATAGGCGATCAGAGCGTCGAGTTCGCTCGGTTCGCCCGGGTTGCCATCGAAGTCGCGAACATTCGCACCCGGGTAGCGTTCTGCCACCGCATCCGCACCGTCACTATCGGGATCGGCTTGTGCGAACATGTCCTCCTTGGCCACTTCGATCATCTCGGTCGTATAGGGGACGCCGATGATCGCGTTGGCTTTCAGATGATCCGCGATATCGAAACTTCGAACCTTCTTTTCAGCCAGGAACGGATATCCGGGCATGACACTTTCCGGGACCAGCGCCCGGGGGTCGATCATGTGCGTTCGGTGCCACTCGTCGGAGTATTTACCGCCGACGCGGGCAAGATCCGGTCCTGTCCGCTTCGATCCCCACTGGAATGGATGGTCGTACATGCTTTCGGCAGCCAGTGAATAGTGGCCGTAGCGTTCCAGTTCATCGCGGAACGGTCGCACCATCTGACTGTGACAGTTGTAGCAACCTTCACGGATATAGATGTTGCGTCCGGCAAGTTCGAGCGGGGTATAGGGTCTGACACCCTTGACCTTCTCGATCGTGCTTTCCAGATAGAACAAGGGCGCGATCTCGATGATACCGCCAATCGAGACGACAACGAGTATACCGATCACAAGCAGGATCGAATTGCGTTCAAATTTACCGTGGTCGAACATTTTCGATCTCCTTTACGCGCTGGCCGGATGCGCAATCGCATCGACATAGGGTTTTTCCGACCGCACGTGACCCTTGGCGGTTTTATAAACGTTCCACGCCATGATCAGCGCACCGAGCACATAGAGACCGCCGCCCAGCGCACGGATCACATAGAACGGGTGCATCGCATCGACGGTTTCCGCGAATGAGTATTCGAGGAAGCCGAGAGAGTCGTACGAGCGCCACATCAGACCCTGCAGAATACCGCTGACCCACATCGCCGCCGCATAGAGGACGATCCCCAGCGTCGCCAGCCAGAAATGGGCTGAGACCAGACGCAGCGAGTAGAGTTTTTCACGGTTGAACATGACCGGTGCGAGGAAGTAGATCGCGCCGAAGCTGACCATGCCGACCCAGCCGAGTGCACCGGAATGCACGTGGCCGATGGTCCAGTCGGTATAGTGGCTCAACGAGTTCACCGCCTTGATACTCATCAACGGCCCTTCGAAGGTCGACATCCCGTAGAACGCCACGGAAATCGCCATCATCCGCAGAATCGGGTCCGTGCGGAGCTTGTCCCAGGCACCTGATAGCGTCATCAGACCGTTGATCATCCCGCCCCAGCTCGGCATCCACAGCATGATCGAGAAAGTCATCCCGAGTGTCTGCGCCCAGTCCGGCAGTGCGGTGTAATGCAAGTGGTGCGGACCTGCCCAGATATACAGGAAGATCAGCGACCAGAAATGCACGATCGACAGACGGTAGGAATACACCGGGCGGTTGGCCTGCTTTGGCACATAGTAATACATGATGCCGAGAAAGCCCGCCGTGAGGAAGAAACCGACGGCGTTATGACCATACCACCACTGGGTCAGCGCATCCTGCACCCCGGCGAAGATCGGGTAAGACTTGGCGCCGAACCAGCTCACCGGCAGGGCGAGGTTGTTGACGATGTGCAGCATCGCAATCGTCACGATGAACGCCAGATAGAACCAGTTGGCGACATAAATATGGGGTTCTTTCCGCTTCCAGAGCGTCCCCAGGAACACCAGCAGATATACGACCCAGACAATCGTCAGCCAGAGATCGACGTACCATTCGGGTTCGGCGTATTCCTTGCTCTGGGTCACACCGAAGACGTAGCCGGTTGCCGCCATGACGATGACGAGCTGATAACCCCAGAACACGAACCAGGGGGCATACCCGCCGGCCAGACGTGCCTGACAGGTGCGTTGGACGACATGAAATGAAGTCATCAGCAGTGCGTTCCCGCCGAAGGCGAAAATCACCGCAGACGTGTGCAGAGGCCGGAGCCGGCCGAAAGTCGTCCATTCAAGGTCCAGGTTCAGGACCGGGAAAGCCAGCTGCAATGCAATCACAAGGCCGACCGTGAAACCGATCACGCCCCAGAATGTGGTTGCGATGACGCCGGCCCGAATGACGGCATCATTGTAATTCACGGCCGAATTCGGACTGGCGGGCCCGCCGGCGTCGCCGCCGGCCTGAATGACACGGAAAATACCGACGACACAGAACACCGTCAGCAATATCCCATGAAGATAAATCGTCGTATCGACCGACCCTGCGGACAGGTAAAGTCCGAGAAGTGCCCCGATACCGAGCGGTAAAATCATAAGGAAATTCATTTTCTCAACCCCGTCTTGCATACAAGGGATGACGCCAGAAGTCGCCATCCTGGCCGGACACTACGCAGAAATACCCCTGCCGTAATTGATCCACATCAATCGCCCTGAACGTAATAATCACATTCATTTATTATATTATATATTATATGAATGCGTATTGCTGCATTGCAATGAATTACCTGCTGCAGGCATGATGTTCACCATCTTCACGCGAACTATGAGAGCCATGATGACACCTCCCGACAGCACAATCCCCGACATCACCAGCGAAACCATCGAGACGTTGATGCAGCGCCGAAGCATCCGGAAATATGCGGATGTTCCCGTCACGGACGCGCATGTGGACGCCATTCTCGGCGCGGCGTTGCGCGCACCGACCTCATCGAATGTCCAGGCCTACAGCGTTGTCGTGGTCCGCGATCAGGCCATCAAGGAGAGGATTGCCGTGCCGTGCGGGAACCAGAAACATATTGTCGCCTGCCCCGTATTTCTCGCTTTTCTGGCCGATCTGACACGGATCGAAGCTGCCTTTCAACGAAACGGCCACAACGCCTATGACAACAATCTGGAACTCGGCCTTGTCGCGACCATCGATGCTGCACTTGTCGGCATGGCGGCCTATGTCTCAGCCGAATCACTCGGCATTCAGGGCGTGATGATCGGCGCCATGCGGAACAAACCCGAGGAGATTGCAGACATTCTCGATCTGCCGAACCGGGTGTATGCGGTATTCGGCATGTGCCTCGGCTTTCCCGAAGAAGCCCCGAAGCAGAAACCGCGCATGCCCGTTTCCGGGATCGTTCATCACGACACTTATGATCATTCCGCGTCGCTTGGTGTTCTCGATCCCTACAATGCGGATCTCAGGGCACACTATGATGCCATCGGCAAGTCCACGACCGCGGCGTCATGGACGGACGAAGTGGACAGCAAATTCTCCAATCGGCCCCGGGACGGGTTGCGCGCCGCGCTGAAAAATCGCGGCTTTGATTTTAGCTGAACTGGATAATGTCCGCAGGGTCGCTCAATCACGGAAACTATGAATACCCCTACTTGTGTTTTACCTGCAACTCGGCCCAATATCCCGACCTGTGGTGACAGCAGAGGACATTGGGTGTGGCAAAGAAGGCGCGGACACGGAATCCGGAACAGACACGCGGCGCCCTTTTGGAGGCTGCATCGGATGAGTTTGCCCGCTACGGATTTGACGGCGCACGGGTCGAACGCATTGTCAGGAACGCTGGCTGTAACATGCGGATGCTGTACCACTACTTCCAGAGCAAGGAGAACCTGTATCTGGAAGTACTGGAAAATGTTTATCGCGACATCCGTCAGCGCGAACACGGCCTCGACCTCGCAACGCTCGCACCGCTTGATGCCATTCTCCGGCTGACCCGATTCACCTGGAGTCACATCTCGGCGAACCGTCTGTTTATTGATATCGCCCGCAATGAAAATCTCGTCGGCGGCAAGTTCATCCGACGCTCGGAAGCCATCTCGGAAATGTCATCGCCGCTGATCCGACAGATCGACGACGTGATCGCACGGGGCGTGTCTGCGGGTGTCTTCCGCCATGACGTGGACGGGCTGCAGCTCTACATCTCAATTGTCGCGCTCAGTTCTCATCACCTAGCCAACGTGCATACCTTGTCCGCCGTGTTCCGAACCGATCTCGGCAATGAAGACTGGCTTCACGCACGGCGCATTCATATTGAGGAAATGGTTCTGCGGACACTAGGCGTCGACGTCGAGGGCCATTCCTGATTGCCAAAACGGGCCTACATCTATAAGTAAGCAAATTATTACTTACAGGAGGTGACATGGCAGATCAATTCGAAGCACGTCTCGCAGAACTGGGCCTGAGCCTGCCTGAGCGCTGCACCCCCCGGGGAAACTTCCTGCCCTATCATCAGGACGGCACACTGATTTTCATGGCCGGACAGATATGCGAATGGAACGGTGACGTTCCCTACGCGGGGCCCGTTCTTGCCCCAGGACAGAGCGCACCTGACGGCCTTGAGATCCAGGATCTGGAAACCGGCCGCAAGGCGGCCGAAATCTGCGGGCTCAATCTGCTGTTTCATCTTCGCTCGGCGTGCGACGGCGATCTGGGCCGTGTCCGCACGATCGTCCGCGTCGGCGGTTTCGTAAATTGCCTGTCGGGGTTCGATCAGTCACCAGCGGTGATCAACGGCGCATCGGACCTGTTCATCAACCTTTTTGGTGACAGCGGCCGTCATGCCCGCACCGCCGTCGGCGTTTCCGGTCTGCCGGCCAATGCTTCCGTCGAAGTGGATGCCGTGATCGCGCTTAAGCCGTAATTTTTACGGGCAAGCCCGGCGTTTCGATTTCAGGCAGTAGACCGGCCAGACGTATGGCTTCGCGCATCAGAGACGAATCTTTTCCCGGCGCCCCTGCCAGCAGGATGCCCAGCGGCATCCCATCCCGGTCGAGTCCCGACGGGACGGAAACAAGCGGCCCGCCCATCGCCGTCCATGGCGTCAGATAGGTCTGATCTCCGGTTGTCGTAAGACCGACCGGCGCGGCCCCCGGCACGGGATACGCCATCAGCAGATCAAACGCTGACAGACGGGACCAGAAATTCTCCCGAGCAAGCGTCAACCACTGAACGGCTTGATCCTGTTTGTCGGACGGGATATCCGCCCCCTCGGCAAGCGCTGCACTGAACAGCGGCTTTAAGAATGCCTCTCTGCCGCCGACCCGCGGGCGGAGTTCCTGCGCCAACTCATACAGCATCACTGTGCGGTGCGCCTGAATGATGTCTTCGAACGAAACGGGCGTTTCAACATCAACGATGGCGTGGCCGGCATCTATAAAGACGTCGCGAACGCCGGACATCATCGCGACCATTCCGTCTTCGGGATTTTGATCCGGGACGTTCACAAAACCGATTTTGAGCGGCTTGGCCGCCGTCGAGGCCGATCGTGGAATTTCAAATGCTGCCGCCAGAACATCATACACTTTTTCAAGCCATCCTGCTGACTGGGCGATAACACCAATGGCATCGAAGCTCGGCGATAGCGGCGACATGCCGTCCCTGGGCAAAACGCCCAGGCCGGGCTTATAGGAATATGCCCCGCAATAGGTTGCCGGGCGGCAAAGCGAACCGGCAGTCTGTGTCCCCAGCGCAAACGGCACGACCCCGGCGCCGACGACGGCGCCTGAGCCACTGCTCGACCCGCCGGGGCTGCGTTCCGGATCGTACGGGTTTCGGGTGGTTGTCGGATCGATGAAGGCGAACTCGGTGCTTCGGGTCTTGCCGATAGGTATCGCCCCGGCGTCCCTGAGCGCCGTCACGACGGGTGATTCCGTTTCCGCCGCTTGTGCGTCCTCAAAAGCCTCGCTGCCATAGCGGGACGGTTGTCCCTGAACATCTATGACGTCCTTGACGCCGAACGGCACACCGGCAAGCGGTCCGCTCAGATGATCGGCTTGCCGGAGGACACCGGCATCCTCGACATGAGCCCAGGCATCCAGCAGCGGCTCCCACCTGGCACGGGCTGCCAGATGGTCCTCCAGACTGAGACCGTTGCACCGTTGCGTCATACCTGCCGGACCCTCTGTTTTTGTCTGAGCGCACGCCGTTCAGGGAATCAAACCGGCCCCGTCAAAACTGGCACGCTTCTCGCTAGTAAGTAAAAAGTTACTTACTTATAGGCCCAAATCAAGTGTTTTTTGCGCAATTTTGCACAATAATTGCACACAGGACTAATCATATGCCTATTTATTAGGCTTATTAACAACAAGGAGGATTGGATGTTTCACGTCTCCAGAAACCCACTACAGTCATCTCTCATGAGGCTCAAAACCACATGGACGTCTAAAATCATACACGCCTGCGCCCTCGCAGCCGTGACGGCATGGGGTGCCCTGCTGCCTGCCGGTCCCGCATCGGCAGCGGAGCTGAAAATTCTTTCCAGCTTCAATTCCACCCAGAAACCGACGTACGCAGTGCTCGAACGCTACATCGAGAACGTCAAGAAGATCGGCGGCGATACGGTAACCTTCGTGATCAGCGGACCCGAGGTCGTGCCGATCTTCGAACAGCTGCAGCCCGTGTCTTCGGGTGTCTTTGATGCCCTTTATACCCACCCTGTATTCCATGCCGGTGAAGGCGGGCTTGCACTGACCGTCGATGCCATCAAGGTCGACCCGCTTGCCCGCCGGGATTCCGGTGTCTGGGAATTCGTCGACAAGTTCTATCAGGACAAGCATGGCCTGAAGATGGTGGCGATGATGTCCGTCAGCATGTACGGCTATCACCTGTTCACCAAGGAGCCGCTCTCCGAAGCCGGGGATCTGGCTGGCCGCAAGGTCCGTGGCACGCCGACCTATCATGGCGTGATCCGGGCGCTGGGCGCGGAACCCGTCGTTCTGCCGGGCTCGCAGATTTACTCCGCCCTGCAGAAAGGCATCGTCGAGGGTGCAGGCTGGCCGGCCGCCGGCATGGTCTCGATGAAACATTATGAAGTGGCGAACTATCGTCTTCGTCCGACCTTCGGCGCCGCGACGCAGCCCGTGTTCATCAACCTCGCAAAGTGGAACAGCCTGAGCGACAAGGAAAAATCGGTGCTGCTTGAAGCCGGCAAACTGACCGAACTCGAAATGCCATGGATCGGCAACCGGATTCAGGCCGAAGAGGACGCCGCTCTCGACAAGCTGGGCGTCAAAGTCGAACAGCTTTCACCGGCGATGGCCGATAAGGTGCAAAGCGCGTTCATCAGCAGCATCTGGGAACTGGGAACCGGTTGCTGCGGCGATGCCGCCAAAGGTCTGCGTGATCTCGCCTTCAAGGCGGGACTGACCGAGTAAGGAATGGGCTAGTAATGGCCGCATCACGCCAAGGCGGCTTTCGCCGATGACCACGCTCGCGATACATATATGGTCGGCGGTGCTCAGGATGTCCGAATTCCTGCGTACCGCCGGCTTCATTCTGTCGAAGCTGGCACTTGCGGGCATCGTTCTGACCTACAGCTATGAGGTCGTCAGCAGATATCTGTTCGATGCACCGACCTCCTTTTCATCTGATCTTGTGACGTATCTTCTGTGTGTCGTGGTTTTCACCATGATGCCCTACGTCACCGCAACGGGTAGCCAGGTCGCCGTCACCGTCGTCATCGACGCCCTGCCCGAGCAACGCCGCGCGCTCGTCATGCGGCTCATTTATATTCTCGGATTTCTGGCCTGTGCCGCGATGACCTACTTCGCTTCCGGCGAAACGCTCCGGCAGATTCTTCGAAACATCCAGATGCTGGCCACACATCCGGTGCCGAAGTGGTGGATATCCGTCTGGATCGGCATCGGGTTCGCCCTGTCGGCCATTGAATACCTGCGCCTTGCGATCACCGGTAAGACTTTGCCGAAGCACGACGGCACGACCCCCATGGCGGAGACCTGATACATGGAATGGTGGGCGACGCTTCTGGTTGCCGCAGGTTTGCTGCTGGGGTTGTTCTTTTCCGGCATGCCGATCTTTCTGGCGTTTCTTGTGATCAACGTAACCGGGGTCGTTGTGATCCTGGGGCCGAACGCGTTCGGCATGGTCGTCAATTCGGTTTTCGACACGACGACCACCGGCACCCTGACGGCGATCCCGCTGTTCGTGCTGATGGGCGAGATTCTGTTCCGGTCCGGCTCGACGGGTGTGCTGTTCGATGCGGTGGACAGCCTGATCGGCCGGGTCAAGGGCCGCCAGTATGTTCTGGCCATGTCGCTGGCAACCGTGTTTGGCGCCCTCTCCGGGTCCAACATGGCCGTCGCGGCGATGATGGGCCGCACGGTTTATCCCGCCATGGCAGAACGCGGCTACGATTCCAAACTGTCCATCGGCGTGATCCTCGCCGGGGCCAGCCTGGCGCCGATCATTCCGCCGAGCGTGCTGGCCATCATCATCGCCACCCTGGCGAATGCCTCTGTCGCAGGTCTGCTGATCGCCGGCATCCTGCCGGGTCTGCTGATAGCGGTCCTGTGTCTGGGGTATGCTCTGGGCCGGTGCGTGCTGAACCCGTCACTGGCCCCCAGCGCCGCTGCGACGGACGCCCCGAAGAATAAAGACTCAAGCGCCCTGATGCAGATCCTGAGATGTGCCCCGTTCCTGATCATCATTGCATCCGTCATGGGTTTCATTCTGACAGGCGTTGCCACCCCGTCGGAGTCCGCTGCCACCGGTGTTGTCGGCGCACTTATTACGGCCGCGATATTCCGCAAGCTGTCACTGAAGATGGTCTGGGACAGCCTGGGTCAGGCCGCGATCATCGCCAGCATGATCCTGATCATCATGGCGACGTCAACGATGTTCAGTCAGTTACTCGCCTTCAGCGGCGCGACCAGCAAGCTCGCATCGCTGGTCCTGAATTCGGAATTGTCCCCGGCGCTGATCCTGTTGCTGATGATGGCCGTGGTGTTCATCTTCTGTATGTTCATCGACCAGGTGGCCCTGATGCTCGTCGTCATTCCGATCTATCTGCCGGTGGTTGAGGCGCTGCAGTTCGACCCCATGTGGTTCTGGATGCTGATGCTTCTGAATGTCGTGATCGGCGGCATAACGCCGCCCTTCGGCTACGCCATGTTTGCGTTCAAAGGTGTCGCTCCCGATGTCGACCTGCGCGTAATTTTCGCATCATGCCTGCCGATCGTCGGCATTTTCCTGCTGGCGATGCTGATCATCTACTGGTTCCCGCCGATCGCAACTTTCCTGCCGGGTCTGCTGTAGCACGGCACGGACGGGATGAATGGGGCCTGGCCCTAGTCATCCCCCGCTGCCGCGCTTTGTGCGTGCGCCGCATCGTTCGCGGGCAGCACATCGCGGCCGGTCCAGTTCGGGTCCATGACCGTCGCCCGGCGCATGTCGCGGCGTTCGCTTTCGTCAAACGGCCGAGCACGATGCATGGTGCGGCGGTTATCCCACATCAACACATCCCCGATCTGCCAGTGATGGGTATAGACGAATTCAGGCTTGGTTGCGTGCTCCACCAGCTCTCGGATCAGCATCCGGCCTTCAGGAACCGGCCAGCCGAGGATATGCGACGCATGTGACGCGAGATACAGCGACCGGCGGCCCGACGGCAAAGTCCGGACAACGGTCCTGATCTGCGGCGGCAGGGCAGCGCGTTCCTCGTCACTGAATTCGGTGAAACCAAGGGTCGCCCTGGAGGCGATCACCGAATGCTCGGCTTCAAGACCTTCGATCCGGTCCTTCATTTTCTGCGGCAAGGCATCGTACGCCGCACACATGTCGGCAATCTGGGTTTCGCCGCCTTCGCTGACGACCGTATGCGCGTGCAGCAGCGAGTACTTTGCCGTCACCGCCTTGAATGAGGAGTCCGTGTGCCACAGCATGTTGCCAAAGTTGGCCATGCGGCGTCGGCTTTGCCGGTCCAGCACCTCGCCCTTCTCGTCCAGGTTCGAGATATCGACCAGACGCTTGCTGATGCGGTTCTTGATCCCGGTCTGAATGATCCCGTTCACCGCATCCAGCGGGCCGAAACGCAAGGCGAAATCCACCTGTTGCTCCTCGGACAGCTTTTCGCCGTTAAAGACGAGAACGCCGTATTCATCGATGGCCGCGTGGACGGCTTCGAATGTCTGATCGTCCAGACGTTGACGCAGGTCGAGACCTTGAATACGCGCGGCGAACGTCGGACAGAGCTGCTCTATTTTTAAAGCCATGATTTTGTTTCCTCCTGTGCAGACTCAAGCGCCAACCTTCCACAATGTCAAATTTGGATTATAGGGGTTCTCATAACAAAATATTATGATTAGATTGTCCGGATGCGACTTAACATGCGCCAGATCGAAGCTTTCAGGGCGGTTTACCTGACCGGCGGCATGACCTCGGCCGGTCAGATGATGAATATTACGCAGCCTGCCGTCAGCCGCCTGATCCGCGATCTGGAGGCTGAAATCGGTCTTGCGCTGTTCGTCCGCGAAGGCACCACCATCGCCCCCACCCCCGATGCTGCGTCGCTTTATGAGGAAGTGGAACGAAGTTTTCACGGTCTCGACCAGGTAGCGCTGTTTGCCCGCGATCTCAAACGAAACCGCAGTGGACGAATCAACATTACGGCATCGCTGGCGCCCTCGTTCTTTGCCCTGCCGGCAGCCATTGCCAGCTTTCGCAAAGACTGGCCAGACATCACGGTCTCCCTCCGCAGTTGTACATCACCGGAAGTGATGGAGCTTGTCGCTGCGAGCAAAGCCGATCTTGGGCTGGCCGTGATGCCCGCGCAGACCCGCGGCGTGGAAATCCTGCCGTTGCCAAACCTCGCAGTCGTCGCCGTCCTGCCCACTGCGCATCCGCTGGCAAAAAAGAAAGTCATCCGTCCGGCCGACCTGGCGGGTGAGCCCATGCTGATGGTGTCGGAGTACAGCCCGATGCAGCAGCGAATTCTGAAATCCTTGGAGGCTGCCGGCGTCACGCCGAACATCATCTTCGACAGTTCATATTCAGGATCGATCTGTGCGCTGGTGGCGAAAGGGCTGGGGATTTCCGTGCTCGATCCGGTCACGGCGCGTGCTTACGAAGGTCCCGGACTGGCCCTGCGCCGGTTCGAGCCCCGGGTCCCCTATGAGTTAAGGCTGGTCAGGGCCGCAAACAGTCCGGTCGGGGCGCATGTGCGTGCCTTTGCCGAAGCGCTTGTCGCGGCTCTGAAGGAAAACTGACCCCGAACGGACGCACAGTCGCAGCCAATCCGGGCTGGGCAGGCCGGAATGCCCCCGTTACATTCGCCGGTAAGATTGAAGACAAGAAGGATTCAGTCATGACCGCGGAGAAAATCGAGGTTCTGGTGGTGGGCGGCGGGCAGGCCGGACTTGCCATGAGCGAACATCTGGGCAATGCCGGCGTGCCGCATCTTGTATTGGAACGTCACCGGATTGCCGAACGCTGGCGATCGGAACGATGGGACTCGCTGGTCGCCAATGGGCCGGCCTGGCATGACCGGTTTCCCGGCATGCTGTTTTCAGATACCGATCCCGATGGTTTTCCGCCCAAGGACGGGGTCGCGGACTACTTCGCCGCCTATGCCGATATGATTGACGCACCGATCCGCTGCGGGGTCGACGTCACTAAAGTTGAACGCAACCACGACCGGCCCGGCTTTCTTATCGAGACGTCCGCAGGGGAGATTGAAGCTTCGTATGTCGTCGCCGCGACCGGCCCTTTCCAGGTTCCCGTGATCCCGCCTATCGTGCCGGAAGATGCGGGGATCACGCAGTTGCACTCCAGCGCCTATAAAAACCCCGCGCAGTTGCCCGATGGGGCCACGCTGGTTATTGGCGCCGGGTCTTCCGGCGTACAGATCGCCGACGAGATTCTGAGTGCCGGAAAGCCCACCTATCTTTCGGTCGGCCCGCATCACCGTCCCCCCCGCAGCTATCGCGGGCTTGATTTCGTCTGGTGGCTCGGCGTCCTCGGCAAGTGGGATGCGGAACCTGAAAGCGCCAGCACCGAGCATGTGACGATTGCCGTCAGCGGCGCCCATGGCGGGCACACGGTCGATTTCCGCCGCCTTGCCGCCAAAGGCATGACGCTGGTCGGCAGGACCACATCATATCAGGACGGTGTGCTGTATTTCGCCCCGGACATTGCGGACAACATTCGCAATGGCGATGCCAACTATCTGTCATTACTGGACGAAGCCGATGCCTTCATTGCCCGCAACGGACTTGATCTGCCGGAGGAACCGAACGCCCGAAACATCCTGCCCGATCCGGATTGCATGACCGATCCGCTGAACGAACTTAACCTGAAAGAAGTCGGCGTCACGTCCATCGTCTGGGCGACGGGCTTCACCACGGATTTCAGCTGGCTGAAGGTGAACGCGTTTGACGAAAACGGACGGCCGAAACACAAACGCGGAATTTCAGCCGAACGCGGCGTTTATTTCCTGGGGCTGCCTTGGCTGTCGCAACGCGGCTCGTCATTTATCTGGGGCGTCTGGCACGATGCAAAGTTTCTTGCCGGTCACATCGAGACCCAGCGCAAATATCTCGCCTACAATATCGGCACCTGACCGTTTCGCCATCCATGCCGGAGCAGGCCCGGGCCGGGATCAATCCAGGCCCAGCAGGCGCGCCGCATTCCTGCCCATCCACTTTTTGCGAACCTCGTCCTTGAGCGGCAGCGCTTCGATGTCCTGAACCGCCTGCGCGACCGGCTGCATCGGATAGGCGGACCCGAAGATCATCTTGTCCTGTAGAACCGTATTGCCGTACTGCAGAAGCGGCTCATAGCCGGAATGGGCAACCCCCAGGTATTTCGGCCGCACCGCGACGATACCGATATAGACATTCGCATGCCGCCAGGCGACGCCGATCAGCTCGTTGATCCAGGGGAAGCCGGGTGGCGAGGCGACGACGCGCAGTTCCGGAAAATGGACCATCACTTCATCCAGATGGATCGGGTGTCCATACTTCATTTCGGTGCTGGACGAGAAATTGATGCTGGCGTGAATGTTCACCGGAATATCGAGTTCGATACACTTGGCATAAAGCGGATACATCTTCGGATCGTTGATGCACAGCTTGTGCTCGAAACATTGCAGATTTAATCCCCGCAGCCCTAACTCACGCACCGCGAATTCCAGCTCGCGGATGGCGTCCATACCCTTGTTCGGATCAACCCCGGCAAAGCCGATGACGCGCGGACCGTGCTGCTGGCAGAATTCGGCAACATCCTCGTTCCTGATCTTGAGGCCGAATGTGGTTTCGAGATCTCGGGCCTTGATGACGATGTGTTCGGCACCCAGTTCGTCATACATGGCAAACCACGCAGCCAGCGCCTCGGGACCGACTTTACTTTCATGACGCCCGGCGCGTTTTTCGCTGGAGGCATAGATCCTGCGGTAGTTTTCCAGGTGCGCCTTCTGCGGCGGGTGGAATGCTTCAATCGGCGGTGAACTGCCGTAGTCGATCATCTGCGTCTCTCCTCAATGGTCCGGGATCAACCGAACATCCGGTCCCATTTATCCATGCTTTTGAAGTATGCCCCAACAGCAGGAAGAAACCATGTGCTTCCGGTATACATCGGCCGTGTCTGGAACGGCAGGCCGTCGAAAGCACTTCGCTCGTTGGCTCCCGCGATGGTGGCGCCTATCCGGTATCCCAGATAGGACATCATCGCGACACCGCTGCCATTGCATCCGGCGGCGTAATAGATACCGTTTTCCCGTCCGATATGCGGTAGATGATCGAAGGTCATGGCGACCATGCCGGTCCAGGAATGCGTCACCCGTGTCCGGCTGAGCTCGGGATACAACTGCACCATACGTGCATGCAGCCTGCGGCCGGATTCCAGCGGGTTCTGGGTAAAGAAACTTTCTCGGCCGCCAAAGATGATGCGCTTGCCGTCCGGCGATACGCGGTAATAGGTCAGCACGCGTTTGGTGTCGTTGACGCTGCGGTCGTTGACGATCAGACGCTTGATCACGTCCGGGTCCAGTTCCTCGGTAGCGATGATGCAGCTGGCCAGCGGAATAACCCGGCGTTTCAGCCAGAGGCTTGGCTTCTGACTGTAGCCGTTGGTCGACAGCAGGACGTCCGCCGCCCGCAGTTCGACACCCCCTGCCGTGACACGGAACCCGCTGCCATTGGGCTGAATATCGGTGACCGGTGCATGAGCGCATAATGTAATCCCCTCGCGCCGGCGGCAGGCATCCAGCAGCCCCCGGTGATATAGCGCCGGGTGCAGCTTGCCGGACCGTTCGACGACCATACCGCCGTGATAATAGTCCGTGCCGATTTCGTCGCGCTGTTGGTCACGCGGGACCATCCGGCATCCGGATTTGCCGTCGTAATCCAGCACCGCCATCTTGGACTTGAGGCTATCGTAATGCCCCGGGGTATACGCCGCGACAAAGCGCCCGCCGATCGTCAGGTGGCAGTCGATCTTTTCACGTGCCACCATCATCTGGATTCGTTCCATCGATTGCGCGGCTTCATCCAGCAGTCCCTTGTAACGCTCATGCCCGATTGTCGCCTCCAGCGGCGACGGCTTGGCTGCGGACGGGCCTTTGCCAAGGTTGAGGCCGCTGCTGACATGGCCGCCGCTGCGCGTGCTTGCCCCGTGACCGAATTCCCTGGCTTCCAGCACCGTGACCTTGAAACCACGGTCGGCCAGTTCAATGGCCGCATTGAGCCCGGTATAACCGCTGCCGACGATGGCGACATCCGTTTCGTCGGGCACGGGTTTCGATCCGTCCGCCGTCGGCCGCGCCGCCAGCCACCAGTAGGGGTCTGTTGAAATATCGGGGTGAAAAATGTCGTCCATGGTCAGGCCTTGTCAGGATTTGATGGGAGAAACACCGGCGCCCAGCCGCTGTGACAGAAACAGGACGATCCCGACCAGCACGATCTGCAGAACGGATACCGCAGATATGGTCGGATCGATTTCAGAGATAATGTTTTCAAACATCTTTTTCGGCAATGTCATGTTTGAGCCGCTCAGAAACAGCGCGATAATCAGTTCATCAAACGAAGTGATGAAGGCCAGAAATGCCCCCGAGATGATGGCCGGTTTGATCTGTGGAAAGGTAATCGTCAAGACGGCCCGCAAACGGCTGGCCCCAAGTCCCATGGCGGCATGTTCCTGCGAAACATCGAAGTTCCGGAGCGCCGCGCTGACCACCAGAACGACGAACGGGATCGCATAGACGGTATGTCCGATCATCACGCCATACCAGTTGCCGATGAGTTTCAGATCCGCGAAAAGGCCGTAGATGGCAACCGCGATAATAATGTTCGGCACAACAATCGGCGCCGCAACCAGACGATCGACCCAGGGCTTGCCCGGATACGTCCCGCGCACGAGGCTGAATGCGACCATCGTCCCCAGAATTGTCGCCAGAATGGTGGTGCCGATGCCGACTTGCAGACTGACGATGGTTGCACTGATCCACGAGGGCGTCTCGAGGTATCGCTCGTACCATTGCAGGGAGAAACCCGGCGGCGGAAACTGAAGGTAGCTGGCTGAACTGAACGACAGAGGGAAGACAACCACAATCGGCAGCATCAGGAACGACAGCACCAGACCGCAGTATAGACCGAGCACAACGCGGCCCCAGTTGCGGCGTCTGCCGGGCGAGCTGTTTTCGTTGCCGCTCATGCCAGATTCCTCTCCGATTTCATGAACCACTTGAAGGTGCCGTAAACGACAAGCGTAAAGGCCAGCAGGGCCATGGAAAGCGCCCCGGCAAATTCCCAGGCCAGAAATTCGGTCACGAACTGTTCGATCAGCACGGCGATCATCGTCACCCGTCCACCGCCCAGCAGCACAGGCGTGATGAAGAAGCCCATGGACAGAATAAAGACAAGGCTTGCCCCGGCCAGCACGCCCGGCATGGTCATCGGGAAATAGACCCGCGCGAATGCCCGCCATGACGGCGCCCCCAGACCGAATGCAGCCTGCATCAGGTTCGGGTCGACACGGCGCATTACCGCATACAACGGGAACACCATGTACGGCATCAGCACATGCACCATCCCGACGAGAACGGCCGAGGTGTTGTAGAGCAGACTGACCGGTGTATCGATGATCCCCAGAGAGAGCAGGGCTTCATTAACGATACCGCGCCGGCCAAGAATCGCCATCCATGCGTAGGTACGGACCAGGATGCTGGTCCAGAACGGCATCAGCAGACAGAACATCCCGATCGCCCGCCACATCGGTGATGCAATCGTCAGGTAATAGGCCAGCGGGTATGCAAGCAAGAACGAGATGATGGTGACCATCAGCGCGATTTTGAATGTGTTTAGCAGCACCGTGACATAGAGCTCGTCGGTGAATGCCTTTTCGTAATGTTCAAAACTTCCCGACTGCACGGACAGCAGCATCAGCTGCACGACGGGGATTGCGAACAGAATCAGCAAGAAGATGACAGCGGGTAATGACAGCGCAACCGGCCCCGCGTGTTCACGCACCGCGCTGTTACGCTGAAATCGGGTGATAAGCGATGTCACACCCGGGCTCCCGTCTGTTCGACGATCAAATGGGCATCCGCTGCCGTCCATCCGACGTTGATACGCGCCCCCACTTCCACGGCGGCTTCTCCCAGCCGGGTCTGACGGTGCATCAGGACATCCCGCCCCTCGCCGATATCGATACGCAGCTTCTCGGACTGGCCCAGATAGACGATTTCTGCAACCTCGCCGCTGAGCGTGTTTTCAAGGTCGCGATCCCCCTGTAACAGCTGAAGCCGTTCCGGGCGGACCAGCACGACGGCACCTGTGCCGGTGTCTGGTATATTCTCCGCCGCCACCTGATACAGTTTGCCGTCTTCTCCGCGCACGGCGGCTATATTGCTGTCGCGGCCTTCAACAACACCGGAAAACAGGTTCGAGATGCCGATAAAGTCGGCAACGAACCGGTTTGCGGGTTTCTCATAAATTTCATGGGGCGTACCCAGTTGTTCGATCCGCCCGGCATTCATCACAGCGATCCGGTCGGACAGGATCAGCGCCTCTTCCTGGTCATGGGTCACGAACAGTGACGTCAGGTTGAGTTGCTGTTGCAGACGCCGCACTTCGAGTTGAATCTGTTCCCTCAGTTTCCGGTCAAGCGCCCCGAAAGGCTCATCAAGCAAAAGGATCCGCGGATCAAAGACGATCGCCCGGGCAAAAGCCACGCGCTGCTGCTGACCGCCGGACAATTGCCGGGGAAGCCGCTCTTCGTAGCCGCCGAGTTCAACGATACCCAGCGCCCACTTAACGCGCTTTGCAATTTCCGGCTTGGCGGTTTTTCGCATCTGCAATGGAAAGGCGACGTTTTCGGCAACCGTCATATGCGGGAACAGCGCATAGTTCTGAAACACCATGCCGATATCGCGCTTGGCCGGCGGAAGCCATGTAATATCGCGGCCCTGCAACAGAATTCTTCCGCCATCCGGTTCTGCAAACCCGGCGACAAGCCGCAGCAACGTGGTTTTTCCTGAACCGCTGGGACCGAGGATTGTCAGCAATTCCCCATTGCGAACCGATAAGTCGACATGATCCAGAGCGGTCACATTGCCGAAGGTTTTCAACGCCTGTTCAAGACGCAGGTCGGTGTCATTGGTCATTTCTGGTCTCTGCCGGGAGCTAAGCCAAACGGGAACGCGCAAAATCGCGAGGCCCAATACTGCCGGAAGGGAAAACCGTTCCCTCCCGGCATGATGTATTTGGTTACTGGTTTTTCAGCATCCATTTGTTCCAGCGTTCATGAACGTCCTGCCCATGGTCACGCCACCAGACGGTGTCCGTCCAGACCTGTTTATCGATGTTGTCCGGGTGGGTCGGCAGGTTCTTCGCCAGCTTTTCGCCCACGTATTTCGGCGAGTCCAGATGCAAGCCGGGATAGCCGATTTCCTCGGCATACACGGCCTGACGCTTCGGGTCTGTCATCACAGCGAGATACTGCTGTGCCCAGCAAGGATGCGGCGACCCTTTGGGGATCCCGTAGGCACTGAGCTTGATCAGGCCCTGGTTCCATTCGATTGCCATCGGTGCATCTTCCTTGATCAGGTTGTAGAAGCGACCGTTCCATCCCGATGCCAGGACGACTTCACCGTCGAGCAAAAGCTGCGCCGGTTGCTGACCGGATTTCCACCACACCGTAATATGCGGCGCGATCTCGTCCATCTTCTTGAAGGCGCGATCAACGTCGAGGGGATACAGGTCTTCCTTCGCCACGCCGTCCGCCATCAGGGCGTATTCCAGATTGTCGACCGGGTGGTTTCTGAGCGACCGCGGTCCGGGGTATTTCGTCACATCCCAAAATTCGGCCCAGGTCGTCGGGTGGCCGTTCGGGAATGCCTTTGTCGAATAGGCCATCACCGTTGAATAGGCGCTTTTCGCAAACCAGTATTCAAGTTCCTGTGCTTCTTTCGGAAACCGGCTCCGGTCGACGATTTTCGGGTCGACTTTCATCAGCAGGCCTTCCTCGACCGCCGTCAGGATGTCCTGACCGCCGATCTCAGTGACCGTCCATTCGACGTTACCGGACGTCACCATAGCTTTCAGCTTGCCGAAGTTGGTCGGACTGGTATCGATCACCTTGATGCCGTGAATGTTCTCGAAGTCTGCGCTGAAGGCGTTCCGCATGGCGTTGGCCATGGCGCCGCCAGAAGCGTTGACGACGATGGATTCCGGCTTCGGTCCCGGACAAACCTCGGCGGCATGAAGCGGCGACGCTGCGACAAACCCGGTCAGCGCCAGCGCCATTGCGCCTTTGGTAAATAGTCTGATCATTTTCTGATGCCTTCTCTGTTTCAACCGATTGATGCCTGTGCTGCCGTTCGTGAAGCAGTCATTGATTTTTGTTGGCAATATCACAGCAGCGGGACTTCATTCGGTCAAATATTCAAATTTGCCAAGTTCATAACCTTATTCTATGATTAGAAATGGCTACCGTTCGACAACTTGAGGCCCTCAGAGCCGTCATCGACTACGGCACCGTTACCGCCGCGGCGGATGCGCTGGGCCTGTCGCAACCGAGCGTCAGCAAGTCGATTTCTCTTCTCGAACATTCCACCGGCCTGAAATTATTTGAACGCCGGCGGCGTCGCCTTTATCCGACGGCGGAGGCGATGACGCTCTACGGCGAAGTCGACAAGATGTTTTTGAGCCTGACGCGTATCGTCGGCATGTCGCGCGAATTGAAGTCCCTGACGACGGGTCAGGTCAGCATGGTTGCGTCCCCGGTACTTGGATTCAATCTTCTGCCCGACTGCATCGGTTCGTTCCGCAAGGATCATCCGAATGTAAACATCTCACTTCACGTACATGACGCCGGTGTTGTTGTTCAGTGGATCATCGCGCAACAGGCCGATGTCGGTTTCGGCTGGAACAGTATCGATCACCCTGCCGTCAGCAGCCATCCCCTGTGCGATCTGGAAGCTGTCCTTGCGATGCCGGTCGGCCATCCGTTGGCAAAACGCAAAGTCTGCAAACCTTCGGATCTGGAAGGTGAAACCTTTCTGAGTTTCAGCCGTGATACCCGTACCCGGCACAACATCGACACCATGCTCGATCGCTATGGCATATCCATCAACAGCCCGGTCGAGGCGTATATGTCGGAATCCCTGTGTGCCATGGTCGCTTACGGGAGCGGCATATCCCTGGTCAATCCGCTGTCGGCGGAGCCTTTGGAATCCCGAGGCCTGCTTGTCACCAGGCGATTTGAGCCCGCCATCATCATGCCGTTGCGGACACTGCGTCCGCGTAACAGGCCCAAATCCATGATGTGCGATCAGTTCGTCGAGCACACCCGGGAACAGCTTAAGCAAAAGCTGATAACCAGCAAGCTACCCGGCAAGATGAAGAGCTGAGCGTAGTTTCGGCTAGCGCTGCCGCTTTTCCTCACCGTCCCAGGAGCCGGCCCGGAGATCAGGCTTGGCGGCCTTCAGGACATTCTTGGCAATTTTCCCCGAAGGCGTGCGGGGAAATTTCTCTATGCATTCCACAAACCGGGGAACTTTGAACGGGGCCAGCCGCTCGGCGGCAAAAGCAATCACTGCTTCCGGATCGAGGCTGGCGCCGCTCTTTTCCGGGATCACGTAAATTTTCACGTCTTCCCCGCGTGTTTCGTGGGGCACCCCCACCGCCGCCACATCGCTCACCCCCGGCGCCTGGGCGATCACCGATTCAACTTCCCGCGCGGATATGTTTTCACTGTTCCTCCGGATCATGTCCTTGATGCGACCGACGATATAAAAGTAGCCGTTCTCATCACGGCGGAACAGATCCCCTGTCCGGAACCAGTCGCCAAAAAACGCATCGCGCGTGGCTTCAGGTTTTTTGTAATACCCAAGCAGGATGTTCGGGCCGCGCACGACCAACTCGCCGATCTCGCCGTGCGGCAGTTCGTTACCGTTTTCGTCCACCACTTTGCATTCTCGAAATGCGCACGGCATGCCGCACGATCCCGATCCGATCATGTCTTCCGCTTCCAGGGGCATGAACATGGTCGCGCCGATTTCCGTCATCCCGAAGGCTTCACGCGCCTGCACGTTGAAGCGGTCCTGAAGATCGCGATGTATTTCTCTTCTGAGCCCGTAGATATTTACCCGGCGCAGCTCATTATTGCGATCATCGGGGTGCACGGGATGGCGATAGAACATCTCGTTGAACAGGCAAAAATGAATGTCGTGGGTCCGCACCCAGTCCATGAAACGGGTAGAGCTTTGCCTGCGGGCAACGAAAAGCGTGCCGCGCTGATAGAACGCCATCAGTGTCAGCCATTGCGGGTCCATGTAATAATACGGCGTGGACGCAAGAATGTTCTTGTACACAAGCCCGTCGCGCCTTGCCGCCACCTTGGCAATCCCAGTCCAGTAGCTGTGACGCAGCATGCAGCCCTTGGGCAGGCCCGTGGTGCCGGAGGTGTACTGTATGTTCATCAGGTCTTCGAGGCCGGGGGCATCATCAATCGTAAACCCGGCATCGCCGCCGGCCATGATGTCTGCGTGGCGATGATAGTCATGATCAGCGTCACCGCCGCCGACAAGGATAATCCGCTTGTCACTGAGATGTTCCGGCTTTTCCTTCATACCCTCCAGACAGGGTAGAAGCTGATGATCGATGACAAGCCATTCCGCATCGCTGTCATTGATGATGTAATCAAGTTCGTGTGACGAGTAGCGGTCGTTGATCGGCACCATGACGGCGCCAAGGCGGCCGAGCGCCAGCCATGTCGTCGGAAACGTAACCGCATTTCCGGCGATCATGACACCAACATGCGTTCCCTTGCGGATACCCAGCTTGTGCAATCCATGGGCCAGACAGTTCACGTTCTCCTGAACCTGCCGGTATGTCTCGGAAATCCCGTCCTCGAAGAAATGCCATGCCGTCTGATCGGGAATCTCCGCCGCCGCCTCGTCCAGAACCTGAGCGATATTCTGCGGCAGGGGTTCGCTTTCTATCTGCCGTTGCCGCTCTTCTGGACCGCGGATGTGTGCATCGATCAGGTCCGAGACCGTCAGTTCCTTCCCGAGAATGCGCAGGATCTCGGGCGTGTCGACACGTGTTGTCTGATCGGTTGTTTCGGATTGTGAGTGCGGCGTCATGGCGATCTCGGTTATATTTGGAATGCGGATATCATCGCCATTCAAATCATTCGATCAAATACAAAATTATTAAGATATCATGCCTGTAATCTATATATTGTGGCGATGGACGGTATGCCGGCCCTTCACATCGGATACGCTGCCTGTCACACACCGGCGGCATTATTCAATCCGTGCAGCAACATTTGTAATCGGTCTTCGAATTCTACGACGGCTTCCTGCGGTAGGCTGACGGTGTCACGCCGAACGTTTCCTTGAAGGTGACCGCAAAATGCGATGGCGATGAAAAGCCGCAAGCCAGGGCTATTTCGATGATCGGCATATCCATCTCGACAAGGTAGCTGCTGGCTTTCTTCATCCTGAGCAGCGTCATCGCATTGCGCGGCGAACGCCCGAGATGCGCGTTGAACAGGCGTTCCAGCTGGCGCACGGAAACCCCGGCGACGGCCGCGACATCCGGCATCCTCAATGGCTCGTCGATCCTGGCTTCCATATACCGAAGCGCATCGCGGACTTTGCTCGAACGGACCGACATTAACTGCGCCATCGGCTGTTCGATATCATGCGCCCAATACTGCGGCATCAGCATAATCCCTGAACATTTCGCTGCCGCATCGTCACCAAACTTCTGGCGGATGATCTCAAGCGAGACATGCGCCGCGCCAATACCTCCGGCGCAGGTCACATGACGGTTCCCGAACAGGAACAATCGCGTTGTGTCGACATTGGCGACATCGTAGCGTGAGACGAATTCATCGCGATGAAACCAGCTGACGCAACAGGCCTCTTCTTCCAGTACACCTGCCGCGGCCATGCTGAAAACACCAGTGCATAAGCCGATGATCCGGACATCGTGCGCCGCCGCATCCCGAATGATATCGACGACCCTGTCGTCGTCATGGACCGGTGTCTGGGTCAGTCCGCCGACGACCACAAGCCAGTCGATATCGGCGTAGCCGAACCCGCTGGCCGTCGGATAAATTTCGACGCCGCAACTTGACCGGACCGGCAGGCCGTTCAGGGTCATCACCCGCCAGCTGCAGCGAATCTGTCGGCTGCCGTCTCGCTCGTCGGCAGCGAGCCGGATCGGGTCGAGAAACAGGGAAAATGCGGACAGGGTAAACTGCGGCAGCAAAAGAACAGCCAGACGCAGCGGCATATGGCCGTCGGCGCTCACCCCGCCCGCGGTGTTACGTGGCTCCGGTCCGTTCACCCGCCCCATACGTTTTCGAGCAACGACAACCAGTTTTCGCCCATCACCTTGCGGATGCGCGCTTCGGTCCAGCCGGCTTTCTCCATACCCTGTGTCAGGTTCGGAAAATCACCAATGGTCCCGAACCCGTCCGGGAACTTGACCGGACCGAATTCCGTGAGCCGACGTGCGGTGCCTTTGTCACGGGTAATCCATTCCATGAACTCATCGCCATAACCCTGCGTGAAGTCGGTTCCGATACCGACGCAATCCTCACCGGCAATGTTGATGACGTATTCCATGGCTTCAATGTAATCGCCGATCCCGGACTCCGGTCCGCGCCTGAGAAACGGCGTGAACATGGTGACGCCGATAAAGCCGCCCTTGTCGGCGATGAAGCGCAGTTCCTCGTCAGACTTATTGCGCGGGTGGTCCTTGAGGCCACTCGGCAGGCAGTGACTGTAGGCCACCGGCATCTTCGATGCGTTGATGACATCATGAGAAGTTTTCGAGCCGACGTGGCTTAGATCGCAGAGAATGCCGACACGGTTCATTTCCGCGACCACTTCATGGCCAAAGTCTGACAGGCCGCTGTCGGTAGATTCATAGCAGCCGCTGCCGACCAGATTCTGGGTGTTATAGGTCATCTGCACGACGCCGACACCGCAGTCCTTGAATATCTGGATGAATTCGAGCCGATCCTCAAACGCGCTGGTATTCTGGAACCCGAGCACGATCGCCGTTTTGCCGTCTTTCTTGGCCTGACGGATGTCGGCAGCACTACGCGCCTTGACGATCTTGTCCCCGTGTTCATCGAACCAACGGTTCCAGTTGCCGATGTTGACCATCGTGTCGCGGAACCCTTCCCAGATGGAACACGTGCAGTTGGCCCCGGTCAGGCCGCCCCTGCGCATATCGGCGAAGATATCTGCGTTCCAGTTGGAAATGATAAGACCGTCAAAAATGATGGCGTCATCGTGAAGTGAACTTTGCGACATGGATGCTCCGGTTTTTCTTGTAATCGTTTCTTAAAGGTAAATGGATTTCACGATCTGCTCGTGATCGTCCGCGTAATCGGCGACCGTACCACCATCGACGACGACCCCGTCGCGAAGGATGATGAACCGGTCGGCGACCTTGAAGGCCAGGCCGAGGTTCTGTTCGATCATCAGCATTGTCGCGCCGTCTTCCTTCAACGCCGCAATGATCGTGCCTATTTCATTGACGAATTGCGGCGACAGGCCGCCGGACGGTTCGTCCAGCAACAGCACCTGCGGCCGCGCCATCACGGCACGGCCAATGGCCACCATCTGCTGTTCGCCGCCGGACAGGGTCATGACGCGCTGTTCACGGCGTTCCCTGAGGCGCGGAAAATAGTTGTAAACGCGCTCCAGTTCCTGGGACATCGTCGCTTTCGACCGCACCTGTGCGCCAAGCTTCAAATTGTCCTCGACGCTCAGTTGCGGGAACAGATCGCGAGCCTGTGAAACCTGTACCAGACCGAGACGGAAGGTCTTGTGCGCAGGCAGATTCTGGATTTCTTCGCCGTCCAGCATGATCCGCCCGTGCGTGCAGCCGACGAAGCCCGAAATCGCATTCATCGCCGTCGACTTGCCGCTGCCGTTGGCACCGAGCAGGCAGAGCGTCTCACCGGGCGCAATATCGAAGTCGACCCCTTGCAGAATCTCTTTCTTGCCGTACGACACGCGAATGCCGTCGACCTTCAAAATGGGTTCATGCATATCCAAGGTACGCCTCCAGAACCTCGCGGTTCTCCCGAATTTCGTTGGGTTTACCCTCGGCGATTTTCTGCCCCGAGTTCAGCACCACGATCCGGTCCGAACCCGCCATGACGAGATCGATAGCATGTTCAATCAGCAAGATTGAAATCCCCTCCTCGCCGGCAAGTCGTTTGATCACCTCCATCATGCGTGCACGCATCGGCGGCGACAAACCAACCGCCGGTTCGTCGAGCAGCAAAAGCGGTGGCTCCGTGGCGATGGTGCGGACGATTTCGACCATGCGCTGCTGCCCCCCGGAAAGACTTTTGACCTGCTGATCGGCAAAGGCGTCCATGTCCATCAGCGCCAACAGCCTGCGCGCACGGGCGGCAGCGGCCCGCTCGGCCTCGTCGGCTTTGCGTGATCCCAGTAACAGCCCGATGAAATTGCTGTCGATCTGCACGTGCAGCCCGGTCAGGATATTTTCGAGAACCGTCATATCCCCGAACAATCCCCCGTTCTGAAATGTCCGGCGCACACCCTTGGCCGAAACCTCGTGCGGCGTCAGCCCATGGATCGGCTCCCCTTTGAAGTGAATCTCTCCCGCCGTCGGCTGGACGTATCCGGAGATCACATTGAACAACGTCGTTTTTCCGGCGCCGTTGGGACCGATCAGAGCCAGCACTTCGCCGGCATGTGCATCAAACGACACCTCGGTCAGCGCCTTGAGCCCGGAAAAATGAACGGAAACACCCGCAAGATTGAGAAGACCGTTCATTGCCCTACTCCCTGTAATACCGTTCGCGGAACAGCGGCGAGACCTTTGCAAGCAGACTCACCAGTCCCTTCGGCAGGAACAGCAGTACGGCGATGATGACGACACCGAAGAACAGTTCCTCCATGCCCGGGAACTGCCGGAAATATTCGGGCAGCGCGGTCAGCACAACACCACCGATAACGCTGCCGATCAAACTGCCGGCGCCGCCGACCATGACCATGGCAAAATGCACGATGACCTCGGTCAGGCCGAATGATTCAGGAAACACCCGCTCGGTCGACGCCGCGAACATCGCGCCTGCGACACCCACCACCGAGCCGCTCCAAACGAACGTCAGAATGATGTAATTCGCCGTCGAGATGCCGAGCGATGCGGTCGTCAGTTCGTTATCGCGGATTGCCAGAATGGCGCGACCGACACGTGACTTCAGAAGATTCGACGTTCCCTTCACGACAAGCACCGTGATCACCAGAAAGACATAGAATTTTGCCGTTTCCGAATGCATCGACATGCCGAACACCGTCACGTCGGGTAACGGCAGTCCATCCGTGCCGCGCGTCACGCTTTCGGCATGGATATAGACCCAGCGCATCAGCTCGCCGAAGGCCAGAGTGATGATCGCCAGATAATAAATACGAATACCGCGGAGAGTCGTAATGCTTGCCAGCAAACCCGCCAAGCCGCCTGTAATGGCGGCGCCGACGAGTGCTATCTCAAACGTGAAACCCGCATAGTTCATCAGGATCGCCGTCATATAGGCCCCGATCCCGAAGAAAGCGGTATTGGCGAATGCCAACTGTCCGAGATTACCGATGACCAGATTGAACCCCACTGTCACCAGCACATAAACCATGATCATGTTGACCATGAACTGCAGATAGTCGTTGGCAAAGAACGGTATAAGCGCAGCAACCAGAGGCACCAGATAGAAAATCCGCGTGTTGTGCATGAGCGATGGCTTCACTTTTGGTGTTTCTTGAGTCATTTCAGGCCCTCACACACGAACCACGGCGCGCTTGCCGAACAATCCCGAAGGACGGACGACCAGGACCAGGATAATGACGATGTAACTGGTGATGTCGATCAGCGCCGTATTTATATAGGCGCCTGCATACTGTTCCGTGACACCGAGAATCAATCCGCCGGCAACCGCACCGCCGAGCGAACCGAAGCCGCCCAGCGTCATCGCCGCGAAACCGCGGATCAGGAACCCCGCACCGAGATCCGGGTGCAGAAGTGAGATCGGTGCGATCAGAATGCCGGCGACCGCGCCCATTGCCAGACCGGCGCCCCACATCATGTCATGAAAACGCCGCACGTTGATACCGATCAGCGTCGCGCCGCGTTCCGACTGATAGACGGCCTGGATGATCTTGCCGATAGACGTTTTGTAAAAGACGATAAAAAATCCGGCCAGCAGCAACGCCACGATCCCGCTGATAATCATTGCGTCGCCGGTGATCACGATATCCCCGATGAAAACCGGCGGGATATCGAACACGCGCGGCATCGGCAGGACTTCACGGCCCCAGATCGATCGCGTCGTGCCGCGAAAGATATACCCCAACGAAATACTCATCATGGCAAAACCGATATGCGGCCCGGCCTTGATCGGATCGATAAACCCGCGGGAGATCAGAATGCCGCAGGCAAACATCAGAATAATCGCGGCAATCGCGGACGGCAGAAACGGCAGTCCCAGCATCACCACCAACACATACACGCCGAAGGCGCCACCGAGCACAAAATCGCCGTGGCCGAAATTGACCACCGTCGTCGCCCGGAAGACAACCGTCAGGGACAGCGCGATCAACGCATAGATCGCCCCTTGTGCGAGACCGCTCACGGTAAGTTGCATCAACATTTTTTAAATTGCCCGTAACTGAAAAAAAGGGGGACGCCGGTTAAGCCGCGTACAGGCCGCCGGCGCCCCTTGTTTTTCGTCCGAATTACATCGGTTCGTTCCAGCTTTTCATGACCGTCGGCTTGCCGTCAACAAAACCGGCCACGGCTGATTCCTTGACACCATGGCGGTTATCTGCGGCCCACGTGATGTTGGTCGCGAAGATGCCGGTATCGAAGTTTTTGATCTTATCCATCTCGGCGATGAACTTTTCGCGCGTCAGGTCCGGTCCGGCATTTTTAAGCGCCTGGACAACGGCAACGGCGCTGCCGATGGATACGTAACTGAACCCGGTGATGGTCTCACCCGGATAGTACTTGAGGATCATGTCGTTCCATTCCTTCATGCCCGGGCCTTCGACGGTATCGATGAAGGCATGCGGAACGTAGTAGTTCTTCACCGTATCGATGTCGCCGATACGGGCCAGCGTGTTCTCCAGATCGGTCCCGGCCGCACCCATCACCGGAATGTCGGTGATGCCGTATTTTTTGAGATCTTTCAGGAAAATCACCGTTTCAGCTTCATAAAGCGAGGCGACGATAAAGTCCGGCTTCGCCTGTCTGATTTTCAGAACCTGTGCCGTGGCATCGGTCTGGCCACGTTCCATGGCAAGCACCATGCTCGGCTCGATACCCTTCGACTTCATGTAGTCCCGGGTCGGGTCGGCATAGCTTTTGGCCCAGTCGTTGCTGTGCTCAACCATCACGACGTTTTTCGTCCCGGGCTTGGACATGACGAACTTGCCCATCGTGTAGCCATACGCCGGGCCGGCCGGAACGCCGTGAAACACGTTCGGGGTCGGCGGCATCGAGATGTTCGGGTTCACCGCATGCGCGACGATCCACGGCGTGCCGGACTCGACGACGATATCCTTCACGGCCATGGCAACGCCGCTGCACGAGTTGCCGTGCATCATGAATACCTTATCCTGCGAAACCAGTTTCTTGGCCGCGGCAATACCCTTGGCCGGCTGGCAGGCGGTATCTTCTTCGATCAGTTCGAACTTGCGCCCGTGCACACCGCCCTGATCGTTGATCATCTTGTAGTAAGCCATCTCGCCGATCTGCGCCTTGCTGTAACTTGACGCATTCCCGGAAAACGGCCCCATAACGCCGACCTTGATCGTGGTGTCGGTCAGGCCGGTGGTATTGTCGGCGACTGCAGCGCCAGCCATCAGGCCAATGGCTGCAAATACGCCGAGCGGAAGTCCATATTTTGATTTCATTCTCATTTCATGCCTCCTGGTTAGGTTAATTTTCGTTTCCCCAAGTACCGCTTTTTTCGCGGTCCTATTCAAGATTTCTCTCTTTTGCGCCGGTGCTTTGCGGCACCATCGTCAACGGCAGTTCTGCCGGTTCCGAAACAAACATCGGTATGATCCGCTTCCACGTCGTAAGCAGATCGTCGTAATACTGCGGGTCCTTGCGGAGCACACTCTGAACCACCATCCCCCTGAACAGGCACAGCGTCAGGTTGAGTAATACATCCGAACGGTCGACAGCCGCATTGTTACCCTTGAAAAATGTCAGCCATGTACGGTCGAGAGACGTGTGCAGGTTGCGGATCAAGGGGACAAGCCGTGCATGCAGGTCCGTATCGGAACGGGACGCGACAATCAGTTCCAGCGAGGCGTACATGAATTTGCCACCGAAGAACCGCGCCCAGATTTCATCGATGAATTCCTCAAGCGATTTGCCTTCGTCGCGTGTCGCGCGGGCAAGATCATCGACGTTCTCTGCAAATTCTTTGAAAAGGTGTTCGGTCGACGCGACGATCAGATCGATTTTTGTCGGGAAATGGTGTGTTTGCGCACCACGCGACATACCCGCGCGCTCCGATATGCGGCTCATCGTCGCATTGACGTAACCTTCTTCGATCAGACAATCGAGGGTCGCATTCACCATGCGAAGCCGCGTTTCCGCGCTGCGTTCCTCGTGCGTCCGCCGTGCCACCTGCATTTTTTGAGTAACCTCAATTCTTTCCCTGTTATGGTTATTTAAAAACAAACTGACTTGTTTGTAAATAACCATGTCCACCACCCCCACCGACGGGGGGATGGTGGACGCCATGGTATCCAGGGAAAGCGTACAGCTCACGTCAGGTTCAATCCGCGACTGCATTCTGCCGGTTAACCGCATGCAGATAGGCAACACAGTCATCGACGCTTTCGACATCGGCAAACTTGGCATCAATGTCATAAAGGTTCCAGGCAACGGCCCCCGGCACCCGGTCGCCGATGCATTCCCTGACGGCGATGGTCCGGAAGCCGTCGGCAAGGCCGTCGCATATCGTTGTGCGCACGCACGCCGTCGCGGTCACGCCGGTCACCAGGATCGTGTCGACCCCGGCAGCACGCAACAGGCCGCCAAGTCCCGTCCCGTGAAAAGCGCTGGCCCGCTTTTTCATCAGCGTATGCTCGCCGGCGACCGGCGCAATCCGGGAATCGATGGCCCAGAGTTCCTTGTCCTTCAGGTTCACGACATCGACCGGGATCTTGCAGTGCCACAGCCCCATGTCCGTGAACGGCGCATCGCGGTCGGTAATTTCATACGCGGTGGTGATATGGATGACCGGATGGCCGTTGGCGCGGCAGGCTTCCAAAAGCTGTTGCATGCCGGGGATGATTTCGTTGTCCATGGCATCCTGATCACAGGTAAACGGATTACCGGGACGCGTCCACGCATTGGCCAGGTCAACACTGATCAGCGCCGGTTTTTTACCGAACCCGATGCGGCGCTGGAATCCCCGCTCCTGGTATATCTTGTTCGAAGCCTCGAACGCCTGTTTCAGCATTCTGTCCAGTTCCTTGGTATCGATCCCTTCCATAAGCGTGCTCCTTCTGGCCGGCGTGGCCTGGTTACATGTTGTCTTAGCAAATTCACCGCGGTGGTGCGGCAAGTCGCCATGAGACAATGACGGACCGAAAGCAGCGGAGGAATTGGCCATTTCGCATATATTGTTGCAATACTTGCAATTATTTATAACTATTTTATTTCAATTATTTATAGGATTTCCATGCGTGACGACGGGATAGAATTGATCCACAGCTTCGTGATTGTGGCACAGGAACTGAGCTTTCGCCGCAGCGCCGAGATCCTCAATATTGATCGCTCCGCGCTGACCCGGCGGATCAAGAAGCTCGAGGAAATAAACGGGTTTCCTCTGTTCGAGCGCACCACCCGCGAGGTTTGCCTGACTCCTGCCGGACGCACTCTTTTTGATAGCAGCATCGACCTGTTGCGTGATTACACGCGCGCCACCGACACTGCCCGTCGGATCGCAGAAGGGAAATCGGGCCGTTTGCGGATCGCCTATATGGCATTCGCTGCGCCAAAACTGATGCCCGTTGCCGTCGCCCGGTTTCAACGCGAACATCCGGACGTCGATATCACCCTCAGGTACATCGGCACCCAACGCCAGAAGGTGTCGATCTCGCATGGGGAAATTGATGTCGGCTACATGATCGGTCCTTTCGATCACAGTGATTACGCATGCCTGCTGGTGAAATCGGAACCTCTTTACGCGGTCATGCCGCACAATCATCCGCTGACGCGCAAGTTTGAAATCACACCGCAGGATATCTGCCGACACGATCTGATTCTCGGCGATCTGAGCGAATGGGAATTCTACCGCTGGCGCCTGAACGAACTGTTCAGCAGTCAGGGACTGCAATTCCACATCAAACAGGAAGCTTCGAACGCACTGGCGCTGATCGGCCTGGTCGCGGCCGGGTTTGGCATAACCGTTTTTCCCGAAAGTCTTGCCGAAACCCTGGCCGGTCCCGTGACCATTCACAAGATCGCCCATGATGACTTCAAAGTGGAAACAGTGCTGGTCTGGAACCGGTTGAACCGCAGCCGGATCGTCAGCGACTTCGTCGGCGCCGCAAAAGCCGTGATCCCCGCATTTGCAGCCGGCAAACCGTCATGAACAGTACCGGCGGCGACAAGGACGGCGGGAAGCCCGCCTTCGGCTTCGCGATGATGGTTCAGATTTTCCTGCCCCTGGCGGGCGGGTATTTCCTGTCTTTTCTGTATCGTTCCATCAACGCCATGATTGCGCCGCATCTGGTTGCCGATCTGGGGCTGTCGCCCAGTGAACTGGGCCTGATGACGGCGGTCTATTTTCTTGGCTTCGGCCTGTTCCAACTGCCGCTGGGGATTTTGCTGGACCGATTTGGCCCCGCCCGGGTGCAAAGCACATTGCTCGCGGTCGCGGCGATGGGGGCTTATCTGTTTTCTCAGGGGGAATCAATCTGGGCACTTTCAGCGGGCCGCGGTCTGATCGGGATCGGCGTCGCCGGTGCCCTGATGTCGTCATTCACGGCCTTTGCCATCTGGTTTCCCCGCCAGCATCTGCCGTTGATAAACGGTTGCTTCATGGGATTTGGCGGCCTTGGGGCGCTGGCGGCCGCCAAGCCGGTTGAGTGGGCGCTGGGATTGACCGACTGGCGCGGATTGTTCATCGCCCTGTCGATTGCCACCGTCATCGTCGGCGCATTGATCCTGATCTGCCTGCCCGGCCCAAGCGGCTTCCGTTCGAAGGGCGACTGGCGCGATCAAGTCCGGGGACTGGCAGCCATCTACGGCAATCCGCTGTATCGCCGCGTTGCCCCGCTTGCCGTGATGACCATTGCCACCGGTCTGAGCGTACAAGGGCTGTGGGCCGGGACGTGGCTACGCGATGTTGCTGCTCTTGATCCGCAGGCAGTTGCTACGCACCTCTCTCTTGTCGCCATCGGCCTGACCATCGGCCCGGCGCTGGCCGGGATAACCATGGGCATCGCACGGCGGGCCGGCTTTTCCATGATGTCGGTATACGGCGTCATGGCGGCAGCCTTCCTGCTTATCCAGCTTCTCATCGTGCTTGAGTGGACATCAGCCAGTTTCGTTCTCTGGGCCGGGTACGGCTTGCTGATCAACGCCATGGCCATTGCCTATGCAATACTGTCGCAGGCCTTTCCCAAGGAACTGGCGGGCCGGGTTAATACCAACCTGAACATGGCCATGATTTTCATTGCCTTCGGGGCACAGTACTTTGTCGGATGGGTGATCGGGTTCTGGCCGATATCGGATACAGGCGGCTATGATCCCGGCGCCTATCAGGCCGGGTTCGGCGGGCTGTTGTTGTTACAGGCACTTGCTTTCGTTTGGTTCCTCTTCTCGGGCCGTGGTAGGGTTTCCGCTGAAGATGGAACACCCTAATCCCCAATCAAAATCCAATTGAACCCCAGCTTGAGAAATATTTTCAACCAACCATGACCCATGCAACCGATCCCGTTGAACTGACCCGCACCCTGGTCGCTTTTGACACCATCAACCCGCCGGGCAACGAACGTCCGTGCGCGGAATATCTGGGCAAGCTTCTGGACACCGCCGGTTTCGCTGTTACCTATCACGAGTTCGATGACGCCCGGACCAGCCTTGTGGCACGGATCGGCGGATCGGACGGCGTTGCGCCGCTGTGCTTCACGGGGCATATCGATACGGTCCCTCTGGGTGCCGCACCATGGTCGGTCGATCCCTTTGCCGGAGATATTTCCGACGGCAAACTTTATGGTCGCGGCACGTCGGATATGAAGAGCGGCGTTGCCGCCTTTGTTGTCGCCTGCACGCAACTGGCTGATGATCTTGCACGCGGCCCCGGTGTCGTCCTTGTCATCACCGCCGGGGAAGAAACCGGGTGCGAAGGCGCATATCATATGGCGGGCCTGGGCAACGTGCTGGGCAAGGCCGGTGCGATTGTCGTCGCCGAACCGACCTACAACGCACCGCTGATCGGCCACAAGGGGGCGATCTGGCTGAAAGCCAGAACCACCGGTATCACGGCGCATGGCTCGATGCCGGAAAAAGGCGACAATGCCGTCTACAAGGCGGCCCGTGTGATCAGCAAACTTGAGGATTTCGATTTCAATATTGCCCGCGATGAAATTCTCGGCAAACCGACCCTGAACGTCGGAACCGTCCATGGCGGATTGAACGTGAATTCCGTGCCCGATGCGGCGGAGGTCGGCATCGATATCCGCACCACACCGGGACAGGATCACACGAAAATTCAAAGCGATCTTGCCGGTTATCTGGGAGAGCACGTATCACTTAATGCCTTCGTGAATGTCGGTGGCGTCCTCAGCGATCCGAAGAACGAATGGCTACTGGACGTCTTCGACGTCATGACCGGCATTCTGGGCGAACGCCCGAATGTAAAGACAGCCCCCTACTTCACCGATGCTTCGGCCCTGACCCCGGCCTATGGCGGGCCGCCCACGGTCATTCTGGGGCCGGGCGAGACGGCCATGGCGCATCAGACGGACGAGTACTGCGTCGTCGAACGGATCGCACAGGCCGTCGACGCGTACATCGAAATCGCTACACGCTGGAACGCCCGCACTGGATAACTGAACCCATGACCCAAAAACCGAACCAGCTAAGCGCCCTGGCGGCGCTGACAAAAATAAGCGACGGCAGCCTGACGTCCGAAGCCCTGACCGAAGCCTGCCTGGAGCGCATCGCCGGACGCGAGGAGACGGTCGGTGCATGGACGTTCATTGATCCCGACATGGCCCGCGCCGCCGCGCGTCAGGCCGACACGCTCTCCGCCGATCACCCGCTTCGTGGTATACCCGTCGCGGTCAAGGACCTGTTCGACACCGCCGACATGCCGACCGAGTACGGCTCCCCCATCTACGAAGGCAACCGTCCGGCATCTGACGCATCCAGCGTTGCCCTGACCCGGACGGCGGGGGGGGTCATCATGGGCAAGACCGTGACCACGGAATTCGCCTACTTCCAGCCGGGCAAAACAGCCAACCCTCATAATCCGAAGCACACCCCCGGCGGCTCTTCCAGCGGATCGGCCGCCGCCGTCGCCGACTGCATGGTGCCGTTGGCGTTCGGCTCCCAGACCGTCGGCTCCACCATTCGGCCTGCATCTTACTGTGGAGTCGTCGGCTACAAACCGAGCTTCCGCCTGATCGACCGCACGGGCGTCCGACCGCTTGCGGACACTTTCGACACCGTCGGCCTGTTTGCCCGTGAGGTGGCCGATGTGGCCCATTTCGCGGCTGTCCTCTCCAAGCGTCCGGCTTTGCGGCTGAACGGGGATAATGATTCACAACCGGTCTTCGGACTCTGTCACACACCTGAATGGCCACACGCCGAAGAAGACACCCGCGCCGCCCTGGAAACGGCCGCACGCCTCGCCGCCGATGCCGGTGCGAAAGTTGAATACATCCCTTTGCCGAAAATCTTCGAACAAGTCGGCGAAGCACAGGGCATCATCGTCGACTTTCAGGCGGCCTTGTCCGCCGCGTCTGAACTGGCGTTCCATCGGGACCGGGTCAGCAAGAGTTATGCCGCGCGTGCGGATGCCGGTGCTGCCTATTCGCCCGAACGCTTCGATCAGGCACTTGCCGTCATCGCCCAGGCACAGGCCGCACTGGATGACGCCATGGGGGATGTGGATGTGCTGCTCTGTCCCAGCGCGCCAGGGGAAGCACCTGCAGGGTTGGATGCTACCGGCAATCCCGTCTTTAACCGGCTTGGCACGGCACTTCGGGGGCCCTGTCTGAATATACCCGGCCTGACCGGCCGAACCGGCCTGCCTGTCGGCGTGCAGCTGATCGGGCGATTAAACGACGACCACCGGACTCTGGCCTGCGGAAGCTGGCTGCAGAAAGTCCTGCGCCTCTGATCAGCCGGGACTTTACCCGGCTTCCAGATTGACCGTGACGCTCTTTTTCTGGGTAAAGCTGTCGAGCATGCTTTCGAGCGAAAACTCCCGGCCAATCCCGCTCTGCTTGTTCCCCCCATAGGATTGGCCGAGGATCTGGCCGCCGCCATTGTTTACCTGAACCCAGCCGGATTCTATGGCATGTGCCGTTCTCAGTCCTTTACCGATGTCGCGGGTCCAGACAAACCCGGCCAAGCCGTAATGGCTGTCGTTTGCCATGCGGATCACCTCGTCTTCGTCGCGCCAACGAATGGCAACCAGCACGGGCCCAAAAATTTCTTCCCGCGCCAGGCGCCAGTCATTCGTCACGTCGGCGAAGATCGTCGGCACGGCGAAATTGCCTTGGCTCAACGGACCTTCGGAAGGCGGCATCCCGCCGGTGATCAACCGCGCGCCGGCATGACCGAGGCCTTCCTCGATATAGCCGCAAACGCGGTTGAACTGTTTCTCGTTGATGATTGCCCCCATGTCGGTGCTCTCATCGAGGGGATCGCCGAGCTTCAATGCGTCGGTCTTGGCGACCAGCTTCTCCAGGAAAGAATCAAAGATGTCTTCGTGGAGGAACAGCCGTGAGCCCGCCGTGCATGACTGGCTTTGCCGTGTGAACCGCATCGCACTGACGACACCGTCGGCCACCCAGTCCGCATCGGCATCCGGGAAAACGATGTTCGGACTTTTTCCGCCGAGCTCCAAAGATACGGGAACGACCCGGTCCGCCGCCGTTTTCATGATTTCCTTCCCAACATTGGTCGAACCGGTGAAAGAGAGCTTGTCGACCCCTGGATGCGCGGCGAGCGCCGCGCCGCATTCGTATCCAAAGCCCGTCAGGACGTTCAGCACCGCGGGCGGCAGGAATTCCTGACAAATCTCGGCGAGCTTGAGGATACACAACGGCGCGTCCTCCGCCGTTTTAAGCACGATCGTATTTCCGGCGCACAATGCCGGGGCAATTTTCAATGCCGACAAGAGCAACGGCGCATTCCAGGGCACGATCGCGCCGACAACGCCGATCGGCTCGCGGCGCGAATAGCTCAGGAGATGCTCACCGAGCGGTATCGTCTCGCCTTTCAATTCGCCGGCCAATCCCCCGAAATACCGGAATATATCCGCCGTCATGGCCGCTTCCGGTCGCGCCTGCGTGCGCAGCGCGTTGCCGGTTTCACGGGAAATGATTTGCGCCAGCTCTTCGGTATGATTCTCGAGCTTTTCGGCGATTTTCAGAAGCAATCGGCCCCGGGCGCGCGGCTGCTCGCGCTTCCACGACGTAAATGCTTTGGCCGCAGCGGACACAGCGATATCGACATCTTCGGCCAAGCCGCGGGGAACAGAGGCAAAGTCACGCCTGTTTGCCGGGTTCCGGACGGCAATCGTCTCGCCGGACACGCTGTCTTTCCACTCGCCGGCAACAAACATTTTGTGGTGTTTCATCTCTTCATTCACAGGCATTCGATTTATCCAACCTTTTGACGAGTAACCGTTCAAGCTCTACCTGCAATTCCACAGGGGGAACGAGGTGCTTGTGCTGCAATCTAAGGATTACGGTGGCGAACGTACATGATGAATATGTGGTGCAATACAGGTATTACGTCATCCTGATGTTCACGGTATGATGTTCGTCAACCACAGGACGGAGCCGGGAATGGCAACTAACAAGGATCAGGCAGAGCCCAGCTCGCCCACGCTCGGCGCAGAGGTATCGGTGCGCCTTCAGGAGGAAATTCTGGCTGGAAAATTTCAGCCCGGCGCCGCCTTGCGGGAGATCCCACTTGCCGAGGAATACGGCGCATCCCGCCAGACCATGCGTGAAGCGCTTCGTTCCCTGTCCGATCTTGGGCTGGTCGAACTGCATGCACGGCGCGGTGCGCGTATTCCGACCATGTCGCCCAGCCGTGCCCGTGAGGTCTATACGCTCCGCGCCCTGCTTGAGCCCTATGCACTTCGTGCAGCACTCGTCGAAGGACGGATACGCCGTGCCGAAATGACGCGCATCGAGGCCGCTTATGATCACATGGTGGCCTGTGCCGAAGGCAATGACGTTGCCGCCCTGATTGAAGCCGACATGGCGTTTCACTGGGAACTCTGCGCACCCTGCAATCACGGCATGCTGCTCGACTTTCTGAAGCGATTACAGAACGCCACACGGCAATCCATGGTGCACATGAAGGTATACGGCTCAGACGCCGAAGGTGAGGCGAATCCCACGCACCGATCTTGCGTGCGGTACGCGAACGCGATGCCGACGGCGCCGCACAGGCCATGCGCGACCATATCAATGCACACGGCGAAAGATTGCTTATCAAACTGCTCGAAACAGATCCGGAAGAAGGTCATTCGTAGTTTTTGTCGACAGTCAATGCCGATCAACGGCGATTGAACGAACGCCCCCAGCCCGCAATATAGCTATGTATTAATCATATATAGAGCCAATTTTTCTGGAAAACCGGCTCCAGACGCGCGCCTCATCGGCTTTTTTATTGTCAGACAAATTCAAGAGTAATAAATTATTTTGTCTGACAAATAATTTCGGAGGAACCGATGCCACTGCATGCCAAGCCGAATTCCACGGCCGCCCGGGATGTCGCCCATGTCCTGCATCCCTACACCAATGCGCGCCGTCACGAGGAGCGCGGTCCGACCGTGCTGGAGCGTGGCGACGGCATCTATGTCTATGACGATAACGGCAAGGAATATATCGAAGGGCTCGCCGGGCTTTGGAGCGTCGCGCTGGGATTTGGCGAAGAACGTCTCGTCGAGGCTGCCGCCGCGCAGTTGCGGAAACTGCCCTACAGCCACATTTTTTCACACAAATCGCATGGTCCTGCGGTCGATCTCGCAGAAAAGCTGGTGTCGATGACACCGTCCGGTCTGGATCACGTCTTTTTCACGAATTCCGGGTCCGAGGCCAACGACACGATCATCAAGTTTATCTGGTATTACAACAACGCACTCGGCCGTCCGGAGAAGAAGAAGATCATCTCGCGCGAAAAGGCCTATCACGGCGTAACCATCGCCGCCGCCAGCCTAACCGGCCTGCCGTTGAACCATGAGGCCTTCGACGTGCCGCTCAGCGAACGATTCCTGCACACCGGCTGCCCGCACTACTATCGGTTCGGAAACGAAGACGAGAGCGAAGAAGAATTCGCTACGCGCCGCGCCGACGAGCTGCGCCAGATGATCGAAGACGAAGGTCCCGATACCATCGCCGCATTCATTGCCGAACCGGTCATGGGCGCCGGCGGTGTGCTGGTACCGCCCGCCACCTATTGGGAGAAGATCAGCGCCGTCCTGAAGGACTATGATATTCTGTTCATCGCGGACGAGGTCATCAACGGTTTCGGCCGTACCGGGAAACTTTTTGCCTGTGAGCACTACGGGCTCGAACCGGATATCATGGTATTCTCGAAACAGCTGACGTCGTCCTATCAGCCGCTCGCGGCAATCGTGATGAGCAATGCGATATACCAGGGCATTGCCGACAATACGTCCCGCATCGGCGGCCTCGGCCACGGCTTTACCGGCAGCGGCCACCCGGTGGCGACAGCCGTCGCACTGGAAAATCTACGCATCATGGAGGAACGCGAACTTGTCGATCACGCCGCACGGATGTCGCCAATCCTGCTCGACGGCTTAAAGAAATTTGAAGATCACCCGCTGGTCGGCGAAGTGCGCGGTATCGGACTGATCGCTGCCGTTGAATTGGTCGCGGACAAGGCGACGAAAGAGAGCTTCTCCCCGCTGGGCAGGATTGGCGGCGCATTCTTCGAGCGTGCGCATCATCATGGCCTGATTGTCCGTAACATTCAGGACAGCATCGCATTGTGCCCGCCGCTGATCATTGAAGAAGCCCAGATCAGGGAACTTCTGCGCCGTTTCGAGGCGACACTCGACGACATCACCGCCTGGGCTGAAGATAACATGCAATCTTGATTTCGAACTGCAGGACACAACCCTGACAAACTAAAGGGCGGACCCGGATATTTCCGGTGCCGCCCTCTGTTTGTCGGGATCGTCCCGTGCGACAGGATCGTCAGAACATGCCGACGATCGGCAGAGGTTCGCTGCGAATATCATCCGGCCGTGTGGCACGCACCTTCTCCATCTCTTCGCGAACAACATTTGACGCCGCGTCATGGAAGAGATTGTCCATTTCATGGGGGTCGTTCTTGAGGTCATACAGTTCGCCGTCACCGCTCGTGAGTTCGACTGTGTAACGGTAGCGTTCGGTGACCACGGTTCTGAGGTCGAGGTCAACCCCGCACCGCGAGGCATCGAGCCCCCACTCCACGTGTGCCATGTTGCGCATCGCGGTAAGGTCGCCGCCTGTTAGAGCAGGCATCAGGGACTGACCGTGATAGCCGTCAAACGTGCCGCCGCCAATATCGACCAGCGTCGGTGCTAGGTCGACTGTCGACACCACGTTGTTGACGACCTTGCCCTGATCGATGCCGGGCCCGGCGGCAATCAGGCCGACGCGGATCAAACTGTCGTAGAACATCGGTCCTTTGAACAGCAGGCCGTGATCGCCGAGAAACTCGCCATGGTCAGAGGTCATGACAACGATCGTGTCATCGACGATGCCTTTGTCGGTCAACGCCTGCATGATACGGCCGACGTTGTGATCGACGAGTGAGATCATGCCGAAATAATTCGCTGTGATATCCCTGATCTGACGTTCCGTGAGCCTGCGCTGGCGCGACAGCTTCTCGCGGACCGTGCGGAACTCATCCGTGGTTTTCGGGGTACGGGTCAGTGACGCCTCGTGCCACCACGGCCGGCGTGACAGATCGAGGTCGTGGTGCTTCGGAATGTCTATCTGGTTCGGATCGTACATCCGCCCGTAGGGGTCGGGCGCATCAAATTCATGATGCGGGTCCGGGAATGAAACCCAAAGCAGGAACGGCTCGTCATCTTCACCGTCGTGCCTGGCAATAAAATCGGTGGCGCGGTCACCGAGCCAACTCGATGTATGGCAAGCCACGGGAAGATCGGAAACATGCGTTTGCTGCGCCCCGCTGCGCGGCCGCTCACCGCTGTGATACAGCGCGTGTTTTTCCTTGCCGCGCCCGTCCGCGAACAGCCACTTGGTAAAATGCAGCCCTTCGGGCGGTTCCCAATCCGGCCATTTGACCGGACCGTCGATAAAAAGTTCCAGATGGTCGAAGCCCATGTAGGGGCCGAACCAGTCGTCGTAGAACTTGTGCATGCTCTTGCGGCATTCCGGCCGGCCGGTGGCTTCGAACGTGAATTGCGTCGACAGGTGTGCCTTGCCCATCAGCGAAGTCCGGTAACCCTGATCTGCAAGCTGCTGTGCGAACCCGCGGCCGATCATGTCATCGGGCAAATCAATTCCATTATCACGTACCCCGTGCGTCAGCGGCAGCATGCCGGTCAGGATTGACGCCCGGGCCGGCTGGCACAGCGGACCGGGGCAGTAACACCGCTCGAATCGCGTGCCGCGTGCCGCCAGTGCATCCAGGTGCGGGGTTTTGATATCGCGTCTGGCAAACGAATAGCAATCGGCACGATGCTGGTCGGTCGTGATCAGAAGTATATTGGGGCGGCGTTTCGGCATGTGTCGATCTTTCGGGTCCTTATTGTTTTGTCTACTTGTTCTTGCGCTATGAGAAAAGACTGATGGACGCTCTCGATTGTGCCGGAGCGCCCATCATCCACGGGCGGCGGCGGAGTCGGTCCGCCGCCCTTTTCCAATGCCGGACCTACTTGATCGACCGGTAAGCGGCATCCTCGCTCTTCATGAATTCACAGAACGATTTGCCGGGAATCCATACCGGGTCAAAACCGAACTTGTCGCCGAAATCCTTGAACGACTGGCTTTGCGCAGCCCCGCCAACGATCTCGATCGCTTTGTCGATAACCGCGTCCGGCGTGTCCTTGTGCATATACACACCGCGGATCATGCTGATTTCCTGGTCGATGCCGTGGTCTTTCAGCGTCGCCATACTTTGCAATGGGCCGTGCTTGATGCTTTTCAGCGAGCCGCCGGCAACCAACACGTTGGCAACACCGGCCTTCACCTCTTCGAGCATCACCGGGGCGATCAGCACACCGGCGTTAACCTGATTGCCGATCAGCGCCTTCTTCAGCGGCGCACCGCCGTTGAAGGGAATGACCCTCACGTCGATGCCGTATTTCTTGATCAGCAGATCGGCGGTCACGTGATCAGGCGTACCAAGCGCCGTGACACCGAGCGACAGCTTGCCGGGTGCAGCCTTGGCGGCTTTTACGAAATCGCCGAAGTCCTTATATCCTTGTTCGGCGTTGGCGATGATCCATGTCGGCGTCGCATAAACACCACCGACACATTTGTAATCATCCATGCTGTACGGCACATTCTTGAAGACGATCGGGGCGGTGATGTCGGCAGAACCGTTCAGCACCATTGTGTAGCCGTCGGGCTTGGCGTTCTTCACCGCCAGCATGCCCGCCGTGCCGGAACCGCCGGTCACATTTTCAACCAGCACTGCCTGACCGGAAATCTTCTCCATCTCCGTCGCCAGCGCACGGCCGACGGAATCGGTGCCGCCCCCGGCGCGCCACGGCACGACGATGCGCAATGTGTTGTCGGGATAGGCGGCAAGCGTTTCACCGGCCGCGCCGATGCACATTGCACCGACCACCGCAGCCGACAGCACGCGTGTGAGTGTCTTCAGGTTTTTCATGATTATTCTCCCTGTTTGAGTTCCAAATTCGAGGTTGAGCGCATTCTGCGGAAGCCCAGGTAAAATTCCCTGAGGACAAGGATCGAGATTCCGCCGAACATTATGGCGCGGGGCCACGTGGTCACGAACGTTGTCCAGTCGCCGGCCGAGTAGGCCAAACCGAGGCGCAGGTTGTATTCGATGATTGGCCCGAGAATCGCACCGAGGACGATGGTCACGACGGGGAATTTTCGAGCTTCGAACAGATACCCGACAATGCCGCAGGCAAGCGCGATATAGACCGGGAAGATGTGGTTGTCCTCGGCAAACGCCCCGATCACGGTAAATACGAGAATGAACGGAAAGATCGACGAGCGATCGCGTTTCAGGATCGCGATGAAGAAGCGAATCGAGAGCAGCGCGACCACCAGCATGAAGATGTTGGCATAAAACAGCGACGCAAGTATCCCGTAAACAAAATCGGCGCTGGACGTCATCAGCGTCACGCCCGGCTGCAGACCGTGCAGGATCATCGCGCCGAGCATCACAGCCGTCGACCCGTCGCCTGGTATGCCGAGGGTCAGCATCGGGATCATCGTGCCGCCCGTGGTCCCGTTGTTTGAGCTTTCCGGGGCAAGGATGCCGTCCGGTTCGCCCTTGCCGAAATTTTCCGGGTTCTTGGACTGGCTGCGCACGGTGGCATAGGCCATCCATACCGAGCCGTCCGAACCGACGCCCGGGATCGCGCCGACCACGACACCATAGAAAGTACCGATGGCCCACGCCTTCCAGCGACGCAGCATGTCACCCATGCGCGGCAGCGCCATTCCGACCTTTTCGCTGACAAGAGTGGAACCTCGGCCAACCATGTCGATATCGGTCAGCACCACGGCAATACCGAAAAACCCGACGAGCACCGCCGAGAACGACACGCCTGACGCCAGTATGGGGTGGCCAAAGGAGTAACGCTCGATCCCGTCCTGTACATCATATCCGACACTGGCGATCATCAATCCGATCAGGACACCCATCATGCCGCGGATCATTGATGCCCGCGTAAAGGATGCAACCATCGTCAATCCGGCAATGGCCAGTAGGGCGATGTCGGCGGGTTCCGAATGCAGCGCCACAGCCGAGATCAGGGGAACAAAACTGACGGCGATGACCCAGCTGATCATGCCGCCCGCGAACGATCCCATGGTCGAGTATCCGAGCGCCAGGCTTGCCTTGCCCTGCTGTGCCATCGGAAATCCGTCGAGGGACGTGCACGCTGCCGCCGGTGTCCCCGGTGTACGCAGCAGAATGGATGCAAACGACCCGCCCAGTTTGGTGCTGACGTAGATCCCCATGATGATCTCGAATGCCGACAGCGGGCTCATTGAATAGGTAATCGGTAACAACACGATGATGGCCATTGGCGAGGACAGACCGGGCAGTGCGCCAACAAGCAGCCCCAGAACGGTGCCAATCAGTATCAGCCCGAGATGCGTCGGGGCGCTGACCGTGACAAAGGCATCGAGCAGTCCCTCGAGCATCGATCAGACTCCCAGTGCCCTGAGCGCCGCACCGAGGGCCGGTGTGAGCGGATCCCACGTTTGACCGGTCAGCGGCATCTTGAGCAGGTGCGCAAACAGCGTCCACAGCACGAATCCGCCGACAATCGATACCAGCAGATTCTCTCCCAGCTTGGTGCGCCCGAATACGTAAAGTACGAAAAACAGGAATAAAGGCGTCGTCATGGCAAACCCGAACGCATTCATTGCCTGCGCGTACAGGATCAATGCGACGATCACCGCAACCCGCCGCAGCGTGGCGATCTGGACACCGAACATAGTGGGATGCGGCGCTGCCGCTTCCATTGCCTCTTCCTCGGCGTCGTATTCTGCTTCTTCGGGCGTCACTTCATCGACGGGGATCGGCCCGCGGATAATCGTGATGGCCAAAAAGACTACCGCCAGCGCGATCAACAGGCCGGCATAAATGAACGGCACCGTGCGCCAGCTTAACCCGCCGGGGCCTTCCGTCACCGGCGCGTCGGTCGGATTGATGAACACAAAGCCGACGATGCCAATGCCGAGAACGAACGTCCCGAGAAGAATTTCCTGTACCTTCTCACTCTGCATTTTGCCCCCTGCTCGTCTCTCAGAGCCGACACCCCTGTTGGAGTCATAATGGCGTTTCGCCTTAATCATTGTCTGCCAACTATCACCATTTCTTTTAAATTGTCGACAAAAAATTAGATATCTCTGAAAATTTCGTGTCTCTGCATATGCCTGTGAAATCAATCAATGCCCGACACATATCTTCATGGCCACTCTTTTCATAACTTAATATGCTGTATTTATTAGATATTTTTGTTTATGTCATGTGTGAAACAGGCGTTCATACGGTGCCTTGGGAGTATATGGCGACCAGTGGAAATATAATTATTGTCGACAATAATGGGTGCCGCTATGCTTTTGCGCATGTGGGCCGCCGATAGAGCCTGCTCAGGGATGAAACGGACGGCCGAATGGCGAATGACACGGCGGATACCCGCTCACCGACACTCGTAGCGAAGATCGCAAAGACGCTCCGAACCGAAATCCTCGGCGGTGAATTCATGCCGGGTGCCGCGCTTAGAGAAATTCCGCTGGCCGAGAAATACGGCACCTCCAGACAGACCATGCGCGAGGCGCTGCGCACGCTGGCCGATAAGGGCTTGGTCGAACTGCATCCAAGGCGGGGTGCGGTCCTGCCGAAACTCACGGCGGAACGCTCGCGCGAGATTTATACGCTGCGCGCCATCCTCGAGCCTTTCGCGTTGCGTACGGCAATGGTTGAAGGGCGCATCAAGGAAATGGAACGCCTGGCAATCTTCGGCGCGTATGAACACATGCGTATTTGCGCGGAGAACCGCAGCACCGCGGACCTGATTGAAGCCGACATGGGGTTCCACTGGGCACTATGCCAGCCATGCGGTCATCAGATCCTGCTGGATTCGCTGCAACGGCTGCAAGCCGCAACCCAGCTCTCGATGCTGCATATGAAAGTGTACGGGTCGGATGCAGAGGGTGAGGTGGAATCTCATGCGCCTATTCTTCATGCGGTCAACATCCGCGATGCCGAAGGAGCCGCTCAGGCCATGCATGATCACATCATCCGCAATGGTGAACGTTTGCTGTTAAAGGTACTTGAAAACCCGATTGAATAGCGAACTTGGCAGGCCCGTTAACGCGGCATCGATATAGCTACGAAACGGTCCGCTATCCTGACCCTAGGTGAGAGGTGACGTCGCAAGGTCTGGCATGTCGACACCGACACTGTCGGCAACCGTGCGAATATCCTCGATGACATTGCCTGGCAACGGCACACCCATTACGGCAAACTTCTGCTCATTTCTGAGTTCAGGTTCACCCGGCATCAGGATTTCCCGGGCGCCATCCGCCAAAGCAGTAGCTTTCATCAGCGAAATGAAGTTTTCGATTCGGCCTTTGAATTCTTCAAGTGGCATGAAGGATTCCGGATTGATGGCCATCGTAAACTGGCCATTGTTCTGAGCATTCTCAAAGTCAGCATACAGATTGTTGACCAGTTTGCTGTATGCCGCGCCAGAGATCACACCGGCAAGAATATCGACAAGGATGGCGATGGCCGATCCCTTGGCCCCTGCGAAGGGCAGGACCACACCAGCCTCTGCCGCCTTGGACGACGTTGTCGGCTTGCCGTCGGTATCCAGCGCCCATCCATCCGGAATCGGGTCGCCACGCTTCGCGGCTTCGACGATTTTACCACGGGCGACAACCGACGACGACATGTCGATCACGATGGCTGGTATGGATACGGCGGGAATGGCGACTGACAACGGATTTGTGCCAAGTGCGCGGCCACGGCTCCCCCATACCGCCATTGATACCGGCGAGTTGCTGGCACTCACACCGATCAGACCCTGTGCCGACGCCTGGGTGACATAATAGGACCCAGGGCCGTTGTGATTGCTGTGCCGGACGCTTGCGATTCCGACCCCGTTTTCGCGGGCCAACTCGATCGCTGTCTTCATGGCCCGGTCGCCGGCTACGGCACCCATGCCGTTGTCACCATCGACAAGCGCAACGGACGCGCTTTTTCGCTCAATCTGAATGTTCGGGGCAGTCTTAACGACCCCCTTTGCAAGACGTTCGGTGTAGATCGGTATACGTGTGACGCCGTGAGAGCCATGCCCGCGAAGATCCGCATGCACCAGATTGTTGGCGACGATCATTGCAGCATCGGGCGAGAGGTCGAATCTTTCAAAAATTGTTGCCGTGAATTCCCGCAGAACATCAGCAGCGCAGTAGTAGTGCGGCGCTTTTGCAGCGCCGTCAAAAGTTGGTGTTCCCATGGCGGACCTCCCCGATTTTCTATTCTGTAACGGGTACGGCGGCATACGAATGTTCCCGTCAAATTTGTACCTAGGTTTTCCTATCATGAAGAAATTGTCAACAATTAGAGAATAAATAATTACAATATTTATTGACAGGAAAACAAAAACCCAATTAGCCTTTGCAGATGAATAAATCTTTGCCAACAAAATCGGTGAATAAGGCGACTGATGCGTTTACGGCATCCGTTCACGCGACTACCATTTTCGGAAGTTCCGATACGGATGGGAAAACGCTCATGGACGAGGCAAAGAAAACCGGACAACCGCTGATGGCGATGGTCCGCGACCGGATTGAACACATGATCCTGAGCGGGGAACTCAAGGCGGGCGATCGGCTTAACGAAAATGCACTCGCGACGGAACTAAATGTCAGCCGCGGACCGATCCGCGAAGCGACCCGCAGCCTAGCCGAGGCCGGACTGGTAACCATCATGCGCAACCGCGGCGCTTTTGTCCGCGAGATCAGTCTCGAAGACGTCCTTCATGTATATGATGTCCGCGCGGGTCTTGCATCTGTTGCCGGGCGGCTTGCCGCACTCCGGGCGACACCGAAAGGCGTCGCCGAGTTGCAGGCTTTATGGGATGAAATGGAGATCGCCCGGCTGGAGCGCGACTCAGATACCTATTACGAACTGAACCGGCAATACCATGCCCGTATCGTCGACATGACCGGCAACCCTAAACTCATCGAATTTCACGAAGCGACGGAACGGGACGTCTTTCTGTTCCTGCGCCGGGGCGTGACGGGACCGTCTCGGATCGATACCTCGAACCGTCAGCACAGGGAAATGCTGGATGCGATTGCTGCCGGTGATGAACAGGCAGCCGCTAAGGCGTTTGAACGTCATGTGGTGGCCGGCAAGCAGCGCATGCTTGATACACTGGTCAGCAACACAGGCTAAGAAACAAACATACAGAAGCACAACAAATGGGGAGGAGACAGAATTTGAGAACGCTTAAAACCTGAACGCAATCCGTACAGTGCCTGTAGGCATCTGTGCCAAAAGCATCCCGATAATAAAAAAATGATCGCGGGCAGAAATGTTGCCACGCAGGGGGAATTCCTGTGCCTGAACGACGTATACATTGGAGGAACATCAAATGAAGAAATTCAGTATTACAGCTATTTTGACCCTTGCGGTCGCCGTACTGTTCGCAGCACCGGCGAGCGCCTGGGAGCCGACCAAGCCAATCAAGATCTACGTAGGCTTCTCGCCCGGTGGCGGAACCGACATCGTTGCGCGGACGCTCGTTGCCGCGAGCCAGGAATTTTTTCCCGTACCGCTTGTTGTCGTCAACAAACCGGGCGCGGGCGGAACGCTTGCCGCCGATTTTGTCGCCAAACAGCCGGGTGACGGCTATTCGCTTCTGGTTGCAGGCGGCAGCGAAAGCACGTCGGTGCCGAACCATCGTGAAGTGTCCTACAGCCTCGACAATTTCCGCGGCGTGCTGCGCAATATTCGCGCACGTATCATTCTCGTCAGCAAAGCCGACAGCGGGATTAAAACCGTCGATGATCTGGTGAAGAAAGCCAAGTCTGAACCGGGTAAATTGGCCTATGCATCCAGCGGGAACGGCACGCTTTATCATTCGACAATGTTGCTGTTCACCAAGGAAGCCGGCATCGATATGAAGCACGTCCCTTACAAGGGTGGTTCACCGGCGATGGCCGCACTGCTTGGTGGTCACGTCGATATTGCGCTGGCGGCCCCTGAAGAAGCCCAGGCACAGGTCGCTGCTGGCCAGGTCAATCTTCTGGGACTGACATCCAACAATCGCACGGACCTGTTCCCGGAAGTGCCCACGCTCAAAGAGATTGGCTACAATGTCTATTTGGAAAATCAGAAAGGCATCGTAGGTCCCGCTTCCATGCCGGACGACGTGACACAGTATCTGCACGACAAATTCAAAATGGGTATGGACACCAAGGTCTGGGAAAAGATGGCGGACAAGCTGAAGCTTGAAACGTCGTACATGAACGGCGCCGACTTCAAGGACGCCATGTCAACGATGTCAAAGACCATCGGAGATGCGGTCAAAGGTCTCTAAGCACCCGAAGCCGTCAGGAAACATTAAAGAGGAGGCCCTGGAACAATGAAAACCGACCGAATTTTCGGATGTGTGTCGGCGTTGCTTGGTCTGCTCTTTGTGTTCCTGGCGGTGCCGTCAATCACTGGTGATTGGCAGCAAGGAGAGCAGGCGCGGTACTTCACCGTTGGTCCGCGTCTGTTCCCCTATATTTCCGGCATTCTGTTGACGATCTTTGCCGTCCTGATTGCCTTGAGACCTGACGGCGGGAATAAGCTCGCTGATTTTTTACAGCCGGGTGCGGCCGGGCGAGCGGCCTTTGCGATTGTGCTGGCGTTCGTGTACGTCGCGATCCTCGAACCTGTCGGGTTTGTCATTGCCAGCGTGCTGGCCCTTTTTACATTTTTTATCGGTTTCGGCGAGCGGCGCTGGAAAATGATATTGCCAATCGCCGTGCTGGTGCCGATTGCCGTTTCTGCAATGTTTGCAGGGTTTTTCAAAGTCGCGTTGCCGCCCGGCATATTTGCGATATCCTTTTAGGTGAGATATGGACCTCCTTCTTAGTGTCGTCAGCGAAGTTCTGGCGCCAACCAATCTCCTGATCCTGCTGGCAGCAACCCTTCTTGGGATCGTGATCGGTGCGATTCCTGGTCTGACCGTGACCATGGCGGTTGCACTTGCAGTGCCGCTGACAATCTGGATGGACACGACGCCTGCGATGCTGCTTTTGCTCGGGCTTTACGGCTCCGGGATCTATGGCGGCAGCATTTCCGCCTGTCTACTGAATGCACCAGGGACGCCCGCATCTGCAGCGACCGCACTTGATGGATATGAACTCGGCAAACAGGGCAAGGCCCTGAAGGCCCTCAAGATTGCACTTTGGGCATCTGTATATGGGGGATTGTTCTCAATCGTGTTGCTGGTGCTGATCGCACCGCAGCTTGCACAGGTTGCCCTCAAGTTCGGCCCGGCGGAGATTGCATGTCTGCTGATTTTCGCCCTCACCGTGGTGTCGGTTCTTTCCGGGGAATCGATTCTGAAGGGACTTTTCGCCGCTGCGCTCGGCATGCTGCTCGCCACAATCGGCGCAGATCCAATGCTGATGATCCCGCGCTTTACGTTTGGCGCCGACGAACTATTTGACGGTCTTGCCTATATCCCGATGCTGATCGGCCTGTTTGCGATTGCTGAAATGTTCGCACAATCGGAGCAGAAATTTCGCTTCGGCGCACAGATTCTGAACATCAAGGACGGAGAGCGGGACGAGAACAAGATTTACGCTGAGGATGTTCGACGCTGTGCCATTCCCGTTATCCGCTCAGGTTTCTTCGGTGCCTTCATCGGCATGTTGCCTGGGTTGGGCGCTGCCGTAGCGTCGTTCGTCGGTTACGCGGAAACCAAGCGAGCCTCAAAGGAGCCTGAACGCTTCGGCAAAGGGGCTATCGAAGGGGTCGCGGCATCTGAGTCTGCGAACAATGCTGTGACGGGGTCGGCGATGATACCGATGTTGGCCCTGGCCATTCCGGGCGATCCGCCAACGGCTATCCTTCTCAGTGCGCTGATGATACAGGGTGTCACGGTCGGGCCGCTGATATTCGTCAGCAACCCCGACGTTGTTTACATGATTTATGTTGCACTGTTTCTGGCCCTGGTGGCGACAGCAGCGGTCGCGGCAATTTTCATGAAGCCGATTGCACAGGTTCTTCGGGTTCCGAAGGTCTTCCTTTATCCAATCATTCTCACCATGTGCGTCGCCGGAAGTTATGCGATCCGCTTCAATGTTTTCGATGTCTTTGTAATGCTTGGAGCCGGGGTGCTCGGATACCTCATGCGTATCTTCGGCGTGCCGGTCGCCCCGCTGCTGATCGCATTTATCCTTACACGTCCGTTCGAAGAAGCATTACGCCAGGCGCTGATCCGCTCAGAGGGGAGCCTCCTGGTATTCCTCGATCATCCTATTGCCCTGTTCTTCCTTGGCCTTGCCGTCACCGCCGTGGCCTTCACGGTCTGGCGCGAGCGCAAGTCCGGTGTACGTATCGCAGAACAGGACTGAACCTGACTGTTAAAAGATTGGAGAAATAACGTGCCATCCAGCAACAACACCACCGAAGTCGGATTCATCGGACTTGGCGTCATGGGCAAGTCCATGGCCCGCAACATCCTCAAGGCAGGGTTTGCGCTGACGGTCCATAACCGCTCACAGGGCAAGGTCGATGAACTTGTTGGTGAAGGCGCAAAGGACGGCGGCTCACCCGCCGGTGTCGCCAAGGCATGCGACATCATTTTCATGTGCCTGCCTGATACACCGGATGTAGAGAAAATCCTATTCGGCGATAACGGGCTTTTTGATGTAGTTCGTGAGGGAACTGTCATCGTTGATTGCTCGACAATCTCGGCGACCGAAACCCAGGCTTTTGCCGCAAAACTGGCCGAAAAAGGCGTCAGCATGATCGATTGTCCGGTCAGCGGCGGCCCCGGCGGCGCCGAAAAAGGAACCCTGTCGTGCATGCTGGGTGGCGATGCTGATGTCATTGCCCAGGTTCAGCCGATGCTTGACGCGATTGGCGAAAAATTTGTGCATGCCGGTCCATGCGGCGCCGGACAACTTGTGAAGTCATGTAATCAGCTCGTGATTTCAGCAACCATGATGGGCGTGTCGGAAGCTGTCGCACTATGCCGCAAACTGAATATCGACCCGAACGCGATGCGCGATGCGTTGCTTGGTGGTTCGGCCCAAAGCTTCGTCCTGCAAAACCACGGCAAGCGCCTGATCGACGGTACGCTCGATCCAGGTTTCCGTGCTGAACTGATGCTCAAGGATATGAAACTTGCCATGAATACGGGCCGCGATGCGGGGGTGTTCGTGCCGGCAACGGCCCTCGCGGTTCAGATGTTTACCGCACTTTGCCAGACAGGCCGCAATGACCTCGACAGTGCTGCACTTGGTCTCGTGTTTCAGGAGATGTCAGGGTGTGACTGACAACCATATCTCAGTCGAACCCGTAAAGTTTCGCAGCATTGGTGGCAGCAACCTTCATCCACTCGGCACCGCACCACGAACTGACGAGGGCCATCATCGCCTTGTCGTCCGGTTTCGCGCCGGCAGCCAGGCTTGGATGTGGCCAGTTGCTGCCCCACAGCAACCGGTCGGCCGCAACATCGCAACATTTTGCAACCCGATCGGGCCCGACGCTGCCGGTGTGGTAATCGGCAGACAGATAATAGGGGCCGGAGAGCTTGAGCCAGCAATGCTGATGACCGAGCAGGTGCAAAAGCGAGTGGAACGCCGGATGGTCCGTACCACTGGTGGACGGAATTCGACCCATGTGATCAATGACCACCCTGCAAGGCAGGCTTGCCAGCCGCGTTTCAATTTCCACCAGTTCTTCCGCCGTGGTCTGCACGATGACGTGCCAGCCCAAAGGGGCAATATGCTTTGCCACGTCTTCAAGTTCAGACAGCGAAAGGCAACTGTCGGAAAAGCTCAAAAACCGCACGCCACGAATTCCAGCCTCATCAAGTCTTCGAAGCTCCGCGGGTGGGGTTTCAGTGCCGACGACGGCAATGCCCCGGGCATTGTCCCCGTCGCGTTCAAGCGCATCCATCAGGCACGCATGGTCCCGGCCATAGGCACTGGGCTGAACGTAGACGGTTCTCGAAATGCCCAGTTCCGCCCGGAGCAGCATGTAGTCCTCGAACGTTGCCCCGGCGATCAGCTTGTCAGCCGGAAAACGGTCTGCAGGTCCATAAACATGCATGTGCGTATCGCAAATACCGTCAATCAAAGGGTGCACTGAAGCGCCGTCGTTGTTCATCAGAAGCTGTCCAATTAAAGGAGAATGTAATGCCCGTTATTGAAAATGCGATGAAGAAAAAACTTGAGGCAGGAGAGAATGTATTTTCCTTCAATCTTGTTGTCTCACGATATCCGGCGGCGACGTGGATAGGCAAGGAATGCGGTTTCGATTGGCTGTTTATCGATACGGAACACAATTCGATGGATCTCGATACCGTTTCCGCGCTTTGCCTCTCCGCGTTGCCGATCGGCATCACACCGATTGTCCGCGTGCCGGGTCATGAGCCGTTCCACAGCACGCGGGCGCTCGATGCAGGCGCCATGGGGGTTGTCGTTCCGCACGTAGACACTGCTGAACAGGCCCTCCAGGTTGTCCAGAACTGCAAGTTTCCGCCGCTCGGTATGCGTTCACTGACAGCGCCGGTCCCTCAGCTCGGTTTCGAGGGCATGTCTGCAAAGGACGCGCTGCCGGTTCTGAACGACAACACCTTTATCATCGTCATGGTGGAGACGCCGGAAGCCGTCGAGAACGTCGATTCTATTGCCGCCGTCGAGGGTGTGGATTGTGTACTGATCGGCTCTAACGATCTTGCTGCAACCATGGGGATTCCAGGAGAACTTGGCCATGAGCGTATTGCCGAAGCCTATGGAAAAGTCATCGCGGCGTGCGAGAAGCATGGAAAGTACCCGGGCATGGGTGGGATCTACGACCACGCCCTGATGGAGAAATACATCAAGATGGGGGCGCGCGTCTGCCAGGGCGGCGGCGATACAGCCTTGATGATCAGCGCCGGCAAGGAGCGCACCAAGTTTCTGAGCAGCCTCAAGAAAGCCTGAGAATTATCCCTGTAAACTCGCTGACCACCGGTGCCGTCTTTTGGCAATGCCGGTGGTCAGTTTTTTTTATGCCTGGGGATTGTCCGGCCCCAGCATCCTCAGCTGCCTGATTGGCGAAGCTCGGTTACGACCGCTTCGGCAAAAGATTCAGTACTGGCTGCCCCGCCGAGATCACGGGTTCGGGTTTCCGGATTCGACAACGTCAGGTCGACTGCCTTATGCACCGCCGCAGCCGCATCCGCATAACTGTTGAGCCCGTGTTTTCCGGCGAGCCATTCGATCAGCATGGTTGCAGACAGGATAAGTCCGGTTGGATTGGCAATCCCCTTACCTGCGATATCCGGTGCAGAGCCATGACCCGCATTGGCAATGGCCCGTTCATCCCCGGCATTCAGTGCTGCAGCCAGCCCCAGGCTGCCGGACATGGCGACCGCCGCGTTGGAGAGGATATCGCCGAACATGTTGGTTATCAGAATCACATCGAATTTGTCCGGTACGCTGTAGAGATCGGCGGCCATGGCATCGATGTCCATCTCGCGCCACTCTATGTTAGGAAATTCGGCGGCGACGCGTTCCACTTCTTCAATGAACAAACCATCTGTGATCTGCAGCACATGACGTTTGCCGACCGCAGTGACGTGGCCACCGCGCCGTTGTGCCGTCTTGAACGCAGCCGTCGCAATGCGACGCGACGCCTGACGGGTGATCTTGCGCACCGATAGCGCGATGTCCTCCGTCGGCATGAATTCACCGATTCCTCTGAACATGTTCCGGTCGGAATAAAAACCTTCGGTGTTCTCGCGGACGATGACCACGTCGAGCCCCTCGCGTGCACCGGGGACACCCGTCCGGGTGCGGGCCGGGCGAATATTGGCATAAAGATCCAGACGCTTGCGAATGGTGCCAGGCACATTGAGCCAGCCTTTGGCGCCTTCCGGATAATCCGTCATGCCGGCAGGCCCCAGGATTACACCATCCGCGGCCATTGCGGCATCTATGACGTCTTCGGGAACCGTCGATCCGCATTCCCTGAACGCGGCAACGCCGATGGCGCGTTCTTCGAAATTTAAGCCAAGGCCGAATACTTCATCCGCCGCGCTGAGGACACGCCGTGTGGCGCTGGAAATTTCCGGGCCGATGTCATCGCCCGGGAGTATCAGAATATCCATGTGTTTTCCTGTCAGATTAGCCTGTAGAAATAAGCCCCGATGACGTGAAGCCGCCGTCGACGGCAATGATTTGTCCGCTCACGTATCCGGCGTCAGGTGAAGCAAGAAACCTAACCACCGCAACAACTTCGTCCTCGGTGCCGTATCTCTTGATCGGCAGCGCGTCCGTCCACGCCTTACGCCTGGCCTCGGAATGGTTTTGCCGGGCGTGCGGTGTATCCACGGGGCCTGGTGCGACGGCGTTGACCGTGATCCCCTTGTCTGCAAGTTCAACTGCAAGCACCCGTGTCAGCGCATTCACGCCGCCTTTTGACGCCGCATATGCCGAGCGATTGAGGCTGCCGAGGCTACCTGAGTGCGATGACAGGTTGACGATCCGCCCGCCGTCGCCGAACAGCCCCAGCATCGACTGGATACAGTTGTAGGTGCCGCTCAGGTTGACGCCGATGACATCGGCCCAGGTCTCGGGCCTTACCTCAGCAAAGGGTTGTGCTTTGACGACGGCGGCATTATTGACGAGAACATCAACACACCCGAAATGCCGGGCAATGTCAGTGCTCACCTTGTCTATCACCTCCCGGTCCGAAACATCGGCGGTAAGCGGCAGGAATTTCTCTCCGGCGTCCAGGGCCTTAGCCGCAACCTGCAGCGCGCCTCCATTGCAATCAATACCCGCAACCAGATCGCCGTCGGCCAGAAAAGCCCGGCACAGCGCAAGGCCGATACCCTGTGCTGCCCCGGTGACCACAATTTTCCGCTGTCCGTTTTCAGTCATGCGGGTTTCCTTCTTTGCCGTTACGTATGCGAGAACATCTTTGCACCTGGAACCGGCAGCTCGACTTTCAGGATGCTCCCGCTCGATGATTCCGTAATGTAAAGCGTCCGGTTCCCGGGGCCACCATAGCAAGCAGCGGTCGCATCAAGTCCGGTTTTGGTTCTGATGCGGTAAAGCGGTTCGCCGAGCGGACTGAAGACCCAGACTGTTCCGAGTCCGCAGTGACAGACAACAAGGTTCCCCTCCTCATCAATGGCAAGACCATCCGGACCGGTCAGCCCGCCGGAAAGATTGAGGAACACATTGACCTTGGTGGTGCTGCCGTCCGGGTGCAGCGGCAAACGCCACACTTGATTGGCGCGCGTCACGGCGACGTAAAGCGTACGCCCGTCTGGGCTGATCGCCATGCCGTTGGGACTGGGAATCGTATCAACCAAAAGGTCAATCTCGCCACCGGGCCGAAGCCGGTAAATTCTGCCCGTCGGGTCATGCATGCCGGTTTGCCCCTGATCGGTGAAATAAAGATTTCCCTCCAGGTCAAACAGCGCATCGTTCAGCCCCTTGAACCCTTCACGACGGATCCGGTTGAGGACAACCTCATGCCTGCCCGTCGCCGTGTCGAGCGCGAGCAATCCGTGCTTGTGATCGGCTATATACAGCATACCGTTCTTGTGCAGCGTCAATCCGTTTGGCTCGCCGTCAAATTCGGAAATGACACTGAATTCCCCGTCGGCATTCACTTTGAAGATGCGGCCATACGGGATATCCGAAACCAGAAGGTCGCCGTTACGGTCGATGCATGGCCCTTCAAGAAACGAACCCATGTTCGGGTTTGCCTTGCCGAAGGTCCATTCGGATGATCTTCCGACACACTTCAGGGAATCTGGCAGTACGGCGTGAATTTCGGCATCGAGTTCCGGTGGTGCATGAAACATATCTTTTTCGAGCTTTCGGCGGGGCCTTGCGAACCACCGTCAGATCTCGACCCCTTTCTTGAGTAACGACCAGATCTGCTGACGCAATTCGAGGAACTCAGGGAGCGCCTTGATGCTCTCGTCGCGAGGACGCGAAAACGGTACGTCGATAATCTGTTCAACCTGTGCCGGTCTGGGCGAAATGACAGCAATCCTGTCAGCAAGATAGATCGCTTCTTCGATACTGTGGGTGACGAACAGAACGGTTTTCTGTTCCTTGTCCCAGATATTCAGGAGTTCGTCCTGAAGGATGTCCCGCGTCTGAACGTCGAGCGCACCGAAAGGCTCGTCCATGAGAAGCACTTCGGGCTGGATCGCAAGGGCGCGGGCGAACCCGACCCGCTGCTGCATGCCGCCGGACAGTTCGTGCGGAAAAGAATCTTCGAACCCGGCAAGACCGACAAGGTTGATATAATGCAGTGCCTGCTCAAGACGTTTTGCTGCAGCGACCCCCCTGACTTCAAGACCGAATTCAACGTTCTCACGCGTCGTGCGCCAGGGAAAAAGATCAAAGCTCTGAAACACCATGCCTCGACCCTGCCCCCCGACAACACCTGTGATATCGCGTCCATCCATGTAGATGGCGCCGGAGTCGGCTGGGATCAGGCCGTCGATGAGCCTAAGCAGGGTGGATTTCCCACACCCGCTCGGCCCGATTACGGCGAGGAACTCGAGATTACGGATCTCCAGGGAGAAATCCTTAACAACGTGAATGGTTTCGTCTTTTCCACGTGAGAAGCTTTTTTCGAGATTTCGCAACTCGAGTTTCGCCACCGTCATTTACTTAACCCAATTCTTTCAGAGCTTCTTCGACCAGCGAAGTCTCAACAACCTTCGACAAATCAACCGTTCCTTTGACGGCTTCTGCCGCTTTGTAGACCGGCAACAGTTCCTGATAGACGCTCAGTTTGTGATTCATGTTGTCCGGCCAGCAACCGATATCGACACCGAGCGCCTGGCGGACCACTTCAATCTCTTCATTGCCGGCAGTCTGCATTTCTTTCTTGGTACCGTATTTCCGATACATGTCCGCATACCAGGCTGGGTCGGCGTTGGTGCGGCGGAACGCCTGAATCGTAGCTTTCAGCAGATCCTTGGCTGCCGTCCTGTTTTCTTCCTTGGACAGCCACTCACCGCTGCAGATCCAGACCTCACCCAGGAACGCTTCATATTCCTTCGCAGGTTCGATCATCACCTTAAAGTTGCCTTGTTTCGCCAGATCAGCCGCCTGGTCAAAATGCAGCGGCACGCCGTCCACCTTGCCGGCTGCAAGAGCGCGGAAACGTGTGCCGGACCCGCCCATCTTGATGACGTTGACCTTATCCATGTCGATGCCGCGTTTGCTCATCGGGCCGACGACCATGACATGGGTGAAATCACCTTTCGAGTTTACAGCCAGTGTGACGTCTTTTTTGTAAAGGTCTTCGGGTTTCTGGATCTTGTCTGCATTGACGACGAAAACCAGGGACGTGTGCATGAAGGCATTGCCGATAATCCGGAGGTCGGCCCCAGCCTCAACCGCGCGCAGTGTTGAGATCGCATCACCCGCACCAATCTCCACCGATCCGGAAAGAATAGACTGGGTAATGGTCTGAAGCTTTTTTACCCGCTCCCATTTTGGCACCGCGTATCCCAAGGACGGCAGATTCTCATTGATCGCCGCCATATAGGGAATATGCACACCGAGTGCATTGCCGGGGATGTTCATCGTCAGCTGCCGACCGGCGGCCTGTGCACGTGAAAAACCGCCAAGGCCGAACGGCTGAGTAGCGAGCAGCCCTGCTCCTGCACCGAGAACGGCGCCTTTTAAAAGATTTCGTCTCGTAATCATGGTTATCTCCTTAAACTTGCCTGTTTCCTGAGGGATTGCGCTTCCGTTGCCTGTTTATTCCGGAAGTCATTTTGGTTCGTCATCGTTCCTAACGCTGTGTCATCGGCGGATTAACCGGCAGTCATTTTGGCGTCGTACCAGGGCGCCACACGACGGCCGATACGCGACAAAATGATGTTGGCGCCGATGCTCACAATCATGATCGTGACCAGGTAGGATAGGATCGGTGCCGTCGAGAGATCCTGACCCGTCTGGAATATCAGCCCGCCGTAGCCGACGATGACAAACATCTCGGCGACCACCATGGCGCGGATCGCGTGCACCAGTCCGAGGCGAGCTCCGGTGATGAGATAGGGGAACAGTGCCGGCAGAACGACTTTACGATACGTATCGATACGACCGGTCCCGAACGAGCGGGCAACGTCCAGCATCTTCGGGTCAATGCCGCGTGAACCGTGATAGGCGGTCAGGACGATATAGCCCACGGAGGCGACGAAAACGATGGCCGCTCGAAATTCGAAACCGGTCCCGAACAGAAGGATAAAGACCGGCGCCAGCGCGGCGACCGAGGTGACGACAATCATGCTGATCCAGGGATGTACAAGAGCGTCGACAAGCTTGGAGCGGCCCATCGCCGCACCGACCGGCATCCCGATCACGCAAGCAAGCGCGAAACCGACAAACATCTGGCGCATGGAACTCACCAGTTCTATGAGCATTTCGCCGTCCACCAGCAGGGCGATATAGCTGACGACCACCGCGGATGGAGGGGCCAGAAGCAGATCGCCTAAAGCCCGCCCGGAGATTTCCCAGATCACCATTACAATGGCGATACCACTCAGTTGCAGAAATAATTTGCGCGTTCTGCTCATTTCAGCCCCTCACATGCCAGGGCAGCAGTTTAGCTTCGCACCACTTGATGCCTTCCTGGCAACCCAGCCCGAACACGGCAAGACCGAACACAACAGCCAACATGGCGGGTGCATCAAATACCGACGAGGCATCTTCCATGTATTCGCCGAGGTTAACGGTGGCAAAGAAAAGCTCCGCCGTGATCATTGCATTCACAGCGCGCACGGTGCCGATACGAATGCCGGTAAACAGGAATGGGAAACTGGCCGGCAGCATTACTTTGAAGAACATCGTGCGCCGGTCCGCGGAGAACGAGCGGGCGACATGAATGATTTTTGGCTCGATATTTCTGGCCCCGGCGGAAACCGTGACCAGGATGTCGAACACGCACATGACGAATACCAGCGCCACACGGCCTTCGAAAAAGACACCGAACCAGATGATCAGAAACGGTACAAACGCAATCGATGGGATTGCAAAGATCGCATTGACGACCGGATCGAACATCTGAAAAGCGGTTTCGTTGCGCCCCATCAGGAAGCCAAGGGGAATAGCGACGAGGAGTGCCAAGGCGAGCCCGGCCAGCATGTGCTGTAGCGAATTGGCAAAGCGGCTCGGTAGATCGCCTGAAATTGTCGCCTCTGCCAGATGCACAAAAACCGCACTCGGAGAGGCAAAAATAACATCAGGTATCTGACTGGCGATAATTTCCCAGACCACGAGGCCGAACAAGAAAGACAGCGGGTAGACCAGCTTCGGCATATCTGCGACGCGGGTCAAAGCATTGCGCCATGACGCACCTGCTTTCGCAGACTCTGCACCCGACAGTGTTGGCATCCGGTGTTCCTCCCAGTATCAGTCTTGCCACGGCTTGGACCGTGTGTTTTTATTTGTCTGTCATTAAACTAATATTGACTAGTCAATGTAAATAAAGGCCTGTCATATGTCTGTCAACATAGATCGTGAATCATCCGAGGCAGGCGCCGCCGCCCCTGTATATCAACGGATTCAACGTCACTTTCTCGACCGTATTGCCGGCGGGGAATTAAAAATCGGCGATCGCCTGCCAACGGAAATCGAGATTGCCAAAGAGTTCGGGACCAGCCGTGCCACCGTACAAAGCGCGATGTCACGGCTTGTTTATGAAGGCTGGATCGAAAAGCAGGCCGGGCGCGGCACATTCGTTGCTGATGCCGGACGGTCTGCCCTGATCGATCTAGATTCGGTCCGCTCGTTTGAAGAGGATGTCGTTTCGCATGGTGACCACGTCAATTACCAGCTCCTGAACGTTGGACGTGAGAAAGCCGGCGATGACGTCGCTGATCGACTCGGCATCGATCCGGGAACGACGATTCTTGCGTTTGAGCGCCTGCGTGTTGTCGGCAATGAAATCATCGGCATGGAACGGCGGTTCTTTGCGCCGGGCATCTCGCTTGATTTTCCTGTCGATGCGCTCGACACCGAATCGACACACTCTCTGGTTCAGGGATACCTGAAACAGAAAATCGGCAGGATGGACGTTGCCATTCGCGCCGTCGCGGCCGACCATGAGACGGCTGAGAAACTGAATGTTGCGGCTGGCAGCCCGTTGCTTCTGCGTCGGCATACCATGTATTCCGCTGAGGGCGAGGTCATATTGTTTGGCGAAGCCTTTTATTGCGCCCCGTTTGCATTCCGCTATACCGCCGAATCCCATCACGATATTTGATGGTCTGACAATCAGCTTATGCCTCGATTTTGTGCTCACCTCGGCTACCTGTTTACGGAACTTCCCCTTGAAGACCGATTCGCAGCAGCACGGGACGCCGGGTTCAGTGCCGTTGAGCATCCAAACCCCTATCCGTTCGGCACCACGCGGTTTCGCGATTTACTCTTGTCCACAGGCCTAGGCTGCCAACAGATCGCTGCGCCCGCCGGTGATGCCGAAAAAGGAGAGAAGGGCTTCGCCTGTCTGACAGCGCGGCAGGCTGATTTTCGCAGCAGCCTTAATGCCGGTCTTGTAGCCGCACGGATTATTGGTGCGCCGATGCTCCACATTATGCCTGGGATCCTGCTCGAAGGTGAAAGCCGCGCGGGTTGCCGCGATACATACGTCGCCAATCTCATGTGGGCAGCAAATCAATGTGCAGAGGCCGGGATCACCGGCCTGATCGAACCCATTAGCGACGAGACCGTTCCCGGCTTCTATGTCAACCATCCCGACTTTGCCGCCGAGTTGATCGCTGATATCGGCAGCACGTCCATCCGCATGCTTTTCGATCTCTACCATGCAGCTGTAAAAGACGTCGATGTGTTGAAGTTCGTATCTGATCATATCGATACAATCGCGCATATTCAGATAGCCGATCATCCTGGGCGCGGTGAGCCGGGCAGCGGCGCGTTGGATTTTACGGCATTCTTCGCGCTTCTCGACTCCCTTGATTACGCCGGCTATGTCGGGTGCGAATATAAACCCAGCGGTGACACTGCCGCGACCCTTGGCTGGATGGAGTCCAGCCCACATGATTGACGCAACGCCAATGATTTCATTGCCCCACGCGACGACTTCATCAGAGGATACAGGCACGCGCCGTTATGGGTGTCTGAATAGCATCGCTATATGATCGAATCCCCGTTTCGCTATTTTTAAACACCGCCCGAGATCATTCGCTTAACCGTGGCAATGTCCATTCGGTTCCCGATTCCATTTCGCAGGCATTGCCACGTTAACTGCTACATTCTAGTGCGTGATAGACTATTGGGATGACATTTATCTCTTTCAGCCGATATCGGTTCCCACCGGCCATCATACAGCACGCCATCTGGCTCTATTTTCAATTTTTTCGCCGAGCCACTGAGCCGCCAAAGACGAGAGAAAAACTGCTGCGGTTGAAATCAGCAAAATCGGCACAGCAGTTTCTCTCAGCGTTCACTGCCTTCTACAACCATTTCAACATTCAACGCCACCTCATCACGTCCAATGATGAAGTGATTTAGAAACGATGTGCCGAATTACTGATCATCAGCTGTCGCCGCTTGACGGTATGATGCGAAACACGACAAAGCTTCTATTTCGGGACGTTAATGCAACAATGCTGCGAGCTTGATCTCAAAGAAACAGCTAAGGCAAGTAAGCCATTGAAATGCATGGTGAGCGCTACAAGGATTAAACCTGTGACCCCTGCCGTGTGAAGGGAGAGAACTCCTGCCCATTCAGTTCATTTGCGTCCTGCTATTTCCGGACAGATGACCCGATTGAATTCAACGTAGAAGGCCGTAAACGTTGAGGCTAATCGTTGCGCCGATTTCGCTGATTTGAACCGTTGCCGATTATGCTTCACACAGGCAGCGTCGATGTCACGCTCCATTATCAAGCCTGCGACGTCGCGGTATCTCAGCGAAAATCGGAAATAGAGCGAGACGACGCACTGGATGATGACTGGTGGGAGATCATGCCGCGCGTAAGTGAAAGACTCCATCTAATGAGATTAACACAAGGCGACAATCGCTGGTTAACGTGTTAATGCCTGCGAAAACTAAGCGAGGAACAAGGCGGGCTCAAACATCTTTCCCCTGACTCTGCCCCCAATTTGCCGACAAAGAAAAGGTCGCTGGCTTATTCCGCTGCAATCCTCTGCTCACCTCGTTGCGAGAACCGTCGTTCGAAGATTCCTTCGGCAATGCGGTTTTTAAGAATTTCAATCGAACCACCCGCAATCATCCAGCCTCTGGTTCTTCTGAAACAGTATTGTACGATGCTCTCTTCACTGAAGCCCAGGCCACCCATGACCTGCATGGCCTCATTGGCGGCAAAAAAGCCGGCTTCATTACAGGCAAGCTTGGCAATCGCCGTATCCTGAGGCGAGGGGAGTCCATCGCCGGCATTGAACGCCGCTTCCATCAACAGGTTTTGCGCCCCACGCAGTCGGACTTCCATATCAGCGAACTTCCACTGAATACCTTGAAACTCACAAAGCGGTTTATCGAACTGCTCACGTACCAGCGCGTAATCCCTGGCGTGGTCGAATGCATGACGTCCCAGAGCAACAGCGCGCGCGGCATTCCCCAAACGTTCAACATTGAAGCCACTGATTTGCTTCTTGAACCCACCAACACCGAGCAACAGGTTCTCTTTCGGCACCTCGCAATTGTCAAAGTATAACTGGGACCAATGTTCTCCATTCATGAAAGCGGACGGCTGGCCAACTTCGAACCCAGGGGTGCCTTTTTCCACCAAGATCGCACCGATCCCGTTAACCCCCTTGTCAAAACGGACATAAACGAGAAAAACATCGGCCTCCGAACTGTGGGTGCCGAATATCTTGGTTCCATTGACCCGGTATTTATCACCATCAAGGACAGCGGTGGTCTTGATATCTGTAACTGCGCTTCCCGCCTGCGGCTCCGTCATGCCCACCGACATGATCGACTGACCTGACAACAAGGCTGGAAGGAAACGTTCTTTCTGCTCGTCTGTCGAATACTCTGCGAACGTCCGAATGGCGCCGAAATTTCCTGCTTGAACGACGTCCGCACTACGCGGGCAATATTTAGCAATCGATTGAATAGCGATGATTGCATCGACCAATGAACCGCCGCCACCGCCATGCTTCTCGTCGAACATGATTCCCAACAGTCCGGCTTGAGCCGCTTTTTCGGCGACGTCCCATGGGTACTCAGTAGAATTCGCCCGCGCGAGCGCGCCTTCCGACAGTTCTCGCTGGGCGAACTTGCAGACGATGTCCTGAAACTGAATCTGCTCTTCGCTAAATCTCGTGCTCATTACTCGACTTTCCTCTTATGCGAACCCTTGCACTACTGACAACCGGTGACATGCCGCCTCAAGATACAGCCGCATATTGCGAGGCAATGACTTCGTCTTCGTCCATTTCAAGCGTGTAACGCGTATACTCAGGATTTAGCGCAGGCAGGATTGAGAGATCCATTTCACCTTTCGCCGCCTCCATTATGATCGATGCAATCGTCGCGCTCGCTTTCATGGTCACCGATTCACGTGGCGGACGGCAAATGCTGTACGGGTACTGGTAATCGTCAAGGAATGCTTCTTTGAAAGATTCCCGCGACAGGGTTCCCTGCTCCGCATGCAGCAATTGCTTTATTCTTAGCCCGCGCACGAGGCTGTCCGGCGTATTCGCCATTCCTCTTTCCCGAACGTTCGTTTGTGCAACGGGGGATTCCCAGTGGTTGGCGTGTGTAAGAATGCCGTCTTCCGGCACGGTGACGAATACCTCGTCCGGCGCACACTCAAAGTCGAACCCGATACCCCCGGTATGGCTGATCATGAGGTTGTTCGATCCTGAACGCGTGGTCGAATAAACGATCCTCGTCACGAGGGCCAAATGCGATGCTTCCAGCATCTTGCGGCGTGCAAGCAGGAGCGGCACCCCGATAGACCGATAGTCGCGATCACAATCCAGATAGTTTGAAGTCACTACGATCCCGGCTGAATTCATACCGGATCGCGCGAGCCCGCCCGCCTCAGTAAACGTCAGGACATCAGGACCATCATCGCGTCGCACTTTCAACACGACCGACGATTCAGCGCAGTCCACCTTCCAGTCCCAGTTTTGTCCGTGGATAACCGTTCCCGTGGCCGTCGCTTCCGGCAGCGCCAGGGCGCTGGTGCATTCATCGGAACGCTCATCTAATCCAAGTTGATCCAGAAGATGCTTGTTCTGGCCAAGTTTGACGATCTCGGTGCGGGCGTTAAGAAATGCAATATCCTCGAGCGCCACATTCGCGCCGGCTGCAATTCCCTTCATCTCTTCGACATAATCCGCTTCGAAAGCACTCATAACCGGAATATATTCACGCGCCACCTCGTGAATTTTCTCCCGAGTGAACCCCCCGTTACTGAGCTGTTCCGTATAGTGCTCCAGACCTTTGGCGATTCTAGCCGACGCAGCCTCACCATACTGGCAGCCCCGTTCATACGGCGTTCCTGAAACCTCGATGAGCGGACATTCGTATTTCATTCTGGCCCTCCTCAGGCATATCTTTCTATTCTCGTTCTTCCGTACCCGGTCCATTTCGACGCTAAATGCACCTTGGGAACTTCGTGCGCCCTATGCAGCGCGAGCGATCTATTCACCCCGGTCGATCACCTTGTCACCGAAACGTCGCACCTTCTCTTCACGGGACAGCCGTGGCATATCGAACAAGTCGGAAGTCCGCGCATAACCCCCGGGGCCATGCATGCGGGCAACCAGGCCTGCCCTCTCTGCAAGGACGTAATTTCTCTGAGCATCGTAAATGTCGTCACGAATATGCATGTGCACGACAACGCCAATAAACACATACTTTCCCGGCGCCAGTTGAACCGTATTCGTCAGTTTGCATTCAAATGAGATAGGCGATTCCGCTATACGTGGCGGCGCGACCTGCGCCGAAGGGGCGGGCGTCAGCCCAGCCTCAGACAGTTCGTCGATCCCAGGCGCAAACTGCGATTCGCAAATGTTCATGCGCTCAGCGATTTCTTCGTTCACCATGTTGATGACGTACTCTTCGGCATCAATGATGTTTCTTGCTGTATCTTTAAGCATGGCGTCAGCCGATTGATTGACCCCGACAGCCAACGCCGGCGGGTCATTGCAGACCGCGTTGAAGAAGCTGAAAGGTGCAGCATTCACGACTCGATTCGCATCCAGGCTGGTGACAAAAGCAATCGGTCGCGGCACGACGGATCCGACGATGAGTTTGTACCGCTCGCGCGGCGGAAGTTCATTGAAATCTATACTTGCCATTAGTGATACGCAGCTCCGCCGTCTGCCGAATACGCGGCGCCGGTGACAAATGATGACTCTACTGAAGTCAAAAACATGATGACGTTGGCGATTTCTTCCGGGCTGCCCATCCGCGATATCGCATTTGATGTAAACCTGGCGTGAGCGGCTTGCGGATCAGGCGAGCGCGCAATTGCACGCTCAATCATTGGCGTGTCTATGACCCCCGGGCAGACCGCATTGACACGAACGCCAAAGGGCGCGAAATCGAGCGCCACGGCCCTCGTGAACATCAACAGCCCGCCCTTGGATGCGCAATAAGCACTGAAGTCAAATGAAGGTCTGAATGCCGCGCCCGAACTAACATTGACGATTGTCGACGGCGCATTCGCCTTTAGAACTGCTGATGCGGCGCGACAAACTAAAAACGGGCCACGAAGATTCGTATCCATGACTGCGTTCCAATCATCGAATGACGTATCTTCAACAGATTTCCTCAAGCTGATCCCTGCACAATTCACAACGCCATCAAGTCTATCAAGCGCCTGAATTCCCATCGCAACAGCTTGCTGAACTGATTCCTCCTTGGTCAGATCGCAATCTAAGCGAACAATATCATACTCGGACTGGAGTTCATCCGCTCCAGATTGGTTCCAATCGCGATCCAACAGAACAAGTGACGCCCCATTTTTAGCAAACAGTTCAGCCGTCGCGCGGCCGATCCCAGATGCCGCGCCGGTAATGAGTATTTTACGTCCGGATAAATTCATGCCCTCACCTTTAATTCAGGTAACCGCCATCGACCGGAACTTCCGTACCATTGATGTATTCGGCCTCTTCCGAGAGCAGAAAACAAATCGCCGCAGCAACACCATCAGCAGCGATTGGCCGCTTTTGCGGGCAATTGGCCAACGTCTTTATCTTATAATCTTCGGACTGGGCTTCGAATGATTGACGGATTTTTGCACCAGCCTCACCAAATGTTAGCCATGGCAGCACTGCATTGACCGTAATCCCCTGATCACCCACATCCTTCGCAAGTTGCTTCGTAAACCCAATCAAGCCGGCCTTGGCCGTCGCATAAGGCAAACGTGCGCCCATAGTACCAACGGGCCCCAATCGACCTTTCGCGACAGTTGAAGACAGACAAACGATGCGGCCATATCTCTGCTGGCGCATCAGCGGGACAGCGTAATGGCACGCTAGATAGGTGCTGTTCAAATTGAGATTAATAACTTTATTCCATTGCGTGAGTGGGATTTCGTCAACTTGATGCATCGGAATACCGCCAGCTCCGCCAGCAACGCAGGCCAGGGCATCTATACGCCCGAAAGCCGCGATCGCCTCTTGAATCGATCTCTCGACTTCATCCTGACTGGTCGCATCCGCAACGCACGTGACCACTTTGGCACCTGCATCACGAACTTCTCTTGCCGTTGTTTCCAGGCCAGCCTCATCGATATCGGCCATGAATACCGAATATCCTTGCAGAGCCAGCTTCAGCGCTGTCGCTCGACCGATCCCATGGGCACTGGCATTCAGGAACGCTACTCGATCCATTTCACTCATTCCACTAGTCGACATTCGTCACTTGAAAAGATGGAAACGGGGATTTCTCCCCGTTTCCTAGGCCGCAGGGAGACTAGCCTTTACGCTTCACATTCCAGAAGATCGGCATCCCGACATCCAACAGACCATCCAGGTCGGCGCGATGTGAAGACGAACGGGAGTACTGTCCCATGATCATGAACTGGACGTTGTCAATTGCCAGCACCTGAATTTGCTCAGCGATTTTTTTCCGCTTTTCCACGTCCGATTCAGCCTCGAACTTTTCAATCAGGGTGGTGATTTCTTCGACACATGCCCAACCTGCATAACCATCCGTGCAATTGTTCGCGATCCGGTAGTTGGTAAATGGCGACGCCATGTCGTAACCCGACCAAGTAATCGGCAACAGGCTCCACCCACCTTCTGAAACAGGTTTCTTACTCCAACGCGCCTTTGCGACGGTCGGCCAATCAGCAGCCTGAACCTCGACATTAAAACCGGCTTGCTTCATCAAACCTTCGAGAACAAGACCGTTGTGATTGATGTCATTCACAGACGAGGCAAGAAGAATGCGGACAAGCTCACCATTGTAACCCGACTCTTTCAGGATTTTCTTGGCAGATTCGATCCCGACCTCAGGCAGTTGGTTGACGCCCGCGTTGTTTCCGTAAGTTGTGCCACACATGAAAAACGAGTAGCAGTCCTTGAGCCACATATCGTCAGGCAGCCCTAGGCCAGCCATGTACTGCTCGGTCATCGCCAATGCCTGGAGCGAACGGCGCACTTCCTTGTTGTCGAACGGCGGGGTCAGATGGTTCACGACGGCTGCCAGCAACGTCATCCCAATCCCTTTGAACCGGGGAACGACTACATCCGGGCTCGCATCAAGGATTTCGATGAAATCGTATGGCGTCGATTGGACATAATCTATTTCACCGGCTTGAAGCGCCGCAATCTGCGTTGCTGAATCCGGAATAGTCACGATCTCGACCTTGTCGAAATGAGCAATCTTCCCACCGGCAAGGCCGTCAGCCGGCTCTTCACGAGGAAGGTAGTTCGGGTTTTTGCGGAAGGTTGCAATTTTACCCGGCGACCATCCTTCGAAATCAAAGATATACGGGCCAGAGCCGATATTCTCGGCAACTTTTTCCTTCGGAGGCGTTACCGATGCAATTCGCGCCGGCATGATAACCGGCACATTGCTGCTCGGCTTCCCGAGCGCACTGATGACATGGCCAAACGGCTCAGCCAGTTCCAGCTCGAAAGTGTTCTCGCCGGTAACCTTGAAATCTTTCGATTTTGCCTGCATCCGCTTACCAAGCGAGTCACTCTGCCACCAGCGGCGCAGCGAAGCGACACAATCCTCAGCGGTTACAGCCGTGCCGTCACTGAACTTCAGTCCGTCACGGAGTTTGAATTTATACGTCATTCCGTCTTCACTGACCGTCCAGCTTTCCAGCATCTGCGGCTTAAAATTGCCTTTCGAGTCCATAGACACGAGCGTGTCATAGACCAGGTAGGCAAATGTGCGCGTCGCATATGACGTCGTTGCTATAGGATCCAATACGCCAAGTTTTGCCGTCAACACTGCACGGATCGTACTCTCGGCCTGGGCGGTCACAGGCGACATCCACAACGTGGAAATCGCCAACGAGCTCGCGAGTGCGAGACTTGTAAGTACTCGTTTTATTTTCATATCAAGCGTCCCTGTTTGCTAATTTTCAGTCCCGCCGAACACCGACCAGCGGCACATCCCGAAGCTGCACCAGCCCCACCTACGGAGACGCGACTGTGCTGCTCGACTACCACGCTAGTTTGGCTCCGATACACCGACAACTGCGCTTAAGTTAGTCAGCGATTACGTTTAATCATGGGGAAGCTTTATGCAGTCGGCATCATTGCGGCCTCAAGACATCATCATAACATTTTCTCACACACATGTTATTGATGGACAGTTCGTCCGGTCGATGGCACCCGTTACCGTAGGCTCTAGGGAAATTACCTACGGTTACATTCTCTCTCAAAGGTACGGTTTAGAATTGCTATGACAGCGGTAATTATTGGGGCAGGACAGTGTGGCGTTACGGCTGCAGATCAACTTCGAAAACTCGGATTTGAGGGCAGAATTCTCATCATCGGCGAGGAGCCGGATCTTCCGTATCACCGCCCCCCCCTTTCAAAACAGGCCCTCTCCGGCGAGACCACATTGGATCAGCTTGCGATACGTGACAAATCGTACTTCGACACAAAAGCTATGGAACTCCTTCTCGGTGTGACAGTAACGCGAATTGACCCGGCAAATCGGATCGTTGAACTTTCAAATGGCACAACCGAGAGATATGAGACTCTTTTGCTGGCGACAGGCGCCCGGCCGCGCCCGCTGAACATTCCTGGCAGGGATCTCCAGAATATCTTCGATCTGCGCACCGTTAACGACGTACGATCCCTCCTGCCCAAGTTACACAAGGCCCATCGGATCGCAGTCATCGGCGGCGGTTTCATCGGGCTCGAGGTCGCGGCAACGGCCAGAAAGCTCGGCTGCGAGGTAACCGTCCTGGAAGCCCAAGACCGACTGATGCCCCGTGTATTCCCGCCGGTAATGTCAGCATGGTTTAGGGATCTTCATAAAGATCACGGCGTAAATGTGATTACCGGGTGCCAGGTTTCCGGGTTCCAGGGGAATAACGAAGTGGAATGCGTCGTCTCGGACGCACAGAGTATCCCTGTTGAACTTGTGGTTCTGGGAATTGGCGTTGTTCCAAACGTAGAACTCGCCGAAAGTGCCGGCTTGGAATGCGAAGACGGTATTCTCGTTGATTTGCATTGCAAAACATCCGCAGAAAAAATCTTTGCGGCCGGTGATTGTGCGCGGCATCCAAGTCCAATTTATAATCGCAGCATGCGCCTAGAATCCGTTCAGAATGCAACCGTACAAGCCCGCGTAGCCGCTCACTCAATGCTCAGTATGGAGGACCTGCCCAACGAGATTCCTTGGTTCTGGAGTGATCAGTATGACGTCAAACTTCAGATGGTAGGTCTTTCAGAGGGTCACGATGAATTCATCATCCGCGGGGACCAGAGGAACGGAAACTTTACTGTTTTATACCTAAGAAACCAGCACGTGATCGCTGCAGATTGCGTTAACAATCCGCTAGAGTTTGTACAATGCCGCAAAGGCATCGATGTCACGAGAAAGATAGACGTAAATAGATTAGGTAATTCCGATATCTCGCTCAAAGAAGTTCTCTCGGGGCGCTGAGCAGAAGAAAAAACATCATACCTCTATCCATATGCCGTTTCGGTCATTCATTAACCGGACACATCTGTCCGCAGGAAGCACAAGCGGTGCAATGTCACGCCCTATAGTACCGGTACCGGCCACGCCCACACTTACCAACTTCTTATCGGTCATTTGACACCGTCCAAACGAACGAGTGCATCCGCCATAACAACACCGCAGCCATCAGCGCCGATAAGCATTGGATTGATTTCTGCTTCCTGAACGCGGGTCACCGCTGCCAAGTCGGATATCCAACTGACAGCTCTTGCCAAAGCGAGAAGATCACCTTTTGGTTTATTCCTGAACCCGCGAAATAGCTCGAACCCTTTTACCTGGGACACCATCTCCATTGCGGTTTCCACACTTACGGGCGCCGGTCTCACGGCGAGATCTTCATAAATCTCCGTACTAACTCCACCCATCCCGACCGTTATCAACGGACCGACGACAGGATCCCGGTAGAAGCCGATGATCGCCTCCCCAAGGGAGCTTGCCTGCTGTTGAATCAGATAGCCTGTAATCGGCACCCCTTGGATGGAACGCGCCAGAGCCTGACGCATGTCGGCGATGGCCTCGGTTACACTCTTCACATCGTTTAAACCTATGACAACCCCGCCGATATCGGATTTGTGCTGAATTTGACGTGAAAGAACTTTAACAACGTATGGACCGTCAAATGGCAAGGCATCTGGGACAGGTTCATCCTCGGCGATTTCGATAGATGGCGGCGCTTTGATCGATAACTCCCTGAATACGGCAGCGGCCTCCGTCTCCAGCAGTTGTGACAGCACACACTGGTGAAGAATCTGGCGCACCCCTGACAGGGCCGTATCATCGACTTGCCGACGCGAATACCCGGGGGCCGGAGAGAGCAAGACCCCAATGCATTCAGCCGCGCTTTCAGCAGTTCTAAACGCAGGTATGCCGTTTTCATTGAACATTCGGATACTTTCTGCAGCATCGGGAACAGGCACCGCCACAACGGGCGCCGCATTGGCCCCGGACTCCTTTACGGCATCGACGATGGGATTCACCGCAAGTTCCGGATTGAACTGCGCCGAGGAGCCGATCACCGCAACCACAAGTCCCGATGCCGGGTCGTTAATTAACGCCGACACGACTGATTTCATGGTTTCATATTTAGCGCCTGCAAGCGTCACATCGACCAGCGCGCCCGGCTTTATGGAGAGGCCACGCTCATTTAGTACCTTCGAACTGTGTTGTGACATGCCCGTTAGCTCGACACCGCGCAGTCCAAGCAGATCATAAACCATCCCGCCGCCGCCGCCGGTGGTAGTCAAAACCGTTGCTCTATCAGGTCGGGTTTTCAGCCGCTCTCTCAGTTTCAGAATATTTGCCAATTCCGCGAGCGCCTCGAAGTTATCGACCTGGTAGATACCGAGCCCGTCTAAAAAGGCTCTGATAGCCTTTCCGCCACCTGTCATGGCGCCCGTATGCGAAGCTGCCAGTGACTGGCCCGCATCGGATCTTCCTACGAGATACGCGATTAGCGGTTTGCCTGCAGCATGGGCCAAAGCGGCGAACTCTTTAAACTCATCCGGCCGACGTATGGTTTCCAGGAACAGAACAAACCCGTCAATCTCCGGGTCGCTCACCAGTTCCTGTCCTATCTCTCCCACCCCCAGACACGCCTCGTTGCCGACGGATACATACGCCTTGAACCCCAGTCCGACAGCAGCGCTCCGGGAAAGCATAGCGCCGATCACGCTGCCACTTTGCGAGAGCACCGCGAAGTTTCCCGATGGAAGGCTTTCCCGTCCGAAGGCGGCATTGGTTGTGCACGAAAAACCCCGGCCGGCCTCGACAACCCCTGTGCTATTTGGACCAATAACCTTGATCTTGTTGTTGTCGGCGATTTCAACTAATCGCTTCTGCCTCTCAATCCCGGTTCCACCGGATTCAGCAAAACCATCAGCCAAAACAGTAACTACGGGCACCCCAACGGCCGCGCAGGCTTCGACGGCCTCTAGCGCCGGGTCAGCATTGAGAAGGACATACGCATGATCGATCCGTGCCGGGATATCCGCTACGGATTTATATGCTTTTAATCCACCAACCGAGTCATGACTTACGTTGACGGGAAAAATTTCGCCCTGAAAGCCGTGATCACGCATGAACTTCAATGGGCGGGCGGTCAGCCTGCTGATATCCGCAGACGCCCCGATAAGCGCCACGGCGCGGGGATACAAAAGCGCATTCCTGAAACAGGACATTGTCGATTACTCCATCACAGGCAAAGAAAAGGGAAAGCAGTGCCGCGCCCGTTCAATGAGCCCAGCTCAATTGATTAGGGTGGCAGATACGTCTACCGTCTCAGGTGTTCACACAGGCATTTGGTGCGCACATTGTCCGCGATGCGGGGATTAGGACGGGATATACAGCTTCAGTCCATCCATCGCTTCAGTCACCTTAATCTGGCATGACAGCCTGCTATTGTCCTGCCGCGGCACCTCAGTGTCGTTCAGCATCTCGTCCTCGACTTCATTTCTTTCGCCGGTGACCTCTTGCCAATCCGTATCCACGAATACATGACATGTCGCGCACATTGCAGACCCCCCGCATTCGGCAATAATACCTTCGACGCCGATCTTCATCGCGGATTGCATAACAGACGAGCCGACATCCGCCTCGACCTCATCAATAGCACCATCGTCTTGCACAAAAAATATCCGGGGCATTTCGTTCCTCTCGTCATCTTACCGTGATGGGGAGCTTCCCCACGTATCGACCGGATTTAGCCCACTCAAAAGGCCCTTCATCGAGATCGATATCGCAATCAGCACTCGCAAAAGCAGCAAGTAACTTTTCACCTTCCATTCTTGCAACCATTTGCCCCACGCAGCCATGAATGCCGATGCCCAGCCCCAACTGGCCAGTGACTTTCCGGTCGACCCGATACTGATCCGGTTCTTCCCATCGGTTGGGATCCCTGTTCGCCGAACCGACAAAAACAATGATTTTGTCGTACTGACCCATATGCACCCCATGAAAATCCATTTCCATACGAGTGTTCCTGGCAATCGTTTGTGCGGGCGAACGATACCGCAAACCTTCATCATATGCGTTTCTGGCAAGTGACGGATCGGACACAAGTTTCTCCCACTCCGGCCGATCACTGAGCAGGAAGTACATTGCATTGCTGATCGCACCGAATGTCGTATCCGTACCCGCGGATAGAAACGATCTGATCAGCATATTTGCCTCATGCATGCTGATTTCACCTTCATCGGCGGCCTTGTAAATTTCGGCACCAAGTCCGTCTGACGAAATCGAGTCGCGATTGCATATTTCAGAAGCCCATTTGACGACACGTTCAGACTCTTCCAGTTCCGCATCTGTCCATGGGTCATGCCGACCGTATGTCCGACCTTTAATCATGTACTTGTTATAAGTGATAATATTTTCGCGACCCTCAGCCGGAATGCCGACCGCGTCCGGAATGATCTGCAGCACATACGGCTTGGCGATATCGCTGAAGAAATCAAGCCGCCCCATGTCTTTTGCCTTAATCACGGATTCCTTGGCCAAAGCTTCCGCCTTGTCTGACAATTCGCGTACCGTGCGCGGCGAGAGCAGACGGCTGAGGACCTTTCTCGTACGTGTATGATCCGGCGGATCCACCTCAAATACCACACTCGGTTCGCGCCACGGCTTTTCCCGATAATAATTGGCAACGCCACCGCCACCTGCATTCCCAAACCGATCATGATCCATGAGGATTTCGCGGCTCACATCATCGACAAACACCCCCCAGACACCGACTTTATTGAGCCAAATGACTGGTTCGCGGGCGCGCATCTGCTCGTAGAAGGGGAAAGGGTTGACGATCAGATCCCCGACATAAGGGTTTTCATCCGTACTTGGCACATGCTCGGGAGCTCGCTCAATTTTCAAAATTAACCTCCACTATTCTATCAACCGCACTGATCGTCATCCGGCAGATACACTACTACCTCTAATGATCCGAGCACCCGGCCACCGCTCTGGTTTCGCCATCCAGTATTGCATCAGATAATCAAGATCTACGCCCAGTGCCTCGGCCGCATGCCAAACCCAACGGGGATCGTCCAAAAAGCCTCGGGCTATTTCGACCATATCGGCATGTTCATCTGCGATGATCTCTTCAGCTTGCTGCGCCTCCAGGACCATCCCGGTAACAAATGCATGTATCCCGACACGCTTCTTCAGCTCGGATGCATATGGCACCAGGTATCCCGGTGTGGCACTAACACGGGCATCCCCGGAAATCGCGCCCGCAGAAACACATACATAGTCGAGGCCGGCGTCTTTCAGGATATGGGCGATCTTGATCGTATCTTCGAACTCAAGCCCACCTTCTACATAGTCGTGAGCATTGAGTCGGATTCCAAGCACGCGCTCATCAGGTAATTCCTTGCGGACTGCGCTTACGACCTCTGCGACAAACGCCGTGCGCTTCTCAAGAGACCCGCCATACTGATCACTGCGCTGATTTGAAATTGGAGACAAGAAAGTGTGCAGCAAATATCCATGTGCGCCGTGCAATTCCACCAGCGACAAATCCAGTCGTCCAACGCGCTCTGCAGCCTGCCTGTAACTCTCCCGAACGCGGGCGAGTCCTTTGTCATCCAATTCATCCGGCACTGGATAATCATCGGCGAATGGAATTGCTGACGGCCCGCACACTTGCCACCCGCCATTCTCCGGCAACAGAGGGCCACGACCGCCAGCCGGCGTCTGACCGGAGCCTTTGCGCCCAGAATGACCAAACTGAATTCCAAAGGGAGTATCGGAATATGTCCGAATATTCTCCAGCACCTGGCGAATAGCCGACTCATGCTCGTCAGAATGCAATGCAAGACATGCCAGGGACCCCCAACCTTCACGTTCAACCGAGGTGGATTCCATGATTACAAGTCCAGGATTGGAAACTGCGAGTGAACCTAAATGCTGGTCCAGCCAACGCGTTGCAGCTCCACCGTCACCCTTGTATTGAGCCATCGGAGACACTGCTATTCGATTGGCGTATTTGGCCCCACGGATGCTAAACGGTGAAAACAGCTTCGAACTCACGGCGTACTCCTTGGTGAATCAATGGGAAAATACCCCCATAGTCGTATTCAGCGTACTTCATGGGGTTGGCTAGACAACTTCATGTACGGCATGGGCAAATGACAAATTGTCACTGCAATACCTAGCCGTCATCAGAGGGAATTCTCAGGCCGTCCTAAGCGATTCTGATCAATACATTGCCGATAACGTCTCCAGATTCGACAGCCTGATGAGCCTCCGCGACCTGATCTAGATTATATATTCGGCCAACACTGTTGATGAGTTCACCACGACTTGCCAATTCAGTAAGGAGACGCGCACCCTCATTCCGGAATGGCATCGGCAAGATGTTGCATTGAATAAATCGAACGGTAGCGTGCTTGGCGATCAGGGGACGAAGAGGAATTGCCGGCTCATACCCCGACGGCGAGCCGTAAACACCAATGGCTCCATGCCGTGAAACCACATTGCAGTCGGTTTCAGCATTTGCTGAAAAATTAACTTCTGAAATACGGGCGACGCCGACGTCATTCGTCAAACTCATAACACGCTTTAAGACGCATTCTGATTTATAATTGATGATGTGATGCGGCTTGGCTTTCTCTGCATGAGTCGATTTCTTATCACTGGAAACCGTTGTTATCACACGTTTAGCACCGGCCAATCGTGCAAGCTGGATGGCATAATGACCAACTGCACCAGCGCCGCCATTAACAAGCACGTTCAATCCATCAATAGGCCCATCCGCAAACAGCGAAGCATAGGCGGTCATGACCGGAACACCGAAACACGCACCTTCTTCAAAACTCACATTATCTGGCAGCTGAACCGCATATCGTTGATGCATCACGATGTACTCTGCCGCGGTCCCCATCGTTCGCCCATCACGCTGTCCATTCCAGATCCAGACACGTTCACCGATACGACTGGCAGAAACATTCTTCCCAACGCGCTCAATTACGCCTGCGCCATCGTTATGTGGAATAATAAAAGGATCCGTCAGTCTCTCTCTCAAGCCGCTTCGCCGCATACAGTCAGAGGGATTGATGCCGGAAAAATGAAGGCGGACGCAGACGTCTTCTTCGTTCAGTTCGGGAATTTCCACATCGCCGACTTGAAGCACATCAGCAGCAGCGCCATACGATTTATAGAATGCCGCTTTCATGAAATATCATCACTCCCCGCTGGCAATTCGTACCAGCAGTTCGTCTGCCAACTTTTCGCTGAGAGCCGTTTGACCCATTTCGATTTCTGAAATCATTTCAACCGCGCGCGTGAAGATTGGAATTTTCACGTCATGCTTTGCAGCAACCTGGAATATAGGCGCGCTTTGACTGCCCACTTCCGTTTGACGCTTTCTCACAGCCAGATCGCGCCAGAAACCGCTATAGAGTTTACTCGATCCACGCCGAGACTCGGCGTAATCATCGATGGATTGGTTCATTGACGCTTTATCACCTGATATAAAGCTGCCAGCGTCGAAACCCTGGAATTCCATCAACCGTATACCTTCCGCATAGGCTACCTTTGCGACTTCACCAACCATTCTGTGGATCAATGGACGAAATTTGGGCGCATCCAGAAATTCTGCTGTCGGTGTGTCCGAAAGTGTTTGCGACAACAATAGTGCGAAGAATGCCATTTTGCTCCAAAGATAGCCGAATATGTTGTCCGAAAGCTTTGTATCAGCATCAAAGTCGAGAAGTAGATTATGTATATACTTGGTTCTGGTTCGCGTCTTACCGTCCACTTCACCGACAACGACAGCGCCCCTGCCTCCATATTCTATGTGCCCAGGTCCGATATAATCCGCAGTGAAGTTGATGAAGCAGCCAATCGTGCGCTCCACACCCACGATCTCCGCAATGATCTTTTCATTAAGACCGTTCTGCACCGATACAACAGCCCCAGCTTTGCTTAAATGAGGACGCAACATATTTACGGCACTTTCCGTATGCTGCGCTTTCACCGCAAGAAGCATCAGATCATAGGTCCCGCTTAATTCGTCCGGTGTGAACGCTTCGCACCGGGCCACAAACGATTTAACAGGACCGCTAATCTTCAGGCCATCCTGACGGATTGCTGCAACGTGATCCGCGGCTGTATCGACGATAATGACAGGATGACCCGCATCCGCCAGGAATCCGGCAATTGTCCCACCTATTGCACCCGCCCCGCACACCAGGACAGGTCGGCTCATGCGCAGCGATCCCGGCAAATGTTTGCAGACCCTAACATTAAGCCGCGGCCTTCATCGCCAATGCAGCAACTTCTGCGCAGGTTTTAAACGCGATCGGCCGCGGGCTGTATTGGGTTTCGCGGAGGAACGACTCCAGATGCTTCATACGCGGCGCCCTGCCGACGCCATAGTCCTGACGCGGATGAAGTGTCATACAAATGAACGCGCCGACACTGTTCAGTCCATTAAATTCCTCAGTCCAGTTCTTGTGCACGCGCACATCCGGCTGCTTGATGGAAAACAGATTCTGATCGAGCAATGTCGGATTCTGAGGTAGTTCGACCATGCCTGCACCGCCATCCGCATCCAGCAGATACGGAAAGTCATCGTCCTGAAAACTGCTATCGTACTTGTAACCGAGTGCGGAAAGGTGGCTTAAGGTGTCGGTGGACATTAGACCATCCGGTGCACGCCATCCAACCGGTGCCTCGCCGATGCATTCAGCGATAACCTCATGGGCTCTCTTCAAAACATCCAGCTGCGCGTCTCCTAATGTGGAATGGTCTTCAAGTGCGTATCCATTGGCCGCGATTTCATGGCCTGCAGCATTAATTTCCCTGATCATCTCAGGGTGGCGTTCGGCCTCACGTCCGGGCACGAAAAACGTCGCCGGAATGTTGAGTGCCTGAAACAGGCGTAACAGTCGATCAACGCCATTGGGCATATAATTTCCATACGCATAACGGCCCACGAGCCGGTCTTCGTTCACGGCACGAAGCTCTACCGAGGCGCCATGTACATTCACGGTGACGCACATTGTGCCACCAGTTGCTTGATCGATTTTGCTGCTCATCATGCGCTCCATGGTTCAGTCCGTTCGGGCCAATCGTCCGGGTTCTTGAGGCACCACCTGGCGGTCTCCTCTTGCCGCTGCATCAGGACGCCGGGGTGGCTCTTAATATATAAAATGACGTCTTCAAGGGCTTTGGCGCGGGCCGGACCGCCAGAACCGAAACCGCTTCGTGGATGGACTATCAGGTCGTAATAACCGCCCTCGGCATACACACAGTCGAATTCCGCCTTCCATTGCTCTGCAACTTCAGACGGTGGTGTCATGCTGTCTCTATAGAATGGCGCATCATCAAGGCTCGACGTATTGTCCGGAAGATTAACGAAATCTCTTAGTCTCTCACCAGCAACGACTTGGTAATATGGCCAATCTGCTGCCTTCTCGCTCGAGTCATAGATATATCCGAGGTCGCGCAGGACCTTGATCGTCACATCTGATTTTCCACCGCCTGGATTTCTCCAACCGACAGGCTCCTTGCCCAGAAGGTCCGTGAGTATCTTGTGAGTCTTCTCCAGAAAGAACGGCTCCTCATCTCCTAGATCAAATGCTTCGTGCAGGTAACCGTGAGCGCCGATTTCATGTCCCGCATCGGCGATAGACCTGACTGAATCAGGGAAACATTCGGCGTCATAACCCGGAACGAAGAAAGTCGCCGGAACATCATGACGCTTGAACATCTCGAGAAAGCGCGGAATGCCCCGCTTTGCCGAATACCGCCCGTGAGAATACTTTCCTATGGGCAGCAGCTTCTTGCCGGTTTCATTGGAAAGCCCGTCAAAATCGACGGTGATGTTGACCATACATCTCGCACCGTTTGGCCACTTCGATTTCATTTCATGTCTCCTAGGTTCGGCATTCTTCTTTTCCTAAAGGTTTCCGGTCAGGCATGGGGTTTAGTTGTTCTGAAACATCGGGTTCTGTTCATCCGGCAGCTCGTTCAGATGACAGGCAACAACGTGACCAGGATTGCGTTCGGAAACTACCGGCGCTTCAACGCGGCATCTGTCGTGTGCAAACGCGCAACGGGTGTGGAAACGGCATCCGGCTGGCGGATTGGCGGGACTCGGGATTTCGCCTTCAATAATTTTACGCGTGCGCCGTTTCGTAGGATCCGGAATTGGCACCGCCGACAATAGAGCCTTCGTGTACGGGTGGGCCGATCTGAAAATGACATCCTGTGTAGGGCCGATTTCCACGATCTTGCCCAAATACATCACGGCGACCCTGTGCGCGATATTCTCAACGATCGCCAGGTCGTGCGAAATAAAAAGAAAAGCAACACCGGTTTTTCGCTGAAGATCGCGTAACAGGTTGATGATCTGCGCCTTCACTGAAACATCAAGGGCAGAGACCGCTTCGTCACAAATGATTATTTTCGGTTTGCTTGCGAGCGCACGTGCGATACCAACTCTTTGCCGTTGCCCTCCGCTGAACTCGTGGGGCCATCGGTCGGCACACTCTTTTGGCAGGCTAACAAGTTCCAACAAGTCCGATACCTGCTGGTCTATCTCTGCGCGTGTTCTGGCAATTCCGAAATTGCGAAGAGGTTCTGCTATTGCGTCACGAACCTTCTGGCGGGGATTGAGACTGCTGAAAGGGTCCTGGAAAACGACCTGGATGGACTCTCGCAGTTTACGAAGTTTACTGACATCGAGATTATCGATCCTTTGCGTACCCAGCCTTATCTCACCTGCACTGGGCTTTTCTAGGTTCAGAATGCAACGGCCAACCGTCGATTTACCGCACCCGGATTCACCCACGACGGCAAGGGTTTCACCCTCGTCGACCTCGAATGAGACCCCTGAGACAGCATCTATGCTCTTGCGGCCCCATCCAAAAAGACTGTCGCCTGTGATAAACTGCTTTTGCAAGCCGTTCACTGAAAGCAATGGATCAGGCATTGTCCCCCCTTGGCTCGACCGGGAAATGACATGCAAATGCATGTCCATCCCTGGCGCCCTGCAGGCCCGGTTTCAAATTAGAACAGACTTCCTGCGCAGAATCGCACCGGTTTGCGAATGGGCAACCGGAGAACTTCTGGAACGTGCTTGGTACCTGTCCTGAAATCTCTGTTAATCGCCACTCGGCCGATTTTCCGGACGTCCCCAGGACCGGCATCGCACCGATCAACCCAGCAGTATATGGATGTCGCGGATTGGCGTACAAATCTCTCACCGGCGCTTCTTCGAGCTTATGGCCCGCATACATAACGATCACGCGGTCGGCGACCTCTGCGACAACCCCGAGGTCATGAGTAACAAAAATCACCGCGGTGCCGGTTTTCTCCTTCAACTCGCTGATGAGCTGAAGAATTTGAGCCTGTATGGTTACATCGAGCGCTGTTGTCGGCTCGTCTGCAATCAAAAGCTGAGGTTCGCAGGCAAGCGCCATTGCAATCATGACACGCTGGCGCATTCCACCTGACAGTTGGTGGGGGTACTCTTTTAGCCTACGGCGAGACTCGGAAATGCCTACACTCTTCAGCATTTCTTCTGCACGATCGATTGCCTGAGAACGTGTTAAATCCTGGTGAAGCATCAGCGCTTCTGACAACTGATAGCCGACAGTTAATACTGGGTTCAGAGCCGTCATTGGCTCCTGAAAAATCATGCTGATGTCGTCGCCGCGCAGTTTCTGCATTTCACGTTCTGACAATCCCAGAAGTGAGCGTCCCCCGAACCTGATCGAACCTGCAATGCCCGTCGTCTTTTCCGGCAACAACCCGAGAAGCGACATAGAAGTTACCGATTTCCCAGAACCGGACTCGCCAACAATTGCCACCGTTTCCCCAGCTTCAACATGAAACGACAGACCATCCACGGCTCTGTTGATGCCTTTGGGCGTTTTAAAGTGAATTTGAAGATTTTCGACTTCCAGAAGCGCCATTTTCAAACCTTCTTGGCCATACGCGGATCCAGCGCATCCCGAAGGCCATCACCGATAAGATTGATTGCGAGGATACTGATCGAAAGGGCGACAGCCGGAATAAAGATCATATTCGGCTTGATCTGCCAGAGGGCGCGGCCATCAGCCATAATGTTTCCCCATGAAGGAACACTGGGCGGGATACCGGCGCCGATGAACGACAAGATGGATTCAAGAAGCATCGCCGCCGCACAGACATATGTTGCCTGGACAAGCAATGGTGCCATCGTGTTTGGCAGGATATGGCGCAGGATGATCGAAGGCGACGATGTCCCAGCAGCCACAGCCGCCTCAATATATGCTTGCTCTCGAATGCTTAAAACGACACCCCTTACCAGGCGAGCAACTCGTGGAATTTCTACGATGGTAATCGCCATAATCACCGTGCCGAGCGAACCGCCGATCAATGCCATCATTGCAATCGCAAGAAGCACACCGGGAATGGACATCATGCCATCCATGACTCGCATAATCAGTCCATCCAGAATCCGGAAATACCCAGAAATGAGCCCCAGCAACAATCCAATTCCAGAAGAAAGAAGTGCGACAACCAACCCGACGGTGAGTGACACCCTCGCACCGTAGACAACACGCGAAAAAATGTCCCTGCCAAGCATGTCCGTACCGAACAGGTGCTCGACACTTGGTGACTTCAACCGTGTCATCGGAGATATAGCCGCGGGATCGTGATTCGTCAGTATCGGTGCACAAACGGCCACAAGCACCATTGATATCGTGACGATTAGCCCGACTGTCACGGCGACATGGCGGCTCGCCAAACCCAGCACACCCGTCAGGCCGGCACGATCCGGAAATACGTCAGGAAGATCCGGAGCAACGACAAAGTCGCCACCATCGCGCGTCGATTTATCGGTTTTCTCTTTCTGGGGGGACAAGTTGGTGGACATTCAGTACCTGATCCTCGGGTCGATTACGGTGTAGGAAATATCAACCAGGAGATTGACCAGCACATAGATGAAGCTGAAGAACAACACGACGCCCTGAATCAAGGGGTAGTCTCGCTGCAAGATTGCATCGATCGTCAATCTTCCAATCCCGGGAATTGCGAACACGCTCTCGGTCACTACAGCGCCACCGATCATAAGGGCTATACCCAGCCCGATAACCGTCATGATCGAGATTGAAGCGTTTTTCAGTGCGTGCAAAAACAGGATCATCAACTTTGACTGACCCTTGGCGCGCGCTGTTCGAATATAATCCTGGTTGAGCACTTCAAGCATCGACGCCCGCGTGATCCGCGCGATCAGTGCCATATAGACACTTCCGAGCGCAAATGCGGGCAACACGAGATGCGACAACCACTTGCCTATCCCGTCTGAAATCGGCGCATAACCTTGGATCGGCAACCATTTCAAATCGATCGCAAATATGTAAGCAAACGCATAGCCAGTTGCGAAAACAGGCACCGAAAACCCGAGAACGGCAATCGCCATAATAATACGATCAATCCAGGTTCCAACGTAATTTGCGGCCAGCACGCCCAATGGCACGGCTGTCGTTACCGCGAAAATCAGCGTCAGGAACATCAGGGACATCGTCGGTTCCATGCGCGACAAGATCAGCTCAGTGACTGGTTTGCCGGTAAATACTGACAGCCCTAAATCTCCGCGGACAACATCCCAGAACCATTCAAAGAATCGATATAAAAAGGGTTCATCTAATCCGAGTGAAGCCCGGACGGCTTCGATCTGCTCAGGTGTCGCATGATCCCCGGCAATGATCTGGGCCGGATCTCCAGGAGAGATATACAGCAGCCCGAAAACGAAGAACGCAACGATGGCCATCACCGGAGCCGTCGAGACAATGCGTCGTAAAATATAAAAACCCATATTGCCCGCCTCCCCGGCGGCATCTTTCACTAATTTAACATCCGGGTCTTTGCCGGTTGATTGAGGAAACCTTAGTAGCGCTAGCACTCGGCTCTCAACTGCCAAAAGCGCATTTCAATGTTCATATTGAGAATGCGAAATTGTCATGGGCTAGCGAATAGAAAATCGCTTGGTGCGGCAAATCACTGTGAATATGACGTATCGGAATGTCTACGTACATCTTCGTCAGTTGGAATCAGTCGAGATCGAGTTATTGATTATCGTTCATCATAGTGCCGTAAGCTACCACGCTTGTCGCTCATTTCCTGCAAGCGTGTGGAAGAGACTAAAAAGGGATAGTTATGGACTCCATTCAGCATGCACAGTCGCCCCAGAATGTCTCAACGCAGGTTGGCGGCACTTCCGTTGCTATCACACTTGCGCGTTTGGCAACCGATCAATTAAATTGCCGCCAGCCAAGTGATGTCATTCATGCCGCCAAGAGATGCATCATCGACTGGTTTGCTGCTGCTCTTCCAGGTTCTATCAGTAGTGAGTCGCTGGCACTCGAGAGTGGTTTAAGCGATGGTCTTGGTTACGGAAACGCTTGGACGCTCCGTGGCAATCGTGCCCCTGCGAGGTTAGCTGCACTTATTAACGGTACCGCCTCGCACGCTGTCGAGTTTGACGATATTTTCTCCCCCGCAATCTACCACCCTGGCAGCCCAACCATCGCAGCCGCTCTGGCAGCAGCACAATCACAGAGCAAAACCGGACAGGATTTACTCATTAGCGTCATTGCCGGATACGAGGTGTCTACCCGGATCGGAATGGCCATGGGCCGCGAACACTACAAGTATTGGCACAATACCGGAACGGTCGGTACGTTCGGGTCAACCGCGGCCGTAGCGTTGCTCTATGATCTAGACAATGAAAAACTTGCACACGCACTTGGCACAGCGGCGACGATGGCGGCCGGATTACAGCAAGCCTTTCGCGGTGATGCCCGCATCAAACCACTACATGCCGGTCACGCAGCTGACGTCGGTTTTGTTGCTGTGGCCAGTGCACAGGGAGCTGTCACGGCACCCGTCGACATGTTTGAAGGCGAAACCGGACTCGGTAATGCAATGAGTAAAGAGGTCGACTGGGAGAGCGCACTCGCCGACCTAGAATCTTTCAATATTACCCGTATCACAATTAAGAACCATGGCTGCTGCGGTCACATATTTGCCGCATTGGATGGTGTTTTACACTTACAAAGGGAGCATAAATTCAGCATAGACGAGATAGAGCGCATCGATGTCGGCGGATATTCCGCGACATACAATGTAACCGGGAATTATTGTATCGATACCCCGGCCGCCGCGAGATTCTCTTTACCATACATCGTCGCAAGCGGATTGGTTCATAAAAGCATACGCCTCGATGCGACCACGCCAGAACGTCTTTCCGACCCCCAGGTTCTTGCTCTAATGCCTTTAATACATGTCACGCTCGACCCGGAAGTTGATGCGCTCTTCCCACGGCAACGAGCTGCGAACGTAAATATCCGTCTGAGGAATGGAACTGTCCTGGAGCATTTCCAGCCCCACCGTGTCGGTGATCCGGAACTTCCACTGAGCGACGTAGACCTCAATCGAAAATTTATGGAACTCGCAACGACGGTGATGGCAGACAGCGATGCGGATGCACTACTCTCTGCCCTTTGGGCGCTTGAAACTGCGTCAAACATTGACTTTATCCGGAAGACAAAACTACTGAAGCCCGCTGCGTAATTCCCGGACCAGAGTCACTGGCACATCATAGGTTGCCCAATGAAGCGGTCTCAATTCTTGGCAGCGTCACAAATCCAGTTCAAGAAAACCCGCATTTTCTGACCTAGGGACAGTTCGCTTGGCCACATCGCGTAATATCCAAGGTCCCGTGACAAAGGTTTATCAAACAGCAACATCAGCTTCCCATCACGGACATCGTCCTCCACTAGCTGCAACTGTCCGATAGCGACACCGAGGCCAGCGGTCGCTGCCTGATAAGCAAGGTGTGAGCTCGGAAATTCCATGAAATTGGAGTCCAACCCCTTAATCTGGCGATCTTCCATCCAGTCTTTCCAGTCCTTCGAGCGTAATCGGGCCGAAATCAACTGTACTTTCTGCAAATCGTCGACCGTATCGATCCCGCCGACCGCCTCGTAGAGTTTCGGACTGCATACGGGTTGAATGTCATCACCCATGATTTTTTTACAGGAAACATCCGGCCATTGACCGTTCCCGAACTGAATAGCCATGTCGACAGAGTCGCGGCTAAAATCGACCGGCTGGACAGCCGTATTCATACGAAAATCGATATTCGGATGCATTTCCTTGAATGCCGGCAGCTTTGGTATCAACCATCGCGCCGCAAACGAACTATAAACACGCAGGCGCAGTGGATCGGACAATCTGTGTTCGCGAATTTCATTTGTTGCCCAAAGTATTCGGGAAAAGGCCGGGCCGATTTCCTTTCTGTAGGCTTCGCCACTCTCGGTCAGGGAAATCCCCTCGCGGCCACGTTTGAACAGTTTGACGTTTATCGCCCCCTCCAGAGTTGATATCTGGCGGCTTACGGCAGATTGGGTGACATTGAGTTCCGCTGCGGCCTTCGTAAAGCTCATGACCCTGCTGGCGACTTCAAAAACGTGCAACGGATTTAGTGGCGGGAATTCTGTTTGCTTTGACATCGAATGACCTCTTAGCTCCAGCGATGCTCGGCTAGGGACCTTGGTACACCGTCCCCGTCCCTGCAACCTCATGCATCAACAGATTGTTTGCAGACATTCGTAAAAGTCACAATTCGAATTTTCGCAAACTGGCTTGAGAAAAACTCAAGATCTGGGCATGTCCATCAATGTGACTGCCATACTCGGCGGTGTAATGACATCTGCTACGCGCTCCGCTTCCTCAAGTTCCACCTCGAACCATCTCCTGAATGCAATGATGCGTTGGTCCTTCTCGTTCTTTTCCAAGTATATGAGGCTATATGGCTCCTTGTCCTGTACGGCGATCTGAAAGGGTGCGCATAATGTGCCGGCAGCGAGGTCGTTGCAGACAAATAATCGCTGCCCCATTACAATACCAAGTCCATCCCGCGCTGCCCGATAGGCATGCGCCGAAGTCTCGAACATCGTAATCTGATCGAGATTCAACTTCTCCACCCCTGCCACCCGCATCCAGCTCTTCCAGAAAGGCAGTTGAAATCTCGACGCAAAGATTTTGTGATGCTGCAAGTCGTTCGGCCGCAGCAAGGGCGGCCCGGCCGACAGCAGTTTGGGACTACAAACCGGAAGATAAATTGGGGAAAAGAGCTTATCAGACCTGACTTCTGGCCAGATATTGGGACCGGACCATACACCGACATCCATTGTACCATCAAAAAGCCCATTTGGTTCACGCATGGGATACAAACGCAGATCGATCTCCGGATTAGATCTGTGAAAAGCCCCAATACGAGGTACCAGCCACTCCAACGCAACAGTCACGAAAGAAAAGACCGAGAGCACCGCGACATTCTGGTCCTCACGTATTTCATTCAGAGTACGATCGATCTGGTCAAATGCACCCGTCAGGGAGTTGAACAGAATAGCTCCCTTGGCTGTCGGCTCGACCCCGCGCACATTGCGTACCAGCAGCTTGCAACCAAGCTCCGCTTCCAGTTTAGCGACCTGCCGACTGACGGCCCCTGGTGTCACTGAAAGCTCAACTGAAGCACCGGTGAGCGAACCTTGCTTGCAAGCGGATTCAAAAGCGCGCAATGCATTGAAGAAGGGGAATCGAGGTGCCAAGGCGCTTCTCCATTGATCTAGACTCAACGATAACCGCTAAACCGGCGATTAGAAACACCCCGAGTTGATATGATCTTTCCGCATGCACTCAACGGTGAAGGTCCCGTCCATGGATCGCAGCGGGTCAAATTTCTCCTAACGTTATGACAAACACGAAGTCGCTATCGGCTCAGCCCATCTTTACGGTAGTTACAGCAACACTGCGGTTGAGCCGACCGCCGAGCCGATCACGCGGTCAGGTGCGATATGTTTGAATTGCCGACATTCGTTTTGACTTTGATATCCGCAATGCTGTTTTCCCTTGGGAACCATCTGCAGTTTATTGGGTTCCCCTATATAACTTCCCGCTTCGGAGCGATAATCCTTGTTTCCTCTTCATCCGTAACCTTTCTTGTCGTCGCGCCATTCTTTCTTGAGCTGAGATATCTATCTCATCCGTCGTCGCTATTTTTTGTAGCCGTCGGCATATTTATCCCAGCCGTTACGATGTCGTTGGCAATTTCAGGAAACAAGTTACTAGGTCCGACATTACAAAGTTCACTGGCGTCAACTGGGCCAGTATTCGCAGCCGTCATGGGCATTGCAGTATTTGGTGAGCAGCTAACAATACCTGTCTCGGCTGGTATTATCGGGATTACCTGCGCCGTACTTTTGCAAAACAACCACAAGAACACTTCTCGTGACTGGCCACTATGGGCGGTTTTACTCCCGTTGACAGCGGTCGTCTTGCGCGTCCTCGGTCAGACGTTCACAAAGATCGGTTTGATTGATATAGCCGACCCATTCTACGCAGTCACTGTCAGTACAATCACATCCGCAGTCGTCCTGCTGGCTCTGTATCTTGTACGACCGGGTCCAAAATTACCCCTTGAATCGTGGAGAGGTGCCTATCTTTTTGGCGCTGCCGGTGTTGTCATCGCCATTGGTTTATACACACTGAACGTTGCACTGTTAAAAGGCGAGCTTATCGAAGTCATCCCAATCCTCTCAACAGCACCCATCTTTTCCGTTTTCTGGAGTGTCCTTATTTTCAGGCGAGAAAAGATCACCCTCCGGTTCGTCATTTGTATCGTGATCGTAGCCATATCAGTCACTGCGATAGCACTGGATCAACTGAATTGACGTGGTTGAAATGATTGTGGATTGAGCCGTGGGTTGATGCGAATATCTGTAAGGTCTTTATGGTCTGAAACTTCGACATCGCGCCTTCTTGTCGTCGAAACGGCTGATGAGAATTTTCGGATCATTTGTTAAGCCAGCGACCGCATTCCTTCTCGGCTGCATTACCGATTACATTCAGGCGGCCCGATATGACCGAAGCCGATCCGTGACAATCTCCTTTGGACGACCATAGCGCTTTATTGCCCGTTTAAATAATTTAAGCGCTGCCTTGCGATCCCTCCGCTTCGTGGCAAAGACCTCTAGCACTTCGCCTTCATGATCCACAGCACGCCACAAATACTGCGTTTCGCCATTGATCCGTACAAAAACCTCATCCAGGTGCCAACGCCAATTCGAATACGAACAGTGATATTTTCGGCGCTTCTGTATCTCGGCCGCAAACATTGGACCAAAGCGGTTCCACCAAAACCGTACCATCTCATGGCAGGTGTCGATACCTCGTTCAAACGGGATGTCCTCGACCTCTCGTAGCGAAAGCGGATAACGGATGTGCATCATCACCGCCAGGCAAATGATCTCGGGCGACGAGTTGAAATAGCGGAATGGATTCTTCATCCGCAGAGGTTAAAGTCTGGATTTTGCCGACCTCAAGTCGGTTTACTCTGACACTGCCTACTAGAGAATGATGGGCGCGACAGGGATTGAACCTGTGACCCCTGCCGTGTGAAGGGAGAGAACTTCTGCCCATTCAGGGCAGTTGGTTCCTGATTTGCCTACCGGCCGCCCCATTCAGTCCATTTGCGTCCTGTTATTTCCGGACAGGTGTCCCGATTGAATTTAATCCGGACAAGTTTCAAACAGGACAACATACACACCCAGTGCGTTGGGGGCGCAACCCCGGCATCTCACAACCTGACATCACAACTGAATGGTTTCGCGTCAGATGCTGACCCGTCACAGACACAACTTCGAAAACAGATGTTTGTCTCTTTGCGAGATTTGAGTGAGGGCCCAACATGCCAAGTTGATATCAACGCAACGGGACAACCCTGCGCCAAGTGTATTAATTTTACGGACCAGAGATGGATGAAGCGATTTTCAACAAAAGTCCGTCTTGTCCGGGCCCGGCGATCATGGATAACCCGACCGGGGCGCCTTCCACGTTTCCGGCCGGCAGGCTGATTTGTGGCAGCCCGGCCAGACCGGCGGCGCAAAGCAACTCGAGCGCAGCTATTCGGAATGCGTCGAGTCCTTGTTCATCCGCATCCCGACGCGGAGCGGGCCCAGGGGCGGTCGGTAACAAGATGATCCCGTCATCGCCAACCAGACGGTTGAGATGTGCACGTATCTCGGCCCGCCGTTTGTCTTGCGGCGCGAGTATTTCAGGAGTGATGGCGGCGGCCATTTCGAAACGTTCCTTCACGCCCGGTCCGAATTGCGGGCGGGTCTCCGTAATCCATTCTTTGTGGACCTGCCATGCTTCTGCTGCCTGACAGACACGGAAGGTTTCGCGCCACTCACTGAAGGGGGCATCGGCCAGGTTCAGATGCTCTGCATCGCCCAGCACATCGATCAGTTTGTGAATGAACAACTGTAGTTCGTCGCGTGTCTCGTCGTTGGCCAGGGCCATGGCGTCATCGGCGATCATCAGGCGGATATTTCCGGTCTCCTCAGGGGGCACGATATCATAAGCAGCGCCAATGGCGGCAAACGTCCCGGCATCGCGAGCGAACCAGCCGGCGGTATCGAAACTCGGCGCCAGCGCCATGACGCCGGAAAGGCCGATCCGCCCGTGTGTCGTGCGGATGCCATAGACACCCGAGAACGACGCCGGCATACGTACCGATCCGCCCGTATCACTGCCCAGCGCGAAATCGACGAGGCCCGCAGCGGTTGCAGCGACAGAACCCGAAGACGATCCACCCGGGACCCGGTCAGGCGCCGCCGTATTAACGGGCGTGCCGTAATGCGCGTTGACGCCCATCAGACTGTACGCGATTTCATCCGTATGCGTTTTGCCGGCAAGTGTCGCACCGGCATCGAGCAGAGATTGTACGGCAGGGGCGGTGCTTTCCGCCGGTTCGTGTGTTTTGGCCCAATCAGGGCTTCCACACCCTGTGACATGGCCGTCGATGTCGTACAGGTCCTTGGCGCCGAACGTCATACCGGCAAGCGGACCACTTTCGGCCCCGGGAATGGTAAACTGCGAAATGAAGGCGTTGACTGTATCTTTCATGGTAATCTTACTCCGGCCCGTGAAGTTCGGGCAGGGCGCGGGTGAACGTCGGGCATCCCGACTTGAAACCATACATCGGCTGCGACAATTCGGAGACCGCCATTGCCGGGTCGGCATTATCGACAACGACCAGATCCGCCGTCATACCCTTGGCAACACCGTGATCTTCAAGGTTCAGCAGCTTGGCCGATCGCGTCGACACCATGTTCAGGCATTCGCCCAGCGTATCCGTCTTACCGATTTGCGCAATGTTGGCATACAGATTCGCCATACGGATCAACGAACAATCGCCGAACGGCGTGAATGGATTAAGCACGTTATTCGTCGACAGCGAACAGTTGACGCCATGTTCGAGCAACGTATGCACGTGCGTGACGCCACGGGGAGCCTTGTGATCGTAATCCCGGTGCATCAGGAATAGATCCGTCGATGGCAATACGGTCACGGCGACACCCGCGCTTGCCAGCATTTTTGCCGTCTGCTCGAGTTGATCCGGCGACATCACCGAGAACTTGGTGACGTGTCCAATGGCAACACGTCCGCCCCATCCGAATTCATCCGCCTTGCGGCAGACGTACGCCGCATCAAGCTGACTGGCGTCGTCGCCGAAATCCAGGTGCATGTCGATGTCGACATCGAATTCACGCGCCAATTCGAAAACCCGGTCGATCTGACCATGCGGGTCGCTATCCGTGTACGGTGCAGCCCCCACGGCACCGGCACCATCCTTGAGTGCAGCAACCATCAGCTCGTCTGTGCCCGGGTTGTTGAGCAAGCCTTCCTGCGGGAAGACACACATTTCCACATCGATAGCCCATGCAAATTCCTTGATCGCCGCTTTGACCCCCTCGATGCCACGCAGCCCGATAACGGGATCGACCTCGACATGCGTGCGCATCCGGGTGGTGCCGTTGATGACACACTTGCGGAGTGTCTTGGCCGCGCGTTCGGCAACGTCCCCTTCCGAGAAATCCTTTTTTACGCGGGCCACTTCCTCGATCGCTTCATTCAGATCACCGCGCTTGGACGAGCAGCGATCAAGAATGCACGATTTGTCGAGGTGGATGTGGGTCTCGACGAAACCCGGCAACACAAGCCGACCGCCGACATCGATGTCACGATCGCCCGGCGTGAGCCCGGTTGCGATCTCGACGATCTTCTGACCGGTGATGCCGATATCAACAATATCGTCCACCTGTCCGGCAAGGCGGGCATTTCTTAGGGTCAGGTCCATTTACTCGGTTCCTCCCGATTATTTTTCATTTTGTCCTCAATCATCGCCACTGTGTCCCAGGTATGCACGTTCGATGCTGGGATCGTTCTTCAGTTCTTCGGCTGCACCGGCATGCGCGATCCGGCCGCTTTCCAGAACGTATCCGCGGTCGGCAACAGTCAGTGCGAGGTTTGCCATCTGATCGACGATCAGTACCGTGACTCCTTCATCGCGCAGATCGGCAAGAACGTAGTAGAGTTCACCGATCATTGTCGGCGCGAGGCCGAGTGACGGTTCGTCAAGCAACAGGATCTTCGGTTTGGCGATCATGCCGCGCGCGATGGCGAGCATCTGCTGCTCACCGCCCGACAACACACCGGCCTTGCTATCCATGCGATCACGGATGCGCGGAAAGCGTTTGGTTATGGCCTCGATTTCATCATCAGAGACCGGTTCCTTCCGCGCCCACGCACCCAGAAGGATGTTGTCGCGGAGCGTCATTTCCGGGAACACCTGACGTCCTTCGGGAACCAGCATCATGCCGGCCGCCGCAATCTGATGCGCCGCGCGGCGGGCGGTCTCGACATCATTCAAGAGCACCGATCCACCGACCGGACGGTGAAGCCCGCTCATCGCACGTAACATGGTCGATTTGCCAGCACCGTTAGCGCCAAGAACGGCGACCATCTCGCCCGGATAGACATCAACATGCACCTTCTCGAGAGCAGGAGCAGCACCGTATCCCGCCTCAAGTTCGTGTGCCGTCAGCACGGCGATCTTCTCGCCATGCCATGACGTTGCACGCGGTCGCCCCTCGTATTCCGTGCCACCCAGGTACGCGCGAAGCACGGCAGGGTCATCCCGCACCTGCACCGGCGCGCCTTGTGTTAGCGGCTCACCGGCATCGAGCACGACGATGTGATCCGAAATGCCCATGACGAGGGACATGTCATGCTCGACCAAGATTACCGTCATGCCGAGATCGGCGATTTCCTTGAGAAGCACAGCGAGTTGGGTCTTGTCTTCCCGCATCAGGCCCGCAGCAGGTTCGTCCAGCAAAAGCACCTTGGGGCGCGTCGCGAGGGCGCGGGCGATTTCCACCAGCCGCTTGTCAACATGGGGCAGGTTGCCGGCATGACGTGCCAGCGGCCCGGTGTAACCGACGAACGCCAACAACTGCACGGCAAAGTCACGGTCGGCTGCCTCGTCTGTGCGGCTCAGCATACGCCCCAGCCCGCCGCGCCGGGCTGCGATTATGACATTTTCAAGCACACTCATATGCTCGAACAGCTGCGTGGTCTGATAAGTGCGGGCTATGCCCTCACGGGCGATCTCGAACGCAGACTTGCCTGAGATCACGCCGCCAAGCCGGATTTCGCCGCTGTCGGGCTGATAGAATCCCCCGATCATGTTCAGAACCGTGGTTTTGCCCGCACCGTTCGGGCCGATGATACTGGTGATACGCCCAGGCTCGGCGGTGAACGAGACGCCGGCTGCAGCCTTCACCCCGCCGAACGAAATACCAATCCCGTCGACCTCCAGCGGCTCGGCGACGCCCGCCCTGAGTTGGCGATCCAGATCCCCATTGCCGGGCGACGCCGCTTCCGGTTCTTCGGACGAGAGCCAACCTGATATCGTGCCGACAATGCCGCGCGGTGCCGCCCACAAGACACCCAGCAGCATCCCCCCGAACAGCAGCAGGCGGTGCTCCGCGAAGTCAGACAGGAATTCCGGCAACAGCACCACGATCAACGCACCAATAACCGGTCCCCATAGTGTCCCGGCGCCGCCCACGACGACACCGAGGATAAACAGGATCGACTGGAAGAAGGGGAACGAACTTGGCGAGATGAACAGATTCAGCGGTGCGAAGATCGCGCCTGCCATTCCCGTCAGTGCCGCCGACAGCACGAACGAAACGGTTTTGAGAACCAGCGGGTTCAGGCCGATCGCCTGTGCTGCGATTTCACTGTCACGCACCGCGCGCATGGCGCGCCCCCACGTGCTGTGCGCAAGGCGCTGATAGAAAACGAGTGCCACGCCCGCCAATCCGATCGCGAACGCTGCCATGTTCGATTCAGTCAGTGTGTAGCCGAAAAGTTCGGGGCTGGGGAAACCCATCAAGCCGTTTGCGCCGCCGGTCAATCCACGCCATTCGATGGCGCCATGTTCGACAATGAACGCAAACGCGATTGTCATCATCGCGAGGTAGGGGCCGCTGACACGGAGCGCTGGGAGCGCGAGAAGGAGTCCGACGCCGGCCGAAATAACGCCTGCGATCGCGAACGCGACCCAGAATCCGGCTCCGTTGAGCATCAGAATACCGGTCGCATAGGCACCGATGGCGAAGAACCCGACATGGCCGAACGACACCTGTCCGGACAGACCTAGCAGGATGTTCAGGCCGACACCGACGAGGATATTCATTGCCGCCATAGCGATCACGAAGGTGAAATACCCATCGACGTTGAGCGACAGGGCGAGCCCGCCGATGGTCGCAACAACGATAAAGATGTATGCTGTCCGCTGATCGCCAATAAGACGACCAAGGCCTTGCAAAGCGGTGTTTTGCGTTTCGCGCATCGCTTATACCTTCTTTATACCGGCGGAACCGAACAGGCCGTTCGGCATAATGAACAGCGCGAGGATAATCATGCTGAAGGCGACAATCTGAGTGTAGGTCGAGCCAAGGAACGCCGTGGTCAGGGCTTCGACGAGGCCGTAGAGCAATCCGGCCAGGACCACGCCCCAAGCACTTGTGATGCCGCCCAGGATCGCGGCGGCAAAGGCCTTGATCCCGAATACCAGGCCCATGCCTGCAGACACATTGAACAACGGCGCAATCAGCAGCCCGGCAACACCTGCCAGCATGGTCGAGATAGCGAAGGCGCCGGCAATGACAAGCCGCGTATCGATGCCCATCAGGCGCGCGGCTTCAGGCCGCTGCACGACGGCCAGCATCCCCTTGCCGTATTTCGTATTCCTGAGCAGATAGCTGAAAACCGCGGCGGCAATGATGCCGACGACCGGGATGATCAGTTGCAGCGGATAAGCCCCGATCCCGAAAAGATTGACGGCATCCGTCGCGAGTGGCGAAGGGAAACTTCTGGGTTCCTTGCCGAAGGTGAAAAGCACCACGTTGTCGAGCACGATCCCTCCCGCGATGGTGGCCATGAGCCAGGCGTTCGATCCACGGTCGGCAAACGGGCGCACAAGAAAGCGCTCGACCGCCAACCCGAATACGCCACAAAGGAGCAAAGCGGCGATAATCGCCAGCGGCATCGGCCAGCCCAAGGTGATGGCAAACGTATAGCCGAGCACGGCGCCCAACATCATGGAGCTACCTTGCGAGAAATTCACGGTGTTGGACACCACGTAGGTGATGTGAAATCCGAGCGCCAGCAAACCGTACATGGCGCCCAGGCCCAGACCCGTAATTATTGCCGAGAGGACCAGCATGGAAAATCAGCGAACCTTCGTTTGAAAATGGATAAAAGCGCGGCCGCCCCGGGAATGGGGCAGCCGCCGGTAAATATCCTTACTTGATCGGAATGATCTTGCCTTCGATGAACTGCGTGAAGACCAGGTCGTTAGGACCAAGTGCATCATGCTTTTCAGGCGTGAAAGGAGTTTCGTATGTCTTGATCAGGCCGTCGAACGACTTGATGTCATAGAACCCCTGGCGCATTGCCGGGCCGTCGGTCGAGCCCGCGTTCTTGATGGCCAACGCCGCGAGGTGCATGCCGTCATAAGCGTTGGCGATGCCGACCGCCGGCGTCACGTCGGCTTCACCCTTGATTTCCGGGAACGCCTTTTTCAGCTTACCCATCATCTCGGCAGCTTTCGGCGACGGATTACCGGAGAACGTGAAAGTCTGGATCATTTCCACGTCCTTGGCACGCGGACCGCCCAGCTCCGAGAAACGGCCACCGGCCGGGCCCCAGTGCGATACCACAGGCACGTCCCAGCCCATACGTTCGAGCGATTTCATGACCTGTGCGGACGGACCGACGTTGGCGACCATGAAGATGGTGTCGGCGCCGTTTTCCTTGAGGCGGGTCAGCTGCGGGACGACATCGACATCGGACTGTTCGATTTTCTCGATCCCGGCGTGCTCCATGCCTTTGGCCTTGAGTGCGTCGAGCAGACCCTTCTCGTTGGATTCACCCCACGGGTTGTTGATCAGCATCATGCCCGGCTTCTTGGCGCCGTGTATCTTGACGGCACGATCGACAAGCGCAACATCGACCATCGCGTCGAACGCGGAAACGCGGAAAATGTAGTTTTCCTCGGCGCCGTTTTGCGTGATCGGCGTACCCGCTGCCCATGGGCCCATAAACGGCTTTTTGGACTGGTTCATGTAAGGAACGATGGCAAGCGAGACGGGTGTCTGCAGACCGCCGAACAGGATGGCGACCTTTTCGCGCTGGACCAGTTCACGAGCCGCAACGAGACCTTTGCCCGGGTTGTTTTCATCATCACGGCGAAGCAATTCGACCTTCTTGCCGAGCAGACCGCCGGACGCATTGATTTCGTCGATGGCGATGGTCAGGCCACGCGTAATAGCCTCACCGGATTTTGCCGACGGGCCAGAGAGGGACGCGATCAGACCGACCTTGATCGTGTCTTCGGCCTGCGCCATCGGCACGGCGCTGAACGAGGCAGCGAGCGCCATAGCAGTCAGCGCGATTGCCTTTCGGCGGGTAAGTTTGAGAAAGTTGGAATCAGACATCGTTGAGCCTCCTGTTTCGGGGTAACTTGTCGCATTAACGAGCAAACCCCGTGCCAACCTGAATCTGGCTGAAATACAGGCGTTTTATTCAGCAAAATTTTTTAATTGCATAAAAAATAGTCTTTTATACATGCAGGCGCCTGTTTTTTTATCAAACTGAACACAATTAATTTATAATATCGTATACAATATAAGGATTATTTGATTGGCATGAGATGTGCTGTGCGGTATCGGGAGAGACCCAAAGGGAAAACCTGGAGACGCCGATATGACGGAACTCGACGAAATTTATGCCATCACCGATGACACTGAGCGCGCGCGCGTGATCGTGGAAACCTTTCTGGAAGCTTCAATGGTCCCGGACCCGGAAACCGCCGCCAAATTCATCGCTGACGACGTCATCATTCACTTCACCGGCAAGACCCGAATGTCACATCCGAGTGAGATGGCCGCCTATAACGCGAGCCGCTACAACTGGGTGAAAAAGGATATCGAACGCTATGACGTTGCGCCCGGTGATGGTGAGACAATTATATACAGCATTGGCACGCTCTACGGGGAGTGGCCCAACGGCGACAAATTCGAAGGCAACCGCTATGTCGACCGTTTCGTCGTGCGGGGAGATAAGATCGTTATGATCGATGTCTGGAACGACAGCGCCGAGCGTATTCTGAAACGCGAAGCCGGTCAGCCCGAAGCGTAAGACGCCAGAATATCCCCGATGTCGCGATCTTCGTGTTTGGGCGGGTGTATCAGCGCTCGCTCGATCACGCCACCAAGATGATCGTGCATGGCACGGATCAGTTCATGCCGATTGCCGCGCTTCAGCAGTTCGACCAGTTCGCGGTGTTCGGTCACGCCACACTCCGACGAATGCGGCCGGCTGTATAAAGCAAGCATCAGACAGCACCGGGATGTCAGTTCACGCATGTACTGTGTCAGCACCTTACTGCCGGTAAACTTGGCAAGCATGACGTGAAACTCGCCGGCCAGACGGATGGAGTGCGGCTCATCCAGGTTCTGTGCGCGCTCTTCCTCGTCGACGTGTGCTTCCAGCGCCGCGATCTGGTCGGGACGAAGCACACCTGCAAGACGCGCCACCACCATTTCCTCGAGCGCCAGGCGCAGGTCAAAAGTATCCCGGGCCTCGTTCCAGCTCGGTTCAGCGACGATAGCGCCGCGGTTGCGCCGGTGCTCGACCAGCCCCTCCGATGAAAGCTGTGTCAGCGCCGTGCGGACGATGGTCCGGCTGACGCCAAATTTCTCGCCGATCATGTCTTCAGGCAGACGCGTCCCCGGCGTGATCGCCTGCTCGATGATCGCGTTCCGCAACGCCCGCACGATTGCGTGGTCACGGGGTTCTGTCATCGTTCGCCTCCTGCCGGTCCGACTTGGTGATAACGTTTATATGAACAGGGCCATCCAATTCGGACAAGTGCAACATGTCGCGCGACGCTCTGCGTCATTCACAGTCGAAGCGCCGGATGAAGGTGTCCTGCATCTGTTGTGCGAAACGCGCTGCAGCGACGGGCAGCGTGCGGTTGCGAAGCTGGCCGAAGTACAGAAAACCTTCCGGTACGTCGCGCGTATCCAGTTGCCGATGAATGATCCCCTCGGCGTCGTCAACGGCGGGCAGACCGATCGGCAGCTGAAAGGACAGGATATTCTCAGTGCGCGCGTAGTGACGCAGGAAATCGAAGCTGTCCGATTCGACCACGGGATCGAGTTTCAGCGACGAGCGGCGGATGGCCAGCTCCATCAAATGACGCACGCCGTATGGTGCGGTCGGCAAGGCGATCGCAAAGCGGAGACAGTCACGAAGGCGGACCGTCTCGTTATCCGCCAATGGATGGTCAGGCCGCATGATCACATGCACTGGCTGGCGAATGGTCAACAGTATCTGGAACTCCGACATCCGCACAGGCTCGAACACCAGCGCAAGATCGGCGCTGATATCTATCAGGGCTTGTTCCGCGGCCGCCCGGTCTCGGACCAACACGTCGAATGTCACCGCTTCATGGTCATTGCGATAAAGCGAGATCTGCTCCGGCAGAAAGAACGGCAACAGCGCCTGGCTGCACGCGATGGCGATGTGACCGCGCCGTTCACCGGTCAGGTCGGCGATCTGGCTTTTAACACGCTCCAGGTCACCCATCTGGCTACGGATATGGTGGATCAGAATCTCACCGGCCGCTGACAACCGTACGCCACGCGGATACCGCTCGAAGATGTCGACGCCCAACTCGCGCTCCATGGCAAGGATACGCCGGTTCAGCGCGGTCGATGTAATTGCCAGCGTTTCCGCAGCCTGACGAATGGAGCCGGCGCGGGCAACGGCGTCGATGTACCTGAGCGGCATCATATGACGCATGTGCTGTTCCTTCTATTGATGCATTTTTTGCATCGGCAATACGATTTCTTAGCAGCATACTGCATCTCATTATTCTGATCTAGTGAGCGCATGCACAATAGGAACCGCCTCGCATGTCGCTGAAAACTCTGCTCACCATAGATTCTTTGCACCAAGCCTATGCTGCAGGTGCGAAGCCAGCGGATGTCCTGGAAGCGTGTTACCAACGCATCGAAGAAATCGACGATCCCGGGATATTTCTTCACTTGATCAAAAAAGAGACCGCTTTGGCCGATGCCGGCGCGCTCGGCCCCTTTGATCCTGTTGAGAAGCCGCTTTGGGGTGTGCCGTTCGCCATCAAGGACAATATCGATGCAAGGGGCGCGCCGACGACAGCGGCATGTCCGAAATATACATACGATGCCGCAGAAGACGCCTTCGCGGTTGCCGCCTTGCGTGACGCGGGGGCAATCCTGATCGGGAAAACCAACCTGGACCAGTTCGCGACCGGGCTGGTTGGTGTGCGCACGCCCTATCCGGTGCCGAAGAATGCGCTCGACCCGGAGATTGTCCCCGGCGGTTCCAGTTCCGGTTCCGGCGTGGCCGTCGCACAGGGGATCGTCAGTTTCGCCATCGGCACAGACACGGCAGGCTCAGGGCGCGTCCCGGCGGCGCTCAACAACATCGTCGGCCTGAAACCCAGCCTCGGCGCCCTATCGAATGCGGGCGTGGTACCGGCATGCCTGACCCTCGATACGCTGTCAGTGTTCGCACTGACGGTCGAGGACGCCTATACCGTTTTCCGCACCGCTGCCGTCTATAACCCCGATGATGCTTATGCGCGGAAGTTTTCGTTCCCGCCACTGGGTGGCGCGGCGCCCTCGTTCCGGGTCGGTGTCCCTGACACGGCGACGCGCGAATTCTACGGCGATGCCGTACAAGCCGCCGCATTCGATGCCGCACTCGAAGACATCCAGGCGCTGGGCGGCGACATTATCGAGATCGACTTCACCCCGTTCTTTGAAACCGCACAGATGCTTTACGGCGGTGTCTGGGTCGCGGAACGCTACACCGTCATTCAGGAATTGCTGGAGGCCGACCCGGAAGCAATCCACCCGGTGACGCGTCAGGTTGTCGAGGTCGCCAAACAGTTCGATGCCGCCGATACGTTCCGGTCCTTTTACAAACTCCAAGCGTACCGGCGGCAGCTACAGCCCGTCATCGACGGGGTCGACGTGCTGTGCGTGCCGTCCATTCCGACGTTCTTCACAGTTGCCGATCTGGAGGCAGACCCGGTCGGCCCGAACAGCCGCTTCGGCACTTACACGAACTTCGTCAACCTGCTGGACATGTGCGGCATCGCGGTGCCGACGAAACCCCGCTCGGACGGGCGTCCCGGCAGTGTGACGCTTCTGGCCCGCGCCGGCCGCGACGATAAAGTGGCCGCGCTCGCCGCCCGACTGCATGAACTGAGCGGTGCGACATTGGGGGCGACAGGATGGCCGTTGCCGGTACGCGAAAGCCGTGCAGAGACCGCAGGGGATGGAGAAATCGCGCTCGCCGTTGTCGGCGCGCACATGTCTGGCCTACCGCTCAATCACGAATTAACGCGTCTAAATGCGCGTTTCCTGAAGGCCGCGAAGACGGCCGGGTCATACAAACTGTTCTCCCTGCCGGGTGGCCCGCCCACCAGGCCGGGGCTGATCTATACCGCTGACGGCGCCGCCATCGATATCGAGATCTGGGCGCTGCCAGTGAACAACTTTGGAGAATTCATCCGGGGTGTGCCGAGGCCACTCGGTATCGGCACCCTCGTTCTCGAAGACGGGACGGAAGTAAAGGGCTTCCTGTGTGAAGCGCACGCCGTCCAGGACGCAGAAGACGTCACCCCGTTCGGCGGGTGGCGTGCCTACCTCGATCATCAGTCATCAAAGCAATCAGAAACCAAGGAGAGCAGTCATGCGTAGACGCGACTTCATCAAAACCATGGGGGTTGCCGCCGGTGCGTCGGCACTACCCTTCCTGAAATTCCTGCCGGCCGAAGCTGCGGGCCGCGGCGACACGCTTGTCGTCGTGACGGGCAACGGCCCGAACAGCATGGATATCCAGCGTAAGGGGACGAACCGTCCGAGCTACCAGATTGCGGTGAACCTCTATGACCGTCTCGTCGGCTACGGCACCAAAACGCTTGAAGACGGCACCATGATGTACGACTACCAGAAGCTCGAGCCGGAAGTGGCCGAATCCTGGGAACTGGCCGCCGACGGCATGTCGATCACCTTCAAGATCCGCGACGGCGCGACCTTCTGGGACGGCACCCCGATTACCGCTGCCGACGTGAAGTGGTCGTTCGATCGCGCCGTCAGCCTGGGCGGTTTCCCGACCGTGCAGATGAAGGCGGGCTCGCTCGAAAAGCCGGAACAGTTCGAAGCCGTTAACGACAAGACGTTCATGATCAAGTTGCTTCGCAAATCCAAGCTGACGCTGCCGGATCTCGGCGTGCCGGTACCGATCATCTTCAACTCCAAGGTGGCCAAGGCAAACGCAACAACCGAAGACCCGTGGGCGACGGAATTCCTTCACCGGACACCGGCCGGTGGCGGCGCGTACAAGCTGGAACGTTGGGATCCGGGTCAACAAACCGTCTATACGCGATATGACGACTGGAAGAACGGCGATCTGCCGGGGGTGAAACGGGTCATTATCCGTGAGATTCCGTCGGCCTCGACGCGCCGGGCACTTCTCGAACGCGGCGATGCGGATGTATCTCTCGACTTGCCGCCGAAGGACTTCGCGGAACTCAAGAAATCCGGCAAGTTCACCATCAACGCGGCGCCGATTGAAAACTCGATGATTGCAATCGGTCTCAACTTGAACTTCGAACCGTTCAAGAAAAAGGAAGTGCGCCAGGCGCTCGCTTACGCCATGCCGTATGACCAAATTTTCAAGCAGGCTGCGTTCGAACGCGGCATTCCGATGTGGGGCGGCAAGTCGTTCACGCCGGCGACCATCGAGTGGCCGCAGCCGTTCCCGTACGACACCGATTACGACAAGGCAAAGGCGCTGTTGGCGGAAGCGGGTTACGCCGACGGCTTTGACGTACCGCTATCGTTCAACCTTGGCCTTGCGCAGTGGTCCGAGCCGATGTGCCTTCTGGTACAGGAAAGCCTCGCCAAGATCGGCGTAAAGGCGACCATCGACAAGATTCCGGGCGCCAACTGGCGGACCGCAGCGCTGGTCGAGAAAAAACTGCCGATGCACGTCAAGGCGTTCGGCGGCTGGCTCAACTATCCGGATTACTACTCGTTCTGGGTCTACCAGAAGGGCCGGTTGTTCAACTCCATGAACTACCACAACCCGGACGTCGAAAAGATCACCGACGAGACGCTTCACCTGGAAGTGACCGATCCGCTGTATGAGCCGAACATCAAGAAGCTGCTGGCCATCTTCTTCGATGAAGTGCCGCTGATCCCGATCTATCAGCCGTATCTGGACGTGGCGACGCAGAAAAGCGTGTCGGGGTACGAGTACTACTTCCACCGTCAGCTCGACTGCCGCTCGTTCAAGAAAGCGACGGCGTAACGGCTTCGGCAAACCCGGCTCAGAGGCGCAGGACAGAAACATGAACGGCAAGACGAAGATACGTATTATCGCGGGACGCCTGTTACAGGCCATTCCTTCGGTCTTCGGTATCATCGTCGTGACCTTCCTTCTGACCCGTGCCCTCCCGGGGGACCCGGCCGTCTATTTCGCCGGCCCTGCGGCCGACGAAAATTCGATCCAACAGATCAGGGAAGCGCTCGGGTTGGACAAGAGCCTGCCCGAGCAATTCCTGATCTACCTGGGCGACCTGGCCCGGGGCGAGTTGGGTGTTTCCGTCAGCACCGGCTTTCCGGTCGCCGAAGAACTTTGGCGGCGCTTGCCCGCCTCTTTGGAACTGACGCTGTTGGCGCTGATTTTCTCGATATCCGTTGCCATTCCGCTCGGTATCGCGGCAGCGACGCGACCCAACAGCTGGGTCGATCAACTCTGCCGTTTGATCGTGACAGCAGGTGTTTCGTTGCCGGTGTTCTTTACCGGCCTCTTCATGGTCTACATTTTTTATTACATTCTGGGGGTCGCGCCGTCGCCGCTTGGCCGCCTCGACATCATTTATCTGTCGCCGCCACCGATCACAAATTTCTATACCATCGACGCGCTGCTGGACGGTGACGTTGAGGTCTTCTGGGCCGCGCTCGCGCAGCTTACGCTGCCCGCCATTACGCTGGGTACATTCACACTGGCCCCATTGGCCCGTATGACGCGCGGCGCCATGCTGCAGGTGCTTGGCAGCGATTTTATTCGCACTGCCCGGGCATCCGGCCTGACGCGATCGACGGTTCTGTACACATATGCCTTCCGGAACGCGTTGCTGCCGATCCTGACGACGCTCGGCATGGTGTTTTCGTTCATGCTGGGCTCGAACGTCCTCGTCGAAAAGGTCTTTGCATGGCCCGGCATCGGCTCTTTCGCGATCGAGGCGCTGATCGTCTCGGACTATGTCGCGGTGCAGGGGTTCGTGCTCGCCATGGCGATCCTCTACGTGCTGCTGAACCTGACCATCGACATTCTATACACACTGATCGACCCCCGGGTCGGGCTGGACAGCTAGGGATCGGGCATGAGCGAGTTCTTCAGGCATCTCAAATACGTTCTGACCGAAAACCCGGTCACGCTGTTCGCCGGGGTGTTTTTCATGATGTTCGTCATTCTGGCAATTTTCGGGCCGCTGATCGTGCCTTACGACCCGCTTGCGAGTAACGCGTCGCAGACACTGAAGCCGCCGAGTTGGGACCACTGGTTCGGCACCGACCAGCTCGGGCGTGATGTCTTCAGCCGCGTTCTGGTGGCGACACGTCTCGACCTCGCCATCGCCGTTTCCGCTGTCGCGATCTCATTCGTGCTGGGCAGCGTACTTGGTGCGCTCGCCGGGTTCTTCGGCGGCTGGACCGACAAGCTGGTAGGGCGCCTAGCCGACACCATCATGGCGTTTCCGTTGTTCGTGCTGGCAATGGGCATCGTTGCTGCGATGGGCAACACGGTCGAAAACATTGTTTACGCGACGGCGATCATCAACCTGCCGTTTTATGCGCGCGTCGCCCGGACCGAGGTCAATGTGCGCCGGAACGCGGATTTCGTTCTCGCCGCGCGCCTCGCTGGAAACTCGTCGTTGCGTTTGCTGGCAATGCATATCTATCCGAACACTTTACCGCCGATGATGGTGCAGGTGTCGCTCAACATGGGGTGGGCAATCCTGAACGCGGCGGGGCTGTCATTTATCGGCCTTGGCGTTCGCCCGCCGACTGCGGAATGGGGAATTATGGTTGCCGAGGGTGCGGGTTACATCGTGTCGGGCGAATGGTGGCTGGCGCTTTTCCCGGGAGCAGCACTCATGCTGGCTGTGTTCTGTTTCAACCTGCTGGGCGACGGTCTGCGCGATCTGATCGACCCCAGGCGCCGGACGTAGGGAGCACAGGCCATGAACGAACGCGTCCCCGTCCTCTCGGTCAAGAATTTGAGTGTCGAATTCCGCACGCGGAGCGGTATTGTCCGCGCGCTCGAGAACGTGTCGTTCCACGTCAACCGGGGTGAGATGATCGGTATCGTCGGCGAGTCGGGGTCGGGCAAATCGGTATCCGCGCTTACTGCGATGGGTATTCTTGACGAGGCAGGCCGGGTTACCGATGGCGCGATCAATCTGGGCGGTCTCGATGTGCTGAATGCGTCCGAGAAGTACCTCCAAGAAATGCGAGGCCGGGATGTCTCGATGATCTTCCAGAGCCCACGCACGGCACTCAACCCGATCCGCACAGTCGGCAAGCAGATCGGCGACGTCCTGCGCCGCCACGGCTCGGCGAACCGGCAGAACGTTCGCGCCGAAGCCATCAAGGCACTGATGAGCGTCCGCATATCCGATCCGGACCGGCGTCACGATGCCTATCCGTTCGAGCTTTCAGGTGGCATGTGTCAACGCATCATGATCGCGATGGCGCTCAGTTGCCGCCCTGAACTGCTGATTGCCGACGAACCGACAACGGGCCTCGATGTGACCACGCAGGCTGCGATCATGGATCTGATCAAGGAACTGGCTAAGAAACGAAACATGGCGACTGTGCTGATCACCCATGACCTTGGCATGGCCGCCGATTATTGCGATCGCATCGTCGTTATGCACGCGGGTCACGTGATCGAACAGGCGGCTACGGCAGACCTGTTCGCCAACCCGCGCCATCCTTATACAGCGAAGCTGATAAGGGCGACGCCGCACGGCGACGGGTCGTTGGACGATATCGAATCCATCCCCGGCGGACTGCCGGACCTGCGCGCGGACCTGCCGCCCTGCCGTTTCTCGGCCCGATGCGAACGTCGCAAAGATGCCTGTGACATGCCTGCGTTGATCCCGGACGAGGTATCGCCCGGCCATCTGGTAACCTGCAGGAGACCGTTATGAGCGCCCTGTTGGAAGTCGATAGTCTTAAAAAACACTATGTGCTCACGGGACAAGGACCGTCGGGCAACCCGCTGCTGCGTTGGGTGCGTCGGCGTCTGACCAATGCCGAAGACCATACGCCGGTGCTGCATGCGGTGGATGGTGTCAGCTTCGAAATCAACGCGGGTGAGAGCCTGGGTCTTGTGGGTGAATCGGGCTGCGGCAAGTCGACGCTGGTCGGTATGCTCGCTCGCCTGTCGGACAAAAGCGACGGCAACATCCGCTTTTCCGGCAAGGATATCGGCGTGGTGCCGTCCAAGGTGTTTCATGCGGAGCCGGAACGCACCGACATCCAGATCGTGTTTCAGGATCCGCATGAAAGCCTCAATCCCCGGTTCACATCGTTCGATACAATTGCCGAACCGTTGAAGCGCCTGAAAGGGATCACGGACAAGGCGGAACTGACGAAACGGGTCGAAGCGGTTGCCGAGCAAGTCGACCTACCGAAGATGCTGCTAGGGCGTTTTCCGCACCAGCTGTCGGGTGGTCAGAAGGCGCGTGTCAATATTGCCCGTGCGGTTGCAGTCGAGCCCAAGCTGCTGATCCTGGATGAGCCGACGTCCGCGCTTGATGTGTCAGTGCAGGCGGTGATCCTGAAGCTTCTCGTACAACTCAAGAACGATCTCGGCATGAGCTATCTATTCGTGTCGCATGACCTGAACGTGGTGCGCCTGCTGTGCGACCGGGTCATTGTCATGTATCTGGGGCAGATCGTCGAAAGTGGCACGGCGGAGGAAATTTTTACCCGGCCCGCGCATCCCTATACGAAAGCGCTTATTTCCGCCATCCCGAATTCCCATCCTGCAGGAAACGAGCGTGTCCGCCTGACGGGCGATCCGAAGAGCCCTATCGATCCGGCCCCGAACGCGTGCCGCTTTCATGGGCGGTGCCCGGTGGGCGAGGACAAGTGTAGCCGCGCGGCGCCGCCACAGGTTTCGGTGACGGCGGATCACTACGCCGTCTGTCATTTCGCGCAACCGTCGTAAGGAGACTGCGATGCCCGAAAAGTTTGTCGACGCCGACCCATATGCGTGGCCCTATAACGGCGATCTGCGGCCCGGAAACACGGCGCTGATCATCATCGACATGCAAACCGATTTCTGCGGCATCGGGGGCTACGTCGATCAGATGGGCTACGACCTTTCGTTAACGCGTGCGCCGATTGAGCCGATCATGCGGGTTCTCTCGGTTATGCGTGAGAAAGGCTATATGATCATCCACACGCGCGAAGGCCACCGCCCCGACCTTTCCGACCTGCCGGCGAACAAACGCTGGCGGTCGCGCCAGATCGGCGCCGGCATCGGCGATCCGGGCCCATGTGGCAAGATCCTGATTCGCGGCGAGCCTGGCTGGGACATCATCGACGACCTTTATCCCGCCGAAGGCGAGCCTATCATCGACAAACCGGGCAAGGGCTCTTTCTGTGCGACGGACCTGGAACTGATCCTGAATACACGCGGAATTGAAAACATCGTGCTGACCGGCATCACCACCGACGTCTGCGTTCACACGACCATGCGCGAGGCCAATGACCGCGGTTTTGAATGCCTGATGCTCGAAGATTGCTGCGGCGCGACTGACAAGGGAAACCATGATCACGCCGTCAAGATGATCAAGATGCAGGGCGGCGTGTTCGGCTCCGTCGCCTCGTCGGATGCGCTGATCGCCGGACTGCCCGGATGAAGGCCTTTTCGATCGTAGGTGTTCTTACAGACCCGGCGGTGCGTGCAAATTTGGTGTGGGAACCGTTCCGTGACGGAATCGAGATTTCTTCAGTCTATCGCAGTTCCGACGGCGAAGGGCCGAGCGCCGCGTTCCTGAGGTACGCACCCGGCGCTAAAGTGCCGCAACATACGCATCAGGGATTCGAACACATCCTTGTGCTTGAAGGTTCGCAATCGGACGCAAATGGGCGCCACGTGGCAGGTGACGTGGTTGTCAATCCGCCGGGCACCGCGCACGCCGTCGCCAGCGAAGAAGGCTGCCTTGTGCTGGCGATCTGGCATGCGCCCGTGCAGTTCACCTGATTGCGGTATTTTTCGCACCTCAGGTGCGCACTTCTAATTCTATTGTGGTGGAAATGGTGGGCGCGACAGGGATTGAACCTGTGACCCCTACCGTGTGAAAGGAGAGAACTCCTGCCCATTCAGTGCAGATGTTTACTGTTTTGCCTGCCGGTCGTCCCATTCGGTCCATTTGCATCCTGTTATTTCCGGACAGATGTCCCGATTGATTTCAATCCGGACAAGTACCAATCGAGAAAGAGCCCTTTGTTCCGGGCTCAGGTGACATCCCTCAACTTGCATATCATTGTAAGTTTGATGAACGTCTCAAGGTGAAGTCAGTGCAGACAGAAGCGGGGACGCGCTGTCAATGGATGCAGTTTCTATTCATAAAGATGACAGCTTACGATATGGCCAGCCGCACGCTTGGAATATGTTGGCTTTTTCTCTGAACATACCGGCATGGCGTGTGGACATCGCGTATGAAACCGGCAACCTGTAGGTGGATTTAAAGGACTGGGAATTTCGCCGGCCATCGGCGCCGCTTGCCAATGCTCGTCCGGATCCGTTGGCAGCACCGCCTTCAGCAGCGCCTGTGTATATGGGTGCGACGGCTGAGTATACATGTCTTCACCGGAAGCCAACTCAACCAATTCGCCCAAGTACATGATGCCGATGCGGTCGCACATATGGCGCAGTGTCGCCAAATCATGGGCGATCAACAGATACGTCAGCCCAAGTTCTTTCTGCAGGTCGCGCAATAAATTCATGATCTGCGCGCGAATGGACACATCAAGCGCTGAAACAGGTTCATCCAGAACAAGGAGCTTTGGGTTCATAGATAGTGCGCGTGCAATGGCAATGCGCTGACGCTGTCCGCCGCTGAATTCATGGGGATAAAGATCTGCGGAACCGGGCCGGAGTCCGACCAGATGCAGGAGTTCATCGACACGCGCACGCACCTCGCGACGCGACAGCTTCTCGTTGACAAGGAGCGGTTCTGCGATGATCTCCCACACCTTCATCCTCGGGCTGAGAGAGCTGAACGGGTCCTGTAAAACAGCCTGAACCGACTTTCGATATTTTCTCAGATCTGTTTTTGAGAATGCCGCGGTGACCTGACCTTCGAACAGCATTTCACCACTTGTCGGCTCATCCGTCAGCAACACTATCTTTGCCGTCGTACTCTTTCCGCATCCGGATTCACCGGCGAGCCCGAGTGTTTCTCCCTCCTGAATCTCGAAGCTGACATCTTCAACTGCCTTCACCTGTCCGACAGCTTTCTTCAGGAAAAGGCCTTCCTTGATGGGGAAGTGCCTCGTGACATGTCGTAGTTCCAACAAAGATTGTTTCATTTGGCGCTCTGCCTCGAGTTAAGCCAGCACGATGCCGACTGAGTTTCGTTCAGCTGCAATTCCGGTGGATATTCCCGGTGGCACTTGTCCATTACCTCGGAACACCTTGGCGCAAACCGACAACCAGAGGGCAGGCTTGTCTGATCAGGCGGCTGGCCCGGAATGGACTCCAGACGATCGGATTTGACGTTCAGTTTCGGCAAACTGTTCAGTAATGCCTTGGTATACGGATGGGCTGGATTCTTGAATATCTGGCTCGTCGTTCCGGACTCAACGATCCGCCCTGCATACATCACTGCCACTTTGTCACAGATTGTCGCGACGACGCTCAAATCATGGGTGATGAAAATCATCGCAAACTGAAGCTCATTCTGCAGGTCGCGCAAGAGTTCCAGCACCTGCGCCTGAATCGTGACATCGAGAGCCGTGGTCGGTTCATCGGCAATCAAAAGCTCCGGCTCGCACGACAGACCAATCGCCGAGACGACACGTTGACGCATGCCACCGCTCATTTCGTGTGGATACTGATGCAGTCGACGCTCGGGTGATGGGATATGAACCTTTGACAACAGCTCCGCCGCCTTGGACCATGCCGCTTCACTCGTGAGTTTGCGATGCTGACGCAACGGTTCGGTGAGTTGGTCACCTATTGTCAGAACCGGGTTAAGAGACGTCATCGGATCCTGCAGGATCATCGAAATTCGCTTGCCGCGAATCCGCCGCATCTCGGCGGCAGATTTCGTTACAAGGTCTTCGCCGCAGAATTCGATCCGTCCCTCTTCAATCCGGCCGACAGGTTGCGGAAGCAACCCGAGTATCGACAGCGACGTGATGCTCTTGCCGGACCCTGACTCGCCGACAACGCCCAACGTCTCGCCTTTTGCTACTGTGAAGGATGCGCCGTCGACGGCCTTAACAACCCCCCGACGCGTCCGGAAATAGGTCTTCAAGCCACTCACTTTGAGAACCTCCTCCCGGCTTGGCGCGTCCTGCGTCATTTTCGCGCCGTGCAATGCTACGTCCGTCATATCAATCACCTCAGTTTCGGATCGAGGATGTCGCGAAGCCAATCTCCCAACAGGTTGAGAGAGACAATTGCGAGTACGATAACTGCTCCGGGGATTGCTGAAATCCACCATGCGGACGTCATCAAGCCACGTCCTTCGGCGACCATCAGCCCCCAAGCCGGCTGTGGAGGCGGCAGGCCGACACCCAGGAAGCTCAGCGACGCTTCAAGAAGAATGACGCGTCCGACCTGGAGCATGGCGAGGACAATCAAGGTGTTTACGATATTCGGTAAAATATGCCGGAACATGATTCGGATATGCGACGCACCCGCGATCCTGGCGAGCGTGACATATTCTCGCTCACGGATCGAGAGCACCTCGCCACGCGCCTGGCGCGCATATTGCGCCCACAGGAACAAGACAAGCACGAGGATGACGTTCCCGAAACTCGGGCCCCACACGAACGAGAACACGAACGCCATGAGAATCAGCGGCATCGATAACATCAAATCGACACCGCGCATGATGAGACTATCGACGATCCCACCGAAATACCCGGCGATAACACCAACAGCCGTGCCGAACGTTCCCGCAACGAAAATCGCAATCAAGGCCACCGAAACCGATGCCCGCGCACCGTATAACAGGCGCGCATAGATATCCCGGCCCAATCGGTCAGTGCCCAATACATGTGCCCAGCTTCCGCCCTCCTCCCAAACTGGAGGAACCAGTGTTTCGAACAACGATCCCTGAACCGGGTCATATGCCGTCAGAATCGGCGCCCCCGCCGCGGCAAGGATAATCAGCGCGATAAAGGCTATTGCCGTTACCGGGGCGCCGTTGAGATGGAAACGCAGTGTTTCAATGCGAGCCGAAATCATAGTCTGATCCTCGGGTCTAGCCATGCATAGGTCAGGTCGACAATCAGGTTCAAACCGATATATACGAGAGTGAAGACCAGCACGATTGTTTGAAGTAAGGGGAAGTCTCGTTGCACAACTGCTTCGTATGCGAGCCGTCCCAAACCGGGCCATGCGAATACATGCTCGACAATAATTGAGCCGACGAGCAGTTGCGCAAAGATGATACCCGCGAACGTCACGACCGGAATGAGCGCGTTCCGCAAGGCATGCTTCCAGATAACCCACCTCTCCGGCACGCCCTTGATTCGGGCCAATTTAATATACTCGGCGTCCAGTACATCCAGCATGGCGGACCGCGTAACCCGCATTATCCCAGCCATCATGAACCAACCGAGTGTCACCGCCGGTAGTAGCAGGTGCAGGAACCCACCCCGCCCGCCGGCAGGGAGGAGTTCCCAACGAACCGCGACAAATTCAATCAAGAGGATACCAAGCCAGAAGTTAGGAACGGATTGTCCCAGCACGGCAACCGTCTTGCCACCAAAGTCAATGGGTGTATCCCGGTTTACCGCGGAAAATACGCCTAGCGGTATCGCCACGAACAAAGAGAAAAAGATCGCGACAAGCCCAAGTTCGGCAGTCGCCCCAAACCGTTCCGCGACAACACCAACCGTCGACCGCTTATAGTAAAGCGACTCACCAAGATCGCCTTGGACGGCATCACTCAGAAAACTCCAGTACTGTTCCGGCAATGGCCGATCCAGACCCATTTCCTTTGCCATCGCGGCCTGCTGTTCCGCTGTTGCATAAGGGCTCAACATGAGGTCGATGGGATTGCCTGTCAGCCGTGCGAGACTGAACACCAGCATCGACATCAACACCAACGTCACAACCGCTTGTAGCAATCGCCTTATGATGTATCTGGTCATTATCTAACTTTCAAATGGACCAAGAAGCGGGCGGGTGCCCTCCGCTCAAACAAATGCTTGCGGAGGGCGCCGGCCCCTTATTTCTTCTTGATGAACTCGAACCCGTTGGCGCCGCCTTGGTGAGCCTTAACCGGCCACGCGGCAATCTTCTTTGGATTCGTCGCATAAACCTGATTCAGCAAGGCAACAGGCACCACGGCGCTTGCCGCCTGCATCTGGTCACCCAAATCACCCAGGGCCGAGGACATTTCTTCGGCGGTGCCGGCTGATTTGACGTCAGAGACTGCTTCATTCAATTCTGGTGAGATCGTGAACATATAGAACGGCGCACCGATAAGGATTGCCATCACATCCGGGTTGGACTTCCCCTGAGTCAACGGCGCCGCATATGTAACCTTGCGGGCACGAACAGCGGGTCGGATTGCACCCCAGTCCGTCTTCACGATCTTGACTTTGACACCGATACGGCTCCAAAGATCGGCGACGGCTTCGATCATTAAGGGAATATCCGGAACGCCCGGTCGCGGGAAGCTCATCAGTTCGATCTCGAAGCCATCCGCATACCCGGCTTCGGCCAACAGCTTTTTCGCCTTCTCCGGATCATAGGCCGGCGCAGCCCAGGATTTTTTGTATCCGATATGCGACGGAAGCGGCAGCGGAACCGCCGCCGGGCGCGCTTCGCCCTGGAAGATATGGTCAGCAATGGCTTGTCGATTGATCGCAAGATTCAATGCCTGACGAACTTTCAGGTTGCGCCATGGCAAGTCGGGGTTATATGCCGGGGCTTCCTTGTCCTGATACATCCCCGTAAAGAAAACATATGCGGAGAACGCATCCTCTGCCCGGGCAATATCGAAAGGCTGGCCATCCAGTTCACGCTTGAACGACAGCGGGACATCGATCACATCCGCCTCCCCGCGTTTTAGCATCGCTAGCCGTGTGCTGGGTTCCGGCACGGCGCGCAGTTCAAGTTCCTTGAACTCGGGCGTCTGGCGCCAATGTGCGCTCGTGGCCGAGAAAACCGCACGCTCGCCCAAGGATCGGGATACGAACTTCCACGGCCCGGTCCCGATCGGATTCTCGCGAGCCTGCACGGGATCCATTTCTCCGTATTCCCGCGGGACGACAACTGCCGATGCCGCCTCGGACAACCATTGTATGAACAGCGCCTGCGGCTGTTTCAGCTTGACTTCAACAGTGTATTTGCCGGTTTCTTTAACAGTATCGATCGACTTGGTCAGCACCGTCGTGACGTTATGTTTCGATTGGCTGGATGTGATCCAGCTATTGAAATTGTACACGATATCGGCGGCGTCCAGTTCGCGGCCGTTGTGGAACTTCACCCCTTTGCGGACATGGAACGTCCACGTGACCTTATCCTCGGCGAGCACCCATTTCTCGATCAGTCCAGGATCGACGGCACCATCCTTACCTTCATAGAACATGTAGTCATAAATCGGGTCCCAATAGACATGCCCTGCTATCGAGCCTTCTTCTGGGAGAAACGTCTCGAAGCCGAGGCTACCGAGCGCGACAGTTATCTTTCCGCTTTGCTCGGCCATTACGGTCGATGCCGAACACGCAAGCAGGGCTGCTGCAGTCGCAACTGCACTTAATTTTCGATTTAAGAATAAAAATCTTCTCATTGTCTGGCCTCCTTCGTTAATCTTTTTGCCTCTCTGGTCGTATCCACTTCCTACGCCGGTCGATAACCGAGCTTGTAGGAAAGCGCTTCACCGACGCCGACGACGTCGTCTGAAATCTCTTCGAGTTTGTTTATGGTGAGACGATTTGCCGGCCCCGAAACACCGACCGCCGAGACAACCCCACCAACCGAATTCCGGATAGGTGCGGCGACCCCGTTCACGTCCTCGCGGGCCTCGCCAATGTTGGTTGCATAACCGCGCTCTCGGATTTCGGCTAACTCCTCGAGAAGGCGTGCTTTGCTATCTACTGTCATCGGCGTAAGTTTTTTGAGAGTAGCCGCCACCTGCTCAATGACATGAACATCCTGGAATGCGAGAATGGCTTTGCCCGTCGCGGAAGCATAAGCCGGCTGGCGGCTGACGACCCGCGCCTGCACCGCGTGGTTACTCTCCAGTTGATGGATGAATACCGTTTCGACACCGTCCAGAATCGAAACATAGACGGTTTCGTTAGTCAGCTGAGATAATCGTGTAAGATCTTCAAGTGCCAGCTCTTCGGATTCGATTCCGGAAATCGGCAAGTTTCTGAACTCCCATAATTTCATCGTGAGTTCATACTTCGCCATATCCGCACGTCGCCGGGCATACCCCTCGTCAACGAGTGTCGTCAGCAACCGGTGAACGTTGCTGTTCCCGAGTTTTAGCTGTGCAGCCAATTCGGCAACCCCAGTCGGCTTTGCGCTTCGCGCCATCGCCTCCAGTACACGAAGGCCTTTGATGAATGTCTTTTCAGTCATCCTGCCTCTTCTCAGCTTGCTTCCGCAGTTCGGATCACATCGTCAAACAGCTTTCCCTCACGCTCGTCGCACGCCTTCAGAATTGGATCCCGTTTCGCCGGATCACCGAACCCGGCGCCGCCAGGCGTTTCAACACGTAACAGATCGCCCTTCGCCAGGGGGAGTTCCGAAGACGTCGAAGGCAACCGACGTTCCGACGCCGTTCCGGGGTTCAGAATATATGCGCCGAGACTACCTTCACTACCGCCGTTCAGTCCCTTGGCTGGGAATTTCTGTCGCGCACTTCGCCCCGCCAACTGCACACCATCGACCAGTATCCGAATGTCACGGCGCACCCCAAGCCCGCCGCGGAACTGTCCCGCGCCGCCTGAATTCGGTATCAGCTCGTACCGCTCTATCCGTACCGGAAATTCCATTTCCGATACTTCAATCGGCAAGTTCGACGTATTTGTCATGAACAACTGAACGGCATCATTGCCGTCGGCTTCGAACATCGCGCCCTGGCCACCCGCGTAATTTTCATAGTCGACGAAGTAGCGATCGCGTGCGCTGTCCCAGCCACCGAGGATGATTCCCTGAAACGGCCCGCCTCCAGCCATCGCACGCTCAGGGGCTGCCTGACCCAGTGCGTTCACGATCACGTCGGCCAGGATCATCGACGTCAGGTTTCGTGAACTGACGGCGGCAGGCGCCTGCGGATTAACGACCGACTTCTCTCGCGTCGTGACTTTTACCGCCCGAATAAGACCTTCATTTGTCGGAAGCTCTGGGTCCACCATCGTCTTAACGCAAAAATAGACCGTCGCGAGAGTATGCGTAAGCGGCACGTTTTTGCCCGAACCGAGCTGGTCCGCGCATCCAGAGAAGTCAAAATGAATATCCGAGCCTTTGATTGATATCTCGACCGCCAGCTTGACCGGATTGTCCGACACGCCGTCCTCATCGAGCCAATCCTCGGCGTGGTAAACCCCGTCTTTCAGCTTGTCATTGATACCGGCCTGGATGCGGCGTTCCGTCGCATCGATCATGTTGGATATCGCGGACATCGCGGTCTGACGCCCATACTTCTGAAATAGTTCGTGGATACGCACCTTGCCACGCTCGACCGCGGCGATCTGCGCATACAGATCACCGTCACTGAAATGTGGTGTCCGGGAGTTCAACAGAAATAGCTCCCATACATCCTTGCGCCGTTTTCCCGCCGCCATAAGCTTGACCGGCGGGAACCGTATGCCTTCCTGGAAAATACTCGTCGAATCACCAGACTCACTACCGGGCACCCGACCGCCGACATCGGAATGGTGCGCAACGGCGACGGTAAAGGCGACAGGTTCTCCGTCGACAAAAACCGGTGCCGCCACGCTGCAGTCGTTCAGATGTGTAACGCCGACAATATAAGGATCGTTGGCAAAGAAGACATCGCCAGGCTGCAATTCCGACAAGGGAAAGCGTTCCAGAATTGCGTCAACTAACAGCAAGGTCGAACCCAGGTGCGCCGGCGCGTGTGAAGTCAGTGATAGTGTACGCCCGGTCACGTCGCAGATCGCGGTCGAGCAGTCTCCCCGTTCCTTCACGTTCGGAGAGTAAGCAGCGCGAATGAGGCTTGCGCACATTTCCGAGGTTGCTGCCTCCAATGCGCCAGAGATAACTTCCAGCTGAGCAAATGCCATCGCTCAATTCTCCTTTGATTTGATATCGCCAGCGACGCTGATAAACAGGTTGCCCATCGCATCCAGGCGACCGGTCGCGCCCGCCGGAATGACCGTTGTCGTGTCCATTTGTTCGACGATTGCGGGCCCCGAAATCACATCATCGGCCCGCAACTCCTCACGCATCAGAACCGGGCAGTCCACAAACCCGCCAGCGCGGCTGAAGAACGCCCTGCGCGTCTCCGCGGGCGCTCCCTCGGGGTTTCCGTTGGCGGGGCTCCGGAATTCCATTTTGGGCATCTCGACCGGGACAACCGCCTTGAGCCGAAATGTTACGAATTGCACGGCCCGTTCGGTTTGTGCATACCCATACAGAACCTCGTGCGCATCGTGGAACCCTTTGCACATCTGGTCGATATCGAACTCGCCATCATTGTTTTCGACAGGAACCGCGAGCTCAAAATTCTGTCCCGGATAACGCGCATCGACTGAACACTCGAAATACAACTCATCGAGATCGACGCCGCTCTCACCCAACTCATCCGAAGCGCGTTGACTGAGCGATCGGTATATATCGCTGACCTGGCTGGTGATCTTTTCATCATCACTGCTTGATAGCCGGCTCATGCTTAAATCAAGTTCAATATTCTTTGTAAGCACCCCCATCGCACACAACACGCCCGGTCCCTGCGGGACCAGAACACCGCGCATACCCAGTTCGTGAGCGACCTCGGCGGCATGCAGCGGACCGGCTCCCCCAAAGGCGACAAGAGTATACTCGGTGGGATCGAGCCCCCGCTCCGTTGTCACGAACCCGATGGCGCGCGCGATATCGACACTGGATACCTCCAGGATCGCGGCAGCAGCTTCTTCAACCGTCATTCCTTTTGGATCGGCGATATACGTCTTGATTGCCGCGAACGACCGTTGGGCATCGATTTTCAGACGCCCCTGCAAAAGGTGCTCATTATTGAGCCGTCCCAGAACAACATTGGCATCCGTGAGCGTCGGTTGCTTGCCGCCCCGTCCGTAACACGCAGGCCCAGGGTCCGCACCAACGCTTTTGGGACCAACTCGCAACATACCCCCGGCATCGATCCAGGCCACACTACTGCCGCCGGACCCGATCGTATGGATATTTACCGACGCTCCCTTTACGGGCAGATTATCCACGTTCCTGAGCGTGGCAATGTCCGGTCGACCGTTCCTGACGACACAGACTTCGGTGCTGGTGCCGCCCATGTCGAGGGTAATGATTTTGTCACAACCAACAGATTTGGCCAGATACCCGGCGCCGCTGACGCCGCCGCTCGGGCCAGAGAATAATGTGTCGACAGGACGCCGTCCCGCGAGGGTCGGGCGCATCACGCCGCCACTTGAGTTCATGACGACTGGATCTCGTGATACGCCGGAATCACGCACCGCCCCGGTAAACCGGGCGAGATACTCCTGCATCGCTGGCAACAAATATGCATTCATTGCCGTCGTGCTGATGCGTTCGTATTCCCGGAATTCCGGCAGCAACTCCGAGGATGTCGTTACCATCACGTCCGGCAAGGCTGCTGAAAGCATTTCCGCCGCCCGCTCTTCATGCATCGGATTGACGTAGGAATGAAGGAAGCAGACGGCGACACTCTCAATACCCTTTAGTCGGATCTGCTCGATTACGTCAGCCATTTCGGTTTCAGAGAACGGCGCCAGCACCTCGCCTTCCCAGGACACCCGTTCGGTGACTTCAAACCTGTTCTCGCGCGCTACCAGGGGCGCAGGCTTCTGCGCGAACATATCGAACACGCTGGGACGGGTCTGACGCGCAATCTCGATCAGATCGCGAAATCCCCGCGTCACAACCAGCGCAGTCAGCGCACCGGCTCGTTCGAGTAACGCGTTGGTCGCAACAGTCGTTCCCAGCCCAACAAGCTCCACGTTCTCCGGCACCGCACCTGATTTCTCCAGAAGCTCCCGGAGGCCGCGAACAGGCGCCTCATGCGGATTCTTCGGTGTCGATGGCAGTTTATGGTGCGTTGCCGCGCCGGTGCTTTGATCAAGCATGTAAAGATCCGTAAAGGTGCCCCCGACATCGATCCCGACATGAACCCGCGACGTTGACCCGTCAATTTGCTCCGTCCCGCTCACTGAATTTCCTCACTTGACATTTTCAAAATATTCCATTATTTGGAATACTATTCTAGTATATGGATTTTGCGCGACATGTCAAGTCGGCGCAAATTCGCTCGGTGTGCGTTGCCTTATCGAGATGTCAGGTATGGCCTAAATCAGGGCTTGATGATCAGGAGATTGGCTTCCACGAATGCACCACACTGCGCAGCCCCAGCGCGCAGATAAACTGTCTCTATCGAAAAAGGGAATTGTCACGTTAACGAGCCATATCGACGTACAGGGGTAAGATTTCAGAGATGCAAATCAACTCGTAATGCAAACATCTTATCCCACCAGCCATTAGCCAGTACGCCGTCTAGCTCTATTTTTGATTATAGTTGAGCTGCCGAGACATCGATGACTAGTTGGCTGTGCGTGGCTAAGACGTCACGCTAGACTTCACTCGGCCCGGCAAGCCGACGGATAATGTCTTCGTCGAATCCTTCAACGGCAAGGTTCGGGCCGAGTGTATCGACCAGAACTGGCTCCTGTCTCTGGATGATGCCCGACCAAAAAGCGAGACTTATCGGAGAAAGTACAATGAGGAACGACCACACAGCGCCATCGGCAACATGACCCCGGTGGAGTTCATGAAGGCCATCGGTCACCCCAGCCAACTGGTGATCTAGATAACGGGAAGCTCGGCCTCAGGTCGGTCCAAAGTTGGTGGCAAGGTTAATAGGCTCAAGGCGTTTTCCCGCTGCAAATCCACAGAAATTCAACTTCCGGACAAATAAGCCTGTAATGTTTCGTGCAGTGAAGCCGGTATTTTGATTCCTTCCGTGGCTGTCCGTTGCCGCGCCGCATATCGGTGCTCGGACGGCAGTCGGACGCCCTCTTGTGTTCGCATCTGGGCAAACAATACTTCTGCATGGGCATCCTGATCTGCGCGCGTCTGGCCGCCCGCGCACCGAGCAGGATCGATGGCGATTAGCAGTTCTCCGCCGCACGGCGCGGTCGTTCCAGGATCACGAACGGCGACCTCGAAGCTGAACAAATCACCACAGAGCGCCCCCACCAGCAATTCGACCATAAGTGCGATCGACGAGCCTTTGTGGCCACCGAACGGTAACAATGCCCCTGCAATTGCTGCGGCCGGGTCAGTTGTCGACAAACCATCCGGCCCAACTGCCCAGCCTTCGGGAATGGCTTTGTTGTCGCGTTTGTGAAGTTGCACATCGCCCTTCGACACAACACTGGACGCCTGATCAAACACGACCGGTGGCGCGTTCTTACGCGGCCATCCGAAAGCCATCGGGTTGGTTCCGAACAATGCCTTGGTTCCGCCAACCGGTGCGACCGCCGGTAATGCATTGGTAAAGGCGAAACCAACCAGATCAGCGTCTGTGATTGCCTCAACCTCCGGCCACAATCCCGCTATGTGATAGGCATTGTTGACACAGAGCACAGCAATGCCCTGGCTACGCGCCGCCTTGATCAAAGGCGGAATGCCGAGCTTCAGGGCATAAGGGGCATAGCCGAACTTCGCGTCGACACGAAGGATTCCAGGCGCCGCATGATTGATGACGGGCTCTGCCGACGGGTCGACGTGCTTGTTGGCAAGCGCTGCCAGATAAAATGGTATGCGAAAAAGGCCATGCGCAGCGCATTCGTCACCTTCCGCCCGCATCACCGTCACGGCTATGGCATCAGCTTGATGCGCCGAGACCCCATGCGTGGTCAACGTGTCGAATGCGAGTTGATACGCTTCTTTCAGCGTGAGAGTGATTTTATCCATAGTCGATATCTTGTTCGGCTTACTGCGGTTTTCAGGCGACGTCTCAAACGGCATTGCCAGCCATTCACGTTATCATGACAGAACTTCGCTGACTCAAGTCTTGTCGCGAATTTAGCCATGAATGGCACAATACAGCTCTGACGACACCCAACGGATATTTAATCGACAACCGCCGTGAAATTCCGCAGCCAGTTGCCGCCCAGAATTGCGGCCACATCCTGCTCACTATAACCACGATCGATCAAACCTTGCGTAAAGTTCGGCAACTCCAGGATCGTAGACAGGCCTGTCGGATAAGTCTGCGTGAAGAATTCATCGATCGTACCAAAGATGTCGGCGCGGTATGTCCGCCACCGGCGCGACTCAGGGAGAATTTTGCCCGACGCCTTATAGGCTTCCGTAAAATCAAGACCGATACCAATATGCTCGCACCCAATCAGGTCTCTGTAATAATCACAATGGTCCAGCATATGATCGACGGTCGGGTCTTTGGGATGAACAGACTTCGGCAATCCGCATATACCGAGCACACCGCCTTTTGCTGCGATAGCCTTGGCCGTTTCGTCGCGCGTGTTGCGGTCGTTTTTATTCACGCTGTACGAGTTGGAATGCGTACAAACGGGCGCATGGGCAAGTTTTGTCGCTTCGGCGCGCGTTGCATGACCACAATGGGAAAGATCGAGAATCAACGGCAGGCTGTTGACGATTTCAATCGCTTCCTTGCCAAGGTACGTAATGCCGGCATCACGAAGCTCGCCACAACCATCCGCCAATAGTGTTGCCCCCGTATACGCGAGGCCAAAGTAGCGCATGCCCAGTCGGTGCATAATCGGAATACGCTTGAGTTCATCTTCAACCATCTTCGAGCCTTGCGTCCCGATGATAATCGCCAGTTTCCCCTCGTTACGTGCTTTATTGATCTCTGCCGTATTGGTTGCCAGCGCAAGCAGATCGCTTTTCTCGATTTTCTCAAGGCCAACTTCAATATTGGCGATCATATCTTGCCAGTTAGTCTCTGCACCGAACGTTACATTGCATGCGTTCACACCCGCAGAGAGACAACGTTCCGCATATTCATCATCCAGAACATAAAAAAGAGACAGGCAGTCAAAAACAAAATTGTCTTTTGTGAAAGCTATTGCCTCTGCGGAAGCTCGAAGATTAGGGGTTACTGCATTCATTTTATATCTCCACTGTTATCTGGATGTATTTGCATTACTGCCGGTGAATATGTGAGCATCATTTAGTCGTCAGCCGAATGCGCATGAAACCTGGTCAGCCCAAAATGCGCGAAATACCTTCATCTTCTGCCTGCTGCATTGAGGAAATAGATTATGGAATGGACATCTTTGTTCGAATTTCGGGAACTGGAGGTGTTCGTTGCCGTGGTCCGAACCAGAAGCATGACCGGCGCGGCGCAAAACCTTGGTCTTTCTCAACCTGCCATCTCTCAAACGATCAAAAACCTGGAAGAAAGCCTGGGCGTCATACTTTTGGATCGCCAAGCCCGCCCGATCAAGCCGACCGCAGAAGGTGACAATCTGTTCCAAGCAGCGCAGATGTTGCTTGAGCAACAATCCAAAGTTATTTCTCAGATACGGGCACGCAACCCGTTCATTACGCATCGCGTGAACATCGCCATCGTCGACAGCCTCTCTGGCAATCTTGTTCCAAAAATTGTTCAGCGCATGCATAATCAGGTTGGCCGCTGGCAATTCTCGTCCGGCCTTACGCCCGACGGCGAATACGCCTTCTCCACAGGAAAATGTGATCTTGCCATTGTTGCCGAAGGTCAGGCCACAACCGAGCTTCACATCGACCAGCACCTTATTCTCAGGGAGCCTTTTCTGAAGATTTTTCCACGCAATTATACCGGCGAAGTCCACGACCTCAAAATCGTCGCTGATAACTTGCGGTTTGTAAGATTCTCTCTTGAATCCACGGCTGGACGTTCCGTCGAACAGCATCTTAACCGCCTGCGTCTGCAATTGCCGTTGTGGGTCGAAAGTGACAGCCCCATGGCACAGCTTGAATTGATTGCTTCGGGTACATGCTGGGGCTACCTCACGCCTACTTTTCTGTTAAGCGCGCCGCACTTGCTGGAGAAGATCCAGGTTGTCACGCCACGTGGGGCAAAATTCTTCCGACGCATTCTCCTGCTTGGCCGACATGGACATCTAGGCAGTCTGCCCGAAACATTGAGTGAGCACTGCCGTCTTGCATTGGTTGAGGATCTCCTGCCTCCGCTTCTTGATGAGTTTCCCTGGGCATCTGAATTGATTGACGTCCCGGGGCATTCATTAAAAAGCCTCACCTGACAACACACCGTTTCATTGCCCGCTGACTTCAACATATCCGGCTATCAACTTCATGATCCCTGTGCATTTCCACATCAAAGGCTATGCAGTCGAGGCCAAAATCTTTATTCGTCATTGAGGTGGCACGCAGAAAAATGGTTCGGTGCGATTTCACGCAATTGCGGGGTTTCCTGTCCGCAACGCGCGGTCGCATACTGACAACGGGGATGGAAATGGCAACCTGATGGGGGTGTTAAAGGAGATGGAATTTCTCCTTTAATAGGTACGTAGTCCCTGTTTCGCATATCGATACGAGGAATTTCGTTCAGCAACGCTTTCGTATACGGATGGTTCGGTTGCTCAAACAAAACATCGGTGCTGACGCTTTCAACGATACGACCCAAATACATAATACAAACACGATCCGACAGGTGTTCAACAACACTAAGATCATGGCTAATAAACAAATACGTCAGGCCGAGCTCGTCGCGCAACTTCATGAAGAGATTTAACACCTGCGCCTGGACAGAAACGTCGAGTGCCGCAATTGATTCATCGCAAACAAGAAACTTGGGTTTAACGGCAAGTGCGCGAGCGATGCCGACCCGTTGGCGTTGTCCACCTGAAAACTGATGCGGATACCGTTCTTTATAGCTGGGGTCCAGTCCGACACGCTGCATCATTTCATCGACGTAATCATCAACTTCATCGTGTTGAATGATCCCGTGAACTAAAGGGGCCCTCCCGATCGTCTCTCGCACACGCATTCTGGGATTGAGAGAGGAAAACGGGTCTTGAAAAATCATCTGAACGTTGAGTGTATAGGAAGCAGCCTCTGCATCATTCATTTCAGAAACCGGCTTGCCGAGAAAGCTAACGTCACCCTCTGACGGGGGTAAGATACCAGCAATGATCCGGCCAAGCGTCGATTTGCCACATCCGGATTCACCGGCCAAACCGACAACCTCGCCTTCCATCACGGACAAATTTACCCGATCCGCCGCGTACGTGACCTCTTCCGTTACGGCGACACCCAGGCTTCTGGCCAACTTCTCTGCAACATCAAGCGACTTTACGAATTGCTTCGATACATTGCGCAGTTCGATCAAGGGAATTGTCATCGTGAAGCCGCCGTATACGGATGGAAACAACGCACTTCATGTGCAGACTCACCTGTCGTCATCACTGGAGTATCAAGACACGTTTCATCGGCACGCACACAGCGCGGTCGAAAGGCACAGCCGCTTGGCAGCCCAAGAAGCGGTGGCGCCATACCGACAATCTGGTTAAGCATCTGCCCGCGCTTGTTATGGCCCGGCACAGAACCAACTAATCCGCGCGTGTAGGGATGCATGGATTGATCGAGCACGGAATCTATGTCGCCACTTTCCACTATCTTTCCCGCATACATGACGCAAATTCGATCAGCCAGGCTGGCGACAACGGCCAGGTCATGGGTAATCCAGATCATCGCCGTTCCCGTGCTGCGGCAGAGCTTCTGAACCTCGAAGAGTATCTGAGACTGAATAGTGACATCGAGGGCCGTTGTCGGTTCGTCAGCAATAATCAAATCCGGCTTATGAAGCAGTGCAATGGCAATAGCGACGCGCTGGCGCATGCCACCGGAGAACTGGTGCGGATAAGCCTTTAATCTTTCTTCAGGTGACGGGATTCCAACTTGACCGAGTGCATCTCGCGCCTGTGCAAGTGCTGTTTTCCGGTCGACCTTGGTATGTGCCTGAACGGCCTCGACCATCTGCGTGTCGATACGCAGCACCGGATTAAGCGTCATCATCGGATCTTGAAAGATCATTGCGATGCGGCTGCCTCGTAGCTGCTGCATGCGATCTTCGCTTGCCGTCCGCAAATCCTCCCCCTGAAACAAGACACGCCCGCCAACCACCTTCCCAGGTGGGTCAACCAAGCCGATAATGGAAAACCCTGTAACCGATTTCCCTGAGCCAGATTCTCCAACCAGGCCAACGATCTCCCCACTACCCACACTAAAACTGACGTCATCTACTGCTTTTGCGACGCCGACACGGGTGAAAAAATGCGTCTGCAAGTTCTCTACCACCAAAGTCGGCGGCTTTGCGATTTCAACTGCCATGTTCATTAATCCTAACGTTGCAGCCGTGGGTTCAGAATGTCCCGCAGCCGATCACCGACCAAATTAATACTAACGACGGTCAGCAGCAGGGCGATGCCCGGATATACGCTAATCCAGTACGCACCACTTAGAATGTATTGAAATCCGTTGGCGATCAGCAAACCGAGTGACGGTTCCGTTATTGGCAAACCGACACCAAGGAATGACAATGTTGCTTCAAGGGCTATCGCATGTGCGATTTGCACCGTGCCGATTACGATAAGCGGCGGCAAACAGTTGGGCAGAAGATGCTTACGGATGATTTCGGTGTGACTGAAACCAAGGCTTTTTGCTGCCTCGATATATTCCTTCCCGCGCTCAACCAGTGCCGCACCGCGGATCGCGCGTGCGAAATAGGCCCATTGAGCTACAACAAGCGCGAAGATGATTTTATCAACACCCTGGCCTAGCGACGCCATCAAAATCAGTGCGATAAGTATCGTCGGAAAGCTCAGTTGCAGGTCGACGATGCGCATTATGATCGTATCGACACGGCCGCCGAAGTAAGCGCTTATCAGGCCAACGGCACTGCCAATTGAAAATCCAATAAATCCGCTCGCCACACCGACAAGCAAACTTGTTCGCAAACCATAAAAGATCGCACTCAAAATATCGCGGCCAATTCCGTCCGATCCCAATACAAAGATGAAATCAGTCATCGTGCTTTGCTCTCCCGGTTCCAATCTGGAATCGAGCACATCGACAGTTGCAAGATCGTAAGGGTTGGACGGGGCAATCCAGGGCGCGAGGGCGGCGCACATAACAATCAACAAGACACCAAGGAAGCTGACGGCCGCAATTGGGCTTGAAAAGAAGTCAACCAGCATTTCCTTCAAACGGAAGTGTTTATCCACAGGCAATTCAGCCGCTACATCAACACCTGAAGTATGGTCAGCATCAGACATAATTCTATCGTGCCTTCTGCAAACGGACCCTCGGGTCCAATATTGAATAGAGGATGTCCACGACAAGATTGATCAAGATGAACATGAACACGATAACAATGAGATATGCCACGATCACTGGACGATCGAGCAATTCCATGGAGTCGATAATGAGTTTGCCCATCCCTGGCCATGCAAACACGGTCTCGGTGACAACCGCGAAGGCGACGATGTTGCCAAATTCCAGACCCAACACTGTTATCACGGGAATCAGGACGTTCTTTAGAACATGGACAAAAAGCACCCGTTTTCTTGATAGCCCTTTAGCACGAGCAAACTTCACATAATCCTGATGAATTACCTCCGCCGTTCCGGCGCGCGTCAATCGTATGATCAGTGCAAGCTTGAACAAAGCCAGATTTAATGCCGGCAAAAGTATGTGCGTCAGACCGTCAAGTGTCAGGAAGCTTACTTCAACACCAAATAATGATGCCGTTTCGCCACGTCCTCCGGTCGGCAGCCAGTTCAACGTCACGCTGAACAACAAGATCATCATCATACCAATCCAGAAAGTCGGCAGGCTGAAACCAAAAATAGAACCGGCCATAATGAACCGTGAGCGAAGTGCCGTTGGGTTCAGACCTGCATACATTCCGAGCGGCACGCCGATTACAATACTCATCAGCATCGCAGCGCTTGCCAACTCCAGTGTTGCCGGCATCCGCTGGAAAATCAGTTCTATCGCCGGACTTCCGTAAACATATGAGTTCCCGAGGTCGCCCTGAACTGCGTTGATAAGGAACCTGAAATACTGTTGCCACAATGGGAGATCCAATCCGAGATTACGGATTATGGCTTCAATTTCCTGCTGGGTTGCTTCCGGATTGATCAAAATGTCGACGGGATTGCCGATCATGTATATACCCGCAAACACAAGCATCGACATGGCCAGCATAACAATGGTGCTTTGCAGCAGCCGACGGATAATAAAAACGGTCACGCAAATCCCTCATTTAAGAAAGCAGCCACCCGGCGAAAGATGTTTGCTGTCGCCGGGTGGAACTTTATTCCAGCTGTGATTATCCTGCCGGCCGAATTGCCATTGCTGTCGTCATTTCATCAACGCGCGGCGTTGCCACGAGGCCCTTACGCGTGCCGATGACTACGAATTGCGTGTGCAATGGAATACCGATCATTTTGTCGACGATATAAGCCATAGCATCCCGCATTTTTTTCGCCCGAAGATCTGCATCCAGCTCTTCGACTGCATCTTCGGTCATCTTGTCATATGCCGGATCGCTATAGTGAGCCCGGTTACCGTGCCCCATCCGACGTTCTTTATCGGCTGTGTGGAAGATGCTGGTCAGGAACGGCCCAGCTGTACCGGTGGAAGCGTTACCCCAACCGATCAGGATAAGGCTGAATTCGACCTTCTTGTAGGTCGCAATCTTGGGGAAGAAGATGTTTTTCGGCATCGTCTCAACCTTCATGTCGAGGCCGATACGCGTCAACATCTGTCCGATAACCTCACACAATTTGGCATCGTTGACGTAACGGTTGTTTGAGCAATGGATGGTAAGACTAAATCCGTCTGGATATCCGGCCTCGGCAAGCAACGCCTTGGCTTTAGCTGGGTTATATTCCAAATCCGGCAGATCATTGTTGTATCCAACAAAACCTTTGGGAACGAATTGGTTCGACTTCTCCGCGAGACCATCCATCACCCGGGCAACAATCGCGTCGCGATTGATCGCCAATGACATCGCCTCACGAACCCGCCTATCCATCATCGGATTCTTTATCTGGCTACCATCCTTTGCCGTAACATAGGGAGAATTCTCCCGACCGACATCAGGCACCAGATAAATCACCCGGTCAGAAGAACGCTTGAACACAAGCGTGTCCGGATGGTTTTCAATTGCGGCAACTTCCGTCGGCGGTGGAAAATCAATGACTTCAATATCGCCGCCCAAAAGTGCCGCCACTCGGGCCTGATCGTTGGGGATGATCTTGAAGGTTACCTTTTCCCACGGCTCCTTCTCGCCCCAGTATTCGTCATTACGCTGCAGGATCAATTCGGCGCCGGGCATATACTTGACAAATTTGTAGGGGCCCGTTCCGACTGCGGCTTTGCCGTCACGAAAATCCTGGCTTGTCGCATTTTCGGCAATTTTCTTGGAGACGATAAATATATTACTGATCGGGCCAAGCATCAGTGGATCTGGTTTGATTGTGTGGATTCGGATCGTATGGTCGTCGACTTTCTCGATGTTCTTGATCGAACGTGCATTTGCCCCATATGGATTTGGGTTGTTCGGCACTTTGCCGATCCGGTCGAACGAGAAAATGACATCATCGGCGGTAAATGGCGAGCCGTCATGAAACTTGACGTTCTTACGGAGTTTCAACTCCCACGTCAGTTTATCCAGTGCCTTCCATTCCGTCGCCAGCCCCGGAACCCACTGCGCATTGGGATCTTTTCTGACCAGGGGATCAAACATATGTCGCGAATAAGCAACATTGGTGGACAGCCACTGAAAATGAGGATCAACAGCCGGGTCGGCGCGTGCACCAATCACCAGATCTTTTGCGTTCGCGGCAACACCACTAACGGATAACACCGCTATCGCTAGGGCAATTTTTAGCGTTTTAATTAGCATTTCCCTGTTCTCCTTTTCTAGTAAACAAAAATCCGAAATTCGCTCCGTTAAGTCCAAATCTGCGACGCTACTCTCAGGAAATTCCCACCGAGGATGTTCTTTATATCCTCGTCGGAGTAACCGTTGCGTACGAGCAGTTCCGTGATCTCGATCAGATGCTCTGGGCCAAGGTAGGATCCAGCCGTCCCGCTTGGCGGGTATCCGGTCGGATACGATTCCGGCGCACCGCTGCGCTGTGCCGCCTTGTGACCTTTGTAGTAAACGTGATCAATACCGATGCCGACATGTGCCGCGCCGACTAAACTCACAACATAATCGATATGCTTCACAAAGGCTTCCGGCGTTGCCTGAAGGTCATCACTCAGGAAATGGCCAACGCCTGTGATCCCGACGAGCCCGCCCGTTTCTGCACAGGCCTTGATTTGATCATCTTGAATATTCCGGTCGTGCATGCGCAATGCCTTGGCATTGGAATGCGAAAACATAACCGGTTGCGTCGACATCTCGATCGCTTCCATGCTTGAGCGGTAGCCGGTATGAGTACAATCAAGAATCATTCCGCAACGCTCTATCTCAGCAACGGCGCGCCTTCCAAGTCGGGTTAATCCTTCATCAGTACGTTCGTGGCAGCCATCGGCCATGACGTTCTTTTGGTTGTACGCAAGTAACATGTGGCGAACACCAAGCTGGTGATAGAGCGCAATCATATTCAGATCGCCACCAAGCGGGTTCGTCCCCTGGAAATGGAAACCGACAGCAAGCTTGCCCTGCCGACGTGCTTCATGGATGTCAGCTGTCGTTTCAACAAAATGGACCCACTCAGATAAGTCCTGCAACCGCGCCCGCTCCCGAGCGGTCCATTTGATCGTTTCCTCGAACCCCATACGGTCCAGACCGATCGTCAGGCTGACAAAACCAAAACCACTATTGCGGTAACGCGGAAGCGTAACCTCCTTGTTCTCGTCCCAATTCCCCCAAGGTAATGTCAGATCGCAAATAATTGAATTTGCATAGACATCTCGAGCGCGGTCAGAAATTTTGAGAGCAGCCATCTTGTTCTCTATTTCCAAACGTCGCGTGCAACGCGAAGAACATTCTCACCAAGAATGCCGCGAATATTATCATCGCTGTAACCGTGTTCGACGAGCTTTTGAACAAGCGCCGCGTAGTCGTTCGGCCCTAAATAGGATCCTTGCCAATCCGGAGGCGGGTAGCCTTCCGGGTACGCATCCGGGCTGGCTTGCCGTCGGGCATGTTGCTGCTCCAGATAATACACATTGTCCAAACCAATCGCGATGTGCTCGGGCCCGACAAGCTCAGAAATGTAGTCTACGTGCTGTATCCAGGCTTCGGGTGTTGCAACCATGTCAGCAGATAGGAAATGGCCAACGCCATTAATGCCAATATACCCACCGGTTTTAGCGCAAGCCTTGATCTGGTCGTCTTTGATGTTGCGGGCGTGGTTAAAAATCATCATGGCATTGGAATGTGAAAATATTGCCGGCGCTTTACTGGCTTCCATCATGTCCATGCTTGACCGATAGCCGCAGTGCGTCCCATCGACAATCATGCCCACGTCGTTCATCTCTTCCACCAGACGTAGACCGAAGCGACTTAGACCGCCATCCGTCAACTCATGGCACCCATCGGCCGCGCGATTGCGCTGATTGTACGCGAACAACATGTGGCGAACGCCGAGCTTATAATAGAACTCAACCATATTGATGTCGCCATCAAGCGGGTTCGAGCCTTGAAAGTGAAATCCGACGGCTAGCTTTCCGGCTTTCTGTGCATCGTAAATATCTTGAACTGTCTCAACGAATTGGCAGCTATCGCCCCAAGTGCGAATAATCCGGTTTCGTTGGGCGGCGATGTGGCGAACTGTCTCTGTCCGACTCATTCGGTCCACGCCAATCGTCAGCGAAACGAAGGAAACGCCAGCTTTCGCGAAATCCGTGAGGATCGTATCCTGATTTTGATATCCAACGCCCCACGGCAATGTCATATCACAAACGATACTCTCGTGCAGTAGGGCCTCAGCACGATCAGATACTTTTGAAGAAGGACTACTTGGCAACGGTCACGCCTCCGGTTCGTTCGTCAATAAGTGTTTTTTTGCAGCACACAAGCGACAGATGCTCCCACTAATCTGCTACAAGCCGACAAGTTGCTGCTTAAACCTGTCACATTAAAGCTGCATGACTTCAGTGCCACATCACCATTTGTGTCAAGTTGGATGGCGGCGCTCCGGATGCTACAGCGCCCTCGCCCAGAGAGCGCGCGCACATAAAATGGCCTGCAAACAAGCAGATGGCGGTGAGAATTTGAACGGCTTATAGCATCAATAAACTTGCTTAATGCGGGCAGTGATCAATCGAACGGGCGAAATACCGGTGCTGCCAGCTACCTATCTGCGCGCAATTCAGATATCGAATCATCCCGATTTGCCACTCATTATATTCCTCCGGTGGCCTCGAGAAATCACTCTTCGTCGTAACTCCATATGAAAAGCCCAATTTAAATTCCTTATGCGGCGGATAAGATTATCTTTTATGCCGTGATTTCACCTCGAAGATTCAGATTTTTAACATACGCTTGCCGCGTATCACCGTTGGAATGCGTATTGCGCATATGACCATGTCGTTTGGAGCGATCTCTCCCGACTGCCGTCTCTAACACATGCATGAATGAGCTTAGTTACAGAGTAGACGCATGAGCATCGAACAACAGTTATCACTGCATCTGGCTGAATTACGCTACGAGAAAATTCCAGATGAGGCCGTTACCGCAACCCGGAAACTATTACTAGATACAGTTGTCAGCATGGCCGCTTCTCTCAGAAGTCCGGAATGCCATAAACTCCGCGATAGCTGGATTCAGCTCGGCGGCGTTGGCGAGAGCTCTCTCATTGGCAGTGAAGAGAAGGTACCGGCATCAACTGCGGCCCTCATTAATGGTGCTTTTGCACACTGGTACGAATGGGACGACGTGCATATTCCTGGCATCCTCCATGCCAGCGCAGTCCTATTCCCAACTCTTATCGCAGCAGCCGAGGCGGCCAGCTTGGGCGGCGATGAAGTATCTGGAACCGAATTTCTGGCTACAGTAGTCGCCGCATTCGATGTGGCGGCAAGATCAAGCGAAGCTTTGGTACCCGTTATGCATAATGGCTGGATGCCAACGGGCAATGCCGTGATTGGCGCAGCCGGTGGTGCCGCCAGGTTGCTCGGCCTTGATGCCGCAGGCATTCATTCCGCAATGGGTATCGCGGCTTCCACCATGGGCGTTAGCCGCCAGCCGATTAAAGACCGGGTCAACGGGAAAAACATCCTGTGTGGTTTGGTCGCCGAACAAGCGATCCGTGCCGTCCTGTTGGCGCGTCAAGGGATACGTGGCACGCCAGATTTTCTATTCGGGGCATTTGGTGCCTCGGCTCTGTTCGCTTCAGATCAAGGCTCTAAAGAGAAAGCCGTCGCCGGATTAGGGCAACACTTTTCCGTCATGGATTCATCAATTAAATATTATCCGTGCTGTCAATCGACGCATGGATGTATCGATGTGACACTTGATTTGTTGCAGGGATCCCCTGTCTCTCACACAGAAATTGAAGCCATTTACCTCCGCCTACCGAAAAAAAATTACGAACTAGTTGGCGCCCCCTTCGCCTTTGGCGACGATCCACGAGTTTCCGCGCAATTCAATGTATCCTATACGGTAGCACTGGCCTTATGCAGAGGTGCCGTTCGCATTGACGACTTCAACTCTGACACTGTTCGAAGCGCCGAGGATGTCTTTAACCTTGCCAGCAAAGTGACGGTAACGGTTAACGATGAAGCTGCGCACGAAGTTCGAATTTTTTATCGTGACGGATCCATTCGTGAAGGCAAAACCAGCATATTCAAAGGTAACCCGAAACGCCCCCTTACGACTGCTGAAAGCCGTCAAAAGTTCGACGATGCTCTATTGGTTCTTGAACCGCAGAGTCAGGTAAATCAACTATACGATGCAATCGAAGGTGCCGCTGATTTCAATCTCAAGACGATGACCAAGTGGATGCGAGCTGCTCGCACGACCACATCATAAACAGAGAATCAAGCCAAGCCGTAACCGGCACCATCCAATCACTACCAACAACGCACTTGATACATCGGATAATCGCTTAATGCCCATTTATCACAAATCTATCGCTTTCGACTTCTTCATTGTGTTCCCCGCTCTACCAAGCCCCGGACATCTTTTCTGATGCAATATTCTGGCTGGCAGATCCTGTGGCAAGGATTAACCGGAAATCGTGGTTGGAACCGTGTCTGGCGAGACCCCACACCCAAGCCCGAGTACGATATCATTATCGTTGGAGGCGGCGGCCATGGCTTGGCGACGGCCTATTATCTGGCGCGCGAGTTCGGCATCACCAACGTTGCCGTTCTTGAAAAAGGCTGGATCGGCTCTGGCAATGTCGGACGCAATACAACGATCATCCGCTCCAATTACTTGTTAAACGGGAATCAGCCATTTTATGAACTTTCATTGAAGTTGTGGGAAGGCCTCGAACAGGACTTCAACTACAACGCCATGGTTTCGCAACGAGGTGTCTTGAACCTGTCCCATAGCGACGCACAACATGATGCCTATGCACGGCGCGGCAATGCCATGATCATGTCGGGAGCTGACGCTGTCTTGCTTAATCCAGATGCTGTTCGGAGCATGTGCCCGTTCCTCGACTTTGAGAACGCCCGCTTCCCTATCAAGGGAGGACTCTGGCAACCACGAGGTGGCACCGTGCGCCACGATGCGGTGGCTTGGGGTTTCGCTCGCGGCGCGGACTCACGCGGCGTCGACGTGATCCAGAACTGTGAGGTCACTGGGTTTCTAATGGATGGCGGCGTTTGCCGGGGCGTTGAAACCAACCAAGGGCCCATCCGTGCAAAGAAAACCGGCATCGCCGTTGCCGGTTCCTCAGGGGCGGTCATGGCCAAGGCCGGTATCCGCTTGCCGATTGAAAGTCATGTCCTACAAGCCTTCGTCAGTGAAGGCCTGAAACCCGTGATTCCGGGCGTCGTTACGTTCGGTGCCGGACACTTCTATATCAGCCAGTCGGACAAGGGGGGGCTTGTCCTGGGCGGCGACATCGATGGTTACAACAGCTATGCACAGCGTGGAAATTTACCCACCATCGAAAGTGTTTGCGAATCCGCGATGGCCATCGCCCCGTTGATTGGTCGCAGTCGGCTGCTCCGGATGTGGGGTGGATTGATGGATATGTCGATGGACGGCTCGCCCTTCATCTGCAAGACGCACGTTGATGGCCTCTACTTTAACGGCGGCTGGTGCTACGGCGGCTTCAAGGCAACGCCGGCGTCCGGGTTTAGCTACGCCCACCTATTGGCGAAAGATGAGCCCCATCCGACGGCTGCTGCTTACAGACTCGATCGCTTCCAGCATGGTCGCATGATCGACGAAAAGGGTGCCGGAGCCCAACCCAATCACCAATGAAAACGTAGAGATAAATTTATGATCATAAACCACCCTCTCCTGGGCCCAAGGGATGCTGCGGAGTTCACATATCTTGGAGACGCGTCACTGATGGACCGCCCAGACTGGGATGCGGACACTGCATTGGCCGACTTTCATAACTACGTCTATCTGCGCGACAATCCGGCTGGGCTGCATCGTGAGCTCTGGTATCACGAACATGGTGATAAGTCGTGGCTTTTGGTAACGCGGGATACGCAGACACATGAAATTCATAATGTCCAGTTGGCGCGAGACGTCGCCCTTGCACGGAGGCGTAAACGGTGAGCCAGGACTATCGAGTTGCACCAGGGTTAGTGGATCGTTCCACGCCTCTGGAATTCACATTTAACGGAAAAACCTTCCAAGGTTATTCGGGCGACACGGTTGCTTCGGCACTGCTCGCTAACGGCCAGCATCTGGTCGGGCGATCATTTAAATATCATCGGCCGCGTGGTATTTTTTCCGCGGGTTCGGAAGAACCGAATGCATTGGTTCAATTGCGCAGAGGTGCTTTCCAGGAACCGAACACGCGCGCCACGGTAGCTGAATTATTTGCAGGGCTTGAGGCGACCAGTCAAAACCATGTTGGATCACTTGAATTTGACCTCATGGCAGCGACCGGTTTTTTCTCCAACTTTTTGTCAGCGGGCTTCTACTACAAAACATTCATGTGGCCCGCCGCATTCTGGGAGAAGTTCTACGAACCATTTATCCGGAATTCGGCAGGCCTGGGTCGATTATCCATGCAGGAAGACCCGGATCAGTATGATAAGGGATTCCTGCATTGTGACGTCCTAATCATTGGCGCCGGTCCAGCCGGCCTCGCTGCGGCACTGACCGCCGGACGAACCGGAGCAAGCGTGATCATCGCTGACGAAGATTCACGGTTCGGCGGCAGATTGAATGCTGAGACACATACCATCGACGGCACCAGCGGCGCTGCCTGGGCGGACACCGTCACGGCGGAATTGAAGAATATGGACAACGTTCGGGTAATGCCCCGAACAACGGTATACGGTGCATACGATCACGGGATTTACGGTGCCCTTGAACGCAAGACCGACCATCTGCCCACTACTGGCGGAAAACCTCGTCAGGTGCTGTGGCGAATCTATTCGAAACGCGCAATTCTGGCTGCTGGTGCGACCGAACGACCCATTGGTTTTGGCAACAACGACCGACCGGGCATCATGCTTGCGGGCGCAGTCAGGGCTTATGTCAATCGCTGGGGCGTCTCCACGGGCAAACGGGTCACCCTCTTCACCAATAATGATGACGGTTGGCGAACCGCGCGTGATTTGATCGCCAATGGCATCGAAATTACTGCGATCATCGATTCTCGCAACAATGTCCCACATGATCTCGACAGCCGTGTTGAAGTGTTTAAAGGAGTTCATGTTGCCGATTCATGCGGCAGACTCCGACTGAATGAGATTACACTTTCCAACGGTCACCGGATCAAGACTGACTGTCTTGCCGTGTCGGGAGGATGGAACCCTAATATTCACCTCACATGTCACCAGCGCAGTCGCCCCAAATGGGATGAGTCACTCTCTGCGTTCGTGCCGGGAGATAATCGGCCTGTTGGCATGCAAATCGCGGGGGCGGCAAATGGTACACTGTCCCTCGCAGCGGCCTTGAAAGAAGGTATCGCCACTGCTGCTACCACTCTGAAGGATCTTGATATCGCCTGCACACCGGATCAAACCTGGAAAGCCGATGATGAGAAAACTTCCGGAAGCGCGTTCTGGTATGTGAAAGAAAGCAAGGCGAAGGCGTGGGTCGATCTGCAGAATGACGTCACCGTGCAGGATATCAGACAGGCTTATGATGAAGGCTTTCGTTCCGTTGAACATTTGAAACGCTATACCACATTGGGCATGGCGACGGATCAGGGAAAAACCTCCAATATCACAGGATTGGCTGTCCTTGCCGATTGCAGCGGCGAATCGATTCCTGATACAGGCACGACCATTTTTCGACCGCCCTATACGCCGGTGTCATTCGGCGCCCTCGCCGGTCGGTCACGGGGCAAGAATTTCCGGCCATACAGGCACCCGCCAAGCCATGCATGGGCCGTAGAGCAGGGCGCTGTCTTCGTCGAAGCAGGGTTGTGGCTACGCGCCCAGTGGTTCCCAAGACAAGGCGAAACTCACTGGTTACAGTCTGTAAATCGCGAGGTTACTCAGGTACGGCGTACTGTCGGCATTTGTGATGTATCAACTCTCGGCAAGATTGACGTTCAGGGCCGAGATGCCGGGGATTTCCTCGACAAGGTTTATGCAAATCGTTTCTCGACACTCAAGGTCGGGAAAGTCCGATACGGCATCATGTTGCGTGAAGATGGGATGGTCATGGATGACGGCACCACTGCACGCTTGGGTGACAATCATTTTGTCGTCACGACGACAACGACAAACGCTGCAAGTGTGTTTCGTCATCTCGAATTTTGCCGTCAATGCTTGTGGCCGGAAATGGATGTGCATCTTGTCTCGGCAACTGATGCATGGGCACAATTTTCCATCGCCGGCCCGAAATCTCGTGCGCTCTTGCAGAAAATTGTTGGCCCTGCGCACGACATTTCAAATGAGTCTTTTCCGTATATGGCGTGCGCCGAATTGGCGATTTGCGGTGGTATACCGGCCCGGCTCTTCAGAATTTCATTTTCGGGCGAACTGGCTTACGAAATTGCCGTTCCATCGCGACATGGCGATTCAATGGTTCGTGCATTAATAGCTGAGGGTGCAGAGTTCGACGTCGTGCCATACGGCACAGAAGCACTGGGGGTCATGCGCGTTGAAAAAGGTCATGTGGCCGGGAGTGAAATGTGCGGCCGAACGACGGCGCGGGATCTTGGTCTGGGTCGGATGGTCTCAAAAGTGAAAGACTGCATCGGCAACACACTTTCGCAAAGACCTCATCTCATTGATGAGAAAGGTCCCATGCTTGTCGGCTTTAAACCTGTGGATCAGTCCGTCCACCTGTCGGCCGGATCCCATTTTTTTGCCCTGGGCGCCAGCGTAACCACAGAAAACGATCAGGGCTGGATGAGCTCAGTAGCATTCTCACCGACACTTGGGCATTCAATCGGACTTGGGTTGATCGACAATGGCTCTGAGCGCATGGGAGAGATCGTTCGTGCGGTTGACTCCGTTCGCAGCAAAGATATTGAGGTCGAAATCGTTTCACCGCATTTCTTCGACCCACAAGGAGACAGACTTCGTGGCTAGCATAACCCTGGAACGAAAACCAATGTTCGATGCCGACATGAATTCCATTAACGGCCATCTCATTGAAGAAGCTCTCGAGTTGTGCATCGTTTCCATCGCAATCCCGGTTGGCGAGCATGCTGCTTTTTCTGATGCATTCAATAAGGCGTTTGATACTCTGCCGCCCAAAGTAGGTCAGGTCTGTACAAGCAGCGATAAAATGATCCGCTTCCTCGGCATCAGTCCGGATCAGATGCTTACACTTGTCACTGGATCAGAACAGGACGGTATCGACTTCATCGGCAGTCAATTACAGTACTCCTGTTACTATACCCGTCAGACTGACAACTGGTGCACTCTTCGCGTATCTGGCCCCAAAGTTCGAGATGCGCTGGAACGGATCTGTCCAGTCGACCTTGATCCTCGTCAATTCAGCGAACAGCAAGTCGCCCGCACGATGATGGAACACCTCACAACAATTATTATGCGCGATGGTGAGCAGCGCTTTCTACTGCTCTCTGGTTCATCGGGCGCATCGTGTTTTCTTCATGCCATCGAAACATCAATCAGAAATGTTAGCTGAAGCATCATTCCCTTGGCGGAAAAACGGATGATTCACTAACATTCAAATCGGACCAATCGATGGGAGCAGGTCAATATAGCCTGACGGCATTGTCACTTTAACGGTCAGTTCTTAGCATGTGTTACGCTTGTGAGATGAAATCTATCTCTTACAGCCGTCATCGTTTCCCACCAGCCGTCATCCAGCACGCCGTCTGGCTCTATTTCCGATTTTCGCTGAGTTACCGAGACGTCGAAGAATTGTTGGCTGAGCGTGTAATTGACATCTCATACGAAACGATCCGCCGTTGGGCGGAAAAATTTGGCCGGTCTTATGCCACCCGTCTACGGCGGAGCCGCCCAAAATCGAGTTCTACCTGGCACATTGACGAGGTGTTTCTGAAGATCGGTGGCAAGCAGTTTTATCTCTGGCACGCCGTCGATGATGAAGGTGAAGTGCTGGATATCTTGCTTCAGTCACGACGAAACAAAACGGCTGCAACTAAGTTTCTACGCCGCACCATCAAGAGCCAGCAAGCCACGCCAGACGTTATCGTGACGGATAAATGGCGTGCATCAATGTCCGCTGTTGAAGATGTTTTGCCGAGTACAGATCACGTGGTCGGAAAGCGTTTAAACAATCGAGCCGAAAACTCACATCAACCGACGCGAAGACGAGAGCGAAAACTGCAACGGTTCAAACCAGCGAAATCGGCGCAGCGATTTCTCACAACGTTCACTGCCTTCTACAATCATTTTAACATTCAGCGCCATCTCATCTCCCGTCCAACGATGAAGCAATTTCGAAACGATGTGCTGAATTCATGGTCGCCAGCTGTCGCCGCTTGACGGTTTGATGCGAAGCTCTACCAAGCTTCTATCTCGGGTCGTTAACGTGACAATGCCCTGCGGTGTATGGGGACATCCTGAAAATGAAAAAATGGTGGGCGCGACAGGGATTGAACCTGTGACCCCTGCCGTGTGAAGGGAGAGAACTTCTGCCCATTCAGTGCAGTTCGGTCCCGTTTTGTCGCCGTTACATCCCATTGAGACCATTTCCGTCCTGTTATTTCCGGACAGGTGTCCCGATTGAATTCAATCCGGACAAGTTTCATTCCGGACAAGACGGCGCAGTCAATCTATCTACCTTCTTCTGCACATCGCCGCGACACATGTGCAGTTTCGAAACATTAGCGAGGGATAAAACGTCGCAACGCAGTTACTTATTCGTGCTCTTCTTCCTTCTTGAAGAATCGACGCTTCACCGATGGCCCGAAGATCACGGCGATCGTCAGTGCGACCAGAACCAGGCTCGTGGTGTTGGCAAACAGGATCGTCCAATCGCCACGGCCGATACGAAGCGCGAGGCGAAGATTTTCTTCGGCATAAGAACCAAGGATCAGGCCAAGCACGACCGGCGGCAGCGGGAACTTCAGCTTGTCCATGACATAGCCAATCGCACCGAAACCGAGCATCAGGTACACGTCGAACATGCGTCCGTTAATCGAGTAAACGCCGATCAGCATAAGCACGATGATTACCGAACCGAGAAGCGGCCGCGGCAGGTTCAAGAGCTTGGCGAAACTGTTGGTGGCGAGTGAGCCGCCCAAAAGGATCAACAGGATGGCGCCGAATAGAAACTGCCACATGAAACCAAACACGATGGTCGGGCTCTCGCGGAAAAGCATGGGGCCCGGCTGCAACCCGTGGATCAGCAGTCCACCCAGCATCACGGCCGCCACTGCGGTACCGGGAATGCCAAGTGTCAGCGCGGGGATAAGGGCGGACGCGGTATCCGCGTTGTTCGCTGTTTCCGATGCAGCGACACCTTCCGGTTCGCCGTTACCCCACGTTTCCGGCGTTTTACTGGCCCGGCGCGCTTCGTTGTAGGACATGAAGGCCGCCATCGACCCACCGGCGCCCGGCAGAATGCCGATCCAGATGCCGAACAGAGAGGAGCGAATCCATGTCTTCCAGAAACGGAACATGCGTGGAAGCGTGCGCCAGATCGGTTCGGTACCGAGCTTGTTGTCTGTCACTTGATCGGTTTTCAGCGGCACTTCCAGAAGGTCGATCACCGGCGGCAGTGCGTATAACCCAACCAGCAGAATTACGATGCTGACCCCGTCGAGAAGTTCCAATTGGTCGAAGGTATAACGGTCCGCACCCGAGATCGGGTCCGCACCAACGACCGAGACGAAGACGCCGAAACAGGCACTAATCAGTCCTTTAATCGGGTTGCCACCCAACAGGAAGATGATGCTGGCGAGGCCGAAGACGGCGACCCAGAACACTTCGGACGGACCGAACAGCAGCGTGACCTTGGACAGCGGCGGCGCCAGAAGCATCAGGGCGAACGCACTCGCGATCCCGCCGATCGCCGAAGACACCACAGCAACCTGCAGGGCAAAACCGCCCTCGCCCTTTTGCGCCATCGGATACCCATCGAACGTCGTGGCCACCGCCGCCGGCGTGCCGGGAATACGCAGCAGAACGGCCGGAATCGCGCCGCCATACATGGCGCCGTTGTAGATCCCTGCCATCAGACCGAGTGCAACCAGTGGTTCAAGCCCGAAGGTGAACGGCACCAGCACCGAAATCGCCATCGTCGCGCTCAATCCCGGCATCGCGCCGACGACAATACCGGCGATCACGCCGATGACGAGCGCGACAAAATTATAAACGCCGAGGACGTGCGGAAGTGCGTCGAGAAGGTCAGCGTACATGGGAACCTCAGCTCTGCCAAAGGCGCCCGGACGGGAACGTCTGGGCCATACCAAAGTCGAAAATCAGATAGATCGCTCCGACGACGATGACCGTCGCCAATGCCAAACCAGGCAGACTGCGATAACCGAACACATAGGCGACGAGCGGGATCGCAACAGCCGTGCTGACATAGAAACCGATGAAGTCGGTCGAGAGCGCGTAGCAGACGATAAGCAGGAAGGCGCCAAACACGCGCTTCGGCGCGGAGGTCATCGGCTGCGCTTCTTCACCCGAACCGGCTTTACGCTGGTCCGAGATCAAGAGCAGAACCGACAACAGGGCCATGCCGATGAGCATTGCACCCGGCAACAAGGCCGAGATCGGCTTTAACGACGCGGTCGGAAACAGGAAGGCGGCGGCGACAACGATGGTGCCGAGCGCAGTCAGCGTTTCCGGACGAAGCAGGCGAGGCGAGTGCGACTTGGACATAGCGGCTGATCCCCCACAGCGGTATCAAAACGGGGGGAAGCGTGTCACGCCTCCCCCACGTTGTGTATTATTTCCAGGGCGTAGTTTCCCACACACCCTTGGCGAGGTCATAGAGTTCGCCGGTCAACGCCTTGAAGTCGTCGCCGGTGACCATCTCGACGGGGTTTGCCGTCGCGTTCATGGCCTTGATGAACTCGGGATCTTTCGCGGCCTGCTTGAAAGCGTTGATCAGCTTTTCTTCAACGTCCTTGGGCAGCCCTTTCGGCGCAATGACGCCACGCATGGACCCATTGATCAGGTTGATTCCCTGTTCCTTGAACGTCGGCACGTCGGGTGCGAACTCCGAGCGCTCGGCCTGGGCCACGCCGAGGATATTCAGTTCGCCTTCGAACTTGGCGACTTCCGAGACGTTGAAAATCCCCATCATAACGTGGCCGCCCATCACTGCGGTACGCGCCGGCGCGGACCCCTTGAACGGCACGATGGTGAATTCGGTCTTGGTCTGGTTCTGCAGCTTGATCAGGGCAAAGTGATCGTCACCGCCGAGGCTCGACATACCGACGGTAACCGCACCCGGCTCTGCTTTCGCTTTGGCGAGCAGCTTTTCGAGCGTATCCAGACCGGTGCTTTTCGAAGTCACGATGACGTTGGGATCATTCACCACGTTTGCGAGATACGTAAAGCTGTCGGCGCTATAGTCGGCCTTGCGGTCAATCGTGCGCGCCATCATGCCGGGCAGGTTGAACGTACCGAGGGTGTAGCCGTCGGGCGCCGAGGTGGCTGCTTTGGTCACACCGATTTGGCCGCTGGCGCCGGGCATGTTCTTGACGACGATGCTGGCACCGTTGCCTAGGTATTTCTCGATGAAAGGCATGGTCGTACGGGCCATGACGTCGGTCCCGCCGCCCGCGGAATAACCGACGATCACCTCGATCGGTTTTTCGGGATATTCGGCCAGGGCTGCGCCTGCGCTCAGGATCATTGCGCTCGCAAGCGCGGTCGTCTGAATAAGCTTAATCATGTCGTCCCTCCTTAACGTTTAGTTGATTGAGATTTACGGAAATGCGCAGCCGCGCTCTTTCAAAGCGGCGTCAACCCAACTCCGGTCATTCGTGCCTTCCGCGATGGCTTTCATTTGGCGCGTTTCCGCATCCAGTTTCGCTTCGGCATTCTTCAGGATTTCTTCGGCACCGGATTGCGGCACGCACAGCACGCCATCACAGTCACCGATCATGATGTCACCCGGTTCGATCACCATGCCGTCAAGGCTGATCGGCACGTTTATCTCGCCGGGGCCGTCCTTGTATGGACCTCGATGCGTGACGCCCGCGGCGAACATCGGAAGGTTCGTCTCGCGGATCGCATCCGCATCACGGATCGCCCCGTCGATAACGAAACCCGCCACGCCCTGCTTCACAGCGTAGGCCAGCATCATTTCGCCGATCAGGGCATTGGTCGTATCGCCACCGGCGTCGACGACGATGACGTCACCCGGCACCGCCATATCGATGGCCTTGTGTAGCATCAGGTTGTCCCCGGGCCGGGACCGCACGGTCAGCGCAACCCCCGCCATGCCCCCGGACGCATGCATCGGCCGAAGCCGCGGTCCGCCGGCGGTCAGGCGGTTCATCGAGTCGGAGACGTTCGCGACCGGCAGCTTGGCGAAGGCGTCGACAAGCGTCTTGGGGGCAACTTGTTCACGGTTCAGAATTCGAAATCCAATGGACATGATCGTTCCTTTATTGAGCCACTGACACCACTGCCTTGTTCAACAAGGCACGGTTTGCAATGCGTTCCGGAGAGACAGGCTCCCCGTCGAGTACTTGGAAAATGCCGCTGACGGCGGCTACACCGACCCTCGCGCCAGCTTCGCGCGTGACACCACCGATATGCGGCGTCACGACAATGCGAGGTTCAGACCAGAACGGGTGATCTTCGCCCGGCGGCTCGGTAGAGAATGTGTCGAGGCCCGCGCCCGCAAGATGACCTGACTGCACGGCATCAAGCAGCGCTTTTTCGTCAATAAGCCCGCCACGCGCCGTATTGATGACGTAACTGCCAACAGGCATCTTGCTGATCGTTTCAGCATTCACGATCTCGCGCGTCTGATCATTCAACGGACAGTGCAGGCTCAGAATGTCCGCACCGGCCAGGAGTTCATCGAAGGTCTCGCAACGACGCACGCCAAGATCATCGAATATTTCGGCCTTGGCATAAGGATCGTGACCTATCAGTTCCAGGCCGAGCCCCTTTCCGATACGGCCAGTGGCCTGCGCAATGGCACCCATTCCCATCAAGGCAAGAGTCGAGCCGGCCAACTCACGGCCCAGGAAGCCGGGTTTTTCCCAGCGCCCGGCGCGCAAGCCGGCATCGAGCGGCAGTATCCGCTTCACTGTCGTCAGCAGCAGCGCGATGGCATGTTCAGCGACGGAAACGGCGTTCCCGCCTGTCGCGACCAGAACCGGAATGCCACGTTCGGCAGCGGCCACCAGATCGATGTTGTCGACGCCAACGCCATGTTTGGCGATGACGCGCAGTTGCGGCGCGGCGTCCATGGTCGAGGCATCAAGACGGCCCATGCGAGACACGATCCCGACCGCGCCGGTCTGCCTGAGCAGATCGGAAATGGCGGCGCCATCGGCATACGGGGGCGTGTGCACGGTCTCAAAACCGCGCTCGTTCACCAACTGCGCGGCGCTTGGATCCAACTTGGGACCGGTCACGAGTATTGTCTTGGACATTGCGTTCCTCTTCGGGCTTCCCGCTCCGCGGAAAACCGTCGCCCACCAAATTTTTCTGCAGGTGTCCGCAAGACCTCCCAGCCCGTGCGGAAATGCTTCTTTTTATCGTTGGATAAATTGCTTAAACGAAAGTTTTCTTTTATAAAAGCGAGTAATTCTGCTTATTAAATTAAGAAAAACTGTATTTGTTGTGGACACGCGCCAACTCAAAACGTTTCTCGCCATCGCGACCAACGGCACATTCGCCAAAGCCGCCGACGTCGTCGGACGGACGCCGTCCGCCGTCAGCCAGCAGATGCAGGCCCTTGAACAGGAACTGAATACGACACTTTTCGTGCGTGCCTCGCGGCCGCCGAAACTGACGCTTCAGGGGTTGCAGGTCCTTGAGATGGCAAAGAGCATTCTGCGAACGGAAGAAGATACCAAGGCTGAACTGCGGGGGGACCGGATAACCGGTACGTTGATGCTGGGTTCGGTCCGCTCGAGTGCGCTCAACCTCTTGCCGCAGTCCATCGTCAAGTTGCGGACCCAGTATCCCGATATAAAGACAAACCTGCGCGTGTCGTTGTCATCGATACTAATCACCGACGTCGCCTCTGGTCGTCTCGACGCGGCGATAGTCGCCGAGCACCTTGGTTTTCCGCCGGCGCTCCGCTGGAGTCCATTTCTGAAGGAGCCATTATGGCTGATCGCACCGGCAGGGACGAAGATCACCGACCCGACTCAACTCCTCAGGCAACGCCCCTACGTCCGCTTTCGTAGCGATGTGCCGCTGGCGCACCTGATCGATACGGAAATTTCACGGCTCGGCATCATTACGCAGGACGTGGCGGAGATCGACACCATTACGTCCATCGTCACCTGCGTTCGCCAGGGCATGGGCATTTCGGTTGTGCCGCATGTGGCGCTGAGCGAACCCGAGGATGGGGGGCTGGTGCGCCTGCCGTTCGGCAATCCCCAGATTACGCGGCAAATCGGGATCGTTGAACGAACCGTGTCACCCCGCGGTGAACTGATCGCACGCCTGCACGAGGTATTGGCCGGGTTGAGCGGCGAGTACGGGATTCAACGCGGATAGATTTTGAAGTGCTAGTGTCAGATGTCGAGCGACTGCTTTAGTTGCCCGAAGCGCGCGTATTTTCGATTCGGATCTCGCCAGACAGACTCTCAATATGCTCGCCTCCCGAAACCACGTTTCCGAGTTCGTACAATCCGGCGGCGGCTTGGAAACTGCCATAGAACATCACGACGTCGGCCCACGGCGCATAGTACGCCAGCGTGCCGGCCTTGACGTCCTCAGCCAGCGGTGTGTCCGCGGTGTTCAGTTTGGTTGGCGGATAAAAGATCTTCTCGATACCGCCATAGTTCTCGACTTTGACGGTCATCGGCAGCTGCGCAACGAGGTCTTTAGACGCCAGGCTGTCGTTAAGCTCGTACTCGACTTCTTTTCCGCCCGCACTCACGGTGATCCGCATGGCTGCGTTCGCTCCTGTATCACTTGCTTCGGTTATCTGGATAGCGGCGTCGCAAAGGACCAGAAATATAACGGCGACAACGGCCACTACGCTCCTGAAGCTCATCGCGACCTCCGTATGTTTCATTTCGGCGCTGTAGCTGACGCGACCCAGCAGGCAGTTAACTCAGGCAGTCCTCGTCGCTGACGTGCTCCATCCAGTCGGCACCCTTGCCGTCCTTTATTTCGGTCAGTGAAATGTGGGTCATCGCGGTTTCCGGCCCGGCCCCGTGCCAGTGTCGCTCACCAGGCGCAATTCGGACGATGTCCCCCGGGCGGATGATTTCGACCGGGCCGCCATCACGCTGCACACGGCCGTATCCTGCGGTAACGATCAGGATCTGGCCCAGCGGATGCGTGTGCCACGCCGTCCGCGCCCCGGGCTCGAAGGTGACGTTACGACCGGACGTTCGGGTTTCATCGGTTTCGTCGAAGAGCGCCTCGATACGAACGGTGCCGGTGAACCAATCCGCTGGACCGGGGTAAGACGGCATTGAACCGTTATGTGCGATCTCCATTTCACACCCTCCTGTCTGGGTGATGGCCGACTTTCATTCCAGACAGGCTACATCGTTGCGCCGGCGGCACAAACCAGATCACGTCGACGTCGTCGGAGGGCAACCACTCAGGCCTGTTCTTTAAATCCATCGATAAACGCCGCATTCGGGCAGATATCCTGGTAATTCGGTTTCCCCGTCGTGCGCAGGCGTTCGATGCAGGTCTTGTAGTCCTCGCACTCCAGACAGGTTCGTGCCCGGGCGACGAGTTCATCCTCCAGTCCATGTTCGGCGATGCTTTTCATTTCGAGACCATGCCGGGACATCATTTCCCCGACGACGACCCTACGGCCACTCGCCGTTCCCTTTCGTACACGCGCTACAAGCACGTAGACCACGCCCCCCAGAACCAGCGCCGTCAAAAGGGGCCATACACTCGTGAACATCTCTCATCTCCCACTATAAATTAGATATCTAATTTATAGTGGCGAACAGGTGTTGCCGCGTTGATCTAGATCAACCAACCAATCCTGGTTTATTGCCACCGCCGCCCGCTGAAATAAAACGGCCGGCACAAAATTGTGCCGGCCGATTGGAGTTGCGGGTGCACCAGGGAGTGAATGCCGCCCGCTGGCTAATAACAGTCCACCTCTTTAAATCATGCGCCCTCAATGACCATCGCGATCCCCTGCCCGACACCGATGCACATGGTGCATAGCGCACGTTTTCCGTTCCCGTCGCCAAGCATGCGCGCTGCCGTCCCGACGAGACGCGCGCCTGACGCACCGAGCGGATGACCGAGTGCGATCGCGCCGCCGTTGGGATTCACATGATCCGCGAAATCCGGCAGACCCAGGTCCCGCGTTACTGCGAGCGCCTGGGCGGCGAAGGCTTCGTTTAACTCGATCACGTCAAAATCGCTGATCTTCAGTCCCAGACGTTCCATGAGTTTGTGGCTAGCGGGCGCCGGTCCGAATCCCATGATCCGGGGCTCGACCCCCGCCGTCGCCATGCCGGTGACCTTTGCTATTGGCCGGAGGCGATGCGCCTCAACCGCGTCCGCGCTGGCCAAAACAAGTGCCGCGGCCCCATCGTTCACGCCGGAGGAGTTCCCCGCCGTCACGCTGCCGCCTTCACGAAACGGCGCCGGCAGTTTCGCCAGTTTCTCAACCGTCGTCCCACTGCGTGGATGCTCATCGGCGGAAACGACGACCGGATCGCCTTTGCGCTGAGGAATCGTCACCGGCACGATTTCGCCCGCGAGCCACGCGGCGGCACGTTCTGTCCGGGCCTGCGAATGGAAGGCAAAAGCGTCCTGATCGTCGCGGGAAATCTGGAAATTTTCGGCAACGTTCTCTGCCGTTTCGGGCATGCTATCGATCCCGTAGGTATCGCGCATCTTCGGGTTTACGAAGCGCCAGCCGATGGTTGTGTCCTCGATGTTTGCGGCGCGGGAAAACGCGCTGTCGGCCTTGCCCATGACAAATGGCGCGCGGCTCATGGACTCGACACCGCCGGCGACGACCATATCGGCCTCGCCGCACATGATCATGCGTGCCCCGGAGCCCACGGCATCCATGCCGGACCCGCAAAGTCTGTTCAGGGTCACCCCCGGCACCGATGCGGGCAGGCCCGCGAGCAATGCGACCATACGCGCCACGTTGCGGTTGTCCTCACCAGCCTGATTGGCGCAGCCCATGAAGACTTCATCGATCTTTTCCGGCTTCAGAGACGGATTGCGCTCCAGCAACGCGCGGATCGGGATCGCGGCCAGATCATCGGGACGAACCGAGGCCAGCCCACCGCCATAGCGGCCGATCGGCGTCCGCACGTAGTCACAGATATATACGTCTCGCATTCTCAGACCTCCGGCACTTCAAGATCGCCGACGTCACCTTCGACGTGAAGCGGCGCACCTGTGAACGATTGCAGCTCTTCCAGGGACATGCCCGGCAGCTTTTCGCGCAGCACGAAGCGACCGTCCGAAATATCGACGACGGCAAGGCTGGTATAGACACGCGTGATACAGTTGACCCCTGTCAGCGGGAATGTGCATTCGTCGACCAGCTTGAACTCGCCGTCCTTGGTCACATGCTCGGTAATCACGGCAACGCGTTTCGCCCCGTGGACGAGATCCATCGCCCCACCGACGGCCGGCACACCTTTCGAGCCGACGCGCCAGTTCGCGAGATCCCCATTCTGAGCCACCTGCAGCGCGCCGAGAATGGCGACATCCAGATGCCCGCCACGGACCATGGCAAAACTGTCCGCGTGATGAAAGAAACTCGCCCCCGGCTTGAGCGTGATCGCTTTCTTGCCGGCGTTGATCAGATCCCAGTCTTCCTCGCCTTCAGGCGGCGCATCGCCGAACCCGAGAACGCCATTCTCGGTGTGATAGGTCACGTGCCGGCCGGGGGCCTGAAATTTGGCCACCATTTCCGGAAAGCCGATGCCGAGGTTTACGTAGGCACCGTCCTCGATGTCCTGCGCCGCACGCCAGGCGATCTGTGCATTGCTCAGTTTCATGCTCATACGTACGCCACTCCCGCCCTGATCATCGCCTCTTCCTGTTGTGGCTCAGCAACCTCGACGACGGCGTCGACGAACAGGCCCGGTGTCACGACGGCTTCGGGGTCGATCCCGCCAGGCGCGACAATACGGGTTGCCTGAGCAATCGTGTGCCCCGCCGCCATGCACATCAGCGGCCCGAAGTTCCGAGACGCATAACGGTACGTCAGGTTGCCGTGATGGTCCGCGGTATCTGCCTTAATCAGCGCAAAGTCGGCTTTCAGCCAGTTCTCCCGCACGCACATGCGGCCGTCGAACTCCTCCACCGGTTTGCCTTCAGCCAGTTCCGTCCCGAAGGACGTCGGCGTATAGAACGCCGGGATCCCGGCGCCGCCCGCCCGGATGCGCTCTGCCAGCGTGCCCTGCGGCACCAGCTCCAGCTCGATCTCGCCGGCCAGGTACTTCTCGGTAAAGGCGCGCGGATCCGAGGATTTGGGAAACGAGCAGATCATCTTGCGCACCATGCCGATATCGATCATGGCGGCGATGCCGATGCAGCCATTGCCCGCGTTGTTGTTGACGACCGTCAGATCATGCGGGCTGCCGTCCTTCCTGTATCGGTCGATCAACGCATGGATCAGCTCGATCGGCGCGCCGGAGCCCCCGAAGCCGCCGATCATGACCACGGCGCCATCCGGGATGCCGGACACGGCCTCGTCCAGGGTTGCGATTGTCTTGTTCATCTGTCCGTTCCTAAGCCGGTTGGCCCGGCGTCTCATCGGACCCGAGCGAGGTAATCATTTCAAATAGCTCCACCACCTTGGCGAGGCCGAGGCTCGTCGCCGCCGCCATCTGGGGAAGCACCATCCATTCCAGCGTCCATGCCGCACCCGAGCGCTCCTGCTCATGCACCAGCGCATGATGCATCGCCGACACCTGCGTCGCATTGAAGCGGGCAAGCGTGACAAGAAGCTCGGCAAGCACCGGGTTGTTCTTATGCGCCATCGCCGAAGACCCGCCGCCACCGGCGAAAGATGCTTCGTCGATGCCCTGCTGGGCCATCAGGCAAAGATCCATCCCGATCTTGCCCAGCGAGCCGGAGATGAGCGAGAGCATCGACGCGTATTCGGCGATGCCGTCACGTTGCGAATGCCATGACGAAGCAACTGACTGGAGGCCAAGTGCGTCTGCCATGAATTTCGAAATCTCACCGGCCTCGTCGCCCAGTTCCTCAGCCGTGCCGACAGGCCCGCCCAACTGCAACAACTCGACGCCCGACCGCTGGGCTTCCAATCTCGCGGCATGAGCCTTCAGCGGGTCGGCCCACGTTTTGAAGCGATGGGATAGCGGCACAGGCAAAGCTGCCTGCATCCGGGTCCGCCCCATGATGCGGCGCGTACCATAACGCCTGTTCAGCACCTGGACCTCCGTCGCCGCCGTCTCCACACGCGCAATCAGGATATCCGTCAGATGCTTCAATGTAAGAGACAGCGACGTATCTATAACATCCTGGGATGTCATGCCCTTGTGAACCAAGTCCGCGGACACACCGGGCAGCGCCTTCAGTTGTCGCACCAGTGCCGGGACGACAACACCATCCTTGCCCGTTTCGTCACGCAACGCGGCAAGATCGATCTCGGCGCCCTCGATCGCGCGTGCCGTTTCCTCTGCTGCATCGCTGGGGCCTTTGCCGACGTGCCCCAGGGCACGGCTGAATGCGGCCTCGATCTCAAGCATATGCCGCAACTGAATATCTGCCGAGAACAACGCACGGCTGGCCTCATCGGCGAACAGCCCGCCAAGCCAGGGATGCTCAAAGACTGAGATCATCCGTCCGCCTCGATCAGAATGGTCGCGATCCGCGGCACGATTCACATGTCGAAAAACACGGTCTCGCCCTCGCCCTGAAGGCGAATGTCGAAACGGTATTTTCCATCTTCGGTCTTCTTCGCGAGCAACGTCTCGATGCGATGCTTGTGTTCAATCCGGGACAGTACCGGATCGCCGGAGTTGTCCTCGTCGTCAAAGTAGATACGGGTCTGTAGGCCAATGTTGATGCCACGCGCGACGACCCAGATCGCGATATGCGGCGCCTGTTCTTTGCCGTCGCGGTTGACACTCGAACCTGGCTTGATCGTGCGAAGCGTCCATTCGCCGCTTTCGGGGTCTGCACACACACGTGCCCACCCGGAAACATTCGGATCCACGCCGTCCTGACCGGGATAGATGCCATTGGCATCCGCCTGCCAGGCCTCGAACATGCCGTCCCGCATCACGAAGCCGGCACCGTCGATGATCGTACCGGTGATCTCGATCACGTCCCCTTTTGCGCCATCCGAGATCGTCGAGGCGCCGATCTCCTCCTCATATATACCGCCCAGCCCCGCATAGGTCGGGACCATGCCGATATGCACGAATGGGCCTGCCGTCTGGGATGAAGTTTCCTGCAGCATGTCCAGTTTCTGTGCCATATTACATCCCCTCCGGCTTGTTCTCGAACATGGTCTGTCGGCGCCCCCGCATCACGATGTCGAAGCGGTAAGCAAGGAAGTCGAGAGGCTTCGAGCTCGCCAGATCAAGCGGCGCAACGAGGCGATCCACCTGCGTGCGATCTTTCACGGTCGAAAGGATGGGGCACAGATCGATCAACGGATCGCCCTGGAAGTACATCTGCGTGATGAGCCGCTGACCGAACCCGCTGCCGAACAGGGACACATGAATATGCATCGGCCGCCAGTCGTTCGCACGGTTCGGCCAAGGGTATGCGCCGGGCCGGATCGTTAGAAACTGGTATTGGCCGTTCACATCGGTGACGGTTCGGCCGCATCCGCCGAAGTTGGGATCCAGCGGCGCGAAGTACGTATCCTTGATGTGCCGATACCGGCCCCCGGCGTTCGCCTGCCATATCTCGATCAATGTATTGGGCACGGGGCGGCCGCTTTCATCCAGCACCCGCCCATGCATCAGAATACGCTCTCCGACGGCGGGGGCCTTCCCTTGCGTCCAGTTCATGATCAGATTGTTGTCGAGCGGGCCCAGTTTATTCTGATTGAACACCGGCCCCGTTTCTTCGGTGACCGTGCTTTCCATGGCCAGAAGCGGAAAGTTCGGCGACCGTGTCACGCTTGTTTTGTAATTCGGGTCGTATGCGACCGGATGGACGTCGCGATTGCGTGGGATCAATGGCGTGGTTTCAGCAGGCTGTCGGTTGCTCATTGCTGATTTTCCTCCATTTCGGCAAAGGTTTTCTTCGCCAGGCTAAGCGCATTGTTGGCACGCGGCACACCGGCATAAATCGCGACATGCTGGAAGACTTCCTGGATATCGCTCTTGCTTGCGCCGGTCCGGAGCGTGGCCCGGATGTGCATCGGAATTTCTTCGAAGTTGCCGAGGGCTGCCAGCAATGCCAGCGTCAACATGGAACGTTCCCGCGGGGTGATTCCATCGGACGCCCAAACGGTTCCCCATGCGCCTTCGGTAATCAGCGTTTGAAAAGGTTCGTCGAACGCGGTCTTGTTCGCTTCCGCCCGGTCGACGTGCGCGTCCCCGAGTACCGAGCGACGGACCTCCATGCCCTTGTTAAAACGCTCAGACATGGCTGGTCTCCTCCAGAAAATGCATAATCAGGCTCGCGTACTTGTCCGGCGCCTCTACGCAGGGCAAGTGCCCTGCCCCGTTGATGACCTCGAGCCGGGCACCGGGGATAGAGGCAATGGTCTCGGTCACGACCTCCGGCGGCGTTGATAGGTCGGCCGTTCCCGCGATCCCGAGAACGGGCAACCGCAGTGCCGCTGTGCTTGATCTAAGGTTGGCGCCGGCGATCGCCCGGCAACAACCGATGTAACCGCGCGGATCGGTGTCGACCAGCATCTGTCGCCAGAATTTCACCTCATCAGTTGCACGGAAGGCCTTGCCGAACCAACGCTCCATGACCCCGTCGGCGATACCTTCCAGGCCTTGCGCCTCGATGGCCCTGATCCGGTCATTCCACAGGTCTGGATCTCCGATCTTTGCCGCCGTATTGGAAAACACCGCGACCCGCACAAGATCGGGACGTTTAGATGCCAGCCCCTGTGCGATCATCCCGCCGATGGAAAGTCCCACGAACGCGGCATCCTTGATGCCTAGCGCATCCATTATACCCTCGGCATCCCCGACCAGATCCTCCATGCCGAATGGCTCATCCGGCACCGAAGAGCCGCCATGACCACGCAGATCAAAGCGCACGCAGCGAAGTGACGAAGGCAGCCTCTCGCAAAGCTTGTCCCATAACGAGAGTGACGTCCCCAGTGAGTTGGCGAAGACAACAACTGGGCCGTCTTCAGGTCCTTCATCAAGAACCTCAATAGTCGCGTTTTCGCGCTCGAGTTTCATACAGAATTCCGCCAGGCTATCGAACGCGTTGGAGCGTTTGCGTCAGTAGAAAGCAAACTCCAAAAGGACGTTATAGGCATTGAAGGCGCCCTCCTACTTAGCTGCGATCGCGTCGTTATCCTCGGAATGACGACGCGAATAAATGTAGGAGCCACCCAAAATCGTGGCAATCACGCCAATGCCGATCAGGGCAAGCGGGACCATGGGCGCTACGGCTGCAACGGCCGATGCGAACAACAGCATCCGAATGGGCCACAGCATGTTCGGTCCACCGGGCAGTTTCACCCATTCGAACGAAACGGCAATCGCAGAAACAGCACTTATGCCGCCTACAATAGCCAAAGCCACGGATACGGGATCGGCGAGGCCCATGATTCCAGGGTTCCAGAGGAAAACGAAAGGCAACAGGAAACCCACCGCCGCCAACTTGACCGCACCAATCGCGATGATAATTGGGTCTTCCTCGGCAATCGCTGCAGCCGCCAACGCGGCCACGGCAATCGGCGGCGTCAGCGCCGAAAGGATCGCGTAGTAAAGAAGGAACATGTGGCTTTGAAGGTCTGGATAGCCGAGTTTCGCCAATGCGGGCCCGACAAGCACGGCAGCCAGAATATAGGCAGACGGCGTCGGCATCCCGAGACCCAGAATGATGGTGACGAATGCGGCGACCACCAGCGTCATCACGTCGATACCGGACGTGACGGTCACGATCACGTTCGCTGACTTCATGCCAAGGCCGGTCATCGACAAACCACCGATGACAAGACCCGCGGCCGCGCATGCCCCCGCCACGGGCAGGATACGAAGGGTGGTCTCCGCCATGCCTTCAACAATCTGCCAAAGCGTCATGCGTGTGCGTTTGGTGAAGGCACTGGCGACCACAACGGCCAACGTCCCGGCGCCAGCCGTGAAGACAGGCGAATACCCCGCCATCAGCACGGCAATAATGATCGCGATCGGAACCAGATAAGGCCAACCGGCTTTAAGTGTCTGAGAAAGCGGCGGCACGGCGTCCTCGTATGGCCGGTAATCGTATCTGACGGAGCGCAAGTGCACCTGGAGGAACACACCCAGATAATAAAGAAGCGCCGGAATAATGGCGGCGTACACGATCTCGCGGTACGGCGTGCCCGTATATTCGGCCAGGATAAAGGCGGCCGAGCCCATGATCGGCGGCATCGCGCTGCCACCTGTCGATGCAGCCACTTCGACGGCTCCCGCAAAGCGTTTCGAGTATCCAAGCTTGCGCATGATCGGGATTGTGATCGACCCGGTCGCAACCACATCGGACGTGGGGCTACCGGACATGGTGCCGTAAAGACCGGAGGAGATAATCGCGACCTTCGCCGGACCGCCAGGGCTTTTCCCGGTCAGAGACGCCGCAAGGTCAAAGAAGAAATCGCCTCCGCCAGCTTTTGACAACAACGTGCCGAAAAGCACGAACAGGAATACGTAGCTGGCAACGACCTGAACTGGCACGCCGAACAGTCCGTCCGTCGTGAAAATCAGAATATCGAGCAGATATGAAAACTCAGAGATGCCGTGGCCAAAAGGTGGCGGCAGCAAATATCCAAACTGGTTATAGATCAGGAAGACACCGACGACCGCCGTCAGGCCAAGTCCTGTCGTACGCCGCGTTGCTTCCAACGTCAAAATCATTAGGGATGTCCCAAAAAAGAACTGGGACGGGGTAAATGCATCAAGAAGAGATATCCGGTCCGCAATGTCCTTCGCATTAATAAAGAAGAACACACCTGCCGCGAGACTGAGAGCCGACATCGCGTAATCGAATATCGTCGGCTTGTCTGATGCCCTCGGCGAATGTCCGATGACAAGAAAAAGCAGCGTATAGACGCTCGACACGAATAGAATTCCGAGTACAAGCGGATCGGAGATCACGAAAATATTCGCGTAGATCACCCAACAGGCAAATGCGGCGGCAACAACGGTCAGGAGCGTCAACGGCGCACCTTTGAAGGTGCGCCGCCGACCCGTTGCGAGAAGAGAGATTCTCACTTAAGGATGCCCGCTTCTTTGTAGGCGCGCTCGGCACCCGGGTGGAAGGGAAGAACCGTCTGGCTGACCAGGATCTCAGTATTCAGCTGACGCATCGCCTTGTGAACATTACGGATCTCGTCAATGTTCGCGGCAAAGGACTTACCGAGTTCATAAGCCGCAGCGTCCGACAACTTGTCGGTCGTCACGACCATTGCACCCAGCGCCATCGTTTTCACGTCCGCGGTCTGCTTGGAGTAGCTCTTGGCCGGGATCGTGTAGGTCGAGGTGCCGAACTCCTTGTTCGTCGCCGCGATCACGTTATCCGGAACCGTGAGGAGGATGACATCAACGTTCTCGTCGATCGCGCGGAACGAAGAGTGCCGAATAAATATCCCGTTGGTCGCCATATCGATGCGGTTGTCCTTCATCAGGTCGCCCTGTTCGTTGGCACCTGCGCGGACGAAGCTACCACCGTTGGCGGTCAGCGTTTCTTCCGTCAGACCGGCCTGCGCGAGCATGAACACGGCAACGTTACTCGTGATGTTGCCGGACCGGTTGATACCGATCGTCAGCGGTGCTTTCGACGTCGCGATATCGTCCAGGCTGTCGATATTATACTTCTCCGCGAGATCTTTCTTCAGGAAGAAGTGCATCGGCGCCCAGTTGTACATGTAACCGATGGCCATCATGTTCTTGACCGGCGCCTTGAACGGCGGCTGCCCGCTCAGCGCGAGGTTCACTTCCGCGTCATGGACCATGCCGAGGTCGGTTTTGTTGGCACCAAGGAGGCCGATGTTGGCAAAACCGCCGCCTGTCGCCTGGTAAGTAATGACGGAGTCCTTGTTGGACGCCTTGGCCGCCTTGTCCATTCCAGCGCCGAGCAACGACCACAGGCCGCCCGGGTTACCGCCGGAAAGCGTCAGGTTGACCGGGTCGGCCTGCGCCACCCCGGCCGAGAGGCCAACGCAGAGTGCGATGGCAAGTGCTTTGAATTTCATGGTGAGTCTCCCATTCATTTGGTTGTGATTCAGATTGTCCCTGTGGGTACGATCGTGACCGTTTTCTGTTCGGTGTAGGCGAGCAGCTCTTCCAGGCATTCTTCACGACCATGGCCAGAACTTTTGAACCCACCGAACGGTGCGCCGAGATAGTGATCACTTGAATCGTTGACCCAGACGTATCCGGCCTGGATTCGATTCGTCAGGCGCATTGCCGTGTCGAGATCCCGTGTCCAGACCGATGCTGTAAGTCCGACATCCAGACCATTGACGATGTCGAGCATCTCAACCTCGTCGGTCCATGAGAGGACTGACAGCACCGGTCCGAAGACCTCCTCACGAGCAATTCTCATGTCCGGCTTGACGTTCGTGACGAGCGTCGGCCGGACGAAAAATCCTTCTGCAGAAACGCCTTCCGGCTTGCCACCGGCGGCGATGGTGGCCCCTTCCGAAGAGGCCAGTTCGATATAGTCGAGCACCTTTTGGTATTGTCCGCGTGTCGAGAGGCAGCCCATCTCGGTCGCGTCATCGGTCGGGTCGCCGAACTGAACAGCGTCGAATGCGCGGGCGATACCGTCGACAACGCGGTCGTGCAAACTCTCGTGCACTAGGACACGGCTCGTGGAACCACAGGATTGCCCTGCGGTCCAGCCGAGGTTCATGCCCTTCACCGCCCCGGCGATAGCCGCGTCGACATCTGCATCCGGACAAATGACCAGTGCGTTTTTCCCACCCAGTTCAAGCTGAGTGCGTTTCAGCGTATCTGCGCCACCCTTCAGGATCGCTTTACCCGTCGGGACACTGCCGATCAGACTGACCGCAGATACCGCCGGACACTTGCATATGGCTGCACCAAGCTCCGGCCCGCCTGTCAGGACAGAGAACACGCCCTTTGGAAATACGTCGCCGACGATCTCTGCAAGCCTCATAGCGGAAAGCGGTGTTTCTTCCGACGGCTTGACGATGACGGCATTCCCCGCAGCCAGTGGCGCTGCCATCTTGGCCGCGGCAAACAGGAGCGGATGATTGAAGGCGACCAGACGGGCAACCAGGCCCAGCGGCTCGCGTGTCACATAGGTAATCTTGCCGTCACGCTGCGGGATCGTCTCGCCCTTGGCCTCTGCCGCGACGCCCGCAAAGTAATCCATCAGCATCGCGCCCAGCGCGACATCGAACTTCATACCCGTGATGGGATTGCCGCTGTCGAGCGCATCGATAAGCGCCAACTCGTCCGCATGTGCGCGAAGACGCGCCGCTGCCTCGCGCAATGCTGCCGCGCGTGCACCGGGCCCTGCGAGATGCCAGGCGCGCTGCCCCTCCGCCGCCGCATCGACGACACGTTGCAGGTCATCCGCATCGGCATCCGAAACAACGGCAAGCAACTTGCCGTCAGACGGCGACATGACCGGGCGGTCCGCACCACCACCATTGTGCCATTCGCCACCGATATACTGCTCCAACCGAATTTTCGGTAATGCACGCCCTATGGCTTCTTGAGCGCTTTCAAGCACTGGAGTCTCCTCATTTCACCTACCCTGTGAGTCACGTCTTTTTCGACGCTTTTGTTTTTGACCGAGGCATCAGTGCTTTCACCGACTGCCTCGGCAGTTGTTTGAACTGTTATGCTTGCTGTTATTCGGCTGCGGTGGCGTTGTCGTCGAGGCCGATCGATCGCCAGTCATCCTCTTTCGAATAAACACCTTCCTTCGACGAAATCGTGACCTGCGGAACACGCGGCTCCACGGTTCCGATTGCCGGTTTCCCGGCTGCGACATCGCGCGCAGCTTCGCTCATCAGCTTACGGAACTCGACGATCGCGATATCCGACGAACCGAGAAGATCTGTCGATCTGTCGACGCGCGGCCCCATTGAAACCCACATCACCAGATCCTGGTTCGGAATACCTTCGACACCGGTGAAATTGCCGAGCTTCATGGCCTTTCGATCCTGCAAGAAGTTGTTCTCCATGCAGCGCTTGGGGACCCATCGGTCATCGACGTCGATGCCCTTCTGAGCGTGGTTGAACTTGCGCCACTGCTCTGTGCTCGGGCACTGCGTGCCACCCCAGGCAATAAAGTGGAAATGGCTCGTTTCGTCGTCGATCGGCACGATCACCGTGGCGACGTTATACGAGCTGTTCGGCGGAATCAGCGACGTGAAGGGCGCAATGAACTCCGTGATCCGAAGGTAACTGTGCGTCGCCGCCTTCTTGATCGGCTTGCGGATGGCAGCGTAATGGAATCCATAAGACGTGCGTTCCGTCTGCATCCGGGGCGACTTGTCCGTCGACGGCCGGTACCAGGACGCATCGTCAGCGGCAGCGCCCTGAACACGCGCCGGTACCATGTCGGATGAGTGCAGCGACGACGAGTGCGCACTATCGATCTGACCTTCGGTGATCTGTGCCCAGTTGGCCGGGATGCGAATTTTCAGGATCGAGACCATCGTCTCGTCATCCGGCGAGAATGCGGGACGATCGAACTCCGGCGCCTCGCGCTCAGTATCGAGCCACGCCCAGACAAAGCCGGCGCATTCATGGACGGGATATGATCTGTGCTTAACGGTGCCGTGCATCGGCGATTCTTCAGGCTCAGACGCCATCGAAACGCAGTTGCCTTCAACGTCGAACTTCCAGCCGTGATAGAGGCAGCGCAGTCCGCACTCTTCGTTCCGGCCGAACACGAGCGACGCCTTCCGATGCGGGCAAAGCTCGTCCAACAGACCAAGCCGGCCATCGGTATCGCGGAAGCAAACATAACGGCGTCCGATCGCCTCGATCAGGATCGGCGTCCCATCAGGCTCGGCCACTTCCTCGGAAAGGCAAACCGGGACCCAATGCTGGCGCATCAGCGTGCCCATCGGGGCATCGCCCTCAACAATGGTCAGAAGATCGTTTTCTTCTCTCGTCAGCATAAATGCCTCCCACCAGACTTTGGCTCAACTCACCGTTTGAGCACGTTCTTGACAGATATCTTAGATATCTAATATGTAAACTTAGAAATCTAATATCATAAGGCTTCGGCTTATGACAAGGGGGGAAAATTTGGAAACGCCCACAGACAGAATTGACATGAAAGTCGCGGCGCGAAGGCAGCTCACGCCTGAGATCGAGGAGTTCACACTCGTACCGTCGACCGACATGGAACTCCCGAAATTCACGCCGGGTTCCCACATAACGGTGGAAACACCCAGCGGCGCGATGCGGCGGTACTCGCTTGTCAACGACGGCAGCGCGCCGACGGAATATGTCATCGCCGTCAAACGCGAAGCCGAGTCACGCGGCGGTTCTTCGTCGATGCATGAAGATGCCGTCGAAGGCAGTTCTCTCTCCATTGAAGCGCCGCTCAACGAATTCGAACTCGTCGACGGAGAGAAGTATCTTCTGATCGCCGGCGGAATCGGCATCACGCCAATTTACTCGATGGCGAAATACCTCACGAAGATCGGAAAGCCGTTCGAGGTGATCTATTGCACCCGTTCCGAGGAGGGAACGGCCTACCTTGAGGACGTTCGCAACTTCGGAAACGCAACGATCCACCACGACCAGGGCGACCCCGACGACGCCTACGATTTTTGGGATCGTCTCGAGAAGCCCGGACGCGAGCACATCTATTGTTGTGGTCCGGCGGGCCTGATGGAGGAAATCAAGGCCCTTACCGGTCACTGGTCGGATGAACGGGTCCACTTCGAGGATTTCAATCCGATCCAGGTTGTCCGGGACAATGATGTAGCATTTAACGTCACCCTCGCAGACACCGGTCAGACGATTGAAGTCCCCGCGGACCGGACAATTTTGGAAGCCTTACGCGACGCGGGCATTGAGACCGTAAGCTCCTGCGAAAGCGGCACGTGCGGCACCTGCAAATGCACACTTGTTTCCGGCGACGTCGATCACCGGGACATGGTTCTGATGAACGAGGAAAAGGCCGATCACATCATGATCTGTGTCTCGCGCGCGAAAAGCGGAGACCTGACCATTGACCTCTGACCCGATCCGACTCGGAATCGCCGGGCTCGGTCGCGGATTTATGCTTACCCTGCCGAGTCTGCTGGCTGATCTGCGTATTGACATCGTCGCCTGCGCCGCGCCGCGCGAGAATTCGCGGCAGGCATTCCTGTCGCAATTCGGCGGAAACGCACACGAGACCATAGAACAGTTGGCGGCTGATCCTGATGTAGAGGCGGTTTACATCGCGACACCGCATCAAATGCACCGGGAACACGCGGAACTCCTTGCTGCCGGTGGCAAACATCTGCTTATCGAAAAGCCGCTTGCCGTCTCGATGGAAGACGCGACGGCCATCGTAAACGCTGCGAAGAACGCAGGCGTCTACCTGATTACCGGTCCCAGTCACAGCTTCGACCAGCCCGTACTCGCCGCCCGCGCATTAATCGATGAAGGCCGGTTCGGCAAAGCGCGCATGGCGCATGGCCTGAACTATACCGACTTCCTATATCGCCCGCGCCGCCCCGAAGAACTGGTCACCGAACAGGGCGGCGGCGTGATCTTCAGCCAGGCCATCCATCAGATCGATGTCATTCGCGTCCTGATGGGCGGGACAGCGCTCGCCGTTTCCGCGATGACTGGGGCCTGGGACAGTGCACGCCCGACGGAGGGTGCCTATGCGGCCTTGATCCAGTTCGATGATGGCCGCTTCGCGAACCTCGTCTATTCCGGTTATGCGCACTATGACAGCGACGCTTTGCAGGACGAAATAGGTGAACTGGGCACGCCGAAGGACATGTCCAAATACGGTGCTGCGCGCCGCGCCCTGGCATCGGTGTCGACGCCAGAAGAAGAAGCCGCGCTCAAATCGACGCGCACCTTCGGATCGTCCGAGACCCCTGCGATGGCACCCAACGCCGAGCACTTCGGGCCGATTGTCGTCAGTTGCGACCGTGCGGACCTGCGCCTGACACCCAAGGGCATAGAAGTATGGGCCGACACTGAAAGAACATTTATCCCCACCCCTGCCGACCCGTCGCCGCGCGCCGAAGTTCTCAAAGGTCTTTATGAGGCGATCCGCAACGACGCGCCGCCACTACAGGCGGGCACATGGGGACGCGCGAGCCTTGAAGTCTGTCACGCGATCCTCGAGAGCGCGCGCGAGGACAGGCACATCATCCTTCGATACCAATCCTAACAACGAAAAGAGGAAACAATCATGGGAACGCTGAGACTATCAATCGCCATGGGAGACTACGACCGCACGCGGCCGATTCACGACGGGCGTGTCAAAATCGACGGCGTCGATCCGGTGACGATGCTGCTGACGCCGGAAGAGATGTTCTTCCGCGCATTCCGGCACGAGGCGTTCGATATCAGTGAACTCTCGTTCTCATCTTACTGCGTGAAGCATTCCAAGGGTGAAAGCCCCTATGTCGCCGTCCCGGTGTTTCTGTCACGGGCGTTCCGGCATTCTTCCGTCTACATCCGCACGGATACCGGGATCAAGGAACCCGCCGACCTCAAGGGACGCCGCATCGGGGTTGCCGAGTGGCAATTGACGGCGAATGTCTGGGCGCGCGGCATTCTGGAAGACTATGGCGTCAAACAATCCGACATCATCTGGGTGCGCGGCGGCATGCATACCGCAGGCCGCCCCGAGAAGATCGCCGTCAAAGTGCCCGATGACGTAACGATGGAAGCCGCACCTGAGGGCAAGACGCTCGATGAGATGCTGCGCAACGGGGAGATCGATGGCTTTATCGGCCCGCGCTCACTACGCTGCTTCGACGAAGGCCACCCGAATGTCGGCCGGCTCTTCGATGACGGCTTTAAGGCCGCTTCCGAACACTTCGAGCGGACCGGCATTTTCCCCATCATGCACGTGCTCGGCGTGAAGAAAGATCTCGCCGAGGCCAACCCATGGCTGCCGGGGGCATTGCTGAAGGCGTTTTCGCAGGCGAAAGCGATGGCACAAACAGCGTTGCAGGACACGTCCGCCACGAAAGTGACGATGCCGTTCGTTGAAGACACGTTAACCGCTGCGCGTCGGCTTATCGGGCCTGAAATATGGACCTATGGCGTACCCGGCAATGAGCGTGTGCTGGATGCATTCCTTGAACTGCATCACAATCAGGGACTGTCTGACCGCCGCATGAGTGTTGAGGAAATCTTCCACCCGGCAACCTACGAAGCCTACAGCCTCTGACCGGTGTGATGGTGCCCCCAGAAGCACGAGGGACGTATCGGAGAAGCGCAGGTGGGGCCGCCTACTCGAACATGCTCGAGCGGGTCGCCGGGACTTTGAGCCCCTGTGCCTCTGCCTCGGCTTCGTCGTCGGCAAGGTTGTCCAATATGGTGATGAGGTCTTCGCGAAGCTGTTCGCGGCGCTCGGGCGGGATTCCGACCAGAGCGACATCATTGGATTCAATGGCGAGGGGTTCGAGTTCTTCCTGCAACTCCCGTCCGCGCTGGGTCAGAAACGCACATTGCCGTCTGCGATTCGGCGCGAGGGTCTTGCGTTCGATGATCCCCAGTCTTTCAAGTTTTGTTAACGCCGTATGCGTCGTCGGCTCGGTCAGGTTTGCGATCTCGCTTAGCTGCCGCTGGGTGAGACCTTCCCGTTTCCAGAGGATCCGTAGATACACCCACTGGCCGAACGTAATGCCGTGCTGGGCCAAGCGACGCGCCAGCGAGCGGTTGAAACCACGCGCGCACAGCCTCACGAGGTGCGCGATACGCTCATCCTCGTACGACTTCAGCTCCTCTAGCTCTGCCTCGGTAGCCGCGTGTCGCGATGGCATCAAATCTTCAGCACCCATGATCATCTTTCAGCGGTGGTTGTTCTTATTTCCGCGCATTCGAGCGTCCGGCGGCACCATGCTCAATCAGCCTACATGGCAGAACAACTAATCTCGATTAGAATTTAGACATCTAACTCTATTGCAAGGCGAGCCCAATTAAACAAGACCGAAGGATAACAAAGTTGAAAGACACGAAAAGCGAAACGCCCGAGGAACGTCCGGCATCGACTGACAAAAACGGGGTCTGGGGCAGCGACGCGATGGCAGAAATGCTCCGCAAGCTTGATGTCGAGTACGTTGCGCTCAATCCGGGTTCGAGCTTTCGTGGCCTGCACGACAGCCTCGTAAATTACCTCGGCAATACCGATCCGAAGATGCTGCTCTGCCTTCATGAGGAACACGCCGTCGCCATCGCGCACGGCTGGGCCAAGGTCATGGGCGAGCCGATGGCGGTTATTCTGCACGCCAACGTAGGCCTCATGCATGCGTCGATGGCGATCTATAATGCGTGGTGTGACCGGGTGCCGATGCTCATTCTTGGCGCCACCGGCCCGGTCGATGCCGACCTGCGCCGCCCGTGGATCGACTGGATTCACACGTCACGGGATCAGGCCGCCATCATCCGCCCGTACGTGAAATGGGATGAGCAGCCGGCAAGCTTGAACGCCTCGCTGGTTGCGATGGCACGGGCCACCGCGTCCACCAAAACCGCGCCGCATGCACCCACGTACGTCTGCTTCGACGTCAGCGTGCAGGAAGCGGCGCATGCGGAAATGCCTGCGCTGCCCGATCCCGATACCTTCCCTGTACCGGATGCCCCCATCGCATCGCCGTCTCAGATCGAGGAACTCTGCCGCCACCTAAAAACGGCGAAGAAACCCGTGTTCATGATGGGCCGTATGTCGAGATCGGCCGAAGACTGGGCGCTGCGCGTCGCACTGGCCGAGCATTTCGATGCCAAGGTCGTCACGGATATCAAGACGGGTGCGGTGTTCCCCACTGATCATGCTCAACACGTCGGGCCGCCGTCATTTTTTCTGTCCGATCCCCAGGTCAGAGCGTTGCAGGAGGCGGACCTGATCGTCGCCTTCGACTGGGTGGACGTCATGGGCGCGATCAAACAGGCGCAGGTGAATGCGCCGGTGGTAAATATTTCCATCGATCATCATCTGGCAAACGGCTGGTCGTTCGACCATACCGGCCCCGTGCAGGCTTCGCTTCACATCGCCACGACGCCCGAGAACTGCATCGAAGCTCTTGCCGAAACCCTGGATATAAACGCCACCCCGGCGCCCGAAGCGCTCCCTTCCCCGCCGCGTGTGCCGTTCACGCCGGGGGCCGAACCATTGACTATGCAGCGCTTCGCGGCAGCACTCGGCGAGGGCCTTGGCGACACGTTGACGACACTGGTGCGCCTACCCCTCGGGTGGGACGGTGGGTTCTGGCATTTCCGGCATCCGCTCGATTACCTCGGCTACGACGGTGGCGCCGGGATCGGATCGGGTCCGGGTATGATGGTCGGTGCCGCCCTCGCCCTTCGTGACAGCGACCGCCTGCCGGTTGCCGTTCTTGGTGACGGCGACACGATGATGGGGATCTCGGCACTCTGGACGGCGGCGCGATATCAGATCCCGATGCTGGTCATTGTCTGCAACAACCGTTCTTACTACAACGACGAAGTCCACCAGGAGAAAGTCGCCAAAATCAGGAGCCGCCCGGTTGAGAACAAATGGATCGGTCAGGCAATTACCGGACCGGACCTCGATTTCGCCGCCTTGGCTGAAGCTCAGGGGCTCACCGGTATCGGCCCCATCTCATCGGCCGAAGATTTGGCCAAAGCGATTGCTGATGGCATTGAGAAAGTTCAGAACGGCGCCTGCGTTTTGATCGACGCACGGGTCGAACCGGGATATGCCGAAGCCATGTCCAAAGGCATGACCGAAGAAGATTGAACCAATGACGAACGACTTGGGGGAGAGCGCGGTGAACGCAGCTGAGCATTATCTGGAGCGACGCGGCCAACTGCCCGACGGGACCGTCTACCTGATCCGCACGCCACATGACTGGAATGGCATTCTCATCCGCGATCTCGATCTCGTCAGCGGATCGGCGGATCCGGTCCGTACGGACCGTTTCCAGGATATGGTGCACCGCGGCTACGCCGTCGCGGGGACGGAACGGCACCGGCTTCGGCAATGGCAGTACGACCCTGTCCGCGAAATCCAAAACCTCGACATCGTTCTTGATCTTTTCGAAGCTGAATGGGGCAAGCCCAGACTCGTGCTGCAGTACGGCTGTTCGGGTGGCGGACACGTTGCGCTCGCCGTCGCCGAAGCATTTAACGAGCGCATCGACGGTGCGATCGCCAAGGGCACGCACACGCCTGTCTGGCTGATGAACACGTTCCTGGACGGATGGCTCGCGCTGAAGACGCTTTTGACCGAGTACTACGTCAAAGCGGGTTTCGGCGATGCGGACGACCTCAGGATTACCAACCTGCCGAACGACGGCAGCGCCAACCCGAACGCCCACGGCATGCACGGCAAGCTGCCGGACGCCTGGCGCAACGCCTTTCAGGCTGCGTACGAAACGCCGGACGGAAAGGCGCGCATGGCCCTCGCCTTCGCCATCGGGCAATGGTCGCCGTGGCTGGGGTTCGACTCGCCGGAACCTGATTTCGACGACGCCGATGCATTGCAGGAATCCATATTTCTGTCGGCGATACAGATGGCGCAAAGCCCAGGGGGCGAAGCGCGGATCATGTTCGAGAACGCGGCACAGGGCCAACAGCTGTCGTGGAACGACGGCGTCGACTACCGGGACTACTTCTCCAATGCCGCACCGGCATTCAAAAGTGCGGTTGAAGACCTTTATGAGAAATCGGGTCTCAATCTGGAGAGCGACATTGCGATGATCAACGACTCGCCACGGATCGAAGCCTCCGATCACGCGCTCGCATTCTGGAAGCAGCCGGGCCGGAACATTTACGGCGATCCAAAGATCCCGGTCCTAAGGCTCCATATGGTCGGGGACTATCAGGTGCCGTATTCGCTCGTTCAGGGTTACGCTGATGCCCTTGAGGACAAGGGCAATACTGACATGGCCCGAATTGCGTTCGTGAAATCAACGGGACACTGCAACTTCCTGGCAGCTGAAAGCGCGGCTGCCATCGAGACTATGGTGGAACGCATCGATACCGGCGATTGGCCCGACACAAACCCGGAGAGCCTCATTACCAGAGCGAAATCACTCATTTCCGAGCAGGACGCTCGCTTCACGGCACTCGGGCCGTACGCGGTGCAACGCTTCAACCGGACATGGCTTTCAGCGTAGCTCCTAAGCTACCGTTGATTACCAAATTCTCCTGATGAAATGCTATTGCACGATCGCTTAACAGCGTGTGCAGGTTGTCATTCATTTTCATTTGCAGAGCGTTGGTAAAATCGAGTGCATTCTTCTAATTCAGCCTCCTCCCGGCTTTGACCATCGCATGTGCCATTGCAGATACGATTGCGTTCTTTCTCGGCGCACATGAGGCAGCGGATTAATAATATTCGAGAAAATGGTGGGCGCGACAGGGATTGAATCTACGCCCCCGCCCGTGTGAAGGGAGAGAACTTCTGCCCATTCAGTGCAATTGGTTACTGTTTTGCCTGCCGATCGTCCCATTGAGACCATTTGCGTCTAGTTATTTCCGGACAGATGTCCGGATTAATTTCAATCCGGACAAGTTTCAATCAGGACAATTGGTATAATCGGCGCTGCCATCTCGCCACTCGGGACCGACGTAGCTTGTATCCTCCAATCCCCCTTGTCCGGATTACCCAACGTCTGCCAGGTCCCGCCGGTCCGAAAGCCAGTCCGGATCCATCACCGTCGCGCGGCGCATGTCGCGTGCTTCGCTCTCGTCGAACGGGCGCGCCCGGTGCATCGTGCGGCGGTTATCCCACATAACCAGGTCGCCGGCCTGCCATTCGTGGGTGTAGACGAATTCGCGCTGGGTCGCATGTTCCATCAGGTCACGCAGCAGCATGCGTCCCTCCGGCACCGGCCAGCCGATGATGTGAGACGCATGCGATGCCAGGTACAGCGATGTGCGTCCCGACGGAAGCGTGCGCACCAGCGGACGGATCTGCGGCGGCAGGGCCGCGCGTTCCTCGTCGCTGAAATCCGTGAACCCCATCGAGGCGCGGGAGGCAATCACCGAGTGCTCCGCCTCGAGATCGGCAATCCTGTCTTTCATCTTCTGCGGCAACGCCTCGTAGGCCGCACACATGTCGGCATACTGGGTCTCACCCCCTTCGCTCACCACCGTGTGTGCGTGGAGCAGCGAGTATTTCGCGGTCGTCGCCTTGAACGAGGCGTCCGTGTGCCAGAGCTGGTTGCCGAGGCTCCCCATCCGACGCCGGTCCCGCCGATCGAGCAACTGCCCCTTGTCGTCGATATTCGAGATATCAACCAGGCGTTCGCTGATGCGCTGCTTGATGCCGGTCTGAATGATACCGTTACGCGCGTCGAGAGGGCCGAACAGCGACGCGAACTCGACCTGCTGGTCTTCGGTCAACTTGTCGCCAGGGAAAACGAGGACGCCGTGCGTATCGATAGCGGCGTGCAATTCGGAAGCGGTTGCGTCATCGGTCGGCCGGGTCAGGTCGGCGCCTTCGACTTTCGCCACGAATGTCGGATGAATCGGGGTAACTTTGATGGGCATGGTTTTGTTTCCTCCTGCCCAGCACTCAACGTCGGTCTGGTCACAATGTCAAATTTGGATTATTGCGTATTCCATAACTAAATGTTATGTATTGGAACCAGCGCATGCGCCTCAACCTGCGCCAGATCGAAGCGTTCCGTGCCGTCTACCGAACCGGCGGCATGACGGCGGCCGGCAACCTAATGAATATTACGCAACCCGCCGTAAGCCGGTTGATCCGCGACTTGGAGGCGGAGACCGGCCTGTCGCTGTTCGTCCGCGAAGGGGTCTCCATCGCGCCAACACCGGACGCGGCGGCCCTCTACCAGGAGGTGGAACGCAGCTTTCACGGCCTCGATCAGGTGGCACTGTTCGCCAGCGACCTGAAACGGAACCGGAGCGGACGGATCAACATTGCCGCGTCGCTGGCGCCGTCGTTCTTCGCGATACCCGATGCAATCGTGGCATTTCGTCGCGAATGGCCGGATGTCACGGTGTCACTCGACAGCGTACCGTCGCCCGAAGTGACCGACCTTGTAACAACGCACACGGCGGACCTCGGCCTCGCCGTCATACCACCACAGACGGGCGGTATCGAGATTTTGCCTTTGCCGGAACTTCGCGTCGTCGCCGTCATGCCCACAAAGCATCCGCTTACTCGCAAGAAGGTCGTCGGACCGAAGGACATGAATGGCGAACCGGTGCTGATGGTTTCCGAATACAGCCTGATGCAGCAACGCATTCTGCAGTCATTCGAGGCCGCCGGTGTTGTACCCAACGTCGTCTTCGACAGCTCATACTCAGGGCCGATCTGTGGCCTTGTGGCAAAAGGGGTCGGCGTTTCCGTGCTCGACCCCGTCACCGCCCGCGCTTTTGCCGGCGAGGGCATTGCGATCCGCCGGTTCGAGCCAAAAGTGCCCTACGATCTCAGGCTATTCCGCGCCGCGAACCGGCCTTCAAGTGCACATGCCCGCGCCTTCGCCGACGTGCTGCGGACGACCTTGAAAGAAAACTGACCACCATCGAAACCCACTGTACCACCAGTGCGGAGCACGTATGATGTTGCAGAAACTCGCCGCATATCCAGAGGCAACCGTGTTAGAGCGTGCGGACCTGCGCACAATGATCTGGCGGACAAAGCCGATGATCGTTAAGCCCGAAGTGGCTCACTGACCTGATCTTGCTTATTTAACCGAAACCACACGGATAGTTAAGAAATCTGTCCGCCTGGGTCCTAGGAAGAAGGGAATAGACGTATGTTGTGTCTTCAATATCCGAAAGTTAACATGAGAATATTCAGTTTTTCCAATAGAATAAGATTGATGCGCTTAGGGGCATTCGCTGATCCTTTAAGCTAAATAATTACCATCGGCGTTTGAGCTCTTAGAAGGTCCGACAGCACTTATACCCTTATGCTTCGCCGGGAATATCAATGCCGTTTCATGAACTGAGTGCTCGAATACGTTTTCGCGAAGTGCCGATTGAAGAAGTACAGCTATTGGAATTCCGCAACGCATACGAGGCTTGGGACGCCCTCCCTAAGAGTTCTCAGGCGTGTCCCCAGTGGCCAGGCATCGAGTTTATTCTCAGGCTTCCTCCATCTCTGGCTGCCGACACAATGGTAATGAGTTATTCAGGTGACTTAGCCAAGGCTAAGTACGTATATTGGGGCTCTGGGCTACGCTGGTCCTCCCCCTTCGATATGACTGGCAAAAATCCATTCGAGTACACTTCACCGGACCTGCGGCAATTTATAGAGCATACCCTCTATCCCGTAATAGACGCGAAGGCGCCGCGATTTTACTATGCTGAATTTACAGGTGCTGCAGGCGTTCGATATCCAGAACACGTTTTGCGATTGCCGTTTTTTGGAGAGAACAATGACCTCGCGTATATCCTGACAATTATTTCGATAATGGACCGTCGAGAGATGTCAAAAATTTTCGACAATATGATCTAACTGAAAGGTCAGGTTCGGATCACAAGCCGAACTTGATCGACTAGCCACAAATCATCCGTTTGTGGACTCAAGGCGGACCGCCAGAGCTTTTAGCTTGGGTATCCGCTGCTAGCCACTAACAGACATCAGAGGCAAGCGACCGATATGCCGTCATCGACGCCCGGGTCGAATCGGCTTACGGGGAAGCCATGTCGAAGGGCATGACGGAGGAGAACTAGGAGCGAACACACTCACTCCAACCCAGGCAATCCTACTTTGGCGAGTGAGTGCAAGATCCTCCGCTAAACCTATTGCCAATAAGGATGCAAACCTTCAGCGCCGGAGAACCGACTGCTGCGGCGTTGCCGAAGTCGGTTGGAAAGTCACGGTCACCGTGGTTCCGACCCCCACCGTGCTTTCGATCGTGACCTCGCCGCCGTGGGCCTCGACAAGCGATTCGACGATCGACAGTCCGAGGCCAATCCCATCATGGAAAACGTGCGGGTGGTCGTGCGCACGAGCGAACGGAGTGGTGATTGTCTCGATCCGATCTGCCGGGATGCCGACGCCAGTGTCCTGGACGGCAACAGCGACCATTTTGCCATCGTTGAAGGCGCGGATGGTGACGGCAGCGCCCGAGTGGGAGTACTTAATCGCGTTGGTCACGAGGTTGAAGATGACTTGGGTGAACGCCCGACGATCGGCCAAGATGGGCGATAGCCCCGGATCGAGCTCAAGGTCGATTTTGATACTCTTCTCTTTGGTCGCCGCGTTGATCGGATTGACGATCTCGTCCAGTGCCACGCCGAGATCGATAGCTTCGAACGCAAGCCTCCGTTCGCCAGCTTCGATCTCGGCGATGTCGAGGATGTCGTTGACCAGCGCAAGCATATGTTCGCCGCTGAAGTGGATATCGGATGCATATTTGGCATACGTCGATATTCCGATCGGGCCCAAGGCCTGGTTCTTGATCATATCGCTGAAGCCTAGGATGGCGTTCAAGGGGGTCCGGAACTCGTGGCTTATGGTGGCCAGAAATTCAGACTTCGCCTCATTTGCGCGCTCGGCGTCCGCCAAAGCCTCGATCAGAGCGCGCTCAGCCTCGAACTGGCGCGTGACGTCGGTCGACGTACCCCGGTAGCCGACGAAGGCGCCATTCTCGTCGAACACCGGCTTGCCGTTCACAGACAACTGTATGGCGGTGTCGCCGAGGATCCTCGTTTGGTAACGGAGGTCTTTGTAAGGGCGATGATCGGCAAGGTCGCGCAGATGGTTGCGCCATTTCTCACTGTCGGGGTCCTCGGTGTCGGGGTTTATCTGCTCCAAGCGGGTGGTACCCAGGACCTCGTTTGGGTCGACGCTCGTCAGACTCTCGAATCGCGGGCTAAAGAACGTAAACCTCTGGTCCTTGTCCGTCTCCCAGAACCAATCGGCCGACGATTCGGCGAAATCGCGGAATCGGCTTTCGGCTGCTGCGTGCATCCGTTCTGCGGTTTTGCGCCGGCGGTTTACGACGATCAAAACGACGATAATGGCTGTCTGGATGACGAGGAATGGCAGGATTACAGGTAGCCACGGCGTCAGTTTGTTAAGCAGTGGCTCCGGCACATCGGCAACAATGCTGTCGGGCGGCAAGTTGTTTGAGTTGGTGCCGACGCGAATGAGTTCCCCGTAGTTGAACGTGTAGACATTGGGACTGTCCGTCACCTCGCTGTTAAGCACGAGAGCCGACTCGGCATAACCCGGGCGCTCAAATCTTTGACGGACGCCGTTTCTCTGGTGGAAGACGATCGGGGAAATCACGTTGTATGAAGTCAGGACCATGGCCCGAGTGACGTCGGTTTCGGCGCATGCTGGCTTCGGCACGTCCACACCGCAAAACAACACCAAGAGCATCAGACCGGTCATGAACCTGCGCATATTTCCTCCACCAAACGTGTCGTCTCTTTTTTTGCCAAAGGAGCAGCTCAATAAAAACTGCACTTCGGACCGACTATCGTCTGGCTATCATATATGTCTCCGTCGCTCGCTCCTGACAGTAGCTAATAAGGCTTGAGTTGTGAAGAGTGTGCAGTGTTCCTATCCCCTATACGCCCACACCAGCGGCGCCATCACCATGGACGAACGCCGCATTTGGTGACGTGTCACCACAACCGACCGGTCAAAACATAGAGGGATTTCGCCTGGGATCTGGGCGGGATCGACACCTCCGCGCGCGAGTCAATTGCGTGCGGTTACGTCGCAGCACCACCGAGCGGTTCAAGGGAGCTCAATAGCCCGGCACGGTGCAGCGCCGTCGCAATGGTCGCCTTGCCTTGGCTGCGCACCAAATCGCGGCGATACCAAGCACTGGCATGTGGATCGTCGATCCCACCCAGATCCCAGGCGAAATCATTTAGCGCGTCCGCTAGATCGTCGAGATCCGTCGTCGGCCAGATGCGGCCGACCGGCCGGTCGGCTGCGGCACCAACGGCCAGCCGTACCGATCCTTCGCCGACGTACTGCGGACGACCTTGAAAGAAAACTGACCGCCATCAAAACCCGGAGGTGTCGGTGGCGGCCAGGCAATTGTTCATGGCATTGTCACTTTTATCGACGGTGTGAGTTCTATGGCAGCAAAACAACAAGACGGGGACCAGCCCCTACTCTTCGCGTTTGCCAGATAATTTGACGGCGCCAGTTACACCGCCACGGCGTCGATCACCTTCTCTTTGACTCCACGTTCGCTGATATCGCCGCCAAGCGTGATCTGCCCGCGCTCAACGACAAAGGCACGGTCGACAATCTCAAGCGCCTTATAAACGTTCTGCTCCACAAGGATCACTGAAATGCCCTCATCTCGCAAACCGGCGATGATCTCGAAAAGTTCACTGACTATAATTGGCGCCAACCCCTCTGTCGGCTCATCGATAAGAATCAACTCCGGTTTCCCGACGAGGACACGTGCAATCGCCAGCATCTGCTGTTCACCACCGGACAGCGTCGTTCCCATCTGCTGTGCCCGCTCCTTCAGGCGGGGAAAGCGGGCGAACGCCTCATCCAGCGCTCTGCGCTTTTCAGTCCGGCTTCTGCCCGGCGCCTGCAATAAGCCAAGGCTGATGTTCTCCTGTACGGTTAGCCCAGGAAATATTCGTCGGTCCTCAGGCACGACCGCTATACCGGCGCGACATATAGAGTCCGGCGACGCCCCTGCGATTGAGTCGCCCTTCCAGCGAATGTCACCAGAGCTGGGAACCTCCCAGCCGGCTATAGTCTTTAATGTTGTCGTCTTTCCGACTCCGTTTCGCCCAACCAGAGCTATTATTTCCGAGGCACCGACCGAGAAGTCCATGCCCTGCAGAATGTGGCTCAAACCATAGTGCGTATGTAGATTGTGTACTTCCAACATCTCAAGCATGCCCCAAATACGCTTCTTTGACGGCGGGATCGTTTCGGACCGCCACAGGCATCCCCTCGGCGAGCTTGGCTCCCTGATGCATCACCACCACATGATCCGACAGATCCATCACCAGCGAAATGTCATGCTCGATCAGGAGGATGGATATTTCGGAAGAAAGAGCCCGGATCATCTCCGCCGTTTCTTCAGTATCGGCATGCGACATGCCCTGTGTCGGTTCATCCAGCAACAACAACTCGGGTTCGCTGGCGAGGGTCACGGCGATTTCGAGGCGTCGCCGTTCACCATGCGATAGCTCGCCTGCCCGCAATGGCGCCTTTGCCGTGAGCTCAAACTTCTGCAAGAGCTCCTCCGATTTAGAGACCGCCCTTTTACTATGCAGGACCGGCAGAAATCCGAACCGAGGCTCTTCAAGAAACTGCGCCGCGAGACGAAGGTTCTCAAGGACACTGAGTTCGAAAAACAGATTGGTGATCTGAAATGAGCGCGCCATACCTTGCCTCAGCTTTTGACGGATCGGCATGCTGGTGACATCGAGACCATTGAAGTAAACGTCTCCACTGTTCGGTAGGATCGCGCCAGTAATCAGGTTGAACAGAGTGCTTTTCCCCGCACCGTTCGGGCCAATTACCGAAGTGATGTGTCCACGCTCAGCCTTGAAGGAAATTTCGTCGACCGCCCGAAGCGCGCCAAATCGACGCGACAAGTTACGAACTTCGAGAATGGAGTCCATGATCTCGGTCATTTCACCGCCTCCCCCTTTCTGCGATCGAACAGGTTTTCAACCTTCGGCCTGATAAATCCGGCCAACCCTTTGGGGAAGAACAGAACCAGCAAGATAAAAATCCCACCGACGAAAATCAGGTGATGTTCGGTGAAGCTACCGACAATGGACTTCAATATCGTCAGCATCACCGCACCTAGCACCGGCCCGATAATTGTGCCAACGCCCCCCAGGATCACCATGATCAGAGCATTGCCCGACATCTCGAAGAACATTAACTCCGGCGACACAAAACCTCTGAGCATTGGATAAAGTGCGCCGAATAAGGCGGCGATCACTGCGGATAACACATACATGGAGATCATGTACCCGCGAACATTGTACCCAAGGAAAGGCAACCTATCCTCGTTCACACGCATCGCCGAGAACACGCGCCCAAATGGCGTATCCATCAGCCACCAGAGCGCGATCACGATACCGACGACAAGCACTAACAGGAACAGGAAGAATGCAAGAGGATCATTCAGCGGCAGGTCGTAAAATGGTAAGGGGATGGAAACGAGCGGCACACCGACAATACCGTCCGAGGCTCCGAGAGCACGCGTATTGTATATTATCTTGGAGATCACCTGCGCGTATCCGAATGTTATGAGCGCGAAGTACACGCCTCTCGAGCGGATCGCAATCCAGCCGAAAACCAGTGCGGTCGGTATCGCGCCTGCCAACACGCAGACCATCACGAGCCAGAAACTCTGCGTATAGTCGATCAGCATCAGCGCACTGGCATAGGCGCCCAAACCGAAAAAGAGAGCTTGTCCCAGTGAAAGCAGGCCTGACACCCCGAGTAGAAGGTCTACCGATATGGCCATTCCCGCAAGAATCAGCGCTTCGCTCGCGAGCCTGAGGTAAAAAGTGTCTCCCAGAGCCGCCGCAAGGAAAGCGAAAACGATGGCAACGCACGTAAAGACCAGACTGATAATGCGAAGCGCAGTCAAACTACGCTTTTCGTCGGCGCGAACGCGCCGGAAGACAGTGCTGACTTCATCCATGACCAAGTTTCCCGAAAAGGCCCTGAGGTTTCACAACCAGCACCGCAACCATGATCGCGAAGATTAGTGGTTCGGTCCATACGGGCGAGATATATAGGCTCGAAATTGCCTGTATCTGCGTCAACAGCAATCCGGCAAGGACTGCTCCCGTTATCGACCCAAGGCCACCAACGATGACCACGGTAAAAGCCATGAGTATGAAGTCGTGCCCCATTGTCGGGAACACGGTGTAGATCGGCGCCAACAACACACCCGAAAGCCCCGCCAAGGAGATCCCGAGAGCAAACGTTGCAGCGTAAACTCGCTTGACCGGAACACCGAGTGAACCAGCCATATTCTTGTCGTACGCGGCCGAGCGGATCATTGCGCCAAGATTCGTCTTATAGATAACGGCCCATACTGCTGCGACGATAAATCCTCCGGCGAACATCAGAAACAGTCGGTAGTTCGGCATGAATATGCCGAAAATCTCGCTCCCTCCAGGTAGTGGGTTGTCCGGGCGCAAGGGATTTGGGCCAAATACGATCTTAAGCAGGTCCTGTAGAATGATGCTGATCCCATAAGTCAGCAAAAGCGTCAGGATATGTCTGTCACCTTTGTGAAAAATTGGCTGGATTAGTGTGCGCTCGATGGCATACCCGACGGGAAGCATCAGCACCGGCACAAGAGCAATGCAGATCCAAAAATTGGCTCCTAGCCCAAGCAACACCATCAAAATGAAGGCGCCGATAGCATAAAACTCACCATGTGCCATGTTTATGACATCGAGCAGCCCGAAGATGATCGTCAAGCCGAGTGCCATCATGATGACCGCGACACCGATGGCGAGGCCGTTCAGCATTTGGGATGCAAGAACGAACTGAATGTATTCGATGACCTGTTCCATTTGGGTTCTTTAAACTCCGCCAAAGTCAGGCGGAGAGCGCCGCTGAACGGCGCTCTCCCAACCTGCATTAGAAGCGCTCACAGACATCCTCACCGATGGCTGCTTCGCCTGGCACCTTCGAGGCGATAGTGAACGTGCCGTCCTTAACCCGCACGGCATACATCGGCATCTCCGCCTGATGGTCACCCGCACGCATCTTTTTAAGGCCCTGCGGCGTCTGCCACTCGACCCCTTCAAGCGCTTTTCTCAACTTGTCCGTCTCAATGGATCCGGCGTTTTCCGCGGCCGCCTTGTAAAGAAAGAGAAGACCGTAGGAATCCGCGCCGTACAAATCGGGATCGGTTCCTCCCGATTCGTTGCGGAACGCCGCGACGAAAGCTTTGTTCTCCGGTGTATCGATGAGTGGCGAGTAACCAACCCCTGTGACAAAGCCTTCCGCGGCGGCACCCATTGCTTCGATATTCGCCGGCGTAACGGTTCCTGCCGCGCCCACGATCTGAACGCCTTTGGACACGCCATACTCTTGCATTTGCGTGAACAGGCGCACCGAGTCATTACCGGCCATCGACGTATAAATCACGTCAGGTCGTGCGGCGCGAATCTGGCCAAAGAAGTTGGAGTAGTCCTTATTGCCAAGTGGAGCGAACACCTCGCCCCCATCAGCGAAACCACTGCTGGTCGCTGCTTCTTTGAAGACGGCAACGGTATTCCGGCCCATTTCATAGTCCGGGCCCATAAAATATACCTTGGCCTTCGTTTTCTCCTGTTTCAGCCAGGCCGCCAAAGCAGCCGCCTGCATGCCCGCATGCGCGTTTACACGAAACACATTGGGAGAACATTTCGCACCTGTAATCGAACTTGAGAACGAGACCGATGTCGCCATCAGAGTGTTGTTTCGTTCGGCGACCTGCCCAACCGCCAAAGTCGCTCCGGAACTTACCGTTCCAGTAAGAAAATCGACTTTTTCAACCTGGAAAAGCTTTTCGGCTTTCTGAGTAGCAACCGCAGGGTTGGCCTCTGAGTCTTCGTACGTCAGTTCCAACTGGCGGCCCAAAACGCCGCCTTTGGCGTTGATTTCCTTCGCTGCAAGTTCAAGGCCCCACTTAACCTGCTGGCCAATAACCGTGTAGGTCCCTGAAAGTGGAGTTAGCACACCGATCTTGATCGGTTCAGCAGCGCTGGACGCTCCGGCCGTCGCCAAAAACATGGCAGACGCCAAAGCAATGGATTTGATCTTGAGTTTCATGTTTACCTCCTGTTGTGATTAATGGTTGTTTGTTGATTTCATGTGTTACGAGCCGGTCCACACGGGTTTACGTTTGGCATGGAACGACTCCACTCCCTCTTTGAAGTCGTCTGACATTCGAAGGCGGCCATAAGCGAGCCCTTCCATCTCGATGCCGGCATGAAGCGGCGCGTCTTCCGCTGCGTTGAGCACATGCTTGAGGGTTCGCTGCGCAAGTGGTGAGAACTGAATCAACTCATCGACAAATGCATCGACAGTTTCTTCCAGTTTTTCGTCAGGGACACAGTCGATGGTGATTCCCCATTCTTGCGCCTGCGCAGCGGGTACTCGGCGTGAACGCATCACCATGTCCTTGGTCCGGGCCACGCCGATCATATGAAGAAGACGGATCGACCCCCCGGACCCCGGAATCATCCCGATCTTTTGCTCAGGCAGTGCAAACTGCGCTGTCTCCGACGCAATCCGGAAATCACACGCCAGGGAAAGCTCGAAGCCGACACCAAAGCAAAAACCACGAACGGCAGCGACGACCGGTTTTGGACAGACCTCAGGTGACTTCACATTGTCGGCAAGATGCGAGACCTTCTCAGGCGTCGCAGCCATAAAACCTTTGATATCGCCGCCGGATGAAAAGTTCGCTCCCTCCGAACGAATGACGATGACCCGAACCCGGTCGTCATGCCCAAGAGCACGGAACACATCAGCGAATTGATCGCGTTGCTGCATGCTGACGATGTTCAACGGCGGCCGATCCAGGACGACATCGGCTCGTTTGCGCTCGGGCATGATATCGACACGAAATCCGTCAAGGCCGCTATACGCGTTATGGGACTGGGTCACTTTTGGAAGCTCCTATTGTTACTGCTTGCTGATCGTTGTCGGTTGTTCAGCGTGAGCATCACGCAATCTGCGGCGCAGAATTTTGCCGACCGGTGATTTGGGGATCTCATCTACAAAGATGTACGCGCGTGGGCGCTTGAAGTTGGCCAGTTGGGATGCCCGGCAGTACTCGTCGAGTGCTGCTTCATCTATTGGCGCCGCCTTTTTGATAAATGCCGTCACCTGCTGACCCCAACGCTCGTGCGGCAAGCCGACGACAGCGACCTCGGAAACACCGGGGTTCATGGAGAGCAGACTTTCGATTTCAGCAGGGAGGACATTCTCTCCACCGCTGATGATCATGTCGTCGACGCGTCCGGTGACGAACAGATCTCCGTCTTCGTCCATATAGCCAATGTCACCCGTGAAATACCAACCATGGCAAAGGGACTTGGCGTCCGCGTCCGGTCGGTTCCAGTACCCAGTAAATGCCTCGATACTCTCAAGGGAAGCGATGATTTGCCCTTCTTCACCCGGCCCCACAAGATTGTCAGGATCGGTACAGCCCAGGTCTACAACGCGGATATGTTGGTTAATCCCGGACTTACCCGCCGAGCCAGGTTTCGCAACGGCGTCATCACAGACCGTAAAGGTGTAAATCTCAGAGGATCCGTAGTGATTTACGAACAACTCCGGTTCGAACGCCGCATTCAGGCGCTGTAACAGTCCATCCGTCATCGCCGCCCCGGCGAAGCCGAGCTTGCGTACAGACGAGATGTCGGTATCGGCAAACCTCTCGTGGGTTATCAAGTCGTGGTAAAGCGTCGGGACCAGATAAAGGCAACTCACCCCGTAACGCGAGATCAAATCCAGTGCCTCGCCAGCATCGAAGCGGGGTTGGCATACGAAACAACCGCCAACAACAGACATTGAAAGGAGTAGGCGCACGCCCATGGTGTGATACAGCGGCATGACGCCAAGGCCGCACTCATGGACCGTGTAAAGGTTCTGCGCAACATGCGCGATGGCAGATGAACGTTCAGCAAGATGGCTTCGCGGGACGCCTTTGCCTGCTCCCGTAGTCCCTGAAGTGTAAAGCATCAAGGAGATGTCGTCTGGCCCGGCTTGAGGAACGGGCGCTACTGGTGTTGCAATGGAAAGGATCTGATTAAAGTCATACCCGTGGCTGTCATTTACTCCGACACTGATCCGGGGGATTCTGGCGGCTGCTTCGGAGGCTTTTACTGCCGGAGCGGAAATATCCTGATATACGATCGCAGCGGCACCCGAGTCCGTCAGGAAGTAGTTGATCTCGTCAGAATTTGCCCGCCAGTTGACCGGTGTGATCACGACGCCGGTAAGCTGACATGCCCAATGCAGCACTGCCGCTTGCCAATTGTTCTGCAGAACCGTCAATAAGCGGTCACCCTTGGCAACGCCCAGCTCCTGTAATCCGCCAGCAGTTTTCAGGGTGGCGCGGAGGAGATCCGCGTACGTCATCCGCCTACCACCATCGACGAGAGCGATGGCATCCGGCTCGCGCTCTACAATCGAGATCAGCCCATGCCCATTATCCTTCACGGTGAGGAGCCTCCCCTACTGAGAGTTGCTCTCCGGTGCGGCGCCGAGAGAACTCCTGTGCTGCATCGAGCGCAGCCTTGACGATAGGTGCATAGCCCGTGCACCGGCATAGATGACCGCCAATCACCTCACGAATGTCCGCTTCACTGACCGCGTCGGTCCGCGACAGATAGTCAGCCAGCGACATCAGAATGCCCGGCGTGCAGAAACCGCATTGCAGTGCGAAATGCTTCTTGAATGTGCGCTGCAGAATTCCAAACGAGCCGTCTGCTCCCGCCTCGCCTTCGATCGTTTCGACGGACGCTCCACTGGCCTGATGTGCGAGGGTCAGGCATGAGCGGATAGCGCGCCCGTTCAATCGGACCGTGCACGCGCCGCATACTCCATGCTCGCACCCCACGTGCGTTCCGCTGGCGCCAATCCGTTGCCTCAGGAAGTCGGACAGCAGCATTCTGGGCTCAGCTTGTCCCTCTACTTCCTGCCCGTTCAGAATAAAGCGGATCTCCGCTTCCTGTCCGGCCTTCAAACGCGGCATGTCTTCGCCTCCTCTATCGTCCGCCTTCCCAATGTGCGAACCAACTCACGGCGGTAACGTGCCGTTGCATGCAGATCATCCGAACCGCGCAAATCCCATGCGAGATCGTTCAGCGCGTCATCCAACGCTCCGCCGCTTAGTAGTGGAAATTCCCTGACCTCCGGGCGATCTGTTACACCGCCGACGCCGACACGGATTGCTTTCTCGTCGACTGCGGCCGCCACTGCGACAATTGCGAAATCTCCATGGCGATATCCGAACTCGTTGAAGGCATACCCGACGCCAGTTGGCACAGGATGCAATTTCACGGCTTCAATCATTTCGTCGGCATGGCACGCGGTACTCAACATGCCGGTCTGGAATTCATTGGCGCTCAGTACTCGCCCGCCACGTTTTGATCGCAGCAGAACCTGCCCACCCAGAACCGCAAAACAAAGTGGCAGTTCGGAACTGGGATCAGCGTGCGCAATGGACCCACAGACAGTTCCCTTGGAACGGGTCTGAAAATGACCAACCCACGGCAACGCTTTTTGCAAGAGCGGGCTCGCCTGCGCCAACTCCGGCAACTCCAGCAGACTGCGTTGCGTGGCGACTGCATTTACCTTCAGGCCACGCCCGTCGAACACGATATGGTCGAGGCCGGGAATGCGCGTCACATCAATAATGACCGTTGGCTTCACCAGCCGCATGTTGAGCATGGCAATAAGCGATTGTCCGCCCGCGAGGATTCGCGCGTCATCGCCTTCATTTGCAAGTATCGCCACGACCTCCTCGATACTCTCGGCAGCAACATAGTCAAACCGGGCCGGTTTCATTTACGCCTCCAAAGAAGCGCCAGGAGCCGACGCAGGATTCCGCTAATCTCGGCCCCCTCACGCACGCCTACATGTGCGGAAAAACGTCGGAAAAATTGATTGATGAGGATTTTTGCAGCGCCCTCGATCATACGGCTGCCAACAGCGGCGACCTTGCCGCTTACATTCACGCCATAGACATAACGAATGAGCGTGCCTTCAGGCGTCTCATCCAGGTAAACCCTGCCGCTACCTTTAGACGCGCCCAACGGCCCCGATGCACCGCCTGTAAGCGTCAAGGCGTTAGGCTTGTCGAGATCACTGAGTACAATAGTGACATCAAAACGCCCGCGGACCGGTCCGACCCCCATCGTAACGTCTGCCTGGTATGCATTGTCTCCAACGCGTTCCAACTCGTGGCAACCGGGGATGACGGCGGCTAATACTTTAGGATCGAGCAGCGCTGACCAGAGGGCTTCCCGAGCCAGTGGAACAAGCCGCTCTCCCTCGCCAGCAACATCACCATCGGGCGTATCGTTCGTCGACGCGACGGTATCTACAGATGGACGGCGCTCGTCACGCCACATCAATTCAGAAAGACGGCACGGCGTCAGGGGCAGCACAACATCTTCAACGCCCAGTGCATCTGCTACCGCATTCGCAAGACAAACCGGCGTACTCATACAGTTCCCCTCACCCACCCCCTTGGCACCAAGAGGGGTGAACGGCGAAGGCGTTTCCATATGCAGAATTAGTGCGTCAGGTATCTCGCACGCGGTGGGCACAAGGTAGTCAGCAAACGTACCGGAGAGGAAGCCGCCATCCGGTGAATACCTGAACTCTTCAAAGAGGGCCGCGCCGACCGCATGCGCAAATGCCCCCTGAATCTGTCCGTTGACCATGGCGGGATGGAGGATACGGCCAGCGTCGTGCATGGTGACGTATTTGTCGATGCTGAGACGCCCCGTCGAGGGATCGACTTCCACACCACAGTAATCGAAGATGAAACCGTAAACACCAGAACTGTTAATCCGGTCTTGGTCATCAGGTGCCTCATGCTGCGGCATCGACCAAAAGGCCGTTTCGCGGAGTGCCGGCTCTACGTCATCCGGCAGCGTCCCCGGCGACCAGTGACTGGTCCCAGCCAGCCTTGCAAAGGGGATCCCTTTCTCCGGCTCCTCTTTAACGCCAACCATACCGTTCGTGAATTCAATATCTTCGGGCTGGACACCAAGACTGCCTGCAGCGATCCGTGCCAGGCGCTCTTTGAGCCGCAACGCAGCCAGATGCGCAGCACCGGCGACGGCGGCCCCGAAGCGGCTCGAATAATTTCCTGCTGCGATTGACCAGGAGTCTTTCTGAGTATCCAGCTCCAAGTTGGCGACAACAGCGTCGGGCGCGATGCCGAACACGTCGGCGACGACCTGCTTTAGCACTGTCGCCTGCCCCTGCCCCTGGGGCACCGAAGCGGCGCTTATCAGGACTGTGCCGAGTGGATCAAGCGTTACACTTGCAGTCGCGTGCGCTCCATTCTTCGGACCTGCTTTGGCGCGCTCCGCCGGCGTCAGTGCCGTCGTGATGTAACCCATATTCGAAACGGACGGCTCAACAACTGCCGTCATGCCGATGCCATAGAGGCGCCCTTCAGCACGGGCCCGGTCGCGTTTAGCAACAAGCTCGGCATAACCGCCGCCTTCCACGGCACGCTTTACCGCTTCCGGATAGTCTCCGGAGTCCAAAAGCCCTCCCGATGGCGTCCGATAAGGAAAGGCATTCGCGGGCACGAGATTTCGCTTGATTAAGTCAAGCGGGTCGATCCCGAGCTCGGCAGAAATCTTCTGCATCAACCGCTCGATTGCGAAATAGAGCTGCGGACCACCAAATCCCCGGTTTAGCCCGCTGGGCGTTTTGTTGGTCGTCACCACCCGGTTGACGAGGCGGATGTTTTTCACGCCGTAAGCGCCGGAAAGATTGCCGTGCATTCGATAAAGAGAAGCAGGCTCCGGCGCGCGAAGATATCCACCGCAATCGTCGTACTGTTCAATATCGAAGGCTTCCACGACGCCGTCGTCCCGAACTGCCGCCGAAATTCTTGACAGGCGACCCGTCGCGGACGTTGCCGCCTGCAGATGCTCAAGGCGATCTTCGACCCACTTGACGGGCCGGCCTGTCTTACGTGACGCCAGGGATAACGCCACGATGTAGGGAAATACGGACTGCTTGACGCCGAAACTGCCGCCAGAATATGCGGGCGAGCGGAGGCGCAGTTTCCCGCCAGGCACTTTAAGTGCCAGTGCCATGACGGGTTGCAGTGCAAATGGCCCCTGGAAGTTCGAAAGCACGTCATAGCTTCCGTCTTCAGGTTTATGCTCGGCTACAACGGCCATGCATTCCATCGGCGTACATGCATTCCTCGGATAGCTGATGGTTATGCCGACCTTGTGGTCTGCGCGCTCAAATGCTGCATCAACTTCGCCATAGTCGAAAAACCGCTCACTGACGACGTTGCTGCCGACGGCCGGATGCAGTAGTGGCGCGCCCGATTTTATTGCATCCGCGATCTCCAGCACCGGCGCAAGCGGCGCATAATCAATGGCGATCACTTCGGCCGCGTCTTCCGCGATATATCGGTCTTCGGCAATTACAATGGCAACCGGCTCGCCGACGTAGCGGACCCGATCAACGGCCAAACACCAGTGTTCCATTGGCTGCTTGACGCCCACAACGAACGGCTTCGACCACCTCACGACGTCGTCACCGGTCAGCACGTGTACAACACCATGGATGGCCAGCGCCTTGGACACATCGACGGAAAGAATTTTTGCGTGTGCCTGGTCCGATCTCACACATGCTGCATGCAGGGTGTCGGCGCGAACAGGCATGTCGTCAAGGAACCGCGCCCGTCCCGTCAAAAGGGCGTTGTCCTCCTCACGCTCAGCGGATTTCCCGATATGGGAAATGGCCAATGACATCTGTGATGCCTCCCGACAATCAACGTTTTATTCGTTGGTCAGGAAGGTATCCGCAAAGTCGCCACACTCCTTATCGGACGATCTGGCGATTTATCAAATTGTCTGATTATTTGTTGATTTGAGTGCGTTTCGCACCAAGGTCAATGAGCTAACGGTTCTTCGCCCGCCATTTCCGAAGCTCTGAACAAATCCACCTTGCGCCGATAATCACTCGGCGAACAGCCCACGTGCTGCGCAAAAAATCGGGCAAAATTACTTTGCGCAGAGAACCCGAGATCGAAAGCAACATCGGAGATTGCACAGTTCGAGTTCGCAAGACGCTCGATTGCACCTTCAACAACCAACATGCTGGCGAACAGGTTTGGTGTCAGTCCGGTGCATTCCTTAAACAACTCGTAAAATCGCGGACGAGACAACCCGGCAACGCCGGCCAAATGATCCGTACTCATGTTGTACCGGGTATGGTCGCGCATAAAGCTCATGGATCGCTTGACCCGGTGGTCAAAAATCAGTCGCGATCGAGTCGGCGCAGGTGACAAGTTACGCCAATTTGAAAACTGGTGAGCGACGGATATCGTCAGATCGAAAATCCGCGCCTGCACGTCGAAAGTGTTATTGAGCGTGCCATAGGCGATCTCGGAGCAAACCTCCGCCACTTTCTGCCTTGTCCCAGGGTCAAGCACCACACTGGACCTCGCGAAGAAGTTTCGTTCGCTTGAAGCGGAAAAGACCTTGTCGATCGAGGCCAACCAAGACGGCTCAAGATAGAGGGCAAGAATTTCCGTGGGCGGCGCATCACGAACATGATTATAACAATGCGGTTCCCACGCATTTATCAGGACCGCCGTTCCGTCAGTCAGCGGGCTCTGCTCGTTGTTGACGTAGAATGAAGCATCTGCGCCGGAGCTTTTGAAAAGAATGTGGCAATGGTGATGCGCATGCCTGACGAGCGGGCGATTCATGTCGAGCAATGCGACACGACCGAATTCACCTTGCAACACACGAAGCGCTCTAGACATTCGTCATAACTCTTTCAAGTTTTCAGGCGGCCAATACTTCGCCTCTACCTTTGCATTTTCCCACATGGTTATTTTGTTCGTCAAATTGTCGCTAGGGCCGAAAAACCGGGTTCTCCACGCCCACTACAGCACTAACGACAACGTTTCGACTGAAGCGCTTCTGACGCTAGATTCCGAATTTTTCGACCAACAGCCTCCCTTCTTCGGCCAGTTGCGCGGGGACATTGGCCTTTAGTTCTTCCAACTCAGAAATCAGCTGCCGAAAATACTCGGCATCGTCACTGAGTCCCTCGGCATCGGCACGCAGTGCCGTTGTCATATGTTCTAGTTCTCTCTCTTTCTTGATTGTTGCAGTATTGCGCTCCTGGAGAATAACCCGTGCTTTTACCAACTTGCCTTTCCGGGTCTGCAGCTTCTCATCAAACTTGGTGAGGGCCTCCCGTTCACTCTGCACTGCTTTTTCTCGTTCCTCAAGCTCAGACGTCCGTTTGGACAGTTTAGCCTCACTCTCGGCAATCCACTTCCCTCGCTCAGTATGCTTCGCGCCAACCTGCGGGCTCCCTCTCTCCAGACCAAGCGGTGCCATGGCTTTTGCGTAACTTACCTGGAGCTTCTTTAATCTGGCCCTCAAACTATAAAGTTCCCGGCAATTCAGTTTGCCGTCCAACATTGGGACGACGAGCGCGTGAACATGTGGCGTAGCCTGGTCTAGGTGAAGCGTGATCGAAATCAGATTGTCGCTGAAATATTCTTTAGCCCAGTCGACCGCAGCCTTGAGAAAAGCGTGCAGCTTCACTTCCTCAAACTCACCCCAAGCGTGCGCATTCTCACGAAAGTACGCCGGGCTGGCGGTCATCACGAATTCAATTGCGTGGACGGCGTTCGCACGGATGTTGTTGACAGATGACAACATTGCTTTCGCGTCGCCGTAAGGGTCATCGGAACCATACAGGCGCCCCACCTTCATTTCCGGATCAATCGCCTGCGCAACCACGCCTCGGCGTGTATATCGTACGCTTTCTCGTATCTGGGAGAGCGATTTCAGTTTCTTCTCGAGTCTTATGATCGGCTTCTTGTTCATTGCCATGGTCTTCTCCTCATTGGTGATGAGTAGAAGGTGTCCATCGGTATGAAAGTTAGAAACGACTCGTAAGCAGAGTCATTTTGGCGTCAGAAAACTCCCTCCTGAGTTGGCGTTTCCAGCCTGGCTAACTGGCTGCACGCGCTTGAGCGAGCTTCGTGACACTCCGCAGATAGCGGGTCACAGCCTTCACATCGGCAAGTGATGGTTCCCCCGTCGCAATGACGTGGAACGCATCCGTCATCTCTTCCATCGCCTCGTCAAGCGACGCCCCGTTGTCATTCCCTCGCGATAACGTTGACCCCGGGGTAATTGACTGTAGGTTAGCGGGCCTTCTATCTGGTCGTGACATGCGCGGTTTCATATCAGGGGACGCCGGTCCAGAAGCGCCCCGCAGGCTTCCCTTCTCGCCCACGACAAACAATTCCCGCGGCTGTGCTGCCTCAGTAGGCAGTTTTTGTTCATCACGCGAATGCGACATTGGCGCTTTCTTCTCGCTTGGTTCTTTTTTAGGTGCTTCTGCCTTCCGACGCGGTTTCCTCTCAGGCAGCTCTTGTTTTCGGCCCTCCATCTCCGCAATGACTTCCTCGTCGAGTTTGCGCTTCAGGTAATCCATCAAGAACGGCTCTACTCCGGACTCCTTCAGGATTTCCTCAAATAGCGTCGCCGCTTTGTCCTTCCCGAAGCTGAGTTGGAACTGAGAGCAGAGCGGGGCCATCCTGATCTTGTTTAGCGAAACGCCTGACTCGAGCAGGTTCAAAAGAGCCGCTTTCAGCTCCGTTTTTGCATCATCGACCGCATTTGTCATAGTTTCACTCCTCATACGTTCCGAAAATTTCGTTCTCCGTAAGGAGCGCCGCAAATTTCGGTTTCCGAAATTTGCGGCCCCGAAAAAATCGATACCCCTACTCCGTAGATTTCGATTTCGACTTGTTGGTGCCCAATCCGCGTTCTTTCGCAAGCCCGGAACGCGCCTCTGCCAGTTCTGGGCATACCATGGGGTAGTCCTTGGGGAGTCCCCATTTCGCCTTGTACTCATCCGGAGACATGTCGAACTGAGCCTTTAGATACCGCTTCAGCATGCGAAGCTTCTTGCCGTCTTCGAGACAGACTATGTGATCGTCCTTGACGGATTCCGAGACTGGAACGACTGGCCCGTCCTCTACACGACGCTTGCCTTTCGTCGACGCATGGCTAGCCCCAACGATCGCATGGCCGTCACCAGATACCTGCAACCGATCAAACCGGCGAAGCGCACCAAGTGTTTTCCGAATGACATCCGGAACGGCGTCGGCTTGAACAAGGTTCGCGTCAACCAAGGCCTTGGCGATTTCCAAGGCCATTTCCAGGCGTTCATCGTCGTGGTTATTCATACCGTCATCCTCACGTCGTCATCGTCATTCTAAAGGTTGATGTTATTGGAAAGACCATCGCCGGAACCCGTTTCCCATCGAAAAAGTCCAGCTGTTGCGCTCCGAACAGCCTGTTTACTGCTCGGATGCAAATGAGCGTAATGCTTCTTGATCGTGTCCTTAGACGTATTCGTCAGGTCAGAAATCTGATCATATGGAGCGCCGATCTCCACCATCCACGAGATAAAGGTGTGCTTGAAGACGTGTGCAGTTGCCCACGGCAGACCGGCTCGTACAGCCACTGTTTTCAGGCTTTTCTTGACGTTGCCTGCTCTTCGACCGGCAAATTCGATGACGTAGTTCGAGCATCGCACTCGATATGCGTCCTGAAGCATCTGCTTGAGCTCCGGCGTCATAGATGAAACCGGCCGTTTCTTGTTGCCAACGTCTTCGCCGAAATCAATGATCCCTTTTTCGAAGTCGACTCCAGACCAGGGGAGGTTCTCGATCGCACCTTTGCGTGCACCGGTACATACCGCGATCACAATAAACAGACGAATATGCAACAAATGGCAGTGTTCCAGTAACGACCGAACCTGAACTTGTGTCAGAAATTCGTGGCGAACCCGATCCTCAATAACAGGAGTCAAAAACTTTGGGCGACCGCACGAACCGAACCAACGTTCCGCATCATCATTGTCCGCCCAGGTCAAAGCCGCCTTTAGAATGACGATGTTCTTTTTCACCGTCGTCATCTGAATTTGCTTACCGGCATGGCGGTGTTCATCCGCTAGCCTCATCCTGACAAATGCTCGGATCGCGTCGCTATTCAGCTCTGCCGGGGTAAGTTTTCCAAGATGCCGAGATAGCGCCGCGACTTCGTATTTCCCCGAAAATTCTTTACTCAATTCGTCCTCGGAAACTTGCTTTTTTAATCGCGTTGCATCCTTAACCGACATTCCACTATTGATACCGTCATCATAGGCTTCTTTAGACAATCGACCCGCTCTTTCTACGACCCTCGACCGCGCATACGCAGACAACAAATCACCCATCAATGCACTTGAGCACGTCGCTGGAACCTTCAATCCCTCGATGTAGGCATTGAAATACAATTCCGCGCGTTGCGGATTACTGGTCAATGTGGAAAGCCGCGTCTCACCATCAATGACATAGAAGATTCCTTTTTTTCCTCTGCGTTTGAGGCGCGCCGGTTTTTTTGCTCGAGCCATCGTGAAATCCAATCAATCGTAACGCTGTAAAAGAAGACCTAGGACGCAGCCGCGCGCTGCTGGCCGAGTGCATAGAAATCCCTATACCCTCCGCGGGATCTAAGCGGCCGCGCCTCCAGCTGCTCCTGGGACAATTCCGCGACGAACTCTTCCAACGAGTCGCGAGACACGCGATATGAGCGCCCGCCGGGCAGAGCCATTGACGCTAATTTGCCCTTCTTGATCCACCCGTAAACGGTGTTGCGATTGACGCTGAGCGCCTCCGCAACTTGTTTCACCGTCAGGAACGGTCGCTCTGAAAGGTTCTGTGTAGCCATGTTCGCCTCGTCGGATCACTGATGATTTGACCCGTTCTAACATAGACAAACACAGAAGTAAACATAGATTTTCACTTTTTCTGCATATTTTGAACATTGGTGTCAACATTGAATTCATTCTCCTTCTACAATGCTAACTGTATTGTATGTATTGCTGAAATTGGATGCCTACTCACAACACCCTGATCTATGCCCGGGACGCGGGTGACGCTTGCCGCGGCATAAGTCTGTAGAGGCGTGAGTAAGTCCGAGCCCACCCCTTCTGCTCGTCGATCCAGATGATCGGTGAACTCCGCCAGTTGCGCGATGGGTGTGGCAGTCCGGGGTGTCCGAACAGATCGCCTCCAAAGATCACGCGGTATTCTATACCTGTGATGACCGCAGAGATTACTTGCCAGCTCCCGGCCACCGTCGCGCCATCGAAAGTTTCTGGCGGAGACCAATCTGGCGGGGCGGACATCTTCGGAAGCGCAATCCTGGCAACCGCATGTTTCTTCGCTTCACCAACAAGACGCTCAAGAATGGTCGCAAAAGGCTCGTCAAGTTCGAGCCGGGCCAACGCCGCATGTTCGATCAGGAGGCTCGGATGCATTCCGAAGATTGCGTGGTGCACGGCCGCATCGATTGCATCGGCAGATTCCTCTGCGACCAACCTGCGGAAACCTTGAATAATCATGTGCGAGAGGGTTGTTTCATGCGCCAACACGAAATTCGGGACAGGCTCCGCGATGATCATCGGCTTCCCTTCTTGACTGCCGAAAGTCATCGTCTCATCAATATCAGAAAGCCCGACGAGATGCGGTGTCTCAGCGGAGTATCGTTCTTCGATACCGAGAAATCCTCGAGCGATACGCTCTGAGATAATCAGCCGCGCCCTCCGGAGCCGAGCCACAGCCTCGGCGATCGAGTCGATCGATGGCCGCGACATTATTGTCGGGAGTCCTTGCGGCCTTCTCGCCCAATAAACCCCTTTGATCGATTCTTCTGATTGCAGGTGCTCCGCATCATTGAGGCTTTTGACCGCGCCCTCGATCTCATCTCGCGAGCCAAGCTCTTCAGGCGCATCACGGACGATGAAAGCATCGGGTCTATAAAAACTGCCGAGCGCTTGCGCCCACTGTAGAACTTTTTCTTGGATGTCGTTCATCGGAGCGCCTCCAACTGGATAAAAAGAGGCGTCAGCGCCGCGTCGAAGCCTTTCATCGCTGCACTGATGCATCCATGCACGCGGACACCGGTCATGTTCTCAAGGTCATCAAGGCCGATGACGCTCGCGCCGCCGCAGACGATTTGCGGTACCGGGTCATCCAGGGTGACGAGAGACAATCTCGTGCAGTTGACTTTCAGGCCCTCATCGTTGGCCCAACTCGGCAACAGTTTACGTGCGAGTTCGAAACGACGTTGGATCGTTCTCCATCGATGGCTCGAGATCGCATTGAGGCTCGTGACGACTTCTATGGCATGCAGTGTCCCACCGGGTTCGACCGCAACAACATCGACCTCGATGTAGCGCGGACGGTCCTGGACGCCGAGCGGGCGCTCGACCTGAACGTCGCCATACAGGCGAATTGGACTCCGTACAGTGAAATTGCCAGACGCGCCGAGCGCTGCCGCGATGGCTGCTTGCAACAGATGCCCTCTCCTCAAACAAGAAGAGTGCGCGATGCTCGCCATCGCCTCGACGTAGGCCGTTCTGGATTCGAGATGGGACTTCGCGAGCTTCGTGAGCTCAGCACTCGTGTTGGATAAAAGCTGTTCAAGCGTGAGATATGTATTTTCGACACAAGTGTCCTGCTGGATAGAGAGCATACTCTCCTCCTTTGAGTTGGGTTAGGTTGTAGGGTGGTGTGTTGGGGCGGGATGACCCGCTGGTTACTTACAGTCGGGGGTGATTTCCGAGGCCGGACAACTTGGCAAATGCCCGTCGTTGCGCAGATACCGCAGGATGGACCATCGGATAGTCCGGAGGAAGATCCCACTTCGCCCGGTATTCTTCCGGCGTCATGTTATATTGCGCACGCAAGTACCGCTTCAGCATCCTCAGTCGCTTTCCGTCCTCGAGGCAGATGATATGGCTCGGCGTCACTGATTCTGCCGGACTGACCGCCGGCGCCTGCCGCACCTGCACTGCGCCGTTGTCATTAGCAGGACAAGGCAATACACCGGCGCTGAACATTGCCGACTCAGCCCGCTCTTCAATAATCTCCGCGATGGAAAAAACCTCTGCCACAATACTACCGTCGATACGCTGACCTGGCGCGAGGCGCGCGCAAACGATTTGAGCGGCGATGCTGAACGGGGAAAAGATTGTCATCATCTATCTACTCCTTTGACCTGATTTTCAACGTCCTTTAAAGTCTACACAGGAGAGTTTCTCGCTGTATGTGATGTAATTTACGTCACATATGGAGTTTTGTCAATACAAAATCCTCATATATGAAGAGATTTACATCACTATGTTGACAGGTGCTCAAATCCGGATGTCCCGCGCCTACCTCAAATGGTCCGCGAAGGAGCTCGCACAAAAGGCCGGGGTCGGGTATTCGACGATCCAGCGCATGGAACTGGAGGATGGGGTACCAGCGGCGTCAGCCAAGAACGTCCAGGCTGTTCAGTCCGCGCTCGAGGCAGCGGGGGTCCGGTTTGAAGTAGCCCCAGGGGGCCTTGTAAGCGTCACTGTTAAGTTGAGTGAATGATCAGGTCCACCGCTGAAACTTCTCTAATAATCTCGGAACTGAATTCACATTGATGTGGCCCGGTTGACCAGCATGCACTGGAGGCTTGGCCAACGCGTCAAACTACTCTCGGTTACAGGGTAGATCAAAGTTGTTAATCAGATCTCTCTCGATACCCCGCCGGATGTCTTCATCGTCTTCAGTAAAGACGCAAACACAGTTGGCGCCTTCCCGGTCGAAACAACTCTTGCGGTGATGATTAAGCGGTCGATTGGCTAGGTTCCCCGTCTGGCCGACATAGATTCGCGTATGGCTAAAACCACCGCTCCCGTCCTGGCCTCGTTTGGTCATGAAGTAGACCGCGCCCACTTCATTGAACGTCGTATCCCGGGAATATGCAGTGAACTGATAACTTTGCCCGGATGCTCCTTTAAAGGTAACGGTTCCGTGTTTAGCCATATAACTTTACTCCTTCGCAACAGGCGCTGATTGAATGGTAGCTTTCGAGCTGGGCGTCTTTTGGTACCCTGAGTCTTTGCACCAGATGAGTTTTCCCGACTGAATCCAATAGTGGCTTCGGCACCCGCTCTTTTCGTGAATCGACGGATGCACCGTTATGCGTGAGAGCCAGTCCAGACTTACTCGCCATGACGGACGACGAGATTTCGAAAGATTAAGTGCGACCGTATCTCCACAGCTGTCAGGACATGGAAAGCATGCCCATTTTTGGAATCCAGGGGAGCCCACGATAACGATTTCACCAACTTGAAGCTCGTCCGGCGCCGGCCGATCCTCCGAGTAACGCGCGACAAAAGCGGGCCTTTCGATCAACTGCGTTGCGACTAGAACCTTTCGGACGGCCGCGCCGAACGACCGGATAAGTCCGTCAAACATCATCATTCTCCGTATCGATCAGACCCAGAAACCGCGTATCGTCTCCGCGCCCCCATGATGTTTTTCGGCCACAAACGGGGCAGTACGTGTTCGATTTTCCTGCCGGGTGCCTGTCCGAACCCAGTTGAAACTTCCTGACGACGTGATGAATACTGCCGCCCTCCCCCCTGAAACCCTGTATGCGGTGAACCAATTCTTGCACAGCCATCGTTGCGACTTCTGTGGTCAGAAATACGACGGCGGGCGACGGGTCTCCTTCGCCGCGAACGTATGCCTCTTTCTTTAGCCGCTCATACTCATCCGGCGTATTCCGCCTAAGCGACTCTTCTCGCGCTAGGTTAAGATCAACGACCTCCCTGCAGACGAGGCAGGGCTGGCCGGGGGCGATAACCGTTACACGTCCATCGCAGGCAAGCATCCGATACGGGGGCGTCTTCGATACCTCAAGGGCAAGCCCGATATCGATAACCGGGGTTCCATAGTAGAATGGAATCTGATTCATCACGATCCGGCCGTCGTTGTCGTCCGTGCACGCGATGATGATGTCGCACGACTTTAATCCGTCATGGCACTCGGGATCATCGACCCAGTATGGATAGCTTACAACTTGCGTTCCCAGCCCCATTTCATCGACGACTCGCTTGGCAATTTCTACCTTTAGACGCTTATCAGCGACGTCATTCGCCGTCGCTCCATGCAGCCGACTCAGGTTCGTCTCATCGATGCGGTCGCTGTCGAAATGGGCGACATATCCTGGGCCCATCCGACAAAGGACAAAATTCGCCGCGCTGCCGGTTCCGCCCACCCCGACGATCCCAATGCGAAGCGTAGACATGTCCTGGCTAAAGGCGGAACCAAGGGCAAGGGCTTGCCGATCGAACGTGGCCGCAACCTGCCCTGAACCTCTGTCAGGATAGTAAAAACGGAACCGGTCGCCGATTACCCGAACCATTTGCAGGTCCACGACGCGGTCCATTTCTTGCCACACGCGTCCGAGAAGTGCCCCGTCTTCGGTCAGGATGAAGCTGAGCACCTCCGCCCCTGCCCCGTTCCGATTTTGTGCGAGCTCGATCCAATGCCGCTCGTTTCGGTTATCTTGAGTAGAGAACGCTGCAAACCCTGACGGATGGCTGTGAAACACTCCGACCGTCATATTTTTTCGCTTTGCGGCACGTAGGATGTGAACGAATGAGTCCATGCGCCATGTAATGTGCACTTGGTCGTTCGAAATCACCTCGGATTCGGGCACCGGGACAACCTCATGCGAAATGAACTTCCTGTGCCTGTCCCCGGTCCATGGATCTGCTTTGATGTCCGCGGCGCCAAACAGCACGTACGCGGCATGCTCAGCACCGTCGCCAGGAAAAAGGATTTCTTGAATATCAGCAAAATGCGATTCGAGGATCGTGGCGGAATACATACTCATGCTGCGACCTCCAGGGCATGCTGAACACGCTTGAGCATCGTCCAGATACCGTCCTTGCCGGGCCGCCAGTCTTTCTCGTGCCGGGACCAGCGTTGCCATTTCTGTCCGTCGAACTGAAACGGCTGGTCCGCGGCATTCGGATATGCGTTGTTGGCCCGCAGACGCACCCAAGGCAACAGGTAGAACATGTCCGGCGGCACCATCGGGTAGCGTGGCGGCAGGATTATCAGAATATCAGCGTTTTCGGAATCGAACCGGAAATCGGGAAGCGGGCGCTGCTTGATGACGACGCCCGACTGGCCGTCAGAAGCGACCTCTCGATATTCATAGCCACGGTCGGAAAGGTACGCCTTATCCTCGTCACTGAGGGCGGTCATTCTGTCAGCCCTCCGTCGTTGTCTTCTTGCCGGTGAAGAATTTCTCGACGCCAGGCGTATCGAGACGAACGTATTCCTTGTTCTCGACCTTCCGGTCTTCCTCGCCGCGAACTTCGAGCCATACGTCGTAAGTTTCCGGATCGACCTCAGCGAGGTTCTTCAAGGTCATGCCCGTGATTTCCGGCGCACCCCATTCGAACCGGCGGCCATCAATGACGAACCGGAACGAGCGATCGCTCTTGAACGTAATGAAACGCTCAAGTCCGGGGCGACGAAGGTCGACCGTCTCGTCAAGACGAACCTCCTCCAGCATGCCATCGTTCAAGACCTGAAAGATCAGGTGTTCATCGGCCGGGCGAAGCCGGGCCTTATCCAGAATCTGACGCCCCGTGATCACGGGGTCGGTTACCTTATACCGTTTGTCGTCAATCCGGATACGATACCGGCGCGCATCCGGCGTATTCTTTCCAGCGAGTGCGCATTCTTCGACGTCAACGACCTCATTCTCGTCGACGATTGTGGTGTCTATATTATCAGTCATTATTTTTCCTTCCTTACACCCTTGAACGGGTTCTTCGAGGACGTTTTAACGTCCATGAATCGGCCAGTGTTGGCGTCACGTTTGACCCAGTTTCCGGCCGGGGTTTTGGTTTGCGAGCGACCCTTGACGGCGCCGTTGCGGTGGTTGTCACCAGTTGGAGGGTTGGTAGCCATTTATTCATCTTCCTATTGCTATAACGATAGCGAATTGCTAGTTTGCAATTCTCATCAACCATACACAGGTTGAAAATAATTGCAATAGTCGAATTGGAGAGCAAATGTCGAATAATCGCTTCGATTGCGAAGCGTTTTACGCTGCACTCGATAGTGTTAGACTTGCGAGGGAGATTACATGGAAAAAATTGGCCTCAGAGGCCGGAGTTGCAGCGTCCACGCTGACGCGTATGGGGCAAGGTAAACGGCCAGATGTAGATGGCTTAGCAGCCTTGGCAAGCTGGTCAGGCTTAGACGTCTCGAAGTTCTATCGGTCAAGTCAAGACACAGGGTCCAAATCAACGGTCGAACCACTAGGGGAGATTACCGCATTGCTTAGAGCAGACCGAAACCTTTCTGGAGAAAGCGCTAAAGCTCTAGAACAAATGATTAAGAGTGCATATGAGCACATGAGGAAGAACCGAGGTGGCACTTAGACGACGCTTTAGGACGGAGGCCGAAGAATACGCCATAGAGTTTCGGGAGGAGCTGAAACTAGGACCGACAGCTCCTCTCGACCCGTGGAATCTCGCCGAACACTTGGCAGTCCCAGTTACTTCGCTGTCAGGGCATCCAGCTATCGCAAATGATGTAAAACTGTTTTTCTCGCATCGCGAATCAAAGTTTTCGGCAACGACGATTGCCGATGGCGCATATCGCGAGATCGTCATAAATGACTATAAGCATCCGAATCGGCAGCGATCCAGTCTTACCCATGAGCTTGCTCATATTGTCCTTGGTCATCCACCTCGGCCGCCGCTAACAGATGAGACGTGCCGGAGCTTCGACGCAAATATGGAGCAAGAAGCAAATGAACTTGGGTTCACCCTTCTCATTCCAAAGATGGCCGCTCTGTTCGCTGTTGAGAAGTTTCAAAATCTTGATGAGGCCAGCAAATTCTACGAAGTCAGCCTCGACCTTTTGAGATACCGTGTTCGAATAACCAATGCTAGAGGGTGGGCAAAGAATAGGGCTCGAAAATTCCGCGGAGCCTAATAGCCATGTAATCGTTGCCTCTTTGTCTTCCCAACCCGAAGTCGGAGCATCGCCCGCTGCAACAACCGCTCTAGTCCAGCGACTTCATTTATATACTAGAGAATGGTGGGCGCGACAGGGATTGAACCTGTGACCCCTGCCGTGTGAAGGCAGTGCTCTCCCGCTGAGCTACGCGCCCTTGCCGAGGTCAATCCGAACAAATGTCCCGATTGCCTACAAGGTAATTTTTTCGTCCAAACCGGACAACTGTCCGGATTGGTGTCCCGCAATGCGGCGGTGGCCCTTGATCGAGCACTCCCGTGTGAAGGCAGTGCTCTCCCGCTGAGCTACGCGCCCCGCCGTTTGCGGCCCGAACCGCCCTTGTCTGGATTGGCCGGGAGGCGTGATATAAAGCGCACCCTGCGGGACTGTCAATGCCCGGCACACTGTTATAGATTACACCATCTGCCACTGAGAACCTTTGTGAAACCTCCGGAAACAATCTTTGACTTGGCGGTTACCAGCCAATATGGCACACGAATTGCTGTGATATGACCGCATCAGGATAAAATCAGAGTATTATGAGCCGTCGACGTACCGCCGCCATCGTCCTCGCCGCAGGCCACGGCACCCGGATGAAGTCCTCATTGCCGAAAGTTCTGCATCCGCTGGCCGGCCAGCCCATGGTCCGTCATATTCTGTCAACACTGGCCGATGCCGGTGTAAACGACGTTTGCGTCGTTATCGGGCCGGACATGGACAATGTCCGCGCCGCCGTGGCGCCGCATCCCGCTGCCGTCCAGACCGATCGCCTGGGCACTGCCCATGCCGCACTTGCCGCGCGCAAGACTATCCATGAGATCGCCCCCGACGGTATTGATGACCTGCTGATCCTGAATGCCGACAACCCGCTGATTCCCGCCGATGCCATTACCTCGCTACTGTCCAAACGGGCCGCGCCTGAAAACCCGGCTGCCGTGGTGCTGGGTTTCCGCACGGACACCCCGGGGCCATATGGGCGCATGGTCACCGCCGATGACGGCATCTTGCATCGCATCGTCGAGGCCAAGGACGCCGACCCTGAAGAGTATACGATTACGCTCTGCAGTTCCGGCATGATGGCGCTGGATGGCGGCTGCGCCTTCGAGATGCTGGCGGAAATCGGCAATGACAATGCCGCCGGGGAATATTATCTGCCCGACATTATTCATGTCGCCCAGGCCCATCACAGGATCAGCACCTTCACCGAAGGTCCCGAAGCCGAGCTGCTGGGCATCAATTCACGTGCCGAGCTGGCTGCGGCCGAAGCGCGTGTTCAGGACAGGCTCCGCGCCGCCGCCATGAATGGCGGGGCGACATTGATCGCACCGCATACCGTTTACTTCAACGCCGATACCAAACTGGGCCAGGACGTGGTCATCGAACCGCACGTGGTGTTCGGTCCGGGTGTCGAGATCGCCGATCGCGTCACCATTCGTTCCTTTACGCATCTGGAAGGCGCTGTTATCGCACCGGGCGCCACCGTCGGCCCGTATGCACGTCTCCGGCCCGGCGCCAACATCGCCGAGAACGTGCATATCGGCAATTTCGTCGAAATCAAGAACGCCAACATGGGTCCGGGAGCCAAGGCCAACCATCTTGCCTATATTGGTGACAGCGACGTCGGTGCGGGCGCCAATATCGGCGCCGGCACGATCACATGCAATTACGACGGCGTTTTCAAATGGCGAACGACTATCGGAGACGGTGCCTTTATCGGGTCCAATACATCACTTGTCGCGCCTGTCAGTATCGGCCCGGGGGCTGTTACCGGGGCCGGCAGCACCATCGCCAAGAACGTCAGCGCCGATGCGCTGGCCGTGACCCGTGCCCCGCAGCGCGAAATCAAGGACTGGGGGCGGCAGACCCGTGAGCGCAAGCAGGCCCTGAAAGACAAGGGGGAGAAAGGCTGATGTGCGGCATTATCGGCATCGTCGGCAACAACCCTGCGACACCGCGTCTTCTGGATGCGCTGAAACGCCTTGAATACCGGGGCTATGATTCCGCCGGGATCGCAACGCTTGTGAACGGCGGTATCGAACGCAGACGCGCCGAAGGCAAGCTGATCAATCTGGACAAGCGCCTGCAGGAAAAACCGCTGGCCGGCACCACCGGCATCGGTCATACCCGCTGGGCAACGCACGGCGTACCGAACGAACAGAACGCGCATCCGCACGCCACGGACCGTGTTGCCGTCGTTCACAACGGCATTATCGAAAACTATCAGGAACTGCGCAAAGATGTCGCCAAAGCCGGCCGGACCCTGGCGTCGGAAACCGATACGGAAGTCATCGCCCATCTGGTAACAATGGAACTTGAAGCAGGCTTGTCTCCTAGAGACGCGGTTTTCGAAACCGTCAAACGGCTACAGGGCGCTTATGCGCTGGGCTTCATCTTTTCCGGTGAACACAATCTGATGGCCGCCGCCCGGCAGGGCAGCCCGCTGGCGCTGGGCTTCGGTGAGAATGAAATGTATCTGGGTTCGGACGCGCTTGCCCTGGCGCCGCTGACCAACCGTATCCTTTATATGGAAGACGGCGACTGGGCGGTCCTGACCGCTGAAAGCGCCGAGATTTTCGATGCCGGCGGCAATCCTGTCGACCGCCCGGTGCGCCAGACCGCGCTTTCTGGGGCTGCCATCGGCAAGGGCGGCTATCGGCATTTCATGCTCAAGGAAATCTATGAGCAGCCGCAGGTCATCGGCGACACCCTGCATTCCCTGATCAATCCGGCCGAGCGCCGCATCATCATGCCGGAAGGCGATGTCGATCTCGCCAAGGCCGACAAGATCACCCTGATCGCCTGCGGCACATCCTATTATGCCTGCATGACCGCGAAATACTGGTTCGAGGGACTGGCCCGCATTCCGGTCGAGGTCGATATCGCATCGGAATACCGTTACCGCGACCCGGTACCGCCGGAGAACGGCGTTGCCATCTTCATCTCGCAATCCGGCGAAACCATCGATACGCTGGCCGCGCTCCGTCAGGCCCGCAGCGGTGGCCAGAAGATACTGTCGATCGTCAATGCGCTTGAAAGCGCCATTGCGCGGGAGTCCGATGCCGTCCTTCAGACGCTTGCCGGACCTGAAATCGGGGTTGCCTCGACCAAGGCCTTCACCACGCAGTTGACGGTGCTGGCCTGTCTTGCCATCGCCACGGCAGAAGCCCGGGGCACGATTTCCGATAAACAGGTGGCTGAACTGGTCGGTGCCCTGACCGAGGTGCCGGCCCGGGCTGCCGAAGTCCTGAACCACGATGACGCCATCCGCGACCTGGCCGTCAGCGTCGCCGAGGCCCGCGATGTGCTGTATCTCGGCCGTGGCACAAATTATCCGATTGCCCTGGAAGGGGCTTTGAAGCTGAAAGAGATTTCATATATCCATGCCGAGGGCTATGCGGCGGGAGAGATGAAGCACGGCCCCATCGCCCTGATCGACGAAGCCGTCCCGATCATCTGCATCGCCCCCGAAGACCATCTGTTCGAGAAAACGGCGTCCAATATTCAGGAAGTCAAAGCCCGCGGCGGGAAGGTCATCGCCTTCAGCGATACCAAAGGGGCAGCATATCTGAAAGACAGCGCCGAAGCCGTAATTGCCCTGCCCCCGGTGAATGCCTTTGTTTCGCCCATTTTGTATGCGATCCCGGTACAGTTGCTGGCCTATCATGTCGCCGTCATCAAGGGGACAGATGTCGATCAGCCGCGAAATTTGGCCAAAAGCGTAACCGTGGAGTAACCCGATGAAAACTTTTGCCGCCCCCGCACTTCTGCTTGGTGCGATTTTATTCAACGCACCGGCATCTGCCGACGCGCGGAACCAGCAGCAGTGCGCCATCGAATTCGATGCCTGCGTCAACGATTGCAAGACCACGTACAGGGATGATCCGAGTGGCCGGGCTGCCTGCATGCCGCAATGTTCCGGCAAGTATGCCGCTTGCGATGCCGGCGTCGCCTATGACAAGGCCAAGCCCTGGATTGAAGAACAAGCCAGGAAAACCAAGAAATTCTTCGATGACATGATCAAGAACATCGAAAAGGATGAACCGGCCCCGCCGCAAAAAGACAAAAGCATCTAAGCGCGGCGGCTCAGTCTACAACGGCGGCCCAGTCTTCAATTGCCAGCCAACCTCACCAATCTACATCGTCAGATTAAACGAGATACTGATCCGGTCGCTGTTCGATTTATTGGCCTGGACGCTATGCTCCGTAAAACTCTGGAACATGACCAGAAGACCGGCATGCCCCGGGATCGGAATGGTCCTTGCCGTGTAGGGCGTGGCTTCCGTCATCGGTGCCTGAAGCATCTGGTACTTGAACGGCGAATGCAGAATGAAATCCCCGCTGTTTTCCGGCTTGGCGACATAATAGACACCGCTGATGACGTTGTTCGGATGAACGTGCGGTTCCTGCGAATGGCCATGCCCGTGAATGTTCACCCAGCTGTCCGTCAGTTTCAAAGGATGGGCCTTGAGATTCAGTTTCAGGAAATCTGCATAAAGATGGGCTTCCTGGACAATAAATTCACGAAGCTCCTCGAACCCTTCGAGCTCAAGCAGGCTGAAATCCGACCACAGCGTGGAGTAATGATCGTTGCTTGAGCCCGAGGGTAATGAATTCGGCGTCTTGTCACGGATCGCATAGCAGGCCTTGCTCAATTTCGCGTTCATCCCGCCGGCATTCTTGGGTGTGGCGAAATGAAGCGGCAGCGGAAAAAAGGCTTCTATCGAGCGTTCAACATTATCCATCGGTTTAACAGCGTCCTCTTGTGCGCCTTGACGAGACAATCACGTTTACAGTTAACCGATATCCTTCGATATCAGCCGGGATCAGGAAGTAGCATAAAAAAGGGGAGGCATAAATGCCTCCCCTTCTTATCAGGTCTGCTTCTAATCGTGGATTAGAAGACGACTTTCGTACCAGCGAAGACCGTGGATACGTCGTCAAAAGAGACGCCGCCTGCACGTTCAACGGAGTCGTGCTGATAGCCACCGTAAACGGCAACACCAGAAGCAACACTCTGCTCAACACCAACCATGTAACCAACGATTTCATCGTTAGCAGCAACGCCGTCTTCCGACTTGCTGTAAGCAACACGGAACGTCGTGCCGCCCATGGAGGTCAGGTCAGCGGAGTAGTTGAGGCCAGCGGCCCAACCAACAGGCGTACGGCCACCGCCAGCTACCAAGTCGAGTTTGGAGTAGCTGAAGTCACCCGAAAGACCGCTGTCGTGGCTGACGGTGATGCTACCGCCCCACTGTGCGTCCTGCGTGGTGGAGCTGCCAGCGGTGTTTTTGTAACCGATACCGGCGCTGACACCGATGCCACCGAACTTGCCGGAGAACTTGGCGTCAACAGCCGTGTTCTGTTCGTTGGTGTGCGACAAACCGACAACGACACCACCGATGGACGGCGTGTTGTAGCGAACGACGCTTGAACGCGTACCGTCAGCGGAAACACGGAATGCACCGAGGTCGGTACCGGCCGCACGCGCTTTGCTGGCGGAGTTGACCAGCGATACGGAACCACCGAACAGCATGTTCGAACCGTACTGCAGGTTGCCGACGCCGTTGATTTCAGTGATACCATCGGTAGCTTCCGAGGTATGACCGATGGCCAGCGAACCCATCGACTTGTGGGCGAAGCTGACGTAGTTGTGACGCACCGTGAAGAACGAGTCCGTACCAGCTTCGCTACCGTTGGCAGCACCGGGACCGGCACCATCGAACGGGTCGAGCGAGGATTCGTTGGAAGCGGTCATGGCCCACTCGGAGGTCATGGAAACGCTCAGCGCTTCGTTGACTTTACCCTTGGCAACGATACGGGCACGCGTCTGCGAACCACCGTTGTCACCCTGGTAAACACCGGAATCTTCGCCGTTGTTGTAGTACCACAGGCCTTTGTTGAAGTGACCGGAAATGGTCACGTCCATGTCGTTGCTGTTGCTGATCGAACCAGCTTCTGCAACCGGAACTGCGACTGCAAACAGAGCAGCGGCAGCAACCGTCGTTTTGAGAGTTGTTTTGATGTTCACTTTGGTTTCTCCTTCACCAAACGAGATGGGATATCCCCAGTTATAACGGGAAGCCGCAATACGGCGGGCGTCCCAGCCGCTAACGGCGGCTTCCGATATGCATCTTATGCATTTCCGGCGTCGGGCAAAGTGAATTCACGCCCTTGTGAGGATTTTTGGCGTCAGTGTGATATAAAACACACAGTCCACTTAACCCCACTGATCTTCTTGGGTTTTTAACCATAACCACACCTGTCGTTGCAAAAAGGACTCTATTTGTGACGCATCCGGCGATGGGGACAAAATCTTGCGGTCAGATGGTTAACCGGGCGGATGCTTTCGCCGGCATTTCATTTTCCAACGGCCGGTCTCCAATAACGTCCTGTCCCTTTCAAAACCGGGAGATATGCACTACATCATGAATCATGAAGTCAACTTAGGGATATGGACTTCACGAATCGCACACATACATAGCCGTGCACCGAAGCCCGAAAATGGCCGGCAAGGATTGTCCGGCACGGCAAATCCAAGGAGACACGATACCAATGCAACTTTCCGATCCGAAACTGTTTCGCCAGCAGTGCTTTATCGACGGCGCCTGGGTGGATGCCGACAGCGCAGAAACCATTGACGTCACCAACCCTGCAACCGGCGAAAAAATAGGCACCGTCCCTAAGGCGGGCACCGCGGAAACGCGCCGCGCCATTGAAGCCGCCAACGCCGCATGGCCGGCCTGGCGCGCCAGGACAGCCAAGGAGCGTTCGGCAATCCTGCGCAAATGGTTCAACCTGATGATGGAAAACCAGGAAGACCTCGGCATTCTGATGACCGCCGAGCAGGGCAAGCCGCTGGCCGAAGCAAAGGGCGAGGTCGGCTACGCCGCATCGTTCATCGAGTGGTTCGCCGAAGAGGGCAAGCGCATCTATGGCGACACCATTCCGCAACACGGCTCAGACAAACGTATTGTCGTCATTAAAGAGCCGGTCGGTGTTGTCGCTGCGATCACGCCCTGGAACTTCCCCGCCGCGATGATCACCCGGAAAGCCGGCCCGGCATTGGCCGCCGGCTGCCCGATCGTCATCAAACCTGCGACGGAGACCCCTTTCTCGGCCTTCGCTATGGCCGAACTGGCTGACCGCGCCGGCGTCCCCAAAGGCATTATCAATGTCATCACCGGTAAATCGGGCGAAATCGGCGGCGAGATGACGTCCAACCCGATCGTCCGCAAGCTGACGTTCACCGGCTCCACCGAAGTCGGCAAGATTCTGCTCGAACAATGCGCGGGCACGGTCAAGAAAGTATCGATGGAACTGGGCGGCAACGCCCCCTTCATCGTCTTTGACGATGCCGATCTGGATGCCGCCGTACAGGGCGCCATGGCGTCGAAGTACCGCAACACCGGGCAGACCTGCGTCTGCGCCAACCGAATCTATGTGCAGGAAGGCATCTATGACGAGTTCCTGTCCCGCTTCAGCCAGGCCATTTCAGCGATGAAGGTCGGCGACGGCCTCAAGGGGGAAACCCAGCAAGGCCCGCTGATCAACATGTCTGCGGTCGAAAAGGTCGAGGAACATCTGAAGGACGCCGTCGATCAGGGAGCCCGCGTCGTCATCGGCGGCAAGCGCCATGACCTGGGCGGCACGTTCTTCGAACCGACACTGGTCGCCGACGTGACCCAGAAAATGAAGGTCGCCAAAGAGGAAACATTCGGTCCTCTGGCCCCGGTCTTCAAGTTCAAGTCAGATGAAGAAGTCGTCCAATGGGCCAACGATACCGAGTTCGGTCTTGCCGCGTACTTCTATTCCCGCGATATCGGCCGCATCTGGAAAACCGCCGAACAGCTGGAATACGGCATTGTCGGCATCAACGAAGGCATCATCTCGACCGAAGTGGCGCCGTTCGGCGGCATGAAGGAATCCGGCATGGGCCGCGAAGGCTCCAAGTACGGGATCGAGGATTACGTCGAGACCAAATATCTGTGCATGGGCGGCATCAACTAAAGCCGCACCGATCACTGCCATCGGAACTTTCGATGATGAAAGGGGTGGCCGGGAGACCGGCCGCCCCTTATTTATGTGTCAACAGTTCACAAGGGACATGACATGGCTGATTACGATTACGACCTGATAACCATCGGCGGCGGCTCCGGCGGAGTCCGTGCATCGCGCTTCACGGCGCAGCGTCACAGCAAGAAAGTCGCCGTGGTCGAAAACCTGCGCATCGGCGGCACCTGCGTGATGCGCGGCTGCGTGCCGAAAAAGCTTCTGGTGTACGGGGCGCACTTTGCCGGTGATTTCGAGGACGCCGCCGGGTTCGGCTGGCAGGTCGGCGAAACCGGCCACGACTGGCCGAAACTGATCAGCGCCAAGACGAAGGAACTGAACCGGCTCGAAGACGTCTATCACCGCCTGCTCCGTGAAGCCGGCGTCGACGAGATCACCGGCACCGGTAAGCTGATCGACGCCCACACGGTCGACGTCGGCGGCAAGACCTACACCGCCGAGCATATCCTGATCGCCACCGGCGGCTGGCCAAAGCTGCCGGACGTACCGGGTATCGAACATGCCATCACGTCCAACGAAGCGCTTGATCTGGAACAGCTGCCGAAACGCATCGTGATCGTCGGCGGCGGCTATATCGCCGTCGAGTTCGCCGGCATCTTTGCCGCGCTGGGCGCCGAGGTCACCGTCATCATCCGCGCCGAAAACATTCTGCGCGGCTTCGATCAGACCATGCGCGACGCCCTCCGCGATGAAATGACCAAGAAAGGCATCAACGTGCTGTCCGAATGCCAGGTCAAATCCATCGAAAAGACCGACAGCGGGTATTCGCTGCGTCTCGACCAGGTGGATTTCCTGGAGACCGATCTGGTCATGTATGCAACGGGCCGCGGCCCCAACACCAAGGGGATCGGGCTAGAAGACGTCGGTGTCGAAATGGACAGAAACGGGGCTATCGTTGTCGACGAATTTTCGAAAACCAGCGTCGACAATATATATGCCATCGGCGACGTCACCGATCGTATCCAGTTGACCCCGGTGGCACTGGCAGAGGGCATGGCCTTCGTCCGCACCGTCTATGAAGGCAAGCCGACATCGGTGAGCTACGACAACGTACCGTCGGCCGTATTCTCGCAGCCGCCCATCGGCACGGTTGGGTTAACGGAGCAAGACGCCCGCAAAAATCACAGGGTGGCGATCTATCAATCCCGGTTCCGCCCCATGAAGCATACGCTTTCCGGGCGCGACGAGCACTCGGTGATGAAGCTGATCGTCGACAGGGACACTGACAGAATTCTCGGCGCCCACATGATCGGCGACGACGCCCCGGAAATTATCCAGGGCATCGGCATCGCTGTAAAAGCGGGCGCCACCAAGGCCGACTTCGATGCCACCATCGGCATTCATCCGACGGCGGCGGAAGAGTTCGTCACCATGCGCGAACCGCTCAGGGACGAAGACAACAGCTGAGCGCCAATCAGCCATCGAGGCACCGCCGCTGGCATCACCTCAGGATGAGGGAATGAAAACAAGCCTCGTCCTCAGGGGCGGCAGAGCCGCGTCTCGAAGGATGAAGCCGTGTCCGCGGTTTATTGGTGCCCTGCCAAATACCGGATTTGTCTGGAAAACGCGCCCAGATACGACTATATCCTGAGGCCTGATATTGGGCAGAGACATTTGAGGTTTACCATGGCCAAGAACTGGACGCCGGCGAGCTGGCGCGAAAAACCCATCCTGCAGGTGCCGGAATACCCGGACGCCGCTAAGCTGGCTGACGTCGAGAACGCGCTTTCGCGTGTGCCGCCGCTGGTTTTCGCCGGCGAAGCCCGCAGCCTGAAGAAATCACTCGCCGACGTCGCCGACGGCAAGGCGTTTGCCCTGATGGGTGGCGATTGCGCCGAGAGCTTCGCGGAATTCCATCCCGACAATATCCGCGACACCTTCCGCGTGATCCTGCAGATGGCGTTCGTTCTCACGTTCGGGGCCGCCATGCCGGTGGTCAAGATCGGCCGCATGGCCGGTCAGTTCGCCAAGCCGCGTTCGGCACCGACGGAAACGATCGACGGTGTGACGCTCGACAGCTATCGCGGCGACATGGTCAACGCCATGCCGTTCACGCCGGAAGACCGGGCCCCGGATCCGGACCGCCTGATGCGCGTCTACAACCAGTCGGCATCGACGCTGAACCTGCTGCGGGCCTTTGCCCAGGGGGGGTATGCTGATCTGCACAAGGTGCACCAGTGGACACTCGGCTTCGTCAGCGACAGCCCGGAAGCGGAACGCTATCAGGACCTTGCCGACCGTCTCGACGAAACGCTTGCGTTCATGGCGGCATGCGGCCTTACGGCTGATAATACGCCGCAACTGCGTGAAACCGATTTCTACACCGCACACGAAGCGCTGCTGCTGAATTACGAGCAGGCCCTGACCCGCGTCGACAGCACGACCGGCGACTGGTACGACACGTCGGCCCACTTCGTGTGGATCGGCGACCGCACCCGTCAGATCGATCACGCGCATGTCGAATTCATGCGCGGCATCGGCAACCCGATCGGGATGAAGTGCGGCCCCAGCACCGATGCGGATGAACTGATCCGTCTGATCGACGTGCTGAACCCGGAAAACGTGCCGGGCCGGCTGACCCTGATCTCGCGGATGAGTTCCGATAAGGTGCTCGAACTTCTGCCGCCGCTGCTGCGTCGGGTGAAGAAAGAAGGGCGCAACGTCGCCTGGGTCTGCGATCCGATGCACGGCAACGTCATCAAGTCGACGACCGGCTACAAGACCCGTCCGTTCGACCGCATCCTGACCGAAGTACGCGGCTTCTTCGACGCACACGAGGCTGAAGGCACCTATGCCGGCGGCGTGCACCTCGAGATGACCGGCCAGAACGTCACCGAATGCACGGGGGGCGCCATTGCCATCACCGATGCCGATCTGTCCGACCGCTATCACACGCACTGCGATCCGCGCCTGAATGCGCAGCAGGCGCTGGAACTTGCCTTCCTGTTGGCGGAAGAACTCAAATCGGTACGGACCGGGAATCAGCCGGCGCGCGCAGCCGGCTAACAACCGCGGGAGTGGCCGATGGCCTCCGATCAGGACAACGCGACAAAAGACCAGAAAATGGCACCGGGCAGGCACGTCGTGCATGCGACACACAAACCGGTGGCCGCTGATGTCTCGCGCTGGAGCGATCATTATTTCACCCGTACCAAGGAAATCGTCGGCCGCTTCGGCGACAAGCGGGTCACCTATGCGGTGTTTATGCGCCGCCCGGTTATCTTTGCCCCCAAACTGATGCTCGACTGGCTCAAGCTGATCGCCGACGAACGCGGCGTCAGTTATGATATCCGGCTGAACTATGACGAAGGCCAATGGGTCGGTGCCGGCGAACCGTTGCTTTATATTACCGGTTCCATGTACCACCTGGTGGATCTGGAAACCTTGTATCTGCAAAAGCTGGGCGCGGCCTGCGTCGCCGCCAACAACGCCTTCACCATGTGCGTCGAACTGCCCGACGTGGCGTTTCTGGCCATGGACGCCCGCCATTCGACCGGGATCGAAATGGCCGAAACCATGGCCTACGCAGCCTCCGTCGGTTCCAAAGCGGCCCGCGAACAGACCGGCGCCAAGGGCTTCATCGGCAACGCCACCGAAGCCACCGCCCATTATTTCGGCGAGACTCACGGCAAGGGCACCATGCCGCATGCGCTGATCGGCTATGCCGGCTCAACGCTCAAGGCGGCTGAAATGTTCGTCGACACCTATCCCGATCAGAACCTGACGGCACTTGTCGATTATTACGGCCAGGAAATCACCGATGCCCTGACTGTCTGCCGCCGGTTCCCGGCGATGGCCACGGAAGGCCGGATTTCGATCCGCCTCGACACCCACGGCGGTCGCTTCGTCGAGGGTCTGGATCCGCAGGAATCCTACAGCGTGCTCGAACGTCACGCCCCGCAGGCGATCCGGCGCTACCGCAACGATGCCGAACTGCGCTATCTGACCGGGACCGGGGTCTCTGCGGCGGCGATTTTCCATCTCCGCGAACATCTCGACCGCAACGGCTTTGATGCCGTGAAGATCGTCGTTTCCAGCGGCTTCGATGTCGACAAGTGCAAGGTCATGGCCGACGCCAAGGCGCCGATCGATCTGATCGGTACCGGCTCGTTCCTGCCCAACAAGTGGACTGAAACCTATGCCACCGCGGACATCGTCGATTACGGCGGGGAGCCCTCGGTCAAGGTCGGACGGGAATTCCTGCTTCGCAAGTGATTGCCGGTACTGGATCTCGGCCGGGACGAGGTCGTTATCCGTGGTTATTCGGAGACCCCATGCCGGCAGGCCGGACCGGCCGCTGCCGTCAGCCCATCAATAGCCGCTTCAGGGCCTTGTTGGCATCATTGACGACCGCGGCGCCGTGCCGCTTGATCAGACGTTCGCGGCCTTTCTCGGAAGACAGGACCTTGCGCAGATCGGACAGCATGGCATCGAGCATGCGCCGGAAGCCAGGCTCGTCCAGGGTCCAGCGTGCTTCGGCCTCGGAAGCGCTGTCCGGCAGGCCGCCAAGATGCGAATTGACGAGATTGATGAACCAGCGTGAGCGTTTGTCGTAATCGCTGAACTGTGCAGCGATGATGACCTGTGCATCCAGACGCACGGTCAGCGCATCGCGCTCGTTATAGAAGACCTCCCAGTCGAAGAAATCCTCGCCGGCTTCACTTTTCAGCCGGGCGACGATCCCGCGGCAGCGTTCGTGATACCCCGACACGATATCCGGGCCGAGAAGCATATCAACGGCCATCAAATAGCCGGGAAGCATGCGGCGCGTGACGCCCTTGCGGCTCGGTTTTTCGGAAAACATGTGTGCAAACGGCTTGACGATCAGACGGCTGAACGGATCGACCCGCTCATTGCTCCATTTCTGCTGTTCGCGGGCGTCGGCATAGCGGTCCAGTGTGGCTTCGATCTCAGCCTGCATTTCGCGGGCTTTCTGATCGAAACTGGCCTGCATGGCATCGATGTCCTGGACCGACAGCATCCCGCCGTTGGCGCTCGCGGCCTGTTTCATCTGGTCGACAAAAGACCCCACCGCATTGCTCGCCAGCTTTTGGCTCTGTTGCTTGGCGGAGGCCGGGTTATCCGTCTTCTGAGGCGCAGACGCCGCCTTGGGCCGCGCTGCTGCCGGGGCCGGCTGTGGCGCCGGTTTCGAGGCCGGTTGCGGAGCCGGTCCGGCTTCGGGCCGTGGTCCCTGCCGCGCTTCGGGCGCTGGCGCAGGTTTGGGTTGCGGCTTCGGCGGGGTGCGCATCACGCCCCCCTTTTCGACGACGGGCTTGCCGTCCTTGCCGACGGATATGATTTCCGCACGCGGCGCCGACGGCTGCGTTGCTTCGCCGTACATGATGACTTCTGAGTTTTTCGGTGCCTTGGCCATTACCGGGAAATCATACTTTGTCCCTGCGAACGAGGGCAACGCCTGTTTCACAGACGGATGGAACAGGTCCGGGAGCTTGAATGCTTGATCTTCGGGCGCACGGGTGCCAATTGACAGGGATATACCTGACGCCTAGTTTCCGCGTGCCCCTGGAACTGCCGATAGACCGCGCCGAGCCGATGACAGACAGACTTTCAATAGCCGTTGCCCAGATCAATCCGACCGTCGGCGATGTCGCCGGCAATATCGCGTTGATCGAATCCTGCGCGGCACAGGCGGCTGAAAAAGGTGCCGATCTGGTGGTCGCGACCGAGCTTGCGGTCTCCGGCTATCCGCCCGAAGATCTGGTGCTGAAGGAAGCCTTTCAGGATCGTATAGAAGACGCCGTGACGGCGCTGGCCTTGCGACTGAAAGAACAGAAACATCCCGCCGTTCTTGTCGGCGCACCATGGCGGGTCGACGGACATCTGTATAATGCCGCGCTGTTGCTCGATGACGGCGAAATCAAGCATATACGTCTCAAGCACGAACTACCGAACTACGGCGTCTTCGATGAAAAGCGCGTCTTTGCCACCGGCCCCCTGCCCGGCCCGATTCCATTCCGCGACGTGCGCCTCGGTGTCATGATCTGTGAAGACCTGTGGTTTCCGGACGTCGCCGAATGCCTGCAGGAAAGCGGTGCCGAACTGCTGATCTCGCTCAACGGCTCGCCGTTCGACATGAACAAGGTCGATGTCCGGCTCAACACCGCGATCGCGCGGACCACGGAAACCGGTCTGGCGCAGCTTTACGTCAATCAGGTCGGCGGTCAGGATGAACTCGCCTTTGACGGTGGCTCGTTCGCCGTCAACGCCGACTACAAAATGGTCATGCGCGCCCCGTTCTGGTCGGAAGCGCTGGTGATGACCGACTGGCAGCGTACCGAACATGGATGGGCCTGCACTGGCACGGACACCCAGGCAAGTTTGAGCGAAGAAGAGAACGTCTATCAGGCGATGACGCTGGGGCTGCGCGATTACGTCGGAAAGAACGGATTTCCGGGCGTCGTCATTGGGCTGTCCGGCGGTATCGACAGCGCACTGTCCGCGGCTGTCGCCGTCGATGCGCTGGGCGCGGACAGGGTGCTCGCCGTGATGATGCCGTCGCCCTACACCTCGGCGGAAAGCCTTGAGGATGCGGAAGCCTGCGCGAATATGCTCGGCATTCATCTTGAAGACATCAACATCGGCCCGGCGATGGGCGCGTTCGAACAGATGCTCGCCCCGGTCTTCGAAGGCCGTGATCCGGATATCACCGAAGAGAACATCCAGGCCCGCTCGCGCGGTCTTCTGTTGATGGCGATCTCCAACAAGCTCGGCCACATGGTGCTGACCACCGGCAACAAGTCGGAAATGTCGGTCGGCTATGCAACACTCTATGGTGACATGTGCGGCGGCTATTCCGTGTTGAAGGACGTCTACAAGACCATGGTCTTCCGCCTGTCGCACTGGCGCAACGCACATCAGCCACCGGGCGTGCTCGGCCCCGGCGGCAGGGTCATCCCCGAAAGAATCATCACCAAGCCGCCGTCGGCGGAACTGCGCCCGGATCAGAAGGATGCGGATTCCCTGCCGCCCTATGACGAGCTTGACGGCATTCTGGGTGCCCTGATCGAGGACGAGAAATCGGTCGATGACGTTGTCGCGCTGGGCTACGACGTCGAGACCGTCAAACGCATCTGGAAGCTGCTGGACCGCGCCGAATACAAACGCCGCCAGGCCCCGCCGGGCGTCAAGATCACGCTCCGTGCGTTCGGCAAGGACCGCCGCTATCCGATCACCAACGGTTTCACGAAGCAGATATAAGATGACCGGACTTCCGACCCTGCAGATTCACGACACACTGAGCCGCGAAAAGCGCGTGTTCACGCCTGAAGACCCGGAAAATGTCCGGATGTACGTGTGCGGTCCGACGGTGTACGACAAGGCGCACATTGGCAACGCCCGGCCGATCGTCGTCTTCGACGTGATGGCACGCCTGCTGCGCCACATTTATGGCGACGATCATGTGACTTACGTGCGCAACATCACCGACGTCGATGACAAGATCAACACCCGCGCCCATGAGCGCGGCATATCGATCCGCGAACTGACCGAGGAAACGGTACAGGTCTTCCATGATGATATCGCGCAGCTGAACGCGCTGCCGCCGGATCACGAGCCGCGTGCGACGGAAAACATCGACGCCATGATCGGGATGATCGAAACCCTGATCGGCAAGGGTCATGCCTATGAAGCCGAGGGGCATGTTTTGTTCAACGTGCCGTCGATGGCGGATTACGGCGGACTTTCCCGGCGCAAGCGCGACGAACAGATCGCCGGGGCCCGGGTCGAAGTCGCCCCTTATAAAAAGGACGCTGCCGACTTCGTTTTGTGGAAGCCGTCCAACCCGGAAAAGGGCGAGCCCGGATGGGACAGCCCGTGGGGATTTGGGCGGCCCGGCTGGCACATCGAATGTTCGGCCATGAGCAGATCGATCCTCGGCGAGACATTTGACATTCACGGCGGCGGGCTGGATCTGATTTTCCCGCACCATGAAAACGAGATCGCCCAGTCGCGCTGCGCACACGGCACCGACGTCATGGCGAACTACTGGATGCACAACGGCTATCTGATGGCCGAAGGCGAGAAGATGTCGAAATCTCTCGGCAACTTCTACACCGTCAACGAACTCCTGGACGAATTTCCCGGCGAGGCGATCCGGCTGTTGCTGTTGAAAACCCATTACCGCCAGCCGCTGGACTTCACGAAAGAAGGGCTGGCGGAAGCGAAGCGGGAACTGGATGGGTGGTACCGCCTTGTCGATACCCATGTTGAGGGTGATGTATGCGGAGATCTGATTACGGCATTATCCGATGATCTAAACACCTCGGCGGCGATCACCGTTCTGCGCCGGCTTGCCAATGAAGCTGGCTTTGGCGGAGGCTCTATGCAAATTGAAGCAATCCGCACATTTCTCGGGTCTGCTAAATTCCTCGGCCTTTTACAACAGCCCCCCGAAGACTGGTTCAAGTGGCAGCCGGCATCCGCGGCGGGCGGGCTTTCGGACGACGAGATCGACGCCAAAATCGCCGCCCGGACCGAGGCCCGCAAGAACAAGGATTTCGCCACGTCGGATGCGATCCGCGACGAATTGCTGGCGGCCGGGATCATTCTCGAAGACGGCGCCGGCGGCACCACCTGGCGCCGCGGCTAGGATTCCTGGCCCCCTCACCCGGCTCGCGTTGCTCGCCACCCTCTCCCAAGGGAGAGGGTTGGTTAGACGTGCATCCCCTCTCCCTTGGGAGAGGGTGGCGCGAAGCGCCGGGTGAGGGGCTTTATCCGAACGCCCGGTAGCGCCGGACGATTTCCTCTTCCGTCAGATCGGCTTCGATCTGCTTCAGCCGTTCCGCTTCAGCACGGGTGTGTGATTTACCCGTCCATGGCTCGGCCCCGCTCGGCAACGGCGCGTCATTGCAGGCCATATGCGGGGCATAATCCTCGAACAGCGTCAAAACCTGCTGAAAGGCAACGATCTCCAGGTCCTGGAACTTGGCGTTTTCCGGGACCGCGAAGCGGCGCACCTCGACGATCGGCCCGGCATCCACCTGCGCCGACATTTCGTGAAGGGTGACACCGAAGGTCTCGGCACCCTCATAGATGGCAAACCCCGCGACATAGCTGCCGGGATATTCAGGCGGCCCGGGATGGAAGTTGTAAGAAGGGCCGTCGAGCATCGCCAGCAATTCGGCAGGGACGATGACGCTGCTCAGAAAAGCAATCAGGCGCACCCCCGCCACGCCCGCTGCGACGGCGGAACCCAGTGCGTTTATATCGAAGACGGGGATGACTTCGAGTTCCGGGTTGTGCTGCCGCAGCAGACCGCTCAAATGCGGCGCCTCGACATCACCTGTCAGCAGAATGATTCGATCAGGCATGGCACGAAGCTAGCATGCAGCGCACAAACCGGATAGATTATAAAAGTGTGGTATTCGAAGCCGGGCAAAACCGGTGCGGATATGATAGAAAAAATAGCCTCAAGAAGGCCTGAGAGTTGCGGGGACAGGTATTGTCCTGTCGAAAGGCAGGGCAAACGGTTTGTCGCGCTATAGGACTTCACCGGAACCTGGGCACGAAAGCTGACGTCAAATCAAATGGCGAATGAAAATAAAGATGACGTCGAAGACGTCCCGAAAGCATACCTCGACCTCGTTCGGACATTGACCCACGAGGTTCGAACCCCGCTCAGTACCATTATCGGCTTTGCCGACATGATCGAGAATGAAATGCTGGGGCCGCTCGGCAATCATCGCTATCGCGATTATGCCGAGGATATCCATAAAGCGGCCCGCGTTATTCTTGATGCGCTGGACGATGTTTCCCAGCCGGCTCACTTCGCCAGATACATGGAGGCGGAGGAAGACTTTCGCCATCTTATCGAACTGGCGCCGGATCTGATCTGCATCTGCCGTGACGGCCGGATCGAGCTGATCAACCCGGCGGGTGCCGGCATGCTCGGTGTCTGGCCGCTGGAAACGCTCAAGGACCGGATGCTGTACGATTTCATCCATCACGACTATCAGGATTCCATCAACCCCGACCTCCGGGATCTCGCCGAGGAAAAGCTGCGCAAACCGATCAAATTGCGGCGCAGCGACGAGCTCAGCGTCGAAGTCGAAATCGCCGCCCTGCCCTATACCGCGACCGGCAGCAACGATACCGATGCGGTCATGGTCATCGCGCGCGACGTTACCGAACGGAACCGCGCCCTGTCAGCCGTCCAGCAGCGCGAAGAAAACCTGCAACTGGTCATGGATTCCGTTGCCGACGGGATCGTCACACTCGACGAGAACGGCATGATCGAAATGGCAAATGCCGCCATCCAGCGCATCTTCGCTCAGGGCGCGGATAATCTTATCGACCAGCATATCGGCGTTCTGATCCCGGATCTGATCGCCAGTAAACCGGAGACCTTTATCAAGGAGAAACAGGCGGACAACGATCCTTTCGGACTGGAACAGGACTCCGAGATGACCGGCCGTCACCAAAGCGGCCATGATATCCCCCTGGAGGTCGTGTTCACGGAATCCGCCGGCACCGGAAAACGCCGGTTCATCGGCGCGATTCGCGATATCACGTCACGTAAAAATTACGAAAACCGGCTCCGGACCATGGCCACCCGCGATGAACTGACCGGACTTGCGAACCGCAACCTTTTGAGCGAGCGTTTGTCGGATGCCATGCGCCGTGTCGATAACGAAGGCGGCATGCTGGGTTTGATGTATATCGATCTGGATCAGTTTCAGAACATCAATGATGCCTTCGGCCACGAAGTCGGCGACAAAGTCATCCAGATGGCCAGCCAACGTATTCAGTCGTGTGTTCGCGACGGCGATACCATCGCCCGCGTCGGCGGCGATGAATTCCACGTCCTGATGACCGATATTTCCAACAAAGACGAAGCCGCCAAGCTTGCCGAAGTCCTCCTGGTCGCGCTTTCCAGCCCCTACAGCATCGATGGCCGTGAAATCTTTTCATCGGCCAGCATCGGGGTCGGCACCTATCCTGCCCAGGCGGCGACATTGTCCGAACTTATGCGGAACGTCGATACAGCCGCGAATAATGCCAAGCGGGATGGGCGTGCGAATTACAAAATCTATACGCCCCACATGTCCGAAGAAGTGCACCGGCGTGTCGATATCGGCCATCAGCTCAGACGGGCACTGGAAAATGACGAACTGACGCTGAACTATCAGGCCAAGGTCGATCTTTCGTCGCAGCGTATCATTGGTGCCGAGGCACTGCTGCGCTGGTCCAACGAAAGCCTGGGATTTGTTTCACCCGCAGAGTTCGTGCCGATTGCCGAGGAAACCGGCCTGATCGTGCCGATCGGCGAATGGGTGTTGCGCACCGCTTGCCGGGAAGCTGCACACTGGCACGCGCCCGACGGCAATCCGACACAGGTCGCCGTCAACCTGTCGGCGATGCAGTTCCTGCACGGAGACCTGGTCGCCCGCGTGACCAGCAGCCTGAAGGATTCCGGTCTCGATCCGAAACATCTCGATCTGGAACTGACGGAAAGCCTGTTGGTGGAACAACCCGACGAAACCATTAACACGCTGAACAGACTGAAGGATATCGGCATCTCGATTTCCATGGATGACTTCGGTACGGGGTATTCGTCGCTCAGTTATCTGACCCGCTTCCCGCTGGATTCTCTCAAGGTGGACCGGGCTTTCGTGACCGATCTGCCGGACGACCGCGATGCCGTCGTCGTCGTGCGGGCCATCGTCGGCATGGCCAAACAGCTTGATCTGCACATCGTCGCCGAGGGGATCGAGACTGAAAGGCAGATGGAATTTCTGCATGGTCTCGGCTGTCATACCGGTCAGGGGTACTTGTTCTCCAAGCCGCTCAGCAACGAAGAGTTCATGCAGATGCTGCAGGCCCGGACGGCGGACTAGCGCACGCTTTCCCCTAAGTGCTTGAGCATTCGGGCCATTTTGGGCATTCTCGGCGCGTTTTTCAGCATCTGAACAATTAAAGACCGAAACATGACCGATAACCGCGTCTATCTTTTCGACACCACACTCCGCGACGGCGCGCAGACGCAGGGCGTCGACTTCAATCCTGCAGACAAGGAACTGATTGCGCGTGAACTCGACAGTATCGGGATCGATTACGTCGAAGGCGGCTGGCCGGGTGCCAACCCGACGGACAACAGCTTTTTCGCCAACCCGCCGAAGCTGAAACGCGCGAAGCTGACCGCGTTCGGCATGACCCGGCGCGCCGGGCGCAGCGCGGACAACGATCCCGGGCTGACGGCGATCCTCGAGCCTGATGTGCCGTGCGTCTGCATGGTCGGCAAATCATGGGATTTCCACGTCGATGTGGCCCTCGAAATCGAACACGCGGAAAACGTTCGCATGATTGCCGAGAGCGTCCAGCTTGCGGCCACCCGCAAGGACGAAGTCATGTATGACGCCGAGCATTTCTTTGATGGCTACAAGTCCAACCCCGAATTTGCACTCTCGTGCCTGAAAGCCGCCCATGACAACGGCGCAAGATGGGTCGTGCTGTGCGATACCAACGGCGGCACGCTGCCGCATGAAATATCGCGCATCGTCGGCGAGGTCACCCAACACATTCCCGGCAGCCATGTCGGCATTCATGCGCATAACGACACCGGCAACGCGATTGCCAATTCCCTGGCCGCAGTCGTCGCCGGCGCCCGCCAGGTACAGGGCACCCTCAATGGTCTCGGCGAACGCTGCGGCAACGCCGACCTGATTGCCATCATCCCGTCGCTGATCGTGAAGATGGGCTATGAAACCAATGTCCGCCCGGAAGACATGAAGCAGCTGACGCATATTTCACGGCTTTTGGATGAACGGCTGAACCGAGCCCCGGCCAAGGGTGCACCGTACGTCGGCGAGTCCGCTTTTGCCCACAAGGGCGGGTTGCATGTGTCCGCGGTCGAAAAAGACCCGAAGACCTATGAGCACATCGAGCCCGGACTGGTCGGCAATCACCGCCACATCGTCGTCTCGGACCAGTCGGGCCGTTCCAACATCCTCGCCCGCTTCCGCGAAGTCGGCATCGAAATCGATCCCAAGGACAAGCGCATCGGCCGGCTTGTCGAAGAGGTCAAGGAAAACGAGTTTAACGGCTATGCCTATGACGGCGCCGAGGCCAGCTTCGAGCTGCTGGCGCGTCGGGCGCTCGGCACCGTGCCGGACTTTTTCAAATGCTCCAACTTCCGCGTCATCGACGAACGGCGCTGGGATTCAAACGGCAATCTGGTGACCCTGTCGGAAGCGACGGTCAAACTGACCGTCGGCGATCAGGACCACATGACGGTGGCCGAGGGCAACGGCCCGGTGAACGCCCTCGATGCCGCCATGCGAAAGGTGCTGACGCCGATCTATCCGACCCTCGAAGGGCTGCGCCTTGTCGACTACAAGGTCCGCATCCTGACCCCCGGCGACGGCACCCGCGCCATTACCCGGGTCATGATCGAAAGCGCCGACAGCAACGGCGAACACTGGTCCACCGTCGGCGTCTCCGCCAACATCATCGATGCGTCCTACAATGCGCTCCGCGACTCGCTGGTTTATCTGCTTTACCGCGACGGTGCGGTAGAACCTTCTGCCGGCTGAACCGGGGATGAACACGCCCTCCTTTGCGGTCATCCTGGTCGAGCCGCAGCTCGGCGAGAACATCGGCATGTGTGCGCGCGCCATGTGGAATTGCGGAATTTCGGATCTGCGTCTGGTCAGCCCCCGCGACGGCTGGCCGTCGGAAAGTGCCCGCGCCGCCGCCTCGGGCGCCGATCTGGTCATCGATGGCGCACAGGTTTTCGACAGCACGCGGGACGCCATTGCCGATCTGAACTTTGTCGTCGCCACCACCGCCCGGCCCCGCGACATGACAAAGAATGTCTTTACCCCGGAAGCGGCTGCCCGAGATCTGCGCACCCGCACCGATGCCGGCCAGCAGACCGGGATCCTGTTCGGCAAGGAAGCCTGGGGCCTGAACAATGACGATGTGGCGCTCAGTGACGCGGTGCTGACCGTACCGCTCAACCCCGTGTTCACCTCGCTCAACCTGGCGCAGGCGGTACTGCTGATGGGGTATGAATGGTTCAAGCTGGCGGACGAAACCACCGCTCACGAACTGCGCATGCCGAGCGATACACGGCCCGCAAACAAGGACGAACTGACGCATCTCTATGATCATCTGGAGGGCGAACTGGCCGATGCCGGTTTCTTCACCACAGTCGAAAAGCGCCCGACGATGGTGCGCCGGCTCCGCAACATGCTGACCCGCGCCGACATGACCGAGCAGGAAGTCCGGATGTTCAGGGGCGTGATCTCGGCCCTGACCCGGCGTAACCGGGTCAAGCCGGACTGATCGGACCTAGCTGTTGCGGACCGCTGTAAGCCGTTCCAGCTTGTCCGCCGGAATCATTTCTGAACGATTGTAGTATTCCGCCACCTGCGGCTTGCCGTCGTTCAGCACCACCCACGGCTGCTTGGTCGAGGTATAGATATGAATGTCCGGCGGCATCGCGCCGGGATTTTCAAGGGACCCGACACGGACGAAGTGAACAAGCGGGCCGGCACCGGCGTAGTTGCTCCAGACCGTGACCCGGCATTTGGGACAGCGCCAATGCTTCTGGCCCTTTCCGCTCGGGCTCGGCACGTCGATGGGTTCCGGTTGCCCGGAAAGCAGTTTGACCCGATCCGCTTCGATCATCGCATTCAGGGCAAACGCAGAACCGGTTTCCCGCTGACACCACGAACAATGGCAACAATGCACGAAAATCGGTTCGCCGTGCACCCGGTAGCGCACATGCCCGCACGTGCATTTGCCTTCGTGTGACGCCGCCGGGTCGCCGCTCATGTGTTTCCCTAGATCCGTTTCGAGAGCCAGATCGCCAGTTTCGAGCCGCCTTTGACCGCCGCTTTCAGGACCTCGTACCCCGGGGCCTGTTCCGCACCCTTTTCAAGGGCGGCATCGCGGTGTTCCAGCTCTTCAAGGCGGAATTTCTCGAACGTGTCGCGCAGGTCCTGCTGGTCGCCCTCGGCATCCAACGCTGCCACCTGCTCGGCGTAATGTTCGTCGATGACTTCCTCGACGGCGACGGTGCAGGCGTGCGCGGCTTTTTCACCCATCAAAGCCGTCCCCGCGCCCAGCGCAAACCCGGCGACATGCCACAGCGGCATCAGGGCTGTCGGGCGCACCTGGTTAGCGCGGATCAGTTGATTGAATTTATCCAGATGAACCCGTTCCTGATCCGCCATGTGTTCGATTTCTGCCCGATCGGCACTTTTCCCGAGCACAGCGAGCTGGCCCTCGTAAATCCGCACTGCGCCGTATTCCCCGGCATGATCGACGCGGATCATGCTTTCCAGCATCTGATCCTTGGTCTGATCGCCCGGCATGCGATGCGGTTTCGATGCAGGCTTTCGGGGGGAATGGTCGGGTCTGTTCATCTAGGCAGCGCGGGCTCCGTTCAGACGCCGCCAGACGCAAAAGGCCAGAGCAGCGAAAACAAAGGATACCATGACATTGTAGGTCGCCATGGAGATGCCGAAAAGGGTCCAGTCGATCTCGCCGCAGGACTTCACGGGCTTGGTCTGCAATGCCGCCAACAGATCCTGCGTCGAGGTCAGGGCTTCACCACTGGAGCCACAGGGCGCCGCCGACGTCCACCAGAGCTGCTCCACGCCGACGTGATAGAACGCGATCCCTACCCCGGTCAGGAAGGTCAGTGCCGCCAGCAAAGCGATCCACCGCCGGGCGGCATCGCTGCCGAGCACCAGCGCCAGAATCCCGAGGACGATGATTACCGCGTACGGCACACGCTGATACAGGCACAGCACGCACGGGTCATAGCCAAACCCGTACTCGGCAGTATAGGCGGTGGCGAGGGGCCCGATGGCCGCTGCAAGCAGTGCCCAGGGCAGGTATTTCAGCAGGGTCTGTTTGTCTGGCATGATCGAGATACAGGCGCGAACGCCACTCCGGTTAAATCAAAAATTTAACGACAACGACACCGGCCACCAGCAACGCACAGAAAACCAGGGTCAGCAACCCCAGCCGCTTCTCCACGAATGCCTGAATCGGCGCACCGAATTTCCACAAAAGAAGCGCCACCAGGAAGAACCTGGCGCCGCGCCCGACCACGGAGGCCAGAGCAAACGAAGCCGGGTCCATGCCCGTCACACCGCTTGCGATGGTGAAAATCTTGTAGGGGATCGGGCTGAAACCGGCTGTGAAGACGATCCAGACACCGTTTTCGTTATAGGCCTCGCTGATCGCCTCGAATTTGGCGGTGGCGTGATACATGTCGAGGATCGGGCGGCCAAGCTCGTCGAACAGGAACGCCCCGATAAAATAGCCGAACAGGCCGCCCAGCACGGAAGCAACGGTGCAAACGAACGCGATCCGGAACCACTTCGTCCTCGCCGACAGCACCATCGGGATCAGCAGAACGTCCGGCGGGATCAGGAAAAACGAGCTTTCGGTGAACGAAACGGCGGCCAGTATCCAGATTGCATGGCGGTGGGCCGACCATTCCAGGGTCTTAACGTAGAGCGCGCGAAGCATAAGTGAAAAGTCCCCTGAATGTGCGGTTTTCCAAGCGGTGCGCAGTCTTTAGCAGCCCCATGACAGGGGCGCAACGGGGAGATCAATTCAGTGACCCCGAGGCCTTCGCCACAGTGGCATCGGCTCCTTTCCTGTTCACTTGCCTGTTTGCTTGCACTTGCAGAAGGTATCGTCATATGCGTATCAACGGGAGCAGGGCCGTTCCCGGCATATCCATCGGAGAAGACATGAGCGTTACGGATACTGATAATACGCCGCCAGTTCCCAACTATCTTGACGATCTGGCGCGGGAACTTCACACGCTCAGATGCCCGTCCTGCCACGGGCAGTCGATGGCAATCGATGACGGCGCGCTTCGTTGCGAAAACTGCGATGCAATCTACCCGACAGACACCGCACATCGTATCACCGCCCTGATCCCCAACAATATCGCCGAGGGCGCCAAAGGGGATATCAGAGCATTCTGGGGCGATCTGTATAAGCAATTGTACGCCAGCACCGACAATGACATGACTCCCGCGTATCTTGAGCAGGCGATTACGGACGTCGAGGACATATTTCTCATTCGCGGCCAGAACTGTGTCGTGGAGATGCCCTACAAATCCCTTGAAGGTGCCAAGGTGCTTGAGATCGGCAGCGGTGCCGGCTCGCATTCCTGCATCTTCAAACGCTATGGCGCCCATGTAACCTCGGTCGACATCACCCCCGAGCGCGCAGTATCGACGGCGGCAAAGCTGGCAATGCTCAGGGGTGGTCAGGGTATCGCCTTCAATGCGGATGCGGAAAACCTGCCCTTCAAGGACGCAACGTTCGATTATGTCTATTCCAACGGCGTGCTTCATCACTCGCCGGATACGGAGAAATGCATCGACGAGGTCTACAGGGTTCTAAAACCCGGCGGCACCGCCGTGATCATGCTTTATTCCCGTATTTCCTCGGCCTTTCTGTTTAACATCCTGCCGCGCGGCATTATCACAGGCGAGATGTTCCGCTGGCCGGAAGCCGAATGGATCGGCCGGCTGACGGAAGGCAAGCCCAAGTTCGACAACGTCCGAAACCCGATCACCCGCGTTTACACCAAGAAACAGATGACGGCCCTGTTTCATCGCTTCCAGATACTCAGCCTGCGTAAATGGAGCTTCCAGTTCGACAACTTCTGTGTCCCACGGCTGACCCAGATACGCAGATGGGTGCTTTTGAAACTCGGCTACAAACTCCACAAGGGCGGCACCATCGTCTATGGCCAGCCGATCGTGCCTGAAACCCCTCTGGAAGTCTGGCTGGGACAGTTTCTCGGATTTGGCTGGGCCATGAAGGCCCGGAAGCCCGAAACCCCGGCGGAAACCGGTAAATAACGTCCTATTCGGCGAACATTACGTGGGCCGAACAGGGCCGCGCAATTGCCTGCTTGTGCGGCTCTCGCCGCAGTGGACAGAGGCGTTACGATACCCTATGTTCCCTCCGCTTCATCGTGTGCGGGTGTGGCGGAATTGGTAGACGCGCCGGATTCAAAATCCGGTTTCTTCGGAAGTGTCGGTTCGAGTCCGACCACCCGCACCAATATTACCCCAAAATTTGGAAATATTGACGACAGACCATGGTTGGCCGAATTGGTGCCGACGTGTTTTCGTCGCGCTTCAACGGATAGCCGTTTTAATGGTCATGTTGCCGGCTGAGGTTTTTCGTCTTCTTTTTTCGGTGTAAATGGCGGAATCGTCTCATGACTGAAGCCGCAATCCTTCTCAGCGGATATAGCGACGAGATTATTATGCCGCCGTCGCAATGCATTGACTTCAATCTGTTCCGCTTCCGAGAAGTCCATGAAAAACCATGGGACAAGCAGGAATGCGCCTGCTACACCCAAGGCAACGTTCTCACCCGTCTTGTCCGTTTCAGGCAGTAATGCAGCTATTTCAGCATTAATATCAGCAATTTCCGCCCGTAGCCGTTCACATGATTTCTTTTCGTCCCCATATTGATATTCTGATACCGGGTTAGCTGTTCGTCCCGCACATGCGGAAATCAGTATCAAGCAGAGGACTAACAAGATGGACGTGCGCATTGCCGTTCCTGGAAAAAATATTAAAAGCTAGATTATAACTAGCAGAGTACTTGCGAACTAACCACCCACACCACCCCAATCGGGAGCAATCCTTGACCCAGACGACAGACCGCGACGCACCGGAATTCGCCATCGAAATCGAGGGCCTGAGCAAGGTCTACGGCAGTTCCAACAAGCAGACCCCGAAACATGCTCTCAAAGACGTCAGTCTGAAAATCCGCCGCGGTTCGTTCTTCGGTCTGCTGGGGCCTAACGGAGCAGGCAAGTCGACGCTGATCAACATCCTCGCCGGGCTGGTTAACAAGACGTCGGGCAGTGCTAAAATCTGGGGCCACGATATCGGTACGGACATGCGGGCCGCCCGCCGCTCCATCGGTGTGGTGCCGCAGGAACTGAACATCGATCCGTTTTTCACGCCGCGTGAGCTTCTGGACCTGCAGGCCGGCCTTTACGGCGTACCGGTGGCGGAACGCCGGACCACGGACGTGCTGGATGCCGTCGGCCTGTCCGATAAGGCCGACGCCTATACGCGATCACTCTCGGGTGGGATGCGGCGCAGGTTGCTGGTCGGCAAGGCAATGGTCCACCGCCCGCCGGTGCTGGTGCTGGACGAACCGTCGGCGGGTGTCGACGTCGACCTGCGCCGCCAGCTCTGGACCCACGTCCGGGAAATGAACGAAAAAGGTATTACGGTTCTGCTGACGACCCACTATCTGGAAGAAGCCGAGGCGATGTGCGACGAAATCGCGATCATCAACCACGGCCGCATCGTCGCCTGCGAGTCGACGGAAACCATGCTGCAACGCCTCGACGCCAAACAGTTGAAAGTGATGCTGAGCGAGCCGGTAAAAAGCATTCCGACCGCGCTCGACGCCTATAATCCGCAATTGGCCGAACCCGATTGCCTGACCGTCAGCTTCGCGCCGTCGACAACCCCCGCCCGCGAGGTGCTCCGTGATATCGAAGCGAGCGGTCTGAAAGTCCGGGATTTCTCGACCAAGGATTCCGATCTCGAAGAAATCTTCATCCGCCTCACCCATGGCGACGATGACGACGCAACCCATGATACAACACATAACGGGGCCGATGAACGGGCCTAGGGCGATGCGGGCGACGGCGCTGTTCGTGCCATTGTTTCTGTTCCTGAATGCCTGCGCACCCAATTTTGTCGATCCCGGTCCCCCGATCCACAGCGCGGCACTTTATCCGTCGCATTTCTGGACCCGTGACGGGATCGCCCTGTCCTACAGATCGTGGTTGCCGGAGAACACCCCCCCGAAAGCCGTGATCGTTGCCCTGCACGGCTTCAATGATTATTCGGCGTTCTTCGACAAGCCCGCATACTTCCTGACGTCACACGGGATCGCCAGCTATGCCTATGACCAGCGGGGTTTCGGCGCCAACGGCTTCAGGGGCCGATGGTTTGCGACGGAACGCTTTCGCATGGACGCCGCAGATTTCACCCGCGCCGTGGCCGCCTTGCATCCCGACACGCCTATTTATCTGCTGGGTGAAAGCATGGGCGGCGCCGTCGCCATGACGCTGGCCGCCCGCCACGACACACCCTGGATCACCGGCACCATCCTGTCCGCGCCCGCCGTCTGGTCGCGCCAGACAATGCCTTTCTATCAGCGCATGACGTTATGGTTGTCGGCGCATACCCTGCCGGCCCTGCCGGTCAGCGGGCGGGGTCTGAAAATCAAACCCAGCGACAATATCGAAATGCTGATCCAGCTCGGCCGGGATCCACTGGTCATCAAGGGCACCCGCGTCGATGCCATCAGCGGCCTGGTTGATCTGATGGACGAGGCCATGTCCGCCGCACCGAAGCTCAACGGCAGGACACTCATTCTGTACGGTGGCCGCGACGAAATCATCAGGGGCGGGCCGACGCGCACCATGCTGAACCGGCTCCCGGCGGCGGACAGTTCAGTGCGCAAGCTCGCCGTTTATCCCGGCGGCTATCACATGCTGCTTCGGGACCTGGACGCACTAACGGTCTGGAAAGACATCGCACACTGGCTGGAAAACCCGGCTCGGGGGTTGCCGTCCGGTGCGGACAAAACCCCGCTTGTTTCCGAATAGGGGTGAATTTGGAATTTATTTTTTCAGGGCAATAAATTCCACTTGCGCGGCGCATAAATATACATAATTGATATTTCATTCCGGCCCGTGCCGGGTCTTATGGAGAAATTGAAAATGTTCTCGCGTCAGCTGAGTTTAACCTTGGCAGGGGCGTTCCTGCTTGTCTCGACTGCGGCACATGCCGTTGATGTCCGCAACGAAGGCGATAAACCCGCAGAAGTTCTGCTCAGTGTCTGGAAAGACAATTCCAGCACCGACACCATCGACACCCTGATCACCATCGCACCGGGCGAAAGCGTCACCGGTGTTTGCGAAGCTTGCATCGTGTCGCTCGGCAAAGGTGATGAAGCCGAATCCGTTGCAGCAGAAAACATGGACGTCGTCGTGATTGAAAAATCCGGCCTTATCCGTCTGAACTGATCAGCAGATATTAAAAGGGGCGGCATCAGCAATGCCGCCCACTTTTTTATACATTCCGGGCGTATGCTTATTTTTGACCGGCAACCGCCAGCTTGCCGGTAACGCCGTGCTTGTCGATCAGTTCGGCGACGAAGCCGCTGGTGGTTGCCTCGGCCACGAATTCGTTGACGAATGCCGCCAATTTCTTGTTTTCATGCTTGGTGCCGATCGCCTGCTGAACAGACGTATAGCGGCCCGGAATCAGGCGAGATCCAGGCATTTCTTCGGCGTTCTCCCGAAGCGCAGGGACAAGACCGGCCAGGGCGTCGAGTTTCTCCGACTTGAACAGTTCGAAAGCCCCCGGTAGGCCGACACCGCGGTGCAGGGTCGCATGCTTCAGGGTGCGTGTCAGATACAGATCATACGCCGCGCGTTCCGAGACGGCGATTCTCACCCCCGGCTGGTCCACGTCCTCGATGGTCTGCAGCGGGGAGCCTTCAGGCACGAGATACGTGGCCTCGATCTCGACATAGGGTTCGCTGAAAAAGATCGTCTCGGCGCGTTTCGGCTCGATCGCAATAAGGGCAATATCCCAGGCATCCTCTTCAAGCGCGTCGGCAAGGTCACCCGGCCGGGGCCGTGTGACATAACGGACATCGACGCCCAGTTTCTTTGCGATAGCCGCCGACATGTCCGGGGAAATACCCTCCGGATCACCGTTCGCACTTTCGCCCGTCACCAGCAGAATATTGCCGAGATTGACGCCGACGCGCAGTACGCCCGGCTCACTCAGTTCAGAAAGAATGTCTTCATACACGCTTGGATACCTCCCGATTGTTTTTGATAACCGCATCGCGAACACGCACGGTAGATTACCGCTAGAATGCCCTGCTTTCAGGCCCTCAGCAATCTGCGATCAGGGAATTTCCATTCTGACCCGCTCGCAGCCGCGGTTCGCGGCGAGAACGATATTGCGGGGCAGGCTCTGTAAATCAAAAAGATAGAGCTGCCTGAGTTTGGTGCCGCGGGAACGGCGGTTGATTTCTTCAAAAACCCGCGCGGACACGGATTTGATCACCGCAGCATCGGCATTACGGCCTGTTTCGGTCACGGCACCAACATTCAAAAGCACGCTTTCGTTCAGCCACGGCTGCAGCGCACAGACGTCGGATATTTTGTCGCTTTTCTCGATGCGGATCAGCGGCACCAGCGCCATGCGGCGGCGCTCCCCTCTGATCAACACCTCATTCGGAATCGGTCTGAGCGCCACCAGTTCCAGCTCTTTCGGGTTCGGTCTCGGTTCGGGCCTAACCTTCGGCGACTGCTTTTCCGGCGTCTCCGGCGGTTTCTCCGCGCCCTGCGCCTCGGTTCCGGTGGCTGCCTGTTCGTTGAGCGGGACATCCGCCGGCATAAGCACCAGGCCGACGATCACCGCGATCAGGCTCAGCAGAACCACGACCGACCCACCCAGCAGCAGCGGGCTGTTGATAAAGGATTCGAACGGGCTGAGCTTCGTGGAGGCACGGCGGCGTTCAATGCTCTGGCTGGCCAGCTTGTTCTGTGCATGCAGCGCGGCTTTTTCGATCCGCATCTGTTTTTCGGCGTTAAGCGTTTGCAGGATCCATGACTGCACGGAGTCGAAACCGGTTTCGTCCGCGCGATCGATGATGCGCTCCATCTTGGCCAGGAACTCCGCACGAGGTTCGGCATCGCGCTTCCTCTTGAACAGCAACAGGGCGACGTTTTGCATGACGGCGCGCAACTGCGCCGGCGATCCCGTCGCCTCGACCGCCGCCAGAACGCCCTGCTCCGGGTCTTCGAAAACAACGGCCCAGTTGGTCGTACCGTCCGGATTCTGGACGCGCTGCGCAACGCCTGCGTTTTGGTCCGAAATCTTTTCGTCGCTCATTGCTGCTCCGTGCGTTCGCCGATCGTGACGTTTAAGCATACGACCTTAAAAATATATTGCCGCCTGCACGGCAGCCGTCATTGCATACTACAAAAAGTCGCACATGACTCTTAAATTGAGTGCGCTGCTGCACCTGTTCCCATATGACCTGAACGGCAGTGTTCCGGTCTCAGGCGAGATTGATTATCAGGCCATTCATTGTATGGGCATCAAACCCCGGCGGGCGGAAATACGGGCTCGTCCATGCCGGCCTGCCAGGCCGGATACTTCTCCATCACCGACGTAAAACGCGCTGAGCCCAGCACATCCGACAGCCAGCGCTGCACGCCGGGCAGGCTTTGCGCATCGAACCAGTCCCGGTCCGTGTTGGCGAACTGGCGTACGAATGGCGCAATCGCCGCATCCGCCAGGGAAAACCGTTCACCGCCGAGCCAGGCATGCCGGGCCAGCCGGGCGTCGAGCTTCCGCAAAAACACAAGGCCCTGCTCACGGTGCAGGTCCGGATCCACATCGTCATAACGGGTCGGGTATTTATAGCGGTCGAGGTTATCCTTAAACGTGCCGTCGTTCTCGGCAATCAACTCTTCAAGCTCACCCTCATCGTCCAACAGCGGAGCCAGCCAGCCTTCGGGATCGTTCCGGCCCAGCGCCCAGTGCATGATTTCAAGGCTTTCCTCGATCACCCTGCCACCAGGCAGCACCAGCACCGGCACCGTGCCCTTGGGTGACGCGGCAATCATTTCGGGCGGCTTGCTGCGCAGCACCACTTCACGGAGCGCACAGGTCTGCTTGCTGGCGGCAATCGCCATCCGTGCACGCATCGCATACGGGCAGCGGCGAAAGGAATATAGGACCGGGTTATCTTCGCTCATTTGCGGCGATCCATCAAAGCGCGGTCTTCTTGCGGACGGGCAACTGGACCGCGCCGACATGCGCCTCGCCCCGTTTCTCTGCCAGTTCGACCTGTTCCTGCCGTGCCGCGTAACGGGCGCGCTGCTCATCGGAGCGTTCATCATGACAACGATCGCACGATACCCCCGGCACATAATTTGGCGATGCGCGTCCGGCGGCGTCCACCGGGCGGCGGCAGGCATGGCAGATATCATGATCGCCGGGTTCAAGTCCGTGCTTCACCGACACCCGGTAATCGAACACGAAGCATTCACCCTGCCATCGGCTTTCGGATTCCGGCACGGTTTCCAGATACTTCAGAATGCCGCCCTTGAGGTGATAGACATCCTCGATGCCCTGCGACTTCAGATAGGCCGTCGCCTTTTCACAGCGAATCCCGCCGGTGCAGAACATCGCGACCTTTTTGTTTTCCAGCTCTGTGCGGTGTTCCTGCAGCCAACGCGGAAAGTCACGGAAGCTCGCCGTTTCTGGATTAATCGCCCCCTTGAAGGTGCCGATATCAACCTCATAATCGTTGCGCGTGTCGACGACGACGGTGTCCGGGTCGGCAATCAGCTCGTTCCAGTCCCCGGGCGTGACATAGGTCCCGACGATGTGCTTCGGATCGACATCGGGCACGCCCATGGTGACGATTTCCTTTTTCAGACGCACCTTGAGCCGATAGAACGGCATGCTGTCGGCACGGGACTCCTTGTGCTCGAGTTGGGCGCACCCCGGCAGGGCCCGGACCGCCGCCAGCGCCGCATCGATCCCGGCCCGGCTCCCGGCAAGGGTCCCGTTCACGCCCTCGCCTGCCAGCAGCACCGTCCCCCTGAGGCCGTGTTGCTGAAGCTTGTTCAGAAGCGGCACGCGCAGGGCTGCCGGGTCTTCGAACCCGGTAAAATGATAGAACGCCGCAACCACGATTTCAGTCTTGATTTCATTCATGAGGGCAATATACGCCGCGCGGCGGGGAGATCAAATCCTGACACCGCCGCCGCCCGGTGCAGATACGACACCGAGGGCCCGCGTGGAGCGTGCGCTTGTTGAGATGTTTTAAACCCGCTTTTTCGGATGCGATAAAAGGTTACAAATTGACAAGATTTTGACAAACTTTTGCCCTCTATGGTGGTTTAATACTGGTTGCTATAAATCTTACATGCGGGAAACCGCCTAATTAGACAGTGAGGCAATCATGTATCAGACCGCTCTACCATCAGCTGTTCAACAGCACGTCATTTCTACCTCAAATATAAGCGTCGATCTTTATGAAGCTTATGAAAGATCGGACAACCAACCGGAAGAATGGACAAGCAGCGATGTCAGTCGCGCGATCGACCGTTATGTCCGTTTCTTTCAACTCGCGGCGAAATACAAGAACCAGCCACATGCGCCAACCAGGGATATAGATGTGATCTGGCATCTGCACATGCTCAGCCCTAGAGCATATTATCAGGACTGCATGGGCACATTTGGCGAAATCTTTGACCATGATGGCGGCTTTGGTAAAGGCGACGGTGAACTCGATCAGCTTAAGAACGTGTTCCGGTCAACTGCAGAACTTTGGGAATTGGAATTCGGTGAGCCATATGTCGAGGACGGTCGTGGCGAAGAAGAAGTCACAAAATGTTGGCATGATTGTCAGGGGCGTTGCTGGCATGCCTGCGCAAGTGGATAAACTTTGCAAACAGGGTTTTTATGTCGAAAAGGCGGGGGCGATGACATTATCGCCTCGCCACTTCGCAGAACGCTTCGGTGATGTAATTCATGTCACCGATGTTCGATTACGTCCAGATGTTGGAACGTATCTATGCAGCCCCGATAGTATTGACCAGCATACGGATCATCCAACCGTCGATTTTATTGTCTGGTACTGTCACACGAACGATATCGATGGCGGACAACAGATAATTTCCGATGGGCATCTTGCGTATAATACTCTGGGTGTTCACGATCAAAGGGAGTTATCCCGTGTTCGGCTTAAATGTCCGGGGTTGAACTCCCTTGAACCAGCCATCGAACATCCTCTTTTCGATCCAGAAAGTGGTCGTATTTTTTTCGCCCCCTGGTTGCTCAGTAATTCACTGACGAGCAAACAGCGGAACGCAGTAGCTGCGTTTACACGTATTCTTCAATCAGACAAATCTGTTCGAACAGAAGTTTATCTGCATCCGCACGAAACACTGATAATTGACAATCGCCGTATTCTACATGGGCGCCCTGCACTTGCACCGACAAGCTCACGTCGGCTGACCCGTTACTGGGTGCGGAAACGGCTAACGGCATGACGATGACATGAGCGCATCCAGTCCTTGCGCCGCAGCACCTTGAAAGGGTATGTTCCGCGCGTCCTTACACAAGGCGCGGCACCCGTAGCTCAGCTGGATAGAGCGCTGCCCTCCGAAGGCAGAGGTCACAGGTTCGAATCCTGTCGGGTGCGCCATAATATCAATATCTTAGCCCCCATATCGCTGGTCGCCCTTTGTTCTCCGGAAGCAATACGGAAGCGCGACACCTTTGTCAGTGGCCTCGACACGTCGCGAACTTAGGTATTCGTTTCGACAAGGTTCTATATGATAACTTTTGATCGTTTGCTGGAGAACGCCGTAGTTTCAGCGCGTTCTGAACCTATAAGTACGATATCTGATTGAGCAGATTGCGAGTTCAAATTTCCTTAGATTGGTGCACGGAACTTTACGCATGACAGCCGATAACCATAAGCGACCAAGCCTTCCCGCATTGGATATCAATACGGGATTCAACCATTCACCGCATGTCGTGATTCTTGGTGCCGGTGCGAGTCGAGCGTGCTGCCCGAAAGGCGACCGTGACGGCAACGTCCTGCCAGTTATGAAGGATCTGGTAGCTACACTCGGCGCTGAAAAGGTTTTAGCAGATCACGGCATTGACAAGCCTGATCAAGATTTCGAAGCGCTTTATACTGACATTCACAACGCCGGCAACACGACGCTACTACATTTATTAGAAGAGAGAACGTCGCAATATTTCCAGAGCATTGAAATTCCTGAATCGCCGACACTTTACGACTATCTTCTTCTTACTTTGAGAGGCAAAGACTTAATAGCAACTTTCAACTGGGATCCGCTACTAGTACAGGCGTATAAGCGATGCAGGTCACTCTGCGAATTACCGCATATCGCATTTCTCCATGGAAATGTTGCGATTGGCGCTAACTACGCAGAGCGGAAAAAAGCTTTCATCGGAGACGAAAAGCTACCTGACGACGCGACCTTTGAGCCAACGCCACTTCTGTATCCCGTGCAAAACAAAGATTATCAGAAGAATGATTTCATTCGAGCTGAATGGGAATTAACAACAGACCTCCTGAAGAGAGCGTACTTCGTGACGGTAATCGGCTATAGTGCACCCGTGACCGACACTGAGGCAAAAAAATTACTTTTAGATGCTTGGACTAACAATCCGTCTCAACGCCTTGCCGAGCTTGAAATTATAGATATTGCAGAACGTGATCATGTTGAAAAAATGTGGGAAGAGTTTTTCGTTGGCACGCACTATTCTATTTTTGACTCGTTTGATTTCAGTATTTTGAAACGTCATCCGCGACGTTCATGCGAAGCCTTCGCTTTTGCAACCCTTCAGCAAGCTCCATGGCATGAGGAGCGATTGCCAGAGTTCTCCGAGTTGCATGAGCTTGCGTCTTGGATATTGCCCTTTGTTGAAGAAGAGTCATCCGGACGACTGAACGGCAAGCCACACTGGGAGGATCCAAGCTAGGCGAATTGACTTATAACGCTCGGCTTCCCGACAGTAGACGAGGACCGAAAAAATTCCCTAGGAGCCGGTCCGTGCTAGCGGTGTCAAATATGAGCGACAATCAAGAAGTGGAAAATTTTCTCAAGTCTACGGCCCCTCCATCAACACCTATTGAATCATGGTCAGATACAAATTTAGAACTTCGCCAAATTGTGCGATGGCGGAGAGCGCATGTCGCCCTTCAACTATCGGGCCTATTGACTGTCCAACAGAATCAATCTCACGGCATTCGAATTGACTGGCTTCAACGACTTGTCCTTGCCTGCGCAACAGGTCGCCGGAAGCCGACGGCAAGTGACCTAAGTAAAGCGATAAATGGAGGGCTAGAGACGGCTGGAGTCTTAAGGTTGGAAGACCCGCCAGAGGATATGTTCTTCGAGAATATCGCCACGTCACGTGGGAACTTCAGGATTTTTATAGGGCAATGGGAAAGTCCAGGGGCCTACACTCAGACATTACTTAACGCATTTGAAAAGCTTCCACCGGGAAGACCGAAAACTGAAACGCTAGATAGCGTATACGCCATTCTCCGAGTAAGTGAGGAACTAGCCCTTCGCTCAAACTTGCAAGACCCAAGACCGACTTCTCATGACCCCAAAGGTTTCATGCACGTCCCCAATGGGAACACAATGCGACGACTAGTGGATCGCGTTTCCTTTTCGACCAGAGAGTTGACGCGTCTTGATATCTCTCAGGATCTTCTGGCTCCCTTCACTGTAGATCCTGATCATTACTCCGATGTTTTTAAGCGCCCGCCTGGTGAGAGCTCATTAGAGTTCTTTCCCCTTATATCCCGCCCGAATGGGATCGCCGTAATTAGCCCCGTAAACATCTCGATTGCCATACGTGCCACGCTTGTAACTGCTGCACAACGAGGTGGCATGAGTGATCAACTGATGTCTCTCTTGCTTCGTGAGCAGGAAGAGTTTTCAGAAAACACCGGATTTTGGCCTGTTCCAACAATTCGGTTAGGGAAGCCTAATTCGCACTTCGTACGTTCTAGTATCTGTGAGTTCTCCCCAAACAGATATCTGCATGTTGTTCAGGTTCCGGCAACATTCGACGGATTTCCTGCATTCGCATTCGCGTCGGTAAGAGAGCTTGGCGATAACGCTGAGAAATCGGTCAAGGACGACATTGCGGATTTTTGGAATTTTTTAAACGGTCAAAAAGATGTTCGTGAGGGAATTACGGTATTGCTGATGAGCGGCTGGGGGACGCCTCACGTCGTAGATACAAATCTTGACCATGATGATGCTCCTGATTGTTGGGCAATGGCCAGCATGAGCTTTATTGAGGCGTCTATCATCGGCGCTTGTGCTGATGGTGGATTGCGCGATGTGTTGAGATTACTTGAACAAATTGACCGCCTGGAAGACGATGGGTTCACACTCAGGAATATGAGCGGGTTGTTGAATTTGTTTGGTGTATGGAGAGAGACACGCAGCAATCTAATCCCTGAGCATGAGCTAGAAGTTTCGCCCCCAAGCACATTGTATCTTCCAACCGATTCATTACTTGCGCCCAGAATAGAGGCGCACAGAAATCGTGACTGCCACGCTGCGCGACTTCCCGACGGTAGCTTTAAGATTGTGCAAAGATTCGGATGGGGGAAATGGGAGGACTTAGCTCCAACATATGCAAGCCTCAAAGACGTCGCAAATCGCAGGCTAATCGGTCTTGTTGAGGTTGGGGAAAGGTGCTGGTGGGTTGAAGCGATCGTTGAGAAAGGAAGGACTACTGCATGGCATTTCCGTGTCTGGGACGCCATAATGCAATGGCTCGTTGCCGTTGGGCCGGAAATCGTTGAGCAACTTCCAAGCTCGTTTCCATCCCTACCGGTTCAAATAACGATCATTTTGCCCGAGCACAAAACGTCTTATCCTTACAAAAATCCGGACAATTCTGAAGAAGGGCTCGCGGCTACTATTTTGGTCGCTGAAGAATCATCTGGACATGCCCATGTTATCCAGGTTTCGCCCGCGTGGGTGCATTTCCTCTCTCGGGCAGAAAATGATGGTGAAGTTGAACTCATCGCCGGAATCTTTGAGGCATTATCAGCGTCTAATTCCTTCCGTGTTGAGAGAGAACGTCTACGAGATTTAGTTCTCGCAACGGTCGGGTCCCGTGATTGGCGATGGCTGCATGCCCGTCAGATTGTTACTCCCGTGGATCGCCTGGCTAGTAGCAATCTGGTCACAGGATTCTCAGAGATCCGGACATCAGCATTTTCACTGGTTAAATGTGGCTCAGTTTGGGGTTCGCATTCGCGCGACAAGGGACTTGAGATTAACGGCGAAGCGGAATGTAAGGATTTCTTGATATCTTATAGTAGGCAACAACTACTAAAACTTATTGACGAGATACGAACATTCAACCGCGATTCATTAGTGCTGCTGGCTTGCGAAAATTATTTGGCTGCACGTGCAGAACAGTCGCAATGGCGCAATACCATCAAGGCAATGCGGTCAATATACGGGCCGGACGCAAACTCTAGGGCGTTCGAGCGGCAGAACGCGATAAACGCCCTTCAACGCTCAACAAAGATCATTTGCGAAATTGCCGCGTGTGAAGCGCAATCGGTTGGCGGGAATGTCCCTGACAAAATTGATCTTGATGAAATGTGCGCGAGGGTGCTGCTTTCAATCTCAAACGAACAGTTGCTTGCCTCAATTCTTTCCAAGCTAATTGAGCCTAACCTGAAGATCAGCCCTGCCGGAGATATACTCGGAGATCGTTCCATATCGGAGAAAGCGCTGAAGCCCGGAGCCGAATGGTCGAATATGCGTGCCTTGAACGAGGCAGAGAGATCTTATGGCAAGCCCATTCAGAAAAACGATGATGTCAATTCTGTAGAGGAAGCTTTGAATATTGACCCTCAATTGAGGGAAGCCATCGAGGCAGAATACAGCACCTCAGCAGAGTCTTTTTTTGACCTTCAATATGCGATTGTTCAACAAGCTGAAGCATTCGGCAAAAGTGCCTATGTGATTAAACGATCTGAACTTCAGATGTTTTTGGATCAAAACGAGAATTACCCATCCGTCAACTTGTCGGGCTTTCTTGAACGTCTGACTCTCAGGAAAAGATTGAATTGGCACGAAATGAGTGGTGCGCAGAAAGAATCAGATTTCGACATAAATCGTTTTGATCGACCGTACTCGATAATTAATCGTCCGCTAGTAGCTATGGATTCCAACGACGACCCGTTGGTATTGGTTGCACCTATATTCATAAGTGACTCAACAATGTATTCCCTAGCGGGACTCATGAATGGCACGTTGCACGGGGAATACTGGACTTCCGCTGAAGCACGAAGATATGCAGGTGGACAAGCAAATCTAAAAGGTCATGAGTTTGAAGATAAGGTGACTAATGCTGTCGCTATGCACACATCAAAGGCAATCCCGCGGGTAAAATTGTCTTGGCTTTTGAACGAAAAGACCCCTGACGAGCTTGGTGAAGTAGATGTCGTCGCTGTGTCATGTGACAAAACGCGTGTTTGGATCATTGAGGCAAAAAACTTGTCAATGTGTAGGTCCGAGAGCGAAGCCGCTGCACGAGTTTCTGAGTATCTTGGGAGAAAAACCCTAAACCGAAAGGGGAAAATGGTTCCAGACAAGATGCTAAGGCATATTACTCGGGTTCAATACCTGCGCGAGAGAAGAGACAAACTTGTTGCTCGGTTAATGCTCCCTGACATTCCAGAGGTGCACGGCCTACTAGTTGTCGATTCTCCACAACCGATGAACTTTCTTGCTCACAAGAGTTTGTCAGACAGTGAGAGTACGCATCTCGATATCATCGACAAGTTCGAGTTTTAGACCCGCCGACATGATCATTAAACCCACCATGCATTCTGGTTCTGCCGGTAACTCTTGCGATTACATTAATTTCCTTCAATTTCTCCTTCGTGTAACCTCCGATAATTGAAGATTATCGGAGGTTAGAACAACCATTTCGGCTTAGCGTTACTTGTCGAAATAGACTTGGGTGATCCATTGCCCACTCGGATGATAAAGAGCCTCAGAGGTGAAGAACGTGCGAATAGTCGCGCCGAAGCCGTTCGTCGCGTCAACGGCGGAATGGACCCTCCACTTGCCGCATTCTTCCATCCCCACCGAAAGCTGACTTGAAACAAAATCCGCAGACTCGGGATTTTTCAGTTTTTGCCGGACCGCTGCCATCGTCCGAGCGAGCGCTTCGACGCGAGTGCCGCATTCACGAGGTTCACGCTCCTCGCACATCGCCAACCCCACATCAATAAGGTCGTTGATGGTATCGGCTTTTTTGTCGGTCACCAACGAACGTCCATCGATGTACTTGCCAGCCCCCAGCGACGCGCCGTTCAGGGCGTATGTGCTACCTTCTGCATCAAATAGGATGAGGGGACGCGGCCTACTGTCAAACACTGGGCCGAGCTCACAACGAAGAATTCCCTGGTGAACGGCTAAACCCCAAGTGTTCGGGAACATAGAAGAGCGCACAGGCTGTCCGTCAGCCGCATTTACTACTGCTAGCTTCCGTAATTCATAAATTGAGCTCTTAGCTTTAGGGGCTCGATCTGTCGGCCCGGCAAACCATGCCAGGGCACTGATACCGAAGAGAATAATTGCTAGCCGGCGCAACCTTGAGCGCCAACGCTTTTTCACGGCAGTTTCAACCCACCCACAGGCTAATGGCTCGCCACATTTTGGACAGTTTCTCGCTTTCTCTGAGATCGACTTTCCACATGACGGACAATCTTCAAGAGCCATGACATTATCCCCGAAAAATAGGAGCCAGAGCCTGCAACGCGCCCGTTGCAAGGTGACTTCATTCCAGACCTGGTGATCGGGGTGTTAGAACAGCCGTACTGAGACGACCCCTGTAGCCTTTAGCCGGAGGGCCTGTTGTATAACTACAGGCACCCCGACCATAAGGTCAGGAGTGTCACTGTTGCCGGTCAGCGACGACCGCTCAGTAAGGGGTGTTCTAAGCCCCGGAACCTTGCGTCTTGGTTCCACTATTCAGGGTAGAGGATGGTGTCTAAATGAAAAGTGAAATATCAATACGAGGTACATTGATTGGATAAGTCCATGGCCAAAATGACAGAACCTGACGCCGACACGTTTTTAGATAACATAAGCAAGGAAGCCGACCGAATTGAGGAAGATTGCCTTATTTCGGGTAAAAGCCAATTGAACACTTCAGACATTTGGCGCATTTGGCATTATGGGTTGGGGATTCCCGCTACAATCTTGGCCGCCCTTGCTGCTGCCGATCTGCTCGACGGCTCTTCTCTTAGTCAGTTCTCTGCGGCGCTTGCAGCCTGCGTCTTCGCGATCTCTACATTTCTCAATCCCTCAGAAAAATCATCGGCTCACCAAGTTGCCGGGAATCAATACCTAGCATTGGCTAAAAGAGTGAGGCGTTTTCGAGAGATAGACATCTCGTCTATATCCGAACCCGACGAAGTTCGTGGGCGACTTGAGGAACTCGCACAAGAACGGGATTCTTTGAATGAAAGCAGCCCTAATCCGTTTCAACGCTCCTTTAACAAAGCCCGCGCAGGCATTTCCGCTGGTGAAGCAACGTATCGCGCCGACAAGGTGCAGGAACCATGACTGTTGGCCAGCCGAACATAAATGGCTACCTCATGCGGATTTCCCGGACAGCGATTGTTCGAGAATCGGAGAAAGCCGCCATCCAACGATCTCTAGGGCGCCTACGAATCCTCTTACGACGGACTTTTAAGAAGGCGATCATCGAGCACTTTGTATTCGGATCCTATTCGAGGAGCACAATTCTTCCGCGTCGGTTGGATGAAGCCTCTGATGTTGATCTGATGGTCGTGTTTGAAGAAGACGGTGCTAGACCGCAAACCTATTTGGATCGCTTGCGCCGCTTTGCCCATAACAATTATAGCCAATCCGAGATTCGTCAGTCACACCCAACAGTTCAACTGAACTTGAACCATATGACGTTCGAGATAGTACCTTCGCTGAAGGCATTTTGGACTCCTTACAAGATTCCTTCAAAAGCCTCTGATTTTGAAGAATGGGTAAACACTGACCCACAGGAGTTCAACGAGAGCCTTACCGCTGCAAACAAGCAGCATAAAAACTTAATCAAGCCGCTCGTGCGAATAATGAAATACTGGAATGCCACCTCTGGGCACCCTTTTGATTCTTACGTATTGGAACAGTCAATCGTAGAGCATATCGAGAATAGTTTCTATTTGATGGGGCCGCCGCGCGACATAAAGGGATACCTATACGATTTTGTTGAAGAAGGATTGCCAGAACTAGTTAGTTGGACAGACCCTAAATGGAAGAAAGATGCCGTTGATCGGCTGGATAAGCAGATTTCCGTCATTCGTGATGCGGAAAAAAACTTACGAGTTGGCGTTGCGATAGACCAACTCCAAAAAATTCTACCACCGACTTGGCCATATATCAGATGCCCCTGAGACAGGACACAAACTACTAGTCATTCTCCCGCAATGCGTACCGCACCTCGGGCATCGGATCCGACCCAACATCCGATAGCCACTCATCGAGAATGATAGCGGTTTCTCCTGCTTCTTTTAAAGCGTTGCAAAGCTGAACCGCTCCCCGACGTATCAAACCGACATCTGAGCGGCGCGATTGATCCTCCCACTTGTCGTACGACGTTTCTGTACGGATAAGCTCGACCCCATTGACAAGCCTACCCCGCTCTCCATCTGGCACCGCCTGTGATTTGACCAATCTAGTGGCGACCGTCAACGCAGACACAAGACCCGGTTCTCGTCGCATAAAGCACAAGGTGACAACCTCTGAAACCAGCGTCTCGGGTATCGGTGTGCCATCGTTTTCCCAACGTTCAGTGAGCGCGTATATCGCAGCAAGGGCGGCTAGCACTGGGGCAGCCCCCCCTCCTAGCAAACCTGTCCGAATTGCTTTGTACGCCCTCTCGGCATGTGATGAATTTCGCGCTATTAGTGCTGGTAGAGATTGCAGGAGAGAGGGCATTGAGCCATCAGTTATCCGGGCGAAAATCTTCTCACAACCAGGGCTTTCTAACGCTTTGATATCAATAGACGGCAAGATAGCAGATGAGAGGACGCGTGCGATAGCGAGTTCAATAGCCTCGTTCTCTCTGGCCGCATTGAAACGAACAATCGATCTACGATCAATTGCCTTTGGCTGCCAATTCAGGAGGTTCTCGAATATCGCCTGAGCAGTTTTCGCATCCAATGGATACGGACTCCCTTCATTTCGACGCAAATAGGACGCGCTATGAAGCGAGTTGAGCAGATCGAGTTCGTACGACCCGTTTGCCACACGTTGAACTACTTCCATAAAGTTCTCGGCTGGTAAGTTTGGATCGGGGGACGGAAGCTGCAAAAATACATGCGGAAGCAGCATTGTTTCCGCTGCAGGTTGACCTGGCTCCGCGCTTAACCACAACCCTTGCCCGAATTCAGTTTTCTCAGATTCCGTTAAAACGTCAGCCTCAAATAAGCTTAACAATCGAAAAATTGAATGTCGGCGCGCATCGGCGTCAGTCCCTTTGCTCTGATCTAAATAATGAGCAATACGCGAGTTCCAGCGGAAGTTATTTTCCCGACACTTCCAATCAGAAATGTTCAGTAAACTTGATGCATCTGGAAAATCCCTTTCAATTCCACCGAACTTCGCTTCATTTGGCAGAGGTAAGTACAACACATCCAGGGCAACTTCATGACGCCGCTCTGGTTGGAGAGCTTGAATGCTTCTGGTCAACAGATTGCCTATTCCTTTTAGCACCCACCAATGACGAATAGCTGGATCCTTCAAGAGAGCGGCGCCCAATCGAAAGCACTCAATTGCCTGGTCTCCGTCAAGTCTCACGCTCAGTCGAGAAAGCAATTCACAAAGTACATTGAGACGTGCCGCCCAGTCCCCTAGCTGTTCGTCATCACGTCCAATTTGATCTCGTCCATATGCGATGGCACGCCGCAAACAAGTCACCATCTGCTCGACCACTTCCATTTGAAGTCGTGCGACTGCTAGGCGGCTAAAGTGTTCCTCCAACAAATCGTAGTCGTGCGATATGATTGACCGCAACGCGAGCCATGGAAGATTGTCGTTGTCGGTATTAGAAATCGCTACCGCCCAACGAGCCCCTGTAATGGTTGTGTGACCTAATCGTTGAGGCAACCCAACGTGTTCTTCCAGATAGGAATACTGCTCAAAAGGCTGGGGAACGGCGGCGTTCACAATTCGTGTGCCTGAATTGATTCGATAATGACCAGGATCAAATTGAGGTTGCCGATCAAGAGCATCAGCACGACTTTGTTGAGCCGCCCTTTCAAGTTCATCGCTGATTGAATTCAACTCGTCCCACGGATCCGTACCTGCAGCCTTGTACGCGAGAGGCCAGTCCGGCCGATCGTCAATAAGACCATCGTCCCTCAGTTCGAACCGCGCACTTTGCATCAAAAATGACGCCCAAGCCTCACGAGACAGTAACCATAAGCTCTGGCGATCCTGAGCACGGCGCCGGCGAATTTCTTTGTATGCGGATTGAATAGATCTCGCCGCACTTTTCGTTTCCAGTATTTCCGCCTGCAGGGCGGCCCGTCGTAAGCTCCAGATCGGATCGTGACCATCAATTCTATGAGAATTTTCTGATATGTATTTGTAGTCTAGCTCGTCTCTTGCGCGCAGACATTTCTCATAGAAATACACACATTGAGCATCTTCAATATGAATAGAGTTAAGGCGCTCAACACGTTTCTCAAAAGAGGACCAGTCTCGCCTCTGCCGTGCCACGCGTATCAATGCCGAGTTGAGCAAAGTTCGGTGCTCCAGGGGAAGAGCCACATCTTCTTCCGAACTCATCACCATGTCCGCTATTTCCTCAAGACCATGAAGCGCGGACCAAAACAGCGTATCTAGACGCCACACAGTCTCAAAGACCATCCCGGCTCTAACTGCCGGAGACACATTCGGCAACTCTTTTGCCAACAAGCGTAAAACATCCTGAGTCGCAAACCGGGCACGATATCGCTGGTGGTATGGAGTTACTAGCCACCCTGGGTGGCGCTCTCGATCGTCGCGCCATATGTTAGTTAACAAGGTGAGTTTGGCATCTGCGTCCAAGTCGTCTGATAGATTATATTCTTTCTCTGAAATCCATTCCCATTCGACGTTCGCTGACGGTCGTGCCTCCCAAAGATACTTTAAGAATATTTCCATGGCTCGATGATGGCGGTCTTCTCTCGGGACCCCTTGGACCAATGGAGACAAATCGATAGGTGTGATATTGCGCGCCTCAAAAAGCCGCCGCCTGGACGGAGCTAAATCGAGCACTCCGACCAGCCTGATTGGCCTAGCTGCGGCGCCCAGCTTGTCTCTGACCCACCCCGCCCATTTAAGGAAATTTGGATCCTCGCCGGAAAAGCCCAACAAGCACAACTCGTTCTCAAGTAGTACCTGTTGCGCTAAGTTCACAAACGGTGCAAAGCGCTCAGGATAGGTTCGGAAGTCCTCTTCCGTAAAAATGAATGGCAGATGAGATGGCATGCTGCCGTGAAGCTTAACGATTCTCGGCCTGCGGGCGCGGGCTACGTCTGCAGTGACGCGAACAACATCATAGGAAGTATCCGGGTCTAAGTCTGCGGATCGTTCGAGTAAAGTATCCCAATTTGTTGTTAGCACATCGGACCAGGGAAGACGGAGCAAGTTTTTATGTAGGACGCCGGGCTCCCACTCGGCGTCTCGAACGAGCGTCCGAATAAGCCCTTCGAGCGCTCCGAACCCCAACGTTGAGCGGTACTCTTCGGCAAGGCTCAGCGGATCCGACGGCCCACCCCCGTCAGGGTATAGATCCTGAAGCATCACGTCTCTGAACGTACCCCAAAGTGGTGGTTGCGGCGTTGTGGCAGCCATCACTCGTGCAAATCGGCTAAACCCCGCCCCGATCATTGTTGCCGCACCGTGGACATCCCCGAGCTTCCATAACGCATCTCTTACTTGCCGAAGGGCAGCATAATCAGGGAGCTCCTCAATTCGGGATAACTCGACCCCCATGCTTTCTTTCTCGTCGCTCATGGTGCACTCAAGGTTTGATGCTTAGCGGCACAGTCAAGATTCGTGATCTGAACCAGATACCTTTTCCTGCGCAGTATTAACTCCTGTTTGGACTGACATATTGTCGCACCTCCATAGAGATTATCTCAACCGTCTAATTTTCCTTCTAATTGTATAAGGAGGAGCGGAAATTGAAGCTCAAATCTAGATCCACGATTTTTCGGTTAACTACAACAGATACCCGGCCACATTATTTGTGAATAGCTCCCCACTGCGAATGTAACGGGCCAAGGCTGCATCAGACCGGTGTCCGGTTTGTTGCCGGATAGCGAGTGTACTTAATCCCGCCATCGCGGCGCTTGTCGCAAGACCTGCTCGCAGGCTGTGACCAGAGTAATTTGTCGGGTCCAATCCGATTTCCTCGACTCGTCCCTTCACCACTCCAGCAACAGCCTCGCCAGTCAAACGTCCAACACCAACTCGCCCATACCGGTTCACAGAACTAAAGATCGCGCCGTCTTCTGTTCCTGAGAACTGCAGCCATTCCTCCAAAGCCTTCACAGGACAGAAACGTCCGCGTGCGAACGGTATACCTATCTCGCGTCCCATACCGGCTTGATCCGTCTTCGAGCGGCGGATTGTGATCACCACCCCTTGTCGCACATGCCGAATGTCCTCTACGTCGAGTTGGACCAATTCCGACCGCCGAAAGCCTCCTGCAAAACCGACAAGGAGAATCGCCCGGTCCCGGATATCCTTTGGTTCTTCGCCTAACACATTCATGATACGCAGGAGGTCCTCAACCAGAAGCGGGGCTGAGACGCGCTGTGGTCGGCCGTGAGTGCGCTTAATGCCTTTGAGGGTAGACTGGGTTAGGGCTGACTGGGTCGGGGTTTTTAGCCCTTTTGACGTGTGCGCCTTGGAGATTGCCGCAACACGGCGTGACAAGGTTGCAACAGAGAGGGAGCCCGCATGTGCTGCGAGGTAGTTCGCAACCATCACATCCGTCGCTGGGATCGTGCCGCCCCAGTCGATGAAATGTCTAAGATCAGATCGATATGCGCGGCGTGTGTTCTCAGAGACGGATGCCCGAACGTAGTCGACGGCCTTTCGTGTGCAATTGATTGCACCGTCCTTAGCATTCGTCTGCCGTATGGTGGAATGAGTGTCAGTGCTAGTTGAGGGCAGCTTCACGCCCCCTCACCCTCTAGGACCAAATCACGCAGCAAAGCCCGATGGCAACGGGTCTTGTCGTGACACGAACAGAGAAGCGAGATGACCTCCCCATCCTCATGCCGGCGACGAAGGTCCAGGATCGCCCCCTTCTGGGATTCCATTTCTCGGCGGTACAGCATGGACCAGTGCTCCCACACATCATCCGACGACCAACGCCGCCCGTCGCAACGGTCCATCAACCACTTCAACAGGCCGGGTGATGGCGCGAGGTGAGGTAGCCACATACCGAAGCGATCTCTCGTCATCCCCCTCGGCCAGTACCGCATGACCAGGAGCCTGGTTCCATCTTCCGGAGAAGGGTGCAAACGACAATGCTTATCGATCAGTATCGGCATTTCTTGTGTAACCCTTTGCAATTGAGTGCAAAATTACACTTTCAGAGAGAAACTCTGACGTACACAAGAAAGCGAAGAAACAACAAGATTTGTCATGCTTACTTGCCATTTTACGGTTGAAACCTGAAGTTTTTGGCTAAGGTCATGCGTCGCCATACTTGCTCGTAAAAGTTGCCGGCAATTGCACCCCTTATATCCGATACTCAGGCGGTCCCCTCTCTCGACTCTTTGCATTCAGCTGCACCGAACTGAACAAGTAATGGCACACCGTCACCACTTCATCTCCTCTTGCTCCTCCGGGTCAAACTTGTGCCACTCCTCCGTCACATAGTCGTTCTCCGGTGGCGGCGGCGCATCGTGTTTCGACAATTGCATCTTGGCTAAGTCTAGGCGTGAGTAACGACGCTCCAGATAGACAGCTATCTCCTGCCCGAGTTCTTCAGGATTCTCAGCGAATACGATTGTCTTCCTGCCCTCCTCCCCGCGCTCTTCCAACAGTTGGCGCAACTTCCAGCGTAAGGATCGCTCCAAACCAAACCCGGTCGGCCCATAACAGTATAGGTCCGGAATGATAAGAAGGCGCTCCTGATACAGGGAATCCTCATCGGGCTGGTACTCCAACAAATCCTCTGATAATTCGGATGCTGGAACTACGCGGACTGAGCCTCCTCTCTTCTGGAACGAATACCAAGAAGCTAAAGCCATCAAGCGACCCTCAATCGGTTCCCCCGGATTGAAATGAGGTCGACCTGTTATGCACATTCCCTGCATGGTTGGGTGCCGTAGGAACCCCACAACTTGGCTCCACTCCTCAAGGTTGAAGTTTGCTTGAGGCGGAACTCCCATGAGCCCATGGACGTATCCCCGTTCTGACGCAACCACCGTTCCAAAACCACGAAACGACACATGACCACGAACCGCGACGTGATCGCCAGGTCGAGTCAGTGATGGTAAGAAGATGAAGTGCTCGTCTTCGGGGTCAAAGCCTCCAAACAACGGAAACGTCGCCGATGGGACGTGGGAGACGTTCAACCGCTTCCTCAATTCAACGATCTCATCTATTTCATACGGCATGAGGACGGTCTCGTTGAACATCTTGATGGAAAGCTTCCACAGACGACCCGTATCCATCCAAGCTTCACGACCGCTTCGCTCCCTAAGCCGGCGGTCGGCAATTGACCGTTCAATGTAGTGTTCCCGAGAGTGCGCATACTGGTTCTTGCGCTTGTTTCTCGCTTGCTCTTGAGGCGTGGCCCAACGTACGTTGCCCGCTTCGTAGTGCCCGTCGGGGTCGATGCGGTCCAGTGTCGTTCCGTCAGGGCGTTCTCCGATATCAGCTAACAAATCCCATACGTCCGCGAACCTAAACTCAACGCCCCTCCCGCCGTAATCCTTGTACTGAGGGCTATTCGGGTTACTGCATCGTTGCTTCGCGTTCCGGAACGACTGATAGGTCGGTGTTTTCGAGAGGCCGTGGGACTTCGGGCGCCCCTTCTTCGCCGCAGTTTTATTTTCGTCTTTTTCTGTCTTTTCTTTACTTATAGCCCCCTTGGCGGAGGGGAACTCAATCACTTCGGCTGACTTCTTCTTGACTGTGATCGAGCCATCAGTCGTCGCGGATACCACCGTCTCTTCGCTCATGGCTTTATCTCCTAACTTTTCCCTGAGAAAAACGTTTTGCTCTGCTCCTTCCGGAGACGACAGAGTTCTTCGTCGAACTCCGGCTGCAAACGGCGCAGCAGTCGCTTCACTGTTTCCGGGTGCCACTGACCGCCTCGAACGGTCGGAACCTCGCGCTCATTCAACATACGAGCGAGAACGACGGAGCCACTTTTAGCGCCAGCTTTTAGGGAGAGCTCCAAAAGGATGGGACGCATCTTTTCAGCGAACTGATCCGCCGCAGCTTTGTTGGCCATGCCGCGCCCCGGCACCTTAGCCAGGCGACTCCAGGAGGCTTTGCCGAAAGCTATGAAATCTTCTAGGTCCCAGTACATAGTGCAACTGCTTGCAATGGAGTGAACAAATGAATGGCTTAATCTTCGGACGTGGAGCGGCGGCGGCGCGAGGCCAGCCAATCATCGAGATCCGACCGCTCGTAAATGACGATCCGGGGACCGGCCTTCGAGTACGGCGGACCGTCGCCGCGCAATCTCATCTTCGCGAGTGTGGAGGCTGAGAGGCCTAGATACTGCGCAGCGTGGGGTGCGCGCATTTTCGTTCTGTTGTCCATGATGGTTCTCCTTCGGACCGGGACGCATAACAATCGTCCAAAGGATGCCGGGACAGGTCGGCGCATTCCTACCCCAGTAAAGTCGCGACTTATTTGTTTTCAGTTAGACGTTGCCGAAGGTCACGCCCTTCAATAGTGGCTCCATGTCGAGGGCCGATTTCGTCGGGCCAAGCGGCTGGTAGTATTTACGGGCCTTTGAAGGCGCTTTCATATCCTTCTCCACAATATCGAAAGATCGCTTCACCGTGCCCTCACTGCACTTTGCGTCAACCTCCTCCAAAAGCGGGACGGCTTTGGCAAAGATTTCCTTGTCGTAGGGCGCACCCGCTCTCAAGAGTTTCTTGACCGCCATCCATCTGCGGAAGTGATCATGATCCTTCTTGAAGGCTTTCGCGTCGTTCGACTTCGGCCCTTTGCCCTTCGACAGGCCTCTGGTCATTCGCTCCCGCACGATCTTAAGTGCGCCTTCGAGCACCCATTCAGGCATTGGGTAGTCCGAATGTTTGCAAACATACAGGGCATCATGTAGCGCCGCCACGATACCCGCATCAAAGATGGTCTCACGTTCTGCGAACCAATTGTCCATATCGGCAACGAGCAAGGAAAACTTGCCGTCCTCGTGATTGAAGACGATGCGCACATTACCCTCCCGGCAGAAGCCTTTACTGTGCCTTCGACAAACCCATCGCCGCTTCGATGAGCGAAGATGTGTCCTCCACCGCAGTCTGCAACGGATCGTCCATCAAGTGGGCATATATCTGCGTTGTCTTAGGGTCGGCGTGTCCCAGTATTTTACCGATCACGATCAGGCTCTCGCGGTTCGATGCCGCCGTGCTGCCGAAGGAACGCCGCAGGTCGTGAATACGAACGTCCTCGATATCTGCCCACTTCCGTATCCGCTCCCATTCCTTCTGGAGACCGACGTAGGGACCGTCGTCGGTCGCGCCTGGAAGTACGTACTCGTTTCCCTCGATCCGGTCGAGGTTTCTCAGGATCTCGAGCGCCGGCTTACCGACCGGGATTGTTTTCTCGTTGGTTTTCGAGTCAGGTAGTCTCAGAACCTTGTTGTCGAAATCGACGTACTGCCATTTGAGCGTCAGGATTTCCGACTTCCTGCACCCTGTCAGTATGAGGAGCTTGATTGCAGCGATAGCATTCGGGTTGACGTTCTCATTCTCCGCCCGCACCAGCGCCTCGCCAAGCTGCTTAAACTCGACTTGGTTCAAGAACCGTGACCGCTTCTTGTCTTTCGATTTCTTCACACCGTGAACGGGGTTGTCGGAGCGGAGTAGCAATGATTTGGATGCGAAGGTAAATATCCCCCCGAGCATACTCACGGTTCGGCGAGCAGTGCCGTCGCCGCCACGAACGATAGCGCGACCTCTTTTCTTTGTCTTCTTGTCGGCTCGTGTTTTCCCGTTTGCAATTGATTGCATAAACTTCTCTACGTCGTGGCGCGTCACGTTGCGAACCAGAAGCGTACCAAGGAGCGGCTTCACGTGCCGCTCGATCTGCCCCTCGTCAGTCGCGATGGTACTTGCCTTCTTGTGCCCGCAACCTTCGGCGAGATACTTGTCGCAAAGTTCCGAAACCGTCATATCGTCGCGGGCGCGTGCCTTGACCTCAGCGGGGTCACCGCCACGGGCTACCTCACCCAGAATACCCTTTGCTTCCTTCCGTGCCTCATCCGGTGTGAATACGCCATGCGGCCCAATGGCCATTCGCCGGGTCCGACGATGCTGTCGATACTGGACGACGTAAGACTTTTTGCCCGAGGGGAAGACCCTCAATCCGAACCCCGCAAGGTCGTCATCCCAGACGAAATACTCGGTGTCTTTTGCCTTGGCGGCGTCGACCGTTCTCTTCGTTAACTTCGGCATCGCGACCTCCTTGTCACGTGCTTCCGCGGAAGCAATACGGAAGCAGTAGAGAGGAAATCACTAGCACCATAAGGAATCTTGCGGCAAAGACAATTTGCCTAACATCATGATTTTGCTATCATAATGACAGTTAAGGCATCTTTCGGATTTTTATCTAAACCCACTCCGAAGGCAGAGGTCGCAGGTTCGAATCCTGCCGGGTGCGCCAATATTCTTTTTATTTCCAGTTTTATGGATCAATAGCGTTTCAACGTCCTAGATCCAGCCGTTGCCGACGGCGCCGTCGTAGATCAGCTTGATCCCGGCGATGAACAGCAGAACGTAGCAGATCTTGTAGAACAGTTCCGGGTCGATGACCTTGATCAGTTTCCAGCCGAGCCAGACCCCCAGCGGCACCACCGGCAGCAGAACCAAACTGGTGCTGAGGTTTTCCGTCGAGAACTGCCCCAGCCACAGGTACGGCCAGATTTTCACCTGGTTGACGATAAAAAAGAAGTACACGTTGGTGCCGACGAAGACCCGCTTGTCGAGCCGTTGCGGCAGCAGGTAGATCTTCACCGGGCCGCCGCCGGCATGAGCGACGAAGCTGGTGAACCCGGAAAGGGCGCCGCAGAAAGTCCCGAACCAGCGGCCCCAGCGGGTATCCGTCTGCACCGGGCTTTGCTGAAGAAAATAGGTAAAGGCGAATATCAGTGACAACCCGCCCAGCATCAGGCGCACGGCGTTGTCATCGACGTGATGAAACGTCAGGGCGCCGATGCCGATCCCGATCAGCGCTCCCGGCACCAGGGCAATCAGGTTGCGGCGATCGAAATGCTGTCGGTATCCCCAGATGTTGAACAGATCGATAGCGCACAGGATCGGCAGCATGATCGCCGCCGCCGCCACGGGAGAAATGAAAACCGCCATGATCGGCACCGAGAGCTGACCCAGCCCGCCGCCGAGACCGCTTTTTGAAATCCCCGTGATGAGGACGCAGACGACCGCGGCGGCGATGAAGATCGGATCGAAGGTCTGTTCAAACACGCGATGCGCTTTCCGCTCGAGAATCGCCGTCAGATTGCATTAGCCAATGGTCAGGCCCCTAAACCCGGGCCAGACCGATTGAAATACCCTGACCGACACCGATGCACATTGCCGCGGCGGCGTGATTTCCGCCTGTTTTCGCAAGCTCCAGGGCGGCCGTGCCGGTAATCCGCGCGCCTGACATCCCCAGCGGATGTCCCAGCGCGATGGCGCCGCCGTTCGGATTGACGCGGGGGTCGTCGTCGGCGATGCCGAGTGCACGCACGCTGGCCAGTGACTGGCTGGCGAACGCTTCGTTGACTTCCAGCACATCCAGATCCGACACCGCGATCTTTTCACGGGCGCACAGTTTCTCTATCGCCGGTGCCGGACCGAAGCCCATGATGCGCGGCGCAAGACCCGCGGTCGCACCGCCGGTAATGCGGGCGATCGGGTTCAGACCGAAACGCTTAACCGCCGCTTCTGACGCCACGATCAGCGCCGCCGCACCGTCGTTGACCCCCGATGCATTGCCCGCCGTCACAGTGCCGTCCTTGCGGAACGGGGCGCGGAGCGCGGCAAGCTGTTCAAGGGTGGTATCCGCACGGGGGTGCTCGTCCGTATCGACGATCAGCGGCAACCTTTTCCGCTGCGGGATTTCAACGGCCACGATCTCATCTGCAAATCGGCCGCTGTCCTGCGCCTTTTTGGCTTTCTGCTGCGAGGCAAAGGCAAAACGGTCCTGGTCTTCCCTGGAGATATTAAAATCTTCGGCCACATTCTCGGCGGTTTCGGGCATGGAATCGGTGCCGTACATCTCGTGCATCTTCGGATTGATGAAACGCCAGCCGATGGTGGTGTCGAAAATCTCGGCGGTGCGTGAAAAAGCCGTCTCGGCTTTCGGCATGACGAAGGGGGCACGGGACATGGATTCCACACCGCCGGCAATGGCGAGCCCGATCTCGCCGGCCTTGACCCCCCGTGCTGCCGAAATTACCGCATCCATCCCCGATCCGCACAGCCGGTTGATCGTTACCCCCGGCACCGTATCGGGCAGCCCTGCCAGCAACAGCGCCATGCGGGCCACGTTGCGGTTGTCTTCGCCGGCCTGGTTGGCGCAGCCGTAAAACACGTCGTCGGTCGCCGCCCAGTCGATGTTCGGGTTGCGGTCCATCAGCGCGCGGATCGGTATGGCCCCCAGATCATCGGTGCGGACACTCGAAAGCGCCCCACCAAAGCGGCCGATCGGCGTCCGGATATAGTCACAAATGAAAGCCTCGGGCATGGATTGTTCCTTCTGCATTGATGGTCATGGCAGCCGCTCTGATGCGCGGCACCGCTAAGAGCCATGGCGAATATGGCCGTGGAAACGGATCGGATAGTTTTAGAGGTCCTGCCCGGCCTTTACAAAGCCGCATTCGATGGCCCCGCCAAGAATTCCGGCCGTCAGTCCTGATGCGAGAACATGCGCCGTCCGGGAACCGGCATCCGCGCCCGGGCGACGACCCCGGCATCGGACACGGTGATGAAGAGGTCGCGGTTATCTTCGCCGCCGAAGGCGAGATTAGTCACGGTGCGGCCGATCTTCGAACAATCGACGCTGAGCATCTCTTCGCCATGCACATCATAGGCATACACCCGGCCCCGGCTGGCATGACACACATAAAGTCCACCCTTCTCATCGAGCGCCATGCCGTCCGGCCCGCTTTTACCTGCCGGCAGACGCGCGAACAGGCCGACCTTGGCGGTGCCGTCTGCGAACAATGGCACCCGCCAAATCTCGGCGGACCGGGTCATGGCGACGTAAAGCGCCCCTTCGTCCAGATCGGTGACCAGACCGTTAGGGCTGGGCCCGTTCGAGATCAGACATTCCAGCCGGCTGGTGCCGCCCGGCACCCGGTAGACCCGGCCCCGCGGGTCATGTAGTCCGGTTTGCCCCTGATCGGTGAAATACATCGTCCCGTCACGGCCGAAGAACAAATCGTTACAGCCGATGAAGCCTTCGCTGCGACGGGTCGCAAAGACGTCCGTGACCGAACCGTCGGCGGGGTCGAGCCGGACGATACCGCGCCGGTAATCGGCGATCCGCACCGTACCGTCAGGCAGGATGCGGAGGCCGTTCGGCCAGCCGTCGTATTCTGAACGTAACGTCCATTCCCCATCCGGCGACACACTGAAAATACGCCCCCAGGGAATATCGACGAGCCACAAATTACCGTCGCGGTCAAAGGACGGCCCCTCGAGGAAGGACGGCACAACGGCGCCGGGCTTGTTGGCCTCAACCCAGGAAGAGGTCTTTTGCGTCTCCCGGAAATGTGCGGGAACCTGGGTAAAAACGTCTGCAACGATTTCCGAAACCATCAGGCATTCTCCGGCTGGTTGGATTGCCGTCTTTGGGCGATCATACGCTCACAAGCAATCAACAGGATCAACGCAACGGCGGCTACCTGCAGACGCCAGTCGACATAAACGGCTCCGACGGCGCCGGCCACCAGCAACAACCGCCGGACGATATCAAGGCGCAGGAAAAGATGACCGATATGCGCGGCGTTGAACGCGACGATAGCCAAAAGCAACGCCGCGAACGTCACGACAAACACCGGCATCGTTTCCCAGCTCAGGGTGTCGAGAAAGATTTCCGGGTGATAGATCCAGATCAGCGGCAACGCAAAGCCGACACCGCACAGACGCAGCGCATCGCGGGCAATGGGTAGCGGCTTTTCACGGGCAATGGCCGCGGCGGCAAACACCGCCAGCGCCACCGGCGGGGTGATCGCTGACAGTACGGCGTAATAGAAAACGAAGAAGTGCACCTGCAGCAGGCTGATACCGAGTTCCGTCAGGGACGGTCCGGCGACGAACACGACCATCAGATAGGACGCCGCCGTCGGCAGGCCCATGCCGAGCACGATCGAACAGATCGCCGCCAGGATCAGTGCCGGCAGCAATTCCCCCGATCCCACCGAGACAATCATCTGGTTCAGCTTGACCCCCAGTCCGGTCGAGGTCACGGCGCCGATGACGACACCGATGGCGGCACAGGCGATCATCACCGAAAGACCGTCGCGCCCGCCGTCGACGATGAACTCACCCCAGTCCTTGAGGCTCAGACGGGTCGCCGGCATGACCATCGCCAGACCAAGCGTCACGGCAGCGGCGGTCAGGCCGGCAAAGGTCGGGGCGAAACCGGCAAACAGCATCACCAGCAGCGAGCCGAACCCGAAGACGAGAATCAGCGCCTGGCAGCGGCGCTGGGTATTCCATTGTCCCGGGTCGTCGTTCTGATCGGGCTTGATGCCGAGACGGCTGGCTTCGAGAACCGCCGCCATCGACAGGGAGAAGATGAACAGGAATGCGGGAACCACCGCGATCAGCATGATCTCGCTGTACGGCACACCGGTGATTTCCGACATGATGAAGGCGCCGACCCCCATGATCGGCGGCATGATCTGACCGACGCACGATGCCGTCGCTTCGATGCCGCCGGCGAAACTTGCTGAAAAGCCGGTACGTTTCATCATCGGGATCGTCAGCACGCCCGTCGATGACACGTTCGCCGGGGCCGAGCCGTTGATCGACCCGAACAGCGTCGAGGCGACGATGGCGCCCTGCGCCGGGCCCGAGCGCATGCCGCGGGTCAGGCGAAGTGCGAGGAAATTAAAGAAGTCGCCTGCCCCCGAGACGCGGATCGCAGCCCCCAGAATGACAAATACCAGGACGATATCGACCACCGCGCCGAGCGCGATGCCGTAAATCCCCTTGTAGCTGTAGGCCACTTCGAGGGCGTTGCTGATCGGCATCGGCCGGTGATGCAGCACCCCCGGCATGAAATGTCCGTAGGCGAGATAGATAAATGCCGCCGCGACGATCGACACCAGAACCATGCCTTCGACCCGGCGCGCCGCTTCCACGACAACGATGGTCCCGACGGCGTAGCAGGCAAGATCGAAGTCGTTGGGAATCCCCTCGCGGTAGGCAGCGATGGCCGCGTAGTTGGCGAGATAATATCCGCCCGTCGCCAGCGTTGCGGCGATGAAAAGTGAACTCAGAATAATGTCGGGCCATGTCAGCTCGCCGTCACGGCTGAGCGGACCCGGCTTCAGCAGAAACACGCCCAGCAGACCCAGCGTCAGGGCGATGGCGTACTGTGCTTCTGCGGGAAACTTGCCGAGCGTCGCGGTATAGGCGACGAACATGGCGAGGGCTGCACAGCATACTTTGCCGAGCAGTGGAAAAAATGCCTGCACCCGGTCCAGACCGGGTGCAGGAGTGTGTGTATCAGATGGTGACATGTGGCGTTACTGCCATGTCCTTACAGGGTATGGGAATACTTATTTAATGCCGGCTTCCTGATAATACCGTGCCGCACCCGGGTGCACCTTGGTGGACAGGGCTTCCAGGGCGCTTTCCTTGGAAATCAGCGACAGTGCCGGGCTCATGCCGTTAACTTTCTCGATATTGCTCCAGAAGGTCTTCACCAGTTCATATGCCGTATCGTCGGGCATGTTGTCGCGGACAACCATCATGAACGGGAAGGTCCAGAAGTATTCGAACTCATCCGCCGCGACACGGCCGCCATAGGCTTTTTCGATGGTCGCTTTCGGGACTTTCTGGAACACGTAGTATTCGCCGTTGGTGATGTTCTTGCGGAAATCCGCGAGCATGGCGGGATCCGGCGAGACGAAGTTAAGCTTCATCTGACGCGATGCATTGTCGATCGCCGCCTGCGGCACTCCGCCCCAGACCAGGGTTGCATCCAGGGTGCCGTTCGCCATCTGCTCCAGCGCCGGACCGTATTTCAGGTGCTGACCGTCTGCTTCACCGGCGGCAAGATCAATCCCATGCGTCTTGAACAGGACACCGGTCACGCGGCCCGCGTTCCCGCCGGGACGGCCGATGGCCAGGGCCTTGCCCTTGAAATCCTGAATGCTGTTGATGTTCCTGTCGGCGAGCGCAACGTACTGTGCGGCGCTGGTCGTGATCGCAAACAGGGCGCTCATGTTCTGATAGGCGTCAACGAGGTCCTGCGGGTCCTCCTTGAATTTGCCGCCTTTCTGGGTCGCATCGCGGTAGTGCGGCGAGCCGATGGCGACGATGTCCGCCTGCCCCTTGGCAACCTGGCGCAGCCCCTTCACGGAACCATTGTCGACGACGGTCAGTTTCAGCTTCGATTTGGCATCGGCCAGCAGGTTCGACCAGGCGACGGCCATCTGATAATCCTGCGTCGTCGGTCCAACGGCCGAGAAAATAACCTCTTGGGCCTGTGCAGCCGTGTTGAGCGAAAGAGCCATCCCCCCCGCCATAAGCAGTGACTTCAAACGTATATGCATCTGTTTTTCTCCCAATTGATGCCCGGGCAGGAAGTGCCCGGTTGCGTGTTAAACTTTTTTGCGTTCTATCTAATAGAACTTTGTTCTATAATATTGACTTTATCGTTATCAAGTAAAGTGAAAACTTAGATCGATGTCTGGAGACCACCATGAATGAGAACAGGGTTGCTGCCGTAGACCGGGCCCTATCGCTGCTGGGATGCTTCGATGCGGAACATGACCGCCTGACGCTGAAGCAGTTGTCGGAGAGAACGGGCCTCTACAAAAGCACGATCCTGCGCCTCGCCGGGTCTCTGGAAGCATCGGGCTATCTGAACCGTCTCGACGACGGCAGTTTCTCGCTGGGCCCAACGCTGTGGCGGCTGGGATCGATTTACCGTAAGCGCTTCAACTTTGCCGAAACGATCCGCCCGATCCTGCGCAAGCTTGCCGAGGCGACTCACGAAAGCGCCTCGTTCTACATCCGCGACGGCGAAACCCGGGTCTGCCTGTTTCGCCAAAACGGCCCGCAAAGCATCCGCCATCATCTGGACGAAGGGGCGCAGCTGCCGCTGGAACAGGGTGCCGCCGGTCATCTGATCCGGGCCTATACCGACGGCAGTGGCGAACAGGCAGCCGACATCATGAAAACCGGTTACGCCATATCGCTGGGCGAACGTGATCCGGACACGGCGTCGGTGGCCGTACCGGTGTTCGGCGTGGACAACAAATTCCTAGGTGCGGTCGTGGTTTCGGGACTGCGCACGCGGTTTGACGAAACAGCGCGCAGCGCCGCCATCAAGGCGGCCCTTGCCGCGGCGTCGGATCTCGGGCCCAAGCTTATTCAGCCCTGAGGCTGTCCCGTCAGCACGCCGTCGTTCAACAGCGCTTCGACATCGGCTTCACTCAATCCCGCCGCCAGGGCGATATCGCGTGAATGCTCACCGATTTTGGGAATATCCAGACGCACTCCGGGCCGCCAGTCATCAAGTGCGAACGGCAGCGCCGGAACCTCGACTTCCCTGCCGTCATCGCCGTGAACTTTCAACAGGCCGCCGGATTCCTGCAGATGCCGGTCCGCCGGCAGATCCTCCGGCCGGGTGATCGGCGCGAACGGCAGGCCAAGCTGTTCACACCGTTCAAGCACTTCAGCCGATGTCATCGCCCCCAGCAACTCACGGACCTTCGGCAGGAATTTCGCACGCTGGTGACAACGCTGCGGATTGGTCGCAAGCTCGGGGTCTGCGGCAAAGTCATCGAGGCCGAAGCTTTCACAGAAGACCCCCCACTGGGTATCCGACACCACGCCGACAAATACCTGCTCGCCGTCGCTGCAATCGAACACATCATAAATCGCCCATGCCGACAGACGTTCCGGCATCGGACGCGCGGCCTGACCGGTCACGTTGTACTGCGCCATGTGTTGGCCGCTGAGAAACACGCAGTTTTCAAACAGCGCACTGGTGACGTGGGTCCCCTTACCGGTCTGGTCACGTCCCCTGAGTGCCGCCATGATCCCGATGACACCGAACATCCCGCCCATGATGTCGTTGACCGACGCACCCGCGCGCAACGGCCGGCCCGGCGGTCCTGTCATGTAGGCCAGCCCTGCCATCATCTGCACGACCTCATCAAGGGCGGTGCGATGGTCATACGGCCCCGGCAGAAACCCTTTCGCCGAATAATAAATCAGTTTTTCGTTTTCCGCCTTCAGCGCGTCGTACCCGATCCCCAGCTTGTCGAGCGCACCGGGGCGGAAATTCTCAATCAGGACATCTGCGTCTTTGATCAGCGATTTGACCAGCGCCAGGCCGCGCGGGTCCTTGATGTCGACGGAAAGCGATCTTTTGTTGCGGTTGTACATCGGGAAGAACCCGGCCCCGGATCCGGTCAGCCGGCGGGTGTTGTCGCCCTTGTCCGCAGGCTCGATCTTGATCACGTCCGCCCCCAGGTCGGCCAGGATCAGTCCGCACGTCGGCCCCATCACCATATGGCTGAATTCTATAACGCGGATGCCCGACAGGGGCAGGGTCGTGGTGCCCTGGTCAGGATTTCGAGTTTCGGTTAAAGGCATGTTGCTTCCTTTTCAACGTTTTTTATGCTTTATTTTAGAACGTCATTCTGTAGAATAGAACAAACAATCCTGTCAAATACAAAGCAGATGTCACCGAACGGAGAGAGACGGCCATGAACACCAACGATATAGATATCCTTGTCAGCGAAGTCGGCCCGAGAGATGGCCTGCAGATGGCCGGCGACATCATGCCGACCGAGTATAAGAAAAAGTGGATTGACCTGGCCGTCGAAGCCGGCCTGCGCGAGATCGAGGTCTGCTCTTTCGTGCCGCCAAAGGTCGTGCCGGCGATGGCCGACGCCACCGAAGTCACCGAATACGCTGCCGCCATCAAGGGCCTGAACGTTGCCGTCCTCGCCCCCAATCTACGCGGTGCCGAAAATGCCATGAAGGCCGGTGCCAACAAAATCACCGTGCCGCTGTCTGTCAGCGTGTCCCACAACCGCGCCAACGTGAACAAGACGCCGCAGGAAAGTATCGAGGAAATCCGCAAGATGTGTGAGCTTCGGGACACTCTGCCCGCCGATGCCCGCCCGGAAATCGAATGCGGACTTTCAACCGTGTTCGGCTGCACCATCGAAGGCGAAATTCCCGAACGTGATATTCTCGAGCTAAGTGTGGCCGCCGTTGAAGCCGGGGCCGATGAAGTTGGTCTGGCCGACACCACCGGCATGGCCAATCCGGCCAGCATCCGTCGCATCTTCAAGGCGGTGCGCGCCGAAATCGGCGCCGACAAACTTGGCGGTGCACACCTTCACAACACCCGCGGACTCGGCATCGCCAATGCACTGGCCGCACTGGATGTCGACGTCACCACGATCGACGCCTCGATGGGCGGACTGGGCGGCTGTCCGTTCGCACCGGGGGCGTCCGGCAACATCGTCACCGAAGACCTGGTTTTCATGCTCGAGGAAATGGGCCTCAAAACCGGGATCGATCTCGAAAAACTTCTGAAAATCCGCGACATCATCCGCACGGCGCTCCCCGAAGAACCGCTCTACGGGTTCATTTCCCAGGTCGGACTTCAGAAGGGCGGGCAAAAAGTGGAACGCATCGCCGTCGCCTGAGAACGAAACTCCCTGTAGACATTGGCGCGGGCTGCACCAACAGGTGGACCCGCGTCTTTTTTTGTCCTCACCTCAACGCACATCATCCCCTGCTGCCGGAAAGCCGTTCCGGCCCGGGAATTCCGGCGCCAGTTCACGGGCGTTCGGCATCTTCAGCCACAACCGCAGCATTTTCCGCCGCTGCGCAGGGTCAGCATGATCCACGAACCCGGTTCGTGAATGCAGCACCGTGTAATTATTGGCCCACTGCAGATCGCCGGGCTCCAGCATCATGTCGAGCCGCAATCCGTCTTCCTGCATGATCCGGTCAAACAGGTCCAAAGCCTCGACCTCCAGGGGTGACAGCGGCTTGTTCATGACTTCATGGCCGAGTTCGATGTATTGCCGCAGATAACGGAAGGCCAGCTTGCCCCTGTAATAACTGAACAGCGGCGACAGGCTCGGCAGGTCTTCACCCAGATGGGCGTAGTACCAGGATCGATAAAACAGATCGAGGTGGTCAGGATATCTTTTCAGCATCCGGTTATACACCGACGCCACGCTGACGAGGCTGCTGAGACCGCCTGAACGGGCCTTGCGAAGACACAACAGCCCGACCACGTCCGACGGATCGGTGTGATACGGCAGGTAGGCATTGGTCTCGTAAACCCGGGAATTTCTGTCGGTGGCGTCGGCGACATTCATGACCGTACCAAGCAGATCGCCTCTTGGGTTTTGCCGGACAGGCCGTCCCATGTTCAGGCCGATCCCGTAATAAACGGCCTTGAGCTCGTCTTCGTCATATTTATCGACGGGCAGACCGCGCATGAGGCAGAAGCCGCGGCCGCTCTCCAGCTCCTCAGCAATGTCTGCCAGCATGCCATGCCAGGACGGGAGCGGGAAATCCGCCTTTTCGAAACCGAGACCCTGCTTCCCCGAAGCTCTGAGCGTGCAAAGGGCATGGTCGAGGGCGTCGATATCTTGGCCTGACAGATCGACCCTCCACGATGTGTCATGGGCAAGCTCGTCACCGCGCCAGGCCTGTGGGCCGGTAATCTCATCTTTCATAATCATGGTATCGGGCTGCGCGTCCGTTTTCATAATGTCGCTTTTATGTTCGGAAACCTGTCCAGTGCGTTGGTCAACCGGGCAACTTCGCCGTCGATCAGCCACGGCAGGATGACGCGCTCATGAAGCCCCCAGGACTGATCCGTCTGGTATTCACCGGTCATGACAACAGGCCGGGCTGTCCGAATACACGCCATATAAGCATCATGCATGGCTGTTGGAACATACGTCCGGTCGGCTTCCTCGAAGGTCTTACCGGTCAGGTCCGGGTACTTTCGATGCCGTCGGTACTCAACGACTTTCGTACCAAAAAAGCGGTAACGAAGCTTCCGGACATCACGGGACGGGTCCACATCCATAATAGCCATCACCGGTGCAATACGGTAGAGATCCATGAGTTCGAAATCCGCCCATTGCGGTACCGGCTGGTCTCCCCTCTTCGCCAGCCAGTACGCATACAGTTCCCCCGTTGCCGCGCCCTCAAGTCTGCTGAGGTCGTGGCCGACGGCTGGATCGTACGGGTACGTCGTACTGGTAAAGCCTGCCATAAAATTCCGCCCGCCATACAACGAGTCTGCCAGCAGGCAGACCTGAACCGGACAACGAAAGCTCACATCACCTTCACGGGAAGGCTGTCCGCTTTAGACGTTAGCACATTTAATGTGCCTTAACGCATAACATGAGAACGGCATCCCCAGGAATCCAACGCTTCAGTCTCAAGTTTAACGCATAATATGAGAACGAATTAACACTAAGCGCGAGAAAATCGCCTGATATTCACACATAAAATGAGAAATACTTCGATGTCGTAAAACCCATCATATCTCATATGGTTATCTGGCACGGCTCGCACGATGACCCGACCGGCATGCCCGAACTTTCAATATGGGCAAAACGAAAAGGAGGCGAAAGAACGGGTAAACACATATTGCCCACTTGCTGCGTACCCACGTTGATGGGGTTACTCATTCGAAGGGTCGAGGTTTTCATCCAGATCGGCCGCAACGCATTCGGTCAGGACATCAAATTCCGGCATCAGCGCATCCTCGACGGGTGTCGCGTTGCCGGCAGCAATATCACGCTCCAAGAATGCTAGAAACGGCGCCATCGCGGGGTCGGCGTCCGAAGTGGCACATTTCAGAACAACTTCTTCGTCTCGGATTTCAAATCTGAACCGGACTAGTTTGAAGAGATTGAGCGCGTTTCGAATCGCCAATGGCACGGTCGTCTGATACTTACCGGTCACCGGCCGCGTCAGGTGAACCAACACGCAAACGACGACCACACGAGCTACGGATCTGAAATCGATGATTAATCATCTGGAAGCAGTCCCCAAAACCGGTCCTCATCCCGTCGGATGCTGAGAATGATGTAGGTGTCTTTCTCCTCCCGGCATCGGCGGGCAAGATCGCGTCCGTACCAATCGTGAAAACGCACATGCTCCACGGTGGCCCCGGTTTTCAGATCTACCCACCGCGCAGCGCGGGAGAGGACTTTGCGGCTCAGTCGAAAGACTTTGTCGACCATCTTCTTGCCGGTTGGATCATGCGCCAGCTCGTTAGAATTAAGCAAACCATCTTGAAACCGCGTCACATCGAGCCCGACCTCGGGAAGATTGGCGACAGATTCGGTGCTCCAACGGATTGAAAATAGAGGCATCGGCAAAGGCTGCACGATCGGAAAACCGCCAAGCGTGCGAGGCTGACTTCTTGAATACCGCGGCTCGAATTCAATCTCGAGCCAGCTGTTCCATGCGACCTCCAACGCCAAAAACTCCTCGACGGAGATCGGGTTTCGGGATCTTTCTTGGCCAGTGACATCACAATACAACGTAGCGTCAGGATACGCATCTAACACCAATGCAGCCATATCTGCGGCGTCCTGCTTCGTTCCGTAGAACTGCCGCCCCCTTACCTTGATGTCTCGCCCCCACCGGTCAACGGGCATCGACGTCCTCCAGTTTTATGGTGCGGAGCACTGTGCTCCGCACCAAATCACCTCGAAACGATCATACAATGCCAAAATAGGTTAAGGCTTTCGAGATTTGTTGCGTACGAAGTTTAGCAGATAACGCCGGACAAGCGGCTCGACGAACTTCTCGTATTCGTCCAAATCCATATCCGGCATCTTGGGATAGGCGTTTAGAATTCCCTCCTCTTCAAGATCCGTGATCAAAGTAGGATACCGTCGCAACGCATCTGCTTCGCGCGGTGTAAGCGTTTCTCCATCTACTCGCGTATCAACGGTGTTGCCATCAAACAGACCATTCGTACCGTCTTCACGTTTTACCCTCGTATTGAAGTCTGGACGCATTCCCCTTTCGCCCTTCGTCGCAGGGTACAATTTCTCCTTTCTGTAGTGCCCATCTACAGTCTCCGCACCGGCCAGATGTTCCCAGTCGATCCCGTTTTCTTTACTGATCTTGTCGATGACTTTAATAATCACCGCGTTCTTGCCTTGAGTCATTTTATGACCGCGGCTTTCAAGTATCAGCGCCTTCCCGAGACTGTCTTCTATCGGGAACGTCTCGATATCCGGCTTGGCCTGATCGGGTATCGGCCGACCTTTGAGGTTCGGCTTTTCCACTTGCCTCGCCGGACTTTCCGTCCTGTCCGGCAGTTTCTCGTCTGGCGGCTCGAAACTCGGTGTCGGCGGCGGCGGATCGACGGCGACGCGATTTGATCGATACTTGGACCGATCTTCGTCATTCGGTGGTTGCGGGATCGGCGATGGGTATTGGCGTGTCGCATCACCAGACCGTTCCTCTTGCTTTCGCGCCTCCTCGGCTGCACCGACAAGCGGCGGCGCCGCACGAAGAATGCCCTGCAATCCACGCAGAATTTGCGGGCCGTTTCGCACCAGCGCCGCACCGCCGGCGGCAATGATCGGCACCAGCGGCGCGAAAGCGACCTCGTGATCACCCGGTCGTTTCTCTTTCCGCGCTGGCCCACGCTTCCGTCCACCCGGCAGTTCCGGTCCGATCTCGGAGGTATCCTCGGGCGGCAGTGACGGCCCTGGCGACAGCTTAATCCCTGACCAGTCAGGTAGCCCCCCGTATCCGGTTTCACGGTTCTTTGGCTGAGGCCAAGCCGCCCGGGCATTGGCCGGATCGTTTTTCCGCGCCATGGTCGACGTCGTCGCAACATCGGCTGCTCTCGGCGGCTGAAGCTTCTTGCGCAACTGCTTTTCGGTCGGGCCGCCCGGCTTCATGACGCCGTCGACTTCAAGACCTTCCCGCTTTTGGAAGGATTTCAGGCCATCGAACATGTCCTGATCCGGATAGCCGGTGACGCCCCAATCGGGTGCTTTGTAATCGCCCGTCTTTTTCAGGGCGGACTTGGTCTTCACCACATCGTCCTCATCCACGTTCCAGGACGAGCCGATGGTCTTCTTCACGCGGAAGTCATCATTATTCGTGAACATTTCGGCACTCTCCATTGCTTGGCCGTTACGGCCACGCACGGGAAAGCTGCCAACAGAAAGCGCTTCTCCACGAACGTGACCGACAGGTCCCGAACCACACATGTGGTCGGGCGTTCAGTCGGCACGTTGATGGGAAGCGTTATCCGCCCAGGGTTATCGGAACATGCCGTTCCGGCCCAACGGGCGCTGCCTGTCTTCTGTGCCTGGGGCAATCACCCCGGATCAAATTGGAATGATGTTATCCGGGCGCACAGCCCGGGCATCATGAGATAACTACTAATACACTTAAAACGGGTTTTGTCAATAAATTTACGCCTAATAGCCACTCGTCCGGCCTACCTTGTCGCACATCGACGTGCCAGCATCGGACACACTGACAATTGTCGGTTGTCTGATGAGCTTAAGGGTAGTCCTGCCAACACAACAAAACTCTCTGTATTTCCCCTAAATTTCAGCGGACGCGCCCTAAACGTCGAGGTTGGCGACCTTGAGGGCGTTATCCTGGATGAAATCGCGGCGCGGTTCCACCACGTCACCCATCAGGGTCGAGAACACCTCTTCAGCCTCGTCGACGTGATTGACGCGGACCTGCAGAAGCGAGCGCGCTTCGATATCGAGGGTGGTTTCCCAAAGCTGTTCCGGGTTCATTTCGCCCAGCCCCTTGTAGCGCTGGATGGAAATCCCCTTGCGGCCCAGTTCGGTGATCTTGTCGACCAGCGCCACCGGACCGGTGATCGGATAACTCTTTTCCTTGTTCTCGAGAGTCCCGTGCTTGGTGTAGTTCTTCTGCAGACGACCGGCCATTTCATCGAGCTGCCGGGCATCCTTCGAGCGCATGATCGCGCCGTCGATGACATGGGTTTCGGCGACCCCCCTGAGTATACGCTTGAATTCAAGCCCGCCGTCATCCATGGCCTTGCCCGCCCAGCCCCGTTCGTATTCCGGCGCCAGCGCATCGAGACGCTTGGCGATATAATCAGCGACCTGGGAGCCGTACTCGGGATTGCCCAGGATGTCGGGATTGAGTGCCCCGGAAATCGCCGCCTGCTCCAGAATCGACACCGGGACATGGTTCGACAGGTGTTCCAGCAGCGTCTTCACATATCGCGCTTCCTCGGCCAGCGTACGCAGGTCCGGGCCGGCAATCTGATGGCCCTCGAAGTTGATGAACACACCCCCCTCGTCAATGGCGGTATCGAACAGATAGTTTTCCATCTCGCGGTCACCCTTGAGATAGACCTGCGAGTTGCCTCGCTTGGCGCGGTATAGCGGCGGCTGGGCGATATACAGATAGCCGCGCTCGATCAGTTCCGGCATCTGACGGAAGAAGAACGTCAGCAACAGGGTGCGGATATGGCTGCCGTCGACATCGGCGTCGGTCATGATGATGATCTTGTGGTAGCGGCATTTCTCGATATTGAAATCCTCGCGTCCGATGCCGGTGCCGAGCGCTGCGATCAGGGTGCCGATTTCAGCCGAGCTGAGCATCTTGTCGAAACGAGCCCGCTCAACGTTGAGGATTTTGCCGCGCAGCGGCAGGATCGCCTGAAACGCACGTTCGCGGCCCTGCTTGGCGGAACCGCCGGCGCTGTCACCCTCGACGATGAAAAGTTCCGACTTGGCCGGATCCTTCTCCTGGCAATCCGCAAGCTTGCCCGGCAGCGACGAGATATCGAGCGCCCCCTTGCGCCGAGTCAGTTCGCGTGCCTTGCGGGCCGCTTCACGCGCCGTCGCCGCATCGATGATCTTGGTCAGAACCTTTTTGGCTTCGGCGGGATTTTCCTCGAACCACCTGTCCAGTCCCTCACCGACGAGATTTTCGACAATCGGCCGGACTTCGCTTGAGACCAGCTTGTCCTTGGTCTGCGACGAGAACTTGGGGTCGGGAACCTTCACCGAAAGAATGCAGGTCAGGCCTTCGCGGGCATCGTCTCCGCTGACGGCGACCTTTTCCTTTTTCGATACCAGCCCTGACGACATGTAATTGTTGATGGTCCGGGTCAGGGCGCCGCGGAAGCCGGCCAGGTGCGTGCCGCCGTCACGCTGCGGGATGTTGTTGGTAAAGCACAGCGTGGTTTCGTGATAGCTGTCGTTCCACTGCATCGCGATCTCGACGGTGATCCCGTCCTTTTCGCCGGTGACGGCAACAGGAGCGGTAATGATCGAGGATTTAGACCGGTCGACGTATTTTGCGAAAGCGATCAGGCCGCCTTCGTAATGCATGTCGATCACCACCGGCTCGGGATTGCGATTGTCGGTCAGCCGGAGCGCCACGCCGGAATTCAGGAACGCCAATTCGCGCAAGCGGTGCTCCAGCGTCGCCAGGTCATATTCGGTTTTGCTGAAGGTCTCCGACGAGGCATGGAAGGTGATCACCGAGCCGGTCAGTTTTTTGCCGCTTTCGGTCACCGGCGCATCGCCGACAACCTTGAGAGCTTCCACCGTTTCGCCGTGCTCGAAACGGACGAAGTGTTCCTTGCCGTTTCTGAAAATCTTCAGTTCAAGCCAGTCCGACAGCGCATTGACGACGGAAACCCCGACCCCGTGCAGACCGCCTGATACCTTATACGAGTTCTGGTCGAATTTCCCCCCCGCATGAAGCTGGGTCATGATCACCTCGGCGGCGGACACGCCTTCCTCGGCATGAATGTCGACGGGAATGCCGCGGCCGTTGTCCGACACGGAAATCGAGTTGTCAGCGTTCAGGGTGACTTCAACCAGATCGCAATGACCTGCCAGCGCTTCATCGATGGCATTGTCGACGACTTCGTAAACCATATGATGCAGACCGGAGCCGTCGTCGGTATCGCCGATGTACATCCCCGGACGCTTGCGGACGGCATCGAGGCCGCGCAGAACCTTGATCTGGTCTGCGCCATAGGCCGCCGGATCAATGTCCACGGGGATGGCACCTGCCGGTGCAGGGGCTTCCGCGTCGGGGCCGTTTTCGTTGTCGATTTCGTCACTCATGATCCAGGTGCTTTCGTTCTGCGTCTCGTCGGTTAGGCATCCAGCGCGCGTACGGCGCCGTCCGCCACATGATAATATCCGGCCCTGTCCTGCATGCCGTCGAACAGGTCCGGGTCGGTGCCGGTCATCCAGGCCTGGGCATTCAGGCCGTCGATCAGATCAAACAGGGCGCTGCGCCGCGTCTGATCCAGGTGTGCCGCAACTTCGTCCAGAAGCAGCACCGGGGACGCGCCCCGCTCCACACCCTGCATCCGTGCATGTGCCAGTACGAGGGCAATCAGCAGGGCTTTCTGTTCGCCGGTCGAACACAACGCGGCTTCGCGTTTCTTTTCCGCGTGGCGGACATCGAGATCGGTGCGGTGCGGCCCGCACGATGTCCGGCCATCGGATGCATCGCGGCGGCGGTCTTCGGCCAGTTGCTTTCGCAGCCTGTCTTCGGTTTCCAGCGCCGGGCCGCCGTCGAGCCACGCTTCGGGTCCGCCGACCAGCGCCAGTTCCGCCCCCGGAAATGGCCCGGCCCCGGTTTCGATGAAGGCCGCCAGCCGGCCCACCATGTCCCGGCGCGCCGCCGCAACGGCGGTGCCTTTTTCGGCCATGGTCGCTTCCAGCGCGTCCAGCCACGTCGCATCCGCGCCGGGGCCATGTTCGGACAACAGCCGGGCCCGCTCACGCATCGCCTGTTCATAGGCGCTGACCCGCCCCGCATGGGCCGGATCGGCGGCATAGACGAGCCGGTCAAGAAAACGGCGGCGGGCGCCCGGCCCTTCAATGAACAGTCCGTCCATCTGCGGCGTCAGCCAGACCACCGCGATGTACTCGGCGAGCACGCTCTGTGCCCGTTCCGTATGCCCGTCGATCCGCACCACGCGGCGTTCGCGCACCCCGGACGGTTCCGGATCCAGGCCGGTACCGATCGAAACCGGGCCGTCAGCGCTGCTGATTTCCGCAGCCACCGCCCAGCATCGTCCGGGTGCGGTGTCTTCATTTTCGCCGGGTTCGGTGCGCGTGACGTCGCTCAAGCGGGCGCGGCGAAGACCTCGGCCCGGCGCCAGAAAGGATACGGCTTCGAGTATATTCGTTTTGCCCGCACCGTTGATCCCGGTCAGGATCACACTGCGGCCGTCTGAATGCAGACGGGTGCCGGCATAGTTCCGAAAATCCGTCAGGGTCAGCCGGGTCACGGCGACACGACGGTCGTGGGTCTTGTCTTCGGCCGGTGACGGCTCGGCGCTCAAATTCCGGGGAATCGCCGCTATACCTGTCAAAATCGTCCGCCCACGCTGTTAAAACTGGTCATCAGACCCGCATCGGCATCAGCACGTAGATCGTCCCGGTATCGTCCGATCCGCTGATGATGGTCGGTGACGCCGCATCGGCCAGCTTGAACGTCGCGACATCACTGTCGATCTGACGCGCGATATCCAGCAGATATCCGGAGTTGAAACCGATTTCGATGGTATCGAGGCCATAGCCGATTTCGATTTCTTCCTGTGCCGTCCCGTTTTCCGCGCTTGAGGCCGACAGCGACAGCGTATCGCCGCTGATCGAGAGTTTCACGGCGCGGGACTTTTCCGACGAAATCGCCGAAACCCGGTCGACTGCATCCGACAGCGCCTTGCGGTTGACGGTCATTTCCTTGTCGTTCCCGGTCGGGATCACCCGCTGATAATCCGGGAACGTGCCGTCGATCAGTTTCGAGGTCAGCACCGCATCATCAAATGAGAAACGTATCTTCGCTTCCGACAGGGAGATTTCGACATCGTCGCCGGTCTCGTCGATCAGCTTGCGGATTTCACCGACCGTCTTGCGCGGCACGATCACGCCGGGCATGCCTGCCGCCCCCTCTGGCAAAGGCAGCTCGACACTGGCAAGCCGGTGGCCGTCGGTCGACACCGCCCGCAGCATCGGGGTGCCGTCGCGATCGAACACATGCAGATAGATGCCGTTCAGATAATAGCGGGTTTCCTCGGTCGAAATCGCAAAGCGGGTGCGATCGATCAGTTCACGCAGATCGCCGGCGGCCAGTGCGAACGAATGGCCGTATTCGCCACCGGTCATGACCGGAAAATCCTCGGTCGGCAAACACGACAGGGTAAAGCGTGAACGCCCGGCGCGGATCGTCAGCTTGCCGTCGCCAGGCGCTTCCAGTTCGATCTGCGCCCCGTCGGGCAGCTTCCGGACGATCTCGAAGAACGTCAGCGCCGGCGCCGTGGTGGCCCCAGGCGTGGCGATATCAGCGGGCACGCTCTCGACAATATCCAGGTCCATGTCCGTGGCATTGAGCGACAGGCTGTCGCCGTCCGCCTCGATCTTCACGTTGGACAGGATCGGGATCGTATTCCGGCGCTCGACGACGCTTTGCACATGCCCGAGAGAGCGTAAGAGATTTGTCCGTTCAATCGTCAGTTTCATAACCAAAAGCCCACATTTCTATCCGGTGCGGCGCACCGCGGCACCCTCACAGTTCAAATTTCAACGCCCTGAAAAACCCGAAGAAATATCGGTATAATTTGGCCCGCAAATGCCACGCTGACGTGCAATTGCCGGGCGCCAGAAGGCGTCCGCAAGTATAACAGACGTTAACCATGACCCAAGCCTTTTAACGGCCGCGCGGACCGTTAAAAGCGCTCAAATTCCACTATTAAAATCAGCACGTTAGAGGCAGCGTCCCGGAACCGGAGAGGACGCCGGCCCTCAGCCTTCCAGCATCCGGCGCAAAAGCTCGATATCTTCCGCGAATCCGGGGTCCATCGACTTCAGTTCCTCGACCTTTTTCACGGCGTGCATCACCGTCGTATGGTCGCGTCCGCCGAATTTGCGGCCGATTTCCGGCAGAGAACGCGCCGTCAGCTGCTTGGCCAGATACATCGCCACCTGCCTGGGCCGGGCCACGGATCGGGCACGGCGTGCGGAATGCATGTCGGAAATGCGGATATTGAAATGGTTGGCCACCTGCTTCTGGATTTCCTCAATCGTGACGCGGCGGTCATTGGCCCGAAGCAGGTCGTGCAGGACTTCCTGCGTCGCCTCGATGGTGATATCGCGGCCGATCAGCTGGGCATGGGCGACGACGCGGTTCAGCCCGCCCTCGAGTTCCCGCACGTTCGAGGTGATCTTGTGGGCCAGAAACTCCATCACCTTGGGCGGAATGTCGGCGCGGATCTGTGCCGCCTTGGACTGCAGGATGCCGAGCCTGAGCTCGTAGGTGGTGGCGTGGATGTCGGCCACCAGCCCGCAATTGAGGCGTGAAATCAGTCGCTCTTCCATGCCGACCAGGTCGGACGGCGACTTGTCGGCGGAAATCACGATCTGCCGACCCTGATCGACCAGTGCGTTGAAGGTATGAAAGAATTCTTCCTGGGTGGATTCCTTGCCGGCGATAAACTGGACATCATCAATCATCAGCACGTCGACGGAACGGAACTGGTTCTTGAAGTCCATGGTGGTGCTTTCGCGGATCGCCTGAACGAACCGGTGCATGAACTTTTCCGCCGACAGATAGATGACGGTGCGCTCGGGATCGGTCTGGCGGATATGCCAGGCAATGGCATGCATCAGGTGGGTCTTGCCGAGCCCGACACCGCCATACAGGAACAGCGGGTTGAACGGCACGCGGTCGGCTTCGGCGACACGGCGGGCAGCGGCATAGGCGAATTCGTTGGGCTTGCCGACGACGAAATTGTCGAACACGAAACGCGGGTCGAGCGCTGCGCTCATACCCTGGCGGCCGCCGGCGAAATCGTTCTGCTTTTCACCTGCGGGCGGCGTCTGGCGGCGGATGCCCTCACGCGGCTGGGCCGGGGAGCGATCACTTCGGACGGTGACTTCGAGCGATGCCACCTCCGGCGCTTCCGCCTGCCACAGGGTTGCGATCCGTTCCGCATAATGGGCGACGACCCAGTCCCGCATGAAGCGCGTCGGCACGGTGACGTGAACCACGCCGCCTTCGATGGCGCGAATGTTCATCGGTTTGATCCAGCTCTGGAAAGCGGCTTCGCCGATTTCGTCGCGCAACTGTGCGTTCACGGTGGTCCACTGGGCGAGAATGACATCCTTGTCCGCGTCTTGCGGCTCATCCTCGGTTGTCGATGTGGCGTCGAAAGACGTCGCGTCGATCATGCGTCGTATGCCCCCCTTATACAGGCGATTCTTTAATGACCCCGGCTGGAACCGAAGCATTTGATTAACCCGGGCATATCGCGAAAAAAGGATTATTCGGGCGAAGCCCAAACAAGCAGAGAGACGTCACTAGTCGGTTCGTCACGGCACCGCCGGGCATTCCCCCATAAAAAACGCCCAGAGGTTTAAGCCAGAACAACTTGCCTTCGCACGTCAAACGGCTTCCGGCAAAAGCTCACCCCCCTTGCAAATCCTTCCTTCCAAATACTCCGGTAAAACTAAAAACAAATACCTGCGCCAAAAACCTATATCGCCATTAGCGCCACTCAATAACCATTCAATTTTATATAATAAAAATTTAACTAATACTGTAAGTACAGCTGCCGCGGCTTGATTAATATTTTTGTGGTATTTCTGACCTGCACCTCCGGGGCTATAGATGATTCGGCGCCCTTGTTTCTGCTTGTCTTGAGGGGCAGATATTACGGACCTCGATCACGACTGACAACATGATCGAAAGGGGAACAGGGCAAATAAACTTAAATAAAAAACTTGACTCTGGTTAGCTGCTTGAAAGCGCGGCGTTTTTGTTGAACCCCATGGTGAGCGCGGGTTTCAGCCCTTATGTCCGGTGGCGCACACGGCTCGAAAACCCAAGCTGCAGACATGAAAAAGCCGCAAGTCTGAAAGCTTGCGGCTTATCAATACCTTGCTCTGAAAAGTGAAGACGGGGCTTAAGCCGCCATGACTTTAATGCGGCGAGACAGACGCGAAAGCTTGCGCGACGTCATGTTGCCGGAAAGGACCTTTTTCTGGGCGCCACGTGCCATCAGCGGCTGGGCATGCTGCAGCGCAGCCTGCGCCGCGGCCTTGTCGCCACTCTGAATTGCTTCTTCTACTTTACGGACAGCCGAACGGATCTCGCTGAGACGCGTGCGGTTGACGTCCGTGCGCCGTGCGGTCTGGCGGATACGTTTTTTTGCGGATGCGCAGTTAGCCATCTCTAAAACCTCTTTAATTTAACCCGTCGCTCATGGGACCGCGGGGTTATATATACCTCTCCGGCCCCCGTCAAGCGGGTCTGGGCACATTCATTACTGCGGAGATTATAGTGCCTTACTGCCCTGCCGCCTAGCGGACCAGCGGGCTGACCGAAAAGCTGACCACGGCCCCGCCGTCGCCATCCGCTTCAATCGTGATTTTCAGGCGTTCGCGTTCGCGCAGATAGAGCCCGAGAGCCGGTGTCTGCGTCCGGCTTTCCCAGCCCAGCTGCGGCAGCACATCGGCATAAAACCGCCCCGCCGCACCCGGATCGACATTCCCCCGCGCTTCGGCTTCAGCGATACGCCCGCCTGCCGTTTCGAAGGTCACGGCGGCGTTTTCATTCTCGATCAGCCCGTCCATCAGCGGCAGGTCCTCGATCACCGAAACAAAACGGTCCGCCCCCGACACCGGCGCGATCCCGGCCATGACGACAAACAGACAAACAAGAAGAGCACGTCTCATAGTCATGCTTCTAACATCAGCGCTGGCATTTGGCACAATAAAATGTCGAACGCCCGCCCTGGACGATCTGGCGGATTGTCTGCGGGCAATCGCAATCGGCGCATTTCTCACCGCCGCGCCCGTAAACCCTGAAACGGTGCTGGAAATAACCCAGCTCGCCCGACGTCTGCCGATGATCGCGGAGCGAGGAGCCGCCGGCGGCGATGGCTTCGTTCAGCACGTCGCGGATCGCCAGCGCCAGCTTGTCGGCGCGCTTGCCTTTCACCGTTCTGGCCATCCGTTTGGGGGATATCCCGGCCCTGAACAGTGCTTCGGAGGCATATATATTCCCAACCCCCGCCACCACCCGCTGGTCGAGGATCGCGACCTTGATTGCCGAACGCCTGTCGCCCAGACCGTCGGCCAGCACCTTGCCGTCGAAGGCATTCGACAGCGGTTCAGGTCCCAGGTCCGCCAGAAGCTTGTGTGTTGCCTGCGCATCGGCGGCAAACAGGTCCATGAAGCCGAACCGGCGCGGATCGTTATAGCGGATCGTCACCCCCGCATCGGTGATCAGCTCCACATGGTCATGCTTTTCAAGCGGCGGCGGGTTATCATCGTATATCCGGAACCGCCCCGACATGCCGAGGTGCGACAGCAATACCAGGTCGCCGCTGAGCCGGATCAGAAGATACTTGGCGCGGCGTTCGACACTGAGAACGCGGCGGCCTTGCAGCCGGTCGGCGAAGCCCACAGGCAGGGGAAAACGGAGATCGGGCCGGTAGGCCGCGGCTTTGGCAATCACCGCTCCTTCCAGTACCGGGGCCAGTCCTCGCCGGACCGTCTCGACCTCGGGCAATTCAGGCATGGATAAAGTCCCTGTTAACAAGAGCCAACGAAAATGCGTCAATAAATCACTGAGCAATGCGCTGAGAGCGTAGCGTCTTCGGTCCGGTTCCGCTATTGTCGCGTCCATGGTTGAACAAAAACAATTCAATAATGGGCACAACGACCCGTCCGAGAGGGTTTCCTTCGGTTTCCGGGACGTGCTGCCCGGCGAAAAAACCGAGATGGTTCACGATGTCTTTGCCTCCGTGGCGGGCAAATACGACCTGATGAACGATCTGATGAGCCTCGGCATCCACCGTTTGTGGAAGAACGCCATGCTCGACTGGCTCAATCCGCAGCCCGGCCAGACCCTCGTCGATGTCGGCGGCGGCACCGGCGATATCACTTTCAAGTGGCGCGAGCGCGGCGGCGGTCCGGTGCAGGTCGTCGACTATGCACAGGAAATGATCCAGGTCGGCAGAGACCGCGCCATCGACCGCGGCATCCTGGACGGGATCACTTGGACTGTCGGCAATGCCGAGGCACTGCCGCTCGAGGATTCCTCCGTCGATGTCTATGCCAGCGCGTTCTGCCTCAGAAACGTGGCCCGGCTCGACCGGGCGCTTGCCGAAGCGCGCCGCGTCTTGAAGCCGGGCGGCCGGTTCCTGTGCCTGGAGTTTTCCCACCTGATCATCCCGGCTCTCGAAGACGCCTATGATGCGTGGTCGTTCAAGGTGCTGCCGGCGCTGGGCGAACGGGTGGCGGCGGACCGGGACTCCTACGTCTATCTCGCCGAGAGCATCCGCAAGTTTCCCGACCAGGAAACCTACGCCGGCATGATCCGCGACGCCGGTCTGGAGCAGGTCAAGGTGCGCAACCTGTCCGCCGGGATTGCGGCGCTCCATTCCGCCTGGCGTCTCTGAGGTCCCCGCATGCTCCGTTCGCTCCGGCATATCAAACGCCTCTATGCGCTTGCGCGTCTTCTGGCCCGTCACGACGCGCTGTTCGCGCTGGAAATGGCCGGGGTGTCGCCGGTGCTGCTCAAGCTTGCCACCGCGGGCGTCCGCAAGAACCCGCACGGCCGTCCCGGTGAACGGCTGGCCCGTGCGTTGAATGAAGCGGGGCCGAGCTTCATCAAGCTGGGTCAGGCGATGTCGACCCGTTCCGATATACTGGGCGAAGCGTTGAGCGAGGATCTCGCCTCGCTGCAGGATGACCTGCCTGCGTTCCCCGCCGCCGAGGCCCGCGCCAGCATCGAAGATGAACTCGGCGCCCCCGTCGACGAACTGTTCGCCGCGTTCGACGACATCCCGGTCGCGGCCGCCTCCATTGCCCAGGTGCATTTTGCCGAGACCCACGATGGGCGCGAAGTCGCGGTCAAGGTGCTGCGGCCCGGAATCGAACAAGCCTTTCACCGCGATGTCGACCTGCTGCGCTGGATTGCCGAAATCGCCGAAAAGACCCAGCCGCAACTGCGCCGTCTCAAGCCGTTAGCCAGCATCGAAACGCTGGCCGACACGGTCGAGCTGGAAATGGACCTGCGCTTCGAAGCCGCAGCTTGCGCAGAACTGCGTGAGAACTTTGCCGACGATCCGGACTTCAAGGTGCCCGAGGTCGACTGGCAACTGACGGCACGCCGCGTGCTGACCACCGAACGCCTGATCGGCGGCATCCCGCTTGATGACCGTGACGCCATCGTCGATGCCGGCCTGGACCCGATCGAGGTGCTGACCAGGGCGGCGGCGGCATCATTCCGACAGGTCTTCCGGGACGGCTTCTTTCATGCCGACACCCACCCCGGGAACATGTTCGTTCTGCCCGACGGGCGGGTCGCCGTCGTCGACTTCGGGATCATGGGCCGGCTAGATCTGAAAAACCGCCGTGCCATCGCTGAAATGCTGGTGGCGTTCCTGCAGCGCGATTACCGCCGCGCCGCCGAAGTGCATTTCGAGGCCGGCTGGGTGCCGCGTGACCGTTCCGTCGACAGCTTCACCCAGGCCTGCCGCTCGATCGCCGAGCCGATCCTCGACAAACCGCAGAACGAAATCTCCATTGCCCGGCTGCTGGCGCAATTGTTTCAGGTTACCGAAACCTTCCGCATGGAAACCCAGCCGGAACTGCTCTTATTACAGAAGACCATGCTGGTCGCCGAAGGCACGGCCCGCAAGCTGGCACCCGACGCCAACATGTGGTTCCTGATCCGCCCGCTGATCGAGGACTGGGTTTATGAAAATCTCGGCCCTGAAGCCAAGGTCCGCGATGCCATCCAGAACCTGCAGATGGCGTTGGAGCGCCTGCCGGACATGGTGGAAAGCGTCGAGAACGGCTCGCGCATGCTGGCCGACGGCAATTTCAAGCTGCACCCCGATACGATCCGCGCACTCAGGGGTGAGGATTCCGGCCCTCGACGCCCGGGGCGAGGCCTGTGGCTGATCGCGCTGGCCCTGCTGGTGGTGTTCGTGGCGATCATCTTCGACTAGCGCTTTGAAGCCGCCTGCAGCAACTTCATTTTTTTCCACTCAATTATCGATGTCACCACGGGACTGCATGTCCCGGCTTGTCCGCGATAGTATCGCCGATTGGAATAAAGCTGGAAGTATGAGATAATAATATAAAATCACATACATGCTCAAAATCACCATTGGATAGTGAACGTTTCGCTATGAGAGAAGGTCACTCATGTCCAAAGAGCCAAGCGATACCAACGGATCGCGGGATCGAGCGCATGAAGGAGATAAATCTTCGCATGTCGATTTCTTTGACCCGCATGGAAAAGATATAGGACGACGAATTTCTCCAAGAGCCGCGCCGGGGACAGCGCCGCCGAAGTCGAACACCGCAATTTCTGACGGACACGACATAAGAGATCAGGGGAGCGCCACACTTAACGAACGCAGTGCCGGTCGTTCAACGCAATCCATACATCAGCATGCCGAGGAACTGGGTGAGGCGCTCTATGCCAAGTTCATGCATATCCTCAAGAAGCAAGCTCCGGAAAAGCTGACCGAGGCGGACATCAATGCGATGGGTCAGGAATTTCGTGCCCAACTCGTTACGATCGAGGCCGTGTTTGTAAAAGCCGTTGAAGATTACGCCCGCGGCCAAGTCCAGCCTCGCGAGGAAAAAAGCCGCACCAATCATTTCCAGCGGCTTTTGATACACAATTTCGAACACCGGTTTGCAAACGAAACAGATCTTCCGGAACAATCGGAAAAACTCTCACGTCGTATGCTCCCGGGTTTCTTTAACATGCTGCAGCTCATGCTCGGCGAGCGGCGACTTGCCCAATTCGAAAAGAATGCAAAGGACGTCGTAAGCAAATTGCGCGATAAGAACAGCGGGACGGTCGATTGGTCGGAAGTATACCGGTCCCCGGACGCCCGCAAGCTTTGCATTCAGGCAGAGATTGAAATCGCCAGGCATTTTACTGAAATGGAAAAACGCCTGAACTGGATGGTCGCAATTCTCAATGCGCACCTTATACCGGCGGACAAAAGAACACATTCCCATGGATGGGTGATGAACACACGCAATGCAGAGTTGATGCTTTCTGCCCTGCTTCGCGACCTGCGCGCTGCCTTATCGAACCAAAAGGCAAGAGCAAAAATGGAGGATAAGCTGGGTCAGCAGACCGTCACGCTGCTGCACACAATAGCGCAGCGATTCAGCCTTCCTACGTGATTGACCCCTCGGCATGGCAACCCGCATAACTGCGGGGACGGCAATACAGGAAGCTGACGCCGCGAGCATCAGCAGCAGCGCCGCGAAATCGCCCGTTTCCCGGCGCAAGCCGGAATCCGGTTTGGCAAACGCCCTATCGCCGGGAATGTTTCCGGCCTGCATCACCGAACCCCGGCCTTCGCCGGGGGACCTGTCGGGCATAACGCTTAAGGCGTCTCGATCACCGCTTCGACGTCGATCTCCATCAGCATCTCGGGACGCGCAAGGCCGTTGACGATCAATCCGGTCTGGCAGGGCCGAACGCCCTTCAGCCATTTCGCCAGCACGGAAAAGACCGGGACCCGGAATTCACGATCGGTCAGGTAGACAGTGACTTTCACGATATCGTTCAGCGAGGCGCCCGCCTCTCTTAATAATGTGTCCGTGCAGCGCATGGCGGTCTCGGCCTGTGCCACCGGATCGCCCTCGCCGATGAAATTGCCGTCAAGATCGAGGCCGGTCTGCCCCCTTACCCAGACCCGGTTGCCGGCCCGCACAGCCATGGCCAGTTCATACTCGAAGTCCTCGCCATCGTGGTTGAGTGTGTGTTCGTACGGTCGGTAACGCTGATGCGGCATGGATGTCTCCGTTCTCTGTGCTGGTTGCTGATCCTGGGGGGCGTTTCTTGCTTTGTCTGATCGGCCCTTTGCCTACTCGTTTTTGCCGTCTTTGCCATCCGGTGCTTTCACGTTCACCGCGAACGGCTTCAGTCGTAACTTGGTACGGTGCCCGTCCGGGCCCTTTACCCCGTCTGGGTGGTAGCCCCGGTAATAGTCCTTCTGCCATTTCTGATCGCGCGCCGGGGAGTCCGGATTGAGCAGATCGGCGTTGAACGCGTTCCGGCTCGCCGTCCAGTCGCTGTGGCGGGTAAACGTATCCTGGTCGCTTTCGAACGGCGCCACCATGGGCTCGGCGTTTTCCAGAAGTTCCGGCACGCTTGGAAAGACATGACAGAACGGCTCGCCGCGCTCGAAACGAACCGGCGTGTCGGGCCGCGTAAAAACCCAGTTCATGGTGAAGGTATAACTCGACCAGTCGGTCTCGATGAGACCCGACAGCGCATAAATGCCGTCCTTGGGATGGTTCACTGGTCCCTGCGCCATCAGGCTGATGCCGGGATCGGTGCGGAACAGGTAACCCGCATGAAACGTCAGAATGCCCGAGCCGAAGTGCGTTGTCGGCATCAGGCCGGTATCGTCGCTGGTGATGGTGATGTCGGTTTTCGATATGCCGCCGTTCCACACTGCCTCGAACGCAACCGGTGAGCAGATTTCCCACCCATGCGCGTTGGCCATGGTCAGGGGCAGGCAGCGGTAGCCGTACGCTTCGGGCAGCTGGTCCATCCATGCACGGGCCGTGGGCGCCGGCCGCAACTTGGGCGGGTTGGGCACGGTCGGGTAGGCGATGATCTTCATCCGGGAACCTCGATTTTTCAGCCCGATGGTAGCCCACGCGGACGTGGGCATAAACCTTGCTCTGGCGGTCTTTTGATTGCGAAATGACGCCGAATACACTATTTACAGTACGCACTCGTGATTTACTTTGGAAATACAGTTCCACAAACCGGAAACGTACGCGCATGCAGGGTAAACGCATATTACTGATCGTATCGGGTGGCATTGCCGCCATCAAGATACCGGAAACGATCCGCCGCCTCCGCGAGCAGGGCGCCCTTGTGCGTTGCGTGCTGACCCGGGGGGGTGAACAGTTCGTCACACCGCTCAGCCTGTCGGCGCTGTCCGAAGACAAGGTCTATACCGATCTGTTTTCGCTGACCGACGAACATGAAATGGGTCATATCAATCTGTCGCGCGATGCCGACGTGCTGATGGTCGCCCCCGCCAGCGCCGATCTGCTGGCGAAGATGGCCGCGGGCCTGGCCGGGGATCTGGCGACGACAGTCCTGCTGGCCACCGACAAACCGGTGATCTGCGCCCCGGCGATGAATGTCCGGATGTGGGAGCACGCCGCGACACAGGCCAATATCGCGACCCTTAAAAGCCGCGGCGTCACCTTCGTCGGCCCGACCGAAGGCGATATGGCGTGCGGTGAATTCGGCATGGGCCGGATGTCGGAACCGGCCGATCTGGTTGCCGCGCTGCAGAGCTTCTTCGCCGCTGCACCACGTCCGCTCGAAGGCCGTCACGCCATCGTCACCAGCGGCCCGACGCATGAGCCGATCGATCCGGTCCGCTATATCGCCAACCGCTCCAGCGGCAAGCAGGGCCACGCCATCGCTGCCGCATTGGCCCGGCTCGGGTGCCGCACCACGCTGATCAGTGGCCCGACACATCTGGCCGACCCCGCCGGCTGCACCGTCGTTCGCATCGAAAGCGCCCGCGACATGCTGGCTGCGGTCGAAGCCGCACTACCTGCCGATATTGCCGTCTGCGCCGCTGCCGTCGCCGACTGGCGAACTGCCGACGCTCCCGACCGCAAGATCAAGAAACAGGACGGCAGTGCGCCGCCCACGCTCGGCATGGTCGAAAATCCGGATATCCTGGCGACCCTGTCCGGGGCCGGCAACAAGCGTCCGGCGCTGGTCATCGGCTTTGCCGCGGAAACCCATGACGTGATCGCAAACGCCGAGGCCAAACGCGCACGCAAGGGCTGCGACTGGATCGTCGCCAACGACGTGTCCCCGGCCACCGGAACCTTTGCCGGCGACGACAACACCGTGCACCTGATGACGGCGAGCGGCAGCGAAGACTGGCCCCGGATGAGCAAGACCGGTGTCGCCGAACAACTGGCGGGCCGCATCGTGCAGCATTTCGAGGCCGCCGAATGAGCGACGTCCGGGTCGATGTGGTCCGTCTTGAACACGGGCGGGACCTGTCCTTGCCGGCCTATGCCACGGCGGACAGCGCGGGCATGGATTTGCTGTCGGCCGAAGCCGAAGACGTGACCATCGATCCCGGTAAACGGGCCATGCTGGCCACCGGTATCGCCATTCAGCTGCCCGGTGGATTTGAGGCCCAGGTCCGGCCCCGGTCCGGACTGGCCGCCAAGCACGGCATTACGGTCCTGAACAGTCCCGGCACCATCGACGCCGATTACCGGGGTGAAATCAAGGTGATCCTCGTCAATCTCGGGGATCAGCCGGTGACGCTGGCCCGCGGCGAACGCATTGCGCAGATGGTCGTCGCACCGGTGACACGGATCAGTCTCAATGAGGTCAAGACGCTGAATAACAGTGCCAGGGGGACCGGCGGCTTCGGGTCGACCGGACGACAAGGCTAAGCAAGGGGGATATGCGAGGCTATGCTGAGAATTACAAAGAAAATGCTGTTTGCGATCGAGGCGGTCCTGGACATCGCCTATCATGCCGGCTCGGAGCCGGTTCAAAGCCGCGAGATCACGCGCCGTCAGGGGATTCCGCAACGCTATCTGGAACAGGCGCTGCAGCATCTGGTGCGCGACGACATTCTGGTTGGCGTGCGCGGCCCGCGCGGCGGCTACCGTCTGGCCCGCGAACGCAGGCGTATCTTCGTCGGTGATATCGTACGTTCGGTGCGCAAGATGGAAACCGCCGAGGACCCGCTGCAGAACGAGGACGGGTCCGATCTCGGCCAGAAGGTGGTTCGCCCGCTGTGGTCGCTGATACAGGACGACGTCATGAAGCGCCTGGATACGACAAGCATCGACGACCTCTGCAACAGTGCCAACGAAGCCGGCATTGAAAGCGAAGGCCGCAAAAATCTCGACTTCATCATATAAAAGACCAACCGGAGGAACGCACAATCATGAGCGACAGCACGACGCCCCCCCGTGAAATCCGCGGCAAAATCTATGACAGCATCGTCGATACCATCGGCGCGACGCCTCTTGTCCGCCTGAGCCGGCTGATGCAGGACAGCAACGTCAACGGCGTCATCCTCGGAAAATGCGAATATTTCAATCCGCTGGCCTCGGTGAAGGACCGGATCGGGCTGGCGATGATCGAAGCTGCCGAACGTGACGGCCGTATCAAGGAAGGCGCAACTCTGATCGAGCCGACGTCCGGTAATACCGGCATCGCACTTGCGTTCGTTTGCGCCGCCAAGGGCTATCGTCTGATCCTGACCATGCCGGAAAGCATGTCGCTCGAACGCCGCAAGATGCTTCTGCTGTTCGGAGCCGAGCTGGTGCTGACCCCGGCCCCGCTGGGCATGCGCGGCGCCATCGAAAAGGCCGAGGAGCTGGTCAACGAAATTCCCGGGTCGATGATGCTGCAGCAGTTTGAAAATCCGGCGAACCCTGAAATCCACCGCAACACCACCGCCGAGGAGATTTGGGCCGATACCGCCGGCAAGGTCGACTGCCTTATTTCCGGCGTCGGCACCGGCGGCACCATCACCGGCTGCGGCCAGGTTCTCAGGGAACGCAATCCCGATGTGAAGATCATCGCCGTCGAACCCGAAGACAGCCCGATCCTGTCCGGCGGCGCCCCCGGCCCGCACAAGATTCAGGGCATCGGTGCCGGGTTTGTCCCGGCGATTCTGGAGCGCGGCCTGATCGACGAAGTACTGCAGATCGGTAACGAAACCGCCTTTGCGATGGCGCGGAAAGCGGCCAAGCTTGAAGGCCTTGCCGTCGGCATTTCATCGGGCGCGGCCCTCGCCGCCGCCGTCGAGGTCGCCGAACGGCCGGAGATGGCGGGCAAGAACATCGTCGTCATTCTGCCGTCGTTCGCCGAACGCTATCTGTCGACGGCCCTGTTCGAGGGTCTCGAGTAAGCATGACCGACTTCACCGACGAACAGGTAGAACGCTACGCCCGGCATATCCTGCTCAAGGAAGTCGGCGGCACCGGTCAGGCCAAACTGATGGATGCCAAAGTCCTGGTCGTCGGGGCCGGCGGTCTGGGGTCACCGGCCATCCTGTATCTGGCGGCGGCCGGCGTCGGCACCATCGGCGTCATTGATGCGGATACCGTCGATCTGTCGAACCTGCAGCGTCAGGTCGCCCACACCACGGACCGTATCGGCATGGCGAAGGTCGAAAGCGCGGCGCTGAGCGCCAAGGCGATCAATCCGGATGTGAACATCGTGCAGATCAACGCCAGGCTCGATGCCACCAACGCACTCGACATCATCTCGGACTATGACATCGTTGCCGACGGGTCGGACAATTTCGAAACCCGATTCCTGATCAATGACGCCTGCTATCTGGCGAAAAGGACACTGGTCTCTGCGGCGATCCTGCGCTTCGACGGACAGATCGCCACCTACAAGGCACACACCTGTGATGAAGACGGTGCACACGGCCCGTGCTATCGCTGCATCTTCCGCGAAGCGCCGCCGCCGGGTCAGGTCGCGAGTTGCGCCGAAGCCGGTGTGCTGGGCGCACTGTGCGGCATGATGGGCTCGCTGCAGACGACCGAGGTTTTGAAGGAAATCATGGGCATCGGCGAGAGCCTGTCCGGTTCCCTGATCGTCGTCGATGGACTGGCGTCGGAATTCCGCAAGATCAAGGTCAAGGCCGACCCCGGCTGTCCGTTGTGCGGCGATGCGCCAAGCATCACCGACCTCTCGTCGCACGAAAACACCACCGTCGTCGGATGTGCCGTCAATGGCTGACGACACCGCCCAGATCAGCAAGCTGTCCCTGGTCGTCGCCTCCGGCACTTACGAAAAAGTTCACTATGCATTCGTCATGGCGTCGGGCGCCGCCGCCATCGGCATCCCGGTGACGATGTTCTTCACGATGGGCGCCAGCATCGCCGTGCTCGACGGGGCCGGCTGGCATGATCTCGTTTCTGAGGTCAGTGGCATGAGCGCCAAAGATCGCGACGAGGACTTCGCCGGCAAAGGCGTCGCCACCCTCGACGAACTGATCGACATTTGCGCCGAACTCGGTGTCGAGTACATGGTCTGTGAAATGGGCCTTCGCGCCGAAGGCCTTGAGAACAGCCCCCCCCGCAGCGGCCTTGATCTGAAACGCACGGGTATCGTCACATTTCTGAACGATGCCGAACCTAGCGGCTCAATCGTTTATATCTGACCCCTCACCCGGCGCGGACGCGCCACCCTCTCCCCAAGGGAGAGGGGTTATTCGCGATCTTTATCCGAGAGTCCCTTCTCCCTTGGGAGAAGGACAGGATGAGGGGCGACATTCTGCAGATGAAGATGACTTCAATCCCATCACCCGGCGCGGACGCGCCATCCTCTCCCAAGGGAGAGGGGTTGTTCGCGATCTTTATCCGTGAGTCCCTTCTCCCTTGGGAGAAGGACAGGATGAGGGGCGACATTCTGCTGACGAAGATGACTTCAATCCCCGCACCCGGCGCGGACGCGCCACCCTCTCCCCAAGGGAGAGGGGTTGTTCGCGATCTTTATCCGAGAGTCCCTTCTCCCTTGGGAGAAGGACAGGATGAGGGGCGACATTCTGCAGATGAAGATGACTTCAATCCCCGCACCCGGCGCGGACGCGCCATCCTCATCTGAGGGAGATTGGGGATCGCCTACCCCTGTACCCAGGGCAGGCCGCGGACCTTCCAGCCATTGACGGTGCCGCGGTGATCGTCTGCGTTCTTGTCGCCCTCGAAGCCTTCGGCAATGTTGTAGCACTGCGTATAGCCGAGCGCCGTCAGCGCCTTTGCCGCCGCCGCCGAGCGCACACCGGAGCGGCATAGAAACAGGATCGGCGCCTGCTTGTCAGGCACCGCGTCACGGACCGAATCCTCGAAGTGCGGGTTGCGCTCCATCTTCGGAAACAGCACCCAGGAAATCCGGTGAAACGGGTTTTTCACCGCTTTCGGGTCGGGGCCGCCGACATAGGCGAATTCAGCATCGGTCCGGACATCGATCAGCACCGCCGACTTGTCGCGCTGCAGCAGTTCCCAGGTGTCCTCGGGGGACAGGTCCCCGGCGTATTCGCCATCCGTCATCATTCGCGTCCTTCCAGATGATCGATCATATCATCGATCGCGGTAAATTTATGACGCGGCTGCGGTTTTTCCGCACGCGCAATTTCTTCGGCTTCCAGATTCTGCCAGTCTTCGAAATGAACGATACGCACGTTGCGGTCCGACAATAGCTTTTTCAGGCTTTCACGGCCCGGTTTGCTACCGCCCGCCGGGAAGTCGGCGGTGATGTGTTCCGCCACCTCGACCCCGTCCGGACGGCTCGAAGATATCACCCCGCTCGGCCCCCGCTTGATCCAGCCGACGGCATACAGCCCGTCGTCGATCTTGCCGCGATCGTTGGGAATGATGCCCCGGGCCTCGTCATATGGCAGGCCAGGAATCGGATCGGCCCGATAGCCGATTGCCGCAACCACAAGCTCGCAGAGAATATCATAGGTCTCCCCGGTGCCGACGGCGCGGCCGTTTTCGACCCGGGTGCGTTCAATGCGGATTCCACTGACATGGTCATCGCCAAGAATTTCCAGCGGTTGCGCGTAAAACCCGAAATGCACCCGCTTCGGCATGGCCTTGGGGTCGCGTTCCGAAAACGCTCGAAGCGTCTCAAGATTTTTTTCCGCCAAACGGCGCTCGCGGTCTTCCATGTCATCCGGGATGCCGTCGGGCAGATCAGCGGCATCGACAACCGGTGCGCATTCCGTCAGATCGAGCATTTCCCGCAGTTCGACGTTTGTGAACTTCGCTTCCAGCGGACCGCGCCGGCCGAGCATATAGACATCGGTGACGGGCGAGGCGTTCATGGCGTCACGGGCATACGGCGGCAAATCCGTCTTGGCCCGTCCGGATTTGGAGCGGACCAGAACGCGGGCGATATCCAGCGCCACATTGCCGTTGCCGATCACCACGGCAGTTTTCATATTGAGGTCCGGTTCCAGCTCGACAAAATCCGGGTGGCCGTTGTACCAGCCGACGAAGGCTGCAGAGCCGTGCACGCCGGCCTTGTCCGCACCGGGAATGCTGAGCACGCGGTCGGCCGGGGCACCGACGGCTAGAATGACCACGTCATACATGCCACGCAGTTCTTCCAGCGTCACGTCCCGCCCGACCTCGACATTGCCGAAATACCGGATGCCGTCACCGAGCGCGGTTTTTTCAAACTTTCTGGCGACTTTCTTGGTGGTCTGATGATCCGGCGCAACCCCGCCCCGTATCAAGCCGTACGGTGTCGGCAGCCGCTCGATGATGTCGATCTGCGGGTCCGTCACCGATTTGGCAATGGCGTCGGCAGCATAAAACCCCGCCGGGCCTGAGCCGATGATTGCGACCGTGATTGCCATTCTGCCCCCCCCTTATTATTATTGGTGCTGGCAACGATAACTTTGCGCCCTCTGTTCAGTCAGCGACCATCCAGGTATGACCTTCATGCATGATCGATTTCAGATCGGCATCCTTGGCCCGTTTTCTGGCTTCCGCCTTCATCTGGGCAACCCCTTCGCCATAGCTCAGCGCAGGTTCGCAATAGATCACGCCGACGGCAACCGGCAGGTCTTCGTGATCCATCGCGGCTAGCATGCTGGCCAGCACGTGATTGGTTTCGTCATGAACCAGAACGCCGGCGGCTTCCGGGCCGTCCGCTCCTACCTCGACAACGCTGAGCGTCAAGGTGGTGGGATCGATCTTCAGGCCCTTGTCGCCATCCTTGCCGAACACCAGCGGCTCGCCATGCCGGCAAACGACCTGACGGTCGGCGACGACGGATTTCTCGGTGATGTCGGCGAATACGCCGTCATTATAGACGATGCAGTTCTGCAGGATTTCAACGAAGCTGGCGCCCTTGTGCGCGTGGGCACGCTTGAGAATCGCCGGCAGATCTTTCTGCTGGGCATCGATGCCACGGGCAACGAACCTGGCACCGGCGCCGAGAACGAAGACACAGGCTGAAACCGGATTATCGACCGACCCCAGCGGCGTCGACGGCGAGCGCGTTCCGGCCCTCGACGTCGGTGATGCCTGACCCTTGGTCAGTCCGTAGATTTCGTTGTTGAACAGCAGAACCTGCACATCGACATTGCGGCGGATGACGTGCATCAGGTGATTGCCGCCGATCGACAGCATATCGCCGTCGCCGCCGACGACCCACACGTCCAACTCCGGATTGGCCAGCTTGATACCGGTGGCAAACGCCGGTGCACGGCCGTGAATGGTATGGAAGCCATAGGTTTCCACATAGTACGGGAAACGCGCGGCACAGCCGATGCCGGACACGAAGACGGTGTTTTCGGGTTCGGCCTCGATGTCCGCCAAAGTGTTCAGGACGGCGCGCAGGATCGCATAATCGCCACAGCCGGGGCACCAGCGGACTTCCTGATCGGTGGCGAAGTCCTTGGCGGTGCGTTTTACGGGCGGGGTCAGTTCATTCATTGCTCAACCCTCCAGAATGCCGAGGATCGCGTCCTCGATCTCGCTGATCCGGAACGGCTGCCCGGATATCTTGTTCAATCCCTGCGCGTCGATCAGATACTCGGCCTTCAGCAGCGTGATCAGCTGACCGTTGTTCATTTCGGGGATCAGGATGGTGTCGTATCCGGCCAGAAGATCCCCCAGATTCTCGGGCAGCGGCCAGATATAACTGAGATGAACATGCGACACGTCCTTGCCGCGGCGGATCAGATTGTCGACCGCGCGGTTGATCGGCCCATAGGTCGACCCCCAGCCGACGACGCACAGTTTGCCCGATTCGTTGCCGAGTTCAACCGTCTGCGCGGGGATGTCTTTGGCGATCCCGTCGATCTTGGCGGCGCGGATCTTGGTCATCTTGTGGTGATTGTCTGCGTCGTAGGAAATATGGCCGGTGTCGTAACTGCGCTCGATCCCGCCGATACGGTGCATGAGTTCCGGGGTGCCGGGCTTGGCCCACACGCGGGCTAGCGTATCCGCATCCCGCTGGAACGGATGGAAGCCTTCCGGATCGGTATGGAAGGTGACCGGGAATGGCTCGTAGGCATCCAGATCGGGCAGGCGCCACGGCTCCGCCGCGTTGGCGATATAGCCGTCGGTCAGCAGCATGACCGGCGTCATGTATTTTGTCGCCAGCCGCACGGCTTCGATGCCCACCTCGAAACAGTCCGACGCCGAACGGGTCGACAGCACCACCAGCGGCGCATCGGCGTTGCGGCCGTAGACCGCCTGATAAAGATCCGACTGTTCGGTCTTGGTCGGCAGCCCGGTCGACGGGCCGCCGCGCTGGGAGTTGACGATGATCATCGGCAGTTCGGCCGACAGCGCGAGACCGATGGCCTCGCCCTTCAGCGCAATCCCCGGCCCCGAGCTGGACGTGACACCCAGCGAGCCGGCGTAACTGCCGCCGATGGCAGCGCACGCGGCGGCAATTTCATCTTCGGCCTGGAACGTGGTGACGCCCAGGTGCTGCATCTTTGCCAGCGAATGCAAAAGCGGCGATGCCGGCGTGATCGGGTAGGACGCAAACAGAATGTCCAGCGCCGCCAGTTCCGCTCCCTTGACCAGTCCCCAGGCCAGCGCCTCGGTCCCGGTCACGGTCCGGTACAAACCGGGTGCGATCTCGGCGGGGGCAATGTGAAAACCATGCACGCCCTCAGGCAGTTCCGCGGTTTCGCCCATGGCATGCCCGGCGTTCATGGCGGCAATGTTGGCATTCGCGATGTCGGGGCGTTTGGCGAACTTGCCGGTCAGCCATTCCTGCGTGGTCTTGCGGGACCGCCCGAACAGCCAGTAAAGGAACCCCAACGCCCACATGTTCTTGCAGCGGAGCGCGTCTTTCTTGGAAAGCTCGAAATCCTTCACCGCCTCCATGGTCATTGAGGAAATGTCGAACGAAATGACCCGGTACGGATCGACCGTACCGTCTTCGAGCGGCGACGTGTCGTACCCGGCCTTGGCCAGGTTGCGTTCGGTGAAAGTCCCGCTGTCAACGATCATCAGACCGCCCTTGCGCAGCCGGGGCATCTCGACCTTGAGCGCCGCCGGGTTCATCGCGACCAGCACATCGAAATCGTCACCCGAGGTCATGATCCGGCGTGCGCCGAAATTGATCTGGAACGACGACACGCCGAAGGTGGTGCCGACCGGGGCGCGGATTTCCGCCGGGAAATCCGGGAAGGTCGCAAGATCGTTACCGGCGACCGCCGTCGCTTCGGTAAACTGCCCGCCGGTCAGCTGCATGCCGTCGCCGCTGTCTCCGGCGAAGCGCACAACGGCAGCTTCCAGCTCGTCTCTGCTCGAAGCATCCGCCGGGGCGTTCATAACCTGATCAATTTTTGTCATGTGTACATCAATCTTTGGTGTCGTCGGGCAGGGTCAACCCTGCTCCGGATTATTGCGCTACAATACGCAAGATCGTGAAATTCGATGAAAATATAAGCCGGTGTTACGGTCCCGACAACCCAACGCGTTAAAGGGTTTTAACAACCTCGGGGCTGGCAAAACCCGTCTTCACAGACGATATTAGCCGGACAGTCCGCCCAAGGAGTTCTTCATGACGTCTCTACCCGCCGAACCTGCCGAAATCCTCGATGACCTGTTGCAACGCGCCAGGGCCAAGGGCGCCGACGCCGCGGATGCCCTGCTGGTCGAAGGCACGTCTTCCAGTTTGTCGTGCCGGCTGGGGGAGCCGGAAGACCTCGAACGCTCAGAGGGGTATGATCTCGGTCTCAGGGTTCTGGTCGGCAAACGTCAGGCGGTGGTGTCGTCATCGGACTTTTCCGCAGAAGGCCTGAGCGAACTTCTGGACCGCGCCGTCGCCATGGCCCGCGCGGTCCCCGAGGACGCCTATGCGGGTCTCGCCGATCCGGACCAGCTGGCGACCGAGATTCCGGACCTGGACGAGTTCGACCCAGCAGAGCCGAGCGCCGAGCAGATGATCGAGATGGCCCGCGCCTGCGAGGACGCGGCCCGCGCCGTCCCCGGCATCACCAATTCCGAAGGCGCCGAACTGGGCTTCGGCAAATCGATCGTCTACCTGGCCGGCACCAACGGCTTCAGCGGCACCCGTCAGGGCTCGCGGTTTTCCATCGGCGTCAGTGTCGTCGCCGGTGAAGGCACAATGATGGAGCGCGATTACGAATATTCATCCACCGTCTGGCTGAGCGATCTTGACGACCCCGCCGAGGTCGGCCGGAAAGCGGGCGAAAACACGATCCGCCGCCTCAACCCGAAAAAAGCGGAAAGCGCCCAGCTGCCGATCGTTTATGATCCACGTGTCGCATCCTCGCTGATCGGGCATTTCTCGGGCGCCATCAACGGCCAGTCGGTGGCGCGCGGCACCACCTTCCTTGCCGGCAAGATGGGCGAACAGGTTTTCGCCGACGGCATCACCATCGTCGATGACCCGCTCAAGAAGCGCGGGCTGCGCTCCAAACCCTTCGACGGCGAAGGGGTTCAAACGAAAACCCGCAACCTCATCGACAACGGAATTCTGACGACGTGGGTTCTCGATCTCGCCACGTCCCGCCAGCTCGGGCTCGAAACCACCGGCCATGCGTCGCGCGGCACCGGCGGCCCGCCCAGCCCGTCGGCGACCAACGTGCACTTGGCGGCAGGCAGCGTGAGCAAGGCCGACCTGATCGGCGCCATCGACAACGGCTTCTACGTGACCGAACTGATCGGCATGGGCGTCAACAACGTCACCGGTGATTACTCGCGCGGCGCCGGCGGCTTCTGGATCGAGAACGGCGAGATCGCCTATCCGGTCAACGAAGTTACCATCGCCGGCAATCTGAAAGACATGTTCATGCACATGACCCCGGCCGATGATCTGGAATTCAAACGCGCCACCAACGCGCCCTCCGTGCGCGTCGACGGGATGACCATCGCCGGGATGTAGGCTTCCCCTCACCCGGCGCTGTCGCGCCACCCTCTCCCCTAGGGAGAGGGTTGAAATCACGGCGATCCGAGAGTCCCTTCTCCCCTGGGGAGAAGGACAGGATGAGGGGCCTTGCAGCCACATTCCCTCACCCGGCTCACTTCGCTCGCCACCCACTCCCTGATAAGAGAGGCGTCAACCCGGCATCAACAGCGCCAGCGCGGCGGGCGCCAGCGTGATCCGGGCCGGCAGGCTGGCGAGGATATCCCCGTCACCCTGCACCGGTTCGGCGTCGACGCGCTCGACGACGATGTCCGTCGCCGGCACGATCTTCACGTCAGGCAGTTTCGTCAGCCGGCCGAGCGCCAGCCACACGGCGTAACGTATCGTCCTGAGCACGCCCGGTTTCATGAACAGCACCACATGCAATGACGGGTCCTGCAGCCGCGCGTCCGGCGCACATACGAATGTGCCGCCATAGAAATGGCCGTTGGCGATCACCGCCGAAGCGACGTCGAAACTTTCCCCGTCGACGATGACCCGGTATTTGGGAAAGCGGAACGAGGCGAGCGTCTTCAGGGTCGACAGCACATACGCCGTCTTGCCGAGAAATTTCTTCACCGCCGGTTTGACCTCGGCCACGACATGGGCATCGAAGCCGAAGCCCGCCATCATCACGAAGCGCCGGCCATTGACGATGCCGACCGAGATCGGCTGCGCCCGGCCGGTGGCGATGGTCCGCGCGATGTCACGGGGCGTGCCGCCGAGGCCGATCTCGTGGGCCAGCACATTGGCAGTGCCGAGCGGGATTACCGCCAGCGGCAGTTTCTTGTCGCCGAGGCCGTTGACCACCTCGTTGATCGTACCGTCGCCCCCGGCGACTGCGATAGCGTCCAGCTTTTCCGGGTCCGCGCTCATGGCGAACGCTTCGGCGTCACCGCGTCTGGTGGTCGGTCGCACATCGACATCGACACCTTCGGCGATCAGCGCACTGACGATGCGCTCGAACCGGCGGCGGCGGCGCCAGCCCGCGGTGGGATTGTGAATGACGAGGACGCGGCGGTGTTGACCCTCGGGCAGCAATTCTTGTTCGGTCACGGCGGATACTCCGAAATTCCCAGGATTAATCAGACCCGTAACCAACATCAAAATTATATGTAAGTCATGTGACAAGTCGATGAAGGTTTTTATTCGTCACAAAAGTAAAATACGCATCGGTTACTGTCCGCATACTAAATGATGTATTTCTTTTTACTTTTCTGGGCAGAGATCGAGAAACGTGAACGATCTTTCTAAATCGCGGCATCGTTACCGCAGCATCTGGATTTCCGATATCCATCTTGGGACCCCCGGCTGCCAGGCAGAGATGCTTCTCGATTTTCTGAAAAACACCGAAAGCAAGTATCTGTATCTGGTCGGCGACATCATCGACGGCTGGCGCATGAAACGCGCGTGGTACTGGCGCCAGGCGCACAACGATGTCGTGCAGAAAATCCTGAGAAAGGCACGCAAGGGTACCCGGGTGATCTACATCCCCGGCAACCACGATGAAAAGTTCCGCGACTTCACCAATCATCGATTCGGCCGTGTCGCGGTGCTGTATGAGACCGTGCACACCATGGCCGACGGCAAGCGTTTTCTGGTGCTGCACGGGGACCGTTTCGACGGCGTCATCAAGTACGCCAAGTGGCTGGCGTTCCTGGGCGATCATGCCTACACCGCGGCAATCGCCGTGAATCTCTGGTTCAATCTGCTGCGCCGCAAGCTGGGTCTGCCGTACTGGTCGCTGTCGGCGTTTCTGAAACACAAGGTGAAGAACGCGGTCGAATACATCTCGAAATTCGAGGATGCGGTGGTCGAAGAAGCGCAGCGGCGCGGCACCGACGGCGTCATCTGCGGACATATCCACTCCGCCGAAATCCGCGATATCGACGGCATCAGGTACTGCAACGACGGCGACTGGGTCGAAAGCTGCACGGCACTGGTCGAACACGAAGACGGCCGGCTTGAAATCCTGCACTGGGCCGAACTGCAAGGGCTCTCGCTTTTAGGAAAAGACACATGCGACTCATCATCGTCAGCGACGCCTGGCTTCCTCAGGTCAATGGCGTCGTCCGTTCGCTCGATACTGTAAGGCGCGGTCTTCTCGAACGCGGCCATGCCGTCGAGATGGTGACACCGGACCGATTCCGCACGATTCCCTGCCCGACCTATCCCGAAATCAGGCTGGCCGTGCTGCCGGGGGCCCGGACCGCGGCACTGATTGAAGCCTTCCGGCCCGACGCCATCCACATCGCCACCGAAGGCCCGCTCGGGCAGGCGGCGCGCAAACATTGCCTGTCTAGAGGCTATCCGTTCACCACCGCCTATCACACCCGTTTTCCGGAATACATTCATGCCCGCTGCCGGCTGCCGCTGAGCTGGAGCTATGCGCATCTCAGAAAGTTTCACAATGCAGGCAAGCGGATCATGGTCGCGACGCAAACGATTGAAGACGACCTTGCGGCACGCGGCTTCAACAACATTGTCCGCTGGACCCGCGGCGTGAACACGGACCTGTTTCACCCCCGCACCGAACCGTTTCTGGATTTCCCCCGCCCGATCAGCGTCTATGTCGGACGTATCGCGGTTGAGAAGAATATCGAGGCGTTCCTGAAGCTGGATATCCCCGGCACCAAGATGATCGTCGGCGACGGCCCGGCCCGGGCCCATCTAGAAGAGAAATACACCGCCGCCAAATTCGTCGGCGCCCATGAAGGCGAAGACCTCGCCCGACATTTCGCCGCGGCGGACGTATTCGTGTTTCCGAGCCGCACCGACACTTTCGGGCTTGTGCTTCTGGAAGCGCTGGCGTCCGGACTGCCGGTCGCGGCCTATCCGGTACCGGGCCCTCTCGACGTTATCGGCGATGCCCCCGTGGGCGTGCTCAGTGAAAATCTCGCAGATGCCGTCAAAAGGGCTCTCACCATCGATCCGGCGCTGTGCCGCCGGCATGCGGTAGGCTTTTCGTGGGAAAAATCCATCGATCAGTTCTTCAACAATCTCTATCCGTTCCGGGGCGAACACGCGATAAACGAAACCGCTGCGGCGTAATCCCGTCAACTTCCCCTCACCCGGCGCTGTCGCACCCCTCTCCCCAGGGAGAGGGTTGAAAAGCACGACGATCCGAGAGTCCCTTCTCCCCCGGGGAGAAGGACAGGATGAGGGGTCTTGCAGCCACGTCCCTCACCCGGCGCTGTCACGCCTCCCTCTCCTCAGGGAGAGGGGTCTTGGCATCAATATGCGTCTCATTCAGAAACGCCCATCGCGCATTGGCCACCGCGTTTCAGCGTGGTAATGTCCGGGCGTTCGCAACAACGGTCGCCAAGCCTTGGAAAATAAAGACGAAAAGAAACCCGATACGCATCTGTCGACGGAGGTTCTGGTCCGCCGTCTGGCGCGTGAAAACCTGCGCAATTACTGGGTACAGCTGGTGTTCGCCCTGCTCTGCATGGCCGTCGTTTCGATCACCACGGCGCTGTCCGCATATCTGATGGAACCCGTCGTCAACGACGTCTTCATTGCCGAAAATGAAGATATGCTGTGGTGGGTGTCGGGCGCCGTTCTCGCGACCTTCCTGGCCAAGGGCTTTGCCAGTTACGGGCAATCCCTGCTGATGGCCTTCGTTGGCTTGCGAATCGTTGCCGACAACCAGATCCGGCTGTACCGCCACCTGATCGGCATGGACCTCGGCTTTTTCAATTCCATGCCGTCCGGGCGGCTGGTGTCGCGCTTTCTTGTCGACATCAACCACATGCGGGTCGCGGTCTCGAACGCGCTGACCGGCTTCGGCAAGGACCTTCTGTCGCTGGTCGGTCTGGTCTCGGTGATGTTCATCCAGGACTGGGAACTGGCCTTCATCTCTTTTTTCGTGTTTCCCGTCGCCGTGTATCCGATCGTCCGGCTCGGCAAACGCATGCGCAAGGTGACCGCCAACACCCAGGACGAAACCGGGCTTTTCTCGGCGATCCTCGATCAGAGCTTTCAGGGCATCCGCGTGGTCAAGGCCTATGGGATGGAGAGTTATGAAACCAGCCGGGTATCGGGGCTGGTCAACCGGATCTTCGGGCTCAACATCAAATCGGCCCGCATCCGGGCGCTATCGAGCCCGATCATGGAAACCCTTGGCGGCATCGCCGTGGCTATCGTCATCGTTTACGGCGGCTACCGGGTGATACACCAGAACCTCGACCCGGGCTCGTTCTTTTCATTCATCACCGCGCTGTTGCTGGCCTATGAGCCGATGAAGCGGCTCGCCAACCTGAACGCCAGCCTGCAGGAAGGCCTGGCCGGGGCACAGCGCCTGTTCGACCTGCTCGATACCGCACCGGGAATCGAGGAACGGCCGGACGCCAAACCGCTGAACGTACCGGTCGCGGGTGAGATCGCCCTCGCCGATGTGAATTTCTCATACATTCCCGATCAGCCCGCGCTCCGCGATGTGGCAATGACGATCCCGGCCGGCAGGACGGTGGCGCTGGTCGGCCCGTCGGGAGCCGGCAAATCGACGATCCTTAACCTGATCCCGCGGTTTTACGACATTGATAGCGGCACCATCACCATCGACGGCAAGGACGTCCGCGACGCCACGCTGGAAAGCCTGTATGCCAACATCTCGCTGGTCAGCCAGGAAGTGACCCTGTTCGACGACACCGTCCGCGCCAACATCGCCTATGGCAAACCCGGTGCCACGGATAAAGAGATCGAGGACGCCGCCAAACACGCCGCCGCACTCGACTTCATCCGCGAATTGCCCGAAGGCTTTGACACCCAGGTCGGGGAGCGCGGCGTGAAGCTGTCCGGCGGCCAGCGCCAGCGCCTGGCGATTGCCCGCGCGATCCTGAAAAACGCGCCGATCCTTCTGCTCGACGAAGCCACTTCGTCGCTGGATACCGAAAGCGAACGCCACGTCCAGAAAGCGCTCGATCATCTGATGCAGGGCCGCACCACGCTGGTCATCGCACACCGGCTGTCGACCATCGTCGGCGCCGATCTGATCTACGTCATCCAGAACGGCACCATCGTCGAGACCGGCTCACACACCGAACTGGTGGCCAGGGGAGGAGCGTATGAAAAACTCTATGCCCTGCAGTTCGCCGCGGAAGCGGACATGCAAGCCCCTGCCGGGCATGGTTGAGCCGGGTTCGCCGTGCTGAAATCGCTTTCCAAGAAAATCGTCAAAAGCACCCCGGCCCGGCGTGCCGCGTGCTGGATTGCGGCGCTGTACATTCGATTCGTACGCGCCACCAGCCGCTGGGAGCGTATCGGGCACGCGCATCTCGACAGCACGTTCGAGAAGGGCCCCGCCATCCTCTGCTTCTGGCACGGACGGCTATTGATGGCGCCGTACACATGGCAAAAACCGCACCCGTTCAAGATGCTGATCAGCGCACACCGCGACGGCGAGCTGATCGCCAACACGGTCGCGCATTTCGATATCGGATGGGTCAAGGGCTCGTCGTCAAAAGGTGGCGCAGGGGCGCTTCGCGCCATGGTCAAGGCGCTTCGCGCCGGTGAGTGGGTCGGCATCACGCCGGACGGACCGCGCGGACCGCGCATGCGGGTGTCCGACGGGATCATCAGTCTGGCGAAACTCACGGGCGCACCGGTCGTGCCGACGACTTACGGTATCCGCAGCGGCAAAATACTCGGTACATGGGACAGGTTCCTGATCGCGATGCCGTTCTCGAAAGGCGTCCTGATCTGGGGCGAGCCATTGAGCGTACCGCGCGACGCCGACGACGCGACACTCGAAGCGCTGCGCACGGAGCTGGAAGCACGGCTCAACGGCATCACCCGCGAGGCAGACCGGTTGACCGCACGCACCCCTGTCGAACCCGCGGACACCACCGAAGAGGTCGCGGCATGATCCTGACGATGTACCGCCTCGCCACATCCGTCGGCGCCCCGCTGATATCGGCGTTTCTGAAAAAGCGCCTGCGCCGCGGCAAGGAAGACCCGGCGCGGTTCAATGAACGTCTGGGGCGCCCCGTCACCCCCCGACCGGCAGGACAGCTGATATGGATGCACGGCGCCAGTGTCGGCGAGTCCCTGTCCATGCTGCCGGTGATCGAAGAGATCGTCTCGCGTGCCGAATCGCCGACGGTTCTGGTTACCACCGGCACCGTCACCTCGGCCCGGCTGATGCGCGAACGGCTGCCGGAAGGGGCCATCCATCAGTTCGTGCCGGTCGACCGCTTGCCCTACGTGAACGGCTTTCTCGATCACTGGAAGCCGGACATCGCGCTCTGGTGGGAATCCGAGCTGTGGCCGAACCTCGTCAATGAAACCAGTCATCGCGGCATCCCGATGGTACTGGTCAACGCCCGAATGTCGCCGCCGTCGTTCCTGCGCTGGCAACGCTGGAAAAGTCTGGCCCGCGCCCTGCTCAGCCGTTTCGACATGGTACTCGCCCAGTCTGATTCCGATGTCGAACGCTTCCGCACCCTGGGCGCGAACAAGGTCGAGCGCATGGGCAACATGAAGTTCGCGGTCCCGGCGCTGCCCTGCGACGAAGGTACGCTGGCGGAAATCCGCGCCCGGACGGGTCTGCGTCCGATGTGGCTGGCCGCCAGCACCCACGCCGGCGAGGAAGAAGCCGCCCTGGATGTGCACCGGACCGTCAAGGCCCGTCATCCGGATCTTTTGACGATCATCGTCCCCCGCCATCCCGAACGCGGCCCCGAGATCGCCGCCCTGCTGCGCGACCAAGGCGCGATCGTCGCCATGCGCTCGAACAGCGAACCGGCGACGGCGGAAACCGATATCTATCTCGCCGATACGCTGGGCGAGTTGGGCCTGTTTTTCCGCCTCGCCCCGATCGTCTTCATGGGCAAATCGCTGGTCCCGGCCGGCGGCCAGAACACCATCGAACCGGCACGCCTGGGCGCTGCCATCATCACCGGTCCGCATTTCTGGAATTTCGACGAGATCACCCGAGCCATGAATGACGCCGGCGGGCTGAAAATCGTCGATGATGCCGGTGGCCTCGCCGAAGCGGTGGCCCGCGACCTCGACGAACCGGCGCAGGCGCAGGCCCGGGCCAAGGCGGCACATGAGTATGTGGAGCGTGAATCCCGTGTGCTCGAAATCTTCATGGACTACATCTCGCCGCATCTGGACAGCATCGGGGAGACGCGCCGTGCGCGCGCCTGATTTCTGGTCTCACACGGCGGTATCGGCGGTTGACCGATTCCTCGCCACCGCCCTGTCGCCGATTGGCAGCATCTACGGCGCGGTCACCGCCTCAAGGGCCGCCGGCAAACCGTCATGGCAGACCCCGATGCCGGTCATCTGTGTCGGCAACGCGGTCATGGGCGGCGCCGGCAAGACCCAGGTGTGTCTCGATCTGGCTCGGCGTCTGGCAGATTCCAACCGTAGCGTTCATGTCCTGTCGCGGGGATACGGCGGGCGGCTGACCGGTCCGTTACGGGTCGATGCGCAATGCCACAGGGCTGCCGAGGTCGGCGACGAGGCGCTGGTCCTCGCCCGCCATGCCCCCACCTGGATCGGCGCCGACCGGACGGCAACCGCACGTGCCGCCGCTGACGCCGGCGCCGGCCTGATCATCATGGATGACGGATTTCAGAATCCCGCGCTGGCCAAGGACCTCAATCTACTGGTGATCGATGGCGGTTACGGGTTCGGTAACGGCCGCGTGTGCCCGGCCGGACCGCTCCGCGAACCCGCCGCAAGCGCCTTTGCACGCACCGACGCGGTCTGCGTCATCGGCACCCCCGGCCCTGCCATGCCGGCAATCCCCGACGAGTTGCCGGTATTTCAGGCCCGCATCAGACCCGACCCCAGCATGGCATCGCTGGAAGGTAAAAAGGTCATCGCCTTTGCCGGGATCGGCCGCCCGGAGAAGTTTTTCGATTCCCTGTCCGAGGCCGGTGCCGACATCCGAAAGACAATCGGCTATCCTGATCACTACCAATTTCTCGACCACGAACTGAACTTCCTGTTGCAAAGCGCCGAAGAGAGCGGGGCCGAAGTCGTCACCACGGAAAAGGACCACGCCCGGCTCAGCGATGAGTACCGGAACCGGATCGTGCCGTTCCCGGTTGTTCTGGAGTGGGACGATGCTGCCGCACTGGAACGCTTTATTCTCGGTCGTATCCGCCTAAACTGACGCATGCTCAGACCCCGGACCCCGTTCGAGAAATACATCCGCCATCCGTCGGAAGCCGCCGCGGCGGCAATGATCTGGAGCCTGTTCCGGATCCTGCCCGTCGATGCCGCCTCCGGTTTCGGCGGCTGGCTGGCAAGGACGCTCGGTCCCCGTCTCGGCATTTCAAACCGTGCCCGTGCCAACATCCGACGCGCCTTTCCCGATCTGAACGGAGACGCGGTCGAGGATATCGTCACCGACATGTGGGACAATCTGGGCCGTACCGTCGGCGAATTTCCGCACATCGGCAGCTTTGATTTCAACGGTCCCCGGCCCCGGGTAAAGATCAGCGGGGTTGAGAATCTCTACCGGTTCCGCGATGACGGTGCGCCGGGGTTTTATCTGAGTGCGCACATCGGTAACTGGGAACTGGCGCCGATGACGGCCTACGTTCATAACGTGCCGTCGGCATTCGTGTATCGCGAAGCCAATAATCCGCTGGTGCAGAAGCTCTATATGGCCGGGCGGCAGAAATACCGCGACATGATGATCCCGAAAGGCAGCGAAGGGGCCAAGGAAATGCTCCGGGCGCTGAGGGACGGCAAGCATATCGGCATAATGGCCGATCAGAAAATGAACGATGGGATCGCCGTGCCGTTTTTTGGTGAAGAGGCGATGACCGCTCCCGCCATGGCGCAGATGGCGCTCAAGTTCAACTGCCCGGTGCTACCGGCCCGGGTCATCCGCGAACGCGGCGCGACCTTCACGGTTGAAGTGGCTGAACCGATCTTTGCCGAGGAAACCGGCGACAAAACAAAAGACGTGAACGCCTTCATGGCGCGGGCCAACGATATCATCGAGACGTGGGTGCGTGAAAAACCCGGCCAGTGGCTATGGTTACACAACCGCTGGCCGGGCCAGTCTTGAACGGAAGAGTCTTAAATCAGCTTCCCGACGGTTTGGACTGCTTGAGCGTCCCATCCGCAACCGTCGTCTGAGACGGAACCGAGGCTGTTTTCGTGTGACCTGCGCATTCAGCGAGAACGGGCGTCGCCGCAAACGCAACGAATGCCGTCAGGGCAAGAGCCAGAAATCCATACTTCATGGTGGTCTCCTTTTTCAAACTGTGGAGAGGGTAGCACGCTTTGATATTCGGATGTATCACTTTTTGATGATCGCCTGGAATACGGCCCTTCTGCATCATCCAGGCTGAATCATTCCGGCATTTTGCCCAGAACCAGCTCCGCATCGATCGGCGTCTGATCCAGTGTCAGGCCGAAGTGCAGGTGCGGCCCCGTGGCCCGCCCGGTGGCACCGATGGCGCCGATCCGCTGGCCGGCCTGTACTTCATCACCGGCCTCGACCGATGTCGCGGACAGATGGATGTAGACCGAGCGCAGGCCGAGCCCGTGATCGATCAGCACCGTCTTGCCGTTGAAGAACATGCCCGGATGCACGAAGACGACCTTGCCCGCCGCCATGGCGCGGACCGCAGTGCCCGTCGGTGCGGCAATGTCTGTGCCGTAATGCGGCCGGCGCGGATTGCCGTTCAAGACACGCTGTGAGCCGTAAACACCGGAGATGCGCCCCGTTGCCGGCCACTGGAAGCCGGACAGGAAATAGGTTTGCGCCGTGCTGGTCTGCTTTGCCGCGTCGATCTCCGCTTTTTCGCGGCGGATGCGTTCCAGCGCCTCAGGGTCCGGCGTGACCTTTTTGCCGGGCAGGCCGTTGATGCGTTCAATCTGAAAATCCCGGTCCGCGACCGTGATCTCACGATGCCGTTTCTCGCCGTCTTTTGAAACCGTCAGGGTTTTGCTGCCCGCATCATCCCGCCCGAATCCCAGCAGGAAATCCCCGCCGGCAGAGACCGCAACCGTTTTGCCGTCCAGCGTCACCACCGCTCCGGGGGCCGTGCGGCCAATCAGCAGACCGCCCTCGGCGGCTGTCCCCTGCAACTCGATCATGAGATCGGCCGAAAGTGGAAACGGCATCAGGCACAGGCTCAGCAAGGCCAACAGTCGGATCACAGCAGGCTCCCCTGCGGATCATCCCCCCCGGTATCCGGCTTGCGGGGTTTCGGTTTCTTCTGCGCCGCCGCGCCCCCGGCCACGCGGGCCGCTGCAACACCGTCCTTGAGCTTGATGTTGACGTCGTCGCCGGGGGCAAGATCTGCGGCTGAGATGATCGGCTTGCCCGCCGGGGTCGTCACCAGCGCGAAGCCGCGTTCCAGCACGCGCTCGTAGGAATAGCTTTCGAGCAACTGCCCCAGATGCTCCAGCGCCCGCCCCTGGCGTGTCACGCGGTCGCGGTAGGCCCGGTGCAGTTGGCGCGACGTATTGTCCAGCCGATTGGCGGCTTCACCGAGCGCCCGTCTAGGCGGTGTCAGGCGCGCCGGGATGCGCTGACGGCGCTGGCGGATGCCCGCTTTCAGGGCATTGCCCAGCCGTTCCGACCAGTCGTCCAGACGCTGCGACGCGGTCTCCACGGTGCGGCGCAGATTGGGCAGTCCGCGGGCCAGCGCGGCGACCTCGCGTTTGCCGGTTTCGGTCCTGCGTCGCACGGCGCGGATCAGACGGCCTTCGCAGTCGGCGACCTGCGCCATCACGTCATAGCGGACCGGTACCGCCATTTCGGCCGCCGCCGTCGGTGTCGGCGCGCGGCGGTCGGAAGCCAGATCGATCAGGGTCCAGTCGGTTTCATGCCCGACCGCCGAGATCAGCGGAATCTCGCTCTCGGCCGCAGCACGGACCACGGCTTCCTCGTTAAACGCCCAAAGGTCTTCGAGCGAACCGCCGCCCCGCGCCACGATCAGCAGGTCCGGACGCGGCACCGCGCCGCCCGGCGCAATGGCATTGAAGCCGCGCATGGCGTCGGCAATCTGATCCGCCGCGCCGTCGCCCTGCACCAGCACCGGCCACACCAGCACATGGCGCGGGAACCGGTCGGCGAGACGGTGCAGGATGTCGCGGATCACGGCACCGGTCGGCGAAGTCACGACACCGATCACGTCTGGGAGGAATGGTAGGTCACGCTTGCGATCCTCGTCGAACAGACCCTCGGCGGCGAGCTTGCGTTTGCGCTCTTCGAGCAGTTTCAGCAACGCGCCTTCACCCGCCAGTTCGATATGATCGACGACGATCTGGTATTTCGAGCGCCCCGGATAGGTCGTGATGCGCCCGGTGGCGACAACTTCCATGCCGTCTTCGGGATCGAGCGCAAGCCGCCCCGCCGTGGTCCGCCAGCAGACCCCGTCGATGACCGCGGCATCGTCCTTCAAGGCAAAATACAGATGCCCGGACGCCGCCCGTTTGAAGCCGGAAATTTCACCGCGAATGCGGACACGCTGGAACGCGCCTTCGACCGTCGATTTCACCAGACCAGACACTTCGGTCACGGAAAAGACGGGGACGTTGTCTCCACTATTGTGGCTAGACGGCGCATCGCTCATAACTAGACTGTATGTCTCAACACGGCGGGGATGACAACCGCCGAATACCGGGATCGAATTTCCGGCTGCGACCTGAGGAGCTTGTTCATGAAGGTATTACTTGTCGGCAGCGGTGGACGCGAACATGCGCTGGCCTGGGCCATGTCGAAATCACCGAAACTGACGAAACTCTATGCCGCACCGGGCAATGCCGGAATAGCCGATTGCGCCGAATGTCTCGACATCGGGGCAGATGACCTGAACGGCATCTGCAATGCTGTCGAAGAACACAAAATCGACTTCGTCGTTGTCGGACCGGAAGCCCCGCTGGTGGCAGGCCTGGCCGACCGCATCGACGCCATGGGCGTGGCCGTGTTCGGACCGTCCGCCGCCGCTGCCGAGATCGAGGGTTCGAAGGGCATGATGAAGGATCTTCTCGCCAAGTACGACATTCCGACCGCCGAGTATGAGCGGTTCGACGAGCCGGACGCGGCCAAGGAATACATCCGCATCAAGAACCATCCGGTCGTCGTCAAAGCCGACGGCCTGGCGGCCGGCAAGGGCGTGATCCTGAGCCACACCCTGAACGAGGCCTACGCCGCCGTCGATCAGATCATGATCGAGGAAGCCTTCGGCTCTGCCGGGGCAGAGATCGTCATCGAGGAATTCATGACCGGGGAAGAAGCCAGTTTCTTCGCACTCTGCGACGGGACCCGGGCGATCCCGCTGGCAGGCGCACAGGACCACAAACAGGTCCATGACGGCGATCACGGGCCGAACACCGGCGGTATGGGCGCCTATACCCCGGCGCCTGTGCTCGACAGCGACATGCAGAAACGCATCATGGATGAGATCATCACGCCGACCGTCGAAGCCATGGCCAAGGAAGGCAAACCCTACAAGGGCGTGCTGTTCGCCGGCCTGATGATCGGCGAGGACGGCCCGAAGGTGATCGAATTCAACGCCCGCTTCGGCGACCCGGAATGCCAGCCGATCATGGCGCGGCTTAAATCGGATGCACTGGAGATGCTGCTCGCCGCCGCCAACGGCGAACTCGACAAGATCAAACTCAAATGGGACCCGCGTGCCGCCCTGACCGTGGTCATGGCCGCCGAGGGATATCCCGGCAATTATCTCAAGGGTACCGAAATCAAAGGCGTCGAAGATGCCGAGGCGCTGGACGACGTCACCGTCTTCCATGCCGGTACGGCGCGCGGCGATGACGGCGAACTGCTGGCCACCGGCGGCCGCGTGCTCGGCGTAACCGCGCTCGGCGACACCGTCGAAGCCGCCAAGAACCGGGCCTATGAAGCCGTCGATGCGATCGACTGGCCGAAAGGCTTCTGCCGCCGGGATATCGGCTGGCGGGCCGTGGGACGATAAGGCTGGCGGGCCGTGGGGCGATAAGGCTGGCGGCCGCGGGGCGATAAGGCGCCGCTGGAAAAAATGCCCTCAAGACCCCATATCCCCAGCAAGCCACAATGGACTCAGGAGGAAAAGAACATGGACGAAAAAACGCTCATCGAAATTCAGGCCGACGCGTTTCGCGGCCTCGTCAAGCACCTGCAGAAGCGGACCGATGCGCAGAACATCGACATCATGAACACCGCCGGGTTCTGCCGGAACTGCCTGTCCAAATGGCTGGTCGCCGCCGCCGAAGCGCGTGATGTGGACCTGTCGTCGGACGAGGCCCGCGAGATGATCTACGGCATGCCGTACGATGAATACAAATCGAAGTATCAGGAAAAGGCGTCCGACGAACAGATGCAGAAGTTCGAGGCGACGAAACCGCTGCACGCCGACATTTCCGGCCACAACTGAGCATTCCCGGGCACATGGAAAACCTGCCCCCGCCGATGGCCGCACGCCAGCCGGATTTCTGGCGTAACAGCGGCTTTCATCTGTTGAAGCGCGATGCGCACGGCCACCTGACGGTGACGGATGATTTCCTGCGGGCCTATCTGGCGCGGCCGGAAATCGCTCCTGTCGAGGAATCATGCGACAGGGAACGCGCCCTGCATGCGGCCTTGCTGGACAGCCCGAAACGGCCTGTTTCCAAAGACGAGATCGCGGCCCTGGAAGACCCGGACGGGCGCGACAACTACACCGTGCTGATCGATTTCCGCGACCGGCTGATCGATGCGGGAACGGTCGAGAACTGCTATCTCAACCTGTTCAGGGACGGCGATGTGCGCACCGCACCGCTGTTTCTCGATCAGATGGCACAGGTCATCACCCGTGCCGTTCTGGCCGGGATCGACGATCCGTTCCGGGCCCGCGCCGGGGAGCTACTGTTCCGCGAACAAACGGTAACCATTCACGAAGGTGCAATCCTGTCCGGCGATCTTGAAACCGTCGAAATGCTGGCGCAGACCGGCGGCATGGGCGCCATCGGTGAGTTACTGGTCGAAGGCGGCATCAAACCGCGTCAGGTCGACCTCGACGTCATGCTGAGCGAAAACGCCCACAAGTACTGGCAGCGCGACGAACGTCACGACATGGTCATCGACCTGTCATTCACACGTCCGGGGCTGGATGCGCTGAGCCGCGTCATGGAAGGATGGATCGAGCATTTCACCGGCGCCGAAGTCTCCATCCAGCCGGTACAGAAAATCACTGATGAAAAATGGGTTTGGCATATCGGGCTGGATACGGATTCCAGCGCCATTCTCAACGATCTGTATGACGGCAATGACGTCGACGACGCGCGCATGGAACGGCTTTTGACCCTGTTTCGCATGGAGTTCAAGGACCCCAGCCTGATGGCGCCGGACATTGCCGGCCGGCCGGTCTATCTGGGTCTTGCCATGAACGAGAAAAAACGACTGCGCCTGAAGCCGCAGAACCTGCTGGTCAACCTGCCTTTGGCGCCGGAGTCCTGAGTCTGGTCGCATTCCCCTCACCCGGCGCTAACGCGCCACCCTCTCCCAGGGGAGAGGGCGATTATCGCCGCTTGTCCGTGAGTCCCTTCTCCCATGGGGAGAAGGACAGGATGAGGGGCCATCCTCACGCCTCCGTCGGGAGATTGCAGCTTTACCCTCACCCGACGCTGACGCGCCACCCTCTCCCAGGGGAGAGGGGGATTAACGTCGCTGTTTGAAGAAATCCTTCAGCAATGCAGCGGCGTCGCTTTCCATCAGGCCGCCGATTACCTCCGGCACGTGATGGCAGGTTGCATGTGAAAACACCCGCGCCCCGTGTTCGACCCCGCCGCCCTTGGGATCGTAGGCCGCGAACACCACCCGGCGCAGACGCGCCAGTGAAATCGCCTGGGCGCACATGGCGCACGGCTCCAGCGTTACGAACAGATCGAGATCGCCGAGCCGGGGTGAACCGGCAAGTTCGGCGGCAGCGCGAATGACCAGCACTTCCGCATGCGCCGTCGGATCGGAGAGTTCCTCGACCCGGTTGCCCGCGCTGGCGACCACCGTACCGTCGGCACGGGCCAGTACGGCGCCGACCGGCACCTCGCCGCGGTCGGCGGCAAGACGCGCCTGCGCCAGAGCCTCCGTCATCAGTTCGCTGTCTTTTGCGCTCATCCGTCATTGGTGACGCCCGATCCGGTCCCGGTCAAGCACGCTTGACTTTCCGCCCGCAGCACAGCACGACAGGCATTATGGCAAAGAAACCACAAAGCACATCCGCCGGAGAACGCATCGCCAAGGTCATGGCCCGTGCCGGGCTCTGTTCCAGGCGCGAAGCCGAACGCTGGATCGAAGCCGGCCGGGTCGAGGTCAACGGCAAGAAACTGACCACGCCGGCCTGCGTCATCAATCCCGGCGATACCGTCGTCGTGGACGGCAACGTCCTGCCCGACAAGGAGCCGACGCGGCTCTGGCGCTACAACAAACCGGCCGGTCTGGTGACCTCGCACAAGGACCCTGAAGGCCGCCAGACCGTGTTTCAGGCATTGCCGGCACACATGCCCCGGGTCATTTCCGTGGGGCGGCTGGATTTGAATTCCGAAGGACTGTTGCTGCTTACCAACGATGGTGAACTGGCCCGCAAGCTGGAGTTGCCGGAAACAGCCTGGACGCGGCGTTACCGGATTCGCGTACACGGTACTGCCGATGCCAAGCAACTGCTGTCGCTGGGCCACGGCGTCACTGTCGACGGCGTCAAATACGGCCCCGTTACCGCCAACTTCGATTCCCGCACCGGCGCCAACGCCTGGATGACGGTAACCCTGAAGGAAGGCAAGAATCGTGAAGTCCGCAAGGTCATGGAGCACATCGGCCTCACCGTGAACCGGCTGATCCGCACCGCCTATGGTCCGTTCCAGATCGGCAACCTGCCCCAGGGCGAGGTCGAGGAAGTCCGCCCCAAGGCGCTTCGCGAACAGGTGGGCATGCTGCTGAAATGAGGATCGTTGCCGGCAAATTCAAAGGCCGCCGTCTGCTCGCGCCCGAAGGCCGCGACATCCGCCCGACGTCCGACCGGGCCCGCGAAAGCATCTTCAACATCATCGAGCATGCGCCATTCGCCCCTGTACTTGAGGGCGGAGCCGCCATCGACATATTCGCCGGGACCGGCGCGATGGGGCTTGAAGCCATGAGTCGGGGCGCGGCACCGGTGACCTTCATCGATATCGACGACGTGGCCCGCGCCACCGTCCTCAAGAACGCCGGGACCATGGGCCAGGGCCGCAGCGTCACCGTGCTTCGGCTCGACGCCACGAAAATGCCGCCGCCGCCCCGGATCGCGGGATGCCCGGCACGTTTTGCGTTTCTGGATGCGCCCTACGATCAGGACATATCGGGACCCTCGCTGCTGTCGCTTCTATCCAGGGGCTGGGTCGCCAAAGGCAGCCTGTGCGTGGTCGAAACCCCATCCGACAGGGCTTTCGACGCGCCGCGCGGCTATACGATGGCAGACCAGCGCAAGTACGGCCGCGCCATGGTGAGTTTCCTCTCCGTCGACTAGGGCGGTCTCTCGGCAGGGTCCCCTCTCCCTTGGGAGAGGGACAGGGTGAGGGGCATTTGCAACCCGACGGCGAGGCGCCCTCACCCGGCTCACTTCGTTCGCCACCCTCTCCCCCGGGAGAGGGTTTTTTCACCGCCGGCCGAACAGCTTTTCGATATCCGCCAGTTTCAGTTCGACATAGGTCGGCCGCCCGTGGCTGCACTGACCGGAATGGGGCGTCGCTTCCATTTCGCGCAAAAGCGCGTTCATTTCATCCGCCGTCAGCCGCCGGCCGGCGCGGATCGAGCCGTGGCACGCCATGGTCGCGCAGACCTCGTCGATCTTCTTTTCGAGCGCGATGGCCCCGTCGAACTCGGCCAGATCATCGGCCAGGTCGCGGATCAGCCCCTGAACATTGGTTTCACCCAGAAGCGCCGGCACTTCGCGCACCGCCACCGCGCCGGTGCCGAACGGCTCGACCGCCAGCCCCAGCGCCGCCAGTTCATCGGCTCGCGCCAGCACCCGCTCACAGGCGCTGTCGTCCATTTCCACCACTTCCGGGATCAAAAGCATCTGCCGCTGCACGCCGCCAGACGCCATCGCCTTCTTGATCTTTTCCTGGGTCAGGCGTTCATGCGCCGCATGCTGATCGACGACAACGATCCCATCACCGGTCTGGGCGACGATATAGGTCTGGTGCACCTGTGCGCGGGCCACGCCCAGCGGATGATCCTGCGACGGGGCGCGGTCGAATTCATCATCGTCTTCCATCCGTGCCGAGGGTGCCGCATCAAACCCGTCGAGCGGACGGTAGAAATCCCGGCTGCGGTCAGCAAGGCCGTGACCCGGCAGGGGATCGGGACGATAGGCATAGGCGCCGCCACTGCCCCCCGGATGCCCGCCGCTGACACCGCCGCGGCCCATCGGCAGACCGCCCGGCCGGAACGCGCCGAGCGCACTTTCAGCCACCGTGGTCGAGGCCCGGTGCCCGGCTTCGGCCAGACCGTGACGCAGCGCACCGACGATCAGACCGCGCACCATCGCCGCATCACGAAACCGCACTTCGGTTTTCGCCGGATGCACGTTGACGTCGACATGACGCGGCGGCATTTCCAGAAACAGCGCCAGCAGCGGATGCCGGTCGGACGCCAGGAATTCCCGGTACGCGCCCCGGACCGCCCCTAACAGTAGCTTGTCTCGGACCGGGCGGCCGTTGACGAACAGGAACTGCATCTGCGCATTGCCCCGATTCAGCGTGGGAACGCCTGCATAGCCGGTGAGGCGATAGCCTTCCCGTTCGGCATCGATGGCAAAGGCGTTTTCGCGGAAATCCCGCCCCATGATGGCGCCGAGCCGCTCCAGCCGGGCGTCGAACAGATCACCGGTTTCGGGCAGCAGCTTCATCACGTCGCGGCTGCCGTCATTCAGGGTGAAGCCGATTTCCGGATGCGCCATGGCAAGGCGCTGCATCACTTCGACAATGCGCGACTGCTCGGTGCGGGCGGTTTTCAGGAACTTGAGCCGGGCCGGGGTTGCGTAGAACAGATCACGGACGTCGATCCGTGTCCCCTGCGACAGCGCCGCCGGTTCCGGCGGGCTGATCCGCCCGCCTTCGACCTTCAACACCCAGGCGCCGTCGCCGTTCACAGAGCGGCTGGTGATCGACATGCGGCTGACCGCGCCGATCGACGGCAAGGCCTCGCCCCTGAAACCGAGCGTCGAGATCAAGGTCAGGTCTTCGTCGGGCAGCTTCGATGTGGCGTGACGTTCGACGCACAGCAACAGTTCGTCCGCGGTCATGCCCCGGCCGTCGTCGGTGACGGCGATCGAGGTCTGGCCGCCGTCGCGAACCGCAACGTCGACCCGCGTGGCCCCGGCGTCGATGGCGTTTTCCACCAGTTCCTTGACCGCAGAGGCCGGGCGCTCCACCACTTCCCCGGCGGCGATCTGGTTGACCAGGGTTTCCGGCAGGCGGCGGATCGTTGCTGCCGTCATGAGCCGCGCATCCTTTTCAGCACACCCAGCAGCGGCACCAGCGACGGCGGCGCATTTTGCGGATCGTCGAGCACATGCAGGATACCGTCGCTCAGGGTCTTGCCAAGCTCGACCCCCCACTGGTCGAACGGATTGATGCCCCAGATCGCGCCCGCACAGACGGTCTTGTGCTCATACAGCGCAATCAGCTTGCCCAATATACCTGGTGTCAGGTCCCGGTAGACGATCAACGTCGACGGCCTGTTCCCCGGATAATGCCGGTGCGGCTCGGCCATGTTCTCGCGCCCGAAGGCCAGCGCATCGGCCTGCGCCAGGGCGCCGGAAATCAGAAGATCATGGAGGCCTTCATCCCCTGCTGCGGTCTGGGCCGGGAGCAGGATATCCACCGGGGTAGTCGTCATCCCCTGGTGAAGCTGCTGGAAGAACGCATGCTGGGCATTGACGCCGATGCCGCCGAAGACGATCGGCTGGGTAGCGTAATCGATGGGATAGCCGTTTTCGGTGACGCGCTTGCCGTTGCTTTCCATTTCAAGCTGCTGCAGATGGCCGATCATCCGTTGCAGCCGGGTGTCATAGGGCACGCAGGCCTCGGCGGTGTAGCCCATGAAACTGGCATTCCACACCGTCAGCAGGGCCAGCATCAGCGGCGCGTTTTCCAGCACCGGGGCGCTCAGCAAATGACTGTCCATTTCCCGGGCACCGTCCCGGATTTCCTCAAAAACGTCCCAGCCGAACGCCAGCGCCACAGGCAGACCGACCGCAGAACACAATGAATAGCGCCCGCCGACCCAGTCCCACATGGGGAACGTGTTGGCTTCGGAAACGCCGAACTTGTCCACTTCCGCCCCATTGGCGCTGACGGCGGCAAAATTGCCGGCCCATTTTCCGCCGAGCCCGGCCTGCATCCACGAGCGCGCGCGTTCGGCATTGGCCTGGGTTTCCATGGTCGTGAACGATTTCGAGATCACCACGACGAGGGTATCGTCCGGGCGCAGACCGTCAAAGGCCCGGACAAACGCCGTCCCGTCGATGTTGCCGCAGATCCTGACATCCAGCGGCATGGGATAGCGGTCGCGCAACGCATCCAGCGCCAGAACCGGCCCCAGTTCCGAACCGCCGATACCGATCGCGACGACAGCGCGGAACGGCACCCCGGCCGCGGACAGCCGCGAGCCGTCATGAATCCCGCGCACGAAGGCCCGGAGCTTATCATCGGCGGCGCTGCAGATGTCCATGACGTCGGCCCCCGCCCCGGCAGTGCCGCGGACGGCGGTATGCAGGGCGGCGCGGCCTTCACTGACGTTGACGATCCCGCCTTCGGTCATGCGCTGCAGAAAATCGGAAATTCCAGCCGCCTCGGCCAGCGCCCGCAGGCCGCCCAGCACTTCATCAGAGACGAGCTGGCGCGAAAAATCGATATACAGATCACCAAGATCAAGGGTGCAGGTTTCAGCCCGCCGGGCATCCCCGGCAAACAGATCGGCGAGCGTGGTCCCGCGCATCTGATTGCGCGTATTTTGCAGGGAACGCCAAGCGTCGGTTTCGGAAATCAGTGACATGGGCACTTGTATCAAAAGCCCGCGCCCGGTGCCACCTTGGAAACGCCGCGCGGGCAAGGATATGGCCCAAATGGTCTAGTTGCCGGTGGTGATGCCTTCGGGCTTGCCGGCAATGACAAAGGTCAGCTTATCCGGCTGGTAAAGGCGTTTGGCGACGCGCTTCGCATCTTCGAGGGTCACGGCATCGATATAGCCGTTGCGCCTGTCGATATAATCAATACCGAGACCGTCTTCCTGCATGCCCACCAGCATGTCGGCAATCGCCGACGACGACGTGAACCGCAGCGGGAAAGCCCCGGTCAGATAGGTTTTGGCATCGTTGAGTTCGTCCGCCGTCGGGCCGCTCTCGGCGAATTTCTTCCAGACATCGCGGACCGTCTGCACGGTTTCGCCGACACGGGCGTTCGCGGTGCCGGATCCGCCCATCACCGCCCCCGCGGCATCGAGCGGCATCAGGTACGAATAGACGGAATAGGCCAGACCACGTTTTTCACGGACTTCCTCGTACAGCCGCGACACGAACCCGCCGCCGCCGATGACATAGTTCAGCACGTAGGCGGTATAGAAGTCCGGATCGTTTCTGAGGATGCCCGGCTGGGCGAACTGGATCGAGCTCTGCGGCACATCGACATCGATCACCTTGATGCCGCCGTTGAGCTTCGGTGTGATCGTTTGAAGTTTCCACGGTGTGGCCTTTGCAGGCAGCCCCCCGAACGTGCGGTCGAGATAAAGTTTCAGGGTTTCCGCATCGATATCGCCGACAACCCCGATCAGCAGATTGTCGCGGGCCAGCCGTTCACGGACAAAACCGCGCATGTCGTCGGCGGTGATCGCCGCCATGCTTTCCAGCGTACCGTCATTGTCGCGGGCATAGGGGTGGCCCGCGAAGGCGGTCTCGAAAACCGCCCGGCTGGCAAGATTGCCGGGATTTTCAAGATCCTGCTTGATGCCGGACATGATCTGCGCCCTTAACCGGGTCAACGGTTCCGGATCGAAGCGCGGTTCGTTGAGGGCCAGACGCATGTAATCGAAGGCCTCGTCACGGTGTTTGTTCAGGGTGCGCAGCGTAGCGCGAAAGGTGTCCCGCCCGGCATTGAAGCGGAGCGTGATCGAGCGTTCATCAAGGGCGCGCTGAAAACTACTGCTATCCATGTCGCCGGCGCCTTCATCCAGCGTCGAGGCGACAAAGTTGGCGAGGCCTTCCTTACCTTCCGGATCAAGCGCCGACCCGCCCCGAAACGAAAACTTCATGGTCGTGATCGGATTGGTCGGGTCCTGGATCAGCCAGGCTTCGATCCCGCCCGGCGACACCACACGCTCGACTTCGACGGCACGTACCGGTGCGATGCTGAGCATGACCGCAGCGACGGCCCCAAGCATCACAAGGCCCAGACGCCGGGTCCGGGTAGCCATCCTGTCGGCCATTCTATCCATTGTCATGTTCATCAGCTCATGCCCATCAGCTTTGGGGCTTCGCCAGAAGATGCGCGGTCACGTGGTGCGTGCCCTGCAACACTGCTTTCGCCGCCTGGGCGACGTCCGCCACCGTAACCTTGCCGATCCGCTGCAGCCAGTCCTCGACATCGGCAACCGTACCGCCGCTGGTCAGCGTCGAGCCGAAGACCCGGGCCGCGGTGCCGAAATCGTCGCGGGCAAAGACCGCGTTGTTGCGCATGCGGTCGAGGGCGCCGAATACTTCGTCATCGCTCACGCCGTCCTTGAGGACGATGTCGAGCACCTGCATCACGTCGTGCTCGATCTTCGCCATGTCGACGCCCGGCTTCGGTGTGGCATAGAAACCGAACACCGAAGGCCCGATGTCGTCGGCGTTATAGAAGGCCCCAGCGGAAAGCGCGACGGCATCTTCGACAACCAGTTTTCTGAACAGCCGGCTGGACGGGCCACCGCCGATGATTTCCGCAAGCACCTGCAGGGCATAGGCGTGTTCGGTTGCCCCGTAATGATAGCTCGGCGCAAGGTACCGCCGCGACCAGCTTTCCTGAGTGACCCGTTCGCTTTCAAGGCTCACCAGCCGGTTGGCGGCGGCCGGCGGTTCGATCGTGCGGTCTCGGACAATGTCCGGTCCGCGCGGAATGACGCCATAATACTTTTCCGCCAGCGGCTTCAGCTCAGCGGCAGTGACGTCACCTTCGACCACAAGCACCGCATTGTTGGGCGCATAATAGCGTTTGTAGAAAGAAAGAATCCGCTCGACATCGAGGGCGCGGATTTCATGTTCCCAGCCGATGATCGGGCGGCGATAGGGATAATTCAGATACAGCGCGGCGTTGACCTGCTCGCCAAGTTGAGCACCCGGATTGTTGTCGACGCGCGACCGGCGTTCTTCCAGAACAACATTGCGTTCCGGCGCAACCTGCTTTTCGGAAATAACCAGATTGGTCATCCGGTCGGCTTCCATGCGCATCACCATTTCGAGCCGGTCCTTGGCGATTGTCTGGTGATAGGCGGTGTAATCATAGGACGTGAAGGCATTTTCCTGACCGCCGTTGCGCGCCACGGCAGCGGAAAATACACCAGGCCCGAATTTGGTGGTGCCCTTGAACATCAGATGTTCGAGCAGGTGTGCGATCCCGGTTTCGCCGGGCGCTTCATCGGCGGCGCCGACCTTGTACCAGACCATGTGACGGACCACGGGGGCACGGTGATTGGAAATCACCACGACCTGCATGCCGTTTTCGAGTGTGAATGTTTCGGGATCGAAAATCTGCGCACGGCTTGCGGACGGCACGAAAAGGGCCAATACCGTCAGCAAGACAAGAACACGGGTGTATGTCCGCAAGTGGTGCATGCAACGGATATGGACGTGTTCCATCGTCAGATCAATGGTAATCCTGCCCGTTCACCAAAAGGTTACAAAGAATTAAAATAACACGTCGATGACGGCGCATGGCCGGTGCCCGGCAATTGCCGCTGGGCATGTGCTGCATGCGCATTCTATCCTGTCAGTTATGAATGACGTGAACGATGTCCCCGACGACTGTATCTGCCGGCGCCTGCTCGACCTCGGGATCGTCGCGGCGGTGGAAGACGCCCCGCATCGAGACGAGATATTCGTCGCCATCCAGGCCTGTCTCGACAAAGGGTTGTGCCGCCAGCGCGAACCGGCAGTGACCGCGCATGACGTGGCCTCTCCGCCCGCCGTCGCTCCTGACGGATCGGCATCACGGCGTAAACGCTCGGACCGGCGCTCGGGCGTCGACCGGCGTCAGACAGTAACCGCGCTGCCGGCCGATCAGGAACGCCGTATAAGCGGGGAGCGCCGCTCGGGCGGTGACCGGCGCGGTCTGCTGGCCGGAGAATATTACACCCCGCAACAGGCCGTCCTTAACCTGCGCGCCTGGTGCAACGGGCATTGCCGGGGACCGTTCGACCTGCGGCTGGATACAAAGACCGGTGAATTGCGGTTTCGCTTTGATGACCCCGGCGACCGCGCGGGCTTCACCCGAATGCTGCAGAAGTTCAAGGGGCTTTCGCCGCCGCAAGGCTGATGCCCACAGGCGTTAAAACGAAAGATGGCGGCTTTCGCCGCCATCCGCCATCGTTTCAAAGGATCGTGAAGCGTCAGCTACCGTGCTTGTGGTTGTGGCCGTCATGCATGCCATGCGCCGGCTTTTTCGAGCCCACGCCCTGGACCACGAACTCGACCTCGACCTCGCCCGCTTTTTCGAAAACCAGTGTCAGGGGCAGCGTTTCACCTTCGATGAACGGCTTGTTCAGCCCCATGAACATCACGTGCAGACCGCCTGGCTGGAAAACCGTCGGTGAGCCCGGCGTCACTTCAACGCCGCCTTCAACGTGCACCATTTTCATCACACCGCCGTCCATGATGTGGTTATGAATTTCGGTGCGCTTGGCCAATTCCGATTTGACGCCGACAAGGCGGTCCGCTTCATGTCCGTGGTTGGCAAGCGTCAGGTAAGCCGCACCGGCTTTGGCGGGGCCTGCCGTGGCACGGGCCCAGGCCCGCTCGGCGACGATGCCGTTGTGTTTCATATCGTGCGCACGGGGTTCCGTGACGGTGAGGAGAAGGCCGCACAACGCGATCAGAAAAATCCTGTACATGTCTTATATCCTATTTTTGGCTTACAGGGCCGGATTGATCCGGAAGGCTAAGGATTCATAAAGGAAGGTCGGCACACCAATGCGCCGACCCTACCCCGTCATCATGTCTTGGCTGGTGCGATCAGGTAGCCCAACCCATAAGATCGAACACGACCCCTTCGACGTTTTCGAGAGTGAGGAAGAGACCGACCCCGGCAACGACGGCACCGGACAGGCGCGCCTGCACCGCACCGGCGTGTGATGCCTGCAATACGTTCGATGCAAACCATCCGGCAGCCACCGCAACCGCATATTGCAGAACACCGAGCCCGATCAGATAGCCCATCAGAACCGCGCCGCCGATCGCACCTTCCTGGCCGACAATGGAATCACCGAACGCTGAGCCGTGGAACAGACCGAATCCGGCAAAAACCAACATCGCGGGGACCATGCCGAGGGCCTTCCCGGACAGGACGATGCCGCCAAGCGCCAGAAGCGACAGACCGATGACGATTTCCTTGGCCGGCAGCCCGATCCCCATCGACATGGCCAGGCAGCCAATGATCATCGCGGCGATGTAGGCGCCGGGCGTCGCCAGACGATGGCCGGTGAAAAGCGCGGCGATACCAATCAGAACGACGAAGAAAAGATGATCGAAGCCCAGGAGCGGGTGACCGATGCCCGAGAGAATGCCGTGTGCAAAAGTCTCCATCGGCATCCCGCCAAGGGGATGGTGTGCAAAGGCGGCCGCGGGAACGAACGGTGCAACAGCAGCGGCGCTCGCAAGAAAGAATTTTCTCATGTTGTCTTCTCCTATCCGTCTCACCCGACGGACGTTTGAGGTTTCCGTGTGCGTGGCAGGTCTCCTGGCTCGCGCCTCTCTGCCAGACCCCGGCCTTCCCGGCTAATGCCAGTGACCACATCGGGGCGCGGCCAAGCGCTTACAGTTGCGGGGGCAGCTCCGGTTTCGGTCCCTGATGGGTACACCTCACCGTATTCCCTTTTCATCCGCCCGCTCGGTCGATTGGGCAGAACCACACGTCAAAACTTACAGTTGCAGGCATTTTTTGCAAGGCAGTTGCGGTATTTTTGTCCGTATATGCCCGGAAGCGGGCGATCAAGTGAGACGGTGAAACCGCATATATGTAATCCCGGCCCAGCCACGGCCGACACGTCACCCGAAACCTGATTTGGCATCCATGCCTATGGGGCCTGAACCAGGTTCAGGACGACGACGGTTTATTGTGGAAGGGTGCCCCGATTGGAGGCCGTCCTAGAACTCGAGCAGGCCCTTGGTGCCGCGGGCTTTCTTCACCTGCGGGGTTTCGCCTTCGATAATCGGCTTGCCCAGCGCCTGGTTCTCGCGGATGCGCTGCTGTTCCTTCTCGGCATCGACGACGGTCCCTTCATAGGGCTTGTCGTCGACCCAGAAAATCATTTTGTCGGCGAGGCGCTTGTCTTCTTTCGACAGCAGCGTGGTCTCGGCATTGACGACCTCGCGGATCGCCGGGTCGGCGTTGCTGGCACCGGTTTTGGCCATGATCGCGTTGAGTCCGTCGGACAGGTTCGGGTCTGCCTGCGGGGCACTGCCGACCGTCGCCTGTCGCTGCAACAGCGCGGCACGGGCCTGGTCTGTCGGTGAAATCGCCTGCGGACCTGTATCCCTGTCGCCCGGCGGACGCAGGGAGAATTCCGGCGGCAGGCTGAGCGGCGGACGCTGGTAGACAACGAATTCGTCAGGCGCGTCCTTGGAACGGCTCAGAACCTTCTTCGCCGACTCGCACGCGCTGAGCGTGAGGGCCAGTGAAGCCAGCAATGCGATACCGAGTGTACGTCGAAACATGTCAAACTACCTGTTTTCAGCCGCCAAGAGCGGATAACCCGAGTCTATGACGTTTCATCCCGTGAAAACAAGGATTCCAATATTAAAATCACCGCACCGACGCAAATCGCGCTGTCAGCCACATTGAAGGCCGGCCAGTGATAGCCGAAAGCGTGAAAATCCAGAAAATCGACCACCGCGCCGAACCGGACCCTGTCGATCACATTGCCGATGGCGCCGCCGATAATCAGCCCGAGTGCAAGCGCGGCCCACCCGGACGACGCGCGCCACAGCCAGACCGACAGCGCGATGACGATCGCCAACGCGAGCCCCGTCAGCAGAAACGGGCCGTAGTCGCTTTGCTGGTTGAACATCCCGAAACTGACGCCCCGGTTCCACGCCAGCACGATGTTGAAAAACGGCGTGACCTCGATCACCGTGGGCGGGTTCATCACGCTTTCGAGTATCCAGGTCTTCGACGCCTGATCCAGAACCAGCGCCGAAGCGGCTACCGCCGCGCCGGCCTTGCGAAGAGACGCGGCGGCGGTTTCGCTCACGCCGCTGCCGGCGCCAGGTTGCGGACGGCATCGGCACAGCGGCCGCACACCGTCGGATGATCCGGGTCGGACCCAACGTCGTCGAGCACCTTCCAGCAACGTTCGCATTTCTCGCCGTCGGCCTTTTCAACAACCACCGCGATGTCGGCGATGTCTTCGTGCCGGTAGGCATCGGCGGGCGCTTCCCCGTCGGTGAAGGTGAAGCCGGACGTGATGCACAGTTCCGCCGGGTCCAGTCCATCCATCACGTCGCGGAACGCGGCGGCGGCAAAGACCTTCGGATGTGCCTGCAGGCTGGCTCCGATCACTTTATTTGCGCGGGCGACTTCAAGAGCGCCTGTCACGGCCCGGCGCAGGGTGCGAATACGGCCCCATTTCTCGGCAAGTGCCGGATCGGACCATGCCGCGGGGGCATCGGGGAAGGTGCGCAGATGCACGGAATTCCCGGGGTCCTTCTCGGGATGGCGGGTCAGCCAGGCTTCCTCGGCGGTGAAGCACGTAAACGGCGCCAGCCACGCGGTCAGGTGATCGAACAGGGTGTCGAGCACCGTGCGCACGGCCCGGCGCAGATCGCCGTCAGGGCGGTCGCAGTACAGCGCATCCTTGCGGATGTCGAAATAGAACGCCGACAGATCGACCGCGCAGAAGGTGTGCAGCTCGGCGAAGAACGGCTGGAAATCGTAGGCATCACAAGCCTTGCGCAGTGCCGCGTCCATTTCCTGGACCCGGTGCAGCACCCAGCGCTCCAGTTCCGGAAGCCTTGCCGGGTCGGTGATCCGCTCGGCTTCGCTGAACCCTTCGAGGTTGCCTAGAAGATAGCGCAGCGTGTTTCTGAGCCGGCGGTAGATATCGGCCTGCTGCTTGATGATCTCGGGGCCGATGCGAAGGTCTTCGGAATAATCCGAGTTCACCACCCAGATACGCAGGATGTCGGCGCCGTACTGGTCCATGACGTCCTGCGGGGCGACGATGTTGCCCAGTGACTTCGACATTTTCTGGCCGTCCTCGGCCATCACGAAGCCATGCGTCAGCACCGCTTCATAAGGGGCGCGGCCGCGCGTACCACAGCTTTCCAGAAGCGACGAATGGAACCAGCCGCGGTGCTGGTCCGATCCTTCCAGATACAGCGACGCCGGCCACTCAAGCCCCTGCCACGGCCCGTCCTCGAGCACGAAGGCGTGCGTCGATCCCGAATCGAACCAGACATCGAGAATGTCCGTGACCTGCTCATAGTCTTCAGCGTTGTAGTCATTGCCAAGAAAGCGTTGCGGGTCGGAGGCGAACCACGCATCCGCACCTTCCTCTTTGAAGGCGGCGACGATGCGGTCCTGCACCGCCTGATCGCGGAGCGGCTCGCCGGTTTCCTTGTTGACGAACACCGTGATCGGCACGCCCCAGGCGCGCTGGCGCGACACAACCCAGTCCGGGCGCTCGGCGATCATGCCCCTGAGCCGGTTCTGCCCAGATGCGGGCACGAAGCGGGTCTCGTCGATGGCTTTCAAGGCTTTATCGCGCAGCCCCGTGGTCTCCATCGAGATGAACCACTGCGGCGTGTTACGGAAGATCAGCGGCTTCTTGGACCGCCATGAGTGCGGATAGCGGTGGGAAAGCTTGCCTTTGCCCAAAAGCCCGCCGGCCTCGCGGATCACATCGGCGACGTGGTCGTTGCATTTATAGACATGCTGACCGGCGAACAGCGGCACGTGGTCGAAGTACGTGCCGTCCTCGCTGACGGTCTGCGGCACCTCGACGCCGTTGGACATGCCGAGCACCCAGTCATCGGCGCCGTGTCCGGGCGCGATATGGACGATGCCGGTGCCTTCCTCGGTGGTGGCGAAGTCGGCGGCCAGGGCCGGGACGTCGAAGTCGTAGCCCTGCCCGCTGAGCGGATGCGCACAGATGGTGCCCTTGAGCTCGGCGCCCTTGAATTCAGCTTTCACCGTGCTTTCAGTGATGCCGCACTGCGTCGAGAACTCCTCCAGCCGCGCCTTGGCGACGATCAGTTTCTCGCCGGCCTGTGCCAAGCTCTCATCGGCGACACCCGTCACCTCAACCACCACATAGTCGATCTTGTCCCCATAGGCGACGGCGCGGTTGCCGGGCATGGTCCAGGGCGTCGTCGTCCAGATGACGATGGCCGCACCCGCGACGTCCGGCAGCGAGGCGGTGACGACCGGGAACCTGACGAAGATCGTCGTCGAGGTGTGGTCGTGATATTCGACTTCGGCCTCGGCCAGCGCGGTCTTTTCAACCGGCGACCACATGACGGGCTTGGAGCCGCGATACAACGAACCGTCCATCAGGAACTTGCCGATCTCACCCGCGATGGTCGCCTCGGCGGCATACGACATGGTGGTGTAGGGATGATCCCAGTCGCCCATCACGCCCAGCCGCTTGAACTCTTCACGCTGCACGTCGATCCAGTGCTCGGCGAACTCGCGGCACTCTTTTCGGAATTCGACGATCGGCACGGCGTCCTTGTCGAGTTTCTTTTCGCGGTACTTTTCCTCGATCTTCCATTCGATCGGCAGACCGTGACAGTCCCAGCCCGGCACGTAATAGGCGTCCTTGCCCAGCATCTGCTGGGTACGATTGATGACGTCCTTGAGGATCTTGTTCAGCGCATGCCCGATGTGCAGGTGGCCGTTCGCATAGGGCGGGCCGTCGTGCAGAATGAACTTCTCGCGGCCCTCGGAAATTTCCGCACGCTTGGCTTCAAAGCCGTTATCGGCCCAGTGCTGTAACAGCAAAGGCTCGCGCTGGGGCAGACCGGCCTTCATCGGGAAGTCGGTCTTGGGCAGGAAAATCGTCGATTTGTAATCTACAGTCATCAGCTCAGGCTTCACTTGTTTTTCAGAATATCGCGGGCTTTCTCGCAATCGCGGGCGATTTGTGCCTTTAAAGCATCCAGTCCGTCAAATTTCTTTTCCGGCCGGATCATCTCAAGCAGCGCCACGGAGACGCGCATATCATATATATCGGCATCGAAATCGAATAAATGCACTTCCAGCCGGGGTGCCGTGCCGTCAAATGTCGGCCGCATCCCCAGATTGGCGACGCCGTCAACGTCACGCCCATCGGCCAGCGTCATGCGCACCGCGTACACCCCGAACTGGGGGCGGATATAGCCACCCAGCATCAGGTTCGCCGTCGGAAATCCGATGGTCCGCCCGCGCTTGTCACCGCCTGCAACACGGCCGGAAATGCTGAACGGCCGACCCATCACCGCCGCTGCCCCGGCCATGTCCCCGGCAGCGATCAGCTCACGGGTGCGGCTCGAAGAATACAGACCGCCGCCGTCGTCCGACGCCGCCGCGACGACGGTGAAGCCGAAACCCAGCTTCTGGCCTTCCGACAGCAGGGTTTCACAGCTGCCCTGGCGTTTATGGCCGAACTTGAAATCATAGCCGGCAACCACGTGATGCGCATGCAGGGTGCCGACCAGATAGTTCTCCACGAACTCGGCGGCGCTCTGTTTCGAGAAATCCAGATCGAAGCGTTGTGCGATCATGAAATCGACGTCCATGTCGGCAATCCGTTCGGCCTTGGCCCGGAACGGCGTCAGACGGAACGGGGCCGCGTCCGGCTGGAACACCTTGCGCGGATGCGGCTCGAACGTCAGCACCCCCCACGGCAGCCCCGCAGACGCGGCGATCCGCCCCGCTTCGGAAATCACCGTGCGATGGCCCCGGTGCACGCCGTCGAAGTTGCCGACGGCAATCACCGCGCCCTGATGCTGCTGTTGCAGCGATTTCGCCTGTCTGTAGATACGCATGGTTCTGGAAAGTGTCGCAAGGCTCTGGAGCGGTCAAGGCTGTTCGGTCGATGTAACGTGGCCAGTGTCACCCCGGCGCAGGCCGGGGTTCAGGCTAGCACCGCCCCGGCTTCGACAAAAAGCCGCAGCTATCGCTCCGGATTCCGGGCTATGCCGGAATGACGACAGGCGTTAAAGCAAAAGGGCGCCGGAAAGCCGACGCCCTTCGCAAACAGTCAGGGAGCCGGATCAGGCGGCGCGAGACGGCACCATGATCGTCGCTTCGCCGTCGACCACGACTTTACCGGCGACGATGCACTGGGTCTGCAGCGTGATGAATTTCTTTTCCGGGATCAGCGCGGTAATCGTGCAGTGCGCAGCAACCGTATCACCGGCCTTGACCGGCGCCTTGAACTTCAGGTTCTGGCTAACGTAGATGCAGCCCGGCCCCGGCAGTTTGGTGCCGATCACCGTCGAGATGAAGCTGGCCGACAGAATGCCGTGCGCGATGCGGCCCTTGAACATGGTCGCCGAGGCGAATTCCTCGTTCAGGTGCACCGGGTTGGTGTCGCCGGAGATACCGGCAAACAGGACGATGTCCGCTTCGGTGACGGTTTTCGCGAAGACGTCGGTCATGCCGACTTCAAGATCTTCGAAATAATACCCCTGAAGTTTGTCGGCAACGTTGGTCATTTGGTCCATAAGGAATATCCTCTTAGCATTCTTGGGCGTTTCGCATCTGCAAATTTTATATGCACTGCAATATATAACGCCGAGACCCCTACAGCAAGCAAGGCTTCAGGCCCATATGCAAAGCAACATGACAGATCATTCTCCTCCGCCCCGACCGGCCCTTGCAGGCGTCCGGCATGTCGCGCTCAGCCTGGTTTTGGCGATTTTCACGGCATGGCCGGGGGCCGCCCGGGCCGATGCGCCGGTGCTGTCGCTGCCGCTTGACTGCGATCCCGGCCGCTCCTGCTGGCTGGTGAACCTCGTCGATCACGACCCCGGCCCCGGCGCCACGGATTACCGCTGCGGACGGCTCAGCTACGACACCCACAAGGGCACCGACTTCGCCATCGCCAACGATGCGGTGATGCACAAGGGCGTCCATATCCGCGCCGCCGCACCCGGGCGGGTACTCCGGGTCCGCGACGGCGTTCCCAACTCGACCCCCGCCGATCTTGAAAGCGCCACGGCGCTGCGCGGACGCGAATGTGGCAACGGCCTCGTCATCGATCATGGTGATGACTGGACGACCCAGTACTGCCACATGCAGGCGGGCTCGCTTCGCGTTCGGCCCGGCGATGCGGTGGCGCGCGGCGACATCCTGGGCGACATCGGCCGCTCCGGACGCTCTGAATTTCCGCATATTCATATCGCTGTGCGCCAGGGAACACGGGTCATCGACCCGTTCACCGGGGACAGCAACATGAATACCTGTGCCGTCAACGCCCCCGCCAGAAACTTGTGGGCGCCGGATTTGCAGGAAAAACTCTCTTATCCGGGGCCGCAGCCGTTTCATCTCGGTTTTGCCACCGGCGTGCCGAAAAAATCGGCGATTGAGGCCGGACAGCTCGGCCAGACCCGCTTTGCCGCGGACGCCCCGGCACTGGTCTTCTGGACCGAGGTGTTCTCGCTCGAAAAAGGCGACCGTATCACCCTGTCGCTACAGAGCCCCGACGGCAAACCCGTCGCCGACAACCGCATCGTGATCGACCGCCCGCTGGCCAAGTGGCATGGCTTCGTCGGCCGCAAGAAGCGCGATGCGGACTGGGTGAGCGGTAGCTACACAGGCCGCGTGATGATCGAGCGCGGCACGGTGCAGATCGAAAAATCAACGGCGGCAACGGTGGAGTAAGGCCGCTTATCATTATACCCACCGTCATTCCGGCGAACGCCAGAATCCAAAGCGAGCGGCACGACATCGCAAAGACAGACACGATCTGTACCTTTGGACCCCGGCCTGCGCCGGGGTGACGACAAGGTGACGTTCGGGATGACACGTGGCGGGCAATTCACGAATTGATCCCAGAGCGTCATTCCGGCGAACGCCGGAATCCAAAACGGCCGGTACGACATCGCCAAGACAGACACGATCTGTATCCCTGGACCCCGGCCTGCGCCGGGGTGACGACATGGTGACGTTCGGGATGACACGTGGCGGGCAATTTACGAATTGATCCCAGAGCGTCATTCCGGCGAACGCCGGAATCCAGAACGGCCGGCACGACATCGCCAAGTTAAACACGATCTGTATCCCTGGACCCCGGCCTGCGCCGGGGTGACGACATGGTGACGTTCGGGATGACGCGTGGCGGGCAATTCACGAATTGATCCCAGAGCGTCATTCCGGCGAAAGCCGGAATCCAGAACGGCCGGCACGACATCGCCAAGACAGATACGATCTGTATCCCTGGACCCCGGCCTGCGCCGGGGTGACGACATGGTGACGTTCGGGATGACGCGTGGCGGGCAATTCACGAATTGATCCCAGAGCGTCATTCCGGCGAAAGCCGGAATCCAGAACGGCCGGCACGACATCGCCAAGACAGATACGATCTGTATCCCTGGACCCCGGCCTGCGGCGGGGTGACGACAAGGTGACGTTCGGGATGGAGGGTATCCAAAACACCTTATGCTGAGGCCGTCTCGAAGCATCAGAACGGATCAACCTAAACCCGCTTCCGGCGCACCAGCTTCGGCGTGGCGCGGAGCGACTTTTTCTTCGTCCCGGCAGCAGTCTTGACGCTTGGAGCCCGGGGCGATTTCGGCTTCTTATCATTCAGGAAGTCTTCGGCCTCAAACAGGGGGGGTGCGGGCGGCGGGCGTTTCCTGGCCTGCTTTTTCTTTTCCTCGCGGCGGCGCACGGCATCCAGCACGCGCTTCACCGTCGCATGGCGGTCCGGCCGGGTGCGGCGTTGTTCGAAGTGCATCTGACCGACCTGATCGATGTGGCGCTTCAGCGCATCAAAGCGCATGCTGCCTTCGACGAAGCGGATGTAGGCGGCCAGAGTCCACGGATTGGCGGGTGCCGCGCACAGGCCGCGATCGTCACACCACGCGGAGAAGGCTTCCCAGCTTTGGGTCTTGTTCAGGGCCGCCAATTGATTCCACCCTTTTCATGGCCCCGTCCGCCCCCTAATAAATAAGGACATCCAGGAAAACATAAAACCGACAAGGGATCAGAATACCATGAGCAAGCGCGTCATCAACATCGCCGCCATTCCGGGTGACGGGATCGGCCCGGAAGTCATTGATGTGGGGATGGAAGTTCTGCATGCCGTTGCCGCCCGTGACGGCGGTTTCGAGATCAAATCCGAGCGCTTCGACTGGGGTTCCGAGCGGTATCTGAAGAAAGGCGACTTCATGCCCGACAACGGGCTTGAAACGCTCCGGGCATTCGATGCGATCCTGTTCGGCTCGGCCGGCGATCCGCGCGTGCCCGATCACATCACGCTGTGGGGGCTGCGCCTGAAAATCTGCCAGACCCTCGATCAGTATGCCAACGTGCGTCCGTCCCGGTTGCTGCCGGGCATCGAAGGGCCGCTCAAGGGCGTGACGTCGAAGGAGCTGGACTGGGTCATCGTCCGTGAGAATTCCGAAGGCGAATATGCCGGGGTCGGCGGGCGCGTGCACCAGAGCCTTGCCGAAGAAGTCGGTATGGACGTTGCCGTCTTCACCCGTACCGGTGTTGAACGCATCCAGCGTTTCGCCTTCGAGCTGGCCCGCTCGCGTCCCAGAAAGCTGCTGACCCTGGTCACGAAATCCAACGCCCAGCGCCACGGCATGGTATTCTGGGATGCGGTGTTCGAGGAGATTAAAGGCGATTATCCGGACGTCACCACCGACAAGATGCTGGTCGACGCCATGACCACACGCATGGTGTTGAAGCCTGAAACCATCGATACCGTGGTCGCCACCAACCTGCACGCCGATGTACTTTCCGATCTGGCCGCCGCGCTTTCCGGTTCGCTCGGCATCGCGCCGACCGGCAACCTGCGCCCCGAGGGTGATGCACCGTCCATGTTCGAGCCGATCCACGGCTCGGCGTTCGACATCATGGGCAAGGGCATCGCCAATCCGCTGGGCACGTTCTGGTCCGGGGCCATGCTTCTGGAACAGCAGGGCGAGGTCGCAGCGGCGGCGCGGCTGATGAAGGCGATTGAACGGGTCACCGGCGACGGCACCCACCTGCCCGCCGATCTCGGCGGCAAGGCGAACACGCGCGAGGTCACCGACGCCGTGCTCGACGCGATCAAGCAGGACAACGAATGAGTCTCACCGCCGCGTGATTTGCGTGTTTGCCGGTGTTGATCCCTAATACCGGTATGCAGAGGTATCGACTTGCCGCCAGGATCACCGTGCTTTGCGGGATGCTCGTGTTCAGCGGGAATGCCGTTGCCGACACCCCTCTGCCGATCATCCCGGACCTGAACCCGGCCGGGTGGGACATGCTCAGCTTCAAGGGCATCCCCGAGACCACGTTTCTGGCCGCAACCGATGACGCCATGGAAATCGCCGCCGACAAAAGTTCCAGCGTGCTGTATCTGAAAATCGCCGACGAGCCCGTGCACGCGACCCGGATGCGCTGGGACTGGCAGGTGATCGACGCCCTGGCAGCGACGGATCTTTCAAAAACCGACGGCGACGACCGCATGCTGTCGATCTATGTCGCCTTCACAGACGGATCGATGACCTCGAAACTGAAGGCCATGGTCTCGCCTCTCGCCGCCGGGAACGTGCTCAACTATGTGTGGGGCGGCGCGGCGGAACTGAACATCGCGCATCCGCATTTTCCCGACAGCGGCCGGCTGATCGTCAAACAGACCGCCGCCGCGCCGACAGAAACCTGGAAATCCGAAAGTGTCGATCTGGCCGCCGATTATAAAGCGGCGTTCGGTACGCCGCCGCCGGGCATCGCTTATATCGGGATTTCCGGGGACAGCGATGATACCGCCGCACTCTCGCGGGGGCTGATCCGCCGTCTCGTGCTCGAGTGATCCTTCAACAAGACCTTATGCGTCCGCCAGCGCTTTCACCTGCTCAAGTATGTCATCCTTGAGCGGCACCCCGAGACGGGCAGCCTCGGCCATCATCGTCTGTTCGCGCTCACCCGGCAGCATCACCGGCACCTTCGGATCGGCGGGCGTAGCCGAGCGCACGGTGTCGCTGAACGACGCCATGGCTTTGGCGAACGCATCCCGTCCGATCAGCCGCGCCGGATCGATCAGCAGAAAGAAATGGCCGAGTTGCTGCGGCGCATCGATGTTGTCGGTCCACGACGAAATTCCGGTCAGGAACCGCGCCCCGGCCAAGACGTCCGAAAGGATATCGCTGGCCATGGACAGGCCCGAGCCCTTGTGCCCGCCAACGGCGACAAGAAAACCGTCAAGTGCGCGGACCGGGTCGGTGGTCGGCTGGCCGGCCGCATCGACGGCCCAGCCTTCGGGGATGGACTGGCCCGCGTCCCGGGCGGCGCGGATCTTGCCGCGTGCTGCGACGCTCATCGCCATATCGAGAATGAAGTGCGGGCCTTCGGGACAGGGTGCGGCGACGCACAACGGGTTGTTGCCGATCCGGGCCTCCGCGCCGCCGAACGGCGGCATCGTCGCCGACGCACCGGTCCCGGCCAGCATCACGTACCCGGCTTCGCAGGCCTTGAGCGCATAGGGCACCAGCGCCCCCAGATGATTGCTGCCCCGGCAGCCGACGTAGGCGATCCCGGTCTCGCCGGCGATACGCATCGCCGCTTCCAGCGCCGCCGAGGCGACGACCGGGCCGTGCGCGTTATTGCCGTCGACGAGGGCCAGGGAGGTGGCCCGCTGATCTACCGCCGGCACGGCTTTCGGGTCGACCGCGCCGTTGCGGAGCCTTTCCGTATAGGGGCTGAGCCGCACCATGCCATGCGTCGAAATACCCATCATATCGGCCTGGATCAACACCCCGGCGACGGTTATAGCGTCCGCATCGGACAGGCCGGCACGGGCCAGCGCACGGGTGGCAAGCGCCGAAAGCTCGGCTTCTGGGATGCGTGTTGTCAGGGGAATATCCTCATAACTGATTTTGTTCTAGAGGCCGTTGAGCGACCAGTCGTATTCATAGTCTTCGATTTCCGTCGCCTGTGCCAAAGCCTTTTTGATCTCTCCCCGTGCGTAGCTGCGAAGATGGTCGAGTACGCCTTGTTCCGTACCGCCGAAGTCTTCGGCGAACCAGTCATAGATCGACGATACGATGACATCTCCCCCGGATGCGATACGCACGCCGCGCGGGCTGTTGATGTAAGCGGCGGCATTGGCGTCCAGAAGCGCATCCATATCCGCTGCCGTATAAGCCCGGGCGATCAGATCGGGGCAGCCGACGGAGGCACAGTTGACGGCGTAATGTATGCGCGGATCGTTCCAGATCGGCCGCAGGATTCGATGTTCGATGTCATCCAGACTTACCGGCCGACCCTCGATCTCGATCAGCTTCTTTCCCCATGGCCCGTTCGTAAACAGGCCCGGTGAAATATCGATGTCGCGGATCGATGAGACGGGATAATGATCGAGGATCACCTGCACCGTCAGCGCGTTATACAGATTGATCCAGTAGGCCTGCTGCTCGCCCCGGTTCAGGGACGAGACCGGTGTCGCCGCCAGTATCTGCAGATACTCCGCGAGGGCTTTTTTGTCCGTTTCGCTCACGCCGGCATAGTCGACCCGGTTCAGACCTTCGGGATCGTCCTTAACATATGTCGCCAGAAACCGGCCCCATTCGGCGTGATTCACTAAAACGCCTGAATCGGGCTTATTTTGCGTAAAATCGGGCCAAACTTCCTTAACAGGGGCGGCGGAAAGGGGAAATGCTGCAAACAGAAACAGGAATATGCAGAGGTTTGCTCGTATGCGGTTCACGCGTGTCTCCTCAAATAAATCACGTCTCCCCGGTGATCGGCAGCGCCGTGCGGTAGACGACCTGTTTCAGCGCGAAGCTCGACTTGATGCTGCTGACCCCCGGAAACTTGGTCAGCTGGTGCATCAGAAAGCGTTCATACGCCTGCAGGTCCCGGGTCACGACACGCAGTAGATAGTCACTGTCGCCGGTCATCAAATAACACTCCATCACTTCCGGGAGAGCGCTGACCCGGGCCTCGAAAATCTCCAGTGCCTGCTCCACCTGGCGTTCCAGACTGACCATCACGAAAACGCTGACCGGCAGCCCGACCGCTTCCTGATCAACCAGCGCCGCATACCCCTTGATGACGCCGTCCTCTTCGAGGCCGCGCACCCGCCGGAGGCAGGGCGACGGCGACAGCCCGGCCTGGTTGGCCAGTTCGACATTGCTGAGGCGGGCATTGGCCTGCAAGGCGGCAAGAATTCGCTGATCGATCTGATCTAGGGCTATTTGTGGCATGATTGATCCATTATTATATTAAAAGTTTATGATTATTGCTCAAATTATACGATTAAAGGCATACATCGCAATGATCTGTTTCGCCTGCTGCGCTATAGTGATGGCAGAGGAGATTGATCATGGCCCCCTTTGACGAACCACCGACGAACGATCCCGCGCATAAACTGCAGTGCATGGAAGACCTGGCGCAGAAAATTCTGTGGCTTTCGACGTGGACCATTCACCACGCCAACTACGTCCGTGAAAAGAAGGACGGTCTCAAGGTCGGCGGCCACCAGGCATCGTGTGCCTCGTCGGTGGCGATCCTGACCGCACTCTACATGTCGGCGCTCCGCCCGCAGGACCGGGTCGCCGTCAAGCCGCACGCCAGCCCGGTGTTCCATGCCATCCAGTATCTGCTGGGCCATCAGACCAAGGAAAACCTCGAGAACTTCCGCGCCTTCGGCGGCGCACAGAGCTATCCGTCGCGCACCAAGGACGCGGACGACGTTGATATCTCGACCGGGTCCGTCGGCATGGGGCCGGCGATGACGTCGTTCCTGTCGATGACCCAGGATTACCTGCGCCGTCACGTCGACAGTGTTGCCGATCGAGACCCCGGCCGCATGGTCGCGCTGGTCGGCGACGCCGAAATGGACGAAGGCAACATGTACGAGGCACTGTGGGAGGGCTGGAAACACGGGCTTCGGAACTGCTGGTGGATTGTCGACTACAACCGCCAGAGCCTCGACGGCGTTGTCCCCGACCAGATGTTCCGTCTGATCGACCGGGTGTTCCGCACCACCGGCTGGAACGTCATCACCATCAAGTACGGCAAGCGCATGATGGAAGCTTTCGAGCGTCCGGGCGGCAAACGGCTGCGCCACTGGATCAGCGATTGCCCCAACGATCTCTACTCGGCGCTGACGTTCCGCGGTGGGGCCGCTTGGCGGGCCCAGCTGAATAAGGATTTAGACGGCGACAACGATGCGCTTCGGCTGATTGAAAGCTACGACGATGACGCCTTGCAGAACCTGATGACCAACCTCGGCGGTCATTGCCTGGAAACCCTGATGGAAGCGTTCGACGAAGCCTCGCAGACCGAAACACCGACGTGCTTCATTGCCTACACCATCAAGGGCTGGGGTTTGCCGCTGGCGGGTCACAAGGACAACCACGCCGGCATCCTGAACGCCGAACAGGTGGAGGGGTTCCGCACCAAGCTCGGCATCGCCGAGGGTCAGGAATGGGCGCCGTTCGCAGGCATGGATGACCGTGCCGAGGCCTTGAAGGGCTTCCTTGATCAGGTGCCGTTCAACCGTGAAGGCCGCCGCAGGTACAAAGCCGACAAAATCAAAGTGCCGAAAACACTGACCTGCCCGGTCAAGGAAACCGCGTCGACGCAGGAAGCCTTCGGCAAGGTTCTGTACGAGCTTGCCGGTGACAAGAAATCCGAACTGGCGTCGCGTATCGTCACCACGTCGCCCGACGTGACGCAGTCGACGAACCTCGGCGGCTGGGTCAACCGGCGCGGCCTGTTCGCCCGCGAGGACCGGGCCGACACGTTCCGCGCCCAGCAGGTCCCGTCGGCACAGAAATGGGAATTCAACGCCGCCGGTCAGCACATCGAACTGGGCATCGCCGAGAACAACCTGTTCGTGATGCTGGGCGCACTCGGCCTGTCGCATTCGATCTTCGGAGAACGGCTGCTGCCGATCGGCACGCTCTATGATCCGTTTATTGCCCGCGGTCTCGATGCGCTCAACTACGCCTGCTATCAGGATGCGCGGTTCATGGTCGTCGCCACCCCGGCCGGCATCACGCTGGCCCCCGAGGGCGGTGCGCACCAGAGCATCTCGACCCCGCTGATCGGTATGGGTCAGCCGGGCCTGACGTCGTTCGAGCCGGCCTATGCCGACGAACTGGCCGAGATCATGGCCTGGGGCTTTGAATACATGCAGGCTGACGACGGCGGTTCCGTGTATCTGCGCCTGTCGACCCGCCCGCTGAGCCAGCCCAAACGCGAGATGACCCCGGACCTCAGCGAAGGTATCCGCAAAGGCGCTTACTGGCGCCAGAAACCGGCCGGCAAGAATGCACCGGTCATCGTTTACGCGGGCGCCATTGCACCGGAAGCCGAAGCCGCCGCGGCGGCAATCAAGGGCGCCGGTCTGCTGGCCATTACCTCCGCCGACCGCCTGTTCGCGGACTGGCGCCGGCATGGCGACAAGGCATGGATTGCCGAGTTGCTGGCCGATGCGCCGAAGGGGGAACCGCTGGTGACGGTGCTCGATGGTCATCCTGCCGCCCTCGCATGGCTGGGGTCCGTCGACGGACGCCGGGTCGAGCCGCTGGGCGTCGATGAATTCGGTCAGTGCGGTGATCTGCCGGCACTTTATGAGCGCTATCGGATCAGCACGGAGGCAATCACCAAGGCTGCAAAGTAATCCCCTCTCCCCTGCCCTCTCCCATAGGAAGAGAGGGGCATCACGTTGAGACGAGAACCTCTACACGTTCCTTGCCGCCGCCGATGTTCTTGCGTCTGAGCGAGATGTCGCCGACCTCACCGGTCCGCTTCAAATGCGTACCCCCGCACGGCACCTCGCCGAAGCCTGCGATCTTCCAGTAACGCCGCCCGGCGGCGATGTCGCTGAAGGCGCTGGTGATCGCCATGTCGGCGGCGATGATGGCATTGGCGTCGCGTGAAAGCCCATCCAGATAGGGTTTGATACTCTCGGCAAGGGCGAAGTCGATCCGTGCCTTTTCTTCAGCGATATGCGCGCCGATGCGTTCGATATCGCCGAAATGCTTGCAGACCAGTTCCAGAACGATCTCGGCGGCGAAATGCAAACGCATCAAACGATAGCGGCGCGGCCAGTCGATCTCGACGCGAGCAGGCTGCCCGGCAGACAGTCCGTGATCAGTCGGCAACGTATATATTATGTCGTCGCCACGGATCGAGGCGTTCAGGACGGGAAACCCGGCAATGCGTCCGCTGTCGCTTTCCTGGCCGCCGGAGAATGCATAGAAAATCGTTTCGGACAGCGTGACATGATCACCTTCAACATCGGCGATGCGGGTGTCGAGTTCCGTCAGATACGGGTCGTCCCAGAAAATCTTACGGAGCATTGCACCCCCGGTACGTTCAGCCGTCCCAGTCGAGTGATGTTTCGAGGCGCGCCCGCAGGGTCTGCCAGATTTCGACCTCTTCAGGATCGGCGTCGGGATCGTTTTCATCGATCAGGGACTGTTCGTGCGCGATATGATCATCGACCAGCGTCAGCACTTCCTGAATATCGTCCTTCGGCACATCCTCGAACTTGACCTTGCCGTCGAACAGCATGTCGGCACGATCCATCATGTCGAGCTTTTCCAGTTCCTTGTCCAGGTCCTGGTAGCGTTTCTTCCACTTGTGCCAGACGGACGTCGCAGGCACGCCGTCGCCGTCGCGGACGCGCTCGTTCAGTATGCCCATCAGGGTCACGAATTCGTGGACGGTAAACTGGATGGTATCCATATCAATCTGGTCCGCTTCTGGTTCGACGTGCCGCCCTTATAAAAGAATAGGCCGCCGGGATCAAACGGTGCAGCGCTCACGCACAAAGGCCGCGATGACGGCATTCATGTCGGCGATAACCGCCGCCGTCTCGGGGTACAGATCATTCTTGGCGATGGCTTTCTCGTCCATGTAAAGCCGCCGGTTAACCTCGATCTGCAGACTGTGCCGGGATTCCTGAGGGCGGCCGTGCTTGCGGACCAGTTCGACACCCTTCATCGGCCAGTTCACGGAAACGCTGTATCCGCGCCCGGCGAGATAATCACGGACCACCTCGGTATAGGCGGCATCGCAGGTCGTGCCGTCGCGATCCCCCAGCACGAAATCGGCGCGCTCGGAATCCCCGTCTTCCATGTGCTTGTTGCCCCGGGCCGGCATGGAGTGGCAGTTGATGTGCCAGACCGCCCCGAAATCGCCGTGCAGTCGATCCAGCTGCTTTTGCAGGGCGTCATGATACGGATGCCAGTAATTGTCGATCCGTGCCTTCACTTCGGCAACGCTCAGCTTGCGGTCGTAGATCGGCTTTTCGCCGTGGATACGCGTATAGATCAGCCCGGCGCCGCGGTTCGTCTTGATACTGTTGTGCACGGGCCCGGGCCATTCGCCGTCGATCGCCGCAACCTCGACATCCTCGGTCGAGCGGTTGGGGTCAATGTACGTGCGCGGAAACGTCGCCTTGACCAAAACCGCACCCAGCACCGGCACGTGCCCGAACAGGGCATCGACGAACGCATCTTCGTTCTGACGCAGGATGTCCAGGGATATGGTCGGCTTCATGTCCTCGGGGAATGCGAAGCCGCTGTGCGGGCTGTCGAACACAAGAGGAAGCGGTTCCGTGCCGGTTCCCGGCAGGGTCACGATGACAGGTTCGGTCATGGTCAGGTTCCGTCGTTGAGATGACAGGCCGACCAGCGGCGGGGGGCAATTTCACGCAATACAGGGCGTTCGGCCTTGCACCGGTCCATCGCGTGCGGGCAACGGGGATGGAAGTGGCACCCGCTGGGCGGGTCCAGCGGCGACGGAATTTCACCTTCGACCGGCTTATAATCCAGACCGCGCTGATCGACGCGCGGCACTTCGTTCAACAGCGCACTCGTATAGGGATGGTTCGGCTCGCGGAACAATTCGTCGGTTTCAGCGATTTCGACGATGCGCCCCAGATACATGATCACCACCCGGTCGGAGATATGCTCGACCACCGACAGATCGTGACTGATGAACAGATATGTCAGGTCCAGCTCTTCACGGAGATCCATGAACAGGTTGATGACCTGCGCCTGGATCGACACGTCCAGCGCGGCAATGGCTTCGTCGCAGACCAGAAATTCGGGATGCACGGCAAGTGCACGGGCAATGCCGATCCGCTGGCGCTGGCCGCCTGAGAACTGATGCGGATAGCGGCGGCGGTATTCGGGATCGAGACCGACCCGCTGCATCACCTCGCTGACATAATCATGAATTTCGGATTGTTTGGCGAAACCGTGCGCGACGGCCGCTTCGCCAATGATGTCGACAACCCGCATGCGGGGATTGAGACTGGCGAACGGGTCCTGGAATATCATCTGGATTTCCAGCGCCGCGCGCCGGGCCTCCTGCTGGTTCATGTCGGTGAGTGCCACATCCTTGTAGACGATCCGCCCCGACGTCGGCGGCAGAATGCCAGCGATCATGCGCCCGAGTGTCGATTTGCCACACCCGGATTCACCGACGAGGCCGACCACCCCGCCCTTTTCAATGGAGAACGATACGCCGTCGACTGCGTGCACGACTTCCTCGCGGATGCTGGAACCGAGTTTTTGCGCCAGCCGTCCGGCAAGGTCGAGCTTCTTGACGAAGTTCCGGGTCAGGTTATCGATCTGCAGCATGGTCTCGCTCATGCACCGATCTCCTCGTTCTCATCCAGATGCGGATGGAAACAGCGAACCGCCCGCTGCGCGACCGGTTCGGTTATTTCAGGCTCGACATTGCAGGCGTCATCGGCGCGCGGACAGCGTGCCTGGAAGGCACAGCCCTGGGGCAGATTCAGTAGCGACGGCGCCATGCCGGGAATCTGGTACAGACGCTGGCCACGGGTGTTATGGCCGGGCACGGAGCCAAGCAGACCACGTGTATAGGGATGCACCGGATGATCGAGCACATCATCAATGCTGCCTTGCTCCACGATACGCCCGCCGTACATGACACAGATCTTATCGGCAAGACCCGCGACCACGGCAAGATCGTGGGTAATCCAGATCATCGAGGTGCCGGTTTCGCGGCACAGCTTTTGCGCTTCATAGAGAATCTGCCCCTGAATCGTCACATCCAGCGCCGTCGTCGGTTCGTCGGCAATGATCAGGTCCGGCTTGTTCAGCAATGCGATGGCGATGGCGACGCGCTGGCGCATGCCGCCCGAGAACTGGTGCGGATAGGAGCGCAGCCGTTCATCCGGGGCCGGGATGCCGACCTGCCCCAATGCATCGCGGGCACGTGCCAGGGCATCGGCTTTGCTGACCGACTTGTCGTGCGCGCGGATCGTTTCGACCATCTGCGTATCGACGCGCAGCACGGGGTTCAGGGTCATCATCGGATCCTGGAAGATCATCGCGATACGGTTGCCGCGCAGCTTGCGCATGCCTTCTTCGTCGAGATCGAGCAGATTCTGCCCTTTGAACAGCACTTCACCCGACACCACGCGGCCCGGCGGGTCGACCAGTCCGATAACGGAAAACCCGGTGACGGATTTGCCGGAACCGGATTCACCGACAAGGCCGACGACTTCGCCCTTGCCGACGGAAAAGCTGACCCCGTCCACGGCACGCGCGACACCGGCCTTGGTAAAGAAGTGCGTCTTCAGTTCCCGCACATCGAGGGTCGGAGGGGTGCCGGTCATTTCTGCAGCCTCGGGTTCAGGACATCGCGCAACTGGTCGCCGACCAGATTGATCGAAACGATGGTGATCAGCAGCGCGATACCGGGGAAGAAGCTGACCCAGTACAGACCGCTCAGCATGACTTCAAATCCGTTTGCAATGAGCAGCCCCAGCGACGGCTCGGTGATCGGCAGACCGACACCAAGAAAGCTGAGCGTTGCTTCGAGCGAAATCGCATGCGCCGTCTGCACGGTGCCGACGACGATCAGCGGCGGCAGGCAGTTCGGCAGCAGATGCCGCAGCACGATGCGGCTGTTGCCGAGGCCGAGACAGGTGGCGGCTTCGATATATTCCTTGTTGCGTTCAACCAGCGCCGAGCCGCGGACGGTCCGTGCATAGTAGGCCCACTGCACCATCACCAGAGCGATGATTACCTTGTCGACACCCGTGCCGAGCACCGAGATCAGGATCAGCGCCACCAGAATGGCCGGGAACGACAGCTGGATATCGACGATCCGCATAATCAGCGTGTCGACCTTGCCGCCGTAAAACGCCGCGGTCAGGCCGATCAAGCTGCCGATACACAGTGCGATGATGCCGGACATCACGCCGACGCCCAGGCTGATCCGCAGGCCGTAAAAAATGGAACTGAGCAGGTCGCGCCCGGCACTGTCGGTGCCGAGCCAGAAGGTGACGCCGTCCATGCTTTTGGTGCCGGGTTCCAGCTTGCTGTCGAAGATACTGACCTTGGCAAGATCATAAGGATCCGTCGGCGAGATCAAGGGCGCGAACACGGCAATGAAAATAATCCCGAGCAGCACGAAGAACGCCACGACTGCGATCTTGTTATCAGCGTAATCCGACACGAACCGCTGCAGCGGCGTTTCGACCTTGATCGGGGCGGCAACGGCCTGTTCGGTGGTATCGCTCATTGGCCAGCATCCTTGATCCGCACCCGGGGATCGAGAACGGAATACAGTACATCGACGAGGAGATTGATGATCACGAAGACCAGCACGATGATCATCAGATAGGCGACGATGATCGGCCGGTCGAGGTTGTGCAGCGAGTCGATCAGCAGCTTGCCCATGCCGGGCCATGCGAACACGGTTTCGGTCACCACCGAAAACGCGATCAGGCTGCCGAATTCAAGACCGAGCACCGTGACCACGGGGATCATGATGTTTTTCAGGACGTGGACCATGATGACGCGGGTTTCGCTGAGCCCCTTGGCGCGGGCAAACTTGACGTAATCCTGATGCATGGCTTCACGGGTCCCCGCCCGGGCCAGACGGATCACCAGTGAAATCTTCAGCAGCGCCAGATTGAGCGCCGGCATGAGCAGGTGGCGGAGCCCGTCGGTTGTCAGAAAACTGACCTCGATCCCAAGAACCGTGACCGTATCGCCACGCCCCGTCGACGGCAGCCAGCCCAGCATCACCGCGAACACCATGATCATCATCAAGCCGACCCAGAAGGTCGGCAGGGAAAAGCCGAGGATCGAGCCGGCCATGATGGTTCTGGACGAAACCGCATTCGGCCGCATCCCGGCATAGACACCGAGCGGCACGCCGATGATGATCGCCATCAACAGGGCCGACAGGGCAAGTTCGAAGGTGGCGGGAATGCGCTGGACAATCAGCTTCAGGGCCGACTCGCCGAAAATGAAGGACTTGCCGAGATCGCCCTGGAAGGCGTTGCCGACAAAATAGAAATACTGTTCGTGCAGGGGCCGGTCGAGACCGAGATCGCTGATGACACGGGCGATTTCCGCCTGATCGGCTTCCGGGTTGATCAGCATGTCGACGGGATCGCCGACGACATTGACGCCGACGAACACGATCAGCGACATCACCGCGACCACGATCACGCTCTGCAGCAAGCGCCGGATAATGAATACGGACACCGCGAACCCCCTACACGCCAAAAAGCACTGCCGGAGCGGATAATCCGCCCCGGCAGCCCTAGATGCGGACGTTACCTGGAGACAACACCCATGGCGTAGGTGCGTTCATCCGTACGGGCATTGTACTTGAGCCCTTTTTTCGCCGCCCAGGTGTTGACCTGGTAGTGCAGCGGGATGATGCCCTGATCTTCGCCGATGCCGATGTCCGTGGCTTTGGCGAGCAGCATGGCGCGCTTATCGTCATCGACGGTGGCAAGCGCTTCATCCAGAACCTTGTCCATTTCCGGGTTCGAGTGACGGCCCCGGTTGGAGGCCCCCATGCCGCGGTCCTTGTCATAGGTGGCAAGCAGGGACTTCAGCGGCGAAGAAGCTTCACCGGTACCCGAGCCCCAGCCGACCAGCACGAAGCTGAATTCCGGCGTGTTGTCCGGACCGCCCCGCGAAGCGCGCTTGAAGAACACCGACTTGGTCATTGTCTCAACGGACGTTTCGATGCCGATGCGCGAGAACATCTGCGCCACGGCTTCGAGGATCTTGGCGTCGTTGATGTAGCGGTCGTTCGGACCGTGGACCTTCATCTTGAAGCCATCCGGGTAACCGGCGTCGGCGAGCATCTTCTTGGCGCCTTCCGGATCATAGGCATCCGGCTTCAGGTTCGGGCTGACGCCGAAGAAGCCTTCGGGCAGCAGCTGACCGGCCGGAATGGCCACGCCTTCCATGACACGCTCGACGATCAGCTCACGGCTGATGGCCTTGGACAGCGCCTTGCGGACGTTCGGATCGAGAAGCGGATTCTTGATCTTCGAGCCGTCCTTGGCGGTGATGTCCGGGGTGTCTTCACGGAACTGGTCCATGTGCAGATAGATGATCCGGTTCGAAATCCCCTGGCTCAAAGAAAGATTGGGTTCTTTCTCAAGGCGCTTGATATCGATGGTCGGGACGTTGTCGATAAAATCGACGTCACCGGCCAGCAGGGCCGCGACGCGGGACGGGCCGGACTTGATCGGCTTGTAAACGACCTTGTCCCATTCCGGCTTGTCACCGTGGTAGTCCTCGTAACGCTCAAGCACCAGACGGTCACCCGGCACCCATTCCACGAATTTGTACGGGCCGGTGCCGGCGGAAGCCTTACCGGAATTGAAGTCTTCCGTGGATGCATCGACGGCGGCATCGGAAATGATGTGAATGGTCGACACGTCAACCGCCATCAGCGGGTACGGGCTCTCGGTCGTGATGTGGATCGTGTAGTCGTCGATCTTCTCGAAGGTCTTGCCCTTCAGATACAGCGCAAAGCTGGACGGCGAGTTCGGCACATTCGGCGCACGCTTGACGGTGGCCATCACGTCATCGGCGTTGAAATCGGAACCGTCATGGAACTTCACGCCCTTGCGCAGCTTGAATTCCCACGTCAGGTCATTGATCGGCTTCCACGATGTCGCCAGGCCCGGTGTCAGGCGTTGCTTTTCATCTTGTTCGATGAGGCGTGAAAAGATGTGCGCCGCCATCGAGTTGTTCGGGGTCAGATTGTGATAATGCGGGTCAACCGACGACGGTTCGGACCCTGAACCGATCGTCAGGGTTTCGGCGCCGGCCATGGACGGCATGCTGAGCAATGCCGCGACCGCGCCAACGATAAGAGATTTCTTTAGATACATAGTCAGAGCTCCCTGTCTTGTGATGGATGCACATGATGCGGCATCCGGCTTCTTTATAATTTCGTAGCGGCTTTTTGCCGACTTCAACAAGAATGATGACACGTTCGCGAAATATCACAAATAGACTTTGCAATACGTTTTATACATATTCGTATTTGATATATGAATACTACCGGGGTCCCACGCCATGATTGAACTGCCATCCTTACGTGAACTTGAGATATTCAGGACCACGCTGGCCACCGGGTCGGCGACGGCCGCCGCCCAGCGGCTGGGCGTTTCCCAGCCGACGATCAGCCGGACCCTGGCGCAGACCGAGGAACGCATGGGCATGATTCTGTTCATGCGTCAGAACGGCCGGCTGATGCCGACGGCGGAAGCAATCGCGCTGGATGCCCAGCTGGACACCCTGTTCGACGGTCTTGATCAGGTGCGGCGATTTGCCGATTCCGCCCATGCCATTCGCGGCGGCCGGCTCCGGGTTCTGGCGCCGCCCAGTTTCTGCAGTCATTTCGTCACACCGATGATCGTTGAGTTCAAGCAGGCCCATCCGTCGGTGCTGATCGAACTGCGCGTCGTTTCCAGTCATGAGGCACTGGACGCCATCGCGTCCTCGGAAGGGGACCTCGCAATCATCACCAACACCTTGAGCCACCCCGGCGTGCGGATGGAATCGCTGCTGGTGACCCGGTCCGTCTGCGTCATGCCCCCCGATCATCCGCTGGCGGCGAAAACGGAGATCAGACCGGAAGACCTGCAGGACATGGATTTCATCGCCCTTTCCAGCCGCATGCGCGCCCGTCACGGCGTCGACCGGATATTCGACCGCGCCGGCGTCGCCCGAAATATCGTCGTCGAGACGACGACAAACCATTCTGCCTGTGAGTGTGTGGCTGCGGGTCTGGGCGTGACCGTCATCAACCCGTTTCCGGTACTTGCCGACTTTACAGGCCAACTGACGGTGCGTCCCTTCGCGCCCAAGTATGAACACAACATGTTCGCGGTTTTTCCGCTGGAATCCGCACCGAACTGGCTGGGTCGGGCGTTCTTCGCCTATCTGAAACGCAGCGTTGCCGCCTGGCGGCTGGACGGACAAGCTTGACACTTCTCTCGCTTGGGGCACATTTCCCTACCGAACCATTGACAGGAGAACGCCGTGACGCCGCGTGTTGAAAACGAATATCCGATCGAACTGACAGCACCTGATATTTCCGCGTACAAAACCGGCAACACCGGTCTCGATTATGTCACGACCTTTGATTCCGGCGTTGCCGGTCCGCATGCGATGGTCACCGCCGTCGTGCACGGCAACGAAATCTGCGGCGCCATCGCACTGGATTATTTCTTCAAGACCGGCCTTAAGCCACGCACCGGCAAGCTGACGCTGGCATTCTGCAACGTCGAGGCGTATCTGAGTTTCGATCCCGCCGACCCGACCGTGTCCCGCTTCATTGACGAGGACTTCAACCGGGTCTGGTCCGAAGACGTTCTGGATAGCGACCGGCAGTCACAGGAACTGACCCGGGCACGCGCTTTCCGCCCGTTCGTCGCCGAGGCGGATTACCTGCTCGATATTCATTCCATGCAGAAAAAGACCGCCGCGCTGGTGCTTTCCGGGCCGCTGCCCAAGGGCCGCGATCTGGCGCGTGGCACCGGCGTGCCCCACATCGTCGTATCCGACCATGGCCATGCAGCGGGCAAGCGGATGCGCGATTACGGCGATTTCATCAATCCCGACAGCCACAAGAATTCCCTGCTGGTGGAATGCGGCCAGCACTGGGAACAGCCCAGTGAAACCGTGGCCAAGGAATCCCTGTTCCGTTTCCTGGCACACACCGGCACCCTGACGGCGGACGACATTGCGCCGCACGTCGGCGCAGATCCCGAACCGCAACAGTTTATCGAGGTCTCCGGTCCGGTCACCATCAAGTCTGATAATTTCCGCTTCGTGAAGGAATTCCAGGGTTTTGAGGTCATTGAAAAAGCGGGCACCCTGCTCGCGCATGATGGTGACGAGGAAGTGCTGACCCCCTATGACAACTGCGTGCTGATCATGCCGTCGAAGCGGCTTGGTCCCGGTGGCTCGGCGGTGCGGCTGGGCCGCTTCATCGACGGTTGAGAACACACCTTTTCGTCCCGCCGGACGCCCCTTAGTCATTGGCATCATGGCGGGCGGGACTGTATGATGCCGCTTCGCGCGGACGGAGGAAGACATGGACGACGAAACGATCGAGGTTGAAACCATGACGGTGTCTTGCGACGGCGGCAATGGCCCGCTTGGCCACCCGAACGTCTATCTGCATCTCGATGACGACACGCTTGATGCCGTCTGTCCCTACTGCTCCAGGCGGTTTGTTCTGAAAGAGGGCGCCAACGTCGCCGCCGGCCATTGATCGGCGTTGGCTGACGTGGCGGAACAAGATCGCGAACACCTGTTCCTTATTGACGGTTCCGGGTTTATTTTCCGGGCCTACTTTGCCGGCATGGCGAACCGCCGCGGACAGATGACCCGCTCCGACGGCACCCCGACAAATGCCGTCTATATCTATACCCGCATGATGCTGAAGCTCATCGACGATACCGAGGCCGATTACGTCGCGGTTATTTTCGACAAGGCCCGCAAGACCTTCCGCAACGATATCTATCCCGAATACAAGGCGCATCGCCCCGACCCGCCCGAGGACCTGATCCCGCAGTTTGCACTGGTCCGCGAAGCCACGGAAGCGATGAACGTCCCCGCCATTCAGATGGAAAACTACGAAGCCGACGACCTGATCGCGACCTATGCAGAACAGGCCGCCGAACAGGGCATGGACGTTACCATCGTGTCGTCGGACAAGGACCTGATGCAGCTCGTCAACGACCGGGTGACCCTGTGGGACGGCATGAAGGACAAGTCCATCGGTGCCGCCGAGGTGATCGAAAAATTCGGCGTCGGCCCGGACAAGGTGGTCGAGGTTCAGGCCCTGGCCGGCGACAGCACGGACAACGTTCCCGGCGTGCAGGGCATCGGCATCAAGACCGCGGCGGAACTGATCAACCAGTACGGCGATCTGGAAACACTGCTGGCGAAAGCAGAAGAAATCAAGCAGCCGAAACGCCGCGAAAAACTGATCGAACAGGCCGACCTCGCCCGTATTTCGAAACAGCTGGTGACGCTGAAAACCGATGTCCCCATCACCGTCTCGCTGGCTGATTTCAGAAAGCGCCAGCCCGATCCGGAAAAGCTGCTGGCGTTCCTCAAGGAACAGGAATTCAAGAGCCTCGTATCGTCGATTTCCGCCAAGCACGGCGTCGATGCCGGTGATCCCGGCGTGATCGAAGCGGAAAAAGCGCCGCAGGACACCGATTATACCGTGGTACAGAAAATCGAGGATCTGAGGCCCTGGATCGCCGCCGCCGAAAAAGCCGGCACCGTCGCCGTGGATACGGAAACGGATGCGCTTTCCAGCATGCAGGCCGGATTGGTCGGGGTCTCGCTCAGTGTGGAGCCGGGCAAGGCCTGTTATATTCCGCTGGCCCATGTCGGCGCCGGGGAACAGGGGGCATTCGATCTCGGCGACAGCGATGCGACGACGGACGCCGACGCCCCTGAACAGATTCCGATGCAGGACGCGCTTACCCTGCTGAAGCCGATGCTCGAAGACCCGTCGATCCTGAAAGTCGGCCAGAACATCAAGTACGATATGCAGGTACTGGCCCGATACGGCATCAACGTAGCCCCGGTCGACGATACCATGCTGCTCAGCTACGTCCTCGAAGGCGGTCTGCACGGGCACGGCATGGACGAACTTGCGCTGCGGTTTCTTGAAATCGAAACCATCAAGTTCAAGGACGTCGCCGGCTCCGGCAAAAGCGCGGTCAGCTTCGACAAGGTCCCGCTGGATACTGCCGGCCCCTACGCCGCCGAAGACGCGGACGTGACGCTCCGTCTGCACCGGCTGATGAAACCGCGCCTGACCCGCGAGCACATGGTCGGTGTTTACGAGCGTCTGGAACGGCCGCTGGTCTATATTCTTGAAGAAATGGAGCGCACCGGTATCAAGGTCGACGCCCAGAAACTGAAGGCATTTTCCGCAGATTTCGAAAAGCGCATGGCCGAGCTTGAAACACATGCCCAGAAGCTTGCGGGCCGCGAGTTCAACGTCGGCTCGCCGAAACAGGTCGGTGAAATCCTGTTCGACGAGATGTCGCTCGAAGGCGGCAAGAAAGGCAAGACCGGCGCCTATTCCACCAGCGCCGACGTTTTGGAAGACCTTGTCATTCAGGGACACGAACTGCCGCAGACCATTCTCGACTGGCGGCAACTGCAGAAACTGAAAAGCACCTATACCGATGCGCTGGTCGAAACCATCAATCCCGACACCGGGCGCGTGCATACCTCGTTCAGCCAGGCGGTGACGTCGACCGGACGGCTGTCGTCGAACGATCCGAACCTGCAGAACATTCCGATCCGTTCCGAAGAAGGCCGCAAAATCCGTCAGGCCTTCGTTGCCGACAAGGGCCATGTGCTGATGTCGGCGGACTATTCGCAGATCGAGCTTCGACTGCTGGCCCACGTCGCCGACATCGACGTGCTGAAACAGGCCTTTGCCGACGGTCAGGACATACATGCGATCACTGCCGCCCAGGTGTTCGGCGTCCCCATCGAGGGCATGGACCCGATGGTCCGGCGTCAGGCCAAGGCGATCAACTTCGGGATCATCTACGGCATCTCCGGGTTTGGTCTGGCGCGGCAGCTGGGCATTCCCCGGGGCGAGGCGCAACGCTACATCGATGCCTATTTCGAACGCTATCCGGGTATCAAGGATTACATGGAACGGACCAAGAAGCAGGCCCATGATCAGGGCTATGTGGAAACCGAGTTCGGCCGCAAGTGCCACATGCGGGGTATCAACGAAAAGAACCAGGCGCTGCGCGGGAATGCCGAACGCGCCGCCATCAACGCCCCGATCCAGGGTGGCGCTGCGGATATCATCAAGCTCGCCATGACCCGCGTGCCCGCCGCGCTCGCAGACGCAAAGCTGGGGGCGCGCATGCTTTTACAGGTCCACGATGAACTGATCTTCGAAGTCCCTGAAGCCGAGATCGACAAGACCAAAAGCGTGATCAAGGACGTGATGGAGAACGCCGCCGTCCTCAACGTACCGCTCGAAGTCGATATCGGCACCGGCGCCAACTGGGACGAGGCGCACTAAAAAGAAATGAATTCCTGATGGCTCTTCCCGTCTCACGGCCGGCTGCTCTTCGGGACGAGAACGTGCCGCGCGGCATCGTGCTGATGCTGGCGACAACGCTGCTGTTCATCCTGATCGATACCTGCGGAAAAATCCTGATGGAGACGCTCCCGCTGACTCAGGTGGTGTGGGGGCGGTTCTTTTTTCACTTTATTGCGGTTGCCGTTTTTCTGGGGTCACGCATCCGCCGCGTCTGGGGGACGGAACGTCCCGGCCTGCAGGTATTTCGTTCGGCATTACTGCTCGTGACCACGTTTCTGTTCTTTGTCGGCATCCGCGAGCTGCCCCTCGCCATGGCGAGCTCGATCATGTTTCTGTCACCTATTCTGGTGACGGCGCTGTCCGTGCCGCTGCTCAAGGAAACGATTGGCCTGCGCAGGACCATCGGCGTCATCGTCGGCCTGATCGGCGCCCTCATCATCGTCCGACCCGGTCTCGGCGAGGTGCCATTGGCCGCGCTCTACTTTGTCGCCGCGGCCGTAACCAATGCGCTCTATCAGCTGACCACCAGAATGCTCCGGGAAACCGACAGTGCCTTCACGACACTCTTTTATACCGCACTGGTCGGCACGGTGCTGTCATCCGCTGCCGTCCCGGTGGCCTGGCAGCCGCCGACGGCAATCGATTGGGCCGTGATGGCCGCGATGGGGTTCTGTGGGGCACTGGGTCATTACACGTTGATCCAGGCCTTCCGTTCAGCGCCGCCGTCGGCGCTGATGCCGTTCGCTTATTCGGGTCTGGTGTGGGCCACGCTTTTCGGCTTTCTGGTCTTCGCCAATCTGCCGGACGGCTATACCGTCCTGGGCGCGGCAATCATCGCCGGGAGCGGCTTCTATATTTTCCGCCGCGAACAACAACTGGCACGTGAGACCAATTCTGAGAACGCCGCTTGATCGGCACCAACCGAGACAAAGCGCCCGCGCAGCCCGGACAGCGAGCCAACCGACTACGTATAATCAGATACTCGACAAGCCTCCGGATTTTATGGCGGAATCCACTTATTGAGCAATATTCGAGCAATTAAAGGTCTGAAAACCCGATATGGTATCTGGTGCGGAGCTCTTTCTCGGGCTGTTGAACAATCTCGTCGTCCTGATTCTGCTGGTCGCCGTTTACGGTGTCACGATCAACAAGCTCGATCATATCGACAAATTCACGCGCCAGATTCTCATGGGCACGATGTTCGGGCTTTTCGCCATCATCTGCATGTATGTCAAAATCCCGGTCCACGAAGGTGTCATCGTCGATCAGCGAAACGTGATTGTCGCTCTCAGCGGCGCCTTCGGCGGACCGGTTTCAGCAATCGTCAGCGCCGTGCTGGCCGCCCTGTTCAGAGCTTATCTGGGCGGTGCGGGCGTGCTGGCCGGTGTCACCGGCGTCACGCTGGCAGCGATTGCCGGGACCCTGATGTATCTGTACCCACACACCCACCGGAACCTGTTTTCCACCGCTGCCGCATCGCTGATTGCCGCCGCCTTCATCATGCCGGGGTTCCTGCTTGTCGGCAGTTTGCAGAACGGCTGGAACCTGATGGTGGCGATGACACCGCCGTTCGGCAGTGCCGTGTTTATCGGCATTTTTATGGGATCGGTTCTGCTCAACCGGGAAAACCGGCGCCGGCAAACCGAGCGTGAACGCGCGATTGCCGAGCAGGAGCGCCAGATCGCCTTTCATGAGGCCGTCCGTGCCAATAATGCAAAATCCAATTTCCTGGCAACCATGAGCCATGAACTGCGGACCCCGATGAACGCAATCCTCGGTTTCAGCGAACTTTTGATGATGGAAAAAGACACCGGTCTCTCCGCGGCCAAGCGTCAGAATTACCTGCAGGCCATCTACTCCAGCGGCCGTCATCTTCTGTCATTGATCAACGACATGCTCGATATCGCGACGATTGAATCGGGAAAACGTGAAATCAATTCAACAACCTTCGATCTCGGGGAGTTGCTGGACCAGAGCGTTCAGAGTTTTGAAAAGGAAATGGGGGACAAAGCACAGACCCTGAACAAGGTCTGGCCGTCTGACCCGTTGTTGATTTACGCCGAGGAGCGGGCCGTCGCGCAGATCGTGCTGAATCTATTATCGAACGCCGTCAAATACACGGAACCGGGCGGCACGATCACGCTGAAAGCCGAACGTCAGGGCGAGACTGTTCAGATCAGCGTGACCGACACGGGTATCGGTATTCCGCTGGATAAGATTGATACGATTGCTGAACCGTTTTCCCGCTCGAACACCCCCGCTCATATCGCCGAAGGCGGGACCGGACTGGGTCTTTCCATCGTCGATGCCCTTGTCAGGTTACACAATGGCGAACTCGATATCGAAAGTCAGATCGGACGAGGAACGACCGTCACCGTGACACTGCCGGACGACACCCAGACCGCCCCCTTATGAACGGGAAAACCGCCGTTTGAGCGGTTCCACCGCACGTACCGCCATCAGCCCCGCGAAGATCGCGCCATAGATCAACGGTTCATACTGCAAACCCTTGCGCATCATGAAGAAATGCAGGCACGCCGCGGCCCCGGCGATATACACGGTCTTGTGCAGGCGGTTCCAGTTGCGGCCGCCGATCCGCTTGATCCAACCCTTGGTCGAGGTCACCGCGAGCGGGATCAGGCATAATAGCGCCACCATCCCGACGGTGATGTACCAGCGTTTGATGATGTCTTCCCAGATCGCCGTCCAATTGAAGAACTGATCAATGCCGACGTAATTGGTAACATGCAGAACGACGTAAAAGAACGCGAACAGACCCAGCAGGCGGCGTAACCGGACGACCTGTTTCCAGCCGGTCAGAATCCGTACCGGTGTCACCGCCAGTGCCACCAGCAAAAACCGCAGCGCCCAGTCCCCCAGATAACGGTTCAGAAATTCCACCGGGTTGGCAGTCAGTCCGCGGCCGCTGAAAAAGACGGTTTCGGCAATCAGCCAGCCGAGCCACGCCAGCGGTGCCAGACACAGCACCCAGACGGCGGGCTTGATGATCCAGACCATCGGATCGCGGCGCGCTCTGCTGGCGGCATTCCTGGGCTGGTCATCCGACAGTTGCCGGGACGCGTCCGCCGTGTCCATGGCGGTCCCGGTTGTCATGGATGCAGGCCGTGCGCCTAGTACCACTTCCTGAGGTCCATGTCCGCATACATCCCGGCGACTTCTTCCTCATAGCCGTTGAACTTCAGCGTCTTGCGCTTGAAGATTTCACCGATGCGGCGCTCGCTGTCCTGTGACCAGCGGGGGTGACTGACCGCCGGATTGACGTTGGAATAGAACCCGTACTCGCGGGCTGCCGCTTCGTTCCAGCTGGTCGGCGGCATAGCACGCTGGAATTTGATTTTGACGATCGACTTGATCGACTTGAAGCCGTACTTCCACGGCACGACAAGCCGGACCGGGGCGCCGTTCTGGTTCGGGATCACCTCGCCGTACAGGCCGACTGCCAGCAATGACAGCGGGTTCATCGCCTCGTCGATTCGCAGCCCCTCCTTGTAGGGCCAGTTCAACACCGGTGCACGCTGGCCGGGCATCTGTTCGGGGTCCATCAGGGTTTCGAAATACACGTACTTGGCATCCGCGGTCGGCTCGAAGCGTTTCAGCACATCGGCCAGCGGCACGCCGACCCAGGGGATCACCATCGACCAGGCTTCCACGCAGCGGAATCGATAGACGCGCTCTTCAAGGGTGTGCGGTTTGATCAGGTCTTCAAAGGAAATCTTGCCGGGTTTGGCGCACGCGCCCTCGACGGCGATTTCCCACGGCTCGGTCTTGAAATCCTGGGCGTTTTCCTTGGGATCGCGCTTGCCGGTGCCGAACTCGTAGAAATTGTTGTAGCTGGTGATGTCTTCGTAGCTATTGAGCGGGTCGTTTTCCGGCATGCTGTCCGCCGTCCATTTGGTTTTCTTGACCCCCTCGAGAGGTGTCCGTGCGGCATGTGCCGGGAACGACGGCAGCGCCCCCGCAGCCAGACCAACCCCGGCCAACGCCGCGGTTTTCAGAAACGACCGGCGTTTCTTGAAAACGGCCTGGGCGGTGATTTCCGAGCCCGGGACATCCGAAGCCTTGCGGTGTTTGATCAGCATGGTGCGCTCCTGTTTAAGCTCAATGCGGTCATTGTTGAGCCGTTATCTGCCTGCATGCAACCAGCAGGTGGTTGCCATCCATCCCCTAGATAGCGTATTCGATGATCCAGGCGCTACTAACGTCCGTTCACGTTTTCGCCAGTTGGTGTTATTTGTGAGCGGTATCCGGGCGCCAATCGTCGGAAGTACTGCATGCGCGTTCTTTATCATCTCTGTCTTTCCCCGTTCTCGAGAAAAGTTCGAATCGTTCTGGGCGAAAAGCGGATCGACTTTGAAATGAAGGCGGAGAATGTCTGGCGCCGGCGCGAGGAGTTCCTGGCCATCAACCCGATGGGCGAGGTGCCGGTGCTGGTCGAACCCGACGGTACGGCGCTTTCCGGTTCGCAGGTGATCTCCGAATTTCTCGACGAAATGCACCCCGACCCGCCCTTGCTGGGACGCCAGCCGTTTCAGCGTGCCGAAGTGCGCCGCCTGGTCGACTGGTTCGACCGCAAGTTCAACAAGGAAGTCACCGATAAACTTGTCGGCGAAAAATTCATGAAACGGTTTCTCGGTCTGGGCGAACCGGATTCTGCGCAGGTCCGCGCCGGACACAGCAACATCCATACCCACTTGGACTACATTTCGTATCTGGTGGAACGGCGCAAATGGCTGGCAGGCGATGATCTGTCTTTGGCCGATATCACCGCAGCGGCGCATCTGTCGACGCTCGACTATATCGGTGACGTCCCCTGGGCCGAACACGAAAGCGCCAAGGACTGGTACGCACGGATCAAGTCACGGCCGAGCTTCCGGCCCCTGCTTGCCGACCGCATTCCGAGCGCACCACCGCCCAAGCACTACGCCGATCTGGATTTCTGACACACTCCGACAGTCCGGACCGGCTGCACGAATGACCCCTTTCCAAAACCGCAGGGACGCGTGCTAGAATACCTGCTGTCCGTGAGATCAATACTTGGTTGATGTTGAGTATTGCAGGGGTTGTTGGATGGAAAACATATCTCATGTTCCGTCGGGCAAGACAGACAGAACGTTCAGAACGTTTCTGCAAAAAGTCATAGACGCAATTCCCGACAATATCGCCGTCATCGACAGCGAAGGCGTCATCTGCTTCGTAAACAAGGCATGGCGGGTATTCGGCAGCACGAACGGTGCAGAGCCGAGCAAAATCTCGATAGGATGCAGTTATTTCAAAAGCTGTGAGCAAGCCACTGAAACCGGTGATGAGGACAGCATTACCGGCGAGAAAGTGCTGCAAGGCCTCAAACGGGTGATGGAAGACGACGAGGGGATATTTACGTTTGACTATCCCTGCCACAGTGAAACACAGAAACGTTGGTTCACGTTGCGTGCAAAACCGTTGACCATCGGCGACGAACGCTACTGCCTCACCTCGCATGCCAACATCACAGATTTGATGGCAGCGCAGATTTCACGCGACCAAGCTCTTGTCCACGCACATGCAGCGAACGAGGCTAAGACCGCGTTTCTGGCGACTATGAGCCATGAGCTTCGAACGCCTCTGAATGGGGTTCTCGGTTACACCGAAATAATCGAATCGGAAATCCACGGCCCGCTGGGAGACGACCGGTATCGCGAATACATCGGCCACATTCATTTCAGCGGTAAACACTTGCTCAGTCTGGTCAGCGATATTCTCGATCTGAATCAGGTGGAAACCGGTGAGTATAATCTCCAGGACACGGTTCTCGATGTCCGGCAGGAGATCGAAAACATTCTTAACGTATATACACCCAGGTTGGTCAACGTGCCGGAGACCAAGATTTCACTTGATGTAGATGCAGATGCGCCGCGCGTGCGTGCCGACGCCCGGGCCTTCTCGCAGATCGTCGAGAACCTTGTGTCGAACGCCCTCAAGTTTTCAGGCAACGCAGCCAAAATCGTCATCACGTGGAGCAGGACCTCCAATGGCGGCGGAAGTCTGCGCATTTCGGACAATGGCCCCGGCATACCAAAAATGGATTTGCAGCGCGTGACGGCACCTTTTGTCCGATTGAACTCAACACAGCTCGACAATCCATATATTGCTGATATCCAGCCGGGCGTTGGTCTGGGACTCCATATCGTGAGCCGGATCGTCGAGGCGCATCAGGCCGAAATCCGACTGGAAAGCGAACCCGGTGAAGGCACGACGGTTCATATAGAATTCCCTTCGGAACGGTGTATCTATTCGGCGTAACGCTATCGCGTCGTCTGGACGTCCATTTTTTCGATATTGAGCCGCGCCAGACGTCCCGCTTCACCGTCCGGATCAAGCGCCAGAACCCTGAGCCAGTCATCCCGTGCGGCATCATCCTGCCCGGCAAGACGGAACAGGATGCCCCGCTCCAAAAGTGCCGGGACACTGTCCGGATCAAGCAGCAGGGCGGCTTCGATATCCGCTTTCGCCTTCCCCATTTCATCGAGATATCGATACGCACTGGCCCGGAATGTATAGGCATCAACCAGGTCCGGGTCGGCCGATATGGCATTGGTCAGATCCTCGACCGCACCTTTGTAATCCCCCATGGCGGCACGGGCTTCGGCTCGGTCGACCAGCACCACCGGCCGCCCGCGCAGCAGGTTCACCGCCTCACTGAACGCGGCCTCGGCACGCGGCGCGTCGCCATGAAGCAGCCACGCCTGGCCGGCCTGGGCGAGAATTTCCCCTTTGAATTCCGGTTCCGCGACAATGGTCTCCGCCAGCACTTCAAGCCGACGCGCGGCGAACTCCGGCTGGCCCGAATACAGCAATGCCACCGCCGTGCAGTGCTCGGCCGCATACCCGCCGCCCAGACCTTTCCAGATCGTCGCCATTTCGAACGCATCGTCGGGCTTGGACGGCGCCAACGCCATGCATTTGGCATATTCCTGCGCGTGGTTCACTTCCGCGGTATTGCCGTGCAGCGGGACGCAGACAAGAAAGAGCCAGAAAACGGCAATTGATCGAAGACTGGTCATCGCACTCCGTTTCCATAGGGGTTATAATCTGTACGAAGCATGTCCTGGCTTCTACGGGTCCCGGCCTGAACCGGCAAGTCCCGCGATGTAGCCCAGAGAAATATGCGCAAGGAGTGTGGTGGTGACAAGACGTGGCGGGCCTCGCCTGTTCTGCTTTGGCCTCGGCTTTTCGGCTGAGGCCCTGACCCGGCAGTTATCCGTTGCCGAGTGGACCGTGTGCGGCACCGTGCGCGACCAGGACAAGGCGAAGCGCCTGATTGCCGCCGGGGTCGATACCCAGCTTTGGAGCGGCGAGGCGCTGAACGCCTCACTGACCGCGAGGCTTCATGCCTGCAATCATGTCCTGATCTCCGCCCCGCCCGGCGCGGACGGCGACCCGGTTCTAAACGCCGCCCGGGACGCGATTCGCACGATGCCGTCCCTGAACTGGCTCGGGTATCTGTCGACGACCGGTGTGTACGGCGATACCGGCGGCGCATGGGTCAGCGAAGAGGCGCCTCTGAACCCGTCCAGTGACAGATCGAAGCGCCGCGTCGCCGCAGAGCGGGGCTGGCTTGATCTTTTCAGCACTGACGGCGTGCCGGTGCATATCTTCCGCCTCGCCGGGATTTACGGCCCCGGCCGGTCCGTGTTCGATCAGCTCAGAGCCGGGCGGGCCAAGCGGATCGACAAGCCCGGCCATGCGTTTTCACGGATTCATGTCGATGATGTTGCGCGGGTACTGGCGGCATCGATCACCAGACCCAACCCGGGGGCGGCCTATAATGTCTGCGACAACGAGCCCGCGCCTCCCGCGGAAGTGACGGCCTATGCCGCGCATCTGCTGGGCAAGGAGCCGCCGCCTCTTGAAGATTTCGACACCGTCAGACCCCGGATGAGCCCGATGGCGCTGAGTTTCTGGAGCGACAACCGGCGGGTCGACAATACCCGCATCAAGAACGAGCTCGGCGTCAAACTCAAACACCCGGACTATCGCTCGGGGCTTCAGGAAATCCTGATCGAGGAAAAATGACCTACGCGACGGATTCGAAACGGCCCGATTTGGAGTCGTAGATTTCCAGTTCCGCCGTTTCAATGTTGAAGAACCACCCGTGCAATTTCAGCGTTCGTTCCGACATACGTTCGCGAATCCATGGGAATGTCGTCAGGTTTTCAAGTGAAACCAGAACCGAGTTCTTTTCGCACGCCCGTTGCGTTTCCTCAGGCGTCGCATCCGGCATGGTCGCCAGAACCCGCCGATGTGCCGAAGACAGCATGGATACCCAGGCTGGTACGTACTTGTAGCCGTCCTTGATCACCTCATTGCCGCGGATCATCGCGTGGATGCCCCCGCAGTGGGCATGTCCGAGGACGATGATGTTGGGCACGTCGAGACCGAGAACCGCAAATTCAAGCGCGGCACTGGTCCCGTGGAAAGTCCCTTCCTCTTCCATCGGCGGAACAAGATTGGCGACGTTTCTGATCATGAAGATGTCGCCGGGTTCGGCGCGGAACACCAGCGCCGGATCGACCCGGGAATCCGAACATGCGATGACGGCAGCCTGGGGCTTCTGCCCGGCCTCAACCAGTTGGCGCAACTTTTGTGCGTGATCATCGGGCATCCCGTCGCGAAATGCGCGATAGCCGCTCAACATCCGTTCAATAGCATCCATATCTACATCACCTCCAACAAAGCGCCGACTGTTCGTGTCAGCCGGTCAAGATCGTGCGGTTCTGATAATCTGTGATCACCTGCTTTGACAAATTGTATTTCCACATCCGTGCTTCTGAGCTGTTCCATGATCCGATGCGCCGTCTGCCAGGGAACATCCTCGTCCTCGATGCCGTGGATCAGCCGAACCGGGATATCCAGATCAATCGATCCGTTCAGCAGCAAATGATTGTCCCCGTCTTCCAAAAGCGACTTACGGATGCGGTACGGTTCCTGATCGTCATAACAGTTGGGTATCTCGCAATACCCCTGACTGTCCAGCTGGGCAAGCTGATCCGGCGTCAGCGCGGCCGGGATCAGGTCGCGGGTGAAATCGGGCGCCGCCGCAATCCCAACCAGACCGGCGACACGTACGGGGCGCTGCAGCGCCGTCAGCAGCATGATCCAGCCCCCCATGGACGATCCCACCAGTATCTGCGGCCCCTCGGTCACCTGATCAAGCACATGCACCGCATCCTCTGCCCAGCGGCCGATGGTGCCGTCCTCGAACTCACCGGACGATTCACCGTGACCGTAGTAGTCGAATCGTGTAAACGCATGACCCCGTGACGTGCAGAACGCTTCCAGTGCCAATGCCTTGCCGCCCTGCATATCGGATTTGAAGCCGGTCAGGAACATCACACCCGGCGTCTTGCCAGCCGTGTGATGGTAGGCAATCATCGAACCGTCCTCGCGCGCCATTGTCGCTGGGGGTTTTGTTTGATCGGACATGCAGGCTCCCGTATTAAACTGTTATGGTCATGAACGACAGCGCGCACCTTAACACCGACGACGACGAAATGGCACGCCCGGAAGGGCGGCCGCCGACTGTGCTGCAAATTCTGCCGGCACTCGGCGGCAGCGGCGGCGTTGAGCGTGGCACAGTGGAAATCGCCGGTGCGATCAATGCTGCGGGGGGACGCGCCCTCGTCGCCTCCGAAGGCGGTCTGCTGGTCCACGACCTGACCCGCGTCAATGCCGAGCACATCCTGTTACCGGTCGCGTCGAAAAACCCGGTCATCATGTACAGGAACATCCAGCGTCTGGTCGATCTGATCCGCCAGGAACATGTCGACGTGGTGCATGTTCGCTCCCGTGCCCCGGCATGGAGTGCCTATTTCGCCTGCCAGCGAGCCAAGGTCCCGCTGGTCACGACATTCCATGGCACCTATTCCATCGGCAACTGGATCAAACGGCGCTACAACGCGGTGATGACGTTTGGCGTCCGGGTCATTGCCATTTCAGCCTTCATCGGCGGCCATGTACGCCGGCACTATGGTGTGCCGGTTGATAAAATCCGCGTCATCCATCGTGGTGTCGATCTGGAGAGATTCGATCCGGAAAAGGTTTCCGCAGAACGTGTCATCAAGCTGTCGACGGACTGGCGTCTGCCGGACGGCGTCCCGATCATCATGCTGCCGGGCCGTCAGACCCGCTGGAAAGGCCAACTGGTCCTGATCGATGCGATTGCCAAGCTGGGCCGAAGGAATCTGCGTTGCCTCCTGGTCGGCAGCGATCAGGGACGTGAGGATTACCGGCGCGAGCTGGAAGCCCGGATCGTCGAACACGGTCTTGAAGAAGTGATTCGCATCGTCGAACACTGCGACGACATGCCCGCCGCCTACAAACTGACCGATCTCGTGGTTTCCGCGTCGACCGATCCGGAAGCCTTCGGCCGCATTGTCTGTGAAGCGCAGGCCATGGGCCGTCCCGTCATCGCCACGGATCATGGTGGCGCCAAGGAAACCGTCCTGCCCGGCGTCACCGGGTGGCTGACGCCGCCGGGTGATTCCGGCGCCCTTGCCGAAGCTATCGAAAAGGCCCTGTCCCTCGACAGCGCCGAGCGGACGCAACTCGCCGCCAAGGCCATCGAGCATGTCCGCAAGAATTTCTCGAAGACCCAGATGTGCGACAAGACACTGGACGTCTATAACGAAGTGCTTGCCGAGCGGAACCGCACCTGAGTCCGATGAGTAATACCGGACCCGCACGCACCGCCATCCTTGTCATCAAACTCGGCGCACTCGGCGACATCATTCAGGCACTTGGCCCGATGCAGGCCATCCGCAGATATCATGCCGCGAACCATATTACCGTGCTGACGACGGCCCCTTACCGGGACCTGATCGCCGCGGCGGGTGTCTGTGATCAGGTCATTGTCGATGAAAAACCGAAGTTCGCCGAGATCGGCAAATGGCTGCGACTCCGCAAAACCCTCCTGGGCGGATCCTATGACCGAGTTTACGACCTGCAGACGTCGGACCGCTCAAGCAGCTATTTCCGTCTGTTCTGGCCCGGCCCCAAACCCGCATGGTCAGGCATCGCCGCCGGGAGCCCGCTCCGACACGCAAATCCCAAGCGCGATCTGATGCACACAGTGGAGCGTCAGGCAGAGCAGCTTGGAATTGCCGGAATCACGGATGTGCCGTTATCCGACCTCGGCTCCATCAACAGCGATATTTCGCATCTCAAGCTGCCCGCCGATTACTGCCTTATAGCGCCGGGCGGCGCCGAGCACAGGCCGGCCAAGCGCTGGCCGAAAGACCGCTACCGGGAACTGGTCCGCAAGCTCGATCATGCCGAGATCACGCCGGTGGTCTGCGGGACGGCGGCGGAGCGCCCGCTTGCAGCCATGCTCATCGATGGCGCGATCACGGCCCGCAACATTGCCGGTGAAACCTCGCTGCCCGATCTGGTCACCGCCGCCAAGCGGGCCCGGTTTGCCGTCGGCAACGACAGCGGCACCATGCATATCGCGGCCTGTGCCGGAATCCCGTCGATCGTTCTTTATTCGCACGCTTCGGACCCGGCACTTTGCGCCCAGCGCGGTCCCGATGTGACCATCCTGCGCCGTCAATCGCTCAGCGAACTCTCCGTCGATGAGGTTTATTCCCTGCTCCCTGTTCAAGGCGGTTCTTGACGGCATGCGTGCCGCACTTTAACTACCCCCCATAAGTTATCCTTAAACCTGTTGCTGAGTCTGAATTTCAAGGCATTCGATCCATGGTCGCGATCACCCTCCCGGACGGTTCCGTCCGCAACTACGACAACCCGGTCAGTGGCGCTGAAATCGCCGCATCGATCGGCCCCGGCCTCGCCAAGGCGGCGATGGTCGTGAAGGTCGACGGTGAATTGTGGGATCTCGACCGGACCATCGACACCGATGCCAATGTCGCGATCATTACCGACAAACAGGAAGAAGACGCCCTCGACGTGCTGCGCCATGACGCCGCGCACGTGCTGGCCATGGCCGTGCAGGAACTGTTCCCCGGCACCCAGATCACGTTCGGCCCGTCGACGGAAGAAGGCTTCTATTACGACTTCCACCGTGAAGAGCCGTTTTCGACGGAAGACTTCGAGGCCATTGAAAAGCGCATGGCCGATATCGTCGACCGTGACATCCCCATTGTCCGCGAAGTCTGGGAGCGTGACGACGTTGCCGCCTACTTCAAGGACAAGGGCGAGACGTTCAAGGCCGAATGGGTCATGGAACTACCCGAAGGCGAAGACATCACTATGTACCGTCAGGGCGACTGGGTCGATCTTTGCCGCGGGCCGCACCTGCCGACGACGGGCCGGCTCGGCAAGTCCTTCAAACTGCTGAAACTGGCCGGGGCCTACTGGCGCGGCGATGCCCGCAACCCGCAACTGCAGCGCATCTACGGCACGGCGTGGCGGAACGACAAGGAACTGAAGGCCTATCTGACCCGCATCGAAGAAGCGGAAAAGCGCGATCACCGCAGACTCGGCAAGGAAATGGACCTCTTCCATATCCAGGAAGAAGCCCGCGGCTCGGTGTTCTGGCATCCCAAGGGCTGGTCGCTGTACCGGACCTGCGAACGCTACATGCGCAAGCGTCTGGACGCGGCAGGCTACGTCGAGGTCAAGACGCCGCAGCTGGTCGACCGCAAACTCTGGGAAGAATCCGGCCACTGGGAAAAATTCCGCGAGCACATGTTCATCGCCGAAGTGGATGAGGGCGCGGGACAGGCCAGTGAAAGCGCCGGCAGTGCGGATGCGGCCGGCGATGATGCGCCGGCGGAAGGCGGCATGCGTCATCTGGCGCTGAAACCGATGAACTGCCCGTGCCATGTGCAGATTTTCCGCCAGGGGATCAAGAGCTACCGGGACCTGCCGCTGCGCATGGCCGAGTTCGGCTCGTGCCACCGCTATGAGCCGTCAGGGGCGCTGCACGGCCTGATGCGCGTGCGTGCCTTTACCCAGGACGATGCCCATATTTTCTGCACCGAAGATCAGATCGAGAGCGAAACAGAGATCTTTATCGATCTGCTGGCCTCGATTTACCGCGATTTCGGCTTTGAAGCGTTTGCCGTCAAGTTCTCCGACCGCCCGGACGTCCGCGCCGGCTCCGACGAAACATGGGACAAGGCCGAGCACGCGCTCAAGGAAGCCGCCATCAAGGCCGGCGCCGATCTTATCATGAACCCGGGAGAAGGCGCGTTTTACGGCCCGAAGCTGGAGTTCGTGCTGCGCGACGCCATCGGCCGGGACTGGCAGTGCGGCACGCTGCAGGTCGATTTCGTGTTGCCCGAACGGCTGGACGCGGAATATGTCGGCGAGGACGGCAACAAACACCGTCCGGTCATGTTGCACCGTGCGATCCTGGGCTCGTTCGAGCGCTTTATCGGCATCCTTATCGAGAACTTTGCCGGCCGTCTGCCGATGTGGCTGGCGCCTGTTCAGGTCGTGGTCGCCCCGATCACCAACGATCTCGACGGTTACGCCAGCGAAGTCATGGCCGCACTGCAGGCCGCCGGCGTGCGCTGCGAGGCCGACCTCAGGAACGAGAAAATCAACTACAAGATCCGCGAGCATTCCCACGCCAAGGTCCCGTCGATCATCGTTGTCGGCGGCCGGGAAGCGGAAAACCGCGCCGTCGCGCTCCGAACGCTCGGCGGCAAGGATCAAGAAATTCTTGCGCTGGATGAAGCAGTCGATAGACTTAGCAGGGAAGCGCTTGGTCCGCTTGGCGGATAAGCCTTTTACGTGACAATCTGATATACCGGCCCGCGTGTGCGGGTCATTGCTGTAACTGATATAGGAGATATTTCCATAGCTCGTAGACCCGGCCTACCGGCGCCGCCGTCCAAGGATGGACCCCGCGCCAACGAAGATATTCAAGCTGACCCCGTCCGTCTCGTCGACGCCGACGGAGAAATGGTCGGCGTTATTGGTCTCCAGGAAGCAATCGACATGGCGGTAGAGGTCGGTCTCGATCTCGTTGAAGTTTCGCCGAATGCCGACCCGCCCGTCTGTAAAATCCTCGATTACGGAAAATACAAGTACGAGGCGCAGAAAAAGGCCAATGAAGCCCGTAAAAAACAGAAAATTATCGAAGTTAAGGAAATCAAGATGCGGCCCGGCATCGATGACCACGATTACGAGGTCAAGATGAAGGCTGTCCGCCGGTTCCTTGATGACGGCGACAAGGTGAAGATGACGATCCGCTTCCGGGGCCGTGAAATGGCCCACCAGGACCTGGGCCTCAAGGTCCTTGAGCGCGTCCGTGAAGAGGTCGACGAGATCGCCAAGGTCGAACAGCACCCGCGCCCCGAAGGCCGCCTGATGACCATGGTCATCGCGCCGCGCTGATCAAGCGGGCCAAGCCAGACTTTGCAAGCCATCCCCGGCCGCCGGGGGTGGCTTTTTATTGGCCGCTGAATGGGATCACACCACTTGCAATACACCGGCGGGACCGCTATAACCCGCGCGCCGTCACGCGTTGACGGACGAGCGGTATGGCTAAAAGGGCATGCCTCGCCGCTTGAACCCCCGGGCGTGTAGCGACCGATTACCATGTGTCGTTCAGGGCCTGCGAGAGCAATAACCTGGCGCAGTGCGCCACACAGATGAAGGAAGAGGGAAATGCCCAAACTGAAGACCAAATCGAGCGCCAAGAAGCGCTTCAAGCTGACGGGTACCGGCAAGGTACGCGCGGCCGTCGCATTCAAGCGGCACAATCTCCGTAAACGGTCCACCAAGATGAAGCGTAAGGCCCGCGGGACGATGATCCTGGCGCCGCAGGACGCCCGGATCGTTAAATCCTACATGCCGAACGCCTGAGCGGAGGAGATTAGTCATGGCACGTGTATCCCGCGGCAAAACGTCGCACGCCCGTCACAAGAAGGTCCTCAAGCTCGCCAAGGGCTATCGGGGCCGTAACAGCACCAATTTCCGTATCGCCATCGAGCGTGTCGAGAAAGGCCTGCAGTATGCCTATCGCGACCGCCGTCAGAAAAAACGGCAGTTCCGCCGCCTCTGGATTCAGCGCATCAATGCCGGTGCGCGTGAAAACGGCGTCACCTATTCCGTCTTCATGAACGGCCTGCTCAAGGCCGGTGTCGAGCTGGACCGCAAAGTTCTCGCCGACCTCGCCATGAACGAGCCGGAAGCGTTTAAAGCGCTGGTGGAACAGGCCCAGGCCGCTCTCAGCCAGAACGCTTAATTTCCCGACTTACGGGAGCATCCGAGTTTTGGAACGGGAGTAGCGCCCAGGGCTTATACTGGGCCGTTGCTCCCGTTCTTTTGTTTAGAGGCAGTGCAACGATGGAAAATCCGGATCAGCTTCGAGACGCCTTGCTGAAGGATGTCGAAACCGCAGACAGCGTCGATGCGCTGGAAGAACTTCGGGTTTCGGTGCTCGGCAAAAAAGGCCGCATCACCGACATGATGAAGGGCCTCGGCCAGATGGCGCCGGAGGAGCGCAAGGCCGCAGGTCAGGCGCTGAACGCCCTGAAGGACGAAATCGCCACCGCTCTGGACCAAAAGAAGACTGCGCTTGCCGACGCCGACCTCGACCGCCGACTGATGACGGAAAAAATCGACGTCACCCTGCCCCCGGCACCGGAATCGCAGGGTTCAATCCATCCGATCAGCCAGACCATCGACGAAATCACCGCCATCTTCGGCGAAATGGGGTTCATCGTCGCCGAAGGCCCGGATATCGAAGACGACTGGCACAACTTCACGGCGCTGAACATTCCCGCCGATCACCCGGCGCGTCAGGAACACGACACGTTCTATCTTCCGGGCGAACATGGTGAGCGCAAGGTGCTGCGCACCCACACCAGCCCGGTGCAGATTCGCACCATGACGGACACCAAACCGCCGATCCGGATCATCACGCCCGGCCGCACCTATCGCTCGGATTACGACGCCACCCACTCACCGATGTTTCATCAGGTCGAAGGTCTGGTGATCGACAAGACGTCACACATGGGTCACCTGAAAGGCTGCCTGATCGAGTTCTGCAGCGCATTTTTCGAGGTCGACGATCTGCCGGTCCGGTTCCGCCCCAGCTATTTCCCGTTCACCGAACCCAGCGCCGAAGTCGACATCGGCTGCACCCGCGACGGTGGCGAATTCCGGATCGGTCACGGCGATGACTGGCTGGAAATTCTCGGCTCCGGCATGGTCAATCCGAACGTGCTGTCGAACTGCGGCATCGATCCGAACGAATATCAGGGCTTTGCCTTCGGTATCGGCATTGAACGGCTGGCGATGCTGAAATACGGCATCCCCGATCTGCGCACATTCTTTGAGAGCGATCTGCGCTGGCTCAGACACTACGGGTTCCGTTCGCTCGAAGTACCCGGCATGGTCGGAGGGCTGGTGCGATGAAATTCACGCTTTCGTGGCTTAAGGAACATCTGGATACCACCGCGTCACTGACGGAGATCACCGAAGCTCTGACCATGGTCGGTCTTGAGCTGGAGGGTGTCGAGGACCGCGCCAAGGGGCTTGAGACGTTCGTCACCGCGCGGGTTGTCGAGGCCAGACAGCATCCCGATGCAGACCGCCTGCGCGTCTGCACCGTCGACCCCGGCAACGGCGAGACGGTCGAACTGGTGTGCGGTGCGCCGAACGCGCGCACCGGCATGGTCGGCGTTTTTGCACCGGGCGGCTCGTACATTCCAGGCATCGACGTCACCCTGAAGCCTACCGAAATCCGCGGCGTGATGTCGAACGGCATGCTGCTGTCGGAACGTGAAATGGGCATTTCCGAAGAACACGACGGTATCGTCGATCTGCCGGAAGACACCCCCATCGGGAAGGCTGCCATCGATGTCATGGGCCTCAACGATCCGGTCATTGACATCGCGATCACGCCCAACCGCGGGGATTGCTTAGGGGTGCGCGGTATTGCCCGCGATCTGGCGGCGGCGGGACTGGGCTCGCTGAAACCGCTGACCAACGGACCGGTTCCGGGAAGTTTCGACAGCCCGATCAAGGTGCACCTGGATTTTGACGATACCGCGAACACACCCTGTCCGTACTTCGTCGGCCGCTATGTCAAAGGCGTCGCCAACGGGGAAAGCCCAGCGTGGCTCAAGGAACGGCTGCTGGCCATCGGGCTGCGGCCGATCTCGGCGCTTGTTGACATCACCAACCTGATGACGTTTGACCTGAACCGTCCTTTGCATGTGTTCGACGCCGACAAGGTGAAGGGCGACATCCGCGTACGGCTGGCGAAGGCCGGCGAGACGCTGCTGGCGCTCAACGACAAGGAATATACCCTCGACGATGAAATGACCGTGATCAGTGACGACAACGGACCGGAAGGTCTGGGCGGCGTGATGGGCGGGGAAGTTTCCGGTGTCACCGCCGACACGGTCAATGTATTCATCGAAAGTGCCTACTTCGATCCGGTGCGGACCGCCATGACCGGGCGCAAACTGCAAATCCTGTCGGACGCACGCTACCGCTTCGAGCGCGGGATCGACCCGGCGTTTCTTGAGACCGGCATGGAGATCGCAACCCGGCTGGTCATGGACCTGTGCGGCGGCGAGCCGTCCGAGGTCGTCGTCGCCGGCGCCAACCCGCAGGCCGGCCGCAGTCTTGATTTCCGTCCGGACCGGGTCCGCGAACTGACCGGTGTCGAAATTTCGCGCGATGAAATACAACGAATCCTCGCCGTTCTCGGTTTTGTGATTACCGGCGACGGTGACACCTGGCAGGTCGACATCCCGAGCTGGCGTAGCGATATCGTGCATGAAGCCTGCCTCGTCGAGGAAGTGATCCGCATCAACGGTTTTGATGCGATCCCGGCAACACCGCTGCCGCGTGAAACGAGCCTGCCGAAACCGGCCCTGAACCTGTCACAGAAACGCCGCGCTATTGCCCGGCGCACGCTGGCATCGCGCGGCCTGACCGAAGCAGTGACCTACTCGTTCATGGGCGAAAAGGAAGCCACCCTGTTTGCGGACGTACCGGACAGCATCCGCATATCCAATCCGATCAGCTCGGAACTGTCGGTGATGCGCCCGAGTGCACTCGCGAACCTGATTCAGGCCGCCGGCCGCAACGCTGCGCGCGGCTTCGCCAATGCAGACCTGTTCGAGGTCGGCCCGGAATATGCCGGCGACGCACCGGGGGATCAGCGTTTCGCGGCGGTGGGAATACGTACGGGCGTGAGCGGGCCGAAGCACTGGTCGAAAGCCCCGGCACCGGTCAACGCCTATGACGCCAAAGCCGACGCCATCGCCGTGCTGGACGCGCTCGGAGCACCGGTCGGTAACCTTCAGGTATTTACCGATGTCGCCGGTTATTACCACCCGGGGCGTGCCGGTGAGTTGCGCCTTGGCCCGAAGAACACCCTTGCCCGTTTCGGTGAAATCAACCCGAAGGTTTTGCGGGCGCTGGACGTCAAAGGCCCGGTAGTCGCGTTTGAAATTTATCCGGATGCCGTGCCGCAGCCGAAATCGAAGACCGCCGCGCGTCCAATGCTGACGCTGTCGGCGTTCCAGCCCATCGAACGTGACTTCGCGTTCGTCATCGATGCCGATGTTGAAGCCGCCAAAATCGTTCAGGCCGCACGAGGCGCCGAGAAGTCGTTGATCGACGATATTCGCGTGTTTGATGTGTTCGAAGGCGCGTCGCTCGGCGAAGGCAGGAAATCACTGGCGATCACGGTGGTGCTGCAGCCAACGGAAAACACGCTGACCGACGAGGAGATCGAGGGTATCTCGAAAAGGATCGTTCAGGCGGTCGAGAAAGCCACCGGCGGGACGCTCAGGGGCTAAAGTCCCTCACCCGGCTCACTGCGTTCGCCACCCTCTCCCAAAGGAGAGGGGTGGATTGAAATCCCTACACGGGAGTCCCTTCTCCCCCTGGGAGAAGGACAGGATGAGGGGCAGCTAACACGGCCCCGCATCACTTCAACCCGGCGTGTAGACCTTAACCGGGCGGGCGCGTCCCTTCACCTGCGTTTCACAGACCAGCGAGCACGGATAATCGCCGTCCACGGCATGATGCGTTGCCTCCCCCAACATGATGTACGTGCCGTATTCCTTGTTGAGCTGTTCCAGACGGGCGGCGATGTTGACGTTGTCGCCATGCACCGTGAAAACCAGCCGGTCTTGCGCACCGACGGCGCCAACCGTGATTTCACCGGTATTGATCCCGCACCGGGTTTTGAGGGTTGCTCCGTTGAAGGTTCGGGTCCGGGCCGTTTCCTCTATTTCCAGCGCGGTGCGGATCGCATTTCGGGCATGATCAGGGTCGTCTTTCACTGCATTGAAGGTAATCAACATCAGATCGCCCTCGAAAAGGGTGATGACCCCGCCATGGCGATCGATCACTTCGCCCATGGCGCCAAAATATTCGTTCAGCGTCTTGGCGAGTTCCTGCGCCGTCATGTTTTCGGAAACACCTGAGAATCCCTCGATGTCGGTAAAGATGATTGTCGCATTTCGGCTTTCGCCGTCCCCCGGCTGGATTTGCCGGTCCGAGGAGGTGATGCGGTGTGCGACTTCCTTGGACACGAAACGCGAGAGATCCTGCGCCGCCATCTGTTCCAGCACGGCGCGGAAGAAAGACCGGCGCGCCCGCACCACGGCGATGCACAGCACCGTCGTGACCAGAAACATCGACACCATCTTGTCGATTTCGGCGCCGATCAGGACTGAGTTCGACGTCATGTACTGAACATAGTTACGGGTGATCATCGGATCGCTGGGGATGGCGGAGACAACCCACCAGACCAGAACGCCCCATCCGGCAATCGCCGCAATCCCCGACGTCATGATGTAGCGCGGATCAAACCGGAGGGCGCGGAGCGCAATGAAAATGAAGACGTACATGATCGTCGGCGACTTGAGATAGAAACTGGGCGGCTGTTCATACTGGATGTGGAAGCTCCAGATCAGCAGCATCAGAAGCGCCACATCCAACAGCACCGATAGCATCAGCAACCAGTGCGGCAGCTGGATACGGTAGGAAAGCACAAGCCGCGTCACGGTAAACACGAAGTACGCCGCCAGGGCCAGCGGCACCACCTCGAAGCGGGTATCCGACATGTTGACCTGCTGTGAGACCAGCCACAGACCGCCGAACAGCAGGATCAGAATGAACTGAACCCATGAGATCAGCCGTTCACTGACGCATTCGCGTTCCTGAATCTGCTGTTTGACCCGCGCCGGCAATTCCTGGCGGACGGGTTCACTGAAAATGAAGTCGGATAGCTTTTGCCACATGGCGGGCATATTACCCGCAAGTTGCAAAGAGGCCATTCACATAATGGAGAGATGTGCGTGAGTTCAACGGGCTGAGGGCGGTGTGCGGAAAACCACCGGACGGCGATGACGGCGAAAGCCCAGAAGACGTACAACACCACGGAAGAACTGAACCGTCTGGTGAGTATGTCTGAATTCGATGTGTGCAAACATGAGCGTGGACCTGAACGTCGATTGGATAACCGAGCCTAGGCCACAGCTTTCTGACAGTCTGTGACAACGGTCACGAAAACAGGGTTAACGTCATTTTCTCAATCGTAGGCGATGCCTGTGCCATGCGCCTCACCCGTACCTTCTCGGATCGCCTGCTTGACGGTTTCGCGCTTGTTCTCCAGATGCTGACCGAGAATTTCAGACAGCAGTTTGCCGTCACGGGCTTCCAGCGCGGCGAGAATTTCCTCGTGCTCGCGCATTGCCTGATCCCAGCGGTCCTTGGACATGTTGGAACGGAACCGGGCCAGACGAATTCGCCCGGCCAGCGCGGTATACTGGGCTTCCAGTGTCGGGTTCTTGGCGGCTTTCAGAATCGCTTCGTGGATTTTCTGATTGAGTTGGAAATACGGCGCCAGTTCGCGGCGCGTATGATGCAGCGCCATCTGGTAATGCAGGGCGCGGATTTCGGCAAACTCGTCCTCGCTGAGCCGTTCACAGGCCAGCGCACCGGACAGGGATTCGAGCGCCCCCATCACCGGAAATATCTCATCGATATCATCTTCGCTGAGGGTCGCCACCCGCGCACCCCGATTCGGCAGCAATTCCAGAAGCCCCTCGTTGCCAAGCACCTTGAGTGCTTCGCGGAGCGGTGTTCTGGAGATTCCAAGCATGTCGCACAGCCGCTGTTCCGGAACCCGGTCACCACCCTTGAGTTCGCCGGAAAAAATCATGTCTCGCAAGCGATGCACCAGCTCGTCATGCAGTGTGGTGCGGGTCATGGGCTGGGTCATCTGGTTCATGTCCCGTGCTCCGTATTCGCGCGCGCCATATCCAGCACCCGCGCCACATGGACGGCATCACGGGCCGCGCCATCGGCGATCTGATGGCGGCAGCTTGTCCCGTCGGCAACGATCAGGGTGTCCGTGTCTGCGGCGCGGACTTTCGGCAGCAGGTTCAGTTCGGCCATCTTGATCGAGGTTTCATAATTGTCCGCTTCATACCCGAACGCGCCTGCCATCCCGCAACAGCTACTTTCAATCGTTTCGACCGAAAGCCCCGGTACGCAGCGAAGCGTCTTTTCAACCGCACCCATGGCCGCGAACGCTTTCTGATGACAATGCCCATGCAGCAGTGCCTTGCTTTGGGCGAGCGGTTGCATATCGAGGCGGAACGTCCCGGCATCGATCTCGGCGGCAATGAATTCCTCGAACAGCATCGCCTTGGCGGCGATATCCTTTGCCTCATCTTTCGGCAGCAGCGAGGCGAACTCATCTTTCAGCGTAAACAGGCACGACGGCTCCAGACCGATGACCGGCACGCCGGCACGAACGAACGGCAGCACCGCATCGGCCATGCGCCGGGCTTCGGTTTTGGCTTCGTCAACCAGACCGGCCGCCAGGAAGGTGCGCCCGCAACACAGCGGCCGTTCGCCCTTCGGCGGGCGGGCAATCGCGACGCGGTAGCCTGCCGCATCCAGCACCCGTTTCGCGGCGTGCAGATTTTCCGGCTCGAAATAGGTGGAAAACGTATCGGCGAACAACACCACCGCCTGTCCGACCGGGCACGAGTCGGGATGAACACCGCTGGTGTCGGCATCGAAAATATCAGGGCGCCATTGCGGCAACGTGCGCTTGGCGGAGAATCCGAGCATCCGCTCGGACAGCCCGGCAAGCCCCGGCACCTTGTCCCGAAGATTCAGAATGCCTGCGATGCGCGATGCCATCGGCGCATAGCGCGGCAGATAGGCAATCAGCTTGTCCTTGAGCGAGACACCGTGGCGTTTGTTGTAGTGATACAGGAATTCCGTTTTCATCTTCGCCATATCGACGCCGGTCGGACATTCCCGTTTGCAGCCCTTGCATCCGACGCAAAGCTGCATGGTGTCCTTCATGGCATCGGAGACAAAGGCATCCGCCCCCAGCTGACCGGAAATGGCAAGCCGCAGCGTGTTCGCCCGGCCGCGGGTCAGGTGCTGCTCATCGCCGGTCACCCGGAATGACGGGCACATCACACCGGGATCGGATTTCCGGCAGGCGCCGTTGTTGTTACACATTTCGACCGCCCCCGAGAAACCGCCCCAGTCGGACCAGTCCATGACGGTGTCGATCGGGATCGGCTGATAGCCCGGCTTGAAACGGAACAGATTGCGGTCGTCCATTTTCGGCGGATCGACGATCTTGCCCGGATTGAACAGGCCGTCCGCATCGAAGGCCTGCTTCACGTTCCGGAAAGCCTGAACCATGTCCGGACCGAACATCGCTTCATGGAATTCCGAACGCACCAGGCCGTCGCCGTGTTCACCCGAATGCGACCCCTTGTATTCCCGCACCATCTCGAACGCTTCTTCGGCGATGGCGCGCATCTGTTTCGCGCCCAGTTCCTGTTTCAGGTTCACGACCGGGCGCACATGCAAGGTGCCGACGGACGCATGTGCATACCATGTGCCTTCGGTATCGTACTTGTGAAACACCTGGGTCAGACGGTCAGTGTATTCGGCGAGATCCTCCAGCCGCACCGCGCAGTCCTCGACGAACGAAATCGGCTTTCCGTCCCCCTTCATCGACATCATGATGTTAAGCCCGGACTTGCGGACCTCCCACACCGCCTTCTGGAATTCGGGGTCCACGGCTTCGACGACGGCATCGGGGAATCCGAGGTCGGCCATCATTTCGCCTAGCTGCTTCAACCGTCTCAGGTTTTCCTGTTGATCCGATTCGGCGAATTCAACCAGAAGCACCGCGTCCGGTTCGCCCTTGATGAAACGGTTGACGGTGTCGGTGAATATCGGGATCGCACGGCTCAGTTCGATCATCGTGCGGTCGACCAGTTCCACCGCAACGGGGCCCAGCTTGACCAGATGCTGCGGGGCGCTCATGGCGTCATAGAATTTCGGGAAATGACAGACACCCAGCACCTTCTGAGTCGGCAAGGGTTGCAGATCAATATCCACGGACGTCGAAAACGCCAGCGTCCCTTCGGAGCCGATAAGCAGGTGCGCGAGGTTCGGATGGGTCGGCGTACTGTGGACCGTCTGATTGTCCCAGCTACCCCGGGCCGGGCCGGCGGGCATCAGGGCGTCGATGTTATAGCCGCCGACACGGCGCATGAGATCGGGGAACTTCTCCTTGATCAGCGCCTCATGCTCTCGCCCGAGATTAAGCAGTCCGGCAACGAGGTCGCGCTGATGCTCGGAGAGATGGGCCATGGTCCGGTTATCCGAGACTTCCCCGAAATGCATGTCCGAGCCGTCCGCCAGCACGGCATCGATGGCGCGGACATTGTCACGCATGGTGCCGTAGCGGATCGACCGCGAGCCGCAGGAATTGTTGCCGGTCATGCCGCCGATGGTGGCGCGGCTTGATGTCGAGACATCCACCGGGAACCACAGGCCGTGCGGTTTTAAGAACGCATTCAGCCGGTCCAGCACGATCCCCGGCTCGACCCGCGCCGTGCGCGACGAAGCATCAAATTCGAGAACCCTGTTCATATGCTTAGAGGTATCGAGAACGATGGCTTCACCCACCGTCTGACCGCACTGGGATGTGCCGCCGCCGCGGGGCAGCACCGGCATCCCCTCGTCGCGTGCAATATCAATGACGGCACGAACATCGTCCGCCGTTTCCGGCACCACCACGCCGACAGGCTCAACCTGATAATGGGACGCGTCCGTCGCATAGCGGCCGCGCGAAAAGGGATCGAACATGACTTTGCCGTTTATGGCTTTGCCGATCCGTTGAGCTAGTTTTTCGTCGCCGATGCGGCCGGTGGCGCGCATGGCATAGTCCTGGCGGGGCATTGATGTCTCCTTGCTGACCCTGTCATGCTACTAAATTGTATTCAAAAATCAACATGAAATATTATTCCCCGGAAATTAGGGGTTGAAGTTGATCTAAATTGTATTCATTATGTGAGCCAAGCATAAAACTGCCGTCCACGGAGGATCATCATGGCATACAAGAGCGGTCGACATTTCCTGCAGATACCGGGACCAAGCCCGGTCCCGGACCGCATCCTGCGGGCCATGGACATGCCGGTGATCGATCACCGGGGGCCTGAATTCGGCGAAATGGGCGCGCGCGTCCTTGAAAAGCTCAAGGGCGTTTTCAAGACCGAACGCCCGGTCATCGTGTTCCCGGCATCGGGCACCGGTGCGTGGGAAGCCGCCCTCGTCAACACCCTCAGCCCCGGCGACAAGGTGCTGATGTACGAAACAGGCCAGTTCGCCACCCTTTGGCACGAACTGGCGACGCGGATCGGCTTGCAGCCGGAGTTCATTGCCGGGGACTGGCGCCACGGCGTCGACCCGGAAAAGGTTGCGGCGCGGCTGCGTGAAGATACGGCGCATGAGATCAAGGCCGTCTGCTGCGTACACAACGAAACCTCGACCGGCGTCACGTCACGCATTGGCGAGGTCCGCAAGGCCATCGATTCCACCGGCCACCCGGCCCTGTTCCTGGTCGACACCATTTCCGGCCTCGCCTCCGCCGACTATCGTCACGATGAATGGGGTGTCGATGTGACGATATCAGGTTCACAGAAGGGCCTGATGCTGCCGCCGGGCATCAGCTTCAACTGCGTTTCTCAGAAAGCGCTCGATGCGCACGACAAAAGCGGCTTCTCGAAATCCTACTGGGACTGGGGACCGATGCTCGGCAACAATGCCAGCGGCTTCTTCCCTTATACCCCGGCCACCAACATTCTGTATGGCCTCGAAGAAGCGCTGAAAATGCTGCTCGACGAGGAAGGGCTGGAAAACGTCTTCACCCGCCACAAGCGTCACGCCAAGGCCTGCCGCATTGCCGTCGAGCACTGGGGTCTGGAAACGCTTTGCCAGGTCGAAGAGGAACACTCCCCCGTGCTGACCGGCGTTCTGCTGCCGGACGGTCATGACGCGGATGCGGTTCGCGCCGTGATCCTCGACAAGTTCGACATGTCGCTGGGCACCGGTCTCGGCAAGGTGAAGGGCAAGGTTTTCCGGATCGGACACCTCGGCCACTTCAACGACCTGACGCTGATGGGCACGCTGAGCGGTGTCGAAATGGGTCTTGCGCTGGCCGGCGTACCGATCACCAAGGGTGGCTGCCAGGCCGCCATGGATTTCCTCGCCGAAACCGCGGACTAAGTCATGGGCAGCGAGGACATAATTGTTACGCGGGACGACAACGATATCGTCGCGGTGACGCTCAACCGGCCGGCAAAGCTGAATGCACTGACCAAGACCATGTGGGGCACGCTCGGCGAAATATTCACCGAGCTCTCCGCCGACGACAGCGTTCGCTGCATCATCATGAGCGGTGCCGGCGGCAAGGCGTTCAGCCCCGGCAATGACATTTCCGAATTCGAAACCGACCGTTCCAACTCCGAACAGGCAGCAGCCTACGGACAACTGATGGCCCGCAACATTGATGCCATGCGGGCCTGTCCGCACCCGACCGTTGCCGCGATCCAAGGGATCTGTGTCGGCGGCGGCATGGAAATCGCCGGACTTTGCGATATCCGCATCTGTGGTGAACAGAGCCGCTTCGGCGTGCCGATTTCAAAGCTCGGCCTGGTCATGGGCTATCATGAAATCGGCGCCCTGAAGTCTCTGGTCGGCGCCGGCCGGGCCCTGGAAATTCTACTCGAAGGCCGCATCTTCGATGCCGCTGAAGCCCTGCGCCTCGGCGTGGTTTCGCGTGTCGTCAGCGATGACGGTGTGATGGACGAAGCCCGCGCCACGGCGGAGCGGATCGCAGCCGGAGCGCCGCTGGTGCATCGCTGGCACCGGAAATTCCTGAAACGCCTCGAAGACCCCGCATCCCTGAGTGACGATGAAATCGCCGAGGGGTTTGCCTGTTACGACACCGAGGATTTTCAAACCGGGTACAAAGCGTTTCTTGAAAAAAAGGCGCCTGTCTTCAAAGGTCGCTGATAACCACATACCGTATTGAGAGGAAATCTTCCATGACGAAGCCGTTCGGGCCGCTGGCCGGGATGAAGGTTGTCGAACTGGCGCATATCATGGCCGGTCCAGTGTGCGGATTGATGCTGGCCGACCTCGGCGCCGACGTGATCAAGGTCGAAAAAATTCCCGGCGGCGATGACTCAAGACGGTTTCTGCCACCCGACATGGATGGGGAGTCGGCGGCGTATCTGATGATGAATCGCAACAAGCGCGGAATCGCCCTCGACCTCAAGACCGACAACGGGAAGAAAGTCCTCCGCAAGCTTCTCGAAGATGCCGACGTGGTGACCGAGAACTATCGTCACGACACCATGCAGAAACTCGGCGTCGGGTACGAAGACCTGAAGAAGGTCAATCCGGGTCTGATCTATTGCGCGATTTCTGGCTTCGGCCGCACCGGGCCCTATGCCGAACGCGGCGGGTTCGATCTGATCGCACAGGGCATGAGCGGTCTGATGTCGTTCACCGGCGAAGGCCCCGGCCGGCCGCCCTGCAAGGTCGGCGCACCGGTCACCGATATCACGGCCGGTATCCTGGCTGCGCTCGGTGTGGTTTCCGCCTATGTCCATAAGCTCAGGACCGGTGAAGGTCAGATTGTCGATACCTCCCTCTTCGAAGCCGGAATCGTTCACACCTACTGGCAGAGCGCCATCGCGCTGGCGACCGGCGTAGCCCCAGGCCCGATGGGCTCGGCACATCCGCTCAACGGCCCGTATCAGGCCTTCGAGACAAAGGACGGCTGGATCACCATCGGCGCCGCCAACCAGCGCAACTGGGAACGCCTGCTGGACGCCATGGAATCCCCGGAATTCAACGACGATCCCCGCTTCGGCACCAACATCGACCGCATGGCCAATCTCAAGGCACTCGAAGACGTTCTGACCCCGGTCTTCAAGATGCGGACCAAGGACGAATGGCTGGACCGGCTCGAAAAAGCCGGCGTGCCCGCGGGGCCGGTCATGGATGTCTGCGAGATGTTCGAAGACCCCCACGCCCAGGCCCGCGACATGATCCCGACCGTGGAACATGCCAAGCTCGGTCCGGTGCGGACGCTGGGCCTGCCGATCAAGCTCTCGGCGACACCGGGCAAGGTTGCCACGGGGGCCCCCCTGTTCGGCCAGCACACCGAAGATGTCCTCAAGGAATACGGTTTCGATACGGACGAGATCCGGACATTCATCGGCGAAGGAGCCATCGCCGTTCCCTGAACATTATTTCTGACGCGCACAATCAGGCCAGGAGCGCGTCTTCGATCGCGGCAAGCTGCTGTGTCACATCGATATCGATGATCGATGTGACTTCCAGATTGCGATCCTCGAAAACGTGAGCATCCACGCTGGCCGGTGCGTGCAAGGCCAGAACCTCATCACGGGCGTGCAGCAGGGCGCGAATGGTCGGCCGGAACAAAATCAACAGATTGTTCAGCCAGACGTTTGCCAGCCGGGATGGTGTTTCATGTCCGATATGGAAATGATCCAGCAGACGGGAAACGGTACCGGCATCGAACCAAGCCTCATCGGTGACCCATCGGTTGGTGGTGAACAATTTTCCGGCACGACCGTCAAACCCCATGGAAACGGCAACCAGATGCACCGGTTTTTCCGTCACGATCGCATGATGCGCCAGATCAAGGGGGAACCCCGGGGGCCTGAGAAACGTATGGAAGTGTCCATGCTCATCGCCCCAGGTGTTGTCGCGCACTTCCGGGGGATGGGCATGATAGTAATACTGCGCATGACTGTCGGTGCAGTAGATATCACCCTTGGGATAATGATCCCATTGATAGAATTCTCCACTCTCACTCAGCATTTCAGTGACGGTATTCGCCCCGCCGTCGCTCAGCACCCGTTCACAATCCAGAACACAGTGGCCCGCCGCCTGCATTTCCAAAAGCTCCGGCTTCGGCAGCTGTGAAAGAGGGGGTACATCGGCATGGGTCAGAATGCGCATTATTGTCCGCCCATGACGATATCGGCGGTTCTCGTCTCTTTCCCACGATTGTAGGAAACCGTCAGCGTTTCGCCCGGCCGCTTCATGAACAACTGAGCTTCGAGCCCGGACAAGGTCATCACTCTCTCACCATCGACGTGGGTCAGAATGTCCCCCGCCCCCAGCCCCGCGGCGAATGCCGGACCGTCCAGGGTAACTTTTTCGATCATTACGCCGCTTTGCCGGCCCGCCATACCCGGCGGCAGCGACCCGGCCCTGAACCCAGTCATGCCCCTGACGACGCGGCCGTGCATCCTGAGATCATCAACCACCCGCATCAGCAGCGGCACCGACGTTGCGAAATTCACCCCGATATCCGCATCGCTCTGCTTGGTAAAGATCGCCGAGACCATGCCGACAAGTCTTCCGGTACGATCAACGAGGGCTCCGCCGGATCCACCGGGATTCACGCTTGCGTCGGTCTGGATGAAGTCTTCAACCGGATTGAACCCCATGCCGGACCGACTCAGGGCCGAAACCACGCCACAGGTAACCGAAAGCCCGATCCCGAACTGGTTGCCGATGGTGCATACGGGGTCCGCCAGCCGGGGTGTATCCGCCCGTTCCAGCACCGGCAGGTCGGCATCGATTTTCAAAAGCGCAATGTCCGTTACCGGATCGCGGCCGACGATATCCGCCGCCAGTATGCGGCCATCCTCGAGCATAACATCGACCTTCTCCGCCTCACCGATCACATGCACGTTCGTTGCGATATAGCCGCCCGGCGCGACGACCACGCCGGTCCCCTGCGGGTCTCGCGGTGCGCCGGAGGCATCCCGCCCCCGCTGCTGAAGCGGCCAGTCTGGCTTGAGGCGAACAACGGAATTGAGCACTTCTGAATCGAGCGCCAATGCAGCGCCTGACGCCGTCAGAACAGCGCAGATCAGCGCAACCGGAAGCACTCTCAAAAATGTCCACATAAGAAACAGGATGACGCGTCGGCCCATGTCAGTAAACTGATTCTGTGGGGAGAACATACATGCTGCAAACTGAAACTGATTCCATCCTGGCGTTCCCGCGCGTGCGCCTTGCGCATGCACCGACCCCGCTGTCACCATTGTCAGGCATCATGCACGCGACGGGTCATGGACAGCTATATGTGAAGCGCGATGACCTGACCGGCCTTGCCATGGGCGGCAACAAGGCGCGGCAGCTTGAATATTATTTCGGCGCAGCCCTCGCGGAGGGTGCCGACACGGTACTGATTACCGGCGCGGTACAATCCAATTTCGTCCGCCAGTGTGCAGCATCGGCACGAAAACTTGGGCTCGACTGTGAAATTCAGCTTGAAAACAGGGTTCAGGGTTTGCCCGAAGGACAGGAACGCACCGGCAATATGCTTCTGGACCGGATTCTCGGTGTCCCCATTCATCATTTCCCGGTTGGCGAAGACGAACAGGCGGCGGACGAGAATCTTGAGAAAATCGCCGATGGCATCCGGGCACGGGGCGGCAAACCCTATGTCATTCACCTCGGCGCAGCGCATCCCCCGCTTGGTGCACTCGGCTACGTCGACTGTGCGCGGGAAATCATCGAGCAGACCCACGCCCTTGGGCAAGAGCTTGGCGCCGTTGTCGTCGCCAGCGGCAGCGCCGCGTCCCATGCCGGTGTCATTACAGGGCTCCGTCATTACGGGTCAGATGCTCTGGTTCACGGGATCTGTGTGCGCCGGAAAGCCGACCTGCAGTATGAGCGTGTCTTGAAGCGCAGCCGGGATCTGGCCACCATGCTCGGCACACCTGATCTCATTACCGACGGCGACATCATCACCAACGGGGATTACCTGGGTGAGGGATACGGCATCCCAACACCCGACACCATGGCCGCCATTGACCGGGGCGCGCGCCAGGAAACCCTGCTGCTGGACCCGGTTTACAGCGGCAAGGCGTTCGACGGTTTTCTTCACCTGCTGGAACAAGATCAACTGCCGGCCGACAAGGCCTGTGTTTTCGTACATACCGGCGGGACGCCCGGGCTGTTTGCCTATGCGCATCTCTGGCAGCAAGGCATCGCGTCATGAAATTGCCCCGGACCATTCGCCTCGACGGCTCGGACCCGCGGGTTTTTGCCCACGCGGCAGATGCCGGAGAGTGGGCTGTGACCGGCACCTTCGCCTTTGTCGACGTAATTCCCGGCGAACTGGACAACAAAACCCAGCTCGCGTTTAAATCCGGCTGGCTGGGTCTGGGCAGCTTCGGATTTTCAAGCTTTGTACAGATCACCGTGGTGCCGGAAGGTGAAGACGAAGCAGCCGCACGCGCGCTCGCAGCGCACCTTTTCGAGGTTTATGGGGCGCCCGACATGCTGATGGCGATGACCGCCGCGAAAAGTGAAATCGCTTATTCGGCTTCTCTATGCGATCAACCTGCCGGGACCCTGCTGGCGATCGAACGGGAGATGACGGAAGACGGCATTACCGAAAAAATTCGCGTTATCCCGCGACCGGATGACGAAGGCGGCCATGCCCAGATCTGGAGTCTTTCCGACGAGTGCTGATCAGACATTAGATGAATACGTAATTTTTCTTTGCAGGTACCGCCGCAGCTGCCATGGCGTCAGAATATGACGGGCGCGGATACCGAGGACCCGCTTCACGGCCTCGACACAGGTAAACGGTGCGAGCGGGAGTTCCCGCATTACAGGGGCCTGGCGTTGCACGGCGATGGCTTCGTAACCGTCACGCCCGAAGCCGGAAATGATTTCATCGACACGCAGTTCCCCCAGCACCGTCAGTTCCAGTCCGTTGGAAAGCGGATCAAGCAGATGCCACTGCCCGGCCCCCTGCACCGCCACCAGACAATGCCGGTAGCCGGGCTTGAGATATCTCAGATACCGCAGCGATGATGGCCCGAAGATGACGATGGCCAGAGATTGCCCGCGTGGACGCATTTCTCCTCGAGGTCTCATTCGACAATCCCCTTCTCACGTAAATGTGGCTCGAGCGTATCGAAGGCATCCACCCACAACACCCAATCCACGGCTTCAACGTCATCATCGGGATAGGGAAACCGGTCGAGGAAACCGTATTCACCCATGACTTCCAGATGCAGGTCGAGAAGAATGCCATTTCGGTACAGATGTGAAACGGTGCTGTAGACGTCATCGGGCAGACAGGGACGTTCGCAAAGCATCTGCGTTTTTTCCGGCTTCGCGCGTTCGGCGCGGGCCTTTTCCGTTCGCATGAACCAGAACCAGGCTTCTTCGGCCGAGGCAAACTTCATCACCGGTTTGGCGTCGGTTATCACACGAGTTCGCTGCTTCATGTCTGAAAGCATGTTGAGGGTCTCCCTGAGTGGCAGGTGGATGGCAGTCATGTTGACAATACGGCACAGGCACGCGACCGGCCCGGTCACATGAATATATGTCTAATCTTTTAATACAACTTTATCGAGTATAATTTCATGCCCGATTTTGACTCCTGGTGCCGGACGGTTAATAAGATTGGGCGGAGGATAAAGCATGGCACACAACCAACCGGGCAAAGTCTGGACCTATGCAAACGGCGAATGGTTCGACGGCGACAAGGCGGTCCTCGCGCCGCGGCACCAGGCGTTCTGGTTGGCATCCACCGTTTTTGACGGTGCGCGGTACATGTATGGGCGGGCACCGGACCTGGATCTACATATCGCCAGGCTGATGAACTCCGCCCGGGTGCTTGGTCTGGCTCCGAACCTGACCCCCGAAGTGATCGAAGCCCTGGCCTGGGAAGGCATCGGCAAATTCGACAAGGATGCGGAGCTTTATATCTGTCCGATCTTCTATGCCGAGGAAGGCGCGGTGGTCCTGCCCGACCCGGCAAGCACGCAGTTTTCAATGGTCGTCCGCGAGGCCCCTATCCCTCCCTTTGAAGGCTTCGGCGCATGTCTCAGCAGTTTTCGCCGCCCGGCCCGTGACATGGCACCGACGGAAGCCAAGGCCTCGTGCCTGTATCCTAACGTGGCACGCTCTGTCGGCGAAGCGCAGGAGAAAGGATTCGACGTCGGGGTCGTTCTTGATCCCAACGGGAATGTCGCAGAGTTTTCCTATGCCAATCTGTTCATGGCCAAGGACGGCGTCGTATCGACGCCCGAAATCAACGGCACCTTTCTGAACGGCATCACCCGCCAAAGGGTGATCCAGTTGCTGCGCGATGACGGCCACACGGTTGTCGAGCGCGCCATCGAGTTCGATGAGGTCCTCGAAGCCGACGAGCTGTTTGCCACCGGCAATTATGCCAAGGTTCGCCCCTGCACGAAGATCGAGGACCGCGAACTGCAGCCGGGTCCCGTCGCGACCCGCGCCCGCGAACTGTATTTCGAGTTTGCTAAAACGGCTTGAGGTCTGGCCTGAGGTCTGGCCTCAGCCAAGCAACGCACCCAGAAAAATCATCAATCCGACATCGCGGTTTGACTTGAAACGCGCCAGGCAGTTTTTCGGCTTGTCGATATCAAGCGTTGCCACCTGCCAGATGAACTGAGCGGCGGCCGCACCGAGCATCAGGAAATAGAACCAGCCCATAGCCGCGCCGCTACCTGCAACGGCCAGCAGGATCACCGTGATGGTATAAACCAACGCAACGAACGGGCGGGTGTTGCGGCCGAGCTTGATCGACGCCGACTTCACGCCGACCATGACATCGTCTTCCTTATCCTGATGGCCGTAGACGGTGTCGTAGCCCAGCGTCCAGTGGAACCCTGCCACATACATGAGGATCGCCGGCCAGCCGACCGATCCCGTGACGGCACACCAGGCCAGCAACGCACCCCAATTGAAGGTGAGACCGAGAAATGCCTGCGGCCAGTAGGTGATCCGCTTCATCAGGGGATACACGCAGACCAGGCCAAGCGATGCCACACCCAGGACAATCGTTGCCGTATTGAATTGCACCAGCACTAGCAATCCGCTCAGCAGCAGCCCGCACAGAAACAGCAGAGCCGATTTTACCGGGATTTCACCGGATGCAATCGGGCGATCGGCGGTTCTGGCCACCTGGCCGTCGATGTCGCGGTCCCACAGATCATTGACGACACAGCCCGCCCCCCGCATCACGAAAGCGCCGATGGCGAACAGAAGAATGAACCAGGGGTCCGGCCCTGCGTCCCCGGCAGCCTTGCTGGCCATGGTCACCGACCACAGACACGGCAACAGCAAAAGCCATGTGCCGATCGGACGGTCGGCCCGGATCAGTCGCATATAGGGCCGCACCGGCCCGGGGGCGATGCGGATCATCCAGGAATCGCCCTGAATATCGCTTGCCTGTTGTGTGCTTGAACCGTGATAAGACATCCCGCGTTTATAGCTGAACCGGGGGTTAAGGTGAAAGTCCCCATCAGCACAGTTCCCGCTGTTTACGGGAATGACCTGGCGCATGATAATCTGAGAGGGAGGATCACATGGGCGACAGGCCATCCATTCGACTGTTTATTGAGTCACCCCTCGAGGCCGGGACTCCGGCTGTGCTGCCGCGCGGGCAAAGCCATTATCTGGTTAACGTCATGCGCCAGGGCGCTGGTGCGGAGGTGTTGCTGTTCAACGGTCGTGACGGGGAATGGCTTGGCGCATTATCAACGGCGGACAAGAAAGCCGCCGTTGTGACGCCGGTCTCACCGACCCGCACACAGACGGCTGAACCGGATGTCTGGCTGCTGTTTGCACCGCTCAAGAAAGACCGCACCGATTTTCTGGTCGAGAAAGCCACCGAGCTCGGCGCGTCCAGACTGCTGCCGGTCATCACCCGCTATACCCAATCGTCCCGGCTGAACACCGAACGCCTGCAGGCGACGGCGACGGAAGCCGCAGAACAGAGCCGGCGGTTGTCGGTTCCCGAGGTTGCGGCGCCCGCGGCGCTTGACGCTTTGCTGGCCAGTTGGCCGGTTGATCGCCCGCTGATCTATCTTGATGAAACCGGTCATGGTCAGCCGCTGGCCACGGTTCTGCAGGACGGCTGTGACGGCATAGCATTCCTGATCGGCCCCGAAGGCGGCTTTTCATCCGACGAGCTTGACGCGCTCGGCAAACTGACCTTTTCTGTCGCCGCTGATTTGGGCCCCCGGATATTGCGGGCCGAAACAGCCGCCACGTCGGCCCTGGCGATCCGACAATCCGTAACTGATTCCCTGAGCCCCAAGATCTAGATCGGAGAGACTGATGTCCGGTGCTTCCGCAAAGAACGATACCCCCATCGACAGCAAGGATGTCCTTGTCCGCTATATGGAAAGCGGCTGCAAACCACCTGAGCAATGGCGCATCGGCACCGAGCATGAGAAGTTCGCGTTCCGCCTCTCGGACCTGAAGCCGCTTACCTATGACGGTGATCAGGGCATCCGCGAATTGCTGACGCGCCTGACCCGTTTCGGCTGGGAGCCGGTTTACGAAGGTGACAACGTGATCGCGCTGACGTCGAAGGACGGCGGTTCGGTGTCGCTGGAACCCGCCGGCCAGGTCGAGCTTTCCGGCGCGGCAGTCGAGAACATTCATCAGACCTGCGATGAGGTATCGAGCCATCTGCAGCAGGTCAAAGCCATCGCCCGGGAAATGGAGATCGGCTTTGTCGGCCTCGGCTACCGTCCGAAATGGCCTGTCGATGACATTCCGTGGATGCCCAAGGGCCGCTACAAGATCATGCGCGAATACATGCCGAAGAAAGGAACCCTCGGCCTTGAAATGATGAAATCTACCTGCACGGTTCAGGTGAATCTGGATTTCTGCTCGGAAAAAACCATGGTCGAAATGTTCCGCATCTCGCTGGCCCTGCAACCGATCGCCACTGCGCTCTGGGCCAATTCGCCGTTCCGCAACGGCAAACCGAGCGAGTATCTGTCATTCAGAAGCCACATCTGGACCGATGTCGACAACGATCGCAGCGGCATGCTGCCGTTCGTATTCGAGGATGGCATGGGGTTCGAGCGCTATGTCGATTATGCGCTCGACGTGCCGATGTACTTCGTCTATCGCGACGGCAAATATATCGATGCATCGGGGCAGTCGTTCCGGGATTTCATGGCCGGCAAACTGCCGGCCTATCCCGGCCACACGCCGGTGCTGTCCGACTGGGTCGATCATCTGTCGACGATCTTTCCGGAAGTGCGTCTCAAGACGTTTCTGGAAATGCGGGGCGCCGACGGCGGACCGTGGAACAGACTCTGCGCCCTGTCCGCATTCTGGGTCGGACTTCTGTATGACAGCGAGGCCCGCGCCGCCGCATGGGATCTGGTCAAGGACTGGACCGCCGAGGAACGCCAGACCCTGCGCGATCAGGTGCCGACGACGGCGCTCAAGACACCGTTCCGAAACACGACCGTCCGCGATATCGCATGCGAGGCACTTTGCATTTCTCACCGGGGCCTGAAAAACCGTAACCGTCTGGACAGCGTCGGCATGGACGAGAGCCATTTCCTGCAACCGATCTTCCAGACCGCGGAAAGCGGCCTGACGCCGGCGGACGAATTGCTGGCAGCCTATCACCGGCTGTGGGGCGGCAACGTCGATCAGGTGTTTACCGAATACGCCTATTGATCGTCACAGGGTTTGACACAAAAAACCGCCGGCAGGGACGCCTCCGCCGGCGGTTCGTTGCTTATGTCGGAAATCCTAGAGTGCCCGCAGCGGCGGCAACCTGGAAGAATTTCGCTTAGCCACGCCGTTCACCGTTTCGGCGGACTAAGCTGCAAAAGACTGGTGCGCCCGGTTCGAGCTTCGCGCGAACCTCTCATTCATATAAGGGCGCACATTGAAAATGGTGCGCCCGGCGGGATTCGAACCCACGGCCCCAGGTTTAGGAATTACGGCTAGCGGATAGGCGGTGAAACGCGAAGATAGCCGAAGATAAAGGTGAGATTACGTTTCCACCTTTCGACCTTTCCTGCTCTATCGCCCGTTGCCCTACTTTTTCCGCTCCGTTTGTGCCATGAGTGTGCCACTGCATATTCAAGTCGGTTAAGGGTCAGTTCAACACTTCCATGAATTAGGAGTAGGGCTCCTAAATCATATTTAACAGCGGCACATCGCCGCGGCGGCGTTTATGTCCGCCCCGCTAAAGCCGATGCAAGACAACATTCGATCCACTAAACTACGTGAATGGAAAATCAATTACCTCCTGGGATAGGTCCTCATGAAGGTCGTGAGTTAGAACTCATGCTTGCGGGCAAAAAGCCGCTGGCCATGTTCAACGATGACTTACCCGAAGGTATGGAACCGCCTGAAATCAGCTTCGACCCGTATGTCGCTAACGGCAGGTTCGTAAAAGGTGAGCTGACCGTGCCGGCATCCGCGTTCAAAGACGGATGTTTGAGATATTATTTTTATGCTTTGCGGGGCGAACAATGGCGAATAGCTCGGATGATTGAAATTCTACGAGGATTGTTCGAGCTGCATCTACCAACCACACCTGAGTTGGAGGCAGAGACAGGTCGATTGCTTGGTTATGATGATGCCGATATATTCGTATTCTTGGATCATTTTTTCGCGACGGGCAAATGAGGATGGCCCATAAGGCCATCCTCATCAGTCGTTCCTTTGCAGACATAAAAAAAGCCCCGCCGGAATTGGCGGAGCCTCGTCGATGAACCGGTGGTCTCGGATCACCGAGGTGAGGGTGCGTCACGTCAATGACGCACGATTCATCGCAGGCAGATGCGTATTATACCGCGAGCACCTGCGATGAATTGGGTGCCCGCATAGGTGGGAGAACAAGATAGGGCTGCAAAAAGAAATGGTGCGCCCGGTTCGAGCTTCGCGCGAACCTCTCATTCATATAAGGGCGCACATTGAAAATGGTGCGCCCGGCAGGATTCGAACCTGCGGCCCCAGGATTAGGAATCCTGTGCTCTATCCTGCTGAGCTACGGGCGCCCAGGGTCTGACTACACCAGTCGCCCGTTATTGGCAATTTTGAAAGGACGTTAGTTGCCGAAGAATGTCGTCGGGATCGACACACTGAGCATCAGGGATTCCGTTCCCGGATTGGTGTCGCCCAGGCTCGCATTCGAGGAATGCGAAAATGATATTCCGAGACGGGATTTGTCCGGAAAGCGGTAGGCAACCTCCAGGCGTGAACGGAACTCAAGGGCATACCCGAGATCAAGGTCGTCCGTCTTGCCCTGCCACCAGGTCGGTGCGAATGACGGCTGGATAATCCAGTTGTCACCGACCTGAAGATCGATCAGCACACCGGCGCCGAGGAAGCTCATGCCGTTGGTGACATAAGCGGCGTGCGCGAAAGGTTTGAAAATCCAGAATTCCTTGTCGGACCGGTATTCGAGGGAGAATTCACCGCCTTCGTCCTTTTGCCGGTTGATGTCGAAATATCCGCCGGAGAAAGTGATGTAGGCCGGATCTTTAGCAAGCCTGAACCCATCAGCCAACGCAGGTTGCGCTGCCAGCACCAATACTGCCAGGAACAATCCCCGCAACATTGTCGTCATGATGGTATCCCCCTGAATAACCCCCGGCACTTTACTGCCATGGATTCCGGGGGTCAATTCCGCATCTCGGTCGGGAATTCAGACCCTGTCCTTCATGCTTTCCGTCGCCCGGACCAATTGTGAGCGAATACCGGGCTCCATCGCCGAATGGCCGGCATCCGGCACGATCCGGTAATCGATCTCCGGCCATGCCCCGACCAAGGCGTCCGCTGTCCGGATCGGGCAGACCATGTCATAGCGGCCCTGCACCACCGTACACGGAAGATGCCGGATGTCGGGAATACCGTCGAGAATTTCCCTATCGCCGATAAACACGTCGTTGACGAAGAAATGCGCTTCGATGCGTGCCAGCGACAACGCGCCGCTTGACGCCTGGGGCGGGGTTTCGCTCGATGACGACAGCAGGTTCGAGCACGATGTTTCATACCCGGCCCAATAGGCTGCGGCCTGCATATGTACGTCCGGGGTCGGATCAATCAGCCGTTTATGATATGCACCCAACAGATCGGCACGTTCATCTTCCGGCAGATATTCGGAAAACCGCCGCCACGCTTCGGGGAAGACATTGCGGATGCCGTACAGGAACCAGTCGAGTTCCGCCGTGCTGCCCAGAAAAATACCGCGAAGCACAAGACCCCGGCAGCTGTTCGTATGCCGCAGCGCATAAACCAGTGCAAGCGTCGAGCCCCAGGACCCGCCGAAGACAAGCCAGCTCTGAATATCCAGATGTGCGCGCAGCCGTTCGATATCGGCAACCAGATGGTCAGTCGTATTATTGCGGATAGCGGCAAATGGCCGCGAACGCCCGGCGCCGCGCTGATCGAACACGACGATGCGATAAAACTCAGGATCGAAAAACCGCCGGTGCGCCGGGTTTGATCCGGCACCGGGACCGCCATGCAGGAACACCACGGGAACGCCCTGCGGGTTCCCGGACTGCTCGAAATAGAGACGGTGGCCGTCGCCGACGTCGAGCATGCCACGGTCATAGGGGTCGATTTTCGGAAAAAGATCCATATGGCGGGGTGCTGTATCCATGGATCGATCATAAAAGCCCGAGGCTGCCGGGGAAAGCCTCAACGTACTTTCATAGCCGCGGACCGGCCGACCCGGATCGCCTCGGTGATCGTGATGTATTCAGGATCATCCGGCTTCAGCGCGCCGTGGCGGATTGCGAAGTCGATGATCACCAGCGCCGCATTGAATTTGAAATCGTCTGTCTCTCTGATCCGCTGCAGCACTTGATCAAGCGGCCACAGATAAAAGTCATCGACCTCACCGTCTGTCGGTGTCGGCACAAACTCGTACGGCAGTTCGACATCGTAATTGAACAGAACATCATGGCGCAGACCTTCGGCCCGTTCGGTCAGATACGAGACGGTGCCGACCGGCACTGCACGGGCCGCGAGATCGGCGGGCATGCCTGCTTCCTCGCCGCACTCCTTCATCAGGTTATCCCAGACCGACAGGCCGACCGGCTGCCCCCCGGCAACGACCTGGTCCAGCTTGCCGGGACCGGTCTGTTTCTGCATGGACCGCTTGCCGACCCACATGTGCAGTTGTCCGTTTCGAACGACATAACCGTTCAGATGCACCCCATAGCCCATTGTCCCGAACCGGGGGACAGTGGCGCGTTCGATGGTCAGTAATGGGGTCTCATAGAAACTTTCCGACACCGGGTAATGTTCGCCGCGCCAGCCCGGAAACATCCCCTGTGTCCTGAGGGTTTCGAGCACGCCGGCAACGGCTGCGGTCCGGTCCTTCGCCGTCTCCAGATTTTCAGCAAGCGTGACCGTATCTTCACGGACCGAGAATACATCCGTGAACGGCATCAGTGTTTCGGCAAACGCATGATCGACACGGCCCAGCGGTTTACCGGCAATCATCAATGTCCGGTATTTCGATGGCGTGAATCGGGCGCAGGCATCCAGCCGGTCAATCAGGCTCATGTCAGGGTCATCCAGAAAATCAGATCGTTTCCGCCATACGTTTTTCCGATGTGAGAACGGTCTGCACCAGATACAACCCGCGCAGATCGTTGGCCAGACGCCAGCTGGTATCGGCATCGGCTTCCGTCAGTTGCAGGTCGATGTGCATGGTGCCGCCGCTTTCGCCGGTCTGCATGGCGTAAACATGCGAAGGGGTCAGTCCGCGTTTGGTGAACGGCTCAAGGACACGGCTCAGCGTGTTCGGATCGCTCGCGGCGGCGACGGAAAAACAGGCGGTGAATGTTTTCGGGGTCTGGACCGGCTCGGCACGGTCCGTCTGGGTCTTCATAACGAAATCCTTTCGGTGAATGATCGGTGAATACGTGCGCCAAAATCAAATGCGCGTTGCCCGGCAACCTTATAGGGTCACCGGGTCCGTAATTCGTCCAATCACACACAGCGAAAAGAATGTTTTCATGAGCCAGAGCATACGCCCATGAGACACAGGGTCAAGTCCGCCGGTAGTTGCACCGAGGATCAGCCGTTGGCGGCACGCTTGCGGCGGTCTTCCTTCGACGGTTTGACATAAGCGCGTTCACAATGGGTTGCGCAGTAAGGTCGGCCTTCGGCGACCTTGTCGCCGCAGAAATGGAAATCATCGGTCGCCGGATCACCGGTCGGCCAGACGCACATACCGGGACGCAATTGCGCCATCGACACGACATTGGTCTTTTTTTCCGGTTTCGGCTTGATCGGGGAGCCCCGTTTCGGTAAGCCGAGTCTATGGACTTTGCCGACCACGGCATTTTTCGTGATGCCCATGCGTGCGCCGATTTCGCTGGTCGTATGCCCTTCGTTCCAGAGTGCGATCAGTGTCTTGATATGATCCGGTGTCCACTCGAAGGTCATCTCAATCTCCTCAGCTTGCCTGGCGCGGCAATGTGATTACATCCCTATTTCGCGGTTGATTCCGTCTCAAACCACGATTGACGCTACAATATTTTGTTTCTTAACACCATGCAATCGCATGATGTGGATAACTACACAATATTTTGCGTGTGAAGGCCACTTTACCCATTTTCCATTTCGCAATTGCGAAAAAGTTGGAAGGGGTCGGGCTGCCTCGGCTATAATTCGGCGCCTTGGGAGAGAAGCGATCGGAGGATTGAATGTCGGACAACGATAAACCGGGTCTGGGTGACTGGCGTGCCGCCGCAGAGAAGGATCTGAAGGGCCGCAGCGCCGACGATCTGAACTGGGAAACACCGGAAGGCATCACCGTCAAGGCGCTGTACACCGCCGCCGATCTTGAAGGCCTCGAACATATCGACACGCTGCCCGGCTTCGCACCGTTTCTGCGCGGCCCGCGCGCGACGATGTACGCCAACCGCCCGTGGACCATCCGCCAGTACGCCGGCTTCTCGACCGCCGAGGAATCCAACAAGTTCTATCGTGAAAATCTTGCCGCCGGTCAGAAGGGGCTTTCCGTTGCATTCGACCTGGCCACCCACCGCGGATACGACAGCGATCACGCGCGGGTCATCGGCGATGTCGGCAAGGCGGGGGTCGCCATCGACAGCGTCGAGGACATGAAGGTTCTCTTCGACGGCATTCCCCTGGACGAGATGTCGGTATCGATGACCATGAACGGTGCCGTGCTGCCGGTGCTGGCGGGCTACATCGTCGCCGCCGAGGAACAGGGCGTCTCCGCCGACAAGCTGTCGGGCACGATCCAGAACGATATCCTGAAAGAGTTCATGGTGCGGAACACGTATATATATCCGCCCGAACCGTCGATGCGCATCGTCGCCGACATCATCGGCTACACCGCCGAGCACATGCCGCGCTTCAACTCGATTTCGATTTCCGGCTACCACATGCAGGAAGCCGGCGCGACCTGCGTGCAGGAGCTCGCGTATACATTGGCCGACGGGGTCGAATATGTGCGCGCTGCCCGCGCCAAGGGTCTCGACGTGGACAAGTTCGCGCCGCGCCTGAGTTTCTTCTTCTGCATCGGCATGAACTTCTTCATGGAGGTTGCAAAGCTGCGTGCCGCGCGGCTGCTTTGGGCGGAGCTGATGAAGGAGTTCGAACCAAAGGACCCGCGCTCAAGCATGCTCCGCACCCATTGCCAGACATCGGGCGTCTCGCTCACCGAAAAAGACGCCTATAATAATGTCATCCGCACCACGATTGAGGCGATGGCCGCCGTGCTCGGCGGCACCCAGTCGCTGCATACCAACGCGCTGGATGAAGCGATCGGCCTGCCGACCCGGTTCTCGGCCCGCATCGCCCGCAACACGCAGCTGATCATCGCCGAGGAAAGCGGCATCCCCAACGTAATCGATCCGCTGGGCGGCAGCTATTATGTGGAAAGCCTGACCCATTCGCTGGTCGTCGAGGCCAAGAAGCTGATCGACGAGGTCGAAGACATGGGCGGCATGACCAAGGCGGTCGACGCCGGGCTGCCGAAGCTCCGGATCGAGGAAGCGGCGGCGCGCAAGCAGGCCCGCATCGACCGCGGCGAGGAAGTGGTCGTCGGCGTCAACAAGTATCAGCGTTCTGACGAAGACAGTATCGACATCCTCGACATCGACAATGCCAAGGTCCGGGAATCCCAGGTCACGCGCCTCAAGACGATCCGCAACACCCGCGATCAGGCGGCCTGCGATGCGGCACTGGCCGATCTCACCAAAGCCGCCGAAAGCGGAGAGGGCAATCTGCTCGCGCTCGCTGTGGAAGCTACCCGCAAGCGCGCCACCGTCGGTGAAATCTCCGACGCGCTGGAAAAGGTCTATACCCGCTATCGCGCCGAGATCCGCTCGATCTCCGGCGTCTATGGCGGCGCCTACGACGATGATGCGGGCTTCGGGAAAATCCGCAGCGACGTTGCCGCATTTGCTGAAACTGAAGGCCGACGTCCGCGCATGCTGGTCGTCAAGATGGGCCAGGACGGGCACGATCGGGGTGCCAAGGTGATCGCCACCGCGTTCGCCGACATCGGTTTCGACGTCGACGTCGGCCCGCTGTTCCAGACGCCGGAAGAAGCGGCCCGTGAAGCGATTGAAAACGACGTCCATGTGATCGGGGTTTCCAGCCAGGCCGCCGGGCACAAGACGCTGGTCCCGGAACTGATCGACGAACTCAAGAAGCAGGGCGCCGACGATATCATGGTCGTTTGCGGCGGTGTGATCCCGACACAGGATTACGACTTCCTGTTCGAAAAAGGCGTCTCGGCCATTTACGGCCCGGGCACCAACATCCCGACAGCGGCGGCGGAGATTCTGGAAACACTTTCCAAGAAACCGCAGGCGGCGGAGTAATCTTCTCTCCCAACGGCGACGGGCCCCGAAGGTGCCCGCCTTTCAGGGTGCATGCACACTCGTCGTTTGGCTTTAGATAGCCACCGGGTCGTTGGACAGGAACAACTCGCCGCCGTAACCGGCCTCGCGCGGGATGCGCACCATCTTGCCTTCGGGTGTCTGGAAACTTTCGGGACGCACGGTCACGACGGGGGTTTTGCGGATCGCCTCCATCGCCTCGTCTACCGATGTGAATGTGCAAAGCCGTTCAACATTCATTCGCGTCGCAAAGACGAGCTTGTACTTGCTGTCCCTGGCGTCTGCGAGGAGGCGCGAGGGTGCCAGCCACATGGCTTTCGTCACCTCGCCGTCGTCATGCGCGACGTGCTGGTCTTCGGCATAAGAAGCCACGAAAAACCGGGTGTCGTATCGTTTGGCGCGGGACGGCGGCGTGATCCAGTGCGCAAACGGTACAAGACGATCCACCGCCGCAACAAGCCCCGCGTCTTCAAGCATATCGGCAAACGCGAGTTCGCCATTCGTGACTGCGTGGCGATAGTGTTCCGTCAACTGCCGGGCGGTATCGCGCGAGACCGGATTACCGCCCGTCCTGTCATATGCCAGCAGGATACCGCTTTCCTCAAACGTCTCACGGATGGCCGCCACCTTGTAGGCATCGTCACCGATTTGGTCGGCATATTCATGATCACGGGAGTCGACACGGCCGCCCGGAAAGACGGTGGCCCCGCCGGCGAAAACGATTGTTTCCTGACGCACCACCATCAAGGTCTGCAGCGACTGCGTTTCAGACTGACGTAGCAAAATCAATGTCGCGGCCGGACGCGGTTCGGGCGGATGATCCGACATTTAGTTTACGTGCACCTTGTTCAGATTTTACGGGCTGACTTACAACAAGATTAAAACGCCGTCCCGCACCACACAAACACCCGCGGACATTAACATGTTATTTCCAGCGCCCCCGGTCTTCCGCCTCATAGCCTGGCGGATCGGTGTCTGCCGGCACCGGCTCAGCCAATGTCATGAAAAACACCAGCGCCAGTCCGGTCCCGACTGCAAGCGGTACGCCGATGACCGTGCCGATCCAGAGGCGCAACCGCAACAGGCTTTGAAGACGCTGTATTTCCTGGTCTCGTTCGTCCATTTTCTCACTCCTGTTCTCCTGCAAACCGCTATGCATGGTCCAGCAGGTTTTTTCAGATGTCGAAATCGGTATCGATGCGAACCGGCGCCTTGCCGCCACGCCACGCCGTCATGGCCCGCGCCCGAGGATCGCGGGTACGTGCCGCATCGCCCAGCCGCACCGGTTCCGCCAACAGGCAACCGGCAACGGCATCGAGACCATCGTCCGGCCCGTTGGTACCCGGCTGCCATTCACGCATTTCACGGATGAATGGACTGTCCCAGACCCGGCGCTGGACGTGCAGCCGGCCCGCCGCAAGAACCGCATCAAAAGCTTCCAGTATGCGATCCGTCTTGTTCCGGCTCGATGCGTGTTCGATCACCGCCGCCGCCAAGCCGGCGCCGTTCAGCTCGCGTCTGAAAAGTCCCGGCAGAAACCTTCCGATCCCGTTGGTCTCGATCGTGACGGCAGGTACGTATAGTCGCCTAGCGAACGAAACCGCCTGACGGCAAAGCTGCGTAGCCTCGTCGATCCGTCCGTTCAGCGTCGGGTCATGTGTCAGGTATTCAATGCCGTGCAGCCAGTACCCGCCACCCTGATCCGTGAATACGGCCGCGATCACGCTGGCATCGCCACGGCCGGGCCGGCCAAAGCTCGGGTCCCAGAAACATGTTGCTGAAACCAGACGCCGGCCACCGAGGCTGAGCAACGGCTCCCCATTGCCTTCGCGATATTCCAGTTCGTCGGCATACACCTGCAGCCGGTCCGGATCGAGCCGCGAGTCGAGCACATTGGTCGGCTCAAGCATTAACTGGCTCTGGAACTTTGCCGGACCGGACCGCGCGCGGATCGCTTCAATCCGCTCAGCCGGAAATCTTTCCGGCCAACGGGAGTTCCCGCTACCGTCATAAACCGGCAGCGTCAGCCGTTGGAAACCATCCAGATACGGCTGCGTCTCTCCGGTATCGGCCCGGGTCTCGTCCGCATAAATCGAATAGTACGTGTGCGGCGTACCGACAAACAGGCGGAGCCCGCCGGGGACGAGGATAAAATCGATTTCGTCCAACCGCGCCCGGAGATCGTCGCGTTTAAGCGGTGTATCGCAGGTATTCGGCACCTCGACATCATCACAGATAATGATGTCGGCGCGTGATCCCGTAATGTTTGCCCCGACACCCTTGGCCAGCATCGACGGATCGCGATGCTCGCGTTGACGGGTCACCGTAAACCGGTCTGACGCCCATTCCTCGCTGTTCGCCGGCCGCAGTCCCTGCGTCAACGGATGGCGTTCAAGGATGCGGCGGACGTTGCGAACCATTTTCTGTGCCAGTTGATGATCCGCCGCCAGCACCATAATCCTGAGTTCCGGGTCCATCACCAGAAGCCAGGCTGCAAACAGACCGACCAACGTCGATTTGCCGGAATTGCGAAACGCCATGAGAAGCAGCTCACGATCATCCGCATGCCAACGCGCACTCAACCAGGATGCGATATCAAAATGCAGACCCGGCGTCCCTTGACCCTGCACTTCATTCCAGACAGCAACGAATACGGGGAACGACGGTTTTTGCATGTCGGTCACTCCCCGTCCGTGTTGAGGTTTGCCGGCTGCACGTAAGCGTCGACGGCCGCTTCGGCCCGTGCGACAAGTGCTGCACGTTCCGCCATGTTGTCTGATGATTCTGCACCAGACACCTCAACGACCGCCGCCAGTTTCATCAGCGCATCGATGTGCTGAAGCGCTGCCTTGCAGGCGGACTGATGTTGCTGAAATTCTCTGGCATCCGCCGGCGCTTCGGCGAATGCCACCGCGCGGTAATTCTGGACCGCGTGCCGCAATGCCGCCGGCAGGGATTTCTTCAGTTCCACCTGACCGATCTCGGCCGGCAATCGGCGGCGGCGTTTGACGCCTGGCCCCGGTTCGGACGGCATGAGCTTCTCCTTATGACCAGGTGATTTAATCGGCATTCCCGCTGCCGGATGTTGATGCGCTTCCAGAGAATGCTTTTCCCACGGTTCCGACGACCGTGTTCAGGATGCTGTTCCGTGTCTGCAGCAAATTCCGGCGTTGCTGGGCACGTTGGTTTTCGCGCAGGTTTTCAATGCTGAAATCAAGCAGCTTTCGGTCATCCGCAATACTCTGCTCGGTTTGTGCCGATATTCCCTGTAGCAAGGCGTTGGATGACCCAGCGGTTGACGACACTCCGCGTGCACCGAAGGATGCGCGGGCCGTCGCCTGTTCACGTTTGGCATTTTCGCGCATGTCCTTTTCACGCCGTTCCTGTTGCATGCGCTGCGCCTGGATCTGACGGTTGGCGGCCGCCTGCTGTTCGCGTTGCTGCGCCCGCGCCGCGGCTTGTGACTGAATGGTGCTCACGGCAGTCGACATGGCCGCCACAATTGCTGCTTCACCCATGATTTTCTCCTTTGCTGACTGATGATTAGCTGTTTGCTGAAATCTTTGTGGCGACGGACAGAAGCGTGAACGGCAACGGTACATCCTGGCGGATTGACCATAAGGGTTCCGGTCCGACGGTGCGCCAACCGAGCGCCCGCACCGTCCTGTCGCCGGTAAAAGTCGGACGCGCCTGATCAAGAAGCGCCGGCCCCAGTGACTGGAACGGCACTTCCGTATATCCGCGCCCGACGTCAAGTGTCAGGGCCGACGTATCCTGCAGACGGAACGTCGCCGATATCGGTCGCACTTTCGTACCAAGCCCGCTGTTTGATCCGGAAAGAATCGGCGGCATCGGTTCGACGATATGTTCAAACGCCAGCCCCGCTTCGACGGCTGCTGCTTCATAGACCAGCGTGATCTCACCCGATGACACCGCGGCATTGTCCCGTGGCGCCCCATCGGCGAGGACGGTCAATATCCGTCCTTCAAGGTGATCGAAACCGCTCCAGGTATCGGTCGCGGTTTCGGCCGTGGATGCAACCCCGCTATCCGTGGACATCGCGCAATCGAAACTTTCAATCAGATAGTCATCTCCACGGGCAACGAGCAGATAGGTTTCCGCACCGGCCACCGATACCGATTTAAACGCACCTTCGGTCGACTGAACCGACCAGGCATTGACGTTTTCTGCGCGATAGACGGTCAATGTCCCGAGCGTGCCGTCGCCCATCACGACATGCAGCAAACGGCCTGCATTGTCATAGTCCTGATCCAGCGGCGTATTGACCAGATGCTGCGCCGTGGTCGCCAGGTCGGTGGCCTGATAGGCCTGCTCGACATCGGCGAACAGAAATTCCCGGATTCCGCTGCCGTCACGCGGCACGAAGATCGTGGCGCCGTCGACGTCACGTGGTGGGATCGAGCGGTCAACCGGTGAACCGATCCGGGTCTGGCGTTTCAATTGCAGGTTCTGCGGTGTCAGTGGTTCCCCCGTCACCATCCATTCGGCCCCCGAGGTGAAAACCTGCAGATGACGGCCGGAGAAAACTGCGCGGATCGCATTGACCTGATCCGACAGTATGGCGAACTCGATGGCTTCGTCATCCAGTCCTTCGCCAAGATCAAAGTTGAAAAGATCCGCCGACTTGGAAATCCAAAGCCTGTTCGGCAGATCACGCGATCCGCCGATGACCAGCCTGTCCTGATGAAAGCATATGGACGACGGCCACCCACGCAAAGCCGAGAACGCCTGCTCTTCCCAGTCCTTTGTCGCACTGGTCCCTGCCAGCGTTTCCTTGACCGTTGCCGTTGCCGATGTCCCAGATGCGACAGCCGTGATCGCAACTTCCTTGTTGCCAATCCGCATACGGCCGCCGACGTGGGCGGCATCGAATGCATCCTCGGAGGCCGTCAGCGTGATCGAGCCGGACGTTGCGCTTGGCGTCAGTGTGATATCGCCATCCGCGAACTTGTGATGCGGCTGTTGGATCCGGTCCAGCGACGCTGACGTGTCCTGTTCATCGAGGAACGTCCATGCGGCAATGCTCCACGACGTATGCGACGTGCGAGTGATTTTACGCGGCTCCACCTCGGGATGTACGACGAACAGGGTATCGGCGCTTTGCACCCATGTGATCTCGGCGATCTGTGCCGTCGTCCAGGGCGTCGCGAAGTCATCAACCTGCGTCCCGTCCTTATAGACGTCTACATGTTCGTCCGTAAAAACCAGCAGATAGACCTGTTCGGTATTGAACTCGAACGCCACCAGACGCCCGGCACCCCGCGCCGTATCAACATATCGAAGTCCGGGTCGGCGCGTGACGCCGCCGGTCGGATGAATGAAGACGTTTCGTAGCTTGCCAGCACCATTCCCATAGGAGCGGAGATCTCCGCGCCCGAGCAGACGCGGCGAAATCTCACCACCGGTGAAGTTGGATTTATCTATATTGATATGAACCATTACGAACGCGCCTCCACCAGAGAGAAGTCTTCAAGATGCACGGATGATTCCTGCTGTCCGTCGATCAGCTTGGCCTGCTGGAATGCGCTTTCGGCAAGCCTGGTGAGCACTTCGGAACGGGATGTGGAATCCGTCAGCGGAATACAGAATTCCGCCGCCAGTCGCACGATCAGCGCCTGATCGAAAAACGCGGGAAATGTCTCCTCATCCGGCCGAAATATATAAGTCAGCGTTACCTCAGATGCGTCGGTGTGCAGCCGGCGTTCGGCGATCCGGTACTGAATGCCACGGCCACGCCCACCGATACCAGCAGACAGCACCCGCAGAAAGTCGCTGGGGAGCTGGTACGCATACGCATAATCGGCGACCGGCTCGGCGGCGAGCCGCGCGAGACTGATCTGACCTGTCGCAAAACTCCACGGATACGCCGATAGCAGTGCGTCACGGGCAGGCCCATACAGGCTTGCCGCAACTTCAGCTTCTGCGGTGCCGTCCTCGAACGAGGTAATGCCGTCCGCGCCCAGTTTCATAAGTGCGCGCGAACAGATCGCGATGCCGGATAGGGCCATCGTTTGTCTCCTTTAATGATGTGTGGACATAAAAAAAGCGGCCGGAGCCGCAGTCGCCGCTAAGGTATTGATGCGAACCTAGTCAATGAATCCGAGCATCGACGCATAGGACTTCGTCAACTTCTCCGGCCCGTTTTCGACGAGTGCCGAGCGGAACGCATCCGTCGTTTTGTGTCCAATATCGCCGTCGACCTTGAGCGATTCCGGTGCGGGCTTGTTCTGTTCCCGGGCCGCCTTCGCACCCAGATCGTTAAGGCTCTCCTGCAACGTCTCTGCGGCAACTTTCGGCCCACCAGCCCCGAACAGCGGCTGCACGTCTTCCTCGACGGTCCGTTTCAGACCCGACGCGGACCCGCCGGTGTTGCGTTCGGTCTCAGCGAAGTTTTTGAAACGTCCGATGCCGAACGCCTCCTCGGCACGGCACGTCCCGCGTTTGGCAACGGTGCGCTTCAGTACCGCTTTGGTCTTCGGCCCGGCGACCCCATCGATTTTAAGCTCGTCGCCTAACACCGACAGGCCCGACTGCAGCGCCTTCACCACGGTCGTCTCGCCGTCGTCGTGCACGGGCCTCGCGATCCGGGCCGCGAAACGTTGCAGTGCAGCCGCCACCGGCTCTCCGTTCGGTGCCGCCAGAGCCTTCGGTTTCTCAGGCATCTTGCGCACCGGTTCGGGTGCGATCATGCGCCCGGTGGCATCATTATCGACGGGTTTATCGCCGTAGTTGAGAACATAGAAATCACGGCGCAGGTTTTCGATCTCAAGGCGCCTGGGATCGTTGGATTTTAGTTTCCATGACCATTGACCAAGCGCCTTCGCCTCGTCCTCGGTCAGATCGTCGACGGGTTTGAGCATCAGGTCTTCGAGGTCAATTTCGGCGCCGTCCACGGCCTGATCCTTGCCTTGATCCGTGCCTTGCTCCAACCCACGGCTATTATTGCCGCTGGTAACGATGGCCATCGCCTTGGCGCGCGCCGACTCCGGCACGGCGTCAGAGGTCGCGTTACCAGCAGCTGATTGCGAAGTAGTCGTTTCGGGATCCTCAGCCGCATTCCGCGACGCCTCGGCACGGAGACCCACGCCCAAAGGCGCTTCGGGCACCTCGCCCGATTGGACCTTGGTCTCTTCTCCTTTGCCAGCGTGAGGGCCGAAACCGTCAGTGTCGTTTGTAGGAGCCCTCAGAACAGGTTCAGGTCGCTTCTCCCGCGTTTTCTGGATACAGCCTTCAACATTGTTCTCGAAACCGGGAACATCGTTCACCTCAACTCCATCTGGCAGAGACCGTACCGGATCCTTCCCAACGGCTTCCAGTGCGGCTCTGATTACTGAATTACTTGTCAGTTCAGGCGTTTCATCGCCAGGAATGAGAGGATCATACGGAAACCCCTTTGCACCAATTTCTTCAACACGATTTCGCATTTTGCTCCAGGCTTCGTCGAGGTCTTTACCCTCAACGTCAAGCCTGCGGGAAGGACGCCGATCAAACTCTGAATTTCGGTCTGCGCTTTCACCAATCGATTTTCCGGTCTCAGTTATAAGCGGGAGAAAGTTATCAGGGTCGAGCTTAAGACCTGGTCCACCCCTCAACACCTCCGTCGTCCCGTCTGCTCTTCGATAAACAAGATAAAGATGCTTGTATCCAAGGACACCTCCAGGGCCGAATGAACCCTCTGACGCCCCTTTCGCCTCAATGTAGATTCCTGGTTTCTCATATCTGGGCATGGTCTACTCCTTTACTAATGTGAATGCTTGCCGCAGCAGTTGCGGCATCGAATTCATGCCTTTGTTCGGCATGAAACCTCAGATGGCGTTCTATTAGCCCGTTGATTTTGAAGCGACTTTAAGAACGGCAAAGCTTTCATGAAATTCCGGCTCCAACCTTTGCATAATGCCAAGCAAGACATCGGGAGTGATGAAATGACATTTCCAGGCAAGATCGAAGCACGAGAATTGGTAGGGGCCTTGTCACTAAGTTTGGCGCTTGTGGCTTTGTTGTGGGCCCCATTTGAATGGATCAACGCTTTTATGACCGACTCACCGGATTGGGCCGCCAACAAAGTAGCACAGCGGACGAGATATCTTTGGCCGGTGCTGGTGGGCACGGGACTAGCGGGTGGCTACTTAGGTTATCGCGCCCGAAGTTGGGTAGCCGGATTCCTGGCACCATGCAGTGTGCTCGTGGTTCTCGTGTTCATATTTACGGTGACTGCATACTTATTTGACGTTGCCGTCATTCTTGTCGTTCCGAGCTTGTATCTGATTTGGCTGCCCTTGGTCGTTTGGTATTGGGGGACATATCGGATTGCACGGCTGGTCATAGAAAAATATTTCCGTGTTGAAATTGGCTGGCAGAACAATTTTGCAAACCGGTCCGCCTTGTTCGGAATAACTACAGTGCCGCAAGTTCTTTGCTTGTTCGGGCTTTGGCTCAACATCGAATGGTATTTTGATTTTATTTGATACCCACCTGATGGATGAAATTCGATGTTCAGATTTCAGGCGCCCCGAACTTCCAGAAACAAACGGGGCACTCTGATCGCTGCCGGTTTGTGTGCGAACAGATTGCGATGCCGGATGGGAGCACCGCAGCGGTATCAGTCGTTGCCATATAACTATATGTTTTCGATTCTTTTTAAACTGCCATGCATTGTCGTCTTATCCTGTTGTCGGAGCCGGCTTTAAGCCGGCCCCTTCCAGACTTTAACCCCTTTTTCGACCGAGCGGCCGACGACGTAACCGCCGATGCCGATCTTGAGCAAATCCCACATGTCGTCCGGGATCTCGGCGCTGGCCGTACCGAAAATCGGAACCAGGATATAATTGTTGGCGACGATGACGCCGAACAGGCACATCAGTAAAGGCCGCCAATTCCGTTGCAACCAGCTTTCGCCATTGGCCTCGGCGACAATGATGCTGGCGGCGGCCTCGATCTCCTTCATCTGACCATCCAGCACTTTCTGTTGCAGGACGGACTTGATCTGCGCCGCTTGGTTCTTGTCCTCGACGCTTTGGTCGATGATGTCGAACAGGCCTTTCAACAACGGTCCGACGACGGACGGAAGCATACCGATCATCGCACTCTCCTCAATTCTGATTGGCGCGGCTGCCTGGCGGCGGCGACTGTTTCAACAGAATATCGACGATACGATCCGTCTGACGGGCAATCCCACGCGTTCGTTCATCAAGGCCGGCGAGCTGGGAATCGAGGAGCTTCTGTTGCTGCTCGATCATCTCGATCCGTTCCCACTGTTTGCGGCGTAGCGCGACATTGTCATCGACCGCGATTTCCAATGCGTTGATCCGGCTTCCGGTTTCCGCACGCCATGCTGCCTCCGTATACAGAAGCGCAATGGTCTGCACGACAAGAGCGACGATAATTCCGATCGGCACACGCTTGTCCATGTGCCAGGCGCGATTATCCCCTGTCATATGTCACCACCTTTCGGATGCGCGGATTGGACAGCACGGACATCGTCGAGCAGCATCGACATCGCCTCTGTCCGCTGACCTTGCGGCGTGGCATCTACAATATCGGCAAGCAAGATCATCAGTTCATATTCGCGTTCCGTTGCCGGCGCGTTCTTGCCCAAAGCTTCACGTTGGGCCCGCTTCCAGGATTTGCTCATGTCACACCTCAATAGGTTGCGATCAGACCGACACAATTGTGCAGCCTGAACTGTTTGTTGTTGAAAGTTGTCAACTCATAGACCAGCTCCGAGCCGGCCTCCTCGGAGACATCCGCTTCGAGGCGCCAGAGTTCCGGTCCCGCGGTGCTCAATACACCCACTTTTGTCCATGTCCCCGTGACTTTATTTGCACCGTCATCAATAGAAATCCTGCCGATGATATCGGTGCCAAAGTCCACGTCGTCTTCCGGGTCGATCATGAAGTAGGCTATGACATCCACCGGATCAGCCGTATCAAGTGTGGCTTTCGATGGCGACAACGTCATGTTGGCAGACGGAAGTGCTTCCATCATTTCCATTTCGGAAATCACAACATGGTTATCTGCGCCACCCGTCGTGCCCGTTATATAGAGTCGGTATTTCGTATATTCATCCGGGCTATCAACGTCATAGGTTCTGGATTGTGTCCCCGACCACGTTTGTCCCGACACCGTATCAAGATCATCCCAGGTTGCCCCGTTATACCCCTGGAAAACCCAGTCTGTGGGGCAGCGGTAAGCTGCACCGGAATCGCTCGTTATGGTGTACATTGCGATTGTTTTTGGGCTGGCAAATTCGTACTGCAGCCACGCTGGTACCGTTTCCGGGTAATTATACCAGCTATTATTATCCGCCGTGCTGTCATTAAACGCGAGAGACGCGGGAGTATATTCCGTTGATCCAGTCGCCGTACCGCCTGCGCAAAGATCGGCGGTATAGGCTGACGGATTACCGTAAAAATCACCGCCCGCGTCATATGTCGCGTTTGTGGCTGTGGCCAGGCTGTCGCTTTGAAAATCATCCGAAAGCCAGAACTTACCGACAGTCCCGATAATGGACGTCGCGTCATTTGCTGCCATGGCATAGGCCAGTGCACTGACAGCCATCTCACGGGCGATCACATCCGTGCCGGTGAATTGCTGCGCGATGGCCTGCGCCGTTCTGAGCGGTGTCATGGCTTTCGTGTTATCCGTGCCCGCTTCGGCTTCTGCCTGACTTGCCAGACCCAGATCCGTCAGCGCCGGTAATGGATGCCGATGATCCGCCGCGCTCAGTTGATTTGACGATCCGGCAATTCCAGATGCGCTGCCACCCAGCGGGGTCGTTGAAGAAATCGCGGCGATCCCGCCAACACTGCCAAGTGCCGTGACCGACAAATCTCCATTTGCATCAAATCCGAGGATTCCATTTGACCGCGACGTGCTGTCCGGCAGTTCCAATGTCGCAATCGCATCCGTCCGGGCAAGCCGGATGGTCCGGCCGAGATCATCGTTGATCTGTTGCAGCGTTGCCGTCTGGAAATCCAGTTCGTCATTGATGACTTTTGCACGAAATTCACCTGACGCCTGAAAGTCCGACGTCCGCGCAATGGTCAGCCGGCGCAGGAAAAGAATATTCGCCGCCGTATCCGGTACGGAGGTAAACGTCACCTGCCCTCCGTCACTTTGACCGGCACCGGTCATGGTGTAGTCCGTGTTCAGAGTTTTCCGAACACCATCGACGTATACTTCGAGATCAGCATCTGTGAAGATCGGAAAAGGGAATTCGAAACTCGTCGTAGCGCCATCGCCCGCATGACTTTTACGCGGCACGATATCGCCGATCTGAATATGATCAGCCATAACTAACTCCTGTTTCAGTAGGTAAGATTTATGCCGTCAATAGACCGGCACGATCCCGGTGCATTCGTGGAATCTGATGACTTTCGCGTTGTCGCTCATCAGCCTGTAGACCAGCTGGTCACCGGCAAGTGATGATGTATCCGCATCAAGGCGGTATAGCGTTCGGCCGGCCGCATTGATGTCCCCGACCTTGGTCCATGATCCGCTCACGAAATCCGTTCCGCCATTTAACGAAAATGCGCCAAGCAGGTCCGCCTCGATGTCCAGCGTGTCGACAGCTTCAATGACGAAATAGCCTGAGATATCCAGCGGATTTGCTGCAGCAAGAGATGCCGATGATGATGTAAGCGTCATATCCGGTGCGGACGGGTCAACATGAATGGCATTGACGATGTAGGTTCTTGATGACGAGGCGTAACCCGAAACTTCCGACTGATCATAACTGTCGGTGGCCGACTTGACGTAATATGTACCGCTGCCGTCAATTCTGCGCGGGTTGCCATTCGTGGATGCAATATCAAACACCACCAGATAATCTCTGGTGGGATCAATCGTGAAAGCAGTCACGTCGGATGTCAGTTCTGCGCCACTCGAAATCGAAAACCCCGACGACCCGTTAAATAGAATCTCCGTCGGCGTCGTGACCCCGTTCGCCGTCGAACCGCTTCGCTCAACAATTGAAACATGATCGACAGCCAGCGCTCCTGACGTACTTGCCTCTACCGTGATTGTGAATGTTGATCCGCTTGAGGATAGATCAGCAGCAGGGATTACCTGGCGGATCGACAGATTTTCCTGCCCACTGTCATTACCATTCAGGTTCGCCAACCAGGTTTGCGTTCCATCATCCGCATTGTGGTAATATGTCTCACTGCTGTCGTGCGTAGCATTGGTGGTGACATTGAGGCTGTCTTCAACAAACGTATCCGCCAGCAGAAATGATCCTATCCCGCCGGTCATCACAGCGGCATCATTGCGCGCCATCACATAGGCAAGCGCACTCGCGGCCATGTCCCTGGCCACCATGTCATCGGTCACCTTCAAGGCGTTTATGGCCTGAATCGCACGCAAGGGTGTCATCAGTTTAGAATTGTCTGTCCCGGCTTCCGCCTCAGCCTGCGATGAAATACCGATGTCTGACCACGACACGCCTGGATGCGCATGATCCGCCGCGCTGACCTCCTGCGCTGTTCCGGCCTGTCCGCCCGCGATGTCCGACAACGGCGTAACATCTGATATCTCGGGACCGGATGAAACATCGACAATGATCTGGGTTTCGATATTGCCCTCACCATCAAAGGCGAGGGTTCGCCCGGCACGGTCCTCAGAAACCGGCAGAATCAGATTTGCGCTATTATCGGTTTTCGACAATCGAATGGACCGCACCAGATCATCATTCACCTGCTGTTGCGCCGCTGCCTGAAAATCCAGTTCCGCATTGATCATGCTGGCCCTGAACTCTCCCGACGTCGCAAAGTCCGTTATGCGCTGAAGAGTCAATCTGCGGACCAGGGTGACGCCAACGTTATCAGCAGGTGCCGTATCAAAGGATACAAGCCCACCGGACCGGCATCCCACCCCGGCAATTGTATAATCTTCTCCTTCCGTCTGAAGGGTATGATCTACATAAACCTCCAAATCGCCTGCGTTGAAAATAACGAAAGGATAGCTGAACAGAGTCGTCCGCCCATCAGCCCGATAACGAGCACGTGGCGCGATATCCCCCATCTGGATCTGATCGGTCATGAACGCTCTCCTATTCGACGTTGTTGAAAAAAATGTGCCGGCCGATGTTTGCCGAAGCTATGCGACCCCGGGCCCAGGGCGGCTCCACGCCAACGGCGTGGTAATGCGTCGCGCCATCGGTCGGGTCCTTCAGGACCCCGCCGAGCGCGCGGCGTGCGACCCGCTTGCAGGTTTTGAAAACACTATTGCCGTTATCGACCTTGAGAAGTTTCTCAAGGTTCGGGTCGTCTTCATTCCAGCACGAGAACTGCCACGGCTTGTGGCAGACCTCGATCAGATTGCTGCCCCACCAGTACCCGCCACGGCGTTTCGCACGACGCACCCGGTTGAGGATGACGCAGGCCACGGCCTCCTTGCCACGTACCGGCTCACCTCTTGCCTCGCCATAGATGGTGCGCGCCAGAACGTCGATCTCACGATCACGGCGCACGTGATCATTCGCTGTCACATGGGACATCGGTCTTCTCCTTCTTCGGTTTTGCAAATAAAAAAGCCGCCGGCGATACCGCGGCGGCGGTTTAGGGTGCGCCCAATCGAGCGCCGGATAGAATTGCTTGTTTCGTCGACAAGACTCTCATGCCGATGCACATCTAACATGCGGTGCACCGCCGCCATGGAATGTGTAAACTTTAAATAGCTGACGCCGTGCAAACGTATGTTGTTCCCTTTCTTGGTATCTTTTCTTGAAAACGGAAAAGGGCCGCCTTCTGCAGCGGCCCCTTTCCCACCCGTACGGGTGTCCTCGCGCACGCACAATCAGTCGGTATCGCTACCGCCGATCTGCGTCATGTCGGCAACGTCCACGGTACCGGATGCGTTGGCATTCACATAGAAAATGCCCCCCGCCGGCGTGCCGTCGGTATCAACGTTGGCGAACAGCATATCGCCGACGCGGAGCATATCGGCCGCGTCGTTGAAGTAGCCTGCAGTATCGACAGTTGCTGCCGTATCCACCGTCGTGTAGTGCCAGAGCGTGAAGCCGTTGGCATAGGCCAGCACGCTCAGATCCTTCGATTTGAAGGCCATGATCAGTCTCCTTTCAGATTTTCAGGCTCAGGATTCAAGGCAGCGCATGGAAACCACGCCGGCCGTATCGACCAGCACCGCACCCTGGCTCATCGAGTTGTTGATGAAGTTGGCGGCGCGGTCGCCGTGCCACGTGATGTCGGTTTTGACTTCAGAACCGACGGCATGGCCGATTGCGGTCTTGTGGTACCAGTAGCAGTACCGGACGTTTGACGTTTTCGTCAGGCCCGAGTGCGGCATCCACAATGCCCCCAGCCAGCGTTTGGCCTGGGTGCCTTTCCACGGCAGGTCGTCATCACCGATGTAATCTGCATGGGCGAATTCCGAGATCGCCAGCAGGTCCGACCACTGTTTCCAGCCGACGATGGCATAACGCTCACCATCATCCGGCACGTCGGCATCACCAAGCATCTCGAACGCGGTCAGCACCTTGGTCTTGGTCAGACCGTCGGAACCGTCACCGGCATAGTTGGTCGAGGTGTCGAGCTGCTCGATAACCAGCTCGTCGGTCTTGCGGCCGAGCGCATAGGCACCGGCACGGGCGATCACGCCGCGCTCGTCGTGCGCGGTCTTGAGCTCATCGAGACTGTCGACCCAGTCCCCGGCGTAGTAGTCGTAGAGCGTGCATTCGACCGGTTCATGATCGACATTCATTACCGGCACCTTGCCGTGACGCGCCTTGGTCGATGCCGTCCCCTTGCCGATCTTCTGGAAGGTGGTCGACGAGCCCTTGATATCGTTCTTGGTCCGAACGGTGTTCCGAAGCTTCGAGCCCATCCGCTGGTAAGCCAGATGAACGTCGGCCTGGAAATGTTTGACGAACGATTGTTCGACGGAAGTGGACATGGTCCTTCTCCATTTCAGTTGAGTTCAGGTTTGAGAAAACCGGCCGGCGCGGGTTGTGGCATGACGCCGAGTCACACCGCCCGCGCTGCCGGGACGCGCATCGGGGCCGGGCGGACGAAACGTTGTCCGTACCCGGTTATCCGGAAGCGAATAGATTAATAATGATAGTGCCGGTCAAAATTGATGAGGGCGTATCGTGTCGATCTGCCCTACCATGTTTATCAGCTTAAGCGTTTCAACCTTGCATAACCGATGCATGAACAAACGATGGAAAGTTCGTGGACGACGGTAACGAGTCCCGCTTTGGCGCACCCATTACGGTTGGAGGGATTGTCGCGGCCATTGTCATGGTAACGGCGTCCGCCTTGCCTATGTATGCCTGCTGACCGGCGAAGGCTGTGTTCGATGTGCGCCCGCTCTGCACGGCCAATACGGGTCCCATATTCCGGACGGCGGTATACGCTGCAGTGTTGTCGGTTTCGCCCATGGCCGGTTCTCCTTGTCTCTTGATATAAGGACGGGGGTGCCGCCGAGAGAGAACGGCACCCCCGCCAGTCACGGGGGAGCTGCGAATACCCCAAACGCGCTCGACCCCGGGAGCCCGGACCACTGGCCCGGCCTCATACCCGGGCCAAATGTCAGCCCGGGTAGAGCTTTTCGAAACCGGCGCGCACCTTTTCAACCAGCGCCGGGTCCTGTTCACGCCAGTACCGCGGGTCCGCCATTAACTCGCGCAGTTTCTTTTCATCGATATCGCCATTCTGACGATTGCCGTCCCGCGCAATGCCCGGTTCGTCGGCTTCCATCATCCGGTGCAGCGCCAACACACCCTCGAACGAGGATCCCAGTGCCGCGCTGACCTCGTCGGGGAGGTGAGCTTTTGCCCAATCACTCAACTGGCGGGAGATGGTGTTCCAGCGGTCCCTGCCGCCGAAGTATTCCTCTAGTCGGCCACTGACGGCTGCCGCCTCGGCGCCTTTGCGGCTGTCTTCTAGGTGCGGCTCCACATACTTGCGGGCCAGGTCATAGACCAGTTGCGCCTGTGCATTGGTGAAGCCCGCCTTGTGCAGGATCGCATCAACTTCCGGATCGCTCTGTTTGTCGCCACAGTCGATGCAGTAGTCCGTATGACTTTCAGGTACGACGCCGTTTCCGCGCGAAAAGCGCTGCTCCAATGCCTGATACGACCGCCACAGCGAGCCGGTGCGGACCTCGCCCTTTTGCTCGTCCCAGAACTTCTCGGGCAGCCCCTTGGGCCGCTGGCGGTTTTCAACCGGTGCCTGCGGCAACGCGGGCGGCGCTGTTTCGGCCCGGATTTCCGGCTTAAGATTTTCGTTATGCAACTGATTCATGATCGTCTCCTATTGGTCTGAATTTGAATTTGAGCGTGACTCGAACGTGGGTCCGTTTCGGCCACGTTCGATCAGCACCTGAATGTGCGTGACGAGCTGACGTTGCCCTTCGAGATGACGCAGATGCGCCTCCCCGCACGCCGGGCCGAGGGTGCGTTCAAGCGTGATGGCACGCAGATAGGCGATCAGCCGCCGGCCATCGCCGCCCTGAAAACACCGGGCCGCGATCAATGCGAGTTCTTCGGATGTCGGGCGCGGATCGTTGGACAGGCCCTTTCTTTCAAGCTCCTGATTACTGGACATGCGTGACCTCCGCCGGCTCGAGACCCGTCGGCGTCCCGGCTTCATCTGCCGCACCTCCACCACCGAGCACATCTCCGAGCACCCCCAGCAGATCACCGCCATCGCCGAGACCCGGTAGCTTCGGCACATCCAGTGGTGCCGTTGCCGGCATCTCGTTCATTTCTTCATCCGAACGCAGGATGTCTTCCGGCACGCCATAGGCAGCCGCCAGATAGCGTGACGTCTTGATCGGATGCATCAGCTTCATGGCTTCCGGTCCGAGCGCATTCACAGCCGTGATCCATTCCCGGACCATCCCGGCGTCGCGCTGACGGCGGTGGTTGGCAAGCGGCGAGGTGTAGATCATCTCGACAATGCGGGAATCGATTTCGAAACGCGTGATCTCGCCCCGGCGCTGCAGGATTGCAATGGCCCTGCTGGCGAGCGGCGTCAGCAATTCTGATTGCAGCCGCCCGTACGTCGCCCCCAGCAGACGCGCCATTTCCAATGACCGTTCGACAACTTCGGTTGCCGTCATGTCCGGCTTATCCGGCTGTCCCAGCATGTCGACCATAAGGGCATGGCGGATGCGGGTCCGCATCTGCTCCAAAACATCCGTCGACAGCGTCATATCGTTGGCCGGTTTCAACGGCGTCAGACCTGCTGATCCCACCGCTTTGGGAATGATGGTGCCGGGTTCCAGCTTGATCGTCGCCGGGTTAAGCACGCCGTCGTCGTCGGCCTGCCAGATGCCGGTGACCGCAATCGACGCGTTCTTCAGGATCAGTTCCACCACCTTGTTGGCGGTCTTGATATCCGGCAGCGCCTTCATCACCGGAGAACGGCCGTAAATTTCACCAGGCGCCTTGACCCAGCGAAAGTTGATGAACGGCGACGACCGGAAGGATCCTGTCCGCAGCACCTGGGCAGCAATGCCGTTGGTCTCGCCCGCTTCGCGAACGGCTACGTAATCGTATCCCCGCTTGGCCGGGTACACCGCTTCGATCACGGCAATTTTAAGATCACCGTGCTCGGCTTCGATTTCCTTGTCGCTGAGCTTGGCTTCGGGATAGCGCTCGCGGAACTGTGCAACCGTCAGTTCGCTCCGCCTGAACGTGGTGTCGAGTCGGCCCGACAGGCTTTCCTCGAAAACCACTTCTGCCAGCGGCACGGCGGTAAAGCGAAAGGCCGACGTTTCACCGATCGGCGCTTCTTCGAACATCAGGCACGCGGTCCCCGCCGTGACCAGATCCAGATAACACTGGTGCATTTCCACAGCAAAGTTGGAGCGATCGAACTGGCCCTGCAGTACCGCCGCCGAATGCCCGAGCACGTCTGCCATGGCGTCATGTGATTCTTCAGGCGCCTCGCGGCCAGGTTTGAAATCGAACCACCGGCCCCACGGCGGCGTCAGCTCGGACAGCAAACTGGCGGCGAGCTGATCGACAGCATCCGTCGCCGTCGCATCGTACAAACGCGTGCCCTTCTTTGCCCCCGGCGATCCCCCTGCGATCACCGCATCTCGCTGCGGCAGTGAAAATTCATAACACTCTCGCCAATGCCCTTCCCAGGGCGCACGGCGTTCCTTGGCACGGGTATAACGCTGGATCAGCTTTTCCGGATCGGGTCCGGTCTGTTTGTCGTCCATGATCAGTCTCCAAGCTTGTCTTTAAGGCCGCTATCCGCTGCCGGCGCGGATGCGCTGCTCTCTTCAAGGACGCCACGCGCCGACGTAGCAATCGTCCCGGTACGGCCGCGGCGGCGGCGCTCGATGGCCTCGAGACGGCGTTTTCGTTCGTCTTCCGCAGGGTCCGGCGCTGGCGGCGGTGGCGGCAACGGCGGTGCAGACGGTGCGGAAAAAAATCCCCCCATGTTCAATCTCCTTATCCAAGGGTCAGGCACAAAAAAGGGCGCCCGAATGGACGCCCCGTTTTAAAAAACGCGATAAATTTTCTGGACTCAGTTGTCAGGCCGAAAAGTGAAAAATATCTGACAAAAACAAAAAGCCCCGGATTTTGGACGCACTTGTCCCCGGGACTTGAGCTATATTTAAAATTACTTTAGCGCGGAGTCAAGAATTAATTCTCGTCAATGGTGTACGACCTGGTCACCCATCTTCGCGCACATTCAGGCAGCAGCGGTCCCGCCTATTATCCCACGGCGGTCCCGCCCTATCATCCCACGGCGGTCCCGCCCTATCATCCCACGGCGGTCCCGCCGACCGTCAACCCGTCGATCCTCAGTGTCGGCTGGCCAACACCCACCGGTACGCCCTGGCCGTTCTTGCCACAGGTGCCGATACCCGGATCCATTTCGAGATCGTTGCCGATCATGGTGACCTTGGTCAGCACATCCGGGCCCGAGCCGATCAGGGTCGCCCCCTTGACCGGCGTGGTCGCCTTGCCGTTTTCGATCCTGTAGGCCTCGGTACAGGTAAAGACGAACTTGCCGTTGGTGATGTCGACCTGGCCGCCGCCGAACGATGTCGCGTACAGACCCTTGTCCACCGAAGCGATGATCTCGCCGGGGTCCTTGTCGCCGGCCAGCATGTAGGTGTTGGTCATGCGCGGCATCGGCATGTGCGCATAGGATTGACGGCGTCCGTTGCCGGTCGAACCTTCGCCCATCAGACGCGCGTTCATGCGGTCCTGCATATAGCCTGTCAGGATGCCGTCCTCGATCAGCGTTGTGCAATTTGAAGGTGTGCCTTCATCGTCGACCGTCAGCGAACCGCGGCGGTCCTGCAACGTGCCGTCATCGACAACCGTGACGCCGGGTGATGCCACCCGCTCACCACGCAGCCCGGCAAACGCCGACGTTTTCTTGCGGTTGAAGTCGCCTTCGAGCCCATGGCCGATGGCTTCGTGCAGCAGGATACCGGGCCACCCCGCACCCAGCACCACGACCATTTCCCCCGCCGGGGCCGGGTCGGCCCGCATGTTGACGCGGGCCTGTCGCAGCGCTTCGTCAACGGCTGGCTTCCAGGTTTCAGGCTTCATGTAAGTATCGAAATTGACGCGTCCACCAAGGCCGTATGATCCCGTTTCCATACGCCCGTCTTTTTCAAGGATGACCTGTACGTTGAGACGCACCAGCGGGCGGATATCGGCAACGCGCATACCGTCTCCGCGAATGATCTGCACGGCCTGCCACGATCCCAATACCGACGCCGTGACCTGTTTGACGCTGTCATCGCATGAACGAGCATAGGCGTCCATGTCGGCAAGCAAGGCGACCTTGTCTTCGAACGGGACGAGGGCGAGAGGATTTTCATCACCATAAAGCGCCTGATTGGTCTGCTGCAGCGGTACCGCAGCGGCCCCCGAATGTCCGCGTGTGACGGCACTGACCGTATCGGCGGCCCGTAACAGCGCCGGCTCGGACAGTTCGGAAGCATGTGCATAGCCGGTTGCTTCGCCGGAAACCGCACGCAACCCAAAGCCCTGCGCGGTATCGAAACTGGCGCTTTTAACACGGCCATCATCGAACATGATGGATTCGGACTGCCTGTATTCCAGAAAAAGTTCACCGTCATCGGCGTCTTTCAGCGCGTCGACCGTAATACCTTCGGCTTTTTCCTTGCTGAGCGCCGTGCCCGCAAAAAACAATTCATCGGTGGTGGATAGATCAGTCATTGGCTTGCCTCTGGGTTTTCGCTAAGACGTTGCAGCTATTTGCACGGCCTTTCTGTAATATAGTCATGCCAAGGCGCGTTGACGAGGCGGAGTTCAAACAATGGCTTTTGATGAACACCCATTGCGGGCAGAACTGACGGCGGAAATGAATGCCCGCCCGCATGCCAAGATCAAGGCGCCGGCACAAATCTCTCACATTACCTGTGTCACCGGCGAGGAAGCCGGCGAAGCCGACCGCCAGCACCTGCTGGATCTGTGTCAGGCGTTCAAGATCTCGGCCCCCCCGGCATCGGCATCCCAGTTTGACGCCGACTTCGGGCCTTTCAGGCTGAAATGGGAACGGCACACGGAATTTTCCACCTATACCCTTATACGTGAAGACGCCTTCGATCAGCCGTTCAAGGACTGCCCGATCGGTGACGTCCCCGCAGACTGGCTGGATTCCCTGCCGGGTAAAGTTCTGACGGCCATGCACATCGCCATTGAAACATGCGACACCCCCGAGCGGGCCGGCGCCGATTTATCTGGACTGTTCGACAACAACTCCATCGTCGGCGGCACGATATCCGACAACAAGGCGTCGGTCTGGACCGACTATCAGCTGCATACGGATGGCTTTCTGAGATTCCTGATCCGCGATTGCGAGCTGAGTGCGTCTTCTCTCGGCCGCTATGTAAAGCGGCTTTGCGAAATGGAGACGTACCGCATGATGGCGATGCTGGCGCTACCCCCGGCACGGGCGGCACGGCCGGTGATTGCCAAACTGGAGCAGGATCTTTCCGATATTTTGCAGACCCTCGCCTTTAGTGACGGCACGGACGATGAACAGCGTCTGTTGCAGTTGCTTTCCAAGGTTGCGGCAGAAACGGAGCGGACATCCGCATCGCTGAATTATCGTTTCAGTGCTTCGCGCGCCTATCAGGAACTCGTCGCGCAACGCGCCGATGCGATGCGCGTCGGCCGCATCACTGGCGTTCAACCTTTTACGGACTATCTCATCACCCGATTTGCGCCGGCCATGGAAACACGGGACAACCTGACCCGGCGCATCGAAACACTGAGCCGTCGCGTTGCCCGGGCAAGCGACCTGCTGAGGACTCGCGTTGACGTCGCCCTTGAGGCACAGAACCGCGATCTCCTGCAATCCATGGACCGCCGCGCCAAGCTGCAACTTCGGCTGCAACAGACCGTCGAAGGATTGTCGGTGGTCGCTATCAGCTATTACCTGCTGGGACTTCTCGGATACATCGTCAAGGGATTGCACGAGTCGCTGCCGGTTCAGTTCGACACGGACATCGCGATCATGGCGCTGATGGTGCCGGTTATCCTTGCTGTCTGGTGGGGCGTCCACCGCGTCCGCGATGCCGTCATGAAATCAAAGAAACGCGATGATTAATCGTCAGCTTTTTCAATCTGCTTTTCCAAATATTGAAAGAAAATATGCCGCTTCGATACAAGGTACTGCCCGAGCAAAGACTTCTGTTAGGTGTGTTCCAAGGCATGCTGACACCGGAGGAATATCTGAACGGGATTGATGAGCTTGCCCACAATCCCGACTTTCTGCCGGACTATGATCGACTGGCCATCCTGAGTGATGACCTGGATCTTTCAAATTTCAGTATGGACGACATCCTGACCATCAAGGACCGCATGATCACGGCGTATTATCACGGTGCCGTACCTGATAAATCAGCCACATCATCGTATCGTATTGCGGTCGTTTCCGAACCGTCGATCAATGAGGCAATGTTGAAGCTTTACGCTGCAACCCTGACAGCAGCGATGCTGTCCAACATCACGACACAGACATTCCTGTCACTAGGTGAAGCACTTGACTGGCTAGGACATGCCAACCTTGCTGAAACTTTCAAGCACCCGGATTGGGCCGACTTCATAGCGGTCAATCCGTAAATACATTTCACTGACGACTAATTAGCCTGGCCCGAAACGGACACAGGCCACCGGCGGCAGTCGGCAATCCGGCGCGAACCAGGACTGACCCCCATCTTCCGACATCCAAAGGCCACCGCTCGTAGAGCCGAATGCAAGCCGAATGCCGGTTTCATCGATCCCCAAAGCATGCCGGTAAACCAGGTCATAGGCATGCCTGTCGGGCAATCCCCGGTCCAGAACTTCAAATGTCTCTCCCCCGTCACGCGTCCGTGAAACGACGATCTTTGCATCAACAGGAAACCGCTGTTCGTCCTTGATCGCCGGCACGAACCACGCGGTTTCCGGGTCTTGCGGATGGGCCACGACAGCAAACCCGAAGCCAGACGGCTGCGCATTTTCGAGTGGCCGCCACGTTGCGCCATAATCCGTTGACCGGTAAATCCGCGAATGGTGCTGGCACCAGATAACGTTCGGGTGCGCGTGGCAATGTGCGATCTGGTGAATGTCCTGTGCGATCGGATCATGGCGCTGATCGGGCGGCATGTATTCATTATCAAATCCGTCACCGATATTTTTCCAGGTCTGTCCGGCGTCAGTTGTTTGCCAGATCCCGGCGCAAGACACGCCGAGCGTCAACTTTTCCGGATTGCCGGGGTCAACCAATACCGAACTCAACCCCGGCTGTTCGCCGCCGGCGACCCCCATCCACTTCTGACGATCCGGCATGTCCCACAGTTGGGTATTCAGACTCCATGTCGCGCCATTATCTTCCGACAGGAACAACCCGCCGGGCATGGTGCCCGCCCAGATACGCCCGTCAACGCCGCCAGGGTTCAGATTCCAGATCCGCCCAACAGACCAGGGATGCGGATCATCCGTCGCATCATCGGGCTTTCGGGGAAAGGCAGGTGTCTGCATTTCAGTCCATTCTTCACTGCCGGTTCGCCGCCAGACCTTGGGTCCGAAATGGCCAAGATCCAGAGCGGCCAAAACAATATCACCGAGTGCCAACACGGCCGATACCGGTTCCCCCATAAACCGGGTTTCAGAAATGTCCCAATTACCGCTTTCACACGAGAGAACAAACAGCCCCTTCCGCGTGCCGACATAAAGTTTATCCGCCATTTCGCACCTTCCCCTTAACCGCCCGACAATGCCTGAAAAACATGTATTTCGCTGTCGGCCATTACCTTTTCTTCAAGCGAGCTCCGCTGACGTACCTGTACGCCATCCACGAACACGGCGACATGCTGGCGGATCGCCCCCTGATCATCGAGGATATATCCCCGAAGCTGAGGGTGATCCTGAAACACGCTTTCCAGTACCTCTCTGAGCGTTGCCCCTTTTACGGTCGTCGTCGGCGCATTGATAAATCGCGCCAACTGACTCGTGAAAAATACCGTTGGCATGTTCCGCTTAACCGGCAGCTATATCCGCCAGAAAGGCTTCAAGTCGTTCAATGCTCGCAGCCCAACCCTCGCCATGCAGATCACGCATATCCCGCGTATCGAACAGGCGATGAACCATCGTCATCTTTGTCTGCTCACCCGCATCCTCGAGCGTAATCGTGACGACGGTCTCGGTGCCAAGCCCGCCGCTTTCCCAGTCCCATGTGAATGACAGGCGGTCGGGCTCATCGATTTCGAGATATGTGCCGATCACGACATGCAAGGTTCCGTCCTTCAACGTCATTTCGGCACGCAATGAACCGCCGACACGCAAATCACTCTCAACATGGATTTTCTGCGTATCATTGCATCCCCACCATCGCGCGATATGTTCGGGCTGCGTCCAGGCCTTGAAAACCAGTGCGCGCGGGGCATTGAAATGACGCGTTATCGTCAGTTCGCGATTTGAAACATCAGTGTTGGCGTCCATCATCATTTCCTTTTTGAATTTCCTGCAGATAGTCATCCAGCCTGTCGAAGCTGTGCGTCCAGAATTCCCTGTATCTTCCGAGCCAGTCATTTGCTTCCTTGAGCGGCGCGGCGTTCAGACGGCACGGCCGCCATTGTGCATCGCGGCCCCGCTCGATCAGACCCGCCTTTTCCAGAACCTTCAGGTGGCGTGACACCGCAGGCATGGATATCTGGAAAGGCTCTGCCAGTTCCTTGACCGTCATCTCACCACCGGCCAGGCGCGACAGAATTTGCCGCCGGGTCGGGTCGGCAAGGGCGGCAAAGGTGTCACTTAAAGCATCCTGATTCATCATTTAACCACTTATTTAATTAACTGATTGGTTAATAATAAATATTCCAATTCCTGTCAATCCAGTATTTCACTGCGCGTTCCACGCACGACAGGGCTCACAGAATAACTTGTCGACCCGTGAGCAAATGAATATAACAAACTGACTACGTGGTGATTTGTCCGACCGGCTTGCGGCCACGTTAAATAAACCCGCTAAAAGGTCTCGGTTCGACGAGACCCCTGGCGTAGACGTCAGGGTTTTTTATTGAGCCGGGGCCCCAGACTTGGAGGCTCCTGATGAGCAACAAAAATTTATCGAAATCGTGGCGTCCTGCAACCCAGCTTGTGCGCGGCGGCACGTCCCGTTCACCGTTTGAAGAAACCTCTGAAGCGATCTTTCTGACCTCGGGATATGTATACCCGAGTGCCGATGAAGCCGAGCTCGCCTTCAAGGGCGATAAACAGCGTTACATCTATTCCCGTTACGCAAACCCGACGTTATCCGTTTTTGAAGAACGCCTGGCGCTGCTGGAAGGTGCCGAGTACTGCACCTCAACGGCAAGTGGCATGTCCGCCGTGTTCGCCGCCCTGGCTTCACAGCTCAAGGCCGGAGACCGGATCGTGGCATCCCGTGCCCTGTTCGGATCGTGTCTTTTCATCATTGCCGAGCAGCTTCCCAAGTTCGGGATCGAAGCCGAATTCGTCGAAGGCACGGATTATGATGCCTGGGCGAAAGCGCTGTCGAAGCCGGCCAATGTGGTGTTCATGGAAACGCCTTCGAACCCCTGCCTTGAAGTCATCGATATCGCCAAGGTATCGGAACTGGCCCACGCCGCAGGCGCACGGGTCGTCGTAGACAATGTTTTCGCAACCCCGGTCCTGCAAAGACCGCTCGCACTTGGCGCGGATATCGTTGTCTATTCCGCAACCAAGCATATCGACGGTCAGGGGCGGACGCTCGGCGGTGCGATCCTCACCAACGACGAGGCCTTCATCACCGATCATCTGACTCCCTGGATGCGTCATACCGGGCCGGCCTTGTCACCATTCAATGCCTGGGTGTTGCTGAAGGGCCTTGAAACGCTCAGTGTCCGCGTTCGCCAGCACTGTGACAATGCCGCCAAAGTGGCGGCATTTCTGGATACCCACCCGAAAATCGTCAAGGCGACATATCCGGGCCTGCCCAGCCATCCCCAGCACAACCTGGCGCTGACGCAGATGAGCGGCAGCGGCTCAAGCCTGGTCGCTTTCGAAATCAAGGGGGGCAAAAGCGGCAGTTTCAAGACCCTGAACGCACTCGAGATCATTGATATATCCAACAACCTTGGCGACGCCAAAAGCCTCATCACCCATCCGGCGACAACGACCCATCAGCGACTGAGTGACGAAGAAAAGGCATCTCTCGGCATTACGGACGGGCTGGTTCGGCTTTCGGTCGGACTTGAAGACGTGGACGATCTGATCGAAGATCTCGATCAGGCCTTGTCACGGGCCTGATATCAGCGGGCACGGCGCGGCAGATCGGACAGCCGCGCCGCCACCGGACCTGCCGTCCCGTTGCCAATTACATGACCATCGATTTCAACCACCGGACGGATCGACAGGCTTGAGGTCAGGAAGATTTCATCGGCGGCGTACAGGTCATCCGCCACCAGAGATTTTTCGCGCACGGTTTCGTATTCCATCACACACGCCCGCATGATACCGGGTAACGCACCGTCACCGACAGGCGGTGTTACGAGCACATCCCCCTTGCGGCAGAAAATGTTTGCCCATGCCGCTTCGGCCACATGTCCCGTTGTGTTCAACATGACCGCATCATCGGCGCCGGAAGCCCTGGCTTCGCGGACCGCAATAATGCTGTCCAGATAATTGGTGCTTTTAATCTCAGAGAGGGGGGAGAATTCGTTGCGGCGTGTCGTCCCGGCAACCATCATCCGCACGGGCTCGGCCATACCGACTTTTCCGGCAAACGCTGAAATCACCAGCGTCGGAGAAACATCCTGCGGCGGCAAGACGCCCCGAGGCCCGGGTCCCCGCAAAAGCGTAATCCGCACTGAACCTTCATCCACGTTTTCAGCTTCAAGCAGCGCAGTGACCGCGTCCGAAATCCCGGCCCCGCCATGCGGTAGGGGAATGGCCAGCGCATCCGCGCCTTGCCGTAACCGTGACAGATGACGTGTAAGCCGCAGGGGCATTCGTTCTGTCACCGCCAATGTCTCGAAAAGCCCGTCTCCGAGCAGAACACCGCGATCCTGCGCATCTATCGCTGCCGCACTTTCTACGATCTCTCCGTTCCGCCAGACCTTCATGACGACGCGTCCCCCGTCACACTGGCCAGAAGTGGGCTGGCTTTCGTTCGCATTTCCTCATACTCCGCGGCAGGTTCACTGTCGGCGACAATACCGCCGCCCGCATGTGCGGCAACCTTGCCGTCCGACACCATAAGCGAACGGATCACGATATTGGAATCCATGGCACCGTCCATACCGGCCCAAAACACAGTTCCGCAATAGGCAGCTCGGCGTGAGCACTCAAGCTCATGGATGATTTCCATGGCTCTGATTTTTGGTGCCCCGGTGATGGACCCTCCGGGGAAGGTTGCCCGGAATAGATCCACGGCATCGAAACCGGGGCGGAGTTTACCGATCACCTCGGATACGAGATGGTGCACCCGGGCAAAAGTTTCCAGTTCACAAAGCGCCGTGACCCCCACGCTGCCGATAAGGGCCACGCGCGATATATCATTCCGCAACAAATCAACGATCATCAGGTTTTCGGCTCGGTCCTTGGCGCTTTCCATCAATTCAAGGGCGAGATCAACATCCGTTTCCGGGACATCGCCACGCGGCCGGGTTCCCTTGATGGGACGAGTCGAAATTCTGCCGCTTGAATCCAGTTTCAGAAATCTTTCCGGCGAAGCGCATAAGAGCCTGTGCCCGTCGCCGCAAGATACATAGGCCGCAAACGGCGCCGGTGTGGCCCACCGCAAACGGCGGTACAACATGTAAGGCGTCAGTCCGTCCGGCATATCGGCAACGGCCCGCGTCGTGATATTGGCCTGAAAAATGTCCCCCGCGTAAATGTAATCGATGGCCTTTTGCACCGCCGCTTCATAGGCAGCCCGGTCCATCTCCCAGTGCCATTCGGCGACAGGTGCGCGATCCAACGGCGGCAGGGGTTCGGCGACCGCAATCCGGGCCGCCAGAGATTCAAGACGCCGCGCCGGTGACGGACGCCCTTCGACCAGGTCGGATGCAATGACCCAGGCCCGATGTTCAAAAGTATCAAAGGCCACGACGGTATCGTACAGGCCGACGGATATCGACGGGAAACCCGTCCCCCCCTTGTCGTTGGGCAGGCGCTCGATCACCCCGCCCAACTCGTAACCCAGCACGCCGCATAATCCGGTCTGGAAAGGCGGCAGACCGGGATCCGTATCCAGCCGGGCCTGACGTAATAGAGCACGTAATTTTCCGAACGGATCATAGGCGCTGAGATTTTCCACCCCGTGGCTGATGACTGCCGCAGGGTCGACACAGATATATGCGTAACGGCCGCGCCCGCCCCCTTCGTCAGCGCTGTCGAGCAGAACCGTAACGGCATTTTCGGCAAACGGCTGGAAAGCCGTTACCGGGTCCTTGTATGGAATTTCCTTAGCGACGGGTCGCGTCATGGATTATGCCGCCGGTCGTTGGCGGCCCCGATCAGAAACTGTCGCCGAGCACCCTGTCCGGCGGCGCATGGCCGTCAACGAATGTCTTGATGTTAATCAGGACTTTTTCGCCCATATCGACCCGCCCTTCATGTGTGGCGGAACCCATGTGCGGCAACAGAACGACATTGTCCAACGCGACGAGTTTCGGGTTGACTGCGGGTTCATGTTCGAACACATCCAGACCCGCGCCGGCAATCTCGCCGTTCATCAACATGCGTGTCAGGGCGTTTTCATCGATGATTTCACCGCGCGCCGTATTGATGATCACGGCATTCTCGCGAAGCAGTTTCAGACGCCGTGCAGAAAGCAGGTGATAGGTCGCCGGCGTGTGCGGGCAGTTGACGGACACGAAGTCCATCCGCGCCAACATCTGATCCAGGCTTTCCCAGTAGGTTGCTTCAAGTTCGTTCTCGACACCTTCGGGTACCTGGCGGCGGTTATGGTAGTGGATTGAAAGACCGAAGCCGCGTGCCCGCCGCGCCACTGCCTGACCAATCCGGCCCATGCCGATAATACCGAGCCGTTTGCCGTAAATCCGGTGACCGAGCATCCATGTCGGCGACCAGCCCGGCCAGTCGCCGGAGCGCAGCTGCCGCTCACCCTCGGTCAACCGGCGAGGCACGGCGAGAAGCAGTGCCATCGTCATATCGGCGGTGTCTTCGGTTAGAACATCGGGTGTGTTGGTGATGGTAATGCCGCGCTGGCGGGCCGATGCCAGATCGATATGATCAACACCGGCGCCGTAATTGGCGATCAATCGCAGGTTCGGGCTGGCCTGACTGAGAATTTTGGCATCAATTCGGTCGGTAACCGTCGGCACCAGGACTTCAGCCGTTTTCACGGCTTCGGCCAGATCTGATGCGGACATCGGTGTGTCTTCCAGATTGAGACGAACGTCGAACAGTTCCATCATCCGGGTTTCGATGGCATCCGGTAATTTGCGTGTGACAACGACGACTGGCTTTTTTCTCGGCATTTTCGAGCCCTTTCAACGCGCATTTGTAGCCGTGGCCATAGCAATCCGCCGCTGGCTTGTCCAGCAACTTGACCAGAGCTCTCCCGGTGGCGATAAACAGGGCATGATTATCACATTCAAACCCGTCCAGCTCGCCAAGGTAACGATACTCCTAATCGCTGTCTTTGCCATGAGCGGAATTACCGGTGCGATTGCCCAAACACAGGGGACCGGTCTGCCGCTTCCCCGATATGTTTCCCTGCGGGCGGCGGAAGTCAATCTTCGTACCGGCCCCGGCGTTCAGTATCCCGTGGAATGGATATTCCAGCGGGAATCCCTCCCGGTTGAAATCATCAAGGAATACCGGACCTGGCGTCTGGTTCGTGACTGGGAAGGAACGCAGGGCTGGATGCATCAGAGCATGCTGTCAGGCAAACGCACATTCCTGATTACCGGCAAGGATCGCACCATCCGCGCCGAGCCCGATGCCCGTAGCCGCGCCATCGCCGTCGTTGCGCCGAACGTGATCGGCGAGATCACATCCTGCCCTTCCGGCATCGGGTGGTGTCAGGTCCGGATCAAAGGGATCGATGGTTGGCTGCGCCGCGTCGAATTCTGGGGTGTTTACCGGAACGAAGTGTTCGAATAACCACCGTTCAGGCGAGATCCGCTGCAAGTGCCTTATGCGTCGCATCCGAAAATACGGCCATATGTCCGTATTTCGCATGACCGATCCCAAGCACGACACGTCCATCCGTCAATTTGAACTTCCCGGCCTGTTCATCCGTGAAAGGGAAGTGGATGAATTGGACCGATGAAGCCTTGCCATCAGCCGTGGTGCGGTCAACATCGTCTTCGGGAACGCCTTTGATCACTTCGCCATCGAACTCCAGCGTGATGGTTTCCTCGACGCCGCCCAACCCGGACAGGAACTGACGGCGCCGGTTTTCGTCCTCGACCTCGAACATCAGTGTCGCGACAAGTTCACGCCCCTTGGGGATCAGAGGATTGTACGCCGCAAGTTCGTCGGCGATCTGTTCCTCACCACCCTTTTCGATGAAAAGCATTTCGTGAACCTGATGCCACATGGTGTCGTAACTTTCGAAATAGAAAGTCGCATCCGGCCCGCACGAAACCCGGCGATCACGTTTCACGGCGCTCATTGCAGACCGCCGTTCCTTGCGGTTCTTCGCGTATTCATCCATCGGGATGATGTCGGCTTTGGTAATTTCTGTCTTCGGCATCTGAGATTCTCCGTACATCTTCCTATGACCCATACGCCCGGGCAAAGAGCTCAATCGGGTGCTGCATGTTTTCGATCTGGTCCGTCGGCTTGTCCAGCATGGCGATACCCTGAACAATATGGTCACGTGCCAGCGGGCATTCCGACAGGATGTACTTGCTGTTGGCATCACCTGCCTTTCGAGCGACAGGTTTGCCGACCTTGATACCGACATCGAAGTTGTCCTTCATGATGCCCCACGAGCCCCCGTGACCGGAGCATCGCTCGATCACGTTCAGATCCAGATCCGGGATGAGTTTCAGCATCTCAGCTGCTTTCTGACCCATGTTCTGGGCGCGCGAATGGCACGAAATATGAACCGTCACGCCGCCATCGAGCGCGCTTAAGCCGTCCGCGAGGCCCTCATTCTTGGCGATTGATACGACATATTCAGTGATATCCGATGTCGCCGCACTGAGCTTGGTGATATTGTCATCATCCGGCACAATCAGCGGCCATTCGAACTTCAGCATCAGTGCGCAGGACGGCACCAGCGCAATAACGTCATAGCCTTTTTCAATCCACGGCATCAGATCCGCTGCCGTCGATTTTGCGCTCTCAGCCACGGCGGCGATATCACCCTGCTCCAGCTGCGGCATACCGCAGCATCGCGGATAGACGACTTCGGTTTCGACACCGTTCCGGGCAAGAATTCTTCGAGCCGCGACACCAATGTCCGGGTTGTTATAGTTGGCAAAACAGGTCGCATAGAGAACCGCTTTGCGGCCATAGGCCGGCGCGTCCTTGTTCACGGCAGGGATATCGGTCCGTTCGGCAAAAGGCTGGGATGCAAATGCCGGCAGCTTGGCCTTTCGATGCACCCCCATCGTGGCTTCCAGTGCCGGACGGGTCAGTGAATTGCCGCATTTACTGGCCCAGTTCGCCAGAACCGCAACCTTGCTGGCAAGCTCACCGTTGCGGTCGGTCTGCGTCAGTTGTCTGGCACCGAACGGGACGGCGCCTTTTTTCTGTTCAATGGCGCGGTAGCGCAGCATCAGATGCGGAAAATCCAGATTGAATTCATGCGGCGGCACATAGGGACATTTCGTCAGGAAACACATGTCACACATCGTGCAGGCATCAACGATGGGTTTGAAATCTTTGCTGTCGACGGCGTCAAGTTCGCCGGTCTCGGATTCATCGATCAGATCGAACAATCTTGGAAAACTGTCGCAGAGATTGAAACAGCGGCGGCATCCGTGGCAGATATCGAATACCCGCCTCAGCTCCTCATCGAGCTTCGCCTCATCGTAGAATTCCGCGTCCTGCCAGGGAATGGGGTGACGTTCAGGGGCCTCAAGACTGCCTTCACTCATGACTGCATCCTCAAATCAGATTTCTATGAATTTCAGTACTGTAGACGATGAAGGGGGGCAAAAGCCCCCCTTCACGTTCGCATCGTTGACCGATACGATCAGTCCATCGTGTCCAGGGCTTTCTGGAAACGGCCGGCGTGGGACTTTTCAGCCTTGGCCAGCGTTTCGAACCAGTCAGCAATTTCGTCGAAACCTTCTTCACGGGCAGTTTTCGCCATACCCGGATACATGTCAGTGTATTCGTGGGTTTCGCCGGCAATAGCCGCTTTCAGGTTGGCATCGGTGGCACCGATCGGCTCACCGGTTGCCGGATCACCGGTTTCTTCAAGGAACTCGAGGTGGCCGTGTGCGTGACCCGTTTCACCTTCTGCGGTGGAACGGAAAACGGCGGCGACATCGTTATAGCCTTCAACGTCGGCTTTCTGGGCAAAATACAGATAGCGGCGGTTGGCTTGCGATTCACCAGCAAAAGCGGCCTTGAGGTTATCTTCGGTCTTCGTTCCCTTTAGGGACATGTGATCCTCCTTCGTAAGATCGATCTGAACAGTTATATCTCATTTGGGCGCGGACGCCCGTGCACGAGCGTAATATGGCCCGGACTTACACGCGAGTCAAATGTTTAGAACGATTCTAAAGAAAGATCAGTCTTCGCTGACGCGGATCACTACGTCGACGCGGGAAATCTTGGCCCCGCGGGGAGGTGTCGGCAGGCTGGAAACAACAACGTCATCGGATTTGACGTCTTCCAGATGACCATCGCTTTCAAAATAGAAATGATGATGATCGGATGTGTTGGTGTCGAAATACGAGCGCCCGGCCTCAACAGCGATTTCACGCAGAAGGCCGGCTTGCGTAAACTGGTGAAGCGTATTGTAGACCGTCGCTAGCGATACCGAGACACGCGCTTTAAGGGCCTCATTATGAAGCATCTCGGCACTGACGTGCCGGTCGTCACCCCTGAACATCAACTCGCCCAGCGCGATCCTCTGACGCGTCGGTCGCAGGCCCGCGTTGCGTAGCTTATCGATGATAGGTGCGTATCTCTTCTGTGTGCTCATGACGCTTACTTAGTAAATTGCGCCGTCAAGTTCAATGGCGCTGTCAAATCAGCTCTGATCCTGGACCGGAAACGGCACGCCGACAACATTGTAGCCGCCATCCACGTACTGCACCTGACCTGTCACGCTCAGCGACAGGTCCGACAAAAGATAGAGTGCGGAACCGCCGATATCATCCAGCTGCACGTTGCGGCGCAGCGGTGAATGCTGTTCGTTCCATTTCAGAATATGACGGGCGCCGCCGATGGCGCTGCCGGCAAGCGTACGCATCGGGCCCGGTGAAATCGCGTTCACCCTGATATTGTCCGGACCAAGATCCGACGAGAGATATCGCACGCTTGCCTCTAGTGCCGCTTTGGCGACACCCATCACATTGTAATTCGGCACGACCTTTTCCGCACCGTAGAAAGACAGGGCGATCATGCTGCCGCCATTCTTCATATGCGGTGCGGCATGCCGGGCCAGCGAGATAAACGAATAGCAGGACACATCCATCGTGCGCTGAAAATTATCGCGTGTGGTCGCAACGAACTTGCCTTTGAGTTCCTGCTTGTCCGAGTAGGCAATCGCATGGACGACAAAATCAATGGACCCCCAGGCATCGGCACATGCAGCGACAGCCGCCTTGATGGAGCCCTCGTCCTCGACGTCGCATGGCACGATGACCTTCGAATTTACGCCCTCGGCCAAGGGCCGGACACGCCGTTCAATGGCTTCGTTCTGATAAGTGAATGCCATTTCGGCACCGTGCGCAGCCAGCGTACTCGAAATACCCCAGGCGATCGAATGGTCGTTGGCGACCCCCATGATGAGGCCACGCTTGCCTTCCATCAGGTTGGACTGCTTGGCAAGCAGGCTGGCCGCGTCGGATGATTTCTGTTCGTTCACAGCTCAGGCCTCAAATCGTTTGAAGGCCAGCGTGGCGTTCGTACCACCAAACCCAAAACTGTTGGAAATCACGCAATTCAGATTGGCGTTATCAATGCGGGAGCGCACGATATCGGCCTCGCCGGATTCCGGGTCGAGATTTTCGACGTTCGCCGACGCCGCAACGAAATCGTTGTTGAGCATAATCAGCGAATAGATGGCTTCATGAGCCCCCGTTGCCCCCTGCGAATGACCAGTCAGTGACTTGGTGGAAGAAATCTTCGGCTTGTGAGCTCCGAACACTTCCTGGATGGCACGGATTTCGGTCATGTCTCCGGCCGGCGTCGAGGTGCCGTGCGCATTGATATAGTCGACCTTGGTGTTGCCGAGACCGGCCGTCGCAAGCTGCATGCAACGCCGCGCCCCTTCACCCGAAGGGGCCACCATATCGACCCCGTCCGACGTTGCACCGTAGCCGACGATCTCGCCGTAAATTTTGGCGCCCCGCGCTTTAGCATGTTCAAGTTCTTCAAGCACGACCACCCCGGCACCGCCGGCGATCACGAACCCGTCGCGATCAACGTCGAACGGCCGCGAAGCGCGTTCCGGCGTCTCATTGTATTTCGACGACAGCGCGCCCATGGCGTCGAACAGAACTGTCAGCGTCCAGTGCAGTTCTTCGGCACCGCCGGCAAAAACCACATCCTGCTTGCCCCATTGAATCAACTCGGCGCCGTTGCCGATGCAATGCGCACTGGTCGAACACGCCGAAGAGATCGAATAGCTGAGGCCCCGCATGTGAAAGGCCGTCGACAGGTTTGCCGAAACAGTGGAACACATGGCCTTCGGCACCGCATAAGGGCCGATCCGTTTGGCGCCCTTTTCACGGGCCGTGTCCGCAGCATCGACCTGGGCCGATGTGGATGGCCCGCCGGACCCCATGACAAGCCCGGTGCGTTCACTGCTGACTTCTTTCTCGCTAAGACCTGAAGAAGCAATGGCTTCGCTCATGGCGATATAACCATATGCCGCCCCATCGCCCATGAAGCGGCGCAATTTACGGTCAATCCTGTCATCGAAACTGACCGTCGGCGCCCCATGAACATGTGAACGGAAACCGCGCTCGGCATATTCATCACAGAACACGATACCGGACCGGCCATCGCGCAAGCTCTGCGTCACCTGGGTCACATCGTCGCCAATCGGCGAAACAACGCCCATGCCCGTTACGACCACACGTCTCATTTAGCCCTCACTTCTTTGCCTTGCACGCCCGAGACCTCAATCTTCGGAGGTGAACAGCGTCACTTTCAGATCAGATGCTTCGTAAGCAACGTTGCCGTCCACCTTCATTATGCCATCGGCGATGCCGAGAGTAATCTGGCGGCTCATGACGCGCTTGATGTCCACGCGGTATTCGACCAGCGATTTATCAGGTGTGACCTGGTCGGTAAATTTCACCTGACCAACCCCCAGCGCGCGGCCACGGCCCGGTGCGCCGGTCCAGCCGAGATAGAACCCGACCATCTGCCAAAGTGCATCAAGACCAAGACATCCCGGCATGACCGGGTCGCCCTGGAAATGACAGTCAAAAAACCACAGGTCCTTTTTGACTTCGAGCTGCGCCTCGACAATGCCCTTGCCGTAATTCCCGCCATCGGCAGAGATATTCGTGATGCTGTCGAACATGAGCATCGGCGGCAACGGCAGCTGGGCATTACCCGCACCGAATAGCTCACCGCGCCCGCAACTCAGTAAATCCTCGTATGAATAGCTTGATTGCGTCGTCAATAATCAGCCCCTCACCATTTAACTTCGGCTCCCGGAATTATCCTTTGCGCCCGGGTTATCCTTATAGCGCATCAATAAGCGAAATCCGAGGGTGGTGCACGAAAAAAACCTCCCCCGGGCAAACCTGGAACAGGCGGACAGGCGCACATTCCGGTTAGCAAAACGGGGCGGCGATCTTCCGATCAACCGCCCCGCTTGAACGACTGAACCTGATCAGGCCCGTTTTTTTCGCTCACCGACCTGCTCGGTGATGTCTTCACCGGTTTCCTGGTCGACAACACGCATTGAGAGTTTCACTTTGCCGCGGTCATCGATGCCGATCAGCTTAACCTTGACCGCATCGCCTTCGTTGACCACGTCGGTCACTTTCTCGACACGGCCTTCGGCCATTTCCGAGATGTGCACCAGACCGTCGCGCGGACCGAGGAAATTCACGAAAGCGCCGAAATCGACCACTTTCACGACCTTCCCGTCATAAATCACGCCAACTTCCGGCTCGGCGACGATGTCGCGGATCCAGGCGGCAGCGCGATCACCTGCTTCGGCGTCGACGGCAGCAATGCGCACGGAGCCGTCGTCTTCAACATCGATCTTGGCGCCGGTCGTTTCGCAGATTTCGCGAATGACTTTGCCGCCCGGGCCGATAATGTCGCGGATTTTTTCCGGATTGATCTGCATCGACGTGATACGCGGTGCGTTGCCGCTGACCTGTTCACGGGCATTGGAGATCGCGTTCGCCATTTCAGACAGAATATGCAGACGACCTTCACGCGCCTGGTCGAGAGCAATCTGCATGATCTCCTCGGTGATCGAGGTGATCTTGATGTCCATCTGCAGCGACGTCACACCCTTGTCAGTGCCGGCAACCTTGAAGTCCATGTCGCCGAGGTGATCTTCATCACCCAGAATGTCGGAAAGAACGGCATAGCGCTCGCCTTCCTTGATCAGCCCCATGGCGATACCGGCGACCGGGCGCGGCAGCGGCACACCGGCATCCATCAGCGACAGCGAGGTGCCGCAAACGGTCGCCATCGAGGACGACCCGTTGGATTCCGTGACGTCGGAGACAACGCGGATCGTGTACGGGAAGTCATCCTTTGACGGCATGATCGGGTGCATGGCGCGCCATGCCAGCTTGCCGTGACCGATTTCGCGGCGCCCGGTAAACCCGAAGCGGCCCGCTTCACCGACCGAGAACGGCGGGAAGTTATAGTGCAGCATGAAGTTCTCGCGGTAGTTATCCGCAAGGCCATCGATGATCTGTTCGTCCTGACCGGTGCCGAGTGTCGTCGTCACCATGGCCTGGGTTTCACCACGCGTGAACAATGCCGAGCCGTGCGCACGCGGCAGAATGCCGACTTCGCTGGCAATCGGACGCACCGTCTTGGTATCACGGCTGTCGATACGCACGCCTGTGTCGAGAATATCGTTACGTACGATATCCTTCTCGAGACCCTTGAGAACGTCGCCCATCACTGCGGAAAGCAGATCCTGGTCGATGCTGTCGTCGGCCTGGAGTTTCTCGGCGGCGGCTTTCTTGACTTCGGCAAGCTTCGCCTGACGTTCCGACTTTACCTTGATGCCATAAGCGGCACGCAGATCGTCGGCGGCAACATCGGAAATCCGCTTGGTAATCTCGTCAAGACCGGCGGGTGCTTCAGGCAGTTCCATCGGTTCCTTGGCGCATGCTTCAGCAAGATCGATGATCGCATCGATAACCGGCTGGAAGCCGCGGTGTCCAAACATCACAGCTTCGAGCATCTGCTGCTCGGAAAGTTCGCTGGCTTCGGATTCAACCATCAAGACGCCTTCCTGCGTCCCGGCAACGACGAGATCGAGATCGCTCTCAGCCATCTGCGCCAGCGTCGGATTCAGAACCAGTTCCCCATCGATGCGGCCGACGCGGGCACCACCGATCGGGCCCATGAACGGCAGACCGGAAATGGTCAGGGCGGCGGAGGTGCCGATCATCGCCAGAATGTCGGTTTCGTTTTCAAGGTCGTGAGAGACCACGGTGCAGATCACCTGCGTCTCGTTCTTGAAGCCTTTGACGAACAGCGGGCGGATCGGACGGTCGATCAGGCGTGACGTCAGGGTTTCACGCTCGGATGGACGGCCTTCGCGTTTGAAAAAGCCGCCAGGAATTTTACCGGCGGCAAAAGTTTTTTCGACGTAATGAACGGAGAGCGGGAAAAAATCCAGACCCGGTTTCGGGCTTTTTTCACCGACCACGGTGCACAGCACCTTGCTCTCGCCAAGGGTTGCCATAACGGCACCATCAGCCTGACGGGCAATCTTGCCGGTTTCCAAAACCAGCTTCTGGCCGGCCCACTCAATTTCTTTTCGGAATTCTTTAAACATCTCTGTCTTTCCTCATCCTACATACAACGCCGTGTCTTCCCGACACCGGCGCAACCCGCAACCACCTCGGTCGCGGGCGAAGCGCAGAGCCACAAACATCTCTCAGCGGACTGAAAACATGAAGCGGCTCGCGCCGTCAAAGGCGCACACCCACCATGGGTATGCGCCAAAAGCCGCATTAGCGGCGCAGGCCCAGTTTTTTAACTATGCCTTCGTAACGCTTCTCGTCCTTCTTACGCAGGTAATCGAGAAGCCGGCGGCGTTGACCGACCATCATCAGCAGGCCACGGCGCGAGTGAAAATCCTTACCATGGGTTTTCAGATGTTCCGTCAGATTGGTGATCCGTTCACTCAGAACGGCAACCTGGACCTCGGGCGAACCCGTATCGCCGTCTTTGACGGCATATTCTTTGATAAGCTCTTGCTTACGTTCGGCGGTAATCGACATCGTGTACTCCTGTGTTTAGATGTTCATGACACGGAACGGTCTAATTTCACCGCCCGTAATGCGCGCCAGAGCCAGCAACGTGCCGTTTGCCGTCACCTGGACGACATCCCCTTGCGTGATGTCACGTAAGGGGGAACGTTGTGCCACAGGGAGGATGGGAACACCCTGGCCCTGCTTCAGCCTGCGCGCTTCCTGTTCCGTCAGGGCTAGTGCCGGGATGTCGTCCAGCACAGTCTCGACAGGAAGCAGATACTCTTGCAGAAGCGCCGCTGCATGGACGCCCTCATCAACTTCGAAGGCTTCCATTTTTACTGCCTTTTCAACAGAAAAGGGGCCGACGGCGGTGCGTCTGAGGCGCCTTATATGGCCTTCGCATCCCAAGTGCAAGGCCAGATCTCTGATCAGGGCACGGACATAAGTACCCTTGCCGCAGCGCATTTCGAAGTCGGCGTGATCCGGATCGGGCACATCAATCAGCTTCAGCGACACAATTTCCACGTCACGCGACGGCATTTCCACATCTTCGTCGCGCCTGGCACGCTTGTACGCACGCTCGCCATCTACCTTGATGGCCGAATAGACGGGCGGCACCTGGGTAATCAGCCCGGTGAATTGCGGGAGTGCCGCTTCGATTTCAGCCCTCGAAGGACGCTTGTCAGAGCGGGCCGTTACTTCACCCTCGGCATCGTCGGTCGTCGTGCTTTCACCCCAGCGCGCCCGGAACTCATAGGTTTTGAAGCCATCCATGGCGTAGGACTGGGTTTTCGTCGCTTCCCCGAAGGCGATCGGCAGGACGCCACTTGCGAGCGGGTCAAGGGTGCCGCCATGACCGACCTTTGCCGCCCCTGTCAGCCATTTGATACGCCCGACGCAGCCATTCGATGACGGGCCTTCGGATTTATCGAGTATCAGCCAGCCGTGAATCGGCGTGCCCTTGCGGCGACGCGCCATCTATTCCCCGCTTTCCGGGTCTTTATCAGCCATGATATCGCGCTGGACATGGGGATCACGCAGGACACTGTCGATCCGGGCCGCCTCGTCAAAGCTGATATCCTCGGAGAAGGTGATGCGCGGGACGTGGCGCAATTGCACATGCCTTGCCACCCAACTCCTTAAAAATCCAGATGCCCGGTTCAGGGCTTCGACGATGGTTTTGCTTTCGCCACCGCCGAGCGGCACCACAAAGGCCGTGGCATTCTTGAGATCGGGGCTGACGCGCACTTCGGTCACCGTCACGGCGACACCCTTGACCGCAGGGTCACGAATTTCCCCACGCTCCAGAGCCTGAGCGATGACATGGCGCACTTCCTCGCCGACACGCAATTGGCGTTGTGACGGCGCACGCGCGGGCTGGCGGCTCATGGTCTCTGCTCCTCAGATATCCACCACGATCAAAGCTCGCGATTGACTTCCTTGATCTCGAAGCACTCGATCTTGTCGCCGACCTGAATGTCGTTGTAGTTGGCAAATGCCATACCGCATTCATAGCCTTCCTTGACCTCGCGGACATCATCCTTGAAGCGTTTGAGCTGGCTGAGGTCGCCTTCGTGGACCACCACATCGTCGCGCACCAGGCGGACTTTGGCGCCCCGCTTGACCATGCCTTCGGTGATCATGCAACCCGCGATCTTGCCGACCTTCGAAATCGAGAAGACCTCGCGGATCTCAGCGTACCCGAGCAGCTCTTCGGATACATCCGGTGACAGCATACCCGACAGCATCTTCTTCACGTCATCGGTGAGGTCGTAGATGATCGAGTAGTAACGGATATCGACGCCGTCGCGCTTGGCCGCTTCACGGGCCTGCGGGTTGGCGCGGACATTAAAGCCGACGACAAGCGCATTCGAAGCCCGTGCCAGCGTGACATCGGATTCGTTAATGCCGCCGACACCGGCGTGCAGCACCTGCACTTCGACCTCGCTGGTCCCCATCTTGGTTAACGCCCCGATGATCGCTTCCAGCGAACCATGGACGTCGGCCTTGATGATGACAGGCAGCATTTCTGCCTCGCCTTCCTTGATCTTCTCGAACATCTGTTCAAGCGTCCCGCGTGCGGAAACGGAGGCGCGGGCATCGCGGTCACGGCGCTGGCGGAATTCGGAAACCTCTCGGGCCTTGGCTTCATCGCCTGTGACCACAACATCGTCTCCTGCCATCGGCGTCCCGTTAAGACCGAGGACTTCGGCCGGCATCGACGGCCCGGCCTTTTCAAGCTTATTGCCGTGGGCGTCGGTCAGGGCCCGGACGCGGCCCCATTCGGCACCGGCAACGAAGATGTCACCGACATTGAGCGTACCGCTCTGCACCAGAACCGTTGCTACCGAGCCGCGGCCTTGTTCCATCTTGGATTCAACGACGACACCTTCCGCCGGACGGTCGGGATTAGCCTTGAGATCAAGGAGTTCGGCCTGCAGCAGGATGGCTTCCAGCAACTTGTCGAGATTGGTTCGTTTCAGGGCCGACACCGGAATGCAGAGCACATCGCCGCCCATATCTTCGACCTGAATATCGTGGCTCAGAAGATCGGTCTTGATACGGTCCGGGTTGGCATCCGGTTTGTCGATCTTGTTGACGGCAACAATGATCGGCACACCGGCGGCCTTGGAATGGTGAATGGCCTCGATGGTCTGCGGCATGATGCCATCATCGGCGGCGACGCAAAGGATGACGATATCCGTAACCTTGGCACCACGGGCGCGCATTTCGGTAAATGCGGCGTGGCCCGGCGTGTCGATGAAGGTGATGTTGTTGCCGTCCTCGGTCGTCACCTGATAGGCACCGATGTGCTGGGTGATACCGCCGGCTTCGTGATTGGCGACATCGCTTTCACGCAGCGCATCCAGCAAAGATGTCTTGCCATGGTCAACATGGCCCATAACGGTCACCACCGGCGCCCGTTGTACTTCCTTGCCGCTGCCGGTCTCGATGTCGATAACCAGGTGATCCTCGACATCGGCTTCGCTGACGCGCTTCAGACGGTGGCCGAATTCCTGAACGACGAGTTCCGCAGTATCCGCGTCGATGCTCTGCGTGATCGTTGCCATGACACCCATTTCCATGAGTTTCTTGACGACGACACCGCCGCGCTCAGCCATCCGGTTGGCAAGCTCCTGTACGGTAATGGTTTCCGGAATAACGACATCACGGATGACCTTGCCTCCTTCTGAGCGGCGTTCGCGTTGCTTTTCACGGTCACGGTCGCGCTGACGTTTCACCGACGCCAGTGAACGGCGGTGCTCTTCTATCTCTTCAAAGGATTCTGCTTCGGCGATCGTCAGTTTTCCATGACGGCGACGCTCTTCCCGGCTTTTGCCGGGTGAGGGACGCTTCGCATCCGCCTTGACGGCCTTGCCCTTACGGGCTGCCTTTTCGTCATCATCATCGGTTGAAGCGGCTTCTTCGTCCGGACGCTGCTCACGCGCCGCGTCCTTGGCCCGGGATTTCCGCTCTTCCTCGAGGCGCTGGGCTTCCAGTTCCTGCGCCTCACGGATGGCGATCTCTTCTGCCGTCTCAGCGGGCTGTTCCGAAACGGCTTCTTCTATAACCTCCTCGACACGGCCGAGATCGGAAATTTCCGGCTTGCCGCGACCGGCAGGCTTCGCTTCATCAGCCACATGACGCGCTGTTTCAAGCGCTCGCAATCGCGCTTCGCGCTCACTCTCGGTCAATTTGGAAATATTAACCGCTTCGGGTTCTTTCAGAACAGGCGCCTGGACCGATGGCTCAGGCTTCGCGGGCGCAGCTTCGGCTTCTTTCGATTCGCTCGGCATCAGGCCAAGCGACTTCTTGACCTCGGACATGTCGCCGGCAGTATCCGTCACGAACGTACGTTTACGCTTCTTCTCGACAGTCACCATTTTCGAGCGACCATGCGAGAAGTTCTGCTTCACCTGACCGGTCTCGACTGTCTTGTTCAGTTCCAGTCTGCCCGGCTTGGCAAGTCCAAGCGGCTTCTTGCCGTTATCCGTTTCTTTGGCGTCACTCATTTGCTTACGTCCATTTCCCCCGGTCGAAACCCGGTCAGTCTCTCACATTCTCTTTTCAGCGATTCCGCCAGCCCGCCGCGCTGTATCGTCAGATAGGATACAACACCCTTGCCGACAGCCTCGCCCATTTCGCCGCTTTTCAAGCCGCTGACGACCGGTGTCTTGCCGGCCGCATAAATCACATCTTCACGTGCGCCGCCGGCGTCAATGGCAATCACCACCAGACCCGCGCCGCCGGACTCAAGCACCTCAAGTACCCGGTCGTAGCCGAACACCAGAAGATCAGATCGCTTGGCCAGGCCGATGATATCAAGACATCGCTTTGCCAGCAGCGCCTCAACCCTCTCGACCAGATCATCCGGCACCACAACCTGGGCTTTGGCGGCGCGTGCAAATTGTTTCTTGGCACATGCCGTTTTCAAAGCGGTCAGATCCGCACTAACCCAAATGCCGCGGCCCGGCAATCGTTCGCCAAGATCAGGTACTATAACACTTTCCGGGCCGACGACGAACCGCAGCAACCCGGTTTTGGGTGCCGTTTCACCAGAAACGATACAGCGGCGTTCAGGCTCGCTCTCTCTGGTCGCGGGTTTTGTCATTTCAGCCAAGGCCGTCATTAATACCTGTATCCTTACTTACTGGACCGTTTCTGCCGAATCTTCAGCCGCCGCATCCGCCGCCGGTTCATCATCGGCGAACCAGTGCGCCCGCGCGGCCATGATCAGCTCGTTGGCCTGATCCATGTTCATTGACCCGGACGGGGCAATTTCAAGAAGTTCATCACCGGCAAGGTCTGCCAGGTCATCACGCGACTTGATGCCGTTTTCACCCAACGCAACCATCAGAGTCGCCGTCATGCCTTCAAGTTCCGCGACGTCATCTTCGACGCCGAGTTCCTTGCGCTTGGCATCCATCTCTTCCTCACGGGTCGCGAGGTGGTTGCGCGCCCGCGCCTGAAGTTCGGCAGCGACATCTTCGTCAAAACCTTCGATGTCCGTCAAATCCTCGACCGGCACGAAGGCAACTTCCTCAACCGAGCTGAAGCCTTCGGTCACCAGCAGATGTGCAATCACGTCATCAACGTCAAGCGAATCCACGAACATCTTCGAGCGGTCCTGGAATTCCTTCTGACGGCGCTCGGATTCCTCGGCTTCGGTGAGAATATCGATATCCCAGCCGGAAAGCTGCGAGGCAAGGCGCACGTTCTGACCGCGGCGGCCAATAGCGAGGCTCAGTTGCTCGTCGGGGACCACGACCTCGATCTTGTTATTGTCTTCGTCGAGAACGACCTTGGCCACCTCGGCGGGCGCAAGTGCGTTGACGATGAATGATGCGGCATCCGGGGACCACTGGATGATGTCGATTTTTTCACCCTGCAGTTCACCGACGACGGCCTGGACACGCGAACCGCGCATCCCGATACACGGGCCGACCGGGTCAATCGAGCTGTCGTGCGAGACAACGGCGATTTTCGCGCGTGAACCAGGGTCACGGGCAACCGACTTGATTTCGATCACACCGTCATAGATTTCCGGGACTTCCTGGGCAAACAGCTTGGCCATGAAATCCGGGTGTGTGCGCGACAGGAAAATCTGCGGGCCGCGCGGCTCCTGGCGGACATCGGCGATGTAGGCACGAATGCGGTCGCCGTTATTGAAATGCTCGCGCGGAATCGACTCGTCACGGCGCAGGATCGCCTCGGCACGGCCGAGATCGATGATCGCGTTGCCGTATTCCATCCGTTTGACCAGACCATTGACGATTTCGCCAATGCGGTCCTTGTATTCCTCAAACTGACGCTCACGTTCGGCTTCGCGGACTTTCTGGACGATAACCTGTTTTGCGGTCTGCGCGGCGATCCGGCCGAAATCGATCGGCGGCAGAATATCGACGATGAACTCTCCGGCGGCGGCGTCAGGCTTTTTGCGCTGCGCTTCGCTCAGGAAAATCTGCGTCACTTCATTTTCGCGCTCGACGCCGTCTTCCAGCACTTCGATATAGCGTGCCAGCATGATTTCGCCCGATTTCCGGTCGATATGGGCGCGAATGTCATGTTCATGCCCGTACTTCGATCGTCCGGCTTTCTGGATCGCCATTTCCATGGCTTCCAGTACTTCCTCACGTTCGATGCCCTTGTCCCGTGCAACCGTGTCGGCGACAACAAGCAGTTCAGGCCGGGCATGTACGTCGCCGGCTTCCATAAGCGTTTCACTCATGAGCTTTTTCTTCCTCTAGCTTGGCAAGCATCTCGTCCGTAATGATGAGTTTGGCTTTAGCGATGGCGGCATGTTCCAGTCGGATTTCTGCCCCATCCATATTGATTAATACGTCGGAACCATCCGTCCCCGTAACCCGGCCCCGGAATTTCCGGCGCCCGTCTATCAGGGACTTCATTTCTATTTTGGCGTCGAACCCGGCGAAGCGTTCATAGTCGCCAAGGCGCACCAGCGGGCGATCCAGACCGGGGGAACTGATTTCCAGGGAATAGGCCCCCGGTATAGGGTCCTCAACATCCAGCACGGCGGATACGGCGCGTGAAATATCGGCGCAATGATCGACCGTCATCTCGCGGCCGTCCTTCGGTTCCGCCATGACCTGCAGCACGGCGTTATCGCCGCCGCTGATCGTCACGCGCACAACATCGAAGCCCATACCTTCAATGGTCGGCGTCAGCAGCTGTTCTACACGTTCAGCCAGCAAAACTTCGCTCACGTCTGCCCTCTTGGTTCCGCCCCAGCAAGCCCGCAGGATCGCATTATGGCATTAAAAAAGGCGGGCCGTTGGCCCACCCATCAATCTCTAGTACATCGTTAGATTAACGAGTGCCCCTGTAAGGGCAGGGCTGATATATCCAGATTGACCAAGAAAAGCAAGAGGATTGTCAGGTTTTCAATGCCCTAAGCGGGTCGCGAACGGCGCCGGAAACCGAGGTATGCCGGCTTGTCGCCTTTTGCAATCGCCTTTGTTTCATAGCGTGTCGGAACCCAGTCTGCGGGCGGTGCCCGCCAATCAGCCGGGCTTGACGCCGTCCAGGACCAGTCCGGATGCCGCTGCACCTCGGCCAGGGCCCATGCTACATAGCCCATGTGATCGGACGCAAACAGTAACGATGCCCCATCACGCGCGATGCGGGCCAGGGCGTCCAGGGTTTCACCCTGAAACACCCGCCTGCGGTTGTGCCGCGCCTTGGGCCAGGGGTCCGGAAAAAGTATATAGATACGCGATACCGAGGCTTCCGGCAGCCGCCCCAACAGCAGGCGCACATCGTCATCAAACAGCCGGATATTTGTCAGATTCAGCTTCTCGACATCGGCGAGCAGAGCGGCGATTCCGTTGATGAACGGCTCGCAGCCGATGAAATCGACATCCGGGTTGGCCGCGGCTTCGCCGCTCAGGTGTTCGCCCGCCCCAAAGCCGATCTCAAGACGCAGCTCACGGTCCGGCGGGCCGAAACCCGGCGACAATGTAACCGGTGCATCGGAGGATGCCTCGGCGATCATTAATCTCGGCAAAAGCTCATCGACCAGACGCTGACGGCCGGGGCGGAGTTTGTGTGTCCGCCGCCGGCCGTACCACATGGGTTTGCCCGATGGGTCTTTGGGCGGATCCTTATGCGTTTCCTTGGGCATGTCCCCGGACATGTGCCGGTCCCTCAGGTCAGCGAGATCAGAACGCGGATTTCAGTGCGTCTGCAATATCGGTGCGTTCCCAGGAGAAACCACCGTCTGCATCCGGTGCACGGCCAAAATGACCGTAAGCCGCTGTCCGGGCGTAAACGGGCCGGCTCAGTTCCAGATGTTCACGGATGCCGCGCGGGGACAGATCGACGAGTTCGCAAAGCTTGGCAGCAATCGCATCCTCATCAACTTTCCCGGTGCCGTAGGTGTCGATATACACCGACAACGGCTTGGAAACACCGATCGCATAAGCGAGCTGGATCGTGCACTTGTCGGCAAGACCGGCAGCCACGACGTTCTTGGCGAGATACCGTCCGGCGTAAGCCGCGGAGCGGTCAACCTTGGTCGGGTCCTTGCCGGAGAATGCACCGCCCCCGTGCGGGGCCGCGCCACCGTATGTGTCAACGATGATCTTGCGGCCGGTTAGGCCTGCATCGCCATCGGGGCCACCGATGACAAAGCGCCCGGTCGGGTTAACGTAGAATTCCTCTTCCGGGCACATCCAGCCAGCGGGCAGTATGCTCTCGACGATTGGACGGACCAGTTCGCGCACATCATCCTGTGACAGATCTTCATGGTGTTGAGTGGATACGACGACAGAGGTCGCACGGACCGGCTGGCCGTTTTCATACTGCAGCGTGACCTGGCTTTTGGAGTCCGGACCGAAACCAGAAAACTCCCCTGACTTCCGCTTGGCCGCCATTTCCTTGAGAATACGATGCGAGAAATCGATCGGGGCCGGCATCAGATTATCGGTTTCGTTGCACGCATAACCGAACATGATGCCCTGATCGCCGGCGCCTTCATCCTTGTTGCCAAGCGCGTCGACGCCCTGAGCGATGTCAACGGACTGCGGGTGCACATGGACCTGAACCTGGGATTTCTCCCAATGGAAGTTTTCCTGATCGTAGCCGATATCCTTGACCGCCAGACGCGCCAGTTCTTCAAGCCGGCTGGCAGGAATATCGCCGGCACAGCGGGTTTCACCGGCCAGAACGATCAGGTTGGTGGTCACCAGGGTCTCAACCGCAACTCGCGATCCCGCGTCCTCAGCCAGATAGGCATCGACGATTTCATCGGAAATACGGTCGCAGATTTTATCCGGATGCCCTTCGGAAACGGATTCGCTGGTAAAGAGGTAATTTGATCTGCTCAAGTCGGTCCCTCCAGAGCTGGAAGTTAAAGTGCCTAGTTCATGGACCGGGGGCTGCGGAACGGATCGCGCTAATAGCCCACTTAGCTCAGTATTTAATGTGGCGGCAAGCGGTCCAAATCCATCCACAACGACCCATCAGGACGCGAAGGTCTTTTTGCAACTTCCACGCTTCGCGTCAAGACAATCCGAACAAAAGCCCAAATGGAATTTTCTATGCTGGGAGACGGTTTTTGAGGGTTATTCGACGTCCGGCAGATTCGCCATTGATCGGAGAAGATCATAAAGCCGCTTGCGGATCTTCTCATCCTGTATCCTGTAATAGGCGCGGACCAGTTCAAGTGTTTCCTGACGTGCCAGCGGATCATCTTCGAGTTTTACCTGATCCTGATCCGACATACCGGCACTGTTCGCAGCCGGGACAGTCGTGCCACCGGGCAGGGCAATGGCCGGCATGTCCTGGAAAAAGAACGACACAGGGACATCAAGGATGGTGCTGAACTGATAAATACGGCTACAGCCGATACGATTCGCACCGCGTTCGTATTTCTGAATCTGCTGGAAAGTCAGGCCGACGGCTTCGCCGAGCTTTTCCTGAGACATGCCAAGCATCGTCCGGCGCAGACGCACACGGCTGCCGACATGGATATCAACAGGGTGTGCCGTCCCGGGTGGGTACTCACGTTGACGTCGGCCTCGGCCAATGCCGGCGGGGCTCATATAAAAATGCGGTATCTTAGCCAAAGCCAATCTCCCTACTCTCCAAGACAACGGCGCTGTACCTTCCGGGGCCGGCGCTGTCTCAGATTGCGGGGGAGGCCCGAGATCAGGTTGTGCCGGTTTGCCGTCTGAAACGACCGAATAACGAGCTAAGTATACCGACCCACGCGATAATCAAACCTGTGGATTGTCCGTAGTTGGCGAAAAAGGTTTTCTCCAGCGGCAAAGGCAGAGGCGCATCAATGACGCCCTGTTCATCGAGGTCGATCTGGTTCCTTACCCGTCCGTAAGGATCAATCACGGCGCTGATTCCGGTATTGGCGACCCGGACAACCGGTAGCCCCTCTTCTATCGCGCGAAACTTGGCCTGCACCAGATGCTGCCTCGGCCCGGTCGACGGCCCAAACCAGCCGTCGTTCGTTATATTGAGTATCCAATCCGGGCGATCATTTTCATTCACGACATTACCGGAGAATATTATTTCGTAGCATATGCTCGCCGCAAATGGCGGCATGCCCTTGGTATGCTGTGTTTCCGGACCCGGGCCTGAGGTGAAATCACCCCGACCTTCGGTCAGTTTGCCGAATGGCAGAATCCCCCTGAGTGGCACGTATTCGCCAAAAGGGACCAGGTGAAATTTATCGTAGATGTCCGCGACCTTTCCATTGTCATTGACAACGAAAAGGCTGTTGTAGGCTTTACCGGCGTCATCACGGCGCGGCGCGCCGAATACGAGGGCGCCCCCGGCCGGGACCACCGGGGCAAGCATCGCAGGGATCGGGGAACCCGGTTCGAGAACATACGGCACATTGGTTTCTGCCCAGATCACATGCGTCGGCGGACCAAGCGGGCCTGCGGTGCGTTTGCTCATCGCCATCTGCCGGATGACGTGTTGCTGACGCAACTCTGATACCCACTTCCTGGCCTGGGGGATCGCAGGTTGTACAAGCCGCAGGACGATATTGTCGTGGGTCAACAGACTGGCAGCATCAACGCGCCAGCCGCCCCCGGCCCACAGGACCGGCAGCAACAGGCTGAAACCCAGTATAACCAGCGCCGGCCGCCGTAAAGCGGTCCGGGAATGCCCAAACAACAGTGCCGGTGCGGCAAAAATCATCACCGTCAGGAAGCTCAAACCGAGAGAGCCGATCCATGCGGCGGATTGCATCATCTCGGGGAACCCGCCCCAGACGGATGATACGGGGTTCCAGGGAAATCCGGTCAAGACCCAGCCCCGCAACCACTCAGCAAGTGTCCAGCAACCGGCAAAGGCAGGGATGAGTAACGCATGAAACCCCTGACTCTTGCGAACGATGACATGGAACACCGCCCCCGTCAGCGCCGTATATATCCCCATCCCGAGGGCGATCCCGATCACCGCGAACGGCATCAGGAATGCATATCGTTCCGCATCCACCAGAAAAGCGTGACCGATCCAGTAAAAGCCGCCGCCGAACCACCCGATACCAAACAGCCACCCCTCGAGCGTTGCTTGACGCCAGCTTGCAGCTGTCCGGATCAGCACAACAAGGCCCGCCATGGCAGGCCAAAGGACAGGGATCAAATACAAGGGTGGCAAGGCCGCGACCGACAGCAGCCCCAGAATCAGCGCCGTCAGTCTCCGAAACCACGTTTTCTCGAGAATGGTTCCGAGGAAGCCTGCGGCCTCAGTCATTTTGCAGCCGGAACATCTGCCGCATGGTCGTGGGCTGCGCCTTTTCGGATCCGCACGCGATGTATCCGCCTGGGGTCCGCATCCAGAATCTCGAATTCCGTGCCGTCGGGAAGGGTAATGATTTCACCGCGGATCGGCACCCGTCCGGCAATCGAAAAGACAAGACCGCCCAGTGTGTCGATATCCTCATGATCTTCATTGCTGAAAACCCTGCCGATACGCTCTTCGAAGGTTTTCAGTTCTATCCTGGCATCGGCGAACCATGAGCCGTCACGGCGGTGCTCCATCTTCGGCTCGTCATCATTGTCATGCTCGTCATCAATTTCGCCGACGATTTCCTCGACCAGGTCTTCAATGGTCACCAGACCATCGACTCCGCCGAATTCATCAACCACCAGCGCCATATGTGAGCGTTTGACGCGCATTTCCAAAAGCAGTTCGAGCACGCGCATCGACGGGGCCACGAACAACAACTTGCGCTTTACCTCGTCGAGTTTGAACGCAGCATCCCGGCCGCGCCAGCCGACCACGTCCTTGATGTGAACCATCCCCTGCGCATCGTCGAGAGTCTCGGTATAAATCGGCAGACGCGAATGACCCTCGCGGGTCGAGACATCGATCACTTCCTGCAAAGACGCATTGCTCGGAATCGCAACGATATCAGCGCGCGGCACCATGACGTCATAGATCGTCAGGTTTCTCAGTTCGAGGATATTTGCGACAAGCAACCGCTCATCCGGATCAAGTGGCTGTTCGGATTCTTCGCGCTCATCGATCAGCTCATCGAGAGTATCGCGGGCAGACCCGTTCGAGCCGGAAATCCTTTTCAGATTGCGCATCCAGACACGGATGCGGTCGGTGAGATTCTGGCTTTTGCCGGGATCGTCGTTGTTGGCCTCGCTCGAACTCGGAGGGTCCTCGGTCGGGTTTGAGTCTTTCATATCCTGTTCTGTCATTTCTGCAGCGTCATCGTCCCGCGCTGATATGGGTTCTTCACCCCCATTGATGCAAGTACTTCTAATTCCAGCATTTCCATCTGTTCGGCATCATCGTCGTTCTCGTGATCATACCCCGCCAAATGCAACATACCATGGACCAGAAGATGACAAAAATGATCGGCAAATGACAATCCCCCCGCCTCGGCTTCACGGACCAGCGTTTCGTATGCCAAAGAAATATCCCCCAGCGGCAGCGGCAGTGCATCGGGGAAACCGTTTTCGGCGCTTTCCCCGGACGGGAAAGAAAGGACATTGGTTGAGCTGTCCCTTCCCCGGTATCGGGCGTTCAGCGTCTGCTGGGCCGCATCGTCACTCAACAGCACCGACACCTCATACGCCCGTGGCGGATAGTCCAGAAACCCGAAGGCTGCACTTAGGGTATGCCGGCAAAATGCCGCAGGGTCAGCGTGCATGCCCCGCCAAGCCGAATTCGTGATCTCGACGTCGACGCTGAGACGCCCTGCGTCCGCAGCAACTTCCGAGATGAACTCAGTCTTCATCGTCCCCTGCAGCCTTGTCATCCTTCTGGTACTCGGCGCCCGAACCGCGACGGTTTTCGAGCCCCTTGTAGGCATTCACGATACGGCCGACCAGCGGATGACGAACCACATCCTTTTCATTGAATCGCAGAAAGCGGATTCCTTCGACACCGGACAAAGCTTCACGGGCATCGCGCAACCCCGATCGGGTTCCCCGGGGCAGATCGACCTGACTGAGGTCGCCGGTAATCACCATCCGCGAATTTTCACCCAACCGCGTCAAAAACATCTTCATCTGCACCGCCGTCGTGTTCTGGGCTTCATCCAGAATGACGAAGGCATTTGCGAGGGTCCGGCCACGCATGAACGCCAGGGGCGCCACTTCGATTTCGCCGCTCTCCAGGCGTTTCTGCACCTGTTGTCCCGGCATCATGTCATGCAGGGCGTCGTATAAAGGGCGTAAATAAGGGTCGACTTTTTCGCGCATGTCCCCGGGCAGAAAACCGAGCTGTTCGCCGGCTTCAACCGCCGGACGTGACAGAATAATCCGCTCTACGTCACCCCGTACCAGACGTTCGACGGCCTTGGCGACGGCCAGATAGGTTTTCCCCGTCCCTGCCGGCCCTTCGGCAAAGACCAGTTCGGACTCGTCTATTGCCCGCAGATAATCCGCCTGGGTCGGTGTCCGCGCCGTCACCACGCGGTTGCGGATACTGACCCCGGCATCGGTGCTCGGCATCTTGCGTTCCGGTTCTGCAGAAAAGCGTAACATGGCGTCGACTTCCGGCTGATCCACATCCTGGCCTTTTTCCAGCCGCTCATACAGAGCGTCCAGAACGCTGAGGGACCGGGCAACGGCTTCGGCATCGCCGGCGATCGTCACTTCATTTCCACGCGCATGGATCACCACCCCCAAGGCACTTTCGATCTGCGCCAGATGGCTGTGATGCGATCCGAAAAGCGCAATAGCCAGGCCGTTTTTCGGAAACGATTTCTTGCGTGTGATGGCCCCGGATTGAGACGTCCGGGTCGCCGTGCGGCTACCCCGGCTCAAGCGACGGCCTCCCGAGGCTCACGAACAACGGCCGATAGACTGTTCGGTTTGGCTGTTTCGATCATGACGGTGACGATTTCTCCCAAAAGGTTATCGGACAACGTAGCATGAACGGCCTGCATGTAAGGACTGCGGCCGACGAGCTGACCGCCGCGCGTGCCGACGCGGTCGAACAGCACCGGCATTTCGCGGCCGACGCAGGTCTCGTTAAAGTCAATTTGCTGGCGGTTGAGTTCCGCTTGAAGTTCCTGAAGCCGCTCGGATTTGAGCGCTTCGGGGATCTGGTCTTCCATGTCCGCGGCCGGCGTCCCCGGGCGCGGGCTGTATTTAAACGAATACGCCTGGACAAAACCGATATCCCGAACCAGGTCCATGGTTTGCTGAAAATCCTTATCCGTTTCCCCGGGAAAACCGACAATGAAATCCGACGACAGAGTCAGGTCCGGCTGGGCGTCACGAAGTCTGTGCACGATGTCGGCGTAACCGCCGGCACTGTGCCGCCGGTTCATGGCTTTCAGCACCTTGTCCGAGCCTGACTGCACGGGAAGATGCAGAAACGGCATCAATTCAGGTACGTCCCGGTGCGCGGCGATCAGATCGTCATCGACTTCGGCCGGGTAGGACGTGGTGTAGCGAATCCGGTCAAGGCCGTCGATCCCGGCAAGTTCGCGGATCAGACGGCCAAGCGTCCATTCGCCCCCGTTTTCATGCTGTCCGTGATAGGCGTTCACGTTCTGCCCCAGCAACGTGATTTCCCGCGCCCCCTTGCCGGCGAGGAGCCGCGCTTCGCGCAGCACCGGGTCAACGGGACGCGAGAATTCGGCGCCGCGCGTATAGGGCACCACGCAAAACGTACAGAATTTGTCGCAGCCTTCCTGAACTGTCAGGAAGGCGCTGGCACCGTCCAGTTTGCCTGCTTCCGGCAACTGGTCAAATTTGTCATCGGCCGGGAATTCCGTATCGACAACAGCTTGCCCGCGGCTTTCAAGCTGGCGCAGCATCAGCGGCAACCGGTGATAGGTTTGCGGCCCGAATACCAGATCGACATACGGTGCGCGGCGCAGGATTTCCTCGCCCTCGGCCTGGGCGACACAACCGCCGACGGCAATCCGCATCGGCCTCGCCGTATCCGCCCGGGACGACTTCTCAAGCCGCAGCCGCCCCAGTTCGGAATACACCTTCTCCGCTGCTTTCTCGCGGATGTGGCAGGTATTCAGGATAACCAGGTCGGCACCTGCCATCTCCTGGGCATGTTCATATCCCAGCGGTGACAGAACGTCATGCATGCGTGACGCATCATAGACGTTCATCTGGCAACCATAAGACTTGATGTAGACGGACTTTTTCACGGTCACTCTTTGCATCCCGTCATCATCACGGGGGCCGCACAGGAACCGGCATGGCTCCCGTCATATCGGGCGCGGAACATGATCATCGGGCGAGCACCTGTCAAGCGGTACGCCCCGTGAGCCGTGTTCTCATTTCGATTTACCTGATCCTTTTAGGGGTATGCCGTAAAGTTCAAGGCGGTGGCCAACCAGCTCCAGACCGTGCTCACGGGCAACCCGCTCCTGGAGCCGTTCGATTTCCTCGTTCTGGAATTCGATCACACGGCCGGTCTTCACGTTGATCAGATGATCATGGTGCTCTTCCGACACTTCTTCGTAACGTGCCCGCCCGTCACCGAAATCATGGCGTTCGACAATGCCTTCATCTTCGAACAGGCGCATCGTCCGATAGACTGTCGCAATGGATATCTTGGAATCCTGCTCCGAGGCGCGACGGTACACCTCCTCAACATCTGGGTGATCTTCGGCATCGGACAGGACCCGTGCGATAACACGGCGCTGTTCAGTCATTTTGAGGCCTTTATCGACACACAGTCTTTCGAGCCGAGATTCGTCCATACCCATCCCTTATCGTTCAATTCGACGATGGTAGCGCCCCGAACGCGCCGTGTGAAGAGGCGAAGGTGCCGAATAAGCCTTCAGCGCAATTATTTTGTCTTTTTACGCGCACCGGGTTTGCGACCCAGACCTATCTTTTTCGCCAGCGTGCTGCGTCTCTTGGCATAATTCGGCGCAACCATGGGATAATCAGCGGGCAATCCCCAGCGCTCCCGGTACTCTTCCGGGGTCATGTTATATGATGTCTTCAGGTGGCGCTTCAGCATTTTCAACTGCTTGCCGTCTTCAAGACAGACGATGTAATCCGGCATTATGGATTTTTTGATGGGCACGGCAGGCTGCGGCCGTTCTGCGGGAGCGCTACCGCTGCCGAGAGTCTGCAATGTGGTAAAAACGTCCTTGATGATTTGCGGCAAATCATTTGCGGCAATAGGATTGTTTGAAGCGTGTGCGGATACGATCTCTGTGGTGAGTTCGAGTAAATCCGTCTGTGAGGGTTGTTCAGACATCAGTTTTTTTCTCCGTTTGTTTTTTTTGTCCGGAATGAACAATTGTAGGCGGGGAGCGTTTTATAAGTATTTTCTCATACAGGTGCAAGTTAACCCATGACGAAAAGCAATAATCAGGAAGAAATTATTACTCCAGATCATCAAATCGATATAACAGAGCTTATTTGCCCGATGACGTTCGTGCGCACAAAGCTTTTGCTGGAAAAAATCGCCGTCGGCGAGGTGCTTGAGGTTCGTCTGAAGGGAGAAGAACCGCTGCACAATGTCCCGCGTTCAACACGCCAGCATGGGCATACGATTTTGTCGCTGGACCCGGAAGGCGGCGAGCAGGGACCAGAGGGCATTCACCGTCTGCTCATTCGCAAGGAAAACGTCTGATCAGGCTTTGGGCAGCGTCACGTCGGGTGGGCGCAGATATAAAGGCGTTGGTGGATAATCCATTGACTTCGGCAACGCGTCCATCCCGAGCCGGGCAACTATCTTTGGATCGGGCACATCAATCTCAACCAGATGACGGATATCGAAGTCCTGCCGCAGCGCAGTGACGACTTTTTCGCCCGCGTCCCCGGCCACGGCGATTCGACTTTTTCCCGCCAGAAGCCCCGTCACATCACCCGGCCGCAGCACGGCGGGCGCGTTTCGTGCCGCGCCATCAGGCTCATAGACCTGGATAAACAGTTCCTCGCGTTTGCTGTCGACGGCAACAATCAGCGCCTCCATATCCTCAAGCTCTCTGGCGTCCAACGCCTGCCTGACGAGGATATCGAACGTCACGATTCCCAGGCACGGCCGGGCGATCGTCAGCGCCAGCGCCCGTGCCGCCGCCAATCCGATTCTCAGACCCGTAAATGCCCCCGGGCCTCGGGTGACGGCCAGTCCGTCGAGATCATCGAAACCCAACCCAGCCTGTTGCATGACATCGGCAATCATCGGCATCAGCGCTTCCGACTGACCGCGGGCCATGCGCGCCTGTGCCGTCGCAAGGCAGTCCTCATCACGAACAACGGCCGCCGCGCAGCCCGTGGTTGCCGTGTCGATGCCTAAAATAACCGTCATCTCTGAGCCATGCCCCGAATATTAAGCATCATGAATAGAACAGATGGCGTATGATGACCACATACGCCGTCACCACGCATGACGACAGGAAAATCACCGGCGGCCCCCAGCGCCAGGCGATCACGTGACTGGGCAGACCAACCACCCGGGCCATGAACAGCGTCGTCGCGGAAAACGGCGAGACCATGGTCGACGTTCCCCATACCCCAAGCAGTGCAATGGCAAGGATTTCCGGCGCTATACCGATAACGTCCGGCGGCAGCACTTCACCGATCAGGATGGCGATAATCACGGGATGCAACCCGGCCATGCCCAACAAGGATGTCCCGAAGACGATACCGACAATAATCATGTCCTGTGAAATGCCCAGGTGCTGCACCCAGGCGGAAATCGTTTCCGGTGGCAGAATTTTTGAAACGCCGACCCCGAATACGGATGCCGCGACAAAAGCGACGGCTTCGTTCCGCAATTCCGGGAGATTGATAAATATGCGCCGGATCAACGGTTCGGCGCCTTCTTTCCAACGCACACTCTTGCTGGCCTGGACCGCCGCCCATGCAATCGCAAAGGGCGGGCCGATGACGCCCAGCGCAATCGGGATCGGCAAGCCGAAACCCTCATGCGCTCCCATGACCAGAAAAATCAACTGAATCAGAATGAAGCTTGCCCGGCTCCAGGTCTGGGCAGATAGGGGCGTCCCGCTTCTGACGCCGCCCGCAACGGGCTTTTCGCGCAGGAAAATTCTGTCGTAGCCCCAGCCGACAAGCAGCAGAAAGAACGACAGCCCCAGCCCAAGGGGCGCAATTTCCGTCCAGCGGAGTTCGGGGATCGCCGCCAGAATGACGGAAATGCTGACGTAAAACGGCCCCCAGGTAGAGGCCGTGGTAAAGCCCAGCATCAGGCAGATCGACAGTCGTTTCCTGAGCCGTGCGTTCGTCTGCTCCCCGACCATCACCGAGAGCAGGCTCATCGCGGCCAGGTTCAGCACTGAACCGAGCAGATGCCCACTCAACCACAGGATGGGATATCGCCGTCCAGCCGGCTGGGCGACTACGGCATCTCTCAGAAGTCGCAGCGATGGACTGGTCACCGCCGGTTCGCGCAACCATGTCACGGCAAAAAACATGACCAGAAAAATCTGCGCCCGCTCCAGACCGTTCGTGACACCCCCGACCAGGTCCCCGCCGGCCCAGGCCGCCAGCCCCCCAAGACCAAAAAGCAACGCGCCGACATTGCGTTGCAGCGGGGGTGATCTGGTGAATTCAACAACAAGAAAGATAACCGTCAGGCAAACGCCGATTTCCCGCCCATAGGGGAACGGCCAAATTCTGGAAGTAATCGCAACAACGACCAGGATCAGATAAATGCTCGCTGAGAACACATTGCGTGTCACGTTATCGCCTTGCCGTCACATGGTGCGGGTCTTCATGCCGGAATGCATGTCTTAACAGTTATTATTCGACACGACAGGCTTCTGCAAACGCCAGTCGGGGACTGCGGGGAAATAGATCCTCGTCAGACCCGTACCCGATATTGCAGAGGAAGTTCGATTTGACGGTCGTGCCGGCAAAGAATGCCGCATCGACTTTTTTCTTGTCGAAACCGGACATCGGCCCGCAATCAAGTCCCCGGGCACGCGCTGCAATTATCAGATATGCGGCCTGCAGGGTGCCGTTCCTGAAAGCCGTTTCGCGGATCAGGTCGTCGTTTCCAACGAACCACGACCTGGCATCGGTATGTGGGAACAGCTTGGGCAGTTGATCGTAGAATGCCATGTCATGGCCGAGAATGGCCGTTACCGGGGCCTGCATTGTCTTGTCGACGTTCCCGCTCATCAGGCAGGGGCGCAGCTTTTCTTTGGCTTCATCTGACTTCACGAAAACAATGCGCGCCGGACTGCAGTTTGCGCTGGTCGGCCCCATCCGGGCGATATTCCAGATCTCTTCCAACACGCCCGGCGGGATTTCCTTGTCTGCCCAGGCGTTGTGCGTGCGGGCATCCATGAACAGGGTGTTCAGGGCCGCATCCTTGAGTGGTGTTTTCGGATGGTGTGTCATTTATGTTCTCCGCAGCCTTGAAAAAAATGGGTGGCCGTGCGACCCGTCACAGTTCGCATGACTTATCTGTTTCATACTTGAGGTCGCTAATGCGATACCGCAACATTTCTTGCTAAGTGGATATTAATTCATCATGTTTCATAAGGGTCTGCCGCTCATAGGGGGAGCGTGGATGATTAGTTTCAGAAAATCGGTTTTTCTCGGTCTCATTTTGTCGGCACTTGTCTGCATCACGCTTGATGCGCGTGCCAATGAGCCTGCGACCAAGGCCGTCGTCATCATGTACCACCGCTTTGGCGAAACGGACTTCCCGTCCACCAACGTCACCATGGAGCAGTTCCGCGCCCATGTCGAAGAACTGCGTTCGGGCGGCTATAACGTCGAGTCTTTACCTAAAATCATTGCCGCCTTGCGCAACGGCGAATCCTTGCCGCCGAAAACCGTCGGGCTGAGCGTCGATGATGCTTACGAGAGCGTCTATACCCGTGCCTGGCCGATCCTGAAGGAAGCCGGTTTCCCGTTGACCGTCTTCGTCGCCACCGATCCCGTCGAGAAAAATCTACCCCGTTACATGAACTGGGCGCAGATCAGCGAGATCGCCGAACAGGGCGTCACCATCGGCAGCCAGACAAAATCACACCCGCATATGGCCGATCTTACAAGTGACATGATCGTTCGTGAGCTTCGTGAATCGAATGCGCTGTTCGAAGAAAAGCTGGGGAATGCCCCGGATTTGTTTGCCTACCCTTACGGAGAAGCCAACATCGAGGTCATGACCCTGGTCAAGAGCGCTGGCTTCGTGGCCGCATTCGGTCAGCATTCCGGTGCCATTGGTTCCGGCGGGGAAATTTATTACCTGCCCCGGTTTGCCATGAACGAGGCTTTCGGCTCACTGGACCGGTTCCAGCTGGCGGCCAATGCGCTGCCGATGGGTATCGCCGATATGACACCGGACGATCCTACCATCACCCAGCCGAATCCGCCGTTGATCGGCTTTACCCTGAAGTGGCCCGGAGACGGGCAGGACCGGCTCAACTGCTACGCTTCACACGTCGACAAACTGGATATTCAGCATCTTGGAAAACGTATCGAGGTGCGCACTGACAAGGCGATGCCACCGGGCAGAACGCGGCTCAACTGCACCATGCCCGCCGGGAATGGCAGCTGGTACTGGTTCGGGCGTCAGTTTTACGTATCTAAAAAGGTTCAGACCGACTGATCGTCGTCGGTGCCGTCAGCGACCAGACGGGCATCGTCCAATTCTCTCAGGTCATTGGCATTGATAATTGTCCGGACGCTGTCGACATATTCCAACCCGCGTTCGGAATACTTGGTCAGGGTGCCGGCGAGCAGGGAACCATCCAGCGCGTCACCACCTAGCCGCAGATTTGCCCGTAGCCGACGCAGGGCCTTATAGGCTCCATGTGTATTCAGGTTGCGCATATAGGCTGCAACCGACTGCTCAAGATTGTCGAATGAGCGGACCTTGTGATCCATGCCTTCCGGTCGTTGCTGTGGGATGAGACCCTCGCCCCCGGCCGTTGTCCACTGGCCGTATATGGCGTTGCCGTGCTGGGCAAACCGGGATGTGCCCCATCCGCTTTCCTCGGCCGCCTGCGCCATCGCCAGTGACGGCGGAATGATGTCGACGCGGATCATCAGGGTATCGATGCTGTCGTCCTTGACTTTGTAGCGCTCGGCCAGCACCGCAAGCCACAGGCGGTCACGCGGCGAAAGCCGACTGCCCATCGCGATTTCGGCCTTGATGCGGATCAGTTCGTGACGGTCACGGAGGATGCGTTCATTTTCCTGAAGCACCAGCGGCAGCATGGTCTTGAAGAACACGCTCTTCTTCAGGGAAACTTCCGGCACCGCATTCAGATCGCGCGGCATTTCGGCCATGAAGACCCTTGGCACCGGTGTGCCGTCGGCGCGCACCCGGTCCAGGTGATAGCCCATCCTGTCGAAACTTTCGGCCAGGGCCTGCGCATCTTGCAGTGACGTCACCGCAGCACCGGCTGCAAGTTCGATGTTTTCCAGATCTTCCGGTGCGACACGGGAAACGCCCTGATTGAGGTGTGCCGATTCGGCATGTGCCTCATCAAAGGACACTCGAGGGCTTGCCGTCAGGCCGGAATCCGGGCTGACCAGTGTGGCTGCGGCCGTTACGATCACGGCACCGCAAATAAAACTAAGAATCAAGCGGTCGAATTTTCGAGTCGTCATTGCTGATTTCAGCGCCATGCTCCCGGCATGAACGCCGCCCCTACTCTCGTTTCAATCGCCCTGGGTTTTTTCGGCTCTGTCGATAATCGTTCGGCGGTATATTTACCTGACGAACCACTGGCCGGCTTTTAGTGGCAACATGGTTAACATAGACGAGTCCGCCATGCCACCCATTTTCAGCATTTAGGTGTGAAACTTTATTTATTGAATGAAAACAATACGTTAAATCTTATTCTACGGCCCGAACTTCCTGCACTTCGGGAACGTAATAACGCAACATGTTTTCGATGCCGTGCTTGAGAGTCGCCGTCGAACTTGGGCAACCCGCGCAGGCTCCCTGCATGTGCAACGACACGATACCGCCTTCAAATCCCTTGAAGACAATATCGCCGCCGTCCTGCGCCACAGCCGGGCGAACCCGTGTGTCGATCAATTCCTTGATCTGCTTGACGATCGGGTCGTCATCGCCGGCGGAAGCACCGTCGTCCGTATCCTCATCGTCGATCATCGGACGGCCGGACTGATAATGCTCCATGATCGCACCGAGAATTTGCGGGCGCATCACATCCCATTCCTTGTCGTCGGATTTCGTGACCGTGACGAAATCGGATCCAAGGAAGACCCCGGCGACACCTTCAATCCCAAACAGGCGCGTTGCCATCGGTGAGCGGACGGCTTCGGAGGATTCGGCAAAGTTCGCCGTACCGTTCTGCATCACGGCCTTGCCGGGCAGAAACTTCAACGTCGCCGGATTCGGTGTGCTTTCGGTCTGAATAAACATCTCAATCTCCAATGCCGCTATGTGCGTCGATATCGCCTGGACCATTATACCCCATATGTGGGGCAGCGGTCAGATAGATGCAACCTCGGCTGCGTTCAACTGCGGATTCTTTTCGGCCGCAGGAAACCGACCACATCTTGAACCTCGCGGAGCACGGGCTCTGCAATCGCGCGGGCACGTTCTGCGCCATCCGCCAGGGCATCATCAATCACCGCCTTATCGCCCAATAGTCGACGATATTCATCCTGGATCGGCGCCAGCTTGGCGACGGCTACATCGGACAAACGTTCCTTGAGCGCGGAAAACTGCTGACCGGCGAATTCTGTCACTGCGGTATCAATGGTGGTATCCGTCAGTGCGGCGTAGATGCCCAGCAGATTTCGTGCTTCCGGGCGGCCTTCCAGCCCCTCAGTCGTCTCCGGCAGCAGGTCCGGGTCGGTCTTCGCCTTGCGGATTTTCCGTGAAATCGTCTCGGCATCATCGGTCATATTGATCCGCGACAGATCCGACGGATCGGATTTGGACATCTTGCTGCTGCCGTCCTTGAGCGACATGACCCGCGTCGCCGTGCCGAGGATCAGCGGCTCGGGTACCGGAAACGTCTCCGTCTTGAAGTCATTGTTGAACTTCTGTGCAATATCGCGTGCCAGTTCAAGATGCTGCTTTTGATCTTCACCGACGGGAACGTGCGTTCCTTTATATAAAAGGATGTCAGCGGCCATCAGGTTCGGATAGGCGAACAGGCCGACCGACGCGTTTTCACGATCCTTGCCGGCCTTTTCCTTGAACTGGGTCATGCGGCCGAGCCAGCCCATGCGCGCCACACAGTTGAATATCCACGCCAGCTCGGCATGCCCCGAAACCTGCGACTGGTTGAAGATGATGTGTTTCTTCGGATCGACGCCGGCAGCGATCATGGCAGCCGCAACTTCACGTGTTGCCGTGCGCAGGCTGGCCGGATCCTGCCAGATGGTAATGGCGTGCAGATCGACAACGCAGAACACGCAGTCAAAATCGTCCTGCAGCTTCACCCAATTGCGGATCGCGCCCAGATAATTGCCGAGATGCAGATTGCCGGTCGGCTGTGCGCCGGAGAAAATTCGCTCGCTCATGATCGTACTAGGTCCGGTTGCGTTTATAGAGAGCGGGTTATCGCGCGTCGGCCATGAACGGTCAAGCGGGCAGGGCCGGAGCGAACGAGATCAACTGACTGCTCAGCGGGCACGGCGCAGGGTGCTTCTGATTTCTGAAATCGAATAAACACCAAGACCCCGGGCCGCAATCAGATAAAGCGCCAGTCCGCCTGTTATCAGAACCGCCAGCGCCACGACCTGCTGTGGCAAGCTGCCGGCCAGCCACGGCACGGCCCAGGCAGCCGCCAGCCACAGCGCACCGGCCATGATGACGCTGGCTCCGGCGATCCCGAACAATCGCCGGACCAGTCGTGTGTCGGCCTTGTAATGGCCACGCCGCGCCAGCACCACAACCAGCAGAGCAATGTTGATCCAGGCTGAGGCACTTGAAGCCAGTGCGATCCCGACATGCCCAAACGGGCCCATCAGCAAGAGGTTCAGAATGACGTTCACGACCATCGCGACCGCCGCGATACGAACAGGCGTCGCGGTATCCTCGCGGGCAAAATATCCAGGCGTAAAAACTCGAATCCCGACATATGCCGGCAGACCGATTGCATAGGCCATCAGCGCCATCGCGGTTGCCCGGCTGGCGGCTTCATCGAATGCGCCACGTTCGAACAGCACCTGAATGATCGGCTCGGGAATAACGATCAGGGCCAGAGCCGCCGGTACGGTCAGCAACAATGCGATTTCAATTCCCCGGTTCTGGGACGTGTTGGCTTTTTCGGTATCGCCGGCTTCCAGCTGTCTGGAGATCATCGGCAGCAGGGCAGTGCCGACGGCGATCCCGACGACCCCCAGCGGCAGCTGGGTGACCCGATCCGCATAATACAGATATGAAACCGCACCATCGGATATCGTCGTCGCCAGTATCGTCCCGATCAGCAGATTGATCTGATAAAGGCTGGCTCCGAAGACCACCGGCAGAATGCGTCTGCCGAGCACGCGCACCTTGTCGCTCAGCACCGGAAGCCGCAATCTGAGCACCACGCCCTGACGGTGACAGTGCCAGGCCAGCCAGATGAACTGTACGATCCCGGCCGCGAACACGCCCCATACAAGTGCGCGGCCGGATTCCTCGTCCGATCCGCCAAATCCCAGCAGGGCGACGATAAGCGTGATATTGAGCAGCACCGGAGCCGCTGCCGCGGCACTGAACTTACCGAAGGCATTCAGCACGCCGGACTGCAGGGCGACGAGAGAGATGAACAGCAGATATGGAAACGCGATCCGGGAATATTCCGTGGCCATTTCCATCTTGCCCGGTACCTGGTCAAAGCCCGGTGCCAGAAACGGCATCAGCCATGGCATGGCGATTTCAAAAATCGCGACAAAGACGAACAGGACAACAGCGAGGACACTGAAAGCCTGCTCCGCGAACACCCGGGCGGTGGCCGGGCCTTCCCCTTCCAGACTACGTGAAAACATCGGCACGAAAGCCGCTGCAAAGGCACCCTCGGCAAAAAGCCTGCGAAACAGGTTCGGAAACCTGAACGCCACCACGAACGCATCGGCGACGGCACCGGCGCCCAGAAAATTCGCTATCAAAATATCGCGGACAAAGCCGAAGATGCGGCTCAGCATGGTCATCGATCCGATGGCGGAAATGGCGCGAACGAGGTTCATATCCAAAACCTCGGTGTCGATTGCGGCATCGTCATGGCACCAGTGACATCCAGCAACCGGGGCCTTCCCCGAACACGGCGCTCACTCAGCGGCCTCCGGTTCGACCGTCCCCGACACCCCCGTAACCGCCTTCAGGAGTTTACTGCGTACGTCTTCGATCTTGTTCGGCTGTTCCATTTTCAGACCGAAGATATCCTTCACATAAAACACGTCGACAACGCGTTCCCCGTAAGTCGAGATGTGCGCCGAAGCGATCTGCAACCCGGCATTGGTCAGCACGTTGGTGATATCGTGCAGGAACCCGAGACGGTCACGACCGTTGACCTCGATCACCGTATGCGTCCGGCTCGCCTTGTTGTCGATCAGGACTCGCGGCGGCACTTTGAAAACACTGGTTCTGGACGGCATTGCATTCGCCCGGGCTTCCTTCAGCTCGTAGGCCGGCGACGCCAGACCCGAGAGCGCACGTTCAAGCCGGTTGCGGATTCGGTCCATGCGGGCACTACCCGATACCGCCTCGGACTGGCCGTCCTGCACCCAGAACGTATCCAGCGCCATGCCGTTGTTCAGGGTCACGATCTTGGCGTCGACAATATTTATCCCGCCAAGCGCCAGGGCACCGGCAACCTTTGCAAACAGCCCCGGATGGTCGACGGTAAAGACCACGACTTCCGTCGCGTCATGAGCTTCATCGGCACGAAGGTCGATCAGAAGGTTCTTCTGACTGATGGCTGCGGTACGGATCAATTCGGCATGGCGCAACAGAGCTTCCGTATCAAACGTCAGCCAGTAGGTTTCACGGCCAAGATCAAGATGCGCCTGAATGCGTTCTTCGGTCCAGTCAGGCGACGTTTGCTTCAGCGCACCGGCCAGTTTGTGCTTGGCAGTTTCAGCGCGCTTTGAAAGCCGTTCCTGCGGACTTTCCCCCGACATGGCTTCGCGGGCCTGCCAGTAGAGTTCCCGGAGCAAACCCGCCTTCCATGCATTCCAGACGTTCGGGCCGACGGCACGGATGTCGGCGACGGTCAGAATCAGCAGCAGCCGCAACCTCTCCGGCGACTGCACAACCTCAATAAAATCGGTAACCGTTTTCGGATCGTCGATATCACGCTTGAAGGCCGTGTGGCTCATCAACAGGTGATAACGCACAAGCCAGGAGACGGTCTCCGTCTCCCAGTCGCTCAATCCCATGCGCGGACCGAGCTTGAGGGCTATTTCCGCCCCCAGTTCGGAATGATCGCCGCCCCGGCCCTTGGCGATATCGTGCAACAGGACCGCCAGATAAAGGGCCCGCTTCGACTGCACCTCACTGATCACCGAGCAGGCCACGGGATGATCATCGATTAGCCGTCCCGTATCTATGCCGTGCAGCACACCGATGGCACGGATCGTGTGCTCATCGACGGTATAGACGTGATACATGTCGTATTGCATCTGCGCGACGACCCGGCCGAAATCAGGCACGAACTTGCCGAACACGCCGGCCTCGTTCATGCGCATCAGGGTCTTGTCGGGGTCCGGGCCGGTCAGAATATTGATGAATATCTCATTCGCCTCAGGATCATTCTGAACCTTCCTGGTGATCCGCTTCAGGCTCTTTGTCACCAGACGTAGCGTACTCGGATGCACGTCGAATTTGTTTTTCTGGGCCTGCCAGAACAGATCCAGCAGTTTCTTCGGGTCCTGTTCGAACAGGTCGTCGTTGGCAACGATCAGCCGGTCCCCATCGACATTGAAACCCTCGATTTTCGGTCCGCCCTTGCCAAACCGCGGCAGGCGGAAGCGCTGGCGCTTTTTCTTGTGCTGCTCCTCGAGCGCCGCACAGATGATCCGCGTCAAATCGCCAACGTCCTTGGCGATCAGGAAGTAATGTTTCATGAAGCGCTCGACACCGCTCAGACCGGCATGGTCGGTGTAGGCCATCCGTTCCCCGATCTCGGTCTGGACGTTGAACGTCAGCCGCTCTTCCGGACGGTCGGCCAGATAGTGCAGATGACACCGGACGGTCCAGAGGAATTCCTGGGCTTTTTCAAAGCGCCGTGCATCATCGTTCGTCAGCACGCCCTTCTGCTTCAGATCACCGATTGATTCCACACCGTAGAGATACTTGGCGATCCACATGAGTGTCTGCAGGTCGCGTAACCCACCCTTGCCGTCCTTGATGTTCGGCTCAAGCACATATCGTGTATCACCCATCCGGCCATGACGCGCATCGCGTTCGGCCAGCTTGGCTTCAACAAAGGCCATACCTGTATCGCTGACCACGTCCTGATGAAACAGGCTGTGAAAATTCGCGAACTGTTCCTCATTGCCGGTAATCAGACGGGATTCCAGAAGGCTGGTGCGGATCGTGATGTCTTCCTTGGACAGACGAACGGCTTCTTCGGCGGAACGGGTTGCATGGCCGACCTTGAGGCTCAGGTCCCAGAGCGTGTAGAGCACGTATTCGACGACCTGCTCGGTCTGCGGCGTCAGCTTGTAGGGCAATAAGAACATCAGATCGATGTCGGAATGCGGGGCCAGTTCGGCACGGCCGTATCCACCCGTCGCCACCACCGACATCCGGTCGGCGGATATGTCCACCCCAAGCGGATAGACGTGCTCCGTCGCCACCTCGAAAATGATCCGGACCAGTTGATCAATCAGATAAGCCCCGGCATGCACCGTTTGCGTGCCGCTCTGCTCACCGGCTTCGAAGCGGCGTTGGATTTCCGCGCGGCCGGCTTCAAGCGTGGTTTGATAGATTTTAAAAATCTCGCCCTGGGTGTCCGGGGTATATCCCGACCATCCAAGAATGTCGTCAAGGCGTGTCAGCACCGCCTTGCGCTCAATGATATCGCGAGGTTTGGTTACCTTTATCATGGGCGGTATTTATACAGCCCCGCGAGGCCGTTGGCCAAAACTGATCTTTGACAATATTCGGTTGGTCCCGTGCCGGTGCCGATGGAACAGGTTTCCCCTGCCAGATCCACACAATTAATAAATAAGGGCATTAAATTAATCATGATCTTCTGCGATCAATGACTTGAGCCTATACAGCTCTTCCAAAGCCTGTAGGGGAGTCAAGGAATCTGGATTGATCTTATTAAGGGCTGTTTCGGCCTTGTTTTCTCTTTTAGAGTCAACCTTCTGCGTCTGAACGACCGAAAACAGGGGAAGGTCGTCACCTAACTGGCCGGATTGAGTCGACTTTTCATTTTCCAATCTACTTAAGATCATTTCGGCGCGCTTAACCAGGCTTGACGGCAATCCAGCAAGCTGACCGACATGTATCCCATATGACCGGTCAGCAACCCCCGCCGCCACCTCGTGGAGGAAGACCACGTCATCTTTCCATTCCTTCACCCGCATGGTGTAGCATTTCAGATTGGCCAGCCGGGACGCCAATTCGGTCAGTTCATGGTAATGGGTCGCAAACAGACCCCTGCAGCGGTTGACTTCATGCAGGTGTTCAACCACCGCCCAGGCGATCGACAGGCCGTCGAAGGTCGAAGTGCCACGTCCGATTTCATCAAGAATAACCAGCGCCCGCGGGCCCGCCTGATGCAAAATAGCCGCCGTTTCGACCATTTCCACCATGAAGGTGGAGCGGCCCCGCGCCAGATCGTCCGCCGCACCGACCCTCGAAAACAATCTGTCGACGATGCCGATGTGCGCGCGCCGCGCCGGTACGAACAGCCCGGCCTGTGCCAGCACGGCAATCAATGCATTCTGACGTAAGAACGTACTTTTCCCGGCCATGTTGGGGCCTGTCAGCAGCCACAGCTTGGCCCCGGCATCGGTGTCATCGCCCGGTTCAAGACGGCTATCGTTCGCCACAAAGGCAACATCCCCGCTTTTGGCCAACGCCTGCTCGACCACGGGGTGCCGCCCGGCTTCGATGCTGAAGGCTTCGCTGTCATCGACAAGCGGGCGGACGAAATCATCGCCAAGGGCTAGCTCAGCCGTGGCGGCCGCCACATCCAGCACCGCCAGTGCCCCGGCCGTGGCATCGATGGCGGGGCCGGCGTCTCTGATTCGGGCACACAAGGTATCGAAGATTTCCGTTTCCAATGCCAGGGCCCGTTCACCGGCCCGGGCGATTTCCGCTTCAAGCTCATTCAGTTCAACGGTTGTATAGCGGACCGCGTTGGCCATGGTCTGGCGATGGATGAACGGGCTGTCGGTACCGTTCGGAATCTGGTCGGCCTGTTTCGCCGTCACTTCGATGAAATAACCGAGCACGTTGTTATGGCGCACCTTCAGCGCCGGCACGCCGGTTTCCTCCGCATATCGCCGCTGCAAGGCGGCGATCAGGCGGCGGCTCTCGTCGCGCATTTCAACCAGTTCGTCCAGCCTGGGGTGATAGCCCTTTCGCACAAACCCGCCGTCGGCGCCGCTGATCGGCGGCTCATCAACCAGCGCACGGGTCAGCTCATCGATCAGATCATCATGACCGCCCAGAGCATCAACCAGTCCCGGGAGGTCCCGGGCCTGCTGCAGGGACGGCAAATCCTGAAGCCCCCGCTTGATCCCCAACGCCGCCACAAGCCCGGCACGAATGGCACCGATATCCCGCGGACCGCCACGGCCGATGGAAATACGGCTGAGCGCGCGGGCGATTTCAGGTACGGCTTTCAGGCGTTCGCGCAAGCCGTCCCGGGCCCGGCTGTCGGCATGGAACACATCGGCCAGATCGAATCGCACGTTGATTTCATCCGGTGCCGTCAGCGGGGCGGCAATCCGTGCCGCCAGCAGCCGCGCCCCGCCGCCGGTGACGGTCCGGTCGACGGCATCAAGCAGGCTGCCCTTGCGCCCGCCCGTCATGGTCTGCGTGATTTCCAGATTACGCCGGGTGGCCGCATCGATTTCCATCACCGCGCCCTGTTCGACCCGGGCCAGCGGATGCAGCCGCGGCAACTTGCCTTTCTGGGTCAGTTCGACGTAGTCGACCAATCCGCCCGCTGCGGCGATCTCGGCACGTGAGAATGCACCGAACGCATCCAGCGTCTTGACCCCGAACAGGTCCAGAAGCCGGCGCCGCCCGTTTTCGCTGTCAAAGCGGGCCTGCGGCAACGGCGTCAGCCTGTCGGCGACATCGAACCAGGTCTGTTCCGGCAGCGCATCACCCAAAAGACTATCGGCGGCGATCACCTCCCCGGGATCGAGCCGGGCCAGGATCGCCGCGATATCGCCGGGCGCCGCACTTTGCGCCCGGAAATCGCCGGTCGAGACATCCAGCCAGGCCACGGCGAATTCCGATTGGGCCCGGGCCACACAGGCCAGATAATTCGCGCGCCGGGCTTCGAGCAAGTGATCTTCGGTAATCGTGCCAGGCGTCACGACCCGCGCAACACCCCGCTGGACAACGGATTTAGATCCCCGCTTCTTGGCTTCCGCCGGGTCTTCCGTCTGCTCACAGATGGCGACACGGAACCCCTTGCGGATCAACCGGTTCAGGTAGGTCTCGTGGCTATGGACCGGGACGCCGCACATGGGAATATCTTCGCCCAGGTGCTTGCCACGCTTGGTCAGTGCAATATCAAGGGCGGCTGCGGCGTTTACCGCATCATCGAAAAACAGCTCGTAGAAATCGCCCATCCGGTAAAACAGCAGATCATCCGGGTGTTCCCGTTTGATGCCCAGATACTGGGCCATCATCGGCGTCACCGACTTGTCGGCTGACGTGTCCGGCGATTTAACCGGCCGGGCAGCGGCCTGATCGTCCGCCGCATCACTCAACGCGGCGTCATGGTCCTGTTCGGTATCCTTGGGCAATGCGGTCTGGTCGTTCATCGTCATCCCGGCGACGGTCGGCGGCATTAGAAATCGCCGAGACCTTAACACACCTGGCCGCCGGGACACACGCGCCGTTGCACTTTTTGTTTCTGTTGGCAATATAGGGGTTCGGGCGCAGGCCAACGCCTCGGGCGTGCCCATTGACGACCGAAGAAACGATAACAAAGACAAAACGATATTCCTGGGAGTTACATTATGGATAAGCGCGCCACGGAGCTGTTGTATAACGAAGCCATGCGGATGCATGCTTCGGGCAAGCCCGGCAAGATCGAGATTCATCCGACCAAACCGCTGACCACCCAGCGCGATCTCACGCTGGCCTATTCGCCGGGGGTCGCCGGGCCGTGTCTCGCGATCCATGAGGATGAAAGCCGGGTTTACGAACTGACGGCACGGGGCAACATGGTCGCCGTCATTTCAAACGGCACCGCGGTCCTGGGCCTCGGCAACATCGGCCCGCTGGCATCCAAGCCCGTGATGGAGGGCAAGTGCGTCCTGTTCAAACGGTTCGCCGATGTCGATGCGTTCAACGTCGAAGTGTTCTCCGAAAGCGTCGACGAGATTGTCGAGAGCGTGCGCCTGTTCGGCAATTCTTTCGGCGGCATCAACCTTGAAGACATCAAGGCCCCCGAATGCTTCATGATCGAAGAGCGGCTGCGCGAGCTGCTCGATATTCCCGTCTTTCACGACGATCAGCACGGCACTGCGATCATCACCGCGGCCGGTCTGATCAACGCAGTCGCACTGACCGGACGAACGCTGGCGGATTCCAGGATCGTCATCAACGGCGCGGGCGCAGCCTCCATCGCCTGCGCCGACCTGATGAAAGCCATGGGTGTTACCGGCGACAATATCATCATGTGCGATTCCAAGGGCGTGATCTATCGCGGCCGCCAGGACGGCATGAACCAGTGGAAATCGGCACAGGCCGTTGAAACCGATGCACGGACCCTGGCCGACGCCATGAAGGGTGCGGACGTCTTTATCGGCCTGTCGGTCAAGGATGCGGTCAACAAGGAGATGGTCAAATCCATGGCCGACCAGCCGATCATCTTTGCCATGGCCAATCCGGATCCGGAAATCACCCCCGAAGACGTGAAAGAGGTCCGCGACGACGCGATCATCGCCACCGGGCGCTCGGATTATCCAAACCAGATCAACAACGTGCTGGGCTTCCCCTACATTTTCCGGGGTGCCCTCGATGTCCGCGCGCGGCGCATCAACGAGGAAATGAAGATCGCCGCCGCCAATGCACTGGCCGAGCTGGCTCGTGAAGACGTCCCTGACGAGGTGGATGCCGCCTACGCCGGAATTCATCTGCAGTATGGGCCGGAGTATCTGATTCCGACGCCGTTTGATCCGCGCCTGATCGTCGCCGTACCGAAAGCCGTTGCCCAGGCGGCAATGGATTCCGGTGTCGCGCAGAAGCCGATCGAGGATATGTCGGCCTACGAAAGTGAGCTTTCGGCCCGGCTCAATCCGATCATCGGCAATCTGCAGGCAACGCTGGATCAGGTTCGCGCCAAGCCGCGCCGCGTTGTCTTCGCGGAAGGCGAGGAGGAGAAATCCATTCGCGCCGCACATGCCTTCCTCAATGCGGGGTATGGCACACCGGTTCTGGTCGGGCGGGAGGAAAAGGTTCGCGAGACCATGAAATCGCTCGGCCTCGGCAATATCGACGGGCTGGAAATTCACAATGCCCGATTGTCGGACCGAAATGCGGATTATGCGGAATATCTCTATACCCGGCTGCAGCGGAAAGGCAGCCTGAAGCGCGACTGCCAGAGACTTGTCAACCAGGACCGCAATTTCTTTGCCGCCTGCATGGTCGCGACCGGCGATGCAGACGCCATGGTGACGGGTCTGACCCGGAACTATCACGCCGCCATGAACAACATTGCATCCGTGATCGAGCCCGCGCCCGGGGCCCGGGTCATGGGGCTGTCAATGATCATTGACCGGGGCCGGACGCTTTTCGTTGCCGACACGGTTGTCGCCGAATCGCCGAACCCGCGAGCGCTGGCCGACATCGCCCGTCAGGCCGCATCCGAAGCCCGGCGCTTCGGGCACGAACCGCGCGTTGCGCTGATTTCGTTCGCCAATTTCGGCCACCCCGCGCTGCCGCGTGCCGAGCTGGTCCGAGAGGCTGTGCAGATCCTCGACAAGGAAGGCGCGGATTTCGAATACGACGGCGAGATGGCCGTCGACGTCGCTCTCAACAAGGATTTACTGGCCAACTACCCGTTCTGCCGGTTGTCGGATACCGCCAACGTGCTGGTCATGCCCGGTCTGCACAGTGCCCAGATCAGCATGAAGCTGCTGGCGTCGGTCAGCGGTGCCACGGTCCTCGGCCCTCTGATCAAGGGCCTGAGCAAACCGGTACAGGTCGTGCCGATGGGGGCAACGGTTGCGGACATGGTGACGCTTGCGGCCCTGACGGCGCACGAAGCGGCGGATTAAGCGTCCGTTTCTTCGGCCCGCGCCATGGCTTCGCGGACAAGCGCCATGGCTTCCTCGGCTTCGCCCCAGCGCTGCACCTTGACCCACTTGTTGGGTTCAAGATCTTTGTAGTGCTCGAAGAAGTGCTGGATCTGCTGAATCTGCACCGGGCGGATATCGCGGTATGAGCTGACATCACCATAGAACGGGTGCAGGTCGTCCACCGGCACGCAGAGAAGCTTTTCGTCGATGCCGCTTTCGTCTTCCATGATCAGCACGCCGATCGGGCGGCACTTGATGATACAGCCCGGAATAACCGGCATCTGTCCCAGCACCGCAGCGTCCATCGGATCGCCATCCTCCGAAAGCGTATGCGGCACGAAGCCGTAATTTATCGGATAGTACATCGCCGTGTGCAGGAAACGGTCGACGAAAATCGCGCCGGATTTTTTGTCGACCTCATATTTTACCGGATTACCGCCCAGCGGTATTTCAATCAGCACATTGACGTCATAGGGTGGATTATCGCCAACCGGCACCAGATCCAAATTCATAGCGGGTTCCTTAACATTTTCAGCAAACGAGCCCTCCCAAGCGGGCGCACCATAGACTTATCGACGCATTGGCTCCACATATTTTCGACAGGACAATCACGTTAAATTTTCCGAGGGGTTCGTAACGACTTGAGACTACGGTTCATCCATGCCCTGGCCGGCCGGCTGCCGTTCTATTACGGCTGGTTGATCCTGTTTGCCGTTTGTGCGGCATCGTTCTCAAGACAGGGCCCCGCCGTTGCCACCCTGTCGATTTTCATTGAACCGATGACCAGCGAGTTCGGCTGGTCCAGGACGGAAATTTCCGGTGCCGTTTCCATGGGCGGGATTCTGGGCGCCATCGCGGCACCGCTGATCGGCCCGTTTCTGGACAAGAACGGGCCGCGCACCATCCTTTGCCTAGCGGTACTGTTCACCGGCATTCCGCTGCTGTGTCTGTCGGCGGTCAACGCGTTGCCGCTTTTTTACGTGTTTTACTGCATCGCGCGAATGAATTTTACCGGGCCGTACGACATCGGCATCTACGGCTCGATCGTCAACTGGTTCTATGTGAAGCGCTCATTCGCAACCTCGGTCACGACGATGTTCCTGATGTTCGGCCTCGTGGCGATGCCGCTCATCGCACACTTCGCGATGCAGGCAGGGGGCTGGCGGCACGCCTGGATTGCCGTGGGCGCAACCGTCCTGATCGTCGGTTTCGTGCCGGCCTGGCTATTTCTGGTCCGCCGCCCCGAGGACCTTGGGCTGGAGATTGACGGCGCCGACAAACCCGTCCGGAAAATGGAAGACGATCCAGCCACGACCGAAACGCTTCCTGACCCGGAACCCGCCTTTACCCGCGCCGAGGCCATGAGAACCCCGGCATTCTGGTTTCTCAGCGCCTTCACCCTGCTGGTCTGGCCCATTCAGGCCGGGGTCAGTCTGCACCAGGCGCCACTGCTTCTTGAGCGGGGACTCGATGCAACGGTTGCAGCCACCGCCGTCAGCACCTTCTCGCTGGTTTCTGCAATCACCGGCTTTTCCTACGGGTTCTGGCCGAAGCGAGTCCCGTTACGTTATGCACTGGTGCTCGTCGGACTGCTTTTGGGTGCCGCCGCCTTCGCCATGCATGAGGTTCACAATGCCTATATGGCCTATGCCGCTGCCGCCCTGTTCGGATGCGGTATCGGCGGATTGCTGACCATACTGCCCATCGCCTGGGCGGATTTTTTCGGGCGCCGGAGCTACGGCGCCATTCGCGGCGTGGCCCTGACGGTACAGGTCGGCAGTCAGGCCGCCGGCCCGCTGATCGCGGGGGCGCTCCGCGATATCACCGGCACATATGACATGCCGCTGATGGTGTTTTCTGTCTTCGGATTTGCCGGAGCCGCCGTCGCCTTTCTGGCCCGGCCACCGAAGCAGCCCACGCTATGACAATAACGCTGCCGCTTTTTCTCTACAATAAACGCCGGACGTGCTACCCGGAATGTCGGAAGATGGGCATATGAAACTGACTGCAGACAGCATAGAGAGTGTTCTGGTTCATGTCGGTCTCGACCGGCTCGGCGACGGATTGTTGAAGCTGCCGTTCGTGCGCGGTCTCAGGCAAGCCTTCCCAAACGCCCACATCACCTGGTTCGCCGGCAAGGAAACCACCGTCTATGCCAGGAGCCTGGCCCCGTTGGTGACGGGGTTGCTTGACGAGATCATCGAATACGGCGGCGTCGGCTCCTCACCGAAGGAACTGTTCGCGAAGCGTCCGCTGGCAGAGCAAACGTTCGATCTTGTCATCGATACCCAGCGGAATTTATGGATAGCCCTCGCCGTCCGGCGCATCCGTCATCGCGCATTTGTTTCACCTGCCGCAAAATTCCTGCTGTCATCGAACAAGCCCGCCGCCGGTTACTCATTTCCCAAGGCCATGCAGCGCCAGATGCTGGACCTGCTGGAGATCGCCTCCGGCCGGACATTCACCACCCCCTCAAAACTCGATCTCGAGATTCCGGACACCTACCGGCAAGCGGCGGCATCCCTGCTCCCTGACGGTACCCGCTATGCAGTTTTTGCACCGGGTTCCGGCGGCAGACCGAAATGCTGGCCGCTTGACCGGTTTATCGACACGGCCAGGGCTGCTTACCGGAACGGCACCACACCGGTGTTTCTGATCGGCCCGCAGGAAGAGGAATGGACCGACATCATCCGTGACGCGTTGCCGGAAGCATTACTCCCCCTGCAATCGGACGCCGGGCGGGCATATGGCTATGACCCGTTGCTGACAATCGCCCTGGGGGCACGCATCAGTGCCGCGGTTTCAAACGATTCCGGGATTGCACATATGCTCGCCGTTGCCGGTGCGCCGCTGATCGCGCTTTACGGTCCGACCGTCTATGAGAAATTCCCACCGATGAGTGATGATATCACGGTGATCCGTGCCGAAACTTTCGGGTCGCGCGAGATGACGTCGATCCCGACCGACGCGGTTACGGACGCACTACTTCAGCGGCTGGCCGGGGCGTCCGCTTCATGAGCCAGAGCAGCATCAAAAGCCCCGGTATAGCCGCCAGCCCGGTCAGCAGAAAATACGAAACCCAGTCGATCTGATCGGCCAGCCAGCCGCCGCCCGAGGCCAGCACCGTGCGCGTGAACGCCATCAACGAAGACAACAGGGCGAACTGCGTCGCCGTGTATGCGATGTTGCACAAACCCGACAGGTACGCGACGAAGGCGATCGTGCCTATCCCGCCGGTCAGATTCTCGATCCCGATGGTCACGAACAGCATCGGCAGTTCAGGGCCGATCCAGGCCTGAAGCGCAAAAACCCCGTTGGACGCCGCCTGCAGAATGCCGCCGATCAGCAAGGCCTTCAGCGTCCCGTAACGCGCCACGGCTATACCGCCGACGATACCGCCGACAAGGGTCGCTGCCAGACCGAAGCCTTTGGTGACCAGCCCGACCTCGGTTTTACTGAAGCCGATATCCAGATAGAATGGATTGGCCATGACCCCCAACAGCGCATCGCCATATTTATAAAGCGCGATGAACAGTAATATTGCCGCCCAGTTCTGCCGGGTCATGAATTCGACAAACGGCATCCAGACGGCGCGGTGCAGGATATCCAGCACAACGGCCACCCGATCCGTCCGGGTGGCACCTTTTTCCTCGACCCGGCGTGCAGGTTCAGGCCCTATCAGCGTCGCCATGATCCCCACCGCAACCAGCCCCGCCATGACGGCATAGGCGGAAAACCAGCCAGCCTGATCGGCGATGATCAGCGCACCGGCGCCGGATGCAAATGTGGCGATACGATACCCGACAACATAATTGGCAGCCCCGGCGCCCATGCGTTCTTCATCGAGGATTTCAATCCGGTACGCATCAACGACGATATCCTGGGTCGCCGACGAAAACGCCAGCACCACCGCCCATAAGGCCGTCCAGGCAAGATCCGCCGCAGGGTCCGTGCCGCCGAGCATCAGGATCGATACAATCACAAACCCCTGCGACAGCAACAGCCAGCTGCGGCGCTGCCCGAGCAGCCCCGTCAGGACCGGCAGCGGGCAACGGTCAACCAGCGGCGCCCACAAAAACTTCAGTGCATAAGCGCTGCTGGCCACGGAGAACCAGCCGATAACCGTCAGTGATACGCCCTCGTCATGCAGCCACGCCGACAGCGTGCCGTACACCAGGAGCAGCGGCAGACCGCTGGAAAATCCAAGTAGCAGGATCAGGAAAACACGAAATTCAAAATAGATGGCGGTCGCTGAAATCCAGCTTTGCAGGCGCGGCCTCATCCGTTGCTAACCCGCCGCCATCGGCAGGCCGTTCCCGGATTGATGTTCACTCATCAGGGATTGGCAAACTGTCCAGACGTCATCGACAGGGATCGCCGCGACACACGGAAACACTTCAAATTTGTTGGCGCGTTTATCACACCGCCAGAAGCAGTGATAACAATCCATCTGTTTATATATAAACCGGGCATTGGTCGGACACGCACTCTTGGGGTAGGGCACGAAGCTGGTAAAGTGTCCGCCACCGACGATCACCAGCGTCGGCGCACCCAGCGCGATGGACAGATGCGCGGGCCCGGTATCATTGCTGATGACAAGGCCGGCATAATTCATCAGATCCATCAATTCCGGCAACGTGGTCCGCCCGGTTAAATCGCTGACACCGGGACGCCTGGCCATATCATCAAGCAACTTTGCATCCCAACGCTCGCCCCGGGTGCCCACAAATGCCACGTGCCAGCCCATCGCCAGCAGCTTTTCGGCCACAGCGACATATGACGCGAATGGCCAACGGCGGCCCGGTTCATTGCTTCCGGGATTGATCACGGCATAAGGCCCGTCAGCCGCCAGTGCGGGCCGCCGGTCCGGCCAGTTTATTCTAGGCGGTAAAGGTTGAAATTTCTTCCCCGCGACGGTCGATACGAACCGGAAATGGCGCAATATCTCATGCGTTGGATAGGGCCCGGTATCAATGATTTCATCGACCTGGCTCAGATAAAAGGTAAATTCGGACCGGGTCGGTTCGTTGACGTAGGGCATGGAAACCACAGTGCGGTTTGCTGCCGATGCCCAGATAAGGCTATCCGCCATCATGGCGCGGCGCAGATAGGAATCGCACACGGCGATTTTAGGTGCCAGCCGGCGTACCATCAGGTTGACGCGAAGTCTGTACATCAGCTTTCGCGCATAGGCGTGTTCATCAATGGTGATGACCTTGTAGCCTTCGAAAATCTTGGGTGAAATCAGTCGCCAGCTGTCACAACCGAGGACCGTGATGTCCGCCTTTTCAACGCCGAAGGCTTCGGCATAGTGTTCAAGACTCTGGCGGAACAGCATCATGTCGCCAATGCCGTCCATGCGGACCACAAGAAGACCCCTGCGAGGCCTGAAAATCGGAAAATGCCGGGCGATCAGATCAAACGGCCGAAACATCCACCAGCGTCTGCGCATCCCGGCAGGAAACATGCGCCAGAATGCAGACACCTTTATCAGGGGCTGTTCAATGACATCGCCGTGGGTTGCCGGTTCCTGCATCAGCGTAGGGTATATCCGCGCCGGGCCAGGCTCAACCAGCGTCCTTTTTGCGTTCAGCTTTTTTGCGTTCGTGCGGATCGAGCAGGGCTTTGCGCAGCCGCAGGTTGTGGGGCGTGACTTCAAGAAGTTCATCGTCGTTTACATAGGCGATGGCATCCTCGAGGCTCATCCGGCGGGGCGGCGTCAGGCGGATCGCCTCGTCGGTCCCCGATGCGCGAATGTTCGTAAGCTGTTTTGCTTTCAGCGGGTTCACTTCAAGGTCGTTGCCCCGGCTGTGCTCACCGATGATCATGCCCTCGTACACCGGCACCCCTGCCCCAATCAGCAGGATACCCCGGCCCTCAAGACCCGACAGGCCATAGGCATTGGATTTGCCGGTCGCATTGGAAATCAGCACGCCGTTGCGACGGCCCGGGACTTCTCCAAGATAGGGTGCATAGCCACTGAAGACACGGTTGAGTACGCCGGTACCACGGGTTTCCGTCATGAATTCTCCGTGATAACCGATCAGCCCCCGTGACGGGACGATAAACGTCAGCCGCACCTTGCCGCCGCCGGCCTGGCGCATTTCGGTCATCCGTCCCTTGCGGATATTCAGGGCTTCAACAACGATCCCTGAAAATTCCTCATCGACGTCGACAACGACCTCTTCGAGGGGTTCAAGTCTTTCACCGGTATCCGGGTCTACGCGGAACAGAACCCGCGGACGTGATATCGACAGCTCATAGCCTTCCCGGCGCATCTGCTCGATCAACACCCCAAGCTGGAGTTCGCCCCGTCCGGCGACTTCAAACGCATCCTTGTTGTCGGCTTCGGTAATACGAATGGCGACATTGCCTTCAGCCTCGCGCATCAGACGTTCACGGATCATCCGTGACGTAACCTTGTCCCCGTCCTGACCGACGAACGGTGATGTGTTCACTGAAAACGTCATCGCCAGGGTCGGCGGATCGACAGGTTGCGACTGGATCGGCTCCTCAACCTCGGTGGCGCAGAGCGTATCGGCAACCGTCGCCTTGGTCATCCCGGCGATGGCAACGATATCACCGGCAATCCCCTCATTGATGGCTTCGCGTTTGACGTCACGGAAGGCGAGAATTTTCTGCACCCGGCCCTGCTCGATGACGTCCCCTTTGCGACTCAAGGCCTTGATCGTCTGGTTCGGTTTGACCTGGCCGGAAAACACCCGGCCGGTCAGAATCCGGCCCAGATAGGGATCGGCCTCAATGGTCGTGACCAGCATGGAAAACGGTCCGGCCGCATCCGCAACCGGCGGCGGCACATGCTTGATGATGGTCTCAAACAACGGCTCGAGCGTCTCGCCGTGCTGATCCGGTTCGAGCGAAGCCCAGCCGGCGCGGCCGGAAGCAAACAGCGTCGGGAAATCAAGCTGCTCGTCATTGGCATCGAGAGCAGAAAACAGATCGAAGACTTCCGTCTGGGCGTCGTAGGAGCGTGCGTCGGGTTTGTCGACCTTGTTGATGACGACGATCGGCTTCAGTCCCAGCTTCAGGGCTTTTGCGGTGACGAATTTGGTCTGCGGCATGGGGCCTTCCGCAGCATCGACGAGCAGCACAACGCCATCAACCATGGACAGGATACGCTCAACCTCGCCGCCAAAGTCCGCGTGGCCCGGTGTGTCGACGATGTTGATCCGGACGTTCTTCCATTCCACGGACGTGCACTTGGCCAGGATGGTGATCCCGCGTTCGCGTTCGAGCTCGCCTGAATCCATGGCCCGTTCGACGACTTTCTGGTTTTCGCGAAAGGCGCCGCTCTGGCCCATCATGGTATCGACCAATGTGGTTTTCCCATGGTCGACGTGCGCGATGATCGCGATGTTTCTGAGTTCCATTTCTATATCCTGTAAAAGGCGTGAGCCGTGATCAGCTGTTAATGCCCTGCAAAAGGTGCTGCACATCGGCGGAGGGACGCGCGCCGATTTGCTGAATGATGATTGCCGCCAGAAGACCGCCCAATTTGCCGGCCTTCGACAGATCAAGACCCTGGGTGTAGGCCGCCAGGAACCCCGCTGCATAGGCATCGCCGGCACCGGTGGTATCGATGACGTTTTCCGGTTCGATCTTGGCCGCCGGCACCCTGATCGTGTCGTCCGGCGTCACGATGACCGAGCCCTTTTCGGAACGGGTCAGTGCCGCGATACCCGTCATCGGGCGTATCTTCTCAATGGCGGTTTCGAAGTCGTCGACCTGGAAGAGCGAGAGGATTTCATCCTCATTGGCGAACAGAATATCGACGTGGTCCTGGATGAAGGACAAAAAGCCCTCACGATGCCGGTCAACGCAGAATGGATCGGACAGCGACAACGAGACCTTGCGCCCGGCTTCATGGGCGACGCGGGCAGCCTCGAAAAACGCTTCACGCGCCGGGTCCGGATCCCAGAGATACCCTTCAAGATAAATGACCTCGGCGGCAGCGACCTGCGCGAGATCAAGGTCGGCGGCGGAAAAATCGACACAGGCGCCGAGATAGGTCTGCATGGTGCGCTGGCCATCCGGCGAGATCAGAACAAGGCACGTTGCCGTCGGGGCGCCGTCCGTCGCCATATCGGTTTCAAATGCCACACCGGCAGCGCGAATATCATGCGCGAAAACCGTGCCCAGTTGGTCATCATGGACCTTGCCGGCAAACGCCGCGCGGCCGCCAAGCGCCGCGATACCGGCCAGCGTATTCGCCGCCGAACCGCCCGAGCTTTCGATCGCCTGACCCGTTTTGTCGTAAAGAGCCCGCTGTTCATCGGCGCTGACCAGACCCATGGCCCCCTTGGTCAGACCGTTTTCCTCTAGAAATGAATCTTCGGCCTGTACAAGGATATCGACAATTGCGTTGCCGATGCCGAGGACGTCAAAATCTGCTTTTGCCATGAGTGCGCTCACTTACGGATTTGCCTGAAAGGTGTGACGGGGCGACCGGACAGGCCATACTGACCGCTGGTCCGGGATGCTGACTGACTGCACCGCCCATGATTTGGCGCGGAGTATAGCCAAAGCCACGCAGCGGGCAAGCGGGAACGGCAAATGTCCGGTGCGCGCGGATATTCGGCACATCTTTTATTGATCTAATATTTCAATTATAATTAATAATTCATTGATAGTATTATATATTAACCATTATTTAAGAATGTGGTTTAAATTCCAACCTTGACCCTCGCGCTATTGCGGCTTTTAATCATGATTAGTCTACATAAAATTAGATAAACTGGTAAAAATCAATATGATAAGTGCTTTTGTTAAAGGCATAGGCCAACTTGGGGACAAAGCCACCCGAAAATATTTATGGTTTTCGATCATTGCCGCCTTGATCACATTTGCGGTGCTGTGGTCGGTCATCGGCTGGGTCCTGACCGAAACCGCGATCTCCAGCATCGGCTGGCTCGAAGGTGTCATCGACGTGCTGGGCGGTTTGGCGACACTGGTCCTGACCTGGTTTCTGTTTCCGGCAACCGTCAGCGGTGTCATCGGCCTGTTTCTGGATCAGGTTGCCGAGTGTGTCGAAAAGCGCCATTACCCCCGTCTTGGCCCGGCAAATGGGCAGTCCGTTGGCGAAGCCGTGATCATGTCGGCCAAATTTCTCGGCATCCTTGTCGTCTTGAACATTCTCATGCTGCCGTTCCTGTTTCTGGGGCCGCTTTTCCCTTTTGTTTTCTATCTTGTGAACGGTTATCTTCTGGGCCGGGAGTATTTTGAGCTGGTGGCGTCCAGACGGCTTCCACAGGCGGACGTGGCGGTCTTGCGCAAATCACGTCAGGGCAGCGTCCTGATGGTTGGAATTGTAATTGCCTTTGCGCTGACGATCCCTGTGGTAAACCTGCTGATGCCGGTTGTCGCCACATCGGCCATGGTACACCTGTTTGAGAAGTGGCGCCCCGACAGTGGCGGTCGGGCAGCGGCAAAAGTCTGAGGCGCATTTCGAAGTTAAACGTGGCTTTTAGGGCCGCATCAGTGGGGACTGACATTCATGTTCGGCAAGAAGAAAGACGAAGACGATCCAGCAAAGGCCCCGGGCAAACCGGACGCCCTGCCATCCAGAATGGACGCCGGTGACGAGGCTGCGGGCGACGCCCCGCCGCTGAAGCCGTTTTCCAAGAAAGGCTCGCATGCCCCGGCCAAGCCGCCGTCTTCAAGCGCGCACATGCCCGATCTGCAACGCCGCGGCCCGGATCTGCCGAGCGCCCCGGCACGGCGCATCGACCGGCCCCGCGTCAACGAAGTCGAAGGCCGGCGGCTGATCGTCGGTCGTGACATCCAGCTGAATGGCGAGATCACGGCTTGTGACAAACTGATTGTCGAAGGCCATGTCGAAGTGACCCTGCCGGGTGCCCGAGTTCTGGAAATATCCCCCAGCGGCTATTTCAAGGGCGCCGCCGAAGTCGACGAGGCCGATATCAGCGGCCGATACGAAGGCGACCTCGTGGCGCGTGAACGCCTGATCGTCCGGTCCGGCGGCCGTATCCACGGGAAGGTCCGCTACGGCCGTATCGTTATCGAATCCGGTGGCGAAATCGCCGGCGACATGCAGACGCTGTCCTCATCGGAAGGTGATGAATAACGTCTCCGAGCGGCGATTGCCGGCGTCTCAAATCGGCCTGTTGGCGATCTTGATTTTAGGTGCCGGGCTCCTTACCGGATGCACGGCGACACCTGAAACCGCAACCCCTGCGGCATCGGAACCAGTTGGGGCTGCCCGGAACACGGCGCCGGAAACGGCGGCGGTCCCCACCCCGGCACCCGAACCCACAACGCCGCCCGAACCTGAAATCAACGCCCCCGCCGCCGCTGACGTCATCGGCTGGAACACCGCCACCATCAACGAAACCTTCGGTAATGCGGGGCTTGTTCGCCGCGATCTCGGCGCCGAAATCTGGCAGTACCGGACCCGTGACTGCGTGCTGTTGCTGTTTTTATATCCGAAAGCGGATGCAAGCGGCACATCCCTGCGCGTCGATCATCTGCATGTCAGCGGCAACCCGGACAGTGCGGCCTGCCTGAAATCCGTGGTGCGTCGGCATCTCGGCCACGGCACGGGCTAGAGCACTTTCCGGCCGGAGAATGCTCCAATTCAGGAAAGCGTTGTCTTCCCCTTGAAGGCACAAACATCGATCACACGGCAATTCGGGCAATCGGGTTTACGGGCCTTGCACACATAGCGACCCAGCAGGATCAGCCAGTGATGCGCGTGCAAGGCAAATTCCGCTGGCGTTGCCTTGAGCAGTTTCTTTTCCACCGCAAGCGGTGTCTTTCCTGGGGCCAGGCCGGTCCGGTTGGAGACCCTGAAAATATGCGTATCGACGGCGATTGTCGGCTCTCCGAAGGCGATATTCCGGACCACGTTCGCGGTTTTGCGGCCCACACCCGGAAGCGCTTCAAGCGCCGCCTGATCGTTCGGCACCACACTGCCGTGGCGTTCAATCAATAACTGGCTGAGCGCGATGACGTTTTTGGCTTTGGTGTTATAAAGACCGATGGTCTTGATATAGTCCTTGAGACTGGCAAGGCCCAGCTTGACCATGGCTTCGGGCGTCTTGACCTTTTTGAAGAGCGGACGCGTTGCCTTGTTCACACCCACATCGGTCGCCTGGGCCGACAGGGCGACGGCGACCAGCAGGGTATACGGATTCACATAATGCAGTTCGCCCACGGGTTCCGGGTCGGCATCTCTGAGACGGCTGTAAAAAGTGACAATATCGGCTTTTTTCATGATCTTCTTATCCCGCATATCACGGGACGAGAAAACCCGGTTGTTGCTTTTTGCTCAGAACGCCTAAAATAGAGCTTATGAATACACCAGATCACCTTACGCAACTTGATCCGCCCGATGACGAGATCATCCGCTTTTCCCGGGTCCTGCGTCCGCATCGCAGTTCCAGCGATCGTGCCGTCAAGATCGTCTCGCGGTTCGTGCTGTTTCTGTTTATCCCGACCGGGACCGCGTTTCTGGTTGCCGGGGCGTGGCCGGTCTTCGGGCTGATGGGGCTGGAAGCGATCGCGCTGATTTTTGCGCTACACTATAACCACAAAGTCGGCTCGGCTTTCGAAGCGATTACCCTGACCGAGCGCGAGTTCCGTTTTTCCAGGGTTGATCACTGGGGCAAGCGCAAACACTGGACATTTCAGCCGCAATGGCTGCAATTCCGTCTCGACGCACCGTCACAGCAGCTCATTGCCGGGACCCACGGCAAGCGGATCGTGATCGGTAAATTTCTCAATCTCGAGGAAAAAGAAGCCTTGTGTGATGTGCTGCAGAGCGAAGTAAAGCGCTTAGGTGACATCCGCCACGCCGGCAGTGAAGCTACTTGTTGAGCCCGAGCACATCGCGCATCGAATAAAGACCCGGCGCCTTGCCGTCCGTCCAAAGCGCAGCGCGGATCGCGCCTTTCGCAAACAGACCCCGATCCCCGGCCTTGTGCGAGATTTCAATGCGCTCGTCATCCGAGGCGAAAATCACCGAGTGATCCCCGACCACCATGCCGCCCCGAAGCGTTGCGAAGCCGATGTTGCCGACGGTCCGCTCACCCGTGTGCCCGTCACGGACCCGGTCCGATATCTGATCAAGATCGACGCCACGCCCTCTTGCCGCCGCATGGCCAAGCGCCAGCGCCGTTCCGGACGGCGCGTCGACCTTGTGACGGTGATGCATTTCAAGAACCTCGATATCGAATTCGGGGCCGAGCATTGCCGCCGTCTGTTCAGCCAGCCCCAGCAGCACGTTGACGCCGACGGAATAATTGGCGGCCTGAACGATGGCCACGGATTGTGCGGCCTCTTCGATCTTTGCCTGATCATCGGCACTGAGTCCGGTTGTCCCCGGAATCAGCGCGGTCCCTGTGGCCGCCGCCAGCGCGGCATGATGCACGGTCGCAGCCGGCGCGGTAAAATCAACCACGGCGTCGGAGACTTCGAACAGTGCTTTCGCGTCCGAGATGATCTTGAGGCCCGACGCCGGGAGCCCGGCCAGCATCGCCGGATCTTCTCCGACAGCATCCGAATGCGCGGCTTCTGTGCCGCCTGAAAGCTCGGCGCCCGGGGTGTCATGCACGGCCTTGACCAGCATCCGGCCCATACGTCCGGCACATCCGACAATTCCGATTTTCATGACATGTCTCCTTCGTCGATTTTCAGCGAGGCACTATAGGGAAAGTCGCCAAAACAACAAACACCATCGTGGTAAGCTTGGATTCCGGCCTGCGCCGGAATGACCGGAATGAATAATAGGGCTGTCACCCCGGCGAAGGCCGGGGCCCAGATGCATCAGGCGCCTCGGCGCTTAATCCCTCAGGTCTTCCCAGAGTTCCTTGACCTTGTCGAGGAAGCCGGTGCTTTCCGGGCTGTGCTTCTTCGAGGTCTTTGCATCGCCGGAGAATTCCTTGAGCAGCTCTTTCTGCTTTTTCGTCAGGTTGACCGGCGTTTCGACGAAGATCTGCACGAACATGTCACCGCGGCTTTCCGAGCGCATCACCTTCATGCCCTTGCCGCGGAGCCGCAACTGGTGGCCGGTCGGCGTGCCTTCGGGGATCGAGACGCGAAGCAATTTGCCTTCGACCGTCGGCACTTCGATCTGTCCGCCCAATGTGGCGGTCGCCATCGGCACCGGCACCCGGACATGAATGTCGGCGCCGTCCCGGCGGAAGAAGCGGTGCGGCTTGATGCCGAGGAAGATATAAAGATCGCCCGCGGGGGCACCCCGAAGCCCGGCTTCACCCTCGCCGGCAAGCCGGATCCGGGTGCCGTCTTCGACACCGGCCGGAATATTGACGGCCAGGGTCTTTTCGCGCTGCTTGCGCCCGGTGCCGGAACAGCCCCGGCAGGGATCCTTGATGGTCTGACCGGTCCCCTGGCACGTCGGGCACGTCCGCTCGACGGTGAAAAAGCCGGATTGCGAACGTACCCGCCCGGCGCCGCCGCAGCTGCCGCAGGCAACCGGCGCCGCGCCGTCCTTGCCGCCTGTCCCGGAGCAATCGTCACAGACCACCGACGTCGGCACGCGGATATCCGTCTTGAGGCCGTTGAAGGCGTCTTCGAGCGTGATTTCCATGTTGTAGCGCAGGTCCGAGCCGCGCCCGGCACCGGCACGCTGGCCGCCGCCACCGCGCCCACCCATGAAGTCGCCGAACATTTCCTCGAAAATATCGGCAAAGCCGCCGGCGCCGGCACCACCCGCACCGAAGCCGCCCGGACCGGGTCCGCCGCCTTCGAATGCGGCGTGGCCGAAGCGGTCATAAGCGGCGCGTTTTTCGGCGTCCTTGAGAACCTCGTAAGCCTCGTTGACTTCCTTGAAATTCTTTTCGGCCTCGGCATCATCCGGATTTCGGTCCGGGTGATACTGCATGGCAAGCTTTCGGTAGGCTTTCTTCAGCTCCGCCGCATCGGCGTCTCTGGAGACGCCCAGGCTCTCGTAATAGTCTTTTTTAGCCATGATGACTCATACCCCCGAAGCGACCTGTCGATCGGGCGGCGCGCTTCCACGCACCGCCCCGACAGATGAGCGTTAGCCGCTCTTCTTGTCCGGATCCGGATCGACTTCTTCGAAGTCGGCATCGACGACGGTATCATCATCCGATTTTGAAGCATCCGCATCCGCGGCCGATGCATCGCCACCATTGGCTTCGGCCTCGGCCTGCTGTGCCTTGTACATGGCTTCGCCCAGTTTCATCGACGCCTGGCTCAGCGCTTCGGTCTTTGCGGTGATGGCTTCAAGATCATCGCCTTCCATCACTTCGCGGACATCGGCAATGGCGGCTTCGATGGCCGTCTTGTCGGCCTCGTCCACCTGGTCGCCGAATTCCTTCAGGCTCTTTTCAGCGGCGTGGGCCATGCTGTCCGCATTGTTGCGGGCATCAACCAGTTCGCGGCGCTTCTTGTCGGCATCCGCATTCTGTTCGGCTTCCTGGACCATCTTTTCGATGTCGTCGTCGGAAAGTCCGCCCGACGCCTGAATACGAATCTGCTGTTCCTTGCCTGTGGCCTTGTCCTTGGCCGACACGTTGACGATACCGTTGGCATCGATGTCGAAGGTGACCTCGATCTGCGGCATGCCGCGCGGGCTCGGCGGGATGCCCACCAGATCGAACTGACCCAGCAGCTTGTTGTCCGCCGCCATTTCACGTTCACCCTGGAAGACCCGGATCGTCACCGCCGACTGATTATCCTCGGCGGTCGAGAACGTCTGGCTCTTGCGTGTCGGGATTGTCGTGTTGCGATCGATCAGACGGGTGAAGACGCCCCCCAGCGTTTCGATGCCGAGCGACAGCGGCGTCACGTCGAGCAGAAGAACGTCCTTCACATCGCCCTTGAGCACACCGCCCTGGATCGCCGCGCCGAGCGCCACGACCTCGTCCGGGTTCACACCCTTGTGCGGTTCACGGCCGAAGAAATTCTTCACCGTTTCGATGACCTTCGGCATACGCGTCATGCCACCGACCAGGATCACCTCGTCAATTTCACCGGCGCTGATGCCGGCATCCTTGAGCGCATTCTTGCACGGGCTGATGGTGCGTTCGATCAGGTCCTCGACCAGCGTTTCCAGTTTGGCACGGGAAAGCTTGATGTTAAGGTGCTTCGGACCGGACTGGTCCGCCGTGATAAACGGCAGGTTGACTTCGGTCTGGCTGGTCGAGCTGAGTTCGATCTTGGCCTTTTCCGCAGCTTCCTTGAGGCGCTGCAGGGCCAGACGATCGTTCCGCAGATCGATGGTGTTTTCCTTTTTGAATTCCTCGGCAAGATAATCGACGATCCGGTTGTCGAAATCCTCACCACCCAGGAATGTATCGCCATTGGTGGACTTCACTTCGAAGACGCCGTCGCCGATTTCCAGGATCGAGACGTCGAACGTCCCGCCACCAAGGTCATAGACGACGATGGTGCCGCCGTCCTTTTTCTCGAGGCCATAGGCCAGTGCGGCCGCGGTCGGCTCGTTGATGATGCGCAGCACTTCGAGACCGGCGATCTTGCCGGCATCCTTGGTTGCCTGACGCTGTGAGTCATTGAAGTAGGCGGGGACCGTGATCACGGCCTGCTCGACCTTCTCGCCGAGATAGCTCTCCGCCGTTTCCTTCATTTTCTGAAGAATGAACGCGGAAATCTGCGAGGGGGAATACTTGTCGTCGTCGACGCTGACCCATGCATCACCATTGTCGCCCTTGATGATGTTGTAGGGGACGACCTTCTTGTCCTTTTCGGTGACAGGGTCGTCATAGCGGCGCCCGATCAGGCGCTTGATGGCGAACAGTGTTTTTTCCGGGTTGGTGACGGCCTGGCGCTTTGCCGGCTGACCGACCAGACGCTCGCCGGAATCCGCAAAAGCGACCATTGACGGCGTGGTGCGGGCACCTTCCGAGTTTTCAATAACCTTGGCATCCTTGCCGTCCATAACGGCAACGCACGAGTTCGTCGTGCCCAGATCGATACCGATAACCTTACTCATAATAACCTCATCTTTCTGCGGCGGTCGTAACCGGCCTTTGCAAGCGCCTGATACGACCCCTGGGTTAAAGACCCGCTGCTTCGTGCAACCGGCCTTCAAGAATTTCCACCGGACCAAGCTGTCTCATGGCGGAGTTGAAAGGGATATAGGCCCGGAAATCAAGGCCTGCAACGCTTTCCCAACATTATTTTTAGGGACTTTCCCTAGAGTTCCTCATCGATGTTCGTGCCGGACGGCTTTTTATCGTCTTCATAGGCAGATCCGCCCGAAGCCGATTTTTTCTCGGCCGCCGCTTCATCCATGGTCTGCTGGGACGGCGTCGGCGCCGCACCCGGCTTGGGACCGCCCTTGGTCACGCCGACCTTGGCCGGACGCAGGGGCTGATCGTGAAGCATGTAGCCCAGTTCCATGACCTGGCCGACCGAGCCGGCAGGCTGCGACGGGTCTTCGTATTCGAACATGGCTTCATGGTGCTGAGGATCGAAACGCTCACCCAGCGGATCAATCTTCTTAATGCCGTTTCTGGAAAACGCGTTCTGCATTTCGCGAGCCGTCATTTCGACCCCTTCAAGCAGGCTTTTCACGGCATCGTTTTCGCCCAGCTTGTCCTTGTCGACAGCACCGAGCGCTCGGTTCAGGTTGTCTGCAACGACAACCATTTCCCGTGCAAACCCGGCGATTGACCGCTTTGATGCATTTTCCACATCGCGGGAGGCCCGGCGACGCACGTTTTCGGCTTCGGCCAGCGCCCGCAGCAGCCGGTCCTTGGTCTCGGCAAGCTCGGCTTCAAGATCACGGGGAGCATCACTGGCATCTTGAGCGGCAGCCTCGCTTTCTTTGGTTTCGGCCGGGCCGGCTTCGGCGTCGTCAGCTTCGGGCTTCGCGCCCGCATCCACTTCCGGGTTTGCTGCCTCGGCGGCGTCGTTTTCTGTTTCCGGTGCCGGAGCTTCGTTTTCCGGTGTTTCGGCTTTATCCTGGCTTTGCATCATTATCCTATCAACTTAACGGCCCCCGTTCCCGGGGCTTTAAAAATTATCCTTACCTGAACCTTTGCCCGATCATCCGTGCGGTGTAATCGACCATCGGAATAATCCGCGCATAGTTCATTCTGGACGGCCCGATCACACCGATCGCGCCGACAATGTGGCTGGCGTCGTTGCGGTAGGGGCCGACAATCATCGAACACCCGGCAACATTGAACAGTTTGTTGTCCGCGCCAATGAAGATTTGGACTCCATCGGCATCATCCGCAAGGCTCAGCAGCTTGAGCATCTCATTTTTCGTCTCAAGCGCCTCGAACAGGGACCGGATGCGTTCAAGGTCCGTCAACGCCGTCACATCCTCGAGAAGCTTTGCCTGACCACGGACGATCAGCGTGCCGGAACTATCCGACTGACCACCGCCTGACCAGGTGGCAAGACCGCTCTCGACGACTTTCTGCGTCAGTTCATCAAGCTGCGCCTGATGACTTTCAAGCTCTGCGACGATTTCCGCATGGGCTTCCTGCAGGGTCCTTCCGACAAGCCGAGCACTCAAATAATTTGTCGCCTGCACCAGAACCGATGGGGGTAACGTCAATGGCACCGAGATCAACCGGTTTTCAACGACCCCGTTTTCCGTCACCAGCACAACGAGCCCCCGCCCCGGTGACAGGCTGACGAATTCGATGTGCTTGAGCGGGCTGTCTGTCTTCGGTGCGAAGACCAGACTCGCAAACCCGGTCAGACCGGACAGGGTCGCCGTTGCCTCTTCCAGGACCTGATCGACATTTTGCGAAGAACCGGCACACTGTGCCTCGATGCGTTTACGCTCTTCATCGGACAGATTGCCGACTTCAAGAATGCCGTCGACAAACAGCCTGAGTCCCGCCTCCGTCGGCAGCCGCCCGGCCGAGGTATGCGGCGAAAACAGCAGACCGGCATCTTCCAGATCAGCCATGACGTTGCGGATCGTCGCCGGCGACAGGCTCTGCGTCATCCTGCGCGATACCGTGCGCGAACCGACCGGGTCGCCGGTATCACAATAGGCCTCGACGATCAGGCGGAATATTTCCCGCGAGCGTTCGTTCAGTTCGGCGATCATGATGTCATAATCTTCTTGTCTGCGGGCAAACGGCCCCGTTCAAAATCTGGCGTTATGTAGTTTCCGCCTTTCGCCGCGTCAACTCAATGCAAGCATATCATGCATTGAACCGAGTGGCGTCTTTACGGCACTGGAGCAAGCCGCTAGCTTGGCCCACGATCAAAAGAAATTACGGAGTATTTTCATGCGCCCTTCCGGCCGTCAGCTCGATCAAATGCGCGATGTCATTCTTGAAATCGATGTCGCGCGGCATGCCGAAGGGTCATGCTTCGCCAGGTTCGGCGACACCCATGTGCTGTGTACCGCCAGCGTCGAGCAGCGCGTGCCGCCGTGGATGCGCGACAGCGGCAAAGGCTGGGTGACGGCGGAATACGGCATGCTGCCGCGGTCCACGCACACCCGCACCAACCGTGAAGCCGCACGCGGCAAGCAGTCCGGGCGGACCCAGGAAATCCAGCGCCTGATCGGCCGCTCGCTCCGTGCCGTAACCGATCTGAAGGCCATGGGCGAGTTGCAGATCAAACTCGACTGCGACGTCATCCAGGCCGACGGCGGGACACGCACGGCCAGTATCACCGGCGCCTACGTAGCACTCTACCGCGCGTTTCAGACCTGTCAGAATCTCGGGATTCTGACCGAAATTCCGCTGATCGACAGCGTCGCGGCCGTGTCGTGCGGCGTTTTTGACGGCAAATCCGTTCTCGATCTGGATTACGACGAGGATTCCAATGCCGAGGCCGACGCCAATTTCGTGCTCACCGGCAAGGGCGGGATTGTCGAAATTCAGGGCACCGCCGAGGCCGACCCGTTTTCCGAGGAAACGTTTCTTGAGCTGATGAGCCTCGCCAAAAAAGGCGTCCAGGAACTGACGGCGGCACAAAACACCGCTCTCGGTCTCTGAGGGCGGGAGACTCCGGGCTATGGCACGCCGCTTCGATCTGCCGAAACTGGTTATCGCCAGCCACAATGCGGGCAAGGTCAGAGAGATTGCCGAACTTCTGGCGCCCTTCGGTGTCGAGGTTGTTTCCGCATCCGCGCTGGATTTGCCGGAACCCGAGGAAACCGGCGAGACCTTCGTCGAAAACGCGCTGCTGAAGGCGCATGCCGCCGCGAAAGGTGCCAACCTGCCGGCACTGGCCGATGATTCCGGTCTAGCCGTGACCGCCCTGGACGGTGCGCCCGGTATTTATTCGGCGCGCTGGGCCGGGCCCGGCAAGAACTTCATGACCGCGATGGAAAGAGTCGAAGAACTGCTCAGGGGGGCGGAAGACCGCTCGGCAAAATTTGTCTGCGCCCTGGCCCTGGCGTGGCCCGATGGGCATGCGGAAGTCTTTGAAGGCACCGTCAGCGGCGAAATCACCTGGCCCCCAGCCGGAGACAAAGGATTCGGATACGATCCGATCTTCACCGCCGAGGGTGAAACGATCACCTTTGCCGAAATGGACCCGGCCCGGAAACACGGCCTTTCGCATCGCGCCGATGCGTTTCGGAAGCTGGTAAGCGCCTGTTTCGGCGATCCAACATAAATGGATCGCCACCCCGGCTTCGGCGTTTACGTGCACTGGCCTTTCTGCCGGCGGATATGTCCCTACTGTGATTTCAACGTGCATACGGATAGTGCCCCGGACGAGGCCGCATGGCGAAGCGCGCTGCTGTCGGAACTGGCGCATTACGCCGCCGAGCTGCCCGACCGCACCGTCACCAGCCTATATTTCGGCGGCGGCACGCCGTCACTGATGCCGCCCGCGACCGTGGCGGCACTGATCGATGCCGTACAAATGCACTGGTCGATTGCCGAGGATATCGAGATCACGCTGGAAACCAATCCGACGTCTTCTGAGCATGCCCGGCTCCGGGATTTCAGGGCGGCCGGCGTCAACCGGTTATCGGTCGGGGTGCAATCCTTCGACGATAGTTCGCTTGAGTTTCTGGGCCGTGACCACAGCGGGGCCGAGGCGCTGCAGACGCTGGAAGCCAGCAAAGACATCTTTGAGCGTATGACCTTCGATCTGATCTATGCCCGGCCCGGGCAAACGCTTGGTGACTGGCGTGCGGAACTGGTTCAAGCGCTGGACCTCGCAGGGGAGCACCTGTCGCTCTATCAGCTGACCATCGAGAGTGGGACGCCCTTTCACAAAACCGGAGTGACGCCGCCCGACGAAGACACCACCGCCGATATGTTCGAGACAACGCAGGAAATACTGACCGCAGCCGGCATGCCGGCCTATGAGATTTCCAATCACGCCCGGCCCGGTGAAGAAAGCCGCCACAACCTGACCTGCTGGCGGGGCGGTGATTATCTCGGTATCGGCCCCGGCGCTCACGGACGGCTGAACATCGCAGGCGAGGTCTATGGCACGCACCAGGTCCACAATCCCCGGCGCTGGCTGCAGCTTACCCGCGAGCATGAACACGGCACGGCAAAGCGGCGCCATTTAGAGCCGAAGGAGCGTGCGCGGGAACTCGTGATGATGGGGCTGCGGCTTGTAGAAGGGATTGATTTAAATAGATTTCATGCGATCACCGGCATGCCCGCGGATGCGGTGCTCGACATGGATGCCGTGATCGGACTGCAGGTCGGGGGTTTGATAGACATCAGTGACAATTCGCTCCGGGCAACGTCCGACGGCCGCCAGCGGCTGAATGCCGTGCTTGCAAAAATTCTTGGCTGATCAATTTATGCGCGGCTGAAAGCTCTCGGGCGCCGGATCGATCACCTTGCTGGATCGCCGGGTAACTTCAAGGACCGCCAGCCCGCGTTCGGTGATGCCGCTCGGCATCAGGCGGAACACGCCGTCCCGGCCCCAGTATCCGTTCGGTGAGGCCAGGGCCGATGCGGAAAAGTTCGGCCCGTTCTCGCCTTGCGCAAGGACCGCCGCCAGTGCCGTCGCATCATAGGCGAGCGTCGCAAGACGGGGCGGCTGATCGGCATACGTCGCTGCATATTCCTTCACGAAATCTGCCCGTGCGCCAGGATCGGGAGCCGCGTACCATCCACCGACCAGTGCCGGTTCATTACCCAGTCCCGGTACATCCCATTGCCCTGTTCCGAGAATCTGTACCACCGCCGGATCGACATCGAAGAACGGCAACAGGGCGGCTATCTGCTGCAATCGCTTGCCACCATCGGCGACCAACAGCGAATCAAACGGCAGATCGCCAGCCGTCTGTAACTGTTCCAGACGCTCCAGGGTTTTTTTGGAAATTTCATCGTCGAGTTTCTTCAGTTCGGCGATCTGCCGGTCTAGCTCCTGCTTGCGGGCATCGAAATCGGAAATCTCGCGCACCACTTGCGTGTAGTCCTCGGCATTCGGATCATAAAGGCGTGCACGGGTTATTTCGACCCCGTAACGGATCGTCACCTGCTGCATGGCTTGCAGAACCGCCGTGCCATAGGCGTTATCCGGCGCCAGCAGACCGAACCGCGTCAGCCCCCGGGAAATGGCATAGCCGAGCACCCGTTCGGTTTGGGCAGACGGTAGAAATCCCATCACATAGACACCGTCTCCGGCGGCGTTCCGGTCGCTGGAAAAGCCAATCACCGGCACATTGGCGGCACGCGCGATCGGTCCGACCGCCTGTACCGAAGCCGACAGCAACGGCCCGATGATCAGTTGCGCGCCGTCCCCGATCGCCAGCTGTGCCGCGACAAGCGCACCATCGACGGTGCCGCCTGTATCGTGGGGCAGCAGCTCGAACCGGTCATCGGCAAACTGGAATAGCGCCAACTGTGCCGCGTTCAGCATGGCTTCGCCGAGCTTAGCCGCAGGTCCGCTCAAAGGCACCAGGAGTGCAACCCGGACCGAATCGACACCCGCGACGGGTACGGTGGAGGTCATGATCTGCGGCGAAAGGGTGGGATTCGCCGGCCGGTTCAGGAGCTCGGCAAGCGAGGGTAGCGGCTCACCGGCCCGGGCACGGGGCGCCGTTGCAGAAACGTCCGGCAGCTTCGGGCCGGGCGGCACGCGCGGGCCGGAAACGGGCGGGAGTTGCTGGGTCCGGGGCACACCTGCGCCGGAAGCTTGAGCACCGGAGGGACCGGCGATCATTGGCTTTGCTTGCCCGCCGCCCCGCTTTGCGGTTTGCTCACAGGCAGCAAGAAGAAAAAGGGCGAGACATGGCGCAATCAGGCAAAAAGCGCGGCGATAAAACTCATGTGAAGAATTCAGCGAAAGCCGGGAGTGGGGAAGTCGCAACATCTGTCTCTCGTTCAGCCGATGCCGGGCGCAATACGGAAGACGGTAGCCGCTTGCCCGGAGCGAGTAAACCGCAACAAAGTCTTGAGCGTGGTCTTTACATCGTTGCGACACCGATCGGCAATGCCGCAGATATCACCTTGCGGGCGATCGACGTGCTGCGCCGCGCCGATGCCATCGCCTGTGAAGACACTCGCGTGACCGGCAAACTGCTGCACATTCACGGGATCGACCACGGCCGGCTCATTTCCTATCATGAACACAACGCCGAACGTGCCGGCGCCCGGATCATGGAACACCTGGATCAAGGCGAAATCGTGGCGCTGGTGTCCGACGCTGGAACACCGATGATCAATGATCCTGGTTATAGACTGGCCGAACTCAGCCGCGAAGCGGGACACAATGTACACGCCGTGCCGGGTCCGTCCGCCGTCACCAATGCACTGGTCCTGGCGGGCCTGCCGACGGACCGTTTCATGTACTGCGGCTTTCCGCCGCCAAAACAGGGAAAACGGCGAACCTGGCTCGGCGGTTTCGCCGCTATTGATGCGACGCTGGTGTTTCTCGAAAGCCCGCAGCGGCTTGCCGCCAGTCTGGCCGACATGGCCGATATATTCGGTCCGCGCCCAGCCCGGGTGCTGCGGGAAATGACCAAGATGTTCGAGGAAGTCCGCCCCGGCACCCTTGTTGATCTGGCCGCGCATTATCACGACGCCGGCCCGCCGAAGGGGGAGGTCACTCTTGTTGTCGGCGGACCTGACGGCGACAGCGCCCCCAGCGAAGACGACATCGAGGCCCGGTTGCGCCAGGCGCTGGAAACGGACAGCGTGCGCAAAGCCGCTGCCCGGATCGCCGCCGAGACGGGTCTGTCCCGGCGCGATCTTTACAACCGTGCACTCGCCATCAGGGACAAGGACGAACCGTGAGCCAGCGCACGCGCAGGGAAGCCAACAGGCGCGGTCAGGGCGCCGAAACCCTGGCCGGACTTCTGCTGCGTGTGAAAGGTTACCGCATTCTGGCCCGGAGTTATCGTGTCCCGGCCGGCGAAATCGACATCATCGCCGGGCGCGGCAACGTCATATCCTTTATCGAAGTGAAGGCCAGGAACAGTCTTTCAGATGCCCTGCATGCCGTCAGTCCGACTCAGCGGCGGCGCATCGCACGTGCGGCCGAACATTACCTGTCACAGCATCCCGATATGCTGGGCCGGGACATTCGCTTCGACGTCATCGCCGTGTTGCCCGGCAAATGGCCGAAACATGTCATCGACGCATGGCAAACCTGAACGCGGACCTGCATAAGCGTCAGCAAAATATTTTTCCCTTCACCGCATGATCTTTTGCGCCGGGAATGCTATTTGTGGTGTCATTACGCCTGAATGAAAACAGAAGGTTCACATCAATCATGTCGTCTCGCACAGCCAAAGCACCGGGGTTCCGGCATCTCAAATTCATCCTGCCCGTTACGGCGCTGCTTGCCGCAGGCCAGCTGTCGGGATGTGTCGGCATGGTCGTCGGGGGTGCTGCCACCGCCGGTGTCGCCGCCTATCAGGAGCGCGGCATCAAGGGTGTCGCACGCGATACCGCGACATCTACAACCATCCGCGCCAAGCTGCTGGATGCCGATCAGAAACTGTTCAGCGACGTCGGAATCGAAGTTTATGAAGGCCGCGCTCTGCTGACCGGCCGCGTTCCGACGGAAGAGATGCGGGCCGAAGCGGTCAAGATCGCCTGGGGCGTCAGTGACGTCAAAGACGTGATCAATGAGATCGTCATCAGCGAAAATCCGCTCAGCGATATTGCCAACGACAGCTGGATCACCACCCAGCTCAAATCCAACATGACCCTCGACAAGGAAATCCTTGCCATCAACTATTCGATCGAAACGGTCGGCGCCGTGATCTATCTGATCGGCATCGCCCAGGACGAAGCGGAGTTGCAGCGGGTCATCAACTACGCGCGGAACATCAAATATGTGAAGCGTGTCGTCAGCCACGTTCGCATCAAGGACGCCAAGGCGTCGTGAGGACGCAAGCCGATATCATTGAAACGCTGACCCGCTTCGGCAGCGGGCAGAAACCGGATATCGATGTCGCAGGGGCCGCATTGCTTGCCGGTGCCCTGGACCGTCCGGCGTTGCCGCTGTCACGGTATCATCGCCATCAGAAAAATCTGTGCGACAAGGTCGGCGCCTATGCGCGTGTGGATGACGGCCCCGTACCGGTCGCGGTCATGATCGATGCACTACGCCAGGTTCTGGCACGTCATTACGGATACGGCGGCGGTGAATCCGAGGGCGCGGACGAGGATGATTTCGATCTCAGCCGCGTCATCGACAGCCGCACCGGGTCCAGCGAGGCGCTGGCAATCCTGTATGCAACCACTGCGCGGCGTCTCAGTTGGGATGCGCAATTGATCCATATTCCCGGCCGGATGCTGATCAGGCTGCAGGGTCAGGGCGAACGTCTGGTGGCCGACCCGCTTGGTGACGGGCGGACGCTGGAGCCCGCGGATATCCGTGCCATGCTGAAAGCCTTTGATGGCAACGACGCGGAACTGGAGCCCGATGGTCTCAGGGTGCTGGACGACCGCGAAGCCCTGCTGCGTCTGCTGGCCGGACGTAAATCCGTGCTGTTGCGGGCCAAGCGCCTCGAGGATGCGGCCTTCGTGCTCGACCTCGCGTTACGCATCGCACCTGAAGAGCCGACCCTGTGGCGCGAATGCGGACTTTTGAATGCCCGGCTCGACCGAATTCAGGCAGCCGTTGATGCACTTGAGGAATATCTGCGGCTCGGCGCCGGCGACCAGGCCCGCTATAATACAACCATTCTCTTGCAGGAACTGCGCACCCGCCTCACATAAGCGGTACCGAAATCAATCTAGGACAAAACCATGACCCTGAACGTCGCGATCCAGATGGATCATGTGAGCTCGATCGATATCAAAGGCGACAGCACGTTCGTCATGGCCCTGGAAGCGCAAAAGCGCGGTTATAATCTGCTCCATTACACGCCCGGCAAACTGTCGATGTCGAAAGGGCGCATCATCGCCGAAGCCGAACCCATGGAACTGCGCCGCGAACAGGGCAATCATTTCACCCTGGGCGAAACCCGGACCATCGACCTTGCCGACGATGTGGACGTGGTGCTGATGCGCCAGGACCCGCCGTTCGACATGGCCTATATCACGGCGACCCATCTGCTCGAGCACGTCCATCCGAAGACGCTTGTCGTTAACGATCCGCGCGAAGTCCGTAATGCACCGGAGAAACTGTTCGTCACACACTTTCCGGAGTTCATGCCGCCGACCCTGATCGCTTCCGACCGCAAGCAGATTCTGGCGTTCCGCGAAGAGCACAAGGATATCATCATCAAGCCGCTGTACGGCAACGGCGGCGCCGGGGTGTTTCACATCAAACCCGGCGATGAAAACCTGAACTCGCTTCTGGAAATGTTCACGGTGCTGTACCGCGAACCGATCATTGCGCAGGCGTATCTGAAAGACGTCCGCGCCGGCGACAAACGGATCATCCTGATCGACGGCGAGATCGCCGGTGCCACCAACCGGGTGCCGATGGAAGGCGAAGCCCGCTCCAACATGCACGTCGGCGGCAAGGCGGTGAAATCCGAAATCACGGATCGCGAACGCGATATCTGCGCCGCCATTGGACCGGAGCTGAAAAAACGCGGCATGATCTTCGTCGGCATTGACGTCATCGGCGGCTACATGACCGAGATCAACGTCACCTCACCGACCGGGCTGCAGGAAATCAACCGCTTCGACGACGTCTGCCTGGAGGCCGATATCTGGGACGCGATTGAAGCGCGGCTTTGATTCAAATCTTGGTACATCCATGACTGTCATCCTGAACTTGATTCAGGATCTATGCTTTCACACCCAACATCTGGCAAACGAACGCCGGACATTCATGGGCCCTGAATCGAGTTCAGGGCGACGAATCCAAAGATCACTCGCCGCCGCGTACGCGACCGCGTGTTTTCTTGATCTCGCCGACGCGCTTTTTGGAGTCCAGACGTTTACGCTTCTGTGCCTTGGGGGTTTTCGTCGGCCGGCGGCGTTTCGGCGGCGCAGCACTCTCTCGGATCAGATCGACCAGCCGGTCCAGTGCATCCTTGCGGTTCAGCTCCTGGGTGCGGAACTGCCTGGCCGTAATCACCAGCACCCCGTCCGCCGTCATCCGGCGTCCGGCCAAGATCTTCAGGCGCAGATAGTGTGCATTGCTGAGCGCCGGACTGTGGCGGGCATCAAAGCGGAGCTGCACCGCGCTTTCGGTCTTATTGACCTTCTGGCCGCCGGGACCGGGAGATCGGATAAAGCGTTCCTCGATCTCGGACTCTGCGATGGCGATATCCTGCGAAATGATGATCATCACGCCGTTCCCGTTTCCTGCGCCAGCCAGTCGACGAACGCCAGCGCCGGACCGTCCGCCTGAACGCGATCGCTGGTCACCACATAGTAGGCCGGGGCCGGCGGCAGCCGGAACCGAGCGCCGAACGGCTCCACCAGACCCCCATCGCGGATTTCATCCGCGGCCAGCAAATCGCTTTCAAGGATCACGCCGACCCCTCGAACCGCGGCGTCGATCGCAAGTGTCGAACGCTCGACAAACAGTTCACGCCCGACATTTTGGTCGCCCAATCCCTTCTGCATCAGCCAGTCCGACCACGACAATCGATTACGTGCATGGATCAGCACATGACGCGCCAGATCGACCGGATGCTGCAAGGACGGGTCGCCGTCTCTGAGGCCCGGCGCGCAAAGCACCAGCACGCTCTCGTTGATAACCTGGCGTGCGACGAGGTCGCGTCCGACCGGGCTGCCATAGAAGATACCGACGTCGGCGTCCCCGAGGTGCTGCAGGTTATCGGCCGGCTCGACACGCACTCGGATATCCGAATTATCGCGCAGAAACCGGTCGAGACGCGGCATCAGCCACTTCGCCGCAAAGCTCGACGCGGCGACAACGCTCAAGATCCCCTGTCCGGCGGCGTCTGCGATACCATCGGCGGCATGGACCAGCGTATTCAGCGCATCGTGTACACGCCGCCAGTAAAGTTCCCCAGGCGCCGTCATGTTGATATGGCGGCCGTGGCGATGAAACAGCGCCACGCCAAGTTCACGTTCAAGATTTGCGATCTGATGACTGACAGCAGACGGCGTCACATGCAGTTCGTCGGCGGCAGCCTTGAACCCGCCCAGACGGGCCGCCGCCTCAAAAGCACGGATGGCATTCAGCGATGGTCTGGGTGGCGCGGTCATTATCTATTATTAATGAGTTTATTTCATCTAGGCGATGAAATAATCGCGTTATGTGGTTTCAGATACCTTTGATAGCCTCGTTAATATCAATTCAACATTGGAAGCTGCACAAGCACGAGCAAGGTGAGTTAAATTCATGGCTAAAGATCGCTTCGGTAATTCGTTCGCCCCCGGCCTCAGCTATGCCCGGGGGGACATCCTGCCCGGCACCGCCGACGACATCATCAAACTCAAGACCGCGTGGGCGCACATCCGCCGCCGACGCAAGGAGCTTGGCGAAAAGAGTGTCTATCTGTTGAGCGGGCTGGAACGGAACCTGCAACTGGAGGACGTCGATCTCTCCGTCATGGACGATGAGATCGCGTCGGCGCTGTTCACGGATGACGTGACTGAACTCGGCCTAGAGCATCTCGGCGGTGATCCGGCGAAGCATGATATCTTCGTCTTTAACCGGCTGACGTCGGCGCTGCTGACGGCGGCGGACGTGATGATCAACGTCGGCGATGTCGTGATCGGGGTCTCTCCGAGCTATTCCCATCCGGCCGTCAAACGCGCGGTTGCGCATGGCGGCGGCACATTCACCGATACCACCGGGCTTGGTGCGTTCCGGAAAGCGCTCGAGGAAAACGACCGTGTCGACGTAGTGTTCGTCACCCGTCTCGCAGTGACTTACGAAATTCTCCCCGAGACGGATCTGGTCGAAATCGTCAGGCTGGCCCGCGCCAAGGGGGCCAGGATCATCGTCGACGACGCCGGCGGTGCGCGCATCGGCCCGGCCTGTTTCGATCAGCCCCGATTGCTCGAACTTGGCGTCGATGTCGGCGCAACGGGGATGGACAAGTACGGCACCACCGGACCCCGGCTCGGGCTTTTGGGCGGCAACCGGGATCTTGTCGCGAAGATCCGCGCGCGTGCTTACGAGATGGGCGTCGAGGCCCGGCAAATGCTCTATCCCGCCGTGGTCGAAAGCCTTCGCAACTACAGCCCCGACAAGGTGCGCGAACGCGTCGCCATGACAAAGGAAGTAGGAGAACATCTGAAACAGAAGCTCGGCGGCAACCGGGTTATGGAAACCCCGGTGATCGTCCAGCTGACCGCTGATGATATTCTGGAGATGTCGATGGAGCGGGCAGGGATCACAGACGTGCCGTGCGTCCCTTACGAGGCGACCGCCGGACTGGCAATGATCATGCTGCGCGACTACGGCATCGTTTCCGTGCATTTCGCAGGCCTGCCGCCCGGCACGGCAGCGCTGATGATCAAGTTCCTGCCACCCGATACCGTTGCCGCGTTTGGCGGCGCCGAGAAGCTGGCGGATGCCGTTGACGAAAGTCTGACCCGGCTGGCCGAGGTGATGAAAACACCGAATGGGCTGAGCGATCTGATCCTGAAGGCAGCCTGAGCGGTAAATTTTCCATCCGCAACGCATAAAACCCGGCCAGTCCTTTCATAGATCCCCGAAACGGGAACGAACGGGGACAGAATCATGGTGGCACGGGTCGGCACGGTCGCATTTCAGGGGATCGATGTTCTGGATGTCGATGTGCAGGTCGAGATGGCGTCGGGCCTGCCGGCGTTTCATATCGTCGGGCTGCCGGACAAGGCCGTGGCGGAAAGCCGTGAGCGGGTCCGCGCCGCGCTGAATGCCATGGGCCTCGCGTTACCGCCGAAGCGGATCACCGTCAATCTCGCCCCTGCCGATGTCGCCAAGGAAGGCAGCCATTTCGATCTGCCGATCGCCATCGGTCTGCTGGGCGCCATGGGAGTACTGTCGGCGGATGAAACGGCCCGCATGACGGCGATGGGTGAACTTGGCCTGGACGGCACCATCGCGTCGTCACTGGGCGTCCTGCCCGCCGCCATTCATGCCGCGGCGAATGCGAAATGTTTCGTCTGTGCCAGATCGCAGGGCAGCGAAGCGGTCTGGGCCGGTGATCTGGAGGTCATCGCCGCCGCGGATCTGCTGTCGCTGATCAATCACGTCAAGGGCACGCATATCCTGCCGGCCCCCGAAGCACGGCTCTATGACGATCTGCCGGACTATCCGGACCTGATAGACGTCAAGGGTCAGGAAACAGCCAAGCGGGCACTCGAAGTTGCCGCTGCCGGAGGACACAACCTTCTAATGATCGGCCCCCCGGGGTCGGGCAAGTCGATGCTGGCCCACCGCATGGCCGGGCTGCTACCGCCGCTGACGACACGGGAAATTCTTGAAGTGTCGATGGTGCATTCGCTGGCCGGAGAACTTCCCGACGGCGGGCTGACCCACCGCCGCCCGTTTCGCGATCCACACCATTCCGCCAGCGTTGCCGCACTTGTCGGCGGCGGGCATCGCGTGCGTCCGGGCGAAATCTCCCTTGCGCATCTGGGGGTCCTGTTCCTGGATGAACTGCCGGAGTTTCATCGGCAAGCCCTCGAAGCCCTCAGGCAGCCGCTGGAAACCGGCCGTGTCAGTATTGCCCGCGCCAACGCCCATGTCGTTTATCCGGCACGGTTCCAGCTTGTCGCGGCGATGAACCCGTGTCGCTGCGGGCATCTCGCCGATCCCGGCGCGGCGTGCTCACGTGCTCCGAAATGCGGCGCCGATTATCAGGCCAAAATATCCGGCCCGCTGATCGATCGCATGGATATCGTGATCGAGGTGCCCGCCGTGAACCCCGCCGATCTTGGTCTGCCGGCGCCGGGTGAAAGCAGCGCCGAAGTCGCCGGACGGGTTGCCACAGCACGGTGCAGACAACGGATGCGGGCCGAAGCACACGGTCCGGGGACCCCGCTCACCAATGCCGCGATCGACGGGCAGGCTCTTGAAGCCATCGCCGCCCCCGACAATCCCGGACGGCAACTGATGGCCGACGCCGTGGCCGCGTTCGGCCTGTCGGCACGTGGTTACCATCGTGTGCTCAGGGTCGCACGCACCCTGGCTGATCTCGACGGCGCGGAACGCGTCAGCCGCGTGCACATCGCCGAAGCGCTCAGCTATCGGCGACTTCAGCCGGGACGGGAGATTAGGCCAGCCTTGCAAGCCTAAAGAAGAAAGAGAAAAATAATGCTAAAAGTAACCAGAAGTAGAGTTAAGGTTACCTTTGTAATATACTTTTTTTCCCAAGCAAATCTGTGAGGTGATCTGATGGGCGAGATTATGCATGACAATGAAGCAGAGCAGGGTTTTGGCGGTGGTCATGATTTCGGCTCTAGCAGAGACGATCAGGGTGATTGGAGTGTGACCTGGCGTAGATTCTTTGAATCTGTAAAAACCATTACCGACTACAAAATTGATCAGTCTTATGCCGGTGAGAACACGTATGCGACAGACTTACAAAAAATATGCCATGAAATCGTGGAGAGCCTGACGGCGGAAGAAGTCATTCAAGAAGTTCCTGATGTCGTTGATCAAACGATACGCGAGATTGGAGATCAGGGACAATTCGTTATGGAACTTCTGCAAAGAGAAATTATCGCAATCACAAATAGAAACTTACGCCTAGCAAGTGGCGTATCCGCAGCCGCAGAAGAATCCTTTCCATTGCTAGAAACTTCAGATGCCGCCGATGAAGCCATAGAAGACACTAAAACGGGCAAAGACAGTCTGGAAAAATTCTTCGGTAAAAAATTCACCAGAAACCCATTTGTTGGACCGGTATTAACCGTCCTGAATGAAATTCTCTCCCTGATGAAGGGTGGATTTTAGCTCTTCAAATTGAAATCGCCGGCATCAATTGTCGACCTGTCGGCGCCGGTCACATTGGCGATCTGATAGGAATTGCTGTCGGTCATCGCCGCGGCGTTGTCGGTGTACCAGACCTCCGCGCCATCGCCCCCGTTGGCCGAGCCGATGATCACGACACCGGCATTGGCGACCCCGCCGGACAGGTCCTGTGCAATGCTGGAAATCGACGTACTGTCGGCTTCGAAATAATTGACGTTGTCGGTCAGCGTGCCCGCATTGCCGAGATTGAAGTCACCATCCGACAACATGAACAGATCATTTTCGGACGCGTTGTAATCATGGATCACGTCGGTGCCCAGAGATGTCACTTTTTCCAGCGCCGTCGCACCGCTGCCGCCTTCGAAGCGAAATTCATCCGCACCCGTGCCGCCGGTCAGATTGTCGACGCCTTCACCGCCGATCAGCACATCGTCACCGGCATACCCGAAGATGTTATCCGCCCCGGCAAGCCCGCTCAGCGTATCGGCACCGCCGCCGCCAACCAGGGAATTGTCTGCCACCGATCCGCTGATCGTGTCGTCGAACCCGGTACCGGTAGCGTTTTCGATGCCGTTGAGCGTGTCGTTGCCCGTCGTCGCGCCTGTGGCCGTCCCGGCCGCAAGATCAATTGAAACCCCCGCGCCGGCATTCGCAAAATCAACCGTGTCCGTCCCGGCATCCGCACCGTTATCGCCGCCCCACACCGTATCCGCGGCACCGTCGTCATCGCCCATGACGAAGGTATCGTCTCCATCTTCCCCATAAAGGGTATCAGACCCGCCGTTGCCGTGGATGGTGTCCGCGCCGTCGCCCCCGTAGATGACGTCGGCGCCGTTGCCGGCACTGCCCAGTGAAACGCCGAAGGCGCTGTCATCGTCGGGAACGTCACCGTAGAGCGTGTCGTTTCCGGCGCCGCCCCAGATACTGTCATCCCCGGCACCACCGGCAATCAGATCATCACTACCAGACGCATCGAAGGTCGGATTGGTCAGCGTGTTGGAAATGTTATGTGTCCCCGACAGCAGGTTGGTCGGCGTATCCCCATATATGAAGTCGGCCCCTTCCTGTCCGGACACTGTTGTCTGCGCATTCGTGCCGACCAGAAAATCCGCCAGTGCTGTCCCTATCAGCACATCCGTAACGGCGGTCTGCGATGTCGTCAGCGTCACCGGCTCATCGCGGTCATCATCGTCATCGTCTTTCTTCGACAGCCTGATGACGATCGGCGTGAACCGGAAGCCGAAACCGAAAAGACCGTCAATGCCGCCATATCCGCCGCCGCCCGCAGCGCCCAGTGTATCCGCACCCGCTCCCCCGATCAGGACGTCCGTTCCGACAGCATCCGTCGCACCGGCATCACCGACGAAGCCACCACCACCACCCCCGGCGATCAGCGTCCCGCCCTCCTGTTCGCCTTCTTCGACCAGCCCGTCCGGACCCGCGGCGATGACAAGGTCCGCTGCCTTCGCGCCACCATAGGCCTCGGCGGCAATAATCGCGCGTTCCAGCGCCTCTTCGATGCTGGACCCTTCACGCAGGGCTTCGCGGTAGGCTTCGCGGGCTGCCGCTTCACCGGCATCAAGCGCCGCGCTTGCAACATTGATCGAAGCGTTGGTGCGTGTGAGCCAGTCGCCCCGGGTGCTCGACGGATCATCCGGCGACGGCGGTTTCAGCAGATCCGGGTCAATGGCTGCCAGTTCCCGCTCGACCACGGTTTCCACAACCTCTGCTGCCGTGCTGGCTTCCTGGGCGACACGTTCAGCAACTTCCGCGTCTCGGGCCGCGGATTGTGCCGCAGCTTCCGCCGCACGCAAGGCTGCCGCCGCAGCCTCCTCGGCGGCATCCGCCTCTGCAACCGCGAGGGCGCGGGCCTCCTCGGCTTCTCGTGCCGCCGCCGCTGCACGCTGCGCTTCGGCGAATGCGGCTTCCTTCTGTTTTGCCTCTTCAAGAATTTGCAGCGCTTCGTTGCGGGCCTGCTCTGCCGCTTCCAGCGCCCGGCGCACCGCATCCTCGGCCGCCGCCAGACGCTCCGCCGCCTGGGCTTCCGCCAGATCGGTTTCGGCGACGGCACGGGCAGCAGCGTCTTCAGCACGCAGGGCATCTTCTGACTCACGGATCGACTGCTCGAAGGCCCGGTCACGCTGCTCGGATTCCTGCAGAACCTGCAGCGCCTGACGCCGCAATTCTTCAGCGTCGGTGAGTTTTTCATTTGCCTGGGCATGTGCGTCCGCCGCCTGACGGCGTGCCGCCTGTTCCGCCGTAGCGGCATCACGGAGCGCCTCGTCAGCGGCATCGCGGGCGGAAGCGGCGATGGCGGCTTTGCGTGCCGCGATTTCAAAGGCCGTGTCGCGATCGACCTGGACGGTGTTTTCCAGCCCCGGTCCATCAGCCGCGTCCCGGCCGAAGCCGGCTTCATCCGCTTCCTTGGCGAGCGCCCGGCTGGCAGGATCGGCACCGCGTTCCGCCGACAACAGAGACGTCGGCATGATCGCGTGCGCATCGGGCAGCGCCGTGATGGCATCGCCATAATGTTCTGCCGTATCGCGCGGCCCGAGCCGGAGCACCCCGCTCGGCCTGGTGAAATAATCGTCGACGATCAGCCCTTCATAGGAATTGTCGAGGACCTCTGCCCCGCCCGGGTTCTCGACACGGATCGCACCGGCGCCGACATCGTCGGCACGGAGATACGTGACCATTGTGCCGCCGTCGGCCTCGACCCGGCCGGCACCGGAGGCACCGTCGATATGCAGCGTCGCCGCAGGGGTCTTGATCAGGAACGCGCCGTCCTGCTGGGATATCCCGCCCCCGGAAAACGAGAACGTGCCCTGCTGCACGATGAATGTCGCATGCTGTGCGCCGCTGTCGGGATCATAGACCAGGTCGTCGAGAACCGCGCGCGCATGGCTACCGACGGAAAACGTACTTTGATCCGCAAAAAGCATCCCGGCATTGGCATCGGCACCGGTTTCGATCCTGTCGCCGCGCGCCAGCAACGTGCCGACTTCGGCTTCCGTGCGCGTCCCGTCCGCATGCACGATTCCAACATCGCCGGTCAGGGTCTCGACCCGGCCGATGGGAGCCGCAACCGCCGTAACCGTCGGCGTTTCCGCCGCATCGATCCCCGCCAGCGCCGATACCACATCATGCCCAAGGTGCGCACCGGCATCCGTGGCCAGAGGCGGCGGCGTTTTTGCAAAGAAGTAGTCCCGGACGATCAGACGTGCGCCGTCGGAAAGCTCGATCAGCAGATCCCCGTCGACACGGGCGAAGACGGCGTCGGTCATCAGCCCGCCGCCCGGCACGATCACGGGACCGCTCGGCGGCAGCTTCAGTATCTCAGGCTGTCCGGGAATGCCGGGCAGCTCTACACGTTCAATTTCGGGGCGTGTCGCCATCCGCGCGTCTCTTTGAAGAACTCAAGATACTGTATCTTAGCGCATCAAAACCGCAACAGATAGGGTATATCCGGGAATTATCTGGAATTAACCGTCTTTTTTCGGAGGCCCGAGCATGCTGCCCAGATTCCGCTTGCCGAGAACATGGATATGCAGATGAGGAACTTCCTGGTTGGCGTCCTCGCCGTTGTTGGAAAGGATGCGGTAACCGGTTTCATCGATGCCGGTGATCGCCGCAACCTTGCCCACGGCACGCATCAGCGCAGCGATTTCCGCATCCGAAGCGTTGGTGTGAAAATCGATCAGGTTCACATACGCACCCTTGGGGATGACCAGCACATGCACCGGGGCGCGCGGAGTGATGTCATTGAAGGCGAGGGTATGTTCGTCCTCGTAAACCTTGTCGCAGGGAATCTCGCCACGAATGATCCGGGCGAAGATGTTTTGCGGATCATAGATCATGTCGTAGGCCATGTTTTCGTTCCCCGGCTCATCGATTATGTGCGGCTGTTTTTTTCGTCGATACCTGACGTGCCTTCCCGTTTCGCAAGCTCGGCATAGACGTCCTCGGGCGTCAATCCCATGGCCGACCACATCACCAAAAGGTGGTAAAGCAGATCGGCACTTTCACGGGCCACGGCATCGGGGCCTTCGGACAAAGCGGCAATGGTCACTTCGGTCGCTTCCTCGCCCAGCTTCTTACCGATCTTCGGCGCCCCGCCGGCCAGCAGCTTGGCGGTATAGGAGCTATCTGCATCGCCGCCCTTGCGGCTTTCGATCACGGCGAACAGGCGGGCCAAGATATCGGCTGAATTTTCTGCGGTCATGGTCCGGTCCTCAGGTTTCGCGGATTGCCACACCGGCGGCTTTCATGTGCGCTTTGGCTTCGTTAATCGTATACGTGCCGAAATGAAAAATCGAGGCGGCAAGTACCGCCGACGCATGGCCCTCGGTTACGCCTTCGACCAGATGATCGAGGTTGCCGACGCCGCCCGACGCAATCACCGGAATCGTCAGCGCATCGGACACGGCGCGGGTCAACGGCAGGTTGAAGCCCTGCTTGGTGCCGTCCCGGTCCATGGACGTCAGCAGAATTTCTCCGGCGCCCAGCTCCTGCATCCGCACCGCCCACTCAACTGCGTCCAGTCCTGTTTCCCGGCGCCCGCCGTGGGTGAAGATTTCAAATTTTTCCGGTGCCGTGGCCTTGGCATCAACGGCGACGACGATGCATTGGGTGCCAAACTTTTCCGCCGCTTCGCGCACAAAATCGGGATTATGAACGGCGGCGGTATTGATCGATACCTTGTCGGCACCGGCCAGCAGAAGCTTGCGGATATCATCCGTGGTCCGCACCCCGCCGCCGACGGTCAGCGGCATGAAGCACTGTTCCGCCGTCCGCGCCACGACATCGAAAATGGTTTCGCGGTTTTCGTGACTGGCGGTGATATCGAGAAAACAGAGTTCGTCCGCTCCGGCGGCATCATAGACCCGCGCCTGCGCAACGGGATCACCGGCATCGACAAGGTCGACAAAGTTGACCCCTTTGACGACGCGGCCCTGATCCACGTCCAGACAGGGAATGATCCGCACCTTGAGCATCAGGCGGCCTCCGCCAACAGCTTCACTGCCGCCGTCGGATCAATGCGCCCGTCATAGACGGCACGCCCGGAAATGACTCCCTCGAGCTTGCCCCGATCACCCGCGATAACGGCGCGCAGGTCATCCATCGACGAGACCCCGCCCGACAGAATAACCGGAATGTCGACGGCATCCGCAAGCGACAGGGTCGCGTCCAGGTTCGGGCCCTGCATGGCGCCGTCGCGTCCGATATCGGTAAAGATCAGCGCCGCAGCACCGGCATCCTCGAACCGCTTCGCCAGCTCTTCGGTTTTCAGTTTCGTCGCCTCGGCCCAGCCCTGCACGGCGACATATCCGTCCCGGGCATCGATCCCGAGCGCAACATGACCGGGGAAGGCCTTGCATGCAGCCATCACCAGATCGGGATCGCGCACGGCAACGGTCCCGAGGATGACCCGCGCCAGACCGCGTTCAAGCCAGTTTTCGATGGTCTGCATGTCGCGGATGCCGCCACCCAGCTGGACCTTGATATCGACCGCGCCCAGCACGGCGGTCACGGCGTCGGCGTTTTCCGGCTTGCCGGCAAAGGCGCCGTCAAGATCGACCATGTGCAGCCACGTGCAACCGGCATCGGCGAAGGACCTGGCCTGCGCTGCGGGATCGTCATTGAAGACGGTCGCCTGTTCCATGTCGCCATGCACCAGCCGTACGCATTGCCCCGCCTTGAGATCGATTGCCGGAAAAAAGATCATGGCGTCCACCGCAGAAAATTGGAGATGATGCGCAGACCCGCCACCTGACTTTTTTCCGGATGGAACTGGGTGCCGATCATATTGTCACGGCCCACCGATGCGGTGATCGGCCCGCCATAATCGACGCTTGCCAGAACATGCGCCGGATCTGATGCCTGCAGATGATATGAGTGCACGAAATAAACATGCATGCCGGAATCCACACCGTCGAACAACGGGTGAGGATTGTCGGGGATCGTCAGCTCGTTCCAGCCCATGTGCGGAATTTTCAGGCTCGGATCCGACGGTGCGATTTTCCCGACTTCGCCCGGAATCCATCCAAAGCCGTCGGTTTCCCCATGCTCAAGCCCCCGGCTCGCCATCAACTGCATGCCGACGCAGATCCCGAAAAACGGCTTACCCTGCACCTCGACATGCTCACGGATCGCTTCGGCCATGCCATCGACGGCCCAAAGCCCGCGCTTGCAGTCCGCAAACGCACCGACCCCGGGCAGCACGACACGGTCGGCCAGGCGTACGGCATAGGGATCACGTGACACCATCACCTTATCCGAAAGACCGGCTTCCTTGACGGCCCGCTCAAACGCCTTGGCGGCGGAGCGCAGGTTGCCGGAACCGTAATCTACGATCACCACGCTCATCGAAAGACGCCCGGGTATATGCCGTCACTGTCGATATCGGCATTGTCGAGGAACCGGCGCGTCGCGTCTTCGGCATTCCTGCCCGAGACTATGCAGACTTCCTGATATCCCTTGTGGTCGAGCCACCAGCGGCGAAGGTCATTGCCGACAAGGCCGATGGCGAACGAGATCAGCACCGTCACGCCGGCTTCAAAGTTTTCACCGAGATGGAACTGTCGCACGCCCCACCCGGCGAGAACGACCACGCTGAAGATCACCATCGCCGGCAGCCACATGCGTGTCCACAGCGCCCAGAGGAACGTGAACACAAAGCCCGGCCAGGAAAACCCTTCCTTGACGAGAACAAGGTCGTCGCAGGGTGACCTGCCGTGACCCAGGAGATATACCGAATAAAGCCGCATCGACGCGCCTACTCCTGAAAAGCTACAGCACGCCCTTGGTCGACGGCACCTCATCGGCCTTGCGGGGATCGATCTCGATCGCGTCCCGCAAGGCGCGTGCCAGACCCTTGTAGCAGGATTCGACGATATGGTGATTGTTCTCGCCATACAGGTTTTCGACATGCAGCGTGATGCCCGCTGCCTGGGCGAAAGCCTGGAACCATTCCTTGAACAGTTCCGTATCCATATCGCCGAGTTTCGGTTTGGTGAAATCGACACGCCAGATGAGGTACGGCCGGTTGGAAATATCCAGCGCGACACGGCTCAGCGTTTCATCCATCGGGATCAGGGCGCTGGCATAACGTGTGATGCCCTTGCGATCCCCCAATGCCTTGGAAAACGCTTCCCCGATCGCGATACCGGTGTCCTCGGTGGTGTGATGAAAATCGATATGCAGGTCACCCTTCGCCTTGACGGTCAGGTCCATCAGACTGTGCCGGGACAGCTGTTCCAGCATGTGATCGAGAAAACCGATCCCGGTCGAGACATCGTAGATTCCGCTGCCGTCGAGATCGAGACTGACGGAAATCTCGGTTTCCTTGGTTTTGCGTTCGATGGTCGCTGTGCGCATCGTTCAGGTCTCCTGCAAAAGTCGACGTTCTTCTAGCAGGTTGGTCCCCGCTCTGCCAGCCCCGAGCGTCATCCGCTGCGTGCGCATGTTCGCCCCGTCACCACAACCCATGAATAGCCATTGCCTTGACCCCATACTTGACCCACCGCCCGGATCGGACCACATAGGTTATCAATTCAATCCGCCCAGCCCCGCCCCCGGACGAGGAACCACCATGAGCAACGAAGCGCCCACCACATCCTGGCATGCGACGACCATTCTGTCGGTTCGCAAGAACGGCTCTGTCGTGATCGCCGGCGACGGGCAGGTGAGCCTCGGCGATACCATCGTCAAGGCCAACGCCCGCAAGGTGCGCCGCCTGTCCGGCGATCAGGTCATCGCCGGTTTCGCGGGTGCCACTGCGGATGCATTTGCCCTGTTCGAGCGCCTTGAAGGCAAACTGGATCAGTATCCGGGCCAACTAATGCGGGCTTCCGTCGAAATGGCCAAGGACTGGCGCACCGACCGTTATCTGCGCCGGCTCGAAGCAATGATGGCCGTCGCCGACAAGGATGTGTCGCTGATCCTGACCGGGAACGGCGACGTCCTTGAACCCCCCGACGGCTTGATGGGGATCGGATCGGGCGGCAACTATGCCCTGTCGGCGGCACGTGCGCTCTACGACCGCGAAGACCTCAGCGCCGAAGACATTGCCAGGAAAGCCATGGCGGTCGCCGCCGATATCTGCGTTTACACCAACACCAACGTCGTGATTGAAAAACTATGAGTAATTTCACCCCGCGCGAAATCGTTTCGGAACTGGATCGTTACATCATCGGTCAGAAAGACGCCAAGAAGGCCGTCGCCATTGCGCTCCGCAACCGCTGGCGCCGCCAGCAGCTTGACGACAACATGCGCGAGGAAGTCCTGCCCAAGAACATTCTGATGATCGGCCCGACCGGCGTCGGCAAGACCGAGATCGCCCGGCGGCTGGCCAAGCTGGCGCAGGCCCCGTTCATCAAGGTCGAAGCCACCAAGTTTACCGAGGTCGGCTATGTCGGCCGCGACGTGGAACAGATCGTCCGCGATCTGCTGGAAATGGCGCTGCACATGAGCCGCGAGCAGATGCGTAAACGCGTCGAGGCGAAGGCGGAACTGAACGCTGAAAACCGTGTCGTCGAGGCCCTGGTCGGTGAGGGCGCATCAAAGGAAACGAAAGAAAAATTCCGCACCAAACTGCGCAACGGCGAACTGGCCGATAAGGAAATCGAGGTCGAGCTGGCCGATACCAGCGGCGCAGGCATGCCGACCATGGATATTCCCGGCATGCCCGGTGCGCAGATGGGCATGATCAACCTCAACGACATGCTGGGGAAGGCCTTCGGCCAACAGACCAAGAAGAAGAAAATCACCGTCGAGGATTCATATGATGTCCTGCTCCGAGAAGAAGCGGACAAGCTTCTCGACGAGGAAGAGATGCTGAAGAACGCGATCGACAATGTCGAGAACAACGGCATCGTGTTTCTGGATGAAATCGACAAGATCACGGCGCGTTCCGACCGGCAGGGCGCCGATGTCAGCCGCGAAGGCGTGCAGCGCGATCTGCTGCCGCTGATCGAAGGCACAACGGTCGCCACCAAGCACGGGCCGGTAAAGACGGACCATATCCTGTTCATCGCTTCCGGGGCGTTTCACATCGCCAAGCCGTCCGACATGCTGCCGGAACTTCAGGGACGCCTGCCGATCCGCGTCAACCTGAATGCCCTGACCCGTGACGACTTCGTGCGCATTCTGACAGAGCCGGAATCCAGCCTGGTCAAGCAGTACACGGCCCTGATGGCGGTCGAAGAGCTGAAGATTTCCTTCAGCGACGACGCCATCGCCGAAATTGCCGACCTGTCCGCCGAAATCAACCAGGGGGTTGAAAACATCGGGGCGCGGCGCCTGCATACGGTGATGGAGAAGCTTCTGGAAGAGATCAGCTACACCGCATCGGAAAAAAGCGGTGAGGAACTCGTCATCGACGCAGAATACGTCAAGAAACAGGTCTCCGACCTGGCGCGGAATGCCGACGTCTCGAAGTTTATTCTTTAGGCTCTCTTCATGCGGGGAGTGCGGAACTTACGCGCCGGTGTTGTCAGAAGAAAATAAGAATTAGTGCGTCGGGCCTTCGGGCCGGGTGCCGATCCGCAGTTTGACCTCGGCAATCACCCAATCGAGGGTGTCTTCGTCCATTTCCTCGATGTTTTCCGCCAGGAGATTGGCAAGCTCGGTCGCTTTCGGGCTGAGACCCGCCGTGTTGACCGTCACCTTCGGATGCGACAGTTCGGCCAGGCGCTTGATCTCTTCGGCCTCATCCCACATCAGCTCAAAATACCCGCAGATCTGCGCGACCAGACCGGAACTGGGGCGGCCGCGATGACCGTGTTCAAGCGCGGAGAAATACGCTGCCGAGACACCAAGGTCTGCGGCCATCTGTTTCAGCGTTATGTGCCGCGCCATACGGTGTTCACGCACACGTTTACCAAACGGAGTCATGAACCTACTGTAAGCTTCTAATTCTTAATAAATTATCGCCAGAGACGGTCTTTACCCGCCAGATGGTTTTCGGCGTTTCAGACGTACATACAAGGCGCCATCGCCGCCATCTTTCGGCGCGGCGTAAGAAAACCCCGCAACCCATTGGCGCATCGGCATTTCATTGAACCAGCGCGGCACGGATTCCCGGAGTACGCCGGGACGGCCGCCAAGCGTGTCGCCCTTGCCGGTAATCACCAGAACCGTCCTGGATCCGGCCATGAAGCGGGCGTACAGGAAGTTTTCCAGCTCACGGTGCGCAGCTTTTTGCGTATGCCCGTGCAGGTCGATCTTCCCTTCGACATCGAGCTTGCCGCGCTTGAGACGCTGCGCAGTCCGGCGATCCATCCCGGCTGGGCTGCCGTGTTGCAGCTGAACCGGCGGTTGCGGGCGCGGCGCGGGCGGCTCCGGCGGCAAGACCGGACCACGCTTTGGTTTGCTTGCACGGGAGGGGTTGGCCGGTTCGGGGGAGGCATCATCATCCGGCAGGAGCGAGCCCATTTTATCGGTATCGACGCGGCGCACTTTCCGGGTCACATGTTCCCAGAGCGCCTTGTCCTCGGCACTGAGCGATCGGCGGCGGACACGCTTGCTGCCGCCCATATGCTAGGCCCCGGGCTGATCGACGATCAGAATATGCAGTCGCTGCGGCCCATGCGCACCCAGCAGAAGGGTCTGCTCAATATCCGCGGTGCGGGATGGCCCGGTGATCCAGTTGACGGTCCGGGGCAGCTTGCCGGGGCCGGACGCGTTACGGATACGTTCCCAGACCGCCTCGTAGTTCCCGGCAATGTCATCCGCCTGTACGACGACGATATGATCCAGCGGCAGAAAATTCAAAGACGTCGGGGTTTCCGGACCGGACGACATAACGAGTGTCCCGGTTTCAGCGACACCGCCATAGGCCATGCTGACCGACACCCCGTCATCACCGGCCCCCCGGCCTTCATCAACCATGAGTGACGTCTGTTGCTGCCAGTTAAGGTTTTTCAGCGCTGGGTGGGGTGCGATTTTGATTTTCGCCGGTAACTGGCGTTCGCGAAGATAGGCGCTGACCTGATCCGGCACTTCATCAAATGAGGTCAACAGATTAATCGTAGCATTGACGCGCACTGCTTCCTGACAAAAAAGATCAATGCGTTGCGCTTTATCAAGATCACCGCGCGCTGGAATAAGATTTTTCTGATGCTCTTGAATATGCCTCAAGGCCGGGTTGCTGCCATTAGGCGCATTAGAATGCCCTAATTTGGACTTCAGCTTCACCAGGATGTCTTCACGGGCACTCATTGATGCACCCTCCCACGTTTAAGCGCACCGCTTTGATCCCCGCGCACGCCTTTGTGGTATTGACTGATAAATGTGTCGCCGGACGGCGCGGCCAGATCCCGCTTTGATGTCCAGCCTCCGGCGAGGGGCAAGGACCTGAACCGGCCACGCCCGCCGATCTGTCCCAGAAAGGCCACGCCCGCATTCATCGCCATCCGGTAGAGCGCCGGCCTTTTCGCCAGCCAGGCCCAGCCCTTCAATGCCCACCGCGCCGTAGGGGAGCCGATTTCGGCCTTGAACTGCCGTTCGCGCCATTTTCGCAGCATTTTCGGCAGCGGAATGCGCATCGGACAGACGCTTTCGCATTTTCCGCAGAGCGTTGAGGCGTTCGGCAGGTGCTGTGCCTCTTCCATGCCGATCAGATTAGGGATCAGAACCGCGCCCATCGGCCCGGAATAGACCCATCCATAGGCATGTCCGCCGACGGATTTGTAGATCGGGCAGTGATTGAGACAGGCGCCGCAGCGGATACAGCGCAGCATTTCGTGAAATTCCGACCCGATCATGTCGCTACGGCCGTTATCCAGCAGAACGACATGATATTCCTCGGGTCCGTCCAGATCCTCGGGACGTTTCGGCCCCGTACAGAACGTGGTGTAGACGGATATGTCCTGTCCGGTCGCCGAGCGCGCCAAAACCCGGAGAATGGTCGAGGCATCTTCCAGCGTCGGGACGATCTTTTCGATGCTGGCGATCACCACGTGGACGCGGGGCAGGTTGTTGGTGAGATCCGCGTTGCCTTCATTGGTGACCAGAACGTTGGTGCCGGTTTCGGCAATCAGCATATTGGCCCCGGTCAGGCCGACATCGGCACCGAGAAACTTTTCGCGAAGCTTGGCACGGGCTTCTTCCAGCAGAGCGCGGGGCTCGACCAGCGAGCGGTCGGCGGCGAGATCGAGATGCGCATTGCGAAAGGTTTCCGCGACCTGCTCTTTCGACAGATGGATCGCCGGGGCAATGATATGGCTCGGCGGTTCCTTGCGCAGCTGAATGATGTATTCGCCAAGATCGGTTTCAACCGGCTCGATGCCGTTTTCCTCGAGGAACGCATTGACCGCGATTTCCTCGCTGATCATGGATTTGCTTTTGGTGACGGTCTTTGCATTTGCCTTGCGGCAGATGTCGAGAATGGTGTTTCGCGCTTCCTCGGCATCACGACACCAGTGCACATGACCACCGCTTTCGGTGACTTTCTGTTCGTAGGCTTCGAGATAATGGTCCAGGTTTTCCAGCACATGCGTCTTGATGTCCCGGGCCTGGTCGCGGAGCCCTTCGAACTCCGGCAGCCGTGCCGCCGCTTCGAGTCTGCGCATGGGAAAGCCGACGGCCAGCTTGGCCAGTGCCGCCTGCAGCGGATCATCGGCGATGGCATCGCGGGCGTTCTGTTTGAATTGCGGGGATGTCGGTTGCATGTGCGTGTCAGTTCCCGCCCATTTCACTGTCCTGCGGCTCGCCGATGGCCGGCGCCGCCGTCATCCCGGCGAGGACTTCCGCCGCATGGCGGGCCCTGACCGGCACACCGCGGCGCTGCAACCGCCCGGCGATGTTCATCAGGCAACCGAGATCGCCCGCCAGCACGGTCCCGGCCCCGGTGGCCACGATATCATTGACCTTCGCATCGACCATTTTTTCGGAAATGTCCGGATACTTGACGCAGAACAGCCCGCCGAACCCGCAGCAGGTTTCCGTTTCCTTGCCCTCGGCAATGCTGAGGCCTTCAACCGACGCCAGCAGCGCACGCGGTTGTTCCTTGATGCCCAGTTCCCGCAACCCGGAACAGGAATCATGGTACGTGACAGTTCCGTCAAACGCAGCACCTGTCGTCGTAACGCCCATGACATCGCTGAGAAAGGACATCAGCTCATATGTTTTTGCCGCCAGCGCTTCGGCCCGCGCCAGCCACGCCGGATCACCCGCCAGCGCTTCGGGGTAATGATCCTTGATCATGCCCGCACAGGACCCGGACGGCGCAACGACATAATCATAGCTCTCGAATGTCCGGATCACGGCCCTGGCAATATCCGTCGCATCCGACTTGTCCCCTGAATTGTAGGCAGGCTGTCCGCAACAGGTCTGATTTTCGGGAACGTCGACCCTGCATCCGGCATCCTCCAGCAGCTTCACCGTGGCGAAACCGACCACCGGCCGCATCAGATCAACGAGGCAGGTCACGAACAGACCGACGTGTGGGTTTTTAATTTCGGACATCGCTCAAGAATGTTCTTTCAATTCCATGTTGGCAAGAACGGCGGATCAAACCGTCAGAACTGCGGCACGAGACGCTGTGCCGATTTCGGCAACAAAATGAAATAGCGGCCATCTTCTTTCATCAGCCCGGCACGGCGGCCGGCCTCTTCGCCGAAGCCCCAGAACACATCGCCCCGAACCGGCCCCTTGATGGCGCTGCCGGTATCCTGGGCAATGACGAGGCGGCGCATCGGGCCGCCGTCAGTCAGCGGATCGGTCGTATCAAGCCAGAGCGGGACACCATAAGGGATGTGTGCCCGGTCGACGGCAAGACTGCGGCCCGGCGTCAACGCTACACCCTGTCCGCCGATCGGGCCTTCGCCTTCGACCACCCGGAAAAACACATAGGACTCGTTTCTGTTCATCAATTCAGTTGCCGCAGCCGGCCGCGCCCGCAACCAGTCCCGTATTGCCGGTGCCGTCACGTCAGCGAGCGGCATCGCCCCCATGGCGACAAGCTCGCGGCCGATAGAGGTATAGCGGCGCCCGTTACGGCCTGCATATCCAAGACGTAAATGCGAACCGTCCGGCAGACGAACCCGGCCCGAACCCTGAATATGCATGAAAAACGTATCCACCGGATCGGCGAGCCAGATCACTTCAAGCCCGCGGCCCCGCAGAGCGCCGGCATTGATTTCGGCACGTGAGTAGTAGGGGATCAACTTGTTGTCGACGATGCGCCCGGCAAGGTGCGTCCCCTTCAGCTCAGCGCGGTGCTGCCCGAGGTCGATGGATACAAGATCTTCCGGCCTGGAATACACCGGAATCTGAAACTCGGCTTCCGGCCCCCACCGGCCCAGCACTTCCGGTTCGTAATATCCGGTAAACAGACCCTCAGGGTCCTGGTTGTTGCCTGTCCGGTAAACAACAAAGCGGGATTCAAAAAAATATTTTGCTTCAATCTGGTTGCCGGGTCGGATGATCCGGGCATCCTTGCAGATCGCCTGCCAGTCGGCGACGGTCCCCATGCGCTCGTCATCGCCCATCGGGGTGTCGGGATTTTTCTTCTCGATCGCGTCACAGGAGCGGATCAACGCCGGCAGAACTTCGGCAAAGTCTTCGCCGTCCCAGCCGTCCAGTTCCTCAAAACTGATATCCGCCAGCGTCAGCTTCGGGGCTTCTGCCGGCGGTTCTGTCTGCTCGGGAATCGGCAGGCCCAGATCCGCGCAGCCGGCCAGGGTGAGCATCAGCGCAAGCGAGACCGGCCGCAGCAAATCAGAACCGCGCCAGCCCGACACACGCACCTCAGTTATTGCTTTCGGTGCCGATCAGCGTCCAGTTCGGATCCGAAGAACGGGTATCGCGCGAGAACGTCCAGAAGTCTGTCACATCGATGACTTCATTCGGATTCCCGTCGATGATGTTTCCTTCGGCATCACGGAGCGCACTGATCTGTTCGGAAACGAACTTCACGGTCACCACACTGTGATGACCATCCATCAACGCTTCGATGATTTTTGCGGAACGAATGCCGACCAGGGTATCTTCGAGCACTTCACCGGCCCGTTCACGTTCGGTAATCGCTTCGTCAAAATTCTTGTACACATCGGGGCTCAACAATCCCTTCAGTGTTTTGCGGTCGCCGGACGAAAAGGCGTTGAGGATCATTTCAAAGGCCATCTTGGCGCCTTCGGTAAAGCCGTCCGGTGTAAAGCCCGGATCGGCAACCCGGATCTGCGTCAACCCGGCGGCGGACGGATCTCTGTCGTCAATATCCAGCGCCGGCGCATCGGCCGCGCTGTCGCTACGATCCGGCAACTGCACGACATTGTTGTCGTCGTGAGCAGCGTCCTGTTCCGCCCGCTCGTGGTCACGGAACCGGTCCTCATAGCCGCCTTCGTGGCCATCGCGACGGCCCAGTACCCGGCGCAACCGCAGGATCAGAAAACCGGCGATCATCGCCAGTATGATGATATCGAAAAATTGAAATTCGCCGCTCATGATATCCTTGACCCCGTGGGCCTTGCCTGTTGTCGTATGCGAGACGCGCAAACGTTGCCGCCTCCGGTTAGCGGTCCCGGACAAGGTATCGGCATAAGGCCGCCGCGTCCAGAACGACAGAAAGAAACGCCGGAGCGCTTGCGCTCACTGTCATACGTCTTAAATAAGCCCACCAGCCCTTCGGAACAAGGCAACCATGGCATTCATCGCCCTAATAGCGTTTATCACCGTTCCCATCGTTGAAATCGCGGTCTTTATTCAGGTCGGCGAACAGATCGGCATGTGGTCGACCATCGGTGTTGTCATTCTGACCGCGATCATCGGCACTGCCATGCTGCGCCAGCAGGGATTATCGGTTCTGTTCCGGATTCAGGAAAATCTGCAGGCAAACCGGATTCCGGTACAGGAACTGTTCGACGGTGTCTGCCTGGTGATTGCCGGTGCGCTCTTACTGACGCCGGGTTTCGTCACGGATGCGGTCGGGTTTCTGCTTTTCGTACCACCACTCCGGCACTGGCTTGCCGGGGAGATCGGCAAACGCGCAATCACCAACGCCAATGTACGCTATACCAGCCAGACCTATTCTGGCGGACAAGGCGATCCGTTTGGCAGGGGCAGCGACGACCGTCACAGCCGTCCGGGCCGGCATCCGGGGGGCGGCCCGGTCATTGACGGCGATTATCAGGACGTGACGGATCAGCCGAGCAGACCAGCAGACACCGAGCATCAAATCGACAACAGCCCGTCCGGGCAGGATGACATGTCTTCTGACAATCCACGACGAACGAAATAATTCGTTCTTACAATGACACTGACGGGGGCGTTCCTCTCGGTGATTCTGCCGCACATAAAAAGCGCTGCACAGTTGTCGATCCCCGAAAGACATGGTACCAGAAGCCCGCAATCGCTTGAGGAGTGCCAAATGGCCGAAGAACAGACCCCCGCATCCGCAGAATCCGACGCCCCCGAAACCACGCCGGTGGTGATCAATGCCCAGTATGTGAAGGACATGTCCTTCGAGGTTCCCAATGCGCCGGGTATTTTCGGTGAGATGCAGAAAACGTCTCCGGACATCAACATCGATATCCGGGTCAATGCGGAAAGCCTCGGCAATCAGCTTTTTGAAGTAGCGATTACCATCAACACGAATTGCGACGTCGGCACGCACAAGGGCTTCATCTTCGAACTGGTCTATGCCGGCACCTTTACGCTGAACGTCCCGGAAGAACACCTGCAAGCGGTTCTGCTGATCGAATGCCCGCGGCTGCTGTTCCCGTTCGCCCGCAACATCATTGCCGATGTTACCCGTGACGGCGGCTTCCCCCCGGTCATGCTGGGGCTTGTCGACTTCGTCGCCATGTATCATCGCCGCATTCAGGAGCAGGGCGCAGCCGCCCAGGCCGCCGAAGCAAGCACCGAAGCCGAAATCAAAACCGACTGACGCCGCTGCTTACGCCCGGAGCCAGATCGGATCCTTGATCTTTCCGAGAAATTCCTGGTGCCGGGCCAGTTCTTCGGCGCTGGCAGCGTGTGCGCGGGCCTCGCGCCGGCCGCTTATCCCGGCCTGACTGGCACCGCTCTTATCTGCGCCGCCATCCGGAGCGTCTGCGCCCCTGGCGGTGGCATCCGCGGCCAAATCCATCCCGTGTTGCCGCCCGCCCAGCAGTTCCAGATAGACGGCAGCGAGTAATTCGGAATCCAGAAGTGCACCGTGCAGTTCGCGTCCGCTCAGATCGATGCCGAAGCGCCGGCACAGAGCATCCAGTGACGCCTGCGCTCCGGGAAATTTGCGCCGCGCCATGCTGACGGTGTCGATGGCGCGTTTTCTATCAAGCTCGGGCATCCCGACAAGCGCCAGTTCCGCATTAATGAAGCCCATATCGAACGCCGCATTATGAATGACCAGCGGCGCGTCACCGACGAAGTCGACGAAGGCTTCGGCAATATCCGCAAAGACGGGATGACCGCTCAGGAAATCTTCGCTGAGGCCATGAACCCGTTCCGCTTCAGCCGGCATGTCGCGTTCGGGATTGATGTACTGATGATAGGTTTTACCCGTGGGCACATGATTGAACAGTTCGATACAGCCGATTTCCACGATCCGATGCCCGGCCTTCGGGTCAAGTCCCGTGGTTTCCGTATCCAGAACGATTTCTCTCATTGATAGCCCCCACAGTCTGAACGATGTTCAGAACGGGGGCCAGTGGGTCCCCGTCGTGCTGCGGGCAATTGTCGCAATTTGGCGAATGATCGGCAAGCTGTGATAACGGCCAAGGCCGGTGAAAATCACAAAATCTGCCGCTCTTCTCTTAATATAGTCCGGTATCTGGTGTTTTAGTACCTCCTGAAACCGTTCTTCCGTCATTCCGGGACGGTGCAACACGCGGCGTCGCTGCTCCCGGTAAGGCGCGGAAACGACACACACCGCATCGCAGCTGTTCTCGGACCCGGTTTCGAACAACAACGGAATATCGAGAACAACCGCCGAGGTCCTGAGACGGGCATGCATCCCCAGAAACGCATTTTTCTGCCGTCGCACCATGGGGTGCAGAATACTCTCCAGCTTGCGGAGCGCCGGCTCATCGCCGAAGACGCGTTTCCCCAATTCCGGGCGGACAACGGCGCCGTCCCTGACAACACCCGGAAAGGCATCCCCGACCGGCCCAACCGCAGCGCCGCCCCTGGACATCAACCGATGCACGGCGGCGTCGGAATCATGGACCGGCAGCCCCAGCCGTCGAAAATCGCCGGCGGCAACGGTCTTCCCCATACCGATCGAGCCGGTCAGACCCAGAATGAACATCAGCTTTCCGCACGTCCGGCAAGAACATGGGTCCGCAGCTTGTCATCCACGACCGGCTGCCCGCCGAACCATGCTTCGAACCCGGGGCGCGCCTGATGCAGAAGCATCCCGAGCCCATCGACTGCTGTCAGGCCCCGCGCTTCCGCCGCTGCCAACAACGGTGTCCTGAGCGGTGCATAGACGATATCGTTGACCACGGCGTCGGCGGACAAACCATCGAGGCTGATATCCAGCGGCGGCTTGCCGGTCATCCCCAGGGTGGTCGTATTCACCAAAACCCCGGCGCCTTCGCAGGCGGCATTGCGACCATCCCAGGCAACGACATTGACGGACGAACCGAAATGACGGGCAAGATCTTCTGCGCGAGCCGATGTCCGGTTGGCCAGACGGATATCGTCGACGCCGGCAGATATCAAAGCTTCCAGGACGGCCCGTGCAGCACCGCCTGCGCCCAGAACGACGGCCGGTTTATCGACCCCCTGCCATGCCGGGACGGCGGCACGGATATTCTCCATGAAACCGAACGCATCCGTATTGTCGCCGATCAGTTTATCGTCTTCACCACAGATGATCGTGTTGACCGCGCCGATCCGCTCCGCCGCCGGTCGCAGGACATCGACGTTCCGGAAGGCTGCTTCCTTGTGCGGCACCGTGACGTTTGCCCCCCTGAAGCCAAGTTTCGGCAAGGCACGAATGGCATCCTCGATATCATCGGGGGCAACTGGTAACGGGAGATACACACCATCGATCCCCAACTGATCGAGCCAATAGCCGTGCAGCCGTGGTGATAGGGAATGGTTCACCGGCCAGCCGATGACGCCGGCTTTCAGGGTTGTCGATGTAACAGACGGCATGCCGTGCGCTCCTTTATGAGGCGAGAATGCCCCGTTTCCGCAATTCTTCCAATAGGGGAAGGAGCGGCAATCCCAGAACCGTAAAATAATCTCCCCGGACCCGCTCAAACAACTGAGCACCGGCCCCTTCAAGCAGATAAGCGCCAACGGATGACAATATTCGCTCACCTTCCGCATCCAGATAGGCATCAATAAAGCTGTCGCTTAGATCTCGAACATACATCTCCGCATGATCGACATGTGACCAGACAACGTTTCCTGACTGCATCATGCAGACGGCGACAATCAGCTGGTGTGTCCGGCCACTGAAGGATTCCAGGTGTGTCCGAGCCTCGGCCATTGTCTCAGGTTTGTCGTACAGTTTACCCCCCTGTACCAGTATCTGATCGCAGCCGAGAACCAACGGGGGATTGTCCGAGACGACGCTGACCGCCCCGGCCTTGGCTTTGGCCAAGCACAGGGCCAGAGAAGCCGGATCATCTCCGGTTTGCGACCAGGAAAGCTTCAGCACATCTTCATCTATCCCGGCGTCACACCAGGAAAACGGGACTCCGGCGTTTTCGAGAATCTGTCTACGCGAAAGGCTTTTTGAGGCCAGAATAAGGGAGGTTGTGCTCAAGCGTCGTCATCGTCGCCCTGCAGCCGGGCCAGATACTGCAGGATCGTCGCCGCCGTTTCTTCGATAGACCGTCGCGACACATTGATCACCGGCCAGTCGTGTTCAGTAAACAGGCGCCGCGCACTCTTCACTTCCTCCTTCACGGATTCCTCATCCACATAATCCGTATCGGGATCCTGATCGAGGAAGCGAAGTCTCTGGCGGCGGATTTCTATCAGCCGTTTCGGGTCATTGGTCAAACCGACAACAGCGGGGCCTCCTTCAAGAAACAACTCCTCGGGCAGGGGGCAACCCGGCACGAACGGAACGTTCGCCGCCTTGATGCCCCGGTTTGCCAGATAGATGCATGTTGGTGTTTTTGAGGTACGTGACACACCGACAAGAATAACGTCGGCATTGCGCAATTCGTTGGTCATCTGCCCGTCATCATGGCTGAGGGCAAACTGCATTGCTTCAATCCGTGCAAAATATTCCGCATCCATGGCATGCTGTCCGCCGGGGCGGGGGACGCTTTTCGCATTGAGATAAGCGCCCAATGCGGCAACCACCGGATCGAGAACCGGAATACAGGGGATCTGATGCATCCGGCAGCCTTCTTCCAGCGCCAGACGGTTTTTTTCATTGACCAGCGTACACATCACAAAACCGGGATGTTCGCGGATCCGTTCCATCACTTCACGAACCTGGTCAACGGTCCGAACCATCGGCCAGAGGTGTTCGCGAACCTGAATATCATCGAACTGAACAAGACAGGCACGGGCCAAAAGGGTTACGGTTTCCCCGGTTGAATCAGAAACAAGGTGAAGGTGAAAATCCTGCATAATGAAACCTTTGAGGTATGAATAGGTGCCTTATAAGCCGGGGGATGAAATTGTGGATAACTTTCAATACCATGAAACAGGTCTTTAATACCCACCTCAAGGTTTCTCGATACACACCTTGTCCCGCTGTGTAAATCTTTGAAGTCAGGGCTAATGCCTTGGGATAACTCAAAAACGGCGCATTCCTGCGGTTTTAGAAAGTTTTTAGTCTTTTCCCAGAGAGCACTGGAATCATTGAAAATTTTTGTATTTGAGTAAATTAACTGCAGCAATTCTGCTAAATTACGGATGATCGCGCTTGTCTGCATAACCTGTGGATGACACATAATCCCCAGCTTTCATGTGACCTACTACCACTACAATATTCTTTATATATAGACTCTATATAGATGGAGCCGATCCAAGCAATTAGCGAACGAACGGGTGAAAGACGTCAAACATGCCTCTATCCAATCAGAATACGGCTTCCGACCGGAAGACTCTAAAACCGTTTCTTCAGGTTTTTAAAGGTGACGTGGTTTCGCCGCCACCGATCTGGATGATGCGCCAGGCGGGAAGATACCTTTCCGAATACCGTGAAGTCCGTGCCGGGATCAGCTCGTTTCTGGAATTCTGCTATACACCCGATGCTGCGGTTGAGGTGACATTGCAGCCGCTCAGGAAGTTCGGCTTTGATGCGTCGATCCTGTTTGCGGATATTCTCGTCATTCCCGATGCACTGGGTCAGAAGGTTGAATTCAAGGAAGGGGAGGGACCGGTTCTTGAACCGATCCGTGATCTGGCCGGTTTGCAGAAGCTCAATGTGGAAGGTGTGGTCGATCATCTTGCCCCTGTCTTTGAAACCCTGAAACGGCTATCCGCTGAAATTCCTGAAACAACGGGGTTGATCGGGTTTGCCGGGGCGCCCTGGACAGTTGCGGTTTACATGGTTGAAGGCCGTGGCCGGACGGAATGTGAACGGGCACGTGGCTGGGCGTATCGTGCGCCGGACGAGTTTCAGGTTCTGATGGATATTCTGGTCGACGCCACATCGCGTTATCTGCTGGCGCAGGTAAAGGCTGGGGCGGAGGTTCTACAGTTATTCGACAGCTGGTCAGGTGTGCTGTCGGTCTCACAATTTCGCTCATTGGTGATCGAACCGACACGCCGCATCGTACAAACCGTGAAAGCATCGGCACCGGACGTGCCGATCATCGGTTTTCCCAGACAGGGGGGTGTGATGATACCGGAATATGTGACTGAAACCGGCGTCGACGGGGTATCGCTGGATCATTCCGTGCCGCTGGACTGGGCCCGGCGGGAAATCCCGGAATCCTGCGTTTTGCAGGGGAATCTTGATAATCGGCTGTTGGTGGTCGGTGGAGATGCGCTTGATCAGGGCGTCGATGATATTCTCGAAGCCATGAAGGACCGTAGGTTTATCTTCAATCTGGGTCACGGCATTGTGCCGCAGACACCGCCGGAAAACGTGCAGCGCGTGATTGATCGCATCCGGGAAAATACTGCATGAAGACGGCGGTCATCCTGTTCAATCTGGGTGGACCGGACAGCCCCGACGCGGTTGAGCCGTTTTTATCCAACCTGTTTTCGGACCCGGCGATTATTTCCGTGCCGCAACCGTTTCGCTGGTTACTGGCAAAGCTGATTTCAAAACGGCGTGCACCCGTGGCCCGGGAAATCTATGCACAGATCGGTGGAAAATCGCCGCTGCTTGAACTAACGGTTGAGCAAGCCCGTGCCATTGAGTCCCAATGTCCGGATCTGGGCGAGGTTAAAACATTTGTCTGCATGCGTTACTGGCATCCGATGAGCGATGCGGTTGCCAGGGACGTGAAACAGTTTCAACCGGACAAAATCATACTGTTACCGCTGTATCCGCAGTATTCGACAACTACCAGCGGCTCGTCGATCAAGGATTGGAACCGTGCAGCAGCAGCCATCGGGCTTTCCGTGCCCACCGTTGAAATCTGCTGCTATCCGGAAAGTGATGGTTGGGTGGATGCCCATGCATCGCTGATCCGTTCGGCCTATGGTACTGCTTCAAAGCAGAACAAGCCGCGCGTCCTGTTTTCTGCGCATGGACTGCCGAAAAAAGTTATTGCGGCGGGCGATCCCTATCAGTGGCAGGTCGAACAGACGTCTCGCGCGGTGGTGGACCGGCTGGGGATCGACGGGCTTGACTGGGTGGTCTGTTATCAAAGCCAGGTCGGGCCACTGGAATGGATCGGCCCGTCCACCGATGACGAGATTATTCGCGCCGGCCGCGATGGTGTCGGCGTGATCGTGGTACCGATCGCATTCGTATCCGAACATTCGGAAACATTGGTGGAGCTCGATATCGAATACCGGGAACTGGCCGAGGAAAACAACGTCCCGGAATACATCCGTATCGCGGCGGTCGGCACACACCCGTCGTTTGTTTCCGCCATGGCAGGGCTGGTCCGCAGGGCTCTACACGCAGACGGGCCGCGCATATCCGGGGCCGACGGGCGTATTTGTCCGCAGACCTGCGCCCAGTGCGCCTGGTGATGAAACGGAAAGGGGATTGAGCATGGATGCATCCGTCTACCTTTGGGTAAAGGCCCTGCACATCATCGCGGTGATTTCCTGGATGGCGGGTCTGTTGTATCTGCCCCGGCTGTTCGTTTATCACGCTCAGGCCGAACCGGGGTCGGAATTATCGGAAACGCTCAAGGTCATGGAGCGGCGGCTGCTCCGCGCGATCATGAATCCGGCCATGCTGGTATCGCTGATTGCCGGCGGATATCTGCTCGGCTATCAGGATTTCTCGTCCGGTTGGCTGCATGTAAAACTGGCTTCCATCGCCGGATTGATGATCATGCATATGTTCATGGGCAAGTGGCGCAAGGACTTTGAAGAGGATCGGAATACCCGTAGTCACAAGTTCTATCGTTTTGCGAATGAAGGCCCTACAATACTGATGATCGTCATCGTCGTGATGGCTGTCGTTAAACCATTCTGAAAAGCCAATTGACAGGGTGCGGCGCTTATCGTAATCGTTTGCCATCTTCAACGGACATGGTCCGATCTATAAGTGATTGCCTAAACTTTAACGGCGCCTCGAAAGGGTGCACCAAGGTTTCAAGCGACCTGAGTGGTCCGGCACGTCACGCAATTTCCTTTCTCCCCCGAAACCGATAATCGAAGCAGAGACATGAATCTCAAGGACCTCAAAGAAAAATCCCCGGCCGATCTTCTGGCCTACGCCGAAGAACTGGAGATTGAGAACGCAAGCTCACTGCGCAAGCAGGACATGATGTTCGCAATCCTCAAGCATCTGGCTGAAGATGAAATCGCTATTTTCGGCGATGGCGTGCTCGAAGTCCTGCAGGACGGGTTCGGGTTTCTCAGAAGCCCTGAAGCCAACTATCTCCCGGGACCGGATGATATCTATGTCAGCCCGAGCCAGATTCGCCGCTTCTCACTCAGGACCGGGGATACCGTTGAAGGGGAAATCCGTTCTCCGAAGGACGGCGAACGTTATTTCGCGCTGTTGAAAATCAACAAGGTCAACTTCGCCGATCCGGGTGATGTCCGCCATCGAATCAACTTCGATAACCTGACGCCGCTGTATCCCGAACAACGCCTTTTGATGGAAATCGATGATCCAGAAGTCAAGGATCCGACACACCGCGTGCTTGATCTCGTCAGCCCGCTCGGCAAGGGCCAGCGCGGTCTGATTGTCGCGCCGCCGCGCACCGGTAAAACCGTGATGCTGCAGAACATGGCGAACTCGATCGCCCGCAACCACCCGGAATGCTACCTGATCGTGCTGCTGATTGACGAACGCCCGGAAGAAGTGACCGACATGGCGCGGACCGTGCGCGGTGAAGTGATTTCATCGACCTTCGACGAGCCGGCAACCCGCCACGTTCAGGTCACGGAAATGGTGTTGGAAAAAGCCAAGCGGCTGGTTGAACACAAACGCGACGTCGTCATCCTGCTGGATTCCATCACGCGTCTGGCGCGGGCCTACAACACTGTCGTGCCGTCAAGCGGCAAGGTGCTGACCGGCGGTGTCGACGCCAACGCCTTGCAGCGTCCGAAGCGTTTCTTCGGGGCCGCCCGCAATATCGAAGAGGGCGGCTCGCTGACCATCATCGCAACGGCGCTGATCGATACCGGATCACGCATGGACGAAGTCATCTTTGAAGAATTCAAGGGTACCGGTAACTCGGAAATCATCCTCGACCGCAAGCTTTCCGATAAGCGCACCTGGCCGACCATCGACATCACCAAGTCCGGCACCCGGAAAGAAGAACTGCTGGTCGACAAGGGCACGCTGGCGAAGATGTGGGTGCTGCGCCGCATCCTCATGCCGATGGGCGTGGTCGACGCCATGGAATTCCTGCTCGACAAGATCAAGCACTCGAAGAACAACAACGACTTCTTCGATTCCATGAATCAGTAACCGTTTTCGTACGGCATAAAAAAAAGGCGCAGAGAGTTATCCCTGCGCCTTTTCTTTTTGATGCGGAAGCTTAAACGGTAAACACCGTCGAGCCGGTCGTCTTGCGGCCTTCGAGATCGGCGTGCGCCTTGGCGACGTCTTTCAGCTCATAGGTCTGATTGACGGCGATTTTCACATCCCCTGACGTCACGGCATCGAACAGATGCTTGGTGCCGTCGAGCACCAGTTCGCGCGTCGCGGTATGCGTGCCCAACGTTGGGCGCGTGACGTAGAGCGATCCCTTCGGCGCCAGAATGCCCGGATCAAACGGTTCGACCTTGCCCGATGCGTTGCCGAACGTCGCCAGCACACCGAACGGGGCGAGACTGTCCAGCGAGTCCATGAACGTCGATTTGCCGATGCTGTCATACGCCGCCGCGACACCCTTGCCGTCTGTCAGTTCCCTGACCCGCTCGGGAATGTTTTCGTCGCGGTACAGGATCGGATGATCGCAACCGTTGGCTTTGGCCAGCTCGGCCTTTTCCTCGGAGCCGACACAACCGATCACGGTCGCGCCGAGCTTTTTGGCCCACTGGCACATGATCAGGCCGACCCCGCCGGCGGCGGCATAAACCAGAATGGTGTCGCCCGCCTGCACCTTGTAGGTGCGGAACAGAAGATATTGTGCCGTCAGTCCTTTCAGCATCATCGCCGCTGCGGTCTGGTCGTCGATGGCATCCGGCAGTTTTACGACCTTGAGGGTCGGCATGCAGCGGGCTTCGCAGTAGGCGCCAGGGACCATCGGATAGGCAACGCGGTCGCCCGGGCTGAATTCCGTGACGCCCTCGCCGACCGCTTCGATGACGCCGGCAGCTTCCATGCCGATGATGGCGGGCAGTTCGGCAGGATAAAGACCGGTACGGAAATAGACGTCGATGTAGTTGAGGCCGACGGCGGACTGTTTGACGCGGACCTGACCGGGGCCGGGATCACCGACCTCGATATCTTCCCACTTCATTACGTCGGGGCCGCCTGTTTCGTAAATGCGTATGCCTTTGGTCATGGAAATCCCTCCCTAAGAGTATTCAGTTGTTTGGAGATATGGGGGCTGTGATGGGTGCCGACAAGCCGTCAGATCAATCGGATCGAAACCCCTTCGAGATTGAGGAGCATCAATTTGGTCTCGGGACCGTCCGCGAAAGAGTATCCGCCCATTGCGTTTCCGGCCCCCAGTACCCGGTGGCAAGGGATTACGATTGGCAGCGGATTGGCGCCGCAGGCGCCGCCGATGGCGCGGGCCGCGCTGCCGAGTTCACGGGCCAGTTCGCCATAGGTTTTCGTTGCGCCGTAGGGTATCGCTGACATGGCCTGCCAGATTTCCTTCTGCCGCGGCGTGCCTGCGGGCGCCAGGGGCAGATCGAAGTCCTTTAGTTTGCCATCGAAGTAGGCATCGATCTGGCGGCGGGCCTCTTTGAGCAGTGGATCATCGGACCCGGGTCCGGGGATCGCCCCGGCCTCGACAACAATCAGAGAGCCGTTCTCGGCGAACAGCGTCAGCGGACCGATCGGTGAATTGAACGAGAGATACGCCGGTCCGCCGCTCATGCCGTGTTCCCTAAATCGGCTCCCAGCGCATTGGCGAGCTCAGCCGGATCGGTGACCGGCAGACTGCAGGTCGGGCCGACGCAGACATAGGCGGCAGGTTTCCCGTCGACCATCCCCTTGCCGGCGGCGGCATGGGTTTCCGGCAGCGACTCTTCGGGGCCGACCCGGGTCACGACGCTGAGCCGGTTCGGTGTTTTCAGTGCGACATCGACAAGGGTGCGCGTCGCCGGGTCTTCGGGATTGCCGGCAATCACGATCTGCGTGCCCCTGACCATGAGCTCCCATGCGAAAAGCAGTGTCGGATGATGCAGGTTGTGATTGTTATCCTGCGCCATGAAGGTTTCAAACAGGCTTTCCGCGCGCGTGCGCCAGGCATCGTTGCCGGTCATCAGATGCAGCCGCACCAGCACTTCCGCCATGGTCCCGTTCCCTGACGGTTGTGCATTATCGAAGATCGGTTTCGGCTTGGCGACAAGACCGGGGGTGTCGTCGGCGGACATGAAATAACCGCCCCCGTTAGCGTCGAGATAATGTTGGTCGGCAACGGCGGCCCATTTTTCGGCGTCGGTGATATAGGCAGCATCGCCGGTCGCCTCGGACAGGTACAGAGCGGCGCGGGCCATGTTGGCAATATCGTCGATGACGGCCGGGTGTTGCAGTTTTTCGGCGCAGAACGAATGACGGAGCCGCCCGTCTTCTGCCGTCATGTGGGTTCGGACCCAGTCGTAGACCTGCTGCGCCAGTTCAATCCAGTCCGGGCGCGAGAAGACGACACCGGCGCGGACAAGACCTGCGATCATCAATCCGTTCCAGTCGGCGAGGATTTTGTCGTCACGTCCGGGACGGATGCGGCCGTCGCGTCGGGCCATCAGCTTGTCGCGCATGGGGGTCATGGCGGTTTCGGTCGCGTCGTCCCAGTCCATCATATCAAGCCGATTGAGGATGTTCGTGCCTTCCCAGTTGCCCCTGGCGGAAACATCGTAGATGTCGGCAAACCGTTTCGCGTCATCTCCCAGAACCTCGGCGATTTCGGTTTCGGACCAGACGTAAAACTTGCCCTCTTCCCCCTCGCTGTCGGCATCGAGCGCCCCGGCAAAGGCAAAGCCCGGGACACCTTCCTTGCCGTTTTTCATTTCACGCAGCAGCCAGCCGACAGTCTCTTCGGTGCGTTTGGCATATAGTTGGCTTCTGGTTTTCAACCAGACATCGCTCATCAGTTCGATCAGCAGCGCGTTGTCGTAGAGCATTTTTTCGAAGTGCGGCGCAAGCCATCGGTCATCAGTGGAATAGCGGGCAAACCCGCCGCCCAGGTGATCGTAGATGCCACCCTGACAAATGTTATCGAGAGTCAGGGTCACGGCGTCCTTGAAGATGGCGCTGGTAGAGCGCAGATGCGCCGCCCACAGGAAACGGAACAACATCGGTTGCGGGAATTTCGGCGCCCCCTGGGTGCCGCCGTGATAGGGATCGACCATGCGCACGGCAACGGCGGCGACCTGGTCCAGCTGTCCCAGCGACATGCCCCCGCCGCCCTTCGGCGCCAGCGCATCCTGCATGGCGTTCTTGATGGCGCCGACGTTGCCAGCGACCTGGTCCGGCGCCTCCGCATAAGTGGTCGAAATGGATTTAAGCACCTGGGTAAAACCGGGACGGCCGTAGCGCGGTGTCGACGGAAAATACGTGCCGCCCCAGAACGGGTCTCCGTCCGGGGTCAGGAACATGGTCAGCGGCCAGCCGCCATGCTCACCCAGAAGCTGCAGCGCCGTCTGGTAAATGTTGTCGATGTCGGGGCGTTCCTCGCGGTCGACCTTGATGTTGATGAAGCGGGCGTTCATCTCTTCGGCGATGGCCGGGTTCTCGAAACTTTCATGGGCCATGACATGGCACCAGTGACATGCCGCATAGCCGACGCTGAGCAGGATCGGTTTGTTCTGGTCCCTGGCTGCCTTCAGTGCGGCATCCCCCCAGGGATACCAATGCACGGGATTGTCCTTGTGCTGCAGCAGATAGGGGGATGTTTCCTGATCGAGATGGTTGCGCGACATAAGGCTCCTTTCCGGTGTCCTGCCGGGTTTCGGGAGAGTGCCGTTGCAGCTTCCCTTCTCCGCGCTTAACGTGTCGGTACCGGCATCGGTGCCGGACCCTGACGTCAACAACGGGGTTCGCAGACCATGAGAGGGGCAGCCATGAAGGTCAAGATCGATATCGACTGCACACCCGAAGAGGCACGAACATTTCTTGGACTTCCGGATGTGAAGCCGCTTCAGGAAGCAATGATGAAGGAAGTCGAAGAACGCATGCGGGCCAATCTGCAGGCCATGGATCCGGAGACCATGTTCAAGACCTGGCTGCCGGCCGGGCTGCAGGGATGGGAACAGATGCAACGCATGTTCTGGTCGCAGATGGGCGGCAACGACGGTGAGAAAAAGGACGACTGATTGATGAATGACGACGGCGATTTTGCCCAGTTTTACAAAAACCATGTATTCGTGTGCATGAACGAGCGGCCGGAAGGCCACGAGCGCGGCTCCTGTGCCCGCAAGGGTGCGGTACAGTTGAGGAATTATATGAAGGCCCGGGTCAAGGAACTGGGCATCGCAGAGACGCGGATCAATCAGGCCGGGTGTCTGGACCGCTGCGAACTGGGTCCGACCATGGTCGTCTACCCCGAAGGAATCTGGTATCGCTGTGAAAACGCCGAAGACATCGATGAAGTCATTTCGGAGCATCTGCAGAACGGACGGCCGGTGGCGCGCCTGATGCTCCATCCGGACGACTGATCTACTCATTATATAGTATGTCACGCCATATGTTGCGGTTTGTACGGGATAACATCTATGGCTGCTGATCTGTCGACGATTTTTGCCCTGGCGACGGCCTCGGGCCGGGCCGGGATCGCTGTGGTTCGGGTCTCGGGTCCCGGCGCTGGCGCTGCGCTGTTGTCCCTTGCCCTGGATTTATCCGCCCTGCCCCCGCCCCGTCAGGCCACGCGGGTAATTCTTTACGCATCCGAATCGAATTTGTCTTCTGCGGCAAACGGCGAAAGAGATAAAATCGATGACGCGCTCGTTCTCTGGTTTCCGGGTCCGGCCAGCTTTACCGGTGAGGATGTCGTCGAGTTTCATATCCATGGCGGGCATGCCGTGCTGGATTCACTTTTAACGAGTCTCGCCGGATGTGCAGGGCTGGTTCCCGCCGGGCCGGGAGATTTCTCCCGGCGGGCTTTTGAAAACGGCAAGATGGACCTGACCGCGGTTGAGGCGATTGCCGATCTTGTGGATGCGGAAACCGTGGCTCAGCGCCGCCAGGCCCTGGCCCAGATGGGCGGCGCCCTGGCTGCGCGATATGACGGCTGGCGCGAACGGCTTGTCCGGTCAATGGCGTTTGCCGAGGCCAGTATTGATTTCGCCGAAGAGGATATTCCCGACGATCTGGCCCGCCAGAGCATTGAGGCCCTTCGCATGCTGGTGGATGAAATCGACAACCACCTTGCGGATGACGGGATTGGCGAGCGTATCCGCGCGGGATTTCGCATTGCCCTGACCGGTGCGCCGAATGTCGGGAAATCATCCCTGCTCAATGCACTGGCGAAGCGTGACGTAGCAATCGTTTCCGATATTGCCGGGACCACCCGGGACGTGATTGAAGTTCCCCTCGATCTGGGAGGGTATGCCGCCATTCTGGTCGATACCGCCGGCATTCGGGACAGTGAAGATCGCATTGAGCAGGAAGGTGTCCGCCGGGCCCGTGATCAGGCGGCTTCGGCTGATCTGCGCATTCATATGCTGGCACCTGACTCGGCCCCATTCGAAGAAGATCTGGATGAACGGACGCTGGTGGTCTGTAACAAAGCCGATCTGCTTGATGAATATTTATCTGCGTCACAAACAACCCCGCTTCAAATTTCAGTCAAAACGGGTGCGGGCCTCGCCAAGCTGATCGCCGAAATGACAAACCGGATTAAACGACAGGCGTCACAGGCGGCGACGTCTTCTGTCCCGCTGACCCGGGCACGTCATCGCCGGGCGCTGGAAGATTGTTTGGCTGCATTGCGCCGGGCCATTGAGGCGGCGGAAACCGGCGCCGATGAGGAAATGATGGCCGAAGACATGCGGCTGGCGGCGCAGGCGCTGGGACGGATCACGGGCCGTGTCGATGTGGAAGAACTGCTGGACCGGATATTTCGGGACTTTTGCATCGGAAAATGACTCTCACAAAAGGAGTCCGGTGTTTCACGTGAAACATAACCCTTCTAGCCCCCTCTTCAGTCAGATTCTACATGTTGGTGGTTAACCGATTCTAACCACAATGTTTCACGTGAAACATGCGCCAAGATCAATTGACTCGGATACGGTGTAAGCCTATGTTCCGCGCCATGTCGAATGTAGATGTCATCGTTGTCGGAGGCGGTCACGCCGGGGCCGAAGCAGCCGCTGCGGCAGCCCGTTTGGGCGCACGCACGGTGCTGATGACGCATCGCCTGGAGACCATCGGCGAAATGTCGTGCAACCCGGCGATCGGCGGTCTGGCAAAGGGCCAGCTGGTGCGTGAGGTTGATGCACTTGACGGGATCATGGGCAAGGCTATTGACCGGGCCGGGATTCAGTTCCGCATGCTCAACAGATCCAAGGGCCCGGCTGTTCGTGGGCCCCGCGCACAAGCGGACCGGAAGCTCTACCGGAACGCCATCCAGGATCTGTTGGCCGAAACGAGGAACTTGGAAATCGTTGCGGCAGCGGTCGAGGACCTGATTCTCAGTGAAGACGGGAAAAAGGTGATCGGTGTCCGGACAAGAAACGGACAGGATTATATAGCCCCGTCGGTCATTATTACCACCGGGACTTTTCTGCGCGGTCTGATCCATATTGGTGACCAGCGCATTCCGGCCGGGCGCGTCGGCGACAAGCCGTCCATTGGCCTGGCATATACATTTAAGCGCCTTGGATTTCCCCTTGGCCGACTAAAAACCGGCACCCCGCCCCGCCTTGATGGCCGGACCATCGGCTGGGACGGTCTGGTGGCACAGCCGGCAGACAATCCCCCGGTCCCGTTCTCATACATGACGGACGAGATTCGGGTGCCGCAGATCGCCTGTCACATGACCTATACGAACGCGAAAACACACGCGATCATCCAGGACAATCTGCATCGCTCGGCGATGTATTCCGGCCAGATCGAGGGTATCGGTCCACGTTACTGCCCGTCGGTCGAGGACAAGATCGTTCGTTTCGCCGACAAGGAGCGTCATCAGATTTTCCTGGAACCCGAAGGGCTGGATGACCCGACGGTTTATCCGAACGGGATTTCCACCTCTCTCCCGAAAGAAGTTCAGCTTGAAATTCTGAAGACAATCCCCGGTTTGGAAAAAACCGTGATGCTGCAACCGGGCTATGCCATCGAATACGATTTCGTCGATCCGCGGGCGTTGAAACGTAGTCTCGAAACCCATGCTGTCAAAGGCCTATATCTGGCCGGTCAGATCAACGGCACCACGGGGTACGAGGAAGCGGCGGCGCAAGGCCTGATGGCCGGGATCAACGCCGCGCTTGCTGCCGGTGGAAAAGAAGCCACGTTCAGTCTCGATCGTGCTGAAGCCTACATCGGGGTCATGATCGACGATCTGGTGACATTGGGGACGGCGGAGCCGTACCGGATGTTTACGTCACGCGCCGAATACCGGCTGATGCTGCGGGCCGACAATGCGGATCTCAGGCTGACCCAGCGGGGTATGGAAATCGGGATTGTCGGTGCTGATCGGGCTGCGGCTTTCACTGCCAAGCGCGACGCGCTTGAGCAGGTCAGAGCGCGGCTCACCCGAATCAATGAAAGCCCGACTGAATTGCGGGCGCGCGGACTTGATATCAATCAGGATGGCGTTCGGCGTTCCGGTATGGATCTCCTGAGTTACCCGGCTATCGATTTCAGCACGCTCGCCGGGTTCTGGCCTGACCTATCTGGAACGCGTCCGGACGTTGTCGAGCAGATAGAGATTGAAGCGACATACGCCAGCTATCTGACCCGTCAGGAAGCGGACGTCCAGGCCTTGCGCCGGGATGAGAGCCTGCTTTTGCCGGATGACCTGGATTATTCCCTCATTCCCAGTCTTTCAAATGAGGTCAAGGACAAGCTGACCCGCGTCCGTCCCGAGACACTGGGTCAGGCGGCACGGATCTCCGGTGTGACGCCTGCGGCGATCACAGCCTTGTTGGGGTATGTCAAACGGCGTGACGGCCGTATGACCGCCTGAGCCGTGTTTCACGTGAAACAATCTTTCGTATGATCGGTCAGGCGCCATTATCCCGGGACGGGTTTCGTGATCTGATGTCCCGCATCGGAAGCCCCGTCGCTGATGCAGAGCTGGCACGAATTGATACATACATTGCCGCGCTGACGAAGTGGCAACGGGCCATAAATCTGGTTGGACCAAAAACACTCAACGATCCATGGCGGCGGCATATTCTGGATAGTGCCCAATTGTTTCCCCTGCTGCCTGATATGGGTGCTCAAGTGAAGGTGCTGGATCTGGGGAGTGGCGCCGGACTACCGGGTTTGATCCTGGCCATCATGACCGGTAAACCGGTTGAAATGATCGAGAGTGATCAGCGAAAATGTACCTTTATCCGGGAAGCGGCACGGATGACGGATACACCGGTCCACGTCCATACTGGGCGGATTGAAGAAGTTGATCCCCAAGAAGCTTCTGTGGTGACGGCACGGGCACTAGCACCGCTGGAAAGGTTGTTGCCCTGGGTGCACCGGCATCTGGCTTCAGGTGGAAAATCTTTGCTTTTGAAGGGTGCAGAGGCGGATGAAGAATTGACGCTGTCAGAGAAAAAATGGACAATGTCCATCGGCCGAAAACAGAGCCTTTCCGATGCTTCCGGCACCGTTCTCATCGTTGATGATTTGGCTCCCTTAATAGATGTCTGATAAGATTTTGCATCCTAACCGTACCCGTATTATCTCCGTTGCCAACCAGAAAGGCGGAGTCGGTAAAACGACCACGGCGATCAATCTGGCAACCGCCCTGGCCGCCATCAAACAGAAAGTTTTGATCATTGATCTGGACCCGCAAGGGAACGCCTCGACAGGTCTTGGGGTAGAGCATGCGGATCGGTCAAAAAATACTTATCATGTATTGATCAGGGAAATTCCCCTCCACGATGCCATCCGCCACACATCGATACCGGGTCTGGATATCGTGCCCTCCGGGATTGATCTGTCAGGTGCTGAAATTGAGCTTGTCGATGTCGAACGCCGGGAATTCTGCCTGCGCGAGGCGTTGATGCTGGCGGCCGCTGAATATGATTACATCCTCATCGACTGCCCGCCGGCTCTGGGACTTTTGACCATCAACGCGCTTGTCGCTTCTCAGGCCGTGCTGGTGCCGTTGCAGTGTGAGTTCTTCGCCCTGGAGGGGGTGTCGCTGCTGGTACGCACCATCGAGCGCGTCAAGGCAACCTATAATCCCGGTCTGGAAATACAGGGCATCGTCCTGACCATGTTTGATGGCCGCAACAACCTGTCCGGTGCGGTCGCGGATGATGTCCGTGCCTTTTTCGGGGACAAGGTCTACCAGACGGTGATTCCCCGTAATGTCCGGGTTTCAGAAGCACCGTCTTATGGCCGGCCGGTCATTGTCTACGACATGGAATGCGCCGGCTCGCAGGCATATCTCAGCCTCGCCGGTGAAGTCATACATCGCGAACGCCGTGTGGGGGTTTAAGCTATGGCGGAAAAAAAGAACAAGCTCGGACGTGGCCTTTCCGCCCTTCTAGGCGATACCAACGAGGATTATGCCAAGCTCGACAAGGTCCGGACGTCTAAGGCTGTCGCCATTGAGCTGTTGCACCCTGGCAAATTCCAGCCGCGTCACTTTGTCGACCAGAACGCGATTGATGCCCTCGCCCAGTCGATCCGCGAAAAGGGTGTACTGCAGCCCCTGCTCGTCCGGCGACATCCGGACGACCCGCAGGCATTTGAAATTATTGCCGGGGAGCGACGCTGGCGTGCGGCCCAATTGGCACAACTTTCCGAAGTTCCGGTTATCATCAAGGATTTCGATGATCAGACGACTCTTGAAGTCGCCATCGTCGAAAACGTGCAGCGCGAAAACCTGTCTGCCGTAGAAGAAGCAGATGCCTATCAGCGCCTGATGCAGGATTTCTCCCATACTCAGGAAGATATCGCCAGGCTCGTTGGCAAAAGCCGGAGCCATGTTGCGAATACGCTGCGCCTCCTGGCATTGGATGCAAAAGTCAAAAAACTCGTCGAAGAAGGTCTGCTGAGTGCGGGACATGCCCGGACGTTGATCGGGGTCGACGGCGCTTATGACAAGGCGAAAAAAATCATCGAAAAGAATCTCAGTGTCCGTCAGGCCGAGCAACTGGCCAAGAAATCCGCGAATGATGCCGGGTCGAAGAAATCCGTTAAAGCCAAACCGAAGGATGTGGATACCATCGCCCTGGAACGGGATCTCTCCAACCTTTTGGGGCTTAAGGTCTCGGTTGAAGGCGACGGGCCCAAGGGGGAATTGCGGATTGCCTATGATAATCTGGATCAGCTTGATTTCGTCATCGACAGGCTGAAAGCTGCACCGGTCACGTCGTTACCTGTTGTTGATGAAGAAGCGGATACCGGCGAAGAAGCTGCTGAAGCGACGCCAATGGAACCGGCACCGAAGCTCAGCGTGAGCCTGAAGCCGAAAAAGGCAAAGGCCTAATATACTTTTATTTTCAATGAATTAGCGGCTGAAACGTCGCGCTGCCTGCGTCAACTGAAGCAGCGTGCGTTCACATATGGCGCGTTCGATATCGAGCCCGGATTTACAGTCGCGTTCTGTTTCCAATAATAAATTCAGTGCTTTAGCCAGATCCTGAGGCGCCCAGGAGCGGGCCTGGCTTTCGAAGGTAGCAGCCACCTTGAAAAAAACAGGCGGACGTAATTTCTTGATGGCACCTTGAAGATTACCATCTTTCACGGCATGGCTCTTGGCCTGATGCAGCCGGTCGAGATGCCTTTGTACGGCCCTGATCACGCCGACGGCCGTGGCCCCTTCCGAAAAAGCACGATCCATGGCACGTCCAAGGGATTTCTGATCGCCGCTGCCGACGGCAAACGCGATATCATCCAATGAGGCCGACTTGGCGTCGCCGATCGCCGTTTCGATGTCAGCTGAAGTTATAACCGTGTCACTGCCGGGGCCGCCGGCAAACAGAACAAGCTTATCGAGTTCCTGACGTACGGCGAGCCGGTCTGTCCCTAGCCGGGCGATCAGGTTGGGCAAAGCGTCATTTTCCAGACGGACGCCCGCCGCAGCCAGATGGTCACGAACAACGCTGACCAGGTCCCGTCCCTCGTCCGGATAACAACCGATGGCTGCGGCATCGGCGCGGCTTTCGAACAGGACGCGGATTTTTGACCGAGGGGCCAATTCCCCCGCTTCGAAGATCGCCGGATGAACGCCGCCGCCGGATTCCAGCCATTCTTCCACAACAGTGACGACGCTGTCACTGATATCACGTACATTGACGACCGCAGCACTGCCCATCAGAGACATGGCGTTGGCGGCGTCGGCCAGCATCGCGCCGTCCTTGCGCAGGGTATCACCGCTCAGCTCGGTGATAGCAAACGGATCGGCGTCATCGGCGAAATGATGAACCAGTGTTTTGGCGCGTTCGCGAATCAGGCCGGCATCGGGGCCGAACAGCAGAACGGCGCGGACTTTTGGGTCAGGAGACTTGATGAAAGCTTCGGCCTTGCCACCGCCGAGCTTCATGGTTTTCCTGTCAGGGTTTCTGCCGTCGTCAGAACGGTGGCCAGGCGAATGCGTAATTGTTGAGCCAGGTCATCCAGTGCGCGTTCACGGGCACCCTTTTCAGCCATGAGAGTCTGAAATTCGGATTGGAAGATATTGTACCCGCTGGATGTCTGAATCGTGCCTGACTGAGTCAACTGGCTAGCATCCATGGGCTTCAGGGTATACCCGGCCGTGACCATCAGGTTTGCCCGCGTTGCCACGGCGCTGCGTTTGACGGCAAGGCTTCTTGTCCCTTCGGTTAGCGTGACAGTTAGTACATACTCCGTGGTTGCACCGCGGCCTGAGGGATGCAGGAGCATGACGAGCTGATTGCGAAAGTACTGGCCTTCCCGGTCGGGAATATTGGCAATCGAAACTTTCTTGAAAATATCAAAAGCGTAAACACTGCTGCCGGAAACATCCTCTAGAGGCGGGGCGTAAAGCGGCCTGAAACCACACCCGCTGACAGCGAGAACCAGTATGGCAAACAGGAGCGGCCTAAATGACGACATTGACGATTTTATTCGGAACGACAATGACTTTCCGAACTTCCTTACCCTCGATGAAACTCTGAACATTCTCCAACATCAGCGCGGATTGTTCCACGCTTTCCTTGTCCGCATCCTTGGCGACATCGATCGTGCCGCGCAACTTGCCATTGACCTGAACAGCGATCGTGATGGTGTCTTCCACCAGCATGCCGGCATCAACCACAGGCCATGCCGTGTCGGCGATCAGGTTGGTATGACCAAGTGCATGCCACATTTCTTCAGCCAGGTGCGGCATCAGCGGACCGATCATGATGGCGATCGTTTCAGAAGCGAACCGCAATGACCACGCAGCTCCATCATCGGATTCCTTCAGGGTTTCAACGGCATTACTCAATTCGCGAATGCGTGCGACAGCCTTGTTGAAATGAAATTTTTCCAGATCATCCGTGACGGCGGCGACGGTCTTATGAACCAGACGCTCAAGGTCAAGCGCGCTTGCAGCTACGTTGTCCGGTCGTGCCGTGCCGGTTTCGGCTCGGACGAAGGGCGGTTCCGAGATCAGCCGCCAAAGCCGGTTGACGTAGCGCCATGCACCTTCGATACCGGCGTCCGTCCAGTCCAGATCCCGATCCGGCGGACTGTCTGACAGCATGAACAGACGTGCGGTGTCCGCTCCGTAAGTTTTGATGATTTCTTCCGGATCGATGACGTTGCGTTTCGACTTGCTCATTTTCTCGGAACGCCCACGCGTGACCTTGCCGCCTTTGGTGTCGGTCAGGTCACCGTTTTCTGCACTGACGACGTCCGTCGGGAACAGCCACTTGCCGTTGGCATCCTTATAGGTCTCATGGCAGATCATGCCTTGGGTCTGCAGCCCTGCGAACGGTTCTTCCAGATCGAGATACCCGCATTCTTTAAGCGCGCGGGTAAAGAAACGTGAATAAAGCAGGTGCAGAACGGCGTGCTCGATACCGCCGATATATTGATCGACCGGGAGCCAGTACTCTGCGGCGGACCGGGTGAAGGCCGCCTCTTTTACAGGAGCGCAGAAGCGCGCGAAGTACCATGACGATTCAAAGAAAGTATCGAAGGTATCTGTTTCACGTTGTGCCGGTTTTCCGCAGGACGGACAGTCGACGTGCTTCCATGTCGGGTGCTTGTCGAGCGGATTGCCGGCAACATTGATTTCGATATCTTCGGGCAGAACGACCGGCAACTGTGCCGCAGGGACAGGGACGGTCCCGCAGTCCTTGCAGTGCACGACCGGAATCGGACAGCCCCAATAGCGCTGCCGGGAGACGCCCCAGTCCCGGAGTCGGAAGTTGACCTGCTTTTCCCCGACGCCCTGGTTTTCGAAGTGCTTGATGATTGCGGTCTTGGCCTCTGGGACGGACAAGCCGTTCAGAAAACCGGAATTGATAATGGCACCGTCGCCGGTGAAGGCTTCCTCGCCGACGCTGAAGGTGGATACATCTGCATCCGGCGGACAAACGACCGCGGTGACGGGAAGCCCGTATTTGCGGGCGAAATCAAGGTCGCGCTGATCATGTGCGGGACATCCGAAGATCGCACCGGTGCCGTAATCCATGAGCACGAAATTGGCGACATAGATCGGCAGGGTTTCACCGTCGATGACCGGATGGGCGCATTTCAGGCCTGTATCAAAGCCTAGCTTTTCAGCGGTTTCGATGGCGGCTTCCGACGTTGCCATGCGATTACATGCGGCAATGAATTCGGCGAGCTTCGGATTGTCCGCAGCCAGCTCCTGGGCCAACGGATGGTTTGCCGAGATGGCCATGAACGAGGCGCCGAAAATCGTATCCGGTCGCGTGGTATAGACATTCAGCGGCTGGTCACGGTCGACGACCTTGAAGGCGATTTTCGCCCCCTCTGATTTGCCGATCCAGTTATGCTGCATGATGCGGACACGTTCCGGCCAGCGATCAAGGTCGTCGATGGCACTCAGCAGTTCATCGGCATAGGCGGTAATTTTCAGAAACCACTGCGCCAGTTTGCGCTTTTCCACTTCGGCGCCGGAGCGCCAGCCCTTGCCGTCAATAACCTGTTCGTTGGCCAGTACGGTGTTTTCGACGGGGTCCCAGTTGACCCAGGATTCCTTGCGGTAGACCAGTCCGGCCTCAAGGAAATCGAGGAACATCTTTTGTTCGTGCTGGTAATATTCAGGGTCGCAGGTTGCGATTTCGCGGCGCCAGTCATATGACAGCCCCATGGATTTGAGCTGGTCGCGCATGGTGGCGATATTCGCATGCGTCCACTTGGCCGGATGAACATTGTTTTCCTTGGCGGCGTTTTCCGCCGGCAGACCAAAGGCGTCCCAGCCCATGGGATGCAGAACGTTGTAGCCCTGTGCACGGCGGAACCGGGCGACCAGGTCCCCGAGCGTATAATTCCGGACATGGCCCATATGAATGCGTCCGGAGGGATAGGGAAACATTTCGAGCACGTAATACTTCTTTTTGCCGGGGTCTTCCTCGACTTCAAAGCTGCGCTGATCGGCCCAGACGGCCTGCCATTTACTTTCTGTTTCCTTGACGTTGTATCGCGACATATTTTCTCGAACTCACAGATTTATCCGCAGCCTTTTTCCGGGCCGCGTCGTTATAGCGGATCGGGCTGACTTTACAGCCCGAAAATCAGTCCCGGAATTATTGAGATGTCAGGGTCTGGTGGCGCAGCATTCGCGCCTTGGTCAGGATGGAATCCTCAACCTTGGGCGCGGTTCCGTTCGGAACGGTTGCATCGGCCCAGCCGCCGCTGCGGTCACGAAGCTGGCGGAACACCGAAACCTTGACCCCGTCCGCACGAAGGGTCCGGCCGAGAATGTAGACATTGAGCTTGAAGCGCTCATCCGGGGACTCGGGCGGGCTGTACCAGTCCGTGATGATGACGCCACCGAAAGCATCGGCGGTATTGATCGGCATGAATGAGATCGTCTCCAGCGATGCACGCCAAAGGAAGCTGTTGACACCAAGAGCGCTACCGCCGCTGTTGCTGTCGCTATTGGTCCCGAAGAGGTTCAGTCCCCCGTCCCCGAACACGGTCTGGCGTTTCTTATAATCGGTGTACTCGTTTTCGTCCTTGGTCTCCGTGCGGGGATCGCCAGGCTTGTAGGCACAGGCGCTAAGCAGAACCCCGGCGGCAAGAACAACCATGCCCAGGCACGTCATTTTGCGGATCATCACGGAAAAATTCGATGTCATGCGTCAGAGTCCTTCATTCATGCCCAGTCGCTGATGTGCCGCCGGATTTTGGCCGGGCGCATCAAGCGATGTCTCTCTTACACCAAATCATTGGAATCCACCAGACTTTGAAGCACTTGAAGGGAAAGGCCGAAGGTCCTTTCAGCGCCATTGCCGGCGTTATGGGCGAGGATGCATCACGTCCATGCCTGTCGGCACGAACAGCCCGATCCCGGCTACTCCCGCGGCGCCGGCAGACAAGGTGCGATGGACCCGTGCCGGCGTGATACCGCCGAGCGCAATGATCGGCAGACCGGCGTCCCGGGCGAAGCGGGCGATGCCGGCAAAACGGTGCAGGCCGAGGGATGCCGCGTCTTCATGGCTGCGGGTTGGGAAAACCGGTGACAGCAGAACCGCGTCGACGCCACGGCGTTCCGCTCTCATGACGGCGTTCAGGCTGTGCGCGGAACTTGTTATCAGGGCTGGGGACAGCCGGGCAAAATCCGTCGCCGTCCAGAATTTCAAAGATGCTTCCGGGATATGCAGGCCATCCGCATGCAGGCGGTTCGGCGGGATGGGCGCCGAGAGCAGCACCAGAACGCCGTGCGCCCTGGCCAGGGGATGAAGTTCGGATGCCATGGTGGCCGCCGCGATCGCATCCCGGTGGCGGACGATTAGGGCACTCCCGGACGGCAGATGCGGGATCAGGGGGCCTGGGTCTGATAGCCGATCCTCATCGGTCATGACAAACCATGCAGGACATGCTGGTCTTGTGACTGAACCGCGGCCGTGATTGTCTTGGGCCCAGGTTGTTGTTAACGTCCGCCGCATCGACTTGCCCGCGTCAGAACCAGTGTTGAAACCAATGCCATATCCCATGTCCTAACAGATGGCCGCACTATGACCCAGAAAACCGATCCCGCAAGTAATCTTGCCGACGTCAAAGCCGAGATCGCCGAAGCGGCTGCTGCTGCCGGGCGCGGTACGGATGAGATCCATCTTGTTGCCGTTTCGAAATTTCATGAAGCGGATACGATCATCCCAGTCCTGGAAGCCGGTCATCGGCTTTTCGGTGAAAACCGCGTTCAGGAAGCCGAGACCAAATGGCCCACCCTGCGCGAACAGTTTCCGGATGTTACGCTGCATCTGATCGGGCCGTTGCAATCCAACAAAGTCAGAAACGCGGTTGCCACGTTCGACGTCATCGAAACCGTGGATCGCCCGAAGATCGCCAAGGCTTTGGCCCGTGAATTTGAAAACACGGGGCGCTGTCTGCCCTGCTACATTCAGGTGAATACGGGCGAGGAATCCCAGAAAGCCGGGATCTCCCCCAAGGATGTCGATGCCTTCGTCAAGGAATGCCGTGAAGACCTCGGCCTCGATATTCAGGGGCTGATGTGCATTCCGCCGGTGGATGAAGAAGCGGCGCTGCATTTTGCGTTGCTGTCGGAAATCGCGGAGCGAAACGGTCTTGCCGTCAAAAGCATGGGGATGAGCGCCGACTACGACAAGGCGATCTCGCTGGGTGCCACCCATGTCAGGGTTGGGACGGCCATATTCGGGCAACGCCCGGCGTCCGCATAAGGGCCTAAATCCTCTCCTCGCTGATCACTACTTCCGTCTCTGCCGACCAGTGCATCAGAAGTTTGGTAAGATCGTCTTTGGCAAGGGCGATACATCCTTCCGTCGGGGTGAAACCGGGTTTGGCGAGGTGGATGAACACCGCACTGCCGGCACCGGGGATGGGTGGATTGTCATTATGCCCGATTTCAATCACCAGATCATAAACAGGATCATCGCGGAACATTTTTTCGTGACTCCCGGAAAACGGCAGTTTCACGGGCCTGTTGTATTCCGGACAGGCTGGATCATCACACCAGCCGTCATCCGGTGCGATATCGGTGACCGCAAGCCCAGTGCTGATCTGCGGGATACGATCGCGACGAATGAATAGCCGCTTCAGGGGATAGCGGCCGACCGGCGTTGCGCCGTCACCTTCACGTTTATCGCGGACGACACCGCCGCGGCCCAGGGCGCAGCGATAGCGCGTCCCGGCAAACTCAAGGACATGATTTGAAAAGACCCTTATCAGCATGGCGCAAGATCAGCACGTCACGCCGGAGCCGTCAAAGCCCTGCATCAGCTTGTATTCAGGTTGGCGGCGATTTCATATGCCCGGGCTGCGGACCGGATATCGCTGGTCAGGGTCGCCATCTGTTCGATACCGCGCGGCATTTGTGCGGGAGGGGGTGTGTCGCGCAGCCAGGGACTGGCATCGGGGGTATTGTCGGGGATCTCTCTCGGAGTGTTCATGGTGCCGGGTGCTGTGATTCCGGCAGGCTTTTCTGAGGATTTTTGTGAATTGCGGGCATTCTGCCTGGCCCAGTCGGCTTCCCCCTGCGCCCAGGCCAGAACCGGGTCGTGCGGGTTGGCTGTCGTGGCGGGATCATTTTGTGCGGTCTGGATGGCGTTGTCGTTCGGGACTTCACCGTCCGGTAGGTCGGTCGGTGTGATCCATGACGCCATGTGCTGGCCGATGTCCCTGCCGGTATTGTTTTCCACAAATACATTGGCCAGGGCGCCGACAAGGCCCAGGGGCCCGAAATACAGGGTCGAACCCATGACGCGCGGCGCGACGGCGATGTCATCGCCGGTGGACTCCCGGTAAAACGTCGATATCAAGGGGATATGCTGCAACGGGTTGACGGCATCGAGAATGTCGCTGAATGAAAAACCGTCTTCACCAAACAATGACTGTTCGGAACTCTGTCCGGATGTGTCCGGTATATCCCTGGGTGAATTGAGGGCGATTTCCGGCGCTGCCCTGCGCCCACTGCCCTCCCCGCCGATTGTCGATGGCATCCATGCCACCTGTTGATTCACCGAAACCATTGCCTGTCTCCAACCCTGTGCCCTGATTTGTCCCGAAACCAGGTATCCCGACAGGAAACAAGCAAGCGCTATGCCAATAATACTTCAATATTATCAATGATCTAAGATCAGGTCCCGTCCTCGGATCCGGTTGACGGCAAGAACTGCCGGGTCAATCGCGTCCCCCGGCCAGATACCTCAGAACTGGTGCCCCGAGCGCGAGGCCTTGGTCTGCAGATAGAATTCGTTGTGCTGGTTGGCCGGAAAGGCGTGTGGCACGCGTTCCGAGACATCGACCCCATAGCGGGCGAGAGCGGACAGTTTGTCCGGGTTGTTGGTCATCAGGCGGACTTTCGAGAAACCCAGCAGTTTCAGCATCCGCGCCGCAGGCATGTAAACCCGTTCGTCGGCATCGAAACCGAGCTGTTCGTTGGCGTCCATGGTGTCAAAACCGAGATCCTGCAGCTCATAGGCGCGAAGTTTGTTGATCAGGCCGATCCCCCGTCCCTCCTGGGCGAGATACAGAAGGATGCCGGTCCCTGCTGCCTTGATCTCGTTGAGCGCCCCCTGCAGCTGATCGCCGCAGTCACAGCGGAGGCTGCCGAGCAGATCCCCGGTGAAGCATTCCGAATGCAGCCTGACCAGGACCGGTGATTTCGGATCGGGCGTGCCGACGATAATTGCCAGATGTTCGCGCCCGCCGTCTGCGGGCCTGAAGGCGACGATACGGGTATCGTGGGCATCGCTGATCGGCACGCGGGCTTCGGCAACCCGTTTCAGGTTCCGCACGGCGGCGGTTTCGAACTGGAACACGTCACCGGTATCAACGCTCAGAAAGTCATGGCGGTTGGCCCACGCGACGACATCATCGATGTCGTCAATCTGCGCCGTCACCGCCGCCGGCAGCAGGCGGGCAATTTTCGACAGGGTGACGGCGGCGGATGCGCAGTCATATCCGGGTTCTTCGCGAATGGTCACGCTCAGCCGTTCGCGCAATTCCTGCGACACGCCGGCTTCGATCAGGGGGTTTGCCAGGGCACTGATTTCATCTGCGCCCAGACCGCCGAGCCCGGTGACAATGGCGATCTTGCCGGCACTGTCGGCCAGACCGAGCACGCCGGCGCGGCGTGCGGTGATGGCAAGGGCAGGGGCACTGCCGGCTGTGTCGTGAAGCTGCTGCAGGCTATCCGGGCTCATGGCTTCGGCGGCCAACGCCAAAACCGCGTGACCGCCGCCACCGCGCACCACGACAGGCCGTCCCCGGCGCAGTTCGCCCATCGCGCGTTCCACCGACAGCACCGTGATCGGTGCACGGGTCGCCGATACTTCATATATTTCTGCGCTTTTGGAATCTCTGTCGTTCATAAGGGGAACCTAGCACCTTTCCGCAAAAAGCCGGTTAATATATAAGGGGTTGGCAAGAAAAACACACTATATACCATGCACCGCAGGACATTCGCGCGTATGTGAACACCTGTATGATCTATTACGCGGGGCCGGAACGGCAAACAAGGAAGTGCAGATGAATAACGGCAAGAAAATCCTCATCGTCGATGACGACGAAGACCTGGTAAACATGCTGAGCGAGCAGCTGAAGTTGCATGAGGAGTTTCAGGTCGTGACGGGGTTGAGTGCCGCCGATGGTCTCGAGATCACCAAGGACAACAACTTCGACATCATCCTGCTAGACGTCGGTCTGCCGGATATGGACGGCCGTGAAGTCTGCCGCCTGATGCGCCGTGCCGGTGTGCGTGCGCCGATCATCATGCTGACAGGCGCCGATACCGACGCAGATACTATTCTCGGTCTTGATGCGGGGGCCAACGATTATGTGACCAAGCCGTTCAAGCTGGGGGTCCTGCTGGCCAGGCTCAGGGCGCACATCCGTCAGCACGAACGCAGTGACGATGCGGTCTTTTCCATCGGACCTTACACGTTTCAACCGGCCAACAAGCTGCTGGTGCGAAACGATGATCAGCGCAAGATCAGATTGACGGACAAGGAAACGGCGATCCTCAAATATCTCTACCGTGCCGGGGACAAGGCCGTTGCCCGTGAAAAGCTTCTCGACGAGGTTTGGGGGTATAACGCCGCGGTTACCACGCACACGCTGGAAACCCACGTGTACCGGTTGCGCCAGAAGATCGAGGAAGACCCCTCGGGGGCCAAGCTGCTGGTCACCGAAGCCGGCGGCTACAAGCTGGTGCCCTGACCGGGATCTCCGTCATTACCTGACGCTCAGCGGTTCAGATCGAACTCAGGGAAGTTGCTGAGAAACTTGCTGTCCGGGATCGGAAAATCGAACCGGGCATTGGTCAGGGTCAGATCGGTTATGATGCCCTGGGCATCGATGATCACCCATTTTCTGAGCACCATCGGATTGTCGTTGAAAACCAGTGTCAATTCACCGGCCAGCGGGTCCTTGCGCTGGACGACGCTGATCCGGATCGTGTTGGCGGCTTTCTCAAACCCGGTGACGACCAGCTTGCCGTCGGTAAACGAAAATGAATCCCTGAGAAGAAAAGCCGCCGGGGTATCTTCGAGCGGGATGTGATTGACCTGCTTCAGTTCCTTGTCGACGTAACTCAGGTATTCACCGTTGGCGATGATCAGGATCGGGGTCGGCGGATCATATTCGATCCGCAGGTTTTTCGGCCGGGACAACAGGATATCGCCGGTGGTGGTTTCACCATTGGAAGAAATCTGCAGAAATTCCGCCTGCATGGTCTTGATGTTGTCGAGATAGGCTTCGGCCTTTTTCAGCGAAGCCTCGATGTCGGGGGTGATCCTGACGGCATCAGCCGCCGCCAGCGGGGCCGGGCCGGTGAAAGCCAGAACGGCCATGGCAGCGATCATCATCAGGGTCTGTTTCAGTTTTCTCATGACCGCGTTTCTAGGCGCTCAATGTGGCAACGTAAAGGCGCTTGCGGTCACGGCGCGTCATGAGGTTCTCAGGTGACGTTCAGGCGAATTTCAGAGCCACCGAGGAAACCAGCAGAAACGAGGAAAGAACGGCGCAGCGGCCGGCAAACCAGTAGGCGGTTTCACGGATCGTGCGGCCGATGATCCGCTGGGCGATGCCGGCGGGGGGACGCCGGTCCCGGGGCAGGATCAGCCATGTCTCGGTGCGTTTATAGGGCCGGTTCAGGGCGCGCCAGCCATAAAGCAACAGAATTGCGTCAAGGCCGAAGCCGATCAGGCCGCCGGTTCGCGTCGCCAGCGGCGGATCGAAGCTCAATCCCAGCATCAGCGTGAAAATGGCCAGTCCGGCGAAACCGCATGCCCGGCCGACAGAGACAAAGGCGGCGTTTTCAATGGCATCCATGACACCCACCACAGTTATCGGTTTAGGCGGGTATTTTGGCGCATATCCGGGCTGTGGCGGAATACAAAAATGCGTGAAGGACTTTTGCGTGGAATGCAGGGGTGGCTTTTCATGCCGGTTACGACGAATGATCGCCGATCAAAACCTCGCGGCGGCCGACCCGGTTGGCGGCGCTGACCACACCCTCGCGCTCCATGGTCTCGATGATCCTGGCGGCGCGGTTATAGCCGATCTGGAAATGGCGCTGGATGAAGCTGGTCGAGGCCTTGCCTTCGCGTGCGACGAGCGCCACGGCCTGATCGTAATGTTCATCGTATTCGGCATTGCCGCCACCTGGCGCTTCGCCGAGCATCGGCTCGCCGGATTCCTCGGTCACGGCCTCGATATATTCCGGCGCGGCCTGTTCCTTGAGGTGGCTGACCACACGTTCGACTTCCTCGTCGGACACGAACGGGCCGTGCACGCGCGATATGCGTCCGCCACCGGCCATGTAGAGCATGTCGCCCTGGCCCAGAAGCTGTTCTGCACCCTGCTCGCCAAGGATCGTGCGGCTGTCGATTTTCGATGTGACCTGGAAGCTGATACGTGATGGGAAGTTGGCCTTGATGGTGCCGGTGATGACGTCGACCGACGGGCGCTGTGTCGCCATCATCAGGTGAATCCCGGCGGCACGGGCCATCTGGGCGAGGCGCTGGATCGCGGCTTCGACGTCCTTGCCGGCAACCAGCATCAGGTCCGCCATTTCATCGACGACGACGACAATGTACGGCAGCGGATCGGTTGGCAGCGGCTGTTCTTCATAGACCGGCTTGCCGTCTTCATCGAAGCCGGTCTGCACGGTACGGGTCAGGTTTTCGTTCTTTTTCTTGGCTTCGGCGAGGCGCTGGTTATAGCCGCCGATATTACGCACGCCCATCTGGCTCATGTTGCGATAGCGGTCTTCCATTTCGCGGACCACCCACTTGAGCGCGACGACGGCTTTCGTCGGATCGGTGACGACCGGCGTCAGGAGATGCGGGATTTCCTGATACACGGAAAGCTCCAGCATCTTCGGGTCGATCATGATGAATTTGCACTGATCGGGCGACAGGTTGTAAAGCAGCGACAGGATCATGGTGTTCATCGCCACCGATTTCCCGGAACCGGTCGTGCCCGCGATCAAAAGGTGCGGCATGCGGGCCAGATCCACGGTCACGGGGCCGCCACCGATGTCCTTACCCAGCGCCAGCGGCAGCTCGGCCTTGGTCTTTTCGAAGTCGGATGAGCCCAGCAGTTCGCGCAGATGCACCATTTCGCGATGCGCATTCGGCATTTCGATGCCGATGACGTTGCGGCCCGGCACCACGGCAACGCGCACCGACACCGCGCTCATGGATCGTGCGATATCATCGGACAGCCCGATCACGCGGGATGTCTTGGTTCCGGGTGCGGGTTCTAGTTCATAAAGGGTGACGACGGGGCCGGGTCGGACCTTCACGATCTCACCCTTGACGCCGTACTCTTCCAGTACCGTCGACAGATAGCGGGCGTTCTGCTGCAATGCCTCGCGGCTTTCACGGGTTTCCTCGCGGGTCGATTGCGCGATGTCGAGAATTTCCAGCGGCGGCTGGATGTAATCATCATCGACGCCCAGCGGCAGGGTCTGCTGGCGGCGGGCTTCGGCCTTGCGTCCGGTCTTGGCGCGTTTCGGGCGCGGGTCAACGACCGGTGTCCTGGCTTTCGACGCGCGTGCGGCGGGTCTGGCCGGTGCAAAGGCGGCATCAAGGGCGCCGCCGTCATAGGCGTCATCCTCTTCGTCATCGTCATCTTGCGCGTCGTCGGGATCGTGATCACGGTTCCCATGCGGCATGACGACAGGGATAAAGTCGCGGACACGGCCCCCGAAGTTCTGGGCCCGCCCACCGAAATCACGGGCCATGCCGAAAGCCGCGATGACGGCGCCGTATGATCTTCTGATTCCCTGCCCGGCGGCTTTCATTGCGGCGAGCCAGTCGCGGGGGCCCATCCCAAGGGAAATCACGGCGGCCGCGGCGGCGAGCACGCTCATGGTCCAGAGCGTAATCTCGGGTGCCGGGCGCAGGCCGAGCCGGCCGGCCCACATGACAAGTTCATTATAGGCGAGCGATCCGGCGACACCGCCCAGACCGGCGGCCAGCGGCCACCCGGCGGGGGTCGTGACACCGGCAAGTGCCACCGCACCCAGAATGATGGCAAGGATCAGCCAGCCCAGCCGTCCGGCGGGTTTGGCCAGCGATCCATGGGTTAATATCATCGCCGCCCAGACGGCCAGCGCTGCGGGAACGATCAGTGCGGCATAGCCGACGACCTGCAGCACAAGATCTGAAAAGACCGCGCCCCAGTGTCCGGCCAGGTTCACCGGGTCATTGTCGGTGGCGCTGTTGAAGGACGGATCGCCCGGTGCATAGGACAGGATCGCGGCGCCGCTGATGCAGGCAAAGCCGATCAGGGCAAGCCCGGCGATCTGCCAGCCGCGGCGTTTGATCGCGGCGGTGGCCGACGCGGGCAGCAGGGGCTCGGAGGACCGGCCCGAAGTGTTGGAGCGAAGTACGGTCATACACCTGTCGTAAGCGGCGTTTCTTACCAAGTCATTAACGCCGAAAACGGCCCGAAGGGATGGATGGTAAATGCGAATTAACCACTAGATATCGGGGGTTTAGCGATTGGTCTTGGAAATCTCATTTAAGGGTTGTGCGAATCGATTCGCCGGGGATAACTGCCGCAGCCCAGGGCCGAAATTGCAGCCGCCCAGTCCCCCCTCGTCACCCCGATGCAGACCGGGGTCCAGAGTGACAAGCCCGAGACTTTCGGGGATATGCCATATCTGCCGCACGGGTTTCCGGCGTGCGCCGGAATGACGATGGCGTTAATCGGTGCAGTGGTGAGCGTTAACGGTGCCCCCGAAAAGGTGAAAGCCGGGCGGTAAACCGCCCGGCTTTCGGGGAGAACCAACTGATCTCGGAGGGGATCAGAGGGTTTGGGAGCCTTTTCCGAACTCCGGATAAGCTTCCATGCCGCATTCGGCACGGTCGAGGCCGAGCTCTTCGTCCTCTTCCGAGACCCGAATGCCGATGGTGACTTTCAGGACCATCCAGACGATGGCGCTGGTGACGACGACGAAGACGCCGATCGACACGACACCGATAGCCTGGGTGACGATGGAGCCGCTGCCGAAGATACCGACGGCAAGGGTGCCCCAGATGCCGGCGACGAGGTGCGCCGAAATGGCACCGACCACGTCATCGATCTTCATCTTGTCGATGATCGGCACCGCGAACACGACCAGTGCACCACCGATGCCGCCGACGATGATGGCGAGCAGGTGGTTTTGCAGATCGGGACCCGCGGTGATGGCAACGAGGCCGCCGATGGCACCGTTGAGCGCCAGCGAGACATCGACTTTCTTGTAGATCAGCTGTGCCAGGATCATTGCCACGACAACGCCGGCGGCTGCGGCCAGGTTGGTGTTGACGTAGACGATCGACATCGCGGCGGCATCAAGCGCGGAGCCCAGTGCGAGCTGCGAACCACCGTTGAAGCCGAACCAGCCAAACCACAGGATGAAGGTCCCCAGCGTGGCCAGCGGGATGTTTGCGCCCGGCAGTGCACGGATAGAACCGTCCGAACCGTACTTGCCTTTACGGGCACCGAGGATGATGGCACCGGTCAGCGCGGCCCAGCCACCCGTCGAGTGCACCAGCGTTGAGCCGGCGAAGTCGGAGAAGCCCATGGCTGCGAGCCAGCCACCGCCCCATACCCAGGAAGCCTGGATCGGGTAGATGAAGGCTGCAAGCACGACCACGAAGATGATGAACGGCCAGAATTTGATGCGCTCGGCAACGGTGCCGGACACGATCGAAGCCGCGGTGGCAACGAAGACCATCTGGAAGAACCAGTCGGACGCCACCGAATAACCGGTGTCGGCAACGGCAGCGACCATTTCGGGCGTTGCTTCATCAGCGTTGATCAGGGCCAGTTCGTCTGCACCCGGGTTGTAGAACAGGCTGAACGTGCCCATCCAGCCGCCTTCGGGCACGCCGACGTACATGATGTTGTAGCCGATCAGGTAGAACATGATGCCGGCGACGGAATACAGCGCAATGTTTTTGAGACAGATCGTGGCCGTGTTCTTGGAACGGACCAGACCGGATTCAAGCATCGCAAAGCCGGCGGCCATGAACATCACCAGGACGCCATGGACCAGAAAGGCAAATGTGTTAAAAACAAAGGCGCTCTCGGTGGTGACGTCCGCCAGAGCTGGGGCGGCTGTCATCATGACGGCGACTGCTGCCAGAGCAGTAATCGCTGCCGTGCGCTTTTTCATGCGAGCAAAATTCATAATTTCATTCCTCCTAGAGCGCTTCCGCATTGGTCTCGCCGGTCCGGATCCGGACGGCCTTGTCGAGGGAGTAAACAAAAATCTTGCCGTCCCCGATTTTGCCCGTCATCGCGGTTTTCTGAACCGTTTCGACGACTTGTTCGACGAGGTCGTCGACACAAGCGATCTCAATTTTGACTTTCGGCAGGAAGTTCACTTGATACTCCGCGCCGCGATAAATTTCGGCCTGGCCTTTTTGACGGCCAAAACCTTTAACCTCGGATACGGTCATGCCTTCAATGCCGAGCGGGGTCAGCGCTTCGCGAACCTCCTCGAGCTTGAACGGCTTGATGACCGCCATGATCATTTTCATGTTGAACTCCTTCCGTTGATTTTCGGGCTTGCCGTATATTCAAAAAAGAACGACAGAATCCCCCTTGCACATAGCGTGGACCCACAGGGCCGCTGCCGAATGATTATCAAGGTTCATGCCAAGTTCGCAGGATTCTAAATAAGTGCATTATTACAATGAGTTAGATGAGGAGGGTCGGTGTGCATGTGTCGAAAAAAGGCAATTTATTGATGAAATTTTATGCAATAACGGCTCATGATCATAAAATAGGCATATTATTTGATCAGAATCGGCTGGACAGACCGAACGCACTGGCGCACCTAGATAGACATGTTTGAGAACCCGGAAAATCGTCCTGAATACAAGGCGGACATCCTTATCATCGGCGGGGGGCTTGTCGGCAGTGTTTGCGCGCGTGCGCTGTCGCAAACCGGGTTCCGGGTCGTTGTGGTCGATGGCATGGACCCGGCGGACGCCATGTCCGCTGCCTTTGACGGGCGGGCGTCAGCGATTGCCGCGGCATCCGAACGGCTGTTGAGCGCGATCGGGATCTGGCCGCATCTGGCGGACGAAGTTGCACCGATTCTGGATATCCGGGTTGCCGACGGCGCCTCTGCGCTTTTTCTGCACTATGATCATGAAGATGTCGGCGACGGCCCGCTGGGTTATCTCGCTGAAAACCGTCATATCCGAAAAGCGGCGATGCAGTCTCTGGGTGATGACGAAAAGGCTGTTTATCTGGCCCCGGCACGGGTCGAAACCATTGGACGCGCTGTTGACGGTGTGCGTGCCCGGCTCAGTAACGGCAGTGATGTTCTGGCACGGCTGGCCGTCGCTGCGGATGGACGGGGCTCAAAAACCCGCGAAGCCGCCGGGATCGGCGTGACCAACTGGCGTTATCCGCAGGAAGCCATCGTCTGCACGGTGGAACATGAACGGCCGCATGCATTTATCGCGCACGAGCATTTTCTGCCGGCGGGGCCGTTTGCCATCCTGCCGCTGAAGGGGACGGACGAAAGACCGGGCTGCCGGTCATCCATCGTCTGGACCGAACGCGCTGCCCATGCCCGCGAAATGATCGCGCTTGATGACGAGGCGTTCCTGATCGAGTTGGCGAAAAGGTTTGGTGACTTCATGGGGGAAATCAAGGTCGTGGGACCACGGTTCTGCCATCCGCTTGGTTTGCAGTTCGCGAAAACATCGGTCGCCGAGCGCCTGGTGCTGATCGGCGATGCCGATCATGGCATGCATCCGATCGCCGGGCAGGGGGTCAACATGGGTTACCGCGACGTGGCGGCGCTCAGTGATGTGCTGGGCGAGGCCAAAAGACTCGGTCTCGATATCGGGGCGTCATCCGTGCTGCAGCGCTACCAGCGCTGGCGGCGGTTTGACAATACGCTGATGCTGGCCGTGACGGACGGACTGAACAGACTGTTTTCGAACGATCAGGCACCGCTCCGCCATGCCCGGGATCTGGGTCTCGGTGCAGTCAACCGGATGCCGCCGCTGAAAAAAGTGCTGATGCGCTCGGCCATGGGACTACTCGGCGATCTGCCGACCCTGATGCAGAGATAGTCATGTTTCCGCTTATTTTGACGACGTTCATGCTCGCCGGGGGTGGTGTCGGACAAACCTATATGTATGCCTGCAACAAACGCGAACTTGTGGCCGTCACGTTTGAAGACGGTTACGTCCAGCTACAGTCCGTCGATGACGGCAGAACGCTGGTCCAGGGGGTCTCGGCATCGGGGGCCCGTTTTACGGATGGCAGGATGGTGTTCTGGGTCAGGGGCCGCAAGGCTATCTGGGACAAGGGGGACGGCACCCGCCTCGACTGCCGGGTTACGGATCGCGGCTGAGACCTTTTTCGTCCAGTTCTGCCAGATACCCGGCCCACATCTCATCCTTGCGCTGACCCATGTCGTGCAGGTAATCCCACGAAAAGATCCCGGTATCATGCATGTCGTCGAACTTGATGCGGATCGCATAGTTGCCGACGGCTTCCACGCCCATGATGCCGACGTGACGGCGCCCGGCGACGGTTTTCTTCTGGCCCGGTCCGTGCCCCTGGACTTCGGCGGACGGGCTTTCAACCCGCAGCAGTTCGGCCGGCAGGCGAACGGTATTGCCGTCCTCGAAATCGATTTCGAGAATTTTCTCGACTCGCTTGAGCCGGATTTCGCTGGGGTGATGCTTCTGGCTGAAATTATCGCTCACAGGCGGGGTCCTTTATGGCGAGGTCCTTTATGATGACCAGTCTTATTTAGCACGGGGTGCATTGTCGATTTCGCGGGCTTCGTCCGCCAGCATGATCGGAATGCCGTCGCGGATCGGATAGGCCAGTCCGGCCTTGTCGCTGATCAGCTCCTGACTGTCGCGGTCGTAGCGCAACGTCCCCTTGGTCAGCGGACAGACAAGAATTTCCAGAAGTTTGGGGTCAATTTCGGTGGCGGTAGATGCGTTCATGATATCTCTATGCCCCGTGTTACTGCCGGACGTCGTGTGATACGGCGCCGTCACCATGTGCTTCGATCTCGAAAATGCTGGTCAGCAATTCTGCGCGCCGGTTTGTATCCGGGCATTCCAGCAAGGCCTGTTTCTCGCCCGGATCGAGCGGACAGGTCATGGCCAGGGTGTTGATCAGCAGGGCGTCCGGTGCATCCTCGATCCCGGTCATATCGGCTTCGATCCCCTTGGTGTCGAAATACCGTGTCATGGCGATGATCAGCTTGTCGCGGCCGGCGACGGGGGGCGTTTCGCCTGCATCCAGGTGTGCCATGTCATCCAGGTAAGATGTGAAGTCGGGTCTGACGCACCTATAGCCGTCTATGCCCGGCAATTCCTGGGCGACGCGGAAACGGATCACACCGGCCAGCGTGATGGCATAGCGGCCGTCACCGGTTTCATTGAATTCGATAATCCGCCCGGCACAGCCGATATCATACAGTGTCACCCCGTCGGCGATCAGGTGTTCGTCCTTTTCCGCGACGGGCTGGATCATGCCGATCAGGCGGGATGGAGTCTGCAGGGCATCCTCGATCATGTTCAGGTAGCGGGGCTCGAAAATATTCAGCGGCAACTGTCCGTCCGGCAGCAGCATCGCGCCCGGCAGCGGAAAAACCGCCAGGGTCTCGGGCAGCATGTCCGGCTGAAAAGTCCGTGGACGGTCGATCATCGGGCCTCCGGCTTTACGAGAACAGAACCGACGACAAACGGCGACGGCCGGATGTGGTGAGTTCGTGCGTCGGCCCCAGCGCGTCGAAAATCTTAATCAGCTGTTCACGCGCGGCCCCGTCGTTCCAATCCTTTTTGCGGCTGATGATTTCCAGCAGGGCATCGATGGCGGCTTCGTTGCGTTTTGCGGCGTAAAGGGCAAGCGCAAGGTCATAGCGTGCATCAAGGTCCTTGGGGTCGGCGTCGACTTTCTGTTGCAGTTCGGCAAGATCGCCGCTGTTGCCGATTTCCTCTTCAAGCTGGAAGGTGTTGATGGCAGCGGCAATGGTGCCCTTCATTTTCCACGCTTCGGGCAGGCCTTCGATCATGTCCCGGGCGGTGTCGGTTTCACCTGCGGCGACAGCGGCCCGGATCATGCCGGCGATGGCAAGTTCGTTTTCAGGGCTTTGCTGCTGGGCTTCACCGTACAGGGCCAGGGCCTGCAGCGGGTCACCGCTCTCCAGCTCGGTGCCGGCCTGTTCCAGAAGCTGATCAAGTGCGCCCTTGGCGCCGTCGGTCAGTTTGCCGATAAATGATTTCAACTGGCTTTCAGGCACAGCGCCCATGAAACCGTCGACCGGCTGGCCGTTCTTGAAAGCATAAACTGCGGGGATCGATTGCACGCGCATCTGTGCGGCCAGCTGCTGGTTTTCATCAACGTTGATCTTGACCATTCTGACGGTCCCGCCGGCTTCTCGGACGAGCTTTTCCAGCATCGGCCCAAGCTGCTTGCAGGGGCCGCACCACGGGGCCCAGAAGTCGACGATGACGGGAACGCTCATCGACGCATCGATGACGTCGCGCATGAAGTTCTCGGTATCTGATTCGATGACCAGCTCACCCGAAGCGGCGGGGGTGCCGCCGACGGATTTCGCATCGAGCCCGCCGGGTGTTGACGGGTCCAGGACGATCCCAGGCTGCGCAGGCTCGGCACCCGCCTGTCCCCCTTGCGGGCCGGCCGGATGACCGGGCTGGTGCATGGATTGTTGCGGTTGGGCGCCGTCACCCTGGGCGGGATCCTTCGGGGACATGCTGCCGTCGGGATTGATCACAAATTCCATAACGTCTTCCTCGTATCCTGCATTCGGACCGGATCAGATGATCCAGGACACAATATAATATGTCTTTGTTGCCCTATAAATGGACGACAGCCTGCCGCTCGGCAAGGGGTTGTAGCCAGAAAACCCGTGGACCGGTTAACGGGAAGCCGGGTGCTGTACTCAGAAATCAAGGATCAGGGCGGGATGGCCGACGGCCTCAAGAAATCCGATCAGGTCGCTTGTCTGCATGGCCGTGGTCGCCGTGTTGACGAGCGGGTGTACATTGATGATGTCGCGATCCAGCAGTTTCCGGTCAATTGCCACCGTGACCCGGTTCCCGGTGTCGTTGACGGCGGCAAGCGGGGTGACCGATCCGGGTGCGACGCCGAGACAGTCCATCATCCTGTCGGCGCTGGCGAAGGACAGGCTTTTCACGCCGAGCATGCTGCGCAGCTGTTTCAGGTCGACGGCACGGTCCTCGTCCGTGGTGACCAGAAACATGAGGCCTTTCTTGTCTTTCAGGAACAGGTTCTTGGTATGGGCGCCGGTCAGTCCGTCACGATGCAGTTTGGCCGCCTCGACGGTATCCACCGCTGCGTGGGTCACGGTCCGGGTCTCGATCCCGAGGGTGCGGAGATATTCAAGCAGTGTTTCAGTCGTGTGCATCGCGGTACGGATAGTATGACCGCAGCCATCCGTGAACAAGAGAACGGGGCTGTTATCACGCTATATAACAAGTCCCGGAAAAAATTAGCATTTCGCGCTTGAAAACAGTTACGCGATGCGTATTATCCCCTCCGCTTTCGGCGCTGCCGGAATGCTGCATGGTGCGGGCGTAGCTCAGGGGTAGAGCGCAACCTTGCCAAGGTTGATGTCGTGAGTTCGAATCTCATCGCCCGCTCCATTTCTCTTCCCCTTAAAGCGACGATTTTGCAGCGCGTCGACAAAGTCGACTTGTGGTGATCGATTGACGCTCCTCCTGGACGGGAAGTATTACTTTGGACGCCGACTTTCTTCTTCACTGCATGATCATCGCTTTTTTTGCCGGTGTACAATCCGTATTTGGCATGGGAATCCTTGTTTTCGGCACACCGACGTTCCTGCTGCTTGGTTATGACTTTACGCAGACCCTTGGATTTCTGTTGCCAGCCTCGCTTTTGATTTCCATTGCCCAAGTGTTTCTGTTTAAAGGCGATCGGCCGGCGATTTCAAAGTCCTTGTATGCCTTTTGCCTGCCCGCCATCGGCCTCAGCCTGTTTATCGCCATTTCATCCGATCTGACCCGGCATGCCTATATTCTGGTTGCCTTAGCGTTGGTCTTTTCAGCAGCGGCCCGGGCCCTGCCCCAGGTGCAGGCTGTATTGCGCGGATTTATCACCCGTAATCTGAAACTCTATCACATCGTGATGGGGGGAATACACGGTGTCACCAACATGGGCGGCGCGTTGCTCGCGGTGATGGCGGCGACGGTGCATAAAGACAAAAAAAACGCCCGCTATATCATCGCCGTCTACTATATGACGTTCGTCATAATCCAGGCGCTGGTTCTCGTCTCGACAAGCGGGGCCGATATCTTCAACCAAGGTCTGATGCTGGCGCCGATCAGCATCATCGTCTATTTCATCCTCGGCAATAGAATGTTCAATGCGATCAATAATGCAGCCTTCCAGACGGGGATGAATTTTTTTCTTGTGCTCTATGCGGTTGTTTTGATCGCCAAGTGGGCCGGGTTCAGTTGAAAATCCGTCATTTGACTCTTTCAGATGATCAGACATTACCCCTCTCACACGGACGTTACTAAATTAGTCACTGATCGGTCACAGCGGCTTCACGTGGCCTTGAATGTGCACACGAACGTGTGAGCACCCCCTGTGACGGTGCGCACAATATTTTCATTAAGCCCTTGAAATAAATGAATAAAAGCCAGTCACGGCTGGTTGATTCGGGTTTACGTGCGGGGCACGTAAATCACGATTAGGTTCTTTCTCAACGGGACGCGGTGTCCCGCCGGTTTTAACTGACCGAACTTGAAGAAAGGAACCATACGATGAACATCAAGAAAATTTCCACTGCTGCCGCCATTGCCCTGACACTCGGTTTTGCGGCCTCCGCTCAGGCCGGCGCGATGAAGGTCGATCACGTGACCGCCGATACCAACCCGGCCGTATTCGGCACCACCGGCAATGTTTTGAAAAGCGGCTATTTTGACACGAAGGTTGACCACATCACCGAAGCCACACGACCGAACGTTTACGGTGATTATGATCCCAGTGATGTCACAGATAAGAACGAAGTCGATTTCGAACTGCCTTATCAGCGTGGCTAGGCTTCAGGTATTGCGACCCGAAACAAGAACGGCGCCCGTTGTGGGCGCCGTTTCTTCTTCCGGATTTCTGCTCTCTGCGTTCATCATGCCTTGCAACGGACAAGCGCTTTAAACATAAAGCTTGATGGTATCGGACACGATGAATTGCGCCGATGCCGGAAAATGTTCAAGATGTTCCAGTACATGCAGGCAGAGAGGAAGCACGACCGTGAGAAGCGAATTGCAACAGATCAAGATGCACGTCTATGAGGATGGCAAAATAGACGAGCAGGAAATCAGGATGCTGCGCGGCGTGGTCGATGCAGAAACCCCCGACGAAGAAGAAGTCCGGCTTCTGCTGGATTTGAACAACGTGCTGAGCGGCTCGGAGATGGAGCCCGGATTTGCCGAATTGCTGGTCGATGCCACCGTGATGTTCGTTTTAGATGACGCCGGTGTGCTTTCCGATGAAAAGCTGGATTGGCTGACCACCAATATCAGAAAAGACGGCAAAACCGACGCCAACGAGATGCTCATCCTGCGCGCCATTCAGGAAAAGGCAACCCGGACCCCCGACGGGTTCGCGTCATTATTGGATTGAACTCTCCGTGGATCGGTCTCAGCAAATTCCCATCACGTACGATCGGTAATCCAAATGCCTTACTTCAGAACACTGTTTATGGAACATTCCCACGAACGGCTGATCAAAATGTTGGCCGATCGTGCCCATGACGGGGCTGATCGTGAAGCGATAGACCGGAAAATCTGGGATACGTTCGGCGAGACATGGAGCGTCATGTTCACCGACCTGTCGGGCTTTTCCCGCAATGTCGCCAATTTCGGGATCATCCATTTCGTTCAGGTGATCGTGGAATCTGAAAAGCTGTTCGCGCCGATCCTCCACGAGCACAATGCGTTTATCATCAAGCGTGAAGGCGACAGCCTGATGATCCTGTTTCATAATCCCAGGGATGCGCTGGATGCGGCGATTGCGATGCAACAGGCCAGTCAGTCATACAGCCTGTCGAAGCCGCCCGAGGACAAGGTCATTCTGTGTCTCGGCCTCAGCCATGGGCATATCCTCCGGCTCGGCTCGAATGAAATTTTCGGCAACGCCGTGAATTCGGCTTCGAAACTCGGTGAAGATACCGCCGGCCCGCATGAAATACTCGTCACCAACGATTTCGTTGATGCGTATCAGGGGTCTGAACAGCTGGAACTGGAACGAATTGAATTCAAACCGCCCGGATCGGACGCTGCGTTTCGGGTCAAATACCCACTCGCCGTACTGACGGATTGACGGCCTCTAAAAATAAAAGTTGTGAGACGGGTCGTTCTTGGGGTGGACAGGATTGAAGAAAACCCCGGTGTCGTTCTTGTAGGCGATAATCTCGCGGGCAATCTTCATGGAGTTCTCATCAATCTTCAGGGCTACTTCAAAAGCTTCGACGATCTGCTTTTCACCCATCGAAATCGATCCATCGACCGCGGCAACGTCATAGAGGTTCAACAGCAACACGGCTTTTTGTCCGGCTGAGAGGCTGCCCGCGACAACGGTCATAAATTTTTCGACAGGAATTTTTTCCGCATTCGAAAAGGCGCTCTGCGTCATCTTCTGGAGTTCCGCCTGGGTCATGTCATTGTTGGCAACGTGTTTGCCCAGCATCGTAATCAGCTTGGCTTTTTCCTCGACCGTCGTTTTGCCGTCGGCGGTGATGATATAGGCGACCGATGTGGCCAGGATATCCAACGGCTGCATCTGCTTTTCTCCCCAGGCTCCTGTGTGATGATTTAAAGTATACATGGACGATGTCAGGGCCAAAGCATTGTGTGTAACAAACGGTTACGTTTGTCGGTCGGACGGAATTATTCATCGATTTCTGTAACCGGGCCTTCCCCGCATGAGGTTCCCGCGCTATGTATTGCTTATGTCCATAACGCGCCGATTGCTCCGGCTTGCCGGTTTTATTGTATTTGTGTCGATCGGTGCCGAATCACCGGCGTATGCCGGGACGTGGACGCTCAACGTTGAAAACGACCGCATTGCCAACACCGACCGGCATTACAGCAATGGTGTCCGGCTGAGCTGGGTATCCGAAGCCGAGGATGGCGACAACCTGCCCGAGGTTCGCGATACGTTGCAGCTCCTCTATCCGCTGGCGGACGTCAAAGGCGGGCGGCTCGGTTTGGAACTCGGTCATAACATCTACACACCGACAGACACCGAAGCACGGAATCTGATCACCGACGACCGGCCGTATGCCGGCTGGCTGTATGCGTCGGCTTCGCTGTATGCGGAAACCGGCAAGGGTATCGGCGATCACTTCACGGAGACGCTGGATAAGGTTGCGCTTGAATTCGGCATTGTCGGACCGGCGGCACTCGGTGAGCCGGTGCAGAACGAATACCACAAGCTGATCGGCGTCGACACGTCCAAGGGCTGGGATAACCAGCTCGAAAACGAACCCGGCATCAACCTGATCGGTGAACGGAAGTGGCGCCACAAGTCGCTGCGCTTTTTTGGTCTGGAAGCCGATGCCATTCCACATGTCGGGGTCTCGCTCGGTAACGTCTACACACACATGAACGGCGGCTTGACGCTCAGGATCGGTCAGGAACTCTACGTTGATTACGGCCCACCGCTGATCCGGCCCAGTCTGTCCGGGTTCGGCGCCATCAACCCGGCTGAGAAATTCTCGTGGTATGCGTTTGCGGGTGTCGATGGCCGCTGGGTGCTGCGTAACATCTTTCTCGACGGCAATACGTTCGCCAGCAGTCACAGCGTTGAGAAGAAGCAACTCGTCGGCGATTTCGTCACCGGGATCGCGGTGACGTATCATGATGTCCGAATTGCCTTCACGCACGTCATGCGCTCGCGTGAATTCGAAAAACAGACGGAGCCGGACCGCTTCGGCGCCGTGACACTTTCCTACCGATTCTGATAAGCGCCAGGTCAGGACAGAGGTAACTTCCGAACTTAATTATAATTGCTTCACTTCCCCTGACCCGCTGGATGCGATAGCCTCTCCGGGAAACCTCGATGCATGACGGGGAAGGGAGCATTCAATGCCGAAATCGGATCACACCGGCGGCGCCATCGTCTCAACGGCACTCGGTGCACTGCAGAAAACCGACAAGGGAAAACAGGGCAAACAGCTTCGCGCGTTCATCGCCGAATATTATGCTCACGTTCCGGAACATGACCTGAAAAAGCTGAGCGGCGCCGAACTTGTCGGCATGGCCCGCGCGCATTTGGATACGGGTAAAACGCGAAAATCGCGAACCTGCAATATCCGCGCTTATAACCCCGGCGCCAAAAACGCCAGCTGGGCATCCGATCACAGCGTTATCGAAATCGTCACCGACGACATGCCGTTTCTGGTGGATTCGGTCTCCGCCGAATTGACCCGCCGTGAACTGCCGATCCACCTCGTCATTCACCCGATCTGCAAGGTCCGGCGCAACAAGGCCGGCGCAGTGCAGGACATACTCGAACGCGGGCATGTCGATATCGATGCCCGCCCTGAAAGCTTCATGCATTTCCAGATCGCACAGCAACCGGACAGGACGCTCAGCGAGATAGCGGCATCGCTGAAATCCGTCCTCAATGATGTGCGGGCCTCGGTTGAGGACTGGCGTCCGATGCGCGAGCGCATGGAAACCATCATCGAGGACCTGGCGGTCGAACCGCGTGGCGTACAGATGGAGGAGTCGGCCGAGATCCGGGAACTGCTGCGCTGGTTGCACGACAATCACTTCACGTTCCTGGGGTTCCGCGAATATAAAATTTCCGGGTCCGGCAGGAAGACCAGCGTGACGGTCGACAAGTCGTCGGGTCTCGGTATCTTGCGAGATTCAAAGGTTGCGGTGTTTGAAGAGTTCCGGGCCAAGGGATCCATGCCCGTTGAAATCGCTGAATTCCTGGGACAGCGAGATTTGCTGAGCGTGGCCAAAACCAACCAGCGGTCTCAGGTGCACCGATCCGTGCATATGGATGCCATCGGGATCAAGAAGATCGACAAAAACGGCAAGGTTGTCGGCCATCGTCTGTTCGTCGGTTTGTTCACGTCGGTAGCCTATAATCTGTCGCCGCGCAACATCCCGCTGCTGCGTCGCCGTCTGCAGAACATTATCGACAAGGCCGGATATTCACGCGACAGCCACGACGGCAAGGCGCTGCTCAACATTCTGGAAACCTATCCCCGTGATGAGCTGTTCCAGATCAAGGAAGACCGGCTGTTTGAAATCGCAACCGGCATCCTGCATCTGCAGGAACGCCAGCGTGTCGCCTTGTTCGTCCGCGAGGATGTGTTCAAACGCTATCTGTCATGCATGGTGTTCGTCCCGCGCGATCGATACGACACCGGCCTGCGTCAGGAGATTCAGGAGATTCTCGCCGATGCCGTCGATGGTCAGCCGTCCGCGTTCTTTACCCAGCTGGGGGATTCCCCGCTGGCCCGGGTGCATCTGATCATCAAGCTGTCGGGCGGAGGTCTGCCCAAATACGATACCGATGAACTGGAAGCGAAGATTGCCGAAGCGACCCGTTCTTGGGCGGATCGTGTTCTGGATGCACTGACCCGGCGCGAGGGCGAGGCACGAGCGCATGCCCTGCATGCCCGCTTCAAGAATGCTTTCGGCCCGGCGTATCAGGCGCAGTATTCATCGGATGAAGTGCTGTTCGACATGGACAAGATCGAAAGTCTCGCCGCCGATGGCGGCATCGGCTTTCATCTTTATCAACCCGCCGGCGCGGAAGCCGACAGAGTGCGTTTCAAGCTCTACAATCCGGAGCAGGAAATCCCCCTCTCGGATGTGCTGCCGGTGTTCGAGCATATGGGTTTCAAGGTCATCAACGAAGCCGGTCCGCATGAAGTGCGTCTTGCCGATGCCGGGTTCTCCCGTCTCGTCATCCACGACTTCGGCCTCGAACAGCGGAGCGGCGCAGCCATCGATGTCGATGCGATCCGCGATAATTTCGAAGATGCCTTTGCCCGGGTCTGGCACGGCGATGCGGAAAGCGACGGCTTCAACGCTTTGGTCGTCGGCGCCGGGTTGAGCTGGCGCGACATCGTCGTGATCAGGGCATATTGCAAGTATCTGCGTCAGGTCGGGATCACGTTCTCGCAGGCCTACATGGAACAGACCATCGCCCGTCATCCGGATTTTGCGGCTCTGCTGGTGCAGATGTTCCATGCGATTTTCGATCCGAAAACGGCAACGAAGAAAAAAGTCAATCCGGAACCGCTGCGCAAATCTTATCTGGAGAAACTGGAAAACGTCGCCAGTGCGGACGAAGACCGTATTCTGCGCCGGTTTCTCAACCTGCTCGATTCCACCCTGAGAACGAACTATTTCCAGCCCGACGAAGGCGGACAACCGAAATCGTATGTGTCGTTCAAGATCAATTCCCGCGACATCGAAGATATGCCGCTGCCGCGTCCGTTCCGCGAAATCTGGGTCTACAGTCCGCGCGTCGAAGGCGTTCATCTGCGCTTCGGGTTCGTCGCCCGCGGCGGTCTGCGCTGGTCGGACCGGCCGGAAGATTTCCGCACCGAGGTTCTGGGCCTGGTCAAGGCGCAGCAGGTCAAGAATGCGGTCATCGTGCCGGTCGGCTCAAAGGGCGGGTTCGTCTGCAAACAGCCGGTGCCGGCAGGTGACCGGGATGCGTTCCTCAATGAAGGGATTGCATGTTACCGGATTTTCCTTTCGGGCCTGCTCGATATCACCGACAACATTACCGGCCCGCGCGTCACGCAGCGCAAGAACGTGGTGCGGCTCGACGGCGACGATCCGTATCTGGTCGTTGCTGCGGACAAGGGCACGGCAACCTTTTCCGATATCGCCAACAGTGTCTCCATCGATTACGGACACTGGCTCGGCGATGCGTTCGCATCGGGGGGCAGCCAGGGCTATGATCACAAGAAGATGGGTATTACCGCGCGCGGTGCGTGGGAATGCGTCAAACGGCATTTCCGTGAAATCGGTATCGACACGCAGAGCGAGGATTTCACCTGCATCGGCGTCGGCGATATGTCGGGGGACGTTTTCGGCAACGGCATGCTGCTGTCGAAACACATCAAACTTCTGGCCGCGTTCAACCACCTGCACATTTTCGTCGACCCGAATCCGGACCCGGCGAAAACATGGGCCGAGCGTAAACGCCTGTTCGATATGGGCCGTTCGTCCTGGACCGATTACAATGCCAAACTGATTTCCAAGGGCGGTGCGATTTTCGAACGCAGCGCCAAATCGCTGAAGCTCAGCCCCGAGATCAGGAATCTGTTCGGCATCGACAAAGAGCAGATCACACCGAATGAACTTCTGAAAACGATCCTCAAGCACAATGCCGATCTGCTGTGGTTCGGCGGTATCGGCACCTACATCAAGGCAGGACATGAATCCTCTGCCGACGTCGGCGACCGCGCCAACGACGCGATCCGCATCAACGGCAGTGACGTCCGTGCCAGGGTCATCGGCGAAGGGGCGAACCTGGGAGCGACACAGCTGGGCCGGATCGAATTCGCGCAGCATGGCGGCCGGTTGAATACGGACAGCATCGATAACTCGGCCGGCGTGGATTCATCGGATCACGAGGTCAACATCAAGATCCTGCTCGGACAGGTGATGCAGAACGGCAACCTGAACGAAACCGCCCGCAACAAGCTCCTCGCCAGCATGACCGACGAGGTGGCGTCCTTGGTGTTGCGCCATAACTACGATCAGGGTCAGGCGATTACGCTGATCCAGGCGCGCGGTCTCGCTGCACTCGACAATCAGCATCGGCTGATGAAGACGCTGGAACGCGCCGACCGGCTGAACCGGGCCGTCGAGTATCTGCCCGACGACGAGGTCATGGCGGAACGTGCGCAACAGCGCCACGGCCTGTACCGTCCGGAAATCGCGGTGCTGCTGTCCTATGCGAAACTGTGGACCTACGATGAACTGCTGGCGTCAGACGTGCCGGACGATGCTTATCTGTTCGACGACGTGGTTCGCTATTTCCCGACGCCGTTGCGCGACAAGTATCGCGGTGAAATTGCCAAGCACCGGCTGCGCCGGGAAATCGTCGCGACGCGGCTGACCAACAACATGATCAACCGGATGGGCGGCAGTTTCGTCAACGAGATCCGTGAGAAGACCGGCCTCGGTGTGCCGGAGATCGCCCGCGCCTGGTTTATTGCCCAGGAAATCTTCGAGATGCCGAAACTCTGGTCGGAGATCGAGGCGCTTGATAACAAGGTCCCGGCGGCGACGCAGACGTCGATGATGATCGATACCCATCATCTTCTGGAATGGGTGACACTCTGGTTCCTGCGGCACGGCGAAAAGAACCTCAACATCGGTGCCAACTGTAACGCTTTTGCAAACGGTATGCAGAAGCTGGCGCAGAACCTGTCGTCGACCCTGCCCAAGCATTACGTCAGCGATCTGAAAGATCGTGCCCAGCCGTACATGGACCACGGTGTCCCGGAAGCATTGGCGCTCCGGGTTGCCAACCTGGTCAACCTGTATTCCGGCTGTGACATCGTCAGACTGGCGATTAAACGCAAGGGTGATGTGCTGGCCGTGGCCAAGGGGTATTTCGCCATCGGCACCCGGTTCCGCATGGGCCGGCTCCGCGCCGCAGCGGAGATGCTGGATTCCGAAAGCCACTGGCAGCAGCTTGCCATCGCCGCGCTGGTCGAGGAAATCTACAGTCATCAGCTGCATCTGACTGAAGCGGTGCTGGACAGCGCCCGCAAAGGCGCGTCACCGAAACAGGCGGTGGATGATTGGATTACCTCGAACCCGGGGCTGGTCGAGCCGACGGAACAGATGCTGGGCGAACTGTGGAATGTCGACGTCAACGACCTGTCGATGATCGCCGTCGCCAGCCGGCAACTAAGAACCATGGTCGATGGCGCCAAGCATTAGGCCGGCACCGGCCTCACGTCTGGGGATTGCTGCCTGGTGTCTTTATGACTGGGCGAATTCCGCGTTCCCGACCGTGATCATCACATTTGTTTTTGCAGCCTATTTCACCAAGGGCGTGGCCCCGGACGAAGTTACCGGCACCGCGCTTTGGGGACAGGCCATCGGCTGGTCGGCGCTTTTTGTCGCGGTGATCAGTCCGATCGCCGGCGCCGTCGCAGATCATACCGGGGCCAGGAAGCCGTGGCTGTTCGCCTCCACGGCGGCCTGTGTTGTGCTGTCGGCGGCGCTTTGGGTCGTTGCCCCGGAACAGGACATGATGATCTGGGGGCTGTTGCTGATTGCGGCGGCCAATGCGGCGTTCGAAACCGGGATGGTATTTTACAACGCCATGCTGCCGGACCTTGTCGAAGACCGACGTATCGGCCGGGTGTCGGGCTGGGGCTGGGGCACCGGCTATGCGGGGGGGCTGGTCTGCCTGGTACTGGTACTGTTTCTTTTCGTGCAGACCGATACGCCCCTGTTCGGTCTGGACAAGGATGCTGCCGAGCATCTGCGGATCACGGGGCCGTTCGTCGCCGTGTGGATGGCGTTGTTCGCATTGCCGATTTTTCTTCTGAGTCCGGACCGGCCTCGGAGCGATGTCAAAATCACAAAGGCCGTGCGCCGGGGGTTCCGGGAGCTGGCAGGCACGATCCGGACCGCACGGGCGCATGCGACCGTATTCCGCTATCTGCTGGCGCGGATGATCTACACCGATGGCCTCAATACGCTGTTCACCTTCGGCGGCATATACGCGGCGGGGACGTTCGGGATGAGCTTCGCCGATCTGATTGTTTTCGGGATCGGCATGAACGTGATGGCGGGGCTGGGGGCGCTGGCATTTTCATGGCTTGATGACCGCTGGGGGCCGATCCGCGTGATCTATGTGTCACTGACGGCGCTGACGATTCTCGGCGCGGCGATTCTGGTGATCACCGATATCACCCACTTCTGGATCATCGGCCTGTCGCTGGGGATTTTCGTCGGCCCGGCGCAATCGGCGAGCCGCTCGTTGATGGCGCATCTGGCACCGGCGGATATCCGCACGGAAATGTTCGGTCTGTATGCCCTGTCCGGGAAAGCGACGGCCTTTCTGGGGCCGATGCTGGTCGGCAGCCTGACCGCGGCTTTCGACAGCCAGCGCATCGGGATGGGTGGTATCTTGCTGTTTTTCATCGTCGGCGGCTGGCTGCTCCGGGGCGTTCATTACTGCCCCGCGTCGGATGCCTGAATCCGATACCCTGCTCGGTTGCCTGATACGGGCAAAAGGGATATAGGAAACCATGACGTTTCCGGATCGACAGTATGACGGCATCGCCGGGTTTATCGACGATTATGCCGAACAGGTTGCCCGCGGCTTTGCCTCCATCGACCGGGTCCAGCTCGCCCGTGCCGGTGATCTTCTGGAGACGACCTACGCCAACGGGGGCATGGTCTATGCCTGTGGCAACGGCGGCTCTGCGGCGATTTCGAATCACTTCCATTGCGACCACATGAAGGGCGTGCAGACCGACACCGCGCTGAAGCCTCGCGTGGTATCGCTGTCGTCAACCATCGAAACCCTGACCGCCATCGCCAACGATATATCCTATGACGAGGTCTTCGCCTATCAGCTGCGGACCATGGCCAGACCGGGCGACCTTCTGGTGACGGTGTCGTCCTCGGGGGACAGCGAAAACGTCGTCCGGGCGGCGACGTGGGCGCGTGAAAACAGCGTCGGTGTGATCTCGTTTACCGGTTTCTCGGGCGGCCGGACGGCCGACATTGCCGACATCAATCTGCATGTCGAAGGCGACAACTACGGCGTCATCGAAGACGTGCACCAGTCGCTGATGCATGTTCTCGCTCAGCACGTGCGGCTGCGTCATATGGACCCGGCACTGATTGTCGGACAGAAGTTCTAGTTTCTTCCCCAAAAAAATGAGCCGCCCCCGGTTTCGGGCACGGCTCAACATTTCAATCCGCGACCGGAATTGGCACGCGGACGGAGACGGTAGTTGAATTAATGCCTGAAGTGGCGCATCCCGGTGAAGACCATGGCCAGTCCCTTGTCATCGGCGGCGGCAATCACCTCTTCGTCACGGACACTTCCGCCCGGCTGGATCACCGCAGTGGCCCCGGCTTCGGCAGCGGCGAGAAGGCCGTCCGCGAACGGGAAGAACGCGTCGGATGCGACCACCGAACCGATGGCCCAGCTGTCGGCATCACCGGCCACGCGGGCGGCATCTGCGGCTTTCCATGCGGCAATGCGCGATGAGTTGACGCGGCTCATCTGTCCGGCACCGACGCCGACCGTGGCGCCGTCCTTGACGTAGATGATGGCGTTGGATTTGACGTGCTTGCAGACCGTGAAGGCAAACAGCAGGTCCGCCATCTCGGCGTCGGTCGGCTGACGCTTGGTGACGACTTTCAGCTCATCCGAGGTCAGCATGGCGTCCCGGTTTTGCAGAAGATACCCGCCTGCCAGCGAGCGCACGGTCATTCCGGCAGCCCGGGCGTCCGGCAGTGCGCCGGTTTCCAGCACGCGCAGGTTCTTCTTGGCCTGGAAAACGGCTTTGGCGTCGTCGGCAATGGCGGGCGCGATGATCACTTCGGCGAACAGGTCGGCGCAAAGCGCCGCGGTCTCCGCATCGAGTTCGCGGTTGAAGGCTAGAATACCCCCGAACGCACTTTCGGTATCACACGCCAGAGCGCGTTTATAGGCGCCGGCCAGATCGTCACCGATGGCGACACCGCACGGATTGGCATGCTTGACGATGACGCAGGCCGGCTGTTCGGTAAATTCGGCGACCAGTTCAAAGGCGGCGTCGGTATCATTCAGGTTATTGAAGCTGAGCTCCTTGCCCTGAAGCTGGCTGGCCGTGGCGATTCCGGGACGTTTTTCTGCATTGGTGTAGAACGCCGCCTGCTGGTGCGGATTTTCGCCGTAGCGCAGGACCTGTTTCAGCGATCCCGCCATGACCGTGGTGTCGGGGAAAGTCTCACCCAGTTCACCGGCGAACCAGCTTGAAATCGCGGCGTCATAGCTGCCGGTCCGCGCATAGGCCTTGGCGGCCAGGCGGGTGCGGAAATCGGCCGTTGTCGCGCCGCCGTTTGCCGCCATTTCCTCGATCAGCCGGCCATAGTCGCCGGGATCGACGACGACGGTTACAAATGCATGGTTCTTCGATGCTGCCCTGATCATCGCCGGCCCGCCGATATCGATGTTCTCGATACAGGTATCGAAATCGGCGCCACGGGCGACGGTTTCCTCGAATGGATAGAGGTTGACGACGAGCAGGTCGATCGGCTGGATGCCATGCGCGTCCATGGCGGCTTCATGTTCGGCATTGCCGCGCACCGCAAGCAGACCGCCGTGAATTTTCGGCTGCAGGGTTTTGACACGCCCGTCCATGATTTCCGGAAACCCTGTGAAGTCACTGACTTCGGTCACCGGCACGCCGGCTTCGGCCAGCGCTTTCGCCGAGCCGCCGGTCGACAGGATTTCGACACCTGCATCCACCAGCGATTGTCCCAGTTCGATCAGGCCGGTCTTGTCGGACACACTGATAAGCGCCCGGGTAATCTTTGCAGCAGTCATCTTAATCGCAGTTCCTTGTAGCTGAGGTCTCAGGACGTCATTTTCCGGGCCGCTGTCTGTACACCGGCCTCGGCATATTCGGGGATGATGTCGTGCAGGACGGCGCGCACTATACTGTCATTGCCGGCATCGCAGCCGTCCAGTAACGGCTGTAACTGCCGTTTCAGTTCATCGATCGCGACGACACGCGGTGCCGCCAGAAGCAGTCCGGCGTGGTCGGTCTCGACGGTGGTTTCGTGATCGTGAAAGACTTCTTCGTAAAGTTTTTCACCGGGGCGGATGCCGGTAAACTCGATCCGCACATCCTGATCGGGGACTTTGCCGGACAGGCGGATCATCTGCCGGGCCAGATCGATGATGCGAACCGGCTCACCCATATCCAGAACGAATATTCGTCCGCTGGTCAATGCGCCGGTGCTGCCCAGGGCGGAGGCCTCCAGCACGAGCTCGACGGCTTCGCGGATGGTCATGAAATAGCGCGTCATATCAGGATGCGTGACGGTCAGCGGCCCGCCCCTTTCCAGTTGGCGCTGGAACAGCGGCACGACGGACCCGGTGGAGCCGAGCACATTGCCGAAGCGCACCGTAACGAAGCGGCAATCCTTGCCGGCATTGGCCAGGTCAAGCGCCTGACAGTACATTTCGGCTGCGCGTTTGGTTGCGCCCATGACGCTGGTCGGATTGATCGCCTTGTCCGTGGAAATCTGCACCATGGTCGAGACGCCGGAGGCCAGGCACGCGTCGGCCACGTTGATGGTGCCGCCGACATTCGTGCGCACGCCCTCGGCCGGATTGCTCTCGACAAGGGGCACGTGTTTCAGCGCCGCGGCGTGAAAGACGATGTCGGCTTTCAAATCACCGAAAAGGTCCATGACCCGGTCCCTGTCCCGGACATCGAGAATGACTGCCTGGCGTTGCAGATCGGGATAGCGCTCGCCCAGTTCGCGGTCGATGCTGTAAAGCGCGTATTCGTTGTTTTCGATGAGATAAATCGATGCCGGGGAAAATGCCGCGGCCTGCCGGGTCAATTCGGCACCGATGCTGCCGCCGGCACCGGTGACGATCACGCGCTTGCCCTTGATCAGGTTCTGCATCACGGTCCGGTCGAGTGGCGTCTGCGGCCGGCCGAGCAGGTCTTCAATGGCGACCGGCTTGATTTCCACGCGATCCTGATCGGCGGTCTGGAAATCCGTGGCACGCGGCACCCTGGCCAGGGTCAGCCCGAGTTTTGCGGCCCGCTCCAGCAGATCACGAACCGGTGCCCCCTTGATTTCATCCTTGGTGAGGATCAGGCGTTGCGGCGCCCGATGGGTTTTCTTCAGATTGGCGAAAACGCTTTCCAGATCGCCGACGGTTCCGATGACATCAACGCCACGGATCGTTCGGCCGACCCGTTCCGGCTGCTCCGACAGAATGCCGATCACGGCGTACGGATTGTCGGAGCTTTGGCGCAGGCCGCGCAGGAACTGATCGGCCCCGTCAGACGCGCCGATCAACATCACCGGTATCTGTGACGCACTGCTCGGCAGACTCAAATCGATGCGCCGGTCTTTCCAGAACCGGTAAAGGAACCGGGGCCCGCCCAGAAGCGCCATCAGCACCAGCCAGTTAATGAACGGGACCGAGCGGGGAACAGCATCCATGCGTGACCACAAGAACATCACGATCAGGAACAGCACCATGGTGATGGTGGCGGCGCGGGTGATCGCCATCAGGTCGTCCATCGAGGCGTATCGCCATACGCCCCGGTACAGCCCAGACACCCAGAACACCCCGGCGCCGATTAACGTCATGGCGATCGCACCTTCGATCAGCAGGATATAATCGAGCGAATAGTTGGTGGCGCCGAGCCGCAGATACATGGCCAGTACATACGACAGCCCGGCCATGACGATATCATGGCTATAGGCAATCATGCCGCGCCCGGAAATGCGATGCATCCACTTCACGCCGATTTATGCTCCGCCCTGATGACCCTTGTTATATGCCTGTGCGCAGACGCGCAGGCCGTCTGCCATGTTATAGGGGGCTTGCCACCCGGCGTCACGGCTGAACGGCGTATGATCGACTTCTAAATTACCGCAAAGCCGCTCGATCATGGCGGAACGCCCGGTGATCATGCCGGCAAGCCGTAATATCCAGACCGGGACATATATAAGGCGTGCGGGGATGGAAAAGGCTTCGCCAGCGGCCGCTACAAGTGCCGGTGTCGATACGGCTTTGCCGTCACAGATAAAATACGGCCCCTGGCCCAGATTCTCGGCACCGCAGGCGGTACAGATGGCAGCCGTCAGATTGCCGACATAGGTCAGATCACGGCGGTTGCGGATTGCCGCCAAAGGCAGCGGCCAGCGTTTGAGGACGGCCTTCAGGAGCGTCTTGAAATTACCGACTGCCGGCCAGCCGTACACGAAAGTCGGACGCAGAATGACCAGCCGGCAGGCACTCTCCGCCGCCAGTTCGCCGAGAAGTGCTTCCGCATCCCGTTTCGAGCGTCCGTAAGCATCCTCGGGTCCGGGGGCGTTTTCGACATTGAGCGGCCTGTCTCCCGAGCGTTCGCCGGCCGCCTTGACCGAACTTATGAAGATAAAGCGGCCGACACCGGCAGCCTTCGCGGCCTCGAACACCCGACCGCTGCCGATGACGTTGATGTCTTGATATGTCTTTTCGCCGAGGGCGCCCTGCATGTCGTGGACGCTGGCCGCCAGATGAACGACAACATCCAGACCCTGCATGGCGTCTTCAAGACGGGCGATGTCGCACGCTGCGCCGATGCTCGGAATTTCAATCGCTTCGATACTTCCCGAAGCACCCAGCTTTGCCGGCGTGCGCACGAGCGCGACCGGTGTATGACCGGCGGCCTGCAGATCGCCGATCAGATGCCTGCCGATGAATCCGGAGGCGCCGGTCACACCGATTTTCATGCAGGCTTCCCGGTCTCGGCCTGAACCGCGGCGGCTTTGTCACCTTGACCGTCGATAACGGCTTCCAGCACGCCAAGCATGTGCCGGGCCTGGGTTTCGCGGCTATGGCGGGGGGCCGCGGCAAGACTGTTCGCGGCCAGTTCTTGGCGTTGGTTCTGGTTATCCGCAAGCTGACAGGCGGCCTTTGCTAAAGCGGACGGGTTTTCCGGGGGGACGACAAGGCCGGCCCGGGCCGTATCGACGATACGGCTGCCCTCGCCGGCCGGACCTGCGAACAGGATCGGCAGCCCCATGCCCATGGCCTCGAAGATTTTCGACGGAATGACGCCTTCGAAGACGTTTGAGTTTTTCAGATGCACAAGTGCGACGTCACACAACGCCCATACCTCGGGCATGCGGCTTTTCGGCTGCGGCTCAAGAAACCGGACATTGTTCAGCTGTTCCTTTGCGCAGCGTGCAATCAGGTCCGCACGCTCGGCGCCGGCGCCGGCCAGAAGAAAGCGGATGTCATCGCGATCGCGCAACAGTGCTGCAGCATCCAGAACATTCCCCAGCGCGTGGGCCATGCCATGGGTGCCGATATAACCGATGACGCATTCCGCCCCGGCGGTCCCGGCTTCATTCGCCAGCATATCGTTTCGGGGCGCGGGGGCGTAGCGCCAAAGATCGACACCATTGATGACCACGGCGATTTTGTCCCTCGGGATACCGCGTTCGACAAGGTTGTCCCTGAAAGATGATGTCAGAGCGACGACCGCGTCGGCGTCCCGGTACATTTTCAGTTCCAGTTTTTCGATCAGGCGCAGCCCCAGATTGGCTTTCATCGCACCAACAGCGGCAATCGATGCGGGCCACAGGTCGCCCAATTCAAACACGTACTTGCAGGCCCGCTGACGGGCGAACCACCAGGCGGCGACGGCGGCGAAGAATTGCGGCGATGTGGACACGACGACGTCCGGCAACGGTTCCCGGCGGGCGGCACGATACCCGTTGACCATGAAGCTGAGGAAATCGGCGATGCGGCGAATCACGCCCCGGTTCGGCGAAATATAGGTGCGCACGCGGACCACGTGGAGACCGTCCATTTCCTCGACCGAATAGCGGTTTTCATAGCCGTCGAAAACCCGGCCCTGCGGGAAATTCGGCTGACAGGTAATGATGGTGACCTTATGCCCCCATTTCACCCAGTACAGTGCGCGTTCATAAACACGGGTCGCAGCCGCATTGGTCTCGGGTGGAAAATTCTCAGTGAAAAAGAGAATGTTCACTGTTCTATTGATTTCTCGTTGCAGGTGTTGAAGAGTGCCGCAATGGCGATGCAGAATACAACGCTCGTCAGCCACCAGCTGGATGAGATGCTAAAATTGAAACCGAAAAAGCAAGCCAGAAGTCCGGCTGCGGAAAAACCCCAGATGCGTGACCCCGGGGTATTCAGGCGGCGGTCCATGATGACAAGGAATCGGGAGACGCAGGTAAACGCCAGCAAGGCACCCAGCGCACCGAACTCCAGCCAGATCTGAAGTATGCCGTTGTGCGGGTGAACCGGGATCGCTTCACCAAGAGGCCCGAAATTCGGATCGTTCAGGATGCCCTGATCTTCGGTGCCAAGTCGTTTGGATGCACCGGCCCCCCAGCCAAGCAGGGGTTTTTCGTAAATCTTACCGGTGACAAAATCCCATATGTGCAGCCGATAGACGATGGAGTTCGCGTACCCGTATTTGACGTCGAGTTCAGCGCTGACGTCGCTTGGTTTGATCCCGATAGACGGCACCCAAAGCGGGGTCAGAAATGAGAGCAAAAGCAAGGCAATGGCCACTTTGCGCCTGTAGCGGCCGAGCAGATGATAGGTGCTTCCGATTGCCAGCGCCAAAAGAATACCAAGGCCGGCTGTGCGGCTGCCGATCTCCAACCCAGCCAGGGCGGTTGCGGCGACAAAGAAAAAAGCAATTATAACGTATCCGTGCTTCTGCAGGTAAATCCCCAGAATCAGGGCCAGCAGAACCAGCAGGGCCAGTGCCGACTTGTACCAGAAATATCCATACATTTTCAGCCGGGCCACCGTCGCAGGATCGCGGGTGTCGTACCCGTAGATAAGCCAACTGAGCTTCGCGGTCGACCAAACGTCGATCAGAATCCAGAATGTAGCCAGTGTCACGGACACAAGCAGGGCCAGAAAAACCCATTGCCTGTCCGTTTGCGAAAGTGAAGTTTGCGCGGGGATGAGTATCGCGGCGAGCACGATGATACCGGCCAGTTTTCCGGCGGATACGATGGCGTCTAACTCAATCCCGGCATTCAGGGATGCAATGAGTGTCGCAGCGTAATACCCGCATATCAGCACGACAAGACGTTTGTCCATCCTTCGCAGAACGGCTAATTGACCCTTGCGCCAACAAATCAGCAAAACCCCCAACGAGACGACAATGGCGATGGGCACCAGGGCGCGGGCGTTGAACAGAACGACAGTCGGCATGAGCAGACACAAGAGCATATATGCGCCAGCCAGCGATCCGGGGCTGGTTCGGGGGGTCATAAATTTGTTCAAGAGCATCTCTGAAATCATGATTGCGAACGGCTGAAAAAGCTGTACAGCCCGGCTGTCAGTATGATGCCGCAGGCGGCGGCTATCCAGGGGGCCGTCGCCGAGAGGGCACTCAGTCCGATAAGGCAGATCCCGAGAATCCCGATCAATGACGAAACGCGCCCATGTGAAAGTCCGCCCTGGACGGCTTTTTGATAGGCGTGCTGGCGGTGTGCCTGCCAGATTTTCTCACCCTTCAGGGTGCGGCGTATCAGCGTCAGGGTCGCATCGAATAGATAATAGGCAGGGATCAGCAGTGCGGGGATCAGGAATCCATCAGCGGCGATCGACAACAACAGCCAGCCGAGGACAAAGCCGAGGCTTACGCTGCCCACATCGCCCATGAAAATCTTCGCCGGCGGCCAGTTCCAGATCAGAAAACCGGGCATGGCTGCGGCGATGATCATGGCCGGATAGATGACGGCGTTGGGATTGTCTCCGAGCATGAGCACGAAGATGATGCCAAGCGTGATCGTCAGTGTCTGAATGCCCGTCAGCCCATCAATGCCGTCCATGAAGTTGTACAGGTTCAAGAACCACAGCCAGGCCAGCGCCACGAGCGTATATTGTCCCCAGGACGGCAGACCTGAAATGAGCGCGGGCATTTGCATCGGCAGAAAATAAAGCGATGCGCATATGCTGACCCCCTGCGCACAGAAACGCACGGGAGATGGCAGGTTGTGGACATCGTCGATCCACGAAACCGCGGCAAGAAACAGGGTTGCGGGAATGATGACCCCGATACCCGGCGGCAATCCGGTGCCGGTAAACATGAGAACCGCGATCCCGGCCAAAAAAGCTGCGACAACGGCAAGTCCCCCGCCACGGGGGGTTGTATGCGTATGCGAACTGCGTTGATTCGGCACGTCGACGATATCGCGTTCTTTGAGCAGCTTGCGCAAAAGGCCTGTTCCGATTGCGGCGATGATGAAGCTGCCAGCAATTGCGGCGATGATGGGCCATATTGATGTCTGGATTTCAGCCACGCTTTTGTCCGACAATCAGCAGGCTTTTGCCGAACGGCGGCGGCACCACGGTTTCGAAGGCTCTGGTCAGGGGGATGAAAACCCTATCGTAAAGCGACGTCAGTGCCGGGCTCAGGTTTGTCGATCCCATGAGGGTGTTGATCAGGCCCCATGCCGGGAATCCGAGGATATCCATGTACTTGCTCTGCATGGCGGTAAAGCCGGCAGCGGCAACTTTTTCTTCGAGTTCGGGTTTCGTATAGCGGCGGTAATGGCCGAAAATATCATCAAGCTTGCTGTGCAGACAGGGCATCGCGGGAACGAAAATGCAGACGTGCCCGCCGGGCCTGATCAGCCGGTACAGATCCGAAAGCGCGTCGGTATCCTGTTCGATGTGTTCGAGCACGTTGACGAGGCAGATACAGTCCCGTGCATCGGGGCCGACGCGCTGCAGGTAGTCATGGATGGTTTCCGAAAAAGTCCGGACGCCTTTGTCTGCGGCGAATTTTTCCTGCAGGGTCTTGAACTGTCGCGTTGATGGCTCTACCGCATCCAGCGTCGACAGCAGCGGGCGCAGATATCCCGAATACGTGCCGATCCCGGCGCCGATTTCCGTACCGTCCCCTTTCAGATACGGCCTGAAGCTGTCGGTGATCCAGCGGTAGTAATTGACGAGATTGGCCGCAGCTTCGAATTCCCGGCCTTCATAGGAGAGAGAATCCGCACTCACGCCGGGAATCCTGTTCTCGGAACGTATGGTGTGCTCAACCGACGACGCGCCACTTGATCAGGCTCCAGATGCTGGTGAAAAAATGCCACCAGCGGACTTTCTTGCCTTCCTCGTAGCCGCGTGCGGCATGTGAGATCGGCACTTCATAGATGTTCAGCCCGGCCTTGCAGATCTTGGCAGTGACTTCCGGCTCGATCTCGAAGCCTTCGGAAACCAGATCGAGTGACTTGATGGCCTCCAGCCGGAACGCTTTGATCGCCGTTTCGATATCCGTGAAAATCCGGTTGAACAGAATATTCGCCGTCCAGGTCAGCAGCTTGTTGGCGACGAAGTTCAGCGTGCCGTAGACCTTGCAGTATTTGGCCCGGGTCAGCCGCGAGCCGTAGACGACGTCGGCGTCGGTTTCGAAAAACGGCTCGAGCACGTCGTAATAATCCTTCGGATTGTACTCAAGATCGGCATCCTGCCACAGCACAATGTCGCCCGTGGCATGGGCGATGGCGGTCCGCAGGTTCGCGCCCTTGCCGGAATGGCTGTCACGCAGCACCACCTTTATCTTCGGGTCATCGATCTTTTCCAGCAGCTCGCGGGTGCCGTCGGTCGACACGTTGTCGGAAATGACGATGTCCCATTCAAGGCCGCGTTTGTCCGCTTCGACGACCCGGCGGACGCATTCCAGAATCGTATCCGCCTCGTTATAGGCGGGAATGATGATCGTCAGGGACTTCGGCGCATCGGGCATTGGGCAACTCGGACGGTTTGAAAAAAGGGGCTTTGGGTCCTGCGGGTTATCGGGCACCCAAGTGGTACCAATATACGCCGGGGATTTCGATCAAAAAGGTTGGTTTTTAGTCCGGCGACGGCGTGGCGTTGATGCAGACCTGCAGCAGGTCATCAATTTCGGCGTCTATCGGAGCTTTGGGGATGAAGCCTGTTTCCCGGAGCCGGCTGTTGTCGATCATCAGGTCAGGCATTTTGTCACCGGCCGCGTCCCCCGATGCCGGTGCCGCGACGGACAGAGGAATATCCGTTTTCAACAGCCTGCTTGCGCGACCCTGGATGAGCTGCGCCATCTCGCGGACGCTCATGGTCTTACCGGCAGACATATTGATGACACGATAGCGATCCGGAAACGGGGTCATCGCGACAAAATGACGGGCGGCGGCAGCGATATCGGTGAGCGGCAGAAAATCCCGGTGTTGCCGCCCGTCCGATGTCAGGACCAATTCCCGGTGTTGAACGGCCTGCCGGCAGAGATCGTTGACCAGCAGGGTCCAGCGGTCCGTTCCATCATCGGCGGGGGCACCGAAGCCGTTGGACAGCCGAAGCGTCAGTGCGGCAAGGCCGCTTCCGCTCGCCGCTTCGACCAGCTTTTCCGATTCCAGATGGGCGACGGCATAGGGATGCGCGGGCGCGGGCGGCGTGGCTTCGTCGATGTGCCCGGTGAGCGGACCATAGACATGCACCGTCGAAAAATAGATGAACCGGCTGACATTCGCGGCACGTGCTGCCGCAAGGGCGGCTTCGGTTAACGCCAGAGTTGCGGCGATTTCCTTTTTCGGGTGCGCGGCGCAAGCGATCTCGTTCGGTGCGGCGAGATGAATCAGACATCCAGCGCCGTTGCACAGTCGCCGAAGATCGGCGCCCCATGTGACGCGGGAAGCGGCCCAGGCGGGAATTTTATCTTCCGCCCGGCGCGTCATCACGCGGACATCCGCGTCGCCTTCCAAAAGGGTCTGCACGATACGGCCGCCGACGTAACCAAATCCACCGGTTACGACGATCGGCGTCATCTATCGGGCCAGGTATGGGGAATGGCGGGGTCGTCGTCGGGCCGGCCTTCGGCTTCATCGGGGTCATGTCCGATCGACGCGCAGTTGGCGACGATGGCGGGGCTTTCGGAAAGGCAGCGGAAGCCGTTCCATATCCCGGGCGGGATGATCAGCAGAGCGTAGGTGTCGGCACTGTCGGGTGACAGCGTCACGGTCTGGACCTGTCCATGCGTGGCGCTGCCGGGCCGGTCATCATAAAGGACGAATTCAACGCGTCCCGAAGGGACAGCCAGCTGCATCGTCATTCGGCGATGGCGGCGCCAGGCTTTGACCACGCCGGGCTCGATACAGGAAAAATAAATCTCGCCGAAACCGGCGAACTCGGGCCAGTCGCCACGCACCATATGCATGATGTTGCCCCGCGCGTCGGGAATAATGCGAAGCGGTTTGCGAATGACGCCGTCGATCATTCGCCGCTCATGTAGGCGTCAATCTGACGGGCGCTGACGGTATAGGCATCGCTGCCGTCAAGGACGGCCTTGTACCAGATCGCACACTCTTCGATGGCGCGATCGACGCTCCACTGCGGCCGCCACGAAAGCCGGTTCCTGGCTTTGTCGATGCTGAGATGCAGAAGTGTCGCTTCGTAAGCCTGATCCGGCGGTGTATCGACGATGACCTCGCCACCGCCCCAGTGACCGACAAGCTGATCCACAAGCTGATGCACGGTCCTGACGGCATCCTCGCCGGGGCCGAAGTTCCAGGCACCGCCATAGCGTTTGGGATCGTCCAGAAGTTTTGCCGCAAGGGTGAGATAACCGCTCAAAGGCTCAAGCACATACTGCCACGGGCGCGTTGCCTGCGGCATACGGATACGGATCGGCTCGCTTTTGCCGAGGGCCCGGATGCAGTCGGGCACAATGCGGTCCGCCGCCCAGTCGCCGCCGCCGATCACGTTGCCGGCGCGCGTTGTTGCGAGGCCAAACCCGTCACGGCCATCCAGAAAAGATGCGGCATAGGCCTTGAACACGATTTCCGCCGCCGCCTTCGACGCGCTGTACGGGTCCAGCCCGCCCAGCTCGTCGGTCTCGCGGTAGCCCCAGTCCCATTCCTTGTTCAGGTAACACTTGTCGGACGTGATGAAGACCAGCGCCTTGACCGATGGTGCATCGCGCATCACGTCGAGCAGATTAACGCCGCCGCCGATATTGGTATCGAACGTCAGCTTGGGATCGGCATATGATCGCTTAACCAGCGACTGGGCGGCCAGATGGAATATGATTTCAGGTTCGCTGTCGCGGACGACGGCGCGGACCTGATCGATATCCAGCATGTTGCCGTCCCGGTGGGTGATGTGCTGATCCAGTCGCAACAGGGAAAAGTGCGGCTGCTCCCCTTCGGGGGGAAGTGCAAACCCCCACACATCGGCTCCCATGCGGGACAACCACAAGGCAAGCCATGATCCCTTGAACCCGGTGTCACCGGTAATCAGGATACGCTTGCCGCGAAATACGTTGGGATCGAATGGAAGCATCATGACCAGTTTTTCCAGGGTGCTTTGTCGCCTTCCCAGAGACCGGTCAGAAGCTTGAAATCGCGATACGTGTCCATGCACTGCCAGAAACCGTCGTGCTGATGAACCATGAGCTGATTGTCCGCGACAAGTTTGCGGAGCGGGTCTTCTTCGAATACCAGCCCGTCGTCGTCCGGCAGATAATCGAAGATCGCGCGGTTGAGCACGAAAAATCCGCCGGAAATCCGCCCACCTGTGGCTTGCGGTTTTTCATTGAATTCCATGACCATGCCGGTCTCGTCCGACTCAAGCTCGCCGAACCGCCCCGGCGGCCGCACCCCGGTCACGGTCGCCACTTTTCCATGCGCACGGTGGAACGAAACGAGCTGATCGATATCGATATCACTGAGACCGTCGCCGTAGGTCAGCATGAACATCTCGTCATCGCCGACATATTTCCTGATCTGGCGGACCCGGTCGCCGGTCATGGCGTTCAGGCCTGTCTCTGCCAGGGTGATCTGCCAGTCCTCGGTATTGCCGGGACTGTGAATCTGTAGCGATTCCGGCTTTCCGAGGGTCAACTGAAAGTCATGCGTGAGGATATCGTAGTTGATGAAGAAGTCCTTGATGACGTGTCCCCGATAGCCGAGGCAGAGCACGAACTCCCCATAACCGAAAGAGGCATAGTTCTTCATGATATGCCAGAGGATCGGCCGGTCGCCGATCGGGATCATCGGTTTCGGCAGGTCTTCGGCAACATCGCGAATGCGCGTACCCTGACCGCCACAAAGAATAACAACCTTCATAATGACGCGATATCCATGATTTTCAGCCGTTGTAATAGCGGTCTTTTATAACCAACGGCATCCGGGAACGCACCCCAATTGATGGCCCCGTGGACAATGCGCGGCTCAGGTTGGAAAACATGTTGCAGGTTTTACGCTGAAGACAAAGATTGTCCGGGATGCCGTGCTCAACTGAGGCATCGTTCTCGATGCGAAAGTTGGAATATCAATGGCCGTCAACTGACCTGCGCACCCTGCTTTTACCAGTCTCTGCATGTGGTTCCATATTGAGGAACGATCGGGTGCCGCAGCGTTGAGGTCCGAGACAACGACATGCGTGATGCCGGTTGACTCCAGTTGGCGGGCAAAAAGCTTGCTATCATCTCCGGCTATCTGAACTTGTGATTGCAGTCGCGGATGGGCCATGAAATGGGGCATGTCCAATAGATAAAGCCAATCCCGGTGGGAGACCATTACCCGGTCGGTTGCGGACAGGTGTTCATTCAGCCAGATGACGACGTCATAGCCGGAAATGTTCTGCTTCAGGAAAGTCGTTTCAGATTGTCCCGCAAAAAGATAAGCGGTGAATTTCTTGGTGAACAGAACCTGCCCGGCGACCTGTGTCAGAAGCAGGAGGGCGATACCGGACCAGATCACTAGGCGTGTCGTCGGGATGGCTGCGGTGAACCGGGCGGCACCGCAGATCATGCACAGAAGGATCAGCGGATACACCGGCAACAGCAGACGGACTAGTGTGGTAGGTGTCGTGAAAAACCAGATCGTGTAAAAAATGAAACTGCACAGCATGACCCTGAACAGCGGCGAGCGATGTGCCGTCGTGCACCGGAATGCGGCAATGCAGGCGAAAGGTGCCAAAATCAGCGCCGCAGGCCCAAGCCCGGTGCGGAGTGCACTGAATTCCGGCAGGGGAGCAATGATGCTGCGGACCGGATAGGCGAAGTACCAGAATAGCGATCGGGGCATCGCGCTGGGGGATTCCCACATCTTCCTTAATTGCTCTGCCATCCCGGCATCCCAATCAAAGCCGGGTTTCAGCGTCAGGTATTGCCAAAGCAGCGGATAGATCGGGTCGCCGGTCTGCGACCAGTTGAAGATATACCATTGGCTCCCGGCCAGAAGCGCCATCACGGCGTACAACGCCAGCCTTGCAAACGATCCATGCGCACTGATCAGAATCAGGCCTGCTGCCGTCGCGAAGATCAGCCCGGTCATTTTTGAGCCGATAAAGAATCCGGCGGCAACACCGGCGATGATAACCCAGCCGTATGAAATGCGGCGGTCCGCGGCGCTTTGAACGGCAACCGCGGCACCATAGGCCGCCAGCAGCGCAAACGCCGCGGTGCGGACTTCAACCTGTCCTGTGCCGGCAGCGTAAATGACGGCGGGCGTGGTCATCAGTATCAGCGTGCCGGCCAACGCCCACGCGCGGCAAACATGCCGTCGTGCGAGGACGTAGAGCAGGATTCCGGGGCTCCATCCCGACACCATCGCCCACAAGGGAACGGCTTTTTTGCCGCCCAGGCCTTCGGCCATGCCATAGGTCAACTGCAATAGAAGCTGCGTCACACCGTCAATGGCGCGGGGAATGGCGAAGATGCGTTGCTCTGCCAGAAAAAGACGCGGGGTTTCGAAATGATAGGCCATGCTGTCGGCGTCGGCAGCGGGGGACAGCGCTTCCATAAGATCCATCGACGCGACGACCAGGATGCCGATGAGCAGCGCCCATTCAAGAAACCCCATCTTTTCCGTGCGTGGCGCTGTGGCGGGAATGGATGATTTGACATAAACCAGCCCCAGCGACAGTAGAAGCAGTATCGCGACAAATGCCGGTGTGGCATAGGCTTCCGCAAGACCTGCAAAAAAGACCAGCCATCCGATCCCCCCGATCCCGAGCACAAATCCGATGGCAATTCGCTCTCCCGGATTCAGCACCCCGAGCAAACCGGCTGCCTTGAGAATAAAAAGACCGCCACCGATGGCTGCCATCGACATCCAGAGCGTGATAAGCACAGGTGTCACGACGTTGCGAGACCCAGAGCCTGCAAAATCGGCCCGAAAAATTCGCGAAACTGGAAAAGGTAAGTACCCAGAATGCCGAAAATCCATACTCCGGTAAGGATCGGTGCCACGGGTTTTAACGGCGTCAAGGCAACCCGCAGAGTTTCAATAAAAAACCGTGCAGCATATCCGAACTTTCCGGCAGGCTGCGCACGTGCGGCTTCCAGATATATATAGGCAAGCCGACGCCAGACGTCTTTTATGCCGCCACTTCGCGACTTAAGGTCGGGCAGATAGCGCCATGCGATTTCCCGACAGCAGGCAATGCGCCGTTCCGTGTGCGTCATGATGCTGCCGGCGACATGGTGGTAGCGGGCGAGGGCTTCGCCGAACAGGGTGAAACGCGTTCCGGGTTCGGCCAGCAGCTTGAGCCACAGATCAAAATCCTGGGCATTTCGGAGTGTTTTATCGAAACCGCCGGCAGCAAGCACCGCATCGCGCCTCGTCACGACACTGATGCTCGGGATGTAGCCCTTCAGATACAGGGTGATATACGGGTCCGTCCCTTCCTCGAATCGCTGCCGGCAGTCGATGTGCCGGTCGCCGTCCGGTGTGGCGTCGAGATAGTCATGCGCCACGAGCAGGTAGTCACCTTCCTGCATGACCTGCATCGACCGCTCGAGTTTTGCCGGGAGCCATTCATCGTCGGCATCGAGAAACGCCAGATACGGCTGTGTCGCTTCGGCGATGGCACGGTTCCGGGCTGCGCCCGCGCCCTGATTTTCCTGGGTGATGACGACCAGCCGGATCGCGCCCATGGCGGCACGCATCCGTTCGGCGGCATCCGCGCTGGCGTCTTTCGAGCCGTCGTCAACCACGATCACTTCGGCGGGGGCAAGGCTCTGGGCGGCAATGCTCTGCAGCGCCCGGCCAATCGTCGCCTCGGCGTTGTAGGCCGGTATGATCACGCTGACCGGCGCCGGATCAGGCGGCATCGGCAATCTCCGTCAAGCTCGCCGAAGGCGCCGCTTCGCTGATCGTGCCGTCGGTAAAGGTGCGCACGGCCAGTTCCAGCATCAACAGACTGTAAACCCGGTAGGCATGACGCTCAGGCCGGCGCGTCAACTGGCTGATTCCTTCCGCCGTCCACCAGCCGCGATCCAGTGCATCGCGCGACGTCAGCAATTTGTGTGCGGCACGCCCGACATCCCTCTTGAACCAGTTCGGCACCGGCGAGACGAAACCCTGCTTCGGGGCATTGATCACGCTGTCCGGCAGCAAAGGCCGGGCCATGCGGCGTTCCAGGAATTTCTGCTGTCCGCCGGGGGTGCGCACATCGGAAGCGATGCCGAGGGCGGCCTCGATAAACCGGTGATCCAGGAACGGTACCCGGCCCTCGACGCTGACGGCCATGCTTGTGCGGTCCAGCAGAGTCAGCAGATCGTCGACCATGTAGGTGCCGAGATCGGCCGCCAGTCCGGTGGTCTGCTGGTCTGCACCGGCATTCTGTGCGGCAAAGGCACGCGCGGCATCTTCCTGCGCCATCCCGGGGAGCGGCAGGGTATTGCCGATGATGGCCCGAAGCGGCGGCGGGAAATGCGTGCTGTGCTGATGCAGATATGCACCCCGCGATGAATCGTATAATTCTGCACGGCCCAGCTGCCAGGCCCGCATCGGTGACAGCGTGCTGATCAGCGGTTCGATCAGGCCGTGCCGGAGGGCGGCGGGCAGACATAGATACTTTCGTTCCACCGGCAGCTGGAAATAACGGCCATATCCGGCAAACAGTTCGTCGCCGCCGGTGCCGTTCAGTGAAACAGTGACATGTTCACCGAGCGCGCGTTCGATCAGAAAGTTCGGCAGAACGGCTGCGTCGTTCAATGGCTCTTCCGTGTACCAGGCCAGCGCCGCCAGATGCTGCGCGGCGTCATAGGCGTCGACATCGATCACCGTGTGGTCGGTGCCGTAGCGTTCGGAAACAGCGGCCGCCAGCGGACTTTCGTCGACACCGCCCGGGAACCGTGCGGTGAAGGTCTTCAGGGCGTGTGACGTGTGTCTGGCGGCGAGGGCTACAACCAGCCCGCTGTCGATTCCACCCGACAGCAACAGACCGACCGGTACATCGCTTCTGAGCTGCAGACGGACACTGTCTTCAAGCAGGTCCAGAAGGTATCTGTCCAGCTCCGGGCCATCCGGCGGTAGATCTTCAGCCGGTGCCGGCTGCCAGTAAGGGGCGATCACCATCTCGCCGTCCGCATCGATACTGAGACGGTGTCCCGGCCGAAGTTTGTGGATCCCCTTGAAAAGGGTGCCCGGCGCGGGGACATAACCGTGCGCCAGATAGGCGGAAACCGCGCGAGCGTCGATTTCGGCGGAGATCAGGCCGGTGGCGAACAGGGGCTTGATCTCGGAGGCATAGATAATGCCACCCGAAGGAATCTCCGCCCAGTACAGCGGCTTGACCCCGGCCCGGTCGCGGACAAGTTCCAGTCTGTGTGCCTTGCCGTCGTAGAGCGCGAGTGCGTACATGCCGTTAAGCTCGTCGACATAGTTATCCCCGCGTACCGTACTTGCGGCGAGGACCGCCTCCATGTCGCCTGCGGTCCGGTAGGGGTATGCATCGAAACGCTTTCTGAGTTCGAGGTAGTTGTATATCTCGCCGTTGCCGCTCAGCACCCGCCCGCCGGTTTCATCGACCAGCGGCTGATCCCCGGTCTTCAGATCAATAATCGCCAGCCGCCGGAATGCGGTGCGATACCGTCTATCCGGGCTGTCCCAGAACCCGTCCCCGTCCGGGCCGCGATGGCGCATGAACGACAGCATGTGCGTCATGTCGATATCGGGAACCGGGCAGCCCCTTGGAATATACATACCGGCGATGCCGCACATCAGGCGATCTCCCGAACGGTGATGACGCCGGACCACGGCAGCTTTGCACGGGTCTCGAAAACGATGCGTGTCGCAGGTGTGCCGGTGTGGTAGGCCTGCCAGACGGTCACGTTGTCCAGACGCGGTTCGGCATCCTGGCAATTGACCGCGATACGACCGTCGATGATGGCGGCGCCCTTGTCGATACGCACGTCCAGGGGCGTCACCAGAGCGCGCTCGATGGTATGGGCGTGACGGGACTTGCTGTTGCCGGAAATGCCATCTTCGATTCGAAACCCGGTTTCGTCGAAATGCCAGCGGCGGCGCACATCGTCAGCACCGAGGCGGTGATAGCCACCGTGCGCAATGGTGAAGCCGTCGGCGTGGGTCATGGCTGCTGCCGGCCCGGCATGGCGGGCGCGGAATGCGTCATCGTAATAGGGTTTGTTGGGCGGATACGGATCGGCACCGTCGAGGCGCAGGGTCCCGTGCACGGCGGCGGAACGATACAGGGCCGCATCCCCTTCTTCGCCGTAACAACCCCGTCCCGGATCGACGAACAGCGGTTCGCCGTCAAGGTGCACTTCGGCACTGCCCATGTCCTGATGCGCATGACCGGGCATGAACGGCCAGCCCGCTTCGGGCACATGTGCCAGTGCGGACCAGCGGCCGAACGCCGCCCGCAGCCAGCCGTCGCGTAGCGACGGTTCGGTTGCGGGGATATCGACGATTTCGGACAGGGATGTCAGACGCTCGCGGTCATTGGGATCCAGTGTCGCCGCCCATGCCCCCTTGCCGGTCTCGAGACCGGTCAGAAATGACGGCGGGCAGTCGGGTGAGATATCACCGATGCACGGCAGTCCGCCCGGCAAAACAAGATGCCGCGCCGCTTCCATCAGTTCACCGGCAATGGCGTGTAGTGTGGCGGCGTCCGTATCATGCCCGTGCCTGGCGGCGGCGAACCAGACATCGAGATAGTTCCTGAGATACAGCAGATGATAATGCGACGACCCTTCGCGGAGTGTCCCGCCGGGCAGAAAAATCCGTGTTGCTTCGTGGGTGAGGATTTGAAAACCGAGACGGCGGGTGGCGTCATCCCCGAGTGCACACCCGATCCGGTACAGTCCACGGCCGTTGTTGGCGAGATGGTTGGATGTATCGTGATCGCCGTCGTATTCCAGCCGTTCAGAAATTATCACCGCGTGGCGGGCGAGAACGGCGGCAAGGTCTTCCGGCGCACATGGCAGCCCCATCCGGCATGACGCATCAATGATATTGATGGCGCGCTCTGCGACCGTATAGGGGTGCCAGTGCATGCCGTCCTGCGCGGTATCGTCGGCCATGAAGCGGCGGCGCCAGGTCTGCCAGCACTGATCGAAAACCGATGCGGATATGCCGGGACACATGGGCAGCCAGGCAAACCGGTGGCGGGCGAGATCGACCTCTATGTCGGGGACGGGCTTATCAAAGAACGCGTCCGGGTTCTTGGGATCAAACGTGATCTCAACACCGGCCAGCGGCAATGTGACAGGCGCGGAAACCGGGGCGTCGGCGATCCGCGTCCCGGTATCCGGCCATGCGGCATGCGGGCTTTCCAGCGGCAGCATGTCCCACAGATACGGCGGCAGATGCGGGGCAAACGGTGGCGGCGCCGGTTGCAGGGAAAGGGCACGGCGAAACAGCCAGGCACGCAATACTGGGTCGGCGCAGAGTTGTGAGAGCTTGCGTTTGAGGGCGTGCAAAACTACCAGCGGCCCGGTGGGAAGATGCCCGGCTCCGGAACCCGGTGCTCATCCAGCCCGCGGATCGCCGCCCGGCCCATGGCCAGGATCGCTTCGCCGGCGCTGCCGCCGATATGCGGCGTGGCCAGAAAATTGGGCAGGGCCAGAAGTTCTCTGTCCTCGGGCGGCTCGCAAGCGAAAACATCGAACGCCGCGGCGCTCAAAGAACCGTCCATCAGGGCCGACTTCAACGCCCCCTCATCGACAAGGCCGCCCCGCGCCGTGTTGATCAGAACCGCGCCCGGCTTCATCGTGGCGAGGGCGGGGGCGTCCAGAATATTCTCCGTCGTCGGGTCCAGCGGCAGATGCAGGCTGACGACATCGCTTTGCTCAAGCAACGTTTCCAGCGATGTTGCGATGATCCCGTGCTCGGCGTAGAAGTCGGAAAATTCAACCTGGTCATGAACCATCACGTCGCAGCCGAAGCCGTTGCGCAGCATGACCGCCAGTTCCTTGCCGACATGGCCGCAACCGACAATGCCGACCGTGCAATCGGACAATTGCCGCCCGACCAATTGCCGCCATGTGCCGTCCAGCACCTCGGCGTTGGCGGCGGGCACATGACGCAGCATCGAAATGGCGAAAGCGATCACCAGTTCGGCGACCGAGCGGCGGTTGACGCCCCCCGTCCAGCCGAGCTCAATATTCCGCGCGATCATCGCCCGTAGATCGATCTTGTCGAAGCCGACGCCGTACTTGGCGATGACTCTGAGATCCGGCAGGGCATCGAGTATGTCGCCGTCAATCGGTTCAAGCGCGATCACGGCACGGTCGTGACCCTGTAGATAGTCGATCAGCGCCTTGCCGGTCAGACTTGCGCCGCTGTCGTTGAAGGTCGTGTCAGGATAGCGTTCCAGCAGTTCGGCCCGCAAAACCGGATGCCGCGAAAACGACCGGGATGCGACAACGACACGGGTCATTACGACGCGCCGCCCGATCTGATCGCGGCCAGGGCTTTGGGAAATTCGCTGTAGGAATCAATCAGGACCGTCGGTTTCAGTTCGTCATAGGGCATGTGACAATAGCCGAAGCTGACACAGATCGACGGCACGCCGGCATCGTGTGCGGCAAGAATATCGTTTTCGCTGTCGCCGACCATCACGGTGGATGCGGGGTCGCCGCCGAGCGCCTTCAGGGTCTCGAGTATGTGACGCCCGTCGGGCTTTCGGTTTTCGACATCATCACCGCACAGGATGACCGGGAAAAATTGCGCGAGATCGAAAGCGTCGAGTACCGGCAGCGTCGTTTTGCGCGGCTTGTTGGTACACAGCGCCAGCGGCATGCCGTCATCGCGAAGCTGCATCAGAACATCGAACGCACCCGGAAAGACGATGGTGTCCTGGATCGGGTTGTCGGCATAGATGCTCAGAAAGGCATCCTTGACGCGATCACGATGCGTCTCATCGATCATGCCGCCTGTATCTTCAAGCGCATCGGCCACCAGATGCTGGGCCCCTTTGCCGACCAGGTCCTTGACGCGCTCGACACTCAATCCGGCGCGGCCTTCGGCTTCGAGCGCCTTGTTGAGTGACCAGGCAACACCGGGGGCGCTGTCGATGACGGTGCCGTCGAGGTCGAACAACACGGATTCAATCATGATACTTTTTCCATTTCGACAAGCCGGTGCATGACGACCTTTTTTCCATATTCCCGTTTATGCATGAACGGTGGTTTACTCGAATAATATTGCTGGCTCCATTCGCAAATCCCTTCTTCGAGAATGCCGTCGTCGTCACGCCATGGGTACTCTTCGAAATTGGATGTCTTGAATCGGCGATTGCAGCAATAAAACAGCGTCGACGGGGACGGGTTCTGGCGCAGCACATCGAAATACCCGCGAATGACCGGGAGGTCCATTTCCTGCATGGAGACGATGTTGACGGCGAGTTGAATTGGGGCCTGAACCAGAAGATGTGCGTTGTCGGCCTGGACGGCGATGATCCGAATTTCGGAGTTTTCGAGCGCCGCCTGCATACTATCGCGATCAACGACAAGTGCTGCCTGTGCTTCCGGGAAGGCACGCTGCAGATATGCCAGATCCAACGCGAGGGATTTGGTGAGGTTGACGACAAGCACACGGTTTGAAGGATGACACTCCAAAAGCAGAGAGGCCATCATCCCGAAGCCATCCCCAATGACCAGGGATGTACTGCTCCGGAGGACGTCTTCGCGGTGATGACGGATCAGCGCCAGCGTGAACACATGGCGCAGACTGTCATAGGTAAACTGCTGGTCTCGGCGGCGGGCGACGGTGCGGCCGATTTTTTCACATTCCTTGAGGGGCGTATACTGCCGCGCCAGCCGCTTCATCGGCAGTTGGAATATTCGGTGCTTGAGGGCGTGAAAAAGAGAACGCGATTCGCCGACATTTCCGAGAACGGAATTTCCCTCAAACGTGCCGTCTTCGTTAATTCTGAACAACGGTTTATGTTCACGCCAGTAATCGGAGGTGCTTGCCTCATCATCATCGGCATGTGCGACAAGATACCGAACAGCGTCGTCATTCATGAGCATTGAAGATGGTGCCGGCGGCGTACTCACTTTTTAGTATGTTCCCCACAGGGGGTCGTTCGGCAGCGCCGCTTCGACACGCGCGACATCGTCGTAGCTATCGACGGACTGATAAGGACGGAACGTCATGGGGGCAATGCGCTGGAAAAACCCGTTATCGCAGATGCGATTTGAATCACAGGCTTCAGCCTTCTCCAGCGGGGATTCCGGCGTCTCCGTAAACCAGCGAAGGAAATGCCAGCGAAAGCCGAAGATGCCGCCGACACGTTTGGCGCCGCCGTCCGGGTCGAACGTCTTCATATAGGGGACCGGGCTGCGCGACGTATAAAGCACGTTGCCGTTCAGGTCATGGACCAGCTTGACCATGTCCGGGTTGTTGAAGGTCTCTTCATCGCGGATCGGCACTGCCAGCATGGTGCCTTTGACATCGTCGTCACTGAAGGGGGCCATGACGGCCTCGATCACGTCCGGACCCAACAGCGGTTCATCACCCTGCACGCAGATGACGATATCTTCATCGGCGACATCCGTACCGCACTTGGTGGCGGCCTCGGCGACGCGGTCAAGAGCACGGGTATGCGTATCTGCGGTCATGATGACGGGAAATCCCTTTTCGTCGCAGAACGCCTTGATTTGATCATCACAGGTCGCGACGGCCAGTACATCCCAGCCCGTGTACATTTTTGCGCGCAGATAGCAGTGCTCCAGCATCGGGCGGCCGGCGATCGGATGCAGAGGTTTTCCGGGGAAGCGGCTCGCTGCCATGCGGGCCGGAACGATACCGATGGTCTTCATGATCTGGGTGTCCGTTGCTTCAATTGTATCTGTAAAAATTCAGGGGGCGTTATCGTTGAGCCAATGTGCAACCACCTCGGCGGCGATGCGATGTCCGGCCGCCGACCAATGGCCGTCATGGATAAAATGCGTGTCTTCGAAGCCGGCGCTTTTAAATTCCTCAATCGGGTCAACGAATGGTAAACCGTATTCCTGCAGGGCGTTTTCCATGGCAATACGGATGATCTTGAAATCGGCATCGTCCTCGGCAATTTCATAACGTGCCGGGGCGACAAGAACCACAAACGGCGTCATCGGTTCAAACATGTCTCGAAGCCGTGCAAGCTCAGCGGCCGTTCGATCAATGATTTTATTCAGATCCATGCCTGCAATCTGATTTCTGTAGGCATGGCTTTTTTTAATGACGCCGGCCCAGACCAGGGCTTCGCGGACCACATCCACGCGCTTTAGCGAGACAGCAAAAAAATTGTATAGCGCGGAGTGCTCGGTCAGCAAAATCTTGTAATTGGCAAAGACATTGCCGCTATTGGTAACGTCGCGCCTTTTCTTTGCATACACAGTACAATCATAATTTTGTAGATCGTTTTCGAGGATCAGGCCGATGATAACGGCGTGTGGTTTGACGTTTTTGGGCATGCGCCCGGCAAGGGCCTGATAGCCGCATACGTTAGTGCCCGGGCTTGCAATATTATAAGTCGGCTTGCCACTGATCTCGCCGATCACGGATGAATACATTTCAGCGCCCTCAACGCCCCAGCCGAACGCCATGGAATCGCCGATGATCCAGGCCCGGTTGTCGGCGTCGTTCACCGGTGCGTCATTGCGGAGGCCGAAATCGTTGATCCGTATATGGGAGCGAAAATCACCGTTATTCTGCGAGAAATAGCCGTCGAAGCCTTTGCGGCCTGTGGTGACATCGCCGTATCCCTCAACGTGCTCGATGGTCATGAAGCGGCCGGCATAAAACTCATTCCAGCTTGGATAGACGACCCGCACGACCAGCTCAGAGATGCCGACCAGAAAGACGAAGCCCAGTAATAATGCGACGAGCCCGCCTATCCAGCTGATCTTAGTGTCTGAATTACTCACGAAGCAGCCTTCTTGCCGATAACATCGAACAGCGCGCCTTCCCTGGCGATGGTGCCCAGCCATGCAAGCTGGGTGACGGCGCGTTGATAGCGTGTCCCCGGCGAGGTCTGGGTGAACAGACCGTCCGCATCTTCTCCATCAGTCCCGAGTATGGCCGGCGACGCATTCAAATAATCGATATTGTTTTCAGCGAACCAGCCCAGAACGTCATCCAGCGAATGCCACGTTTCATGCGGATTGTAATACTGATCTGCGATCCAGATCGCCGCTTTGCGTTTGTCACGGATACGCGAACGAACGACGAAATCGATGTTAGGGCCGAGCAGCCCGATCAGCTTCGAGCGGATCAGCGTCGGCAGGCGTGCCGGCCGATTGTAAAGGCCGACCATGATGATGCCGCCGGGCTTCAGCTTTTTGACGATCTCTGCGAAGGCGCGCCGTGCATCGAAGGTGTGATGCAGCACGCCGTGCGAGATGACGACATCGAAGCTGTTGTCCTTGATCGCCAGATTGAAGATATTCATCTGCGAGAACGATGCTCTGGTCAGGGCGTTGCGTTTCTTGTGTTCGACGGCAAGCCCGAGACTGGCAAGCGACATGTCGATACCGAGCACGTGATTGTTGTTGAGCTGCAGGTAATGCGACAGCTGACCAGTGCCACAGCCGCATTCGAGAACCGTCTTGTTGTAGCCGATGGCGTTGAGAAGATTCTTGGAAAAGCTGTTGGCGTGGCCCTTGGTCACCAGCTCGCCGAATTCCTCAAGACCTTCATAACTCGGGAAAGGGTTCTCTTCGTAAAATGAGCGCACTTTTTCGGTGACATCCTTACCCTCGCCAGGACTCGGCGCGAATAGAGACGGGATGCCGTCGATCACCGGAAATTCCTCATCGGTTGCCGTGCAGCGAAATGTGTCACCATCCTGTACCAGAAAGGCGTCATCTTCGGCGCCGGGCGCCCGCAGACAGTCGAGAATGCGTTTCGGGAAATAGGTTTCGCAAACCGTGGTGCTCATTGCGCGTCCTTCCTGAGCACGAAGTTCCCGACGGCAAGCATGTCCATTTCCGTGGCCATGAAGCATCGGTAGGCGTCCGCGGGCGTGCATACGACCGGTTCGTCACGGACGTTGAAGCTTGTGTTCACCAGAACGCCGCAGCCGGTGCGGGATTTGAATGCGCTGATCAGGTCATAAAAGCGTCTGTTGCTGTCCGGCGTCACGGTCTGGATACGTGCCGAATAATCGACGTGGGTGATCGCGGGCAGTTTGGCGCGAACGACATTCAGGCGGTCCAGACCGGCCCTGTTTTTGTCGTCCTCGCTGAGCGGCAGGCGGTCTTCATCGCGTACCGGTGCGACGATCAGCATATAGGGGCTATCAGCGTCGAACTTGAAGTGTTCGGCCGCGTCTTCGCGTAGCACTGCGGGCGCAAAGGGGCGGAAGCTTTCGCGGTATTTGATCTTCATGTTCAGCGTTTTCTGCATTGATGCAGATGCAGGATTGCCGAGGATCGAGCGATTGCCGAGTGCCCGCGGCCCGAACTCCATGCGTCCCTGGAACCAGCCGACGATCTTGTCCTCGGCGAGGGTATCCGCAACGGCGACGGTCAGCCTGTCATCGTCCAGATGTTCATAGACCGCCCCGTACTCATCAAGGGCGGTTCGTATTTCATCGTCCGTATACGACGGGCCGAGGTAGCTGCCGTACATGGCGTCCGAGCCGTTGCTGCGGGCCGGGACACGTTCGTCACCCAGCAGGTTCGCAGCTGCCAGCGCAATGCCGAGCGCCGATCCGGCATCGCCCGAGGCCGGTTGAATCCAGATGTTCTCGAACGGCCCTTCGCGTTGAATAAGCCCGTTGGCAACACAGTTCAGCGCAACGCCCCCGGCCAGGCACAGGTTTTTCGATCCGCTCAGACGATGGGCTTCGGCACAAACCCCCATGATCAGTTTTTCCGCGACGGCCTGAACGGAACGCGCAATATTCATATGGAAATCTGTCAGCGGGTCGGCGGCCTCACGGCGGGGTTCGCCGAAGAGTTTTGCGAACCGGGCGTTCGTCATGGTCAATCCGGTCGTATAGTTGAAGTACGACATGTCCATGCGAAACGAGCCGTCGTCGCGCACATCCAGCAGCTCGTCCAAAATCAGATCGGCATAGACCGGCTCACCATAGGGGGCGAGACCCATGACCTTGTATTCGCCGTCATTGACCTTGAATCCGAGGTAATAGGTGAAGGCGGAATACAGCATGCCCAGCGAATGCGGAAACCTTACCTCGCGCTCAAGCCGGATCTCACGGTCCTTGCCGTATCCGATCGAGGTCGTCGCCCACTCACCGACCCCGTCCATGACGACGATGGCCGCCTCGTCAAACGGCGACGGATAAAAAGCCGCCGCGGCATGGGAATGGTGGTGATAGCCGAACAGAATGTCTTCTTCGTTGATCTGGCCGCGTTCAAGGCCGTTCAGTCCCTTGGCGATACGGCTTTTCTGAAGAAGCTTGTCCTTGACCCAGATCGGAATGGCCTTGGCAAAAGAACCAAACCCGGACGGGGCGTAGGCCAGATAGGTTTCCAGAAGCCGGTCGAATGTCAAAAGCGGTTTATCGTAAAACGCAATATGATCGACGTCATCCAGTGTTACCCCGGCGGCATCGAGACAATAGGCTGCGGCGTTCACCGGCAGGTCGGAATCATTCTTTTTACGGGTGAAGCGTTCTTCCTGGGCTGCTGCGACAATCTCGCCGTCACGGATAATGGCGGCGGCGCTGTCGTGGTAGAAAGCAGAAAGGCCGAGAACGATCATAGGATCAGAATATCGCGTATATGAACGGGGTGATGGCGGAACTCTGGGCGGCGATCAGCAGCACACCCAGGGCAAGTAGACCGAGTATAAGCGGGGCCATCCAGAATTTGCGGTAAGTCCGCATGAAACGAAAAAGTTCTTTAAGCAGAGAAATCATGGGCTACCTGAATTCAGTACATGTCCCGCAACGTGTCACGATCCAGTTGACGCGCCGGCTGCTGCCAATAGGTTTCTTGTCCGCCGCGAATCTTGCGTGTCATCGGGTCGCGTCCGAAAAGGCGCATGACGACACCGAACGGAATCATGAACAAAACGTAGAAAAGTCCTAGAATCAGCGTGTTATTGATACGTCCCAGTTTGCCACCGAACCACGACCACAAACGGTTGAGCGGTAATAGCACACCGGGGACCGCCAAGGCCAGAATTGCGAACACACCCGCGACAATAAACGGCCAATAAGCCAGTGATTCGCTGAAAAACCATATTACGCCGCCAATGATCGTGAAAACGACGGCAAATGTAAGCCCAAAGGCCCGGTCAGTCTGGCGAATACTCATAATACTTCTTCCAACGCATCATGTTACAGCTGCCACATCTCACGCCAACGGGGGTCGGCGCAATATATTTTATAGACGAGTTCCATCGTCTTCAGCGCATCTGTCGCCGATCCGTTGACGATCTCGCCGCCGCGCAGGATGGCATCCGCGAATTCGGCAACCTCCAGTGTCCATGACGGATCCCGGTTATACCGCTTGGTTTCCTCGTGCGGATCGCCCATGTCGTTGTCGCCGCGCCGCGTGATGGTCAGCGTTTCGGCGCCGTAACTTTTTGATCCAGACAGGATTCCCGACAGGGTCAGTGCGCCCCGCGTCAAACCGATCTCAAGACGGAACCGGTGGCGCCACTGCGAGGCGGATGAATGCAGCATGGCGACGACGCCGGCCTCGGTCTGCATCAGCGCATAGGCATTGTCCTCGACGTCGTGTCCCCAGACGCTGTTGGAGATGAAGCTTTTGACGTCGGTGAACTCGCCGCCGAACAGCCGGATCAGGTCGAGCATGTGAATGCCCTGATCCAGCAAGACACCGCCCCCCGCCAGTGCTCGTTCGGTGCGCCACGAAGTCTGGTCGAAGGTGATCAACTGCGACTTGCCGTAAATGCCGCGCATGTTGATGACGTCGCCCAGCTCGCCGCTGCCCAGCGCCGCGAGCGCATCCTGGACCGAGTCATGGTAGCGGTGGTTGAAACCGTATTTAAGTTGTTGTCCGGGATTTTCCCGATGGCACGCGACAACCCGTTCGATATCGCCGACATCGCGGCCGGGCGGTTTTTCGCAGAACACATGCAATCCGGCTTCAAGCCCGGCGATGGTCACGTCGGCGGCGATGTCGTTGGACATGGCGACGAACAGCACATCCAGCTCCTCGCCCAAGAGGTCCTGATAGGTCTGGAAATATCTGACCCCGTCATCGTAGGTGCCGGTGCCGCCCAGAGTCCGGTCACAGACCGCGACGGTCTGCAAGTCGTCACGGTCGTCAATGACGCCGCGCCGGCGCTTGCCGACGACACCGTATCCGGCGATCCCGACTTTAAGCGGCGATGTCACGCCTTCGGTGTCCGGTACAGATCGGAAATGGCGTCATCTTCGCGGCCGAGCCGGATCGATGATCCGCCATCGGCGACGTCGACCCAGCTGCCGGCTTCGTCGGAACGATAGAACGCGTGCAGCAGTTCCAGGGTTTTAAGGCAATCGGCGCGGGCCACCGGATAGGGCTTTTCGCTTCGGAAGTCGGCGACGATATCCCTGTACATTTCGGTGTGGCCGAAGCCGTAAACGGCGCCGTGCCCCTGAATGCCCTTGAAGTCTTCGGAATTGGCGGCGCAGGCATCCGGGTCCGGGGTGAAGACCTGCAGTTCGTTGACGGCGATGCCGCCGATCTGCGCCATGCCTTCGGCACAGATGAAAGAGATCGAGGCCTCGAAATCATCCGGGCGGGCGGCGGTGGTGGATTCCAGCGTGCCGACAGCGCCCGACGCATAGGTCAGGGTTGCAACGCTTGTGTCCTCGACTTCGATGTCGGCGCCGAGCGTGCGCATGGTGGCGTTGACCTGATCGACCTCGCCGCCCAGGTGGCGCAACAGATCGACGTGATGGATGGTCTGGTTGGTCAGCGCCCCGCCGTCATGCGAGAACGTGCCGCGCCACGGCGCCAGGTCGTAATAGCGCTGCGGCCGACACCAGCGGAGCCGCACCGACACCGTCCGGATATCCCCAAGCTCGCCCGTTTCGATGGCTTGTTTGACGCGCCGGACCGCCTTGTTGTAGCGGTTCTGAAACACCGGAAAGATGCGTTTCCCGGCGGCATCGGCGGCGGCATAGGCCTCATGCAGATGCTCCGGGCGCATGAACGTCGGCTTTTCCATGACGATATGCTTGGCGTACGTCCGGATGACTTCCATGCCGTGTTCGAAATGCATGCCGCTGGGCGTGATCACGGCGGCGATATCGATGTCGTGAACGGTATCGAACATGCGCCGATAGTCGGAAAAGGCCGGCACGCCGAATTCGGCGGCGTAGGCATCCGCCTTTTCGATATCCAGATCACAGACGGCGGCCAGCTCAACGCCGTCGATGGCGGCGATGGAACGGCAATGATGCCCGGCGATACGGCCGCAGCCGATCAGGGCGACTTTCAGGGGTTCGGTCATGAGATCACTTCAGCCTAGTTTTCATGTGTATCATCCAAAAGACGCTTCCAGACGGCAAGGTCCGGCGGCGGGAACAGATCTGTCTGCGCGTGATTAGCCGCTTCGGGCAGGTTCTGCAATGCCCCGGCAAGTTCCGCGGCGTTGACCGAGAGCGGCTGCAGACCGCGGGGCAGAATATCCAGTGCGACACCGCTATTGGGAATGAAGCGGAGTGTCGGCACGCCGCTCAACAGACCTTCGAGCCCGGTGGTCCCTGTACAATATATAAGAGCGCGGATACCCGGCAGCTCGGAAATCGGTGTCCGGGTGTGACTGAAATGCTCACTCTCCGTCACCGGGTAGGGACTGAGCGGATGATCCTTGACGATGAACGGCAGCGTCGCGCCGGCCAGCGGCCGGGCGGCATCGATCATCTGGCGGGCAAAGGACGGGCTGTTCGACAGCGCGAGAAAGACCGGCCCCTGGGGATCGTAAACCGGCAGGCTGCTCGCACCGATGCGGTGCGATCCGGCAATCTGCAGACGCCCAACGGGGATACCGCGCGCGGTGAGATCGTCATGATAGGCCGGGCCGTTCAGCAAAATGGTGTCGGGGATGCTATCGGGGCCGTCCAGATTTGCGTCCGCCCCCTGGTTGTACATATGTCGTCCGACGACGGTGTGCTGATAGCCGCATGTCTTCGTCCCATTGAGGCGGGCACTACGAACGAAATCCCGTTCCCATGGATGATTTTCCCAGGGCCAGGCGACGGCTTTCGGGTTGGTGCTCTTCAGCCAGTTGCGCTGACAGACGATCTGCCAGAGGGTCATGGCGGCGCTGCCGCCGCTGCCTTCGATCGCAGCCGCGCGGCGGACCAGCCAGGAGGCGACGGGATCGAGTGCCGACGTATCCGGTTGCCAGCGGGCAAGCGGCATCCTGAATGCCGTGATGATGTTGCCCCACGCATGCAGGGATCGGGTTCGGCTGTCAGCGGCAAGGGTGGATGCATACGACGCACTGCAATCCGTGTGCATCAGGCGCTGCAGACCGGGAATATCGCGCATCAGTGTGCCGAAGTAGGCATCCTTGCCGTCGGCGTTACTGTCCGGATGCCCGTAAACGAGAATCCAGTTTGCCTGCACATCGGACCGGCGGTGCGCCCGCGTCCTGACGAGGGCAAGAAGCGCACGGCCGGCGGCTTTGCTGCGGGCCAGGACACCCCGGCAAAAAAAACGGAGCCGCTTCGCCGCTATTCCTGGGGGCCGCCCTTTCGCCGTTACCCCATCCAATAAAGAAAGGGCTCTGTAGAGCCATGGATCGGCACAGGCGACACACGTTGTGGTATCTTCCTCCGCCATGTCCCGGACAATGCGGACCCACGCCAGCATGACACCGAAATCGGACGCATAAGTGCTCATCGTCGGCATGTGTGCAAGCCCGGCTGAGGGCTGGCGTTGCATGATATGCGCAATCTCGCGCCAGGGCGCGTAAGCGGCGTCGAATGCCTGTTCCAGCCGGGCCGCGATGTCGGGGACTGTTGCTGGAGGAAGTCCCTGCATATCGATCGATACGCGATGATCATGCCCGGCATAGATATCCGGATCATCGGTCAGAAGAACACTCACGATTGCTCCAGCAGGCGCTTCAGGACGAGAGCAGTTTCGGCAACAGCAACAGATTAACGGCGATTTCCGGCGGTTCACCGTCGAGCGGCTGCAGATGCAAATACGGATTTGCCGGGGTCACCGGATGAATAATGTAGATGTGATAATCCGGGAATGTTTCCGTATACCAACCGAACGTCAGGCCGACTTCCTTGAGCCGGTTGGTGTGCGCTTCCACCAGCATGGCCGGGCGGGTCTTGCGCAACGTCTCAAGCGCGCCCCGGATCACCATCGGCTCGAAGCCTTCGGTGTCGATCTTGACGAAATCGATGCGCCCGGAAATGCCGAGGTCGCCGGCGATATCATCAAGGCGTTTCACCGATATGGTGCGTTCTTCATAACGGTCCGGACGGTTGGCGACATGGACCGATGCGATCATGGAATTGGTGCCTTCCATGCCGGGATCGCCGAGGTTGGCCTGAATGGTCGCTTCGCCCGCTTCTTCGCCCAGTGCCGAGTTGATCAGGGTCACATTGCCGGCCCGGTTAAAGGCACAGTTTGCGGACAGCCTGTCGGCCATTTCACGGACCGGCTCGAAAGCGATGACGCGGCCGTCGCCGACGAGCTTTGAAAGAAAAACCGTGTGCAGGCCGACATTGGCGCCGATGTCGAGGACGACATCGCCCGGGCGGACGAGTTTCCGCATCAGAAACGAGACTTCTTCCTCATAGGCGCTGCCGTCAAACTTCATGCGTGCGCCTTCAGGCGAGCTCAGAAACAGGTAGCTGTCGGCATTGGTGATGTAGTGGCTGTCCTCGCGTTCGACGACGAACGTCGACAGGTAAAACGGATTGCGCAGCCCCATCAGATGCGTGCGCTTATGAAAAGTGCGTCCGAAGACACCGAGCAGTTTCCCCAGGACCGGGTGATCGCATATCGAAAGAATGAACTTTTTCATGTCAAAGCCAGTCCCCGCCGGTCAGCGGAATCATCTGGCCGGTGATGAACCCGGCCCAGTCGGAAAGAAGATATATCATCAGCGCAGCCGCTTCATCGACATGTCCGCCACGTTTCAGCGGCACCAGCTCTGCGCGTTCCGCCATCTGTTCAGGTGTTCGATTATGCCAGCGCTGGTGAAAGCCGCTTTCGATGTACCCGAACCGGACCCCGTTGACGAGAATGCCTGCGGGTGCGCCTTCGCGGGCCAGCCCCTGCACCATGCATTCGGTGCCGCGCTTTGCCACCGCATAAGGGAACGACGTCGCCGACCCGCCATGCAGGGCTGACTCGGTCCCGGTCAGCAGAATGCGGCCGCCGCCGTCCGTCATGTGACGCATGGCGGCGCGGGCCAGATAGAACGGCTGGTTCAGGTTGATCGCCATTTCGGTTTCCCAGTCGGCGCCTTCCATGTCTTTCCAGTGACCGGAAAAATGAATCGCGCCGGACAGGACGACCAGCGCATCGATGCCGCCCGCCTTGTTCGCGAACTCATCGACGAGCGCGGCGCAATCGGCCTCGCCCGTGAATGTTTTCTGCAACGGCATGACGCGCTGATCCGCACTGTCGAAAAGCTGCGAATTGCCATGCGCACCGATAATGCAGTCCGGTCCCTTTAACAGCATGTTGACGAGGGCGCGGCCAAGCCCGCCGGTGGCGCCGGTGACGAGGATGCGCTTGCCGGGCTTTACTTGCGGTACCCAGTCAGGTTTCGTGAACACGCTCATGCCTGTTTCCCATAATGTCGCGACAGAGTGTCGAAACTCTCGCGGGCATCGTCCATGTAGGCGGTTTCCGACAGCATGCGCTGTTCCGCTGAAACATAGCCTTGATAACCGATATTGGCCAGCATGGCACCGATGGCGGTATGATCGATCTCGCCGCTGCGGCCCAGGACATTCAGCCCTGGCTCATTTGCATGAACGTGGACCAGCATGTCCGCGGCGCCGTCAAAAATGGATTGTTCGACCTCGTTGTTTTCCACAAGTGCCTTGGCGTCAATCTGCAGACGCAGATTGGTCTGGCCGACGGCTTCGACGATGGCCCGGGCTTCGCCGAGACCGTTCACGAAATCGGAATCTTTCGGGCCCAGCGGCTCAAAGCAGAAAATTGTACCGTGACCGGCGGTCCGGGTACAGACGTCCGTCATGAAAGAGACGGCACGGCTAAAGGCGTCATCGGTGGGGACGGCACCCCGTTTTCGTCCGCCGCCCCAGATTAGCGTGCGGCCGCCGAGATCGCGGCACACGGCCGACAGATGAATCATGAACGCGCGCGTGGCGGCAACGGAATCGGCATCGCCGAAAAGCTGCAACTCGGGATGATCGAAGACAAGGGAATGCAGACCGACGATTTCAAGTCCTGCATTTTCGACAGCCTTGCGGTACGCCGCGACCTCTTCGGCATGAAGACCGTTCCAGGTGTCTTCCCAGATCCGGCTCGGGGCAACTTCAAGACCGGTATAGCCGCACGCGGCAATCAGCGGCAGATCATCCAGATGGTCATACGCAGGCAGGGCGATGTTGGAGATGGCGTAGGGCATGACGGCTGTTATTTTCCAGGCGCTTTTGCCGGGTCCGGGCTCAGAACCGGATACCGGCTTTCATCCAGTTCCGGAAGCTCGGACATGCGTTCGGCAATGATCCGTTTACCGGAGATAACGTGAGGATGGTTTTCGTCATAAATGTTATTCAGCTGTTTTGGGTCGGCATGAACGTCATAAAGCTGATTGCTTTCCGGGCTTAGGCGGTCCGTGGGATCGCGGTGTTCTTTCCACATCAGATGGAAGTCCTTGCCTCGGACGCCAAAATATAAGGGCCGGTTATCAAAATCGCAGGGACTGCCGTAGAACGTTTCCATCAGTATATGGTCGCGTGCGGCAGCTGTTGTGCTTTGTACCGGAGCGCCTTCCCATCGGTGATTTGCTTGCACTCCGGCAAGATCGGTCAGGGTGGGCGCAAGGTCCAGATGTGTCGTAAGAGAACTGACGCGCTGCCCCTCAATGCCCGGACCCCAAATCATGAACGGTACGTGGGTGTTGTATTCATAAAGGCGGAAGTGATGTCCGAAGTCGCCATTTTCGCCAAGTTCTTCCCCGTGGTCGCCGCAGATTGCGATGATGGTATTGTCTTCCAGGCCGGTCTGTTTCAGGCCTTCCATCAGTTTTGCAAGCGCACCATCGATGAAGTGAACGGCGGCGTCATAAAGCGCCTGCCATTCGTGCTTTCCTTCAGCGGTCTTCGGTATGGTGCCGAAGGTGGCGCCTGGATTAATTGAAGTATCATAGTCGAGCGCTGAAAGATGCTTAGATGTGTTGTGGTACCAGTCCGGCTGCGCACCGGCGCAATAGGGAAGGTGCGTGTCGAACAGATGCGTCCAGATCATGAACGGCTCATCGCCGTCATGGCCGGCAGCCCTGGATACTATATGGCGTGCAAGGGATTCCGCATCGGGATACCGTTTGTAGCGTTGGCGGCGGAGGAAGGCCTTTTTGGGATTCGCGATCCCGATGATCTGACCGAGTACCCGTTCCATGCCTTCTTCGGCCAGACGTCCGAGGGTGCGCGCGTTCTTCCACTCGGGCGTCAGCCAGCCGGTTGCCCGAAACGGTTTCGGGAGGTACTTCGCAAAGTATCCCTCGGTGTCTTCGGCCAACAGGCGGCGGTGCCGTTCAATCGTTTCAAGGACGCGGTCGTAATTGAAACCATCTGCAAAGAAAGGCGCGTATCTGAAATTCTGACGGTCCTCTTCGCACCTTGCTTTCCTCTCGATGGCGAATGCTTCCAGCCTGTCGAAGCTGTCCGTTAAAATCGGCTGAATGTGCGCGCGCATTTCTGCGGCGCCAAGGAGACCGTCGTTGTAGCGCTCCAATGTCGTGCGTGTTAGGGCACCGGCCGTGCCGATAACGGAACCGAGCGAAAACAGCATTTCCTCCGAACTTACCCCGTCTCCGTATCCGAAGAACCGGTTCACCCAGTGCACGGTGCTCAGCATATACGTGCGATAGCCCGCATTCTGGAACTGCCTGAAGAGGTTGGCCGGCCTGTTCTCGACACCGGAATCGAACCCGCCGTGCGAGAGAGGCCGGCTAGAGCACATGACCGTCGGAAAGGCGCCCATCGTCGACGCATTCAGAGCGAAATGATTTTCGCAGATAAGGGACCGCTCGCCGAGGTGCTCAAGCGTCGGCGATGTTGGACGGTCATATCCATTGACGCTCAGCCGGTCATAGCGGAGCGCATCTACGGATATGAAAATAAGATTGGGCTTGCGCTCGCTCATTCGAAAAACACGGGCCGGTCGGCTTTGATTTCTTCGAGGATCATATCCTGAACGATATCACGCATATACCAGTCAGGCAGGCGTTCGCCGCGCTTGAGGGTTTCGCGTGCGACGGTGCCGCTGATCGGGTTCAGGTGGTTACTGTTTCCGCCTTCGACATAAGTCCCCTGTTCCGGGTCATAGCCGACGGCATCGAAGAATACCGGCTGGATTCCCAAGTCGGGAAGTTCATCGAACATGCGCCGGTTCGCATCAAGGCTGTAGAAGTTGCCGACGCCGGTATGATCGCGACCGATGATGAAATGACTGCATCCCATATTCTTGCGGCATAATGCCGTAAACACGGCTTCACGGGGGCCGCAGTAACGCGAGAACGTTGCAAAGCTGCCGAGCACGACACGCCTCGGCGGGTATATCCCCTGATCAAGCAGCACCTGGTAGGTTTTCATCATCGGTGCCGGCAGTATGTCGCCGGGCTTTTTAGGTCCGATAACGGGACTGATATAAATGCCGTCGGCGGCGGCTTTCTGTAAGGCCGTCAGTTGCAGGAACTCATGAATACGATGGCACGGGTTGCGCGTGTGGAAGCCGACGACGCGGCTCCAGCCCTTGTGCGTGAAGATGGCCCGCGACTGTGCCGGCGTCAGCTCGAAATGCCGATAGAGCGACGGTGGTCTTTCTACCAGCGTGACCTTTCCCGCGAGGCAGCAGGTGCCTGCGGCAAGGAACTTTGCCACGCCGGGGTGATCTGTCGAGGTCGTGCCAAACCACTGCTCGGCGACAGACATCGGATCAAGATCATAAATCTCCGAGATATCGAGTAGGGCAATCGTCCGTCCGTCGTCATCTTCAAGCGCAATACGTTCACCCTTTGACATCTTCCGGACCTCGTTCGAGGCGGATTGCAGAAGAATCGGCATCGTCCAGGTGCTGCCGTCGGGCAGTCTGTTTTCCGCCAGCACGGACGACAGCATCGATTGATCCATGAAACCGTTGAGCGGCGAATAGGTGCCGAGGGCTATCTGCTCGCAGTCCATGATGTCTTCGCGGCTGATACGCAGGCGCCTTAGTTTGGCGAGGTCTGCAAGATCGTCTGCCACCGCTTCGTTACGCACCAGACGGCCGCCGTGCGGCTCAATCAGCAGGGACAGGGGCTCCATGCGGAATTCAGACGTATCGTCTTCATTGTGCACGTTGAAGGCGTCGATCATTTTCGCGACCATGTTCGCACAGGCCACCGGGTATTTTCCGATTGCGGTTTCCGCCGCTAGAACCACGCCGTCGGCACCGTCGAGGAAGGTGTTATAGATGTCGTTAACCTCTGCTCTGGTCGGCACGGGCATGGTGACCATTGATTCCAGAAGGTTCGTCGCGACGTAAACCTTCCGGCCGACGTCATGGACGGTTTTGATGATTTTCTTCTGATAGTACGGTACGTATTCGATCGGTATTTCACGTGAAAGATCGCCGCGGTCGATCAGGATGGCGTCGGAAAGCTGCGCGATCTGCTCAAGATTCCGTATGCCGTTACGGCATTCGATTTTGGAAATAATGGTCGACTCTTTGCCGACCATGCCACGAAGAAATTCAACGTCCTTGCCGTAATTGGCAAACGACAGGGCATAATGACGGACACCCATCTGCATGCCGATCTCGACCGCGCCGCGGTCTTTATCCGTCAGCGGCGGCAGTTCGATATTCCGTTCGACCGTGACGGCCTTGTTGGAGCCGACGAGCCCGCCGTTGAGGACCCGCATTTTCACCCTGTCATCGGACTTGTCGACGACCTGAACAAGAACGGAGTTAAAATCAATACTGATCAGATCGCCGGCATTAAGGGCGTCGATAATGTCGTAGGGGTAGAAATTGAAGCATGCGGCATCGCCCAGGATCGGTTCGCGTTGGGCGTGAACAACTTCATTCTCCTTGAGCTCGAAGGGTTTCGCCAGCGTCCCCGTGCGGACCTGCGCACCTTCGGTATCCAGTGACAGCGGCACGGATGTCCACGATTGAACGTTGCGGACGACCTCCTCGACTTTATCAAGGGGCGTGTGAGACAGGTTGATCCGGAACAGACTGATACCGAGCGCTTCCAGGCGGGCAATCATTCGCTCTTCCATGGAAGCAGGACCGAGAGTACAGAGAATTTCTTTTAGCATTTTCTATCCAAATTTAGCTGGCATTGGTTTGATGAAGCATGAAACAGGTTGCGCTTAAAGCCGCGCGCGATCGACGAGATTTCTGAAATTGGAATTGTTCTCGGCGAGGTCGTCGAAAGTGCCGGTGCCTCCGACCCGCCCGTCTTTCAAATAGATCAGCCGATCACATTGACGAACCGTGGACAGCCGGTGGGCGATGACAATCAAGGTTTTCTTGCCCTTCAGGGTTTGAATTGCGTTGTTGACCTCAAACTCGGTTTCGCTGTCCAGCGCCGACGTGGCTTCGTCGAAAATGATCACCGCCGGGTCGTTATACAAAGCCCGGGCAATGCCGATTCTTTGACGCTGGCCGCCGGAAAGTTTGGTGCCGCGATCCCCAAGGGTCGTTTCAATGCCAAGAGGTAACGTCTCGACGATATCTTCAAGCTGCGCGAGCTTGATCGAATTCGCCAACCGTCCTTCGTCAATTTCGTCATCCGGCAGACCGAAAGCAATGTTCCGGCGCACCGTGTCGTCCATCAGGTAAATGAACTGCGGCACGTATCCGATCAGATGGCGCCATGATTTACTGACGTCATGGATATCGCTTCCGTCGACGAGTACGCGGCCCCGTGTTGGCTGCAGTAAGCCGGCAATAATATCGACAAGCGTTGTTTTTCCGGCGCCGGACGGACCGACGATGCCGATCGACTCGCCCTTTTTTATCTCGAATGAAACGTCGCTCAGTATGTCCCGTCTGGCGGCTTCGTATTCAAAGCCGACCATTTCAAGTGTGACCGTCTTGTCAAAGACGATTGGCTTGATGGTGCTGTCGGGATGTTCCATCCGGGATTGGAACAGCTGAGCATCATTGTAGACGTCCGATATGGCCTGGGTGCCGCCTTTGATGTTGTTCATCGCCAGTATGATTCTGTTCATCGAGGGCAACAGTCGGAAGGTCGCGGCGGCAAAGGCGGTGAGTGCAGATACAAAGTTTTCGATTTGCCCGCCCATCTGCAGCACAAGCAGCACGGATCCGAAAATAAATACGGCGACGACGGTTTCGGTCCAGAGCCGGGGCATCTGTGCCATCGTCATCAGCTTGGCACGGACCTGCGCCAGGGCGTTTCTGGGTTCTTCGAAGGTGCGCACGATGTGGTCTTCGACACCCAGGATCTTGACCTCCTTGATGCTGTGAAAACCCTGCTGCAGAACCTTGATGATTGCGCCCTGCGATTGCTGGTCAACACGCCCCCATGCCTGGACGCGGGCACGGGAATAAACGAAAAACATGCCCGTGGCTGTGCCGAGAACAACGACCGAAACGGTGGTTAATACCGGCTCCACGGACATCAGGACGGCGCCGATGGCAGCGATCACGAGCAATTCCGCAACAATGGTAATCATCCCCATCGTCGTCGCCGAAAAGATGGTGTTGATGGATGCCGAGACATTACGGATGAACTCCGCAGAGTTCCTCGATAGATGCAATGCGTAAGCGCCGTGCAGATAGAAAGCGAGCAGCTTGTAGGCCAGTTTTGCTTCGTTGACGGCGATGAAGCGGGCCTGTGCATAATAGAAGACGAGCAAAAGCCCGTTTTTAAGAAGGAACAGGATGATCAGTGCAGATAGCAGGAACGGTGCGATATCGGCATTTTCGATGTCGAGGATTTCCTGAGCATGCAATACGGCTGCCGGTGCGTTCTGCAGCTTCTCGGGGTTGAGCACGAAATCGACGAACGCATATACGAGACCGAGGCCCGCAGCTTCCAGGCCGGCAATCACCACCAGCATGAGCATAATCAGAATCGCGCGCTGTTTTGTTGCGCGGTCTATCAACTCCATGCACTTTTTTATGTTGTCGAGCATGTCTGTCAGGCCTGGCTCAGCCGTTTGCTTCCCTTGGGACATCTTCAGGGAACAGCAGATGTTTGTATTTCAGGGCAAACCTGGGTGAGATCTTGGCGGTGAATTGATAATCCGGCAGATGACCGCGCAGGTATTCCTCCGCATACCGGGTTTGAAGCTCCCGGGCTTCCGGGCTTGGTTCCCGGTTTTCCAGGCGGTCGATCATGTCTTTCGTCAGATCCAGAATATCTTCCGGTGAGTCATCACTGAAAACGTACTTGTTCACGACGTCGGACTCGACCGAGCCGAACATCCCGGCGTAATTCTGCGGGTCGACAGCTTCCTTGAAACTAATGAGCGAGTTATCTGACTGCCGGCGGATCGGCCGCAACGTGAACAGATCATAAGTATGAAAAATCGGGTTGGTCGGCTGGAAGTTATTTGCGAGTGCGACAGGCTTGTCGAAGATCATCGGCACCATGTTGAGCCCGGAGCTGGAACCCAGAAAGAAACGACAGCTGGCCCCGAGATAGACATCCATGAAATCCGAGCGGTATTTCGTCGCATAGTCGATAATCCGCGGATTGTCGGACGGTGGCAACGGCTGATCGGTAAATGCCCCCATGCGGATCGCATAGCCGCCAAGTTGGGTAATATATTCTGCGGCGAGCAGGTAGTTCTCAATGCTGCAATTCCGGAAATCGCGTCTCTGCCAATGTGCTTCGTACTGCGGGCGCCACTTTCTGAAATACGCCCCGTCGCGGGCATGAAAACAGACGAACCAGTCGTTCTCACCCACACCCATCTCGGCAAGTGCGGCAAGGCCGCGTTTGTGTTCTTCGTCGGTAAAAGACAATGTCTTCTTGGTGTGGTTCATCAGATGATAGCGCTGAAGATTGCCGATTGCCCACGGTAACGGTTCCCAGAACCGGGTCTTTTTGAGAATGTTCTGCCAGTAAAACAGCATGGCTGTGAACAGTCGGCTCTCGATGATGTTGAGATGCCGCTTGTACATATTTAGAAGCTGCTTGTTCGCGGGATCATAAGCGGCAAACAGGTAGAGAGAGCGGGGCGGCGAAGCTTCAAGCTGGCGCCGCCGCAGAAAGGCGTCCGTATCACCCGCCAGGTGACCGATCCGCTGAAATTTGAGAAGCCCAAGGCGGATACGAACAAGTGGTTCCAGAACATATAAAACCGGCAGTATGACGACGACGAGTACGACGCACAGAAGTATTTTTTTAGGGCTCATCTTGAATAAACTAGACATTCGTTTTCCGTTCCTGCACGTGCCGGCTGTCCGCCGGTAAAAGGATATGCTCGAAACCCGCCCTGGCGAGCCGGTCCCCGACCTTCACGGCGATTTCGTCAATTAATGCGATGACGAGCGGTATGTCTTTTGGTGCATCGTCGACGGGGTATATCGGCAGTGAAAGATGTTTGCTGCCGATGCGTGCCGGGTCGTCATCGATAAAAAACAAGGCGCGTTCGGGGAACGTCGCGACAAACCATGTTGCGGCGATGGAAGACCCGAATATTCCGAACTTCGAGCCCGCTGTTTCTGCCGAAATCTTGTCGCCGAAGGCTGAAAGCCAGGCGCAGGCCTGTTCGCCCGGTGCATCGTCTGTCGATGTGGTTCCGTCCGTTGCCGTCGCCGTCGGCTGAGCGAAGACGGTCAGTTCCTTGGCGACGCAGTCTTCGCTTCCATGAAGCCGACGGTATCCGGCGTGTTCGAGAACCCCGTGCAGCGTCTGCATGGTGAAGTGAGAGCAATGGTCGTAAATGGCTAGGTCAAACGGATTGCGGGCAATATTTGGTGTCTCGAGAATCAGCATGCCGCCGGGTTTCAGCATCGATGTCAGATGCCGCAAATAGGAAACGGGATTGGTAATGTGTTCAAGAACGTGCACCAGTGAAATCGCGTCGAACGCGCGGTCGTGCGGCAGTGACGTATAGAATGACTCGACGTTTTGCAGAGAAAGAACATGTTCCCGGTTTTGGACTCCCCATTCCTGCCCGCTCAGCCGCCAGCCCGGAAACGAGTCAGCAAATGCAGATAGAAATGCCCCGTTGCCGCATCCGATGTCGAGCAGATCGCCACCTGCGGGAAATGCGTCCAGCTTTGAAATTTCGCTAATGATCTGTTGTGAGCGGCGCATGTTCGCCCCTGTGTCGGCGTCAAACACCGCCTGTTCGGCACCGGCGCCCTGATCGTACATCGTGTAGTCTTCGTAGATCTGTTCAACGCGTTGCTGCCAGTCAGCATCGGTACGCTTAACGATCACCCCGCAGGATGGGCAATGCCCCGAGAGCCCGGCAGCAGGTAGTGGTTTGCAGTCGGAGGTCACGCCGGCAAGACCCGAGATGCCGGCAAAGGGCGTCACGTCGGCGCCGCAGGAGTGGCAGATGAATGTGGATGTGGGCATTGGGTTCGGTCTAAAGACGGGTTGGGTATTCGCGAGGATCATCGAGCGCACGGACATAGGCCCGATGACATATGCGTATCCGGGCACCCCAGGCTGCGGCGATATATCCGATATTGACGATGTAACGCCCGGCGTTGGCGAGGACATAAATACTCCGGCGTGGAACACCGGCACTGCCCCGTTCAAGCAGCCGGCGATACCAGCGGATTTTATGCAGGTTGAGGCCTTCATTGGTCCATTTATGCTGATAGAACGCATTACCCGCGTATGACTTCAGCGGGACCGAGGCCGTCCCCTCGGATATCGCCGCACGCATGTACTTTAGAAAAGTGCGGGGGTTCAGATAGGCCGCGATAATCTGCACCTCGAACGAGGACGGCAAAAGCATCGCGAGATAAAGCCCAACCAGATGCAAGAAACTGCCGGCACGGAATTTTTCCATCTCGTAGCCATAGACGTTGAAGTAATGCCGCAGAAGCCCTTCCATGACGTACCAGTCGTGGGTGGCGAGACGTTGTTTCCAGTCGTCCTGAACCATGCGTGGATTCACCTGGTTCATCGGCTTCATGTTGTAAATTGAATCCCCCCACCACGTCAGTCCTCCGAACGTCAGCATCTCAAGGCAGGGGTCATCACGCACGCCAATGAAATCGGCCACGGCGCGAATAACCTCGTCGCGCCGGAAATAAAGATCTTCCGCTTTGACGGCGGCACAATTTTCAGGCAGCAGAAGGAACCCGTCTTCGAGCCCTTCGTAGAGAAATTTTGCTGTGATCATGTAATCGCGACGGGAATAGATAATGGCGTCGGTCAGGTTCATCTTTTCGAAATTAACAGCCGAGAAGCTGTGCTTCAGTCGGCCGAAGATGTTCGAACGTGGATCGCGCACCATGAAGATGGCCAGCATGTCGGGAAAGTCGCCGAGGCAGTACTTGCCGATGTACTGGCTCACGTGAACGTGGAACAGCAGCACTTTCTTTACCGCGATGTCCTCGTTCTGGCAGATGGCATAGGCATAGTGGATGGCGAGCAGGAAAGTGCGCGATGACACGGGTTCATCGGCGACGATTTTCATCAGGACCGCCTTGAACACTGCAGCATCAATTGCGAGGGACTGGTCCTGACTCTGGCCCAGATTGGTGAGACCATTATGACCGGGCATGACACGGGAATCGAGAATGGACGGATGATGTTTGCAGATCAGGTCGACGAGTAAGGGCCATGTCAGTTCGCCATGGGCTTCCAGCCATTCATGCCAGTGCGGATAAAAATACATGAGTGGGTAGGCCGGGATCATGTAGAGCTCCGGATGGCCGTCTAGATAGCTTTGCAGCGGTTTGCTCGCGGCGCCGTTGCCTACGGTAAGACAGACCATGCGCGGCTCGGGAATATCACGAAAAATGGGAATGCTCGCCACGTCCTGAATATGTGTGCCGTTGTTCGTCATGCTGGATCGGCTGCGTACAGGGCAGGAATGAGCGTGTTCATGTCTTCGAATGTCATGCCCAGCCGGGTGCGCGCCAGGTGCGTATCGAGGCTTGTGTGCGGGGGCCGTTCCTCAGCTGGAAACCCAGCGGCTTCGGCGGTCGCAATATTCACACCTACTTCTTTCCGCCCCAATGCAGCAGCAAGAACTACAGCGGCTTCTACATAAGTATGATCGCGAGGCCCGGAGAATTGCACAACGCCGCTGACATCGCTTTTGATAACCTGACAGAGCCCTTCGGCGACCGTGGTTGCCCGCAATGGGGCAAGGGTCAAGTCGGCGAATGCCGTCACGGGTTTGGATTCTCTCAGATCTGTTGCCCAGCCTCTGAAGAGAGGGTCGTCCACCCCCAGCACCTTGGTGAGCCGGACCACGACGTTTCGTGGATCGGCTGCAAGGACGATGTCTTCAGCCCTGGCTTTCTGTTGGCCATAAAACGAGCCGGGGTCGCGGTGAGCATCCGCGGTGCGGTACGGTGTCTGGCCGTTGAATACTTTATCCGACGATAGGAAAATAACCCGGATGCCACGGGCCCCGGCAAGCCTTGTGATATCGCGGACGGCATCGACGTTGACCCGTTCACTCTCAGATGGATTGTCACGGCATTGAGCCAGCCGCGACATCGCGGCGACGATGATCCATGTCCGTGCCGCCGGCAGTTCGGGCCATGCATCCGAAGGCTGCATCAGATCGAGAGCGGGCCGCTCGCCAGCCTTGTCGGCGCGCCGCGTCGTCAGGGTGCATGAAACGCTGTTGTGCGCACACTCATCAGCGAGAACGCGGCCGATCATACTGTCACCACCGATAATCAACGCGTCGAGGTTCAACGCGCTTTCTTGCCGCTGCAGATGACGAATAGATAATGCGCCATCGGATGGAAACCGGTGTGCACGATCTCGTCATTCATGGAGAAAAGCAGAACGGTCTGGAAATATTTTTCGAAAACAGCTTTCAGATCAGGTCCTGATTTGCAGTTCACATGACCGAGTTTGCTCGGCGGTGATGCATGGACCTGCGATTCCAGGCTCGGCATGCCGACGATCATCGCCCCGTCATTGGCGAGCGAGGCCATGACGTTTTCGATGTAAATGTGCTCACGCTCTTCGGGTATGTGCTCCATCACATCAAGGCTGTAGATGCCGTCGAATGTTCCCGGTACCGGCCCGTCGAGAATATCATGGAAATGAAAGTCGACCGGCCACCGCGGGCTTGTGATTTGTTTGGCGCTGTCAATGAACAGCGGATCGAAATCGATGCCGGTGACGTTGTTCACGCTCTGGCGCACGATTCTTGAACCGAAACCGTCACCACACCCGACTTCGAGGACCCTGTCTTTGCCGGCGAACATCTTGCTCACGAATTTGTAGCGCGAAAGCATGAAAACCAGACGCCTGGGATCGTCGTGCCAGACATAACCGCTCATCAGGCCGAACTTTGGCAGCCCTTCTCCATTCGCCAGATCAAGGCAAACGTTATACTGATCTTCCTTGGTTGTCTGATCCGTCATGCAGGGTCTCCAGTGCGAGAGGAAATCGAATGTGTCACTCGAAATAGATGAAGCCGTAATCGCCGGTATAGCCGCAGGTCTCGAATATCCATTCCCACTCTTCCGGGCGGAAGAAACATTCGCACGTGAGCTGCCAGTACATCAGATTTACCTTCTCGCGTTCGTTACGATAGGCTTCGACGACAATATACTTATCGCCACGGCTGACCCGTTCGATTTCGCGGATTGCCGCAAACAGATCCTGGATTTTCAGGTTGTGCAGCGTGTTGAGCGAGAAGACGTAATCGAAACTGTTATCTTCGAACGGCAGTTTGCTGGCGTCCGCAACCTGCAGATTTGAACGTACTTCCTCTTTCGCGTTCTCGATCGCATATGATGAAATATCAATGCCCGAAACCTGAATGCCGGGGACGGCCTGGGTAAATTCATAAAGCAGGAAAGCCTTGCCGCAACCGACGTCGAGCACGCTGTCATCTTTCTTGAGGTTATAATGTGCGCTCATGTTCTCGGCGATCGGCAGCCAGCGGCCATCGTATTTGTATCCGCCGAATCCATATTGACGATCACCGTCCCAGTAATCATAGCCCCACTGCTTGGCCTTTTCTGCGCAGTGGGCCTTGTCGACGTCAACAACGCGCGCCAGATAATCGCGTTTCGTCGACTGATGTAGTTGCGGAATGAAATCTATGTTTTGCATAATATCGTTATACTTTGTGCTGATAGTTCAAGGGTTGCTCTTTGATTTCCGACCAGTTCCCGTCTACCCAGTCAACGACAGAGCGTAAGCCTTCGGACAGGCTGACGTTAGCACGCCATCCAAGCTCCGACTGCGCTTTCGAGGAATCGATCACATAGGCGGCGTCCTGGCCGGGGCGTTCGTCGACGCTGCGCGTCGCATCCTCGAAGCGGACGTCCATCATCTTGCAGATCTCGGCGACGACGTCGCGGACGGCAACGCCGCTCGGAGGTGAAAGGTTATAGCTCTCACCGATGCGGCCCTCTTCCAGAATTGCCCATTCGCCTTCTGAGACATCTCGAATATGGATATAGGACTTAACCGCTGTCCCGCCCCCATGCAGTTCGATGGTTTGACCGCTGCGGATGTAGATCGCCGAGCGCGGGATGATCTTGAACAACTGCTGGCCGGCACCATAGACGTTGGTTGCACGTACCGTCAGCAGGGGAAATCCGAACTGCCGCTGATACGTCTTGAGCAGCATGTCTGCTGCAGCTTTCGATGCGGCATAGGGCGTGCTCGGGTTGTCGGGCGTATCTTCTTTTACGCTGCCGATGCAGTTGCCGAATGCTTCCGGCGACGAGATATGAAGATAGCGTTGTAGATAATTCTGTCGACTCAGATGATTGACCAACCGTGCCAGAGCGACGGTGTTTGTCTGGAACCAATGTTCCGGATGCTCCCAGCTCGGTGCGACCTCGCTCTGTGCCGCAAAGTTGATGATCCAGTCCGGCTGCGTTTCATCCAGCATCGCAAGCAGCGCATCCATGTCGTCGTTCATGTCCATCTGGTGATAGCTGAAGCGCGACAGGTCCGCGCGCTTTCGATAACTGTTGAACATGGCCGAACGCTCCTGAGAGCGGCTGACGCCGATGACGTCGACACCGGGCTTGTCGAGCGCGAGATCGACGAAGTCCTGTCCGGAAAAGGAATTGGAACCGAGAACGACGATTTTCCTGGGGTGTGTCATAGCGATTAATCCATTTTGGCGGCACCGAGAAAGTCATCCCGGCAGGCTGTGTAGTCGGTGAGTGCAGCGTGTGCTGCGCGGGCTTTGGCAAGCTGCGCTTCGCGCTGGTCCGGCTCACCGGTTGCGAAGGTGCGCCGTGCCTGGCCGGCGGGCAGGAAATCATTAAGCACAATACAGCACCATTTGATCTGATAGACCGGCAGCAACAACGCGATGACATCCTGATGTTGGTTGGAAAGTGAGAGCATGCCGCTCAGTTGCGAAATGAACATCCTGAAATGACTAAGCGGTACGGGCACAGCCTTCTGACAGAAGAAATCGCAAACCAGCTTTGCCGGATCATCCCAACCGGCATATTCGAAATCTATGAAATAGTACTGGCCGTCGGCATCAACGATGGCGTTGTGAAAACCGAAATCGGACGGTGAAATACAGCGATCGCCGTCTGTAACATGTTCATCTGAAGAAAACCCATGGTGGTTGCAGAATGCTTTCGTGTCGGCAATCAGGTTGTGCCATGCAGGCAGGATATCGTAGCTGATGAAGTCAATCATTTTAGCGTCGATGTCATCGGCCGGTGTTAATTGCTGCAGACGTTTGAGGCGCTTGTCGGTATGAAGTATATGATCATCGATTGAGAAACAGGCATCCGATGCGACAGGTAAATTTTCCGCATCGTCTTTATGTGCGTTTAAAGCGCCGATGAAGGCAACGGCGCTTTCGATGGCCGTGGCGCCAACTTTTCCGGCTTCCAGTTTATCTCCCGAAACAAATGCAAAGATGCTGGCATTATGTTCGGCGTCGGTGGCAATGGGCCGGGCGATTGAACGAATGCCGATGCGCCAGGCATAGGTGGCGAAAGCATATTCGGCGGCGCGGCGGTCACGCGGGTCCACGGGATGGCGAAAATAGAGTTTAAGTACCGCCACATTGTCTCCGTCGCTGACTCGGATTACCTGATTGTTCGAGCCGCCCCCCAACGTCGTTTTTGTGGCTCGATCCACGTCAATTGCGGCGCTGGCCAAAAGTTCGCGGTACGGTGTAATGTCGATGGCGGCAGGCATCAGGCCGATGCGGCCCATACCATGATGTTTGATTCCGCTTCCGTCCACGATCTGATCCGGTCCAGCGCCGTCGGCCCGGTATGATTGCCGTGTGGATCAAACAGGACGCGGCGCACGCCTTTGGGAAATCCGGGTTCATTCAGAAACTCCGGGAGATCATCAAAGAAAATGTCGCAGGCAAGACTGCCGATACGCGCCAGCTTTGCGTCCTTGGTGGTTTCAAAGTAGGCGTTTTCGCGCTTGAGGCCAGCGACGTCGTTATCGAAAAATCCCTGCGCTTTCAGCCATCCGCTGGCGGCGGCGTGAAGGTCATGTTTTTCCCCGATGTAGGGGTAGCGGGTTTTATGGCTGACGATGAAGACATCATCGCCGGATGTCACGCGGTTCCGGATAAACGATTTAACACCGTCGTAAGGCGCGGCGCCGCCGATCTCCGGACCGTAGACGATGCCTTGCAGTTCGGTCCATGCATCTTCAAGGCCGGCCTCGCGAAGCGTATCCCGCACAGCGGTTTTGTCAGACGGCGTCGCCGCCGGGATCAGGCCCCTGCGTACAGCCGCATCATGAAACATGTACTCGTAGCTGATGATTGTGTTGTCGAAGTCAATGCCGATACGCATGGCGATATTATGTCAGGCGAGGCTCATGTTGATGACGGGCCGGCCGATCCGCCCCGCCTCCAGATCATCAAGAGCGGCGTTGATGTTTTCGAGGCTATAATCGTCAGACAGGATGTTGTTGCAGTGGCTGTGATCGGCGGCAACCAGTTTGGCAAAATCGGCATAGTCGCGCTCTGGCACACTATCGCCACCCCAGGTGCCGAACATGCGTTTGCCCATGTTGAAATGGCTCGTGTCGATGCTGACTTCCTCGCCGAACCGCGCATTGCCGATGATGACGCAATTTCCCCCCTGGGCACGCACAGCTTCGAAAGCCTGCCGGATCACGGTCGTATTGCCCGTTGCTTCGATCGCATGGTCGACGCCGCCTGAGCATAAGTCGGCAAGCGCATCGGGAACGTTCGTGGTCGTCGCATTGATGGTGTGCGTGGCGCCCATGTTCTTTGCCATTTCCAGTTTATTGTCCAGCAGGTCGATGGCGATGATGGGTGCGCAGCCGGCGGAAACGGCGCCGGCGACCGCCAGCAGACCAACCCCACCAGCACCGAACACTGCCAGGCTCTCCCCCGCAGACGGCTTGGCAACATTGAGGACGGCGCCGATACCGGTCGGCGCCGCACATCCAAGCAGAATGGCGTCACGCAATTCGAGAACATCCGGTAACGGTGTGACACGGTTTTCGCTGACGACGGCATGCCGTGAAAATGTCGTCACGCCGCCAGCGTTCACGTTCTTGCCGTCCCAATTGTAAACGGTGCCGGGGACATTGGCGCCGGGACCCTTGATCCAGGACAGGACAACCCGATCACCGGGAGCGACGGTCTGGACGCCTTCACTGATTTCAAGAACGGTGCCGGATCCCTCATGGCCGAGGCAATGCGGCAGGAATTTGTCTTCACCGCGGTATCCGCGGGCTTCCAGAATCTGGGTATGGCAAGCGCCACTGTAGCTGATTTCAACAAGGACCTGACCCGGCTTCAGTTCGGGGATTTCCAGTTCCGCCAAGACCAGGGGCGCACTGGTTTCTACCAGGATGGCTGCAGTGGTTTTCAAAAGAGAATCTCCTAGTTCGTACTTTGCAAAGAGATGCGGACGCGTTCTGCAATACTTTCCGGATCAAGGCCGATGCGTGCGCGCGCGTATTTCTGTGAACCGGCGAAACAAATCAGCTCGTCCGGGATACCAAGGCGTAACAGGCGTGCGCCGGCAGAAAGGTTGTCGGCACGCCATTCGGCGACAGCTGCGCCGACGCCGCCGATAAGGCTGTGCTCCTCGATCGAGACGACGAGAGGGTATGCCATAAATGCATCCATCAGCATCGATGTGTCGAGCGGCTTTGCGCAATGGAAGCTGACGACGCGGCACGATATCCCCTGCTCCGCCAGGAGGTCGGCCGCAGCCAGTGAGTTTGCCAGCATGGTGCCAACACCAAGCAGGCACGCATCGTCGCCTTCGCGCATGACGATCGCTTTGCCGATCTCGAAGTTCGGTTCTGTCTTGTGCAGTGTCGGCTCACCCTTCTTGCCCAGACGAATATAGGCGGGACCGTCGAGGTCCAGCGTCGCACGAACGGCAAGCCTTACTTCGACCGGGTCGGCCGGGCAGATCACGGTCATGGGTGGAATGACACGCATCAGGGCAATGTCTTCGTTCGCGTGGTGTGTCGGCCCAAGCGAGGCATATGACAAACCGCCGCCGACACCGACGATGACGACGGGGGCTTCATGATAACCCGCGTCGAGGCGAATCTGTTCGAAGCAGCGCTGGGTATTAAAGGTGGTGATCGTATAGGTAAACGGCCGTAAACCGGAAAGAGCCATCCCGGCAGCAACCCCGGTCATGTTCGCTTCGGCGACACCGCAGTTATAGAAGCGATCCGGGAATTTCTCTTTGTACTTGTCGTACATCTTGTTGCCGATATCTCCCGACAGCAGCACGATGCGGTCATCCAGTTCGGCGAGACGCTCGATCTCTTTGGCAAAAGCGTTTCTCATGATTGGTCGAGTTCCTGATGCGCCGCGGTTACTTCATCAGCCGTGGGAATGCGGTAATGCCAGTTATTGTCGTCTTCCATGAATGACACACCCCGGCCTTTGATTGTGTCCGCGATAATGGCCGTGGGCTGTGTGCCGTTCGTCTTCGACATGGCTTTGATGAGTGCGCCAATATCATGGCCGTCGACCTCAATGGCGTTCCAGCCGAATTCACGGAACTTGTTGGAAAGTGTATTTAACGCCATCACTTCGGTGGACCTGCCCGTCGCCTGCCATTTGTTGAAGTCCACGACCAGCGTCAGGTTGCCGACGTTTTGGGCCGGGGCCATCATAGCGGCTTCCCAAACGGAACCTTCATTGCACTCCCCGTCGCTCATGACGACGATGGTACGGTAGTCGCGTCTCTGTATCCTGGCGGACATTGCCATGCCGAGTCCGATCGGCAAGCCATGACCAAGTGAGCCGGTTGCGGCTTCGACGCCGGGTACGCAGCCGGGTCCCGGATGCTCGGCCAGACACCCGCCATCAACATTGTACTCGTCAAGGATGGACGGATCGAAGAAACCGCGCATGGCCAGGGTCGCATACAGAGCCGCCGCCGCATGACCCTTGCTCAGAACCAGCCGGTCACGATCAGGATCAAGGGGATTCGCTGTGTCGAAGCGGAGCACGCCGCCCCAGTAGGCGGCCACCAGAATGTCGATGCACGAAAGCGACGACCCCAGATGCGGCGCTCTCGAGACGTGCGAAAGCATTATCACTTTCTTGCGAATTTCAGCCGCAACTCGTGACAGGTCGTTTTCTCGTTCCTGCCGGGAGTCGGTGTTAATGCCCGTAGTTCTCATCGGATGCTTCTCGTGAAAAAGTCGTTTTTTGATTGCGGAGGTAAAGCACCCCCAGCGCTGCTTATTTAAGAAGTGTGGTGATGAAACGTAATAACGCCGTCTTCTTAATAGAGCCGCGATGACCGACGATGCTGACCTTCATCGCACCTGCAGCATTGCCGATAAAGGCTATGTCACCCATATCCGCACCGACTGCTGCGAGGGGTGCAGATACGGCAAGAAAGGCATCACCCGCGCCGACGGTGTCGACCACCGTCTTGGTGAACGCCGGTATTGTCGATATGCCGGACGCAGTATCATATGTCACGCAACCTTCGCGGCCATGTGTGATCACGAAACGGTCACAATCTATCAGCGATGGCAATTTCTGCGTAGCGATCGTTTCGATGGAACTGAAACGGTCACGCGCCGCGAGCTGGGCTTCCGGGGCATCGATGCAGATATAGTCTGCTCGCTTGTACTTGGTAATCAGGTTATAGCCGAGATTGGCGCTGTTGGTCTGCGTATTCACCGCGAGGAACGGCGCTTTGTCGGCAAGCAGGTCAATCGTGCTGGCGCCGATCAGCCCATGTCCAAAGTCGCTGGCAATCACGAAATCGACGTCGCCGATCCGGTCTTCAATCAGGCTCTGCAACTGCTTCTCGCCGTCAGCGTTCAAAGGCGAGTCCTCGAAGAAGTAGACTTCGAAAAGTTTACGCATGTAGGACGGATTGATGTAGCGGAGCTTGCGTGTTGTCGGACCGTCGTTTCGATATACACACGACAGCTTGACGTTTGGTTTCAGGTTCTTACGAATGAACTCTTCATGCTCGTCGTCGGCGCCGAGACTGGTGATGACTTCAACTTCAGCACAGAAATTGGCGACCGTATTGGCAATGGCGAAGACCCCGCCGGCAAACAGTTCCTTGTCCTGGAACCGAGTGGCAATAATGTTCTCTTTCGCTGCCTTTCCCATGGGGACGACATACTGGTATTCATCGATAATGGCATCGCCGACAATCAATACACGTTTGTCGGCGACGGAATCGATCAATTGTGCCAGCCGTTCCGATGAATTGGTCTCCCGCTGGCCTTCGAGATAATCCTGCAGCGGCCGGTCATAGACGTTCAGATACGTATTGATCAGATTTGACGAACTGAACGTAATGTCGTGCGTGATAACCAGACGACCGCCGTGGCTTTCGACGACTTCACGTTCCTTGGAGATTTTTCCGGTGACATCGTCTTCCGGATTCTCGTAGTCCGATCCTTTGACGTAGATATCGGGTCGGATTGCACGAAGCGCGGTTTCTGCGGATTCCGAATAGTTGACCCCGACGGCGCCCACACAATCGATAGCAGCCAGCATTTCGGCTCGCATCATATCGTTGAAGATCGGGCGGCCCGGTCCCTTGTTGACGTAAGCATCGGCGGTCACGGTAACAATCAGGAAATCGCCTTCGCGCCTTGCGCCTTCGAGATGGCGGACATGACCCATATGCAACAGGTCGAAAACGCCATGCGCAAGGACGACCACATTGCCTTTCTCGCGCTCCGCGTCGGCAATCCGGCCCAGCTCTTCAAGCGTCTGGACCTTATTGCGGGTGGGGGTCCAATTTTTTGCCACGGCCTTGCCCGCGTCGGCATTTCCGCTGTTTTTTGGATGGCTCATCGGGATATTTTACCTGACGTCATGCTTGAAGAATTGCAGGGTCATCACACACGTGCCGTCGATCATGAATCCCGCCTCGAAATTTGCATAGGGTGTATCTGGATTTTTCCGGATTGTCCACGTAGCTAGCTCTCATTCTCACGGCCCTTCGGGTAATCATTGAAAGTCTGCCTTCAGGACATCCCACAGCCGTTGCGCCGGGTCGGAAATTTTACCGCTTCCATAGATGTCGGCAAGCAGTCTGCGGCCTTCCGTCTCGATGTCACGGGTCAAGGCTGCCGGAATTTCATCAAGCGATGCGTACATCGGGAAGCCTTCATAGCAGCTCTTGTCCATGGAATGCGGCTCAAGCAGCAACCCCACATACGGGCGTCCGCCGGCGAGTGTCTCGAACATCGCCCCTGAAATCACCGAGCCGATCACGATGTCCGACCACGCGACGTTATCCTTGAAGGATTCCGTTTTCAGAATCGGGCAATCGATTTGGAAGTATGAGGCCATTTCCTCGAAGTAGCTTTTCTTCCAGCGTCCCCGTCCGGGGTGCAGCTTGTAGCGGATATTGACATAGCCCAGCGCATTCAGCTCCCTAACCGTCCGCACGAAGGCCTCGTACATGTTGGCGTTGAGCCCGGCAAAATCCGAAAGATTGAAAGAATACTGCAGCAACAGAACGTTGGTATCCGAGGGAGATTTGTTCCGGGAGGTCGGTTTCCAGTCCGGCGAGGTGTATTTGCTCATCAATGGCGAGCCGATGCGTACCCGGTTTTCCGGCCCGTCAACGGTATCAAGCCACATGTCGTTGATCCGGCCCCAGCTCAGAGCGCGGGTGACGCAGCGTTCGAAATCGGGATCACCTCCGAGCGCTTCGTAGCGCAGCCGTTGCGGTGTGTGCGGGCTGTGCCAGGTGTAGTCGACTTCAATCCCGCGGTTCCGGGCGATTTCCACGAAAATACGCGGCGGGTGGTTTCTGACGCCGTCAACAATGATACGTCGTGGGCGGACCCGGTCCATAAGCCGTTCGGCGGACAGAACTTCGCGCGCCATGTTTCTGAACCGTCCGGTTTCGAGGATCTGCTCGCGCACGAAGGTACGCTGAAAGGCAAGCTCGCCCTGAACCGGCTCACCGAGAGCGGCTGCCAGATCACGCTCGATGTCGTCCAGCCGGGCAAGGTCGTCCTGAGAGAGTTCCGGCATCTCCTTGCGGACCAGCAGGAAGCCCTTGCGGATACATCGCCACAATATTTTTGCCCGTCTGGGGATGGTACGGCCAATGAAGACCGGTGTCAGGCCGCCCTCGAATTTATGGAGCAGCGGCTCTGCCATGTTGGTGTTGATCAGAAACAGTACCCGGCGTGAAGGCGGGGAAAACATTGTCCGAAGTCGTGTAACGGTTTCCAGTCCGAACGCATATAGCGACACGGCGGCATTCCTGAAGCGGCTTTTCTCGGGCGGGACATAAACGTTCTCCGCGATCTGGTGTGTTGCGGTCACGGCCTTGGCGCAGTCCGTAAACCGGATATCCATATCCCGGCAGATTTCGGAAACGATTTTGTTTCTAAGCGGCGGGTCGATGACACTGACATCATAGATGTAATCAAAAAACAGAATGTCATCCGGCTTGAACCGTTCACAGAGTTTTCTGAGCGAACGGTCAAGACGGTAATAGTTCCTGAGGAACATCGAGACTTCGGGGCCGAACAGACGTGCCAGGGAAATCCCCCGGAACAGGGTCGGATCGATATCATCCTTGATCGGAATCCAGTGGTTGGCGCGGAAAAACAGGTCGCGGATCAGCGAATCGTCAGGCTTCCATCCCAGAAGGCCCAATTCAAAATAGACACAATGACGACCAGCGGCAGCGAGCTTCTGCCAGATCAGCCAGTTACACGAAACGATCAGCGTGTCTTCATCATCGACGCTGAGTTCTTCGACATGCTCTTCACGGCTGACCAGGGCAAGCCGTGCATAGGTCGATTTTATGTGCGGCTGCAGGTCGTCGAACAGACTGATGCAAGGTCGCTCTTCGGCGAGAGGGGCGTCTGATGGCGGATGGTTATGGTCCATCATCACACCTCTACGACGCGGACGCAGGCATTGCCGTATTTGTCCGCCGCGCCGACACCTATCCGCCGCACGTCAGCAAGCGGCAGGGTGTCGCCATGGAACGCGTAGTGCCAGCGATCGCCGCTTTGGGAGAAATCGAAATTGTCGTGTATGAAACGGTTGCCCTTGGTTTCGATGGCAAGAAACGGTTGCGGTCCGAAGACCCTGCCCCGTTTTGTCGCAACCGTCAGGTTCGGCACGTCGTCGGCCGGATTGCGGTCCAGTTCCAGGGTAAATTCGAGCGCTTCGGTGTTCGCTTCTTCTCCGTAGCCGAGGGCGGTGCGGAAAGCGTCCACTTCTTCGGCGTACTTGAACTTCACATCCGGGTATTTCTTCTGCGCCGCCGCCACAAGCTCACGCACGTAGTCGACTTCAGGCCCAAGGTCGCGCCAGTCGTGACTGCAGATGCCGACCACCGAAACCTGTCCCGTATCGGCGCGGGCAAAGGCCTTGTCCATTTCACGCTGGTCGATGGAGGCAACGCGGCTGAACACGTTCAGTGCCCGTCCGATCACGCGCCGGCACTGCCCCGGTTTCTGATAATCGTCATGGTCCGGATGATAAACCGACCAGTCCGCCGGCGCCCGGCGCCAGTCCCCGGAACGGCCGTTGCGGAAGTCGATCATCTGATCCAGCTCGGCGCTGTCATCCGTCGCCATATTCGAGATATCGAACGGAATGAACTGCTCCAGGAACCAGTGGCTGTCCGGGCGTTCGGCCTGGAACCCGGCCCGAAAGGCAACGGGGAACCATTCCCGTTCGATCACCTTGCGGCACAGGATATCCCAAAGGTACGGGGTTCGCAGATAGGAAGTCGCGCAACGATGCGCCTCGTGATACGTCGACATCGGATGAAAGTGAAAATGCACCGCGTCGGGACAGTCGGAATCGCGGGCCAGAATTTCCTGATAGTGATCGAAAATATTATGATGCCCCATGTCCCGGCGGCGCGGGTTCACGCCGTAACCGACGAAATCGAGTGTATGCCAGTTATAGACCCAGCCGGCGCCGAACGAATCCGGCATGGCATTGCGAAAGCCGGGGGACATGCACCGCTCCAGCATCGCATTCAGTTTGCCCCAGTCGGCCATGAAGTTGGTGCGGTGGCTGTTGAGAGATTCCGCAACCTTGCTTTCATTGCCGCCGAGATCGATTTCCCCGTTGCGCAGTTTTTCCAGCGTCGACGGTGTCTTCGGCAAATCGGTGATGCCGAACAGCTCCTCCAGCCGCTCGAAGGATGCGGCGGGGGACTCGTAAAGCGGTCCCTCGGTATCGATGGCGTGGACGATCAGCACCAGTTTATCTTGATCACTCATGGATATGTCTGTGTCGTTTCAGGTGTTTGAGAAAATGTCACGGTGAAGGTGCCGGCTGAACGGGCTCAGTAAAATCCCAGCCCCGCCATTGCCCTGGGTCACGTTCAACGAACGGCGTGATGGCTGCCGCATATTGCTCGACGGCGGTCCTGAAATAGTCCGGGCTGTCAGCAGGCTCGGTGTTGATCTGCGGCATGATGGTGGTCTCGAAGCGGCCGGGACCGGTGCGCAGAGTACAGACCGGCAGCACCACGGCGCCGGTCTTGCGTGCAACCGCCAGCGGCCCCGTCGCCAGGGTAAGTTGCGATGACATGAACGGGACGGTTTCGGTATTGCGTCCGCTGTTGCCGATCATGAACGAAACTACGCCGCCCGACGTCAGGCGCGTGCGAATGGTTGCCAGGGTGTCGGCGGTCTTGTCTTCGGGCGTCATCAGGCGTTCGTGCAGATATTTGTCTTCGGCATTGCGGCGGATCCAGTTGATGTAACGGATTCCGAAACGGGTCGAGGAAAAACCATGTTCCGGCCGGGTAAAATGGCTGACGGGTAATCCCATGCGATGCCAGGCCATCTTGTCGACGAGCGAACTGAAGGCGAAAACCGCAGACCAGAAAAGAACACCCTTTCCGTCCGCCTGTGCCTGTTCGACATGCTCGGCCCCTTTGATCTCAACCGACGGATTCCAGCCGCCGGGCAACAGGGTGCGCAGACAGTGAAAGCGTTCCTCGTAGCGATCGGACCAGAGCTCGACGGCGAGGTCGTGAACATGCGCGGCATGCGTTGTTCCGGCAAGCCCCAGCGCCAGCAATGCTGCATCCTCATCGGTGCGTTCCGGATGCAGTCCCGTGTTGAAGCGGCCGAACAATCGCGTAACCGGCCACCAGGCCCGCTCCGGAAGAGCCAACGCCAACAGCGCCTGCACGCACAGTCGCGGCAGCTCATAGATATCCATCGGTCTGATCAGCCGTGCCGGCATTCAATGCGCCCAGCGGGTTTCATAGATCGCAATCATCTCGTCCAGCCGCGTCAGGTTTTCCGGCGTGCATTCGCTTTTTAGACTTTCAAAAGCCCTGTTGCGGGCTTCAGCGGGTGCCGGTCGCAGACTACCGGTGCGTTTGATCATCCGCGCGGTCGCTTTCGTGGTCCGGGTGCCGAGAAAAGCCGCGAGCTCTTCGGCCTGTCCCCGGGGATCGGCGGCCAGGTCTTCAAAAATCGCAATGCGGATTCGATCACGTTGCTCTGACGGCAGCGATCTGTAGGTTTCCAGCGAACGCGTCAGATATCCGTGAAACATATGAATGACGCGGTCGGCTGGCCCGGCGCTTAAAAATTCGTCTTCCCAGCCATCCGCCATCAGATGCACGGCGGTGTCCTTGTGGCGCAGGCAGAGATGGACGCGATGCAGGGATTCGCAGACATTCCCGCCGGCCATGCGGCCGCGGTACGCGTCGACCAAATCTATCGGATGGCGAATGACTTCGATCACCTTCAGTACATCCGGGAAGGCATCGAAATGAATGCCGATACGTTCCATCTGGTAATGCGCATGCTGCTGCAGGATCGGGGCCTCGCTGAGAATGCGTTCCGTCGTATTTTCCCGTTCATCTGCAAACATGCGGCGAAGGTATCGCAACGGAAACGCACTTTTCAGAATGCCGGACTGATCGCCCGGGCGGCAATTGACGTTCCGCCCGAGATAAAGGTTGTAGATATCAAGGTCGGCGGAGGCACGCAGCAGGGCAACGGCGGCGTCACGGTCCATCTTGCCGAGACTGAAAAGATACCCGACGTAATCGTAGATTTCCTGAATCCTTTCAAGTTCGACCCGCTCAAAACTTGATATCAGCCGACACACTGTCGTCTTGCCGGCCCGCGGCACGCCATCGACCATGACGAAGTGACGCAGCATCTGCGGCAGACGGCAAACTTCGGCCGGCTGTGCGGGTTCAAGCGACGGCATAGCCATGAACACAACCGTTCTTCAGAAATGATTCCAGGACCGCAAGTCCGGCTGGGCCGCTTTTTTCCGGGTGAAACTGGACACCCACCATATTGTCATGGACGACGGCGGCAACGATTTTGTGTCCGTCATAATCGCAGGTTGCCAGAACATGTTCCGGATTTTCCGGCTCTGCGGCAAACGAATGCACGAAATAGAAAGCGGTGCCTTGCGGTGTGTCCGCCAGAAGAGTGCCGTCCCAGACCCGGCCACCGCGCAACAGGCCATTCCAGCCAATATGCGGTACCGGGTGCGGCGTGCCGTCGGCTCCGTGCCTGGGGATCGCCGTGACTTTGCCGGGGATGAAACCGAACCCCGGATGATGACCGAACTCTTCACTGAAACTCATCATCATCTGCATACCGACACAGATGCCCAGAAGCGGCCGCTCGGTCTCTGCAAAACGCCGGATCGCATCATCAAGGCCACGCGCGCTGAGCGCGCCCATGACGGCCTCGAAAGCGCCGACACCCGGCACGACCAGCCGTTCCGCAGATGCGATCTCATCGGGGTCGGCGGTCAGCCTGATGCGGCCGCCGCACGTTTCGAGCGCTCTCGAAACGCTGTAGATATTGCCGCTGCCGTAATCGGCGATGGTGACATCAAAACTCATGTTGCGCGCATCTCGATCCCGTTCTGTGCGGCATGGGCACGGATGTCGGCAATCTCCAGTTCGCCATAATGCAGCACATGCGCCAGGGCGACGGCGGTGACGCCGCCATCGTTGACCGCGTTTGCCAGATGCGAGACCTCACCCATGCCGCCGCTGGCAATCACCGGGATCGTGACCGCGTCGGTCACGGCATGCAGCAGTTCGACGTCGAAACCACGCTTTGTCCCTTCGCGATCAACTGACGTCAGCAGAATTTCACCGGCGCCCAGTTCTTCACCCCGGCGCGCCCATTCAATGACATCGAGCCCGGTATGTTCGCGGCCCTGGTCGCAGTACGCTTCCCACCCGCCACCGGCCGGGTTGCGCTTGGCCTGAACCGACAGCACCATGCATTGCGATCCGAGCGTGCGCGAAATTTCCGTGATCAGCTCGGGCCGCCGTGCCGCCGCCGTATTGATGGCAACCTTGTCTGCGCCGACCCGAAGCAGCGCCTGCGCATTATCGACCGAACGAACACCGCCGCCGGCGGTGATCGGAATAAACACGTTGGCGGCCGTCTTGCGGACAAGATCGGTGATCGTATTGCGTTCATAAAGACTGGCGACGGCATCGATGTATATAATTTCATCGATCCCCGCAGCGTAGTACCGCTCCGCGAACGCTTGGGGATCGCCGAGTTTCCGCAACCCTTCCAGATGAACACCCTTGATCAGATAGGGCGCCTTCACGTCGAGACGGGCAATGAGCCGGACGTTTGCCATCAGCGGTTTTTCACGGATCCTTCGGTGCCGCCGCTCATGCATTCCTCCAGACGGAATTGCGCAGCGCCCATTCACCGTTTTCATATTTCCACAGATGAGGGGAGCGGAAGTGGTCGCATAGGGTCTTGAAATAGTCGCGGTCCATAACCGGCTGCTCGAACATTTTCGATGCTGTCGGGAACTCGTTTTCCGGGATGCTGAGATACTTGAATATCTCATCGGCAAACCGCTCCGGATACTCACCGTCATACCGGCGAACCAGGGCAACGCCTTCCTCGCGTTCAATATCCCCAGAGCGGATTTCCTGCGCGGCATCGTAAGTGGCGCGGCCGATGCCGAACTTGATGAACGTGGTGTAGTAGTGGAAATCGTCGATCTTGTCGTCGATGGAATTGTATTTGCTGTAGGTGCCGGGCGTCCGTTCCGGTGATGGCTCGAACCCGCCGTGTTTCTGCGAATAGTAATAACAGCTCTGCGGGTGCCATTTTAGATAATAGCCGAGATAATGAACTTCGGTGCCGACCCGCTCGATGTCGTCGGGGTTGGCGGGCAGGTAGGGTTCAAGATCGACATCCTCGAGCCCGAACTGACCGGTCAGGTCCGCGTACGATACGCCGCCCAGGCTGATCTCGGATTTGTCGTTGGCGGTGAAATACGATGAGTCGCGCTTGGCCTGCGCAACCTGACCCTTGGGATTGCCGTACTCGGCCTCGTTCTCGCCAAAGAACACCAGCGGCACGTCATGAAGCACGGACATCTTCGGTGCCAGGTTCTTCTGGCCCAGAATGAACGGCTGGAACGGGTGCAGGATGGTATCGACGGCAAGTCGCGTCACAAGTCGGTGTACCCGTCCGTTCGGGGTGAACAGCTGATTGTCGAAACCGGCATGAATCCAGCGCTCGAAATTGCGCCAGCCCCACTCCGTATACAGATGCGGTGCCCAAGTGACGGTCAGCGGATGCATGCCGTATTCATGCTTCAGCATGTGCGCGGCATAAAAGCTGTCCTTGCCGCCCGAACCCGGAACGATGCAGTCGTAGCCGCCGTCATTCTTGCGGTGCCGGTCACAGAGATCACGCAGTTCGCGTTCGCGCTCGTCCCAGTCGATGGCATGCTTCTGTTCGGTGACCCGGCAGGCGTCACAGATACCTTCCTCGTCGAAATTGATCGTCGCCTTGGCGCTGTCTTTCGTGTGTTTGAATTCGACGGTCGAGTTGGGGCGCTGGTTCGAGATTACGCAGCGGCGGCAGAACCCGACATCGCCAGGCAAACCGTACTTGCGGTCAAGGTTCGGGCCACCCCTTTCGAAAGGGCTGTGATCGATGGGCTGCGGTTTGCTTATGATATCCACGCTGTTCTTTGCTCCGTAGGTCTAGTCGGCCGTCTCAGGAAAGTGCCTTGAACCAGGCATCTGTTGCTTCGGCGATGGTTTCCGGTGTCCACAGGGGGGCGTCGCGCCAGGCGTCGATGTAGGTCAGCATTTCCGCAACGCCGTCCTCGAACTTGACGACAGGCTGCCAGCCCAGCTGGTCGCGGATTTTCGAAATGTCGGCCCATGTGCAGTCAGGCTCGCCGGGGCGTTTCGGAATATACTGCGCATCGCATTCCAGAAGCTCGACCAGGCGGTTCACGCTTTGCGGGCTGTCGGCGCCGATGTTGTAGGCCTCGCCGCTGATATCGGTCTCGGCTGCGGCAAGAAATGCGGCGGCGACATCGGTGACATATATAAAGTCACGGGTCTGGGTGCCGTCGCCGACGACGGTCAGCGGCACGCCGGCAAGCTTCTGCCTGAAGAACACGCCGAACACGGCGCCATAAGCGCCGGTGGTGCGCACGCGCGGTCCATAGGCATTGAAGATGCGGATCGAATTCACCGGCAGTTTATAGACCCGGTGCCAGTGCAACGCCGTCTGCTCGCCGAGGTTCTTGCTCAGGGCATACGGGTATTGCGGGCTGACCGGGTGGTCTTCGCGGGTTGGCACCTCGGCCAGGCCATAGCACGAACTCGACGCGGCATAGACGAATTTCCGGACGTCCGCCGCACGGGCGCATTCCAGTACCCGCATTGTCCCCATGACATTGGTTTCCATATAGGCCGACGGCTGTTCGATCGACGGCACGATGTCGCCGATGCCGGCAAAATGAAAGACGTAGCGGGCATCGGCAAAGACCGGATCACCGGCATCGAGGGTGCAGATATCCTGCGCGGCAACGGTAAGGTCGGGATTGCCGGCATGATGAGACAGGTTTGACGGACGTCCGCCGGTCATGTTGTCGATGACACGGACGGCATAGCCGCGACCCAGCAGCAGATCGACCATATGACTGCCGATAAAGCCTGCGCCGCCGGTGACAATGGCGATGGGTTTCGACATTACTTCGCGCCCAGGGCCTGCATGGTGCGGACGTTGTAATACCAGTCGTCGTCCATGCTGTCCGGCAGCTTGCCTTCCTTGAACGCCTTGCACAGCCCGCGCACCGCATCTTCGACCGTGTGCTTCGGCTCGAAGCCGATCATGCGGCGGATCTTGTCGGAATTGACATGATAGGAGCGGTTGTCGTCGCTCGGCGTGGTGATGATCTCGATCTCACCTTTTTCGGGGAACTCTTCCATTACCACTTTGCGGACGATCTGCGCGAGATCGGCGATGGAATGATTCTGGTATCCGGCATTGAATGTTTCGCCCTGGATCTTGTCCGCCGGCAGACGCAGCAGCAGTTTGTATAGATCGCACATGTCCTGAATGTGCAGATTGGGGCGCAACTGGGCGCCGCCGAAAACGGTGATGACGCCGTTGGTTATAGCATGGTTGGTCAGGATATTGACCGACACGTCAAGCCGGGTGCGCGGGCTGTAACCGCACACTGTTGCCGGGCGGATGGTGACGCAGGTGAAGTCGTCCGACATATGCTTGAACAGCTTCGGTTCGCACATGCCCTTGTATTTGTTGTACAGCGTCAGCGGCACCAGCGGATGATCCTCAGTCACGTCGGGGGCATCCGACACGCCGTAGACCGAACTGGTCGAGGCATAGATGAAGCGGCGCACACCGGCTTCCTTGGCGGCGACGACCATCGGCTCGAAGCAGTCCAGGTTTGTCGTCGTGCTGAGGTCTTCATCAAGCACGAAGCTGGCATCATTGGAAATACAGGCAAGATGGATGACCGCATCATGCCCGGCGACGGCATCGGCAAAAGCGGCAGTGTCTCGGATATCGCCTTTGATGATGTTCAGCGCGGGGTGCTTCGGCAGGGTTTCATCGCCGAAATACATGATGTCGAAAACGGTGATGTCATACCCTTCGTCGAGCATCTGCGGCACCAGAAGGTTGCCGACGTATCCGGCGCCACCCGTAATCAGGATTTTCTTGAATTCTGCCACTTTGAGTTCCTCTTTTGTTACCAGGCTGTCCAGCCGCCATCGACGACGACCATCTGACCCGTCATGTAGCTTGAAGCATCCGATGCCAGGAAAACCACGGCACCGAGCATTTCATCGACATGCGCCATGCGCCCCAGTGGAACGCGTGCGCCATAATTATTCTGAAAGGTATCGTTCTGGCCGGACTCGATCCCCCCCGGCACCAGCGTGTTCACGCGAATACCCTTGTCGCCCCAGTACGTCGCCAGATAACGGGTCAGCTGAACGACCGCGCCTTTCGACGCCGCATAGGCAGCCGGCGTAGTGATCCGCATGCCCATGTATTCCGAGCCTTCGTAAATTCTGAAATCGGGTCCGACCAACCCGTACGTCGAGCCGGTCTGGATGATTGATCCGCCACGGCCCTGAGCGACCATCTGTTTGCCAACGGATTGCGCGACCAGGAACATGCCGTCGATGTTGACGCTCATCACCTGCCGCCAGACATCGAAATCGAATTCCTCGAACGGCACGAAAAACTCGCGCGGGTCCTTGGACTTGGACGCGGCGTTGTTGTGCAGGACATCAATGCCGCCAAAATAGGCCGTCACTTCGGCGGTCATTTTTTCAACGGACGGCTTATCGGCAACGTCACAGGCAAGACCCAGCGTCCGAACCCCGTGCTCGGCGGCAATGTCGGCGGCCAGGGTTTCAGCGGCAGTCTGATCGAGATCGATCACCGCGACAGCAGCGCCATTGGCCGCCAGGGCGCGGGTTATCCGCTGGCCCTGGATGCCGCAGCCGCCGGTCACCACGGCGGTCTTGCCTGTCAGGTCGAACAGGTTTGAAAGGTCTTTTTCGTTCATTCGCCCTGATCTTTCATTTTGCTTTCGGCTCTCCGGGTCATGATGAATTCGACGTACTCGAAATCGGCTTCGGTATCGATGTCGATCGAACGCTCTTCCGGCATTTCGTACAGGATCGTCATCGCGTTGAACACCGTATCGTTATCCGAAAACAGCGCATTGCGCGTCCATACGAATACCGACGCGTTGAGGTCATAGCATTTTGGCGCGTCCTGTCGACGCTTGATTGGTTCGGCCGTCGTTTTTGACAGGGCGACAGTGCCGTTCGGCATTTCTTCGACCAGATTGAAATATGGCGACCGGCGCGACGGCATGCCGGTCAGCAGATTATCGGCACCGCTCGATTCCAGCTTTGCGACGGCACCGCGGATGTCTTCCAGTGAACGGAGCGGCGACGTGGCATCAAGATCGACGATGGTATCGATTGTTGTCCCGGTCAGGCGCTCCACGTCGGCGGCGCAGTGGCGGATCGCGGGGATCTTGGCCGCGGTATCGCTGGCCAGGGATGCCGGGCGCTCGACGGCGAAATCGGCTCCCGCCGCGATGCCGGCGGCCAGGATCGGATTGCTGTCACTAGAAACTGCAACCCAGTCGAAGACGCCGCTCATCCGGGCCTGTTCAATCGTATGAGCCAGCAGAGGTTTGCCCGCCAGCATGCGCAGGTTCTTGCCCTTCACACCCTTTGAGCCGCCCCGCGCGCAGATGACGGCGAGCCGTTTCATGCGGCCTGCCATGTGCCGTTCAGGGCGGCGTGCTCGGCGGCATCGATCAGACGCATGACATCAAGGCCTTCGCGAATATCGCAGATGACGGAAAAATCGCCGGTGGTCATGGCGTTGTGCTGCGCCATATATGTATCATCGCGCCCGACGTCGAAGTGTTCGACATCGCCATCCGTCTCCAGTATTCCCCGGATCAAGTCCAGCCGGACGGATCCGGTATCGGTGATGGCGAGAATTTCCCTGCGCGTCTGACTGTCGAGATAATTGATGCCGATGGTCAGCGACGGCACGTTCTCGGTTTCGATCAGGAGCGAATAAACATCGTCGCTGTCGATTTCCAACGCACCGAATGTGCCGCCGATGGCGGCAACGCGCCGCCAGGAACCGAATAGCCAGAGGGCATAGTCCAGTTCATGCGACAGGTCACGTAGCACGCCGCCGCCTTCGGCACGAGAGGACGAATAGCTCCGGCGGTAATCGGTGTCGGGCCGCCAGCCGGGCAGATAGCTGCCGGTGTAGACGGTTGCGGTATGGACCCGGCGACCAGCAATGACGTCGCGGAATTTGAGCAACGCCGGATGGAACCGGAGATTGTAGGCAACCTTGATGCCGGCAAAGCTCTCCGGCGGACTTTCCGCACCGTGATCGTAGACCGGTTTTTCGATCAGCAACTGTCCTTGAAACCCGGCTAGACTCAACGCTTCGATATCGTCCCTGTGCTCTACCGTTTTCGATGCAATGACGGCATAATCCGGCCGGAACGCCTGAACGGCGGCATTGATCGTATCGAAGCGTTCGGGATGATCGACCGGGCGGCGGCTGACGACGGCAACATCATGATCGGCGTCGTCAAGCAGCCGGGCATGGCGCTGGCCGATCGAGCCGTATCCGATGACAAGAGCCTTCAACGCACGTCCCCGTTTCTGATATCGGCCTGGGCGCGTTCGAAGTCATCCAGACGTCCGACATCCAGCCAGTATTCGTGGATCGGGAAGGCGGATGTGCCCCAGCCTTTACCGATAATCCCGGTGAACAGGCCGGTCATGTCATACCGTCCCTGATCGGGGATCAGATCAATCGCGTCGGGGGATACGACATAGATCCCGGCGTTGACGAAAAAGCGGTGCACCGGCTTTTCGTCAATGCCGAGGATGCGATTGTCCTCCAGATCGACAACCCCGAAAGGGACTTCCATGTCGTATTCACGCACGCACATGGTGCCGGCAGCGCCGGATTCTTCGTGATAGCGCAGCAGATCCCTGAAATTGACCCGGGTAATCAGATCGCCATTCATGACGATGACCGGCAGGTCGGGCCGTTGCGGCAGCAGTTTGAGCGCACCGGCGGTCCCGAGAGGTTCTTCTTCGTGCAGGTAGGTGATGTCGATGCCCCAACGGCTGCCGTCGCCGAAGTGATCCACAATCGACTGCGCTAGATAGTTGACCGAGATATAGAACGTCCGAAAGCCATGCTGGATGAAGCTGTCGAGGATGGCTTCGAGCAGCGGTTTGTCGCCGACACTGAGCAAAGGCTTGGGTGTATTCGATGTCAGCGGGCGGAGCCGTTTGCCGAAGCCGCCTGCCATCAGGATAACCGGGTTCTGCGGATACAGGACTTGTTCCTTGACGGAATCGATGTGGAAAATCCCGGCGAGAACGCCGTTGGACGTGACCAGCGGCAGCTGGCGCAGCAGGTGGGTATTCAGAATGGCCAGCATGTCCTGTGTCGGCAGGCCTTCCTCGGCGGATTTCGGATCGCGGTTGGAGATCTCGATGGCAGGGTGTCCCATCGTGTAGCCTTTGAGCAATCCCCGGCGGACATCCCCGTCCGTGACGGTGCCTATCAGCCTGTTGTCGCTGTCGGCAACAAGTGCGATCTGGAACCCGCTGTTCTGGATTGCCAGAATGGCTTCCTTGATCGGCGCCTCCGTTGAAATGATGGCTTTCTTCCAGTCAGGCATTTTTTGTCTCTTTTGCGGGAATGCCGACGACACAGACGTCATCGATAATATGGCTTGCGACGACCGCACCGGCCCCGACCGTCACGGACCGGCCGATCCGTTGGCCCTGAAGCACGGTCGCGCCGCATCCGATGTGGCTGTCATCGCCGACAGCGACATCACCGGACAGCACGGCCCCGGGGGCGATGTGGACAAAGTCGCCAAGAATGCAGTCGTGATCGACCCGCGCTCCGGTATTGACGATGACCCCCTTGCCGATCCGGCACCCGGTCTGAATGACGGCGCCGGCCATGATCTGCGCCCCCTCGCCGATTTCCACGTCTCGGCCGATCACGGCTGATGGGTGGACAACGTTTGCGAACTCATAACCCCGGGCCTTCAGATTATCGAAAATTTTGCGCCTGGCGGATCCGGCTTCGGTCGAGCCGACGCCAAGTACGAGACGGATGTCGGCAGCCGTTTGCTCATCCAGAACGCCGTCATCACCAATAACGTCGACACCTAGAATGGATGTGCCGTGCTTCGACGGGTCTTGATCCGTGATCCCTTTCAGGGACATGTCCCTGCTCAACAGGGCGTCGATCACAACCTTGGCATGACCGCCGGCGCCGATAACGATCAGGGACCGTTCAAGGCTCAAAGCGGGTCATCCTTCGCCAGATCCCGCGGAGCGGGTTTGCCGAGCCGATCCCAATATTGCATCGGCGATAAGCCGGTGCCGGGACGTTTGACGCCGATGTTCCGGGCTGAAATCGTCTCGCCGGCCCTGATGTTCTGTAATGCGACCAGGCTTTTCCGGGCAACGGCCGCGGTTTCGATTTCCGACGGCTGTGGCATTTTGATTCCGTCACCGAGCATCAGGTCGATCTCGCGGACGCCGGAAATCAGCGCGGTTAATTCATCGGGCTCCAGGGATGCCTTGTGGTCGGGGCCCGGGAGTTCGCGGTCCAGGGTAAAATGTTTTTCAATGACGCTGGCCCCGAGTGCGGCGGCGCAAAGTGACGCAACCTGACCGGCCGTGTGGTCGGAAAACCCCGTACGCAGACCGAAAGCATCGCGCATGGTGATCATGGCTTTTATATTGGCTTCGCCAGCGGGCGTCGGATAGGCGCTGGTGCATTGCAGGACGGTGACCTTGTCGGCCAGTGCTGCCTGCCCGGCGGGGGCCGCAAAGGCTTCGGCAAAAGCCTGTGGTGATGGCGCCGTGCGCCCCCCTGTCAGGCCGAACGCCAGGACCCCGAGCGCATCGCGTACCTCGTCAAGCGAGCTCATGCCGGTCGACAGGATGATGTCACAGCCGGTTTCGGCGATTTGCAGCAGAAAGGGGCCGTTGGTAATCTCGCCCGACGGAACCTTGATGATTTCAAGCCCAAGATCATCAGCCAGAAATTGCAGGCTTTTTGAATCGAACGGCGTCGACAAAAAGACAATGCCATTTTTGCTGCAGTAATCGCGCAGCTCGACGTGCCAGTCGTATGGCAGTTCCAGGCGTTTCAGCATGTCGAGCTGAGACTCCGCCGCATCGGTGGTTTTGTTCTGATAGGCAGCCTTGGGGGCGCTCTGGGACGCCAGTGCCTCGGCATTGAACGTTTGAAATTTGACGGCGTCTGCTCCGGCGGCAACGGCGGCATCAATTAGAGCAAACGCCATGTCCTTGTCGCCATTGTGATTGACCCCGGCTTCGGCGATGAAAAAGACGCTCACGATGCGGCCCTCTGTGACGGCAGGTCGTAGAATGATTTCCGCGCCAGACCGGCAAGATCGATGTCACGCAGGATGGCGGCGATACGCGCCGACGCACCGGGACGGCCATAGGGCTTATCCCCGTGTCGGGCGGTCTCGGCAAATGCCGGATCGATCACCCGGCTGATGGCATCAGAGACGGCCGTTGCGTCGGCATCGCTATCGACAACCGACGCGGCACGTAACCGGCCCTGCTGGCGGGGGCCGATGTTGACCGTCGGCACGTCCAGTGCCGGGGCTTCGATGATGCCGCTGGACGAATTGCCGATGACGGCGTCACAGAATTTCATGGCGCTCAGATACCGGGTCTGACCCAGTGAATTGAAAAGCCGCGTCCGATCCGGGTTGCGGGCGACATAGGCATCAATCCGGCCGGCGACGGCATTGCGGCCGCTGTCGGCATTGACGCCGGTGAAGACGGCAATGTGGTTGTGGAAACCGTCAAGCGCAGCCAGCAGCGCATCGATCTCGGCCGTCGGGGCACTCTCGCCGTGTGTCGCCGGGTGCACCGTGATCAGGAAGTAAGGTCTGTCAGAGTCTATCGCGAGGGCCGTCCGTGTTGCATCGGCGTCAAGAAGTGCCGTCCGCGTCAGGTGGTCCAGCCCGGGTGCACCGGTCGTGAAGACCGATGCCGGTGGCTCGCCCATCTGGATGATCCGTGCGCGATAGGGGTTCGCCGCAGCGAAATGCAGCGAGGCCAGCTTGGTAACGGCATGGCGCATGGCATCGTCAATGGCGCCTTCCGTTACCTCGCCGCCGTGCAGATGGGCGATCGGCACCCGGTGCAGCGATGCCGCAAATGCTGCAGCGAGAATTTCATAACGATCCCCCAGCAAAACCACCAGGTCCGGGCTCAACGCGGCGAGGGCATCGCCGACACCGGCGAGGGCTTTGGCGGCGGCAGCGCTGATGTGGGCCGGGGTGTCGCCGGAAAGATCCAGCGCCACGCGGGCATCGATCCTGAAACCGTCCTGCTCAATGACCTCCACAGTGCTGCCGAAGCGGGGTTCGAGATGCGTACCGGTAACGATCAACTGCAATTCCAGTGCCGGGTCGTTCTCGATCTCGCGCATCAGCCAGAACAGCAACCCGTACTCGGCGCGGGTTCCGGTGACGACGCAGATTGTTCGCGAAAAGGCCATTCAGGTATCGCTGAGTCGGTCCGCAAGTTGCGCACTGGACGGAATGTTGATCAGCCGGTCGTAGATGTCTTCGGTCACGGCAAGATCGCCCTTCGGTGCGGTGACGAACGGCGCCAGCAGATGCATTGGCCGCCATGCCGCCCGGGTCATGAACCCAGCGTCGTTGGTGGCTTCGAGGACGGCGTCGCGGAGCACGGTGTCGGCCTCGTCGAGCAGGATCAGGTTGAGCCAGTAATTGCTCTGCCCCCAGGCAGGCTCATGAAAAGGTTTCAGGCCGGGCACATCGGCGAAGGCTGCCAGATAGACTTCCGCCAGCCGGCGTTTCTTGGCGAGAAATCCCGGCAAGGACTCCATCTGGGCACAGCCGAGCGCGGCATTGATGTTGGGCAGGCGGTAGTTGAAGCCCACCGCGTCGTGAATGAATTCCCAGCGGTGCTGCTGCTTGGCCGTCGTCGACAAGTGGCGGATGCGGCCCGCCAGCTCGGCATCGTTGCACATGATCGCGCCCCCGCCGCCCGTGGTCACGGTCTTGTTGCCGTTGAAGCTCAGCGTGGCGACACGGCTCTGGTTGCCGGTATGCACACCCTTGTAATAGGACCCGAGGGATTCCGCCGCATCCTCGATCAGCGGAATGCCTGCGTCGGCGCAAACGGCATTCAGCGCATCCAGATCGCTCGGATGACCGAAGGTGTGCATGCAGCAGACGGCCGCGATGCGGCGGCCCGTTTCACGGTTGACGAGGACGCCGTCGTTGATGTCGGCGATGGTATCAAGGCGGTGCCGCAGTTTGCCGGCATCCAGACCCAGGGACGTTTCCTCGACATCAATGAAGTGTGGCGTTGCGCCCGTGTAGGTCACGGCGTTGGCCGTTGCCGCGAATGTCAGCGCCGGGATCATTACTTCGTCGCCGGCACCGATGTCGAGCGAGGCAAACACTGCATGCAGCGCAGCGGTGCCGCTTGACGTGGCAACCACGTGCTCAGCGCCGGTGAAATCCGCCAGCATTTCCTCGAAGCGGCCGACATAGCTCCCTGCCGTCGATACCCAGGCAGTATCGATGCATTCCTTCACATAAGCCCACTCGTTGCCCTCGAAGCAGGGCTCGTGCAAACCTGCCCGCTCCCCCAGCAGGGAACGGAATGTCGCGACGATCTGGTCCGGGAGCGGGTTCACGTCAGCGGGCCGGATAATCGATTTCGTAATTGCCATAGAAATTCGGGCGTGCCTCGGCGTCCGCGAACAGGTTCTGTTCCAGCGCCCGCAGCAGTTCCTGAATGCCGTCCTCGACGCTGTAGTGCGGCTCGAACCCCAGGCGCTCGCGGATTTTTCTGAAATCGACGCGGTAGTTGCGGGGATCGGTGCCGTGTTCCTGATAGGCAATGCGGGCTTCGGGCAGATGCTTGCGTATCGCCTCGACGATCATCCGCTTGGTGAAGTTGTTGGTGTCGCCGCCGGCATTGAAGACCTCGAACGCCACATCCGCTTCGGGAGCTTCCAGCACGCGCTGGATGACGTCGGCGAAATCCTGCACATGGCAGTACGGCCGCCAGGTGTCGGGATCGTAAACCAGAAGATCATCGCCTTCGTACATCTCCCGGGTGAACTGGCTGACGGTCAGGTCAAACCGCATCCGAGGCGCCAGCCCGAAGGCTGTGGCGAAGCGCAGCGCCGTCGCCGCGTAATCGACCTTGCCCTTCAGCGCCAGTAATTTCTGCTCCATGCCGACCTTGGCCTTGGCGTACAGTGACAGCGGGCTCAGCTCGTAGTTTTCGTCGGCAAGCGTGCCTTCGGGGATGAGCCCGTAGTTGGAGCAGGTGGAGACAAAGATCACCCGCTGCATGGCACGCCCGTCGAGGGCGTCGATCAGCCGCGAGATGCCGTTTTCGTTGATCGCCGTGTGGGCGTCCGGATATTTCTTGGTGATCGGATCACCGACCAGCCCGGCCAGGATGACGGCATCGCTGGCACCTTTGAGCCCTGCGTCGACCACGGCCGGGTCGGCAAGGTCGCCGTTCAGCACCTCGAAATCCGGATTGTCGAACAGGCCGAGCAGGATATTTTCCGTGCCGTACAGGAACATGTCGACGACACGGACACGGTAACCGGCGCCGAGCAGCCGCTTGGCGACGACCGGGCCGATGTAGCCGCCGCCGCCGAACAGGGTGACCAGACGACCGCTGGCGGATAATACAGATGTAGTATTCAAGGAATGACCTTTGCTTGATTCAGGCATGCTACCGCACTCCGGGTGAAAACACCCGAAGTGCGAAATCGCTCGAAAAGACCGTGCCGCTGCTAGATGGCGGCGAACACGGCGTCCTTGTGCACCCGCGCGCGAACCTGGCGCCCGAGCAGATTCAACAGAACGGTGACACGGTTGCGTTCGTCGCTGGCTTCGAACAGCGCTTCGAACTCACCCAATGCACCACGCAGTACGCGGACCGGATCGCCGGGCTTGAAGCCCGGGCCGTCGATGGTTTTGACCAGACCGTTTTCGTCCTGGCGGGCGCAGATTTCCTCGATGACCCCGTCCGGCACCGGCGCCGGTGCCTCGCCGAAGCGGATCACGTCGAGGACGCCGACCGTCGAGCGGATCGCCCGCCACGGCGAAAACGACGGATCGATCTCGACGAACAGATAGCCGGGGAACAGGGGTTTCGGCACCCAGTCGACCTTGCGGGCATGACTGCGCCGCTTCAGATGTTTCGGCAAAAGCACGTTGAAGCCCTGCCGCATCAGATGAAACACGGCCTTCTCCTCGGCGTTCGGCTGGGTATTGGCGACACACCAGTAGGTCATGCGGGGTCGTCCTTGCCAAGGGCATCGATCTTGTCGATGCCGAGGAATGCCGGCGCCAGCACGCGCTCCTTGTCGAACAGGCTGCGGGCGAGTGTATAGAGCCGGATCGGATCGCTCATGTCACAGACGACGACGCAGTCGTAATCGCGTAACTGATCCGATCCCGTCAGGCGCGGCAGTTCCGCCAGCGCCAGATTGTGGGTATCGGTGTTAGCAAAAAGCGCCAGCTGCAAGTCCTTATCCATGGCCGACATGGCGAAGATTTCCACAAGATCGCCGTTGCCGAGCAGCACGACACGCTGCCAGCCGTGATGCAGACAGGTCTTGAAGATGTCTTCGGCCTCGTTGCGGGAAACCCGGAACAGATTCAGCGACTGCGACAGATAGGCGGCGGTCAGGCGCGTCTTCTCGCTGAAGCCCTTCGGCGTCAGATAGTATGCATACCTGTTGGCGGGGGCCTGGGTGACCTTGATCAGGCCCTTCTTGATGCATCTTTTCAGATAGGTGTTGGTGAGGCCGAGGGCGATCGACAGTTCGGACGAGATGGAGCGCTGCGACACACGCTCGTTTTCATGTACCGCATTCAGCAACCCCAGCGTAATGCGGTGTTCGTTATCTATCGGTTCGGAACTGAATTTCGCTTTTGTCATCAGCCTTGCCGGGTCCGGACAGGTAACTTTGAGATACCAGATATGGCGAATCGATGGGTTTTAATACACTGTTCACAATATGAACGTCAAATGCGTTCATATTATGAACATAAAAAAAATCGTGCATGAACAAGCCGCTGTCATTAGTTTTGGCCGATCTTCGCAGGCTGTTCTTGCCGCCAATCGGGGGAAACGGAATTCATGGCCCCACGTGCCGCTGAAAAAATCGCCGTCATCGGTCTCGGCTACGTCGGTCTGCCGTTGGCGCTGGCCCTTGGAAAGCACTATCCGGTGACCGGATTTGACGTGTCGACATCTCGGATTTCCGATCTACTGGCCGCGATCGACCGCTCCGGCGAGGTCGATACCGCGATGCTCCGGGCCAGCACCATCACCTTCAGCGGCGATATCGCCGATATCAAGGACGCCGACATCTACATCGTCACTGTGCCGACCCCCGTGGATGAAGAAAACAAGCCGGACCTGGGGGCCTTGACGGCGGCCTGCGGCACCCTCGGCAAAGTTCTGTCGAAGGGCAACATCGTGGTGTTTGAAAGCACGGTGTATCCGGGGATCACCGAAGACTTCTGCGGCCCGGCGATGGCCGCGGCGTCGGGACTGGTTTGCGGCGAGGATTTTTTCCTGGGCTATTCCCCGGAGCGCATCAATCCCGGTGACAAGGAATACACCGTCGAGCGCATCACCAAGGTGGTGTCTGGCCAGACCCCCGAGATCGCCCAGCGCCTGGCCAAGGTCTACGGCCATGTGACCAACAACAATATCTTTATTGCCAAGGACATCAAGACGGCCGAGGCCGCCAAGGTCATTGAGAACGCCCAGCGAGACATCAACATCGCTTTCGTCAACGAACTGGCGATGATCTGCAACAAGATCGGCCTGTCGACCCATGACGTGCTGGCTGCGGCGAAAACCAAGTGGAACTTCCTGCCGTTTACACCGGGGCTGGTCGGCGGACATTGCATCGGCGTCGACCCGTATTATCTGGCGCATCTGTCACGGAGTCTGGGTCATGAACCGGAAGTCATTCTGTCGGGCCGCCGCATCAACGAGGGAATGGCGACGTTCGTCGCCGAAGCGATCCACAAGCAGCTTGGCCGGAAACCGTCCAGGATTTTGATGCTGGGCCTGACCTTCAAGGAAAACGTCCCGGATCTGCGGAATTCGAAATCGGCTGATTTGGCGCGTATCCTGGCCGGGATGGGCCATCATGTCGATGTCCACGACCCGTGTGCCGATCCGGTCGAAGCCAAGCATGAATACGGTCTCTATCTGCATCCGGTGCTGAACGACATCCCCCCCGCAGACTGCATCATCGGCGCCGTGCGACATAAAGTGTATTGTGACTTCACGCCTGAACAGCTCAGCGTCCAGATCAATGGCGGCGGGCTGCTGGCCGATCTCAAGGGAATGTGGCATGACATCGAGATGCCGGACGGCATCCGCCGCTGGAACCTTTGAAACAGCACCATTATCCGGATGACGGGGCATGTGACGCGGCGCTGGCGGCGGCGCTTGCCGATGCCCTGCAGAAGTCGCTTGCCGAAAAACCCCGCGTGACTCTGGCATTATCGGGCGGCCGGTCCCCTGCCCGTGTCCTGCCGCTGCTGGCGGCGCAGCCGCTCGACTGGCAACGGGTTGACGTGACGCTTGTCGACGAGCGTCGCGTGCCCATCGATGACGCCGACAGCAATGCGGGTCTGGTGCGGCAGCATTTTATTGAAGCCGGCGCGAACGCGGCGACGCTGCATCCTTTATGGACAGGGACGCTGTCCGTTGCCGCGGCACTTGATGACACGAACCACCGGCTGAAGGCGGTTCAGCCCGCGGACATCGCCTATCTCGGCATGGGACCGGACGGGCACATCGCCTCGCTGTTTCCGGCGGCCGATCCCGCTGCTTTTGAAAGCGCTATATCATCGGTGATTGCGACGCAAGCACCGGCAGCACCTCATGCGCGGATCAGCATGACGCTCAGGTGTATTCTGGAAATCCCCCGATTGTTTCTGCATGCCGGCAGTGCCGATAAACGCCACGTTTTGGAACAGGCGGCAGCGCATCCACCCAGTGCTGCCGTGCCGGTGTCCATGCTGCTTCATGCCCGCCCGGACCTTGAGGTGTTTGTCTGCGGCTGAATTTGCTGATTCTTCGAGACGGCCTTTCAGGCTCCTCAGGATGAGCTGAAGAGTCGCCCTCATGCTGAGGAGTGCCGATGGCTGGCGTCTCTCAGCCCTCCTGGGTCACCCCGGCGTAGGCCGGGGTCCAGAGAAGCGTTCTCACACCACTTCTCGCAAGACCTCGCCGGACGCCCTGGATTCCGGCCATCGCCGGTATGACGTGTTCTGGTGCAAAGCGCAGTCTCCAACACCCAATCACGTTGGGGATGACCTCTTTCGAGCGCGGCGGCCCCTATCCGTCGATGGCGAAGCGCCATTTGACAACCGTTTCGGACGGTTCGTGATTGCCCAGGATCACGATCTGCTGGGCCCGGTGCTGGCGGCCGTCAAAGAAACTGACGGTGTCTTCAAGCCGCACCGGATAATGACAGACAAAACGCCAGCCGCGTCCGCGCGGGGGTTTCACCAGGACCTCGCCGCCGCCGGCGACCATCGAGGCACTGACGCCCGGATAAAGATGGAAGCGCACCGAAAACGGCTGGGAGCGTGCACCGCTCAATATTTCCTCGCCCCGGACATCGCTGCCGCTGGCATCCAGATAAATGCTGCGGGTATGCCGAAGTCCGGTTTTTGCCAGATACCCGTCATGGCTCATTTCGATCAGCCGTGCCCCATCGTGATCGCGGCGTTCCACTCTGGCTTCCGTGACGGGACCTGTATCGCGCTCGGCGATGACGAGTGCCGAATGCGCGGCGGTCGACCCCAGAGCCTGCATCCAGTTCCTGCGCTGTGCATCATCGGCAAGACGCACCCCGCAGTTGCTGATCAGCCGGATTTTGCCGGCGCTGAGCTCGAAACTGGCCGGGCCGTGAAAGCCGATGGTGTTTTCAGATGTCCGGCCGCAATCGCAGATCAGCGTCGTCTGCCCGGCGCGGAGTCTGTGAAACCCGGTATGAGGCGCGCTGGCCATGGCCCGGCCCTTGCCGTCCGAGGCCTTGATCACGGCATCGATCAGCGGCCCGGTGTCAGCGGTCGCGCCGCCGAACAGCGCAAAACCGCCATCGGCGTGCAGCAGTGCCTTGATAAACGGCACCATGCGGTCGAGGGCGGAAATCAGACCCGTCGGCGGCTCGATATGATGCCCGGTCAGGGCGTCGCGGATTTCCGTCAGGATGGCGAGGACACAAAGGGCGCGCGCAGGCGCGCGTTCGATATGGCCACCGTCGCCGAGAATTTGCCGGTCCACGTCCTGGCCCAGTTCGTTCAGCCGTTTTTGCAGGGTTGATTCCATTTCCGGCAGGGCCAGAGCGGCATTGATGCGGGCCTGATGCACCAGAAACCGGCGCCAGGGGTCGACATTGCCGATGCGGATGCGGTTCAGGTGTTTGGCGGCTCTGAGAATTTCCGTTGCCCAACGCACCCGGTCATCGGCATCGATGCCGACCGCATCATAGACCGACAGCCAGCGGGTCAGGCGCTCGGCGAGTATATCGCTGCGCCAGCTTTTCGGGTCCCAGCGCCGGTGCCGGGAGATCCACGCAGAAATCGCCGGCCACAGATCGGACGGATTGGCATCGACCATGTTGATATCGCGAAAATCATCCCTGAGCGGGGTCATCCCGGCGGGCGTGGCGGCGGCATGCGGCGCAAACTGCATGTCGGCGGCCCATGCGGTTTGAGCGCCAAGCCCGCTCTGGCGGCGGTGATTGCCGCCGTTTGCCGCACCATGCTGATGTCCCTGTAATCCCTGCGGGGCGCGGACACTGGACGGGGCTCTGGAGGGCAGAAACCAGTCATAGACCGCCGAGCGGTAAATCAGTGTGCTTAACCGCTCGGGCATCACATCAAACATTCGGCCGGTTATTCCCCATCGTCGTTCCGGTGCGGACAGTGCGGCGATATTTTGTCAAATCAAAGGCACGTTTCAAAGAGGCCGTTATTTCAGTCGGCGTTGAAGCCGTGCCGCATAAAACCCGTCCATCCCGCCGGCATCGGCGAGCAGGCAGGGCAGGGTTCTGAGATCACCATCGGCAGATATGGCATCGCTCAGCCCGCTCACCTCATCAGCCGTGATCGGGATGCGGGCGAAATCAGGTGTTCGTTTCAGGAATGCATTGATCACGGCGGGGCCTTCCTCGGGCTGCAGCGAGCAGGTGGCATACAGCAGGGTGCCGCCAGAAGCGGTCATCCCGGCGGCTGCGTCCAGAAGGTCGTTCTGCACACCGTTCAGCTTTGCGATGTCTTCAGGCGTTTTCAGGTGCTGCACATCCGGGTGGCGGCGCAGGGTGCCGGTCGACGAACAGGGCGCATCCAGAACGACAAAATCGCACGGCGCCTCCGGCGCCCATTTGCGGGCATCAGCACAGACGGTTTCCGCATCGAGACCGATTCGTTGCAAATTCTCGCGAACACGGGTCAGGCGTTTTTCGGAAATATCCAGCGCCGTCACCTTTGCCCCCGCGCTTGCCAGTTCCAGTGTCTTGCCGCCAGGGGCGGCGCATAGGTCAAGAACGTGCTTCCCGGCAACATCTCCCAGCAGACCGATCACCAGACGCGCCGCGGCATCCTGCACCCACCATGCACCTTCCTCGAAACCGGGAAGTGCTGTGACATCTGCACCGTCACTGAGCCGGACGCTGCCGTTGAGGATCACGGTCCCGCCGAGCTTTTCCGCCCATCCGGCAGGGTCTTTCCTGACGGTCAGATCGATCGGCGGTGTTTCAAGGTGCATGGCGGTGATGGCATCGGCACGGTCGCGGCCATAGGCTTCGATCCAGCTTCGCCGCAGCCAGTCCGGGGTGTTGAGGTGCGCCGCCTGCTGCTTGGCCAGCAGCGCCTTGCCTTCGCGTTGCAGCCGGCGCATCACCGCATTCACCAGCTTGGCGAACGGGACCTGACCGACGGCGCGGCAAAGATCAACCGTCGTCGCGACGGCTGCATGATCGGCGGTGGCGGCAAAGAAAAGCTGGGCAATTCCGACACGCAGCACATCGTTGACGGGGCGAGCCTTCCGCGGCAGCGGGTCCTTGACGCAGTGGCGGATCAGTTCATCGATCTGGCCCAAACGGCGCAAGGCGGTGCGCGCGATATAGGCGGCAAAGGCCCGATCCGGACCGCTGAGAGCACCATACGCCCGCGACTGAACGAGGGCTTCGTCGAGAGCTTTGTTGCGCTTGAGGATGTCCTGCAGAATTTCGAATGCGGCAAGCCGGGACATCAGGGCCTGCATATTTTCATTATCAACGTGGCCGTCTCGTGCCATGGGGGCCTCTGTGCGAAGTGTGGGCTCAGCGCGGAATTAAAATTCCACGAATGATGAATGTTTAGCGGCGCGGCTTCAGTATCATTTTTTTCGCACGGCGTACAAACGGCATTAAAACCGGAAATATATAAAACCCTGCGTTCTATCGAGAAACAGGGCGATCAGCAGAAACAGGACGGCGTAGCAGGAGGTAACCGCATAGCTGTAACGTGTCGATGAAGTTGCGGCTTTGTTTGCGAGCTTCTCGCAATCCAGTGCAAAGCAGACGATGCCCGCAAACAGAACATACATCCACATTTCAAGCGACGGGGCTTCTAGGGTTGTATTGCCGAGACCGAACAGGCTTCTGAACATATTGTATGCGCCGTCAAAATCGAAAAGAAACAGTGACCAGCCGAGTGACACGAGGATGAACGTAAGGGACTTCTGTAAAAGCTGTGGCATTCGGTCCCACGCCGAAGACGTATAGTGATAAAGAATGACCAGCAACCCGTGGTACAGCCCCCAGACAATGAAGGTCCAGCCGGCACCGTGCCAAAGACCGCAAACCAGAAAAACGATTAATATGTTCCGGACATAATGCGTTGAACCACCGATGGGCAGATAGAGATAATCCCTGATCCAGAAGGACAGCGTGATGTGCCAGCGGCGCCAGAAATCCCGGATGTTCAGAGATTCATAAGGTCTTTTAAAGTTGGCCGGGAACGAAAATCCGAACAGGCCGCCAAGTCCGATCGCAACCAGAGAGTATCCGTAAAAATCAAAATAGATCTGAAAACTGTAGCCCAGCAAAACATAGACCGCGCCGCCTGTGCCCATATTTTCGGGTTCGCCGGCATAACCGGACATGGCATGAAAAAGGGTGTCCGCGATCAAAACTTTAAGTGCCAGGCCGAGACAAATGTATGCGATGGCGCGAGAAATATTTACCCGGTCCCACCTGAGAGTACCAATCCTGGCGAGGGCGGCACTGACATCTGAAAAGCGCAGGATTGGCCCGGCGATGAGCTGTGGAAAAAAACTTATATAGGCAGTGAAGGCGAAAAAATCAGGCGGATCATCAATGTTGTCGCGGTATCGATCAATGGCGAACGCGGCAAGCTGGAAGCTGAAGAATGAAATGCCTGCCGGAAGAACCGCGCCGCTAAAAAGATTGAAATAGGGGTTCGTGTCTGCGGCTGTAATCATCAACAAATCGGACAGAATGAATGTTGAATATTTGTAGTAAACCAGACCGGCAAAAACGGGAACCAACGAGAGCGTCAGTTTCAACTTATTGTGTGAAACGCCGTGCCCCCTGGTGGTTGCATAAACCCAGATAATTTCTGCGATCAGAACAGCCGCGTGCTGAAGGCCGGAAACGCCATAAAACAAAACGGATGCTGCGATAATAAGCAGCAATCTTACTTGCCGGACACGAATTGCATAAAAGGCAAACGTCACAACCGGTAAAAAAACAAATAGAAATGAAAAGCTATTGAACAGCATGACGCGTGGGTTTTGCTAAAAAGGATTTTATAAATGCCGCCCAAGGCTTTTCGGGAGGATGGGATTCATCATACCACCGGTCTGCGGTTCCATCCCCGATATCGGCGGGGGCGTTCATACAGTTCAGTGCCCATCTGATACATTCCTGATGCCAGATATCGCGTGTACTCTTCATGTATTGCGTTTCCAGCGTTCCCAGCTTTTGTGCCGTTGTCGGGTGCAGCGGCGTTTCCACGATGAAAAATGTATATCCCTGCTGCGCCAATTCACCGAGCACGGACAAATTATGACGCAGTTGATCGACATCTATTTTCGAATTTGTCGGCTGAATAATGTGTATTTCATCGGCGAATTTTTGCCCCGGTGATCGGCTGCCGTCGGGGCGATAGCCGCCTTCTGATGACGCCACTCTGGGCAGGGGCTCTTCGATATGCAGAGTTCTGGCTAGTCCGAAGAACAGAAGTTGTGGGTCAAAGAGCATGCCAAGTCGGACGGTTTCGCCCCAAACAAAGCGCCATGCACGTCTGGCTGCTGTCGTTAGCGGTTTTTCAGCATTATGCAAGCCACGCAAAATGCCATGAACAGAGTACGTCAGTCGGCCCAGGAAATTAGGCCATATCGGAACGTTATCGCGTTGCAGATAGAAATGATCAATTCCTACAACAACATGCTGAGGGAGTAATAACTGATCCGCCATTTGTTTTATCAGCAGCACACTGCCCGAGAATGATTCGCTTGAAATGGCAAAATTGAAATATTGCTCGTTTGAGACCCCCATCGCTTGATTGCCTACCATGAGCACCCGGCTGTTTCCGAACATGCCAAGTTTGTAGGGTTCATGTTTAATCACATGCCGGAGTTTCAGAGCATTGATTGCAGGTGCCGTGGTGTAGGGAATGTCCACAAGTGCGATTGCGGATTTATCGGCAAACGGATCGTGATTTGGGGGCGTTTCAGAAATGAAGCATATTAGGATGATCCCGCACAGGATCACACCAAGAAAAACCCTGATGCTGATCATTTAAACGATGGGCTGGTTTGAAGGTTGCAAATTTGTACATCCAAACGGTTCAAGCGAAATCGATTCGTGAGGCGGTGAAAAATATTTCTTCCAGCCCTTGCAGTGAGCGGCCACAAACAATGCCTGTACACCCTATTCGCGGAACAAAACCCATGCCGCAAAAACGGCAGTTTGTGAATAAATACAGCTTCGTTCTCAAATCTGCAACGCGGCGTTCCTGACTTCGTATTGCAGCCCGAAATACTCAAAGCCCCAATGGTTATGCAAAATTTTGTGTAGAGAACATAACGGGCCTTACTGTATGCCTGCCCGCCTCCCGGATTGTGCTTGATCGGCGGTGGCGGCAAAGAAAAGCTGGGCAATTCCGACACGCAGCACATCGTTGACGGGGCGGGCCTTGCGCGGCGGCGGGTCCTTGACGCAGTGGCGGATCTGTTCATCGATCTGGCCCAGACGGCGCAAGGCGGTGCGCGCGATATAGGCGGCAAAGGCCCGATCCGGACCGCTGAGCGCACCATACGCCCGCGACTGAACGAGGGCTTCGTCGAGAGCTTTGTTGCGCTTGAGGATTTCCTGCAGAATTTCGAACGCGGCAAGCCGGGACATCAGCGGATCGGGTGTGCGTCCGTCTTGTGTTGGCCGATCTTGTGTCGATTTGGCGGGCATCTTTTCCCCAGGAGGCTGTTTGGCAGATGTGGCGGCTGCGGCTGCTCATAGGACGGCCACTCATAGGATGGCAAGGCGCAGGCAGCAAAGAAAATATTTAAACATATAATATTTGTATTTACATATGTAAAAACAAAAAGATAAAGTAAATATATAATGTATAACAAATTAAATATGTTATATATGCAAACCCTATGCAGAACAACAGGTTACCATGACGTCTTCAACCATAGAGTCCCTGAATACAAAGTACGCCGCCACTGCCGCAAAGGATATTGTCGATCTCGCTATCCGGAATATATTTCCCGAACGGATCGCGCTGGTGTCCTCGTTTGGCACTGAATCGGCGGTCCTGCTGCACATGATTGCCCGTACCGAGCGGGCCACGCCGGTGCTGTTTCTCGATACCCTGAAGCATTTCGATGAGACGCTGGCCTATCGTGACCGGCTGGTCGCGCGGCTTAGGCTGGAAAACGTCCGCACCGTGCAGCCTGCGGCCAGCGATATCGTTGCAAGCGACGCCGATGGCATGTTGTGGTCCAGCGATTCGGATGCCTGCTGCGACATCCGTAAGACCCGGCCGCTTGAGCGCGAGATCATGCGCTTCCGGGCGCTGTTTACCGGCCGCAAGCGTCATCACGGCGCCGGCAGGTCGGTTCTACAGACATTCGAGGCGGACGGCCCGCGCATCAAGGTCAATCCGCTGGTGCATTGGGACAATGCTGATGTCCTGGCGTATCTGGACCGACATGGCCTGCCGCGTCATCCGCTGGCCGACAGGGGCTATTCCAGTGTCGGGTGCGCGGTCTGCACGTCCCGTGTCCGACCGGGAGAGGACTTCCGTGCCGGGCGCTGGCGCGGCACCGGTAAAGTCGAATGCGGCATTCATAAAACGTTGCGACCGGACTGAGCCGGCCCGCACGATTCACGTCCGCCGACGCAAGGGCAGGCGCCGCTTGGGCGCCACCACTGTTTGCGCTTGGCCATTCATGCGATAAGAAAGATGATCCTGCGTTATGACTGAAAGCGAAATGATCCCTTTGAACAATCTGCAGCGGCTGGAATCCGAATCGATCCACATTCTCCGTGAAGTGGTCGCATCGTTCGAGCGGCCGGTATTGATGTATTCGATTGGCAAGGACTCGTCGGTGCTCCTGCATCTGGCGATGAAGGCGTTTTATCCGGGGAAGCCGCCGTTCCCGCTTTTGCATGTCGACACCACATGGAAGTTCAGGGAGATGATCGCCTTTCGCGATCAGCGGGTGCGCGAGCTTGGTCTCGATCTGATCGTGCATATTAATGAAGACGGCCTGAAACGGGGCATCTCGCCGGTCGCCAGCGGCGCCGGTCTCCATACGGACGTGATGAAGACGGAAGCTCTCAAACAGGCGCTCAGCCTGCACAAGGTGGATTGCGCCATCGGCGGTGCCCGCCGTGACGAGGAGAAATCCCGCGCCAAGGAGCGGGTGATGTCGTTTCGGGATATGCACCAGGCCTGGGACCCGCGTAGACAGCGTCCGGAACTGTGGAACCTCTATAACTGCCGTGTCGGCAGGGACGAAAGCGTGCGGGCCTTCCCGCTGTCGAACTGGACGGAACGCGATATCTGGGCCTACATCAAACAGGAACAGATCCCCGTGGTGCCGCTGTATTTCGCCGCGCCGCGGCCGGTTGTTGAGCGTGATGGCCAGCTCATCATGGTCGATGACGCGCGTTTCGACCTGCGGCCCGGCGAAGAAGTCGTGACGCAAAGCGTCCGCTTCAGGACCCTCGGCTGCTATCCGCTGACCGCGGCCATCCGTTCCGACGCCGCCGATCTCGACGCGGTCATCGCGGAGACGCTTTCGGCCTCAACGTCGGAGCGTCAGGGGCGCATCATCGATCATGAAGCAGCGTCCTCGATGGAAAAGAAAAAGCGCGAGGGGTATTTCTGATGCCGGATGACGGGACACAGAAGGACATTCTGCGCTTTCTCACCTGCGGCAGCGTCGATGACGGCAAGTCGACCCTGATCGGCCGGCTGCTGCACGACGCGCAACTGTTATGCACGGATCAGGCGGATGCGCTCGCCAACGACAGCAGGCGCTTCGGCACTGTGCCGGGGGGGCTTGATTTCGCGCTTCTGGTCGACGGTCTCGACGCCGAACGCGAGCAGGGCATCACCATCGATGTCGCGTATCGCTATTTCGCCACCCCACGGCGCAGCTTCATCGTCGCCGACACCCCCGGTCATGAACAGTACACCCGGAATATGGCGACGGGGGCCTCGACGTCGGATGTCGCGGTCATCCTGGTGGATGTGCGCAAGGGGGTTCTGACTCAAACCCGGCGCCATTCCTTCATCGCCCATCTGCTCGGCATTCGCCATGTGCTTCTGTGCGTCAACAAGATGGATCTGGTTGATTATGACGAAAGCACGTTCAGGTCGATTGAAACGGCGTATGGCGAATTTGCCGGCGGGCTCGATTTTACGTCGGTGACAGCGCTACCGGTCTCGGCATTGAACGGCGACAATATAACCGCCAAAAGCGACCTTATTTCGTGGTTCAATGGTAAATGCGTTCTCGATTTTCTGGAAACCGTGCAGGTTGATGCAGGAATAAACAGGTCCGGTCCCCGGTTGCCGGTACAGTTGGTCAACCGCCCGCATGCCAATTTCCGCGGCTTTGCCGGCACCGTCTGCGGGGCCGGTCTCGCGACGGGGGCGCCGGTCGTTATCGAGCCGGACGGGGCGCAATCGCGTATTGCTGAAATTCTGACCGCCGACGGCCTGGTCGCAAAGGCTGCCCCCGGACTGGCGGTGACTGTGACGTTGGACGATGAGATTGATATCAGCCGTGGTGATATCATCCGTCACAAAGACTTTCCCATGCAGACCACCGATCAGGTGCAGGCGCATCTTATTTGGATGTCGGAACGGGAGATGATCCCGGGCCGTCAATTTGTCATCAAGCTTGCCGCCCGAACCGCGCAGGCCTGGATCAGTGATCTGAAATACAAAATCAATATCAATACATTGGAGCATGTTGCTGCGAAGACGCTGCAGCTCAATGACGTGGCGGTCTGCAATCTCAGTTTCGACCGCCGGCTGGCCTGCGAACCTTACGCTGATTGCCGGGAAACCGGCGCGTTCATTCTGATCGACAAGCTGAGCAACGAGACCGTCGGTGCCGGGATGATCGATTTCAGCCTGCGCCGGGCGCGGAACCTGACCCGCCAGAAGCTCAGCCTCGACAAGCAGTCCCGGGCTGATGCGCTCGGCCAGAAACCGGCGATCCTGTGGTTTACCGGCCTGTCCGGATCAGGCAAATCAACGGTCGCCAATCTGGTGGCCGAGAAGCTGCATCTTGCCGGCCGGCATACCTACATGCTTGATGGCGACAACGTGCGTCACGGGCTGAACCGCGATCTGGGCTTTACCGATGCGGACCGGGTCGAAAACATCCGACGGATCGCCGAGGTGGCGAAACTGTTCGTCGATGCAGGGATGATCGTGCTGGTCTCGGCGATCTCGCCATTCAAGAGCGACCGCGACATGGCCCGGGACCTGATGCAGCCGGGCGAGTTTTTCGAAATCCATATCGACGCCTCGCTGGACACCTGTGAGTCGCGTGACCCGAAAGGCCTCTATGCCCGCGCGCGCAAAGGCGAAATCGCCAACTTCACGGGCATTTCATCCCCCTATGAGCCGCCCGAAAGCCCGGAACTCCGCATCGATACGGATGCGCTTGATCCCGATGCGGCGGCGGAACAGATCGTCCGGCTTCTGGATAATTCTCAAGCCTGACCGGGAAATCACCTCTGGACGTCAACCCCAGGGACGGCCCAGGGTTCCGGCGAGTTCGCGCAGCTTCTGCACGCGGTTGGCGGTTTTCGGATGGGTCGAGAACAGATTGTCGTGGGCACGGGTGTGCAGCGGATTGACGATGAACATATGTGCCGTCGCCGGATTGTCCTCGGCTACGTCGTTGTCGATGCTTTGGGCGCCCTGCTCCAGTTTCTGCAAGGCGCTGGCGAGCCACATCGGGTTGCCGCAGATTTCCGCACCACCGGCGTCGGCGCCGTATTCGCGGGTCCGCGAAATCGCCATCTGCACCAGCATCGCGGCGAAAGGCGCCAGGATCATCACCGCGATGGTCCCGATGATGCCGAGCGGGTTGTTGCGGTTGCCGCCGAAGAACAGGGCGAAGTTGGCCAGCATCGACAGCGCCCCGGCGATCGTCGCGGTGACGGTCATGATCAGGGTATCGCGGTTTTTGACGTGCGCCAGTTCGTGCGCCATGACGCCGGCGATTTCCTCGTGGGTGAGAATTTTCAACAGCCCGGTGGTTGCCGCCACGGCGGCATTTTCCGGATTGCGGCCGGTGGCAAAGGCATTCGGCTGGTCGTTTTCGATGATATAGACTTTTGGCATCGGCAGCTCTGCTTTCCGTGCCAGCTGAGTCACGATACCGTAAAAACCAGGCGCACTTTCCGCCGTCACCTCGCGTGCGTTGTACATCCGCAGCACCAGCGAATCCGCATTCCAGTACGCGAAAAAGTTCATGGCAACGGCAACCACAAGGGCGATGATCATGCCGCCTTCGCCGGCCAGCAGGTATCCTGCGCCCATGAACAGCGCCGTCAACCCGGCCAGCAGTATCGATGTTTTAAGCCAGTTCATGTCCGCAACTCCGGAAAATAAATCCTCATACCTTGATGGGGATGCCTGATTGAATTATTTCACCATAGCATGAAATCAATCCCGCCCGCCGATATGACGGAAATTTAATGATGATCGATGCTCCCGAAGACCCACTAAAAGCCGCCCGCAAACCAGGGGCAAACGAAGCGGAAGACGTAAAGGACGAGCACGCGGCCGCTGCCGAAGCGCCCGCCGCTACCGGTGAAATCGGGGGGCCGAAAGGGCCCGAGCCGACCCGCTACGGAGATTGGGAAAAAAAGGGCCGCTGCATCGATTTCTGAACATCACCCGTTACATTCGACAGCTTTTTTATGCGCATGTCAGATTGCGGTCATTTCCTGACCGCACTATCATTTCCGAGTTATCTGAAACCGACGGCCTGATTTGAGCCGAAAAAACAACAGACGTCGAAAGACTGTCCTGAGGGGGCCGGGGCGGCTGCACACGTGGCAGCGTTCCTGGAGCAGAAATGGGTTTGTTCGCCAGTATTCTGAAAAGCTTTTTACCGGGCGGCCGGCGCCGGAATAAAAAGCGGCGTGCCGCGGCACGAAGTGCCGGCGGCTTCCGTCCGACGGATTCGGTTTCGGACGGACGGGTAATGCTTGCCGAACTGTTCGGGTCGGGCGGCAAGGAAATCACCGAACGCCTGGCCGGCATGGCGTCGGCTGAAAGTGCAATCGAAACCCTGTTAGCGGGCAAGATCCTGAGAATGAACCTGCGGATCGGCCTGATTGAGCGTCTCCTGCTGGCTGAAGAGGAAGGCCGCAAATGGCTCAGGGATGACTCAGCCGATCTTTTGATCTGGGGCAACATGGAAGAACTGGGTACCGTCGCCCGGCTGCACTTTCTGGCTCTGGGCGGAAACCAGGACGGCCAGCCGGGAACATACGGGATGGCCGACACCCTCGATCTGCCGGTGCCGTTGCCGGACGATGCCGGTGCCATCCTGCGTGCCGTCACCGTGGCTGCGTTATTGCCGGTGACGAAAGGGTCCCGTCGGACGCTGGCCGAACGGCTGATCAAGCATCTCGACGATGCCGCCAAGGCGATGGCAAGCCTGCCCGAAGACATGCCACAGGATTCCCGGGTATCCGTGCATAATGCGCTCGGCAACGCCTACGCGACGAGTTTCCGTTTCGGCAACAGGAAAGCCCTCAACGACGCAATGCAGCACTACGAAGCGGCCGACAAACTAATCGATGCCGAGAAATCACCGATCATCTGGGCGCTGGTCAACACGCATATGGGCCTGATAAAGGAAGCGTCGGTCAAGGTCGACCGCAAGCCGGAAAACCTGCTCGCCGCAATTAAGCTTTACAGCAGTGTCGCCGACACCCTTAGCCGCGAAACCCATGCCAACGACTGGGCATTGGCGCACATGCGCCGGGCCATGGCCTATTACAAGCTGGCGTCGCTGCAACCGGTTCAGGCACAGGTGCATCTGAAATCATCGGCGAGCGCGTTCGAGGAAGCGCTGACCGTTTATGATAAAGCGAAAACACCGGGCCGATGGGCCGAGGTGATGAACCATTATGGTGTCGCACAGATGGCGCTGGGCGGATACGGCAAGGCGGATGCGATCCTGCAACAGTCAATCTCGACCTTCAGAAAGGTTCTCGAAATCCGCAAGCGTGATACTGAACCGCTGCTGTGGGCGCAGACCGCAAACAATCTCGGTGCGGCCTGTTTTGCGCTGGCCAAGCAAAGCCAGGAAGAACACTTGCTCGAAGAAGCATCCTACTATTTTCAGGGTGCGGTGCAGGTCTACCGCAAAGTGCGCGGCCAGAAGAAAAAGGCCGAAGTGATCCAGAAAAACCTGATGCGCGTGCAGCAGTTGCTCGGCGAGAACGCGGCTTAAGGCAATTAGCGATTGCCGTAGAAAAAAGGGGGCCATGAGGCCCCCTTGGTGTTCGCCTCAAAGATCAAACCTAGCTTTGTTTGTTCTGCCGGTTATCGATCAGGTCATCAACCACGGCTGGATCGGCCAGAGTTGAAGTGTCGCCGAGATTGGAGAATTCGTCCTCGGCGATCTTGCGCAGGATCCGGCGCATGATCTTGCCCGAACGGGTCTTCGGCAGGCCCGGCGCCCATTGCAGCCAGTCCGGTGATGCGATGGGGCCGATTTCCTTGCGCACCCACTGCACCAGCTCTTTCTTCAACTCGTCGGAAGGGGCCTCGCCGGCATTGAGGGTGACGTAGGCATAAATCCCCTGCCCCTTGATATCGTGCGGGGCGCCGACAACGGCGGCCTCGGCGACCTTGGCGTGGGCAACCAGCGCACTTTCGACCTCGGCGGTGCCCATGCGGTGACCGGAGACGTTGATCACGTCATCGACGCGGCCGGTGATCCAGTAGTAGCCGTCCTCGTCACGTTTGCAGCCATCGCCGGTGAAGTACTTGCCGTGATAAGTCGAGAAGTAGGTCTGCTCGAAGCGTTCATGGTCGCCATAGACGGTCCGCATTTGGCCGGGCCAGCTGTCGATGAGGCAGAGGTTCCCCTCGGTCGCCCCGTCGAGCACCTTGCCCTCGTTATCGACGATCTGAGGTTTGATGCCGAAAAACGGCTTCGTCGCCGAACCGGGCTTGAGGTCGATGGCGCCCGGTAACGGCGTGATCAGGATGCCGCCGGTTTCGGTCTGCCACCAGGTATCAACGATGGGGCAACGGCTATCGCCGACGACGCGGTAATACCATTCCCACGCTTCAGGGTTGATCGGCTCACCGACCGAGCCCAACAGGCGCAGTGATTTACGCGACGTCTTTGTGACCGGATCGTCACCTTCGCGCATCAGGGCGCGGATCGCCGTCGGCGCGGTATAGAAGATGTTGACGCCGTGCTTGTCGCAAACATCCCAGAACCGTGACATTGACGGATAGTTCGGCACACCCTCGAACATCAGTGTCGTCGCGCCGTTGGCGAGCGGGCCGTAGACGATATAGCTGTGACCGGTGACCCAGCCTACATCCGCCGTACACCAGTAGATATCGCCGTCGTGATAATCGAACACGTACTGGTGGGTCATCGACGCATAGACCATGTAGCCGCCGGTGGTGTGCAGCACGCCCTTCGGTGCACCGGTGGAACCGGACGTATAGAGAATGAACATCGGATCTTCGGCGCTCATTTCCTCCGGTTCGCAGACAGGGTCGGCGGCGGCGCAGGCGTCTTCGTACCAGACGTCGCGGCCGTCCTTCATGTCGACGTTCCCGCCGGTACGCTTGACGACGAACACCGTTTCGACGGACGGACATTCCTTGAGTGCTTCGTCGGTGTTGGCCTTGAGCGGGATTTTGCGGCCGCCGCGGATGCCTTCGTCAGCGGTGATCACGCAGTTGGAGTCACACCCCTGAATACGCGCCGCGAGGCTGTCCGGAGAAAATCCGCCGAAGACGATGGAATGAACAGCGCCGATCCGCGTGCACGCCAGCATGGCAACGGCGGCTTCGACGACCATCGGCATGTAGAGCGTTACCCGGTCGCCTTTCTTGACGCCACGCGCTTTCATGGCATTGGCGAGGCGGCAGACCCGTTCATGAAGGTCCCTGTAGGTGACGTGCTCGTCATCGGTCGGCTCGTCGCCTTCCCAGATGATAGCGGTCTGGTCACCGCGCTTTTCAAGATGGCGGTCGAGGCAGTTAACCGAAGCGTTCAGCGTGCCGTCGTAGAACCATTTGATCGAGACGCCGGGGGTATTGAAGTTGACGTCCTTGACCTTGGTATACGGCTTGATCCAGTCGATCCGCTTGCCGTGTTCTGCCCAGAAGGCCTCGTTGTCCTCGACCGAGGCCTTGTACATCTCTTCGTATCTGGCTTTGTCGATCAGTGCGTTCTTGGCGAAATCGGCGGGTACCGGGTGAATATGCGCGTCACTCATAATATGCCTCTCCCTGTAAATGCGTTTGTGTTCGCGTGCGGAGTTTGTCCCGCTTGATGGCGATTATCGGCAAAGAAATGTTGCATGCCAAGGGGGCAAGGCAACTTTGCAGCGAATCCACTGAATGCTTTTTTGGCCCGTCAGGTGTTGAGGTATACAGATCCGTCGCGGACTTCAGCATTGATCTGTATCAAGTGGTCACCATAGCACGGGCCGTCAATGCACTCGCCGGTATCGATTTTGAACAGCGCGGCGTGGGTCGAACAGATGATGTATTCCTTGTCATGCGACAGGAACTGCCCGGGCATGAAATCAAGGGGGGCACCGATATGCGGGCATTCGTTCTCATAGACATAAACCGCACCGTTCTTGCGGATCGCCATCACGGCAATTTTCCTGTCGTCCAACTCGGCGACGAAGCCGGCGGACCCGTCCTCGGGGATGTCTTCGACGTCACACAGGCGAACATTGCTCATGGTTTCACACCCCCCATGGCGCAGATGATCTTCCAGGATTTTGCGTCGATGGGCAGGACCGACAGGCGGGACTGCTTCAAGAGCGGCAATTCGGAAAGCCGGGGGTCGGCCTTGATGTCGGCGAGGGATACCGGATTGGGCACCGGCTGCACGGCTTTGACCGCAACCATGCCGAATCGGCCTGATGCATCGGTCGGGTCGGGATGGTATTCCTTCACCACCTCGACGATGCCGACGATGCTTTTGTCCTTCACCGAATGATAAAAGAATGCCCTGTCGCCAAGCTTCATCGCCTTCATGTTGTTGGATGCCTGGTGGTTGCGCACACCGTCCCAGCCTTCGACGCCCTTTTTGACCTGGTCATCCCAGGACCACGAGCCGGGCTCGGATTTCATCAACCAGTATTTCATGCCGGGACCTCCTTCAGTCTGCCGGGAAGACTTTTTTCCAGGGGTGGATCGTGACGCTGTCGAACAGACCTGCCTTGGCGTAGGGATCATTTTCCGCCCATGCATCAGCGGCGGCCCGGTCCGCGAATTCCATGACCAGCGTTGAGCCGATCATGCCGTCACCGTCGTCGGACAGCAGCGGGCCGGCGCAGACGATCTGCGCAGCGCTGGCTTTCAGATATTCGACATGCGCCGGACGGTTATCGGCGCGGACCTGCGCATGGCCGGGTTTGTCGAGGCAGTAGATAACGAAATGCATTGTCTTTCCTTATGATGTGTCTGGTCGTGATTTTATATGGCGTGTCGCGCTGCTCATTCAAATGTCAGCGGCCGCGCCATCAGCATGGCCATGGCGGTATCTATATCCCGGCCTTCATGAACGATCGCGTGGACGGCGTCGCAGATCGGCATTTCAATGTTCATGCGGGCGGCCAGTTGACTGACGGATACGGCGCTGGCGACCCCTTCGGTGACGGCGACGCGCTCGGCAAGAATCTCTTCGGGGCTTTTGCCCTGCCCCAGGGCATGGCCGAACGAGAAGTTTCTGGATTGCATCGCATTGCAGGTCAGCACCAGATCGCCGAGCCCGGCCAACCCCATCATGGTTTCCGTGCTGGCGCCCTTTGAGCGGCCGAGCCGCGCCAGTTCGGCAAGCCCCCGGGTGATCAGCGCGGCCCGCGCATTGTCGCCCAGTCCCCTGCCCTCGACGATACCGCATGCAATCGCCAGCACGTTCTTGACCGCGCCGCCGATCTCGGCCCCGACGATATCGGTGGACTGATAGAGCCGGAACATCTTTCCGGCCAGGGTATCGATCAATAGTCTACCAAGTTCAAAATCCGTGCTGGCCAGTGTCAGTGCAACCGGCAGACCGCGCGCAACCTCGCCGGCGAACGACGGTCCCGACAGCACGGCGATGGGGTTGTCGGGCAGGGTTTCTTCGGCGATTTCGCTCATCAGGGCGAGCGTGCCCTGCTCGATGCCCTTGGCTGCGAGCACCACAGGGACATTTGCGGGCAGCACACCAGCCAGATCTCTGGCGGTGGCCCGCATGAACTGGGCCGGGACAACAAGGATTGCCGCATCGGCATCTTTGACGGCTTCGGAGAGCGTCGCGCTGGCCTCAATGCCGTCCGGCAGAGGGATGTCTTTAAGAAAGACCGGGTTACCGAGGCCGGCGTTGATCGCCTCGGCGACTTCGATTTCGCGGGCATAAAGCCGGGTCGCACATCCGGCACGCCGGGCGGTGGCGGCCAACGCCGTTCCCCAGGCGCCGGCGCCGATAACGGAGATATTTTTCAGGGTTTTACTCATGGAATTATTTGTAGGCGAAGCGGCGAGGACTGTCACCTGCACCATTTCATTGCCCTCCACAAGTGAATGGGAATGACGCTCGCTTCTTACGCCTTCACACCGGCGAAGGCGGCTGCCGGGGCATCGGGGTCAAGCGGCCAGCGCGGGCGGGCCTTGAAATCGAGTGAATCTGACTGGCCGAGACGAAACCGCTCCAGCCCGGCCCAGGCGATCATCGCGCCGTTGTCGGTGCAGAGCGCGGGCGCCGGTTTGACGAGGCGCATTGCGGTCTTGTCGCAAAGCTCGATCAACGCATTCCCGATCGCGGTATTGGCGGCAACGCCGCCGGCGACGACAAGCGTGGTGATGTCGGGATGGGCTTCCCGGGCCATCCTGATGCCGTTCCGGGTGCGGGCCACCAGCGTCTCGGCGACGGCCTGCTGAAAGGATGCGGCAAGATCGGGCGTGGCATCTTCCAGCGATCCGTCCAGTGTTTCCACGGCGCGCCGAACACTGGTCTTGAGTCCGGAAAACGAGAAATCACAGCCCGGCCGGTGTGCCATTGGACGCGGAAAATCGAATTTTTGCGGATCGCCGCCTGCGGCGGCTCTTTCGATCAGCGGCCCACCGGGATAACCGAGCCCCAGCATCTTGGCCGTTTTATCGAATGCTTCCCCCGCTGCGTCGTCGATGGTGGTCCCCAGTCTTTTATACTGTCCGACCCCTTCGACGGTCAGCAACTGGCAATGACCGCCGGACACCAGCAACAGAAGATAGGGAAACGGCACATCATCGGTGAGCCGCACCGTCAACGCATGCCCTTCCAGATGGTTGACGGCGACGAACGGCTTGTTCGCCGCCAGGGCGATCGCCTTTGCCGACATGGCGCCGACCAGCACGCCGCCGATGAGTCCAGGCCCGGTGGTTGCGGCAATACAGTCCAGGTCATCAAAGCGGACGCCGGCGTCCTGCATTGCCCGGGCGATGACATGATCGGTCTTGTCGAGATGGGCGCGCGCCGCGACTTCCGGGACTACGCCGCCGAACGGGCGGTGGTCGTCGATCTGCGACAGCACGACGTTGGACAGGATACGCCGGTCGTCGTCAACGACGGCGGCGGCGGTCTCGTCACAACTGGTTTCAATTCCCAAAACAATCACGTCAAAGGCCTTTCGCTCTCAGGGGCGGGACTTTACTCTCGGGCGCAGTCCGCGCCAAGTGACTAGGCGTGATGCGGTGCGGCGATAGTTGACAGCGACAAGACGGCAGATCATGACCACGAATCCACGCAGACTAATTATCGGCACCCGCTCCAGCCCGCTTGCCATGGTGCAGACCGAAACCGCAGCCGACGCCCTGCGGGCGGCCCACGCCGATCTCGCCGCCGACGGCCGTCTCGTCATCGAACCGGTAAAAACCACGGGCGATCTCGTGCTCGACCGGCCACTGTCGGAAATCGGTGGCAAGGGCCTGTTTACGAAGGAACTGGACCGGGCCCTGATGGACCACCGCATCGACCTTGCCGTGCACTCGATGAAGGATCTGGAAACATGGCTGCCCGACGGTATGGCCATCGGCTGCATCCTGCCGCGTGCCGATGTGCGCGACGCCTTCATCAGTTTTAAGTCGCCGACCCTGAACGATCTCAAACCCGGCGCAAAAGTCGGCACCGCGTCGATCCGCAGAAAGGCGCAATTGCTCCACATGCGCCCTGACATCGAGGTCGGCGTCATTCGCGGCAACGTCCAGACCCGGCTCGCAAAGCTGGAAGCCGGTGAATTCGATGCCACGTTTCTGGCGCTGGCAGGTCTCGACCGGCTGGGACAGCGGCATGTGGCGACGGAAATCATTTCACCGGACGTATTCCTGCCGGCCTGTGCTCAGGGGGCGATCGGTATCACCTGCCGCGCCGACGATACGGAAACCCTCAACTATCTGGCAGCCCTCGATGATGCCGAAACGCATGTCACCGTCGCCTGTGAACGCGCGATGCTGGATGCGCTGGACGGTTCATGCCGGACGCCGATTGCCGGTCTTGCCCGCATTGACGGCGAACAGATCAGGCTCAAAGGCATGATTTTCCGGCCTGACGGCTCTGAAGTCCTCGCCACCGACCGGCACGGTCCCCTGGCGGATGCCGAGCGTCTCGGCCGCGATGCGGGTGAGGAGTTGCGCACCCGCGCCGGTCCCGGATTTTTTGACGGGACCGTGTAATGCCCCGGATTCTGGTGACACGTCCGACTGATGATGCCGCCCCCTTGGTGGTGCGTCTTCGTGAACTGGGGATCGACAGCATCGTCAGCCCAATCCTCGAAATAAACCTGATCGACGGTCCCGACGTGGACCTGAGCGGGGTTCAAGGGGTTGTACTGACCAGTGTCAACGGGGTCAGGGCACTGGCACACCGGACCAGGCGCCGCGACATGCCCTGCTATGCGGTCGGAGATGCCACGGCCCGCCAGGCGGCAACGTGCGGTTTTACCTCCATCCAAAGCGCGAGCGGCGATATCGACGACCTTGCCCGGCTGATTTCGGCGCATTGCGATCCGGACGCCGGGGCGTTGCTGCATGCGACGGGGTCGGTGACGGCCGGGGATCTTGCCGCGATGCTGGCACCGAAGAACTTCAGCGTCCGGCGCAAGATGCTGTATGATGCCAAAACGGTGCAAACACTGCCGCCGGAAGCGGAAAAGGCCCTGCAGGGGGCGGCGCTTGATGGGGTTGTGCTGTTCTCGCCGCGAACGGCCCGGCATTTTACCAACCTTGTCGCTAAAGCTGGTCTGTCCGCGGCGTTGGGGCGATTGACTCTGTTTGCGCTGTCGGAAAATGTCGATAACGCAGCCGGGGATGTGTGGGGAAAACGGATCATTGCGAGACATCCCGATCAGGAAACCTTGCTGCAAGCGGTCCGGACTTGTTACTACTGAAGGACGCCGAAAAGGCGAACAGAGAGGGATGACGCATGGCTGAGCCATCGGACCCGGCTAAAACGCCGGAGAAAAAGCCCGCAAAAGCGGCAGAAGATACGAAAAAAACCGCAGATACCAAGGATGCTCCGGCGAAGCCGGCGGCGGATACGAAGTCGGCATCCGCGACAAAATCGGGTTCTGTTCCCAGCGGCAGCGGTAAACCCGCAGAATCACAAGCCAAGACCGAGACGACGACCGGCAATACCGGCGGCGGCGGGCATGGCCTGCTGATCCTTGTTCTGATCATAATCGTGCTGGGCGGCGGCGGATATGCAACCCGAGATATCTGGATGCCCGCAGTCGAGCCGTATCTGGCTGAGGTGCCGGGATTTGGCGGGTCAGGCAGTGCTACCGAAACAACGGCACCCAGCCCCGTGGAGATGTTGAAGGAACGTATTGCATCCCTTGAACAGTCTGTGGCCCGGCAAGGCAACTCCGACAGTGTGATGGCGGCGCTCAAGGAAGAAAAGACCCGTGTACAGTCGGAACTCGACAAGGCGCTGGCCCGCATCGACGACCTTGAAACCCGCCTCGCAGAGGTGCGGACCCTGGCCAGTGCCGTGACGTCGAGCACCGGCGTGGAGGTCGATCTTAACCCGATCCTGTCCAGGATCGATGGGCTTGAGCAGAATAACCGGGCAACCAGTGACGAAGTTGCCGCGCTCAGCGAGAAGGTGCAGACAATTGCCTCCAAGGGGCCCGGCGCCGCCGGTTCCGGGATCGTGCTTGCGGTTGCTCAGTTGCGCGATGCAGCCCTGTCCGGGCGTCCTTACGACGCCCAGTTGGATGCGCTCAAATCCGTTGCTGCCGGGAACACCGAAATCATCGCAGCGGCAAGCCGCCTGAACGATGGCGCCGGCGCAGGACTGCCCAGGGTCGAATCGCTTCAATCGCGCTTTTCCGCGATTGCGGGCGACATCGTTGCCCAGTCCCGGGTGGGCGACGGTGACTGGCTGCAACAGGCCGCCGGCCGTCTCTCGGCACTGGTGTCTTTGCGCCGGACAGATGGCGGGTCGGGCAATCCCATCGAAGATGCGGTCGCCGACATCGAAAAAAACCTGATGGCGCGGGATACCACGTCAGCGGTGAAAACCGCCAATGCGCTGTCGGATATCCTTGAAGGTGAGGCGAAACGCATTCTTGAGCCATGGCTGCTTGATGCCAAGATGCGCGCGACCGCTGAACGGGCACTTGATGCCATGCATGCTTCCGCGCTGGCGGCGCTCGAAGACTGATGGAAACGCTGATGACCGAGAAGGACGCTTAAGCCATGTGGCGCTGGATATTCTTCCTGGCAGGATTATGCCTTGTCGTCGTCGGCGTGGTCTGGTTCGTCCAGAACCCGGGCGATGTGACACTGCAGTGGCGCGGCTGGCGGCTTGATACGTCGGTCGGCGTGATGATGGCGGCTGTGCTGCTGTTCGCATTTCTGACGGCCGCTTTCTACCGGTTCTGGCGGTTTCTGCGCGCGGTGCCGGGTGAAATCGGCACGGCCATGAAGCAGCGGCGTGAACGCAAGGGCTATGCCGCTCTTTCCGGGGGCATGGTTGCCGTCGCTGCCGGCGATGCTTCGGAAGCCCGCCGTCAGGCCCGCCGCGCCGAGGCCCTTCTGAACGATTCCGCACCACTGACCCGGCTGCTGTCGGCGCAGTCGGCTCAATTGGATGGGGATGAAAAAGCCGCCGAGCGCTTTTTCACAGAAATGCTCGATGATCCAGACACGCGGTTTTTGGGTCTGCGCGGATTGCTGACGCAGGCGATCAAGGCGGGTGACAAAAAACGCGCCCTGGAACTGGCGCAGTCAGCGTACCGGCTGCAGCCGAAAAGCGAGTGGGTGGCAGCGACGTTGTTCGAGCTTCAGTCGGGTAACGGTGCGTGGATCAGTGCATCCGAAACCAATGATGACATGGCCAGAAAACGGCTTTTGGAAAAACCCGAAGCGGAACGCCGCCGGGCCGTGATCGCCTTTGAGTTGGCGCGAGAAGCGGATGCGGCGGGGGACAGTGCAAAAGCTCTGAAACATCTGAAAGCCGCGACCGATCAGGCGCCGGACCTGATTCCGGCAGTGGTTGCCCTGATGCGCAGGTTCGTGGCCGATGGCCAGCATCGTAAGGGGGTGTCCCTGGGTGAAAAAATCTGGGCCAAAACCCCGCACCCGGACCTGCTTGAACCCTATTGGGACGCCCGCAAGTCGCCCGATGGCATCGCCCGGGTCAAGGCCTGTGAAAAACTTGCCGATATCAACAAAGATCATATCGAAAGTCATATCGCGCTGGCCCGTGCGGCTCTCGGCGCCGAATTGTGGGGAGAAGCCCGCAAGCATCTTCAGGCTGCGGGCGCCGGCGACGGTCTTGAACCGCAAGCCCGAATCTGCCGCATGATGGCGGAGCTCGAAGAGCGCGAAAACGGAGACCTGACCAAGGCCCGCGAGTGGCTGGTCCGGGCCGGCAGTGCACGCCAGGACGAAAAATGGGTGTGTGGTGAGTGCGGTAACGGGGTCGAGGTATGGACGGCGCATTGTGGCAACTGCAATGCCTTCGACAGCTTTGCATGGCGCACGCCGCCGCATATTTCGGCATTGCCCAAACCCGGCACTGACGCCGTTGCGGACGGCCGGGCGGTTGCATCTACAGAAGCGGCGGCGGCCCTGGCCGCACCAGAGCCCGCAGCCACTCTCCCCGCCAAACCGTGACCGCTCAGGCGATTGCACCGATCCGGACGTACCGGGCGTTCATGGCCGGTGAAAGTCCGTTGCAGCAGGTCAGAAACGCCGCCCGCGCCGCCGCCATCGCCGGCCTGTCGGCGACACGCGCACCAACCCGCAGTATCGGATGGATCCGCTTCCCCTATTACCACCATGTCTTCGATGATGAACGGGCCGGGTTTCAGCGGCAGATCAGATACTTCAGGAACATCGGCGAGATCATCGGGATCGACGATGCCGTCGCCTTGCTAGACAGCGGAGATCCGATTGATGGGCGCTACCTGTGCATTACGTTCGATGACGGGTTCAAGAACTGGATCGAAAATGCGGTGCCGATCCTTGTCGAAGAACAGGCCGTGGCGGCCTTTTTTGTCGCCACGGGGTATATCGGCACCAATCCGGTTGATGACCGTGATCGATTATTGGCGTTCTATGACGATGGCGAGCGATTGATGGAATTCCTCGACTGGGATGACTGCCGCGCGATGACGCAAGCAGGCATGACAATCGGCTCTCACAGCGAGGGGCATGTGCACCTGAAAGACCTGAGTGATGCGGACGCCATCGGTGAGCTTGTTCGCTCGCGCGACATCATTTCCCGTGAAATCGGTGTACCGTGCCGGCATTTCTGTTGCCCGTTCGGGCGTGAAGGCATTGACTATGATCCTGCACGTCATCCCGGCATGGCGGCTGATGCGGGGTATGTGTCGTTTCTGACCGGGCACCGCGGCGCCAACCGGCAGGGGGCTTCCGTGTTCGATATCCGCCGCGATCACTTTCTCGCCAATTGGGGCAACTATCAGCTTCGCTATTTTCTGGGTGCCTGAAAAATGCCGATCGACCAAAAAGGTGTTCTACGAACCGCGTCTATTGATGATGCGCCGACGATTACCGGGTTTCTGGCGGCGCTTGGTCTTGTCATGCCGGATGGCCCGGAAGCGGTGATCCGCCACTGGCAGGGCCTGTGGTCGGACAACCCCGCCCTCTCCCATCATGCGGATGACGTGGCGCTCGGCTGGGTTCTGGAAGACGCGGGTGCGATCAAGGGGTTCTTCGGCAATATTCCGCAAGTGTCCTGGATGAACGACAAACCGGTGCTGATTTCAAGTGCCCGGGCGTGGGCCGTGGACAGGGATTACCGGACGGAAACGCCAAGGCTGTGCGACGCTTTTTTCGGTCAGGGCAACGTCGATGTGGTGTTGATCTCGTCGGCGAATCCCCCGGCGGGAAAACGCTGCCTGGCTTATGGCGGGTCGAAAATGCCGCAACCCGGTTATGCGGACATTCTGTATTGGGTGGTGGATGCCACCGGTTTTCTGAAAGCCGGGTTCCGCAAAAAGGGCCGCGGCAATTTCACGGCCGGCCTGCTCGGACTACTGGGGTCCGTCCCGCTTGATTTTTCAGTGCGGATTGCCGGGCGCCGGCCCTATGGCGGGCTCGACAACATTACGCCGATCGGCATTGGCGCCATCGATGACGACTTCGACGATCTGTGGTCGCGGCGCAGAAAGCAGCTTCCGGACGTGATGCTGGCAAGCCGCGATGCGCAGACCCTGAAATGGTATTTCTCACTGGGGGCGGCCAGTGATGAGGTGCGGTTTCTGCGCTATGACGATGGCGATGTACTGAAAGGCTATGCGGTTCTGGTCCGCGAGGATGCGCCCCAGATCGGCCTCAAACGGATGAAAATCGCCGATCTGTTCATCGACGGCGATGATCCGAAAGTGCTGCGGGCCTTGCTGGCCGGGGCCTATGAATACGCCATGGCGAAGCGCTGTCACGTTCTGGAATTGATCGGACTGCCGGAACGGCTGCGCGGCGAAGCGATGAAAACCAAACCGATGTCCCGGCCGATGGCGACTTTCCCGTTTTTTTACAAGGCGCTGAATGTGGAAATGGTGGACCGGCTTTCCGTGCCCGACGGGTGGTATGTCACCGCCTATGACGGCGATACATCGCTTATTTAGGTCTTAACGAAATCTCAGTTCTTGACAGATACAACGCGCGGTGTAGTTTTCGCCCGCACGGCGTTCGCGCCCGGTCTCAGAAAGACCGAACCGGTTCGGTTTTCGGTCGGTTTGCACAGGTTCCTTAAAGGGCCGCTTTAGCTCAGTTGGTAGAGCACATCATTCGTAATGATGGGGTCGTCAGTTCAAGTCTGACAAGCGGCACCACTTTCTACATTTCACGATGAAACCCGGACAAAGAAAAACCCCGATGCAGGCATCGGGGCTTTCCGGTTGAGCTGGATGCTGACTTATTCGCGATTACCGAACAGGTGCAGCAGCATCATGAACATGTTGATGAAGTCGAGGTAGAGGGACAGAGCGCCCATGACGCTTTTCTTGGTCATGGTGTCGGCGCTGTCGCCTTCGTAGTACATCGACTTGATGCGCTGCGTGTCATACGCGGTCAGGCCGGCGAAGATCAGCACGCCGATCACCGAGATCGCAAATTCCAGCGCCGAGCTGGCGAGGAACATATTGACGACCATGGCGATGATCAGACCGATCAGGCCCATGATCAGGAACGAGCCGAAGCCGGTCAGGTCACGCTTCGTGGTGTAGCCGTAGAGGCTGAGACCCGCAAACGCGCCTGCAGTGATGAAGAACACGCGGGCAATAGACGCATCCGTGTAGGCGATGAAGATGGTCGACAGCGACAGGCCCATCACCGATGCGAAGGCCCAGAACATAAGCTGGGTTGCCGATGCGCTCAGCTTGTGAATGCCGAAGTTCAGCACCAGGATGAAGGCCAGCGGGGCCAGCATGACGACCCAGGCCAGGCCTGTGCCGAAAAGGGCCTGCATGATCGCCGGCTGTGTGGAAATCACGTAAGCCATGAGGCCGGTGATGGCGACGCCCAGGGTCATGTAGTTGTAGACCCCCAGCATGTATTTACGCAGACCCATGTCGATCGAGGCGTCGTACGCCTGCGAATGGGTCATCCGCCCGGTGCGGGCACCGAAGCGGTTATTGGGTCCGAGAGCCATGTGTAACTCCTGTCAGTCGGGTTATTATTACTGCACTAAAATAGGGTAGATATAGTGGCAATTGCAACTGATACCCCAAACCTTACAAAAATTTCATCTAATCCGGCACCGGGGAAATCGTTTGATTTCAATCATTTCTCAGGAACGGTGCGGTTTTCATTCCCAAAATCCGCCATGATCCCGCAAGACCTAGAAGAATTGTCGCCAAAAGCGCTATGGCTAGGGTCAAAATCGCTTCACCAGGGAGCCAGGTCCAGTCCATGTGCATCAGAAAAGTGCTGACGGCCCACGCCGCCAGCGTGCCGACACCGAGTGCGCACAGAGCCGTCAGAATGCCGAGGGCGCCGTATTCCAGTACGAACGTCGCGGCGATCCGTTTGCGGGTCGCCCCCAGGACCTTGAAGACCACGGCATCAAACCGTCGCCGTTCCTGCCCGGCGGCCAGGGCACCCGCAAGCACGATGGCGCCGGCCAGCACGGTCAGCCCGGCGACGGCGCGAATGGCGATGCTGATCCCAGCCATCAGGTCACGGGCGGCGGCAAGAGCTTCACGGACGTGAATCGCCGAGACGTTATCGAAAGCATCGGTCACCGCCTTTTCAAGCGGGGCTTCGGCGGCCTCGCTGGCGCGGACGGCGGCGATGTGGGTGTGCGGCGCACCTTCGAGCACTCCCGGTGACAGCACGACGGCGAAATCAAAGCGGAGGGTCTGCCAGTCGATTTCCCGGAGCGAGGCGATTTCGGCGGTGATGCGCCGGCCCAGAATGTTCAGGGTCAAAGTGTCGCCGATGCCGACGCCGAAGCCCTTGGCCAGACCATCGTCGAGAGAGATCAGGGCAGGGCCGGTATAATCGGCAGGCCACCACGCCCCGGCGACGATCTGGGTATCGGGCTTCATGGCCCCGGTCGAGGTCAGGGCCCGGTCGCCGCGTACCGCCCACTGGCTTTCAGGTTTGATTTCGACTTCGCTGACGTCGGTGCCGTTGATCTCGACGATGCGGCCCCGCACCACGGGTTCGCGGCGAAGGTCGCTTGTGCCGTCAATGCCGTTGACGATGCGGTCGAAATCGGCGACCTGACCGGGCTGAATATCGATAAAGAAATACGCCGGCGCTTCTTTGGGCAGGCGCTCGTCGATCTGACGGGTGATGTTGCCTTCGATCTGGACCACGGCGACGAGGACGGCGAGACCGAGACCCAGCGACAGAATGACCCCGGACGTCGCGGCGCCGGGCCGGTGGATGTTGGCGATGACCAGCCGGGCGATGGCGTTTTTGGGGTGCAGACGGCGGCTGAGGCGGATCAGGATTGACCCTGCCAACCGCAGCAAGGACACCGTCACCAGCGCCCCCAGCACGAAGCAGAGCGCAAACCATTTGTCACTGGCGCTGAGGAAGACCAGGCCCGTCAGCAGCACAAGTCCGAGGCCGATCCACAGCAGATAGATGCGCCGGGGCGAGACCGACAGCGGAGCGGCCTGGGCGCGGAAAAGATCGCGGGCCGGGACTTCGCGGGCCCGGCCGAGCGGCCACAGTGCCGCGGTGATCGAGGTCATCAAACCGAAGGCAGCGGCGATCCCCAAAGCCTCAAGATGCCAGGCGAAGACCGGGCGCACCGGCAGTTGATCGGCAATGCCATAGAGCGACAGGGCGGGCAGGACGATTCCGGCCGCCAGCCCCAGCCCGATGGCGGCGATGGACAGCACGAAGACCTGCAGCAGATAGACCTGCACGATCAGGCCGGCCGGTGCGCCGAGGCACTTGAGCGTGGCGATGGTGCGGCTTTTGCTTTCCAGATAGGCGTTGATGGCCCTGGTGATGCCGACGCCACCGACCAGTAAAACGGTATAGCCGACGAAACTCATGAACAGGGTCAGCCGATCAATGAAACGCCGGACGCCGGGGGCCGCTTCGTTGGCGGCGCGGACCCGCCAGCCGGCATCAGGCAGTGCCGCGGCCAGATTATCGCGCCAGACCGTCGGGTCCGTGCCGGGCGTGAAAAGGACGCGGTAGTAATAACGGATCAAACTGCCCGGCTGGACCAGCCCGGTCGCTTCGAGATCGTCTTTGGCGATCATCACGCGCGGGCCGTAATTGATGATATTTGTTACCCGGTCGGGCTCGGATGTGATGACGGCGGCGATACGGAATTGCGCCTGGCCGATCCGGATGGTGCCACCCTGGGCGATGCCGAGCTTGTCCAGCAGATTGGCATCCACCACCGCGCTGGGAAGCCCGTCTCGCGCCTTGAGCATGTCTTCGCGATCCAGAGGCGGTTCCAGTTGCATCTGCCCGATCATCGGATAGACGTCATCAACGGCTTTCAACTCGATCAGCGTGCGTGCGGTGTTGTCACGGTTTGAAGCCATGGCACGAAGACGAACTGTTTCCGACAGGCGGGCACTGTTCGCCTGAAGATAGGCCTGCTCGTCCGCCGTTGCGGCACGATGAACGAGGCGCATCTCCATATCGCCACCGAGCAGTCTGCGGGCATCGGCAGCAAGGCCGCCGACAACCGCACCGGATGTCCAGCCGACCGCGGTGATCGCCGCGACACCGAGCGCCAGGCACAGCATGAAGACACGGAACCCGGCAAGGCCGCCGCGAAGTTCGCGTCCGGCAATTCGCCATGCCAGCGAAAGTGAGGGAGGCGTGGCCATTCAGTCTGCCGCCATCGGCGCGACGGAATCGGTCATGATGTTGCCGTCGGCCATGACGACCCGGCGCTTGCATCGAGCCGCGAGGCGGTCTTCGTGGGTGACGAGGATCAGGGTCGTGCCCTTGCGTTCATGAATGTCGAACATCAGCGCCATGATTTTTTCTCCGGTCTCCCCGTCGAGGTTGCCGGTCGGCTCATCGGCGAGAATCAGTTTCGGCGACGGGCCGAGGGCGCGGGCCAGCGCAACACGCTGCTGTTCCCCGCCCGAAAGCTGCCCCGGGTAGTGGGTGTGCCGGTGCGAAAGGCCGACCTCGTCCAACGCTACCCGGGCCCGGTCGAATGCATCTTCATGCCCGGCCAGTTCAAGGGGCAGTGCGACGTTTTCAAGCGCCGTCATATTGGGGATCAGGTGAAAGTCCTGGAACACGATGCCGATGTTTTCACCGCGCAGTTTTGCCAGGGCATCTTCGCTGAGTCCTTCGTACGATGTGCCCTGCAGGCTGACGCGACCGCGCGTGGCACGTTCCAGCCCGGCCATGATCATCAGCAGCGATGTCTTGCCGGAGCCCGACGGGCCGACAATACCGAGGATTTCACCTGCCTTTACGGCAAGATCGATCCCACGGAGAATTTCCACGGGTCCGGCATCGCTCGGCAAAGTCAGCTCGGCGCCTTCAAGGGCTATCAATGTGTCCGGTGTGTGCAGTGCGTTCATGCTTTCTTCGTTCGTTTGTCGTGGGCCGTGCCTATATGATACGGATGGCGGTCGGTTCTGGATGGCGCACCTGCAACAAAGGCATTTACTGGATATGTGGCGAATACGAACAATTGCAACTTTGCTGACGGTTCTTGCCGTATTGGGGCTGGCGCAAACGGCACAGCCAAAGGCCGATGCTGCATATAGAATCGTCGTTATAGGCGACAGTCTGTCTGCCGGATATGGGTTGCCGGGAGCGGATGCCTTTCCGGCAAAGCTTGAGGTCGCCCTCAGGAACAGGGGCCATGCGGTCCGCGTTGAAAATGCCGGTGTTTCCGGCGATACCACAGCCGGCGGCCGGGCGCGGCTGGCGTGGGCTATCGGCAATGACCCGGATGCGGTGATCGTCGAGCTTGGCGCCAATGATGCGCTGCGCGGACTGGACCCGGCAAAAGCGTACGACAACCTGTCGGCCATGCTGGACACGCTGGCGCAGCAGAACATTCCCGTGCTGCTGGCGGGCATGCAGTCCCCGCCCAACATGGGCGAAGATTATGCACGGGACTTCAACGCCATATACCCGCGTCTTGCTGAATCCCACGATGCCATTCTGTATCCGTTCTTTCTTGAAGGCGTGGCGGGGAACCCGGCACTCAATCAGGATGACGGCATTCATCCGACGGCCGACGGGGTGGACGTCATCGTCAGCAACATCATGCCGGCAGTCGAAGAACTCTTGAAACGTGCCGGCACGGCAAAGGGGCGCAGCTGAATGACGGCCCTTTCCGAAGCGTCTGCCGAAAGCTTTCCGCTTGCCTATTCCGAGGCCGGAACCTGGACCGGTATTGCCGATGATCTGGTCGATGGGCTGAGTGCCGGGCAGGCGGATGCCGGTGGGCTGGGTGTCCTGTATCTGAGTGACATATGCGCCCGGGATTTCGGGGCCATCGCCGAGCGGCTCAAATCAGAAACAGGGGTCGAGACCTGGATCGGGACGTTGGGTCTGGGTGTTCTGGCTGGCAACAGAACCGCGATTGATCGACCGGCGGCCGCGGCGATGGTGCTGAATATCGGCACGGATGCTTACCGGCTGATCGCCCGGACGCCGATCCCCGACCGATGGCCCGATGATCTGATCCGCTGGGCGGAAACCGTTAACCCGATTTGTGCGCTGGTGCATGCGGACGGCACGACACCTGCGCTGGCGGACCTGATCAAAGCCCTGTCGACCCGCTCCGGTGCATTCCTTGTCGGCGGCCTGACGTGCTCCAGAACCCAGCAGCACCAGCTTGCCGGCGATCTCGGCGCGGGCGGTGTATCGGGCGTGCTGTTTGCGCCCGACGTTCCGGTGACGGTCGGCCTGACCCAGGGTTGCAGCCCGCTGGGACCGAGCCATGAGATCACCGCCGGAGAAGGCAACGTGATCGTTGAAATCGATGGGCGTCCGGCGCTTGACGTCTTCAAGGAAGATATCGGCGAAATGCTGGCGCACGACCTGCAGCGCGTGGCGGGGTATGTGCACGTGGCCTTTCCGGTCAGCGGGGCCGATGGCGAAGCGGATTATCTGGTCCGCAATCTGGTGGCCATCGATGCCGACAACGATCTGCTGGCCGTGGCCACAGAGGTCGTGCCCGGGGATCGGGTGATGTTCGTTCGCCGCGATCCGCAAAGTGCACAAAAGGATCTGCAGCGTATGCTGGACGACGTGAATAAACGCATGCCTGGCAAGGCACGGGGGGCGGTCTATGTGTCCTGCGTGGCACGCGGGCCATCCATGTTCGGCAGCGAATCGGCAGAGGCGCAGCAGGTCTCGGCGGGTCTCGGGGATGTCCCGGTTATCGGTTTCTATGCGGGCGGGGAAATTTCCAACGACCGGCTTTACGGTTATACGGGCGTGTTGCTGGTGTTCGGCTGATAACCCGTACGCCAAGTTTTATTCACAGACAATGCCGGGTGCTTTTCTTGACATGGGTCCGGCATATTTCCAACATCTGCCGAAATCAGCGGATGGCGATGTTTCTGGAAAGGGGCTCAGATGCAATTTAACGAACTTGGCCGCACCGGAATCCGCGTCAGCCGGATTTGCATGGGGACCATGACTTTCGGCTGTCAGAATTCTGAAGAAGAAGCTTTCCGCCTGATGGACATGTGTGCCGAGCACGGTGTTAATTTCTATGACAGCGCCGAAATGTATTCGTTTCCCGCCAGTCCGGAAACACAGGGCCGGAGTGAGGAAATTCTCGGCAGCTGGATCAAGGCCCGCGGCAATCGTGCTGACACGGTGATTGCCACCAAGATCAGCGGCCCCGGTCCACGCTTTGAACACATCCGAGGCGGCGATCTGAACTTCACGAAAAAACAGGTCGTCGAAGCCGTCGACAACAGTTTGAAACGGCTGCAGACAGATTACATCGATCTGTACCAGACGCACTGGCCGGAACGCGCGACGAATTTTTTCAGCAAGCTGGGGTATACGCACGATCCCGACGATACCGACTGGACGCCGCTGGAAGAAGTCGTCGAGGCCATGCAGTCCCAGATCGACACCGGCAAGATCCGGGCCTTCGGTGTGTCCAATGAAACCCCGTGGGGGGTACATCGGCATCTGCAGGCGGCGGGCGACAGGCCGTCGCGTGTTGCAGCGATCCAGAATCCCTACAACCTTCTGAACCGGACGTTCGAGGTCGGCCTTGCGGAAATGGCGATCCGCGAGCAGGTCGGTCTGTTCGCCTATTCGCCGCTGGGCTTCGGGGCGCTGAGCGGTAAATACCTGGACGGACAGTTGCCGAAAGGCAGCCGGTTGCAGCTGTTCCCCGATTTCAATAGGCATTTCAAACCGCGCGGCGTCGAAGCGACCGCACGCTACGTCGCGCTGGCGCGGGCGCACGGCCTCGATCCGTCAGCAATGGCCATTGCCTTCGTCAACAGCCGGCCGTTTCTGACATCGAATATCATCGGCGCCACCAACACGGAACAGCTGGCGGTCAATCTGTCGGCGGAAGATATTGTGCTGAGTGCCGAGGTGCTGGACGGGATCGAGGATATCCACAACGACATTCCAAACCCTGCGCCGTGACCTCCCATGCGCCTGTTCATCGCCATTCCTGTCCCTGATGAGGTTCGCCGCCACCTGATGGCCGTCTCGTCCGGGGTGCGGGGCGCGCGCTGGGTTCGTCCCGAAGGCATGCACATCACGCTTTTTTTCTGTGGCGAGACCGACCGTGCACAGGCGCATGATCTGGATGTCGAACTGGCTGATATCAATATCCCCCCTTTTGAGCTGAAGTGTGACGGCTTCGGCTATTTCGAGCGCGGCTCGCGCATCAAGTCGATCTGGGCCGGGATCGAAGGAAACACGACGCTGGGCTATCTGCATGGGCGGGTGGAAAGTGCCGCCGTCAAAGCCGGTTTTGAACGAGAAGCCCGGAAATACAAACCGCATATCACGCTGGCGCGGCTCAAACAGGCGCGGGCCGAGGATGTCGGGCAGTGGATTGAAAATCACGACACGCTGGCAACGCCCACATTCACGGTCGACAGATTCACTCTGTATCGGTCACACCTTGCCCGCGAGGGCGCGATGTATGAGCCGCTGGTGGATTATCCGCTCGGATAGGCGGTCGCCGACCAATCCCTCAGGCTCGGTGTATTGAAAATCCGCCGTCTACGATCATGGCATGACCAGTCATGAAACTGGATGCATCCGATGCGAGAAACAGCGCCGTTTGTGCGATTTCTTCCGGCAGGGCTGTTCGTTTTAGGGCATGCAGGTTGCGTACGTAATCTTCGATTTCCGGTGTGTTGGCGACTTCCTGAGCCATTTGAGTGTTGGTGCCGCCCGGCAGCATCGCGTTCACGCGCAACCCCTGCCCCGCGAATTCGCTCGCAAGGTTAAGTGTCAGACCGATAAGTCCTGCCTTGCTGGCGGCATAGGCGCTCATCCCCGGCATGCCAGTCGTGTAGCCGACAAAGGAAGACGTGAAAATCAATGAGCCGCCGCCGCGTGTCAGCATTGCCGGAATCTGGTGTTTTGCACCCAGAAATCCGCTGTCCAGATTGACCGCCATCGTCCGTCGCCAGTTGTCTGTCGTCATCTCGGGCAGTGGGCACAATTCACCCAGCATGCCGGCATTGTTCATCGCAATGTCGAGCCCGCCGAAGGTATCGCGGGCACAATCGACGAGTGCTTTCGAAAACGATTCGTCGGCGACGTCACCGCTGATTGCCACAGCTTCCCCGCCTTCTGATTTAATTTCATCGGTGAGAGACAGGAGATCCTTTTCATTTCTTGCTCCGGCGACGATACGTGCACCTTCATGCGCAAATAGCTTGGCTGTTGCACGACCGATACCGCGGCTTGCCCCCGTGATCAGGGCGACTTTGTCTTTAAGTTGTGTCATTGAATTGCTCCGGCTGATACTGACTGGAGCAACATATTTGCGGGGGGTGTTTGGGGCCCACCCGTTTCATGGGATTATTCGTGGCTTACAGGAGTCCCGGCAATTCTGCCATGTCGGCGAACACCAGATCGGCACCTGCCTTGCGTAGAATTTTTTCGTCGGACGGGATGCGGTGCGACCCGCCGATATAACCCAGTGCCCGCATGCCGGCTCGCTTCGCGCCTTCGACGCCGAGCGGGGTATCTTCGATAACGGTGCAGGCATCCGCCGCAAATCCCATCCGATCGGCGGCCATCAGAAAAAGATCCGGTGCCGGTTTGGGGTGCTTCACGTCGCGGGCTGAAAAAAGATACGGGTCCAGATATCCGATCAGGCCCGTGGTTTCCAGATTCCGGCGGATCTTGTCCGGGCTTCCTGACGAGGCGACGCATTTCGGCATATGCGAAAGCTGTTCCAGGGTTCGCTGCATCCCCGGTGTTGGCTGGAGTTCACGGGCAAAGACGTCTGCATCCTTTTCACGCAGCGTGGTCTCGAAATCCTCGGGCAGCGCGACGCCTTCGTCGGCGACCATCTTTATGACGCCCGGAATGGTGCGGCCGATGAACTTTGCACGGCATTCGGCTGCGGTGGCCGGATAGCCGTGGCGGCTCAGGTGCGCGGCGAGGACCCGGTTGGCGATCATTTCACTATCGACCAGCACCCCGTCGCAATCAAAGATGATAAGCTTCTTCATAAAATAGCTGTTCCTTAACGCCCGCCCAGATGACGGGTACGGATATCGTCGAGAAGACCTGTCGACGCCGCTTCGATCATATCGAAAACGTCGGCGAAACCATCCGGACCGCCGTAATAAGGGTCCGGCACCTCGTCATGGCCGACGCCGGGGGTGAAGCTGAGAAACAGACGGACCCTCTCGTGTTGTTCGGGCGGACACAGCGCCATGAGTTTGGCGATATTTGATGCATCCATGCCGAGCACGTAATCGAAGTCACTGAAGTCGCTTTCCGCAACCTGCCGCGCCCTCAGGTCACTCAGATCGATGCCGCGACGCCGAGCCTCTTCACAGGCCCGGTTGTCGGGCGGATTGCCGATATGCCAGTCACTTGTGCCACATGAATCGGTGGCGATCTCGGCACTCAGGCCCTCGCGGCGCACCAGTTCGCGGAAAACCCCTTCGGCGGTGGGTGAGCGGCAGATGTTGCCGAGACAGACAAAAAGCACGCGGATCATATTCGGGAATCCCATAGAAAATTACAGGGCAAAGGATTGGCATTGCCGATGGCCGGATTATCATGGTGTGGACGGTGGAGAGCAAGCCGGGGAGAAGGGAAACATGATGCACAACATCGACCCCGGGTCGGCAATCGTGATTCTGACTGGGGCCGGCATTTCGAAGGAGTCCGGTCTCGATACATTTCGTGATGCGGATGGAATCTGGTCGAAAGTCCGGATCGAGGATGTGGCGACGCCGGACGCGTTTGCCCGTGACCCCGAACGTGTACATGCGTTTTACAATGCGCGGCGCCGTGGTCTTCTGGCCGATGATGTTCTGCCCAATGCCGCGCACCATGCATTGGCAAAACTTGAGGCCGGCTGGCCCGGTGGGGTTTTGGTGGTGACGCAGAACATCGATGACCTGCACGAACGCGCGGGCTCGAGCAATCTGATCAACATGCACGGCGAGCTGTTGAAATCCCGGTGCAGCGCTTGCGGGAACATTTCCGATTGCCGTGAAGACCTGAATGTCGCGCAGGCCTGTGACGCCTGTGGGGAAACCGGTGGGCTGCGGCCGCACGTCGTATGGTTCGGTGAAATGCCGCTTGCGATGGACAGGATCGAGCAGGCGCTTCTTAAAGCCGGTCTGTTCATGTCGATCGGCACGTCGGGGAATGTCTATCCGGCGGCGGGTTTTGTCGAAATGGTGCGGGATTATGCCTGCGGCCATACGGTGGAACTGAATCTGGAGCCGTCCAGCGGGGCCACGTCCTTTGCCGAAAAAATCTACGGCGCCGCAGGTGAGATCGTGCCGGCGTATGTCGAAGACTTGCTTGCCCGCATTTAATCGCGGGCGATGCGCACGCCGTCGAAACGCTCCAGCCTGTTGCGTTCCATCATGCCGCGCAACCGCGCGCCGTATTTTTCGGGAATCTCAGAATACGCGGTCAGGTAATTCGTCATCAGCCGGCCGGCCGGAGCCTCGCCTTTTGCGCGTTGGTCCGCTCGTGCCTGACGAAGCTTCTTGTAGGCACTGTGCGTATTCAGGTTCAGCATGTAAGCACGGACACTGGATGTGATGTCCTTGAATACCATGACCTTGAAGCCTTCGGCCTCCTTCGGGTCGATCCCCTTGGCATCCTTGTCGTAGGTGCGCATGCCGAAAAAGTTGTTGCCGTGGCGTGCAAATCGGGACGTCCCCCAGCCGCTTTCCAGCGCCGCCTGGGACAGCACCAGCGATGCGGGAACGACATCGACCCGGCGCAGCAGTTCTTTTACATCGCCGTCCTCGACGCCGTACTTGTCAAACAGCTTGCCGGAGACATTGTCGGGATTTGCCTTGATTTGAGCGCGTTCGTTCCGGATGCGGTCATTTTCCCGGGCGATGATCGGCAGCATGATGCGGAAGAAGGTTGTCTTCTTTTCGTCGACGTCGCGGATCCGGTCAAGGTTGACCTCGATACTGTCGATAAACAGTGCCGGCACCGCCTTGCGGGCGGCGACCTCATCAAGCGCATAGCCGAGACCGCTGTGAATTTCCGTTGCGACCAGCGGCGGCAGGCTGGCCACTTCCGCATCGCTGTCTTCGATCTCTGTGCCGGTAGAGACAACCAGCAGCACGGCGGCCATAACGCAGGCGCCCAAAATGGCGAGCACGGCATAGGTGCGTGGATGCGGTTTATGATCCGGTGTTAAGCTCATGGTCCTTTAAAAGGGTCATTCATGATCGTTTTGAATATGGTATTAAATGATCATGACACAAGACGCGGAAAGTTTGCAGCAATTGCTGGCACGGGTGGAAGCGTGTGATATCTGCAGCGCACATCTGCCTTTGGGGCCGCGGCCCGTGGTGCGGATCAGTGAAACCGCAAAGCTGCTGATCATCGGACAGGCACCCGGAACGAAGGTCCATGAAACGGGGATTCCCTGGAATGATCCGTCGGGGGACCGGCTGCGGGACTGGCTCGGCCTTGATCGCGAAGCGTTCTATGACACCGCGAAAATCGCCATCATGCCGACCGGGTTCTGTTATCCGGGCCGTGATCCGAAGGGGGGCGATCTGCCGCCCCGCCCGGAATGTGCCCCCACCTGGCATGCGCCTTTACGGTCACACCTTAAGAGCGTTCAATTGACCTTGCTGGTCGGCATGCATGCCCAGGCATACTATTTGGGGCCGGATCGAAAGAAAACCATGACGGAAACGGTCCGCGCCTGGCAGGAATACCGCCCCGGGATCATCCCAACCCCGCATCCGAGCTGGCGGACAAGCGCATGGATCAAAAAGAATCCCTGGTTTGAAACCGATGTGATACCTGAAATCCAACGCCGAGTTGCCGCGATGAAATAAATTGTATACCGGCACGGCTTTCGCCCGGAAGGGGTTGACAGTGCTTGTAAATAAAGTCAATTCTTCGATCTAATAATATAAGATCACACGATTGAGCATCTTCATGTGATCGGGCGCCCGAGCAAACGGGAGGCCGGAGTGTAACCGTCGGCTGGGTATGAAGACGAGGACCCATGCATACCATAACCGACAATGATCTGTTTCATCGGCTGGCTTTCGATAATCCCTGGTGGGAATTCAAGGATTCGACCCGGGTCGCCTTCAAAAATCCGCCGAAACGGGTATTTTTCCCAGCCTTTTATGACCGCCTCATGGCGACGGCTGCCGGCGATGTGATGGTGCTTGCGGGACCGCTTCGGGCCGGTAAGACGGTGATGATGCGCCAGATGGTGGCGCAACTCGTCGAAAAAGGCGTCAAACCCACCAGCATTCTGTATTGTTCGCTGACCACGCCCAGCTATACCGCGGCCGATCTGACGATCCTGTTTGAAATGTTCTGCCGCCGTTACCGGCATAACAGGGATGCGGAAATCTACGTGTTCTTCGACGAAGTGCAGTACGCCCGAGACTGGGAGAAGCAGCTTCTGAAACTGGCGGAAATGCGGCCCAATGCAAAAATCGTCGGCGCCGTCTCGTCCGCGGCACCGTCCATCGTGTCCGGGGACAGGGCTATGGGCGGCAAAATGGAAGTCTTCGTTTTGCCGCCGCTGACATTCCTGGAATTTCTACGCTTCCGGGGTACCGAGGAAAAGCTGTTCGGCGCTGCCGGCGGTGACCTGCAGAAAGGCGGCATGACGCTGGAGCCGAACGGGCTGCCGGCGCTCAATCAGGAATTTCAGCGTTATGTCAATTTCGGGGGGTTCCTGGAAGGGATTCTCAGCGGCAAGGACGGGGTGCCGGCACCGGCCTTTATCCGCGACGGGGTCGCCGACCGGGTGCTGCACAAGGATCTGGCGTCGCTTGCCGGTGTCAACGATCCGCAGGAACTGAACAGGCTGTTCGGGCTGCTGGCGTTCAACACGGCCCGCGAAGTGTCGATGGACGATCTGGCCAAGGCGACGGGCATCGCCAAAAACACGCTCCGGAAATATCTTGATTATCTGGAACAGGCGTTTCTGATCCGCCGCATCAACCGGGTCGACCGAGACGCGAAGAAATTCCAGCGGCAGGTATATTTCAAGATCTATCTGACCAGCCCATCGCTCTATGCGGCACTGTTTGCTCCGGTACCGCCGTCGGACCAGTTCTTTCAGCGTCTCGCCGAAACGGCACTGGTGTCGCAATGGCTGGGCTCATCCGCGATTGATAATCTTTACTACGCCAGCTGGCGGGGCGGCAGCATCGATCTGTTGACATTGCATCCGGCAACCGGAAAGCCCGATCATGTCTATGATCTCGACTGGGACAATACCTATGTGCGGACCGATACACGGCCCGAGCATATGGTCAGCTTCGTGAGCGAAAACAATCCGCAGGCCAAGACCTATGTGCTGACCGGCAGTGTGGCGCGGGCCGCGACCATGAAGGGCATAAACCTGACCCTGGCCCCGGTCGCGCTCTACACCTACTGGATTGAGCGGGACCCGACACTCCGGTCATTTCATGGCGGTGATGCGGCCTAGGCCGCGTATTCAGCTGCGCACGGCGCGGACAAGGGGCTCGAAAAAGATCGACAGCAGAATACCTGCGATGCCGACACACATCAGCATGGCACCGCTGCCCAGGGCCTGGACCGACCCGTTGTGAAAGAAGATGCCGACGCACACGGCCCCGCCGATGACACAGAAGCCCGATAAGAAATAGAGCACGACTTTCAGAGCAGCCATAATCTGCGACCCCCCTTTTTGTATGGTTAACGTAACCATGCAGAAAATAGGGATACCGGTCAACCTATATCGCAAAAACCAAGGATCACCGGGGTGTTGCGGGGTAATCCGCATACCCCCGGCGGGTAAATCGGACTACTTGCGGCCAAGCAGACGCAGACGCAGCGCATTCAGGCGGATGAAGCCCTGCGCATCACGCTGATCGTAAACGTCATCTTCCTCGAAGGTCACCATGGCTTCGTCATACAGCGAGTTCGGCGACTTCCGCCCGGTGATGATGACATTGCCTTTGTAGAGTTTGAGCCGCACGGTCCCGGTGACGCGTTCGGATGCCTTGTCGATGGCGGCCTGCAGCATTTCACGTTCCGGCGCGAACCAGAAGCCGTTGTACAGTAGCTCCGCGTAGCGCGGCATCATCTCGTCCTTGGTATGCATGGCGCCCTTCTCGAGGGTGATGCTTTCCATGGCCCGGTGCGCGTGAAACAGGATCGTGCCGCCGGGGGTTTCGTAGACACCGCGTGATTTCATGCCGATAAAGCGGTTCTCGACGATATCAATGCAGCCAACACCGTTGCGCCCGCCCATCTCGTTGAGTTTCGTCAGCAGGGTTGCCGGGCTCAATTTTTCGCCGTTGATGGCGACCGGGTCGCCGTGCTCGAAGTCGATGGTAATCTCTTCCGGCTTGTCCGGGGCTGCCATCGGCGTCACCATTCTGGAAAGGATGTGGTCGTAATCTGGTTCGACCCAGGGATCTTCGAGAATTTTACCTTCGGACGAGATATGCAGAAGGTTGGCATCCTGGCTGAACGGGGCTTCACCGCGTTTATCCTTGGGCACCGGTATCTGGTTTTTCTCGGCATACTCGATGAGCTTGGTGCGGCTCGTCAGGTCCCATTCGCGCCAAGGGGCGATGATCTTGATGCCGGGTTCGAGCGCATAATAGCCAAGTTCAAAACGGACCTGATCATTGCCCTTGCCGGTGGCGCCGTGGGACACGGCGTCGGCGCCGGTTTCACGGGCGATTTCGATCTGGCGCTTGGCAATCAGCGGCCGCGCGATCGAGGTGCCGAGCAGGTAGGTGCCTTCATAGATCGCGCCGGAGCGAAACATCGGAAAGACGTAGTCGCGGACGAATTCCTCGCGCAGGTCTTCGACGTAGATTTCCTTGATGCCGAGCATCTCGGCCTTCTTGCGCGCCGGTTCGACTTCTTCCCCCTGGCCGAGATCGGCCGTGAAGGTTACCACCTCGCAATTATAGGTGTCTTTCAGCCATTTCAGGATAACCGAGGTGTCGAGACCGCCCGAGTATGCGAGAACCACCTTTTTGACGTCGTTGCTCATGCGCCTGCGCTTTCAGATTTGGAAGTTGGAAAAGCGGGCGCAGTATATTGATCCCATCCGCTTCGTAAAGCCGGTTCGGATTCCGCTCTTGTATTGCAGATCCCTCAGCGAGGGATTTCCGGGTTTCAGGCGAACGCGTGAACGGTCATGACGCGGTTGATGACCTCATCGACCTTGGCGCGTTGTTCGTCGCCCATATAGTCCAGATCACGTTCTGTCAGCCCGAATGAAAGCAGAACCTGTGCGCGCTCCAGGCCTTTCAGGGCCGGCGGCCCGTCATCGGGCAGCGCCGGCATGCCGTCCATCGCCGATTTGAGATCGTCACGTTTTCCATTCAGGCCCTCGACAAGGGCTTCGAACGTCGTCGGATCCAGCAGCACGGCACATCTCCTTCAGATTGGAAGATGCATCGATTGGACACCATGGCATGTTTAAAAATGCTTAATCCGGACGCCTGGCACGGCTCAGCCGATGGTGATGCCGTTGGCTTCGTCGTAAAAGGCGATAAATCCGCTGATCTCGGCAACATCAAGCCGCGGCGTGACATAGGACCACGCAACATTCTCCAAATGCTTATCCGCCATGTCCAGATGCAGATAGGTGGCCCTGCCCTTGTGCGGACAGTTGGAGGTTTTGTCCGAAGGTTTGAACAGCTTCATTTTGACGTCGAGCCGGGGAAAATAGTATCGCGGCGGATAGCCCGGCTCATGCAGAACCAGCGACGCGCGACTCTCCGCCAGCAAGGTATCGCCCAGCCGCACGGCTACGGGTGACAGGCTTGTTGCGATGCGGATCGCTTCGGGTATCGGGCGCTGATGATTCAAGGACACGTCCGGTTTCATGAGTAAAGATTTAACGCTCTACTCATACGCCGGTTAAGCGATTTCTGCAAAGAATGTATGATCATCCCTGCCGGGCAGGCGGCAAAGATTACCCGGTCTGTTCTTCTTTTTTCGGCGCCGCGTCAGTATTTGAGTCGAGCTGCTGCATCAGCAACACACCCGTGCCGAGATTGTTGGGCGCTGAGCGGACCTGATCCGCGAGGGCATCGGGCGAACTGAGATGCGCCGTATTGCCCTCCTCGAGGGCGCCTTCCGCGGCGAGTCGCTTCTGGATTTCAAGGGCAACCATCTTTTCGATTTTGTTGCGCTGTTCCGGGTTCATGTTTTCCAGGTCATCTTCGGAAAGCCCCATAGAAGCTAGGATTTTCTCCCGCAATTCCTCAAGCTTCTTTGCTCTCAGCTCTTCCGTGTATGTGCCAAAACCCTTGTCTCTGATCTCTTCCAGAGTGCGGCGAAAGTCGCTTTTCCAGGCGGCTTCCTGATCCAGCACCGGCTTGTCTTTGCTGTTGGCCGATACGCCGGCCGATGGCAAGGCGGCGGCGGTATAGGCATTCACGTTGTCTGATTTGTCGAACATGATCTCTCCCCTTCCTTTAAACTATCGAAAAGGGATGCAAGACCGGGACCAGAAGTTGGCGGTTATGCGGTCTCGGCGCGATCCGAGAATTTGCGGGCCCGTTCGCTGGCCGACTTCAACTGGCCACAGGCGGCCATGATGTCGCGGCCGCGGGGTGTCCGCACCGGGGATGAATAGCCGGCATCATTGACGATCTCGGCAAAGCGGCGGATGCGATTGTTTGACGAGCAATCATACACCGTTCCCGGCCAGGGATTGAACGGGATCAGGTTGATCTTGGCGGGGATGCCTCTGACCAGGCGCACCAGTTCATGGGCATCGGCGTCGGTGTCGTTGACGCCCGCCAGCATGACGTATTCAAACGTAATGCGCCGCGCGTTCGACGATGTCGGATAACGTCGGCAGGCATCGAGAAGTTCCGCGATCGGCCATTTCTTGTTGATCGGCACCAGTTCGTCGCGCAGATCGTCGCGAACCGCGTGCAGGCTGATTGCCAGGTTGACGCCAAGCTCAGCGCCGCAGCGCTCGATTTCAGGCACGATTCCAGACGTCGAGAGCGTGATGCGGCGTTTCGACAGCGCGATCCCGTCCCCATCCATAATGATGGTCAACGCCTTGGCCACGTTCTCGTAATTGAACAGCGGCTCGCCCATGCCCATCATGACGATGTTCGACAGTTGCCGGCTGCCGTCGCTGGGGGATGGCCACTCGCCATAACTGTCGCGGGCCGCCATGAACTGGCCGACGATTTCCCCGGCGGTCAGATTGCGGACCATCGGCTGGGTTCCGGTATGGCAGAACTTGCAGGCCAGCGTGCAGCCGACCTGGCTCGACACACAGACCGCGCCCCGGTCTTCTTCGGGGATGTGGACGGTCTCGACTTCCTTACCGTCGGCAAGCCGGAACAGCCATTTGCGTGTCCCGTCGGTGGACGTCTGTTCAGTCGCCACGGCGGGCCGGGTGACCTTGTGGGTCTCGGCGATTTTGGCGCGGAAATCTTTTGACAGCGTCGTCATCTTGGCGAAATCGGTTTCGCCCTGATGATAGATCCAGTGCCAAAGCTGTTTTGCGCGGAACGGTTTTTCACCAAGGCGCATCAGTTCGTCGGCGAGCTCGTCACGGCTTAACCCCACCAGTTCGGTGCGTGGATCGTTCGGTTCGCGTGTCATGTTGATCATGTTATAACTGTTCATGGGCGCGGGGTGTACACCCAAAATGATCCAACGCCAAGGGGGACGCTATCGGGGTACGCTATCCGGTTGCCAGCAGGGTGACCCCGGCCATGATAACCAGCGCCCAGCCGAGCCGGCGTTTGAGATCTCCTTCGTTGAGCAGGATGCTGCCCATCAACACGGTCAGCAGGACGCTGCTTTCGCGGAGCGGCGCCACATAGACAACGGGGGTGAGGGTCATCGCATACAGGACAAGTATATAGGCCAGCGGCATGATCGTGGCGACGACCAGAATGATCAGACGCTGTTCCTTCCAGAAGCTTCTGACGGTCTCCAGGCGGCGCAAACCGATCGGCGTCAGAAACAGGGCGCGGCAGATCAGGCCGGTAATTTCGAGGATCAGCGGTGAGATCATGATCGTCGAAACGGCGTGGGCGTCCCAGACCGTATAACAGCCGATGAACGTGCCGGACCCGATCCCGAACAGCAGCGAGGTGCGAAAGTTGTCCGGACGTCTGGCGAAGCCCCCGGTCAGACTGACCACACCGATGATGATGATGGCGGCGCCGACGGCCAGTTGTACGGTGATGGCCTCACCCAGAATCAGGACCGCCATGGAGACCGAAAGCAGCGGCCCGGTGGCGCGTGCTGTCGGATAGACCAGCGACAGGTCGCCGCTGCGGTAACCGGCCTGTAAAAGCAGGAAGTATCCGAGGTGAATGATCGCGCTGCCGACGACGAATCCCAATTCGAGCCACCCGAAAACGGGTTTCTCCATGATGAACACGAAAATCGCCACCGGCATGTAAATGATGCTGGAGACGACGGCGAACATCCATGCAAGCTCGGCACCGCCGTTCAGGCGTTTGACGAAAAAGTTCCAGGTGGCGTGGCAGAAAGCGGCGGCGAGGACGAGAAGGAAAGCAGTGACGGTCATAAGGATACCCGCAGTCGGTTGTTAAAAGACATGCATGCGCATGCCCTTCCAACCCCTCTAGATTTTTCGTCCTCGGGTGTCTGCCGTACACGGCTCATAACGGCGCTCGGTCCGGACCTGTGAAACAGCGGAACCCTAGCCGCACTTGGATAGGCGACTTCAGTATACGGGCTCAGCCGATCAGGTAAAGGCTGCCGGTCTAGGCCGCTTCAGATATCCGGTGCGTCGAGGCCGTTCTGCAGGCACGCCGCGACCAGCGTGTTGCGGAGCAGGCAGGCGATCGTCATCGGCCCGACGCCGCCCGGTACCGGGGTGATCGCGGATGCGACTTCTGCTGCCTCGGCAAAGTGGACGTCGCCAACCAGTTTCGATTTACCCTCGCCCTTTTCCGGCGCCGGTACGCGGTTGATGCCGACATCGATCACGACCGCCCCCGGCTTGACCCAGTCGCCCCGAACCATTTCCGGACGGCCGACGGCGGCGATGAGAATGTCCGCTTCCCGGCAGCGTTCCGGCAGATCGACGGTCCGTGAATGGGCGATGGAGACGGTGCAGCTTTCGGCCAGCAAAAGCGCCGCCATCGGCTTGCCGACGATGTTGGACCGGCCGAGCACCAGCGCACGTTTGCCGGACAGCTTGCCGTGGAAATGATCTTTCAGCATCAACAGGCAGCCGTAGGGCGTACAGGGAACCAGCGCACTTTGGCCGGTCCACAGGCGGCCGACGTTAATCACGTGAAAGCCGTCGACGTCCTTGTCGGGATCGATGGCGGCCAGCACTTTGCTCTCGTCGATGTGATCGGGTAGCGGCAACTGCACCAGAATGCCGTTGCAGCCTGGATCGTTGTTCAGCCTGGCGATGAGGGACAGCAAGGTTTCCTCGGGCGTTGTGGCATCGAGCCGGTGCGTCACAGACGTCATGCCGGCCTCTTCGGTCTGGGTGCCCTTGTTGCGGACGTAGACCTGACTGGCGGGGTCCTCGCCGACAAGGATCACGGTCAGGCACGGCTTGATCCCGTGCGTCGATGTCAGTGTTGCGACCTCGCCTGCGACCCGTTCACGGAGGCCGACGGCGAAAGCCTTGCCGTCGATGATGGTGGCGTCGCTCATGCGTCTGTATCCTTTCAGCTTATGTCGTTCGTCGCGTCGAGCAGCGGGCTCAACCGGCGATGTATCGCCGCGCCGTCGCCGGCGATCAGCAGTGTCTTATTGCGGTCGGTTGCGCCCTGTACGATGTGCAGATCCGATTTCCGGAGCCGCCAGGCTTTGGCAAGCAGCTTGATGACCGCCGCATTGGCGTTACCTTTCTCGGGAACGGCGGTGACCGCAATCTTGAGGACGCCATATCCTTGTGCGTCGGCGACCACACCGCCGATGGCATCACGTGATGCTTTCGGGCTCACGCGCAAGCGAACCTGAAGGCCGTCCGGAACGGGGTGAAACGGGCTTGGCGCATCAGCCAACGCGCAACGCAAGGCGATAGATGACATCCTTGGCGAACCACAAAAGCAGGATCAGAATGACCGGTGAAATGTCGACGCCGCCGAGGTCCGGCATGAACCGGCGGATCGGGCCCAGCAGAGGTTCCGTCAGCCGCGTCACGACATCATAGATCATGCGGACGAACTGGTTCGACAGGTTGATCACGTTGAAGGCGATCAGCCAGCTCATGATGACGCCGATGATCAGCACCCACGTATAAAGTTCGATCAGATGATAGATGAGGGCCAGTCCCGGGCCGATAATGACGTCCATGTTGTTCCTCTCAGGTCCGCAGGCCGCGCCCGCCAGAAGCGGAGCTAAAGGTAATTGCCCCTGCCGGATGGCGCAAGTGTCGCGCGCGTTTCGCGGGCGGCGATATCCATCGGAAGTACCGTATGGCAACGCCCGCAAACAAACCGCAAACGGAAAGTGCCGACATGCGCTGCCGCCGCTGCCGATGACGGCCGGAGCTTGTATCGACTTGACAGAAATCGGCTTCGGACCGATATTCCGCGCCCGTCGGGATGCTTTTTCCCCCGGCGGAACCGGTGCGGGGCCGTAGCTCAGTTGGGAGAGCGTCGCGTTCGCAATGCGAAGGTCAGGGGTTCGATTCCCCTCGGCTCCACCATTATTCTCAATGACTTACAGCCATTTTCGACGGTGGAGAATTTTCCGCTGTGCCCGAAATGTGCCCAAATGTTTTCGGGTGTTGTCTGAATGTCGCACCTGGCTTCGCACCTCGCTCTTTCGTGAAGTGATGTTAATCGCGCGTGGGTCTGCGCAGACCTAGAGTTCGGTATGCCTCATGTTTTGATTATCGAAGACGATGAAGACCTGCGTACAGTTCTGGCCGGCGTGCTCGAAAGTGCAGGCTACTCGGTGACGCAAGCAGATGAGGGTGGCGCCGGACTGAAAGCTGCCCGTACCCGCCGTCCGGACATCGTGCTCAGTGACATCGTCATGGAGGGAATGGAAGGGATCGCCGTGATCATGGCGCTGCGCAAGCTTATATCGGATGTGCCGATCCTCGCCATGTCGGGAAACGCGATGTATCTTGGCAACAGTGCCAAGCTCGGTGCCGACGCTGTATTGCTGAAGCCGTTTACCCGCGAAATGCTTCTTCAGTCTCTCGAACGGTTGCTGCAAAATTCCCCGCTCTCGGCTTGACGGCACCGCATCGGGTCCGCACCCTCACGTCAACGTAAGAGGAGAAAATCATGGCGGAAAAACTGAGTGGTGAAGATCGTGCCCGCGCGTTGGAAGAACTTCAGGGATGGTCCGAAGTCGATGGCCGGGATGCGATCCAGCACAGTTTCAAGTTCAGGAATTTCAACCAGGCGTTCGGGTTCATGAGCCGTGTCGCTCTGAAAGCCGAAAAGATGGATCACCACCCGGAATGGTTCAATGTCTATGCAACCGTGGATGTGACCCTGGCGACACACGACGCCGGCGGGGTCACGGCATTGGATATCGAGCTGGCAAAATTCATGGACAAGGTGGCCGCCGGCATCTGATTTCAGGCCCTAATTGGCCGGAAACTTTGCGGACAGTTTTTCAAGTGCTTTCATGAATGCCGACGTCGGCACCGCAAAACCCTTACCGCCGACGCGGTTCTTGGTATGCGCCGAATGGACCGCGGCCAGTCGGTATTCCTTGCCGTCCGAAAATATGATCGGCGAGCCGCTGTCGCCGGGAACGGCCTGGCAGCCGTGTTCGGCAATATTGAGTCCTTTGGTAAATCCCCAGAATTTGCAATCCGGGTGTGCCGTCAGGACCTGGCCCCGGTCGCCGCTGTAGCCGGCCTGGGTATAGATCGTGTTGGCCTTGCGCAGTTCCCAGAAAATCTTTTCCGAGAACATGGCCGGGCGGAGAATCCCGGTTACCGGGCTCGGATCCTGTTCAAGGACGATCAGTGCCCAGTCCACGGCGACGGCGGACAGCGTTGCGGGCCGCAGGGGATCATGACCGGGGGCGGGGTGGATCTCCACGGCGATGGAATGAAACAGATATTCGCCGCGATCCCAGCCGGCAACGAAATGGAGCTTATCCGGTGCCATGTAGCCATCGGTGTAACGGTCGACGACACAGTGTGCGGCGGTGACGACAAGCCGGGGGGCGACGACGGTTGCGGTACAATGACCGCGTCCGGCCTTATTGAAGCGGCCGACAGCGGTCCAGGGATAAACCCGTGAGTCCGCCCTGACCCGGACATCGCTGGTGCCGAACACACTGTTGGGCTTGTATTTGTAATCGGTTGTCTGGGCCTGTGCATTGCCCGTGGCCGCAAGGACCAGCAGCAACGACAGAAAGATGTGCCGGAGGGTCATTGCGGCGCCATGCGCAATGCGCCATCAAGCCGGACCACTTCGCCGTTCAGCATCACGTTATCGATCATGTGCAGCACAAGAGAGGCATATTCCGCCGGATCACCGAGCCGCGAGGGGAACGGCACGCTTTCTCCCAGGGCCGTCTGCACCTCTTCGGGGAGGCCGTAGAGCATGGGTGTGCCGAAAATCCCCGGTGCGATGGCCAGAACCCGGACCCCGCTTTTCGCCATTTCACGTGCGGCCGGCAGGGTCATCGCCGCGACCCCGCCCTTGGATGCGGCATAGGCCGACTGGCCGATCTGACCGTCGAAGGCGGCGACCGAGGCGGTGTTGATGATGACGCCCCTTTCGCCGGTTTCAAGCGGGTCCTGTGACAGCATGTCGGCTGCGGCCAGACGCATCAGATTGAACGTGCCGATCAGATTGACCCTGATGACGTTCGAGAATGCTTCCAGAGGCTGCGGGCCATCCCGTCCGACAATGCGTTTTGGCGGTGCGATGCCGGCGCAGCTCACCAGAATGCGGGCAGGGCCATGCTTGTCACGTGCCGCCTGCACGGCCTCTTCGGCGCTTTCCGCGCTTGTGACATCGCAGCCGATGGCCAGGCCGCCGATGTCGTCGGCCAGTGCACCCGCATTCTCAGCATTGAGATCGAGCAGGGAGACTTTTGCGCCCTTTGCCGCGAGGGTTCTCGCGGTAGCCGCACCAAGTCCGGACGCCGCCCCCGTAACGATCGCTGCGTGACCTTTGACGTCCATATTCGTATCCTCCTGATGCTCGAGCATAACTGTTTATCAAGAGAATGGGTGGGCGACAACGTGGGCCGGACCCCGGAAGAAAACGAAAAGATCGTCAGCGAAGGATTTGTCGACAAGGCGCGGCGGACACTGGGGCGTATCCCGTTTACCGATGAAGCGGTGGCGGCATACTATTGCGCGACCGATTCGAATACACCGAAAAGGGTCAGAGTTACATTGATGGCGGCGCTCGCCTATTTCGTCATTCCCGTGGATATGGTACCGGATTTTATCGCCGGTCTCGGTTTCACCGATGATGCGGCGGTTTTCTGGGCGGCGTGGCGGGCGGTTTCAGGCCACGTTACCGATGCTCACAGGGCGCGGGCCCGGGCATTTCTGGGCAAGGCGGGAAGAGACGGCACTGAACAAGAATAAAGTCGATGGGGTAATAATTCGGACCTTAAACAGGTCTGCTTCGGGAGGATATTTTGAACACACCACTTTGGCAGCCGAGTCAGGCACAGATCGACGGCGCGGAAATCACGCGCTTCCGAAAAAAGGTCGAGGCGGATTGGAACGTCAGCCTCGGCAATAGCCGCGGGTTGTGGAAATTTTCGGTCACCGAGCTCGAAAAGTTCTGGACCTCGGTCTGGGATGATGCCGGCATCATTGCTGAAACACGCGGCGAGCGGGCGCTTGTTGATGCGGACAGGATGCCGGGGGCCAGATGGTTTCCGGATGCGCGTCTCAGCTTTGCTGAAAACATGCTGCGCCATCGCGGTGACGGCGAAGCAATGGTCTTCAACGGTGAGAACAGGGTCTCGCGCCGGATCAGCTTTGACGAGTTGTACGATCAGGTGTCGATCATGGTGCAGGTTCTGGAGAAATACGGCGTCGGCGAAGGAGACCGGGTTTGCGGGTATCTGCCGAACATGCCGGAAACGATTATCGCGATGGTGGCGACGAACGCGCTCGGCGCCGTCTGGTCGTCATGTTCTCCCGATTTCGGCGAGCAGGGGGTTCTCGACCGGTTCGGCCAGATCGAACCCAAGATTATGTTCTGTACTGATGGCTACTGGTACAACGGCAAGCGGCACGACGTGCGCGACAAGACGGCGGCTATTGCCCGCCAGCTCCCCAGCGTGGAAAAGGTCGTGCTTCTGCCGTATGGGGATGAAGACGCCGGCACGGGACCGATTGAGAATGCGGTCACCCTTGGTGATGCCGCAAAAGATCTGCGCCCCGGTGAAATCGATTTCCGGCAACTGCCGTTCGAACACCCGCTTTTCATCATGTTCTCGAGCGGCACCACGGGGGCGCCGAAATGCATCGTGCATGGTCAGGGCGGCACACTGCTGAAGCACGCGTCTGAACAGATGCTGCATTGTGATGTCCGTGCGGGGGACCGTGTCTTCTTCTTTACCACATGCGGCTGGATGATGTGGAACTGGCTGGCGACAAACATCGCGTGGGGGGCAACGCTTTTACTGTATGACGGCTCGCCGTTCCATCCGTCGGGGAATGTGCTGTTCGATTTTGCCGACGCAGAAAAGATGACCTTGTTCGGGACCTCGGCGAAGTTCATCGATGCGCTCGGCAAGGCGGGGCTCCGGCCGCGTGATACGCATGATCTCTCATCCGTGCGGATGCTGTGCTCCACAGGATCGCCGCTGGCGCCGGAAGGTTTCGATTATGTCTATGATGCGGTGAAGCCGGACATCCAGCTGGTGTCGTTCTCGGGCGGCACCGACATTATGGGCTGCTTCTGCGGCGGTGATCCAACCGCGCCGGTGTGGCGCGGTGAAATCCAGATGCGATTTCTGGGGATGGCGGTCGATGTCTTTGACGAGGAAGGCCGGTCCATAAAGGGTGAAAAGGGGGAATTGGTCTGCACGCGGCCTTTTCCGACCGTGCCGCTGGGGTTCCTCAACGATCCCGGCGATGCCCGTTTCCGGGCCGCCTATTTCGAGATGTTCCCGAATATCTGGACGCACGGCGACTACATCATGCTGAGTGAACACGACGGGATCATCATTTACGGACGTTCCGATGCGACGCTCAATCCGGGTGGCGTCAGGATCGGGACCGCGGAAATTTACCGTCAGGTCGAAAAGCTCGAGGAAATCCAGGAAAGCATTGTCATTGGTCAGGAATGGGATCACGACGTGCGGGTGGTGCTGTTTGTCGTGCTCAGGGACGGGATTGTGCTTGATGAGGTGCTGGAGCAGAAAATCCGTCAGCAAATTCGCAGCCATTGCACGCCGCGCCATGTACCGGCGAAAATCATCGCGGTTCAGGATATTCCGCGGACAAAGTCGGGCAAGATCACCGAACTTGCCGTGCGCGATATCGTCCATGGCCGCGGGGTCAAGAACAAGGAAGCCCTGGCCAACCCGGAAGCGCTGGACCTTTATACGGATCTGGAAGCGCTGAAGAGTTAGATCTCGACGTTGGCCAGCGCCCTGTAAAGCGCCTGCAGGGCCCCCGGCGCGGCGCCGTCCCCGGATTTGGCGCGGGCTTCGAGATGCGCCACGCATGCTTCGGTAATGGCTTTGATCTCGCCTGTTTCCAGCTCGCCCAGAAACTGGTCCGGGTTGTTGCGGATTGCCATGATAAACGGGTTGCTCATGTATGTTTTCCCTCAAAGCTTTTCTTCGCCGCCAGCCTGGCTGCGGTTTCCCGGGCCTCGCGCATCAGCCACTCCCTGAAAACGCGGACTTTCGGGCGGTCGTAATTGGCATCGGTGCAGGCGACGTAATAGCGGTACTCGGCGTTGAGGGCCAGATCAAAAGGCGCCACCAGCTTGCCGGTCTCGATCGGATCGGCAACCAGCAGGCCACGCCCCAGGGCGACCCCCTCGCCGTTAATCGCTGCCTGGATGACCAGATTGGAATGGGTGTACCCGGTGCCGCGCGTCGGATCGATATCATGGAGCCCCGCCGCGTTCAGCCACATATTCCAGTCTTCTGTCATGTCATCGTGGATCAGGGGAAAATGTCGCAGATCGGCGGGTTTTTTGAGGCCCGGCGCACGTTCGATCAGTTCCGGCGAGCAGACGGGAAAGATATCTTCCCGCAAAAGCTCTTCGGCTACCAGTCCCGGCCAGTTGCCGCGTCCGTAACGGATGCCGATGTCGATGCCGTCACGGGCATAATCGGCGGCGACATCGGATGTGGCCAGACGAATATCGATATCGGGGTTTTCGTCGCGGAATCGGCCGAGCCGGGGCATCAGCCACGTGGCGGCCAGGCTGTCCATGGTGGCGACCGTCAGAATGCCGGCCTGATCGCGGCGTTTGACCCGCGCCAATGCGGAATCCATGGCATCGAAGGCGTCAATCAGATCGGGCAGCAGGGTCTGCCCGGCATCGGTCAGGATCAGTTGGCGATTGCGGCGCTGAAAAAGCATGATACCGATCTGGTCTTCCAGCGCCTTGACCTGATGCGATACCGCGGCCTGCGTCACGTTGAGCTCATCCGCAGCCTTGGTGAAGCTCAAATGCCGGGCCGCGGCCTCGAAGGCCCGTAAGGCATTCAATGAGGGAAGGCGGCGTTGCATTTTTGTATTATTTCCATGATAAAATATTTGTCTTGTAATTAAACCGGTATATTAAAAATTATAATAAATTGTTGTTATTAAATAATATTATAATTGTTACCATAACATTCAAATAAGAAAAACTAATCCGAAAATGAGATAATGTCGTTTGTTCCTGCGATCAGGACGGGTGTATCAATTCCGGCATCGACGGGGCGCACGGAATAGGCCGATGCCCCGCATGAAGGACACGAACGGAGACGTACCATGAACAGCATCCTGAAAAGCTTTCCCTTTGCTCTGGAATATGGCCGCAGCCTCGTAAAGTCGCTGGCCGTTGCCGTATTCGTCATGCCGGAACGTGGTCTGGATCTGATGCAGGTATGGGAAACCCGTTTGCGTCAGCGCCAGCATCTGGCCCGGCTGAATTACAGCCTGCTCGAAGACATGGGGATCACACCTGAAGACGCCGCCCGCGAGAGCGCCAAGCCGTTCTGGCAGGCCTGATCCTCTCTACAGGCGAATCAATGAAAGAGCTGTCCCGGCGGTGAATGCCCGGGCAGCTCTTTTCATTTGAGCGGAACAGGTTCAGCATTGCTGGCATCGAAAACACGGCGTGGGGATAGATCATGCTTGAGCATCTGAAGATGATGGCGCGCTACAACAAGTGGGCGAACGACCGGATCAGTGACGCCATCTGCGCAATCGATGAAGCTGACTACGTGAAGCCGCGCGAAGCGTTTTTCGGGTCGATCCACGGCACGGTCAATCATCTGTTGCTTGTGGACCGGCTGTGGCGCGGCCGGATGGAAGACAAGCCCTATCAGGTTTCGGGGCTGGATCAGATCGTCTGTGCAGACCGGGAAACCTTTATTCGTGAACGGGATGTGGAAAACGACATCATCATCGATTTCCTCGACAGCCATGATGCGGCAGCTCTTGAGGTCGAATTCTCGTATACGACATTCATCGGTGCAGACGGTACCGACAGGCGCCGTACCGTTTTCGCGCACATGTTCAATCATGCCACGCATCACCGCGCTCAGGTTCACGCCCTGTTGACCCAGGTGCCGGCCGATCCGCCGTCCCTGGACCTTATTCCGTACCTCCGTCAGCTCTAGTCGTTTCGCAGGCAGGGCGAGTGAGTGGAATACCTAGAGGACGCAGTGCTTGGCGAAGTCGGCTGCCTCGTTGGCAGACCAGTCACCTTTCGGCTTTTCCTTCATATCTTCGCACCATTCCTTCGATCCGACTTCGGGGGAGCATGCGCTCAGTCCGCCGATGGCGGAAAGAGCCAGCACCAGGATAGCGAAGCGCCGTAGCGTGATCAGCATGTCGTAGCCTCCAGTTTTAACAGACATAAGAGATATCCCAGAAGTGCCGTTTTGGGAAGAACGATAGACGACATCTGCAGATACGTTGCTTGCAGGCGTCGCTTGGGCTTAGTGTAGCGTGAAGGAGCAGTTCCTGCGGAACTGTATCCAGCCCGTCTTGGGAGGTTAGCATGTTCGGATACAGTTCGGACATCTTTGACCGGATTGTGGAGAGTAAGGAAATCTCTCTGCAGAGTATTGCCGAACTTCCGGTTTATGCAGCCTATATCTACTGGAATGATATCCGTGGCGATGGGATCGGTCCGCCCAGGCAGGTCTTCAAGCTGGAAGAGTTGCCGCCGAATCTGATTCCCTACCTGGCGATGATTGATTTCGTCGGCCCGCCGCTCGACTTCTATTACCGGTTTTTCGGAACCGCGATGACGGAAGCTTCGGGACGGGAACTGACCGGCAAGACCTATTACGCCGATAAGGTCGAAGGCTATGGCTTTGTGAATGCGCGCCTTTTGCCGATTCTGATCGAACGCAGGCAACCGATGGTCCATCGCACTATCTGGACGTCCGCCCGCCGTGTACAATTGCAGACAACGACGCTCAGGCTGCCGCTGTCATCGGACGGGGAAACCGTCAACGGGGCGGTAACGGCAAACAATTATGAATACGCCTGAGTATGAACACGCCTGAGGCGCCGCCGGTGTATCCTGGCTAGACCGGTCGGATAACCAGGACGGAAACATCGTCCTTGGCTTTCGCCGGGCCCCGGTGCTGTTCGAGGTCGGCGAGTACGGCATTCAGCACGGCGGTGCAGCCGCGTTTATGCGATTCGCGAATGACTGTTTTCAGCCGTTCCAGCCCGTACTGCTCTCCGTGAGCACTTAATGCTTCGCGGAGGCCGTCCGTATAGGCGACAAGTAGTCCTCGTTCCGGCAATCTGGATTTCTTGCCGTTGAATGACCAGTCGGCGTCCACGCCAAGCGGAATATCCTCGCCGTCCAGCATGGTGAAGCTGTCCGATTTTGGGTCATAGACCATGGCAGGTTCGTGTCCGGCCGAAATCCATTTGAAATCCCGTTTGCCGGCCTTGAGTTCCATGTAAAAGAGCGTCAGCGAACGGCCACCTGGGCTATCGGCGGCGAGCTGTCTGTTGACGGCGCCAAGCACACGTGCGGCTGTTCGCTCATGCGGTGCGTTTGCACGCAGCACGGCGCGGGCGGACGCCATCAGCAGCGCTGCACCGACGCCGTGTCCGGTGACGTCGCCGATGACGACGGCATAACCCTCGCCCCCCAGCGGCACATAGTCCTGATAATCGCCGCCGGTTTCGTCGCAATATATCGTGCGTCCGGCGATATCGAATCCATCGATCGCCGGGGCGGTTGCGGGCATCAGGTGTTGCTGGATTTCCTGCGCCGCGTGCAGGTCGCGTTTGACGCGGATCTGTTCTTCCAGGGCCGGGACCATGCGGTTGAATCCGCGGGCAAGGTCGCCGAGTTCATCGCCGCCGGTATTTTCAATGCGGACCGAAAAATCACCCCGGGCCAGTTTCGCGGCGGCTTCATGCAGCCGCCGGACCGGACTGGTCAGGGTTTTGGCGCCGAACACGGCCAGCCCGGCGGCAATCAGCCCGGCTATCAGGGCAAAGACGATGGCCGTGTGCAGCTGTGCGCGGTACGACTGCTGAACGGTCTCGCCAACCCGGGTCCGGGCCTCGTCGATGATGCCGGTCGGGAACGCGACGGCGATATGATACGCCGCGTTCGATGTGGTGCCGGCGGGGCCGAACGCCCAGGCCTCAGACCGACCGTCAGTCACGACATATTCAAGCCCGGGCACCCCGGTCCGGATATCACTGACCACCTTGAGCCAGGCGTCGTCCCCGTAGAGCGTCAACGGCCGCGGCCGTTCCAGGACGGCCCAGCGGTTACTCTCCGGCGTATAAGTCGCGACTTCATGTGGCATCAATTCCGGATCATGTTTCGGGACGGAAATCAGGTATGCACTGGATTCCGGCGGCAGCCGTGTGCTGTCCAGTGACTGTGACAGCAGCACATCGAGCCGTGTCGATATGCGCACCGCGCCGGCAAGCTGCTCATCGGCAAGCTGAACCGGCGCCGTTGCAGATATCCGCCCCGGTATGTCGTCAGCACCGTCGAACCAGGCGGGGGATGCCGTCTCGAGGGTCCTGAGATACCAGTTTTGTTCACGCGGATCGCCGTCAAAGCTGGCGGCCATGGCGGGAAATGAAGTCGTCAGACCGCGTTCGAAGGTAACGCTGATCGTGTCTATGGCCCCCCGGTTCCGCAGATAGACGGTTCGCGCAAGAACGTGGATACCGGATAACTGCTTGAGCATCCCGGCGATACGGTCACGCTCGGCATCATTGGCGATGTGCACGCTCATGTTCTGCAGGTCGATCCGTCTGGACCCGTTCGGCGCTGTGCCGCCGGTCTCTTCGCCGAGGAGGAACCCACTGGCCGTTTCGGGCGGTTCGGCGACGTCGCTGCCAGCGGACAACCGCGCGGCGATATCTCCGGCCAGAAAACGGACCTCCCGGGAGATATTGTCGCGGGCCTGTTCGATGCTGACGGCACCCAACTCCGTGGCGCGCCGCAAATCACGATTGATGCGTTCAGCCAGCAGTGCCTTGCCCCGCTCGGCCATTTCCGCACCAAATTCCGACGTCGCCCGCAGGTAGACGACGGATGCCGCACCCAGCGGTACGACAGCGAGGGCGACAAAGCAGATGGCGAGCTTGGTTCCGATCTTCATGCGTTCACCACTCTACGGCCCACGGGGGCAAGGCGCCTGCCCGTTCGGGTTATCCTTTTTTGGAATCACCGGTCAGAATCACGACCTTGCCGGTCGATTTGCGTCCGATCAGGGTGTCGTGGGCCTGTCCGAAATCTTCCATGGGGAAGACGTGCGAAACATGCGGTTTCAATTTTCCGTCGGCGTACCACGTCAGCAACTCGTTAAAGGAATGGGTTATCAGTTCCGGGTCAAGCACCCGGTGTGCGCCCCAGTAATATCCGATGACGGTGATGTTCTTGACCAGAAGGATGTTTGCCGGAATCTGCGGCACCGTGCCGCTGGCAAAGCCGACGACAAGAATGCGCCCCCCCTGCACGATGGCCCGCAGACTGGCATCGAATGCCGAGCCGCCGACAGGATCATACACGCAGTCAGCCCCCCGGCCGTCGGTCAGGGCCTTGACCCGCTCGCGGATGTCTTCCGTCCGGTAATCGATCAGGTCGTCGGCGCCGTATTTTTTTGCGATCGCAAGCTTGTCGGCCCCCCCCGCCGTGGCGATGACGCGGGCCCCCAGAGCTTTGCCGATTTCGACCGCCGTCAGGCCGACACCGCCGGCAGCGCCATGGACCAGAAGGGTCTCCCCCGGCTGGACATTCAGCTTGTTGACGAGGCCGATATGCGAGGTGCCGTAAACGATCGGAAAACCAGCGGCTTCGACGAACGTCATCTTGTCGGGAATAACGTAAACATTCGATGCCTTGGCCACGGCTTCCTCGGCATAGGCCCCGTGCTCGAGCGTTGCCATGACCCGGTCACCGACGCTGAAACCCGCGACATCGCTTGATACTTCGGTGATGAAGCCGGCGGCTTCGAGACCCGGCGCAAACGGCAGTTGCGGTTTGACCTGATATTGTCCTTTGACCATTAGTGTGTCGGCAAAGTTGACCCCGGCGGCGCGCACTGCAATACGCACATAGCCAGCCGGCAGGTCCGGGGACGGCAGCTCGCCGACACCAAGTTGCGTTTCATCGTCAAAGCTTCCGCAAACTACGGCGCGCATGCCTGGCTCCTTCTTGAAAAGACCGGAATGGTCTGAAATTTTCTGGTTCGTATCGTGTAATACCAGCGGGTAGGATAAAAACAGAACGGCACAACCCAAGACAAGACTTTATCGGGGATATATAAGGTTCTGTCCGAAGCGCGGCAATTTCGTCGAGGAAACTGGAAGGCACATGCGGGGATTTTTTGGTATCGGCGTCGAAGGCGTCTCTAAGGAAATGAACGTCGGAAACCTGTTCCGGTCTGCGCATGCGTTTGATGCCAGTTTCGTTTTTACGGTTCAGGCAAATTACACGCGACGCATCGGCAAACGCGCCGACACATCGGATTCCGTGGCACATCTGCCGTTTTATGAGTTTCCGGATATCGATGCGATGATGCTGCCGCAGGGCTGCAAGGTGGTCGGCGTCGAACTGCTTGATGATTCCATCGCGTTGCCGAGTTTTCACCATCCGCCTCAGGCTGCATATATTCTGGGCCCGGAACGGGGTGAGCTGTCACCTGAAATGCTGGCGCGTTGTGATCACGTCATCCAGATACCGACGAAGTTCTGCATCAATGTCGGTGTTGCCGGGGCGCTGGTAATGTATGACCGGGTTTTGTCGATGGGACGGTTCGCGCCCCGGCCGTTGCGGCCGGGCGGGCCAACCGAAGATGCAGAAAAGGGCAGGCACGGCGGGCCGAAATTCAGACGCGCCGCCGAGGCCTATCGCCAGCCACCGCCGATGGCGTACAACGACTAACCGGATATTACCCGTTTATTGTCTGATCCGGATGAAGCCGACGGAATCACTGCCGGCGTTATAGATTGTCGGTTGAAGATGTTCGCAGAGCGCAAGGCTTTCGTCCGCGCCGATAACACCGGCTTCCATCAGCAAATGCCCCATGGCGACATTCCCGGCGCGTTTTTCCCCGTCTTCGACCTTGAGCGCGATACCAAGACCTTTTTCAGGCAGAACGGCGACATGAACCCCCTCCGCGCCGCCCTTGGTCGCGGCCTTTCCGTTGAGGGCAAGCATGACGTCGGTATCGAACCGGGCAGGCCCGCCGACCATGAACGGTTCCGCAATGACAGCGGCCAGGATGCGCCTGACGGCCTTGCCGCGGGCCTCGCCGAGATTTGATGGATCGGCCATTTTCTGTGCCGACATCGCCAGTGCCGTCAGGGTCATGCCGTAAACCGGAATGCCGCACCCGTCCAGGCCGCGCCCGGTATCGGCCAGATCCTGTCCGCCCAGCGTGGTCATGATGTCATACAGCCGACGCTGGATCGGATGGTCCGGATCAAGGTAGCCTTCCGTCGGCTCGCCCATATGCAACGCCGTGGTCAGAAAACCCGTATGTTTGCCGGAACAGTTGTTGTTGAGCCTTGTCGGCTCGTCACCGTCACGAACGAGATCATGCGCGGATGAAACGTCGTATGGCAGATGCGGTCCGCAGCGGAGATCATCATGTCCGAGGCCGATCCTGGATAGCCATTCGGCGACGGCGTCGACATGCAGTTTCGTGCCGGAATGGGATGCCGAAGCCAGAGCCAGCTCGGCAACGCTGATATGATGGGCATCGGCAGCACCACTTTCGATCAGCGGCAGCGCCTGCATGAACTTGATCGCCGAGCGCGGATAAAACATCAAATCCGGATCGCCCCAGGTTTTGACCGGGCCGGTGGCATCGCACACCATGGCGTGCACACGATGGCGGCTTTCGACCATTGTGCCACGGGTCACTTCACAGATCAGGGGGTCGGACATCTATAACGGCCTTGCTTCGATTATGCGTCATCTCGTGACGGGACTTGCGAACCCGTGAGGGTCCGGTATATCACGTTGTGTATGAAAACCACGCAGCTTTTCCAATCGTCTTTATTCGTACTCGTCGTTTCGGCCATGCTGTTCGGCGGCACGGTCGGGGCACGGGCCGAGTTTCTGGGCAAATTCCAGGACTGGGAAGCCCATGCCCGAAATGACGGCGGCGCCAAGGTCTGTTACGCCGCCAGCGTGCCAACCAAATCCGAAGGGAACTACACCCGCAGGGGGGACGTATTCCTTCTCGTGTCGCATCGCCCGGGTGACAAGATGTTCGGTTTTGTCAGCATGGAAGCAGGTTATCCCTATGGCAAGACCAGCAAGATTTCGGCGCGTATCGGCGGCGCATCGTTCCCGATGTTCCCGGATGGCGAACTTGCCTTTGCCTATGAAGACAAACCGCTGGTTGAAGCGATGATCCGCGGGCAGGACATGGTTGTAACCGGTACGTCCAGCCGGGGCACGCTGACCACAGATACATTCTCGCTGAGTGGCTTCACGGCAGCCTATGGCGCCGCATCCAAGGCCTGCGGGGTCAGCCGCTGACGATGGCCCGCCTGACCGACGATACGCTTGCCTCGACCGATATCCTGCCGGTGAAATGCCCGAGCTGCGGGGAGGCACAGAACACCCTTGATGGCGCCGCCGATCCGCTGGCGGACGGTGCCCATGTCGGCTGTATGGTCTGCGGGTACGTCTTCGGTGCCGAGGAATACCGCCAGTTGCTGGCGGAACGTCAGCACGAATTTCGCAGTCTGCAGATCGGTGATCTGTAGGCAAAACACCGCTAAATAGATCTGCTGCTGATTGGTATGGTAAAGCCAGCGCCTTGGTGATACATAGCCGCGCCATGACCGACACTGCACACATACGAAACTTTGCGATTATCGCCCACATCGACCACGGCAAGTCGACGCTGGCCGACCGCCTTATACAGGTGTGCGGCGGCCTGACCGAGCGCGAGATGACGGAGCAGGTGCTCGACAACATGGATCTCGAGCGAGAGCGCGGGATCACCATCAAGGCACAGACGGTCCGGCTGAAATACAAGGCCAATAACGGCGAGGAGTATATCCTCAATCTGATCGACACACCTGGTCATGTCGACTTTTCATATGAAGTCAGCCGCTCACTTGCCGCCTGCGAAGGGGCCTTGCTGGTCGTGGATGCGACCCAGGGCGTCGAGGCGCAAACCCTGGCCAACGTGTACCTGGCGATCGAAAACGATCTCGAAATCATCCCTGTTCTGAACAAGGCCGATCTGCCGGCCGCGGAACCGGATCGGGTCAAGGAGCAGATCGAAGACGTGATCGGCCTCGATACCTCCGATGCGCTGCTGATTTCCGCCAAGACGGGCATGGGCGTCCCCGACGTTCTCGAAGCCATTGTCGCCAAGATGCCGCCGCCCAAGGGCGATCCGACAGCACCGCTGAAGGCGCTTCTGGTCGACAGCTGGTATGATGCGTATCTGGGTGTGATGACGCTGGTCCGGGTCTATGAAGGCACGTTGAAAAAAGGCATGAAGCTCCGGTTGATGCAGGAAGATGCCGTTCATCAGGCCGATCAGGTTGGCGTCTTTACCCCGAAACCGACGAAAATCGACTCTCTCGGCCCCGGTGACGTCGGATATATGACGGCTGCCATCAAAACCGTTGCCGAGACGTCGGTGGGCGATACGATCACCGAAGATAAGCGCCAGACGTCCACGCCGCTGCCCGGGTTCAAACCCTCGATCCCGGTGGTGTTCTGTGGTCTGTTCCCGACCGATGCTTCGGAATACGAAGATTTACGCGATGCGCTGGCCAAGCTGCATCTGAACGACGCCAGTTTCCACTACGAAGCGGAAAGCTCAGCCGCGCTCGGCTTCGGTTTCCGCTGCGGTTTCCTCGGCCTGCTGCACCTGGAAATCGTACAGGAGCGGCTGGAACGCGAGTTCGATCTCGATCTTATCACCACCAGCCCGAGCGTGGTCTACAAGGTCTATCGTACCGACGGCACCATGAAGGAACTGCATAACCCGGTGGACATGCCTGACCCGGTTCACATCGATTATATCGAGGAACCGCTGATCAAGGCCTCGATCATGGTGCCGGATGAATTTCTCGGCTCGGTGCTGTCGCTGTGCGAAGAGCGGCGCGGCATCCAGATGGAGCTGACCTATGTCGGCAACCGTGCAATGGTCGTCTACAAGCTGCCGCTGAACGAGGTGGTGTTTGATTTCTATGACCGGCTGAAATCGGTTTCGCGGGGCTATGCCAGCTTCGATTACGAACTGATCGGTTATGAAGAGAGCGACCTTTCCAAGGTTTCAATCCTTGTCAACGCGGAACCCGTTGACGCCCTGGCTTTCATTGCCCACCGCTCCCATGCCGAATCGCGAGGCCGCCAGGTCTGTGAAAAGCTCAAGGACCTGATCCCCAGGCAGTTGTTCAAGATTGCCATTCAGGCCGCGATCGGCGGCAAGGTTATCGCGCGAGAAACCGTCAGCGCCATGCGCAAGGACGTGACCGCAAAGTGCTATGGCGGCGACATCACGCGGAAAAAGAAACTGCTGGAAAAGCAGAAGAAGGGGAAGAAACGGATGCGCCAGATCGGCAACGTGGAAATTCCGCAATCCGCATTTCTGGCTGCGCTCAAGACCGGCAGCGACTAATACCGTACTTCAGGCAATCAACGATCCTGCGGCTTGACGAATTCAGGCACCGGATCGTTCTCCGGGTCGAATTCATCGTCATCTCTGCTGCGCTCGAACAGATCAATCAGCTCGTGGGTCGGCAGGCGGTCATCGTCGTCTGAAGCATCGCCCTCGTCACGCGCCCACTGCCGGGCCTCGCGGGCCAGATCATCATAAAGAAAGAGTGACGCTTCGTGCTCGCGAAGTTCCTCTTCCGCCATCGGGCTCAGATTCCTGCTGGGACGGCAGGTCCACGCCAGGATCACGCCGGGAACGGCCATCAGGAACCAGGCCGGGGGCGTCAGAAACCACAACATCACCGGATCCCACAGCCAGGGGAGCGCGGCATTCAACCGGACTTCGGCCAGAAGATAGGACCCGGGCCACAAGGCCTGCCACAATTCGTGCGCCGACAGCATCCAGCCGCCGCCGCCCGGCAGGGTGCGGGCAATGGTTTCGGCGGCGGCGACCGCAAAAGCGCCGACAAGCAAAATCCAGCCGATGATAAAGGATACACGCATCCGCGCATCATCTTCCGTAATGGTTAATATATCTTAACAAGGATAACATGTGCGTTTCTTGCGCCCAATGTTCAATCCCCCTTGCCCGGGGCGTCCGGCTCGGTTAGTTTCCCGCCCGACCGAAGGGTCAATGGAGGGGTGGCCGAGTGGCTGAAGGCGCACGCTTGGAAAGCGTGTATACGGGAAACCGTATCGAGGGTTCGAATCCCTCTCCCTCCGCCATCTTGCAGACTGTCTTATCGAACGGACGGTTTATTCCATGGCATCAGTAAAAGGAGGCTGGCCAGGGCACATGTCCCCGTCAGCCCGGCGAATGCGAGTCCTGCGCCGATGGCCATGGTCACGTAGGCGAGCGGAACCGATCCGAGAAGGATGCCGACCGACAGTAATAACGTCAGAACCCCGACCGTTAACTGCACCTGGCGGGCCAGACTGATCGTGGCGCCGCCGCCGGCTCTCGAGACGACAGGCAAGCCATTGTCGCGCCAGGCATTGAGTCCCCCCGTAAGCACACTGGATTTTTCAATCCCGATACCTTCAATCACTGGTGCCGATGCGCGGGTGCGCATGCCGCTGGTACAGTAGAAAACGGCTTCACGATCCCCGATGACACTGCGCAGACTGGAATCAATCTGAGCACCCGGCAAAAGAACGGCGCCGGGGATATGCTCCTGGGAAAATTCATTCTCGCTCCGAATATCGAACAGGATCGCTTTCTGTGTATCCATCAGTGTCTTCAATTCGGGCGGTGACAACATGTGCATCGGGATCTCCATGTAAAGGCAATGGCATTATTATATAATAATATATTATATAATATACGAATATGAAGTGCCTGGTCGGGAATATCTGCTGTGCGGAAACAGCATGCTGACAATCCCCATGATTCGTGAGGCACAAACGCCCCATGCACAGAGGGCTGATCATGGAGTCCTGGCTGTGCGTGTTCGGCACGGCCCTGTTCTGCATGCAGATCGGCGCGGGTATCGCTGATCGGTTGCTGGGCCAGGAGAACGGCAGTGCGGGCAGATGTCTCGCTGTCGGCGTTACCGGCCGTTGAACAGGCCGCTGGAAGCGGACTCCTAAAGAACCGCCGCCGCGGCTTCGATTGCCTTTGCAGTTTTTGCGAGATCATCTTCGCTCAGCGCCAGCGAGATATATGTCTTGCCGGGGGACTTCAAAATGTTTTGCTCACGCAAAACCTTGTTGAAACGGGCAACTTTTGCATGGTCGCTGTTCAGCACATCGCGGTAATTGCGGACCGGCTTGTCGGTGAAAATGACGTCGAACATCGGCGGATAACCCGACACCACATGCGCCTGTCCAGCGTGATCCAGATGATCCGACATAGCTTTCATGACGGTCTCGCCGATGCTGAAGAGCTTTTCATACTGACCGGGGCGACGCAGAATTTCCATGGTTTTGAGGCCGGCGACGGCAGCGATCGGGTTGCCGCTGAGCGTGCCGATCTGCATCAGGTATCCCTGATCCCCGGCTTTGCTTTTGTCGAAGCGGGCCATGATATCGGCTCTGCCGACGATTGCCGCCAAGGGAAAGCCGCCGCCGATAATCTTGCCGAGAGTGCAGATGTCGGGCGTGATGCCGAAAAATTCCTGTGCGCCGCCATAGGCCAGCCGGAACCCGGTGACGACCTCGTCAAAGATCAGCACGACATTCTTTTCAGTGCACATGTCGCGCAGCGCCTGCAGGAACCCCGGTTCGGGCGGGATGATCCGCTGCAGGGGCTCGACGATAATGGCAGCAACGTCGCCGGCAAATTCATCGAGCAGGGAACGCACGAAATCGACATCATTATAGGGAGCGATCAGCATCTGTTCGGCAACACCTTCGGGGATTCCGGCAGAGTCCGGCACGGCGCGGGGAAAGTTGCCGGGTTTTTCGGGGGCGAGGCTCATCTGGGCTTCGGCGGACATGCCGTGATACCCGCCTTCGAACTTGATGATTTTGTCCCGCCCCGTATAAGCGCGCGCCAGCCGCATGGCGTACATGTCCGCTTCGCCGCCGGTCGAGACAAACCGAACCTGTTCGGCGCAAGGGACGGCTTTGCAGATTTCCTCCGCGAGTTCGACACCAAAGGCATTGTTGGCGAAGAACGTCATGCCGCGATCAAGCTGTGCCTGGACGGCATCGATAACTTCCGGGTGGCCGTGCCCCAGCAGCATCGGGCCGGAACCGATCAGATAATCGATATATTCATTGCCATCTTCATCCCAGACGTGTGCCCCCTGGCCGCGTTGAATGAATACGTCTGCATCGAAGTTGCCGAAACCGCCTGCGGGCAAAACTTTACGGGCACGATCAATGATCAGTTGCTGGGCGGACATGGGAACTCCTTGGCTGATGACGGCGAGAATGAGACCACGTTATGTAATCTGTAATCGGATGGCTGGGCAAGGGACGCTGGGAATGTCCGTCGCTAAACGTCATTGTCCGGGGAGTCGTCAAGAAGGGCACGGGCGTCGTAATAGGTCATCATAAATTCGACAAGTGACACGACCTGAGCGACACTGCCGTCGCGTGCGGCAAGTGGCAATCGGATGAATCGCTGAAAACCTTGCCGGGCGGATGAGCCGCCGCGGGCAAACTCCGACAACATGCTCAGTGGTGCACGCGCCTTCACGACATCGGCATAGGCCTGGCGGACCGGTTCGCGAATCTCTGTCGGCAACAGGTCTTTGGTCGACCTGCCGGTGCCGTCATATCCGAGATACTCGCGGAACCCGCTGCCCCAGAAACGGTAGCGGAACTCCGTTCCGCCATCGATGACATCCACAATATGAGTGGTCGGGAGGACAGCCGGTGCGATCCGCATCAGATCGAAATCTGATGTCAGCGGCATCCCGCTATCATCATGAGTTGGCAGCGTTTGCCAATATTCAAGGCCGGCACGCTGATGCTCCGATAGTTCACTTCTGGATATAACCCATTGCCTGTAGCTCATTTCCAACCCGGCCGATGTTATGCTCCAGTCTGAATTTACCCGCTGACGGTCAGGGAAAGCAATTCCTGATAAAGAATCGCCGCCAGATCCGAACGCTGGTTGTTGGAACGTTCGATCAGCACCACGCTGCGCCGGACCGGCGGTGTGCCGAAGGGCACGGTTCGGAGCTTGGTCAGACTTTCCCCCCTGAGCCTGTTAGAGGGCACGACACCGACGCCAAGGCCCGCCATGACCAGGCCGACAATGGATTCGGAACTGTCCAGTTCCATCGCTTCGGTGACGTTGACGCCGGAGGTCCGCAGCGTCACGTCTATCAATGCGCCGATCCCGGATTTCCGGTTCAGCCGCAGGAACGGCCGTGCCGTCAGGATATTCTTCCAGCCCCGCTCGGTGACGGACTTCGGCGCCACGACGAGCAACGGTTCCGTGGTGATGGGGAGAATCTGCATATCCGGCCAGGGCACCAGCGGCTCGGTGATCAGAGCGCCGTCAAGCGCGCGGCGGCGAACCCGGTTGACCAGATCATCCGTCAAACCTTCCTCGATCCTTATCTGCAAACGCGGATGACGTTCGCGCAGTGCCGCCAACGCACGCGGGACCAGCGCACTGGTTATCCCCGTTCCCGATCCGATAATCAGCGTCCCGGCGACTTCGCCTGGCGAACGCGCACGTGCGGCCAGGGCATTGAAACGATCAAGAACATCTCGCGCCTGATCGACAATGCTGACGCCATGGGCATTCATGCGGGGTGGTCGTGTGGTGCGATCGAACAGCGGCACCTGCAGTTCGTCTTCGAGGTTCCGTATTTGCTGGGAGACGGCCGCCGGGGTCAGGAACAGGGACTCCGCGGCGTCGGCAAAGGTGTCGTGATCATGGACGGCGATCAGGGTTTTCAGGTGATGAATGTTCATGATTTAAATTAAATTATTCTTAATTTAATATCAAATAAATATCGTTTGAGTATTGGTATGTCCGGGCCTACATTCTGCCTGACCGTAACGTTGACGGTTGAATAAAACGGAGTAAATGCAATGGAACGCGCAATTGACAGCATCCTGATCAGCGCCATGGTGGGTATCGCTTTTCTCGCCAACTATTCCTACCTGATGTCCTGATGATGCAGGCCGTCGCAAAAAACGCCCCGGGCGCCTGAAACGCCGGGGGCGTTTTCATTTGTGGGCCCGGTCAGGTTTACCATTCCCCTCTGCGTCACCGATGCCGTATCATCCGGTCGCATGACCGGTTTTTTCAAACATATATGTACTTGTTGCAGTCTTGTGCTGGTTCTGCATCTAACGCCGGCACAGGCACAGGCGCCGGAAATCACCATCGCGACCTGGGGCGGGGTGTACGGTGAAGCCCTGCAGACCGCCGTCTTCAAACCATTCACACGCGCCACCGGGATCGGTATCCGAATCCATCACCACGGCAGTAATTATCAGCCTCTCCTGGACACGACGAGCGGGCGTCCGGCAGATTGGCAGGTCGTCGATATCGAACGGGGACCGCTGACCCGCGGCTGCGCCGAAGGGGTTTTTGAAAAACTCGATGCAGAGGAATTGCTGGGCAGAGGCACGTCGCGTGATTTCGTTTCCGGTACACTGCATCCCTGCGGGATCGGCAGCATGATCTGGTCACAGGCCATTGCCTATGACGCGACGATATTCAGGAAGCGGCTGCCCCGGACACTCGCAGACTTTTTTGATCTCAATACTTTCCCCGGCAAGCGGGGGCTGTTTGCCGGTGCTGAGGGAAACCTTGAGATCGCATTGATGTCGGACGGTGTGCCGCCGGAGGATGTCTATGATATCCTGCGAAAACCGGGCGGGATTGATCAGGCGCTGGCGATCCTGGAAAAAATTCGTCCGGCCGCGGTTTTCTGGCAGGGGGGAGAAGAGCCGGAGCAACTCCTGAATGACGGGCGGGTGGTCATGACCACGTCCTATGCAGCAAGATTTCTTCGGCCCCGCCAGGGCGCGCGCCGGCCGGCCGCTCTGTTGTGGTCGCACCAGCTCTGGCGGTCGACGTATTGGGCGATCCCGGCGGGACAGGCCCGAAGTGCAGATGCGCTCCGTTTCGTCAGTTTCGCAACTGATGCCGCACGGCTGGCAGAACTTTCCTCACGATTGTGGTTCGGCCCGGCACGGCAGTCGGGTTTCGAGGCGGTGCCCTCAAACATCCGCGATCATCTACCGACGGCCCGCGCCCAGTTTCATGATTCGCTACAGATAGACAGCGGCTTCTGGGATGAATTCGGACCGCACATCGACGCGCGCTTCCAGTCATGGCGGGGTGGCTGATTTCGAGTATACCGGGTGTGTTGCCGACCCTTGCACCTGGCTGAACACAACGGACCATCTGCAATGCAAAAAAAGTTTGCCGCGATGCAGCGAATTAACCTTTCCTTTGCCCTTTTTTGGCCTTAATGGCGGTGCTTAATCGAGACAGAAGCCGATTTCGTGACGGAGTAGAAAATGACCGATATTGCAGAAAGCCAACGCGCATATGCTCAAGCAGGCCCCTGGGACCGCTTTGGGGCAATGCTCAGAATAGGCGTCGCGGTGCTGTTTCTTGCAATTACCGTGGCTTTCTTTGCCACGGCGCAAAACGGCCTTGTCAGTGCATCGGATACACATCCGGAACCGGCTGCAGCACCGACACTTCCAGCCCCCCAGGCGCCGCTCAACTGATCACCGTATAGCTTTTTTGCCGCTCTCGTTTAGCGGTCGAAATCCCTGAGCTTAGTCCGTCCCCGGCGCGTCGGGATCTATGGCTGCGACTTCTTCGGCGGGCGGCCACTTTTCCATGAAACCTTCAATGGCATTGATCGCGGGGATCCCCAGATCGCCCAGCATTTCCGCTTTGATATAGATTATCGCAAGCGTAATGCCTGACCATGCAATGTTGTCTCGGCGTGTCCGTGCGGCACGGTTAAGTTCGGTGAGCGCCTCGACACCACGGCGGTAAAACTGCGGGTCGTTGAGGCCTCGCTTATGCACGTCATCCACATGATAGCGCGTTTCCGCCGTGATCTTCCTGAGCGAATCCGGTCCATGCTGTCCCTGGACCATTGCCGTCATTTCACGGGCATCGCGGGCCAGTATTCTGGCGTCATTCTCCGGCCCGCCCAGTCCGATAAAAGCCATCAGGTCCCGCAGCATGTGCAATTCTCCATTGTCTACCGATGCATTGTTTCCGAGTGGCCGAGACACTGCAAGGGGCGGAACGTCATCCATTGTGGTGCTTGAGCACTTGATTGTGCTGACATACTCTCGCCCGCAACAAAAGCCCAATTCCGGGTAGAAGGGATGAAGGAGGACACCATGGCCCTGCAAAAATACGATGTAAATTTCGAACAGTTATCCGAAGAGGCCCTTGCGGCCTGGCGCGAAATTCCGGCAGCCGTGGTCTCCGATATGATGAACCGGTCCCAGGTGATGGCGGCCCGTATCAAGCCTGCCGCCGCCGGCATGCGGCTTTGCGGACAGGCCAGGACGGTCAATTGCATGTCCGGCGATAATTCGGCGCCGCACCGTCTGATCGGCATGTGCCGCAAGGGTGAAGTCATGGTGATCGATGCCCGGGGCTCTGAGAACGTCGCCATCTGGGGCGGCATCATGACCGAAGCGGCGATCACGCGCGGCATTGCAGGTATCGTCGTTGAAGGTGCGATCCGGGATGTCGCGGAAATCCGCGAACGCGGCTTCGCCGCGTTCTCGTCAGCGATCGTTCCGGCCGGCCCGCACAAGAATTTCGGGGGCATTATCGACGGGACTATTTCCGTCGGCGACTGCCCAGTACGCCCTGGCGATCTGATCATCGGTGATGATGACGGTGTAGCCGTGGTGCCGCTGGCGTGGACGGACCGCATGCTTGCAGCGTCGCAACAGAAAATCAAAGACGAAGCCGACGTGATCAAGAAAATCCATGAAGGCGCCAATCAGGCAGATCTGATGGGCTTGCCGGAACCGGAACTGATTACCTGAGCAATCAGAAAATCTCTATTACATAGGGCTCCTGCTCACTGAGAGAGACCCATTCAGCCATGTCCGGCTGCGCCCAGACAGCATCCATATAATTCTTTGTCTGGGCGTCGGCCGGCACTTCATAGGTCCGAAAGCGCCCGACCACGGGGGCATACATCATGTCGGCCGCGGACCATTGGCCGAACAGAAACGGGCCGTCTTCGGCAAAGCGGGCGCGGCAGTCGGCCCACAGGGATTGAATCCGGCGCGCGTCTTCAAGTGCGCCTTCGGTGTGACGCTGGCCCGGATAGCACGTGCGTAGATCCATCGGCATGTCTCGCCGCAGCCGGTAGAAACCGGCGTGCATTTCACAGGCGACCGATCGGGCCACGGCCCGCGCCATTAGGTCCTTCGGCCAAAGGCCGGCGCCCGGAGCGAGTTCGTTCAGCGCTTCGATAATGGCAAGACTGTCCCAGACAAGGGTGCCGTCAATTTTCAGAACCGGAACCAGCAGGCTTGGAGAATGCTTTCCCAGCTGTGCCTTTGTTTCCGGTAGATTGAGGGGGATAAGGACTTCCTCGAACGGCAGTTTCGTCTGGCGCATCGCCAGCCAGCCGCGCAGCGACCACGATGAGTAATTTCGATTGCCGATGACCAGTTGAAGTGAATGCGTCATGTGCCTGTCCTTGTAATGCGGGTCAATGCAGCCTCGAGTTTAGGGTTTTCGTTTTGCATGCGCCAAGTAAGATCGGCAGATATCCAAACGAATATCAATCGTGAAAGAGAAATCCATGACGACGACACCGGTGTATCTGATAGCTGATAAAAAATTCGAGGACTGGTGCAAAAATGCGCCCGGGCATATTCAGCAATGGGTCAGGGCCAACGACTTCAAGGCGGCGGCGGGAAAACATCTGGTCGTCCCGGATGAGGACGGCCGGCTGGCGGCGGTTCTGGTCGGCCTGTCGGACCCGGCATTGCTCTGGGATACGGGCGCGCTGGCCAAGGCGCTCCCTGCGGGGGAATACGAACTGGCGGACGGTGTCGAGCCGGCTATCGCTGAAGCCGCCGCCCTCGGCTGGCGCCTCGGGTCGTATGAGTTCGACCGTTACAAGAAAGCGGCATCACCGGGGGCGGTTCTGCGTATGCCGGAGGGTATTGATGGTGCTGAGGTCGATGCGCTGGCCGAAGCGACGATGCTGGTCCGCAACCTGATCAACACTCCCGCCAATGACATGGGACCGAGCGCCCTGGCCGATGCCGCAAAGACGCTGGCCGACAATTTCGGCGCGACCTTTGAAGTGACCGTCGGTGAGGAGCTGCTCAAAAACAATTATCCGGCAATCCACGCGGTGGGACGTGCCGCAGCCGATGCGCCGCGATTGATCGAAATCACCTGGGGTGATCCAACCCACCCGACCGTGGCGCTGGTCGGCAAGGGTGTGTGCTTCGATTCCGGTGGTCTCGACATCAAACCGGCCGCCGGTATGAAACTGATGAAAAAGGACATGGGCGGCTCGGCGCATGTGCTTGGCATCGCGCACTGTATCATGGCGCTTGGGCTCAAGGTTCATCTGAAGGTTCTGGTGCCGGCCGTCGAGAATGCGATTTCCGGTAACGCCATGCGGCCGCTGGACGTGGTGCAGACACGGGCCGGGATCACCATTGAAATCGGTAATACGGATGCGGAAGGCCGGGTCATCCTCGCCGATGCCCTGACCCGTGCCGGTGAAGTTGAACCAGAGCTGGTGATTGATTTCGCCACGCTGACGGGTGCCGCCCGGGTGGCGCTGGGCACCGAGCTGCCGGCGCTTTTCTGCAACGATGACGCTTTCGCGGAAGACATTCTGAGCGCAGGAACCGCCGTCGCCGACCCGCTGTGGCGGATGCCGTTGTGGCCGGGTTACCGTAAAATGATCGAGGGGAAAGTCGCCGATATCACGAACTCACCCGAGGGCGGCTACGCCGGGGCGATCACGGCGGCGCTTTTTCTCGAACGGTTCGTCGCAGCGGACATCAAATGGGCGCACATCGATGTGATGGCCTGGAACGTGTCGACCAAACCGGGCCGCCCGGAAGGTGGGGAAGCGATGGGCATGCGGGCTTTCACGAAAATGTTGAGCCATAAATACGGGCGGGCATAGGCATTGCATCCATGAATTCATGAGCATTGATCTAACAGACATGCAGGCGCTCGACATCTGGCGCCGGGCCGTTGTCGCCAGTGTCAGGCGCGATGCGCCGGACCTGACGGCGCGTCAGATGTCATTGCTGCTGACCGTCTATATGACGCCGGCCCCGCATACCGTCAGGGGCCTCGCCGACCAGTTGCGGGTCACCAAGCCGGTGATCACCCGTGCCGTCGACCGGTTGACCGAGTTGGGCCTGGTCCGCCGGAAAATAGACGATCAGGACCGGCGCAGCGTGCTTTTGCAACGGACCGTTAAAGGATCTGTATTCCTGCGTGAATATGCGGAATTGATCGTTGCGGCGGCGAAAGACGAAACCGAGGGGGATGCCAGCGGTTTGCCGCCCCAGTATTAAAGCGTTTAGTAAGGCGGTTGCCGTCCAGACGCGAAACCCGGCTCAGTCGGCCATCCGCGTCTGTGCCAGCGGCGTGCGATAGCGCCGAAGGTATGTCGGCAGAATAGCTTCCGCCGGGGTTGCGGCGACGCCGAGGTCGGCCAGACCTGGCTGCGTCCCGCTGGCCACATTGTCGCTTTGCATCAGATAAATCTGATCTCTGGTGAGCAGGGGTTTCGGCAATTTCTCCAGAAAGAATGCCTTGAATTCGGCAACCCAGAACGGCACCGGCATCAGCATGCGTTTGCGGCTGGTGGTCTTGAGCACAAGGCGCATCAGGTCGGCGAAGGTATAGACGGTGGGGCCGGTCAGTTCGAAAGTCATGCCGGCCGTCGCGTCCGTGTTCAGGCAGGCGACCATTGCGTCTGCGACATCGCCGACGTAGACCGGCTGGAATTTCGGGCCACCGTCACCGAGAAAATTGATGCCGAACGGCTTGCCGCTACCGGCACTGACTTGCGGAAAGGCCGGGGCACCAAATACCGGCAAAAACGGCGATATGCGGCAGATGCCGGCAAAGGTATTGAAAAAATTGTCTTCGGGACCGAACACGACACTGGGGCGCACGATGCGTGCCGACGGCAACGCAGCCTTGACGGCGTCCTCACCCAGAGCCTTGCTGCGGGCATACTTGGATGCGGAATTCTTATCCGCGCCCAGCGCCGACATCTGCACAAAACGGTTTATACCCACAGAAGCGGCCGTTTCAGCGATCAGTTTGGCGCTGTCTGCATGAATCTTCTGGAACGTGGCGCTGCCGCTTTCGTAAAGAATGCCGACCAGGTTCACGGCGGCCTCGGCCCCGTCGAGCGCAACGCGAACGCTCTGCGGATCGGTAATGTCGCAGCCCCAGGGCATGACCTGACCGACATCGCCCATAGTGCGGAGAAAATGCGCTTTTTCGGTGTCACGGCAGGCGGCCCTGACAACCCAGCCGTTCTTGGCCAGACGACGGACAAGATGCCGTCCGATGAACCCCGAAGCTCCGAATACCGTTATAATGCGGCGCTGCGTGCTGTTGGCCATGGGATTACCCTTCGTGTCGGCGTCATTCACAGTGGATTGCCCTTAAATATATCGGGCTGAAAAAATCCGGTTATTATGGATTATACCGCCCTTTGGCCCCGGTCAACCGGGCCATTTGCAGGAAGTGTGATGATTCCGGAGACAACATATTGACAAGGTGCGTTCTGAGGACTAATCCGTCCACTCCGATGCACGCTCCGGCGTGCGCAGGAGCCCAGGTGGCGGAATTGGTAGACGCGCTGGCTTCAGGTGCCAGTGGCCGCAAGGTCGTGGAAGTTCGAGTCTTCTCCTGGGCACCATCACCCTCCCGCCTCGCGGCACAGGACGGAAGGCAGTCACTTGAGCCGTAAAATTTTTGCGACACCGGAAGAACTCCACGTACATCGGGGCGATATCCCCGCCGGTATGGATTTCGGTGACGCCGTTGCCGTCGATACGGAAACCCAGGGATTGAACCTTCAGCGTGACCGGCTTTGCGTGGTTCAGCTTTCAGCGGGGGACGGTGTATGCCATCTGGTTCAACTGGCGCAGGGTGACTATGCGGCGCCAAATCTCAAAGCCTTGATGACCGACCCTGATGTGACCAAGATTTTCCATTTCGCGCGGTTCGATGTCGCCATCATGAAGCGTTGGCTGGATATCACCATCCGCCCGATATTCTGCACGAAGATCGCATCGAAACTGGTCCGGACCTACACCGACCGCCATGGGCTCAAGGACGTGACGCGGGAACTGTTGGGCATTGAGCTTTCCAAGGCGCAGCAGTCGTCTGACTGGGCCTCAGCCGATCTCAGCGAGGCGCAGCAGGCTTATGCGGCGTCGGACGTGCTTAATCTGCATGCGATCCGCGAACGGTTGCAGGAAATGCTGGAACGTGAAGGCCGCGCCGAGCTGGCGCAGGCGTGTTTCGAGTTCCTGCCGACACGGGCGGATCTTGATCTTTCCGGCTGGTCGGAATCGGATATTTTCGCCCACACCTGATGACGGCCTTCTGTTGAACCATCGTGGTTACAAGCGCATACTCTTGAGAATCTGCGAAGCTATATCCGTGTGCCGTTGGGAGCATTCATGAACGGGATACCCGCCAAAAAAATTGATGACGATGACCAGCGCCGCGATATTGAAGCGGCGCGCCAGGTCATTGAAACTGAAATCGCCGGTCTTAGAACCCTGGCCGACACCATTGGTGAAGATGTGGCGGCGGCGATCCGTATCCTCGCTTCGGTAACAGGGCGTGTGGTTGTCTCTGGCATGGGGAAAAGCGGTCATATTGCCCGCAAGATCGCATCGACCCTGGCGTCGACCGGGACCCCGGCGCTTTTCGTGCATCCCGGTGAGGCATCTCACGGCGACCTGGGCATGATCACCCAGGCAGATGCCGTTTTCGCATTGTCGAATTCCGGCGAGACCACGGAACTGGCGGACCTCGTCGATTACTGCAAGCGGTTTGAGATTCCCCTGATCTCCATGACCGGGCGCGCCAACAGCACACTCGCTGTTGCTGCCGATGCCTCTCTGGTCATACCGGATGCCGCCGAAGCCTGTTCGATGGGCCTGGCGCCGACAACATCAACGACGGTGATGCTGGCACTCGGTGATGCCATTGCCGTCGCCCTGCTGGCCCGCAAGGGTTTTTCAAGTGATGATTTTCACGCACTGCACCCCGGCGGCAAGCTGGGCCGCAGACTGCTCAAGGTGCGCGACATCATGCACGGGGGTGTCGAGCTCCCGGTGGTGGGCCTGGAAACCGTCATGTCGGAAGCGTTGATCGAAATGACCACCAAGGGTTTTGGCTGTGTCGGTGTGATCGATGCGAACGGCGATCTCGCAGGCATCCTGACGGATGGCGATTTGCGCCGTCACATGAGCGGCGATCTCACCATGAAGCCGATCACCGAAGTCATGACCACCGGCGCCAAGACCCTGCTGCCGGAAACGCTGGCCAGCGAGGCGCTGCACTTCATGAACGAATACAAGATCACCAACGTTTTCGTGGTCGCGGATAAAAAGCCGGTCGGCGTTCTGCACATCCACGACTGCTTGAGGGCCGGGGTCGCTTGATGCGGCAGTCCTGAAAGAAGCAGAGGCATAATGGCTCCTGCGGCAGATAACGGTCTGGAATTGGATGGGCGCAAGCGGAGCGGCGATTTCGGCTTCGAAAACCGTGACCCCCGGCGCCACACGGCAGGCTATTCCAAATTCGTCCGGGCCATGAAATTCCTCCTGCCGACGATCGCGCTTTTGCTAATCGGTCTGATTGTCGCCTGGCCGCACATTCAGGTATCAGACACGAAGTTCCGGATCGGATTTGCCGACCTGACAGTCAAGGAAGCGGATGATCCGAGCATGCTCAATCCGCGTTATGTCGGCTCCGACGACGAGAATCAGCCGTATTCCGTTACCGCTGAAATAGCACGCCGCCTGGCGGCCGGCGGCAGCATGATTGAACTCGACAGTCCGAAAGCGGATATCCTGCTTGAAGACGGGACCTGGCTGGTTCTGACGGCGTATCGGGGTCTATACAAAAGGGACGAGGAAGCGCTCGATCTTGTCGGGTCCGTCGTGCTTTATCACGACACCGGTTACGAATTCTTAACCGAGAAGGCGAAGATTGATCTTGATAAGAGTGCCGCCGAAGGTGACCAGCCGATCCGGGGGCAAGGACCGTTCGGCAATTTGCAGGCTGAAGGCTTCCGCCTTGTGGACAAGGGCAGGACGATATACTTCACGGGCAAGAGCAAACTGGTGATATATCCAGGTGCGGGACAAAGGATCCCATGACGTTGAGCATGATGCGATACAGCAAAGAATATTCGATCAGATATTCGTCGATCAGGCGGCCGCGGGTTCTCGCAGCCCTGACGATGGCTTTGCTTGTGACGCTGCATGCGATGGCTGCCGGTGCGCAGAGTCTGAGTCTGGGCGGTGTTTCCGGCGACCAGCCGATCGAGGTCTATGCCCAGGACGGTATTGAATGGCAGCAGGACGGCAATCTGTTTGTCGCCCGCGGTGATGCACGTGCGGTGCGTGGCGAAGTTGAGGTGCTGAGCGACGAGCTGAAGGCGCATTATCGGGAGAATGCTTCCGGCCAATCCGAAGTCTGGCGGCTCGATGCGCTTGGCAATGTGCGGATCGTCTCGAACAGTGAAACCGCCTATGGCGACCGGGCCATTTATAATGCAGATCAGAAAGTGCTGGTCATCGACGGCAAAAAGCCGCGTCTGGTGTCGGGGCAGGATACGTTGAGCGCATCCCAGCAGCTCGAATACTGGGAACTCAAGAAATTTGCCGTCGCCCGCGGAAATGCCGTCGCCACACGTGATAACAAGCAGGTCTTCGCCGACGTGCTGGTGGCGCACCTGCAGCCTGACGAAAAAGGCGACACCCGTGTCTATCGTGTCGATGCCTATGACAACGTGCGTATCCGCACCGCGCGTGAAACGGCATCAGGGGACCGGGGCGTTTATAATGTGGAAAGTGGTATCGCTACCCTGACCGGTAGGGTTAAACTGGTCCGTGACGATAATGTTCTCAGGGGCTGTCGCGCCCAGGTCAATCTAAACACCGGTATCAGCCAGTTGTTCGCGTGTCAGAATGATCAGGGCAAGGGACGTGTCCAGGGGAGCTTTGTGCCGAGAAGCGGAAACAATTGATAACGGGGCATGACAAGCACCGGCGCCTGGAAGGATTGAGATGAGCGACGATTTCGAACAGATCGGCAAGCAGCTTGCAGACGGCGGCGCACCCGCGCCGAAGCGCAAGAGGCCCCGCCTGGTCGCCGAAAGCGAACGCGGGCTGTATGCAATGAACATCGGCAAGCGCTTCAAGAAGCGCCCGGTGGTCCGCAGTGTCAGTCTTGAAGTCCATCGTGGCGAGGTTGTCGGCCTTCTGGGGCCGAACGGCGCCGGGAAGACGACATGTTTCTACATGATTACCGGTCTGATCCAGCCGGACGTCGGCAATATCGTGCTCGATGGAAATGACATTACCGATTTGCCGATGTACCGGCGGGCCCGCCTGGGGATCGGCTATCTGCCGCAGGAAGCCTCGATCTTCAGGGGCCTGAGCGTAGAGAACAACATCCGCGCCGTGCTTGAAGTCGTTGAGAAAAGCCGGGAACGCCGCGAGGCGATTCTCGATGCCCTGCTGGCGGAATTCTCGATCACGCATCTGCGCCGCGCACCGGCGCTGGCCCTTTCCGGTGGCGAGCGCCGCCGTGTGGAAATCGCCCGCGCCCTGGCATCGAACCCGCATTTCGTGCTTCTCGATGAACCGTTCGCCGGGATCGACCCGATTGCCGTCGGCGATATTCGCGAGCTTGTCGCACATCTCAAAGATCGCGGGATCGGCGTTTTGATTACGGATCACAACGTCCGTGAAACACTCGATGTGATTGACCGGGCCTATATCATTCATGATGGGATGATGCTGATGGAGGGGGCGCCGTCGGACATCGTCGGCAACGCCGACGTGCGGCGCGTCTATCTGGGTGACCGCTTCTCGCTTTAACGTCATGGACAGGAGGCGCCGATGGTGATGTCGCCTCGCCTTGAACAGCGGCTCGGACAGTCGCTGGTCATGACGCCGCAATTGCAGCAGGCGATCAAACTGCTGCAGCTTTCGAACATGGAACTGTCGGAATTCGTCGAAAGCGAACTGGAAGCCAATCCGCTTCTGGAGCGAGACGAAAATGCACCTGCGGAAACCCCCGAACGCGACAGCGACAGTGATCATGATTTTGAGGATGCGCCACTCGACGAGATCAATCTGGGCGAGCCTGCCGAAAGTGAAATGAAGACCGCAGGCGATCTCGATGCCGACATGGGGGACGCTTATGAAGACGGGGCCGTCACCGTTGGACAGTATACGGGGCTGTCTGAAAGCGGGGGCTACGATCCGGACCTGCCGGGACTTGAAGAAACCCTGGCCGAGACCGAAACCCTGCGGGGCTATCTGGCCCGGCAGCTTTCGATGGCGCACCTGTCCGTCGAAGATACACTGATCGCCGCATACCTGATTGACCAGGTGGAAGAGAGCGGATATCTCGTCGCCTCCCTCGAAGATACGGCAGCGTTGCTTGGTGCGGAACCCGCCGATATCGAACGGGTCCTGGAGATTCTGCAGGGCTTCGAGCCGACCGGCGTGTTTGCCCGTAATCTTGCCGAATGCATGGCGCTGCAATTGAAAGAGCGGGACCGGCTGGACCCGGCGATGCAGACCTTCGTTGAAAATCTCGACCTTGTTGCGGCACGGGAATTCTCCAGACTCTCGGCACTTTGCGGTGTCGATGCAGAAGACATTGCCGACATGCTCGCTGAATTGCGCGAGCTTGATCCGAAACCGGGCCTGGCCTTTGCCGCGGATACGGCCGAGCCGATCATCCCCGATGTACTGATGGTTCGCCATCCCAAGGGCGGCTGGGTGGTCGAGCTGAATTCGGACACACTGCCCCGGGTGCTGGTCAATTCAAGCTACCACACCCGGGTTCAGGAAAAGCCGATGAGCAAGGAGGACCGCAAGTACCTTGCGGAACAACTGCAGTCGGCGAATTGGCTGGTGCGGGCCCTGCATCAGCGCGCGACGACGATCCTCAAGGTCTCATCCGAGATCGTTCGCCGACAGGACGCTTTTTTCCGAAAGGGTATATCCCATCTGAAGCCGATGGTGCTGCGCGATGTTGCCGATGAAATTGAGATGCATGAAAGCACCGTCAGCCGGGTCACGTCCAACAAGTACATCGTCACGCCGCGCGGGATATTCGAGCTCAAGTATTTCTTCTCGTCCTCGATCGGCGCCACGGACGGCGGCGAAGCTCATTCCGCCGAGGCGGTGCGATACAGGATCAAGGAACTGATCGATGCCGAGGACCCCAAGAAAATTCTTTCCGATGACAAGCTGGTGAAGCTGCTTGTCGCCGACGGATACGATATTGCACGGCGGACCGTCGCCAAGTACCGGGAATCTCTGAAAATCGGCTCATCCGTCGAACGGCGGCGGCAAAAGGCCCCGCCGAAGTGAACCTTGAATAGGTCCGCAAGCGGACGGTTTGCCATATTCCTTATGATGACATTTGCAACGATCCGAAGTATGATCGGGAAATGTTACAGCTTCGCGTATTGACTTCGCAGGACCATCTCACTAGGGTCCGCCCACTGTTTGCTGAGGGACCGTTTTATGGCAATCCCTGTATCGCAGACATGGTAGAAGAAATAAACAAAATCAATTACTTAAAGGCGTGACTTAGGCATGGAAATATCCGTTTCCGGTAAACATGTTGATGTTGGCGATGCGTTCAGGACCTACGCCGAAGAGCAACTGACCGATTCGGTCACAAAATATTTCGATCAGGCGATCGACGCTCATGTGACGGTTTCACGTGAAGGCGCGATGATGCATGTGGATATCTCCGTGCATCCGGGGCCGCGCGGTATGATCGTTCAGGGCCGTGGCGAGGCGGGCGAAGCCTACCCGGCATTCGATGCCGCACTTGAGCGGATTGCCAAACAGCTGCGCCGCTACAAGCGCCGGCTTGTCGGGGACCAGCGCCGCCGCGCCGCCAATGATGATGTGGTTCTGGCGCAGCAATACGTTATCCAGGGCGACGCGGGCGAGGAAGAAGTCGAAGTCGACGCCCAGCCGATCATTGTCGCCGAAATGCAGACCGACATTGCAACGCTCTCGGTCAGTGAAGCCGTTATGCATATGGACCTCGCGGATTTGCCGGTCCTTATGTTCCGCAATGTCAAAACCAATGCGCTCAGCGTGGTTTATCACCGCAAGGACGGCAATATCGGGTGGATCGATCCCACGCCGAGTGGCGCCACCGACTAGAGACGGCGTATCTGAAAAGAAGCAAGCACTGGTCCCGTAGAGGATCGGCCTAACAAGCCCGTGTTGGACAGGAAGAGACGATGGAACTCAGTGATCTCCTAGACAGCGATAGTATCGTTGCCAATCTCCGTGCGACCAGCAAGAAGCAGGCGCTGCAGGAATTGGCACGGAAAGCTGCCGACGTCACAGGCCTTGATGAGCGAAAGGTTTTCGGTGTGCTCATGGACCGGGAACGTCTCGGGACGACCGGGGTCGGTTCCGGGATTGCGATCCCGCACGGCAAACTTGCCGATCTCGACCAGCTTTACGGTATTTTTGCACGCCTTGAAAAACCGGTTGATTTCCAGTCCATCGATGACCGGCCGGTCGATCTGATCTTCGTCCTGCTGGCACCGGAAGAAGCCGGTGCCGATCATCTGAAGGCCCTGGCCCGCGTGTCCCGTCTGCTGCGCGACCACGATATCTGCGACAAACTGCGGGCGACAGGTGAAGCCGATGCGCTCTACGCGATCATGACGGAATCCCAGGAAACCCGCGCCGCCTGATTTTCCGGGGCGCAGGCTGACAGGTCAGGAAAAGGGCCGGTCAGATATCCGGGTCCATATCAATGGTCTGGGCCTTACCCTTCGGGCTTTCAATCTTGATGGTCTTCACTTCGGGCTCCGGCACTTCGCGGTGCAGGTCCACATGCAGCAATCCGTTGTCGAGGGTTGCGCCGGTGACGTCGATTCCCTCCGCCAGAACGAATGAGCGCTGGAACTGCCGGGCGGCAATGCCGCGATGGATGAAGATACGATCGGCACTGTCATCAACCTGTTTCCCGCGGATCACCAGCTGATTGTCCTCGGTCGCGACCGACAGATCATCCATGGTGAAGCCGGCGACGGCCAGCGTGATGCGGATATCGTTCTCGCCGGTCTGCTCGATGTTGTAGGGCGGGTATCCCTCGCCGGACGCCTTTGCGGCACGGTCGAGAATTCTTTCGATGTGATCGAATCCGAGCAGATGCGGATTATTGAAAATCGCCATATTCACCTCCCGGCCTCCCCATAGGGCGAGGCAGATCATGGGCCCATAAACCATTCGCGAAGAATACGTCCGGCGCCCGTTCCCGGAATGCCCGTTTGGGCCATCCGGCGTTCCCGTATAGATTTGGAGCGTCGGGGGCTCAAGTCAAGTCCGTGACAACCGGTCCGGCTGCCAGCTAAGCTCCCAGCACAGAGACATTTCAGGAAGTTAAACATGATGCAACCGCCTCCCGCCGAAATCGGCGACGACATGCAGGATGTCGATACCCCCGCTTTGATGATCGATCTTGATGCCTTCGAGGCCAATGTCGCTGCCATGGCGAAGACCGTGAGCAACTACGGCATGCGGCTCCGGGCCCACTCGAAAACGCACAAGTGCCCCGAGATTGCGCTGCGACAGATCGCAGCGGGCGCCGTCGGGATCTGCTGCCAGAAAGTCGGCGAGGCCGAGGCCATGGTTGCAGGCGGGGTCATGGATGTTCTGGTGACCAACCAGATCTGGGGGGAGCGTAAACTCGCCCGGCTGGCCGCACTGGCGGATAAAGCGCGGATCGGCGTTCTGGCCGATGATGCCGGCAATATTCATGAACTTGCACAGGCAGCCCGCGATGCGGGGACGACGCTGGATGTCTATGTCGAGATCGATGTCGGCGCGGGCCGCTGCGGTGTCGAGCCGGGGGCGGCGGCGGTTGAACTTGCACGCGCCATTCTGGATGAGGAGGGCCTCAATTTCGCGGGCCTGCAGGCTTACCACGGCTCGGCCCAGCATATCCGGACCGCCAATGAACGCGGGGCCGCGATCGGCGGTGCCTGTGACAAGGTGAAGCAGACTTTGCAGGCGATGCAGGCGGCGGGGATTGATGTGCCGATCGTCACCGGTGCCGGGACCGGCAGTTTCCATTTCGAGGCACAAAGCGGCATTTATCAGGAAATGCAGTGCGGCTCGTATATCTTTATGGATGCCGATTACGCCCAGAACATGGATCAGCGCGGCGACCCGTTTACCGAATTCCGTCACAGCCTGCATGTGCTGGTCACCGTCATGAGTGCGACGAAACCGGGCCGCGCCGTCGTTGATGCCGGCCACAAGGCGCTCGGGAACGATCAGGGCATGCCATGGGTTGCGGATATTCCGGGCGCCCGTTATCAGGGGCCGTCGGATGACCACGGGACACTGATCCTCAAGGATGCGGCGCGAGACGTGATGCTCGGCGAAAAGGTTCGTCTGATTCCCGGTCACTGCGACCCCACCGTCAATCTGTACGACTGGTTTGTCGTGGTTCAGGGGGGCCGGGTGGTCGACCTTTGGGAAATTGCCGCGCGCGGCGCGATCCGCTGAACCGGAGGGTGAAATGAGCCAGGATCTGGAAGACCGTGTCACGCAGCTTGAAATGACGGTGACCCATCAGGAGCAGACGATCCACCAACTGAGCGACGTCATCACCGAGCAGTGGGCGCAGATCGAGAAACTGAAGCTCGAGCTCGGCCGTCTGGACGAAATAAAAGCGGATATCGAGCCCGAGGAAGAAGCGGGCCAGCGCCCTCCACATTATTGAAAATCATGTTATCATAATACGTTAAGGCAGAAAGCCGGGGATCAGCCTCGGAGTTTGACGCACAGGTATGGCGCTCGATATCCCATCCGGGTTTTCGGTTTCCTTCGCGGTGTCAGGCGCGGAAGCGGCTAGCCGTCTGCGGCGTTCGTCCCCTGCGGCACTGAACGGCCCGAATGCGCTTGCGCTGGGCGAAGGCACGGCGGCGGACCGGTTCGTCGAACGCCGGGTCAGCATCAATACGGAAACTGCCCGCCAGGGGCTGCGGCAGTCGGTCTATGCCGCACAGACGATACGTGAGGCCCTTTCCGAACTGGCGGGTCTCGCAGCTCTGGCGGCGCAAGGTGGCCTGACGTCCAACAGCACGCAATTGTTGTCCGCGGACGGAACACGGGTGTCGCGGGGCAATATCCAGGCACAGCTCGACCGCGCCGTGGCGCTGATTAACAGCCTTGTCGACGCCAGTGCCGTCGGGAACGCAAATTTCATCGACGGGGGAGGGCCGGCAATCAGGATTCAGACAAGCCGCTTCGGCGGCAGCGTCGATATCCTGCCCCAGGGGCTGGATACGTTTTCGCTCGGCCTTGCCAATCTGGATGTCTCCACGCAAGCGGATGCGGAACTGAGCCGGGCACGTCTCGAAAGCGCTTTTGAGACGGCAGGCTCGCGAATCAATCGTCTGGTACAACTGCAATCGGCACTGGGTCAGACCAGCGCCTTCGATCAGTCGCTGATTGCAGCGACGACGAATATCTCCGGTGTGCTGCCGGTCGGGGCCTTCATCAATCTGTCGGCCTGATGATCAGGACATGATGCCGAAGGATTTCAGAACGAATGCGTAATTGAAGGCCAGTTCTTCCAGCCGGTCGAAGCGTCCGGCGGCACCGGCATGACCGGCACTCATGTTGGTTTTTAAAAGAAGCGGATTATTGTCGGTTTTCAGATCGCGCAGCTTGGCGACCCATTTCGCCGGCTCCCAATAAGTCACGCGGGGGTCGGTCAGCCCGGCGGTTGCAAGCAATGCCGGATAGGCTTTGGCCTCGACGTTGTCATAGGGCGAATAGCTCAGGATGTAGTCATAGGCCGCCTTATCTTCGATCGGGTTACCCCATTCCGGCCATTCTATCGGGGTCAGCGGCAGCGAGGTGTCGCACATCGTGTTCAGGACGTCGACAAACGGGACATCGGCAACGACGCAACGCCACAACTCGGGCGCCATGTTGGTGCAGGCCCCCATCAGCATGCCCCCGGCAGAGCCGCCATGAATGGCAATGCCACCAGGTTGCGCGAGGTTCTGGGCAATCAGGGCCTGGGCCGATGCAATGAAGTCGTTGAAGGTGTTTCGCTTGCGTTCGCGCTTGCCGTTCGTGTACCAGCGGTAACCCTTCTCCATGCCACCCCGGATATGCGCAATGGCATAGATGAAGCCACGGTCGACAAGACTCAAGCGCGGGGTCACGAATGACGCCGGCATGGTCATGCCATAACTGCCGTACCCGTACAGCAGCACGGGCGCACGGCCGTCGAGTATCAGATCCGCGCGGTGCAATATCGTCACCGGGATCAGCTCGCCGTCAGCGGCGACGGCCTGAATGCGGCGAGTGACATAGTCTGCGGGATTGTGCCCGGACGGGACCTCGTCCTGTTTCAGGAGTGCGCGCGCACCTGTCTGCATGTTGAAATCGATGACCTGACGCGGGGTCGTCGGGGATGAATAGGAAAACCGCAGCCGGTCGGTCGCAAACTCGTAGCCGCCTTCAAGGCCGAGGGCATAGGCCTGTTCCTCGAAGCGGACCGTGAATTCCTCGGTGCTTTCCCAATTGCGGATCACGATACGCGGCAGCGCATTGACCCGTTCCAAACGGACTAGATAGCCGGCGAAGACTTCAACCGCGACAATCAGCGTCCCCGGCATATGCGCGACAAGGTCGGACCAGTTTTCACGTCCGGGATTGTCGATGGGCGCGGTGACGATCTTGAAATCCTCGGCGCCGTCGGCATTGGTCAGTATCACCAGCCGGCCGTTGTGTTCGGAAACACTGTACTCGACTCCGTTGGCGCGTGGCGCCACCAGCAGGGGATCGCCGGACGGCGCATCGGCGGGGATCAGGTAAACCTCGGAGGTTTCATGATCGTGCGCGTCGATGAGAATGAAACGGTCGCTTTCCGTCTTTGACAGCCCGACGAAAAACCCGGGATCCGTTTCCTCGTAGACGAGGACATCGGTATCCGATGACGTGCCGAGCACATGCCGCATGACTTTTGACGGGCGGTGATTGTCGTCGAGCACGCTGTAGAAGAACGTCTTGCCGTCTTCCGCCCAGACGGCATCGCCGCTGGTGCCGGTGATGGTATCGGCAAGGTTCTTGCCGCTGTCGAGATCGCGGACATGAATTGTAAAAATTTCGGACCCATTGCCGTCGTCGGCATAAAGCAGATGCCGGTGATCCGGCGCATGGCTAACCGCGCCGATCTTATAATAACTCTTGCCTTCGGCTTCGGCATCGCCGTCCAGCAAGATGCGGTCGTTGCTGCCATCGATATCCTGACGGCAGAACTTCGGATGCTGCCCACCTTCGACATAGCGGACGTAATAGGCGTAATCGCCGTCCGGGTCGGGGACGGTTGTATCGTCTTCCTTGATGCGTGCGCGCATTTCGGCGACGAGCCTGTGCTGAAAGTCGGACGTGTCGGCCATCCAGGCAGCGGTATAGGCATTCTCATCGTCGAGATACGCACGGATGTCGGGGTTCAGGACATCCGGTTCATGCATGACCTGCTGCCAGTTTTCATCTTTCAGCCAGGCATAATCATCCTTCCGGGTATGACCGTGAAATGTGATGGTTTGGGGGCGTTTGTCGGCGATGGGCGGTTGGACGTCGTCCTTGGTCATATGCTTGCCTTCTGGTCCTGACAGAGTAATCCTTGCGTCACGTTACTCCCTATGTAGTCAGGAATTCATCGGATGTCGAACAAGGTCATCCTCGTCGTCGTCGACGGGCTCAAATACGAAACGGCTCTTGGACATTGCGGCTTTCTTGAAGGCCAGGTGGAATCCGGAAAGGCCCGACGCTGGCGGATGCGTGCCTCGCTGCCAAGCATGTCCGCGCCGTGTTATGAAAGTCTGCACACGGGCCTTGATCCCGCGCATCACGGCATTACCGCGAACAGCCTGCTGCGCCGCTCCAGCGTCGACAATATTTTCTCGCTCGCACAATCATCGGGCAAGACCACGGCAGCAGTGGCGTACAGTTGGTTCTCCGTGCTTTACAATCAGGCGCCGTATGTGCCGGTTCGTGATCAGGAGACCGATGATCCGTCGTTGCCTATCCAGCACGGTCGTTTCTTCGATGACACAAGCCGCACGGAATTTCATCTCGGCATCCCGTCGGATGATGATCTGTGCGCCCAGGTCGACCGGATGGTGCACCATCACGCACCGGATTATCTGCTGTTCCACACCCTGAGCTGTGACAGCGTCGGCCATGTCTTCGGGGGCAACTCATGGCAGTACGCGCGGGCCGCGACAGTTGTCGATTGTGCGCTGGCCAAACACATGGCGGGCTGGCGCGATGCCGGTTACCGGGTGCTGGTCACGGCGGATCACGGCTTTACGGATTGCGGGTACCACGGCGGCACCAACGACGACGTCCGAGATGTCGCCTTCTACGATATCGGCCATCCGGCCCCCGGTCCCAGCGATGAGGTGGTTTCACAACGTGCCGTTGCGCCGACGATACTGACCCTGATGGGTCTAGATGTCCCTGAGCAGATGACGGCGCAGCCGCTCGGCTGAACTCAGCTGACAGCCAATCGGATCAGATCGCGAATTTCCGGGCGGATCGGTCCGGTGTTGGCGGGGTCAGCCAGGGTGGTAAACCATCGTTCGGGGGCATCCGTGCCCCGGCGGTGACGCCAGGTGATATCTCTCAAGAGTGCCTCGGCCTCAGCAGGCAGCCGGTCAGGCATGTCGAAACCTGCGAGCACGCTCCATATCCCGGCCCAGCCGCGTGCGACGCTGAACGGATTATACCCGCCGCCGCCGGATGCGATGATACGGGGCGCCATGTCCCGGACCGCGGCCAGTGCCCGCCACAGCGCGGTATTGGAAATCGCCAGCTTGCTTTGCGGGTCATCGGCCAGCGCATCAACGCCGCACTGCACGAAAATCGCCTCCGGCTCGAACGCTTGCATCAGCGGCAGGACAGCGCCTTCGACGATGGCTTCAAGTTCGTCATCGTTCAGACCTGCCGGGACGGGGATATTTCGTGCCATGCCGCCGGCCCGGTCCAGAACGCCGCCCGGCGCTGCCGGGTCCTGGTTGCGGCGGTCCATGGGCCAGCGTCCGGCTTCATGTATTGACAGCGTGAAGACCCGCCGGTCGTCATGAAATGCATCCTGAACCCCATCGCCGTGATGGGCATCCAGATCGAGATAAAAAACCCGTTCGATTCCCTGTTCCAGCAGCATCCCGATGGTCAGCGCGGGTTCGTTGAAATAGCAAAATCCGCTGGCCCGGTCGGGGCGGCCATGATGCTGCCCGCCGCCGAGATTGAACACACGACCCGTTGTTGCGACCAGTTCCGCTGCTTTGGCCCCGCCGCCCGCCGCTGTTGCCGGCCGGCGGAACATTTCCGGAAAGATCGGATTGCCACCTGAGCCGATATTGTGCCGTGCCCGGATTGCCGGGGGTGCATCCTGTTCGCGCTCGGCCTGCATGACAGCGGCGACGTATTCAGCGGTGTGGAAACGCTGCAGATAGGACGCCTCTGCCCGGGGGCTGTCGACGTAGCTGCCGGGCGGGAACCAGCCCAGTATGCGGATCAGGTCAATCGCCAGTGAGACTCGCGGAATCGCCAGAGGATGGCCACGGCCATAGGTGCTGTCGCGATATATCTCACTGCCGATGAAACGGGCTTCGGTCATGCACGCAACATAGGGGCGTCATCGATGTGCGCCAAGTCGGTGTTTACCACCCGCTGATGGCTCTACATAATGCGGCTTCGTCTTGGGGGACCTCCATAAATGGAAATCTGGATTCCGATCACCATTGTTGCGGCGTTCTGTCAGAACCTGCGCTCAGCCCTGCAAAAGCATCTGAAAGGAAAGCTGTCGACCGGCGGCGCCACTTATGTGCGCTTTTTTTACGCCTGGCCGTTTGCCCTGATTTACATTTGGGGTCTGCATGAGTGGGCGGGGATGCCGTACCCCGAGATCAAGGGGCTGTTTCTGCTGTACTGCGTGCTGGGCGGCCTGTCGCAAATTATTTTCACCATGCTTCTGGTGTGGCTGTTTTCTTTCCGGAATTTCGCGGTCGGTACGACGTTTTCCAAAACTGAAACGGTGCAGGTGGCTTTGCTGGGATTTTTGTTGCTGGGCGATACGCTGTCGACAGGGGCCATTCTTGCGATCTTCATCAGCGTTGCCGGCGTGATGGCGATGTCGGCGGCACAGACCAACATTACCTTCAAGACGCTGTTTGCCAGCCTTGTCGAAAAATCGACCCTGATCGGTCTGGCATCCGGGCTGTTTCTGGGCGGTTCTGTGGTTTTTTTCCGCGGCGCCGCGCTGGAACTTGATTATGACGGGTTCATCATGCCCGCTGCGTTTACACTGGCTGTTTCGGTTGTCATCCAGACCGTCTTCATGGGCTTCTATCTGATGTGGCGTGAGCCAGGGCAGATGACGGCCGTCCTTGTGAACTGGAAATGGTCGGCGGCTGTCGGGGTTGCCGGCGTGTTGGGCTCAATCGCGTGGTTTTCGGCATTTACACTTGAGAACGCCGCCCTTGTCCGTGCGGTCGGTCAGATCGAACTGGTGTTTACCTTCATTGCGTCCGTGGTGTTTTTTCGGGAAAAAAGCGCCCCGCTGGAAATCGCCGGTATTCTGTTGGTGATCGCCGGAATTCTGTTAATCCTGTTCGTACACTGATCATAGTCAATTGTTCTGCACGAAATGCAGAGGCCTATGCAGATATGGGTCTGGTCAGCGCCGTCCGGCACTTTATACTCTCGCCCCATGACACTGAGTGAACAGGATCGATGGCGCTTGCAGCATGTGCTGACGGACGCCGAATTCAGCGAGCTTCCCGGCCATCAGACCGGCAAGGTGCGCGAAAGCTATAATCTTTCCGATGGACGTCGGGTGATGATCGCAACGGATCGCCAGTCCGCGTTCGATCATGTGCTTGCGGCAGTTCCCGACAAGGGACACGTCCTGACGGCGACGGCGCAGTTCTGGTTCGAGCAAACGGCCGACGTTTGCCCCAACCATGTGATCGCGCATCCGGACCCGAATGTGATCATCGCCAAACGGTTGAAGATGCTGCCCGTGGAAATGGTGGTCCGCGATTACATCACGGGAACTACCGACACCAGCATATGGACCATGTATGCCAACGGCGAACGCACCGTCTATGGCCATACGCTGCCGGAAGGCCTGAAGAAGAACGACAAGCTGCCAGGCACCCTGATCACACCGACGACAAAAGGGGCCGTTGGCGCACACGATCATCCGATCACGGCGGATGAAATCGTATCGCAGGGCCTGTTGAGCCAGGCACAATGGGACGAAGCGGCGCAGAAGAGTCTGGATCTCTTCGCACGCGGACGGGCGATTGCCAGAGAGAACGGTCTGATCCTCGTCGATACCAAATACGAATTCGGGCTCGACGCAAACGGTGTCGTTACCATCGCCGACGAAATTCATACACCCGATTCCAGCCGGTATTGGGACGCGGCAAGCTATCCCGAGAGACATGCGGCAGGTGAAGAGCCGGTCAATCTCGACAAGGAGTTTCTACGTTTGTGGATACGTGCCCGATGTAACCCTTACACGGACCCGCTGCCGGAAATCCCAGGTGAAACACTGATCGAATTTTCCAACAAGTATGTGTCACTTTATGAACGGATCACCGGACGCACGTTCGTGCGCACCGACCCCAAGGTCCCGGTGCGTGACCGTATCCGCGCGGCCCTTGCATTGACCCTTCCTGAATATTTCTGATTATCCCCGGAGGACGTCATGACGAAAACATTGCTGGAAATGTCCGGCGCTGACCTGACGCCGAATGCGGTATCCGAATCCGTACTGATCCTGATCGATTGCCAGAACGAATACGTCAGCGGGGCCTTGCCGTTGTCGGGGATCGATGCGGCGATGGATAACGCACAGAAGCTTTTGCAGCGGTTCAGGGATGCTGGTGCGCCGGTTATTCATATCCAGCATCAGGGCAAGCCGGGCGGTGCGTTCGATCTGGATGATCCTAGAGGCGCCATCGATGAGCGCGTTGCCCCATTGGCGGGCGAAGCGGTTGTCCTGAAATCGCTGCCGAACAGTTTCGCCGGGACCGTGCTGGAAGATACCCTTGCCGGCACCGGCCGTCAGAAGCTGGTGATTGCCGGTTTCCAGACCCACATGTGCGTCAGCGCAACAACGCGTGCCGCCCTTGATCTGGGTTATCGAAACACGCTCGTCGCGGATGCGATCACCACCCGCGATCTGCCGTCTGCCGTCGGGGAGGGGGTTGTGCCCGCCGAAACCGTACATGCGGCGACCCTTGCGGCGCTCAGCGACAGGTTTGCGATTATCGCGAAGACAGCATCCGACCTGCCTGATTAGAGGCAATGCGATCTCAGCCTGATATATGTATCAGGCGGATTCCAGATGGCTGATCAACCCGGTCCAGTCGGCCTGAGCCTCGCGTGCAGCCTTGGTATTCAGATCGAAAATGCTCATGCCGTTTTCGGCGGCATCCGTGTACATCACGGTTTCACGAAGTATCATCACCGGGGGGTGATTGAAGCTTTGCAGAAATGCCATGAGGCCGCGGGTTGAGCGTGCGCGGCTTCGGGTCCGGTTGGCGACAACGGCGACCGGCTTCTTGTTCTTCCGGATCGGTTTCAGGGTTTCGATCTTGCCGAGGAACGTCATCGCCGCCACCTGATCGAAAGCCGAGGGCAGGATCGGCATGACGATGCTGTCAGCCATCTTCAACAATTTCTGGAATTCCCTGGGCGTCAGGGCGGCGGGTGCGTCGATGACAAGACGATCGATGGATTTCTTGACTTTGCCGACACCGTTCGCCCAGTCCAGGCCGATGATTTCGGTGGCTTGACCGGGTCTGCGGTCAAGCCAGTTGAGGCTGCTGTGTTGCGGATCGACATCCGCGATTGCGGTCTTCAGGCCACTTTGCGCAAATGCCGCAGCGAGATTGGTTGATATGGTTGTTTTGCCGCAGCCTCCCTTGGCGTTGGCGATGAGCACGGACTTCATGATCTTTCCTTAATCTTGTCATGACCGGTCTTCGATACCCCGGCGGACGACTGCCAGAAGGGCGTGACGGCGCTGAAGGCCTTCCAGTCTTTGATCAGGGCCGGTTCGGTTTCATGCAGGGCCCGGGCATACCAGCCCTGAACAATGCCGCCGGCTAGCCTGAGCATGGCTGTATCGGCATCGGTCTTGCCGGTGTTCATCAACTCACCCGTCAGCTTCAGGGCTTGTGCGACATCATTCAAATGCCCGAACTGATCCTGCAGGATCTGCAGGGATTTGATGTATTTCCGGGTCTGCGTACCGGGATAGACACCGCGCAGAAAATCGACGGCATAACGCAATTTCTTGAGACGGATTCGGACGTCGTGGCGGGCTTCCATGTCCTGTTCCGCCAGACCCTTGGCTTGCTTGATCAGCTTGCGGTGCGGTCTGGCAAGTATATCTCCGGCAGATTGCTCGAGTGGTTTCAACAGGGGGTCCGATGTATCCAGGGGCATGGCCAGCCAGCCTTCAACGGCGACAAATGCGCTCAGACGGAACATCAGTTTGGCATAGCGGGCAGATCGCAGGGTCCTGCGGACCGTGTCATAGGCGCGCGCGCTTTTCGTCTGCGGCCGCAATCAGGGTCTGCATGGCGGCATCGTTGACGCCATAGCCCGAGACCTGCGCCACCATTTCGGTGATGTACACGTCCCAGTCCCGGGCCGGGCCCAGCTTGCCGCCGAGCCATTTCAGATCATCGGCCATCCAAGACACCCGCGCCGGGTCCATGACAGTGCTGAACACCTTGAGCGATGTCCTGAGACGGCGCACGGAGACCCGCATCTGGTGCACACCCTCGGGGTCTGTACCGTCCAGGCAGGCTTCCTCGTTGTCGATCATATTGGCGATGCAGGCCGGATAGATGTCCGCCAGCGCCTGATGAATGCTCTGTTCGGGCCGCAGCTGGAATTTCGCCAGACGCTTCGATACCGGCCCTTCATCCGCCAGCAGCCGGTAACCCCGTGCGGCCTTGGTCAGGCTCGACAATGCGAGTGGGCAGGCGGTATGAATTTCCGAGGCGACATGGAAGAACGCGTTGACGTCACCTTCGATCAGTTCCATCTCGCATTCGTAAAAGCTTTCACTTTTCTCGCCGGCGACGGCCCGGCCCTTGTCGGCCACGGCCTCGATGACCAGATCCGGGCCCAGCGGATTGTCGCGGCGGATCATCATCACCTGGCGTTCGATGTGGACTTCCATGACCGGGCCCAGCTCGCCATCAAGAATGGCACCCATGGCGCGCCGGGCTTCGATGGGCAGGCTGTCGAGATCAAGGGTGTTGGTTTCGACGGGAAATTCCCATTCATGCCGGTCCATGAGACCGCCCCCGGCATGGTCCTTCTTTGCTTTGATGGTCTGGATGATCTTGTCGCCGCTTTGACGCAGCCGGATCGCGACCCCGCGTTTGTGCAGACGCTGATCGGGGGTATCGAAATAGCGGCTGATCATGGTTTTCACCGGCCATGGGCGGCGGTTGCCGGCGGCTGCATTGACCGCTTTCTTGAAGCGTTGCAGATCGCGCGGCCCGGCCCTGAATTTGAGCTCAAGCTCCCGGTTTGCCGGATTGGACGTCATTTGTGGCTGATTTCCCCCGAAAATGTGGCTTTTAACGCCGGATTTTGGCCGTTTTTGTGGGATTCCGTGAATTTACTTGCACTGCGCACATTGTGCGCATAGTATATGCACATAGTGCGGGTTTCACAAGTGCCATCCGGCATTTGCCAAAAACCGTGTAAGGAGACAGAACCATGCTTAGCCATCTATTGTTAGCGCGCCTTTACGTGTTGCGGCCCATGCTGGCGCCGAAACCGGATGCGCCGCGCTGCCGTTAACCGGCTATCCGTGCCGCCGGTTCCAAGTTTCCGGGACCGGCGGCACGTTGAAACCATCATATCTTAATTGACCGACCCGTCACCCGGCGTCCCGGTTTTGTCCGGGGGCTCTCTGTCGGCAGCGCGGGATTGAACTGGCCTGAATGCTGTGTTCATGTCTGCCCATGAAAAATGAGATCCTGTTTCTGCGCCATGGCAAGGCGGCGAATCCGGCAGGGGTATCGGATGTCGACCGGCCGTTGAAGCCGCGCGGCATTCGCCAGGTGTGCAGGATCGGTGCCTGGCTCAAAGTCAACGATGCGTTGCCGGATGTCGTGCTCAGCTCGATCGCCAAACGAGCCCAAGACACGGCCCGGCACACCCTTGTGCAGGCAGGGCTCGATCCCGCAACGATCCGTCTCGATAAGCGACTGTATTTCGATACAGATGCCCATCTGACGGCGGCTGTCGCGGCTTGTGACGGGGCCGGCAAACGGCTGCTGGTGGTCGGCCACAATCCGTGGCTGGAGGAATGGGTGCTGAACCTTGCCGACTCCCCGCCGGCGCATCCGGGCGGCAACTGGTACATGAAAACCGGTGCACTGATGCGCTTTGCCGTGACGAATTTCCGCGACGGTCTGAAACCCGGCCATGGGCGGTTGCTGGATCATGTCCTGCCAAGGAATCTGGGGGATGGTGATCTTTAGAGGGCGAAGTGGCAGGGTGAGATGATCGACGTATCGCCTGTCGTGATGATAATGCACGGGCTCGAGATGACTTTAGTCAAATGTTCCGTGTGTTCAGTAAATCATGCATTTGGTTCACGTTATCGCAGTCATAAACGATCATTGGCATATTCAGGGAATTCTATGGGGTTACCTAATTCATCAACCAGTATTACGCCGTCATCATTTAGCCATTTTGAAACAAACCTGAAAGATAGCTCTGCAGCTTGCTTTTCGTCATATCCACGAATCTTAAATTGATCTGATCGAATATATGGGCAATCAATCAAACAATAGTAGTCGTCATTTCCATCATTTATTGGGGATGAAATGCTCAATGAAAAGGGAACGGCAACGCCGCCGCTCCCTTTAATAAACGCCTCGAACTTCATCATAGTTTTGGCTAGTTGTTCCATATATCTAACGGTGGTAAATCATCCGGTTCGACGCCTCTAAGGCATGCCTCGTAACGATCCGCAGCCGTTTTCCAGCAGCGTTGAGCTTCTTGCGCACCTTTGCGCTTTTTTATAGCACGGCAAACTGGCGTATCAACGTGGTCGTATTGATAGTCGCACTGTACCTTGCGTCCCTTGTCATTTGCATCCTCCGACGAACCGTCATGTCCTTCGCTATGCAAGACTTGGCGCATTTTTTTGCGCTGGTCGGATGACATGGAATGCCACCACGCTGTCGCCATAACGGTTGAGATTCCAAAATATGCTGCAATCTCTGCGATACTTGGTAGAACAAGCGGGAGTGCCGCAACTTCTGTCTTTGCTTGTTTCTGTTCAGTAGAGCTATCGCTTTTAGACTGTAGCGCGCCCTCGGCGACCTGCTTGAATGTTCGACCCAGTGGCGTTTTGGGCGTGCCATATGACGCGGAATCGGATCCGGCATCACTCGATGTTCTCAAATCTTTGGCCGTGCGAGACGTGAGTGTTGTTCGATTCCGAGTTCCAGCATTCTGAGATTCAATGGCAGCCCAAGATGAGTTGGACGCGGCGCGATGAAGACTGCGATTGCTCGCCTTTCGTTCGGACTCTTCTCTAGCCTTTTTAACGGCATCCCATCCTGAAGATCGCGTTGATTCCTCGCGCCGCTCTCGTTCCTTCTGATTGATGACCTTGCCCAACCGAGATGCAGTCTCGCCTTCTGGTTTCATGACACCGTCTACGTGCAATCCATGCGCTTTCTGGAAATCCTTAATCCCGTCGAAAAGCTGTTCGTCCGGATATTCGGTCATGCCGTAAGAAGGCGTCTGGTAATGTCCGAGTGAACGCAAGGTTTTCTTGGTCCGCAATGTGTCGTCTAGGTCGACGTTATAAGAACGCCCCAGTGTTGATTTCAGTGAAAATGCCGATGACATCGGTTATCTCCTGTTAAACGATTTGATCCTCGTTCCAAGGAGACAGCACAAGAAAAGGCGCTCCTTGAAACACACGAGATCGTCGACCGCATGCACTCAATGGGAGCGCGTCGTTTCGATGATCGGTGCGAATTTTCAGGAGCGTTATCCGAGGCCGCATCGTCTACGTCAGGTTGTCCCGGGTGGCCCGGGGCCAGACAGACACGGCCCTATTGGGCGCATCGAAGAAATTCACGAGAGCCGAAGCTCAAAGTTAGCAAAATAAGACTAACGGCAGGTTATCCTGATATCAGGGCCTAAAACTTAACTACACCAATGCCAGTTATAAAGTCAATAAATTAAACCTTAGATTGTTATAATATAACCAATCTGTGCTTCACAGATGCAGTCTAACCGGTTTGCGTTTCACGTTTTGGGCACAGTAGCTGGATTTTCGGAAAAGGACCGCAATGGGACAAACAAAAACCCCTTGATTTCTCAAGGGGTTGGAATGGTGGAGCCAGACGGAATCGAACCGACGACCTCTACAATGCCATTGTGATTATTTGACTATGCCTTGGTATGATGTGCTGCGCCGTACCATTAAAAATACAATAATAACAATATATTATATATATCCTCGAATTCACTTGTTGAGCCTTGTTTGGATATGGCATGTTTACCCAATGTTTACCTATGTGCAGAGGGCCAATGCCGACAGTCGACCGCCTTACCAAGACGATCATCGATAACGCGAAGACGGACGGCAAGGATCTCCTGATCTGGAGTCGTGATCCGAGCGGCTTCGGCGTGCGCGTCAAGGCGAGCGGCGCCAAGGCCTTCATAGTCGCGTATCGCAACAAGTTCGGTCAGCAGCGCCGCTACACGATTGGCAAGGTCGGTATTCTTACCGTTGATGAAGCACGAAAGCAGGCGCGGCTGATTCTTGCCGATGTCGCACGCGGCGACGATCCTGCAGAAGATCGTCAAGCGGTTAGGGAAGTGCCGACCGTCAGAGACTTCTCCGAGCGTTACATGCGCGACCATGCCGCCAGGTTCAAAGCGTCATCAACTTTTGAGACCGACGAGATCAATCTGAGACGCCATATTCTCCCGGCGCTAGGCCGGCGACAGGTGAACGACATTAAGCCTGTGGACGTTCAGAAGCTGCACCAGCAGATGGCCGATAAGCCCGGCGCCGCTAATCGTACGCTCGCGCTTCTGTCGCACATGATGACAATGGCGATGGAATGGGGCTGCCGGCCAGAAGGCGCCAACCCTTGCAGCAAGGTGCGTCCTTACAAACTGAAAACCCATCGGCGTTATCTCTCCAGTGACGAGTTGTCCCGGCTTGGCGATGCACTTCGTCAAGCGGAGGAAGAACACACGATGCTTCCGAGTGCGGTGCAGGCCATCCGGCTTCTTCTACTGACCGGCTGTCGGCTGGGTGAGGTGCTCTCCTTGAAGTGGAGCTATGTTGACTTCGACAACAGCTGGCTCAACTTACCCACCTCGAAGACAGGGCCAAAGATAGTGCATCTGAACTCAGCTGCCGTCGATGTTCTGAGAGTTTGCGTCGGGGTGGACGAGACGCTGGTGCTGCCGGGCCGTAAGAATGGACAGCCGATGTCTGACCTCAAGCGACCGTGGACGCGATTGCAAAAAGCGGCAGGGATTGAGGACGTGCGCATTCACGATCTCCGGCACTCATACGGGTCGATCGGTGCCGCGATGAATCTAGGAGCCCCGATCTTGAAGGAAATCCTTGGCCACACGGATATCCGCACGACATCAAAGTACATGCACCTCGGCAACGACCCGATTAAAGCCGGCAATGAGGCGATAGGCTCCTTGATTGCTTCGAGGCTTGAAGGGAAAGAGTAGCAGTAATGGATATTGGCAAATGCGTTCTTGTCGATGGCGAAGAGGTTCACATGATCACGCACCCGAAGTCGCACGAAGCGATTTCAATCGTGCCGGGAAGTCCGACTTATAATCTTTGGGAGATCAGGGACCGTCTCTTTGCTGAGCTTCCGGCGGAAACATCACTTGATCATTTCAATGACTTCGTTTCAGTCGCCCGTGCATTGGAGTGGCTCCAACATCGTGCGTATCGGAATCACCGAGCTTTGACGCCTGCGAAAAGAAAGATGGAACTTCTACGGTTGGAAAAAAACCTCAAAAAATCCGTCCTCCTTATGTCTGGCATCGACATTGCTACCCTAGATGATTTGGATGGCGAGGTCGTCGATGCTGTGGGCGTTTTTGAACTTCGCGAGAAATTAACAGCGTTGAGACGTTCGATTGCCTTGATTATCGATGGCGGTATCGATGTTCCGAAAACGAATACAAAACGGGATGACCTTTATGATGTGGTCGATGTTTTAGGTCGGATTTATGAAAGGCGTACAGGGAAGAGACCAACGAATCCCAGCTACGTCATTAAGGGCCGGCACGAACAAGGTCTCGATGGTGCCTTTTATAAATTGTGTAAGCTAGTTATCTCGCTTGTGGACCCAAGATACGAACCGAAACTGCCACACGTTATTCGCGAGGTGGTGCAGGACTTGTGAAATTCACACCACTTTTTATTGAATTCCCAACCTTCGCCGAACAGCCTTAGTCGGCATTTTGCTCCTGAGTTTTCCAAAACCTTAGGAGTTAGAAATGCAACTACATACTTCTGATGATGTGCCGGGAAATGCGGTTAGTCCGCACCTGTCCACCTCTTCAACCAAACAATCCTTAATGAGAGAGCAAGAAGCGGCGCGGCTTCTAGATCACTCTGTAGCAACGTTGCGCAAATGGCGTGTGAAAGGTGGCGGCCCAAGGTACGTGAAGATTTCCCGACGTTCTGTTCGCTATAGGCATCTCGATTTGATGGATTGGATTGAACACCATCTCGTTCGGAATACGTCCGAGGTGCTGCAATGAAACAGCCCATACAAAACATCGGCAAATCGAGCGCCTTACAGAGAGGGCACAGAAGCCTACAAGTTTCTGATATCGCCCGAAAAATCCTGGTCGACACTACGTCAGCGAATGACCGTTCTCCTTCAGTGGGGCAGTTCCAATCAGTCTTGGCATCAGTATCCAGCCACGGACCTGCCTCTAAGCGGGAGACACCTGAACAACGATGGCGGCGGTTCATCGAGGAATGGAAGGCATCTGATCATCCGAACCCGAACCGGATGCTGACGGTCAACTTCGACAAGGAAGCGTTGGACGCACACATCAAAGCGGGCGGCACGATCTCGTCCTTCAAGACCCGGCTCCTAGATCACATGCGGCGTATCTGTCGCCGCACTGGCCACCCTTGGCTTGCCGCTTGGGCGATCGAGGTCCGCAACAAGCCACACATTCACATCCTGATGTGGCTGCCGGAGGACAGAAATCTTGAAGCGAAGCTTTGGCGCTGGCTCGGTCGAAGGTTTCCATTACCAACCTTGCGCGGTACCGAGCGGATTTTATCGCTACCGAACGATAACTCCGGATCGCCGGTCCACATGTCGATTATCGACGAATCCGAAACTTACTCAAAGACAGGCCGAAGTGGGCTTGACGGTATGTCTGACTATCTGGCGAAAGCCATTGAGCTCAACTCACAACGTCGGCGAGGTCGTCCCATCGGACGGATTGTTGGACGCACCAATCAGCTAACGACATCAACTGGAGGATATTATAATGACTAAGCCAAAATCGACCCGCTCGAAGAAATCAACGATGCTAAGTCCTGGGAAGTTAGACTATCACTATGAGGGCCCGGTTTTTTCTCATCTCTTAAACGAATGTCATGGCATCGAGCGACGCGATATTGTCGCGGATGAAATCACTAAGTGGCTAATGGGTAACTCATTGTAATACCACAATATTCCAATTGAGGTGTGACTCAACTCCTGTCACCGTATTGATCTGAATACCAACGTTTCAGGTCTTTACGGTGACGGAGAACCTCATGAAAAAGCCCTATATCGCTTACTATCGTGTCTCTACAGCCCGCCAAGGGCAAAGCGGCCTCGGACTGGATGCCCAGCGGCAAGCCGTCGCTTCCTTTGTGGCCGGCACTGACAATCTCTTAAGTGAATTTGTCGAGATTGAGAGCGGGAAACGGAACGACCGCCCCGAACTCAGTGCGGCGCTTCGCGAATGCCGCCGGCGAGGAGCAATCTTAATCATCGCCAAGCTCGACCGGCTGGCTCGCAATGTCGCTTTCGTGTCGAATCTGATGGAGTCCGGCGTCGAGTTCGTCGCGGTCGATAACCCGCATGCCTCCAAGCTAACCATTCACATACTCTGTGCGGTGGCCGAACATGAGCGCGAGATGATCTCCGAGCGCACTAAGGCGGCCCTACAGGCGGCCAAGGCCCGAGGCGTGCGTCTAGGGGCCCCTGGAGGCCACCCAAAGAGCCTTCAGAAAGCGAGGGCGAGACAAGCTTCAAATGCAGATGCACGCGCTCAGGCGGCCCGCGCAGTGATCGCGGATATTCAGCGGTCTGGCCTGACCTCATACCGCGAGATTGCCGGCGCCTTGAATGCTCGAGGAATAGAGACGGCCCGAGGTGGCCGTTGGCATCCGGCAACGGTGCGAAACGTTCTCTTACGTTCAGCTGCATGACAAGGGAGTCGCCAAAATGCCTCAAGTCACGAAGATGTTGCGGTGCTCTTCTACTCGCTGCCACGGCGAGAAAACGCCGCACCTACAGAACGAACCCAGCCATATGCTGCACCTGATCGCATCGCTCCTGACTGGTGGGTTCTGGATACCATTCTGGATCGCAGCATGCTTGTTTGTAGGAACACCTGTTTGCCGTGAGTGCGGCCGACGCAAATGGCCTTGGGATTGAGAAGCTAGTCGCGTCCGTCGACCATGCCGGCCAGGCCCGCGGCCATAGAACCGCAATAAAAAAAAGGGCCCTCACCCCACGGGTGCACCCCAGTGCCCTCATCGCTGACGGAAAAGATCGGGGCCCATTTGCGTCTTCGCACCACTCAGGCCCCCGTCATAATGAATCACTGATTCAAAAAACAGGCGTTTGATGCATCATTGATGCAAAAATCTGCATCAGTGATTCACAAGGGAAAAGGCATATTTGTTTAAAATCAATAGGTTAAGTGGGGCGAGGGTTTCGGCCTGATGCGGTCGAAAAAGGTTGGGTGATTCATTATTTTCATATTTATATCAATAAGTTACAGGACTTCATGACTCAACTTGCTATCAAAAATTAGCGAATTCGAACCTTATGATGGCATTCTGACGCTGAAAAATTCAGGGGGGAGCCCTACGTAATTTGTCAGGCAATGCCCGCCAGATCTATTTGAGAAAAATCTAGCCATGGAGGTTTGCTCCAAATTAGAATCGAAACCAAAGGCTGGATAAAGCTGACACCGGAGACTGAGCGTAGGAGTGATATGCCGTGCCAGATGATCTGCTAAATGCGGACACGCAACTTAGTCTAGGGCTTGATCAGGCAGCAGGTGCGGAAGTTTCATTGGGTGGGAACGTTAAGACCCAGACCTTGTCGTTGCCTGATCTCTGGATTAAGCGTAGAGCTCCAAAACCGAGTGAAGTCTTCTCGACTTATTGGAAGTTTGCTGACCGACGGCAGCGCATATTCTTCAATCGATTGTTTCCAGATCAAAATCTGTTGATCAATGACCCAATTCTCACTCGGTATAAGTTTACTAACGCATACAGAGCATCTGATCGTGTCAGCCAATATCTGATTAAGCATGTCATTTACGATAAGAAGCGATCACGAGAAGATCAGTTCTTCCGGATACTTTTGTTTAAGTTCTTCAACAAGATTGAAACGTGGGAGGCCCTTTGTAAGGCATTTGGCGACATCAATTGGGAAGAATATTCGTTCAAGAAATACGACACACTGTTGACGGAGATGATGGAGCAGGGACGAACTATATACTCTGCTGCATATATAATGCCATCAGGCCGAAGCGCATTTGGGCATAAGCGGAAGCACCGAAATCATCTCCGAATTATAGAGAAAATGATGAACGACAGGTTGCCAGACCGTGTCAGTCAGCAACAATCGCTTGCGTCCGTATTCCAGCTATTGAAAACGTACCCATGCATTGGGCCGTTCACTGGATTTCAGTATGCCATCGATCTGAATTATAGCGAGTTGATCAATTTCAGTGAGGGCGATTTCGTAGAGGCAGGGCCAGGTGCGCTCGATGGAATTCGAAAGTGTTTCATTGAGCCCGGAGACTATTCCCCTGCAGATATCATTCGGTATACGACTGATGTTCAGGAGACAGCTTTCGAGAGCCTAGGAATATCGTTTTGCTCTCTGTGGGGGCGAAGATTGCAGTTAATTGACTGCCAGAACCTGTTTTGCGAAGTGGACAAATATTCTCGAGTTGCGCACCCGAATGTCGCTGGGAAATCAGGTAGAAAAAGGATCAAACAGGTGTACAGCGTAAACGCAAAGCCACTTGAGTTCCCTTGGTACCCTCCAAAATGGGATATCGACACCTCGTCACCAATAGGAATTTGACGCAAGCCTTTCTATTGAGAATCCGCCATTGCCACGGCGCTTGCCATTGTCCAGCTTTCGCTATGACTAATGCTGATTTGGAGTGTGACGATTCCGTGCTGTCGGGCAAGATGCATCGCGTCCCCAAGTAAAACGGCTCTTGGTTTGCCAGAGGAACTCCGTCGAATCTCGACTTGGTCTAACTTCTCTGGTGGCGTCAGGTCTTTGCTTATCGCCTTCAACGTCGCGTGTTTTGCAGCGATTTTGCCCGCAAGCATTCTATGGGCTTCTTTGCTTGCGTTAACTTCCGCCCGCTCGACGACCGTCAAGTTCTCATCCAAGAATGACGAAAATGCCTCAGTGCCAACCGATGGGATGGCATCCAATTCTACAATATCTACGCCGTGGCCTACCACCAATCCGGGGATATCAATCTCGACATCGGCATCGTAGCTCAAATGTCTATCGACCATGTCCACAATCACAGTGCCTTGCCCTGCGCGTTCTAGTTCATCAAACACCTGATAGCCTTCTCGAATTGCACTCTCCCATTCCCAGAACTTATTCTTCTCGACCTCGAGTCCCTTTACTTGATCCTTTAATAGCTTAAGGAACGAGAAGCTAATCTCATCTTCATCCGTGAACAAAGCGCTGCGATTAGGGCCGGCAATCTCTGCACCGCGACTTAACGCCAATCTGCATCCTTCAGAGTGGATGATTTTTACAATGGCTTCTTCAACGATAGCTGCCCTCGCGCCGTCCTCTGCCTCATCTATTTTTTTATCGTCTTTCCGCTTAATGCCCATTAGTTTCCTCAGAACGGGTGACCATCCGAGGTGTGCGACATTTGCTAAATGCATAACGTCGTGGAACCTGTATCCGTCTTCTTCCAGAGCATTGTCAGTCAAGTCGTCACCAATTTGTGCATTGTTATAGTACATCCGCGCTCGGCCATTGGTGCGAGAAATGAACACGACCTTAAACTTCCTTGGGAACTTTTGATTAGGATTTGGCCAGCTTTCGTCGTGGGGTGTCGTTCTAGTTTCCGGGCGCTTGTCGTGGCGAAACTGTGTTTTCCGGGCGTTCACGGCGACAATTTCACCGAGCGTTAAATTATAGATCGAAGCTATTGCTGAGAGATGCCAGACAATGTCGCCAAGCACGTCTGAAGTGTCACGGATTTGTGCCCCGCCCATCATCTTAATTTCGTTTTCGGGTAGACGTGATCGTTGGATTTGAGCTGCGTGCCGTAACAGGAACGCTAAACATGTTTCAGCCAAGGCAGTGCCGGACTCCCTTGCGGTTAGCGAGGCTATTCGCTGGTATTCATCAAAAGTAAGATTGTCGGTACTGCCCAGAGCGGCTAGTTCACTTTCAACGTTTTGGTCATCTTCTTTTAGGATCGCATCAAAGAGGGGAATCGGTGCGTGATTTCGCTCGGACGGGTACGCTTTGATGCGCTCCAAATTCTGAAACATCACATCCGTCTTTAGTGATAATTGATGAATTATACAGAGAGACGTAACGTACCAAATGCAATCGCCGAGTTCTTCAGCTAAGCGCGAGTTATTGTCGATAACTACTTGAGAGGGGTCTTCCTTCAAGAGATGTTTTTTGAGCTCTGATACTACGGAGCCGATCTCACCAATCAGCCCGTAGACCATTATTTTCTTGCGATCTTCGGGTGAGGCTGGCTTGCTCTGATCCGTCGATAAAACTAGCTGCTGATACTCATCGATATCCATGAAATTAGTCCCGGTCTCCGGTGACTATTTCGTACATTCGTTTCCGGTATTTAATTAGCCTCTGGTTCACGTCTAAAAGGTCGGCACAGAGCTCATCGTACTGGGGGAACTTCGTTTGGATCTCCTGCGGAGACAACTCGCCTTCTTTATCTTTCTCCAATTGTTTCTCGTACCAATATCGAAATCTCGCTTGCCATTTTGTTAGATGAGGTCGAATGCCTTGGTTAAGCACCTCGATAGAAAGCCTGATAATTTTCTCTGTGTTTCGGCGTCTAAATTTTGTGGCGGGAACGTCCTTAATTAACTCTCGAGTAACGCCGAAAAAGTCATACCAAGATTTATAGATGTCGTAGATCACATCATCATCCGGCTCGATTTCTAATCCGATCTTCCGCGTGGATAACTCAACCCATATTTTGTATGCGATTTGCTTGTCAGTATCGTTGGGGCGTAGAACAATCTTTTGCCCTCTCATTCCAAACTCCGCAGCATCGAGCTCGTATTTGGATAGTTTTGAAATGATGCCCCCTCGGAAGAGAGCGGCAAAAACCAGCAACAGCAAGACAACTAGAATGATGCCAACAATGGGGCCGGCGACGTGAAATGTGACGTCCAACCCCTTGTCTACAACAAGCGAGAGTAACTCACCTGTTTCCAAAGGTTCTGCCTGCGGCTGGGTTGTCATTGCATCTTGGCTTTCTCGTCAAAATTTATTAAATCTCGAACATTCAATCATGGTATGATAATCCGATTCGTTCCCAGAATCATGAGGGAAATAATGCCAGATATTAAAAACGTATTTATTAGCCATGTTCACGAAGATGACGAGGCGTTGGGCAAGCTAAAGGACTTATTGGCCAGTAAAGGATATGAAATTCGTGACGGCTCAATCAATAAAGACAAGCCGAATGACGCGAACAATCCGGACTACATAAAGAACAAGTACCTCAAGCCTCGAATTGACTGGGCCGGGGCAATGATTGTTCTGATTTCGCCAGATACCCATAAGAGTGAATGGGTCAATTGGGAAATTGAGTACGCGCATAGCCAAGAAAAGAGAATAATTGGCGTTTGGTGCCATGGAGCTAAGGATTCAGACGTGCCGGAGATGTTCAAGTTGGTCGGCGACGATCTTGTTGGGTGGCAAGGCGATAAGATTATCGACGCCCTTAATGACGTCTCCCACTGGGAGAGCCCAGACGGAACTCCACGTCCGCCGCAAAACACGCCACGGTATAGCTGCTAAGGCTTGAGGTAGAACGGTGCGTCTTTACTCATATGTGGTTCGGCGAGATTTCGGGTTCGCCCCAAACCCCTTTCATGGGTTTTGTACCCTCGCAACATGCATGCCTCGAATTCGTGAGCATGCTCAGGAAGGCGATTGGATTGTGGGTACGGGTTCAGCAGAACACAAAGGGCGCGAGATACGAGGGCATCTAGTCTATGCGATGAAGGTAAATGAAGTGCTTACGTTCGATGCATACTGGGCTGATCCTCGGTTTGTAGTAAAACGGCCAAATTTATCAGGCAGTCTTAAGTACCGAATGGGCGACAACATATACCATCACGATGCAAATTCGGGGGCATGGTGCCAATCCAATTCCCACCATAGTCTCGCAGGTGGACAGCTGAACGTGAGGAATCTCAATAAAGATACAGGAACAACAGAGCGTATTTTGGTCTCCGAAAAGTTCGCCTATTGGGGCGGAGAGGCGATTCCAGTCCCCGCCGATTTTCGAGACTTTGATGGGTGGGATATTGTGAATGTTGGCGTTGGCCACAAATGCAGATTTCCTGAAGCGTTGCCTCCTAGTTTCGAAGCTTGGTTCGACACTCAGCCGGATCGCGGACTAGTCGGCCTGCCGGGACGCTTCAATGCAAATTAATTGGCACCTAACTGCTTTCACAAGCAGTCAGTCTTTCTTCTAAATCGGTCACCATGGGCTCCATTGCAGTTGCGAGCTCCTGAGATGAATAAAATTCCGTTGAGAGACTTGGGAAAACGAAGGTTCTCATGTCCTCGCTCTTAATCGGATATGAACCTCGGAATGCACGCGCCAAAAGGTCTCTGCACAGTTCTACCAACAAGGCCCCAGAGTAGAGATTTTCATCAGGGAAATCGGGGCGAAGGCCATGTAGAATTCGCTTTTCCTTCGAAATATCCCAATAACGCTGGTTGCACTCCTCAATTCTGTCGTACAGGTTGCGTAGCTGCATCGAGCAAATGTCTTCGCTTGCTCTAACGGTGAACTCAGCAAGGGAAGTAACTTGTACGTTGGTGAGGTTAGCGGCTTCAATTGCGCCGCTTTGAAAGCCTTTTTCAGACAGAATGATGCCGCGGTCGGCGCCCACGTCAGATACGATTTGACGTAGGCCAAGTACGTGGAGTTTAGATACAGGTTCTTTCCAGAACTTGCACTCTACAAGCCATGTTACCTCAAACCCAACATGGCGAAAATTTACGAGTACGTCGACATCATGTGACGTTCTTGAGCCTTCGACGCTCGCGTCGACTTGTGCGTCCAACCCCAGCGAACGAAAAAATTCTGCGGCCTCCTCCTGATATTCCTGCCACGTGGTAGCCATCTCGCTTCATCCGTTCGATTGTCGATCTATCAAGGCAGGAGGTTATACTGGCCAAAAGTGCTAGGGTCGAAAAATGTATAGCTTCCCCTGTTTACCCATTGTTTACCCAGAATGAAAAACGCCTCAGCCGAGATCAGCTAAGACGTTGAAAATATTGGTGGAGCCAGACGGAATCGAACCGACGACCTCTACAATGCCATTGTAGCGCTCTCCCAACTGAGCTATGGCCCCACGGGTGTCCGCCGAGGCTGTACCGGTTTGGGGACCGGTTTTGCGGCGAACGGGCCGGAACATACGAATGCGTCCCCGGCCTAGCAAGCGAAAAATGACGGCGAAATGTTTTGCCGGGATCACGCCAACCGTGCGGTACCCCGGCGATCCGCTTTTCGGGACGCTCAGCGTTCCTCGTCGTCCTCGACTTCGATGTGATCCTTGACCTCTGCGACGTCGTCATCTTCATCAAGATCGGACGTGTCCTCGATCAGATCCTCATCATCGTCGTCGATATCGATATCTTCATCGTCATCATCGAGCAGCGGATCGTCATCATCATCGACCTCGTCCACGACGACAGCTTCCTTCTTCGGCTTCGGCGTTTCGGCAGGCTGGCGTCTCGGTTTGAGGATCGGCTGGGCCTCGACCTTGGCCTCACATTTCGGGCAGGTCGCGGGATCCTTGTTCATGTTATAAAACTTGGCGCCACAGCTCGGGCACGTCAGTTTCTTACCCCATTCTGGTTTCACCACGGCTTAACTCCTGCGGGTCTATTAAGTCTCGTCTGAACGGGCATTTGCCATGATCCTTGTCGCCTGTCAAAGTCTAAGTTCATCTGCTTTTTCCGGTTTTTCTGCGGCTGCGCAATCGGCACTTGGTATCAGGCCCCGGTGCGGTGTATGACACCCCGGTATTACAGTATAAATAACGCAATCGAGATTGAGGTTTCCGTCCGTGACAGCACTCCATGCCCAGCCCGTTAAAGGTCTCAGCGGCAAGATCCGCGTGCCCGGGGACAAATCCGTTTCACACCGTTCGCTGATGCTGTCGGCGCTGGCCATCGGCGAGACGAAAATCACGGGCCTGCTCGAAGGTGAGGACGTTCTCGCCACCGCCGCCGCGATGCAGGCCATGGGTGCCGACATCGTCCGCGACGATGACGGGACGTGGCGGGTCTGCGGTGTCGGTGTTGGCGGGCTGGCAGAGCCATCGTCGGTGATCGACATGGGGAATGCCGGGACCGGCGTGCGTCTACTGATGGGGCTGGTGGCGACACATCCGATTACCTGCACGTTTACCGGCGATGCGTCCCTGTCACGGCGGCCGATGGAACGTGTCATGGGGCCGCTCAGACGTTTCGGCACCGCGTTCACGGCGCGAGAAGGCGGTCTGCTGCCGATAACGGTGAGGGGGGCCGAGAACCCGGTGCCGGTCCGTGCTGAAATGACAGTACCGTCGGCACAGGTCAAATCGGCGGTTCTGCTGGCCGGGCTCAACACGCCCGGCGAAACGTGTGTCATCGAAAAGGAAGCGACCCGCGACCATACCGAAAACATGCTGCGGCATTTCGGCGCCGAGGTGGTCAGCGAACCCTGGCCTGCGGGCGGGGTGATGATCCGCCTGACGGGACAGCCGACGTTGACGGCAACGGATATCCAGGTGCCGGCGGATATTTCATCGGCGGCGTTTCCGATTGTTGCGGCGGTGATTACACCGGGCAGCGATGTGACCGTTGAAGCCGTGGGCCTGAATCCGCTCCGCGCCGGGCTGATCCAGACCCTGCTCGACATGGGTGCCGAGCTGACAATTGAAAACGAACGCACCGAAGGCGGTGAGCCGGTCGGCGATATCCGGGTCAAGGCGGGGTCTCTCAGAGGGACGGATGTGCCGCCTGAGCGCGCGCCCAGCATGATCGATGAATACCCGGTCCTGTCCGTGTGCGCGGCATTTGCCGAGGGAACCACGCGGATGACCGGTCTGGCGGAACTTCGGGTCAAGGAATCCGACCGGCTGGCGGCCATGGTCAACGGATTGACGGCATGTGGTGTCACGGTACGGTCAGGCGAAGACTGGATGGAAGTCGACGGCGGGCCGGCACCGAAAGGCGGAGCCATGATCGACGTCGATCTGGACCACCGTATCGCCATGAGCTTTCTGGTGCTCGGTTGTGCGGCGGAAAATGCGGTTGCCATTGACGATGCACAGGCGATTGCGACAAGCTTTCCGGGGTTTGCCGAGCTGATGAACGGCCTGGGTGCCCGGATCGAGGAGATAGAGGCATGATTATCGCCATCGACGGACCGGCCGCTGCCGGGAAAGGTACGCTGGCCCGGCGCATTGCGGCCGCGTTTGACTTTGCATACATGGATACGGGATCCCTCTACCGTGCGACGGCGAAGAAAGTTCTCGATCAGGCAATCGATCCAGAGGATACGCAGGGGTGCACGGTGGTGGCGCTCAATCTGACGCCCGAGGATCTGATCGTTGACGGTCTGAGGACGGAGGAAGTCGGCCAGGCGGCGTCTAAGGTATCGGTTATTCCCGATGTCCGCGCAGCGCTGTTGCGCTTTCAACGTGACGTTGCGGCGAGCCCTCCGGACGGAAAAGCGGGGGCGGTTCTGGACGGCCGCGACGTCGGTACCGTCGTCTGCCCCGACGCGGATGTGAAGTTTTTCGTCACCGCCTCGACAGAGGTCAGGGCCGAGCGGCGCTTTAAAGAGTTGCGTGAAGCGGGCGAGGACGCTATATACGCCCGCGTTTTGGAGGAAATGAGAGAACGCGACGAACGCGATACGAACCGCGCCGTAGCCCCTCTCAAGCCGGCCGAAGATGCGACGGTCATCGATACGTCCGGGCTGGATGCCGATCAGGTATTCGAACAGGCTCGTCAGATCGTTGCCGCCAAGCAGGCCTGAACTTCCCAATTGAGCAGAATCGTCCGCAAAGGACGGCGCCACTAAACCGCCCCGGGGTGCAATAGTCCCGAGGGCACATGTTGATTGAAGACCGCCGGAACCAACCGGTCGGCCGGAAACGAAATGAAGGATATACTAATGGCCAACACCGACGCCTCGAGCGAGGCTCCCAAAATTACTGAAGATTTCGCTGCCCTTTTGGATGAACAACTGGGCGCAGAAGACGATGGCTTTGAAGGCCGGGTTCTTAAAGGCACCGTTATTTCCGTCGACGGCGACGCCGTTGTCGTGGACGTGGGCCTCAAATCCGAAGGCCGCGTGCCGGTTAAGGAATTCGGCATCCCGGGCCGCGATCTGGACATCAATCCCGGTGATGAAGTCGACGTTTTCGTCGAACGCTACGAAGACCGTGACGGGGTTATCCGCCTCAGCCGAGAAAAAGCCCGCCGTGAAGAAGCCTGGGCCGATCTGGAAAAAGCATTTGCCAAGACCGAGCGCGTCAACGGGGTCATCTTTGGCCGCGTCAAAGGCGGGTTCATCGTCGACCTTTCCGGCGCCGTGGCATTCCTGCCGGGCAGCCAGGTCGACATTCGCCCGGTTCGCGACATTTCACCGCTGATGGGTACCCCGCAGCCGTTCCAGATTCTGAAGATGGATCAGGCGCGCAACAACATCGTCGTGTCGCGCCGTGCGGTTCTCGAAGAAACCCGTTCCGAAGCCCGTTCCGAACTGATGCAGAACCTGGTCGAAGGCCAGGTCCTCGACGGCGTGGTCAAGAACATCACCGATTACGGTGCGTTTGTTGATCTGGGCGGCGTCGACGGTCTGCTGCACGTCACGGACATTGCCTGGAAGCGCATCAATCATCCGTCGGAAGCCCTGCAGGTCGGTGAGACCGTCAAGGTTCAGGTGATACGCTTCAACTCGGAAACCCAGCGTATTTCGCTCGGTATGAAGCAGCTCGAAGCCGATCCGTGGGAAGGCATCGACGGCAAGTATCCGGTTGGTGCCAAGCTCAAGGGTCGCGTCACCAACATCACCGACTACGGCGCATTCGTCGAACTCGAAGCCGGTGTCGAAGGCCTTGTCCACGTTTCCGAAATGAGCTGGACCAAGAAGAACGTGCATCCTGGCAAAATCGTTTCCACGTCCCAGGAAGTGGAAGTCATGGTGCTGGATACCGATTCCGACAAGCGCCGTATTTCGCTTGGTCTGAAACAGTGCATGGAAAATCCGTGGGCTGACTTCCTGACCAAGTTCCCGGTCGGCTCTGAGGTCGAAGGCGAAGTCCGCAACATCACCGAATTCGGGCTGTTTATCGGTCTCGACGGTGATATCGACGGCATGGCCCACCTCTCCGATCTGAGCTGGGACAAATCCGGCGAGGAAGCCCTTACGGACTACAACAAGGGCGATATGGTCAAAGCCAAGATCCTCGATGTGGATGTCGAAAAGGAGCGTATCTCGCTCGGCATCAAGCAGCTCACCGACGATCCGGTCGGTGGGGCGCTCGAAGGCATCAAGAAAGGTGCCGTCGTGACCTGCACCATCACCGATGTCCAGGACAGCGGTATCGAGGTTATGGTCAACGATGCGATCCCGGGGTACATCCGCAAGGCGGACCTGTCCCGTGACCGTTCCGAACAGCGCCCTGACCGCTTCGCCGCAGGCGAAAAGGTTGATGCCAAGATCACGCAGGTCGACAAGAACGGCCGTCGCGTGACGCTCTCGATCAAAGCCCGCGAGGTCGATGACGAGAAGAAGGCTATGGCTGAATACGGTTCAACCGACTCCGGTGCGACGCTGGGCGACATTCTGGGTGCGGCGCTTGCCGGCAACCAGGACGCGCAGCCCGCCGAAGAGGAAAAGCCGAAAAAGGCTGCAGCCAAGAAAAAGGCAGATGCCGATGACGGCGACGACGCCAAGTCGGAAGACTAAGACAAACGCGTGGACGGGCGGCAGCGATGCCGCCCGTTTCGTTTGTGCGACAGATTATTTTCATCCCCGTCAAATCCATATTAGTGTGAGCGCATGAGTTCCGGTCTCAACAGCGATGCACTGATTGCGCTCAGACGTCTGCGCAGACACCTGACGGTGTGGCGGCTTTTGGCTGTTGCCGGCTTTGCCCTGGCGATCTTCCTGTCTGTCCGTGAAGGCGGTGTTTTAGCGCATGAAGAGCACGTCGCGCGGGTGCCGATCGAAGGTATTATCGTCGAAGACCGTGAATTTCTTGCGATGCTCGACAGCATTGCCACCGATCCCGCGGTGAAGGCCGTTATTGCCGATGTCTCCAGTCCGGGCGGCACCTTTACGGGTGGCGAAGCCGTCTATTCTGCACTTCGCAGAATTTCAGAGAACAAGCCGGTCGTCACCGTCATGGGCGGCATGGCGACAAGCGGCGCCTATATGGCGGCGATCGGCACGGACCGCATCTATGCCGGGCATGGCACGATAACCGGCTCGATCGGCGTCATTATGCAGTCGGCGGATGTGACCGGGCTGATGGATATGATCGGCGTGAAACCCGAAGTGCTTAAAAGCGGTGATCTGAAGGCGACGCCGAACCCCATGGAGACCCTCAGCCCATCGGCACGCGAACAACTGCAGGACGTGATCGATGCTTTGCATCTCCGTTTTATGGAAATGGTGGCTGAACGCCGGGGGCTTAGTCTCGACGAGGTCCGGCAAAGAACCGGCGACGGGCGCATCATGACCGGTGATGCGGCGCGTAACAGCGGACTGGTCGATGCAATCGGAGATATCAATACAGCCCGGCTGTGGCTGGCATCCGAGCGCGGCATCCCCGAGACATTGCCGCTGGTGGACTGGGAACCGGACGATCCGCTGGCTTGGTGGCGTGAAGGCGCTACTTCCATGGCATCAGTTTTTTTTGGAAAATCACTTTTGTCAGAACGACTTAGACTTGACGGCATTCATGCCCTTTGGCACCCTTCTATGAGCGGTGAGCGATAAGGGGTATTGCCGCGCATCTTTGGAGGATTGCCGGGTATGACGAAGTCTGAACTCATCGCGAAGTTGGCCGCTGATAATCCGCGCCTTTATCACCGCGAAGTAGAACGGATCGTCTCGACGATCTTCGAAGAAATCACAGCGGCCCTTTCCCGCGGCGACCGGGTTGAACTTCGTGGCTTCGGTGCGTTTTCGGTCAAGGCACGTCCATCACGTGTCGGCCGCAATCCACGTACTGGTGAATCCGTCAGTGTCGATGAGAAATACATCCCGTATTTTAAAACCGGGAAGCAGCTTCGTGAAAGGCTGAACGACGCCTCTTAAGCGATCCGGTTTCGGCGATGACGATAAGCGGCAGCGTTCCCGTTTAATGGTTCGAAAGCACATGTTTTCTGGAGGTTCGGCGTGAAGCGCATTTTGTCATGGGTCATCATGATCCCGTTCGCTCTGGTGGTGATTGTCTTCTCTGCCGTTAACCGCGAACTGGTTGTGCTTGATCTCTGGCCCTTGCCCCATGAAATCACCGTGCCGGTATTCACACTGGTTCTGGCTGTTTTCATCTTCGGATTCCTGTGGGGCGGGATTGCTGCCTGGGTCTCAGCGTCCGGGCACCGGCGCCGGGCCCGCAACGCGCAATGGCGTGCAGACACGGCGGAACGCGAACTTCGCTCGCTCAACAACAAGCTGCACGAACGCGAAAAAGAACTGGAAAGCGTGCAGACTACATCAGACGAGACCAAAAAGTTGCCGGCGTCGACGCCGGGTGCCTGACGGTTCATGGAACTGATCGACGCCGATACGCTGGTCCGTGCTCTCCCGTATGACGCCCTGGCGGATGCCATAGACCGGGCTTTTGCAGGGGGTGTCAGTGTCCCGGTCCGCGCACATCACAACATACCGGTTGATGGAGGACAGGATTCCACATTGCTGTTGATGCCGGCGTGGTCCGATGACGGCTTCGTTGGGGTCAAGACGGTGATTGTTGCGCCGGAAAATGCCGGCAAGGGATTGCCAGCCGTTCAGGCCACGTATCAGCTGTTTGACCGGGAAACCGGGCAGCCGCTTGCCCTGCTGGACGGCCCCGAACTGACAGCCCGGCGCACGGCAGCGGCCTCGGCGCTGGCAACCCGCTATCTGGCAGCAAAAAACGCATCGAAGCTTCTGATGATCGGTACCGGGGTGCTGGGCCATCATCTGCCGCAAGCTCATGCGGCCGTTCGGCCGATTACAGAAGTGCGGGTCTGGGGCCGGAATCCCGAAAATGCCGAAAAATCCGCGGCGGCACTTCGCCATGCAGGACTTGCGGCCCAAGCGACAGAAGACCTGACGGGGTCCGTAACGTGGGCGGACATTATCTCGGCAGCGACCCTGTCGAAACAGCCGATCATCAATGGAAACTGGCTCCGGCCCGGCCAGCATGTGGATCTGGTCGGCGCATTCCGGCCGGACATGCGCGAAGCCGATGATGCGGTGCTGAAGCGCACCCGGATATTCTGCGATACCCGCGCCGGTGCAATGAAGGAAGCCGGGGACCTGTGTGATCCGTTATCGCGGGGCGTCATAAGTGAAGCGGATGTCGAAGCGGACCTGTTCGATCTCGCGGGAGGGTTCGGCTTTAACCGTCAGACAGATGACATCACCCTGTTCAAATCGGCGGGGACGGCGATTGAGGATTTGGCAGCGGCGATGCTTGCCTATCGTCACGAAGCGGGTTAATACCTCGCCCTTATGAGCCTTTCACCGACAGATCGTATTTACGTCGCCCTCGACACGCCGGACGTCAACAAGGCGGTGTCGATTGCCGAAAGCCTCGTCGGCCATGTCGGCGGGGTAAAGCTTGGCATGGAATTCTACTATGCAAACGGTCCCCAGGGGGCACGCGCCGTCAATGCCGTCGGCATGCCGCTTTTTCTGGATCTGAAGTTCCACGACATTCCGAATACTGTTGCCGGGGCGGTTCGCTCGACCCTGTCGCTGAATCCGGCCATCCTGAATGTGCATGCCCAGGGTGGACCGGCGATGATGCGTGCCGCCGGTGATGCACTGGACAGTGCCGAGGGTGAAAAGCCCTTGCTGATTGCGGTGACCGTGCTGACGTCCCTTGGTGATGACGATCTGCAGGCTATCGGTGTCAATGATGCCGCTGAACAGCAGGTTGTCCGGCTGGCCCGGCTGACGCAGGATTGCGGTCTGGGCGGCGTTGTCTGTAGCCCACGTGAAATCAAGGCGATCCGGACGGCCTGCGGGCCAGATTTCAAATTGATCGTCCCGGGTATCCGCCCTGAATGGTCGGCGGTCGGCGATCAGAAACGGATCACCACCCCGGCTCAGGCAATCCGCGACGGCGCCGATTATATCGTCATTGGCCGGCCGATCGCGGCAGCCGATGATCCGGTGGATGCGGCCAAGCGCATTGCCGACGAACTGGCCGGTCTTTAGATCAAATCCGTTCTGGCCTCTGATGCGGTTTGGGTGTGGGCTTGACGGTTCATGTCCGTGAAGGGACATTCTTGCGCACTGGAGATTGGAATGGCTGCCATCGTCAAAATCTGCGGGCTTCGTGAAGCCGACCATGTTGACGCCGCCGTCGAGGCAGGGGCAGGCCTGACGGGGTTCGTCTTTTTCGCGCCATCACCCCGGAATATCGACATCGCGCATGCGGCATCGCTGACGGCGCGTGTGCCTGCAGGTGTGCGCAAAGTGGCGCTCAGCGTCGATGCGGATGACGACTTTCTGGCGGCGATTGTCGGCGGGGCCGGGGTCGATACCCTGCAACTGCATGGGGCTGAACCGGTCGAGCGTGTGGCCCATGTCCGCAACACGTTCGGGCTCCCGGTGATCAAGGCGATGCCCGTATCAAGTGCGGCGGATATAGAAGCGGCCCGGGCCTACGAAGGTCATGCCGATATGCTGCTGTTCGATGCCAAGCCGCCGAAGGATGCCACGCGTCCCGGCGGCAACGCGGAAAGCTTCGATTGGACACTTTTGCAAGGTGTCGCGTTCCGCGTGCCGTGGTTGCTGGCGGGGGGGCTCGACGCGGCAAACGTCGCCGCCGCACTCCGGATCACCAATGCGCCCATGGTCGACGTGTCCAGCGGTGTCGAGGATGAAAACGGGCGGAAAAGCAGCCGAAAAATCAGGGATTTCATCGCCGCTGTAAGGGCAGGCTGAACGGTCTACGGAGGAGTGCAGAAGGCCTCTCCAGGGCGGGTAAATTGCGAGAAATCCCTGTTAAACCGGGCGTTCAGGAGCTAAGTTGCGGCGCTGAGGAAGGACCTGTCATGACCAAGTTGAACACATTGCGCTCCGGCGTCGACGAAAATGGCCATTTCGGCATTTACGGTGGCCGATTTGTCGCCGAAACCCTGATGCCGCTTATTCTCGAGGTGGAAAAGGCCTGGGAACTGGCGAAGCACGATGACGCGTTCTGGGCCGAGTTCGACTACCTGATGAAGCATTATGTCGGCCGTCCGTCACCGCTGTATTTTGCCGAGCGGCTGACCAACCATTTTGGTGGTGCCAAGATCTTCTTGAAGCGTGACGAGCTGAATCACACTGGTGCACACAAGATCAACAACACCATCGGCCAGATCCTGCTGGCGCGCCGCATGGGCAAGAAACGGATCATCGCCGAAACCGGCGCCGGGCAGCACGGCGTGGCGACGGCGACCGTCTGTGCATTGTTCGGCATGCCGTGTGTGGTCTACATGGGTGAGACGGATGTCGAGCGGCAAAAACCCAATGTCTTCCGGATGAAACTGCTGGGCGCCGAAATCGTGCCTGTGACCGCCGGGACCGGCACGCTCAAGGATGCCATGAACGAAGCGCTCAGGGACTGGGTCGCCAATGTGGAGGAAACCTTCTACATCATCGGCACGGCCGCTGGCCCGCATCCGTATCCGGCGATGGTCCGCGATTTCCAGTGCATCATCGGCAACGAAACCCGCGAACAGATGCAGGAAATGGAAGGTCGTCTACCCGACAGCCTGATCGCGTCCATCGGCGGGGGGTCGAACGCCATCGGCCTGTTCCATCCGTTCCTGGATGACGACAGCGTCAAGATCATCGGGGTCGAAGCGGCTGGCCACGGGATTGAAAGCGGTGAGCATTGCGCGTCCCTGAACGGGGGGCGTCCGGGCGTTCTGCACGGGAACCGTACCTATCTGCTGCAGGACGAAGACGGCCAGATCAAGGACGGCTATTCGATATCGGCCGGTCTCGACTATCCGGGGATCGGTCCGGAACATGCATGGCTCCGTGATATCGGGCGGGTCGAGTATGTTTCCGTTACCGATACGGAGGCCCTTGAAGCATTCAAGATTTGCACGGCCATGGAAGGGATTATCCCGGCCCTGGAACCCTGCCACGCGCTGGCGCATGTCGCCAAAATCGCACCCGACCTGCCTAAAGATCATCTCATGGTGATGAATATGTGCGGTCGGGGTGACAAAGACATTTTTGCCGTTGCCGAGCGCTTCGGCTTTGATATGTGAGCCGGACGACATGACGCAACAGCCAGAAACCCGCATCGCCCGACGTTTTGCCGCTCTGGAAAAGGAAGGCCGGTCCGGTTTTATTACCTTCACAACAGCCGGTGATCCAGATCTGGAAACGTCAGCTAAAATTCTCGACGGCCTCGCCGAAGCTGGGGCTGACCTGATCGAGATCGGCGTACCGTTCTCCGATCCGATGGCCGACGGCCCGGCGATCCAGGCCAGTTCGCTCCGCGCTATCAAAGGCGGCATGACGCTGCGCAAAACCCTGGCAATGGTCGCCGATTTCCGCAAAAAGGATGACGACACGCCGATTGTCCTCATGGGCTATTACAACCCGATCTATATATACGGTGTAGACAGTTTCCTGACGGACGCCAAAAAGGTCGGCGTCGATGGGTTGATCGTCGTCGACCTGCCGCCGGAAGAAGAGGCGGAACTGTGCCTGCCGGCACTGGAAGCCGGGATCAACTTCATCTATCTGACGGCGCCGACGACCACGGACACGCGCCTGCCACGGGTTCTGGAGCATGCATCCGGCTTCGTCTATTTCGTATCGATCACCGGAATCACCGGGACACGGACGGCTAAAACCACGGATGTCGCTGGACATGTCGGACGTATCCGGGCGCAGACCGATCTGCCGGTCGCTGTCGGATTCGGCATACGGACCCCGGAACAGGCGGCGGAAATAGCGCGTGTCGCGGATGCCGCAGTTGTCGGTTCGGCGCTGGTTGACCAGATCACGGCAAACCTTGATGATAACGGAAAGCCGGGACCGGGAACGGTTGATGCGGTTCTCAACCTCGTCGCCGATCTTGCCGAAAGTGTCCGCAACGCGCACAACACGGAGAAAGCCTCTTGAGCTGGATAGCCAATTTCGTCCGTCCGAAACTTCGCGAGCTTGTTGGCGGGCGGAAAGAGGTCCCCGATAATCTGTGGCACAAGTGCCCCAACTGCGGGCAGATGATTTTTCATCGCGATCTGACCAAGAATCTACGCGTCTGCCAGCATTGCGATCATCACATGCGGCTGGGCGCCAAGGAACGGCTCGACATGCTGTTCGATGAAGGTGCCTATGAAAAAGTCGAATTACAGGCACCGGTGACGGACCCGCTGAAGTTCCGCGACATCAAGCGTTATACGGACCGTCTCAAGGAAGCGCAGTCCAAGACCAAGGCCAAGGACGCGATCCTCGTCGCGCATGGCCGGGTCGGCGGTATTCAAACCGTGATGGCGGCGTTCGATTTTTCATTCATGGGCGGGTCCATGGGGCTTGCCGTGGGTGAAGGCGTGCTGACTGCCGCCCGCCTGGCCGTGATGCAGCAGGCGCCGCTTGTCGTGCTGACGTCATCCGGTGGCGCCCGCATGCAGGAAGGCATCCATTCCCTGATGCAGCTGGCCCGGACCACCATCGCCGTAGAGGAAGTCCGCGAAGCTGGGCTGCCGTATATCGTGATCCTCTGCGATCCAACGACGGGCGGCGTCTCGGCGTCGTTTGCCATGCTCGGCGACATCCATATCGCGGAACCTGGTGCGGTCATCGGTTTCGCCGGCCAGCGGGTGATTGAGCAGACGATCCGCGAAACCCTGCCCGAAGGGTTCCAGCGCGCCGAATATCTATTTGAACACGGCATGGTCGATATGGTCGTGTCACGTTGCGATCTGCGGGAAAAACTGACGCAGGTCATCAATCTGCTGATGGCGCCCGGTAAGGCCGGTGATCTTGTCCCGTTCCGGGGTCAAGACGGCCTTGACGGTGAAATCCTGCCCCCGGCCAAGGGCGGCAAGACCGCCGGCGGCGAGAAAGAGGACGGCACTGAAAGCCGTGACGACAGCTAAGAGCGATGCGACGCTGAAGCGTCTTCTTTCGCTGCATCCAAAACTCGTCGATTTGTCGCTGGGCCGGATGGAGCGGCTTCTGGCTGCGTTGGGGCATCCAGAACGACACTTACCACCCGTGATCCATGTGACCGGCACCAACGGCAAGGGATCGGTACTGGCTTTCCTGCGCGCGATCCTCGAAGCGGCAGGACTGAGCGTGCATGTCTATACCTCCCCGCATCTGGTTCGGTTTCATGAACGCATTCGGCTTGCCGGCGAGCTGATCGATGAAGATGACCTCGATCAGCTTTTAAAGGAATGCGAAGCCGCCAATAACGGCGAAGAAATCACCTTCTTTGAAATTACCACGGCCGCGGCCTTTCTGGCTTTTTCACGAGTGCCGGCGGATGTGGTTTTGCTTGAGAACGGACTGGGTGGCCGGCTTGATGCGACAAATCTGGTTCCTCGTCCGGCGGCGACAGGGATTACGCCCGTCTCGCTGGATCACCAGCAGTTTCTGGGCAACAGTCTCGCTGAAATCGCCACGGAAAAAGCCGGTATCATCAAGCATGGCGTGCCGTGCATCGTCGGTCCGCAACTGGCCGATGCGATGGACGTGATCGTCGGTCATACCGATGCCCGCGAGGCCCCGCTGTTGGAGTGGGGAGTGAACTGGCGGGTGTATGAAAACGATGCCGGAGACGGCATGGTGCTGGAACATCAAGGCACGCGGATCGAGTTGCCGATACCGGCTTTGCCGGGGGAACATCAGATCGCCAATGCCGGACATGCGGCGGTCATCGCACGGACATTGACGATGTTCGAAATCACGGATGCACACATCGCGGCAGGTCTTCTTAATGTATCGTGGCCGGCGCGATTACAGCAGCTGCAAAAAGGACCGGTTATCGACTTGCTGCCGGCCGGATGGGAAGTCTGGCTCGATGGGGGGCATAATCCGGATGCCGGGGAAACCATTGCCCGTTACATTCGCCGTTTCTGGCAGGACAAGCCGGTCTTTTTGATTTCCGGAATGATCAACTCGAAGCAACCGAAGGGCTATTTCTCGCCGTTGGCAGATGTTGTGGAAAGCGTTCACTGCGTGACCATCCCGGGAGAAGAAGCCGCCATTCCGGCAGCGGAACTGGCCCAGGTCGCGGCTTCTGCCGGATTGCAGGCAGCGGCTTCTGAATCCCTGATTGCTGCGGCGCGTGACATCGCTTCTGGAGCGAAAACAGAGAACGCCCGGGTGCTGATCTGTGGGTCGTTGTATTTTGCCGGGTCGGTGCTTGCGGATCATCAGTGATAATATGAGAATGATTATCATTTGCACTGATTAAAAAATGTGCTATCCCTTATCCCGTAGCCACGGGAGGGGATATAAAAATGACCATTCTGCGATCAAACGAAAACCGCATCATGTGTAACGACGAGACGCGCTTCTGCCGTCCGGAATCCCTGTTGCTGGACAGTTTTCGCCTGTGGTCTCAAAGCCCGGAAAATATCACCTACATTCGCCGGCGCCTGAGCCATGAACTGGGGGTGGCCGCAGGGGAGCGCGCCGCCAAGGCGATCAAGTTACTGGGTCATATTCTGGGCATTCAAACCCGCCGCACTTTTTACCTGATGCGTCCCGGCAGTATCGGTGTTACGGCGGATGAGCGGGCGTTGCTGGCAATGATCGGTGCGGTTCTTCATGACCGCAGACCGCACGCCAATGCGATTGCCATGCTTATGTTGCCGGTTGCCTGTCATGGCACGGTGCTGGCCGTTGCCGGTGAATTGGGGCGGTCGTTCATGTCGGGCGGTTTGCTGATCGCGCCGCCGAGGGACGCGGTCACGCCATCTGCTTTCAGCAGGGAAATCCGCGCCGTCGCCTGATCGATCAGCCGAACTTCGAGAGCCGTTTCGGCCCAGTGCTGCCGGGCGGGTCGCTGTCCGGGCCCGGGGGTGTCAGGATGATCTTGCCGCATTGCGCACAAACTTCCGAATGCGATGAAATCTTCCGGTAGCCTGCTCTGAGGATCGCCGCCGCTTCCTTCTGGCTCAAGCCCAGGTCTTCCTGCAGGAGATGCAACTGGTCGTGTTCGTCTTTATCGATCACGCCGTCTTCGAGAACATCATCGACAAGATCCACATATTGCTGGCGGCGCTTGTGCAGCGCTTCGTTGAAGCCCGAGGCCAGAATCCCGGCAGGCAGTGCCACCATGCCGACACTGATGATACCGATGAGGGATGCGCACAGCCGTCCGATCAATGTCTGCGGGACCACATCGCCATAGCCGATGGTGGTCATTGTGACGACAGCCCACCATAGCGCATGCGGGATAGAGGCGAACGCTTCCGGCTGTGTCGTGTGTTCGGCGAGGTACGTGACACTGGCGGCAATCGTGATCATCAGCAGCAGAACGAACAGGGCCGCAGAGATGATCGGTCCTTCGTCGCGAAGCACCTGGAACAGCAGGTTCATTGAATTCGCATACCGGGTCAGTCTGAAAGCCCGCAGCAACCGAAGCGCCCGCAGCATCCGCAGATCGACCCCGATCAGCGAGCCCAGGAAAAACGGCAGAATGACGATCAGGTCAATAAGTGCGAGCGGTGAAAGTATGAACCGGATGCGCCCTTTGACAGCGGATTTATACCGGGGGTTTTTGCTTTCGACCGCTGACCAGACGCGCAAGCCGTATTCAATCGTGAAGAAGGTGACGGAGAAGACTTCAAAGGCGTCGAAGTACGAGCCGTATTCGGCATATACCTCTGATATGGATTCTAGGATGACGGCGAAAACATTGAGCGAGATCAGGGAGATCAGAAACAGATCGACAAACCGGGCCAGCGGCTCGTCGACATGTCCGGCATCCAGAAGTAGATATATTCGTTTCCGCATTTTACCCCCCAGATCGATGCATGGCTTCAAACCTAACCGGACTCTATCAGGAGGTGAAGCGTGGTATTGTGACAGAAGGTATCAAGCCGTTAATTGCATGTGAGCGTTATTCGCGCCTGAACGCCGCAACGGCAAGTAACGCCCAGCCGGCCATCATGATCATGCCACCGGCAGGGGCCAGTTCCTCAATGGGGACAATCCCGTCGATGACAAAAAAGTAGAGTGAAACGGCAAAGGCCAGTGATCCGGAGATCAGCAACCAGCCGGAAATCCGCGCCAGTACGCTATTCCGCCCGGTTTTCCGGCTCGCCACCCAGGCACAGGCAAATACCCCCAAGGCATGCCACATCTGATAGGCGACGCCGGTTTGCCAGATATCGACGAGGCTCTGATCCTCGCTGAGTCCGTGTGCGCCATAGGCCCCCAGTCCGACAGCTGCAGCCGCGGACAGTGCGGCGCTCGCAGATAAAATATCGCGTTGGCCATCGGCAATGTTCATGTCAGGGGGTCCATGCGGCGGATGGCATCGACGACGGCGTCCTCGAACGAGCCTGCCGCCATGCCGTCCAGACCTTCCAGGGCATCAATAAAGCTGTTCACGTCTTTTTCGAGAATGCCCATGGTGTTGGCCGGATCATAGCCTTCTGCGGCCCAATCGATTTTCTGCAGGTTGTCGCCGTACCATGTCGACCCCGAAGACGACCGCATCACTTCGAGCAGTTTAGGGGCTTCTATACCATACCCTGCAGCGGCCTTGAGGGCGCGGCGTACGGCAACAACGCCCGCGGCGGCACACAGGTTGTTGGCGACCTTGCAGGCGGCGCCCGCGCCGACGGGGCCCAGGTGATGAACCTCGGCACCCATGGCTTCAAAGGCGGGCATCAGCACCTGCACATCATCCGCATCACCGCCGACCATGAAGGTCAGACTGGCGTCCCGGGCGCGGTATGGTGCACCGGACATCGGCGCATCTATCACCGTGATACCGTCGGGGACGCGCGCTGCAAGTTCGCGAATGTACCGTGGTGACAGGGTCGATGACAGGATCAGCGTTTCAGGATGATCGGGACCGGTCAGGATCGCCTGATCGGTAAACAGCAGGGCGTTGGTTTCGGCGATGTCACGGACCACGCTGATAACGATGTCCGACCTGGCGGCAAAGGCCTTCGGATCACTCATCATCCGGTTTTTCATGCTGTCGGATGCCGGGACGGGGCGAACATCATAACCCCAAACGTCAAACCCTGCACGAAGCAGGTTCTCGGCCATCGGCAGGCCCATGGCGCCGCACCCGGCGACGCCGATGACCTGATTGCTGAAGCTGGTCATTGTTTGATGCCTGCGTTTTCAACCAGATGTGTGAACAACTTCAAATTTGGGTCGCCATCCTCGATAAAAAATTCCGGATGCCACTGCACGCCGATGGCAAACCGCCGGTCCGGCAGTTCGATCGCCTCGACGATCCCGTCCGGGGCACGCGCACTGACGACGATGCCCTCTGGGATATCCCGCAACGCTTCGTTGTGTGCCGTGTTGACGGCGATTTCCGATAGTCCGGTGATCTGATGCAGCCGCGTGCCGTCCTTGACGGTGACAGTGTGTGCCGGTTCCTCGGCAGGTTTTTCGTTCAGGTGATCAACGGCGCAGTCCAGCTCCTTGGCGATGTCGTCATAGATCGTGGCGCCGCGCGCCACCGCCATGACCTGCATCCCGGCGCATATCCCGAGCGTCGGCAGGTCGCGCTGCAGGGCATCGGTCATCAACGTACGCTCGAATGCATATCGGGGATGCACGGCTTCACCGTTGGCCGGATGGCCGTAGACCTCGGCCGGGAACGGATAGAATCCACCCGGGACGATCAGGCCGTCCAGCGCCGACAGGTAATCTCTTCGGGCGTCTTCGATATACGGCATCCCAACCGGCAGACCGCCGGCTTTCCAGACGGCGTCAAAGTATGCGGTGCGAAGCGCATAGTGCGGCCGCTTTGAAAACGAGCCAGACGTTTCATAGTCAAGCAGGATGCCGATAAGAGGGCGATTGGTCATGGTAGGATTCTATGACGTGAACGCCCGATTGCAAAGCTTCCCATCAGCCGGTTTCTGCCCCGGGTTTGCCCGGGGCATGTACCATCCACTCCCGGAAACAACAGAGAGAGGTTAGATTACTCCCCGGCCGATTTCAGTCCGGCGGCTTCGTCGAGCGTCACCGGATGTTCGAGCTTGCCGATCATTTCCTTCGGCACGATCTGGCGGAACTTCGGCAGCTCGCGGTTCCAGTCGTTCAGAAGACGGAGCGAATGCTTGGAATGTGTCCGTTTGACGTGCTGCTGTATCTGCACCTTGAGGACATCCTGCCAGTATTCGGTTTCGACCGGTTGCCAGATAATGGTCTCCGGGTTGGCCTGAAGATCGAACTTCCCAGCGGGGTCATAGACAAACGCCATGCCGCCGGTCATGCCGGCGCCGAAGTTCGGCCCGACGGCGCCCAGGATAACGACTAGACCGCCCGTCATGTATTCACAGCCGTTCGAGCCGCACCCTTCGACCACCGCCGTTGCACCAGAGTTGCGGACGCAGAAGCGTTCCCCGGCCTGACCGGCGGCGAACAGACGCCCGGCCGTTGCGCCATAAAGCACGGTGTTGCCGATGATGGTGTTCTTTTCGCTTTCCAGCGGGCTGGAAACCGGCGGACGCAGAACGATGGTGCCGCCCGACAACCCCTTGCCAACATAGTCGTTGGCATCGCCGAGTACTTCCAGAGCCAGCCCCTGCACGGCGAACGCGCCAAGGGACTGTCCGGCTGAGCCCCGCAGACGTACCGTCAGATGATTGTGATCCAGTCCGGTCATCCCGAACTTGCGGGTGATCAGCGAACTGGTCCGTGCCCCGACCGCGCGGTGGGTGTTGCGGATCGCATAGGTCAGCTGCATCTTCTCGCCGTGCTGGAAGGTCTGCATGGCGTCCTTGATGATCTGTGCATCCAGCGTGTCCGGGACTTCGTTGCGGCCTTCGCCGTCGTAGTAACGGGGATAGCCGCCATGGTCAGCCTGCTGCAAAAGCGGGTTCAGGTCGAGATCGTCGAGGTGTGCGGCACCCCTGCTGACCTGCGCCAGCAGATCGGAGCGTCCGGTGATTTCCTGCAACGATTCGTAACCGAGATTGGCAAGAATTTCGCTAACCTCTTCTGCGACGAACGTGAACAGGTTGACGACCTTTTCCGGCGTGCCGGTGAATTTCTCACGCAATGCCTCATCCTGCGTACAGACGCCGACCGGGCAGGTGTTGGAGTGACACTGGCGCACCATGATGCAGCCCATCGCCACCAGCGATGCGGTGCCGATCCCGAATTCATCGGCGCCGAGCATGGCGGCCATGACAACATCGCGCCCGGTCTTGATGCCGCCGTCGACCCGCAGTTTCACTTTGTGGCGGAGCCGGTTCAGCGTCAGCACCTGGTTGGCTTCGGACAGGCCCATTTCCCAGGGTATGCCGGCATATTTGATGGAGCTTTGCGGGCTGGCTCCGGTGCCGCCGTCATGGCCTGAAATAAGGATGACGTCGGCTTTCGCCTTGGCGACGCCGGCGGCGATGGTGCCGACACCTGAACGCGCAACCAGCTTCACGCAGACGCTGGCGTCCGGGTTGATCTGTTTCAGATCGTAGATCAGCTGCGCCAGATCCTCGATCGAATAGATATCGTGATGCGGCGGCGGGCTGATCAGGGTAACGCCCTGCGTTGCGTGGCGCAGTTTGGCGATCATGCCGGAAACCTTGAAGCCCGGCAGCTGCCCGCCTTCGCCCGGTTTCGCACCCTGTGCCACCTTGATTTCGATTTCGCGGCAGTTGTTGAGGTATTCCGCCGTCACCCCGAAGCGGCCCGATGCAACCTGCTTGATGGCGCTGGACGGATTGTCGCCGTTGGGACGCGGCTGGAACCGCGCCGGGTCTTCGCCGCCTTCACCGGAATCCGACTTGGCACCGATCCGGTTCATGGCGATGGACAGGGTTTCATGCGCTTCGGGGCTGAGCGCACCCAGTGAAATGCCGGGGGCGACCAGACGCTTTCTGATTTCCGTGACGCTCTGCACCTGTTCAACCGGGACCGATTTGCGGTCCGGTTTGAATGCCAGCAGATCGCGGAGAAAGATCGGCTGTCGTGCATGCACGCCTTCGGAAAACTTCTTGTAGAGCGAATAGGACTCGCTGCCGACAGCGGACTGCAGAACGTGGATCAGCTTGCCGTCGTGGCCGTGACGTTCGCCACCGGAGCGAACCTTGTAGAAGCCGCCGACGGGGAGCGGGATTGCATCCTTGCTGAAAGCCGCCCTGTGCATGGCGGCGACATTGCGCTTGATGCCGGGCAGGCCGATGCCGGAAATCCGTGACGCCATGCCGGGGAAGAACTCCGCAACCAGCGCACGTGACAGCCCGACGGCTTCAAAACAGTATCCACCGCGATATGAACTGAGTACGCCGATGCCCATTTTCGACATGATCTTCAAAAGACCCTGATCAATGGCGTCTTTGTAGTTATCGACCGCCTGCTCGACGCTGAGACCATCAAGAAGGCCGCGCCGGGCGCGGTCATAAATCGCTTCTTCGGTCAGGTAAGCATTGACTGTGGTCGCGCCGACACCGATCAGCACGGCGAAGTAATGCACGTCCAGACACTCCGATGAACGCACGTTGATCGAGGTGAAGGTACGCAGTTCCTCGCGAACGAGGTGCGTGTGCACGCCCCCGGCGGCCAGGATCATCGGGACCGGCGCGCGTTCGGCATTTGCATTCATGTCGGAAAGAACGAGGTGGGTCTTGCCGGCGCGGACGGCGGCTTCGGCTTCCGAGCGGATGCGCTGCAGGGCATCGGTCAACGCGCCCGGGCCGTCTGGAACGAAGGTGCAGTCGACTTCGGCGGCGGTGTCGCCCATGTAGCGTTTCATGGCCTCGAAGGCGGCGTTCGACAGTACCGGGCTTTCAAGCTGCAACAGGTCGCACTGACTCGGTTCCTCGTCGAGGATATTGCCGAGGTTGCCGAGCCGGGTTTTTAGGCTCATCACCCGGCGTTCACGCAAGCTGTCGATGGGCGGGTTGGTGACCTGAGAAAAAGCCTGGCGGAAAAAGTGGTGCATGCCGCGGTATTTGTCCGACAGCACCGCCAGCGGCGCATCATCGCCCATGGAACCGACGGCTTCCTTGCCGCCTTCGATCATCGGCTGCAGGATCATTTCCATGTCTTCCATGGTCAGACCGAAACAGTGTTGGCGGCGGCGCAGCTCTTCCGGGTTCAGCATGCTGCCCTTGACGTCGGCAGCTTCGATAATGTCATCGAGCGCCGTCGTGCGTTCCGTCCACTTGGCGAATTCGGCGCGGGACGCGATCAGGGACTTCAGTTCTTCGTCATGGAAGAACTTGCCGTTTTCGAGATCGATCCCGATCATCCCGCCGGGGCCGACGCGGCCCTTTTCGGTAATGGTCCCATCCGGAATTTCTACCATCCCGGCTTCGGAACCGACGATCAGCAGACCGTCATTCGTGGTCACGAAACGCATCGGGCGAAGACCGTTGCGGTCCATCCCGGCGACGACCCAGCGCCCGTCATGGGCGCAGATCGCGGCAGGACCGTCCCACGGCTCAAGTACGGCATTGCAGTAGGAAAACAGGGCTTCATGCTCGGGCGGCATGGTCTTGTTCTGGGCAATGGATTCCGGGATCGTCATGGCCTTGACCATCGGCGCCGGACGACCGGCGCGGCAGAGCAGTTCGAAGACGCTGTCGAGCGCTTCTGAGTCCGAGCTCCGGGACGGCACGATCGGCTTCAGATCCTCGATGTTCTCGCCGAACAGGTCGGACGCCATTTTCGGTTCATGCGCTTTCATCAGCTTGACGTTGCCGGTCAGCGTATTGATCTCGCCGTTATGCGCGAGCATGCGGAACGGCTGGGCCAGACGCCATGTCGGGAAGGTGTTGGTCGAATAGCGCTGGTGATAGATCGCGAAGTTGGAAATGAAGCGATCGTCGAGCAGATCCGGATAGAAGGATGTCAGCTGTTCCGCTAGGAACATCCCCTTGTAGACGACGGACCGGCAGCTCAGCGAACAGATATAGAAATCATTGATATGCTCGGCGAGAACCCGGCGTTCGATCCGGCGGCGGACGACATACAGGTCACGTTCGAAATCCTCATAGGAAATGTCGGCCTTCGTCGACAGCATGATCTGTTCGATTTCCGGGCGCGTTGCGTTGGCCTTTTCGCCGATGACTTCGACGTTGATCGGCACTTGCCGCCAACCGTAAATGCCATAGCCGGCCCGCAGCACTTCGGTCTCGACGATGGAACGGCAAACTTCCTGTGCACCGAGATCGGCTTTCGGCAAAAAGACCATGCCGACGGCAATTTTATCGTCACCCGGTTCGTGGCCGGTATGGCGGATGTGTTCTTTAACGAACTCCCACGGAATCTGCACGTGGATGCCGGCGCCGTCACCGGTTTTGCCGTCGGCATCGACGGCACCGCGGTGCCAGATCTTTTTCAGGGCCTCGATCGCGGCTTCGACGACGCGCCGGGTCGGCTGGCCGTCGACGGCGGCGATCATGCCGACACCGCATGATGCATGCTCGTCGGCGGGGTCATACATCCCGCTTTCGGCAAGCCGTTTGGAATCACGCTCGAAGCTGGCGACAAATTCCGCCGCTGTTTCGGTCACGGTTTCAATGTGCTTGCTCATGACTGTTTCTCCGGGTTTTCGAGGAACGAGGCGAAAACTTCTTCCCCCGTCATGGACGGTATATCGCCGGCAAAATCGTAATAGGCGGGTTTTTCATCGATAAAAATCTGCCCTGAAACTTTAATGACAGATTGATCGTCATAGGCTCCCACCATGACAAAATACTGGGGCGTTTCACCCTTCAGGCGGTAGAAAAGGTTGCTGCCGCAGTTTTTGCAGAAGCCGCGTTCGGCCCAATCGGAGCTTTCATACCAGGTGATGGCCTCTGCGCCGGAAATTTCCGGTGTGTCTTTGAGATGTGCAGCGATGCCGGGGCCGCCGCACCAGCGGCGGCAGATATCGCAGTGGCAGATGGCGACTTCTGAAACCGGCTCGGAGGTGAATTTGACGCTGCCGCAAATGCACTGACCGTGGGCGTTGTTACTCATGTCACGTTCCTTACGCCGCATCGGCACGCTGGGCGCGTGCCTGCAGATAAGCATGTATTCCGTCGGCGGCATCGCGGCCGTCCTTGATCGCCCAGACAACGAGCGATGCACCCCGGTAGATATCCCCGGCGGCGAAAACCCCATCCAGTTCTGTCATTTTCGTTGGTTCGGAAACCTTGACCGTGCCCCATTTGGACACGCCGAGTTCCGGCGCACCGAACAGGGTCGGCAAATCTTCCGGATCGAAGCCAAGTGCCTTGATGGCGATATCGGCGTCGATATTGAAGCTGGAATCGGGAATAGGCTCTGGGGTCTGGCGGCCCGTGACGTCGGCGACGCCCAGATGCATGCGGTGTGCACGGACGGCCTCGACCTTGTCGTCCCCCAGAAATGCCTCAGGTGCCGACAGCCAAACGAATTCGACGCCTTCCTCTTCGGCGTTGGCGACTTCACGCTGCGAACCCGGCATGTTGGTGCGGTCGCGGCGATACAGGCATTTCACGGACTTCGCCCCCTGTCGGACGGCGGTGCGGACGCAATCCATCGCCGTGTCACCGCCGCCGATGACGACAACGTTCTTGCCGTTGGCATTCAACGTGCCGTCGTCAAAAGCGGGAACGGAATCACCGAGACCCTTGCGGTTGCTGGCGGTCAGATAATCCATCGCTGCGAAGATGTTTTTCAGGCCTGAACCGGGTGCCTGCAGTTCGCGTCCCTTATAGACGCCGGTAGCGATCAGGACGGCATCGTGCTTTTCGCGTAAATCTGCCAGAGATGCATCGCGGCCAACCTCGAAATTCTGATGATAGACGACGCCGCCGTCTGCGAGCAGCCTGGTGCGGCGCTCGACGATGTCCTTTTCCAGCTTGAAGTTGGGGATGCCGTAGATCAGCAGCCCGCCCATGCGGTCGTAGCGGTCATAGACATGAACCTTGTAGCCCATGGTACAGAGACGGTCCGCTGCGGCGAGGCCGGCCGGGCCGCCACCGATGATACCGACGGAAAGACCCAGGTCGGCGCGGGGCGCGGGGGCCGTGACCCATCCTTCTTTCCAGGCGGTGTCGGTAATGTATTTTTCAACCGCGCCGATGGTGACGGTGCCGTGCCGGGACTGCTCAAGCACGCACGAGCCTTCACAGAGCCGGTCCTGCGGACAGATGCGGCCGCAGACTTCGGGAAAGGTGTTGGTGGCCTGTGATGTTTCATAGGCTTCCTGCAGCCGGCCTTCGGTGGCGAGACGCAACCAGTCGGGGATGTTGTTCTGCAGCGGACAATGCACCTGGCAATAAGGGATGCCGCACTGTTCACAGCGCGATGCCTGTTCAACGGCAGCCTCCGGCGCATATTCATCGTAGATCTCGTCGAAATCCGTCCGGCGTTGATCGGCGGCTCGCTTGTCGGGCATGGCGCCGTCGATCTTGATGAACTGCTGCATACGGTCTGGCATGGTCTCTCCCCGGTATTGCGCCCTGATTACGCGTGCGGATCGGCGTTAAGCCGGAACCCGGCAGACAAAAAGCCCCTGATGGCGGGGCTCAGGCTGCTGTTATCAACGTCATTCCATTTAATAGGTCAGCATCTTTTACTAATTGTTGGGCGCTGACGCAATAAGATTGTGCCAGAATCTGTCGAATATCGCAATTGTTTCGTTCAATATGCGGCATTAGTACCATAATGGGACAAAATTGTCGATTGGCACACAGGGTCAATCGCGCTATGTGTCACAAGACCTTGCGAGGGCTGACCATGCCGATCCTACATCTTGTCATTTTGGCTGCTATTCAGGGCATTACAGAGTTTCTGCCGATCAGCTCATCCGGGCATCTGGTGCTGGTACCGGTGTTCCTCGGCTGGCCGGATCAGGGCCTGATGATGGATGTCGCCGTGCATGTGGGCACGCTGCTGGCGGTTGTTCTGTATCTCTACAAGGATGTCGGTGCCATGCTGGGGGGTGTCGGCCGGGCGCTCAAAGGGCGCCGTGATCCGGGGGCAAAACTGTTCATGCTGCTTGTCGTCGGTACCATTCCCGTCGTTGGTGCGGGGTTTGCCCTGAATTATTATGCGCCGGATATGTTTCGCGACATGGAAGTGATTGCCTGGGCGACGCTCGGCTTCGGGTTACTGCTGTGGATCGCCGATCAGATTGGGATGACCGTGCGCCGGATCGAGCATCTGGGCTTTTTCGACGTCATTCTGATCGGTCTTGCCCAGTGCCTGGCATTGATCCCCGGGACCAGCCGTTCGGGGATTACCATGACGGCAGCCCGGTTTATCGGCATGGAGCGTCCGGACGCAGCCCGTTTTTCCATGCTGCTGTCGATCCCTGTAATCATTGCGGCGGGGACGCTGAGCGGCATTGATCTCTACAAGAGCGGGGATGTGCAGCTTGCTGCCGATGTCTTCGTTGCTGCCGGCCTTGCATTCATCTTTGCCTTGATCGCCATTACCCTGATGATGGCCTGGCTCAGGCGGGCATCCTTTACCCCGTTCGTCGTTTACAGGATCGGTCTCGGCTGCTTTTTGCTGGCAATCGTCTACGGCGTCCTGTGACCGGCTACATTTTTGTCCTTGCAGCGGGCCTGTGCGCAGGGGCACTCAGTGCCATCGTCGGGACCGGGGCGTCGATCATCCTGCTGCCGATCCTGATCCTGGAATACGGCCCGCAACAGGCAGTGCCGATCATGGCGGTCGCTGCCGTCATGGGGAACATCGGCAAGTCGCTGGCCTGGTGGCGTGATATCGACTGGCGGGCTTTCTGGGCCTACTCGGTCTTCGGGATTCCTGGTGCGGCGCTCGGGGCGCGGACGCTGCTGATTCTGCCGGCCAGCATCGTCGAAATATCGCTGGGCATCTTTTTTCTGGCCCTTATCCCCATGCGCCGCTGGATGCGCGTTCGGGACATGCACATGCCGCTGTGGCAGCTGGCGGTCGCCGGCGGTTTGATCGGGTTCCTGACCGGCATCGTTCTGTCGACCGGGCCGTTGAGCATTCCGGCGTTCGGTGCCGTCGGCCTTTCCAAAGGCGCGCTGCTGTCGACCGAAGCCGTGGCCTCGCTGGGGCTGATGATTTCGAAGGCGGCCACGTTTCAGGTGCTGGGGGCGCTGCCGTGGCCGCAGATCGTGCAGGGCTTGATCGTCGGCACATCCATGATCGCGGGGTCGTTCGCCGCCAAGCGGGTGGTCGACAGAATGAGCGTTAAAACGTTCGAGAACATGCTCGACGTGATGCTGGTCATCGCGGCTGTCACCATGCTGTGGACAGGGATCGCGGCGGCTTAATAGCCTTTCTTGATGTCGACGGTGTTGAGCGGCGGCTGACCGGCTTCGATCCGCTTGATGTTTTCTTCCATCCAGTCGGCAGCGCTCGACGGGACCGTCAGCGACGCCATGTGCGGCGTGACGGTAACTTTGGGATGCGACCAGTACGGATGATCCGCGGGCAGCGGTTCGGTATGGAATACATCGAGCGTGGCGGCATTGATGTGCTCGCTGTCCAGTGCCGCCAGCAGGTCCTCGTCAACGACATGCGGGCCGCGTGCACAGTTGATCAGGTCGGCGCCTTTGGGCAGTGCGGCCAGGGTATCCTTGTTGATGATCCCCCGTGTGCCTTCGGTGAGGGGGAGCAGGATCACCAGAATCTGCGTGCGGTTCAGAAACGGTATAAGGCCGTCCTCGCCATGAAACGACGTCACGCCGTCGATGTGCTTTTCCGTCCGCGACCAGCCGGCGACATCGAAACCAAGGGCGGCGACTTTTCTGGCGGCATCCCCGCCCAGTTCGCCGAGACCGAGAAAACCGACTTTCCTGTCGCGGGTGTCTGTCTGGCGCATCTGCTTCCAGGTGCCGTTGGAGGACCAGTTGAGGTAGACCCCCATGCGGCGGTGATAATGAATGACCCAGTATAGGACGTATTCGCTCATACCCTCGGTCAGGCACCGGTCCACGAGACGGACGACCGGCACGTTTTCCGGCAGGTCGGTGTCGCTCAGGATGCCGTCGACACCGGCCCCCAGTGACAGGATGCCCTTGAGGTTCGGAAAGGTTTTCAGTTCGCCAACCGGCGGCCGCCAGACGATGGCGTAATCATAGCTCTCCTTGTCCCGAATTTCGTCAGGCCACACGTCGAAGCCGGCATCGGGAAATTTCTCCAGCATCGCCTCGCGCCAGGCCTGGGCTTTGTCGGCGGCGGACAGGAACATGAACTTCATTGATTTCACCTTGTTCATCATGGTCGTCATCCCCTCGCAGGTGAGGATCCCGATTATAAATCAAATGGATTCCCGCATACGCGGAAATGACGAGATTGGTGCCTGATATCTACCTTTGTGTCGGGAAAGGGAGCGTTTATCAAGTCGAGATGGCGCAGATGTAGCGCTTAAAGAAAACTAGGTGCTGACCACACCTGTGTCGTCGGCAGTAAGATTTAGCGCCGCGGCCAGCAGGGCTTTGGTATAAGGTTGTTTGGGCGCATCGAAGATTTCCTCGGCGGGGCCCTGTTCGACGACACGCCCGTCTTTCATTACCACCACATCGTGAGCCATGGCGCGGACGACCTTGAGATCGTGACTGATGAACATGTACGCGAGGTCATGTTTTTTCTGCAGATCGCGCAGTAGCTCGACGATCTGTGCCTGCACCGACATGTCGAGTGCGCTTGTCGGCTCATCCAGGACGATGAACCTGGGTTTGAGGACAAGGGCACGGGCTATGGCAATGCGCTGGCGCTGACCGCCGGAAAATTCGTGTGGGTAGCGGTCCCGCATGGCGGGTTCCAGACCGACCTCGACCAGAGCCTCGTCGATCATTTGACGCCGTTCTTCATCGTTGCCGATGTCGTGGATGATCAGGCCTTCCTCGATGATCTGGCCGATGGACATGCGCGGGCTGAGTGAGCCGTAGGGGTCCTGAAACACGATCTGCATCTGACGCCGCAACGGACGCAGTTCCTTCCAGCTCAGTCCCTGAACCGATGTGCCTTCAAAGGCGATTTCGCCGGTTGATCGCTCAAGGCGGATCAGCGCACGCCCCAGCGTCGATTTGCCGGATCCGGATTCGCCGACGATCCCGATGGTATGTCCGGCCCGGATATCGACGGAAATGCCGTCAACGGCCTTGATGTGGCCGACAGTACGGCGCAACACACCCCGCTTGACGGGGAACCAGACACGCACGTCCTCTCCCTTGAGGATCGTCGCACCGCCGGGTGCGGGGTCGGGCCGACCTTTCGGTTCGGCGGACAGAAGGTGTTTGGTGTAGTCGTGACCGGGGTGCGTGAAGACGGTTTCCGCATCCCCGCTTTCAACAACCTTGCCGTGGTTCATCACTGAAACGGTATCGGCCATTCTGCGCACGATACCGAGATCATGGGTGATCAGCAGCATTGCCATGCCCAGTTCAGCCTGCAGGTCTTTCAATAGCTTCAGGATCTGTGCCTGCACGGTCACGTCCAGCGCGGTCGTCGGTTCGTCGGCTATCAGGATTTCCGGTTCGTTGGCGAGCGCCATGGCAATCATGATGCGCTGCTGCTGGCCGCCGGAAAATTCGTGGGGTAGGGCATGTAGCCGATCCGTCGCGCTATCAAGACCGACCAGCTTCAAAAGATCGATAACCCGGGCCCGTGCGGCATCCATGCTCATTTGCTTGTGGACCAGAAGCACTTCGGCAATCTGTTTTTCGATGGAATGCAGTGGGTTCAGGCTGTTCAGGGGTTCCTGGAAGATCATGGCGATCCGGTTGCCGCGGATCGAGCGCATGTCGCTTTCCGGAGCATGGCTGATCGGCTCGCCGGTAAACTCGATCCGTCCCGCCGGATGCCATGCATTGGGATAGGGTAGCAGCCGCATGATCGACAGTGCGGAGACGGATTTGCCCGACCCGCTTTCGCCCACCAGCGCATGGGTGCGGCCGGCCTCGATATCGAAAGAAACGCCTTCGACGGCCTTGACCTCTTTCGGGCCATGACCGAAGGAAACATGCAGGTCTTCGACGCTCAGGATTTTGCTCATCGGAAGGTTTTCCTCGGGTCGAAGGCATCGCGCACGGCTTCTCCGATAAAGACCAGCAGCGACAGCATCAGCGACAGTATGATGAAAGCCGTAATACCAAGCCAGGGCGCATGCAGATTGTTTTTCCCCTGGTTCAGCAGTTCGCCCAAAGACGGGGACCCGGGGGGCAGCCCGAAGCCGAGAAAGTCGAGGGACGTCAGGATCGTCACCGACCCTGCAAGAATGAACGGCAAGAGCGTCAGGGTTGCGACCATGGCGTTGGGCAGGATGTGCTTGAACATGATCACCAGATCCACGGCGCCAAGCGCCCGCGCGGCACGCACATAATCGAAGTTCCGCGCCCGCAAAAATTCGGCGCGCACCACACCGACCAGCGACACCCACTGAAACAGCAGCAACAAACCCAGCAACAGCCAGAAACTGGGCACGAAGACGCTGGCCAGGATAATCAGCAGATATAGCTGCGGCATGGATGTCCAGATTTCGATGAAACGCTGGCCGATCAGGTCGGTCCAGCCCCCGAAATATCCCTGTGTCGCCCCGACGGCGATGCCGATGATGGAACTCAGGATCGTCAGCAGCACACCAAAGACGACGGATATGCGAAAGCCGTATATGGTCCGGGCCAGCACGTCGCGGCCCTGATCGTCGGTGCCGAGCCAGTTTTCCGCCGTTGGCCCATACGGGGCCGGTCCCGGAAGGTTCAGGTTCACGGTATCGTATGAAAACCGGATCAGCGGCCAGATCATCCAGCCCTTTTCATTGATCAGGTCGCGGACAAAGGGATCGCGGTAATCGGCTTCGGTCTGAAACTCGCCGCCGAATTCGGTTTCCGCGTAGGCGCTGAAGACGGGCGTATAAGCGCCGCCGTCATACCAGACGAAAAACGGCTTATCGTTGGCGATGATTTCCGCGAACAGGCTGATGACGAACAGAAAGGTGAAAATCCAGAGCGAGACATAGCCGCGCCGGTTGGCCTTGAAGTTCTGAAAGCGCCGGGCGTTCAGCGGCGACACGCGTTTGCCCAGGAAGCGGACGTCTTGCTGTTTGGCGTCGTTGTTGAGGGTCGCAGCGTCCATGTCAGGCCTGCCTGCTTTCGAAATCGATCCGGGGGTCGATGATGTGGTACATGACGTCCCCCAGAATACCGAGGACAAGCCCCATCAACGTAAAGAAGTAGAGGGTCGCGAACATCACCGGGTAATCGCGGTTCAGCGCGGCCTCGAACCCCAGCAGCCCAAGACCGTCGAGAGAGAAAATGATCTCGGTAATCAGCGAGCCGGTGAACAGGATGCCGATAAACGCGCTTGGAAAGCCGGCGATAACGATCAGCATGGCGTTTCGGAATATGTGACCGTAAAGCACGCGCTTTTCCGTCAGGCCCTTGGAGCGGGCGGTGATCACATACTGTTTGTTGATTTCTTCCAGAAACGAATTCTTGGTCAGCATCGCCAACCCGGCAAAGCCGCCGATCACCATCGAGACAATCGGCAATGTCATGTGCCAGAAGTAATCCAGTATCTGCTGACCGGTCGAGAGGGTATCGAAATCTTCGGAGACCAGGCCACGAAGCGGAAACCAGTCAAAATACCGCCCGCCCGCGAACAGCACGATCAGCAGGATCGCAAACAGAAATCCCGGGATCGCGTTGCCGATGATGACCACGCCCGAGGTCCAGACATCAAATCTGGATCCGTCGCGGACCGCCTTGGCGATGCCGAGCGGAATGGAAATCATATACACAAGCAGCGTTGTCCATAGCCCGAGGGATATGGATACCGGCATCTTCGAGAGCACCAGTTCGATGACGCTGGCATCCTTGAAGTAGCTGTTGCCGAAATCGAAGACCAGATAGTTCCTGAGCATGAGGAAAAACCGTTCATGCGCCGGCTTGTCGAGGCCGAACTGCTGTTCGAGCTCCTTGATGAATTCCGGCGGCAGGCCCTGTGCCCCGCGGTACTTGCTTTCAACCGTTCCAGACGCAGTGCCGCCCCCCTGGGAACCGCTGGAAGACGTTTCCGAGCCGACGTTGCCGCTAACCCGCCCGGTGGCATCAATGGCTTCCCCGGTGATCTGTGAGATCATCTGCTCGACCGGGCCGCCCGGCAGCACCTGCACCACGGCAAAGTTGATCAGGATGATCACAAACAGCGTCGGCGGCACGAACAGCAGGCGGCGGATGATGTATGCGAACATGGCGCGAGTTTACCTGTGGACGTGAGGGGCGTCATCCCTGAGAAATGAACTTGCCCGATCGGCCCTCACCCAATGGGAGAGGGTGGCGTCGAAGGCGCCGGGTGAGGGGTGATGCGCAATATCTGGATCGTCGTGCATGCTCGAGTGGCCCCTCATCCTAACCTTCTCCTCAGGGAGAAGGGACTGTGGTCAAAGTAAAACTCAATTCGGTTTCTTGTCAGCCAGCGCCCTGGCCTTCTCCGATATCACCCACCAGCTCAGGAACTGTGTGCCGCGGGTCGGGGTAATTTTCGGCTGGCCGAATTTATCCCAGTAGGCGATGCGGTCATACCCGGCATGGAAATGCGGGATCACAAGGTGTTGCCATTGCAGGACACGGTCTAGCGCATGGGTTGCGGAGACCAGGGACTGCCTGTCCGGCGCGGCGATCAGCTTCTCGATCAGGGCATCGATCACCGGGCTTTTGATCCCGGTGGCATTGCGGCTGCCTTCCTGATCGGCAGAAGTGCTGCCCCAGAAATCGCGCTGCTCGTTACCGGGGGACAGGGACTGCCCCCAACTGGAAACGATCATGTCGTAATCGAAGGTATCCGTGCGGCGGCGGTATTGCGCTGTTTCCACGGTGCGTGCACGGGCCTTGACGCCGAGCTTTTCAAGATTCTTGGCGAACGGCAGAACCACGCGCTCGAACAGCGGGCTGGACAGCAGGATTTCGAATTCCAGTTCCTTGCCGGTCTGCTCATGCACACGGATACCGTCCTTGATGACCCACCCGGCCTCGCTGAGCATTTTGGATGCGGTTCTGAGATTGCCGCGGATATTGCCTGACCCGTCGGTTTTCGGCGGGTTATATTCCGTGGTGAAGACTTCGGGTGGGAGCTGATCGCGGAACGGCTCCAGAAGCTTCAGTTCAGCCGCCGACGGCAGCCCGGTCGCCGCCAGTTCCGAGTTGTCGAAATAGCTTCGGGTCCTTTCGTACTGCCCGTAAAACAGGTTCTTGTTCGACCATTCGAAATCGAAAGCGTAAGCCAGCGCTTGGCGGACCTTGGGGTCCTTGAAAATGTCACGGCGCAAATTGAATCCGAAACCCTGCATTCCCGACGAACGGTCGTGTTCGAATGTTTCGAGTTTGATCAGACCAGTTTTGACGGCAGGCACATCGTAGGACGTGGCCCAGGCCTTGGAAGAATTTTCACGCCGGAAATCATACCGGCCGCCGGTAAATGCCTCGATGGCGACCTGTGAATCCCGATAATATTCAAATTCGATGATATCGAAGTTGTTCTGGCCGACGTTCACCGCAAGGTTCTGCCCCCAGTAATCCTTGACCCGTTCCAGCACGATGCTGCGGTTGGCCTCAACGCTTTTGACCCGATAAGCGCCACTGCCGAGCGGCGGCTCAAGCGTCGTGGCATCGAACTCACGGGTTTCCCAGTAATGTTTGGGGAGCACGCTCAACTGACCCAGAATCAGCGGCAGTTCGCGGTTTTCACCAGGCTTGAAGTCGAAACGCACGGTCTTCGGCCCCAGTTTCACGGCGCGTTCGACCGATCCGTAATAGAAGCGGTAAAACGGCGCCCCTTTTTCCACCAGCATATTGAAGCTGAATATGACATCGTCAGCGGTGATCGGCTTGCCGTCATGCCAGCGGGCCTCGTCACGGAGCGTGAACTCGACCCACGACCTGTCTTCCGGTGTGCGCACGGTTTTAGCCAGCAGACCGTATTCGCTGAAGGCTTCGTCAGCTGACGACGTCAGTAATGTGTCATAGACGAACGATGCACCGCCGGCGGCGTTGCCCTTGATGATGAACGGGTTGAGGCTGTCGAAGCCGCCGATGGCGCCGAGGCGGATCTCACCACCCTTGGGCGCGTTCGGATTGACGTAGTCGAAATGCGTGAAGTCGGGGCCGTATTTCAGATCGCCGTGCATCGCCAGGCCATGCTGCGGGACGGGCACGTCGGCGAGGGCCGGATACGTCGCCAGAATGCCGAAGGCGAGGGTGGCCATGCGAAGCAGACCTCGCGTGGTTCTGCGCCGGGCGGAAAAAGAAAGTGCGGGCATGAATGACACGGACCTGAGCCTCCGAATTCGTTGCGCGACAACCTGATATTGGGCTTATGGCGGCATCTCTTCAAGGAATGCCGTCCCTACACACGATAAATACACCGTGAGCCGGGAAGGCAACTTAAGGATTGTTCATCTTGATCAGATGTGTTGGCAATTATTTCGACAGGATTGCCACGGCGGCTTCATGCAGGGCGGCATCCCCGGCGGCGATCACCGAGTGCTTTTTGGAATCCTCGCCTGCGGCGAACCCCAGCGGATTGCCGGACCAGTCGGTAATGATACCGCCGGCACCTTCAATAATCGGGATCAGGGCCGCATAGTCATAGGGCGCGAGGGTGTCTTCGCAGACCAGATCGACCCAGCCGCAGGCCATCTGCCCATAGCCCTGGCATTCCGAACCGAAGACGGTGTAGTGCGTGGCTTCCATCAAGGCGTCGAAACGCGCCTTGTGGCCGTCGACGAACATTTCCGGTGACGTCGCCGTTAGCCATGCCTGGTCCAGACGGCGCCCCTTGCGGGTCGTGACCGGCTGGCCGTTGAACAGGGTTTTTCGACCCAGACCGCCGGTCCAGCGATCCCCTGTGGCCGGGGCATCGGTGACACCGGCAATGGCCCGGCCGTTACGGACCACACCGATCAGGATGCCGAACACGGGCTTTCCGGTGATAAACGCCTTGGTGCCGTCGATAGGATCAAGAATCCAGATCGTCTCGGCATCCGGATTCGTGACACCGAATTCCTCGCCGAAAATACCGTCGCCGGGACGCTCGGTCTCGATCAGATCGCGCATGGCGCGTTCGGCGGCCCGGTCGGCCTCCGTCACAGGGCTTTCATCACCCTTGGCGATGTGACCGATACCGCTTCTGAAATTGGCGAGAACGCCAGGCCTTGCCGCATCCGCAAGTCGGGCGGCAAGGTCCAGGATATCATCGATATCGGCGGGAATGTCCGCCGCGCCGGTCATGGCAGCGGCGGCGGATTGTCGTGGTTTTCACGCATGTAGAGGATCACGGCAGCGCGATCCGAGGCTTTCTTGAGACCGGCGAAGGTCATCTTGGTGCCGGAAACGAAGTCGCGCGGGCTCTTGAGGAAAGCATCCATCTCCTCATAGGTCCACGGGCCGCTCATGCCGGCCAGCGTATCGGAGTAGGCATAGCCGTCGACTTTGCCTTTATCGCGGCCAATCACGCCCCAGAGATGCGGGCCAACCCTGTCGGCACCGCCTTTTTCAATAGTGTGGCAACCAGCGCACTTCTTGAAGACATTGGCGCCCTTGTCGGTCGACGCGGAAGCCAGCAGCTCAATCGCGCTTTCTTCAGGGACCTGTTCGCCACCAGCTGCCTTGGCGCCGCCGCTGTCGGCGACCTCGATCTTATAGGCGTCTTCGCTCAGCTCGTCGGCGTGCACAAGAATGTTGCCAATCTGATTACTGCCCCATACGACCCAGGCTGCCATCAGAACGGCAAAGCCGGACTTTTCCCAAAACGAGAAGTGCATACGTCTCTCTCCTAGACCAACGTTACGGGTTGTTTTAGCGGCTCCGCGCCGAAGGTTCAACAAGTCTCGTAAAATTGCTGAAAGGGCTGGGATATGGCCGCTTTGGCGGCTATACCAAGGCATCTGACCATTTTTATGCCCTTGATCAGGCGCAGGGGATTGGGGGAACCATGAACCCGATCATAATTGTCCCGGCACGGCTGGCGTCGACCCGTCTGCCCGGAAAACCGCTGGCCGATATCCATGGCCGCTCGATGATTTGTCATGTGCTTGACCGGGCGCGCGAATCGGCCTCCGGGCCGGTGCTGTGTGCCGCCGCCGAGCCGGAGATCATCGAAGCCGTTGAAAATGCCGGTTTCGAAGCGGTTCTGACCGACCCGGACCACCCTTCCGGTTCTGACCGGATATGGGAGGCGCTTTCGTTAAAGGATCCCGGCGGGACATATGATGTCATCGTCAATCTGCAGGGGGACCTGCCGACGCTGGACCCGATGCTGGTGAAAGCGGTGCTGTCGCCGCTGTCGGACCCGGATGTCGATATCGCGACGCTTGTCGCGCCGATCATCGATGCCGGGGAGCGAATCAATCCGAACGTGGTCAAGTGCGTTGCTGCCCTGGATGAAAATCATGCCCGCGCCCGGGCCCTGTATTTCACCCGCGCTGAAGCCCCTTCGGGTGACGGGCCGCTGTGGCACCATATCGGCATCTATGCCTATCGCCGCGATGCCCTGCAGCGGTTTGTCTCGATGCCGCCGGGAATTCTTGAACTACGTGAGAAGCTGGAACAGTTGCGGGCCCTTGAAGCCGGCATGCGGATCGACGCGGTCCGCGTTGACACCGTTCCGCTCGGTGTCGATACTCCCGCGGACCTTGACCGTGCACGGGAGATTCTCGAGCGCTGAAAAGGGTTTGCAGGTTTTTAGGCAAGGTATGGACTGATGACACCGCCGGATGAAACATCTGATATGACACCTGACAGGATGATCTCGTTCCAGGGGGCGCCGGGGGCGAACTCCGATATTGCCTGCCGGACGGCATATCCGGAGATGATATCCATGCCATGCAACACGTTCGCCGATGCTTTCGCGGCCGTGCAGAACGGTGAGGCCCGGCTGGCGATGATTCCGATCGACAACACGGTCGCCGGACGGGTTGCCGACATCCATCACTTGCTGCCGGACAGCGGTCTGCACATCATCGCCGAGCATTTCGAGCGCATTAATCATCAGCTTCTTGTTTTGCCGGGCACGGATATCGGTGACATCCAAGAAGTACACAGCCATGTGCATGCCCTGAACCAGTGCCGGGGCCTGATCCGTGAGCTGGGCGTCAAGGCCGTGGTCCACGCGGATACCGCCGGTGCCGCCGCCGATATCGCGAAATGGGGCGATAAGACCAAGGCGTCGATTTCGTCGCGGCTGGCCGCCGAGGTTTACGATCTCGAAATCCTGCGATCCGATATCGAGGATGCGGAGCACAACACCACCCGCTTCGTCGTGCTGTCGCGTGAAAGTGCCTGGCCGGTACCGGCCAGCGGAGACCTGATTACCAGTTTCGTGTTCCGGGTGCGCAATATTCCGGCGGCGCTATACAAGGCGATGGGCGGCTTCGCCACCAACGGGGTCAACATGACCAAGCTGGAAAGCTATGTCGGCGAAGGGTTCGTGGTCGCCCAGTTCTACGCCGAGGTCGAGGGGCATCCGGAAGATGCGGGACTCAAGCTCGCGCTTGAAGAACTGCATTTCTATTCCGACGAGGTGAAGATACTTGGCGTCTATCCGGCGAATTCTTACCGCAAGACGGCTCATCAGGCCTGATCGAACCAGGTCTGTATCAGCCAGCGTGAAATCGAATCCTTGCGGGGCAGGCGGGTGTCGTCTTCCTTGGCGTCGAGCCATTCCTTCATGCCGCGGATATCATCACGGGTGAACCAGCGGCAGTCGCTGAGCTCATCCTCGTCGATGGTGATATCGTAACTCGTCGCCTCGGCATGAAACCCGAGCATCAGTGACGACGGAAACGGCCAGGGCTGTGACGCCAGATACTGGACATTTGTGGTTTCGATACCGGACTCCTCGAAAACTTCGCGGCTGACCGCCTGTTCCAGGGTTTCGCCCGGTTCGACGAATCCGGCCAGCGTCGAATACATGCCGAACGGCCAGCGGGCATGCCGGCCCAGCAGGCAGGCACCTCCCGGGATATCCGTGCGGTGAACGAGTACGATGATCGCCGGGTCCGTGCGTGGAAAATGACTGATTGCGCAATCGGGATTGACGCACTTGCGTTCATGGCCGCTGTGAAGCGACTTCGTCGGTGCGCCGCAGACGCCGCAGAATCCATGTCGTGCATGCCAGTATGCCATGCCCCGGGCATGGGCCAGCACATGCGCGTCGGCGGGCGGCAGAAACGGCCCGACACTGCGGAGATCCGTGAATTCAGCCGACCCTTCGGTCATGGCGAGGATATGTTCCGCAAAGGCGGCATCGATGGTGACGGCGAATACCGGCTTGTGTTCATCCGTGCCGAGCAGAATTTCCTGTGAGCCGTTTCTGAGAATTTCACGCGCGGCGTCGCCCTCGAAAACCTGGGCGCGTGGCGCGTCGCCGGTGGTTACGAGATTAAGGGAATCCAGAACCGGGACGACACCGACACCGGCAGCCATGCGTTCATTGAGCCACTCGGCGGGGCGGCGTGACATGTTGTCACGGCGCAGCGACAGGGTTGTATAGGTAAGGTTCAGATTAAGTGTCATGCTGCAGGTTGTGCCATTATTTCTGTTTAGGATGTTCCCATGAGGATGTCGGGCAAAACTTTACACGCGGCGCCACGTTCGGCAACGCCCATGCTCTGCGCGTGTTGCACAGATACGTCGATCCGTTCGAGCAGAAAGCGGTAGTGTTTACGCATTATTTCAGTATCCGGCGCGGAATGCAGGGATTTTGCGCAGTGGGCAGGCAGCCACCCGCGCGGATGATGAAGTCAGCATATTCGTGAACGTTATCCGTGTCATACCCGGACTTTGATGCAGGATTTCCAGTCTGACCAATCACAATAAAATCAGCGTTAACCATAATGTAGGCATAAAGCCTATGGACTCCTGCATAAATTGAGGCTTTTTTAACCGTTCTTGGCCAAACTGGTTAAAGTAGATGTTCCCGCACCCCTGGGTGCCGTTGCATTGCTTGCAATCGGTAGGTGGAGAGAACGGTGGAAAAGATGACAGCCTTACTGTGCCGAAAACTGGGCCGGCATATTCTAAACTGGGGCGCTGCCATAATGGCGGTGTCGGCACTGGCTGCTTGTGCAGCGCCGTCCGGAGTCGCGGATTTCGCGGCAGTCGGATGCAAACAGATATCCAAACGCGCGGAAGCCAAGATTAACTGGGCACGGGTGCCGGAAATTGAAATCCGGGTCCGAGACGGTGAATATTCGCCCATGGTGACACGTCTGCAGCAGGGCCGACCATATGTCTTGCGCATTCGAAACCGCGACGACGGGCTCAGGATTTTCCGCGCCCGTGAATTCTTCATGAATAATGCGGTCATTGCGGTTGGCGTTGAAGGCCAACGTGCTCCCGAGACCTGCATTGCCTCGGTCTCGATTCCGGCACGCCAGAGCGCGGAAATCCGGATCGTCGCTATCACCGACGGCACATTTGAATTCGAAGATAACGCAATATTACTGCCGTTCATCATGTCGGCCGGGGCTTCCGGCGCCATCATCATTGACGAGCGCCGCGAGACCGCCGGCATCAACTGAACACTATCCATTCTAAAACTGCATTCACCGGCTTCCAGGAGGGAGCCGGTGTTTTGCTGCGAGATGGCGCGGACGGCTTCATCGAGCGTGAACTTGTGACATCGGTCACTGACCTTGAAGCCGCTATCGACACCTAATGCTCTATGCCGTGCGCAGTGAATCATTCGACCTGTCCATCGCCGGTGAAACGTCGACGTAGCTGCATCGCTGGTTCCGGGCGGTCACTTTTTCTTAATAAGCCTGAGCATAAATGAAGATGGACAGAAATATTTTTATTCAAAACCGGGACGATGCGAAGTCTGAACGAAAACACGTATCTTTGCGACGCCGTGGTCGAGGTTGTCGGTACTCCCGACGATGCGGTTCTTCACCAGCACGGGCTACTGGAGGCTCTCGCGCTTTGGCGGCGTTGGGCTGGCGAAGCTTTCGCGCCGACCTGGAAAAATATTGATATGATGGAGATGGCCAAAGATTTGCGAGGCGGCACAGCGGTCCTTGATTATATACCGGAAACGGGAGATTTCCGTATCCGGTATTGGGGACTGCAGCTGGTTGATGCCTTTGAAATAGAACTGACCGGCAAACTGTTGTCCGAGTGTCAGGATCACGGCGTCATGGCCGGATTCAGAGAAACCTTCCAAACCATGCTCGCGGGGAAAGAACCTCAATTCCTGCAGCATGCGATCACGTCACCAAACGGCGTGCGCCGGTTGTTCCCGGTCCTTCGGTTGCCGGTTTCGGACGATGGCGAGACAGTGACCAAAGTCATGACCATTGAAAATATCCCGGTCTGCCTGCAAACCCTTTATCTGGAAACACCCGAACGCATACGGTGAAAAATGCATGCGGAAGAACTAATCATCCATTTGGGATTGAAGCCCCTGCCGTGGGAAGGAGGCTGGTATCGCGAAACGTGGCGTACGGAATCCACAATCCCCGCGGATGTGCTTGGAAATGCCTATTCGGGTGGGCGCTCTGCGGGGACGGCGATCTACTACCTTCTGACACCGGATACGGTTTCCAGGATGCACCGTCTGCCGTCCGATGAGACATTTCATTTTTATTTGGGCGATGTTGTCGAGATGCTGCTTTTGTACCCGCCGCAAACGGGGACGGAGAAAAGCCGGATCGTGACGTTTGGCCACGACATCGCCGCCTGCCAGCATGTGCAGTTCACCGTTCCTGGCAATGTATGGATGGGGGCGCGGCTTAAAGCGGGCGGCACGCACGGCTATGCGCTGATGGGGACCACGGTCTCTCCGGGATTCGATTTCGACGATCTGGAAATGGCCGAGGACGGGGCGCTGAGCGCTCTCTATCCTGAACAGGCGGACCTGATCGAGGCGCTGAGTTAACGCGTCTGTTGGCCGGAAAAGCTCCGGACCACGTTTTCCAGTATCCGCGAGATATTGTTGTCAAAGCCCTTCACCGGCAGGGAGCCGCAGAACGTGATCGAACCGACGGAAAATACCGCGCCGCCGCCCGGGCAATCCAGATAAACCATGTCGGCCCGGATCAGCTCTTCAGCGGGCGGGCCGCTCCAGGTCTTGAGATGCGTCAGCCATTCTTCAGGCGGCATCACAAAGTGATCGGGATGGTTTTCCGACGTCGCCAGTACGCGCGTATTCAGGGGGGTGCCGAGCTTGTCATCGGTCCGGTCCAGTTCATAACCGGCGGCTCCGCCGCCGTTCAGGCCGAAATCGCCGAGAATATCATCGTCGACCCCCTCGAAAATCCAGGCGACGTCCGGGTCGTATGATGCCGGCTTGCGTCGGTAATAGGTGCCTTCGAACTCGCCTTGTACGGTATAGCCGACACCCACCATCTGCTGCGGAGGCCGGCCGTTTCGGCGCCAGATGCCGCCGTATTCATCGTTGAAGGCATGGTAGTACTCGCCGGGATCAGCCGCCCAGGCGCGTAATCCGCCTTCGGCCCGGCGAATTTCTATCAGGCCGTCCTTTTCCGGGTGTAGAGCAACGCGCCAGTAAAAACCATTGCCGCCCAAATAGACCAGCTTGCCGCCGTTGTCGCGATAGCCCTGAAAACCGTCCAGCGTTTCGGTGGTATGGTATTCTGGATGGCTTGTCGTCAGCACGGTTTTGTAAGGGGCGAGCAGCGCCACCCCTTCATGGTGCAGTTCCCAGTCCGTCACCACGTCATATGAAATTTGCTTGTTTTCGAGCCAGGCAAGCAAATGGGTGTCGGCCGGAAAATGGCGCAGCCCGGAGCCTGCGAAATCGTCACCGAAGACATGGTATCCGGGGCGCAGGTTAAGGATCGGTCGGTGCCACGTGGTGTGGCAGATGCCGGACCCGTCTTTATGATCATTATATGTTGAGAGTCCGTATTCGGGATATTCGGCCGGATTATAGGGAAACGCCCCCCAGTCATTCGCCCTTGCGGTCCAGTGCGGACCGAAATCGGCACGCGCCTGATTGGCGTAAATGACATAGGTGAACGTCGAAATGACGAGGCAGACGTCGGCGTTTTGCCTCCCTTTCGGCGGACAGATGAAAACCGGCATCATATCCCAGTTGTCGCCACACGTCAGTTTGATCGCATAGGCGCCGCTTTTGAGATCGTCGGGGATGGTGAAGGTGAAGTCCGTTTCCCAACCGCAGTCGGCAATGTCGTCATCGTGAAAATGGATGGCGGCGTACTGTTCTGGCGCTTGATGCCACGACATCTGTGAGCCGTCCCAGCTTGATCCTTTCATGGCGCGGGCGGGGGCGCCGTGAAGAGTCCCGTCCGAGGCCAGGGGGCCCGTGCCGGGGACGGACAGGGAATGCATGTTTTGGGAAAAATCCCATGCAGCCAGAATGTCGCCCTCAGGTTGAGACCCCGCATGAATGGCGGGATGTTCAATCTTGCCGTTAAAATGACCGTCGCGCAGATCATCATTGAACGCGGCAACGATCAGCCGGGCGGGCGCAACCGGAACCGCTTTGTCGATATCAAGATGAGCCGTCCCGTCGTCGTCACCCAGGTCCGGGGGGCCGACCGGCGTCTGCCCGACGCTGATCTTGCCGGTTTCCAGGTCAAGCGTTGCCCAGACCCTGTACCAGGCCCAGCGGCGCAGCTGCTTCGAGACCGAGAGCGCCTTGTCACCGTAGATCGCTTCGGTGCCGTCAGGGCCGATGGCCAGCGCAAATCCGGTCTCACCATCAGGACGCTGAAGGTGTATGACGCCCTGACGGCTCTTTCCCGGCAGTGTCGGCCAGATCAGGGCGCTGATCGTGATGACCGGGGGCAACGACGCATTGCTCTCTCCAAGGTCTGCGACCATGTGTGAGCCGAGCACGGCCGATTGCGGACGCGACGGATACGTACCTTCAAAATCGCTTTCGACAGGAACGGTCTGCATGCCGGGTCCGGCCGGATTGGGATCGCCACAAACCACCCGCACCAGTTCGGCGCGATATGGCTCGGATCCAGTTGAGGAAACCTTGACTTGAACGGTGTCACCCGGGCGGGCCGATAGTTTGTCTGTATAACCAATCAGGGGAATCATGGACTGACTATGCCAGTGGCAATCACGTGGCGTCCATACTTTCCCGCGCAGGTCTTTCCGGTGCATCCGGATATTCCTTCAATTACATGCCATTCGGGGCTTTCGGCATTCAGGTACGGTTGTTATATTCCGCGTGGGAGATCGGCCCGGACGGGCTTCTCGCCAACCCGGTCAGGTCCGGAAGGAAGCAGCCGTAACGAGTTTCGGCCCGGGTCGGTGTCCGGTCTCCCACTTATCTCTCTGTGTGGACGGAACCCCATGAACGATAGCCCCGCCCCTGAAATCGCCGATGCGCCCGCCGCCGGCGAGTATCAGGTGCTGGCCCGGAAATACCGGCCAAGCACGTTCTCTGGGCTGATCGGCCAGGATGCGATGGTCAAGACGCTGACCAACGCGTTTGCGTCGAACCGGCTGCACCACGCGTTCGTGATGACCGGTGTCCGGGGCGTCGGCAAGACGTCGACGGCACGGATCATCGCCCGTGCGCTCAACTGCATCGGACCGGACGGCAATGGTGGGCCGACAACGGAACCCTGTGGGGTTTGTGAACACTGCATCGCCATCGCCGGCGACCGCCACGTCGATGTTCTGGAAATGGATGCCGCCTCGAATACAGGGGTCGACAACATCCGCGAGTTGATAGACGGGGTGCGATACCGCCCGGCCTCGGCGCGCTATAAAGTCTACATCATCGATGAAGTTCACATGCTGTCGAAAAGCGCCTTCAACGCGCTGCTGAAGACGCTCGAGGAGCCGCCGGAACACGTCATCTTCATTTTCGCGACGACGGAGATTCGCAAAGTGCCGATCACGGTGCTGTCGCGCTGTCAGCGGTTTGATCTTCGCCGGGTGCCGACCGAATTGCTGGTCACCCATTTTGCCGGTATCTGCAAGAAGGAAGGCGCGGAAATATCTGAGGGGGCACTGCACATCATTGCCCGGGCCGCGGACGGTTCCGTGCGTGACGGGCTCAGCCTGCTCGATCAGGCAATCGCACATGCAGACGGCGCCATCGGTGAAGACCGTGTCCGGGACATGCTCGGCCTCGCTGACCGGACGCGGACGTTCGATCTGCTGGAGTCGGTTCTGCGCGGTGAAATCGCCCAGGCCCTGGGCGAACTGCAGGGGCAGTACAAGGATGGGGCGGACCCGGGCTCGGTGATTGAGGATATGCTTGATCTCGTGCACTGGCTGACCAGGATCAAGATACAGCCGGAAAGCGCCGATGCGCCGGAAGTGCCGGAAAATGAACGCACCAAGGGTAAGGAAATATCGGAAACACTCAGGATGCCGGTGCTGACGCGTGCCTGGCAGATCCTTCTCAAGGGGCTGAGTGAAGTCAATGTCGCGCCGTCACCCCTGGCGGCGGCGGAAATGGTTCTGGTGCGTCTGGCCTATGCCGCTGAACTGCCGACGCCGGGCGATGTGGTCAAGGCGTTGCAGGACGGCAGCAATGCCGGGTCACCGACAACCCCATCTTCCGGTGCCCCGTCCAACGGCGGGAATGGTGGCGGGGTCCGCGCCAGTGCCGCGGGCGGCGGCTCCGGGATGGCCGCAGGTGCGCCCGACAGACAGCCACAGGCCGAAGCTCAGGCACAATCTGCATCGGCCCCCGAAGCACGGCGTTTTGCAAACTTCGAAGCCGTTGCCGAACTGGCCGGAGAATTACGCGAGGGCCTGTTGCAGGCATTCCTGGAGAATCAGGTTCGGATCGTCACCTTTGAGCCGGGCCGGATTGAATTCAGCGCCGACGGCGGCGCTGACCGGGACATGGTGCAAAAGCTGAAAAGCTTTCTCGAAGAACACACCGGAATGTCCTGGGGCGTAGCCGTGGCGCGGACGGCCTCCGCGCCGACAATCACCGAAACTCGTGACGAGCAGGCGGCCGAAGCGCGGGTACAGGCCGGCGATCATCCGCTGGTCAAAGCAGTGCTCGATGCTTTTCCCGGCGCCAGTGTAGAAGAAGTCCGGCATGTTAAACCCACCCTGCCCCCCGAGGCCGAGCCGCTTGATCCGGACGGCCTTCCTGATGATGACGATCTTTAAGTCAGATGAGTGAACTAGGATCGGTTGACCGTCCCGATTATTACCGGGTTGAAGTCGAGAACATGCGCATCGCCGAATTGTGCGCGGCGCTTGATGTATGGCGTTCGAAATGCCGCTCGGACGACCTGCCTGTTTGGGGTGAACTGGACTTTCTGGACTTTGATCCGCTGATCCTGCCGCGCATGATCCTGCTTGATGTCGATCATGGGCCGGGGTTCGGGTGCTACCGTTTCTGGGGAACGCGTGTGGCCAGTTTTAACGGGGTCGACATGACCGGGCTGCGCGTCAATTCCCTGGCGCCGGACAGGCATGCCAACTATTCGGAAGAGCAGTATCGCTGGATTGTCGAACATGCCCGCCCGTCGCTTTTTGTTGCCTGTCTGGGTGAAAAGGCATGGGACCGGAAGTACGAAGCCATGCTCAGGATGCCGTTACGTTCGGCCCCTGACAGTTCGCTCGACCGGGTTTTGTCTGTGGGCTTTTATGACGACGTCCGTCAGACCATCGAGGCATATGTAGATGCCGACGTCGATCTGGAGAACTATTTCGATCAGGACAATTGAACAGCCGGTTCAGTCCAGAAGAAACACATTTCCCGAGGCTTCGCCCCAGGCTTCCATGAAATCCGCCAGATAGGGCCGCTTTTCCTTTTCGGTATCGATAAAGGTGATCAGATCGGTGACGGAAGCGTTGTATCCGGCCTTGTTCAGGGTGCCGGTATGCAGTTGCCAGCGCAGATAGACCAGATAGGTATTCAGCACGTCAGTCTCACAGTAATTGCGGACCTCTTCGATCTTGCCGTCGTCGATCATCTGGGCAACCATCGATCCGTCGACGCCGAATTTGCCGGCGAAGCCGAAGGCGGCACAGACTTCGTTCAGCTTGACCCGGGCCGATGCCCCGAAATCCGACAGGACATCCAGCAGATCGCAGTGCCAGTCGGTGGCATAGCGATAACCGTAGCTGTTCCATTTGTCGCCGGACTTGTGCAGCCAGGGTGACGAAATACCATGAACCATGGCCCTGTACTTCAATACCGGCAGATCGAAGGTACGGCCATTAAAGCTGACGAGGCGGGGTTTCTGGCGTTCCAGATAGGTGAAAAATCCCTGCAAAAGCTTGGCCTCGTCGAAACCGGCTTCGCCGCCTGAGCGGAGATCACGCAGGATATAGCCTTCCCGGGTGCCATCGCGCTCGATTTCCGCTTCCAGAAACGATATGGCGACGACCTTGTGGAACGGCTGGCGGGGGAAGCTGTTTTTGCCGTCCGTGACTTCCAGGTGATACGCCTCGATCGCGGCGCGGCGCTCGGCCACGTCCGTCGACGTCATGCCGGTCAGATTCGGTGCAGCGTCCGTGTCAGGGACTGTTTCAATATCGAAGACGAACAGGTTTTGATGCAGCATGGCAAATGTTATACAGGTCCTTGCAACGAATTCCCAGCAACGCGACGGAGCAACGCCGGTTATGAAAAATCTCGGGCAGATGATGAAGCAGGCGCAGCAGATCCAGCAGAAGATGGCGGACATGCAGCGCGAACTCGAAGAAATGGAAGTCACCGGCAAATCCGGCGGTGGTATGTGTCAGGTGACGCTCAGCGGCAAGGGCGAGGCCAAAAAGGTCCTGATCGACCCGTCGCTGGTCAATCCCGACGACGCCGAGGTACTGGAAGACCTGATCGTCGCCGCGATCAACGACGCACGAACCAAGTCGGACGAACTGATGCGTGAAAAGATGCAGGATATCACAGGCGGTCTGCCGCTGCCGCCCGGCATGCAACTCCCATTCTGATCCGGCGGCTGACCCCGAATGGCTGAACACGACATCGAACGCCTTGTGCAGCTGCTCGCCAAGCTGCCGGGACTTGGTCCGCGCTCAGCGCGGCGTGCGGTGCTGCAACTTCTGAAACGCCGTGAGTCCCTGATGCAGCCGCTGGCCCAGGCCCTGGTCGATGCGGCCGAACAGGTGCGGGCATGCTCAAGCTGCGGCAATCTGGATACGATTGATCCATGTGCGATCTGCACGGACCCGCGCCGGGACGGGCGGCTGATTTGTGTTGTCGAGGACGTTGCCGATTTGTGGGCCTTGGAGCGCACAGCCAGTTTCAAGGGGAAATACCACGTGCTCGGCGGCTCGCTGTCGGCGTTGGACGGTATCGGGCCGGATGATCTTACTATTCCGGCGCTGATTGCACGGGCCGGGGAATACTCGGATACGGAAGTAATTCTGGCGACCAGCGCCACGGTCGACGGCCAGACCACGGCGCATTACATCGCCGATCGCCTGCACGATAGCGGCATCAAGGTTTCCGGGATCGCACATGGCGTGCCGGTCGGTGGCGAGCTGGATTTTCTTGACGACGGCACGATTTCCGCCGCGCTCCGCGATCGCAGACCGGTCTGAGCAACTAGAGCCCATTAAAGTAAATCCCGATCGAGTTGGGCGTTGGTCAGACTGGCGCCGGTCAGCCGTCAGCTTCTTTGTGGGCGGGGTCGTCTGTTTTGCCGCCGGGTTCCTTTGCGGCTTTTTTGGCTGGTTTTTCGGGCAGTTTGAACATGGCGCCGTGCTTTTCCAACTGCTCTTCAATGCCGTCGTCGAAATCACAGCCGAGGAATACGGCCTTGTCGACCTTGAGACCGGTCAGGTCCGCTTCCTTGAAGTTGCCGCCGCTGACATAGGCACCGGAAAAATCGGCACCGACGAGTATGGCGCCGGTAAAATTGGGGCGCCATCGCTGCTTCTTCCCGTTTTGCTGTGTCGCTTCGGTCTCGATGGGCTTCAATCGGGCGCCGCTGAAGTCGGCATTCTTGAGGACGCAGTTTTGGAAATTCACGGCATCTAGATCGGCATGCGCGAAATTGGCGTTGTTGAGCCGGGATCCCTGAAAGAACGTGAACAGACAGAACGTGTCGCTGAGGTTGGTATTCTCGAGGTTGGCCGACTTCATGCTCATACCGCTCAGGTTGACGCCACGCAGGTTGACCCCACTCAGGTCGACACCTTCAAGGTTGGCCGGTGAGCCTTCCTTGCCGTTGGTCCGGATCCATTTGTGATGTTTCACCATCTTCATGCGAACCTTGTCATCTAGATGCGTCAGGGTTTCCGGGACGACGACGTTGTTGGTGCTGGCATGCTGCAGGTTCGTTGCATTCAGCACCGCACCGCGCATGTTCGCATTATCAAGGCAGGCGGAATTCAAATCCGTTTCACTGAGATTGGTTTCCGTCAGATTGGCGCCCTTGAGCGATGCCCCGCCCATCTTGGCCCTGCTCAGATTGGCTTTCGACAGATTTGCACTTTCGAAATTCGCCGACTGCAGGTCAGCGGACTCGAGATCTGCACTCGACATGCGGGTCTGGGTCAGATTCGACTCGGCAATTTTCTCCTTAAGTTCCTCGGCGCGGCCCTTCTCTTCCTTGTCCAACTGCGCTCCGCGTAACTTCCAGACGACTTCCGCGACCTGGCCAGAGCGCAAATCGACTTCGACCATCGATGCATGGTCCAGGTTGGCGCGGGACATGTTCGCACCGCGCATATCGGCGCGGTCAAGCTTGGCATAACTGAGATCGGCCCCGGTGAGATTGCAGCCGTAAAGGTCGGCGCCACGCATATCGACTCCGACCATCTTGCAATTCGAGAAATTGCATCCCATCAGCACGGCTTCGTGCAGGTTGATTTTGGAGAAGTTGAGCCCCGACAGATCCTTCATGCGGATGTCGGCGCGCTTGCCGCCATCGATACCGCTTCGGAACCGCTTGTGGTCGCGGAGGATCTTCTTGAGTTCATCCTTGTCCATGCACGTCCTTTACTCAGCGGCCTTGTCGGTGGCATCCACCGTCGGTGCCAGCATCTTGTCCGGGGTTTCACCGTCTCCGAGTTGAAGGTCTTCGATACGTGTGCCCCGGCGCATGATCTTGCCGGTGGAAATCTCGATGTCGCCGATGTCCTTCTGTGCCTGATTGAAGTGGGTCTTGAGCCTGCCAACCCGGTCGTCAAGCCGGGCCATGTCTTCCAATAGTTTATGAACCTCGGCCTGAATGACATCTGCCTGTTCGCGCATGTGCACATCACGGAGAATGGCCCGCACCGTATTCAGTGTCGCCATCAGCGTGGTTGGTGAGACGATCCACACCCGGCGCCGAAAGCCTTCTTCGACGACGTTGCGAAAATTGGCGTGCAGTTCCGCATACACCGCTTCCGACGGTAGAAACATCAATGCGCTTTCGGACGTTTCGCCGGGCAGGATGTAGCGATCGGAAATATCTTTGACGTGCTTGAGTACCGCCGCGGAAAAGGCACGCCCGGCCTGATTTTTTTCGGCATCGGTTTCGGCATTGCGGAGCGTTTCATAGCTCTCCAGCGGAAACTTGCTGTCGATGGCGATCGGACCCGGCGGGTTCGGCAGTTTCAGCAGGCAATCGGCACGCTTGCCGTTGGACAGGGTCGCCTGAAATTCATAAGCGGACGCAGGTAACGCAGCGCTCACCAGATCATTGAGCTGGATTTCACCGAATGCGCCGCGGGCTTGTTTGTTGGAGAGGATATCCTGCAGGCTGACCATCTGCTCGGACAGTTGGGTGATATTCTTCTGTGCATTGTCGATCAGAGCCAGACGCTCGTGCAGGACTTTAAGGGTCTGCCCGGTGCGCTCGGTCTGTTCCGTCAGGCCGTCGCCGAGCCGTTTCGAAAGTGAATCCAGCCTTTGATTGGCGTCCGCTTGCGCCTGTTCCATCCGGCCTGCCAGATTGGTCTGGGCCTGGGCCAGTGATTGGGCGATTTCACCCAGATTCTGCAGACGCGCCGCCTGGTCGGCACGGGCGCGGCTGCCGGTGTTGATGGCGATCAGGATGATGACGATCCCGATGCCGAGCGCGGCCAATATCAACAGGGTCTGGACGTCGACTTGCACACTGCCTCTCTTTCGTCAAAATCTTCTGCGAATGCTTGCATGAGCGGGCCCCCGGACGCAATCGCGGGGCGTCCGCCCAGGCAACGTAATAGTATATAACGAGGATCCAAGATGCACATCCGTCCCCTGTCCATGGCCGCTCTGGTTTCTGCCGGCCTTTTCCTGGCCCCGCCCTCAATGGCACAGGATACACCGAAAACGGGGCTCAGGTTGACGGTATACGCCAATGGGCTGGCGCTTGTCGACGAAGCCCGGACACTGCCGGCGGGTCCGGGGAACGTGGTTCGGCTGGATCGTGTCGGACCGATGATGATTGCCGACAGCGTCCGTGTGGATCTGGGCAAAGCCGCCGAGGTGCGCGAAATCGCCCTCGATTCGGATATCCTCACCCGGAGCACCCTGCTGGAACGCTCGCTTGGCAAAACGGTCAGGGTAATCCGCACAAATCCGGCAACCGGCGCGGAAACGGTTGAAGATGCACAGGTCCTCAGTGTTGCCGGCGGACTTGTGCTGAAGATAGGTGACCGTATCGAAACCGACCCGCCGGGCCGGATCGTATTCGATCATGTACCGGACGATCTGCATGCTGCCACGGTGCTGACCCTGCATCTCGACAAACCGCTCGAAAAACCGGCGGATGCCCGGCTTGCCTATCTGACCAACGGCATATCGTGGAATGCCGTTTATACGGCTGTTCTCAACCCCGGTCAGGACACGCTCGATCTGACAGGTTGGGCCAAGGTTCAGAACAATGCCGGCGTCGATTTCGGGTCCGCCCTGGTGTCGCTGGTCGCCGGGGACGTGGCGCGGGAAGCGCCTGCGCCGCGCGGCAAGATTCTGATGCGTGCCGAAGCTATGTCGGCCGCCGACACGGGCGGCTTCAACGCGCCCCGCAGCGAACTTTCGGCATTTCATATGTACAAGATGCCGGAACCGGTAACGCTCAAGGATAAGGAGACCCGCCAGCTCCGCCTACTCGCGGCGGACGGTGTGGTGGCACGCCGGATGCTTGAATATCGCAGTGGTGCCCCGGTATTCGGTGCCCTGCGCGGCGTTGCCGAACCGCAATCGGTGCGCCAGCGGATCATGATCGTCAACGATGTTGCAAGCCATCTGGGCGTGCCTTTGCCGGCCGGTGTCGTTCGCGCCTATGTCCGCGATCAGGACGGCGCCTTGCGGTTCATCGGGGAAGACGGCATCGCCAACACGGCGCTTGGGCAGGAGCTGGCGCTGAACCTGGGGAATGCTTTCGATGTGACGGTTGAACGCACGCAGACGGATTTTCGCCGCGTCGGGGATCGAATTACAGAAGCGGCATTTACGCTCAAAGTCCGTAACGGCGGTACCAAAGCCGCCGTGGTCAAGGTGATCGAAGATATTCCGGGGGAATGGGAAATTCTGACGGAATCGCTCTCCCATGCCCGTGACGGGATTGCCGCCGAATGGCAGGTGCCGGTCGCGGCGAATGATGCTGTGGATTTGACGTACCGTGTCCGGGTGCGCCGCTGAGGCTCAGAAAAACAGGCTGGCAACGGCGCCGGTGAGACACGTCGCCAGGGTGCCGGAAATAATGGTCCGTCCGCCAAGCTGAATGATTTCGTCCCGGCGTTCCGGGCACATGGTGGTGAGGCCGCCGATCATGATGCCGAGGCTGCCGAAATTGGCAAAGCCGCAAAGTGCGTAGGTCATGATCAGCCGGCTGCGTTCGGACATCACGTCATCGGGCAAACCGGCCAGTTGCAGATAGGCAAGGAACTCATTGAGCACGGTCTTGATGCCGAGCAGGGCGCCGGCCTGCACCGCTTCACCCCATGGCACGCCCATGGCGAATGCAATCGGCGCCATGGCCCAGCCCAGCAAGCGCTCCAGCGTCAGCGGGGCATCGGCAATGTTCGGCAGCAGCCCAAGCCCGGCATTGACCAGCGCCACCAGCGCCACGGCAACCAGCAACATGGCGATCACGTTGATCAGCAGCGAGACCCCCTCCATGGTGCCGCGGGTAATTGCCGCCATGGCGTTGCCGTCGTCGGGTATGTCGATCTGGCCAGGCGTCGGCTCTGAGAGCGGAACCATCAGTTGCGCGATGGTAATCGCGGCAGGAGCACTGAGCACGGATGCGGCAAGAATATGCCCCAGAGCTCCCGGGATCACCGGGCCGATAACCCCGGCATACAGCACCATGACGGTACCTGCGACGGTGGCCATGCCGGCGGTCATCAGCACGAACAGTTCACCCCGGGTCAGATTTTTCAGATACGGCCGTACCAGCAACGGACTTTCGACCATGCCGACGAAGACGTTCGCAGCGACACCGATGCCGAGCGCACCGCCGAGCCTGAATGCACGGCCCAGCAGCCAGGCGGCGCCCTCGACGAGCAGCGGCAGGATGCGCCAGTGAAACAGCAGTGCTGAAAGGGCGCTGACGACGAGGATCAGCGGCAGGGCCTGAAAGGCGAGATTGAAGGACGTGCCGGGACCGTCGGCGGCGAACGGCAGGCTGCCGCCGCCGATATAGCCGAAGACGAAGGATGTGCCGGCTCGGGTCGCGTCCATCAGCCCGACGACGACACCGTTCAGGGCCAGGAAGCCCTGTTTGATCACCGGGATTCCTAACAGCAGGGCGGCTAACGCAACCTGTATGGCAAGCCCGAACAAAACGCTGCGGATATCGCAGCCGCGGCGGTTTTCGCTCAAAATCCAGGCGATAAACGGAAAAACGATGATACCGATCAGGCCTTGCCACACCATAACGGCCCCCTTGATTCAATCCCCAATTTGATCCCGATGAGATCCCCGTGAAGTGTCGATTCTTGACGATCCGATGCCAAGGTCATATTTCCAAGCTAGGAAACAACGGAAACGAGACGTCTCATGGCCGTCATGCCGATCATTGTAGCACCGGACCCGCGCCTGAAGATCAAGGCGAAGCCGGTTGAAACCGTCGACGACGACGTGCGCAAGCTGATGGATGATATGCTTGAATCCATGTATGCCGCACACGGGATTGGTCTGGCTGCACCCCAGGTCGGCGACAGCCGCCGGGTGATCGTCGTCGATGTATCGCGCGAGAACGAAGACCCGAGGCCCATGGCGATGGCCAATCCGCAGATCGTTGAAATTTCCGACGATGACCGGATTCACGAAGAAGGCTGCCTGTCCCTGCCGGAGCATTATGCCGAAGTGGAACGTCCGGACTGGGTCAGGATACGCTATCTGGACCGCGACAATGAAATCCGGGAATTCAAGGCCGATGGCATCATGGCCACCTGCATCCAGCATGAAATCGATCATCTGGACGGTGTGTTGTTTGTCGATCACGTCTCGTCGCTGAAGCGCAACATGATTCTGCGTAAACTGCAGAAGGCGAAGAAACTCGCCCAGCAAACCGCGTGAATCGGGCGTGAAAACCCGCAATCCACTCAGGCTGGCTTTCATGGGCAGCCCCGAATTCTCGCTTGGTACGCTGCACGCACTCCTGGACGCGGGTCATGAGGTCGTATGCGTTTATGCGCAACCCCCGAAACCGGCCGGTCGCGGCCACAGGGAAACACCTTGTCCGGTGCATGCCGAAGCCATTCGGCTCGGGATCGACGCCAGGACGCCGAAATCCCTTCGCGATGCAGAGGCGCAAGCAGCCTTCCGGGCGCTTGATCTGGACTGTGCCGTCGTCGTTGCCTATGGGCTTATCCTGCCGATGGAAATCCTTGATGCGCCCCGGCTCGGCTGTCTCAATGTACATGCCTCACTTCTGCCGCGCTGGCGCGGTGCGGCGCCGATCCAAAGAGCTTTGATTGCCGGTGATAGGGAAACCGGGGTCGGCATCATGAAGATGGATGCGGGACTGGATACCGGCGGTGTGCTCGCCGAAGCACGGACCCCGATCACCGCCGACGAGACCGCCAGCACCCTGCACGACCGGCTTGCTGAGATGGGGGCATCCTTGCTGGTTGAGACGCTGGAAAGGTATGCCGCTGGCGGCCTCAGCCCCGAACCCCAGCCCGAAGCCGGTGTCACGTATGCTCACAAGCTGGAACGACAGGAGGGGGCCCTGGATTTCACCAAACCGGCGGCGGAACTGGAACGCACGATCCGCGCCCTGAACCCCTGGCCCGGAACGTGGTTTGAGCATGACGGTGCACGCATCAAGGTTGCCGAGGCGGAAGTTCTTGAAGGTGTGGCGGGCGACCCGGGAATGGTTGTTGATGATCTTCTGACCATTGCCTGTGCGGACGGAGCACTTCGTCCGCTCAGGTTGCAGCGGCCCGGCAAGTCGATGACGGATGCCGATGCATTCCTGCGTGGTTATCCGGTTTCGCCCGGTACCAGGCTCCGCTAGACCGGTTCTAGAGCTTTTCCAGAACCTTTGTGCTTTCTTCCATGCCGCGCATTTTGTCCATGCCCTGGCGCATGTGAAGCATGATGAACTCACCACGCTTCTGCGGTCCGCCGCTGTGCCGCGTCGGGAACAACCGGTGCCAAGCATCCATTTTGACGCAGAGTGAACACAACACCCCGCCCAGCGATCTGTGGTGGCTCTTGATGGTGGATTGCAGTTTGCGGAATTTCTTGGCCGAAATGTCATCCCACATGTCCTTGGTGCCATCTTCGAATTCCCGGAAGCGCTGGCGCACCTGGCTGGTCAGTTTGGAAATCCGGCTATCCATCATATTGACGGTTTTCTGCAGGCTCTGGTCGTGCTGAAGACTGTAGTTCTTGCGCAGCTCGGGCATGGAATCGATGAAGTTCTCGATAATCGGCGACACGGAATCGAGGCATTTTTTATAATATGACAGGGACAGGAAGATATCGCCGTAATCCTCGATAAAGGTCGGCACTTCTTCAGGTTTGATGCCGAGCTTTTCGGCCATCATCTTCAGTTTTTCGAGTGCGGTTTTGACATCGGGATCGCGGAAAAGGGCGATCACATCCTCGAAAGTTTCGATCTTCATGTCGTCTTCTTTGCCGTAAATCTGCAAAATCAGCGGACGCGTGAAGTCGGTCATGTAGGTGGTCAGTTCCTTGTTCATCTCCGGGGACAGTTGCAGCGCTTCATTGTCGGCGATATTGATGCCGAGCTGGCGCAGCGCCACGCGCAGGGAGTACACATCGTAACTGGGCAGGGCCGCGGCCTTGCGCAAAAGAATCATATCGGGGTGATTGTGCCCGGCATCCCAATCGAATTCATTGGGCAGGTCCATGACGTTGAGCTGGCCGCTGCCGGCGTTGGCATCGCGGAACAGCTCGATGACACTGTCGAGATTAGCATTCTTGATCATGCGGGCACGTTTCAGCCCCGGGGTTTCCAAAGGCAGAATGTCGAGCGGGAGGATATGCAGAGAATCCCGCTCGTTTTCGATCAATATGCTGTCCTGATCGTCCCCGTTCATGTTCCCACCCCGGACGTTTGACATTTATCCGTCATTAACGGACATAACTTGGCATCTATTTGTGGAAATATGGAGTCCGTATTGACCTTAAAGGGTTATCCTCACGGCCCAGTTGATTAAGGCGGGCGCATGAATCGCTTCAAGCTGACGATCGAATACGCTGGCGGTCCGTTCCGGGGCTGGCAACGGCAGAATAACGGCCTGACGGTGCAGGAAGTCCTGGAAGACGCCGTGTATGCGCTTTCAGGCGAACAAACCGTTGTTCATGGCGCCGGACGGACGGATTCCGGGGTGCATGCGCTGGCCCAGGTGGCGCATGTCGATATTCAAAAGGATTTCCCGGCGGATACCGTGCGTGATGCGCTCAATCATCATCTCCGACCGCATCCGGTCAGTGTCCTTGCCGCTGAAACGGTATCCGAGGACTTCCACGCCCGGTTTTCTGCCACCGGGCGGGCCTATCTGTATCGAATTTTGAACCGGCGGGCCGGGCCTGCCCTGGATAACGGACGGGTCTGGTGGCATCCGGCGGCGCTCGATGCCGATGCCATGCACGAAGCGGCACAACTGCTGACCGGCAATCATGATTTCACCACATTCAGGGCTTCAGAATGCCAGGCAAAATCACCTCAGAAGACACTGGATATGCTGAAAGTTTCCAAAGTCGGAGAAGAAGTGCACATCGTTGCCGAGGCCCGGTCGTTCCTGCATCATCAGGTGCGCAATATCGCCGGGACACTGCATCTCGTCGGCACCGGCAAATGGCGGCCCCGTGACGTCGCGCGCGCCCTCGAGGCCCGGGACCGTACCGCCGGCGGCCCGACCGCGCCGCCGGAAGGTTTGTATCTGACCCGGGTCCGCTACGGTGATGATGGCTGAACAATTCAAGGCCCGGGGTGTGCCGGGCCTGGTGCCGTGATAGGATGACGCATGGATAAAATACCGCTGACATTGTCTGAACGGGAACAGACCGGTAACCGGGATGCGCGTCGACGCGTCGAAAAGACGCCGGTTGCCGGTTACATGGCTGTTGGTTTCGGGTTGCTCGGTATTTTCGGTCCGGCCATCCTGTTCGCGCCGTTGGGTTTCTTTTTTTCAATCATTGCGCTGTTCCGCGGGCAGGGAAGCTGGGCCTTTGTCGGTATTCTTCTGACCGTCGGCGGGATTCTAAGTTCGCCGATCCTGATGGGGCTGATCGGCGTCGGCGCCATATACGCGACCTTCGACTGGCAGGAAATCCTCAAACCGGTGTATGACCTGATGGGAGGCGGCATCGATATCTAGGGTCATCATCCTGGAACGCCGCTTTGTCTCAGGGGGCGATGACCATCCCGTCGGTGATCATTTCCCAGAACAGGGCGATGATAAGGTCGAGCGCGACAACCGTTACCGCAGGGCCGGCGGCAAGCCCGAGACCATTCTTGGCTACGAACCAGCCGTACAAAAGCACATACACCAGAAGTAACAGGCCGAAAAATCCGCGGGCCCCATCGGGGGCGCCAATCAGCCAGAAGATCAGGTCCATCCCCATGAACAGGGCATTCTGGATCACCGCCGCCCAGTTATAGGCGGTCAGAAACCTGAAATAGTTGTCGCGGCAGCCCAGCACATTGCTCATCTGCCACATCACCAGCGGGAAGATCATCCAGCCTGCTGCATAGGCCAGGGTTTCAAACAGCAGAACGGATAGAAAGGGCGTGTTTTCCGGATGCGGCTGACCATACAAGGCAACCCACATCAGATACATCGGCGCAACGATGACAGCGGCATAGAACGACCGGGCCGCCGCTTGCCGGTCATTGCCAAGGGCAAGAAAACCGTCGCTGTTGAACCTTGCCAGAAGCCCCGCGCCATAAAGCGCGCGATGGGCTTCGGCCAGACTGATCATGACCGGCCGGGCATTATCGCGGTGCCCCGAAATAGTCCACAAGGATGCGGGTATAGATCTTCGATAACGCGTGAATATCGTCGATACGGGCGTTTTCGTTGACCTTGTGTGCCGTCTGATTGATCAGGCCGTACTCAACGACGGGGCAATGATCCTTAATGAAACGGGCGTCCGAGGTGCCGCCGGTGGTGCTGAGTTCGGGCATTTTCCCGGTCACGGCTTCGATGGCCCCGGTGACGGTATCGGACAGAACGCCGGGCGGAGTCAGGAAGCTTTCGCCTGAAACGCGAACCCGCATCTCATATCCGCCGCCGGCCTGATCCAGCCGTCCGCGCAGCAATTTCTCGACGCTGTCCGAGGAATGCAGATCATTGAAACGGATATTCACCCGTGCGGACGCACGGGCCGGAATGACGTTGGTCGCGGCGTTGCCGACATCCACCGTGGTGACCTGAAGCGTGCTCGGCTGAAAATGGTCGGAGCCTTCATCAAGAGGCACATTGGTCAGCGACGACAGTAGGTTGAGCATTTTGTGGATCGGATTGTCGGCCAGATGCGGGTAGGCGGAATGCCCCTGCACACCCTCGACGTCCAGCCATACGTTCATCGATCCCCGGCGGCCGATCTTGACCATGTCGGTGATGTTTTCCGGATTGGTCGGTTCGCCGACGACACAGGCATCGATGGTTTCGCCGCGTGCGGCAAGCCAGTCGAGAACCTTTTTGGTGCCGTTGGTGGCGTCACCTTCTTCATCACCGGTGATCAGAAAGCTGATCGAACCGTTGAAGTCGCCACCGCAGCCGGTCAGGAAGTCGCGCGTTGCGGTCATCATGCAGGCCACGGCGCATTTCATATCGGCGGCGCCGCGGCCATAGAGCCGCCCGTCACGGATTTCCGGGGAGAACGGATCCGTGGTCCAGTCACCGAGGTCCCCCGGCGGGACGACATCCGTATGCCCGGCCCAGCAGAAATTAGGTCCTTCGGTGCCGCGCCGCGCATAGACGTTCCGGGTCGGCTCGCCCGCCGGATCATCGAAGGTCAGGTCGTGGCACTCAAAGCCCAGCGGTGTCAGAAATGCGATCAGCTCGTCCAGCGCCCCGGCATCGACCGGGGTTACGCTGGCGCGCCGGATCAGCGCTTCCGATACGGCGACGGCATCCGCGTCTTGATCCGGGTGGCGTTCAAGTCCGGAGGAGTTCATTGATCGACGTCTTTGAGCGGGTCTGCGCGTCGACGCGCTTGACGATCACGGCGCACGCCAGCGACGGGCCGGGTGAGCCGTCCGGCAGCGGCTTGCCGGGCATGGCGCCGGGGACGACAACGGAAAACGGCGGGACCTTGCCGATGAAGGTTTCGCCGGTATTGCGGTCGATGATCTTGGTGGTCGAGGTGATGAAGACACCCATCGACAGCACCGAACCCTCGCCGACGATAACCCCTTCGACGACTTCGGAGCGGGCGCCGATGAAGCAATTGTCTTCGATGATGACCGGGCCTGCCTGAAGCGGCTCGAGCACACCGCCAAGCCCGACACCGCCGGACAGGTGCACGCCTTTGCCGACCTGTGCGCACGAACCGACAGTGGCCCAGGTGTCGACCATCGTGCCCTCGCCAACATAGGCGCCCAGGTTGACGAAACTCGGCATCAGGACCACGTCCTTGTCGATGAAAGCGCTGTGACGGACGATGGCGCCGGGAACGGCACGGAAGCCGGCGGCGCGGAAGGCGTTGTCGCCCATCGCTTCAAACTTCGAGGGAACCTTGTCCCACCAGTGAGCGCCGCCCGGCCCACCAGGGATGGCCTTCATGTCATTGAGACGGAACGACAGCAGAACGGCCTTTTTAAGCCACTGATTGACGACCCATTCGCCGCTGGTTTTCTCGGCGACACGCTTTTCGCCCGTATCGAGCAGTTTCAGTGCGGTTTCGACGGCTTCGCGGATTTCACCCTTCGTGGTGAGTGAAACGTTGGCGCGGTCTTCCCAGGCGGCGTCGATGATCTGTTCAAGCTGGCTCGTATCCATGATGTTCCTCTGTCAGAAAATTGGGTCGTAAAGCTTAAATAGGGCGCCCGGAATGTGCCGCCAAGTGCGGGGGGTGTCAACTCGGGGCAGGCATGCCGGTAATTGCGGCCAGCCAGGGCGACAGGTTTTCGATCCTGTGATGCACGTGGCCACCCTCGGAAGTTTCGCGCGACCAGCCGACCCCGGTGTCCAGCCAGACGGTCGTCATGCCCAGTTCGGCCGCCGGGACAAGGTTTTTGGCCATGTCTTCGACCATCACCGCATCGCCGGGGTCAATATCGAAACGTCGGCAGAAAGCCTTATAGGTGTCCGGGGCCGGCTTCGGTACATAACCCGCGTCAATAATATCGAAACAGCCCTCGAAGTGGTGATCGATACCGATATGGCGGGTAATGTTGTCGGCGTGTGCGGTTGAGCCGTTGGTGAAGATCACCTTGCGGCCGGGCAGCCTTTCGAGGGCGGCGATCAGTATCGGGTCAGCGGAAATCGGTGCCAGATCGATATCGTGGACATAGTCGAGAAATTCCGCCGGGTCGACGCTGTGGCGGGACATCAGGCCACGCATGGTTGTACCGTATTCCCGGAAATACTGCTTTTGCAGGGCCCGGGCATCCTCGCGCGGCAAACCCAGCAGGTTGCTGACATATGCCGTCATTTTCCAGTCCACCTGATCGAAAAGATTTGAGGAAGCCGGATACAGGGTATTGTCCAGGTCGAATATCCACACCCCGGCCGCACACAGATCATCGTGATCCTTGCGATGCATGCCGGTATGGCCGCGTGGTGCGTCTTTCGGGAGGTTGTCTGTTGCCATGACAGGTTTACTTAACGTTGACGATGTATGAGATGCAAGGATGAAAAATAGCCCGGCAAAACGCGGGTTGGCACACTTGGTTGGCTTCTTCTAGTATGTTGGCGGATTTTAGTATGATAGCTGAACGGCATAAATGATCGGGCTGATAGATGGCCAATGAGGCATCTGCTACTGCTGGTGCAGGGCAGGCGAGTGACAGTGACGTGAAGCTGGTGGCCGGTTATCCGGGACCTGCGCTGTTGCTTGACGCGGATGGCAAAACACTGCTGGCAAACGCCAAGGGGACAGGGCTTGAGAAGGCTCTGGCCGGCGGTGCCGTCAGTGAGGTCGAAAGCCTGATCGGCAATGCCACCGAGAGCGCCAGCATCGCCAATGCGACACTGGCCATCGCTACGAGCCGGGGCGAACTGGTACTCGATGTGACCGCCGTTCCGGCGTTGAAGCCCGACGGCAGCGTCGACAAAATACTGCTTCTGGCCCGCGATCTGACGATGGAGCGTAACCTGCGTACAACGCTGGTAGAATCGCGCCAGCGCTACAAGGACCTTGTTGAAATATCCAGCGACTTCTCCTGGGAAGTGGATCAGCAAGGCCGCTTTAACTTCGTGTCGCCGCAGGGTGCGCTCGGCTACAAGGCGGACGAACTCGTCAGCCAGCCGGCACGCAGTTTCGTTATCGATCCTGATGATTACACGCCGTTTCCGTTCACGACGACGCGCAAGCTCGATAACGTTGAGATGTGGATGACCAACAAGGACGGCACGACCGCCTGCGTCGTCGTTTCGGCACTGCCGCTGGTCAAGAATGACGATGACAGCGAGACCTGGATCGGGTGCCGCGGTAATTGCCGCGATGTGACCGAAGAACGCGAGAGCGAGGCCGCATTGGCCCGTGCGCGCCACCGCGAGCAACTGCTCAATTATATCGTGTCGCAAATCCGCGATGAAATTGAACCTCATGACATGCTGATGGCCGCAGCTACAGCCTCGTCGCGGGCGCTCGGCGCTGCAGGATCGCGCATCTACCGTGAAGACATGGATCGTCATGCCTTTGCCGTCGCTGCCGAATACGGCAATGTTGAAGGCGTTGACAAGCTGAGCGAGAAAATCAGCGGACTTAAGGCGGGGGACGTGATCACGGCCGAAATCGGCGGGTGGTCGGCGTTGCTGGCAACGACGCAGTACCGTGGCGACGTCAATGGCGCACTGGCGATGTGGAAGCCGAAAAAAGACGACGTCTGGGATGACGATCATCGCCTGATGCTGACCGATGTCGCCAACCAGCTCGGTATCGCAAACGAGCAGATCGCCAATCACGAACGTATCGTAAAACTGTCACGCACGGATGGTATGACGGGCCTTTTGAACCGTCGTGCATTTTATGAAGAAGAGTTGCCAAGACGGATATCGCGCCTGGAACGGAGCGGCCAGACCGCGTCGATGTTCTATGTCGATATGGATAACTTCAAACGCGTCAATGATGTGCACGGACACCAGGCAGGTGACGAAGCGATTCTTTATCTCCGCGACATGCTGATCAATTTTTCACGACCCGGCGATCTTGTTGCCCGTCTGGGCGGTGATGAGTTCGCGATGTGGCTGGACGGCATTGATGAGCCGACAAGCCAGAAACGCGCAGCACAGCTGATCGCCACCAGCAAGCAGATGGTCTCGATGTCGGGTGATGAGGATCATCCGCTCGGCATCTCCATCGGGGTTGCCTTTTTCAACCCTATGTCGGGTGAGAAGCTGGATGACCTTCTTGCGCGTGCAGACGCAGCAATGTATTCCGTAAAGAAAAAGAGCAAAGGCGGTTTCGAAATGGCCCCGCCGCCGGGCACGCCGCTTGAAATGCCAGATTAAAGAATCAAGATTAAGACGGTTAACCGTCAACGTGGGTAAGGGTATGTTGTGGGATGACCGGGTTTCTCGGTGATGAAGTGATCAGTTACGATCGTGCCAAGGAACTGGCGCGGAGTGACGATCCTGCCGTGCGTGCGGCGCTTGCGAAGCGTGCCGATGTCTCGCCTGAACTGCTTTATTATCTGGCCGAGGATACGTCCGTTGACGTGCGCCGTGCGGTTGCCGTCAACGAAGCCGCGCCGCGGCAGACGGATGTGCTGCTGGCCGGTGATGCCGACCCGACCGTGCGCGGCGGCCTGGCCCGCAAAATCGCCCAGGTTGCACCGAACCTGAGCCGTGAGGCATCGGAAAAAGTCCAGCAACAGACGTATGAAGCCCTGGAAATGCTGGCCAACGACCAGATGACCAAGGTCCGGGCGGTACTGTCACAGGCTCTGAAGGATGTCGTCGATGCACCATCCGACATCATCCGCACCCTGGCCAACGACATCGAGATCGAGGTTTCCGGCCCGGTATTGGAATACTCTCCGGTACTGACCGAACAGGATCTGATCGAGATAATCGAGCAGGGCCCGGCGCCGGGCGGTGTGGCAGCCATTGCCCGCCGCTGTGCGGTATCCGAAAATCTCGCCGATGCCATCATCGGGACAGACGACGTTGAAGGGATTGCCGATCTGCTCGGCAACAATTCCGCACAGATAAGGGAAGAAGTCCTGGATGAACTGATTGACCGTTCGGCCAATCAGGAACTCTGGCAGCCACCATTGGTCGGGCGCAAGCAACTGCCCGATGGCGCGGCTCAGCGGATGGCCGGTTTTATAGCTGAGAATCTTCTGGAAGCTCTCTCGAAACGTGCTGATCTGGACGAAACGACCCTGGCCGCCGTCAGCGACATTGTTCGCGACCGCCTCGGCGGCGATGGGAAGATGGATAAGAAAGCTCTTGCCGCCGGGTTTGATTTTCTCAAGGTCGACCCGCCTCTGGATACGGCGGAACGGCTTCACGGCGCCGGTAAACTGAACGACAAGGTGGTGATCAAGGCGCTGCAGGCGGGTGATCATGCCTTCGTGTTTGCGGCAATGATAGTCCGGGGTGGTGTTAACCTGACATTGGCGCGCAAGATTTTCGTCGAAAAAAATCCAACCGGCATTGTTGCGCTTCTCGGCAGGGCGAAACTACCGGCATCGATGGTTATCATGGTCCAGCAACAGATGGGCAGGATTGCACCATCGCAGATCATTGAACCTGTGGACGATACGACATTCCCCATGTCTGAAGAGGATATTGACTGGAACATCGAGTTTTTTTCAAATATCTCTGAACGGGTCTGAATTCCTTAAAGCTCTCTGACGGCGTGGCCGCCGTAAGAATCTCATCAAATCTTCTGTGACGCCGAATATTGCCAAGTCCGTATGGGCGCTATATTCGAAATGAACTGACAGCCAGCGTAGTACGGGCAAAATGACAATTACCTACGAAGACGCAAAGGCAATCGCCCAGGATGGCGATGAAGAAGCAAGAACGACGCTGGCGGCAAGGCACGATCTCGTACCGGAACTGTTGTATTATCTTGCGGAAGACACGTCGGTCGCCGTTCGTCTCGTCGTTGCCGCCAACCCGGCATCACCGGCGCATGCCGATTTGCTTCTGGCGAAGGACAGTGACGAGGGCGTTCGCGCCGTCCTGGCGGAAAAATTCGCCGGCTTGTCCTCCGGAACGTCGGCGGTTAATTCCAGGCTAAGGGAATTGGCGCACGAAGCGATGATGCTTCTGGCCAAGGATCAGGAGATGCGGGTCCGCCAGATCCTCTCTGAAGCACTTCGTGAAGTTGCGTCTGCGCCGGCCGATGTTATCCGCCGCCTGGCATGGGATGTGGAGACGGCAGTTGCCGCACCTGTATTGATGTCTTCTCCGGTCCTTACGGATGCGGATTTGATCGAAATCATCATGGCCAAGCCGTCGCAAGGTGCCGTATCTGCCGTTTCGCAGCGTGCCGGGGTTTCGGACAGCGTCAGTGATGCGATTGTCGACAGCAAGGATGTCGAGGCCATTGCTCTGTTGTTGGGCAATGCCAGTGCGCAGATCCGGGAAGAAACACTGGATCGACTGATTGACGAGGCGGCGCAGATCGATTTGTGGCACTTACCCCTGGCGATGCGCCCCAAGCTGCCGTCGAAGGCGGCTGTGAAAATCGCCCAGGTGGTTGCCGAGGATGTTCTGACACGCATGCAGGCGCGAAACGATTTATCCATCGAAGCAACGATGAAGGTACGAGAAATCGTCCTGAAGCGGCTCGGTGACGGTGTTGCCCTGATGCCGGGCAAACATGGTGCTGCCGGAAATGTACCACGCGGCATGCGCCCTGATGATGATAACGTTTTTGACCGTGCGGCTGAAGAATGGGCGGCGGGCACACTGGATGAACAGGCTTTGATGCGTGAACTCACGCGCGGTGATATACGCTTTGCCAAGGCCATTCTGGCTGTCATGGCAGATGTGCCTTACAAGGCCGTCGAGCGGATTCGCGAAACACGCAGCATCAGAGGCTGCGTGGCGATTTCATGGCGTGCCGGGCTGAGTGCCAAGTCGGCTGAAATCGTTCAGCAAAAACTCGGTCTGGTCAAAATTGCCGATATCCTGCGCGCCGATGGCGGGCACTACCCGATGTCCGAAGAAGACATGACCTGGCAGGTCGATTTTCTCCGCAAACTTTAGGGTTTCAGCCGCGTGTGATCAGTGTGCCGGCGCCACCGGCGGTGAACAACTCAACCAGAACCGTGTGCGCCACCCGGCCGTCAAGAATGGCCGCGCCGTCAACGCCGCCCTGAATGGCATCGATGCAGGTCTCGATCTTGGGGATCATGCCGCCGGAAATGACGCCGCTTTCAATGGCGGCGCGGGCCTCGGAAACCTTGAGCTCGGATATGAGATTCTTATCATTGTCGAGGACACCATCGACGTCGGTCAGCATATACATGCGCGACGCCTGTGTCGCCGCCGCAATGGCACCTGCGGCGGTGTCCGCATTGATATTGAGTGTTTCTCCGTCGGGGCCGGTCCCGATCGGGGCGATCACCGGAATTACATCGCTGCCTTCAAAGGCCTCCAGCACTCTGGGCGAAATCATCTTGGGCTGGCCGACAAGGCCGAGGTCGATGGCCCGCTCGATGTTGCTGTCCGGGTCCCGTTTGGTGCGGACCAGCCGTTCGGCACGGATCAGGTTGCCGTCCTTGCCCGACAATCCAATGGCCGTGCCGCCGGCATTGTTGATGGCGGCGACGATCTGTTTATTGATGGAACCAGAAAGCACCATTTCAACGATGTCGATGGTGGCCTGATCGGTGACCCGCAAGCCATCGACGAATTCCGATTTGATTTCGAGCTTATCCAGCATGGCGCCGATCTGCGGGCCGCCGCCGTGGACGACAATGGGACGGATGCCGACCTGGCGCAGCAGAACCATGTCGCGCGCGAACAGATCGAACAGCTTCTGATCGCCCATGGCGTGTCCGCCGAACTTGACGACCACGGTACGGCCGCTGAAACGCCGCATATAGGGCAGGGCTTCGGAAAGAACGGAAGCTTTGGCGAGGTTGGCCTCGCGATTATCGTCGTGTGTCTTGCTCATGGCCGGAAAACTAACTCATGCAGGTTGAAAAAAGTATCGAATATTCAGGCAACGCGGAGGGGTACAGCATTTTTGCCGAAAAATAAACGTGCATGTGGAACGGTGCCTACAAGCAAGGCTGCATAAGAGCGTGTTACTCCGCCAGTCTTGCAAGTTCGGCACGCAATTCACGGATGCCGTCGGCATCGCGGGAACTGGTACACATGATCTCGGGATGTGCCGCGCCGTGCTTGGCGAGTTCGGCTGCCGTCGCTTCGACCAGCCTTTTAAGCGGCCCCGGTTTGACCTTGTCGCATTTGGTCAGCACGATCTGGTAGTTCTGTGCTGCCTGATCCATCATCTTCATGGCCATCCGGTCGTTATCCTTGAGCCCGTGCCGGGCATCAATCAACAAACAGCAGCGCCGGAGCTGCACGCGGCCGCGCAGATAGTCCTCGATCAGACGGGTCCATCCCTCGATTTCCGATTTGGCGGCCCTGGCATAGCCGTACCCCGGCAGATCGGCGAGCATCAGCCGGCCGTCAACGTCGAAGAAATTTACCTCGCGGGTGCGGCCCGGGGTGTTCGAGGTGCGGGCCAGCTGTTTGCGCCCGGTCAGGGCGTTGAGCAGGCTCGACTTGCCGACGTTGGAGCGCCCGGCGAAAGCGATTTCCGGCACATTCCCGGTCGGGATTTGAGCCATTTCCTTGGCCCCCAGCACGAACGAGATCGGCCCCGCAAACAGCAGCCGTCCGGTTTCGAACTCGGACTGTTCATAATCGTGGGGCGTCATGTCGGCCACCTCCGGCCCGGGACTGATCCGTTCAGTCCGGGGGGCAGTTCATAACTCAGTTCAGGGCATCCTTGGCCTTGAACCCCATGCGCCGCATGATGATCCACTGCTGGATGATCGACAGCGTATTGTTCCAGGCCCAGTAAATGACCAGACCGGCCGGGAAGTTGGCGAGCAGGAACATGAAGAACAATGGCATGAACAGGAAGATTTTTGCCTGAATGGGATCTGCCGGCTGCGGGTTCAGACGCTGCTGAATGTACATCGACGCTCCCATGATCAATGGCCAGACGCCCAGATGCAGGAAATCCGGGGCCGACCAAGGGATCAGACCGAACAGGGTGAAGATGTTGGTTGGGTCCGGCGCGGACAAATCATGAATCCAGCCGAAGAACGGGGCGTGCCGCATCTCGATGGTCACGAACAGCACCTTGTAGAGCGCAAAGAACACTGGAATCTGGAGCAGGATCGGCAGACAGCCCGATGCCGGGTTGACCTTTTCACGCTTGTACAGCGCCATCATTTCCTGGTTCAGCTTGACTTTGTCTTCGCTGAAACGCTCGCGCAGCTTGACCATCTGCGGCTGCAGTTGCTTCATTTTGCTCATCGAAACATAGGATTTGTTGGCGAGCGGGAAGAACACGACCTTGATGATAACGGTCAGCAACAGGATCGAAAGCCCCAGGTTGCCGACATGGCCGTGCAGCCACAACAGGGCCAGGAAGATCGGCTTGGTGAGGAAGTAGAACCAGCCGAAATCGATGGCCAGATCGAAATTGAGGATGTTCAGTTTTTCTTCGTAGTCATCGAGCAGATAGACTTCCTTGGCGCCGGCGAACATGTGTGACTGGCTGGACGCACTGCCACCCGCAGGGACGACCACAGGGGCGCCCAGATAATCCGTCTGATAGACATCGACCAGGCCTTCCTTGCGGTGCAGGAACCGGGTCTGGATTTTATCCGACTGGTTGGGGATCAGGGTCGAGAGCCAGTACTTGTCGGTGATCCCGATCCAGCCGCCGTTCGATTCCTGGGAAATCCCTGCCGGCTCGTCCTTGACGTCGTCGTAGTCGATTTCCTTGAGCTGGCCGCCGATAACACCGAGCAGACCTTCATGAAGGATGTAGAAGTCCGTCGTTTGGGGCGTGCCGTAACGGGTGAGCAGGCCGTACGGATACATCGTCAGTGCTTGTCCGGTGCTGTTTTCGACAGCCTGATCGATGGTGAACATGTAATTTTCATCGATGCTGATCGTGCGCTTGAAGACCAGACCCGTGCCATTGTCCCAGGTCAACGTCACCGGGTTGCCGACACTCAGCGTGTCCCTGTCGGCGCTCCAGACGGTGTCCAGGCCAGGCATGGCCTGACCTTGGGCACCGGTCCAGCCGTAGCCGGCATAATAGGCGTCGACGGCGCCGCGCGGTGAAAGCAGAACGATTTCCGGGCTCGAAGGGTCGATGGTCTTGTGATAGTCGATCATCGTCAGATCGTCGATCAGGCCGCCCCTGAGCGAAATAGAGCCGTGCAGACGCGGCGCATCGATGTCGATGCGCTGTACACTGTCCATGGCCGCTTTGCGGCTTTGTTCGACAAATGCCTCGGTGGTATTGACGGGCGCGGATCCCGGAATGGCTGGTGCCTGCGGGGTGATGCCGCTGCCGGGTGTTGCCGGAATGCTCTGGCCCTGCTGTGCCGCCTGTTGCTGGGCCTGCTGCTCCGGCGGGACCGTGCTGGTGTTAAAGAAAGTCTCGAACAGCACCAGAATGGCAATCGACAGGGCGATGGCCAGGATCATGTTCTTTTGGTCGTTCATGGGTGTTCAGGGCTCCCTTTTCGGTCATTCAGACTGACCGGGTCGGCTGTGGGGACGGGATCGTATCCCGAACCCCCCCAGGGGTGGCAACGTAAGATTCGTTTAAATGCGAGAAAACTTCCGCTGAGCGGCCCATGGGTGTGCAGGGCTTCTTCGGCATAGGCGGAACAACTCGGATGGAACCGGCAGGTGCCGGGCGTGAAAGGCGAAATGGCATAGCGGTAGATCAGGATCAGCGCCCGCATCGGGGCAATGGCGATCTGCTTTGCCCAAAATCCGGGACGGCCCTCAAACATGGCGGGCGCCCCGCTTGGGGGTTTCCTGGGAGGTGTCCTGGGGGGTATCGGTGCAGGCATCGAGTTTTTTCAGACTCTTCAAGAAATCGTCCTTCAGGGCCTCGAACGGACGCGCCGGGGTTGCGGCACGGCCGATTACCACGATGTCCAGGCCCGGCTTGACGAGGCCCGGCAGAACAGCGTCGACGCAGGCACGCAGCCTGCGCCGGGCACGGTTGCGTACCACGGCATTCCCCACCTTGCGACTGGTCGTAAACCCGACGCGGACCAGATCATCTCCGGCTTCGCCAGGTCTGCGCTTGCGGACTTGAACCACCATACCAGGCGTTGCCCATTTACGGTTTGCCCCGGCGACAGCAAGGAATTCACGCCTTTTTTTCAGGCGTGACGGTCCGGGCTGTGTATGGGGCAGGGACATGCGGACGCGGTACGACCGCCCGCCCTTAAGCGGACAGGCGCTTACGGCCCTTGGTACGGCGGTTTGCAAGCACACGGCGACCACCAACCGTCGCCATGCGGTGACGGAAGCCGTGACGGCGCTTGCGGATAAGCTTACTTGGCTGATACGTGCGTTTCACGGAACTTCTCCTTGCAAAATCGCCCGCTGTATACGGGCTTGGCGCAGGCAAGTCAACGATGGCGATGCTGTTTTCGTACGAATAATCGAAGTATTTTATTAGTCGCTAGATGAATGCCGGTAGGATGTTCACGCGAACTTGAGCCGTTGTTAGCGGAACGTTGGTTGCTCTTGGCGGTTCAATCGCGAGAATGCAATGAATCTGGGGCTTTTGGCGCCGTGGCTGATCCATTGGGTGGATCGACTGCGACCGCCAAATTTTCACACGGAGCGGGAAATTAAATCCATGAACGGGGATGTTCTTGATGGACGAGCGTGATCAGGAAAAACAGCCTGACATCCAGCACATAAAAGCAAGGCCATCGGTGATCAGCCGAATTTGGCCGCTGGTGCTCGTCGCGGCGGCGATGGCGGCGGTGTTTATCTTTGATCTCGACCGCTTTCTGTCCTTTCAGGCATTGAAGGAAAATCGGGAATTCCTGCTGGCGTGGACGACGGAAAACCGCACCCTGGCCGCGATCGGCTTCATTTCCGGGTATTGCATCATGGTCGCGCTGTCCGTACCGGGTGCGGTGTGGGCGACCCTGGCGGGGGGCTTCGTCTTCGGCACGGTGATCGGCGGGGTCTATGTTGTGACCGGGGCCACGCTCGGGGCAACTGCGATCTTCCTGATTGCACGCTATGCGCTTGCCGATATGTTGCGCGCGAAAACCGGTAACGCCATCAGCAAGATGAAAACCGGCTTCAATGAAAATGCGCTCAGTTACATGTTCGTGCTGCGTCTTGTGCCGCTGTTCCCCTTCTGGCTGGTTAATCTGGTGCCGGCGTTTCTTGATGTGCGGCTCAGGACCTACGTTATCGGGACGTTTTTTGGGATTATCCCGGGATCGGTCGTCTATGTCAGTGTCGGTGCGGGGCTGGGCAGTGTGTTTGAGCAGGGCGGGAAGCCTGACCTCGGGATCATTTTCACACCGGAAATCCTGTTGCCGATACTTGGTCTGGCGGCGCTGTCGCTGGTGCCAATATTCTACAAACGGTTCAAATCGGGTCGGGGGCGAAAGGTCTGAACATGGTCGAGCATATCAAGACGGACATTTGCGTCATCGGCGCCGGATCCGGAGGACTATCGGTTGCGGCCGGGGCGCAGCAGATGGGCGCTCATACGGTGCTGATCGAAAAGCACAAAATGGGCGGGGATTGCCTGAATTTCGGCTGTGTCCCGTCCAAGGCGCTGCTGGCCGCAGGCCATGCCGCCCGGCACGTCCGCGACGCCGGGCGTTTCGGGGTCGATGCCGGGGCGCCTCAGGTCGATGCCGGACGTGTATTCGCGCATGTGCATGGCGCCATTGCGGCGATTGCCCCCAACGACTCCGTTGAACGGTTTACCGCCCTCGGCGTCAAGGTGATCGAAGCCGAAGGGCGGTTTGTCGACGCTGCAACCGTCGAGGCTGGCAACACCCGGATATCCGCCCGGCGCTTCGTGATCGCGACCGGGTCGTCTGCCTTTGTGCCGCCGATCCCGGGCCTGGACGATGTGCCGTATTACACCAACGAAACGGTTTTTTACGCCGATCAGCTCCCGGAACATCTGATCGTCATCGGCGGCGGGCCGATCGGGATCGAGCTTGCGCAGGCCCACCGGCAATTGGGGTGCCGGGTGACGATCCTGGAGCTTTTCTCGGTCATGCCCAAGGACGATCCTGAACTGGTCGACGTGGTCCGCCGGCAACTTGATCGGGACGGCATTGATATTCGCGAAGGCGTTAAGATCACGCGGGTGGAAAAGGACGGCGACGGGATCGCGGTCGTGCTCGACGCCGGCGATAAAGATGAGAAAGTCGCCGGATCGCATCTTCTGATCGCAACCGGACGCCGCGCCAATGTGTCGGGACTTAATCTCGAAGCTGCAGGCGTCACCTATTCAGACAAGGGAATCGAGGTCGATGCGCGTCTGCGCACATCGAACAAAAAGATATTTGCCATCGGGGATGTGGCGGGAGGGCTGCAGTTCACCCACGTTGCCGGGTATCACGCCGGGATCGTCATCAAGAACGCGCTGTTTCGTCTGCCGGCCAAGGCGGATCACCGTTGCGTGCCGTGGGTCACCTATACATCGCCCGAACTAGCGCAGGTCGGCCTGACGGAGGCTGAGGCCATGAAAAAGCATGGGAATGATATCCGCATCCTGCGCTGGCCGTTTCATGAAAATGACCGCGCCCAGGCGGAAGGCGAGACGGAAGGGCTGATCAAGGCCGTGACGACGAAAAAAGGGGTGATCCTGGGCTGTGGCATTGCGGGGCCGCACGCCGGCGAACTGATCCAGACATGGGTGCTGGCGATGTCTCAAACAATCAAGATCGGCGGTATGGCGACAATGATTGCGCCTTATCCGACACTGGGCGAAGTCAGCAAACGGGCTGCCGGGAGTTTTTACACGTCATCGCTTTTCAGCGAAAAAACCCGGAAAATCGTCCGTTTTTTGGCGAAATTCGGATAAAAATCATCATTTTCCCAAATACGAAGTATTCTCTCGATGCCTTATGAGCGATTTAAAAACTTGTCATCGCGGCTGCTGATACTGACAGTGCTGTTCGTCATGCTGGCGGAGGTGCTGATCTGGACGCCGTCGGTTGCACGATTTCGCAAAAGCTATATCGACGACTTCATCAACCGGGCCTATCTGTCAATGGTGGCACTGGATGCATTGCCTGAAACCCAGCCCAACCAGGACCTGGAGAATGCTCTTCTGCACCAGACCGAAGCCCTGGCGATTATTGTCAACCGGCCGGACCGGCGCATGCTGATGGTGGGTGGAGATATGCCGCCCGCCGTCGATCTTTCGGTGGATATGCGTGACGAGAATTTTCTCAGCCTGATCACGGCGGCCTTCGATACACTGGGCCGTACCGACAACCGTGTGATCCGCGCCATCGGCATGCCGCTGAAGCAGCCGAATCTGACCGTCGAAGTGCTGTTCGAGGAAAAGCCTCTGCGTACCGCGATGCTTGATTTCTCGTGGCGGATTTTCAACCTCTCTCTGGTGATTTCACTGATCACGGCATCCCTGGTGTTCCTTGCCCTGCAATGGATGATCGTCCGGCCGATCCGCCGACTCACCCGCGCCATGGTGGGGTTCCGGGACAATCCCGAAGATGCGGGCAGGATTATCGTGCCGACTACACGCGGTGACGAGATCGGGACGGCGCAGCGTGAACTTGCCGAGATGCAGCGGCAGGTGCAGCAGTCCCTGAAACAGAAAAACCGGCTTGCGGCCATGGGCAGTGCCATGACCAAGATCAACCATGATCTCAGGAACACCCTGGCGACGGCGGTGCTGGTTTCCGACAGGTTGCAGGCGATCGAGGATCCGGAGGTCAAACGTGTCACACCGCGCCTGATGAAGGCCATCGACCGGGCCATCGACCTGTGCAGCCAGACCCTGAATTACGCCGCTGATGAGATGCTGGTGCTGCGTCCGCGCCTGTTCGTTCTCTATGACCTGATCGAAGAAATGCAGATCCTTCTGGAAATGTCCGAGGATCAGCCGGAGACGACGTGGCAGATCACGGTTGATCCGTCTTTGGAAATCGTTGCCGACCGCCGCCAGCTGCTGCGTGCTCTTAACAATCTGTGCGCCAATGCCTTGCAGGCCGGCGCCAAGAATATCGAGGTTTACGCCGTGGTTGAAGACGGCATGATCGTCATTGATATTACCGATGACGGACCCGGGTTGCCGGAAAAAGCCCGCGATAACCTGTTCAAGGCCTTTGCCGGGTCAGGCCGCAAGGGTGGCACAGGACTCGGTCTGGTGATCGTCCGCGAGGTCGCGGTCGAACATGGCGGCGATGTACAGTTGCTGAAAACCGGCGCCGATGGAACGACGTTCCGGTTTACATTCCCCGACGACATCCCGCCGCACGTGGCCGCGATGGACGCGCCGGAGGCCTGATCACTTGGGCGTAATCTAATCGCCTAAAACAACGCCCTCACGGCGGGGATCGGCCCCGCCGACAAGCCTGTCGTTGATGATATGAATGCCGTGCAGGCCGCTGGTCATTTCACGCAGTGTGACGGCATGCCCCATTGCTTCGAGTGCAGGTTTCAGGTCTTCCGCCGAAGTGCCGGCCTCGACTTCCACGGGGCCGCCCCGGCTGACGATATTCGGTGCTGCAATGGCATCGGCTACATGCATGTCCCAGTCAATGACGCCCAGGATGACCTTCAGCGTATAACCGGCAATGCGCGAACCGCCGGGCGAGCCAATCGCCAGCACCGGCCGGCCTTGCTGATCGAAGACGATGGTCGGGGACATGGTACTGCGTGGGCGCTTGCCGGGTGCGGGGGCGTTGGCCACGGGCAGACCTTTGGATGAAGGACTAAAAGAGAAATCGGTGAGTTCGTTGTTCAGCAGGAAGCCTTGAGACATGTGCTTGGACCCGAACGCCCGTTCGATGCTGGCGGTCATCGAAACGATGTTGCCATAGCGGTCCCGGACCGAGAAATGCGTCGTCGATAGCCCCTTTTCCGCACCCTGTTCGGCTTCCCAATGCCACGCGGTACGGCCGGCACGGCCGGGACCGGCCTGGTCCATGCGCTGCGTGGGTGAGATCTGCCGGGCCCGTTCCGCCAGATATGCCGGGTCCAGAAGTCCCGCGACCGGGACCGGCACAAAGTCGCTGTCTGCGACATATAGCGCGCGGTCGGCGAAGGCGAGGCGGCTGGCCTCGATAATCAGATGCACGGCGTCGGCTGAAAACGGTTTTTCGGCGCCGAGGTCGAAATGATCAAGCATGCCCAATATCTGCCCGATCAGGATACCGCCGGATGACGGCGGTCCCATGCCGCAGACCCGATAGGCACGGTAGCTGACGCACACCGGATCGCGGGTCTTTGCGGTATATCCGGCGAGGTCTTCAACCGTCATCAATGCCGGATTGAATGCCGCATTCGAAACCGACTTGGCGATTCCCTCGGCGATTTCGCCGGCATGAAACGCCGCCGCACCGTTTTCGGCGATTTGCGTCAAAACCCAGGCAAGTGCCGGGTTTTTAAGTTTCGTCCCGACCTTCAGCGGTTCACCGCCGGGATAAAAATAATCGCGGGTTCCGGGAACATCCGGCATTTCCGTATCCGCCGCCAGCAATCCGGCAAGTCTTGGTGTGACGGTGAAGCCGTCTTCTGCGAGACGGATCGCAGGCCGGAACAGATCCGCCCAAGGCAGGATGCCGTGTTTGCCATGGGCCAGGGCCAGCATGCGTATCAGGCCCGGCACACCGACGGCGCGGCCGCCCAGTGCGGCCTTGGGCCAGGAAACAGGATTGCCGTCCGTGCCCAGGAACATGCCGGGATGTGAGGACGCAGGGGCAGTTTCACGCCCGTCATAGGTTTCAACTGCATTCGCCGACGCATCATGATGCACCATGAACGCGCCGCCGCCGATCCCTGACGATTGCGGCTCGACCAGGGTCAGGACCATTTCAGCAGCAATGGCGGCATCAACGGCGCTGCCGCCTTCAGCGAGAATGTCGCGCCCGGCAGCGGCGGCCAGGGGATGCGCCACCGCAATCATGTAGGTTTCGGCTGCGCCCCGACGGTGCGCGTCGATATCGATGGTATCATCGCAGCCAGTAAGTCCGGTTATCGCAATGAGCCCAAGGATGGCGGCAATTGCAGCCGGTGCCGGTGATCGCAATCCTCGCATGAATGCTCCTGCTGTTGTAAAATGTTGATGAACGTTAGATCGGCGGTACTTGATGATCAAACACGGGCTGACCGGCATGTCGCATCAGGGAAGTATCCGGACGGAAAACTCATGATCGAACTGCTCAGAGATCATTTCGTGGTCATCCTGCTGGTGCTTTTTGCAGGGGTCCTTTACTGGGGATTTCACCCTCGTAAAAGGAATAGAAATCAGGACCTTGCCGGGAAAGCTTCAAGCGATACGACAGACAAGAACTGAAGAGTTATGCACAATTTATTAAATAGATATCCACAGAGCACTTCAGTCTAACGCCTTGTAGGAAAGTCATTTTTGAATTCTTGCCTAAAATTTTACTATTGTGCAGCGCAACAACTTCGGGATAGTTTCTGCCCGGGAGAACTTTCAAGACGGGGAGAGGAGTAGCCATCATCATGGCAGCATCCAGACTTCAATCATCCGATATTCGCACCCGCAAGGGTGCCGGCAATCTGGTGTGCCTGACGGCGTATGACACGCCCATGGCCAGGCGCGTCGATGCCCATTGCGATCTGGTATTGGTTGGCGACTCGCTGGCCATGGTGGTCTATGGCCTGGAAACCACGCAGGGGGTAACCCTCGATATCATGATTGCCCATGGCCAGGCTGTGATGCGCGGCACGGAGCGGGCCTGCGTCGTTGTCGACCTGCCGCACGGCAGTTACGAAGACAGCCCGGAATTGGGCGTACGCTCCGCAAAGCGTGTCATGGAAGAAACCGGCTGTCAGGCCGTGAAACTCGAGGGTGGTGAAGATATGGCTGCAACGGTTGCGGCCATCGTCGACGCCGGTGTTCCGGTCCTCGGCCATATCGGGCTTTTGCCGCAAAAGGCGGAAAGCCGGGGCGGGTTCAAGATTCAGGGCAAGGACGATGAGGGCGCACAGCAGGTCTATCGCGACGCCGAAGCCATCGAAGCGGCGGGGGCATTCGCCATTGTCATCGAGGGTACCGTCGAAGCGGTGGCGCGCGAGGTAACCGCCCGCAGCGGTATTCCGCTGATCGGGATCGGCGCCTCGCCGGCGTGTGACGGACAGATCCTCGTGACCCAGGACATGGTCGGTCTTTTTGCGGATTTCACGCCAAAATTCGTCAAGCGATATGCCGATGCCGGGGCCTTGATCGAGGATGCAGTCGCGACCTATGCGGCTGAAGTCCGGAACGGGGCGTTTCCGGGACTGGAGCACTGTTTCGGCGTTCCCAAGCCGAGGAACGAGGCGAAAAGCTGAGGATCGGGCGGATGCAGATTGCGCGGAGTGTCGCTGAGTTGCGAGAGCTGACGTCCGACTGGCGCCGGAACGGGCAGCGTATTTCGCTGGTGCCGACCATGGGCGCCCTGCACGAAGGGCATATGTCGCTTGTTCGCAGTGCCGCCGAACGTGCCGAGCGGCAGATCGTGTCGATCTTCGTCAACCCAACACAGTTTGCGCCCACCGAGGATTTCAGTACCTATCCCCGTGATGAAGCCCGTGATCTGGCGATGCTGGAACAGGCGGATGTCGATCTGGTGTTTGCGCCGGATGTTTCGCAAATGTACCGCGACGGGCATCAGACGAAAGTCGAAGTTCAGGGGCTGAGCCAGATACTCGAAGGGGAATTCCGCCCGCATTTCTTCATCGGTGTCGCCACGGTTTGCGCCAAGCTACTGATACAGACAATGCCAGACGTGGCGATTTTCGGTGAAAAGGACTATCAGCAGCTCTGTGTGATCCGCGCCATGGCCCGCGATCTGGATTTGCCGGTCGAAATCCTGGGTGGCGAGACGATCCGCGAAAGTGATGGTCTCGCCATGTCGTCCCGAAACACCTATCTCTCCAACACCGAACGGACGCTGGCGCCGCGTCTGCATCAGGAGATCAGCGGTGTCGCGCGGCGTGTCGCCGGCGGGGAACCCATCGAAATCGTCTGCAGCGGTGCCAGCGAAGAACTGGGGCGGGTTGGGTTTTCAAGTGTCGATTACGTGGCGGTCCGCGATGCGGAAACCCTCGAACTTCCGGTGCAGGGTCGGCCGATGCGCGTGCTCGCCGCCGCGTGGCTCGGCAAGACACGGCTGATCGATAACGTCGCCGTATAACATTTATCGTGATCCGGTTTTGTCCGCTCAGTGGGCGAAGAAATGCATGCCGCCGTCGACGGGGATCACTGCGCCCGTGATGTAACTCGCCAGTGGTGAGGCCAGGAAGGCGACCAGCGGCGCCACGTCTTCGGGGTCGCCGAAGTGGCCCATCGGAATATTCGCGTCGATAAACTTATTGCGGGATTCCTCGGTCGGGTAGAGCCGTTCCAGAATCTGTTCGCTGTTGATGCGTCCGGGTGGGATGCAGTTGACGGTGATGCCTTCCTTCGCGACCTGGCATGACAGTCCCTTTGCCCACAGGTGCAGCGCCGCCTTGGCGGCGATCGCGGCGTTGATCACGCGCGGCTCCATGGACCCTGAAAAACATATGATGCGGCCCCAGCCCTGCTGTTGCATGCCGGGCAGCAGCGCCTGGGTCAGGCGTCGGACCGCCTGAAAATTCAGTTCCAGCGACTGGTCCCATGTATCGTCATCGGCAAAGATACCGATCGGCAGCGAAGCCCCGGCGGCGTGGACGAGAATATCCACGGCCCTGCCGTTCGGCTGGGCGGCAGCGGCAATATCCGCCATTGCCGTCCGCGCCGTCAGATCGGCACAGATGATGCCGGGCCGGGGATGGCCCCCCGCCTCAATGCCGTCGGCGATCTCATTCAGCAGGCCTTCGCGGCGTGCCAGCATGGTTACCGACACGCCTTCGCAGGCCAGGTTTCGGGCGATTTCAGCACCGATCCCGGTGCTGGCTCCGGTCACGAGGGCTGTTTTGCCGCCGATCTGAAGGTCCATGTGCTGTCTCTTGACGCTTGCTTTGCCGGGCGGGATTATTTCTGCGGCGGGACGTCGAGACGAACGACGATGCCTTCCAGATCGGGAGACGGCGCCGGGTAGAATTCAAGCACCTGCGGATCGTGACCCGGTATGATCAGGTCTTCATTGCCGCCGGCAAGCCGGCGCAGCTTTTCGTGGCCTTCCATCATTTCACCGACGTTGAACACGGTGCGGTACGGGTTTCTGTCCCACATGTTGTGATACAGGTGTGATGCATCCGAAGCGACGACAACCCGGCCGCGTTCGGTTTCAACCGTCACCGACTGCATCCCCATGGTGTGCCCGCCGATATAGTGCAGTTTGATGCCGGGATACAGGTCGGAATCGCCGTCGTGAAAGACCACGCGTTCCTTGTAGACTTCACGGATCATGCCGACGACGTGTTCGATATCGTATGCATGGCGCAGTGTTTTGTGGTTCATGTAACGGCCCGTGGCGTAGTGCATTTCCTTGTCCTGCAGGTGGAATTTCGCCTTCGGGAACAAATCGAAGTTGCCGACGTGGTCATAATGCAGATGCGTAATGACGATATCCTTAATCTCGTTGGCGTCGGCGCCGACCAGACTGAGGCTTTCCGCCGGGCAGCGGATCAGTTCGCGGCCCCGTTCTGCGGCGGCCTTGGCATTGAAGCCGGTGTCGATCAGTACCGTGCGGTTCTTGTTCTTCGCCACCCAGACATAATATTCGAGCGGCATGTTTCCTTCATGCGGATCGGGGTCGTCGATGAAGTTCTCACTGGCATCTCGGTCATGGTGGGCATACTTGATGGCAAACAGTTCGTAAGTCTCGGTCATGGATGGCTCCCTCTTTTGGTTGGTTTTAGTTTGCCATTCCCGGAACGGTTTCGCCAAGCTGGTATTACATGACCCGGAGTTACCCGCCCCGGAAACCTTGCAGGCGGGCGGCACGGGAGATTATTGTGGAGGTAATCAGTCGGGACGAAAGGAGCCACTTATGGCGTTCGAAGATCTTGATGCTGAGATTTCCTATCTTCTCGATGCGATGGGGGGAGATCAGGGCGATCTGCGCGAGATCGAATTCCGGCTCCGTCAGGCGCTTGCGACGCTGCGCGCCGAAGGCCTGCCGGTTCCGGAAGATCTGGAAAAATTCGAAGTCGAACTGGACAAGCTGCTGTCCAAGTAAGCCGGATTATTCCGCTGCAGCACTTTCCGGGCTATGCGCGGTTTCCTTGTCGCCCTTCTTATCCATCCCTGATTTCTGACGTGACGGCGAATCCAGTTCGTCCAGATCACCATGCACGCGTCCGCCATCGTCGATCGCCAGCCGGCCGTAGCGGATTTTCCCCTTAACATCGCCGGTGGCATGGACGATCAGGCGCTCACGCGCTGTCAGTTCGCCTTCGAAACAGCCTTTGACGATGGCGGTATCGATTTCAACGGTGCCCTTGTAAACACCGGTTTCCGAAATCTCGATCACGCGTGAGTCCATCGAAGCCTCGACATATCCCTCGACGACAAGGGTGTCGCAATCTTCGATCTCGACCCCCTTCAACTTGATGTTGGGGCCGACGATCAAACGGCTTTCCGACGGCTTGGGTTCCTGCTTTTCGGTTGTGCTCGTTTTGGCGGGGATCCCGTGATCCGCAGGCGGCATGCCGAGCAGACTGGGTGATGGGTTTTTCGGAGCGGGTTTGCTCGGGATCGGGTTGGTGTCATTGCGGAACAGCGCCATGGGTATCCTCCTGATTGCGATGCATTGGCCTAAAAAATATCGATGACAGGGGATTGCGGTCAGGCGTTGTTCAAATCTTGACCATTTCAAGGCGCGGCGGAATTATCCGTCGGCAAGCGGCTTGGCGTACTGCGGCTCGGTATCCCACGGGAAGAAAATCCAGACCTCCTGATCGATATCGTGGACGTATGTGTCGACCAGATCCAACGCCTTGGGTTTGGCATAGACCGTAGCGAAATGCGCGTTCGGCAGGATTTCACGGGCGGCTTTCATGGTCGTGCCGGTGTCGACAAGATCGTCGATCAGCAGCCAGCCTTCGCCGCCGTTGGCAAGCGCCGCTTCGGGCTTTTTGAGGATATTCAGGCGGCCCTGCACCTGTTCGTCGTAGCTGGTGATGCACAGTGTATCGACAACGTGGATCGACATTTCACGGGCAACGATGGCGGCCGGTACCAGACCGCCCCGGGTCAGGGCGACGATGCCCTGCCACGGGCCTTTGCGCAGCAGACGGCGGACCAGGATACGGGTGTCGCGATGGACTTCCGCCCAGGTGACGATGTGATGTTCGATGTCGTCGCGAAGCTGCACCATGGCGTTATTCCATGTGCTCCATCAAAGCTCGGTTGCCAGGGACGCCCTTAACGGACGTACAGGTGCACTTCGTTGTTGGCGACCTGCTGCTCGGTTTTGGCGGAAACCGCAATGCGGTTTGGCGGCAGGCCCATTTCGACCAGCGAGCGCATGACGTTTTCGGCATGCTGACGCGCTTTTTGCGAATTCAAGGCGATCCGTGCCGTGCCGCCGGTGGTCGGAGCCACGGCGACCAGATCGAACATCGCATTGGGGCGGCGTTCAAGGGTCTTGGATACGGCGGTGTAGAGCGCTTGTTCATACGGGACGTCGGCGCGGTCGAAGCGGATCACGACGAGCGGCGTGCGACCGACGGTCGACAGCGGCGCGTTGGTGTAGTTGGCCTGTCCCGAGTTGGACAGCACGGCGCGGTTGACCAGCGACCCGCCGAACAGTTCACCCGACTTGATGCCGGCCGAGATCAGATTGAGGTTGGCACGCTCCGTGGCAACGTAGTTGGTCTGGCGTCGGACGTCGGACGTCAGTTCCTTCAGAAGCCGGTCGATCAGCACCGCGGTGCGGTTGCCTTCGTCCTCCAGAATTGCCAGCTGGCGATGATCTTCGTCAACGGCACCGGAGACCGAGAACGCGGCCCGCGCGGCTTCCGCCATGTACGCCGACAGCGTCGAGTTGTCGGCAACGGCGGCGGTCAGGTTGTTCATGTTGTCGATTTCCTGGGCGATGCGGTCAAGATCGGCCTGTGCGCTCTTGAACTGCTGTACCAGGATCGGGTTGCCCGGCGTGGTGCCGACCTGCAGGCGCGAATTCACGGCAGCGATGGTGCCGTGGTACTGCTGCGAGTTCTGCACGAGCTGGGTGCGAAGTCGCTGCAGTTCTTCGTTCTGCTGGGCAATGGAATTCTGTAAGCGGGTCAGTTCCTCGCGGAGCTGGATGACTTTTTCGCCGACGAAGGTGCCTGTCGGCTCGCCCGGAGTCACCCCGGGAGGCACGAACTGGGTCGCGCCGATCGGCGGCTGGCCGCCGCCGATGACCTGAACCTGACCGTCGCCGCTGGCGGCCTGTGCGGTCTCGGTCGAGGCCTGAGGCTCGGCATCCGATGCCGGCCAAAGCAGGTTGTCTCCGTACGAGCAGGCGCCCAGCGTCAACGCGGCGCCGACTACGAGAAATCGTAGCGATGTCAATTCCGATAATCTCATCCCTGAAGACCGCCCCTTCGTATGTTTAGGGAAACCTGTCGCTGGTGCATCGTCTTAGGCACCGATACGATCACTAGCACGCCCCCCTATCGTTGTCGCGATATTAATCAAACGCCACCATGGCGACAAGATGATTGTTTTACTTGGTGAATCTTTAATTTTTCTAAATCCTTGAGATGATTTTGTCGAGTTGCCGCCGGGGATGATTAAGGACACATTCAACGGCTTTTTTGCGCAACATGCCACAGCAGGACGGAAACCCTGAAAACCGAAGAATGGGGGGTTGTCACGGTCAGGCGCGTGGAGTAGGTTCTCGCCGCCTCGCCTTGAGGCAATGCGCAGCGCCCGTAGCTCAGTTGGATAGAGTACTTGACTACGAATCAAGGGGTCGGGAGTTCGAATCTTCCCGGGCGCGCCATTTCTCCCCAGTGACAGCTGTTTCGAGCCTGCGCCCGGTTCTTTTGATTTTTCGAACAAAGTTCGACGGGGCGCGCCATTTCTCCCCAACTCAAATCAAACTCAGCCGCATCCGCCTGCTAAACCGGCGGCTGATAATCCGGGTGGCTTTGTTCGTCATAGCCGCCGATCAGCGCTTTGGCATAGGCCGGGCGGGCCTGAATGCGGGCCCACCAGTCGGCGACACCGGGCCTGTTGGCCGCGCTCAGCGCCTCGGGGGCGATTTCTTCGACACGCCGCACGTAAGGAACGGCGGCAATATCGGCGAGGGAATAGGCATCGCCGACAATCCAGCCGCCGTCTCGAACCGACGCCTCGATCCTGTCCGTCATGTCGACCAGCACATTGAGGGCGGTCTGCAGTTCTTCGTCCGTATAGGGATCGCGCGCCATCTTGTACCAGACCTTGCGCCGTTCCTCGGTCGGCACGGCGGCAAGCCGGGCCTCCAGTTCCGCATCCGTCCATTTCATGGCGACGGGGCGCATGCGGCGCATCCAGTTGTGCTTCTGTACCGCGGGTAGACAGGTGCCGTCGATGTAGATCGAGAACATCCGGATTTCATAGCGCTGCCGGGGGTCGTCCGGCATCAATCGTGGTTCGGGATACATCTCGTCGAGGTATTCGTTGATGACGTTGCTTTCAACAAACGGCACACCGTCAATCAGCAGCGCCGGGACCTTGCCCGACGGGTTCAGTTTCTTGAACCAGTCCGAATGATGATCAAACGACAGCAGTTCGATATGGCGGCCTTCGTAGTCGAGACCTTTTTCAGCCATACACAGACGAACCTTGCGTGACGCGCTGGATGTCCAGCCGTGATAAAGAATGAATTCCGGCATCGTGTTCCCTTACCCTGTGTTTTACTCACTCTATCGGTGTTAGCGGATAGATGGAATGGCGCTTCAGCCGGGATGCAATAAATTGTTGCCCGCATCGCACAACTGAATAATCGCCGACCCTCTGTATTGTGCACAAATTCCGACTTATTTTCCGGTGAGCGAAAAGGAGCAGGATCATGGACCGGGAATTCGTCAGCGACATCGCCTTTACCCCTCAGGTCAAGGCCGAGCAGGAAAAGCGCGGATCACGCGCCGGTTATGCGAGGATGGAACAGAAGGGTGGCTGGCGGGACCGTATCACAGCGGACCTTGCCGAATATCTCTCAACGCGCGATTCATTCTATCTGGCGACAGCCAGTGCGGACGGGCAGCCGTATATCCAGCATCGCGGCGGCAAGCCCGGGTTTCTGAAGGTGCTGGACGACAGGCGCCTCGCCTTCGCCGATTTTGCCGGCAACCGGCAGTACATCTCCATCGGTAACGCCGCTGAAAATCCGAAGGCCTTCATTTTCGCGATGGATTACCGCAACCGCCGCCGGATCAAGCTGTGGGGAACGCTCAGCGTTGTCGAAAACGACCCTGAGCTGATGGGTCGGCTGATCGACAGCGGCTATGACGCCGTGCCCGAACGTGCCTTCGTCTTTACCCTTGAAGCCTGGGACAGTAACTGCCCGCAGCACATCACCCAGCGCTGGTCGGAATCTGAGGTTGCGCCGCTGGTCGATGCCATGCAGGCGCGTATTGCGGAACTTGAAGCTGAAGTGGCGCGGCTGAAGGGTTAGGCGCCGGCCTTCACCCATACCGACAGATATTCCGCAACCACGCAGGGCTTTTCATTCTGATCGCCTTCGATCTCGAACGCATGGCCGGTGCGGGTGAACAGCCCCGCATCGCGCATGTCGGCGCTGACGAGCGTGATGCGGTCACGAATCCGTAAGCCCGTGCCGATCAGCATCGGTTTCAGAAATCGCACCTTGTCGACCCCGTAATTCAGCGCATAGGGGCTGTCCGTTGGGCGCAGGCCGCATTGATCGATGGCGTGGTTGATCAGGCTCAAGATCAGAAAACCATGCGCCACCGTCCCGCCATAGGGGCTTTCCGCTGCGGCGCGCTGCGGATCGGTGTGCAGCCAATGGGGGTGATGTGTCGCCGCCCCGAAGGCGTCGACACGGGCCTGATCGATGACGATCCAATCTGATACCGAGAGAGGTCCCGGCGGCATTGCCGCCAGCTCGGCCATCGTGTGCGGCACGGTGGTCAGGCGGCCTTGATCGGGGTGCGGGTAATGTGGTCGCAGTTCTGCCCCTCGACACGGATCAGCCGCGTCGGCCCGTTGCGCAGTGGCGCGTGAACGGCGCCGGCCGGATAGGCGTGGGCATCACCGGGTTTCAGGGAATAGGACCGGGTCTGTTTGACCAGCGCCGGTTCGTCACCGGCGGCGGGCTTGACGATTTCCCAATCGGTCATTTCCGTTTCGCCGACAGCCTGCCCGTAAATGGCCCAGGTCGGACCATGATCGTGCGGGAAGCCGTCCTTCGGCCCCTGATAGACATGGGCGCAGATGCAAAATTTGAGGTCCGGGTCCTCGTAAAGGATGCGGCGTTCCTTGTCGGCATCGGCCGGCAGATGCTCGGCAATCAGGTCTTTGTCCTTGAGCGCCTTTTCGACGTAGGAGCGGACTTCCTCGATCCCCGCGGGGCCGCTGTCTTTTGCAAGCGCACGTCGGCAGTCAGCGGCAAATTCATCAAGCGTGTAGGACATGCATTCCTCCGGTGGCCATCAACACGTATTCCCTCTATAGAATACGATATATAAAATACGACAGCTGTAAACGGAACGCATCACCTGCGATTTATTTTTCCGTTCCAATCAAACCGGTGAAGGGGGCAAACGGCATGAACCTCAGCGGACGTCTGGGTCTGGCGGTGGCGCTCTTTGTGACATCTGCCGTCGGGCTTGTTCTGGAAATCGTCGCGGCACGTCTGATTGCACCGTATGTGGGGATGTCGATCTACACCTGGACGGCAATCATCGCCACGGTGCTGGCGGGCATGTCGGCCGGGCACTGGATCGGCGGCCGTCTGGCCGAACGCCCGGACAGGAGCGGCCTGTCCATCATGGCGCTGATGCTTGGACTGGCATGCGTGAACGTGCTGGCTATACCGTTGCTGCTGCTGTGGGCGGCGCCGCTGTTTTTGGCCGGTGAGATGCAGATCGTGGTCGCGGTTGTCGGCCTGACGGCGATCCTGTTCTTTTTGCCGAGTTTATTGATTGCCGGGGTCACGCCGATCCTGACCCGGATCGCCATCGACGCCGAACCCGGCAAGCGCGGCGTCGTGATCGGGCGGATGTTCGCGCTCGGCGCCGGGGGCGCGATCCTCGGCACGCTGGCGGCGGGGTTCTTGTTCATTTCCTGGATCGGTTCGCAAGGCACGCTGCTGGCCATGGCCACGGTACTTGGGATCATGTCGATCGCCTTTGCGCTCTGGGCGCGCCGGCTGGTGCTCTCACAGGTGACGCTGGTGCTGATCGCCGCCGCGGCTTCCCTGGCCGTGTTGCGGGCCGATGCTCTGCTGGCCAGCGCCTGCGATGCGGAAAGCCGCTACTACTGCATTCGGGTCATCGACTACAGCGCCGAGACCGGCAGCGAGAGCCGTCTGATGGTGCTCGATCACATGGGGCACGGTATCAACGACCGCGATGCACCGATGCGCCTGCACAGTTCCTACGTCGATCTGACCGACCGGATGATCGCTTTGCGGTTTCCGGGGCGCGAAGATCTGCAGAGCTACTTTATCGGCGGTGGCGCCTACACGCTGCCCCGGACCTGGGCCGTGCGATATCCGTCGGGACGGCATGTCGTGGCCGAGGTCGATCCGATGGTTACGCAGCTGGCGCGTGAAAGAATGTGGTTCGACCCCAGCCCCGCCATCTGGATTGCTCATGCGGATGCACGGGTGCAATTGCGGGGGATCCGGGACAAGGCTCTGGATGTGGTGATCGGCGATGCCTTCCATGACATCTCGGTGCCGCAGCATCTGGTGACGCTGGAATTCGCACGCGAGGTTAAGGCGAAGCTTCAGGACAATGGCGTCTACGTGATGACGGTGATCGATGCAGCGCGTGAGCCGAAATTCCTGCTGGCCATGCTGAAGACCCTGCACGAGGTTTTCCCGGTCGTCGAAATCTGGGTCGATGATCGGCAGATGGGTGCCGGCGGCAGATTGACCTATCTTCTGTCGGCGTCGGCAACGCCGGTCCCCTTGCCGGTGCTGACTTCCCGCCAGGAAGATGGCCGCCGCTGGCAGCGGGTCAATCCGGCAACGATTGCAGGCCGCCTGTCACCTGACGACGTGCCGGTGCTGAGCGATGACCTTGCCCCGGTCGACAGGTTGATCGGCGCGGTTGCGGAACACGCGCGCTAACAACAGTGTCAGGTCTTGTCGCGGTGCCGTGCAGCGTCGACCAGATCATTGAACAGCCGCTGCTGGCGCGGCTGCCAGAACAGGAATTCCGGATGCCACTGGACACCGAGCAGAAACCGGGGGCCGATCCGTTCAATCCCCTGAACCATGCCGTGAGCATCCCGGGCGGCGATATCAAAACCTTCCCCGGCCCGGTCCACAGACTGATGATGCAGGCTGTTGACGTAGCAGTGATCGACGGCAAGCAGTTTGGACAGGCGGGTGCCGGGCATGATGTCGACGCATTTTTTCGGCAGCACGGTCCGGATCTGCGGTGCGTCCTTATAGATGTCACGGATTTCCGTATGCAGCGACCCGCCGTAAAAAACATTCATCATCTGCGAGCCCCGGCAGATTCCGAGTACCGGCAGGTTCAGCCTGTCCGCGGTTTCCAGGGCCGCCATTTCGATTTCATCGCGCTTGGGATCGACACGAACATCAACCGATACGGCGCCGCCGTACAGGGTCGCTGAGATATCATCGCCGCCACCGATGACGAGACCGTCGAGCTTGTCGACGGGATAAGGGTTGTCCCAGGTTATGCGAACGCTCCGCCCCCCGGCACGCCAGACGGCAAGACGGTTCAGGAACGTCATGAGGCGGCCTTTGCGCCGTGACCCGGTGACGCCGATGAGCGGTTTGTCCGACATGGCCGGTTATCTTGGTGGATGCCGCCAAGATTTACAAATCGGGTTTCGGAAACTTTTTGATTTAGAGCCCATTTAATTATATGGGCTCTAGCCCTTGCCGCCCCGCCGTCAGTCATGGAGATTAGGGGCTCGAATAAAGGAAGATTTCCCATGCACGCACTTTCCCATGTCCGGGTCCTTGACCTGACGAATGTTCTGGCCGGCCCATTCTGCTGTCACCAGCTGGCGCATATGGGCGCCGATGTCATCAAGGTGGAGGTGCCGGGTTCGGGTGACCTCGCCCGCCAACTCGGCGGTGACCCGGCACTGAACGAGCAGAAAATGGGCGTGTCGTTTCTGGCCCAGAACGCAGGCAAGCGGTCCATCGAAATCAATCTCAAGCATCCACGCGGCAAGGAACTGTTCCGTGAGCTGGTCAAGACCGCCGATGTGGTGGTCGAGAACTTCCGCCCCGGGGTCATGGACCGGCTCGGTGTCGGTTTCGATGTGTTGAAGGAGGATAATCCGAAGCTGATCTATTGCGCGATTTCCGGCTTCGGACAGGACGGACCGTTGCGTGATCTGCCGGCCTATGACCAGATCGTGCAGGGGATGTCCGGTGTCATGAGCATCACTGGTGCGCCGGACACCGCGCCTTATCGGGTCGGCTATCCGGTGTCGGATACCGTCGGCGGCATGACCGCAGCCTTCGCCATTGCCGCTCAGCTTGCGGAACCGGACCGCACCGCGCACTTCATTGATGTATCGATGCTGGAAGCGACGCTGGCGACCATGGGCTGGGTGGTGTCGAATTATCTCGTTGCGGGCACAACCCCGCAGCCGCTCGGCAACGACAATTTTACCGCGAGCCCTTCGGGCACGTTCAAAACCGGTGACGGATTGCTAAATATTGCGGCCAACAAACAGGAACAGTTCGAAGCCGTCTGTGACATCATCGGCAAACCTGAATTCAAGACCGACCCCCGGTTCGCGAAGCGACAGGACCGACTCGATAACCGGGCACTTCTGAAAGAACTTCTGGAAGACGCGCTATCGGGCAATTCAGCATCTGAATGGCGGCGGCTGATGAACGATGCCGGGGTGCCGGCGGGTGAAGTGCTGAGCGTCCCGGATGTATTGGCGCATCCGCAGATCGCGGATCGCGGCATGATCGCCGAATTTGCCGATCCGCCCGGCGTTGGGCGTGACATCAAGCTGGCCCGCACCGGCTACAAGATCGACGGTACGCCGGCCAGCGTCGACGCGCCGCCGCCCACTCTTGGGCAGCATGCCCGTGATATTCTGGGCGAACTCGGGTATGACGCGGCAGCCATTGAGAAACTGAAAGCCGACAAGGCGATTTAGTCGATATTCAGGCATCATCCCGGCGTCGGTTGCCGGATCGTGAACGCGGGCATTGCCACATAACGGCGTCCCCCCGATACTGCTTCGCGGATATCACAATGTAATACGAGGGGATTTTACATGAGCATCGATTGGCAGGGCGTCTTTCCGGCGCTGATGACCGAATTTAAAGCGGATGGTGCCCTCGATCTTGACGCGACGCAGCGTCATATCCAGTCGTGCATGGACGCCGGGATCGAAGGACTCGTGATGCTGGGAACGTTGGGTGAGAACCCGTCTCTGACCCCGGATGAAAAGGAACAGGTGCTGCGTGCCGCGGTCGAGGTTGCAGCGGGAAAAATACCGGTGCTGACAGGTGTTGCTGAATACACGACCGCGTTCGGCATCGAATTCGTACGCCGTGCCGAGCGTGCCGGCTGCGACGGTCTGATGGCGCTGCCATGCATGGTCTATCAGCAGGATAGCCTGGAGGCCGTGACCCACTTTCGCAACCTGGCTGCGGCCACCGATCTGCCGATCATGATCTACAACAACCGGGTCGCTTATAAGGTTGATCTGAGCCCATCCGACTTTGCATCGTTGGCCGATGTTGAAAACATTGTTGCGGTCAAGGAGTCGTCGCACGACAGCCGCCGTATCACGGACATGTTCAATGAAGTCGGTGACCGTTATGTGATCTTCTGCGGGGTTGATGATCTGGTGCTCGAGAATGCGCTGTTCGGCGCCCGGGGCTGGGTCTGCGGCCTGGTCAACACGTTTCCGAAAGAAGCCGTTCAGCTGTTCAGACTGGCCCGGGAAGGCAAGGTCGGGGATGCATACGAGCTATACAAGTGGTTCATGCCGTTGCTGCATCTGGATGTAGACGTGAAGCTGGTGCAGATGATCAAGCTCGCCAATCAGTTGACGGGCGAAGGATCGGAAAATGTGCGGCCGCCGCGCCTGACCCTGAAAGGTGAAGAACGCGCCATGGTCGAACAGGTTGTTGCGCACGCACTCGAAACGCGCCCCAATCTCTGATCCGCACGGCAGATAGACTATATGGCCAAACTGACTGACAGCACCGCACGTCCGGTGACGGTTCTCGGCAATGGCATTGTCGGGTTGGGTGTCGCCTATGCCCTGATCGAGGACGGGCATGAGGTGACCGTCGTCGACCGTGGGGCTGTAGACGAGGGCACGTCGACGGGAAACGCCGGGGCCATCGCCGTGGCCGAAATGATCCCGATTGCCGAGCCGGGGATCTGGAAGCGGATCCCGGCGATGCTGCTGGACCCGGTCGGGCCGTTATACCTGCGTCTGCCGCATCTGCCGCATCTGCTGCCGTGGTTCTATCGCTTCCTCAGGGCCTGCAGACCGCATCATCACGAACAGGGGATTGCGGCAATTGCCGGTCTGCTCGGAAAATCGATGGAGTCACATCTTTCGATGCTGCAACGGATCGGCGGCGGCGAAATGCTGAGCCGCGACGGCACTCTGTTCATCTATCGATCCGAAGTCGCTTATAAAGCTGAGGCACACGCCTGGCAGGCACGCTGCGATCACGGGATTTCAGCGCAGCCGCTGGACCGCGACGGTATTCATGAATATGAACCGGCGCTCGGGCCTGAAGCGCGATTCGGGTACTTCACGCCGGACTGGGCGCATTACCGTGATCCGAAGGAGCTTGTGACGCGGCTGGCGGATCATCTGCGCGCGCGCGGCGTCACATTTGCGCAGGCCGATATCAGCAAGCTGAAGAGGGCCAACGGCGGTGTCAGCGCCCTGATCTCCGGCGACGGGCGGGAATTGCCTGTGCACCGCCTGGTGATCGCTGCCGGGGCATGGTCGGGTCGGCTATCGAAACAACTGGGGGATCCTTATCCGATTGAGGCCGACCGGGGCTACAACACGACGTTGCCCGCGCCGGGCGTGGAGATCAAAAGGATGATCACATTCGCCGAGGATAATTTTGTCATGACACCGATGCGGATGGGGCTGCGGATCGGCGGCTCCGTGGAAATGGGCGGTCTCGATGCCGCACCCAACTATCAGCGCTCGAAAGCGCTGGTGACACTGGCCAAGCGCTACATTCCCGGGCTTGAAACGGCGGGTGGCACGGAATGGATGGGCCACCGCCCCGGTTCACCGGATTCGGTGCCGGTGCTGTCCCCGTCGCCGCAGGCGGCCAACGTGCACTATGCGTTCGGGCATGGGCATCTGGGGTTGAGCATGTCGATGATTACCGGGCACATCATCGCCGACATGATTGCCGGTCGCGATCCGGGGCTGGATATGGCACCCTACCGCATCGACCGCTATCGCTGAGAGAGGATATCATGACGGGGCATACATTCTTTTGCGTCGATGGTCATACCTGTGGCAACCCGGTGCGGATGGTCGTCGGCGGGGCGCCGATGATCCCGGCGGAAAACATGATTGAGCGCCGCCGCACGTTTCTCGAAAAGCATGACTGGATCAGAACATCCCTGATGTTCGAGCCACGCGGCCATGACGTCATGTCGGGCTCGATCCTCTATCCGCCGACCCGTGTCGACTGCGACGTCGCCATTCTGTATATCGAAGTGTCGGGGTGCTTGCCGATGTGCGGTCACGGCACGATCGGCACGGTGACTTTCATGATCGAACGGGGCATCGTCACACCGAAAACACCGGGCGTGGCCATGCTCGATACACCGGCCGGTGTTGTCGAAGCGCATTATGAAATGAACGGGGATCACGTCGACAATGTCCGCATCAGGAACGTGGCGTGCTTTCTTGCCGATACGGATTTGAGTGTCGATGTGCCGGGACTGGGCGAAATCAGGTTCGATGTCTCCTATGGGGGCAACTTTTATGCGATCATCGAAGCACAGGAAAACATGCGTGATATGGCGGACCTCACGCCTGGTGATATTCAACGCCTGAGCCCGGTGGTCCGGAACCTGATCAACGACAAGTATGATTTTGCACACCCCGAACAGCCGGCCATCAGCGGCGTCAGCCATGTGATGTGGACCGGTGCGCCGACACAGCCGGGCGTCGATGGCCGCAATGCCGTTTTCTATGGCGACAAGGCCATTGATCGTTCGCCCTGCGGCACCGGCACCTCGGCCCGAATGGCCCAGCGCCATGCCAAGGGGTTGCTGAAAACCGGAGATGATTACCGCCACGAAAGCATCATCGGGTCGATTTTCGATGGCCGCGTCGAAGCCGACACCAGCGTCGGTGACAAGCCGGCGATCATCCCGTCGATTGGCGGCTGGGCGCGGATGCATGGGCTGAATACGATCTTTGTCGATGAACGCGATCCGTTCATGCACGGCTTTATTTTGAAGTGATACAGTTACGTTATCCCGGCGACGGCCGGGGTCCTGAGAAACGCTGGACTGGATTCCGGCCTGCGCCGGAATGACGGCAGTACCATAGTTCAGATACTCGTAAGCGCGGGCTTGCCCCTAGATATTTGTATGCGCGGGCTTGCCCGCGACGCCCTTGTAAAGAACGCCCTGGCGCAAGGCCAGGATGCGATCGTGCTCGGCCTGTGCGGCGGCATCCATATCGGCGGCGGGGGGTGTTTCGTGAATGAAATTGCCTTCGGTGTCCTCACCCCGCACCAGCCACGCGCTGTCACCGTCGGCGTTGATCTGTTTGACGTGTGGCGCGATGTAGCGGACAGCGATGCCGATGCGCCGTTCATCTGACTGGTTCGGCGCCGAGGCATGCACGGTGCGGATGTTGTGGAGCGAAATCTCGCCCGGTTCCAGTTCCAGATACGCGGCTTTGGTTTCGTCGACGTCGACGGCGATTTCCTGTCCCCGGGTCAGCAGGTTTTCCTTGGATAGGGTATCCTTGTGTTCAAGCTGATCCCATTTGTGTGTGCCCGGCATCATCTTCATGCAGCCCGACTGACGGTTCGCAGGCGAAAGGGCAATCCAGGCCGTGACCACGTCCGGCTTCGACAGTCCCCAATAGGTGCTGTCCTGATGCCAAGACACATAAGACGGTGATTTCGCATCCTTGATGAACAGGCTCAGGCCCCAGACCATCAGGTTCGGGCCGAGCACGTCTTCGACCGCATCCAGAATCCGCGGATGCCGGCCGAGGTCCCGGGCCCATGTCTGCAGCAGGTAAAGCTTCTGGCCCTTGGACATTTCATACCAGCCGTCGAACGCGGCCTCGTAGGCCTCGAACTTCCGGCGAAAGCCGGTTGCGGTATCCGTATCCATGACACGGACCGGGCCGAAAAAGCCGTCATGGTGGTACTGTGCGATCTGTTCGTCGGTGAGAGCTTTACCCATGTTGTTTCCCTTTGTTCCGGGCGGCCGTTCAGGCAGCATTCGGCGAACCTTACAGGGATCGGCGGAGGACGGCTATTTTTGCTTAATATAAATATTACTTATGATGTGGTATATCCGTGGAGGTCTGGCAAACGAGCAGGGGGCATCATCCATGACATGGCCGTCAGGGCTTGATCTCAGGGCCTTAAACGTATTTCTCGAAACGGCTCGCGCCGGAACAATGACCGAAGCGGCGAAAAGACTAGGAATGACGCAGCCGGCCGTATCCCAGTACATAAGTAAAGCCGAGGAAGTAATCGGAGCACAGCTTTTGGATCGGAGCTTGCGGCCGATTCGCCTGACCCCGGCCGGTGAAGTCCTGCGCGACGGTGCCGAGGCATTGATGGTGTCCGCCGAAGCCGCCGTTGCGGCGGCGCGAAATGTCGGCGACCAGCCGCTGGCGGCACTTCGGATCGGGGTCCCGAACTCCCTGGCGACGACGTTGACGCCATGGCTATATGAACGTGTGATGGCCGATATGCAGCCGGGCAACTTCGCCCTTCGCGCCGGGCAATCGGGTGATCACGTTCGGGCGCTGATGGAACGCGAAGTTGATCTGATCATTGCCACGGATGCCGCCGAGAACCTGGGCGGAATCGTCCGCTATGAACTGTTTCGCGAACCCTTCATGCTGATGCTGCCGGCGGGGTATGAGTATGCCGGCAAGGGACTTGCCGAGATGGCCCGCGAACTGCCGCTGATCCGGTTTGCTGGCCATAACATCGTCGGCCAGATGGTGGAACGGCATCTTCGGCGTATTCGCGTGCACGCGCCCCGGGCTTGTGAATTCGATACCGCGCAGGCGGTCTCGGCGATGGTTGCGGCAGGTCACGGATTTGCCGTGGCGACACCGATGTGCGTGCTGGAAGGCGCGGCGCTGGGTTATGACGTGGTGACGGCGCCTTTGCCGGGGCCGGCATTTGCACGGACACTGCACGTGCTTGCGCGCGGTCATGAACTCGGTCAGCAAGCGGCGGTGTTCGCGCGTATCTGCCGCGATGTTCTTCTTGACCGGATTCAACCGGTTTGCGCCCGGCGGATGCCGTGGATCGGGGATGGCTTCCGGGTGCTGTCCCGCTAAGAACCAAAAAGGGCGGCATTAGTGCCGCCCTTCAGGGGATTGACGCCGTGGAGAAAAGGGGGGAAACGGCGTCTTAGAATTCCCTCTCGTTTGGTGTCAGTTATGAGACATCAAGCGGCCTTGGTGGATGCTTTGCTCTTGAGATATTTGAGCATCGTATCCGCATCGGAGACCTCGAACGGATCGGTCGGGCAGTTGTCGCCGTAATCCGGCTCGACAAACATCTGTTCGATCTCGCCACCGTCGACGACCATCGAATACCGCCACGACCGCATGCCGAAACCGAGGTTCGACTTGTCGACAAGCATGCCCATCTTGCGGGAAAACTCGCCGTTACCGTCCGGCAGCAGGAACACGTTCTTGGCGCCCTGGTGCTTGCCCCACTGATACATGGTGAAGGCATCATTGACGGACAGGCAGATCACCTGATCGATACCCAGCGCCTGAAATTCGTCGAAAAGTTCTTCGTAGCGCGGCAGATGGCTGGTGGAGCATGTCGGCGTAAACGCACCGGGCAGAGCGAAAAGGACAACACGTTTGCCCATGAAAATCTCGTCGCTGGAAAGATCTTTCCACTCGAACGGGTTATCGCCTTCAATGGCTTCGTTGCGAACGCGGGTCTTGAATACAACCTTCGGGACTTGTCTTTGCATGGTGGTAACCTCTTTATCTTGAATAAATCTATGGCACCCCAATCGGGGACTGGAAGGAATATGCTGCATCGCAATTTATCCGTAAATTCGTTTGTTGTTATGTAATTGATAGGCAAAAGTTATTATGCGCAGGGTGCTGACGCACTCTCAGTGCCGCTTGCGGACGTATCTGCCAATCCCCTGGTATGCGCCATGTAGGCTTCCGCTTCGGCAGCCCGGACGGCGGTCTCACCGAGGATCCCCGACCACAGCCATTGCAGATCACCCGGAGCGTCACGCACCGTCGGTTCCCGCAACGGTATGTCGTTGGGATGCGGTGCACCATTGCGGATCTCAGCCAACTGGAAACGGAACACATACTGGGGTGTCAGCCCCATGCGCAGGTCGGAAAAGATGATTTTTTCCTCCGACTCCTCCATCCGGTAGAACCCCTTGGTGAAAGCGGCAAGGTTCCGGAACGTCGGCGTTGCACTCAGGCAGCCTTCAAGTTCGGGATGGCGCTGGTGGCTGTAAGCACTGATGGAATCGCCCAGCACCGTTGTATAGAGATTCAGATAGCGATCACCGTCGATGATAATGGTTCGCCAGTACAGCACGTTAAACGGCGTCGGAATCGAAAGGGTGCGTTGCGGTTCAAGTCCCTGCGCCTTGATCCATTCGGCGGCCTTGGTCTCGGTGATCTTCTGTACCCCCATGGTCCCCAGTATGTACGCCGTGGAGACGATCAAAGCCCCATTGAGCCAGCGACGGTAGCGCCGGCTGTCCGGGTTGAGGGCCAGTGCCCACAGTGTTGCAGCCAGCAACGGCAGTGTATAGATCGGATCGATGATGAAGATCGACCCGACCCCGAAGGGCGTGTCGGTGAGCGGCCACAGCAGACGCGTTCCATAGACCGTCATGGCATCGATCAGAGCGTGGGTCGCGAACATCAGATAGACGGCGGCATAGGTCAGCAGCCGCCTGTCACGCAGATCACGAAACAGTCTGACAACAGGCTCTGCGAACAACGGTGTTGCCAGCGCCTGGATGATCAGCGAATGGCTGGCCCCCCGGTGCGACGTGAATGACTGCACCGGATCGGCGCTGGGAATGAAGGTGTCGAGATCCGGCACCGTGCCCATCAATCCGCCGAGCAGGGCTGCTTTGCGCATGCCGATGCGGGGGCCGAGGGCGGCCGCCCCGACACAGGCGCCGAGCGCAAACTGGGTAACTGAATCCATACTGACCTCCGGTACGATGGTTCGCTCTATATGGGGGGCATCACGGAAACTGAAACCCCGCGGGTTCTTAATCTTCGGGTAAAAATCGTGGCATCCGGAATTGCAACCCCCGTTACCTTTCGGGCATAGTTGCGCCAACAGCAAACCGACAAGACGTAAGACAGGGAGAGAATTCATGCAGACACGTGCCGCCGTGGCCTTCGAGGCCGGCAAACCCCTTTCCATCGAAACCGTGGAACTGGACGGCCCGAAAGAGGGCGAGGTTCTGGTCGAGATCAAGGCGACGGGCATCTGCCATACCGACGAATTCACCCGCTCCGGCGCCGACCCGGAAGGCATCTTCCCGGCGATCCTCGGTCATGAGGGTGCAGGCGTCGTCGTCGATGTCGGCAAGGGCGTGACATCGCTCAAGAAAGGCGATCATGTGATTCCGCTCTACACGCCGGAATGCCGCCAGTGTGATTACTGCACATCCGGGCGCACCAACCTGTGCCAGGCGATCCGCACTACGCAGGGCCAGGGCCTGATGCCGGACGGCACCTCCAGATTCCGTCTCGGCAAGGACCCGATCTACCATTACATGGGCTGCTCCACGTTCTCCAACTTCACCGTGCTGCCGGAAATCGCACTGGCGAAAATCCGCCAGGACGCCCCGTTCGACAAGGTCTGCTACATCGGTTGTGGGGTGACCACCGGGGTCGGTGCCGTGATCAATACGGCAAAAGTGCAGCCCGGTGACAATGTCATCGTCTTCGGTCTCGGCGGGATCGGTCTCAACGTCATTCAGGGTGCAAAGCTGGTCGGTGCCAACATGATCGTCGGCGTTGATCTGAATCCGGGACGCAAGGATATCGCGGAAAAATTCGGGATGACCCACTTCGTCAATCCGAAAGAGGTCGAGGGCGATCTGGTGCCGTATCTCGTCGACCTGACAAACGGCGGCGCAGATCATTCCTTTGAATGCATCGGCAACACGGACGTGATGCGTCAGGCGCTGGAATGCTGCCACAAGGGGTGGGGTGAAAGTACCATCATCGGTGTCGCCGGTGCCGGTCAGGAAATTTCCACACGCCCGTTCCAGCTGGTCACCGGCCGGGTCTGGCGCGGTACCGCCTTCGGCGGCGCCAAGGGCCGCACCGACGTGCCGAAAATCGTCGACTGGTATATGGATGGCAAGATCAACATCGATGATCTGATCACCCACAAGCTTGCCCTTGAAGACATCAACGACGGCTTCGATCTGATGCATAAGGGCGAGAGTATTCGCGCCGTGGTCGAGTTCTGAGGCGGCGGGTGGCCGATAACACATACGATTCCGGCCGCCTGAACCTGCCGTTCGTCGGCCACTGCACGTTCGCCAAGCAACCGGTGGTGCTGGACTGGGATGCGCTTGCGGACGCGGACGTCTGCGTGCTCGGCGCACCGTTTGACATGGGCACGCAGTACCGCGCCGGGGCGCGCTTCGGCCCCCGGGCGATCCGTGAAGCCTCGACCCTGTTTTCGTTCGGCCATGCCGGGATGTACGACTTCGAAGACGACATCACCTATCTGCCGCAGGGGGGTGTTAAGATCGTCGATATCGGCGATGCCGACATGGTGCACACCGATACCATCAAGTCGCACGACAACATTGAATATGCCGTCCGCAAAATCCTCGCGGCGGGCGCCATCCCGTTGACGCTGGGCGGCGATCATTCGGTGCATATCCCCTGCATCCGGGCCTTCGACGATCAGGAGCCGGTGCACATCATCCACATTGATGCGCATCTGGATTTCGTCGATGAACGGCATGGGGTGCGCTATGGACATGGCAACCCGTTGAGGCGTGCCTCGGAAATGAGCCACGTCACCGGGTTCACGCAATTGGGTATCCGTTTCGTGTCGTCGTCGAACCGCGCCGATTACGAAGCGGCAAGGAAAGCAGGTTCGGACATTCTGTCGGTCCGTGATGTACGCAGGCTGGGCACCAAGGGCGTGCTGGCCCGTATCCCCAAGGGCAAACGCTATTACTGCACGATCGACATCGACGGCTTTGATCCGTCGATCGCACCGGGCACCGGCACGCCGAGCCACGGCGGCTTTCTGTATTATGAAGTGCTGGAAATACTCAAAGGGCTGACGGCGCTGGGCGACGTTGCCGGGATTGATCTGGTCGAAGTCGCGCCCGACTATGACCGCGACGGCACCACGGCGTTCCTCGCCGCACAATTGTTGATGAGTTTTCTCGGCTACATCTTTCACGCCAGAGGGGTGAGTGCATGACATTCAATACCGTTTCCGAGCAGGCCTGCTTTGCAGGCACACAGGGCATCTACAGCCACACGTCACAGGAATTGGATTGCGAAATGAAGTTCGCGGTCTTCACGCCGCCTGCGGCGGAGAGCGAACCCCGCCCCGTGGTATTCTGGCTGTCGGGCCTGACCTGTACCGAAGAAAATTTCACCGTCAAGGCAGGCGCCCAGCGCGCCGCCGCCGAGCTGGGCCTGGTCATCGTCGCCCCCGACACCAGCCCGCGAGGCGATGATGTCCCCGATGATGCGGAGTCCTATGACTTCGGCAAGGGCGCCGGGTTCTATCTTGATGCGACACGCCAGCCGTGGGCGAAGAACTATCGCATGTACAGCTACATCACCGGCGAGCTGCCGGCATTGATCTTCAAGAATTTTCCGGCCCGCGCCGACCGGCAGGGGATCATGGGGCATTCCATGGGCGGACACGGGGCGCTGACCATTGCGTTGAAAAACCCGGAGACGTTTTCCAGCGTGTCGGCATTCTCCCCCATCGTCGCACCCTCGCAGGTGCCGTGGGGGGAAAAGGCGTTCTCGCGTTATCTCGGTGACGATAAAGCCGCGTGGGCGGACTATGACGCGACGGCACTGATCAAAGCCGGCAATTCGTTTGATGGTACGATTCTGATCGATCAGGGCGAGGCGGATAATTTCCTGGGTGAGCAGCTCAAACCTGAACTTTTTGCCGAGGCCTGTGCGGACTCCGGTCAGGCCCTGAAACTACGGATGCAGCCTGGATACGACCATTCCTATTTCTTCATCGCCACATTTATCGAAGATCACCTGCGCCATCATGCCGCATCGCTTGGCGACTAAAATCAGCGTCTGCATCTTTTGAAATAAATCGCTTGCACCGTAAATCCATGGAGCGTAAACGCGCCGGGAATTGACACCCGAACCCGTGGGCCGTGCTTATGTTTTCGACGTTGCGACTGGTATCATCCCTGCTGACCGGCGTTGCCTTCCTGATGGTTGGCGTCGGGGGTCTGTCGACGATTCTTGCCTTCCGCATGGGGGCTGCCGGGCTGCCGTCCACCGTCGTCGGGATCGTGACGTCGATGTATTTCGTCGGCCTCGTTCTGGGGACAGGTTATTGTCACCGGTTGATCACCACGGTCGGTCATATTCGCGCCTTCGCCGCGCTCGGCTCCGTAATGTCGGCGGCAACACTGGCGCACGCACTCACACTTGACCCCTGGCTATGGGGGGCACTCAGGCTGATCGTCGGCTTCACCACGGTCGGCATGTACATGTGCACGGAAAGCTGGCTCAACGAAAAATCGTCGAACGAAATCCGTGGACAGGTGTTCTCGCTGTATCAGGTCGTCCTTTATCTGGGGCAGGGGGCCGGGCAGTTCCTGATCAATATCCCGGATGAAACCGGTATGGTCCTGTACATCCTGACCTCGATCCTGATGTCGCTGGCGATCCTGCCGGTAGCCATCACGCGGGTCAGCGCCCCGGAATTGCCGAAACCGGTTCGTTTCAGGCTTGGCCGACTTTGGGGCATATCGCCGACCGGGATGACGGCGTCGATGGCATCGGGCACGATCATGGGTGCGTTCTATGGTCTGGGCGCATTGTTCGCCCAGCAGGCCGGTCTGGCGACGAACCAGACAGCCCAGTTCATGGGTGCGGTCATCATCGGCGGGCTGGTGCTGCAATGGCCGATCGGCAAGCTGTCCGATACGATGGACCGCCGGCTGGTGATCATCGGCATATCCATAGCGACGGCCATTGTCTGCTTCGCGATCATGAACAAGGACGTTCACAACGGCACGGCGCTGCTTGCACTGGGCGCCCTGTTCGGCGGGCTGTCGTTCACGCTGTATCCGCTCGCCGTTGCCTATGCCAACGACTATATCGATGCCGAGGACCGGGTGCCGGCGTCCGGCGGTCTGATGATGTCGTACGGGATCGGTGCTTCGGTCGGTCCGACACTGGGCTCGGTGATGATGGACCTGATGGGGGCGCCGGGCATGTTCGTTTACATCGGGATCGTGTCGCTGATGCTGACGGTGTTTATTGCCTGGCGGGTCACGCAACGCGCCAGCCTGCCGGTGGCGGAGCAGGGCGATTACCAGACCCTGCAACGCACGTCGCAGGTGGTCTATGAGATGTATCCCGAGAGCGGTGACGACGAGGATAGCGATCCCGAGGACGATACCCGCTGCTGAGCCGCAAAGTCAGCTGATGGCGGCAACATATCCGACCGAAACGCTGGGCCGAGATGACGGACTGGCGACCTATCCATTACCATTCAGGGCGGGCCCGAATCAGATCGTGCAGATCTGGCCGAAGCGCCTGACCCGCGATCCGGTGCACAAATGGCTGCGAGCGCAGGTTTCGGCGTGTGTTTCGGATTGAAGATCGGCGGTCTGGAGCGGGTGAAGGGAATCGAACCCTCGTCTAAAGCTTGGGAAGCTTTCGTTCTACCATTGAACTACACCCGCATATGTGACCCGGTGCGCCCCTCTAATAAGGGCGGAGCGGCCATCATGGCAAGGGGAATAAACCCATCGGCCTGACGTGACAAGCCCGATGCCGGGTCCTAAATTGTCGCCTCCATAACGGAGGATAACATGGATTTCAGCCTGAGCGACGACCAGAAAGCCCTGCAGGAAACGGTACGCAAGTTTGCCGAAGCCGAACTGCCCGAGATTGCCAAGGAAATCGAAAAGTCGGCAACACCGCCCAGCCATGAACTTGTAAAGCGGTACGCCGAAATGGGCTTTCTCGGCGTCAATCTGCCCACGGAACTGGGCGGACTGGGCATGACCCATCTGGACGCCGTTCTGGTGCTGGAGGAACTTGCCAAAATTTCGCCGTCGGTCGCCTTTCCGGTGTTTGAGAGTTCGTTCGGCCCGACCCTGGCACTGGCGCACTTCGCGCCGGACGTCTTGCGCCAGCGGATCGTCCCCAAAGTCTGTGCCGGCGAGATGATCGTCGCCGTCTCCATGTCTGAACCGGGAGCCGGGACGGCGCTCACCGACCTGACGACGAAGGCCGTTGTCTCCGGCGATACGGTGACCTTGAACGGCACCAAGCGCTGGTGTTCGGGGGCAGGGCATTCGGATGCCTATGTCGTTTATTGCCGGATGTCCGATGAACCGGGAGCCAAGGGCGTCGGTGCGGTGCTGGTGGAAAAGGAACGCGCGGGCCTCAGCTTCGGCAAGCCGGAATACCACATGGGCTTTCGCGGCATCCCGAGCGCCGATATCTTTCTCGATAACGTCGACGTCCCGGCGGACAACATCGTTGTCCCCGCCGGCGGGTTCAGAAAGCTGATGGAAGCGTTCGACCTGGAGCGCTGCGGCAACACCACCATGTCGCTGGCGATTGCCCAGTCGGCACTGGATTACGTCCTCGATTACGTGCAGGAACGCCAGCAGTTCGGCAAACCGATTGTCGATTTCCAGGCGGTCCAGCTGCACATCGCCGAAATGAAGATGAAAGTCGATGCCGCGCGGCTGCTTCTGTACCGCGCCGTGGTCAATGCGCAGAACGGCCTGCCTTCGGTTGCCGACAGTTCCATCGCCAAATGCTTCGCCAATGAGATCGTCCGTGATGTGACCGGCAAGGCCATGCAGCTGATGGGCGGCTACGGCTATTCGACGGAATACCCCATCGAGCAGAAACTCCGCGACGGCTGGGGCTGGGGAATCGCCGGCGGCACCATCGACATCCAGAAGGTCAACATCGCCGCGGCACTGGTCGGTCGGCGTTTTCAGCAGCGTACATAGCACGTCACCCTGCCGTTCACCCTTGGGAGAGGGTGACGCTTGTCCCGGGCCTGACCCGGGACGGGTGCCGGGGAGGGGTGTCTATACCGGCCGCTCGCCGATGCAGGTGGTGCGCTCCATGTAGCGTGGGCTGTCGCCGTAATCCATGACCGCGTAATGCATCAGGCAGCGGTTATCCCAGATGATCACGTCGTGGGCCTGCCAGGTGTGGCGGTAGAGGTTTTCCGGGCGTGTCGCATGGCGGTACAGCGGCTCGAGAATCCAGCGGCTTTCGTCTGCGTCAAAGCCGTCCAGGTGCGAGGTGAAACCGGGATTCACGTACAGGCTTTCCTTGCCGGTGTCGGCATGGGTGCGGACAACCGGATGCAATGCCATGTTGGCGCCGGCCATGTCGTTCTCGACGACGATCGGTTTGGCATACTGGGTGCGGGCCGCGACCTCGAAGTCGTGCCAGGCCTTGAGCGGGCGCAGCAGGTCCTTCATCGGTTCTGAAAGCTCCTCAAATGCCTTGGTCATGTTGGCGAAAATGGTGTCGCCGCCGATTTCCGGGATTTCGACCCCGTGCAGCACCGAGGCGCCGGCCGGGGTTTCGCGGAAGCTGACATCGGAATGCCAGTAGGTTCCGGCACCCTTGCGGCCAAGCGGCTGGCCGGTTCCGTCGAGCTTGTTGGACACACGATAGATTTCCGGATGATCGGGATGGATATAGCGGCTGACCGTATCCTGCAGCGGTGAGCAGCCGGGTGCGCCGAACAGTGGGCCCAGCGCCGCGCCAAAACTGATATGTGCCTCGGTGGTCAGGTGTTTCTGATCACGAATGACCATCAGGCCGCCGTGTTCGCCCCAGATGCGCTTCAGGGCGCCGATGACGTTGTCGCCGGGGGTGTCGTTCAGATCGAGCCCCGTAATTTCCGCGCCGAGATGGGTCGACAGCGGTCGAACGTTGAAATCCATGTATGTATCCTCCAGGCGACATTATGGAATTTATCACCGCTGCCGCAATACCCGAGCCCGCATAAATCATGCGCCGGGACAGCTCACGATAGGTTTATTTGAGTTGAGGTGGATATCTGTCTAAGCCAGACTGAGATACAGACAGGAGTTCGTCCAGGGATGCCCGATACAAGCCGTGCGCTCGATCCGAAAAAATTTCGAGATCCGCTGATCACTGCAGACGGCCAGCAGCGCGCGGTCGTGGCGCTGACGCATCTGTCGACGCTGTGGTTCAATACCGGTTCGCTGTGCAATATCACCTGCGTCAATTGCTATATGGATTCGTCACCGAAGAACGATGCGCTGGTCTATATCACGCTTGATGAAATGCGCGCCTACCTGGACGAGATCGCCGCCGAGAAGATGCAGGTCGAGGAAATCGCCTTCACAGGGGGCGAACCGTTCATGAACCCGGATATCATCCCGATGATCGGTGAGGCTCTGGCCCGCGGCTTCCGGGTGCTGGTGCTGACCAATGCCATGAAGCCGCTCCTGAACAAGCGTGACCCTCTTTTAAAGCTCAGACAGACCCATGGCGATGCCCTGTCGATCCGGGTGTCGGTCGATCATTATACCCGCAAGGGGCACGAGGAGATTCGCGGCAAGGATACCTGGCCGCCGATGATCGAGGGGCTGCGCTGGCTGGCCGAAAACGAATTCAATCTGGCGGTTGCCGGGCGTACCTGCTGGGATGAAGACGAAGACACCGGACGTGCCGGCTACGCCGGGTTGTTTGCCGATGCCCACATCCCCATCAATGCCGATCACCCGGCAAAGCTTGTGTTGTTTCCGGAAATGGATGCGGACGCCGACGTGCCCGAAATCACCGTGCATTGCTGGGACATTCTGGGGGTCGCGCCGGAATCCATGATGTGTGCGACATCGCGAATGGTGGTCAAACGTAAGGGTGCGGATAATCCGGTCGTGATGCCGTGTACGCTGCTGCCCTATGATAAGGATTTTGAACTGGGCACGGCCCTGTCCGAGTCCAACAGGGCGGTTCAGCTCAACCATCCTCACTGCGCCAAGTTCTGCGTGCTGGGCGGTGCGTCCTGCAGCCCGGACTGACCCTTACATGGCTGAACAGCATATGAGCGAACAGGTGCCGTTTCTCGATCTTGGTTTACTCAGCGGGACGGTGCTTGTGTTTGGCGGGCCGTATTCGAACCTGCAGGCGACCCGGGCGATGATCGCCGAAGCGGATCGTCTTGGGGTGCCGAAGAGTAACATCATCTGCACCGGTGACGTTGTCGCCTACGCTGCGGACCCGGCCCTGACCACGGATGCGATCATGGACTGGGGCATCACGACGGTCATGGGCAACTGCGAGGAAAGCTTCGGCGCCGAGGCCGATGACTGCGGGTGTGGCTTCGAGGAAGGGACAGCCTGTGATGTGATGTCCCGGCAATGGTACGCCTATGCGAATGCCTGCCTGTCGCCGGCGCACCGGGCCTGGATGCGGGGATTGCCGCGTCATCTTCGGTTCACGCTGGGGGGACGTCGATTTGCCGTCGTCCACGGCAGTGCTGCATCGATTAACGAGTTCGTCTTTGAGAAAACCGCTGCCGCCGTCAAACGGGCCGGCCTGGATGCGCTCGGCGTTGATGCGATTATCGGCGGACATGCCGGGGTGCCGTTTACGGAGCGGCTGGGCGACCGCCTGTGGCATAATGCCGGGGTCATCGGCATGCCGGCCAACGATGCGACGCCGCGTGTCTGGTATTCGTTGCTGCGGCCATCGGGCGGCGGGATCGAGATCGAGATTTGCGCCCTGACGTATGACCACACGGCGGCGGTCACCGCGATGCGGGAGATGAAACTGCCCGAAGGATATGCGGCGTGCATGGAAACCGGGCTCTGGCCGAACATGGATGTGATGCCGGACGGTGAACGCAGCAAAGCCGGTCAACCGATATCTCCCGGCATGACCTTGTGGCCTTCAGCGGCCGTCGCAGCGGCGGATTAATCAGCCTTTACGGTAGGCAGGGGGTGCCCTATTGCGCCCGCAAATGATCATGCCGATGTCATAATCGGCCATGGTTTTGCCGGATATGACCGGTATTCAGGTCTCCAACATTTCAAAACAGGAGACCGCTTATGTTCCGTGCCCACAATCAAACAAGGTTTCGTAAAAACCTTGCCGTGACAGGCAGCCTGCTGGCTGCCTGTGTCGCCCTCAGTGCCTGTGCCAATCCGCAAATTGACGCCGCCCGCAAGCTCGATATCAGGGGTGGTGACGTCGGCGCCGAAGCGGCGCGTGAATACAAGCGACTGGCGCATTACGAAGACAGGCAGATGTGGGACAGGGCATCCGCCATTGCCTTTTCCGAAAAAGCCATCGCCGCCAATAACGGTGTCGTTGCCACCGCGCCGGGCAGCGGGCGGGCGCTCGCCAACGAGGATATTGCCGCAGCGTACCGATATCTCAATCACATGCGGGCGCTTGGGGCCGACCGTATTGCGCCCAAAGCCACCGGCCAGGCCATCGCCCGTCTTGATTGCTGGGCGGAACAGGCATCCGAAGGCGACCAGCCGCTCGATATCGGTTTCTGCCGTGACGGCTTTATCGAATACGCCACTGAAACGGCTGAAGCGCTGAAAGCCGCCGGCAAGCCGCTGGCCGCAACGGTGCCGATGCTGAAATCCTACAAGGTCACCTTTCCGCTCGGCTCCACCATGCCGGACGTCGGTGCCGACAGCGTGCTGGATCAGGCAGCTGATTATGCGAAGTCGTCCAAGCACCTGCGCATCGTGCTGGGCGGTCATGCCGACAAGTCCGGTTCAGCCCGGAAGAACCAGTACCTGTCGCAAGCCCGTGCTGAGCGGATCGCCGCCATGCTCAAGGCCCGGGGCGTGCCGGAAGAGAAAATCAATACCATCGGCTTTGGTGAAACCTATCCGCGTGTAATCACGCCGGATGGTCAGAAAAGCGAAGAAAATCGCCGCGTCGAAATCGTCATCGGTCCCGACCGTCTGCTCTGAGCACCACCATCAGGGTGTCCCCTGGGCGGTCTGGACAAGGCCCGTGCGCTCCGGCTTAATGCAGCCGCAGGCGCACGGGCCGCGTCTGTTTGAGATACCGGAAAGGGCGCTTGATGAACCAGCTTCAGACATTCGAACAAACCACCGACGGGATACGTGTGAGTGTTGCCGCGGCGTATCTTGAAGAACAGTCGGATGCGGATGAAAACCGCCATGTCTGGGCCTATCAGGTGCGGCTGGAGAATACCGGCACCATGACGGTGCAGCTTCTGACCCGCCGCTGGCGTATTACCGATGGCGGCGGCCGTGCGCATGAGGTCATCGGTGACGGCGTTGTCGGCGACAAGCCGGTGCTGAAACCCGGCGATCATTTCGAATATTCAAGCGGGACGCCGCTGTCGACGTCGAGCGGCTTCATGACCGGGATTTTCCAGATGATCGACAATGCCGGGCGGCGCTTTGCCGTGCAGGTGCCGGCATTTTCACTGGATGGCCCTGAACCGCGGCGTGCCGTGCATTAAAGTGATCTATCGGTTATATTTGTGCGTACCAAAGAACATCAAAGTCGTGGCCGCCGCACAAACGGCAGCAAACTTACGGCCTGGGCAGAGAGATAGGAAACACCGTGACAGATCATAAATCGCTCAGCGTGATCGAGGGCAAGAAACACAAACACGCCGCGCCGGATCTTGAAAAGGGACCGGACATCGAAAAGCCGAGCCGCGAAGAAGCGGAAGCCGCCGTGCGTACGTTGATCCGCTGGGCCGGCGACGATCCGGACCGCGAAGGGCTCGTCGAAACGCCGGACCGTGTCGTTCGTTCTTACGAGGAATTCTTCGAAGGATATGACATCTGTCCACGCAGCTATCTCGAGAAAACTTTCGAGGAAACCGAAGGTTATGACGAGATCGTGCTGTTGAAGGATATCCGCCTCGAAAGCCATTGCGAACATCACATGGTGCCGTTTATCGGCAAGGTGCATGTCGCCTATCTGCCGAACCGTCGCGTGGTCGGGATCTCAAAGCTGGCGCGTGTCGTCGATGCCTATGGAAAACGGCTGCAGATTCAGGAAAAGCTGACGGCGCAGATCGCCAATACGATTGACGAAGTGCTGGAGCCCCGCGGCGTTGCGGTGATCGTCGAAGCTGTGCACCAGTGCATGACCATGCGCGGTGTACACAAGCCGGGTGTGTCGCTCGTAACCAGCCGCATGCTGGGAGCTTTCCGGGAAGATCCGACGACGCGGCGCGAATTCCTGTCGATGGTCAACCACGACGGCGGTAATTTCGCCTGATCGCGCCATGCTGACGGGGCTTGACCCGATCCGCGCCGCAGGGTTTTGTATTTAGAAGGCCTGAAACGGGCGGATAGGGACCTGACATTCATGGATTTTCGACCGGCAGTCTTCATCGTCGGCCTGTTGCTGGCGACGCTTGCGATTGTGATGTGCCTGCCGGCCATTGCCGACTACGCCTATGGGCATCCGGACTGGCAGGTTTTCGCGACCGCCGCCTGCACCACGTTCTTCGTCGGCGTCACCATGGCCCTGACCTCAAAGGTCCGTGGGCTGAAACTGACGATCCGCCACGCTTTCATGATCACCACCGCAAGCTGGGCCTCGATGACGCTGTTCGCATCGTTGCCGTTCGTGTTCTCGGAACTGGACATGAATTTTACCGACGCCATGTTCGAGGCGATGTCCGGGATCACCACCACCGGCTCGACGGTCATCATCGGGCTGGAAAATGCACCGCCCGGCATCCTCTTGTGGCGCGCACTTCTGCAATGGCTCGGCGGGATCGGGATCATTGTCATGGGTATCGCTGTGCTGCCGTTGCTGCAGGTCGGCGGGATGCAGCTGTTCCGCATGGAAAGCTCGGACCAGTCGGACAAGGCGATGCCGCGGGCGGCACAGATCGCGTCTGCGATCGGGGTAATTTATTTCGCCCTGACCATCCTGTGGGCCGGGTTTTACTGGCTGGCCGGGATGAGCGGCTTCGACGCGGTCGTGCATTCCATGACCACCATCGCCACCGGCGGGTTCTCGTCGCACGATGCATCCATCGCGTATTTCGAATCCGCGCTGATCGATTATATCGCCACCGCCGGCATGCTGGTTGGAGCGCTGCCGTTCGTTCTGTATCTCAGAACCCTGCAGGGCGAGATGACGGCGCTGTTTAACGACAGCCAGGTGCAGTGGTTCATCGTCTTCGTCTCGTGCGTGATCGTGGTGACCACGGGATGGCTGGTTTTTGAAATCGGCGAACAGCCGCTGGAAGCCCTGCGCCTGTCGGCCTTCAATATTGTATCGATCATCACAGGCACCGGTTATGCGACCGATGATTATGGGTTGTGGGGGGCATTTTCGCCGGTGATGTTCTTTTTCATCATGTTCATCGGCGGCTGTGCCGGATCGACGACCTGCGGGATTAAGGTATTCCGTTTTCAGGTTCTTTATGCTGCGGCGCGGACACAGATCCAGCATCTGCTGCAGCCGCATGGGGTTTTCATCCCGTACTTCAACAAGCGCCCGGTTTCCGAAGAGATCATTATCTCCGTGCTGTCGTTCTTTTTCATGTGGTTCTTTACGTTCGCCCTGCTGACCATTGGTCTCAGCCTGCTCGGTCTGGACTTCATCACCGCGTTCTCAAGCGCCGCGACGTCCATCGCCAACGTGGGCCCGGCCCTGGGCCCGATCGCCGGGCCGGCGGGGAATTTCGCAAGCTTCCCCGATGCCGCGAAATGGCTGATGGCGCTTGGCATGCTGATGGGGCGGCTGGAACTGTTCACCGTGATCGTGCTGTTCAGCCGCAGTTTCTGGCGGCCGTGATCTGATGGGTTTGTTTTCGGACATGACGCGCGGTTGGGCGCGCAAGCGATACCGCAAGGAAGCCGAGCGGCTGATCGGCCATATTCGGACACTCGATGATGAAAGCGTCGGTCTCGTCCTGGCGATTGCGACTCACCACCGCAATGCCCTGCTTGAAGGCGGCGCCGACCTGCGCGACCTGACGGCGATGGCCAGGGCCCAGCCGATGTATCAGCATGAACTCGCCAAGGCCGTCAATGTCCTGACCCGCAATAAGCGGCAGCATGACTCACTGGGATTGCAGATCTGGGTGCATTCGCTGCGCTGCGTCGCCGATAACGGTCTATACGGGCTGGGGGTTGCGCTCTGGCGTGAATTGCGCCGCGGTCAGCCGCACGTCGCCAAGGCCCGGAAACTGGTGAAAAAAGAAACCGGTTTCGAGCTCGACATTACCATGGCGAACGATGTGCCTTCGGAATTCGCCGAAGAGGCCTGACGTCAGCGGACGAAGTCAGCCAGATGCTGGCGGATCGACGCGGCCATCTGCGGATCGAAGTCCTTCATCACCTGTTCGGTCAGATTGAACCAGGTATCCTCGCGGACATTGATCGAGGCGTCTTCGGGCAGGGTCTGGTATCGCGACACGGCGGCCTGGGCAAAGGCCTCGTTGACACGGGGCACACCCTCAAGGCGGATCTGCACATTGACGGCGGCGTCATAGCGCTGCGCCTGATCGGTGGTGAACACCCCGGTCAGGCCTTTGGTGCGGGGCAGATCGGTTTCCGTCACGGAAGCATTTTCAATGATGAATTTGGCAACCCCGGAAACGCCGTTGAATTTCAACCGGTCACGGGCCCAGTTGCGTAGCGCGCTTTCAAGGGTAACCGGCATGCGGTTTTCGATGTGCGTGGCATCGGCGGGCGGGGTGAAATTGTCGACGATCTCAAGCCCGGCAACCCCCAGGGTAATCGGCGGTAGATGCGTGAAGGTCAATTCCGGATATTCGGGGGCGTTCGGCGGCGGCGTCTGACAGGCGCTGAGACCGCCGACGGCAATAATTGCGGCAGCGATCAGAATTTTTTTGCGTAGCAGGCGTGTGAAGCACATGAAATATCTCCGGTTCAAAATAACGCGGCGTTCAGGTCAATCGGGGACGTCAGCATAAAGTGCGTCCAGCCTGTCGGCATCATATACGTAGTCGGTTCCGCAGAACTCGCAAGTGACGGTAATTTTACCTTCTTCCGCCATGTCGTCGATTTCAACCCGTGGGAACGAGCGGAGCGTCCGACTGACACGTTCTTCGGAACACCGGCATTCGTGGCGCAGAACCCGCTGAACATAAAGCCTGACCCCGTCTTCGTGGTACAGCCGATATAACAGATGCGATGCGCTGAGGCCGGGGTCGAGCAGTTCCTGTGGTGTGATCGAACTCATCAGCACGACGGCGCGGCGCCAGTTTTCTTCTTCCTGCTCGCCATCTCTGGATGACGGCAGCCGCTGTACCATCAGACCGGCGGCGTGGGCCGGTCCGACCGCGTCACCGGTACTGGCGGAAATGGCGATTGCGGTTTCCAGTTGCTCGGACTGGCGAAAATAATTGTGTGCGCATTCCGCAAGCGTGGCCCCGGTCAATTCCGTGATACCCTGATAGCGCTCTGTCTCCGGTCCCTGATCGACGGTGAAGGCCATATGCCCGACGCCGACGGTTTGCTGGATCGAGTGGCCGGTGATGTCGTCTTCGCCGAGTCCTTCACGGAGCTTGGCATATGCCCGCATGGCGCCGTCCGAGGTGATGTCGGCCATCACCAGACTGACGGGCCCGTCACCCTGGACCTGCAGGGTAAAGACCCCGTCGTATTTAAGCGCGCTTGCGAGAATTGCGCACAGCACCATGGTTTCGCCGATCAACTGCTTGATGGCCGGCGGATAGGTATGCGATGCAATGGCGTCGTTGTAAGCCTGATCAAGCCGGATCAGACGGCCGCGAATGTTCAGATCCTCGATCTGGAAGGTCTGAACGAAATCGCCGAAATCGCTCTGCGGGGAAGATGTTTTCAAGTCGCGGTCCATAATGTCCGGTAATGATAGCCGTAGACGTCCCGAAAGCCGAGTTTTTCATACAGGCGTCTGGCGTGGAGGTTCTCGTTTTCTACCTGCAGATAGAGTCCGATGCCGTTCCTTGCAACCGTAAACCCCGCCAAGGCGTGTATAATTGCGGCGCCCAGACCCCGGCCCCGGCAGTCGGGTCGCGTAAACATGCCGAACACCGCCAGCCAGTTGCCGCCGGCGACCCCCAGCCCGATGGCATCCATGCGGCCGTCATCCGTCGTGCTCGCCGCGAACACCGGCAATTCCTGCGCCCGCGCGGCGATGTCACGGGCGTCTCGCTGATAGCCCTCGATGTACAGATCCCACCAGCCCGGCGGCGCGGTTTTGGTGATCGAGATGTTATGGGTGATCTCAGCCTGCGCCAGTTTGTCAGCTTCGCAGATCATGATGGTGACGCCGGATTCGATCTCGTAGCCGCGTTCGGCGAGCACATGGTCCAGTCCCGGCGGACAGGCGGCGGGTGAAATCTGCAGGCGCGGGGGCAGGCCACGGGCCCGGTAGTAGGCTTCAACCCTGGCCAGCAGATCATCAAGCGGGATATCTTCGGACAACGGGAAGGGGGCAACCGAATTGGCGCGGCGGCTGACGCCTGCGGCATGGCGAAAAAGCCAGCCGTTGTGCATTTCGTTTTCGGGGGCGGCCCAGGCGGCGACGGCCAGCCGGTCGAGCGCCAGAATATCCGCGAATGGCAGGGGCCGCGACAGCGCCTGTTGGCTGAAAACGGTTTTGCCCGGCCCCGTCAGGTCAGTGGTCAGCTCAGACACCATGCGAGGATGGCTTTCTGAACATGAAGCCGGTTTTCGGCTTCATCCCAGACCACCGACTGTGGCCCGTCCATGACGGAATCCAGCACTTCCTCGCCGCGATGAGCGGGCAGACAATGCATGAACAGGGCGTTCTCGTCGGCCTTCGCCATCAGGGCATCATCGACGCGATACGGCGTCAGCATGTTGTGGCGCGATCCGGCATCTTCGTCGCCCATGGAGACCCAGGTGTCCGTGACCACCAGATCGGCGCCGCTGACGGCTTCGTTCGGGTCTTCCGTCAGGACGATTCTAGCACCCTCGCCGGTTGCCCAGTCGATCAGATCCTGTGACGGTTTCAGCGCATCCGGGGTGGCGACGCGCATCTCGAACCCGAGCCGGGCGGCAGCATGTACCCAGCTCGTCACCACGTTGTTGCCGTCGCCGGTCCAGGCCACGGTGCGGTCCTTGATTGAGCTGCGGTGCTCTTCGAATGTCATGATGTCGGCCATGATCTGGCAGGGGTGCGAGAAATCGGTCAGACCATTGATCACTGGGACGGAGGCATGTTCCTCAAGCTCCACCAGCTTCGCCGGATCGTCGGTGCGGATCATGATCGCATCGGCATAGCGCGACAGCACGCGGGCGGTGTCGGCCACGGTTTCGCCGCGGCCGAGCTGTGACTGATCGTCGGTGAGGATGACGGTTTGTCCGCCCAGTTCCTGCATGCCGACCTGGAACGATACCCGGGTCCGGGTCGACGGTTTTTCAAAGATCATCACCAGGGTGCGGCCTTCCAGCGGCTTCGGCGCGTCGGTGCTGCGCCGCGTTGCCTTCAGATCATGGCCGAGCTTGAGAATACCGTTCAGGGTGTCGCCGTCAAACCGGTCGATATCCAGAAAATGCTTGGGCGCAGACATCTCAGCCCGCATCCTTTGCAAGTCCGGCGCTGGCGGTATCGATGATCCCCAGTGCCTCTTCGACCTGTTCGGGGGTGATCACCAGCGGCGGCACGAAACGAACGACATTGTCGCCGGCCGGCACGCACAGCAGGCCGCCTTTCATCAAGGCCTTGACCAGATCGCCGTTGACGATGCCGTCGGCGCATTTGAGACCGAGCATCAGTCCGGTGCCCCGTGCATCGGTATAGACTGACGGATAGCGTGCCGCGATGTCTTCCAGACCGGTTTTCAGCTGGGCAGCGATCTTCTGGACGTTGTCCATGAAGCCGGGTGCGAGAACCACGTCGAGGACGGCATTGCCGGCGGCCATGGCAAGCGGATTGCCGCCATAGGTCGACCCGTGCGAGCCGGCGGTCATCGCGGCGGCGACTTTCTCCGTGGCCAGCGTCGCCCCTAGCGGAAACCCACCGCCGATGCCCTTGGCGGAGGCCAGGATATCGGGCTGAATACCGGCCCATTCGTGGGCGAACAGTTTGCCGGTCCGTCCAATGCCGCATTGGACTTCATCGAACATCAGCAGCAGACCGAATTCGTCGGCGATCTTGCGCAGGCTTTGCAGGTATTCCTTACTCATCGGCCGGATGCCGCCCTCACCCTGGACCGGTTCGACGAGGATGCCCGCCGTTTCCGGACCGATGGCAGCCTTCAGCTCATTCAGATTGCCGAAAGCGACCTGATCAAAACCGTCTACCTCGGGGCCGAAACCTTTCAGGTGCTTTTCCTGTTTGCCCGCCGACAGCATGGCCAGCGAGCGGCCGTGAAAAGCGCCCTGCACGGTAATCACCCGGTAGCGTTCCGGATGCCCGTCAGTGTCGTGATAGCGGCGCATCATCTTGACGCCCATCTCTACCGCTTCGTTGCCGGAGTTGTTGAAGAACACGGCATCTGCAAAGGTGTTCTCTACCAGCCGGTCGGCAAGACGCTCCTGCCCCGGAATATGATACAGGTTCGAGGTGTGCATCAGTTTTCCGGCCTGCTCGCGGATCGCTTCAACCAGATGCGGATGACAATGGCCGATCGACGCAACCGCGATTCCGGCACCAAAGTCCAGATAACGTCGGCCTGCGGTGTCCCACAGATACGCGCCTTCGCCGTGGTCGAAGGCAAGATCGTAACGGGCGTATGTGGGCATAACTGCCGGAATCATGACCATTGCTCCTGTATTGATTGTCTTGAGGTCACACCCCCAAGGAAAGCGGAGGAGTATCGTGAGGCGGCCTGTTGCTGTCAATAAGCGGTTGCGATTGCAACAGGATCGTCATTTTCGGATGAACTGCAACTCCGTGAAGCGGCGGCGCATGGCGCTGACTTCGGCGGCAACGGCGCAAGCATCGTTACCGGTCAGGGCCCGGTGAATGAACGAGGCCAGTTCCGGCATGTCGTCGGCTTCAAATCCGACGCGGGCGATTTCCGGGGTGCCGATCCGAAGGCCGTTGTTGTCCCCGCTGACCGCCGCAATCGGCAGGCCGATGCCGCAGGTCAGGATGTTGGCTTCGCGCAGCCGCTTCGCCGCATGCTGGCCGCCGCCGAATGCCTGTGCTTCGAGGGCGAACTGGTGCGATTTGGTGAAGCCCCGGTCCCTGGCGTGGACAGGCAGGCCGAGTGCATCAAGCTCTGCCGCCAGCCGGGATGACAACTCACACATTCGGGCGGCATAGGCATCGCCGTAGAGCCGCCAGTCCAGCAGTGTGATGGCCAGTGCCGCCGACTTGGCGGCATCGAAGTTGGCGGTCAGTCCGGGGAAGGCGATGCTGTCGAGTTTCTCCGCGATGTCGGCATTGTTGCTGACGATCAGGCCGCCGGCCGGACCGCCGAGGCTCTTGTAGGTGCTCATGGTCATGACGTCGGCGCCAAGGGTCAACGGATTGTCCCACGCCCTGCCGGCGATCATGCCGCACAGGTGCGCTGCATCGAACAGGACTTTTGCGCCCACCTCGTCGGCGATGGTGCGGATCTCGGCGAGCGGATGCTGGAACAGATTCAGGCTGCCGCCGATGGTGATCAGGGACGGTTTGATCTTATGGGCAAGAGTTCGCAGAGCGGCGATATCGACGGTGTAGCCGTCGGCCGCCACTGGGGCTTCGTGGATATCCACGCCATACAGCCCGGCGGCACCGGCATTGTGGTGGGTGACATGGCCGCCGATGCTGGCCGGCGGCACGATGATGGCGTCACCCGGTTTCGTGGTCGCCATGAAGGCGTAAAGATTGGCCAAAGCGCCGGAGCCGACCCGGATTTCCGCATACGCAGCCTGAAAAATCTCGCAGGCAAGTTCGGCGCAGATCACCTCGATTTTCTCGATCGCCTCCAGTCCCATTTCGTACTTGTCGCCGGGGTAACCGAGTGACGGGCGTGAGCCCAGCCCCGATGCCAGCGCAGCTTCGGCTTTCGGGTTCATGATGTTGGTGGCGGGATTGAGGTTGATGCACTCGGCTTCGTGGATCTGCCGGTTTTCCGCAATCAGGGCATCGATCCGGGCGTGAATGACGTCCGCATCCGCGGCGGACGTCTCCTCGGCTATTTCACGGATATAGGTTTCACACGCCTGAGGCGTCCAGTCACGAAAGGCGAGATGCGGCATTTTCCTGTTTCCGGTCAGTCAAAGAGATACGGATGTGTAACGCGTTTCATGGAACCCGGTACAGGTATTTCAAAAAGAATTGTCGTCAGAAGTGAATGCTACCTTTAATCTATCAAAAAATAAATTACACGCTATCTGTGATCCCCGTCATTTTCGCCAACGATGATAAGGTTCACAGTCATCGGTAATGAGGGAAGGTAAAAACGCCGATGGACATATTCTTTCAACTGGTCAGTGTGTTTGCACTGTTCTTCGGGATTGCCGGACTGGTTTATGCCACGGAAGTCTCTCGCCGTTGTCAGTTGCTGATTGAAGAACGCATGACCGAAGCCGAGACCCAGCTTGCCGAGCAATCGGCGAAGCAGGACCGGGCATTGCAGAACGCGATCAGCGCACTCGGTAGAACGGCACGATCTCTGGAAGAGACGGAAATGGCGCAAACGCGTGAGATCAACGCTATTCGTCATAGCGTGGAACCGCTGTTGATTGCCTATCAAAAAGCCGAGGAAGAGAAAGCCAAGGCCGACAAACGCAATCTTGCGGTCCGACGCTGATCCGCGCTGACGGCTTCAGGGTTTGAGTTTGTAGCCGCTTTTGAACATCCAGGTACAGATGCCCCACAGTACGGCGTTGACGCCGGCCATGACGGTAATGCCGAGCCACATCTGGGCGTCGGCATGACCGATGAAGCCCGAGCGAAATCCGTCGATCATGTAAAAGAATGGGTTCAAATGTGCGATTACCTGGCCGAATTCGGGAAGCCGGTCGATGGAATAGAAGGTCCCTGATAGAAATGCCAGCGGCGTAATCACGAAATTGGTGACGGCCGCCATGTGGTCGAACTTGTCGGCCCAGATCCCGGCGAGCATGCCGAGCAGGGCCAGCATCAGCGATGCCATCAGGGCGTGATACAGAATCAGCCCCACGTTTGAAATCGACAGGCCGACAACCAGCGCCATCGCAAGCGCCACGGATATGCCGACGCAAAGTCCGCGTGTGACCCCGCCGAAGGCGATGCCGGTCACCAGTTCGGTCGGTGAAAACGGCGGCATCAGGGTATCGACGATGTTGCCTTGCACCTTGGCGATCATGATCGAGCTTGAGGTGTTGGCGAAGGCGTTCTGGGCAATCGCCATCATGATCAGCCCGGGGGCGAGGAATTCCGAGAACGGCACACCGTGCACCGCCGGCCGGAACTTGCCGAGCGCCAGCGTAAAGACGGCCAGAAACAGCAGCGTGGTGACGACCGGCGCCAGCAGGGTCTGGGTATAGACCTTCATGAAGCGGCGGACTTCGCGGTTATAGAGCGTCCAAAGCCCTATGGCGTTGGACGTGGTCGGCTGTTGCATGCGGTTCGTCTCGGCTTGGATGTTTGGGTGTTTCGTTTGTTATCCTTGAATGTCTATATAAAGAGTGAGGGCGCTGGAAACCAGTGCAGTGGAAATTATTCCGGAACGGGTCATGAGTGACGACGACGAGAAACAGCCACCGAAGCGTCGGCGGGGGCCGCGCAAGGCAACGGCGAGCTACCTTGAAAACTCAGCGGCGCATTATCTCGGGCGGTTTGCCACGTCGACCGCCCATCTTCGTCAACTGATGATGCAGAAAGTGCAGCGCTCGGTCATGCATCACGGCACGGATGCGGACGAAGGTGCGAAGTTCGTCGAGACCATTATTGAAAAATTCGAACGGCTGGGATTCCTCAACGATCAAACCTACGGCGAGATGCGGGCCCGCTCATTATATGCCAAGGGTACACCGGTCAGGGGCATTCGCTATAAGCTGCAGCAGAAAGGTCTGAGCGAGGACGTCATCGACAGCGCTCTTGCCGCTCTCGCTGAAGAGGTCGAGGTCCGGGACCTTGACCTGTCCGCAGCACTGCGATTGGCGCAACGGCGCCGGCTCGGCCCGTATCTGTCGGATGACCGCGAGGTCCGGGACGCCAGACGCGAAAAGGATATGGCGGTCATGGCCCGGGCCGGGTTCTCATATGATGTTGTGTGTCAGGTGCTTGATGCGGACAGCATCGAAGAGCTTGAACTGGCCGCGTCCCCGGATGGTTATTGATTGGCGGCGTCGCTGCGGGTCGGTGGAGCCGCCGGTCGCTGTGGGGTTCCCGCGTCATCTGCTTCCGTTTCGTAGGGCTCGGCATGCGGGTCGAGTGCGCCGGCAAGCGGTGTTGCTCCCGGTGTCGGCACGAAATTGGTCTTGTCTTCCGCAACAGGTGCGGTGCGGCGTGTCATGCGCCAGAGCGCGTAGCAACCGACCAGCGTGAACACGCCGCCGATGTAAAAAAACAGTCCCTCGGCGCCCAGCAGGTCCATGATCGGGCCGGCCAGCAAGGGGCCGACAATGGCACCGCCGCCATAGGTGAGAAGAAGTGTGCCGCTGACCACGACCCGTTCGTCGGCATTTACATAGTCATTGGCGTGCGAGACCGTCACGGCGTAAATCGGAAAGGTTGATGCGCCGAACAGGATAGACATGTAGAGCAGAAGGTCCGGTTTGATCATGCCGCCGGTTGCCACCATGATCGACATCGCGCCGCCGGCGAAGCACGATACGGCGAGGACGACACGCCGGTCGAAATGGTCCGACAGCCAGCCCATCGGCCATTGCATCAAACCGCCGCCGAGAATGCACAGCGACATGAAGATGGCAACGCCGTCCACATCAAGTCCGACCAGCCCAGCGAACACCGGTGCCAGACCCCAGAAGGCACCCATCGCCAGGCCGTAGGCGAGGCAGCCGACAAAGCCCAGCGGTGAAATGGAGAACAGCCTGCGGATCGGCAGCGGACGTGGCTTTTGTGGTGTTGGCGCCTCGGTGCGGGTAATGGATACCGGGATGATTGCGACCGACACCAGAATGGAAACGATGCAGAACAGGACATAACCCTGCGGGTCGGACGCGGAAAGCAGGAACTGTCCGACCGTCAGCGACATCAGGTTGACGATCATGTAAGCCGCCAGGACCTGGCCGCGGGTTTCGTTGGTGGCGCGTTCGTTGAGCCAGCTTTCGATCACCATGTAGATGCCGGCGAAACAGAAACCGGAAATGCCGCGAAGCACCGTCCAGGCAATCGGGTCGATGATGATGATGTGCCCGAGCGCGGCCGCCGAAGCCAGCGAGGCTAGCGCTGTAAAGCCGCGGATGTGACCGGCGCGTTCGATCAGATAGGCTGTCACCAGCGTGCCGATGACAAAACCCAGGAAATACCCGGAGGCCATGATGCCGATGGAATGAGGGGAAAAACTCTCGCCGACCGCACGGATGGCAATTAGCGTCCCCTGCAGGCTGTTGCCGATCAGCAGCATCGACATGCCGATCAGCAAGGAAGAAATTGACACGATCTGCGCACGGACGGAATTCAAGTCAGGCTCCCATTGTCCTCTCCGGTCGGTTATTCTAGTGGTTTGAAGGGCGAACGCCAGCCGTTGCGTTGAAATACCTGTGGAGGAACCAATGAGCGAGCAGGACGGTCTGATCGGCGGTTATGTGCTGGACGGCACGGGTTCGGGGCGTGAGATCGGCTGGGACGAACTGGAACAGGACATCGCCTTCGACGGGCCGTTATGGCTGCATTTCGACCGCAAAGGGGAAAAGACCGAGAATTGGCTGCGCACCAGAAGCGGTCTCAAGCCGTTGCATGTGGATGCCCTTCTGGCGGGTGAAACCCGCCCTCGCGTCGCGTTCATGGATGACGGTATTCTGATGACGCTCCGGGGTGTCAACCTGAACCCCGGCGCCGATCCGGAAGACATGGTCAGTCTGCGTATCTGGGTGGATGAAAAACGGATTGTCACGGTGCGCCTGCGCCGTCTGATGGCGGTGAATGACGTACGCGAAAGGATCGCCACCGGCACCGGACCGGTCAGTACCAGCGACACATTGAAAATGCTGTCCCAGGGGCTGGTGCAGCGGATGTCGCCGGTGATCGAGGAGATCATAGACGAAATCGATGCTCTCGAAGATGACATGGTGACAAACCCGTCCGCCGGTATCCGTCACCGTCTCAAGGTGTTGCGCCGCGAAGCGATCGCGCTGCGCCGTTATCTCGCACCGCAACGCGAAGCGCTGTCGCGGGTGCAGACGGAGAATATCGAATGGATGCCGATGGATCACCGAATGGCGATCCGGGAATGCGCCGATCAGGTGGCGCGGATCGTTGAGGATCTCGATGCGATGCGCGAGCGCGCCGCGGTCATTCAGGACGAACTGGCGAACCGCACCGCGGAGCATATGAACAGGAACATGTACACGCTCAGCGTCGTCGCGGCGCTGATGCTGCCGTTAGGGGTGATTACCGGCATGCTCGGCATGAATGTCGGCGGTGTGCCGCTGGCGGAGAACGGCGACGGGTTCCTGGTGATCTTGATCCTGCTGGGGGCCGTGGTTGCCCTGCAGGTGCTGATTTTCCGACGCCTCAAGTGGATATGAAGGGGCGAAGCTCGACGGCTGGTTTGAACGTGCGCCCATTCTCGGCTATCTCTGCCTCGTTGCAGCACGCATTTTGACGGAGAAGCCACTTGAGCTTTGAAGACCTGCGAAAATTCTGGAACCTTGTCGTCGATGTCTGGGCGAACGGCGTCGGCGGTGTCGATATCGGCCAGGCCCTGAATGCCATTCTGATTCTGTTTGCCTTTTTTGTGCTCAGGGGGCTGATCGCCAAGTTCCTGATCGGCTGGCTCCGACGGATGGCGAAAAGCACGGCATGGAGAATCGACGATGATATCGTTGATGCCATTGCCCCGCCGCTGCGTGCGATTCCCGTGGTCTTCGGGATATTTGTTGCCACGAACTACATGCAGTTCGACGGTGTCGTTGAAACCATCGCCGAGAACCTGACCCGGACCCTGATCGCGGTGGTCATTTTCTGGGGTATGTTGCGCTCCATCCAGCCATTCTCGCGGGCGTTTTCCAGGCTTGAAGAAATTCTCAGCCATGAGTTGATCGAATGGATCATCAAGGCACTCAAGGTCGCGGTGATCCTCGTCGGGGCAGCGACGGTGCTGCAGATATGGGGCATTCAGATCGGACCGATCATTGCCGGGGCAGGCCTGTTCGGTGTCGCCGTGGCGCTGGGGGCGCAGGATCTGTTCAAGAACCTGATTGCGGGAATCCTGATCCTTGGCGAGAAGCGGTTCCGCAAGGGCGACTGGATCCATGTCGATGGGGTGGTCGAGGGTACGGTTGAAGCGATCGGATTCCGTTCGACCATGATCCGCCGTTTCGACAAGGCCCCGGTGATGGTGCCCAACGCCCAGCTCTCGGATACGGCGGTGACGAATTTCTCGGATATGACATACCGCCGCATTTACTGGCACATCGGCGTAGAATACCGCACCACCACCGAACAACTGCGTGAGATATGCGACAACATCCGCCACTACATCGAAGAGGGTGAAGAGTTCGTCAAGCCGGATCTGGCAAGCACCTTCGTGCGCATTGACCGCTTCAACGATTCCTCGATCGATATCCTGGTTTACTGCTTCACGCACACGAAAGTCTGGGGTGAGTGGCTGGAAATCAAGGAACGGCTTGCCTACAAGATCATGGACATCGTGCACAGTGCCGGTGCCGGCTTCGCCTTCCCGTCGACGTCGATTTATGTGGAAAATCTGCCCGAGGACAGGCCGGAATCCTTCACGCCGCCCGGTCAGTCGGGAAAGACGTCGGGCCCTGCGTCTGAACAGCCGCCGTCAAAGAATGCATCACCCGACGGGCAGCTTCAGGAATCGGCCCAGGGAACGCCCGACGCCGACAGCGATTAAGCCGGCAGTTGCGCCGGCAAGTGCGATGGTTCGTAATGTTTTATCCGGAGGAATTTGATGTCTGTTACCATTTATCATAACCCGCGCTGCTCCAAGTCCCGCCAGACGCTGGCGATCCTCGAGGAAAAGGGTGTCGATCACGACATCGTCGAATACCTGAAGGAGCCGCCGTCGAAGGCAGAACTGAAACGTATTCTGGGCATGCTCGGCATGAAAGCGCAGGACGTCATCCGCAAAAAGGAAGCCCGGGAAGCCGGTCTGGATATCGCGTCGATGAACGAAGCCGCCCTGATCGATGCGATGGTGGCGAATCCGGTGATCATCGAACGGCCGATCGTGGTTGCAGGCGACAGGGCGGCGATGGGCCGTCCACCTGAAAACGTGCTCTCCATAATTTGATTAAAATTCGGGGGAAATAAGCGCAGGGCCTTGCGCATGGCCATGCTCGGCGCTTGCGGTCGGTCCAAACCCCTTGCAATATGCCCGCAATGGAATCTCAATAGGGGATTCCCAAAGGGGGAGCTGCCACGATGGCGAAACAGTCCGGGAAGGCCGGTGCGGCGCCGAAAAAGCGTGCCAAGGCGGTGCTTCGGCCACGTGAAAAGAAAGAACCTGCCGAGCCGGTACAGTCGCGGCCGCATACGGTCGACCCTGAAAAGCTGGAGATGTGGCGGTCACTTCCCGAGGATCAGCGGGTGGCGCTCCGCGAACGTGAAGCCGCGCGGATGTTCAACAATGCGGCAACACTGCACCGCGAAGGAAAACTCGAAGAAGCGGTAGGCACGTACAGCAAGTCGTTGTTGCTGAACCCCAAGCAGTCCGATGTCTACAATAACATGGGGGTTGCCCTCAGAAGCATGGGCAAGCTGGAAGCTGCTGTGGCGTGCTATCGCCGTTCATTGGTGCTGAAACCGAACAATTCCGGCGTCTATTCCAACATGGGCAATGCGCTCAGGGAACTGGGCCGTCTCGAAGTCGCGATGGCCTCCCACCAGCAGGCCGTGCGTCTGGCGCCGCGATCCACCGAAGCCTATTACAACCTGGGTCTAGTGCTGCGCGATCTGGGTCAGACCGAAGCTGCACTGAGCTGCCTCGACAAGGCGCTGGCGCTCAATGAGAATCATATCGACTGCCAATGGGATCGGGCGCTGACGCTGCTTGAAATGGGCCGCCTCGAAGAAGGCTTCGAAGCCTACGAAAGCCGCTGGCAGTTGGACCGTAGCCCGCCCCGCCAGTTCGAACAGCCGCGCTGGGACGGCTCGGAACTCAAAGGCAAAACAGTCCTTGTCCACCACGAACAGGGCTTCGGCGACATGATCCAGTTCGCCCGCTACCTGCCGATGATCAAGGCCCGTGGCGGCCAGGTGGTGGTCGAAGTGCAGCCCGAACTGGCACGTCTGATGGGGTCGGTCGAGGGGGTCAGCAAGGTCTTCAACCGGGGGCAGACGCCGCCCAAATTCGATTTCTATATTCCGATGATGTCCCTGCCGCACATCTTTGGTACGGGGGCTGACAGTATACCGGCCGATGTGCCTTATGTCGGGCCGCTTGATCCCGGCGCCGTTCAGTTGCCCTCGTCTCTGGGCCGGATCAAACGGGTCGGGATCGCCTGGGCCGGCCGGCCGACGCATCGCAATGACGCCAACCGCTCTGCAGGGTTCAAGCACTTCATCGAACTTCTTGGTCTGCCGGGTATTTCCGTATATTCGCTGCAAAAAGGCACACCTGCCGCCGACATAAAGGAACATGGCTGTGACGCGTTGGTTACCGATCTGGGTGACCGCCTGCGTGATTTTTCCGATACCGCGGCGGTCGTCGCACAGCTTGATCTGGTGATCACCGTCGATACGGCGCTGGCGCATCTTGCCGGTGCGATGGGCAAGCCGGTCTGGGTAGCCGTCCCGTTCGCGCCGGACTGGCGCTGGATGCGGGGCACGGACAGTTCGCCCTGGTATCCGAGCATGCGCCTGTTCCGCCAGAAACGCCACGGCGCATGGGCCGGGGTGTTCGGTGATATCCGCCGGGCGCTGCGCGACGAAATCGCCGAGGGTTGAGGCCGGGCAGCACCGCTGAGCCTGATTTCCCGACGATCCGTTAATACCATTTTCACACTTTGAAGGCCACCATAGGGGCGCCTGGGCGCATAGACATACGCGGGCGCGTGTAGGAGAGATTGGTGGCAACCAAAGAGTTCAAATCCGGCGATATTCTGCTGGCCGAAGGCAGTGTGCCCGAAACCGCATATCGGATTGTGCAGGGATCGGTAGAGATGACCCGCGAGGTCGACGGCATGTCGATGCCGACGGCCGTGCTTGACCGCGGTTCATTGATCGGTGCCGAGGAACTGGTCGACGGCCGCGCCATGGAAGATGCCGCCCAGGCCCTCGGGGCCGTGGTTGCCGAGCCGATCAGCAAGGAGCAGGCGGCCCGCCTGCTCGGCAAGTCCCCGGCTAAAACGGACCGGAAATCCGCAAAGACAAAATCCACCACCGCGCAGGCCGGAAAGCAATCGGGAGTTCCGCTGGCCACGCGCCAGAAAACACCGCCGGGCGAGCAATCTTCGTCGCGTGCGCTTGTCGCGCTGTCGGCTGCCACCGCCGGCGACTATACAGAGGAAGATGCCGCATCCAGCGTTCTCAAGCCGGGGCTGCTCAGACGAATACTCAAGCCGGAATTCGCCGATGTTTACGATCGTGTCGATGTCCGTGTGTCCGCATTGGAGGGTGACGGCGGCGAGCATGCATCCGCGCATCTTATCTCTGAATTATCGAAACGGCGGGGACTGCGTGCCAGGGCCATGAATTCCAAGGTCACGCTGGAATTCGAAAACGACCCGGTCGGGGCCATGCGGGACCTGAAACGCGCCTCGGAACGCTGGCTGATCGATAACGGCGGCGACATTATAATCTGGGGGGCCGTCGCCAATGCAGGCACGCTCCTGCATCTCAGGTTCTTTGTGCGCGAGGAGGCGCTGGTCGATCAGTTCCGGATGGGTGACGGCTGGACGCTGTTGATCGTGCCGCTGCCACTGGATGCCGCCGCCGCGCACCGGCTTCACGCCGTGCTTTTGGCGGCGATGCGGACCAAGCAGGCCGGCAAGCTGCTGACCGTGCGGCGTGATCTCGACGTGCTGATGCTCGATGCCCGTGAACAGATGCTGCAGGACGTCCCCAGGCTTGATCCCGTTTCCCGCGCCGAAGAACGTGCCACACTGGCACGGACCTTTGCCAGCGCCACGCGTTTCAAGCGCCGCGCCGAAGATGCGCAGACGGCGATGACCCTGTTCGACACTGCCCTCGAAGCCTTCACCCCTGACCGGACCCCGCTGGAATGGGCCTTCGTGCATCGTGATCGTGCCTATCTCGGTCAGTTCCTCGCCGAGCGTACCAACGATACGTCCGCGCTTGTTGGCTCTATTGGCGATCTGGAAGCCGCTCTCGACGTGATTGGCCCCGAAGCGTTCCCTTATGACTGGGCGGCGATGAACAACCGTTTGGGGCTGGCGCTCTACAGGCTCGATTTCGACAACAACGACAACGAGACCCTTGAACGTGCCCTGATGAAGTTTGAAAACGCGCTGACCATCTACGACAAACGCAAGACGCCCAGTGAATGGGCCGAAGCCATGGGGCATTTCGGGCAGGTGGCACTTGTCATTGGCCGCGAGAACCGCAATCCGGCGATGCTGTTGCAGGCCGTCGATGCCTGCAATGCGGTGGTATCGGCCAGAGACCGCAAGCATATGCCGCTGCACTGGGCATCGGCGCAGAACAATCTCGGCTCGGCGTTGTTCCTGTACGGCCGTGTTGCCGGTGACAATGCTGCCCTGGAAGGGGCGCGCGATGCATTTCGAACGGCGCGGGCCATCTATGTGGAAAAAGGCGCCGACCGGCTTGCCGGGGTTGCCGAGAAGAATTTGGGTCATGTCGACAGGGCGTTGACCAGGGGCAACGGCAAACGCAAACCGCCGGAGCTCCCGTGGGAAGGCCGCGGCGACGAGCCGCCGCCGTTGCCGTGGGAATTCGGCCCCGGCGTCAGCGGTGACAGTGGCAATGCCGGATTGTCCGGGCGCCGTGAGTCTGCGTCCAAACCGCAGCCCCGGCGTGATGCCTGGCTCGATGGCCAGTCAGGGTGAGAGGGACCGGAGAGGGCGTGACTTGAAACCGGACGATGCCGGGTGTATCTCCCGAATATGAGCAATGATCCGAAAGCCCTCGATATCGACGCGGTGATCTGGCGCCAGCCGGACGGCGAACTGGTCTCGTGCGAGGAAAAACTCGTCGTGCTGCGTGAAAACCTGGAGGAAATCCGTCAGGAATGCCAGGACGCGCTGGAGGATGCCGTGCTCATGGGCTGTGACGAAGCTCAGGTGCGTGACGTTCTGGAAGACCTGGTCCGCTCCATCGTCAATCCCTACCCGCCGAAGTAAACTGAATTCAGGCTCTGGATGCGAAGTGCCGGACGATGTCCGTAGCGCTGACCATGCCGGCGAGGAAGCTGCCTTCGACGATCGGCATGTGGCGTATGTGGTGATCGCTCATCATTTTTGCGACGTCGACGACACGGTCGTTATCCGTACAGGTCATGACGTCGCGGGTCATGAATTTATCTACCGGGATCCCCATGGCATCGTTGCCGTGCTCATACAGTGCGCGGATGACATCCCGTTCCGAGATCACGCCGGCAAGGCCGCCGTCGGAAGCGATGACAAGGGTCAGGCCGATCCGGTGCTGAGCCAGAAAGTCGACCGCTTCGCGGAGCGGTCGCCCGGCCGACATGTGCAGGACGAAATCCTCATTGACGCCTTTTACATCCCTGATGACAGTTTCATCATATGAACGTCTGCGCTGTTGTTCCGCCATCCGGCTACCTCCTCATTTATGAAAATGCAGCTAACGATGATCCTTTTCAGCGGTCAACGCTGGAAAACGAACAATGGACACCGTATTGGCCTTTTTAGATACCAGGATTGTCATTAAGGTTTGCCGATGGACCTTCGCCATCTCAAGACGCTGATCGCCATCGCCGAACATGGATCATTCGCTGCCGCCGGCGATGCCATCGGTCTGACCCAGTCCGCGGTCAGCCTGCACGTCAAGGCGTTGGAAGAGGATCTCGAAACCAAACTGTTTGACCGCACGACCCGGCCGCCCCGTCTCAACACCCGGGGCCGCAACCTTGTCGACCGGGCACGGGATATCGTCGAAAAATGTGAAGGCCTTTCGGATATCGTCTCGGGCGAAGCCCTGTCAGGAAGCCTCGACATCGGCTCGGTGCCGACGTTGCTGTCGGGAATTCTGCCGCCGGCCCTGAGCGCGATCCGGCTTTCGCACCCCGATCTCCGCATTCGTGTTTCCAGCGGTCTGTCCGCAGATCTGGTCGGGCGTGTGCACAAGGGCGAACTGGATGCCGCCGTGGTAACCGAGCCATCACAGCTGCAGACAGGGCTGAGCTGGCACATGTTTGCCGAGGAACCGCTGATGGTGATCGCACCGAAAGGCAGCAAAGGTGCCACGGACAGGGAACTGCTCGACGCCGGGCCGTTTATCCGATTTCAGCGGTTTGCCTGGGCCGGGCGGCTGATCGACACGCATCTGAAAGACCGGGGCATTCGCGTCAATACCGGTATGGAAATCGACTCGCTTGAAGCCATCGCCTCAATGGTCGCTCATGGGCTCGGAGTTTCAGTGGTCCCGGAACGTTATGCCGCGACCTTGCCCGAAGGAATTGAAAAAGTCCCGTTCGGCGATCCGCCGCTGAACCGGGTGATCGGGGTCGTCGAGCGGCGGGACAACCCGAAAGCCCACCTGATCAGGGCACTGGTCGAAATTCTGAGCGGCCTTGTCAGCGAAACATCTGGCGGGGCAGCATGAGCAGACGGATTCTCATATGTGAATATTGCTCAAGTTTTTCGAAATAATAATTCGTTTTTATCAAGAAAAGCCATCGGCTAAAACATCCTGGTGCTTTGCGCCGCCGACAGAGGAACACCCATGACGACAGCAACAGGCCCACTTGAGGGCATCCGAATTCTCGATCTGACCCGTATTCTGGCGGGACCGACCTGCACGCAGCTACTGGGTGATCTGGGCGCCGACATCATCAAGGTCGAAAAGCCTATCGACGGTGACGACACCCGCGGCTGGGGGCCGCCGTATCTGAAGGACAAGGGCGGCAACGACACCCGCGAAAGCGCATACTACATGGCGTCGAACCGCAACAAGCGGTCGGTCACCGTCGACATCGCCAAACCGGAAGGGGTGGCGCTGGTCAAGGAACTACTCAAGCATTGCGATGCGCTGTGTCATAACTTCAAGGTCGGCGGGCTGGATAAATACGGCCTTGGCTACGATGACATCCATGCCGAATTTCCCGACAAGGTCTATCTGCATATCTCCGGCTTCGGTCGCACCGGCCCGTATGCCAAGCGTGCCGGGTACGACATGCTGGCACAGGGGATGGGCGGCATCATGAGCCTGACCGGGCCGGTTGACGGCGATCCGCACAAGGTCGGCGTCGGCATTTCCGATGTGATGTGCGGCATGTATGCGACGACGGCGCTGCTGGCGGCTCTCAGGCATCGTGACAAGACCGGGCAGGGGCAGCTGATCGATCTGGCTTTGCTCGACACGTCCGTTGCCTGGCTGATCAACGAGGGCGTCAATTATCTGACCCACGGCAAGGAAAACGTGCGGCGCGCCAATGCGCATTCGAACATCGTTCCCTATGATGTGTTTCCGACGGCGGACGGCTATGTCATTCTCGCCATCGGCAATGATGCCCAGTACAAGCGGTTCTGCGAGTTCGCCGGCAAACCTGAAATGGCGACGGACGAGCGGTTTTTGAGCAACGACCTGCGGGTACGGAACCGCGATGCGATCACCCCGTTGATGCGCCAGACGACGGTCATGAAAACAACCGCCGAATGGGTCGAGGGACTGGCCCCGCTGGGGGTGCCGTCGGCACCGGTAAATACCGTGCCGCAGGCCTTTGAAGACCCGCAGATCAAACATCGCGGCATGCGCATTGAAATGGACCACCCGATTGCCGCCGACGGCAAATGCCGTCTGATCGGCAACCCGATCAAATATTCGGAAACACCGGTGACATACCGCCGTCCGCCGCCGATGACCGGAGAGCATACCGATGAAGTACTGGAAGAATTGCTCGGACTTGATCCGGCGCAACGCGAGAAATTGAGAGAAGACGGCATTTTGTAAAAGGAGCCGATCCATGTTTCATCTGACCGACGAGCATCTCGAATTGCAGGCCGCCGCCCGGAAACTGGCGACGGAAGTCATTGCCCCCCGCGCTGCTGATGTCGATAAGGCCGAGGAATATCCCTGGCACAATATCGAGGAGCTGACCAAGGCAGGCTTCATGGGGATGACGATCCCGACGGCCTGGGGCGGGCGGGGATTGTCCTTCCTGCACGCGGCGCTTGTCGTCGAGGAAATGGCCAAGGTCTGCGGTGTGACCGGGCGGATCGTCGTCGAGGCGAACATGGGTGCGGTCAGTGCGATCATGCGTTACGGCTCGGACGCGCAGAAGAAGCTGGCGGCGGAACTGGTACTTAGCGGTGACAAGCCCGCGATCTGCATCACCGAGCCCGAAGCCGGATCGGCAGCGACCGACATGACGACGACCGCGGTCAAAAAAGACGGCGGATACATGATCAACGGCCTCAAGCACTGGATTACCGGTGGTGGTGTGTCGAAGCTGCATCTGATCTTTGCGCGGGTGATCGAGAACGGAAACGATCTCGGCATCGGCGGCTTCATTGCCGTGCGTGATCAGGCCGAAGGTCTGCGCGTCGGCAGGCGTGAGCCGACCATGGGGCTTCGGGGGATTCCGGAATGCGAGATGATCTTTGAAGACCTGTTCATCCCCGAAGAGATGGCGCTTATACCACCCGAAGGAATCAAACGCGGCTTTGCCGGTTTGATGAATGCCTACAATTCACAGCGCGTCGGTGCCGGCACCGTGGCGCTCGGGATTGCCCAAGGTGCTTATGAAAACGCCCTTGCGTATGCGGGTGAGCGCGAACAGTTCGGCCGCCCGATTGCCGAGTTCCAGGGGTTGCAGTGGATGTTGGCCGACATGTCGGTGGGGATTGCGGCGGCACAGGTGCTGATTTACAAGGCGGCGGCTTCCGCCGAGACGAATGAAGGCGGCTTTCCCGACATGCTGATGGCGGCGCAGGCGAAAATTCTCGCTTCCGAAACCGCAATCAAGGTGACGTCAGATGCGCTGCAGGTATTCGGGGCGGCGGGGTATTCCCGGAACCGGCCGATGGAACGGATGTACCGTGATGCGCGAATGTTCACCATCGGTGGCGGCACCGCGCAGGTGCTGCGCAATCTGGTCGCCGGCAAGATTTTGAATCGCAAGCTGCCACAGACACGTGATGGGTATCTGAAACTCGCAGAGCGCCCCCGCGCGGCGGAATGACGAAGCGTCATGTCCTTGAAGATAGCCCTGCGGGCTCCTTCAGGGTGAGGCGTTAAATTAATTTTCTCATGCCGAGGGGGCGCAGCGCGACCGTCGCAAAGCATGACGAAGACAACTGACAGGAAAGTATTGCATGACCACTACATCGGACATCATCGGCAAACGGCTTTACGACGCGGGCTGCCGCCATGCATTCGGCATACCCGGCGGTGAAGTATTGTCCCTGATGGACGGGCTGGGTAAGGCGGGGATCGCGTTTCATCTGGTGAAGCATGAAAATGCCGGCGGCTTCATGGCCGAAGGAACCTATCATGCCACCGGTGCGCCCGGCATCCTCGTCGCCACCGTCGGCCCCGGTGTCGTTAACGCCGTCAACGTCGTCGCCAACGCCTGGCAGGACCAGGTGCCGATGATTTTTCTGACCGGGTGTGTCGATGCCGCCGAAGCCGAAACTTATACCCATCAGGTATTCGATCATACCAAGGTGATCGCGCCGATCTGCAAGGCGTCGATGGTGGCTGCCGAAGGGGCCGTCGATGTGATGATCGACAAGGCTGTCGCCATTGCCATGCAGGATCCGCCGGGGCCGGTGCATCTGGATGTGCCGATCAACATCGCCGGCAGGGAAGCGAAGGTGACCGGCTACCCGGGACGCGCACCGATGTCGAAAACGGCCCCCGCGCCGGGGCCCGATCTCGACAGGGCGCGTGACGCCATCGCCAATGCCCAGCGGCCGCTGATGATTGCCGGTGTTGAGGTTTTGCACCACAATGCTGCCGGGGTGATCGATGAAGCCGTGCATCGGCTGAACATGCCGATCCTGACGTCATACAAAGCCAAGGGCGTGGTCAGCGAGGATGACCCGCTGTGTCTCGGCGGCCACGGGCTATCACCGAAATCCTACAAGGCGCTGAAACCGATGCTCGACGATGCCGACGTCATCGTGCTGGCCGGGTATGACCCTATCGAGATGCGCATCGACTGGCGCAACGCCTGGCCGACGGGCGTCGATGGTAAAACCGTGATCGAGGTCTCGGCGCAGCCGAATACCCATTACGTGCATCAGGCCGATCTGAGTTTTGTCTGCGATATCGGCGAGGGGGTTCGCACCCTGACCGCCGGGATCAACGGCAAGGAGACATGGGCCGGTGATGGCATCGCCAGGATGCAGGAGATCCTGAAGGACGCTTTTCCACGCGATGAAACCTGGGGGCCGGCTGCGGTCATCGACAGTGCCCGCAAGGCATTTCCCAAGAACGGCTTCGCCGCCGTCGATACCGGGGCACACCGCATCCTGTTCAGCCAGCAGTGGGATTGTTATCAGCCGCGTACCCTGACCCAGTCGACGGGGCTGTGCACCATGGGCTGTGCATTGCCGCTGGCCATGGGTCACAAGATCGCCAATCCGGAAACGCCGGTGATCGCCTTTACCGGCGACGGCGGCATGGAAATGATTCTGGGGGAATTGGCGACCTTGCGCGATATGCGTCTGCCGGTGGTCATCGTCGTTTTCGTCGACCAAAGCCTGTCCCTGATCGAACTCAAACAGCGCGCCAATACCCAGGACAATCTGGGTGTTGATTTCGGCGGTACGGACTTTGCCGCGCTGGCCAACGTGATGGGCGGGATCGGGGTGACGGCAGCAGACCGTGAAACGCTGGAAACGGCGATCGCGGACGGGCTTAAGGCCGATACATTTACCCTGATTGCCTGCCCCATCGGCCGAAAGGCTTATGATGGGCGGTTCTAACGGCCTTCACATTTACGTGCGCAACATGGAAAAGGCTGGAAGTCCTATTCACAGCTGAGTACGTCGGTAGCAACATCGGGGGTATACATGTCGGACAAAGTCGTTAAATCGGAACAGGAATGGATGGACCAGCTCGGCTTCGAGGCCTTCAAGGTCCTCCGCATGAAGTCGACGGAACGTGCTGGGACCAGCCCGCTCAATCGTGAAAAGCGCGACGGGATGTTTGTCTGCGCCGGGTGCGGTGAGCCGTTGTTCACGTCTGCCAGCAAGTTCGAATCCGGGACCGGCTGGCCTAGTTTCTATGAGCCGGTCAGCAATGACGCGATCGGCGAGGAAATCGACAAGGGTTTCTTCATGACCCGGACCGAGGTGCACTGCGCCAGGTGCGATGGCCACCTGGGTCATGTATTTCCCGACGGGCCGCAGCCGACCGGCCTCAGATACTGCATCAACGGTGTCTCGTTGAAGTTCAAGCCAGAATAAGCTTTCATCGTTCTAAGTCAGCGATGCAGGCACGCCCCTGCATCGGTTGTCATTCCCACACAGGAGGCCCACACAGGCGGGAATCCAATTTAAAATGATAAGTTTGAATCCCTGCCTTCGCGGGCAAGACGATTAAAATTCTTTAGTGCGCCATCGCCATCGGCACAAACCCCGGCAGCCCCTGTATGCGGGTGATCCATGCTTCGACGGCGGGATAGTCGGCGAGATTGAAGCCGCCTTCATCGGCGACATGGGTATAGGCGAAAAGTGCGATGTCGGCGATGCTGGGTACGCCGGCGACGAACCAGTCGTTCGTGCTCAGATGGTCGTTCATCAGATTAAGCGCCGCGATACCGTTCGCACGTTTGCCCGGCAGTTGCACTTTCTGCACCTCGTCAAGACCGGGCAGGTGTGTCCAGAAACGCAGCGTGGCGATGTTCGGTTCGTGCGAGTACTGCTCGAAAAACATCCATTGCAGAACCTGTGCGTGATTTAGGCGGCTGGCCGGCAGATACGGCGTGCCTGTAGCCAGGTAGTGCAGGATGGCATTGGATTCCGGGAGCGCCGTGCCGTCTTCAAGAATCAGTACCGGAATCCGTCCGTTCGGATTGACGCGCAGGAATTCAGGGGTGCGCGTTTCCGATTTCAGAATATCATAGGCGACGTACTCATAAGGCGTTTTCAGCAGCGCCAGCAGCAGCCGTGCCTTGTAACCGTTTCCGGAAATCGGATCGTCCAGCAGTTTCAGCATCAACTTCTCCTTGTGCTCGGGCGGACTATGCCAATATCAGTTATACCGGTGACTTTGGCTGTGACTTTGACCGAGACTTTGATAGGACGGTTTTCGATGCGGCTCAAAGCATGTTTGATAATGTGATGACGACAAAAACTAATGGAGGGGGATATGGCGAACGCATCGAAGATCGCAATTGTGACCGGGGCCGGATCGGGAATCGGCCGGGCCAGTACCGTGGCACTGGTTGCGGACGGGTGGACAGTGGCACTGGCCGGGCGGCGTGCCGATGCGCTCGAGGAAACCGTTTCGATGTGTGACGCGCCGGACCGGGCGTTGGCGGTGCCGACGGACGTGGCGGACCCCGATGCCGTCGCCGCGCTGTTCCGGAAAGTCGTCGACACCTATGGGCGGCTCGATCTTCTGTTCAACAATGCCGGCGCCAATGCACCCGGGATCTTGCTGGAGGATCTCAGCTTCGAGCAGTGGAAGAAGGTGGTTGACGTCAACCTGACCGGTTCCTTCCTGTGTCTGCAGGCGGCGTTCCGCGTGATGAAGGATCAGGACCCGCAGGGCGGGCGGATCATCAACAACGGCTCGATTTCCGCACATACGCCCAGACCGGATTCAATTCCCTACACGGCGACCAAGCACGCCGTTTCCGGGCTGACGAAAACCGCGTCGCTTGACGGGCGGAAATACAACATCGCCGTCGGTCAGCTCGATATCGGCAATGCCCAATCTGATATGGCCAACCGCATGGCCAAGGGCGTCAAGCAGGCGAACGGCGAGATCAAACCCGAGCCGATGATGGATGTCGCCGATGTCGGCAAGGCCATCGTGCATATGGCAAGCTACCCGCCTGAAACGAACATCTTCACAATGACGGTGATGGCGACGCAGATGCCGTTTGCAGGTCGCGGATAGACGCCTCTATCCCTTGATCAGGGACGGATTGTACGGAAAGTTCGGATTTTGCATGATATTTACGTAAAATGGGGTGTGGCAGTAATATTAATGCGCCCACTTGCCAGAACATAAAACACTGATACAATCCGCCATCGAAGATACCTGTACGGCCCTTAAAAAAAATAACGCTGACAGGTGGAGGCTTTGCATATCGGGCGAATTGCCCGTGTAACTAATGAAGTCTGGGAGGACTCATATTATGAAAGCACGTCTGACGACTGTGGCGACGGCTTCGCTGTTCGCACTGGGGCTCGGCTTTGCGGCCCCTTCCATCGCCAGTGCCGAAGATACGATCGTTCTTGGTTCGGCGATTTCGTTAACCGGAAAATATTCGTCGAACGGGATCAACACCCAGGACGGCTATAACATCGCCATCAACAAGGTCAATGAGATGGGCGGTGTCGAGATCGGCGGTAAAAAATATAAACTTGAAATCAAGTACTACGACGATGAATCGACTCCGCTGCGTACCGCGCAGTTGCTCGAACGTCTGATCAATCAGGACGGCGTGAAGTTCGTCCTCGGCCCGTATTCGTCGGCGACAACGGCTGCCGCGGCGCCGGTCGTCGAAAAGTACGAGATTCCGATGGTCGAAGCCGAAGGTGCATCCCGTTCGCTGTTCAACAAAGGCTACAAGTACACCTTCGCGGTGCTGTCGACTTCTGAACAGTATCTCGCTAGCTCCATCGCTCTGGCCGCCGAGGTTGCCGAAAAGAACGGCAAGAAGGCATCCGACGTGAAGGTTGCAATGGCGTTCGAAAACGATCCGTTCTCACTTGACGTGCGGGCCGGTGTTCTCGAGGACGCGAAGAAGTTCGGCATGAAGATCGTCATCGACGATAAAATGCCGCGTGACCTGAACGACATTTCCGCGACGCTGACCAAGGTCAAGGCGCTGAAGCCCGATCTGCTTGTTCTTTCCGGTCACACCAAGGGTGCGGCGACGGCTGCCCGCCAGATCGGCGAAATGAAGATCGACACGCCGATGATCGCTGTGACGCACTGCGAATCCGCGAAGGTGACCTCGAATTTCCCGGGTGTCGTCAACGGTTTCCTGTGCCCGACGCAGTGGGCCGAAACCCTGACTTACAAGGGTAAGTGGTTCGGAACTTCCGGCGAGTTCGATGCGTTCTTCAAGAAAACGTACCCGAGCTACAAGAACGTTCCGTATCAGGCTGCGCAGGCAGCAGCTGCGGTGCTGGTCTACGCCGACGCGCTGCAGCGTGCCGGGACGCTGGACCCGAAGAAGGTTCGCGATGCTCTCTCCGCAACGGATATCGAGACCTTTTACGGTCCCATCAAGTTCGCGGAAGCTGGCAACAATATCGCCAAGCCGATGGTGCTGCGTCAGATTCAGAACGGCGATTACAACGTTGTTGCGCCGTCCAAGTATGCATCGCATCCGCTGCAATGGCCGCGGGAAGTGCCGACCAACTGATTCGGTTGTGTCTTACGGAAGTTGTGCCCGTCCCGGTTCGTCCCGGGGCGGGTGCGTGCTTCGTAATGTCGGCAATAAGTAATCAATCAAGATAAAAATAACAAAGAACAGAGAGAGGTGACGCAGCCATGTTCGACAACATAATGGTGCTGGTGGCGGCCCCGATTTTCAATATCCAGTTATTGTTGGACGGATTGTTCATCGGTGCGACTTATGCACTGGCGGCCTACGGTCTGGCGCTGGTCTGGGGCGTCATGAACGTCAAGAACCTGGCTCAGGGCGACTTCGTCATCATGGGGGGATACATTTCCTGGTGGCTCGGAACGCAGGGCATCCATCCATTGTGGGGGCTTCCGATTTCCATCGTCGTCATGTTTGCGTTCGGCTGGGGCATTTACGTGCTGATCATCCGCCGCGTCATCGGCAAGGACCTGTTTACGTCGCTGCTGGCGACGTTCGGACTGGCCATCGTGATCGCGCAGCTGCTCAATCTGATGTTCGGCCCCGAAGTTCAATCCGCCGAGAGCGACTTCCCGATCCTGTCATTTTTCGACAACGCCATTACCATCGCGCAGATCAAGGTGATATCGCTGCTGTTCTGTGCCCTGCTTGCGCTCGCTGTGGTGCTTTTCATGAAGAAAAGCCGCATGGGACAGGCCATCCGCGCCACGGCGCAGGATGCACGCGCCGCACGCGTGATGGGGATCGATACCGACAAGGTCTACGCCTTTACGTATTCGCTGAACGCCGCGATCTGCGGTGCTGCCGGGGCCCTGATCTCGATGATCTGGGTAATCCAGCCGTTTTACGGCATTTCCCACTCGATCCGCTCGTTCGTGATCGTGACGGCGGCTGGCTTTGGTAATCTGCCCGGCGTGATCATGGCGGGTCTGGGACTGGGTGTGATGGAAAACTTCGGCGGGTTTGTCCTCGGTGCGGAGTTCCAGCAGGCGGTCGTCGTCGGTCTGTTGCTGGCCGTCCTGGTCTGGCGCCAGGTGCAGCAGCGCAAGTTGCGCCAGGTCGTCAGCTAAATTAGGAAACATCATAAAATGAACAGTAACTTTTCCGCGAAGGTGCACCTGCCGATCCTCGCATTCGGCCTGGTGGCACCGTTCCTTTTCCCGGCGCTTCAGTACCAGATCGCCACACTTTGGGTGATGGTTCTGTTTGCCCTGACATGGGACGTCATGGGTGGCCAGATGGGGTACAATTCGCTCGGCAACATCTTCTTCTTCGGGGTCGGTATGTACGCCTCGGCGGTGATACAGATCGCCCAGTTCGCTGACGTCGGTGAATATACCGCGGCGCAGGGCGCACTCGCGGTGCAGTATACCAATGCCGAATACTATCGCGGTCTGGCACTCGGCATTATCGGCTCCGGTTTTATCGCGGCGTTCTCTGCGGTGATGCTCGGGTGGACAGTGTTCGGTCTGCGCGGGCCGTATTTTGCCATTGGTACGCTCGGTCTGGCGCTGGCTGCCGGTGAACTGATGGGTACCTGGGAATGGGTTGGCGCCGGTGGTGGTCTGCCGATGCCTGTGTTCCCGGGTTCCGCCCAGGGCAAGTCGTTGACGTTCTATTTCCTGACGTTCGGCGCCGCGATCCTGACGTTCGTCGCCCTGCAATGGGTATACAAAACCCGCTTCGGTCTGGCCATCAACGCGGTGCGCGACGACGAGGAAAAGGCGGAGGCGATGGGCATCCACACGGTTCGCTACAAAACCGTAGCGTGGGCCATTTCGGCATTTTTCCTGGGTATTTCAGGAGCATTGTTCGGCAACATCACCGGCTTCATCGAACCGCTTGAAGTGGCGTTCCCGACGGTCACCTTCGGCATCTTCATGGTTGCCATGGCGCTGCTCGGCGGCAAGGGCACCTTGTGGGGGCCGGTCCTGGGCGCCGTGCTGTTTCACGTCATCAAGGAAGTCACATGGACGTACTTCCTGGGCTGGCAGTGGGTTGCGCTCGGCGTGCTGATCATCATCAACGTGGTTTACTTCCAACAGGGTATCATGGGCTGGCTGATGGAGAGATATCCCGAGAAGTTCGGCATCGTCGTCGAGGACAAGGGAGCCTCGAAATGACCAATTACATTATCGAAGTCGAAGGCGTCTCGAAATCCTACGGTGGTGTGGTTGCCAACAAGGATGTCTCGATGCAGGTGCCTGAGGGCAAGATCACCGGCCTGATCGGGCCGAACGGGTCGGGCAAAACGACCCTGTTCAATTCCATTGTCGGGTACCATCCGATCGATGGCGGTTCGATCAAGTTCAAGGGTAAGGAAATTTCCCAGCTTAGGGTGCCGCAGATCGCGCGGCTCGGATTGCTGAGAACCTTCCAGCAGACCCGGATCTACACGAACATGAACTGCATCGACAACATGCTGATCTCGGTGCCGCACCGCAAAATGGGTTTTGCGGACATGTTCGGAGAACGCGAAGGCAAGGAAACCATGGAGGAGGTCGATCATCTGCTCGACTTCGTCGGTCTTTACGAGAAGCGTAAGCTGCGCTCGGGCGATCTGTCGTTCGGACAGCAGAAGCTTCTTGAATTCGCCATGGCGCTGATGAACAAGCCTGAAGTCCTTTTGCTCGATGAGCCGACGGCGGGAATCAACCCGACCCTCATCAACGGGTTAATCGACCGGCTGCGCCGGGCGAACGAAGAGTTCGGTATCACGTTGTTCGTGATCGAGCACAACATGCGCGTCATCATGAACATGGCCGAGAGCATCTACTGCCTGGCGCATGGCGAAATGCTGGCACACGGCAATCCGGATGAAATCCAGAGCGACCAGCGCGTGATTGACGCCTACTTGGGAGCGCACTAATGAGCGAAGAAACGCAGCAGACCGAAGCCGAAAAACGCAAAACGGCAGGTTATCACATGGGCGGCGTCGAGTCGGTCATTTCCGTCGAGCAGGTGGTCGCGCAAACCAGGGCGATCGCCGAGGATGTACCGATCGAAAAACTGGCGGCGCTGGCCAACAACGATCCCTTTATTGAGATCAGGGATCTGAAGGCCGGATACGGCAAGATGGAAATTCTGCACGATCTGAATCTGCAGGTCGCCAAGGGCCAGTCACTGTGTCTGATCGGCCCGAACGGGGCCGGTAAGTCGACGATCCTGCATTCCATTTATGGTTTCACCAATATCTTCTCGGGGGCGATCACGATCGGGGAAGGGGCGGCCAAGCAGAACGTCACCGATCTGTCGCCGAACGAGAAGCTCAAGAAGGCCGGCATCGCCTATATCCTGCAGGACAAGTCGATCTTCCCCAACATGACGGTCGAAGAAAATCTGTGGATGGGCGGCTTTCTGATGGAAACGCCGGAGATGGCCCGTGAAGCCGCGGAGCGGGTGTTTGCCAAGTACGACCGTCTCGCGCAGCGACGCACGCACAAGGCGCGCGTACTGTCTGGCGGCGAACGCCGGTTGCTGGAAATTTCACGCGCCCTGGTCATGGACCCGGAAGTACTCCTGGTTGACGAACCGTCGATCGGGCTCGAGCCACGCTTCATCGACATGGTTTTTGAAATCCTCGACGATCTGCAGCATGGTGAAGGCAAGACTATCCTCATGGTCGAACAGAACGCCAAGAAGGGCCTGGAATTCGCCGATATAGGCTACGTTTTGGTATCGGGTGAATTGGCAATCGCCGGCAAGGGTGACGAACTTCTGGAAAATCCGGAAGTCGGCAGGCTTTTCCTCGGCGGCTGATGATCTGAAGCTATCATACCTTGAAGCACCGGCAGTTACCGTTGCTTGATTGGATTCCTTGCCCGACTTCGACCTGAACATATTTGCTGCTTTCGGATTTCTCGGTGTGGCCCTCTATCTCGGGTCCTATGCCGCCTTGCAGCTTGGGTATCTGAACGGTCAGGGCGGCCTTTACGCGGCGCTTAATCTGGCCGCGGCCAGCAGTGTTCTGATCAGCCTGGTTCAGGCCTTCAATCTGTCATCGGCGGTGATCCAGACTTTCTGGATTATCATCAGTGTTATCGGATTGGTCCGGATGTATCTGCTGACGCGGCGGATCGCTCTCACGGATGAAGAGCAGTCGTTTATTTCTCAAGCTCTCCCGAAGCTTTCAAAAAGAAAAGCCCGCAAGCTGCTTGACGCAGGACACTGGATCGACGGCACGGCAGGTACATTCCTGACCCATGAAGGCGAACCGGTCGATCATCTGATTTTTATTCTCTCGGGCCGCGCAGAAATTATCAGCAACGGGAAACCGATCGCCGTTTGTGAATCACTTTCGTTCATCGGTGAGCTGACGGCGATTACCGGTGAACCGGCAACGGCGAGTGTGCGTCTGGCAGAAGACGCACGCTATTTCTGCATCGGTGTCCGGGTGCTCAGGGAACGTCTTCTTCGTGATAGCGAGATTGCCGTTCATCTGCAGAACGCCGTCAGCCAGGAAGTCCTGCACAAATTGAAACGCTCGAACGAGATGATTGCCGCAATGCACCGCTGAGCGACGATGATATGCGTGATGACAAGATAACGTCCGGCCAGAGGGGAGTGGCCGGACGTATCCCGTTCGGGTCGGGTGAGCTCAGCCGAAAATGTCGGCGGTTATGCCCTGATACCAGCCGATGGATTCCTCGTAGGTCCGTTTGCGCAATGCGGCGTCCTCACCGACATTGCTGATAAAGCCTTCGGTCTTGGCAATCTTTTCCGGTGTCGCCTCGTACTTGGCGCCGACTTTGACGCCGTCATTCGGGGCGATCAGGCTCCAGCAGGTGTTGGCGAACCGGGCCGGGAACAGTTTCGAGCCGGAAACGGATGCCCGAATGGCCATCGCTGCGACCTTTGCCTGTGAGTTGGCCGAAAATCCGGACTTGGGCATGTCGCCGGCAATCGTAGAATCACCGACAAGATAGATATTCTCGTCCATCCGGCTTTGCATTGTCGCCGACACGATGGGGCAGAACCCGCTGTCGTCGGCAAGTCCGGCCGACATCGCGATATGACCGGCGGATTGGCCCGGGATCACGTTGGCGGCGTCGGCCTTGAAGGTATCGGTTTCGGTCCGGATTTCCATGGCATCTGTGTTGATGTGTGTGACCTTGCCGACAATGGATGCCGGCAGCCATTCGACCATGCCGTCATAGTGCGTCGACCATCCGGTCTGGAACAGGCTCTGTTTGGAGAATTTCTCCTTCGGATCTAGGACGATGATCTTCGCCGTCGGGTTATTCTGTTTCAGCACATGGGCAATCATCGATACCCTTTCATAGGGCCCGGGCGGGCAGCGGAACGGGTTCGGCGGGGCGACCATGACAAACCGGCCGCCTTGCGGCATGGCGTTGATCTGTGCCTTCAGAAGCTCGGTCTGTGAGCCGGCCTTCCAGGCGTGGGGCATTTTGTTGGCGCCGCCAATGCCGTATCCGGGGACAGTATCATATTTGAAGTCGATCCCCGGGGCGACGACCAGCCGGTCATACGGAACCATGCCGCCCGACGCCAGGGCGACGGTCTTCTTATCGCGGTCAATAGCCGTGGCCCAGTCATGCACGACATTGATCCCGAAATCACTGGCCAGTTTCCCGTAACTGTGTCCGATCGACGAGAGATCGCGAAATCCCCCCAGGTAAAGATTTGAAAAGAAGCAGGTGTAATACATGCGGGTCGGTTCGATCAGGGTAATATCGATATCGCCTTTTGCGCTTTGCGCCAGATATCGTGCGACCGTTGCACCGCCGGCGCCGCCGCCGACGATAACCACTTTCGGCCGTGCCGCCGCCATGAGTGATGGGGCCGACATGGCGCCGGCCGCTGCGATTGCGGTAAAGCCGAATTCTCTCCGTGACATCTTCATGGTGTTTCCTCCTGTTTCGTTTGTTGGTTATGGGTCGAGCTTCTTAAAGTATGCCGCCAGTGCAGCGATCTCTTCGTCATTGAGGGGGGCCGCGATCATTTGCATGACCGGGTGGTCTCGCACCTTTGCGCGATAGGCATGCATGGCCGTCACGAAAACGTCGGTCGGCCAGCCGACGATCGAGGGTATCCCCTGATCGCTGCCGCTCTGCTGGTGGCAGGTCGTGCATTCTCCCGCCAGATATTCGCCGTATTCGGGATCGCCCTGGATCTCCAGTATCCGGGGGTCCACCGCGGGATCGTGCGACGTGGTTTGTGCGGTGGGCGCGGCTTCGGGAATATCGCGCGGGTTGTCTGAAAAAGTTCTGAGGTAAGCGATGATGTCCGCACGGTCGGTGGCGTTCTTGATCCCCCTGAACTGCATGCGGGTCCCGGAAACGAGGTTCTGCGGGTTTTCCAGATAGGCATCGAGATTATCGAAATCCCAGTGCATGCCGTTTTGCCCGGCCCGGACAATATCCTTGGAATATCTGGCGCCGTCGACCGTACCGGCTCGTCGACCGAAAATGCCGTTCAAATGCGGACCGACGGTATGCCGCGCACCTTTGCCAACCCGGTGGCATGAGGCACAGGCATTGAAAAGCTCAGCGCCGCGCTCGGCATCGGCCTGGGATGCAGTGGCTGTCGGAACGTCGGCCAGGAAGACCTGCAATGCCATCAGCGCAACAGGCGCAAATCCTGCAGCCTTCGACATAACCCATTTGCCCAGCCAACCGCTCAGCATCAAAACACCTCCCATTAATATTCAAATTATATAAATTATAATTTATGAATATGTTTGTCGTTATTTCACACTTGTCAAGTGTGCTACCCGCAGCCATGAAATTCCCCGCGAACGTCGCACGAATGTATGGTCGGATTATTCAACCGTAAACGGCACAGACGGAAAATCATATAACCCGTTCGAAGGCGCAGCCCGAAAGCAGGGTTAGTTTCAAATCTGTTGACCGATCTGCTACCTATCAGTCCGCTGCCTGGGCGTGCGCTTCGATCACCTTGTCAGCGTCCTTGCCGGTCAGCTCCTGGAGGCGGTCGAATGTGGCCTGGAATGTTCCGGCGCCCTGTGTCGAGGACCGGATTTCGACGATCAGGTTGTGCATTTCCGAAGCTGGCATCTGGCAGGAAACCTCATCCCATCCGTCCCAGCCGGATTTCGCATCATAACCGAGAATCTGACCGCGGTGCGACGTGATGATCCTTTGAATACGCGCGGTATAGGCATTAGGGATCGATATCGTCACATCATTGATCGGCTCCAACAAGACCGGGCCGGCATCGGGCAGGGCATCGCGGATGGCCTGAGCCCCGGCCTTGCGGAAGGCCATTTCCGAAGAATCGACGGCATGAAACTGCCCATCCGTCAGGGTCACGGCGACATCGACCACGGGAAAGCCGAGGGGGCCCGTTTGCAGGGCTTCGCGGGCCCCGGCTTCGACGGCGGGAATATACTGCTTCGGGACGGCACCGCCGTGGATGGTGTCGGAAAACCCGAAGCCGTCTCCCCGTCCTTGCGGTTTGATGTCGATGTGGACGTCGGCGAATTCGCCATGTCCGCCGGATTGTTTCTTATGGCGGGCGTGGGTACTGACCGGTTTTCTGATGGTTTCACGGTAGGCGACCCTGGGGGCTGTGGCGACGACCGACAGGCTGCTTCGATTGGCGAGTTTTTCAAGCGCGAGCCTGAGATGCATGTCGCCCTGTCCAAGCAAAACATATTCCCCCGTGGTATCGTCGTGCTGCGTCGAAAGGGAGGGGTCTTCATCAAGGATTTTCTGCAGATTGGCCGGCAGTTTGACGTCGTCGGATCGGCGTTCAGCACGGATTGCCAGACCGTAGAGCGGCGCCGGTGCCGGATCGGCGCCGGCCACAACCGCATCCGCCCCCAGCAGATCACCTGTGGCGATGTTGTCCATCTTGCCGAACCCGATGACATCACCGGTTTCGGCGGTATTGAGCCGCTCGGTATTGGTGCCGAAGATCCGGTTCAGTCCGGCCGGACGGACGCCGCCCAGCGTGTCGCCCTCCGATATGCGTCCCCGCATCAGCCGTCCGTAAGACAGTTTGCCGGCATGTCCTGCATGCACGGTCTTGAATATCCTCACCCGGACTTCGTCCGTCGCATCGATATTCAGCCGAGAAGCCGTTTCGGCTACATCCGGGGCTTCGTGGCGTAACGCTTTCATCAAACGACGTATGCCATTGCCGTGGGTCGCCGAGCCGAAGAACACCGGTACGATCAGGTTCCCAGCCAGATCGCGGGTCAAATTCGCATAAACCTCATTGGTCGACGGAATGACATCCTCAAGCAGTTTTTCCAGGAGCGTGTCGTCGAAATCAGCAAGGCTTTCCAGAAGCACGGTGCGTGCTTCGGTTTCGCGGTCCTGTAGGCTTTCGGGCAGGGTGACGAGGTTCGACGGCTGGCCCTCACGCCAACTGAAGGCCCGCTCCGACACCAGATCGACATGCCCGCTGACGGTCTCTGCGTCCCTGATCGGGATTTCCCGCAGGACCAGCGGCCGGTCTGAGACGGATTGCAGCGCTTCGAGGGTCTCGCGAACGCTGGCGCGGAGCTGGTCCATCTTGTTGATGAAGACGATATGCGGCAGCCCGGCGCTGTCCATTGCGCGTAGGATTGGCCCCAGCGCTACAGCCTTGTCCGGTTCGGGTTCGCAAACGACAACCGCGATGTCGCAGACATCCATTGCATTCAGCATATCCTGATGCAGTTCGACAGAGCCCGGCACGTCGATGAATGTCCAATGCTCATCAAGATAATCGGTGCTGGCGATGTTCGCTTCCGTTGACATGGCATGCTCGCGGGCTTCCGCCGAGGCGTCCCCAAGACTGCTGCCGTCGGTGACGGTGCCGCGCCGGTTGAGCGCACCGGCTTCGACAAGCAGCGCTTCAAGCAGCGATGTCTTGCCCGATGAATAAGGGCCGGCAATCAAGGCTGCGCGTGGTGAGACGGGATGTTTTCTGGTCATGAACGGTTCCTCCCCGGATGTCTTGTCCAGGCCCGAGGGGACCGCCGCGGTGCACGTCGTCCGTCTTTTTATTGATACGATGAATGGTGCGGCCCGTCGGGCACTTCATTCATTGTTATCCCGACAGCGTAACGCCATTTGCGGATCGAATCCAAGAGGCAACGGCATTTTCAGCGGAATGTGACTTATTCACACGGCGGGAATTGCCTGTTTTCCGCGTCTGTGGGACGTTATGTGCAGGTTTACGGGATGGGGGAGCATTCGAATCATGAAGCAGCTGGGTTCGTTCGATTACGTGATCGTCGGTGCCGGTAGTGCCGGCTGCGTGCTCGCCAACCGCCTGTCGGAAGATCCGGATGTGTCCGTTGCACTTTTGGAAGCGGGCGGCAAGGACGACTACTTCTGGATTCATATTCCCGTCGGTTATCTCTACTGCATGGGCAATCCGCGCACCGACTGGGGGTTCAAGACGGAACCGGACGAAGGCCTGAACGGCCGACAGCTCAATTACCCGCGTGGCCGGGTGCTGGGCGGCTGCTCGTCGATCAACGGAATGATCTACATGCGCGGACAGGCCCGTGATTATGACCAATGGCGCCAGTTCGGGAACACCGGCTGGGGCTGGGACGATGTCCTGCACTACTTCAAAAAATCAGAGGATCAACTGGCCATGCCCGCCGATGAATTCCATGGCGAGGGCGGCGAATGGCGGGTTGAAAAACAGCGTCTGCGCTGGGATATCCTGGATGCTTTCCGTGATGCCGCGCATCAGGCGGGCCTGCCGCTGACCAACGATTTCAACCGCGGTAACAATGAAGGGGTCGGTTATTTCCAGGTCAACCAGAAGGCCGGCTGGCGTTGGAGCACGTCGAAAGGGTTCCTGCGCCCGGCGCAAAACCGGAAAAATTTGACGGTCTTCACCCATGCGCAGGTCAGGAAACTGACGATCCGTGACGGGCGCGTCACCGGTGCCGAGCTGATGCAAGGCGATGAAGACGCGACGATCGAAGCCCGGGGTGAAATGATCCTCGCCGCCGGTTCGGTGGGGTCGCCGCAAATCCTTGAAGTCTCGGGGATCGGCCGTCCGGATGTCCTGAAAGAACATGGGATCGACGTCAAACACGCACTCGACGGTGTCGGCGAGAACCTGCAGGATCACCTGCAGATCCGCTGTATCTACAAGGTCGATGGGGTGACGACCCTCAACGAGCAGTACAATTCCCTGCTCGGCAAGGCGAAGATCGGCCTGCAGTATGCCCTGTTCCGTCGCGGCCCGATGACCATGGCGCCATCGCAACTGGGGGCCTTCGCCAAAAGCTCCGCGCAGTACGAAACGCCGAATATCCAGTACCACGTGCAACCCCTGTCCCTCGACAAGTTCGGCGAGCCGTTGCATTCGTTCCCGGCGTTCACTGCCAGTGTCTGCAACCTGCGTCCGGAAAGCCGGGGCTCAATCCATATCAAATCCGCCGATCCGATGGCCAAGCCTGCGATCCGGTTGAACTATCTGACGGCGCAGGCCGACCGCAAGGTCGCCGCCGACAGTATCCGGCTGACGCGGAAAATCATCGCCCAGCCGGCGTTGCAGAAATTCGCACCGGAGGAATTCAAGCCCGGACCCGATTACATGGATGATGAGGCTCTGGCCCACGCGGCAGGGGATATCGGGACGACGATTTTCCATCCGGTCGGCACCTGCAAGATGGGCAACGACAACCTGGCGGTCGTAGACGAGCGCCTGCGTGTGCGGGGTGTCAGGGGTTTGCGGGTGATCGATGCGTCGGTGATGCCGACGATCACCAGCGGCAACACGAACTCACCGACCATCATGATCGCCGAAAAAGGCGCGGACATGATTCGCGAAGATGCACGCGGCTGAGGCGCTCGGTTCAGATGGCAGCCGTCACGGGGCTGCAGTGAGGGCTCAATCGCCGCTCGCCTGCAGGGGTGTTTTGCCGCGCATGTAAATGCGGGCCAAGCCTTCCTTGATGACCTCGATGGCCTGATCGCGGCTCATGCTGATGTGTTCACGCAGCGCCTCTGCGCCAACCTCGGCATCGCGGGTACGCAGGGCATCGAGAATATCGATATGTTCGTCATAAAGCGGGCCACGGCGGGTCCGGTTCTCAAGGTCGATCATGCGGCAGAACCTGATCCGATCAGCGACCTGACGCACGGTTCTCAGAATCTGCTCGTTTTTGGCCAGCGCGATCAGGCGGTCGTGGAAGCCCTCGTCATTGCGGGCGATTTCAGGCACCGTCATGGCCTCGTAATTTCTGCCGACATCACGCCAATAAGTGGCCAGGGCCGAGATCTCTTCATCACTGGCTCGCGAACAGGCCATGCGGAAGGCAGCGGTTTCCACGGCGACGCGTAACTCGTACAGCTCGACGATTTCGGTGACGTCGAGTTCCCGCGCCGAATATCCCTTGTTCGGCACGAAACGCAGCAATCCCTCAACAGCAAGCCGGTTCAGGGCTTCGCGGACGGGGGTTCGGCTGAGACCGAGCTGCTTTGAAACCTGATCCGCATTGATGGCTTCGCCGGGGCGTAGCTCATAATTCACGCAAAGCTCCTTGAGGGCGCTGTAGGCGATTTCAACGCCGCTTTTGGCGCGCTCGTCCGAGGACTTATGCTGACGGTCCGTGGTTTGCATACGCTGTTTATACACCCCTGCCGAAAGAATCCAATCACGGGCCGCTTTGCGGGCAGTTGCCAATCGCGGCAACAGGCGATGGCATCATTTTATTCAAGCCTGGCGATCGATGAAATCCACGACCTGATCAGGCAGGCCTATATAAAACCATTCAATAACAATGCATTAATAGAATTTTATCGTGTTCCAGAAAATATATTGACTATAATATTATAATGTATACATTAAAAAATATCAGAAGGGATGCGATGATGGTCGAGCAAAAAACCCAGAAATCTACATCTGCGGCGGACCGCACCTATCGGGAAATTCGCGATCTCGCGATGATGTACAAACTTCGTCCGGGCGAGACGCTGAATGAAGGCAGGCTCGCCGAGCGTCTTCAGGTCAGCCGGACCCCGCTCAGGGAGGCCCTCAACCGGCTGGCCAGCGAGGGCTTCTTCACATTCGATATGCATCGTGGGTTCCGTTGCCGTCCGTTTGAAGCCAAGGAAGTGTTCGATCTTTATGAACTGCGCTGCGAACTGGAAGTGTTCGCTGTGACCCTGGCGGTCGAGCGGGCCACTGATGATGACATTTCCGTACTTGAAAAATATTGCCTGACCGAAGGCGCCAAGAGCCATTCGCTCGACATGATGACGCAACTAGATATCGACGAAACCTTTCATCATCGCCTGTCGGTCATGTCCGGGAACCAGGAGATCGTCCGGACACTCGACAACATCACCGCACGTATCCGGTTTGCCCGCTGGGTCGATATGGATGGCCGTCTGCAACAGACCGAGTGCGAGCACCTGAACATCGTTTCGGCGGTTCGCGCACGCGATGCGCAGAAATGCCAGCGTCTTGTCTCGGATCATATCTCCAGGCGCACGGATCAGATCCGCGAAGTCATCAAGGAAGGCTTTGCCCGGATTTACCTCAATGAACACGACACCTGAATCACCCGCCACCGACGCACGTCGGAGTTAATGAAATTATTTACTTGGGAGACACGCACATGGAACTGACAGAAGAACAGATCAGACAATATGACGAAGACGGCTTCATCGTTCTTCACGGGATACTGACACCGGCGGAAGTGCGGCTGCTTCAGGCAGAGGCTGAAATCCTCCGTACCGATCAGCGCGGCCATCCGGATGCGAATGTCTATGAAAAAGACGGCGAGACCCTGCGTGCCGCATGGTGCGTTGAGATGGATTCCCCGGCGTGCCGGACGGCAATGGCAATGCCGCGGATCTTCGGGCCTGTCCGTCAGTTGATGGGTGAAAGGGCGTACCTCTATCAGTCGCGCCTGAACTACAAGATCGCCGGGCGCGGCGATGTATTTCAGTGGCATCAGGATTACGGCAGTTGGGTCGAGGACGGCGTCCCCGGAGGCGGCCATCGGCAGATGCTGAGTGTTCTCATCATGCTCGACGATACCGAGCACGAAAGCGGCCCGCTGCGGTTCATTCCCGGATCCCATAAAGCCGGCTTGATCAAATCGAAGTACGACACGACGACAACAAGTTATGCATTGCATGTGGTTCCGGACGAGGAGGTCGACCGGCTTTCGAAAACCGCCGGTACCGTCGAATGTACCGGCAAGGCGGGAACCGTTGTTCTGTTCGGCGGTCTTCTCGTTCACGGATCGCAGCAGAACACGTCAAGGAACGACAGGCGGAACCTCTATTTCGCCTACAACGTCGACGACAACCTGCCGGACCCGGCATATCCACGCCGCAAGCATGCATGCCCATACATCATGAGCCCTGAAACCGGGCCATTGGATTTCACAAGCGACGACACCCTGGTGCAGATCGCGAATGAAAAACGGCTGACAGGCATGCCGGCATGATCCGAACAGAAACGTCAGTCACTTCAAAACCAAAGCCATAAACAGGAGGCGAAAATGTTTATTCCCAGGAAGACGTGCCTTGTTACCGGTCTGGCATTTGCCGGCATTCTGACGGTTGCCAGCGCCAATGCTGAAGTCAAACTCGACCTTGCCAATGAATACAGCGCCCAGTCGCTCGTTGGTCAGGCCGACACTTTCTTCGTCGAATCGGTGAAGAAACATTCCGGCGGTCAAATCGTGGTGACACCGCATTTCGGCGGGGCGCTCGGTTTCAAGTCGAAAGACCATTTTGATGCCGTCGGTGATGGTGCGGTGCCGATCGCCGGAACCTATACCGGTGTGTTCAGCGGCATCGATCCGGTGTTTGCCCTGTCCGCGATGCCGTTTCAGGCGCCGAGTCTCGACAATGCGATTGCGATGTTCGAAGTCGCCAAGCCTTATTATGAGAAGGTCTTCGAAAAGCATAATCAGAAACTGTTGTATGCCTCACCCTATACCCCGACCGGCATCTGGGCATCGAAGGCGGTAAAGACGGCGGATGATCTCAAGGATTTGAAAATCCGCACTTACGATGCGGCCGGGCTTGAAACGCTCAAGGCGATCGGTGCAGCGCCGGTCCAGCTGAGCTGGGCCGATGTGGTCCCGCAGCTCAGCACCGGTGGCATCGATGCCGTGCTGACGTCCGATGAAAGCGGTATCAGCGGCAAATTCTGGGAACACCTGACCCACTTCAACGCCGTGCCGTACAGCATCGCCATCAACATGACGCATATGAACCTGGACACGTATAAAGGACTGTCTGCCGATCAGCGTGCCGCGCTCGACAAGGCGGTTGCTGAAACCCAGGCAGAGAACTGGCGCCGGGTGGCGGCCCGTGTCGAACGGAATGCGAAAATTCTTGAAGAGAACAAGGTCACCGTCGTCGCAGCGCCGAAGGAACTGGTCGCCAAATTGCAGATAGCTGCGCAGGCGGTACTGGACGACTGGCTGGCCAAAATGGGTGACGACGGCAAGGCAATCATGTCGGCCTATCGGTCACGCGCGTCTAACTGACTCCCTGTCCCAGGTCATTAGCACGCTATGGGCGGAAGGCAGCCGGTTTGCCGGACCATAAATCCGGGCTGTCTTCCGCCACTTTTTTCTTACCGAATACTGGAATCGAGACTAGATCATGAATGAACTGACCGGCAGCGGCCTGAAGAACCGTATTTTCGATGCAGCCTACATCAATGGCGCGTGGGTTAAGTCCGAGAGCGGCGCAACCTATGACGTCGTCGATCCGGCGACGGGGGCTTCGCTGGCACAGGTGCCGGACATGAACGCGGATGACACGCGTAAAGCCATCGAAGCCGCACACGCCGCGCTGCCGGCATGGCGCCGAATGACGGCAAAAGAACGTGCGGCCGTCCTGAAACGCTGGCATGCGCTGGTACTCGATCATGTTGACGATCTTGCCCGGATCATGACCGCCGAACAGGGAAAGCCGATAGCGGAAGCAAAAGGCGAGGTGCTGTTCGGAGCCAGTTATATCGAGTGGTACGCCGAAGAAGCGAAGCGCGTCTACGGCGACATCATTCCTGAATACGCCGCCGATCGTCGGGTTCTGGTGAGAAAGCAGCCGATCGGTGTGGTATTTGCCGTGACACCGTGGAACTTTCCCTCGGCGATGATCCCCAGAAAATGCGCGCCGGCATTGGCAGCGGGCTGCACGGTCGTGCTCAAGCCTGCGGAAGCGACGCCGTTGTCCGGGCTGGCGCTGGCGGTACTGGCAGAAAAAGCCGGCATGCCGCCCGGTGTATTCAATGTCATCACCACGAATGCCCCCGCCGGTGTCGGCAATGAAGCGACTGAAAATCCCCTTGTTGCCAAGGTTTCCTTCACCGGATCGACGGCAGTCGGGAAACTTCTGATGCGGCGCTGTGCGGATACGGTCAAGAAGGTCACGCTGGAGCTGGGCGGTCATGCTCCGTTCATCGTCTTCAAGGATGCGGACATCGACGCCGCCGTCGAAGGGGCGCTGGCTTCGAAGTTCCGCACCGCCGGGCAGACATGCGTCTGTGCAAACCGCTTGCTGATCGAGGATGAGGTCTATGACGAGTTTGCGGCGAAATTCACCGACCGCGTGCAGGCCCTGAAGGTCGGGAACGGTTTTGACGATGGCGTTGATATTGGTCCGCTGATCAATGAAAGCGCCGTCGAGAAAGTTAAGCGTCACGTCGAGGATGCTTTGGCCAAAGGGGCGTCGCTGCTGTGCGGCGGCGGGCGGGACGACATGGCCGGGACCTTCTTTGCACCGACGGTGCTGTCCGATGTGACCGATGATATGATCGTCATGTACGAGGAAACATTCGGCCCTGTAGCGCCGCTTATTCGCTTCAGCGGCGAGACGGAGGCGATCCGCATTGCCAACGATACCCGCTACGGTCTGGCGGCCTACGTGTTTTCGCGAGACATCGGCAGGGTGTGGCGGGTTGCCGACGCCCTGGAATGCGGGTCCGTCGGCGTCAATACGGGCGTCATGTCGACGGAAATTGCGCCTGCCGGCGGGATGAAGGAATCCGGGATCGGCCGCGAAGGGTCGGCGTACGGGATCGATGATTTTCTCGAACTCAAATACATCTGCATGGCGGGGCTCGATACATGATCCTGCACGCCGGACGCTCGCTCGCCCTTGCACTGGACAAGGCCACGGCCCGGCTGGCGACAGCAGGGGCCGTGCTGGCGGCAGTCATCCTCGTGCTCATGACGGGGCATGTCATTTTGGAAGTTTTCCTGCGCGGGGCTTTTTCCACCTCGACATTCTCTCTGGATGAATACGTCGGCTACGGCACGGCATCGATGACGTTTCTTGCTGCGGGTTATGCCCTGCAGGAAGGAGCGCTGATCCGCGTCAACATCCTGCTGGCCCGACTGCAGCCGAACAGCCAGGCGCGGCGGATACTCGAAATATTCGCAGGCGTCATGACGCTTTTGGTGATGGGATTGCTGCACTGGTACTTTCTGATCAGTGTGATGCGGAATTTCAATCGCGGCACGGTCAGCGAGACCGTGGCGGCGACGCCGCTGTGGATACCCGAAGCCATGGTTACGGTCGGGATCACGATCCTGCTGTTGCGCCTCAGCGCCTATCTGCTGCTGATCTGTTTTGGCGGACCGGTGAACGCCGGTAACGGCGAAGATACGGAGACGGACGAATACCATCGCGATGCGCTGAAAATGGAGCATCGCCGCTGATGGAACCGCTTTATGCCTCGCTGATCGTTTTCATTTTTCTGGCATTATACCTGGGCCTTGGAATCTGGATATTCTCCGGCCTGATGCTGCTCAGCATGACGGCGATGGTGATCGTGCTCGACTTCCCCATTGACCGGATCGGGGCGATCGCCAAGGGCATCATCTGGCGAAGTTCCAGCGCCTGGGAACTGGCCGCGATCCCGATGTTCATCCTGATGGGGGAACTGATTTTCAGAACAGACATTTCCGAGCGCCTGTTCAAGGGGCTGGCACCGTTGGTTGAGGATATTCCGGGCCGGCTTTTGCATACCAACGTGCTGGGCTGCACGGTGTTTGCCGCCGTCAGCGGCTCCAGCACCGCCACTACGGCAACGGTTGGCAAGATGACCTGTTCGGCGCTGGGCGAGCGGCATTACGACAGGAGCCTGACGGTCGGCTCCCTGGCCGGGGCCGGCAGTCTCGGCCTCCTGATCCCGCCGTCGATCCTGATGATCATCTATGGGGTTCTGGCCGAGGTATCTATTTCCAAGCTGTTTATCGCAGGCGTCGTGCCCGGGTTGGTTATCGCCGGACTTTATTCCGCCTACATTGCCGGGGTCTGCATCTGGGACAAGACCAAGGCGCCCTCAGGGGGAACGCGGGGCGCACCCTATGCGAAACTGAAGGGACTTGGGCATCTTCTGCCGATCCTGGCGCTGATCATCATCGTGCTCGGTGGCATCTATTCAGGTTACGTGACGCCGTCCGAAGCCGCGGCTATCGGGGTCACGGCCACCGTGCTGATGACCTGCATATTGCGGCAGTTTTCATTCGCCATGTTCGCGGCGGCGATCATGAGCGCGGTCAAGGCATCGTGCATGATCTGTCTGATCCTCTCCGCAGCGGCCTTGCTCTCGTCGTCGATGGGGTTTCTGCACGTGCCGGTGCAGATCGCCACGGCGATTTCGGCGCTTGATCTCGGACCCTATCTGCTGATTCTGCTGCTGGGTGTGTTTTACGTTCTGCTGGGGCTATTTCTGGACGGGATATCGATCACCGTGATGACGCTGCCGATCACCCTACCCCTGATCCAGCAGGCCGGGTTCGATCCGATCTGGTTCGGCGTGTTTCTGGTGATCATGGTCGAAATGGGCCTGATCACGCCTCCGGTCGGCTTCAATCTTTTCGTGTTGCAGGGGATCAGCGGCGAGACCCTGAATACCATTGCCCGGGCGGCGACGCCGTTTTTCATCCTCATGGCCATCGGTGCGGCGTTCCTGACGATTTTTCCGCAATTGGCGCTGTGGTTACCGGGTATCCTCAGCGGCTAGTAAACCTCATCAATATGCCGAAAACGGGACCGACGATCATGAGCAAGCTGCATCATTATAATGTCAACGTGACGTGGACCGGGAATGCCGGAGAGGGCACGCGCACATACGACAGCTATCAGCGCACGCATGTGATTGCGGCTGACGGGAAGACGCCGATTGACGGTTCATCCGATCCGGCGTTCCGCGGCGACCCAGAGCGCTGGAATCCCGAAGAACTGCTGGTTGCGTCATTATCCGCCTGTCACAAGCTCTGGTATCTGCATCTGTGCTCGGTCAACGGCATTATCGTTGAAAGCTACTCGGACGCGGCGATGGGTGTGATGCGGGAAACGGCGGATGGCGGTCATTTCGAGCGCGTGGTATTGCGGCCGTCGATCACTCTTGCGCCGGGGGCTGACGTGGCGAGGGCGAACGCACTTCATGCAGAGGCGAGCGCGAAGTGCTTCATCAGGAATTCCGTCAACTTTCCCGTAGAACATACCCCGGATATTCTTGTGTCGGTATCTTCGTCGTAACGCACGACGGCGCCGCCAACAAAAAGACCCGCTGTAAGCGGGTCATTTTGTGTGCGGTAATGGCTGGGGTGCTAGGATTCGAACCTAGGAGTGCCGGAATCAGAATCCGGTGCGTTAGACCACTTCGCCACACCCCAACTGTGCCACGGCCCGGAAAATAGTCCCCTGACCCAGTCGAGTACAGGAAAAACTTTTCCACGGCCCTGAACGGGCAAAAAGCCCCCGCAGGGGCTTTTTGGATGGCTGGGGTGCTAGGATTCGAACCTAGGAGTGCCGGTACCAAAAACCGGTGCGTTAAACCACTTCGCCACACCCCATTTGTCACCGTCCGGCTGCCCGGTCGGATGAGCGAGGCCGAAAATAGTGCAACCGCCCGGATGGGGCAAGCCCGTCTATGCGACATTCCGGACATTCGGAACGGGTCTTGAAATCGCGCGACCGGGCCCATTCAGGTTGCGTAAATCTGCGCGGCCTGCACCCACCAGCCGGGATGGGCATCAGCGATGGCGTGGGCCGCCGCATGGGCGGCGGAATCATCGTCGAACAGGGCGAAGCAGGTGGCGCCGCTCCCCGACATGCGGACCAGCCGGGCACCTGCCTGTTCGCCGAGCGCAGCCAGAACCTCGCCGATCACCGGTGTCAGAGTGATCGCCGGGGCCTGCAGATCATTGGCGGTTTGCTGCAGGGCGGCCAGCACCGTCGCCTGTGCCTCTGTTCCGCCGCCGTTGGCGGTCCAGTCGACAGGGCGGGAAAAATCGCCGTGCCGGGCCTTGAATACCGTGGGTGTCGAAACGCCGACCCCCGGATTGACGAGAATCATCGGCAGTTCCGGGAACGCCGGAATCAGGCTCAGGTCTTCACCGACACCACGCATCACCGCGGGCCGGCTGATCAGGCATACCGGTACATCTGCCCCGAGCGACAAAGCGATCTTGCCGATTTTCCCGTCTTCAGGATTGATCTGCCAAAGCCGCATCAAGGCCCGCATCGTCGCTGCGGCATCCGCCGAGCCGCCACCGATGCCGCTGGCGACCGGCAGGTTCTTGAACAATGTTAAATGGGCGCCTTCTGAAATCCCGAAAGCGTCGGCCATGTCACGCGCCGCCTGCATCACCAGATTGCCGTCCGGGTCGGGGAGCGCGTCGGCAAACGGTCCCTGATAGGTCAGTTTCAGCGTATCCGCCGGAACGGCTTCCAGCCGGTCGCCGGTGTTGGCGAACACGACAAGACTGTCGAGGAGATGATAGCCGTCCGGGCGCTGACCCGTAACGTGAAGGTACAGGTTGATTTTCGCCGGTGCGGGCTCACGGACCGGGGCTTCAGCCGCCATTCGTCTTGGTCTTGATGACTTGACCGGCTTCCTCGAAAAGGCCGTCCTTGAGTTTTTTCTCGATTTTGGCTTTCAACTCTTCGTCGGCCCCCAGCACGATGGCATGATTCCACTGGTAGGTGGCTTCGAGTCGGCGTCCGACCTGCCAGTAGGCATCTCCCAGGTGGTCGTTGATCACCGGGTCTTCGGGGCGCAGTTCAACGGCGCGTTCAAGTTCCGGCACGGCCTCGTCATAACGGCCGAACTGGTAATAGACCCATCCCAGGCTATCCGTGATGTAGCCGTCGTGCGGGCGTTTCGAGACCGCGGTTTTGATCATTTCCAGCGCCCGCTCGAGGTTCTTGCGCTGTTCAACCCAGGAGTAGCCGAGATAGTTCAGCACCAGCGGCTGGTCCGGCTCATATTCAAGCGCTTTGAGGAAATCCGCTTCGGCGCGGTCCCATTGTTTGGCCCGTTCAAGAACGATGCCCCTGGAATACAGAAGCTGCCAGTGGCGTGGTTGAAGGGTCCCGATCCGCTCGATGGCCCCGTCATAGGCATTGATGGCGTCCGACCATGCTTCGTGGCGGCGATAGGTATCGCCGAGAGAGACCATCGGTCTGGGGTCGTCACTGTATGTGTCGGCGGTCTTCTTCAGCAGTGCAACGGCACCGTCAAAATCACCGATGCGATCCAGATTGCGGGCGATCCGAAGCTTCGCAGCACGGCTGAAGGGTGTGCCGTCCGGTAGTGCCTTATAGACTTCGATGGAATCCTCGTAGCGTTCCAGCCCTTCCAGAATGCCGGCCGCCATATAGCGCATGACGGGGAAGTCGGGGCGCAGATGCAGCGCCAGCCGGGCCAGCACCAGAGCGGTTTCACTGCCGCCCTGCTGATTCAGCGAGGAAGAGATACCAAACAGCGCTTCGGCAATGCCGTCCTTGGCATTACGGACAAGGATCGGGGCCTCTTTGATATCGGCATCCTCGATGCGGTCAAGATCGACATCGAGAAATGAGGTGCCGGGTTGCGATTTCTGATAGAGATCAAAGATCGCCTTGGCTTCCTTGGTTTTGCCCTGGCGTTCGTAAAGCGTGCCGAGAATGCGCGAAGTGCGGAGTGACGAGCCTTCGTCTTCTTCGGTGACGGCCAGATAATAGGTTTCCGCAGCAGCCAATTCACCGGCCAGCTCATGCATCAGACCGGCATGCAGATCATGCAGAATGCGGGTGCCACCAAGATCGCGAAGCGGCTTGAGGAGGTCCAGCGCGGCCTTCAGATCACCCTTGGCAAATGTCGCCCAGGCCGTGAGCATTGGGGCCGTAAATCCGTTGAGACCGGTCGCGTCGAGCTTCGACATGCGGTCGATCACGGCTTGCCATTTTTCCTGTCGGGCATCTTCGATGGCCATGGTCAGGTTAGCGACGGGCGCTTTATTCTCATCTTCAAGATACACTTTTGCCAGCTTCAGGGCGTCCTCGATCCGGCCGTCCATGACCGAAAACAGAAAGGTCCGGCGCAGTACATCCGGCTGCATGGCATCCTGTTCAAGCGCCCGGCTGAAATAATGAATGGCGGCAGGCAGATCGCTTCGTTTCTGGGCCACATGCCCGGCCAGAAAATTGCCGGAAAGCGAAGATGCGGCATCTTCGGAAGCGGCGTGGGACGGGGGCGCCAGGATCACGGAAACTGCGAATACCGATATGCCAAGGGCACGGGCGGTCACGGGGTGAAACAGGCGGGTGATAGGGGGCATGCAGTGCTCTCCGCTGTGCTTGGCCGCAGTTTTGCGGTTAACGCGAGTGTAGTGTCCCGCTTCGGCCATGACCAGCCCGCGCTTGATAGGGGCCGAAGAATTCAGGCGGTGCGGCGCTGGCGCTGATTCATCAACAGGAAGAAGGCAATTGCCATGTTCAAAAGGTTCCATGCGATGCCGTTGATAAAGGCCGCCTGATAGGATCCGGTCATGTCATAGATTTCACCCGACATCCAGCCGCCGACGGCCATGCCGATCACGGTGGTCATCAGGACGAGACTGACGCGGGCGCCCGCTTCGCGGGCCGGAAAATACTGGCGGACGATCATCGCATAGCTGGGCACGATACCGCCCTGGGACAGACCGAACAGAGCCGAAACCACGTACAGCGAAACCAGTCCGTCGAACGGGATATAAAACAGCAGGGCCGCACATTGCAGGGTCGAACCCAGCAGCAATGTGCCGAGACCGCCAATCTTGTCGGCGATAAAGCCGGAGGTGATACGGCTGACAACGCCAAGCCCCAGCATGATCGACAGCATCTCCGCGCCGCGTGCGACGCCATAGCCGAGATCGCCGCAGTAAGCGACAATATGTACCTGCGGCATCGACATGGCGATGCAGCAAGCCAGACCGGCGATGATCAGAAGAATTTGCACGCTTCGGAGCGACATGCCGCCCGGCCGCAATCCACGTGCCGACCCCAGAACGTTTGGTCTTTCCGAGGTGTCGGCGCGGCGGCGCAGCATGAACGCCATCGGCAGCATCAGCACGATACAGGTCACGGCAATCCACAGATGCGCTTCCCGCCAGCCGACGGTCTGAATCAGGTTGGACAGGATCGGCGGCCAGATGGTGCCGGACAGGTAATTGCCGCTGGCGACAATGCCGACGGCGATGCCGCGGCGCTTCTCGAACCAAAGCGAGACATCTGCGACAAGGGGGCCGAACGTCGCCGCACTGCCCATCATGCCGATCAGCAGTGACTGCGCCAGCATGAATGTCAGTACGCTTTCCGCCTGCGAGGCGGCGGCATAGCCGATCGCCAGCATCAGGGTCCCGACGACGAGCGGAATGAATATGCCGTACCTGTCGGCCAGACGCCCCATGACAATGCCGCCGATGGCAAAGCCCACCATGGTGGCGGTATAGGGCAGGGACGCCCCGCCGCGATCGATGCCGAATTCGGTTTCGATGACCGGCAGGGTCACCACCACCGACCAGAGGCCGATCCCGCCGACCGTGCTCATTGCCAGCGAAATCGCCAGACGGCCCCATGCATAGGGGCTGTCGACAAGATCCGGTTCCGTCTGCTCGGGGGCTGCATCGGTCATGCTGGTGGTCCGGTGTTTCAAGAAATATCTGGCAGGCTTGATTGCTTGTTTAACGGGGCGGACGGGCTGGTGTCAAAATAAAGGCGCTGCTTGATATCGGTTTTGGAATCCCCAGATAACATGCAACAATATTTGGGAATATTTGCGGTTTTAACGGAACCGCCTCACCGTAGGGGTTAAGCCCGGTTCAGCAGAGGTTAAAGGGATGTGCCTGGAACCCTGCACGTTTAATTTGCCGTTGCGGGTCCTATTCCCGGTTTCGGCAAACAGATGAGGTTAGGGTCCCAGTAGTGGACGAAAAATTATCACAGGATAATCAGGAAAATCCGGTGGCGGCCGAGCGCCCGGCACCCAGGCGTGGGCGGCAGATGCGGCTGATCGCTGTTGCCGCTCTGGCGCTGGTCGTTCTGTGGGGCACATATGATCAGTGGGGACCACTGTTCGCCAACGCCACCGTTGATACGAATACATCGGCCGAGGCTGAAAAACCGAAGAACAATCCGGCGAGCAGGGGCGTGCCGGTTATTGTCGAGGCTGTCGGCGAATCCCGTGACAGCGTTCTGGTGGAAGCTATCGGAACGGCGCGGGCCCGGCTGTCGGTGACCATGTACCCCGCCGTCGACGGCGAGATCGTGTCATTTGCCGTTGAAACCGGTCAGTTGATCAAGAAAAACGATGTCATCATGAAACTGGATTCCCGTGACGCGGGGCTTCAGGTCCGGGTTGCCGATACCCGTGTCAAGGAAGCTGAAAACGCCCTCGAACGGGCCCGCCGGCTGCGCGATAACAATGTCCGTTCAAAAGCCAATGTGGAGGATGCGGAAGTTATCCTCGAGCGTGCCAAGCTTGAACTGAGCCAGGCCCGCGAAGCCCTTGCCGATCATACCATGCGGGCACCCTTTGACGGTATTGTCGGCATCCCCCGCGTCGAAGTCGGCGACCGGGTCACGGCCGCCAGCGAGATCATCACCATCGATGACCGCACCACGCTTCAGGTCGAGTTTGAGGTCGCCGAACGACACCTGTCGCGGCTTGTCCAGGACATGCCGGTAAAGGCACGCACGCCGAGTTTTCGCGACAAGGATATCGAAGGTCACATCATCAAGATCGACAGCCGTGTCGATCCGGTGTCCAGAACAGTGCGGGTCCGCGCCGCATTCCCGAACAAGGACGATTCACTGCGGCCCGGGATGTCGTTTTTCGTCCACCTGGATCTGCCGGGTGAAATGCTGGCCAGCGTACCGGAGTTGGCATTGCAGTGGCAGAACGGAGAAAGTTTTGTTTGGCGGATCGTAGACGGCGCGTCGGAACGGGTTGCCGTGGTCTCAAAACGCAGGCTCAACAACAAGGTTCTGATCGAGGGCGATGTGAAACCGGGTGACGTGGTCGTTGTCGAAGGTGTGCAGCGGCTCCGCAACGGCCGCACCGTCGATATCTCTCAAAGCGAAGGATCGTAAACATGGCCGAGCGGCTGGATACGACGTCGGAAGTCAACGATCTGCCGACGATCAGTGTGCGCCGTCCGTATCTGGCCGTGGTTCTGAACTTGCTGATCATGATTGCCGGGTTCGGGGCCCTGCTGGGCGTCGAGGTTCGTGAACTGCCCGATGTCGATCGTCCGATCGTGACCGTGCGCGGCGACTATCCGGGGGCTTCGCCGGAAACCATGGATGCGGAAGTGACCAGCGTCGTTGAAGCGGCGGTGGCCCGGGTCAACGGCGTCAAGGAAGTTCCGGCATCGAGCGAGGAAAACAATTTCCGGCTCCGCGCCGTATTTAATCCCAACGTCAATCTGATCGACGCCGCCAATGATGTGCGCGAAGCCGTTAGCCGGGTTGAACGTGAACTACCTGACCAGGTTGAAAACCTGACCGTTATCAAGGCCGATGCCGATGCATCGTCGATCGTCAGGCTGGCGGTTTGGAGCGACAAGCTGCAGATCGAACAGCTGACCCGCATCGTTGAGGATCAGATCATTCCGGAGCTGACCTCCGTCGAAGGCGTTGCCGACATCAATATTTTCGGCGATCAGGAGCAGGTGCTCCGGGTGCTGCTCGATCCCATGAGCCTCGCCAGTTACGGATTGTCCGTTGCCGACGTTGCCGATGTCATGCGCAACGCCCGCTACGACGTACCGGCGGGCAGCTTTCAGTCCCGCGAGCAGGAAGTACTGGTGCGTGCCAATGCATCGGTCATCGACCCCAAGAAGATCGAAGACCTTTTCATACGCGAGCCGGTACGGATCGGCGATGTTGCGACCGTCTTCTTCGGTCCGGCCGAAGCCGAAAGCTGGGTCCGGCTCGACGGCCGGACGGTGCTCAGCCTCGGCATCGTGCGCCAGGCCAGTTCCAATACCATCGTCATTGCCGAAGGCGTGGCGAAGGTGATCGAGCGGCTGAAGACGCAAATTCCGTCAATCACCATCGACACCATTTCCGACGAAAGCCTGTTCATCAAGGGATCGATCGCCGAATTGCTTGAAACCCTGGGGTTCACGATCCTGATCGTGGTTGCAGTGCTGTTGATCTTCACCGGCCAGATCCGCGCCTCGATCATTCCGACCGTGGCCATTCCGGTGGCGCTGGTCGGGTCTCTTGCGGCGGTCTGGATTCTCGGGTTCTCGATCAATCTGATCACGTTGCTGGCGATGGTGCTGGCGACAGGGGTCGTTGTCGATGACGCCATCGTCGTGCTTGAAAACATCCAGCGGCTGCGCGGCCAGGGTATCCGGACCCGTGCCGCCGCCGTGCTTGGCACACGTCAGGTATTTTTCGCGATCCTGGCGACGACGGCGACACTTGTTTCCGTGTTCGTACCGATCTCGTTCCTGCCGTCGACCGCAGGCCGGTTGTTCCAGGAATTCGGCTTCGTCCTCGCGGTGACGGTGATGATCTCGTCGTTTGTCGCCCTGACACTGGTGCCGATGCTGTCGTCGAAGCTGCCGAACCGCAAGCAGACGGAGGAACCAAAAGGCATGGCCGGCGTGCTGAGCCGGATCGGCCGGGTCTGCATCAGAATTTATACCGTGCCGCTGGACCTGGTGATGCGCACGCCGATCCTGGTTTTCCTGTTGTGCGCTGGCGTTATTGCCGGGGCCTATTCCGCTTACACGCAACTGGGTGAGGAACTTGTCCCCGAGGAAGATCGCGGCAAAGTCACCGTGCGCCTGACCGGGCCGGACGGGGTCGGACTTCCCTATACCGACCGCCAGGTGGAATGGGTGGAAAAGCTGTTCCAGCCGTACATCGAACAGGGCCTGATCGAACGCCTGTTCACGATAACCGGGCGCTACGATCTCAATCGCGGTCAGGTTGATGCGCCGCTGATCCCGTGGGATCAACGGTCTGTCAGCGAGGGCGACATCGCCAATGAACTGAACGTGAAACTGCGGAACCTGCCCGGCGCGACGGCACGGGTGCAGCGCGGCAACAGCCTCAATCTCAGGAATGCCGACGGCGGTCTCGAAATCGCGCTGATCGGTGCCGACTATGCGCACATCTTCCAGGAAACCACCAAGTTCGTCCGCGAGATCGAGAACAACCTGCCATGGATCACCAATCTCAGGGTTGAATTCCGGGCCACGCAGCCCGAGCTTTCGATCGATATCGACCGCAGCCGGGCGACGGATCTTGGTGTCGATATCGCGGCGCTGGCGACGACCATTCAGGTTTTGGTCGACAAGTTCGAGGTTGCCGAGCTGACGGTCAACGACAAGGCCGTGCCGATCATGCTGCAGGCGTCCGAAGAATCGGTCAACGAGCCGTCAGATATCGCCAATCTTTACGTACCGGCATCCGGCGGGCGGTTGGTGCCGCTGTCACAGCTGATTTCGTTTTCGGAAAGTTCGGTCCCGGCCGAGCTGGACCGGCATGCGCAGCGCCGTGCCATCGAGATTGACGCCGACATCGCCCCCGGCCACACGCTGAGCGAAGCCATCAACGCCGTCCGCGCACTGGCCGCTGACAAGCTGACCGGCGACGTCGGTCTGATCTTCCTCGGTGAAGCGAAAGAACTGAACGAAACATCCCACGATCTGGCGGTGACATACCTGATTGCGTTCGTCGTCGTGTTCCTGGTGCTGGTTGCGCAGTTCGAAAGCCTGACCAGCGCATTGGTCGTCATGCTGACGGTGCCGTTCGGCATCTGTGCGGCGATCTTCGCGCTCTTCATGACCGGCACGTCGATCAATATCTATTCGCAGATCGGGGTGCTGATGCTGACCGGGATCATGGCCAAGAACGCTATCCTGATGGTGGAGTTCGCAGACCAGCTGCGTGAGCGCGGTATGACACCTTTCGAAGCCGCACGCGAAGCGTCCCTGGTCCGCTTTCGTCCGATCATGATGACCATGGTATCGACGGTTGCCGGCGGCTTGCCGCTGATCCTTGGTACCGGTCCCGGGGCGGAAGCCCGGGTTGCTATCGGCTGGGTGATCTTCGGCGGCCTCGGCATGGCCGCCGCGATCACGCTGCTGCTGACGCCGGTGCTGTATTCGCGGATCGCCGGGCTGTCAAAACCGCGGACCCAGACCGGCCAGGAGCTGGCCGACGAGTTGCGCGAAGTCTCGAACCGCACCGCATCGAACCAGCCGGCGGAGTAACGCGGCTTCAGGATCCAGCTTCAGGACTCTGCGGCGTCTTCCGCATCTATGGCAGCGGCACTCTCTTCGTCGAGGCCGAGCACGGCGCCGGTCCGCTGCGGTTCGATCGGCTGCAGTTCGTCCTTGTCGTCGGTCGTCCACTGGGCGATCTGAATCACTTCGGCGTGGTCACCATCCTGGCTGTCGACGTTCACCGGTTCCAGAACGTGCAGGCCGTTCTGATCGGCATAGAACGTGTGTTCGCCGAACACATCGGTCAGCGCCTCATTGGCCGGATTGTCGTCGGGAATGGGAATGGCACCGGTCTGACGCTCGATGGCGCCGACCTGATCGGTCGTCAGTTTCATTGGAATTGCCTAGCTATCGTCGTTCGGACGGGGAAACGCCGCGTTTGGCTTTGTCCTTGGATATGGTTTTCAGACGCGTCCCTTACACACCCTTGCAAATTGAATTGCAGAGTGCAAGTGGGGACGCCCGGTCCCCGATCATGTGAAACAGTTACATGTTCGGATAGTTCGGGCCGCCGCCGCCTTCCGGTACCACCCAGTTGATGTTCTGGGTCGGGTCCTTGATGTCGCAGGTTTTGCAGTGCACGCAGTTCTGCGCGTTGATCTGCAACCGCTTGGCGTCACCGCCCTTGTCCTCGTCGGCGACGAATTCATAAACCCCGGCGGGACAAAAACGCGCTTCCGGCCCGTCATAGATATCGAGGTTCGTCACCACCGGCACGGATGCATCCTTGAGCGTCAGGTGAATCGGCTGGTTTTCTTCGTGGTTGGTCGCCGAGAACGAGACATTGGTCAGTTTGTCAAAGGTCAGCACACCGTCCGGTTTCGGATAGTCGATCTTCGGCATGTCCTTGGCCGGTTTCAGGGCCTTGTGATCGGGATGGTGCGAGAAGGTCCAGGGCATCAGGAACCCCAGGCCCAACTGCCGCATCCACATATCGAAACCGCCATAAAGCGTGCCGAGGGTGACGCCGAATTTCGACAGCGCCGGACGCACGTTGCGGACACGGTCGAGATCCTTGTAGACCCAGGATGTGCGGAACGCCGGTTCGTAATCCGTCAGTTCGTCGTTGGCGCGTCCGGCTTTCAACGCCGCGAAGGCGCTTTCGGCGGCGAGCATGCCGGTCTTCATGGCGTTGTGCGAGCCCTTGATGCGGGGCACGTTGACGAAGCCCGCCGCGCATCCGGTCATGCAGCCGCCCGGGAAGGCCAGCTTCGGCACGCTTTGCAGGCCGCCTTCGTTGATGGCCCGTGCGCCATAGGCCACACGGCGACCGCCTTCGAGCATCCGCTTGATATCCGGATGGGTCTTGAATCGCTGCATTTCTTCATAAGGCGACAGGTGCGGGTTGGCGTAGTCCAGCGTCACAACGAAGCCGATGGCGATCTGGCCGGCTTCCTGATGATAGATGAACCCGCCCCCGGCGCAGTCCGTCAGCGGCCAGCCCTGGGTGTGAATGACAGTGCCTTCCTTGTGGTTCTCAGCGGGCACGTCCCACAGTTCCTTGATGCCGATGCCATAGGTCTGCGGTTCGCGGCCTTCGCGCAGATTGAATTTTTCCGTCAGCTGTTTCGACAGGCTGCCGCGGCAGCCCTCGGCGAAGAACGTATACTTGGCGTGCAGTTCCATGCCGGGTTCGAAGTTCGGGCCGGGCGTGCCGTCCTTCTGGCGGCCCATGTCGCCGGTGGCGATGCCTTTGACCGAACCGTCGTCGTTGTACAGAACTTCGGCGGCAGCAAAACCGGGATAGACCTCGACGCCAAGCGCTTCGGCCTGTTCGCCGAGCCAGCGGACCAGATTGCCGAGCGACAGGGTATAGCATCCGTGGTTCGACATCAGCGGCGGCATCATGATGTGGGGCAGGGACGAACTGCCATTTTCCGAGAGAATCCAGTGCTGATTGTCGGTGACCGGCACGCCCATGGGCGCCCCCCGGTCTTTCCAGTCGGGAAACAGCTCGTTGAGCGCGATCGGGTCGACAACGGCGCCGGACAGAATGTGCGCCCCGACCTCGGAACCTTTTTCGACAACGCAGACGGTCAGCTCATGGCCCTGTTCCTGGCTCAACTGCATCAGGCGAATAGCCGCCGAAAGACCGGATGGACCGGCGCCGACGATGACGACGTCGACTTCCATGCTTTCGCGTTCAACGGTTTCTACTGTTTGCGCTTCGTCGTTCATGATCGCCCCTACCGATTCAATTCACACAGTCATTCACGTACCTACAAAAGGTCCGGCGTTATATCACGGGGTTTTCAGCGTTTCACGGATGAAATCGGACGCTTAATATCCATAAACCCCTCACTATGCGCCATTGGGCATCATCGGAGGGATCGAATCAGGCCCTGTTCAGGGTCCGGCAGCATGATATGCTGCGCCCATGCAACATGCTTCCGAACTCCATACAGCCCTGCAATGGCACATCGATGCCGGGTGCGATGAGTGCATCGCCGATGAACCGATTGACCGGTTCGCCGTGTCGAAAGCGGAGATGGCTGCGGCATCGGATGATGCATCTGCCGGGTCTCGCCCCGCTCCGAATGCGGCCAGCCAGCCGGCAGCTTCACAGAATGCCCCCGGCATCAGCCGTGGCGCCAAGGTCAATCCGCAGGAAGTGGACAATAACCGCCAGATCAGGACTGCCGTCGAACTGGCCCGGGCGGCCCGGACAATCGACGAGTTGCGTGACGCCCTGGCCGGGTTCGAGGGCTGTCCGCTCAAGAAAACCGCTACCAATCTGGTGTTATCCGACGGCCCCGCCGAAGCGCGGCTGATGTTTGTCGGCGAAGCGCCCGGTGCGGACGAAGACCGCCAGGGCGTGCCTTTCGTCGGCCCCAGCGGCAAACTGCTGAATGCCATGCTGGAAAGTGTCGGCCTGTTCCGCGAACAGGTGCTGATTTCCAATACCGTGTTCTGGCGCCCACCCGGTAACCGGACACCGACGACCCAGGAATCCGCCGTCTGTCATCCATTCATCGAACGTCTGGTTGAAATCGTCAATCCGGCGGTGCTTGTCTGCGTCGGGGCACCGGCAGCCCATACCATGCTGGGCCAGACCCAGGGCATCAGCCGCTTGCGCGGCAAATGGTATGAATTCCAGACCGCTCAGCAATCGCATCCGATTGCCGCGACGGCGATGTTCCACCCTGCATATCTGCTGCGTACGCCGATCAAGAAACGCGATGCCTGGGCCGATATCCGCATGATCGCAAAGCGGTTATCGGAAAGCTGACGTCATTTACTCATGCTGAGGAGAGCGCACGGCGCTTGTCTCGAATCATGCAAAACTCTCACGCGCCCTTCACGTCCTAGTGAGGTGACTTGATTTCTTCCTGTCTGCAAACGGTGGCATACGAGAGATGTGCCGCATGGGGCGGCACATGATTAATCGCTTTCAGGAGAATCTGCTTATGAAACGATCCTTTACCGCCGCTGCCGTTGTTGCCGGCGCCCTTGCCACTGCCGGTGCCGCCACGCTTTCGGCCCCGGTCTCCGCTGCCGAGAACGTCAAATGCTATGGCGTTTCCAAAGCCGGTCAGAACGATTGTGCTGCCGGACCAGGTACGACCTGTGCCGGGACGTCGAAAGTCGATTATCAGGGCAATGCCTGGAAGCTGGTGCCCAAGGGGACCTGTGTCACCATGGAATTGCCAGGTGATCGCAAAGGTTCACTGGAGCCGCTGCAGCGCGACAACCCCAGCTAATTTTGGCCGGGCTCGTTCTGGCAAAGCCAGGACATTGCTGATCGAGATGGGCGGAGGGGACAGATGAGCGAGAAGAAATGCAATGTGCCGGAGATCACCACCATCGACGCCGCAGACGTCGGGGCAGGGTTCAAGGCAGGCCATTTTGCAGCGATCATCAACACCCGTCCCCGTGTCGGGTTCTTCGAAGTCCATGCGGAGAACTACATGGGTGCGGGCGGTCCCCCTCATGCCCAACTCGAACGGCTCCGGGCGGACTATCCGCTGTCGGTGCATGGTGTCGGCCTGTCGATTGGCGGCGCTCAGCCGTTGGACTTGTCGCACCTCGACCGGCTGAAAACAGTCGTGGACAGGTATCAGCCGGCGCTGGTGTCGGAACACCTAGCCTGGTCGACACATCAGAGCGGCTATCTGAACGATCTGCTGGCGGTGCCGTACACGGCGGAAACGCTGACATGCGTCAGCGATCACATCGACCAGGCGCAGACATATCTTGGCCGCACCATCCTCCTGGAAAACCCGTCCACATACGTCCGTTTCAGTGACAGCACCTGGGACGAAGTTGATTTTATTGCCGAGCTACAACGACGCACCGGCTGCGGTCTGCTGCTGGACGTAAACAATGTATATGTCTCCGCCGTCAACCACGGCTGGGATGCCGGGGATTACATCGCCCGGTTTCCGCTGGCCGCGGTGCGGGAAATTCATTTGGCCGGTCATGCCGAGGCGACGGACGATGCGGGCGAGCCGTTTCTGATCGATGCTCATGACCGCGCGGTTGATGAAGATGTGATGGCACTTTATGCGCAGGCATTGATGCGGACGGGCCCGGTCCCGAGTCTGATCGAATGGGATAACGACCTGCCGGCATGGCCAAAATTGATGACCGAGATCGAAAAAATATCGGGGGTGCTTCGCGCCCACACCATATGTTTGGGAAGCCGTCATGTGGCGTGAAATGATGAACCGGTTCGATGCGGCCCTCACGGACCCGGCCCGGCCGGTCCCGGCGATGTTTGAAGGCAGTGCCGCGCGGTTTAATGTTTACAGGAACAATATTGCCGTCTCTTTATCCGACGCGCTGGCAGAAACCTTTCCCGTCACCAGACAACTGGTCGGCGATGAATTCTTTGATGGTGTTGCACAGGCCTATGTTCTGAAAAACCGGCCGTCATCGCCGGTGTTATCTGAGTACGGCAAAACATTCCCGGCATTTCTCAACACGTTTTCAGTTCTCGAAGATTATCCATTCTTATCCGACGTCGCCCGGCTGGAACGCCTTTGGCTCGACGCGTACCACGCTGCCGACGCGGACCCCATCGGGATTGATGCGCTGGCGCGTATCCCCGAAGACGATCTGGATGATCTGACGCTTCTCCTGCATCCGAGCCTTCGCCTCATGCAATCTGATACGGCGGCCGTAAGTATCTGGCACGCGCATCAGGGTACGGGTGCCCCGGATCTCTCCGGCATTGACCCCCGGCGTGAGCAGGCCCTGATCCTCCGCCCGGCGCTAGAGGTACAGGTTGTGCCCGTCGATGCATCCGCTTTTGAATTTACGGCGAGCCTGGCTGCGGGGACTGCGCTCGGCACGGTGTGCGAGGTGCTTGCCGATGATCCGGATTTCGATCCATCACGTCATCTCGTGGATATTTTCAATGCCGGGGTGGTGATTGCCCTTGGCGACGGCTTCAACCATGGGGGAGGAAACGTCACATGCGCATCATCAATTTAATCCGGGGTCTGCACGACAGGGTGTTCGTGCTGCTGGAAACTCTGGCCGGGTCATGGTTCCTGGGGCTTGCCGCGCGGCTGGTGTTTTCGTCGGTGCTGTTGGTGTTTTTCATCAATTCGGCAATGACCAAGCTCGGTAGCGGGTTCCCGGGCATGTTCATTCCCGCCGTCGGTGCCTATGCGCAGATTTTACCACCGATTGCCGAAGCCGCCGGATACGATCCATCGAAGATCGCGCTGTTTCCCTGGAAGCTGATCGTGCTGGCCGGGACCTACGGCGAACTGTTGTTGCCGGTGATGCTGCTGATCGGGCTGTTTACACGTTTAACCAGCCTCAGCCTGATCGGGTTCATCGTCGTGATGAGCATCGTCGACGTGCAGTTCCACGGTCTCGATGCCAAGAGCATCGGCATGGTGTTCGACCGGGTGCAGGATCAGATCATCGCCGACCAGCGGCTGATGTGGATATTCCCGCTCATCTATCTGGTGCTCAGGGGCGCGGGGCCGGTATCGGTCGACGGATTACTTCGCCGCCGCTGACTGATCAGCCGAGCGCGATCAGGATCACCGACGGCACCACCATGAAGACGGCGACGGCGATCCGGAGATTCAGGTATTCGCGCCGGAAGATGATGATGCTGAGCAGCATCGAAAAGATTGGTGAGGCCGCGACGATCGGCACCACAGTCACAATCGAGCCGTTATAAAGCGCGATGTTCAGTGACAGGATCGCCGAGCCGAACAGCAAGCCTGCGGCGAGAAACCAGTACGGTGCCGGAGTCCTGAACGGAACCCGCGTCCGTCCGCCCTTCGACAGGTGCAACGTCGAGGTCAGCAGGAACGACACTGAAAACCCGACCAGACTGGCGAAATACGGATCGGGAATATATTCCATGCCGATCTTGGTAAAGCCGTGCCCGAACGAGCGGATCATTGCGGCCCCGACCGGCAGGGCCAGCGCCCACAACGGCCATGATGCCGGAATCTTCTTGTTGCGCCTGGACAGTATCAGGACCGCGCAAAGGATGCCGAACGTGCCGAGCCCTATTTGCCAGGTCAGCACCTCACCGAGAATCAGAATGCCGAACGCAGCACCGAACAGGGGTGAGGTTGCGGCCAAAGTCGTGGTCAGGGTCGGGCCGATATGCCGGATCGCCGCGACCGAGAGGTTGGCGGAAAGAGCCGGGCGTACGAAACCGAGGGCGACGAAGATCAGCGCTGCGGGATGGAGAAAATATTCGGGATTCAGCATTACCGGGGACGCCAGCCAGTAGCAGAAAGCGCTCGAGCCGATGGTCAACATGGTCCCGGTGCGGGCTTCCATATGCTGCACGCCGATGTTCTGGAACTGTCCGCCGAGGGCAAACAGGAACCCCGAAAGCAAAGCCAGAGCGTAGGGGGGAATGCCGATTTCTGAGAACAATTGTTACTCCTGTCCGGAACCGGACGGATCAAGACGCTGGCTTGGCGATTGTGTACGGATCGGGCATGCTCCGTAAAGAAGCACCGCTATGCATTTAGGGAGTCTCGACATGACTGACAAGCGATTTGCGCTGATCGTCGGCGCGGGCCATGGATTAAGCGCCTCGCTCGCCCGCAAGGCCCGTGCGGAAGGCCTCACCCCGTTGCTGGCGGCGCGCGACACGGCGAAGCTCGCCGGTCTGCTGGATGACGTCTCGGGCCATGCGCAAAACTGCGATTCCACGGACCCGGCGTCGGTGGCGGCGCTATTCGACTGGGTGAGGGGTGAATTCGGGACTCCAGAACTGGTGGTCTACAATCCGTCCGCCCGGGCGCGGGGTGCCGTTGAAACGTTGGACCCGGACGCCGTCAAAAACGTTCTGATGGTGACCGCCTATGGCGGGTTCCTGGTCGCACAGGCGGCGGTAAAGGACATGCTGCCGCGGGGCTCGGGCTCGATCCTGTTCACCGGAGCGTCGGCCAGCGTCAAGGGCTACGCCAACTCGTCGAGCTTCGCCATGGGCAAGTTCGGGCTGCGTGGCCTGGCGCAGAGTCTGGCCCGCGAGTTGTCGCCGAAGGGCATCCATATCGGCCATTTCGTGATCGACGGCGGGATCGGCGAAAGCGACGATCCGGAAAACCCGAACAAACTGCATCCTGATCATATCGCCGAGACCTATTTCCATATCCACAACCAGCCGCGCTCGGCCTGGACGTGGGAAGTGGAACTGAGGCCTTTCATCGAGACGTTCTGATGTGAGACCTTCTTCAAGGCGCGGCCCAATGAGATGTATGGGCCGCTCCTCAGGATGAGGTCTGCACAAAGCCTCCTGCCGGATCAGCGTCTCGAGATCGCCGAGATCAGGCTTTCGACTTCACTTGCCGTATCCAGTCCGAAGACAAGTTCGCGGACACGTGCCGTATCTTTTTCCGAGAGCACGCTGCCGGCCAATGCGCGGTACTTGGTTTCGACCTCGTCTGCGGACAGCGGGTTGTCGGGGCTGCCCTTACGATGCTCCACTGTTTTCTCGAACGTGCGGCCGTCGTTGGTCGTCACACGGACCCGGGCCATGTGGCGGTAAGCGGGGCCCTTGGCTTCGATCTCGGGATCGATCCCGGCGCTGATTTTGTCCATAAACGCCAGGGTTTGCGGATCGCGGATCGCGTCCTCGGTGAAGGCATCGACGAACGCCCGGCCCCGCAATGCGATGGTCGCGAGTCCGTAATAGATGTTCATCTGCGCCGCCGTGATGCCCTGTGCGGCATAGGGCCAGGCGCAATGGACGTGCGTCGGTTTGCTGATGCCGGCGTGAATCTCCGCGATGTCGCCGGCCGACAGGTCATGCGCCGACATGATCAGACCGAGCGCATCCAGTGCGGCATGAATTGATGTCACGGTGGCGTGCGGCTTGAACCCGGTTGATGCGGTTTCCCATGTCTCGCCAAGACCGTCGGTCACCCGTGCCAGTTCGACCTTGCCGGAAAACGCGGCGAGGAACCCACCGTAGCCGGCTTCGACCACATCCGAAATGCCGGTGAAGCCGTTGCGCGCCAGCAACGCACCCCGTATGCCCGCTTCCGCAGCGTGGCCGGAATGCAGTCTTTTCACCATCGCACCTTCCTGCGCGGCCATGAGACCCGAACCCAGCGATCCGGCGATGCCGAGCGCATGCAGTGTCGTGTCGGTGTCCAGCTTCATCAGCCATGCGGCGGTCGCGGCGGCGGTGAACGGGCCGATCACGCCCTGCGGATGGAACCCCCGGAGCAGCAGGTCGGTCCCCGCCGCTGCGCCGATGCGTGTACCGGTCTCGTAGCCGGCGACGATCGCCGTCAGGATGTCCCTGCCGCTGGCGCCTCCCAGAAATTCAGAGGTGTTCAGCGCCACCGGTACGGCAATGGAATTCGGGTGCAGGATCGAATCCCGGTGAATGTCATCGAGCTCGAAAGCATGACCTGCGGTGGCATTGATCAGCACGGCACCGCTCAAGGGCGCCGTGCGCCCCATGCCGATGACGGTGGCCATCGGGGCCCCGCCGTCGGCCATGACCATGTCCGCGCACATCCGCGTCCACGGCAGGGTCGCGCCGACCAGACAGCACCCGATACCATCAAGAATGTTGAGCTTCAGCCCCTCGATCACGTCCTTCGGGACGTCATCGAATTTCAGGTCGGCAATAAAGGCGGCGAGCTGCGCCGATGTTCCCGGCACGGAAGATTCTGGATTTTTCATTTCCGCAGTTTAGCGTTCAGCACCGCCTTTCCAAGAGCATATGACGCATATATCCGGCTTCGGCAGGGGGCCTGCTTGCGGCGATTCCCGCAATCGGCTAAAAATACCGGGTCCAGAACCCGTGAGGGATTGAGGGGGGGGGGCGTCCAGTGACGGCGACGAGGAAGTGTAACAAGCTGGCGCGGCTTTGCGCGGCGGCGGCTGTCGGGATTCTGACGGCTGTGGTGACGCCTGCGACGGATGCCGTTGCCCAGGCGCGCATCCCCGATGTGCAGGTCCATTCGGCGTCCACGTTACCCCGCATTCTTGGTGACGAGGATATTCGGCTCTATCTCCGTATTTTTGAAGTTCAGGAAGACGGTGACTGGAAAACCGCCGACAAGCTGATCGCCAGGTTGTCCGATCCCGTGCTGATGGGCCATGTGCTGTATCAGCGTTACATGCACCCGACTAAGTACCGTTCCAAGTACAGGGAACTCAAAGACTGGATGGCGGCCTATGCGGATCTGCCGTCGGCGGGCACCATCTACAAACTGGCGCTGCGCCGCCGTCCCGCCAACTGGAAGATGCCGGTGCCGCCCGATGTCCTCGCCGATGCCGGTGTTTTGCAGCAACGGCCTTCGTTTCAGCGCCTGCGTATTCCGGGGAAGGCCCGCTCGACGGCGGAACGCCGGCAGGCCCGCAACCTCCGCTTTCAGATCAAGCGTGTGCTGCGCCGTGGCCAGACCCTGACCGCCAAGCGGCTGATCAAACAACCCTTGACGAAGCAGCTATTGTCGGCGGCGGAGTACGACGAAGCCCGTGCCGGCCTGGCCAAGGGATATTTCATCGACGGTCGCGACGAATGGGCGCTGGAATGGGTGCTGCCGGCTCTTGAACGATCAGGAAAATACCTGCCCGAAGGTCATTGGACGGCCGGGCTTCTTTTGTGGCGGGCTGAAAAATATGCTGACGCGGCACGCCATTTCGAAGCCGCCGCCGGTAATAACAATGTCAACGACTGGATGCGGACCTCGTCGGCGTTCTGGGCCGCGCGTTCCTATATGGCGGCGCATCAGCCGGCAAAGGTTGCAGCGTTTCTTGAACAGGCAGCTGAACATCCGCGCACGTTCTATGGTCTGCTGGCGACCCGGCTTCTTGGCCGAGACCTGCCGTTCAACTGGACTGCACCGGCCTTCAAGGGCGATACCCTGCTGCGGCTTTCCGAAAACCCGCGCGGCCGCCGCGCCATCGCCCTTATGCAGATCGGTGACGATCTGCGCGCCGAAAGCGAACTCAAGGGACTGATCCGCGGCGCCGACCGGCCGCTTCTGGAAGGCATTCATGCCTTGGCGGCACGCGGCAACATGGCGTCGGTCGCGGTACGGCTGGATACGCTGCTGTATCCCGACGGGGGCGGATATGACGGTGCCGCCTATCCGATTCCCGATTACATTCCGGTCGACGGTTTCAGTGTCGACCGGGCGCTGGTCTATGCGCTGATCCGCCAGGAAAGCCGTTTCAATCCCAAAGCAAAAAGCTGGGCCGGGGCGCGCGGCCTGATGCAGTTGATGCCACGAACGGCCAGTTTCGTCGCCCGATCGACCGGGATGCGGCTTCGTGAACGTTCAAAACTGTATACGCCGGAAACCAATCTGGAACTTGGTCAGCGCTATATCGAAATGCTGCTGAACGAGCAGGACGTGTCGATGAACCTGTTCAAGCTGGCGGTGGCGTGGAACGGCGGGCCGGGCAACCTCCGCAAGTGGAAGCGCAAAACCAAATACCTCGACGATCCGATCTTCTTTATCGAGAGCATTCCATCTTTCGAGACACGGACATTCGTTGAAAGGGTGTTGACCAACTTCTGGATTTACCGCCATCGTCTGGGCCAGGACACGCCGTCGCTTGATGCCGTCGCGCGTGGCGAATGGCCGCTTTATGAGGCCTTGGGACCCGGAGATTCGGAGATTGCCGCAAATGCCCCTCTCGACTGAGCGTGAATTCAAACCCGTCAACATTGCCGTACTGACCGTATCCGACACCCGAACGCTGGCCGACGACCGTTCCGGCGACACGCTGGTGGCAAGGATCGAAGGCGCCGGGCATGCCGTGGCTGACCGCAAAATCTGCAAGGACGACGCCGGGGTCATCGCCGATCAGTTCCGCGCCTGGATTGCCGACAGCAAAATCGATGCTGTGATTTCCACGGGCGGAACCGGTGTCACCGGGCGTGATGTGACGCCGGAGGCCCTCAAGCAGGTCACCGACAAGGAAATCCCCGGTTTTGGCGAGCTGTTCCGGTGGCTCAGCTACCAGAAAATCGCCACCTCGACGGTGCAGTCCAGAGCCACGGCGGCGGTCGCCGACGGCACCTATATCTTCGTGCTGCCGGGATCGACCGGAGCCTGCAAGGATGCCTGGGACGATATTCTCGTCCATCAGCTCGACTACCGGCACATGCCGTGCAACTTCGTCGAACTGATGCCCCGTCTCAACGAACACAAGAGCTGAGCGTGGCTGACATCCGCGCCGTCCTGTTCGATATGGACGGGGTTCTCTATGCCTATGACTTCAAAAACCGGCTGAACCTGCTGTCCGATGCACTGGGCGTGCCCGCCGCCGTTATCAAAGAGAAGATATTCGATCAGGACTGGGAGGATAAATCCGACAACGGTGACATCACCCTCGATCAATACATCGCCGGGGTCGGGGAACGCCTGGGGGTCGAGGTCCGGCTCGGCCAATGGGTGGCGGCACGAAAGTGGGCCATGGCCCCTGAACCGATGATGATCGATCTGGCGCGGCAGTTGTCGGCAACGCTTGATATTGCGCTGCTGACCAACAACGGTGAATTTCTGCACCGCCATATTGATGAACTCGCGCCCGAGCTGTCACCTCTGTTTGGCGAGCGGCTGTTTGTCTCCGGGGTGCATGGATTCAACAAGGAACGTGCATCGGGATTTACCAGCATGCTTGACCATCTGGGGTGGGATGCGGATGCAACGCTGTTCATCGACGACAGCCCGCGCTACATCGCTGCCGCCGACGAGGCGGGTCTGGCCACGCACCTGTTCGAGGGGATCGAGGGATTGCGGGCTCGATTGGGTGCATTGGGATTGATTTAAAATCCCTCACCCTGCCCCTCTTCCGGGGGAGAGGGGCGAAGCGCCGGGTGAGAGGATAACGATCAGCCGTTCCGATATGTATAACTGTAACCGTTGATCGCCGGCACCCCGCCGAGGTGCGCATAGAGAATTTTCGAACCCGCCGGGAAGTAATCCTTCTTCACCAGATCAATCAGCCCCTGCATAGATTTTCCCTCATAAACCGGGTCGGTCATCATGCCTTCGAGACGGGCACACAGCCGGATCGCCTCGTTGGTTTCATCTGAGGGAATGCCGTATGCGGGGTAGGCGTAATCCTCGATCAGCACCAGGTCGTCGTCATTAATGTCACGGCCGAGCTCAACAAGGTCTGCGGTCTGCTTCGCAATCTGCATGACCTGGGCACGGGTCTGGTCCGGCGTGAATGAGGCGTCGATGCCGATGACTTTGTCGGCGCGACCGTCCTTGGCGAAACCGACCAGCATACCGGCGTGGGTCGAGCCGGTTACGGTGCAGACGATGACGTAATCGAACTTGATGCCCATTTCCGCTTCCTGGGCACGGACTTCCTCGGCGAAGCCGACAAAGCCGAGACCGCCGAATTTGTGCACCGAAGCACCGGCGGGGATCGGATAGGGTTTGCCGCCCTTTGCTTTTACGTCTTCCAGCGCGTTTTCCCAGCTTTCACGGATGCCGATATCGAAGCCTTCGTCGACCAGTTCGATCTCGGCACCCATGACGCGGCTTAGCAGAATGTTGCCGACACGATCATAGACGGCGTCATGAAACGGCACCCAGCTTTCCTGTACCAGCCGGCATTTCATGCCGATCTTGGCGGCGACGGCGGCGACCTGACGGGTGTGGTTCGACTGAACGCCGCCGATGGTGACCAGCGTGTCGGCGTTGGAAGCCAGGGCATCCGGAATGATGTATTCCAGTTTTCTGATCTTGTTCCCGCCAAAGGCGAGACCGGAATTGCAGTCTTCGCGTTTGGCGTAGATATCGACCTTGCCGCCCAGATGGTCGGACAGTCGGCTCAGCTTTTCAATCGGGGTCGGGCCGAAGGTGAGGGGATAGCGTTCGAATTTCTCAAGCATGATTAGGTTTCCTTGTTCATCAGTTGCCCGAACAGTAACCGAAACCCGGATAAAGGTGCTCTCATAATTCAGAAAAATATTAATCTGAAATTCAAATATTTCGTATTAAAAGAAAGAAATAATATGTATAACTAAAAATAATGAGAGAAATGACCGATATATCGAAGCTGGACCGCACCGATCTCAGGATTCTCCGTGCCTTGCAGGCGGATGCCAGAATATCCAACGCCGACCTGGCGAAAAAGATCAACGCCAGTCCGGCGACCTGCCACCGCCGCACCCAGCGCCTGTTCGACGATGGCTATATCACCGGCACCCGGGCCGCCGTCGCCCCGGACGGGGTTGGGCTGGGGGCGCTGGTCATTGTCGGTGTGGTACTGGACCGCTCGACCCCGGAAAGCTTCGCGGCGTTCGAAAGCGCGGCGCTGAAAATGCCGTTCATCATCGACTGCCATCTGGTGGCCGGGGACTTCGACTATTTCCTGAAAATCCGCGTCCGGGACATGAACGATTTCAGCCATCTGCACGGGACACAGTTACTGACCCTGCCCGGTGTCCGTCAGACACGGACGTTTTTCGTGATGAAGGAAGTCACTGATCAGGCGCCGCTGGATTTCTGATCCGCTGGAAAACCCGTCTTCCGGAACTTGATTAAGGGCCCATGCAATCCCGGCGCTACCCCGGCCCATTCTCTTGTTGTCATTGGTTCTTGTATCCGGTTCGGGCTGACGCAGCATCAATCGTAAGCAATCTCGCTGACGGCGGTCGACCACGCAGGATCAGTGTGTCTGGCCCAGTAGAGCTCGGTCAGCCGCCGGGTTAATGGTCCGGCCAGGCCGTCCCCGACAGCGACCCCGTCAATGGTCGTCACCGCCATCAGGCCGCCGGCGGTTGATGTCGCAAATACCTCGTCCGCATCACGAAGCGCATCTTCTGATACGGGGCAGGTTTCAACAGGGATCTGCAGTGCGTGTGCAAGCTCGATGACCGTCTGGCGGGTGATCCCTTCGAGCACGCCGCTGTCCGGTGTCCGGACCCGGCCGTCCTTGACGGCGAAGATGTTGAAGCCGGGTCCTTCGGTAACATTACCGCCGGCGTCCAGCAGGATCACGTTATCCGCATCCCGCTCATAGGCGCCATAAAGCGCCATCACGAAATCCAGCCAGTGATAGTTCTTTACGCGCGGATCGACGGCGGTGGGCGGAATGCGGGTAATGTCGGAGACCGCCACGCGCATCCCGGTGTCGCGGTCTTCCGGTCTCAAGATCCATCCGAACGGAATGGCGAAGCAGATCAGGTTGTTCACCGCGTCGCGGGGATCGCGGGAAAATGTCGGCGACACGCCCCGGGTCAGGATCATCTCGACATAGGCGTTCTCGTGGCCGGATCGGCGGACGCATTCGGCCAGGATACCTTCCAGTTCGGACCGGCTGACCGGCAGCGTCATATGCATTCGCTGGATCGAGGTCATAAACCGCTCGATATGTTTGTCGAGACGGAAGAAGCGGTTCTGCCAGACATGCACCACGTCATAGGTGGCATCGGAGCGCAGAAAACCCCAGTCGAGGACCGAGATTTTTGCCTCGGCCATCGGGGTGAAGTCGCCGTTGATATAGGCAATGCCGGGGGGCGTGGTCATGCGGGCTCCTGTCTCGGGATTTGAATGGATCCTACAACATCAAACCGTTGTCCTGTACCTTAAACGGCCCGCCCCTCGATCAGGTCGATCTCGGCGGAGAGGGCGTCGGCCATGAAATCCATGAAGGCACGCACCCGCCCGGTATGGCGCAGGTCCTCATGGGTCAGCAGCCACAAAGCGCTTGCGGCGTCATTGATCGGCGCGTCGAGGCGGACGAGATTTTTTCGCCGGTCGGCCATGAAACAGGCCAGCAGCGCAGCCCCCATGCCGGCTTCGCAGGTATGCAGCAAACCGAGCAGGCTGTTAGAGCGGAGCGCAATACGGGCATCGGGGAATCGCCGGCGAAACCACTTGTCGGCGGCCAGATGGGCGAGGCTCTCGTCGACCGAAAGCCAGTCGATGCCGGCAAGGTCACCGGAATATTTTTTCATATAGGATTTCGCTGCATAGGGCGCGAAGGCGAGGCCGCACAGGCGGCGGCCGACAAGTGTTTCCGGCGGGCTGATGGTCGGACGTATTGCAATGTCGGCCTGGCGTTTCGACAGATTGACGTACTGGTTGTCGAGCACCAGTTCGAGGCGGATGCCGGGATACGCTTTGTTGAAAGCCGCCAGATGCGGCCCCAGCAGGTTCTCCGCCAACGTGTCCGTGGTGGTGACGACGAGCGAGCCTTCGAGTTTCAGGTCCTGCCCACTGATTCGCAGATCGACGCGCTCGATCTCGTGTTCGACCCGCAGCGCCGACGCCCGCATCTCCTCGCCCGCCAGGGTCAGCACGTAGCCGCTTTGCAGACGCTCGAACAATCTGACGCCGAGCCGCTCCTCGAACGCATTGATACGCCGGAACACGGTCGAATGGTTGACGCCGAGCGCCTTCGCCGCGCCGCTCAACGACCCGGTGCGGGCGATCTCCAGAAACACCCGCAGGTCATCCCAGGCAAAGCTCATCAGGGCCCTCATAGACGTTTGCAAAAATGCAATACTATTCTGCAATATTTGAGAATACCATTGCAATACGGAAAGTCATAAGGTCCGATCCAACGCGTCGGGCGAGGTGCCGGGCGCATCCAGATTAAAGATGAGGACGGACCTATGTCGGACAACACTATCAATTCGCAGACCGCGCCCTACGGCGCTTTTCTTCTCCGGGTGTCGCTGGGCGTGATGTTCATCGCGCACGGGCTGATCCTGAAGTATTTCACGTTCACCCTGGCCGGAACGGCGCAGTATTTTGAAAGCATCGGCTATCCGGGAGTGCTGGCCTATGTCGTGTTCGCGGCAGAAACCCTGGGCGGGATCGCGCTTGTGCTCGGCTTCCAGGCCCGGCTCGTCGCGTTCGCCCTGATCCCGCTTCTGATCGGCGCTATGTTGGAGCATGTCGGCAACGGCTGGGTGTTCAGTGCCCAGGGCGGCGGCTGGGAATACCCGCTGTTTCTGATTGTGGCTTCGGCGGTGCAGGGATTGCTGGGCGGCGGCGCGTTCGCGCTCACCAAACGGGAGTTCCCGCTGCCTTTGCTGCCCGCCGGTACTGGCGCCGTGGCCAGCCGTTGAGGTGATCTGTAGAATGGACGGCAGGCGTTTGTTGCGCCTGCCGGTCCGCTTTTAACGCAGAAGGATCAAGTACATGACCATCCCAGCCCTATTCGTATCGCACGGTGCGCCGACGGTGATCCTTGATGAAAGCCCGGTCCGGAACTTCCTGACCAAGCTTGCCGACACCGTGAGCAAGCCCGACGCGATCCTTGTCGTTTCGGCGCATTGGGAAACCGAAAAGCCCATGCTCAGCCGTGCCGAAGCGCCGGAAACGATTCATGATTTTTTTGGTTTTCCGGAAGCGATGTATCAACTCAGATATCCTGCGCCGGGTGCCCCCGCGCTCGCTGAAAAGACCCGAACTTTGTTGCTGGAAGCCGATCTTGGACCGGTCGACATGGCCGAACGCGGGCTCGATCACGGGGCCTGGGTGCCGTTGATGCTGGGCTGGCCCGAGGCCGGTATTCCGGTCACGCAGCTGTCGATCCAGCCGCACCGCGACCCGGCCTGGCATTACCGGCTGGGTGAGGCGTTACGGCCGCTCAGGGACGATAACGTGCTGATCATGGCGTCGGGGAACCTGACCCATAACCTGAAGGAATTCAGGGGCCATACCATTGATTCCGAACCGGAATCCTGGGCTCGGGCATTCGATGAATGGGCCGGCTGGGCGATCGCCGAAGGCCGCGTCGACGCACTGCTGGACTATCGCCGCCAGGCCCCGGAAGCGGTTCGGAACCATCCTACGGACGAGCATTTGCTGCCGCTGTTCGTGGCCATGGGCGCGGGATCGCCGGGGGTGCCGGGACGGCATCTGCACAAGAGCTATACCTATGGCGTGCTGGCCATGGATGCCTTTGCATTTTCCTGATTAAACCTGTCTGAATTCCGAAATCCGGGCAAAATCCACGCCGTTATCGACGTCATTAAGCGTTTTTAAGGCCGAATAAGGCGTTTTACCGAGATTGACCAAAGTGTCCGCCAGCGCGTGCGGACCGGACCATCGCACCCCGGCGAAAAGACGTGGAACAGTCGGTTGGCGCCTGAGCCCGACCAGCCAGTACCCGCCGTCATCGGCGGGACCGAAAACCGCCTTCTTGTGGCCGAGGGCACGAAACCCTTCGGCGATGTCCGCGGGTGAAATGCCGGGAATGTCGGCGCCGATGATCAGCACCGGTCCCGGCGGCAGGGTATCGAAGCAGCGCTGCATGCGCCGGCCGAGATCGCCCCGGCCCTGTACCACCCGGCGCACGCCGGCCGGCCAGACCGCATCATCGTAAAGCGCGGTGTCCGGTGCGCAGGCGATCAGGGTTTCCCAGCGCGGATCGCGGCCCAGCCTTCGCGCCAGGGCGAACAGCATGCGGCGATAGAACTGCCAGGCCCGGACGTGACCGATGTCGCGGCCAAGCCTTGTTTTGACCCTGCCCAGCCGGGGCGCCTTGGCGAAAATCACGAGCCGCGGGCGCCAGGCGCCTTTTGTTTTCACCGGTAGATCTTCCAGATCATGTCCGCCGGCAGGCCGATGAAGAACATCGCCAGACAGACGAGATTTTTGATGGGCCGGAACCACCAGCCGTCATGCCGGTACCGCTTCGCCGAGGTCACGGCGGCGGTGTGCAGCTGATGCAGACGCTGCGCACCGATACGCCGGACGATGTCCACGTCTTCCATGATCGGGATCGGTTTGAAGCCGCCGATATGATCGTAATAGTCCATGGAGATCAGCAGCCCCTGATCGCCGTACGGCAGGCCGAACGTCCGGGCCCGCCAGTTGGCGAGATTCTCGATCCTGCGCGCCGCCGGATGCGGATCGTTGAGCACGAATGTGAAATAGGCGGCATGGTAATTGTGCTTCGGCGCATTCATGAAATGTTCGACGACCGCCACCCAGCCAGGCTGCGGGCGGGTATCGGCATGCCAGAACAGATACCACGGGCCGCGCGCCGCCTTGGCCCCCGCCGCGAGCTGACGGCCCCGCCCCCTGGGGCCGCTGAGCACACGCACCCCGGCGGCCTCGGCGGCCTCGCGGGTGCCGTCGACGGAGCCGCCGTCACTGACGATGACCTCCCACGCCTCGGGCCGCATCGCCAGCGCATCCAGGGTGCGCAGCAGATCGTCGCGGCAGTTGAGGGTCGGGATGATGATGCTGAGCACGTGCGCATCCGCCTTGCAGTTGGACCCGGATAACAGCCCGGGTTTCGGATGTTGAAATTTTTGCGCAAAAAAAAGACGGGCACAACGGCCCGCCTTTGAAAAACCGCACGGCAGGGATGGTGCCCATGCGGTTCGTGTATGTTTTTGCTCCCTTACAGGGCGCGGATCGCCCGCTCGATGGCAACGACCAGCTTGTAGACACCGGACGAGATCATCTCGGAAATGCTGAGGCCGCTCTGCGGGGTGTCGAAGTTATTGATGTTCTGGTACGCGTTCATGTCAAATCTCCTGAATTTGTGTGAAGCGCCGTTCGCTCCGTTGGGCATACAGATACGGGCAAAGTGTGCCGCAGGCAAACGACGAATTTTCATATACACTTGAGAAAAACTAAACTATAAAAAGCCATGGACCGGCTCCCGCCCCTGAACGGACTCCGCGCTTTCGAAGCCGCTGCCCGGCATCTCAGTTTCAGCCGTGCGGCCGAGGAACTGTTCGTGACGCCTGCCGCAATAAGCCATCAAATCAAGGGGTTGGAGGATTATCTGGGGGTTGCGCTGTTCCGCCGGATGCCTCGTGCGGTGATGCTGACGGACGATGCGCAGCTGATTCTGCCGTTGATATCCGAAGGCTTCGACAAGCTGTCGCAGGCTGCAACATTGTTGAAACAATCTGAGTCATCAGGCGTGCTCACCGTGTCGTCGGCGCCAACCTTTGCACAGAAATGGCTGCTCGAGCATCTGCAGGATTTCAGCAAATCCCATCCGGACATCAACGTGCGTCTGGATGCACGGCTGGATACCGTCGATTTCGACCGGGACGGCGTCGATATTGCGATCCGGCTGGGCGCGGGAAAGTATCCGGGGATGCGGGTCGATCAGCTTTTTGACGAGCAGGTGGTGCCGGTCTGTCAGCCGAAATTCCTCGAAGGGCCGCACGCCCTGAAGAAACCGGCGGACCTCAGGCACCACACGCTGCTGCATGTGGACTGGGGCAACATCAACGCACCGTTCCCGGACTGGCAGATGTGGCTGGCGTCGGTCGGGGTCGAAGACGTGGATTATACCCGCGGCCCCGTCTTCACGGTCGAGGGCATGGCCATCGATGCGGCGGCCCGGGGTAACGGCGTCGCCCTGGCCTCGACATATGCGATCACCGACGAGTTGAAAAAGGGGGTGCTGGTGGTGCCGTTCGACCGCCGCCTGACGTCGGAAATCTCGTATTGGGTGGTGGCCCCCGAACGCAGCGCCGACCAGCCCAAGGTGAAAGCCTTCCGCGACTGGCTTTTGCGCCATGCCAGGGAAACCGGCCTGGCGGGCGGGTAAGAAATATTGCACGCCTCTCCCTGGGGAGAGGGTGGCACGCGCAGCGTGCCGGGGGAGGGGCAAAACGAAACTGATGCTGAGGAGGGTGCGCGGCGCCCGTCTCGAATCAGGACCATGGATTCTGAATCAAGTTCAGGATGACGGTGTGAGGGGGGACAGTTTGCCCCTCTCCCTGGGGAGAGGGGGGTGCGAAGCACCGGGTGAGGGGATGCTCCTTGAATGCGTCAAGAGCGCGCGCGTGCTACGGTCGGCTGTATCCCGTAATGCGTAACCCATATCAGGGGAGAATTTGCGACGGCTTTTGACCCAATGCGGTCGAACATCGACGAGGCGGTTTGATAGCTGTAACGTCAACGTTCTGGCGATTTGGAGGCTTGGTTATGCATGACATCCCGAAAAAAATGAGAGGCGTACTGCTGACAGGACATGGCGGTCTGGAGAGATTATCCCTTCGAGACGACATTCCCGTTCCGACGCCCGGCTCTCAGGATGTTCTTATTCGAGTCGGGGCTGCAGCAGTTAACAACACAGACATTAACACTCGGCTGGCTTGGTACTCAAAAGGAGACCAGGAAGCCGCCGATGCAAGCTGGTCTGGAGAGGCTCTCAGCTTTCCAAGAATCCAAGGAGCTGATGTGTGTGGAGAGATTGTTCAAGTTGGCGCTAATGTGGACGGGAAGCGCATCGGTGAACGTGTCCTCATCGAGCCATGTTTGCAGGAGGCAAACGGACAACCGCTTATAAAACCCTGGTACTTTGGGTCTGAATGTGACGGCGGCTTTGCAGATTATACGATTGTCGCCGCCTGTCATGCCTACAAGGTAGAGAGCAAACTGAATGATGTGGAGTTGGCATCCTTCCCATGTTCTTATTCGACAGCCGAGAACATGCTAACACGTGCGGAGATCGGTGCTGGGGAAAGAGTGTTGGTAACAGGCGCATCGGGCGGTGTCGGATCGGCTGCTATTCAGTTGGCAAAAGCGCGCGGCGCTTATGTCATTGCCGTTACAAGCGCTAGCAAATCTCGACAGCTTATTGAGATCGGTGCGGACGAAACAGTATCGCGTGACGAGAATCTCGCAGAGGTGCTTGGCGAGAACAGTGTTGATGCCGTTGTTGATCTTGTCGCCGGGACACAATGGCCATTTCTGTTAAACGTCATGCGTCCCGGTGGGAGGTACGCGGTTTCCGGTGCCATTGGCGGCTCGATCGTAGAATTGGACGTTAGAACTCTCTACTTGAAAGACCTCAGCCTTTTCGGCTGTACAGTTCTTGAAAGCCAAGTATTCGGCAATCTTGTGAACCGCATTGAAAAAGAACAGATACAACCGTTGGTCGCCGAGACATACCCTCTTGATCAAATCGCCACGGCGCAAGAAGGGTTCCAGAAGAAAAATCACATCGGAAAGATCGTGTTGACGATGAAATAAACGCTCAGGCGCTTTCGATTAGTATGTCGGCTCCTGGCTGTTTGCAGCCATTGGCAGCATCGCAGTATACCGACCGCTTTAAGCAACAAAGCCAATCGCCTTCGACCGCCTGACGTCGGAAATCTTGTATTGGGTGGTGGCCCCCGAACGCAGCGCCGATCAACCCAAGGTCCGGGCCTTCCGTGACTGGCTTTTACGCCATGCCAGGGAAACCGGCCTCAGCGGGTGAGGTGTCGACGCGTATAAACATCGATCAAAAAACGTCGCCCTGAACTTGATTCAGGGCCCATTCTTTTCACGATCGAGGGCATGGCCATCGATGCGCAAATGTCTGAGCCAGAACGGTATGTGCTTCCATATCATGTTGCTCCGGACGTGACTGCATTCTGGCGATTCCAGCAATTACGAGTTGGATGTCAGGAACGCCTTTCGGAATGCACGCCGAGTATCCGTGGACCGTGTGATAGCCAAGAAGCTCTCGGACTTCCCCAACGAAACGTTCGCACGCGGCGAAGCGCCGTTCGCTTTCGTGGTCGCTCTCCGTCACCACGCAAAGATTCAGGAAACGATGGCCGTCGATACTCTCCGTTGCGCTGACCGGAGACACGGTCAGGACGACAAGTACGGCATAAGTAAAGCTGATCCACCAGCTGTTTGAACCAAGTTTATAGGGCATTATCTCCATCCTTCCCGCCGTCAGGCGGGAGGAGGCGGTCCGATATTGAACCGCCTCCAACACCGCCATAAAGATGCGGTCTACACCAATCGCTTCATCTCGATGTAGTCTCCCTTGACGCGTAGCGTGACGGTGATGTCCTTCTTCGTCCGGTTACGCCAGAACCAGCCATGGTTGCCGTCGAAGGCCGCTTTCAGCGAACCTGTTTCGCCTGGCACACCGCGGCCCTTTTTGTAGCTGATCGACTTGCCGCCACCGTCGCCGTGCAGGTCGTAGTTCGCGATGCCGCTATCCACCGACCAGTCGAATTCGGCAACGGCATCTTTCTTCATCACCAGTTTCACTTCGGCGCCTTGCCCGGGCTTCAGGGTGATCGCGATTTCATCAGTCCAACCGGGCGCTGTCGTCTGCGCCGACGCTTGCTTGATGAACAGCGCCCCGACAATGGCGTCGATCAGGCCAGATTGTTTGTCCGATCCGGCGGCCGGCGGCGGTGCCGACTGCAGACGATCCTGTTCGGCTTCCTTGGCAAGTTGAACCTTGATCTCGCCCATTTCGGCAAGACCCAGCGCACGACCGATGCCGGTCGGGTCGATGCCGTACTCGGACGGCAGCACGACGGTGATGAGAATGACCGCCGCCGAGACCATGGCGATGATCGTTGAACGGATGAGTTGGCGAGTCGTAGGGAGCTCCTCGCGGCTCGGTTTTTCTGCGTTGTACATAAGAAATTTCCTTTTCTCAGGCCAAGAAGTAGCCAGTGAGTTGCAATCCGATGAAGACGAAGCCCGCCGTCATCATGGCGACATTTGCGGTGTAGGCGTGACGGTAGAAACTTTCCGTTCGCCGCCACCAGCCCATGGCGATCAGGATCGCCGTAAGCGCAAGCATTTGGCCCAACTCGACGCCGACGTTGAAAGCCAGAAGGTTGGGGAGCAGACCCTCCGCCGCGATCTCATAGTCGATCAGCTTCGATGCAAGACCGAAGCCGTGACAGAGACCGAAGATCAGCGTCACGACCTTGGTATTCGGCTGTACGCCGAACCAGCGGTGATAGGCGCCGAGGTTATCAAGCGCCTTGTAGACGATGGAAAACCCGATGATGGCATCGATGATGTAACTGTTGATGCCGAAATCGAACATCACGCCCGCGATCATCGTGAGCGAATGCCCTAGCGCAAACAGGCTGACGTAGATGGCGATATCTTTCATCCGGAAAAGGAAGAAGATGACGCCGAACAGAAACAGGATGTGGTCGTATCCTGTCACCATGTGCTTGGCGCCGAGATACGTGAACGGGATCAGGTGAACCCCGTAGATTTCCTGAATGTAGCCTTTGTCCCCCTCCGTTACCGCGTGCGCCATAGCGGGATCGAGCGGCAGCGTCATAAATGCTGCCGTGAGACAAAGGACGCTAACAACTGCGCTTCCCGGCTGTGAGAACAGCCGTTTCGCGCATCTGAATGCATGATGCATGAAACATTTTCCTCGGTTGTAAGTGTAATCTGTGTTCGCGATCAGCGAACGGGTTGCCGCCGAAGCGGCGCACTCAACAGCGAGGCGGTCGATCTATGTCGAAAATGGTGCCGACGACAAATGGGCCGGTGTGCCCGAGCACGGCAGCGCGGTCCGGCTTTGTGTGGGGCTGCGCGGATATCATGAATACGGCAGGAACGTCGTGCGAGTGATCCATCGGATTGTGGCCGTCGAACTGACCGGCGGTTCCGTTCACCGGCTCGTCATCATGGCTGTGACCGTGATCGTGGTATGGCTGGGCTGCGGTTTGAGCACCGACGACGCCCGCATCTGAGAAATCGATCGCTCCCGTCATCTGGGCATGCAGAACCGGGGTAAGCAGAACGGACAAGGCGAAGCAGGCCAGCAATGCCATGCCGAGGCGCGCAACTTTCCGTGAGTGCTTATGCCGGTAACGTCTCATGCCATACGTTCAGTTATTGCGTTCAATCCGCTTGGTTGGATATTTAGGGCCTTAAAACAGGAAAGCAAATTAATCCGGGATCATGAAGGAAATATTTACTGCCAAGCGGCGTCGACTTTCTGTACTGTAGCCACCATGCGCATTCTAGGGATAATTGTGACGAGAATATGTTCTCTGTCCTGAAAAACACGACATACCGGCACCTGTTCCTGGCACAGCTGATTTCTCTGATCGGCACGGGCTTGGGCACGGTCGCGCTCGGTCTGCTCGCGTTCGATCTGGCGGGCGAGAATGCCGGGGCTGTACTGGGAACGGCGTTCGCGATCAAGATGATCGCCTATGTCTCGCTGGCGCCGATTGCAGGCGCTTTCGCCGACGTGCTGCCGCGCCGCGCCATGCTGGTCGGTCTCGACATCGCCCGTGCCCTGGTCGTCGCCGCACTGCCGTTCGTTTCCGAGGTCTGGCAGGTCTATGTGTTGATCTTCGTATTGCAGGCGGCATCGGCGGCATTTACCCCGACATTTCAGGCGACGATACCCGACGTGCTTCCGGAGGAGCGTGACTACACCAAAGCGCTGTCCCTGTCCCGGCTCGCATACGATCTGGAAAACATCATCAGCCCAATGCTTGCCGGCGCGCTGCTTACCGTCATCAGCTTTCATGCGCTGTTCGCGGGGACCGTGATCGGCTTCGTTGCGTCGGCCCTGTTCGTCTTGTCGGTTTTCCTGCCACACCTGCCGGGTGGCAAATGCCGCAGCATCTATGATCGGACGACCCGGGGCATGCGCATCTATCTCAAGACGCCGCGACTGCGCGGGCTCCTTGCCGTCAACTTGGCCGTCGCGGCGGCAGGCGCCATCGTGATCGTCAACACGGTCGTCTATGTGCAGTCGGCGTTCGGCATGAGTGAACGGGATACGGCTTTGGCGCTTGCCGCTTTCGGTGCAGGGTCCATGGCGGTTGCCATGCTGCTGCCCCGGCTGCTCGAACGGATCGCCGACCGTCCTATCGTTCTGCTGGGCGGCATCATCCTCAGCGCGGGCGCCTTTATGGCCAACACCGTGGACGCCTATCCGCCGCTGCTCGGCATGTGGTTCGCCCTGGGCTGCGGGTATTCGATGGCGCTGACGCCGTCGGGCCGTTTGCTCAAACGCTCCGCCCATGCAGAGGATCGCCCGGCGGTCTTCGCCGCCCAGTTCGCCCTATCACACGCCTGTTGGCTCGTGACCTATCCGGTGGCGGGATGGCTCGGCGCAAAGGCAGGCTTGCCGGTTGCCGCCTTCGCGCTGGCATTGCTGGCAAGCCTTGGCACCATCACCGCCATGCTGCTGTGGCCACGTACGGAATCGGATGCTCTTGAACACACCCACCCCGAGCTTCCAGAAGACCATCCGCACCTACTGTCTGGTGAACGACGCGCAGCACATAGCCACGTACATCCTTATGTCATCGACGACCTTCACTTCATGTGGCCGCATGGACGCTGAGCGGTTCGTGACGAGCGCTGCACACCATGTCTGATCTTTTGGTTTACGGCGGCCTTTTCGGCATTTCATTTCTCGCCGCGACGATCCTCCCCGCCCAGTCGGAGATTGGTCTGGCCGGACTGATCGCGGCCGGGGATAATTCGGTGCCGTTGCTGATCGCCGTTGCCAGTGTCGGCAATACGCTGGGCGCCGTCGTCAACTGGATGCTCGGTCGCGGCGTCGACAAGCTGCATGACAGTAAATGGTTTCCGGTCAAGCCAGAACAGCTCGACAAGGCCACGGGCTGGTATCACAAGTATGGGCGCTGGAGCCTTTTGCTCAGTTGGGCGCCGTTTATCGGTGATCCTTTGACACTCGCGGCAGGCGTGCTTCGTGAGCCGTTCGTTTCGTTCTTCGTTCTCGTCGCGATAGCAAAGACAACGCGCTACCTGTTTGTGGCAGCGATAGCCCTGAATGTGTTCTGAATTGGGCCTTCCGCGACTGGTTGCTGCGTCACGCGCGGGAAACCGGCCTCGGCGGGCGGGTAATAAATATTGCACGCCTCTCCCTGGGGAGAGGGTGGCACGCGCAGCGTGCCGGGTGAGGGGCAAAACGAAACTGATGCTGAGGGTGCGCGGCGCCTGTCTCGAAGCATGAGCATGGATCCTGAATCAAGTTCAGGATGACGGTGTGAAGGGGACTGTTTGCCCCTCTCCCGTCGCCAATTTATTGGCGCAGGCCAATATGGGAGAGCTGAGTAAGACCCCTCACCCTCCCACGGGCTGCGCCCGCGGGTCCCTCCCTCTCCCTGGGGAGAGGGGGGCGAAGCACCGGGAGAGGGGATGCTCCTTGAGCGCGGCGAGAGAGCACGCGGGCTGCGGTCGGCTGTACCCCCTAATGCGGAACCCATATCAGGGGAGAGTTAACGTCCGCTTCTGACCCTCTGCAGGCGTCGTCAATCTACAGACATGGATCGTGAGTGATCAACGTGCTAGAAACAATCAATCTAACCGATAACGGAGTTTTCGCATGACCTTCCTTGATTCATACCGTGGGCATCTGCTGAGCGTGCTTCGTGCGATGTCAGGCCTTCTGTTCCTGCAACATGGCACGACAAAGCTTCTCGGTTTTCCCGAGACGAAATTCAGCGGCGTCGACATCATGACCTTGGGAGGTGCGGCAGGGGTCATTGAGTTGATTGCGGGGCTCCTGCTTGTTGTCGGCCTTTTCACGAGACCGGCCGCATTCATTGCGTCTGGCACGATGGCATTTGCCTACTTTATCGCCCATTTCCCGCAGAACTTTTTTCCGATCCTGAATGGCGGTGAACTCGCTGCGCTTTATTGCTTCGTGTTTCTGTTTCTCGCAGCTCATGGTGGTGGCCCCCTGAGCCTCGATCATTTGCGCAAAAAATAGCATTCCTCGCGTGGCTTATACGCCATGCCGGGGAAACCGGGTTGGCGGGCGGGTAAGTCCCCTCAACCTCCCGCGTACTGTGCGCACGGGTCCCATCCTCTCACTGGGGAGAGGGTGGGGCGCGAAGCCCCGACAAAGGGGGGCAGTACAAAGACCGAAATTTACCGTACAATCACTTATATGCCTGAAAATGGCACTGTATATAATGGGGTTCTGTAAAATGCCTGTGACGGCTGCGGGGTGATTGCCGGAGACGTCGACGTATAAGTTGACGGACACCGCGGAATCGCAAGATGCCCCGGAATTCCCTCACGCAGACGTTGGATCGTTGGATGGATCATAACGAGCTTCGCGCAATCATAGACACCAGCCCGATGGGAGCCTCCGTCTATTCTCTGACCCGTGCGCGACGGATTTTTTCCAACAAACGCGCGGTTGAGCTTTTTGGCGCATCCAGCGAGGAAGAGTTTAACGCCTATCCTGCGAAGGACACGTTCCTCGACCCCGTACAGGCGGAAATCGCCACTTCGGCATTCGAAGAAGACTGCAGCGGATCACGCCAGGAAGTTCGCCGCCGGCTCGACGGTTCCCTTTGGGTCTCGATCACCACACGGCAACGCATGATGATCGAGGATGAAGATGTCTATGTGGTCTGGTTCGAAGACATTACCGCACGCGAGGCATCGCTGGAGCGTTTTCGCCGTATCTTCAATGTTCCGACCATGCCGATGGCGCTCTATTACGCCGAAGACAAACGCTGGATCGAATTCAACGATGCGTTTCGGCAACTGTTCGGATATGAGCATGACGAACTGGCGGGCATGACCTGGGTCGATCTGACCCATCCAGACGATGTCGCGCAAAACCTCCAGACATTCGATGATATCTCGATCAACAGGTCGGCATCGTCCTATACCCTCGACAAACGGTTCATTCACAAAACCGGCGAAATCATTCATGCCCGCATTCACGCGGAGCACATCCGCGGCATCGACGATAAACCGGATTATGTCGTGTTGTTCGTGCATGATGTAACCGGGGACGTCAAAAAGGAGAAACTGCTCGAAGAACGCCGCATGGAACTGGAGGCCACTGTCGACGGTCTTGAAAAAGCACAGGGCAAACTGCTTCAAACGACGAAGAAACTGGAAATGATGGCGGCCAACGAGCAGTACCTGCGGGAACTTGCTGATGCCGGGAGTAAGTCGAAATCCCAGTTTCTAGCCACCGTCAGCCACGAAATCCGCACCCCCATGACCGGGATCATGGGGTTTGCCGATATGCTGCTCGACGATGACCTGCCGGCTTCGGCACGCGAGAAGGTGGAGCGGATCAAGCTCTCGGCGCAATCGTTGCTGACCGTGATCAACGATGTGCTGGACATTTCCAAACTGGATGCCGGCAAGTTGGAAATCGAGCGTGTCAATTTCAATCCGGCGCAACTGGCCGGTGACGTGGCGGTATCCATGTACATGACCGTTTCCCCTGAACAACGGGCCCGGGTCAGTATCGATACGGACATCGCTCAGGATTTTCCGGAAGCCGTCTCAGCCGACCCGGCACGCCTGCGTCAGGTGCTGGTCAATCTTGTCGGAAACGCCATCAAATTTACCGAAGAAGGCTCGGTCAAATTGTCCTGCGGTCATGCCGATACCCCGATGACGTTGATGTTCAGGGTCAAAGACACCGGCATCGGCATTGGACCCGATACACAGGAAAAACTGTTCGGTGAATTCGTTCAGGCAGATTCCTCCACCAGCCGAAAGTATCACGGCACCGGTCTCGGTCTTTCCATCTGCCGCCGGCTCGTTGAACTGATGGGGGGTGACATCGGCGTCGAGAGCGAGCTGGGTAAGGGCAGTACATTCTGGTTCACGCTGCCCTATGCTGAGGTCGAAAAAGATGCGGAAATGTTTGATGACACGAGTGTTACTTCGCGTGCCTACAAGGCGGTGAACTCACTCTCCATCCTTGTTGCCGAAGACAATGAAATCAATCAGATCATCATCGGCAATATCCTCGGGAATATGGGCCACGACTACATCATCGCCGAAAACGGTAGCGAAGCCGTCGAAGCGATAGAAGCCACTGATTTCGATCTGGTGCTGATGGACGTGCGGATGCCGGGGCTTTCGGGGCCGGACGCGACGCGCCGGATCCGTGCTCTTTCCGGGCCGAAATCGGAAACCCCCGTCATCGCGCTGACCGCGGATGCGATGGTCGAGAACCGGCAGGGATATCTTGATGCCGGGATGAACGAGATCGTGGTGAAACCCATCAACATTGATGACCTGGCGGCGGCGATCAACGCCGTGGTGGGTGAAGCCGTCAATCTGCCGGTCGACAACATCCACCAGATGCAGCCCGCCAAAGAAACGAACTGACGCCAGCGTGCAGTTGCGAACGGACCGGCGGCGCAACGTCGGGGTTTGCAATATCTCAAAGCTCGCCTAACCTCTCCGCCAAACAGGGGAGGACACCATGCCTGAGCAAATCATCGATATCGAAACCGAAGACGGCATCATGCCGACATTCACCTGCTGGCCTGAAGGCGACGGCCCGTTCCCGGCCATTGTTTTTTACATGGATGCGCCGGCGATCCGCGAGGAACTCTACGTCATGGCGCGTCGCATGGCCGAGGGCGGGTACTTCGTCATCCTGCCCGATCTGTTCTATCGTTTCGGCACCATCCGCTTTCCGTTCCGTGGCCCGAAACCGTCCATCGTGTGGAAGGAGATCATGAAGAATCTGAGCAACGACGACATCGTCCGCGACACCCGGAGTCTGCTCGATTACATGAACGCAGAGGAGATCGTCAAAAAAGGCCCGAAGGCCAGTATCGGCTATTGCATGAGTGGCCGGTTCGTGACCGCCGTCGCCGGATCGTACCCGGACGACTTCGCCGCCAACGCCTCGCTCTACGGGGTCGGTATCGTCACGGCCGGCGACGACTCGTCGCACTTTCTGATAAGGAACATCAAGGGCGAGATGTATTACGGCTTTGCCGAAACCGACAGCACCGTGCCGGCCTACGTGATCCCGACGCTCCGTGCCGAACTGGACGAACATGAGGTCGATTACGTGCTCGAGGTCCATCCCGGGACCGGCCACGGGTTCTGCTTCAAATCCCGTGACGATTACAACGAGGCAGCGGCGGAAAAGGTCCACGCGCACTTCATGGACATGTGTAAACGCAATCTGGGTTAGCGTCTGACCGGTATCTGCTCATGTTTCGAGACGGGGACTTCGTCCCCGCCTCATCCTGAGGCGTCCTGAAGGGCCGTCTGCTTTGCGTATTGCCGGTGATGGCCGCTCTCAATTATAGTCAGGTTGATCCGCCGTGCCGGCGGTGGTTCTTCGGGTGTTTCCCATGCTGCTTGCTTTCCTTGCGGTCATCGTCGGTCTGGTTCTTCTGGTCTGGAGCGCCGACAAGTTCGTCGACGGCGCCGCCGCCATCGCCCATCATTTTGCCGTGCCGCCGCTGCTGATCGGCATGGTTATCGTCGGTTTCGGCACATCGGCGCCGGAGATGGTGGTCTCAGCGATCGCTGCGTCGCAAGGCAATCCGGGCCTCGCGCTCGGTAACGCCTATGGTTCCAACATCGCCAACATCGCCCTGATCCTCGGCATCACTGCGCTGATCTGTCCGATTGCCGTGCAGTCCCAGGTGATAAAAAAAGAGATTCCGCTGCTGATTGCGATTACCGCCATCGCCGCCTACCAGCTCGTCGACGGTCATCTGACGCGCCTGGATGCGGCGGTGCTGCTGGGCGTGTTCGCGGCGATCATGGGCTGGAGCATCTATCAGGGGGTCAGAGCGGACAGCGATACCTTCGGCGAGGAAATGGAAGAGGAACTGTCGGCGAAAACGATGACGCCCGGCCGCGCCGCGATGTGGGTCGTGTTCGGCCTCGTGATGCTGGTCGGCTCATCACAGTTGCTGGTCTGGGGCGCGATCGAGATCGCCCAGGCGCTCGGGGTCAGCGATCTCGTCATCGGGTTGACGATCGTGGCGGTCGGCACGTCGTTGCCGGAACTCGCATCCTCGCTGACGGCGGCGCGCAAGAACGAGCCGGACATCGCCATCGGCAACGTCATCGGCTCGAACATGTTCAACACCCTTGTCGTTGTCGGGATCGCCGGGATGATCTCGCCGATGGCGGTGGCGCCGGAAGTGCTGAGCCGCGACATGCTGGTGGTCGGGGCGCTGACGCTGGGCCTGTTCGTTTTTGCCTACGGCTTCAAGGGGCCGGGAATCATCAACCGTTACGAAGGCATGGTGCTGCTGGCGTGCTATGTCGGTTACACCGGCTGGCTTGCTGCGGGCGTATTGGCCGTCTGATCCCTCTTGCTTAGAGAGTGGCGCATAGCGCCGGGTGAGGGGTGTGCTATTTCAACAGCGCATCGATCGCGGCGAAAAATTCATCACTGCGTGTCACCGCGTTGTGACTGGCCCCCGGCACTTCGACGAAGCGGGCATCGATGCCGCGTTTCACAAGGCTTTCGACATAGTCCCTGGCGATCACCGGAAAGGTGTTGTTGTCGCCGTCGCCGGTGACGGCGATGACACGGGCGGTGGCCGGGACGGTATCGGCGAATTCGTGCGGGGACTGGCTGCGGGTCCAGGTGTTCTGGCCGCGCCGCATATAGCGCCAGTCCGGCACGTGACACGGACAGGCAGCGAGCACGGCGGCATCTGCGAGCCCGGGAAAGCGGCCGAGGATGACGCCGGAAATCGCTGCGCCGCCGGAATGGCCGACAAGGACGACCCGCTGCACCTTGTGGTGCGTTTTCAGATTCTGGATGGCACCGGCGACGGCGTCGACGATCTTCGGCCGGTAGCCGTCACCTTGTGAACGGTAGCTGGTACCGGTCGACTGGTTGTCGTAGCTGTCGAAATAACCGGGCCTGATCAGGTTGACAGCGACAGTCTCGCCGGAGCCATAGCGATAGGCGGTTTTCGACAGATAGTCCGATGCTCCGCCGCGAGAGCCATCACCATGAATGAAGATGACCAGTGTCGACGCCCCATCTGTCGCGCCGTTGGTGCTGATGACCAGGCATTCCTCGCCGCCCTGCACGCGGGTCGTGTTGTCGGCGGCGCAATCGGCGGCGTGGGCGGGTAATTGTGCCGGGATGACGACGGCAATTATGGCGGTCAGAACGGCACCGGCAAACTGGGATCTGATCATGGCGGTTCCTTCTCGAACGTGCTGGTCACAGGTTACAACGGCGAGGCGTTCTGCAAACCTGAAATTTTACGAGTGCCCTTACACGGCATGCGACGCATGTCGGGTGAGAGGTGCCTGATTAATGTTCTTGATTTGTTCCAGTCATGAATCTACGCTTCGCCATGGTCGATATCCTTCCGGATCAGGCGAAAAAGGGCAGGGGCGCGGTGTCCAACCGCTCGGGCCGGTTCGAGCCGGTGGCCGGGGTACGGATCGCCGACGGATGGTCGACGGCTGAAGAATTGGCGGGTGAAAAACTGCGCACCACCGTCACCGACGAACATCCGAAAACCATCATCGCCACGAACGAGTCCCCGGACATTCCCTTCGAGCGCTCGATCAATCCGTACCGCGGCTGCGAGCACGGCTGTGTCTATTGCTATGCCCGCCCGACGCATGCTTACCACGGGCTGTCGGCGGGGCTGGATTTCGAAACCAGACTGTTCGCCAAACCGGACGCGGCCAGGCTTCTGGAAGAGGCGTTCCGCAAACCGTCCTATGTGGCGAAAACCATCCAGCTCGGCGCCAACACCGATCCCTACCAGCCGATCGAGCGTACGCGCCTGATTACCCGCAGCGTGATCGAGGTGATGGCGCGCTACAACCATCCGCTCGGCATCACGACCAAATCCGATCTGGTTCTGCGTGATCTCGATTTGCTGGTGCCGATGGCGCAGAAAGGGCTGGCGGCGGTAGCGGTCTCGCTGACGACGCTGGATGCGAAGCTTGCCCGGACCATGGAACCGCGCTGTCCGCGCCCGGAAAAGCGTCTCGACGCGATCCGCCGGCTCAGTGCCGCCGGGGTGCCGGTGGCGGTGATGACGGCGCCGCTGATCCCCGGGCTCAATGATCATGAAATCGAGAACCTGCTGGCGGCGGCGGCCGATGCCGGCGCGGTGGCGGCGGAATACGTGATGCTCCGCCTGCCGCTGGAAATTCACGGCCTGTTTGAGGAATGGCTGGCCGCGCACGTACCGGACCGGGCCGCCAAGGTCATGGCGCTTGTTCGTGAAACCCGCGCCGGCAAGGTCTATGACGCGACCTGGGCAACGCGCATGCGCGGCAGCGGCGTCTATGCCGACATGATCTCGGCACGGTTCAAGGCGGCGCGGAAACGCTGCGGCTTCACCCATAATGCGGCGAGCGGGTTCCGCCAGAGAACGGACCTGTTCACTCGCCCGCTCGGGACCGCGGCGCAGCCGTCGCTGTTTGATTGACCTCTGGCACGCCTCGCATGATTCCGGAAAAACGAGCGGGTGGCGGTGACACGCACCGGAAGAGGGCTCTCTTGCGATCCCGATGATCCTGACGCATGCTTCGCGTCCCGCCGATCCGACAGGAGATCACCTTTGACCGTCCTCATTGCCGCGCTGGTTTTTGCCAGTGCGTGTATCCATCCGCTCTGGAATGTGCTGATCAAGGGCGACCACGACCGGGCGGCGTCATGGTGGCTGTTCACGGTGATGCTGTCGCTGCTCGGCGGCATGGTCTGCCTGGTGCGCGGAGCGGATGTCCTGAGCATCGGCGCCGTGCTGCCGTTGCTGGCGATGTCGACGCTGGGTCAGTACGTCTATGGGCTGACCCTGATCAGCGTCTACGAAAAGGGTGATCTGTCGGCGTACTATCCGATCATCCGCGCGTCGCCGGTCGGGGTCGTGATCCTCGGCGTGCTGTTCCTGGGCGAGAGCTATGGTCTGCAGGTTCTGCTTGGAATCGGGCTGACGGTGTTCGGCGCGTTCTGGCTGCAGAAACAGCCGGGCCGGCGTCTGCTCGACGATCCGAAAACACTGCTTCTCTCAGTCGTCTGCATGTTGGGGACGGCGGTTTATTCGATTTCCGACGCCGTGGCGGTCAAAACGGTGGCCCCGGAAGTGCTGTTCTTCTGGGTCGAAACGACGATGGTTTTCGCTTACCTGCCGGTGTTCGCGCTGATGGGGCAGCGCCGGGTCGTGGCCCGTGCCGTGGGCCTGATGCGGGCCAGGCCGGTGCGGCATATGGCAGGCGGAGCGCTGGCCTATACGTCCTACATGCTGATCCTGGCTGCCTACAGTTACGGCGGCGATGTGGCGGCGGTGACCACGGTGCGCCAGCTGTCGATCCCGGTGTCGGTTTTGCTGGGCGGGATGGTGCTGAAGGAAGCGCTGCTCGGCCGCCGCTTTGCGGCCTCGCTGCTGTTGGTCTCCGGCATCGTGCTGGTGATCCTCGCCAGCACCTGAACGACCCCCTCACCCGACGCGTAGCGCGCCACCCTCTCCCCGGGGAGAAGGACAGGGAGAGGCAAAGGGAGAGGCAAAGGGAGAGGGGATGCCTGAAAACTCAGCAATCGGATATACTCCGCCGATGGTCCGATTCGCCGCCTTGCTCATGGTTTCGATCCTGCTGTTGCCCGCCGATGTGCGGGCGCAGGCGACCAGTCTTGACGAGGCGCCGATTGCCTGGGGCGAAGCGGATGAACGTCACACAACGGTCTGCGCCAAGCGCTGGCACGCGATCCGTATCCGCGACATCCGCACCCGCGCCGTCGACATGGGACTCGGCGCCGAAGCGCAGGTCGAGCAGGAAAGCCGCGCCATCTTCAACGGCGGCGCGGACTGCTTTACCGGCCAGCTGATCTATCGTCCGGTCGAACATGCGGACGTGATCCTCGGTGCGCGGACCTGGGTGCAGGTGGTCGAGCGTGACGGGCCGGTTCCCTGCTTCGACGGGTTGCGCTGCCGCTGGACGATCCAGTCCCAGAGCTTCGTTGAGGCGAAGATCACCATCGACGGCAAGATGCATCCGGAAACCGTCTACGTTGCGACACCGCGCCCGGTGCAGCCGGCACGGATCAGCGGCCCGCCCCCGCTTGCGGTGGACGACCCGAAACCCGTGCAGGAACAATAACGCTCAGCTTGATGAGTGGCGAACGTTCGGCAGGCGCATGGCATTGAACAGCGCCAGGATCGAGGCGACGCAGGCGATCTCCAGCGAGACCCGGTAATCGCCGGTCAAGTCGAAGAAGTAGCCGCCGGCGGTCGGGCCGACCAGTCCGGCGACGCCCCATGCTGTCAGCAGGATGGCGAAGTTACGGCCATAGTTTTCGCGGCCCAGGAAGATCGATACCGCCGACGGATAGATACCCGCGGTCATGCCGTACGCGATACCGGCCATGGCCATCGCCAGCATCGCGCCGTCACCGCTCGGATAGGCCAGCACGCAGACGAACCCCAGCGTTCCGGTCAGATGGGATATCCCGGCCACGGACCGGACCGCGACATAATCACTGAGCCAGGCCGATGCGAGTCGTCCCGCCGCATTGCCGATGCTGAGCAGGGTCACACCGAGCACCGCGGCTTCGGCCAGGCCGCCGAAGTGGGTGATGATCGCGGCGGCATGACCGATCGACATGGTGCCGGCCAGTGCGCCCAGGAAAAAGCCCGGCCAGCAGATGCCCATGATATTGCTGTCCGCCTTGCCCGCACGCGACATCTTCTGGCGGGGCAGACGCACGCCGCTCAGCGCGATCAGGATCATCGCGGCGACACCGGTCGCGGCGACACTTAGTGCCAGCAGCCAGAAGCTGGCGCGCACACCGGCCTCGGCGACGATCAGTTCCAGCAGATAAGCGGCGATGACGCCGCCGGCGGCAAACGCGGAAATAACCAGTCCGTTGGCAAGGCCGGGGTTTCGCGGCAGGGCCATCTGCCCGGCCTGCAGAACGACATTGTAGTTGAGCCCGCAGCCGAGCCCGAACAGCAGCCCATACCCGGTGATCACCGCGATATAGCCGTCGCCCATGGCGGCAAGGGCGAGCCCCCCGGCGCCGGAGACCAGACCGAACAGCGGCAGCAAGGCCGTTGCCATGCGCCCGAACGCGAACGGGATGATGAAGTTGCCGAAGGTGAAACTGATGATGGCCAGCGCGAAGACGATGCTGACGTCGGTCCTGAGAATGCCCAGATCCTGTTCCAGCCCGGCGATGAACACGCTCCACGCATACAGCGATCCGAACACCATGTTCAGCATGACCGCGGCTGCGAGCGCGAACAGACGGCGTGACCCCGCCGCGGCGGGGACGGCTTCGGGGGTGTATTCAGCGGTGGATTTCGGCGTATCGCTCATGGGTCTGCGTTTTAACGCGCCGTTCTCAGCCCCGCACGTAAAAAAAAGTTACGTGTTCTTTCGCCGATGACCCCTCATCCCCCCAAAGACACAAGGTGTGAGGAGGTGTGATGAAAGGACTGCGCGTCAGGGATGACGAGATGGCCGACCCCGCAACGGATTAATAACAAGCCGCCGTCAGGTATCCAGACAAAAGCAGTCGTTCTGCGGCAGTGCCAAGGATGGCTGCTATTAGCCATTATCAGGAGGTATGATTACAATAAAATCCAAGACTTGCTTATTTGCACGGGAACAGACTGTAGAATGCTTCCTCGGCTAGTTCCTGAGCATTTCGGTCTGCTAACGTCGGCCTTTTCCTTATTACAAATTCATTAAACATCTGGCGTCGCTCACTTGGCCGGAGAAATGGAGCGCATATAGCGCCCTTGCCCGGCTCTTTTGCGTTCAACTCTCGATGGGTGTCGAGAACGCCGCCAAGGTATGAAATACACTGTACATTAGAAATCTCGACAACGGACTTGCACTCACTCGCCAACTGAGAGGCATTAAGTGGCCTTTTAGCATGCGCCTCGCCAGCCAATAGAATAATGAGCACATAAATTAATATGGCAATTCGTAGGTTGCTTTGTCTCAATGTTGCTGAATTTCATCTATAACAGCTGCTGAGTAATGGGTAACAAGGTCGCTTGCTTTTGCTAGGGTTGAAAACTCAAATACATTTTAGTTCAATCTAAAACCGATGATAACAAAATGAAAAATTTTACTTTTTTAGGATGGTTGCTGGGCTGCGTGATCGTCCTTTTTGCGATATCTGCACCCCATAGCTTTGCAAGCGATGGGCGACTGCTTCGGGCAGAAGTCTTTCATGACTACTTAGAAGGCTCTATCGATCAATGGCTGTCCGGCAAGGGTTATGTGCTCCAGAAAGACATGAGAAAAAGAAATGTAATTAATTTTGACATTTCAAATGAAGGCTTGGTTATCGAAGCAAAATCACGTGCTTTTGCTTTGATGCAAAACGAGAAGGTTAATTTATCCGAATTTTCCAATATCGAAATAGATTGGAATGTTATTAAGCAGCCAAAAGGCGCTTCGTATGAAAATGGAGTCCGAAATGAGGCTCTTATGGTCATTGTATTTTTGGGCGACGAGCGACACCCGAGTGGATCCGCTTTAATCCCTGATAGTCCGTATTTTATTGGTATATTCTTATGTTCGGGGAATGATCAAAAAAACCACCCATACACCGGAAAGTATTTCGAGAAGAATGGTCGTTACATTTGTGTCGATGATGCCGAGTCCGGGAAACTGATCACATCTCGAGTAGACCTACTAAAGGCGTATCGTCAATTCTTTGACAAAGAGAAAGGTGATAATCCCGGGATATCAGGAATCGCTATTTCATTAGACACTACAAAAGCGGAAGGAGGTGGTCAGTCGGCGGGAGTACTCCGTGAGATTCGATTTTATCACTGATCTTCATCAGTTTTCTTACGGCGAATGGGAAGTTCAAAGAGCGACTGCTTAGGGTCATTTGCCGCCATCATCGATTAGGCTGGAAAGCTTCCGCTGTAGGGAGCAAAGCAGGTGCATTTAAGTCAATGCGAGCGCCAGCACCGGTCCCTCAAGTAACCTTATCAGTTCTCCAAAATAACCGGCGGAGCGGGCTGGCCGCATAAGGTCGGAGGTAATGGCGACGGCTAAGTCGTGTGCCGGGTTTGCGGCGATCACCTGACCGCCATATCCCCTAGCAAAGACGTAGCCCGACTGTGTCAGAAACCAGCCATATCCATAGTCGAGTCCGGACCAGGGCGAGCGGGTGCGCGGGGTCAAAGACGCCTCCATCCAGCGCCGCGAGATGACCTGATTACCCTCGAACATACCGCGATCGCACAGCAGCTTTGCAACCTTTAACATCGCAGTAGGACGCATTGCCATCTCGTTCCCACCGAAATAGTAACCCTGAGGGTCGCGAGTCCAGGGTGGAATCTCTATGCCGAGCGGTATGCCGATCCTTTCACGCGCAAGGTTGAGCAGGCTTTGACCTGTCGCTTCCGCCAGAGCCGCACCAAGGATATGGGTGGAACCGGTCGAATAAAGCATTCCCATTCCTGGCTCATTCACCATCGGGCGTGTCAGGGCATAATCCAGCCAATTACCCGAGGCCACCCAGGCACCGTAATTACGTCCGGATGTTCGCTCCAACCCTGCTCGAAGGGTGACTAGATCTTCCATAGTTATATCGCCAGCACCTGCGGTTGCGTTGTTTGGCAAGATGCCTGGTGCCACCTGCTGCAGCGTTGATGAAACCGACAATATCTCTCCCCTGTCGATGGCGGTCCCGAGTAGCAGGGCGACGATACTCTTTGAGCAGGATTTGATATTGGCGAACTGATCGAGCCCTTGCCCGCGAGGCGCTTCGGCAAAGAGAATTTCGTCACCGCGCTGTACCTGTAGCGAATGCAGTTGGGGCAGAGAGGCGACAGAAGCATGCAGGTTCGCCATCGCATCCGACCTGCTCGCGCGGACAGGGAGCAGTGCAGCGAGCGCCGTACTGGCGCCGAGAAGGAAGGATCGTCGGTTCAGCATCCAAATATACTTGGTAGCGGACCTGGACGATGGCAATGGGATGACCCCGCCGCGCAGGACGCAACTGAGCTGCTGAAAAAGCTGTAAGCACAATCAAATCAGATAATGGGTGTGTCGCAGCTCTAACATATTGCGACATTATCGGTGGAGAATTTCCGCGCCGGGTCAACAACGGCCTTCCCCGCGCCTCCGGGAGGTCATCCGTTCTGCGAGGTGCAGCGGAAATCTAAGCGCTTGCCCCCTGACCCGGCCTCTCCCCCTGCAGGGGAGAGGGGTTCAAACCGGTTGCCGCAAAGCACATCTTTGTCATCCCCGCGAAAGCGGGGATGGCAGGAGCGTAAATCAATGACAAGGGTGTGCATGGTTGACGTGTGCGCACATTCGATAATGCGTGCCGCCTTGCGTATGTTATGTTGTGAGCATGGAAGCTGCCCATCATGTTGATCTGACCGGGATTGCCATCGTTGCGCTGGGGGCGTTGGTTTTCGGGTTGGCCCTCGAAAAACTGCGCCAGCCGGCGATCGTCGGCTATATCGTCGCCGGGGTGGCGCTGGGCCCGGCGGGCTTTGCGCTGGTCAGTGCTCGCGACGGCATCGAGGTACTCGCCGAAATGGGCGTCCTCATGCTGCTGTTCATCATCGGCATGGAACTGTCGCTCCGCGCCTTCATGCGAATCTGGAAAGTCGCCGTATCGACGACGCTGTTCCAGATTACCGCCTCGACGGCGGTGACGCTGGGGCTGTCGCGTCTTGCCGGGTTCCCGTGGGAGCTTGCCGTGCTGCTGGGTTTTGTCGTCGCCATGTCGTCGACGGCTGTGGCGATCAAGATACTCGATGACATCGGCGAACTTCGTAGCGGGGTCGGGCAGATCACCGTCGGTGTGCTGATCGCCCAGGATATCGCCGTGGTGCCGATGATGCTGACCATCGGGGCGCTGGGCGGCGACGGATTCCAGTTCTCGCAGATCCCGGTGATGATCGGTTCGGTGGCGTTTCTGGCCGGACTGATTTTCTATGTCGCACGGGATCGCAAGATCATCCTGCCGTTTGCCGACAAGATTGCCGAGAACAAGGAACTGGCGCCGCTGGCGGGGCTTGCTTTCTGCTTCGGCTGGGCGGCAATTGCCGGTCTGATCGGGCTCAGCGCAGCGTATGGTGCATTCATCGCCGGGCTTATCATCGGCTCGTCGCAGGCCCGTCACGCGATGCTGGATGCGGTGCTGCCGATCCAGAGTGTGCTGATGATGGTGTTCTTCCTGTCCATCGGCCTGCTGATCGACCCAGTCTACATGTGGGAGAACATCGGCATCGTTCTGATGCTGTTCCTGATGGTGACGGTGTTCAAGACGGTCATCAATGTCGGCTTTCTGCGCTTTACCGGTCAGCCCTGGGCGACGTCGTTCCTGGCCGGGATCTGTATGGCGCAGATCGGGGAGTTTTCGTTCCTGCTCGCCGTCGTCGGGATTTCGTCAGGCGTGCTGGATGATGAAGGGCGCCGGTTGATCGTCTCGGTGACGGTGCTGAGCCTGGCGCTCAGTCCACTCTGGGTGATCACGGCGCGGCGGCTTCATCTGCTGGCAAGCTACGGGGTGACCGAGGCAATGGACCTGCTGAGGATGGTCTACGGCCCGGAGACCGAAGCGCTGAGTCTGGCTGCGGGTAAAGCCTCGACCAAGACCCAGCGCGGACTGCGCATTGCCGCCCTGCAGGTGCGCAAGCTGCGGCGCAAGCACAAGAAATCCCGAACCCCGGTGATCGAAGGCAAATCAGCCGCGACTGTGGTCCCGGCAGAGCAGGCAGAACCGGATACGTCCGCGCCTGCTAAGCCCACTTCTGAAAAGCCTGCATCTGAAGAACATGACAGCGGTGAGACTGAAACAGCACCAAAGGCGGACACCAAGCCGCCAAAAGCGGCTGAGAAGAAACCCGCCGCGAAGAAAGCAGCGGCTAAAAAGCCTGCCACGAAGAAGTCGGCTGCCAGGAAAACAACAGCCAAAAAAACCGACGCCGATAATCTGGCCCCGTCCACCAAAACCCCGCCAGAGGACGATGGCTAAGCCGGCGCGTGCAGGCGGCCCGGATCTGCGTTTCGAGAATGCGGCCTGGGCGTCAGGGCATATCCATGTCGGCGGCGTTGATGAAGCCGGTCGCGGCCCGCTTGCCGGGCCGGTGGTCGCCGCTTGCGTGGTGCTGGATATAAGCGTGCTGAATGATCCGGTGTGGGCGGCGCTGGATGATTCAAAACGCATGTCGGCGGCGGCACGCGACATGCTGTTCGAGGCGATCAATCAAAGTGCCCGTGTCGGCGTCGGCATCAGCGACGTCGATGAAATCGACCTGCTGAACATTCTTGGGGCCACCATGAAGGCGATGGCCGATGCGGTCCGTGCCGTTGATCCTGCTGCGGATCATGTATTGATCGACGGCAACCGGTTGCCGGTGCTGCCCTGCAGCGGGGAGAGCATTGTCGGCGGCGATGGCAAGTCGCTGTCTATCGCGGCGGCCTCGGTGATCGCCAAGGTGACCCGCGACCGGATCATGACGGATTTGGCATCGCGCTATCCGGGCTACGGCTGGGAACGCAACGCCGGGTACGGGACGGCGGAACATCTGGCGGCGCTTGCCTCACTGGGCGTCACCTCGGCGCACCGCAAAAGCTTCGCCCCGGTCCGAGAGGCGCTGAAAACCCCTCAGCCCAGGTGAGGGGAAAGCTATATCTTGTCCCGTTAACCATTATTAATTTCAATATATAGCTTACGAATCATCTTCTAAGTCATTGAATCCATTTAATAGTTGACGGCGAATCCCGGGTGACTCAGGATGCGCCGCATGGGCAGAGATACAAAAAACAACTGGATCAACAAGATCCACGTCGGGGATTGCATTGACCTCATGAACGGCTTGCCGGAAGCAAGTATCGACATGGTGTTCGCCGATCCGCCTTATAACCTCCAGCTTTCCGGCGACCTGATGCGCCCGGAAAACCACAAGCGGGTCGACGCCGTCGACGACGCCTGGGACCAGTTCGACAGCTTCAAGGCTTACGACGAGCTGACCCGCGGCTGGCTCAAGGCGGCCCGCCGGGTGCTCAAACCCGACGGCACGCTGTGGGTGATCGGCAGCTACCACAACATTTTCCGGGTCGGCGCAACGCTGCAGGACATGGGCTACTGGATCCTCAACGACGTGGTCTGGCGCAAGTCGAACCCGATGCCGAATTTCCGCGGTCGCCGCTTCACCAACGCGCATGAAACCCTGATCTGGTGCGCGCGCGAGGAAAAAAGCAAATACCGCTTCAATTACGAGAGCATGAAGGCGCTCAACGACGACCTGCAGATGCGTTCCGACTGGCTGCTGCCGATCTGTTCGGGCGGCGAGCGCCTCAAGGACGAGATGGGCAAGAAAGCCCATCCGACACAGAAGCCTGAAGCGCTGTTGCATCGGGTGATCATGGCGTCGACCGAAGTCGGCGACACCATCCTCGACCCGTTTTTCGGCACCGGCACCACGGGTGCGGTGGCGAAACGGCTGGGTCGGAATTATGTCGGACTGGAACGGGAGAAAAGTTACGTGAGCTACGCAGAACAGCGCATTGCCGAGGTCAAGCAACTGGCCAGCGAGGAGATGCTGAATTCACCGTCGAAGCGCGACGAGCCGCGGATTCCGTTCGGCTGGCTGGTCGAACGCGGGATGCTCGAGCCTGGCACCGTGCTGACTGACGAAAAACGCCGCCACAAGGCGCGTGTCCGTGCCGACGGCACCCTGATTTCATCCGACTTCAAGGGCTCGATCCATCAGGTCGGGGCCAAGGTGCAGAACCTGCCGGCATGCAACGGCTGGACCTTCTGGTGTATCGACGTCGAAGGCGGCACCGTGCCGATCGACGTGCTCAGGCAGAAGCTCCGCGCCGAACTTCACTGAGCGGCCGCAGTGGCAAGGTAAACAGCTTCCAAACTGCCCGGATATATCCGGGTTACAGGGCTGGCAGCGCCGGGTCGACGGCGAAATATTGCGGTGTCTGTTTGTGGGGACTGATATCCTTGATACCCTGCATGACCGGCCCTTCGAGATCGTTGATCGGCATGTCGATGTTGTTGGCCCAGACATTGTGCAGACTGTAGCTGAAGGCGCCGCGGTAATCGCTGCCTTGCGGTTTCAGATCCGCCGCCGTTTCGGAATCCTTGCAGGCGGACAGCACGTTATAGGGACCGATCATCGCACTGCGGGTCCGTTGCGGCAGAGTGAGAATATCCGGCATGTAGAGGCATCTGTTCGACATGATGATCAGATTACCTGCATCATCGAAGCTCATCGTCCTGGCCATAGTGCCGGAATGACAGCAGTCATAGATTGCCGTGAACTTGATATCGGGGCCCTGGACGCGTTGTGTGATGATCGCGAACAGCTCGTTATCGGTGATCAGTGACTGATATGAGATGTTGTACGGCACGATGGCTTCATTGCGCCCGTCTTCCTCGCCGGGTTGATTGAACCCTTTCTGGACACCATGCCCGGAAAACCCGAAGACGAGCTGATCGCCGCTGACGGCGTCCGAAACAAGCTCGTTGAGGCACTGTTTGATGTTGATGTCGGTTGCCGCTTCATCCAGCACAAATTTGATGTTATCCGGCTGAAATCCCCGCTTCTGGATCAAGATATCCTTGAGGTTGATCACATCATTGATGCAGCCGCGCAGATTTTCGGATTCAGCAGAATACTTGTTGATGCCGACGAGTAAGGCTTTCTTTTTCATGATGGAACTCCTGCTGGAAAACTTCAAAGGGCGGTCAGGCCCGGCCTGAGCCGGACCTGACCTGTGTCTCAGAAAGTACCGGTGATCGTCACACCGATGCTGACGCTTTTGGCAGCCAGATCCGGGTCTGCCGATCCGGCGCGGGTCGCCCCGGACACGCCGGAGGATGACAGACCCCGTATGGAATCGATCTGCTGCCAGCATTCCGGACCGATGACCTGAAGGCAAAAAGCTTCACAGTCGGCATCGCTGCTCGGCAGCATGCTCAGGTCCCTGATGTTGATGGTGACGGTTCCGCCAATAGATACGGCCATTTCTACGCTCCCTGTTATTGTTTCAACATTCAGAATACATTTTATAAGAGTATTCATGAGTATATAACTACCTAATAGAATGATATTCAACCATAAAGATTATTATACTCGTTTAAGGATAATTTGGGCTGCGCTGTCCGGCCGTGCGGTGGATGATTACCGCCACGACAGGACGCCCGGGTTTCTCGCCTGGATTGGCTAGAGCCAGCGCCTCGCCGGCAGACAGAATTCAAATCGACAGGAAGTGTGAACCGGGCTGGAGCGGATTCAGCTATTTGTACCCGTTTGCAAATCACCCTCGTTCCAGGGCTGTTCCACGGTGATCACATTGGTCACCGTTACACCGTCACTGGACAGCGGCAGGCGCAGGACAAGGTCTTGCAGCCGAAGCCCTCGCTTCACATAGATATCCGTCGCGAACAGGCGGGGCGTGCGGGCCTCGATGATGATCGCGTACTGGCTGAGGATATGCTGGCGCAGTTGCTCGGGCTGAATGTCGTCGCTGGTGCGATTGGTCATTTCAAAGCCGTGATTGCGGGCGATGCCCGATCCGTAATAGCGGTAAAGGATCGGTTGCGGCGGGGTCTGTATGTCGACGACGATGGTATAGGGCAGGACTTGCAGCGGAAACGCCATCAGATCCATATCGGTCCACGCGGGAGCGAACCGATCGCCCCGGCACCGGTTCCAGTATCTGAGCACTTCATCGAAGACCGGCAGCGGGTTGTTTGCCATGCCGACATCCGTGAGTCGATAAAGAAAGGGCGGTTCTTTCATCGGGACCCGTTCCATGCTGATGCGATCCTGTCCAACTTGCAACTTTAACAGGTGCAGACGGCGCTAAACAGGGGGTAGCCATGCTAATGGCGGGACTCTGGTATGCTGCGGAACAGACCGGTGGCGCCGCCCGCAGTCCCGCGAGCGGCGGTGCGGCCGTTTTAGCTGACGGCGATGGGCCCCGCGTAGGAGGCTTCGTTGAAGGAGCGTTCGTTGTCCCAGACGTTTTTGGGGAGCGGCAACCCTTCAAAATCGCTGTCGTCGAGGGGGCCGTCCGGCTCAATCCCGAGCTTTTCACGCAGCATCAGGATGACCTGGCGGGTGTGCTGGCCGGAATGCCAGCAGGTCCGTTCCAGGACTTCGTGCAGCGAGACTTCGCCGTAATAAACTTCCGCTGGCTGTTTGAAGTCGGCGGTCTTGCCGGTCCGTTCCCACCAGTCGGTAAAGCGCTTGCGGTTGCCCTGGCCGTAATCCAGCAGATCCTGCTTGGTCGCCATTTCATCGGGGAGAACGGAAAGCAGGGCTTCATATGTGTAGGGTTTGTCGTCTTCGACCATGTCGAGGAAGACCTTGGGTATATCGAAGACGTGATAGACGAGCTGGCGGTAGGACCGGGGCCGGCCCGGCAGAACGACGTCGAGCTTGTCGTCGGGGATCTGTTGCAGATAGCGGGCCGCCGCATCGAGGATCATCAGCACCCTGTCTTTCATCTGTTCGGGCGTCAGCATCCTGTGCTCGCCGTATTCGAACCCGGCGACCCGTGCGACATCGCGGAACACGGCCCCGTTGGCCCAGACATCGCCGCGGGCGACGATCGGCACCAGCCGCACACCGAGCGCTTCCAGTTCCCTGAAACCCTGCTCGTCGTCGAGAACATTGACCGACAGGAAGGGGACGCCGTGCTCGAGCAGAAATTCCTTGGTCTTGAGGCAGCTCGAACAACCCGGCTGCCAGTAGACCTTGAGCGGCAGGGCCAGATTTTCAGGGGTGCCGGCATTATCAAGTTTGCTCATCGTTTCCTCCGCATGATTCTGATTTGTGTTTCATCGAACATAGAGGAAGTTCTGCCGCCGATCCAGCACACGTAAAAATCATGATCGGGCGGCTCTGCTCCCGGTCGCAGGCTGAGCGCTGGTTAGCCCATGATGCTATGGGCATATTCGACCAGCGCCGTGTGATAGGCGTTACGCTGATCGTCGGCGGTGTCTTCCTCGGTCCAGCTCAAGCGTTTCGCCCATTCCCGCATGGTGACGATCCACGGTTCCGGGAAGGCCATGGCGTTGCAGATTTTGAGAACCTCGGCGACTTCGGCCTCGTGCACGTAATCATCGGCATAGACCATCCGCATCAGTTCCAGCGCCGCGATGACACGCGCGCGGTGAGTGTTGAACATACTGATGTCGATATCGGCGAGGATTGCCTTCATGTCGGTGTCGAAGGGGATGTCCATTTCGGCCGAGAGCGTTTCGAGAGCCTCGTTCTCTTCGACAGAATCTTCGCCGTCGGCCTGGGTGATCCGATGTGCCAGGACCAGAAAGGCGTGTTTTTGGGACTCATTCAGTTCCGATAGAAACATCCGTCATGTCCGTTTTTAGTGTGCCGCCGGCTGGTCTGGCCGTGCTTGGTTCAACTAAGCGTTACAAATTATTACTTCACATCGACACTAATAATCTGGAACCATTGAATAATAACAATGGGAGATGTCCAATTTGAAGAGAATATTCAGCTGGGCAATGGTTCTGGCGTTCGCCGGATTAATGGTCGTCTTCATGGCGCCGGACTGGCTCAACAGTTCGACGACGACGCACAGGATCGCCATCGTCGGCCCGATGAGCGGCGAGGACGAAGCCGACGGTCAGGCTATGCTCCGCGGTGCACGTGATCTGGTCGATGCCTATAACCGGGCCCGCGATGCGCAGACCCCCGCCGTGGTGCTGTCGGTGCATGATGATGCCAACAACCCGGAAACCGCAAAAGCCATTGCCGGGGAACTGGGCCGCGATCCCGACGTGCTCGCCGTGCTTGGACACCTGTCGGACGAGGCGTCCGCGGTCGCCGCGCCGGTCTATGCAGAAAACGGCCTGCCCGCCGTCACCGGCGCCAGCGGTCTGCACACGGTGACGTTCCAGAACGACTGGTATTTCCGGGTCGGCCTGACGACGGTGCATCAGGGCACGTTCCTCGCCAATTATATCGGCCGGGTAATGCAGGCCGACGAAGTCTATGTGATCCGCACCACCGATCCCTACGGCGACACGCTGGGTGAAGCCGTCGTCGACGAACTGAATTTCCAGCGCCGGCTGTCGGCGTTCAGCGTCAAGGTGCTGAAGCAGTACCGGCTCGATCCTCAATCTCCGACCCTGAACGACGACATCCGGAAGGTCGCCGAGGAACTACAGGGAACGTATGCCCGCCAGCCGGTGGTGATCGCGGTCCCCGATCAGGTCGCCGCCGACGTGGTCTACGGCCTGCAGACCAACCAGCGCCGGCGTCTCGGCAAGACCATCCCCTACGTACTGATCGGCCCGGATTCCCTGGCGCAGGCATCGGTGCTGGATGAACTGGCAGCGAGACGGACCACCCGTTTCGGGTTGCAGGACTATGCCGAAGGCATGCGCGCCGTGGCGCCGTTCCTCGAAGACGTCGCCAATCAGAAAGCCCGTGATTTCCGTTATACCTACAAGACCCGCTACGCCGCCGAGCCGAGCATCACCGCCGGCGGATTTCACGATGCGGCGGCGGTTGTTGTCCGTGCCTTGAAGCGGCTCGCCGAAACCGGCACCGATCAGGGTGATATCAAATCCCGGCGGGCCGCGCTCCGGCAGTTCCTGGCTGATATCAACACCCCGGCCAATGCCGTGACCGGAGTCACAGGGCCGCTTTATTTCAACCGTGACGGCAATGCCATCAAGACCGTGCCGATCGGCTTTTCACGCAATCAGCGGCTGATCTCGACACCGATCCAGCTCAGCCCGACCGGCGTGCTTGACCGCGAAGACGGAGCGGGCGATGTGTTTCAGATTGCCGGCGGCTATTTCACGCCGACGCGGGTGGTGCCGACAGGGGTACAGATCAACAAGATCCGCAATATCGATCTCAAGGCGCGCACCGTCGACATCGACTTCAATTTCTGGTTCCGTCACAAGGGCGACCTGGACCTGAGCGCCATAGAATTCCCCAACGCGGTAAACCCGATCAAGCTCGGGGATCCGGTCGAAAAAAGCGAAAAGAACGGGCAGAATTACAGGCTCTACCGGGTCAACGGCAAATTTCAGACCGATTTCCTGTCGTCCCCGGCAAAGAACGGGGACCGGGTCATCGGTTTTCAGATGCGTCATGCGGTGCTCAACCGCGAACGGCTTATTTTGACGCCCGATCTGGTCGGGATGGACGGCGGACAGACGGAAAGTCTGCAGGACAGGATCGCCCGCGTCGCTGAATTCGATGACGAGAGTTCGCACCGGATCAAGAAGGTGGACATCTTTCTCGATGCCCAGCCGGTCGACGTGATGGGCAATCCTGAATACATCGGCGTCAACATCGAAGGTTTCTCGCGCATCAACATGGGTATCTGGCTGGCACCCGAGGGCATCAGCCTGACCCGCCTGATCGATCCGGAATTCGCGCTCCGCGCCTTCCTGCTGTTCGGGTTCGCGCTGGGTGTGATGGCCGTGCTCGGTAATCACCTTGCCGGTTCGTCCCGCCAGAAATGGATATGGTTTCCGACCACGCTGTTCGCATTTCTGTTTCTCGTCGTGGCGGACCCGGCGCTGGGCGGCGTTTTTGCCGCCCGCTATCCGAACGCCTACATGGCCGACCTGGCGCCGATCCTCGTCCGGATCATGTGGTGGATGGTGCCGGCATGGCTGCTCAGCCAGTTCATGGAACTGTTTGTCTGGCAGCCGCTGGAGCTGCGCACGCAGCGTGAAATCCCGCGCGTGGTCCGCGCCTTCGTTTCCGGCACGATCTATATCCTGGCGGCGCTCGGTATCATGGCCTTCGTCTTCGATCAGCGGATCACCAGCCTTCTGGCGACATCCGGGGTGCTTGCCATGATCATCGGTCTGGCGATCCAGATGAATATCTCGAATGTTTTCTCGGGCATCGCGATCAACGTCGAACGTCCGTTTCGGATCGGTGACTGGGTGCGCCTGCCGGGACATGAACCGGGACGGATCGTCAACATCACCTGGCGGACGACGCGCCTGGAAACCATCGACAAGAACATCATCTGCATTCCCAACGCCATGGCTTCGGACCAGACTCTGGAGAACCTCAGCTATCCGGATGAGAATTTCCGCGCCGAGCTTCTGGTGCATTGCGACCCCGGTGCAAAGCCGGAATGGGTCGAGAAAATTCTGCTGGATGCGGTGATGTCGACGCCCGATGTGCTGCCGGCGCCGCAGGCCGTGGTGCAATTCAACGGCGTTATGGAATGGTCGGCGGAATACGCTGTCCGCTTCTTCTGTCGCGATTACGAAGCCAGCATCCCGCTCAGCGCCGCGGTCTGGCGGCAGATCGTCCGCAATCTGCGCTATGCCGGTTTCGAGTCCGTCATCCACGAGGAATTCACCCTGTTCCACCTCAGCGACACCGCCAAGCAGGACGGCGATCTGGCGCCGATGCTGATCACGGATGTGGAGGTCTTCGAGCCGTTCGGTGAAGCCGAAATTGCAGAACTCTGTTCGCATATGATCCGCCACCGCTTCGAGCCGCTGCGCACCGTGATCGAGCAGGGCTCGGAAGGCGACAGTCTGTTCATCGTCGTCGAGGGGGCACTGAAAGCCGAGATCACGATGGAAGACGGCGAGGTGCTTGAAGTCGGCCGCCTCGGTCCTGGGGATTTCTTCGGCGAAATGGCGCTGCTGACGGGCGAGCCCCGCGGCGCCACGATCTCGACGCTGACGCCGTCGCAGATCTATGAAGTCAAAAAGGAACACATCAAGCCGGTGATCGAGAGCTATCCGGACATGAAGAACGATCTGTCCCGCATTCTGACCCGCCGCGAACTGGAAAACCTGCGCCGCCGCAACGAACACTTTGCATCGCTCGATGAGGAACGCAGTCTGGCCAGCAAACTGCTGAGCCGGATCACGGAATTCTTCGCGCAGGGAGCACAGAAGCGTAAACCCGGCTCACGCGCCGGGGCGTGAACGCTATTCTGTGAGAAAACGCGCGTTCAGTGCACGATGATGCAGTTTGCGATGCCGCTTGAGTCTCACCCCAGTGTCCTGGGTCCCGGCACCGCTCCCTGAAACCATGCGCGGGTCAACCCATGCGCATCCGGTGCTGTCACGGCGGTTCTGTGCCGAGCTTAAGACGGACCAGTTCAGTTCGGTGCGGTGGTGTAATCGCTCTCGCTGACCGGTTCCAGCCAGTCCGTGGCATTGCCCTGGTCATCGGATTCCGACAGCGCGAGATGGCACATCATCTGATCCGGCGCAGCCCCGTGCCAGTGACGGGTGTTGGGCGGAATGACGACGGTATCACCGGGGCGGATTTCCTCAACCGGGCCGCCGTCCATCTGATAGCGTCCGACGCCCGAGAGAACATACAGAATCTGACCGACGGCATGGGCATGCCAGTTGGTGCGTCCACCCGGGGTGAAGGTGACGCGGGTGACGCGCAGCCGCGACGGGTCTTCGGGGACGAAAACCTGATCCTGCAGCACCTGGCCGACAAACAGGTCGTCGGGGGCGATCTTGGTTTTCGTTTCGCTGGCGCGGACAATTCTCGGTTTCATGTGAGTTCTCTCCCTATACGTTTCTCAGGCAATGCCTACTGAAAGTTAATCTGGGGAAACCACGGCGAATTTGCAATGCATCCGGTGAAGCCGGTTTCGGCACAAGGACACATCCAATAATATAGCAAACGTTCATTTGCATAACCGTTGAGGGCATTTTGCCGATAATTTTATATAATTTTTATTCGACGCGTGCGCTGCGTCACATCTTAGAGGTTATCAGCAAGGTATTTGTCAGCTTGTTGCGCTAAACCCCATGATGCAATCGACTGTCAGGTAGTGTGCCAGGACAGGGCCTGGTGGCCGTTGTTGTGTCATGTGCCCTGTGTGCAGGATGGTTGAGCGCATACGAACTATCGGAAGATAACTACGGACTGACATGTACATAAACGGTTATTTCACAGGACTGATCGATTTCCCCGGAGATCAGTTGCCGTATGTCGGTTTGTACGATTGGAATCTGGTGGTTCTGTCGATTGTGATTGCCATCTGCGGTGCCTGGGCCGGCTTGTCCTGCCTGACACGCGCCAACAGCATTCATTCGGCAAGCGCCCTGGTCAGCGCGATGTGGAAAGTGACCGGTGCGGTTGCCTTCGGCGGTTCGATCTGGGGCATGCATTTCGTCGGGATGCTGGCGTTCTCGCTGCCGTGCGGTATCTCATACGACATTCTGCTGACGTCAATTTCCATTGCCCCGGGTATCCTTGCCAGCTTGACCGCGATGACCGTCGTCGGGCGGACCGATTTCAGCCTGGCAACGCGCCTTTGTGTCGGCTCCGTGCTGATGGGGGCGGGCATCGGTGCCATGCATTACACCGGCATGGCGGCAATGCGGCTTCCGGCGATCCTGATGTATGATCCGTTGTTTGCCATGATTTCGGTGTGCGCGGCCATTGTGCTGTCATTCATCGCGCTTTACGTGGTGGAGCACGGACAGCGTGAACCGAGCCATTTTTTCGTCCGCAAGCTGATTGCTGCGGGCATACTCGGCTCGGCGGTGGCCTCGATGCATTACGTCGCCATGCAGGCGGCAATCTTCTATCCGACCATCGAACAGCCGCCGCGGGGCGAATATCTGTCTCAGACCCTGCTGGCGCTGCTGATCGGCCTCGGCGTGCTGGCGCTTACCGGTACGGTCGTCGCAGCCTCCTTTGCGGCGCGGCTCAAGGAAACGGCACGTGTCCTGGCTGCCGAAGTGCGTTCGCGCACCCTTGCCGAAAAGACCGCGCGTGCCGACCAGATGCGCCTCCAGGCGATTTTCGATACCGCGGTAGAGGCCATCATCGTGATCGACCGGTGGGGGCGTATACAGCAATGGAGCCGGAGTGCCGAGATCATTTTCGGATACACGGCCGATGACGTGTGCGGAGAAAACGTCAATGTAATCCTCGACGGAGCTTCCCCCGTACAGCACAACGCTTTTGCTTCATACTTTGAAAACACCGATGATGCAGCGATGAACGGGATCGGCCGGGAAGTCGACGGCCGCCGCCGCGACGGCACTGTGGTGCCGATCGAACTGTCCGTCGGCAGGGCCATCGTCGACGGCGAGATTCTTTACACGGGAATTCTTCGTGACATTACGATACGCAAAGCAATCGAGCAGGAACTGTTGGAAGCGACGAAAGCCAAGCAGGCCAATGAGCTGAAGTCGAACTTTCTCGCACACATGAGTCACGAAATGCGCACCCCGCTGAATGCGATCCTCGGTTTTTCCGACGTCATGAAGCAGGAAACCTTCGGCCCGCTGGACAAGACCTACAAGGATTATGCGAACGACATCTTCTCTTCCGGCAATCATCTGCTGAATGTCGTCAACGCACTGCTGGACCTGTCCAAGATCGAAAATGCGACCCAGGACCTGAACATCACAGAAATCGATTTACGGGTATTGCTGAATGATGTGACGGGCATGCTGCGAGGTCAGGCAGAGGACAAGAACCTGACCGTATCAACACTGATTGACAGCGATCTGCAGGATGCCATTCAATCAGACCGCGGCAAGCTGCTTCAGATTATCATCAATCTCGTCAATAACGCGGTCAAGTATACGCCTGATGACGGTCGGGTTTCCCTACGTGCCCGGCCGGACGGTGACATGGTGGAAATCATTGTCGAGGATACCGGCATCGGCATGAGCGAGGAAGAAGTCGCGCTGGCGGTCAAACCGTTTGGCCAGGTGAAAAACGCGTTCACGTCAAACACCGGCGGGACCGGCCTGGGTCTGCCGATCGTGGTGTCCTTTGTCGATCTGCTCGGCGGCGACATGACCATCGACAGTATCAAGAACAAAGGGACGACGGTTATCATTCGCGTCCCCGCCGATTATGCGACGAATACCAACAACTGCAGCGTAGCCAATGCAGGCTGATGCGGGGGACGTCTCCGTGCTAGAACCGGGCCGGTGTCCCAAGCAGATCGGGAATGGCGGGTGTTTGTTCGAGCGCCCAGACGAGTTCCTGTTTTTCGTAAGCATCCAGCTGTGACAGATCGACCTTGTTCGACAGCCTGACACCGGCTTCGATATCGCGAAGCTGCTGGCGCAGGATCGCATCGAGCATGATGCGATGCGCGTCGATAAGGTTGTTGATCCGCGCTGCTCCCTGAATGTCCTGTTCACGGACGGCGGCCAGACGGTCCGGTGTTGCCCGCGCCGGGATACCGTGTTTCAGCGCCAGTACCCGGGCTGCCGAGAAAATCGGCATGATCCCGCATTTCTTCAGATCAAGACGGCCGCCGTCGGTCTTGATGCGGCCGAACCAGCCGAGCGGACTGTCAAAGTCGGCGGCCTTGATCGCCATGTTCTGCAGGAAAATCCTGTTGCCGGCCGCGGCGTCCATGGCATCGCGGCGGAGGGCATCGCCCAGGGCTTCGTCACCGTAGACAGGCCGGGCGTCGAAAAAGATATCACTGTTGAGAATGTCTTCAGGTCTGGATGAGCCGATCCACGACGCCACGGTCTCGCGCCAGTGTGCGACGTCTTTCCGCCAGGCCGCGTTCTTCGCCATGATCCCGCCCTGGCAGTAACAGACGCCGACCCCGTCGAGGGTATCGGCGGCGATTCGGCCCAGGTGTTCGAACCATTCGTCGTCGTCCGAACCGGGTGCGCCGCTTTCGAAAACGATGGCGTTATCCTGATCCATGGCGAGCAGGCTTTCACCGCGCCCGCCCGAGCCCAGAACCAGCATCGCATACGGTTGCGGCGGCGGACCGAAGCCTTCGGCCAGCAACTGCGCTTCGGCCAGTTCGGTAGCACGGCGGGTCAGGGCGCGGAGTTCCTGCGAGACAATGGCCGCGGTATTGCGCGGATCGACGCCTTCCGCCGACAGAGAGGCCGCGACCATGGTCAGGGTTTCCCAGATGCGGCCCAACTCGGCCGTGGTTTCGGCGGCCTCGATGCAATCGCCGAGTGACATCGCGTCCCCGGCGCGCTGTTTCAGAAGATCCCGCGCACTGAGCGCACCGACGAGTTTGCCGTCGGTATCGCAAACGCCGAGATGGCGAAAATTGCGGCCGCTCATGCGGGTGATGGCCCGGTACACGAATTCATCCTCGCGGATCGACACCAGCGGACGGATCGCGTAGCTGTCGACGGTCTTGCCAAGAGCATCGCCACCTTCGGCGGCAACCGCCCGAAGCACGTCGCGTTCGGTCAGGATTCCCCACCCGGCGGCGGCATCCGAGGCGGGCGGATCAACGAACACGGAACTGATTCGCCTGTCGATCATCGTCTTAAGGGCATCCTTCAGGATGCCAGCGCCGTCGATGCTGACCGGGGGGGCATGCATGATGTCGGCGACACGGTGGCGATAGGGGAAGCTGTCGATGCGGGCCAGAATCTGGGTATCGCTCCCGACGGCGACCTGATGCCAGCCGGCCTGCGCCTCGGCGCTCATGTGGCTGGAAAGCGACCGGCAGGCCCGCTCCGCCTGTGCCAGGGTGACGATATCGCGTGCGCGGAGCCTGTCGATCAGGGCGTTGAAGATTTGCGCCGTGACGAGGGCGTCGCCAAGCGCACGATGCCGATCGGTGATTTCGATGCCGAGCCATTCGGCGGCGATGTCCAGAGTCTGGCCTGGCAGATCGGGGGCGACGAGCTGCACCAGATGACGGACGTCGAGTGTCCGCGGTGCCTGCCATTTCAGCCCGGCGCGGAGATGTTCGGCTTCAAGGACAGCCAGATCGAACCCGAGCGAGTAACCGATCAGCACATCGCCCCCGGCCCACCCCGCGAACCGCGCCATGACGGCGGGGAACGTCTCGGCCTGTGCCAGATCGGCATCCCGGATGCCGTGGATTTCCGTGGATTTGGCGGGCACCGGCAGGCCGGGTTGCACCAATTCGCTGAAGCGGTCATCACTGACGGTGCCGTTGTGGACCCGCACCGCGGCGATTTCGATGATCCGGTCTGTTGCGGTATCAAGTCCTGTGGTTTCGGTGTCGGCGACGATGGCCGGCAGCGAATGCAGCGGCAGTGCGGACAGTCCGCCTTTGGGGGGATGAAAGCTCATGATATGTCCTCCCTTTTGCTGCGGCTGGGGAGCTGGCCGGTTCAGCCGTTCACGGCCATGCCGCCGTCCGCGGGTTTGCCGAGGTCGCCGGTCAGCTGATCGCGGCGCAGGCGCTTTTCAAACTGGCGGCGGATATTGCTCCAGGCGAACTTGACCGAATTTTCCACGTACTCGACATCATACTGTTTGAGCTGGTCGGCGATCGGTGCCCATTTGACGACACTCGGCGGGCTTTCGGTGAAATTGTCGCGGGTCTGCGCCGTCCCGGCCCAGTCGGCGGTGTCGGTCCGCGCGGCGAAGGTGCGGACGGCTTCGTCGGTGGAGAAGGCTTCGACGGTGGAGTCGAGGTTCGCCTCCAGCCCTCTTTTATAGATACCGCGGGCGATCTCGCGGCGCCGCGAATCGTCGATGTCGAATCCGTTACATGCCGTGGCCACGGCCCAAATGCAGAAATCCGACAGGCACGCCGCAAAAACGTGCATTTTAGCGATGTTGACCGACCGGATAATGTTGTCGTCACGAAACATCTCCGGATATTTCGTGCCCATCCGCGTCTTGACGTAGCCGTACAGTGTTTTCTGGGCGATGAAGGCACTGCGCGTCACGATGAATTCTTCAATGCTTTCAAGGTTGTTCAGCGCGCCCATATGGCGTCTGAAGTTAAAACCAGAGGCGAAAAGCCGCCAATATTCACCGACTTTCGAGTATTCAAAATCCAGCATTTGGGCCCATCCGGTTCAATTTTCAGTTTCGCAACCTGCGCAATATGTCAAGGGTAAATTACTCTCAAGTCGTCTATCTTATTGCGCAGAATCAAGAATGGTGCAGTATATGATGAGTCGCATTTGTGTAAATGCGTCTTTATTGGGGTGAAACGTCTGAGGGGATTCAACTATTATGGCTGATAACATAAATGAAATCCGTCAGCAGCATTGGAAGAAAACAAGAAACCTGACGATCGGGGTGCTGATTGTCTGGTTTATCTTCGCTTTTCTGCTGCCGTGGAATGCGGCGTCTTTGAACAGTATGTCGTTCATAGGCTTCCCGCTTGGTTATTACTTCTGTGTACAAGGCTCCCTAATCGTCTTTGTTGCGCTCATCTTCATTCAAAACAAGATGCAGGACAAAATCGATGACGAAGCCGGCCTTAGCGGCGAATAGGGGAGCATCATCATGAAGGGTAATTTTATCGACAATCTCGGCCGCGTGTACGGAATGTACACCGGCGGGTTCCTTGTCTTCGTCCTGCTGATGGCGCTACTTGAACAGATGGGTGTCGGTGCCGACACCATCGGTATCATGTTCGTCGCCTTCACGATCGCCATTTACGCCCTGATCGGCTGGCTGTCACGAACCATGCAGGTCGATGCGTATTATGTGGCCGGACGCGAAGTCCCGGCGGTCTACAACGGCATGGCAACGGCAGCGGACTGGATGTCCGGTGCATCGTTCGTGGCGCTGGCCGGCGGTATCTACTTCGGTGGTTACGGCTATCTTGGCTTCATCATCGGCTGGACCGGCGGTTACGTGCTGGTCAACTCCCTGATGGCGCCGTACCTGCGCAAGTTCGGCTGCTATACGGTACCTGACTTCATCGGGACCCGTTACGGCGGCAATCTTGCCCGCTTCTGTGCCGTTGTCGTTCTGGTGCTGGCGTCGTTCACGTACGTGACCGCGCAGATCAACGCATCCGGGACCATTGCCGCACGGGCGCTGCACATTCCGTTCGAAGCGGGTGTCTGGTTCGGCCTTCTCGGTATTCTGCTGTGCTCGATGCTCGGCGGGATGCGGGCCGTGACCTGGACCCAGGTGGCGCAGTACATCGTGCTGATTATCGCCTATCTGGTGCCGGTTTTCTGGATGTCCAACAAGCAGGGCTTCGGTCTTATTCCGCACTTCACGTACGGTGACGCCGTGCAGCGGATTCAGGAACTTGAGCCGTTGATCGGTCTCGGGACCGCAGCGATCGACAAGCCGCCGTTCGGCGGCGTCGGCATTCTGTCCACCCCGCACTTCGCACCCGGTGGCGGCATGGACAGCTGGAAGTTCGCCACCCTGGCGGCCTGTATGATGATGGGGACAGCCTCGCTGCCGCACATCCTGATGCGCTACTTCACGACGCCGTCCGTTCGCGACGCGCGCCGTTCGGTGGCCTGGTCGCTTCTGTTCATCTTCCTGCTGTACTTCACGGCGCCGGCTCTGGCCACGCTGACGAAGCTGCAGCTGATCGACCCGAACCTTGCGACAAGCATCATTGGGCGCTCGTTCGAGGAAGTTCAGAATCTGGCGTGGATCAAGAACTGGTCATCGGTGAACATGTTGTACATCGTCGACAGCAACAAGGATGGACTCCTGCAGTTGAACGAGTTCTTCATGCGGGCCGACATCGTCGTCCTTGCGACGCCTGAAATCGCGGGTCTTCCGTACGTGATTTCCGGTCTTGTCGCAGCGGGCGGTATGGCAGCCGCCATGTCGACCGCGGACGGTCTGCTTCTGGCCATCGCCAACGCACTCAGCCACGATCTGTACTACAAGATCATCGATCCGAAGGCAGAGACCAAGAAACGTCTCATCGTCGCGCGGATTCTGTTGATCGGGATCGGGGCGGCCGGTGCGGCTGTTGCCAGTTTGAGGCTGACGGGGATTCTCGGTGCCGTGGCGTGGGCGTTTGACTTCGCCATGTCCGGTCTGTTCTTCCCGCTGGTTCTCGGCATCTGGTGGAAACGGGCCAACCGTGCCGGCGCAATCGCCGGGATGGTCGTCGGGCTTGGTGCGGGTACGCTGTATCTGTACATGGTCCGGTGGGGCGGCATGGAACCGTGGATGGGGATCGATCATCTCCGCTTCGGGATCATTGGCGCCGCAGCCAGCCTGATCGCCATGGTGGTCGTCACGTTGATGACACCGGAACCGGATGCGGAAACCCAGGCTATGGTGGACGAAGTCCGCGTGCCTTCGGGTGACGCCATCCTCAGCAAGGACCACTAAGAGGTTCCTGCTGAACAAGGTCAAACTCTGGGGGACGGTTCTGCCGTCCCCCATTGTTTTGGCCCCATTGTTTTGTCCTTATTGTTTTGTCTTCATTTCTCTGACCTTATTGTCTTTGCCGGGGGCGTGTGATTTTCTTTTTTACACCCGCGCCTGAGCGCCAACCGCAAGAGTAGATCGAACATCATGCAAGACGCCGTCGCCATCTTCCCGCCCTGGGTCATCGCCATCGACTACATTCTGGGGATGATCATGTGGACACTGATCGGCCGTGTTGCCATGAACCTGTTCCTGCCGATCGACAGCAACTTTGCGTTTATGCGGATGTTCGTGAAACTGACGAATCCGATCATTGCCGTGTTCCGGCCGCTTACGCCCGGGTTTCTGGTAGAACCGCTGGTGCCGTTATTCGTGGCATGGTTCTTTTACATGATCCGGTTCTATCTGATGCCGTGGCTGCTCGGCTACGACGTCATGGGGATGCTGTCGTTCCCGCTCGAGGGTGAGGTCACCCGGGCGCTGCATCATCTGTTCTATAATAAGTAGCGTCGCGCGGTTCAGCAGGCCCATACCCGTCTCCTCAATATCCGCTCAGTATCCTCTGTGGGATTTGAGCAGGCTCTGGCGCACGGCGCGGTGGCAGGCGTCGGCCAGCGACTTGCGATCCGGAAACGCCACCGGCCGGATCGGCGGCAGGTAGCTCACTTCAATGACGCAGCCCTTGAGACCGAACACGCTGAGCAGATGACCGGCCAGCGTCATGTCCCCATACCAGGCGTAAAGGTCGGTCAGTTCCCCCTTGAGGCGGCGGCCGTCGGCGTAGCGGGCATAGGCGATGGATACCGGCTGCATGGTGACGCGGGGATCGACGTGTTTCGGTTCCACCGCGGCGAACAGGGTTGATCGGAACGGCAGCACATTCAGGCCGTTCGACGATGTGCCTTCGGGGAACAGGACCAGCTTGTCGCCGTTGGCGAGCGCCCCTTTCAGACCGTTACAGTCGCCGAGCGCATTGCGGCGTTCACGGCTGACGAAAATGGTATCGGCGAGCTTCGCCAGTACACCGAACAGCGGCCACGACGCGACGTCCTTCTTGGCGATGAAGCGGGCATCGGCCAGGGCACCGAGCACGATGATATCCAGATACGAGACGTGATTGGCGCAATACAGCGTGGCACCGTCGGTGTGCGGTGTGCCGTTGACGATGACCCTGAGGCCGCAGATTTTCTGGCAGGCCCGGTACCAGAGCCGGGCGATAGGGCGCTTGGCGCGGGGCATGACGCTGCCCGAAAGCGCATACGGCCCGACCAGCGCCATGGTCACCAGGGCAAAACCGCCGGCCCGGACCACGGCGCGGATGACAGATGTCTTGGTCGCCGCGTAGTCGTCTAGGATGTTCCAGATGGTCTGTAGTGGCGACGGTATCTCTCTGTAATGTTCGTACATTCGACTATCACGCATATATCCGTTGTGTTGAACTGTTCGTCGATCACGGCGCCGTCACCGACAACCCCGCCGACACGAAGGTATCCCTTGATCAGCGGCGGCAGTTCGCTCAGCGCCGAACGCCGGTCAAGGGCGTCGGGGGCATGGCGGTCCATGTTGACGAAGCGGGTGTCGCGGGCGCGCGGGCGAATTTCCTCGGGCGCCAGATGGTTGCGGTGCAGGTACGACAGCCCGGCGCGAAATGCATCCGGATCGGCGCCGGGAAAACTGGCGCAGCCGAACATCATTTCGATGCCGTGTTGGTCCAGATAATCGGCGATGCCGCGCCACAGTAGCTGCATCACGGTGCCGGAGCGGTACTCAGCATGCACGCAAGAACGGCCCAGTTCGACGATCTCGCCGGGATAGTCCATCAGGGACGTCAGATCGAACTCGTTCCTGGAATAGAAGCCGTCGGCGCGATTGGCGACGGACCGGCGCAGCAGCCGATAGGTGCCGGCAACGAACGGTTTGCCGTTGGACCGGGACTTGTCGACGACCAGAAGATGATCGCAGACGTGATCGAAAGGATCGGTGTCGATTTTTTCCCGGCGTGCTGTGAGCGACGGGACGGCGCCCATTTCTTCGTAGAAAACCTGATAGCGAAGGCGCTGGGCGGCTTCGACCTCAAGGGGGTTGTCAGCCAGATATACCAGCAGATCGCCGTTTTGGATGATGTCCTTCATGGCCACTCCTTTCCCGCACCCGTGCGCGGAGCTCTGACGGCAAGGGCGCGGATGCGTCCTTCATTCACGCAGGTGTGACAGAGGGAATGGACGAATTCAAAAGAAGCTTATTTGCCGGATTGGTGGCGGAAATATGACGGTCCGTGATAAAAAATCCAGCAATATCAAGGGACCGTGCGGATGCGCCTGCCGACATGGTCAAGGATCTGCAATCAAGCTGTCACGATTTCGTCATGCCGGTATATGACCCTGCTGCGACAAGCCACGGCTCAGTAACGATTCGCGCGGATTTATCCGGTTAGCCGGGTATCAGGCCAAATCAGGCGTAGACGGGCCGGGCATTATCGTTCTCGGGGTCCGTGCGCCGGTCGGCGTCGACGCGCACCTGGCGGCGGCGGCGGTCGGGCCCGAAAAAATTGCCGGTGCGGACGAACGACCGCGGCTGCTCGGCAATGATGCGGAGCCGCAGGTAAATCAGCTTCGGCGAAAACGGCTTGGCCAGAAACTCGGTCATGCCGAGATCGCGGGCGGTCAGTACATGTTCCTTGTCGGAGAGCGACGTCACGACGATCACAGGCACGAACGGGTTCGGGCTATCGTCGTCGCGGCGAATCCGCTTCAGCAATGACATGCCGTCGAAACCGGGCGCCCAGTCGGCGAACACCACGTCCGGCTTGTGCAGACGGTACGCATCCCACGCGTGCTCGGGCGTGCGGGCTTCTTCGATCTGGCCGATATTAAAGGTCCTCAGGATCGATCGGATGGTCTGGCGCATATACGAATTGTGCTCGGCGACAAGTACCGAGATATCGGAAAAGTCATATGGTCTGATTGAATCGCCCATGCCGGTCATCCTGTGCCGAAAGTTGAAATTTCGTGCATTCAGGGTCGCATGGCTTTGTCACAAGGATATTTCAGCACGCGATTGCCGTGTGATGAATTGTTTCAGTGTGTTAAGCGGCAAATATCAGCGTAAATGGGGACGGCTAATGCGGATCGAAATCATAGGCAGAGATAATATGTTCAACTTTGTCGCTCTTTCCCCAGAGCGGCAGGTGGACAAGTTCGAACGGCAGAAAGGCTTTATCTGGCATTGTTGAAATATGCCCGCGCACCATCGAAGTGCCGGCCGTTCTGATAATATGTGCGTAACGCTTTTGAACCGCGGTTCGCATGCTGACCGGCTGATATGTGCTGACATAGACCCCGGTGCCTTCAAAACCGAGTGCGGTCGTCAGCGCACTCCCCCAATAACGGTTCACATAGTCGGCCCCGTCCGAAATCACGTCTTTCACCGCAATGTTGGCGGCGATCTTGTGCAAGTCCATCAACTCGAAGTCGGACCACCGCGGCAAGCCTCGATCAGCCGGCATTCTGGCACGCCAATAGTCGATCAGGTGGAGGGTTATGGACGAGCGGCAGTCATCCGCAGTCCCATTTTCAATCACGGTGGGTGACCGCAACGTATCCATGATGCACCAGCATTAAACGTGGTTCTGGACGGAGTTTGTCACAAATTTGGAAAAAGCTCTAACCCCATAGATGCGGCGGGGTGAAGCGTGGCAAATTGCTCATATAAAAGGCCATTGCTGGCTGCTGCACACCGTTGGCGCCCCGCCTGCGGCGTCACCTGGCGAAGATGTAACTTGCAATTTAACGGGTGCGTGAAGACATTATCCGTATCGCTGACGCTGATTTTCGGTTGGATATTTGATGAAACAGGCGATCCGAAATCTTCTGTTTATGCTGCTCCTTGCGCTTTCGGTAATAGCAGATGCCGACGCGGATCAACCGCGCCAGATTACCTGGGACGATTTGATTCCCTGGAGTGAGCCAATTCCCGATCCTTATGCTCATTTGCAGATTGAAGATAAAATCGAACTTGGCCTGATCGCGGATATTCGCCAGCAGTTGGCAAACGGGTTTATCGAAGCCGGCGATCCCAATGCGGAATACGGCGAGGACCTGACAAAAAAGCTCACCGGGAAAGGCTTGGACGTCAATGCGTTGTTGGCGGGTGACGAAATTTACCGGGAAAAAATCCGGGCGCAGGGCCGCGAGCTGGTCACTTCGCTCGATGGGGCCGTCGTCAAAATGCCGGGGTATGCGCTCCCATTCGAGTTGTCGGGGAAGCTGGTCAGCAAGTTCCTGCTGGTTCCTTATGTCGGGGCATGTATCCACAGCCCGACGCCGCCACCGAACCAGTTGGTCGTGGTGCAGCTGGAAACACCCTATGCGGTCGACAATATCTATGAACCCATCTGGATCGAGGGACGGTTGGCCGCCAGCCCGGCGCGTGAAGAACTGCATCTGGTTGACGGCAGCGCCAACATCCAGATCGGCTATTCAATGAAAGGACTGAAGGTGACGCCGTATGAGGAATAAACGATCGCTTTTCTCCGCCGTTCTTCTTTTCGCGGGCACGTTCAGTGCCGGTGCGGCGGCACAAAGCGGACACGGGGTGCATACCCACGGCGAGGGCACACTCAACGCGATACGCGATCGTGGGACCGTTGCCATTGCGATCAATCTGCCCGGGGCCGATGTTGTCGGGTTCGAGCATGAGGCCGAGCGTGAGGCGGACATTCGCAGCGTGCGTGATGCGCTTGCGACCCTCGGCAATGTCTCGCGTGTGCTGGGTCTGCCGCGTGCGGCGGACTGCACCGTCCACGACGCCGATGTCACAACCAGCCTGCTTCATGATCAGGAAGGGCATGGGCACGCCGACACGCACAAGCATGACCACGGGCACAAGCATGAACATGAAAATGATGCTCACGATGGCCACGGTGGCTTCGCAGCCCACTACGAGCTGGAATGCGGTTCTCCGGATGCGTTGGACGGCATCGCGATCAACCTGTTTTCACTGTTTCCCAGTCTGCACAAGGTCGACGCCGTGTTGGTGACGAATACGCGCCAGACGGCGAGGACGTTGACGGCAGGTGATAATACCATATCGCTCGCGAAGTGACTTCATTGTCCCGGGCTTTTCGTATCGAGGACCTTTCGTTTTCCTGGCGGCGCACGGGACAGCCCGACCTGATGATCTCCGAGCTTTCCCTCAACGAGGGGGAATTGGCGTTGATCACCGGGCCAAGCGGCAGCGGCAAGACGTCATTGCTCAATCTTCTGAGCGGCGTCACCGTTGCCGATAGCGGCCGGCTCGAAGTCCTGGGCCAGGACATGTCGGTGCTCGGCGCGTCGAAAAGGGACTCTTTTCGCGCCGACAACATCGGCCTCATTTTTCAGATTTTCAATTTACTGCCGTATCTGAGCGTTCTTGAAAACATCTTGCTGGCGGGAACGTTCTCGGCTGGACGGCAACGCAGAACAGGTGATCTCGCGGCCCAGGCGGATATGCTCCTGGATGCTCTTGACCTGCCTCCCGGGACTTTTGCGGGACGCAAGGTCAACACACTCAGCATCGGTCAACAGCAGCGTGTCGCCGCGGCCCGCGCACTGGCCGGCACTCCCCGCCTGATCATTGCCGACGAGCCGACATCCGCGCTGGATGCGGCAAACAGGGACAGATTTATCGATCTCATTACAAACCTTTGCCGCGATCGCGGCGCGACGCTTGTGGTGGTCAGCCACGACGAAGCCCTGGCGCCGTTCTTCGACCGCAGGATCAATATGAGCGACATCAACAGCGCCATGGACGGCAAGGTGGGGGGCGCATGAGCATATGGCTGTTGACGCTCAGAAGTCTTGCAAGCCGGCGCTGGACCGTATTGCTGACGATTTTTTCCATCGCCGTCAGTGTAACCCTGGTTTTAGGAGTCGAGCGGCTTCGTAACGATGCCGAAAACAGTTTCACGAAAACCATATCCGGGACCGATCTGATCGTTGGTGCGCGGACGGGTTCGGTACAGCTGTTGCTGTACAGCGTGTTCCGTGTCGGCAGCGCGACCAACAACATCGGCTGGAAATCGCATCAGGATTTCGCCGCTGACCCCAGGGTGGCCTGGACGGTCCCGTTGTCTCTTGGCGATTCGCACCGGGGCTACCGGGTCCTCGGCACCAACACGGATTACTTCGAGCACTACAGTTACGCCGATGGCCGGCGTCTGGACGTCGCTGTCGGCAGGCGGTTTGAAAGCCTGTTCGATGTCGTGCTCGGCTACGAGGTTGCCAAGGCCCTCGGTTATGGCGTTGGATCAGCCCTGGTTATCGAACACGGCCTGGGTGGCGGAATCAGCAAGCATGATGCGCTCCCGTTCGAAGTGGTCGGGATTCTCGCGCCGACAGGGACGCCCGTCGACCGGACACTGCATATCAGCCTAGAGGCGCTGGAGGCGATCCACCTCGACTTCGGGCCGTCGAGGCGTGCGCCGGGACGGCGTTTGCAAGCCGAGGATCTTGCCGGGCTGGAACTGCAACCGCGATCGATCACCGCGTATATGGTCGGGCTCAGGTCAAAGACATCGATCTTCGCCGTGCAGCGCGACATCAACAATTACCGGGGCGAACCGCTGTTGGCGATACTGCCGGGGGTCGCGATGCATGAGTTGTGGTCGACGGTTTCAGTCGCGGAAACGGCGCTCCGCGCGGTCTCCGTCTGCGTCCTCGTCAGCGCACTTCTCGGGATGATGACCATGCTGCTGGCCGGACTGAATGAGCGCCGCCGCGAGATGGCGGTGCTTCGTGCCGTCGGTGCATCCCCGCGTCATATCGGCGTGCTGTTGGTGCTGGAATCCACCGCGCTGGTTTTCCTCGGGACCGTCTTGGGGGGCGTGATCATGTCCGCCGCCTATATCCTGTTGTCGGAATGGGTCGGCGCCAGGTACGGCCTTTTTCTGACCAGCGGACTTCCAGGGCAAACCGAGTACATGTTCATGGCCACGATCATTGCAGCCGGCACCCTGGCTGGACTCGTGCCGGCGCTGCGCGCCGTTCGCCAGTCTCTTGCCGATGGATTGAACGGCAACATGACCTGATCACCGATTCGGATGGATGTGTCCGTGGCCGGCCGCGAATATCGAGATATCCGGTATCCGCGAATCGTATACGCAGCATCCCGTTCGGAACGCCTCTCCGGAATACTGCAAACGGCAGGAGGTTCTGGTTTCGATATGAGTATGAAGTTACAGTTTTAGCGAAAATGAAAACAGCATTTGCAGTTGGGTGTGAGAAGCCAATTTTATTAGAGTGCCTTTCCGTTTCATGATTTAGTTAAAAACCAAGCATTCGAGACGAGAGGCCAGCCCAGAAATCCAACCTAAGAACGGGGAAAGAGTGTCCAGTGATGATACGGTTCAGTAAAATTGCGCTCTGTATGTTAGTGGCGGGCTTTGGATTGTTCGCGACTGTTGATGCATCTGCTGAATGCTATGTTTGCGACGAAGTGATTACCCTGGATAACGATCAGGCAAAATGCTTCTCCAGTAAGTATGACGACATTTTAAAAGCGATTGAAGCAGCGCCTGAAAAACGGGTCCCTGTAAATCTGCTGGTGTGCTCGATTGGAACTAACCGCAGCGCTACACGTGGTGTTGTTAATTTGCCGACAACAGCAGCACCGCAGACAGCTTATAAGTTCAATTACCTTCTAGATAAGTCGGGTGCTGAGTGCCTCAATATCTTGATCAAGGAGCACAAGGGCGAATTAACGCCGGCTAAAACGTTCGACTTGCTGAAAGAGTGTAAAAAGTGACGGAGAAGCGGTTCTTAGGTGGTCCGGCCCATTTTTGGACTGGCATGTCGGGGTTTGCCGGACTCATCAGTATTATTGTGCTTTTGGCTGGTGGCACCTTCGGGGTCGTTGAATATCTGGATCGAAAATCATCAGCAAGAGCGGCTGAAACACTCCATATGATCGAGGTTTGGGAGACGCGCGGGGCAGGAATGGCCTTTCAAGCTTTGTCGAATGAGTTAGTCAAGGCGCGTAAAAACGTACCTCAGGGTCAAATTGCCGACGATGCGAGGAGGGCGATATTAGTTGATAATTTGACAAGGCGGGCCATTCGAAATTTGCCAGACGGCCATTATGAAAAGATCGTACAGTTCTTTACGCGTCTGTCTTTGTGCATTCAGGCCGAGTTATGTTCAGAAGAAGTCGCAGCAAAATTCTTTGCTGATACCCTGTATGGATTTCAGGAATGGTCCGTTGGCGAAATTAACCGACGCCGAATGGACATTCCTGATTATGCAGTCGAACTCGACAGACTGGAGCTTCGGTTTAAAGCGTTGTAGTGATCTCTAATGCGCGACAAGGCCACTATGTCTGGCCTGTGTAATAGTGTGTTCACTTGAGTTGTTTCTCGTTATTCGTGTAGGCTGTACGCATGCAGATCAGAAAAGTATAAATGAATTCATCTGCTCATAAATAACCGGAGCGATAGAAAGGACCCGCGAATGCTGAAAATGATCACGAAATCCACTGTTTTTGCGGGCATTCTATTTGTCGCAGGATGTGTAACGACGGGCTATCAGCCAAGTCAGGATAGGAACGATCTTGCAGCTGATTACTTCGCTTGCATGTATTTGAATGCCGCAGCGACAGGGGCAATCACAGAAGACTCTGTAAGAGCTGCTTCACAGCCATGTCGTCAGGAAGCGATGGCTTACGCCGGCGCTGAAATCGTCGCCAGCGGCGTTAATGCCCAGTGGAAAGATCATAACGCCAGCACTTATGGCATTGGTGATCTTGAAGACGTTGCCGTTAAGAAACTTACAGGAATGAACTGAGGAGAACGGAAATGAAAAATGCTTCTAAATTTTTTGTGATGTTCGCTTTTTCACTATTAGTTTTGGGATCTCAAGCTGATGCTGATATGACGGGTGGTCAGCGCGCGACAGTTCAAGAAACGGCAGCTGCTAATTTTTCAGCTTTCACGTCTGCACCACAACAGCCGATTGCTCGGGTTCTTGCGCGTCAAAACCCGGAAGTCGCCAATAATGTTTCGAAGAGTGATCGTGAAACCTGTCTTTTGAAAGTAAAAGACCTGACCCAGGAAGCGATCGATCTTGCCTGTCAGCGGGCATACAACCAAATTGTGGCGGGTATCACGACAATTTTCGAACCGCAATACGGTGGCAATAAGAACGTCAAATTATTCGATCCTCATTCGATGAGCTACTCACTAAGATTTGCTCAGGAAATGCTTTCGCGGACGGAATAACCTACTCAAAACTTCACTTTCTGCCTTCAGGGATCATCGACCTGGCTCAATTTGTGGCTGGAGAGAACCCATGAGATATAAACCGATTACGTGCCTGATAGCGTTTATTATCGTTGCAGCATGTCAGACAACAGAGAGTGAAAAATACGTCGCTGATTTTGAGTCTGGCCATCTGGGACAAGCTTTGAGCAGTGCGCAGTCGCGCGTTAATCAATTGCCCAGCGATATTTCTTCACCACGTGCAGCTATTCGTGCCGTGCGTGCCTACGGCAATCTTGGTCTTATATACCTCAAGCTCGGACGCCGCGATGAGGCACAAACCGCATTTTTAAGAGCGGCAAAGATTGCCAGCGAGCATGAAGTCACGCGACTCGATGAAATTCATGCATCTTCGAATCTCGCTAGATTTTATCTATCCGTCAATCAACCAAGCGTTGCGAGAGGTTTTCTCGATGCGGCTCTATCGGAGGCAAATAATCTTGTCGATAGTGACAGGGATGTTATTCCAATCCTCTTGAGCCAGGACCTGCAACTCGCAATGGCAGAAGATGATTTCAAAGCTGCTGAAGGCGCGGCTCATAAGCTAGGTGAGTTAGCACAGGACAAGTCTGTCGACATGCGTCATCGGATGCAAATAAATGGGATACTTTCTCAGTACTGGAAAGAAATCGGTAATCTGGCAAATGCACTAAACCATTTGAGTCGAATAGTCGCATTAGAGGGCCAGAAGGGTTCCGAAATTGATGTGGCGCGAGCTTATGCGGACATTGGTGAAATCGAGTCGAAAAGCGGGCAGAGCGCTAAAGCATTATTGAGCTATGCCCGTGCTCTGACAATTTATAGATCGATTGGCTATCAAAACCAGCTTGAACAAGCTTCTATTCTGGGTCGGATGGCAATTGATCAGGCGCGTCTTTCTGAGTCTGAGCTGGCTGTACAAACGGCAAAAGACGCTGTTCGTGTTGCTCAACAGCAAATTGGATTTAACCCTATCGATGGAATCCCGGCACGCGCTGTGTTGTCGGAAGTGCTTTACCAATCGGGTGAATATAGCAGTGCACGCCAGGTTATTGAAGAAATTCTCGAGATATTAAAAGGCATCCCCGATGAAAGCGCTCGGCTGCAACGTGTAGACTTCTTGCTGAACGCGGTAGAGCTGGACCGCAAGCTGAAAAGATTTGATGCCGCAGAAGCGGCATTATTTTCGATTGAATCCATCAGCGACACATTGAATGAACATAATCGCGCAGCAAGCTTATTGAAGCGTGATATTTTTTCAGCTGAACTACAATTAACAACAGGGCTGCCCAAGCAGGCTCTGGAAACATTTCGCAGAGCACGAGATCAATCCCGGCGTTTGTTTAACGGCGAAGGCCCATATGCGGACCGGATTGAGGTTGGGATCATTTCCGCGCTGCGTGCCAGTGGTAGAGCAGACGAAGCTGAACCAGAGCTTTATGAATTCTTGAACGCCGCGATGTCGCTTGATCAGAATCGTGAAGCAGGACGGTTTGCAGCGCTGGCACGCGAGTATCTTGATATTGTCTATGACAATCGAGATGCGCAGAAGTATTCACAGGCCTTCAAAGTTGCCCAGTTCGTCAGAAACAGGCGGACCGGCAATTCTATAGGCCAAATGGCGCAGCGATTACGCGTTGGTGACGGTAATTTTGCTAGTCGGTTGCAGGACCGCCAGCGTCTGCAAACCGAACGCGGTGAAATGTTGCGCATGCTGGAAGGGAAGCCAAACCAAGCGGTCCTGTCGCAAACAATGCAACGAATTAATGAAGTTGATCGCCTTGTTGAGAAGATTGATACGGATTTGATGAGGCAGAATCCGCAATTTAATACGTTCTTGCGATCTTCCATTCCTTCCGTCGGAGAGGCCCGCTCAGTTCTGTCCGAGGGCGAGGTGCTGGTACAATTCCTTATTGATGGGGGCAATTTATATATTATCGCTTTGACGTTGAACGAAGTCAGGATCATTCGCCAGCAGAATGTTTCGAAACGGCTTGGCGAAATGATTGCGAAGGTTCGCAGGCACCTTGATCCGGCACTGGCCGCCATCTTGGATCCATATCATTTACCGGCATTGTTCCCGGCTGATATCGCGGCTGAACTGTATGATATTCTTTTGCGTCCGATTGTGCGGGATATACAGAATTTACAGCATCTAATTATAATTCCAGATGGTCCAATGTACGGCATTCCCCTCGAGGTTCTGATTACGAAACCGTCGAAAAGCGTGCTGAAGACTTACGCTGATTATAACGAAGCACACTGGCTGATTAAACATTTCGCCGTATCATATGTTCCTGATGTAACGTCATTTGTGACGCTCAGACAGACAGAGCCTGCGCGGAAGCTGCAGGCCAACTTTCTTGGAATTGGCGACCCGGTCCTGTCAGATCATCCTTCTCGTGGCGGTGTCCGTGGCGGTGTAGAACGGATAAAGCCAGGTGATGTCAGGGTGAGCGATATTCATAGTCGCGGTATTGTTGATCGGGGAAAAATATTTGATTACAAGTCTTTGCCGGAAACGGCGGGCGAATTGACAAGAATAAGGGACACCCTCGGACGGGGGACGCTATTACTACGTGAAGAAGCGCGCCAGCGTAATCTTTTCGAGCTTGAGGACTTGGAAAACTACAACATCATATCCTTCGCGACTCATGGTGCTACGAGCAATCAGATACCCGGTATTACTGAGCCCGGATTAATCATGACGCCAGATATGTCCGGCGGCACGGATGAGGACGGTTATTTGTCGACAAGTGAGATAATGTCGCTGACTTTGAATGCCGATCTTGTCATTTTATCGGCGTGTAATACGGCCACGAGTGACGGTCAGTCAGGTGACGAGGGATTTACCGGTCTCGCCCGCGCATTTTTGTTCGCCGGTGCACGGCAATTATTGGTCTCTCATTGGTTAGTGTTCAGTGATCCGACGGTCGGTTTGATGACAGACTTTATTGAACGATTGTATAAACGTGATAATCGACGAGATTATATGCAGACAGTGTTGGCATTTAACGCAGCCAGACTTCATTTTTTCAATTCCGAAGAAGATCAGTATGCACATCCGACATACTGGGCATCGTTCGTCCTTGTTGGTTCACAAAGTGTGATGACACGGTAGCGGCGTTGCAACTTTCGGCGCCAGGTATTTTCGCTGAGTGAAAACGTCACCGACGTGCTCATTCCGTCTTTCCGTTTTAAGCCGGCCAATAAAAAAAAAGGGCCCCGATTTTGCCGGAGCCCTTTTGGAAACGTTTGGAGCCGCCGCTTAGCGCGTGGGGACCGGCGTGTCGCCGGAATAGTCGTAGAACCCGCGGCCGGTCTTGCGGCCGAGCCAGCCGGCTTCGACGTATTTCACGAGCAGCGGACACGGACGGTATTTGGTATCGGCAAGGCCGTCATGCAGCACGTGCATCACGGCAAGGCAGGTATCCAGACCGATAAAGTCGGCCAGCTCCAGCGGCCCCATCGGGTGGTGCGTGCCGAGCTTCATGGCGGTGTCGATGGCGTCAACCGAACCGACACCTTCATACAGCGTGTAGATCGCTTCGTTGATCATCGGCAGCAGGATGCGGTTGACGATGAAGGCCGGGAAATCTTCGGCGTTGACCGAGCGCTTGCCGAGCTTGGCGGCCAGTTCACGGATCGCCGAATAGGTTTCCTCGTCGGTGGCGATGCCGCGGATCAGTTCGACCAGTTCCATGCGCGGCACCGGGTTCATGAAGTGCATGCCGAGGAACTTGCCCGGGCGGTCAGTCTGCGCCCCGAGCCGGGTGATCGAAATCGACGACGTATTGGATGCGATCAGCGCATCGTCACGCAGCACCGGACACAGCGTCTTGAGGATCGCCTTCTTGACGTCCTCGTCTTCGCTGGCGGCTTCGACGACGAAATCACAGTCGCCGAAATCCGCGTATTCGGTGCTGGTGGTAATGTGCTTCAGCGCAGCTTCGGAATCGGCGTCACTCAGGTCGCCCTTGGAGATCAGACGGGCCATGCCCTTCTTGATCTTGCCGAGACCGGCGGCAAGCGCGTCATCGGAAACGTCCAGCATGTGCACGTCAAAACCGGCTTGCGCACAGACTTGTGCGATGCCGCTGCCCATCTGGCCGGCCCCGATAACGCCGATCTTTTTAATGTTTATAGCCATGGTCTTCTCCTCGCTATCGAAAGCAGCGGTTACATGTTTGTCCATTTAGTTTGGATCCGGTTCCTTGTTTATTTGTCGAGTTCTGCAGAAAAAGCGGGGATTGCGTCGAACAGGTCCGCCACCAGGCCGTAATCGGCAACCTGGAAGATTGGTGCCTCTTCGTCCTTGTTGATGGCCACGATCACCTTGGAATCCTTCATGCCGGCGAGGTGCTGAATGGCACCCGAAATGCCGACGGCGATATACAGGTCCGGTGCCACGACCTTGCCGGTCTGGCCGACCTGATAGTCGTTCGGCACGAAGCCCGCATCGACGGCGGCACGGGACGCACCGACGGCGGCCCCAAGCTTGTCGGCGATCTCTTCGAGCATCGCGAAATTGTCGCCCGACTGCATGCCGCGTCCGCCGGAAATGACAATCCCGGCGCTGGCGAGTTCAGGGCGCTCGGACTTGGTCAGATTCTGGCTGACGAATTCGGACAGGTCACTGGCGGCGGCGGCATCAAGGCTTTCAACGCTCCCCGACCCGCCTTCGGTCGCGGCGGCGTCGAACGCGGTGGCACGCACGGTGATGACTTTCTTCGCATCCGAAGACTGCACGGTCGCCATGGCGTTGCCGGCATAGATCGGGCGGATGAAGGTGTCGGCGCTTTCGATGGCGACGATTTCCGAAATCTGCTGCACGTCCAGCTTGGCGGCGACACGCGGTGCGATGTTTTTGCCGGATGTCGAGGCCGGGGCGACGATATAGTCGTAATCACCGGCAACGCTGAGCACCAGATCGGTGACGCTTTCGGCGAGGGAATAGGCGTAATGGTCACCCTCGGCGTGCAGGACCTTGGCGATCCCGGCGACGTTGGCCATTTCGGCGGCGATCGCGTCACAGTCCTTGCCGGCAACGAGGGCGGTGACATCGCCCAGGGCCACGGCCGCAGTGACGGCGTTGAGAGTCCCGGGGCGGAGCGCCGAATTATCGTGATCGGCTATAAGAAGTACGCTGGCCATATCAGATCACCTTCGCTTCATTTTTCAGTTTGCTGACGAGTTCGGCGATGTCGGCAACCTTGATGCCGCCTTCGCGCTTCGGCGGTTCCTCGACCTTGAGGGTTTTCAGACGCGGTGCCGCATCAACGCCGAGATCGGCCGTCGTCATGGTGTCGATCGGCTTCTTCTTGGCTTTCATGATGTTCGGTAGCGAGGCATAGCGCGGCTCGTTGAGGCGCAGGTCCGTGCTCATCACCATCGGCAGCTTGACCTTGATGGTTTCCAGACCGCCGTCGATCTCGCGCGTCACGTTGGCGCTGCCGTCGCCGAGCTCGAGCTCGGAGGCGAAGGTGGCCTGCGGCCAGTCGAGCAGGGCGGCCAGCATCTGGCCGGTCTGGTTGGAATCGTCATCGATGGCCTGTTTGCCGACGATCACCAGATCGGGGCTTTCCTTGTCGACGACGGCCTTGAGAATTTTCGCCACCGCAAGGGGCTGAATCTCTTCGTCGCTTTCGATCAGGATGCCGCGGTCGGCCCCCATGGCCAGCGCGGTGCGGATGGTTTCCTGCGACTGCGCGGGGCCGATCGATACGGCGATCAGTTCCTCGATCTTGCCGGCTTCCTTGAGGCGGACGCCTTCCTCGACGGCAATTTCGTCGAACGGGTTCATCGACATCTTGACGTTTTGCAATTCAACGCCGGAATTGTCGGGCTTGACGCGGATCTTGACGTTGTAGTCAACGACCCGTTTGACAGCAACGAGTGCTTTCATCGGTACTCCTCATGCCGCTATCGCGACTTAACTTGGTTCTCCACCCAGCGAGTGCCCGATAATCTTGTTATCAACTCTTTTTGGGTGCAGGTGCACGGGGCTTTTCGCAGGCGCAACATTAGGCCTTGCCCAAAAGGGGGTCAAGCCACGTTTGCGACAATTTCATGAAGGAAAACGACCGGTTTTCCGGGCGTTTTTCGCGATAGTGGCTGGATCATCATCTGTCATTCGTCGTCCTGAACTTGATTCAGGACCCATATTCTCAAGCCACGCCGCTAAGGACGCCGCAGATATGCTATGGACCCCCAGTCAAGTTTGGGGTGACGCGGTGTTGCTTGGTGTGCGCCTTGGTGCCACGAGAGTTTCTTCGCCCTGGGCAGAAGAACAGGATGAAGGGGTGAACGCCTTGGTGGTGTTGCCCTAGCGGCTGCCGCCGGGGACCCAGAGAACGTCCGTGGCGCCGTTGTCGTTGAGTTTTCGAGAAAGCACGAACAGGTGATCGGACAGCCGGTTGATGTACTTGATGGCGGCGGGATTGACCGGCTCGGTGCCGGCCAGTTCGCACATCAGCCGCTCGCAGCGCCGCGATACGGTGCGGGCCAGATGCAGATAGCTGGCCGCCGCCGAGCCGCCCGGCAGGATGAAAGAGGATAACGGCTGCAGATCGGCGTTCATGGCGTCGATCTCTTCTTCAAGCCGGGTCACCTGTTCATCGACGATGCGCAGCGCGCCGTCGGAGCGCTTGCCGTCCTCGGGGGTGCAGAGATCGGCCCCGAGATCGAAAAGATCGTTCTGAATCCGCGCCAGCATGGCGTCGGCAGCATCCGTCGTGTGCAGGCGGGCGAGGCCGATCACCGCATTGGTTTCATCCGCGGTGCCATAGGCGGCGACCCGGATATCGTGCTTTTTGACCCGGTCGCCGGAGCCGAGCGACGTCTCGCCCTTGTCGCCGCCGCGGGTATAGATTTTCGTCAGTAAGACCACGTTTCCCCCGAATACTCTATGCTTGCGATTGACGTTCCGGACGCGACATGCCCCGCCATTTCTCTGTGCGGCTTACTTGGCGGCCAGCAACACGATGATCCCGAGGACCAGCAGCGCCAGCCCCTGGCCGATGACCCGGGCGCGCATCAGATTGTTGGCGTGCTTCTTGTAAAACGGGCCATTGCGGGCAAAGCCGACCAGACCGACAACCAGAATGATCAGGGTCGCGAACATGGCAAAGCCGAGCAGGAACGGTAAAAATGCATCCATGAAACATATATAGTCGCCGATGCGGGCTTCTGCGAGGATAAATCCCTTGTAAATTCCGGGAATATGCTTGGATGACCGGGAAAAGACGCCCGAAAATGTCCGCAATATATCAACCGGGTGTCATGGAACGGCAATGAAGCGATGACAGGGTGCCGAAGACAAAAGGTAGAAATCACAGGAGCCCTAAATGCCTGACAGCTGGCAAGACACAACCGCCGATATCGAAACCACGGCCCGGACCACGCAACAAGAAGACATCATCGAAAACGACGACATCCCCGCGACAGGTTTCTCGCAGGTGCTCGACCGCGCCCTTGGCCGCCGCCGGTTTCTGGGCGGCGCCGTGTCGATGGGTGTTGCCGCGTTCGTGCTCGGCGCCGGCGGGTTTGTGCCGCGGGCCCGTGCCGGGGAGGCGGTTTTCGATTTCGCGCCGGTCGCTGCCGGAACCGGCGATACCGTTACCTTGCCTGAAGGCTATAAATGGCGGGTTCTGACCGGATGGGGCGACCCGCTCTGGTCAGCGGGGACTCCGTTCGATGAAACCACGCTGGGGACGGCGCAAAGCCAGCGCCTGGCATTTGGTGACAACAACGACGGCATGGAACTGTTCAGCGACGGGGATCGTCACGTGCTGTGCGTGAACAACGAATACGTCAACCTGCCGGTGATGTTTGCGAACCGCGCGAGCAAGAGACCTGAAAGCGCCGACGATGTGCTCAAGGCGATGGCCGCACACGGGGTTTCGGTGATGCAACTCGGCCGTTCAGGCAAAGACTGGGCGGTGCAGAAGGATGCGCCTCTCAACCGTCGCATCACCGCTGCCACGCCGATGATCATCGACGGCCCCGCCGCCGGGCACACACGCCTGCAAACCTCAGCCGACCCGAGCGGCCGCCGGGCCTTCGGGACCTTCAACAACTGCGGCGCCGGGCGCACGCCGTGGGGTACGTATCTGACGTGCGAGGAAAACTTCAACGGCTATTTCTCGTCCAGTGATGCGGATTTCACGATCGATGCCGAACAGACACGCTACGGGATCAAGGCGAAAGACCGGGGCTACGGCTTTGCCGGTGTCGACCAGCGTTTCGACATTGCTAAAAACCCGAACGAGCCGAACCGTTTCGGCTATGTGGTCGAAATCGACCCGTTCGATCCTGACAAAGTGCCGGTCAAGCACACCGCGCTCGGCCGCATAAAACACGAAAACGCCGAGGTCGTGGTCAGCGGCACCGGCCATGTCGTGGTTTACATGGGCGATGACGAGCGGGGCGAATTTCTGTACCGCTACGTCTCCAACGGGAGCTGGCGCGAAGGCGCCGGCGCCGGCGCCGGCGGCGGCGATCTGCTCGCCAACGGCACGCTCTATGCGGCAAAATTCAATGATGATCTGAGCGGCGAATGGCTGCCGCTGATCCCGCAGACCACGGGCATGCCGGCGGCGGAAATCTGCTTTCTGACGCGTATCGCCGCCAGCCGTGCCGGGGCCACGACCATGGACCGGCCGGAATGGGTCGCGGCGCATCCGGGCAAACCGGAAATCTACTGCGCCCTGACCAACAACAAGAACCGGGGCGTGAAACCCAACGCCGGGGGGGATGCGACCCCGGTCGGCGGACCCAACCCGCGGGCCGAAAATCTGTACGGTCAGATCGTGCGCTGGCGGCCGGACGGCGGCGATCACACGGCGCGGCGGTTCATGTGGGACCTGTTCGCGATGGCCGGCAACCCGGTGGTGCATGGCGATGCCAATGCGGGCTCGAAAAATATCAATGCCGCGAACATGTTCAATTCACCGGATGGCCTTGTGTTCGACAGGCGCGGCCGGCTGTGGATTCAGACCGACGGCAATTATTCCGACAAGAAGGGGTTCGCCGGGATGGGCAACAACCAGATGCTGGTGGCCGATCCCAACACCGGCGAAATCCGCCGCTTCATGGTCGGGCCGAAGGAATGCGAGATCACCGGTCTGTGCTGGGATGCGGATTACACGACGATGTTCGTCGGCATCCAGCATCCGGGCGAAAAGGGCGGCAGCCATTTCCCCGGCGGCGGCACCAGCGTGCCGCGTTCGTGTGTTATCGCCGTCACGAAAGAGGACGGCACGCCGGTGGGGTAAATCACCGGCGCCCTTTTGTGCGCCCTTCACCCAAGGAACTCCCGACGCCCCACTCCTCTCTCTGGGGAGAGGATGACGCGAAGCGCCGGGTGAGGAGATGTGATCGTCAGACCGCCATCGCGCGGTTGATGCCGCTGACCACGGCTCGCAGCGAGGCCTTGGTGATGTTGGCATGGCGGCCGACGCCGAACACCGGCGGATTGTCACCCTTCTGAACCTCGACATAGGCCACGGCATCGCTGCCGGCGCCGACGCCGACGGCGTGCTCGTGATAGCTGACGACCTTGATGTCCTCGCTCATGTGCGCGTTGATCGCACTTAAAAAGGCATCGATCGGCCCCGACCCCTTGCCCTTGAGCTCCACGTCCTGGCCGTTATCGGTGATGTTGGCGGTCAGTTCGCGGACCTCGCTGGCATGCGCATCGGGGACCGAGCGGTGGTCGACAAACCCGAAGCGGGCGTTCGGCTGGGCCATGTATTCCTTGTCGAAGATCGACCAGATCGCGGGCCCGTTCAGTTCCTTGCCCGATGTGTCCGCCTGCACCTGGACGACGCCGGAGAACTCTATCTGCAGACGCCGGGGCAGTTCGAAGCCGTAATCGGTTTCCATGACATAGGCGACGCCGCCCTTGCCGGACTGTGAGTTGATGCGGATCACCGCTTCGTAACTGCGCCCCACATCCATCGGGTCGATCGGCAGATACGGCACGTCCCAGACCGGACTGTTGCTGGTTTTCATGGCCGCCAGACCTTTCTTGATGGCGTCCTGATGCGACCCCGAGAACGCCGTGAACACCAGATCGCCGACATACGGGTGACGCGGGTGGACAGGTAACTGGTTGCAGTATTCGGCAACGCGCATGATCTCGTTGATATCGGCGAAATTCAGCTCCGGCTCGACACCCTGGGTGAACATGTTCATGGCCAGCGTCACCACATCGACGTTACCGGTCCGCTCGCCGTTGCCGAACAGCGTGCCTTCGATACGGTCGGCTCCGGCCATGACGCCCAGCTCCGCCGCCGCCACGCCGGTACCCCGGTCGTTGTGCGGATGCAGGCTCAAGACAATGCTGTCGCGGCGTTTCAGGTTGCGGTGCATCCATTCGATCTGGTCGGCGTAGATATTGGCGCTGGCCATCTCGACGGTCGCAGGCAGGTTGATGATCGCCTTCTTTTCGGGTGTCGGTTCCCACACATCGAGCACCGCGTCGCAGATATCCCGGGCGTATTCCAGTTCGGTACCGGTGAAGCTTTCCGGCGAGTACTGGAACAGTATCTCGCCGTCCCTGACGTTCTCGGCCAATTCGCGGACCAGCTTCGTGCCTTCGGTGGCGATTTTGGTGATGCCGTCCATGTCCTGGTTGAACACGACCCGGCGCTGTGTCGTCGACGTCGAATTGTACAGGTGCACGATCGCGCTTTTTGCACCTTCGATGGCTTCAAAGGTGCGGCGGATCAGCGGTTCGCGGGACTGTGTCAGAACCTGGATCGTGACGTCGTCGGGGATCATGTCTTCTTCGATCAGCTGGCGGCAGAAATCGAAATCCGTCTGCGAGGCGGCAGGAAACCCGATCTCGATTTCCTTGAAGCCGATTTCCACCAGTTTTTCGAACATGCGGCGCTTGCGGTCGGGGCCCATCGGTTCGATCAGGGCCTGGTTGCCGTCGCGCAGATCGACCGAGCACCAGATCGGCGCCTTGTCGATGACCCGGGACGGCCATTGCCGGTCGGGCAGGTCGATGGGTTTGAAGGGAACGTATTTATCGCCCGGTTTCATCGGGGATTTTGCGATAGGCTTGCTCATTTTTCTGTCTCCTGGCCCCGGATCATGTCGGGGGCCTCGTTCGTGTTCAATATCCGAATGCGTGAAACGGCTTCGGAACCGACCGCCGGGCAGCCGTGGAATTACCGGCGGCCGTCGGTAAGTCGCACGGAAAGGGCACGCGCACGGATCAACAGGCGGTTGAACGCAACAGAGATGGGGCAGGTCGTGGATTTCATGATGTCGGACTCAAAATTAGTGAAAAACGGTATGCGCAGCGGTGACCCGGCGTCCCTTCAGGACCCCGGGGTAATAAGGCTTAGGCCGAGCGCGTTGTTTTTCATCAACATCATGGAGAAAACCTAGGCGTGTCCGGGCCTGCGGTCAAGTCCTGCGGCACCGGGGTTTCTTGAACTGCCCGAATTCCGGCAATTGGAACGGTGTGGTTTCGCAAAATGGCTCTTTTGAAAATTTCCGAAATGGCGGATGAATAGGGCCATCTGAGAAGGAGCCGAGACATGTCCGCGATCACCGAAAAACCCAGCGTCTGCCCGCTGGATTGCCCGGATACCTGCAGCCTCACGGTCGGCGTCGACGCCGGGCGCATCGTATCGGTCAGGGGATCGTCGGCGAATCCGTATACCGCGGGCGCGATCTGCGCCAAAGTCTCGAATGCCTATCCCGAGTTCGTGCACGGCAAAGGACGGCTGATGCAGCCGCTCAAAAGAACCGGACCGAAAGGCAGCGGCGCTTTTGAACCGGTCTCATGGGAAGACGCCATCGACCTGATCCACGACGGGATCGCACGGGCCATCGACGCGCACGGGCCGCAGTCGGTCCTGCCGCTGAACTATGCCGGGCCGCACGGTGAGATCGCCGGCGGCTCCATGGACCGCCGGTTCTTTCACAAGCTCGGCGCCTCGCTTTTGAACCGGGGACCGCTGTGCGGCGGGGTGCGGGGCACAGCCTATACCAGTCTTTACGGCGGCGCGCCGGGGATGGCGCCGGAGCAGGCTGCCTGCGCCGACATGATCGTCGTCTGGGGCAACAACGTCACTGTCTCCAACCTGCATCTGGCCCGTGTCATCAAAGCCGCGCGCGCCAAGGGCGCGAGGCTGATCGTGATCGATCCGAAACGGACAAAGATCGCCGAACAGGCGGATCTGTATATCCAGATCGCCCCCGGGACGGACGTGGTGCTGGCGCAGGCGCTGGCAGCCGAACTGGAACGGCGGGGCGCGTTCGACCAGGCCTTTATCGATGAATGGGTTGCAGGGTTTGATCCGTACATGGCGGAAGCGCGGCAATACGACGTCGAGCGCATGACGGCGATCACCGGTGTTGCCGCCGAACAGTTCAAAACCTTTGCCGAGTGGTATCAGGCCGCAGATACCGTGGCGGTTTCCGTCGGTAACGGCATTGAGCGCGGCGCCAGCGGCGGTGCCGGGCTGCGGGCGGCGATGGCGCTGCAGGCCCTGACCGGCAATCACGGACGTATCGGGGCCGGCGTTTTCGCCAAGCCGGGTCTGGCGATCCCGAAAACCACCGCCAGATTGCAACGACCCGATCTGGTCCCCGACGGCACGCGGACCATCAACATCGTCGATGTCGGCAAAGCGCTACTCGACGAGACGCTCGATCCGAAGATCGCGGCGGTCTTTATCTATAATCACAATCCGGTGGCGACCCACCCGGACCAGAACCGGATGCGCCGGGCATTGTCGCGTGACGATCTGTTCGTCTGCGGCGCGGACGTGGTGATGACCGATAGCCTGTTGTATTGCGACGTGATCCTGCCCGCGGCCTCGCACTTCGAGTTCGACGACATCTACGGCGCGTACGGCACCAGCTATCTGCAACGCGCCGAGCCAGTCATCCCCTGCGTCGGGCAATCGAAGCCGAACACGGAAATCTTCCGTCTGCTGGCGGCGCGATTCGGGTTCGACGATCCGATCTTCACGGCCGATGACCGGCAACTGATGGACGATGCCGTCGATGCCGCGGACCCCCGGCTGCGAGGTGTCCGCCCGTCGGAGATTCCCCTCGATGCGGCCTTCGACATGTCGCTGGATATTTCATCCGGGGGCGACGCGCCGAAGGTGATGTGCAAAACCGTGTTTCCGGCAACAGAGAGCGGCAGGATCGAACTGTTTTCGCAAATGCTCGAAGACAGATGGGGCGCGGGTGTGCCGGCATACCGCCCGGCCGAAAAGACGCGGCCGTTCACGGTGATCTCACCGTCTTCATCGAAACGAACCAATGCCACGTTCGGCAATTGCGCAGCGTCGGCTGGCGCGGAAATTGTCGAAATACATCCCGATGATGCGGAAGCGAACGGGATCGCCAACGGCCAGCCAGTCCGGCTGTCGAATGATCTGGGCGCGGTGACACTGACAGCGCAGATCAGCAATGCTGTCAAACCGGGGGTGCTTTATTCGCCGAAGGGGACGTGGCTCGCGTCATCGGCAACGGGGCAGACCATCAATGCCCTGATCCCGGCGGATATCCGCGCCGATATTGAGGACGGCGCTGTCTACAACGAAACCTTTGTCGATATCGAACCGGCGTAACCGCTAACGCCGCTCAGCCCGGTTTTTTCGCGTACACCAGATGCGTCAGGCCGGGGATCGCTTCGGCGTCCTTGACGTCGATGAAGCCGACCTTTTCCATTTCGGCCTGTAGCCATCCCGCGGTGATCGAATGCGCATCGGGGGTGAAGGCCATGTGCTGCAACTGCCACAGTGCCGCCATCGACGGGCCTTCTCGGTCATCGGCGACCATAAAATCGTGGACCATGAAGGTGCCGCCGTCGGTCATGCAGTCAAAGGCACGTTGCACCAGATTGGGGACTTCCTCGCCGGGGACGCCGCTGAACAGATACGACATCAGCACCGCATCCTGCCCCGTCGGCCATTCCGCTTGCAGGGCGTTGCCGGGAATATAGCGGACCCGGTCGATCATCCCGGCCTCGGTGATGAAGTTCCAGCCGATCTCGCTGACGTTGGGGAAATCGATGATCGTCGACGTCAACTCGGGATTGGCCTCGAGCAGCCGGATCGTCATCGCGCCGGTGCCGCCGCCGACGTCGAGCAGGGTTGCCGCGCCGCTCAGATCGACGGTCCGGGCAATGGTGCGACCGGGACCGAGCGAACCGGCATGCTGGGCGTTGGAATACAGCGCCGCCTGATCCGGGTCGGACATCCAGTGCTGGTAGGAATCCACCGCTTCCGGGTCGAGTGTGCCGTCCATGACGTTGTTGAGCTGGCCCAGAAACGGATACATCTGCTGATCAATCTGATAGCGCAGGTAATCACCGAAATCATGTTTGGATGTCCTGGACAGGAAGGCGTCGGCCCCCGGCGCGTTGCTGTAGAGGCCGTCGTTGTTTTCGACCAGGCCGATGCTGGTCAGCGCCGTGATCAGCGTCTGTACGCGGCTTTTCGGCACGAACGTTTTTTCGGCGATGTCGGCGACGCTCAGCGGGCCGTCGCTGAGCAGGGTGAAGACATCGATGTGCAGGCCGGCGAAAAGCGCCTTCGAGGCCATGAAGCCGAAGGCGATGCGCGAAACATCTTCGGCGGTTTCCGCCATGCTGGGGGACAATAGTTTGGGTGAGGTATTGGTGGACGGCATGGGACGAACTCCGGGTGTCTGTTCCGATGATCAGTCCTGACGGGGGCGGCAATAACATGCCTGCATCCGGTGGCCTGAGCCCCGGTCCCGATGGGAGGTCCGCGAAGACCCCGGCCTGACCCGGATATGTGATGGCGCGGCGGCGCCTTGCTACCCGCAGTTTACAAAGGATGGGGGCAGGGGCAAGGGCGGGGTGGCGAAAGGCCGGTTTTCACCAAATCTTCAGGGCTGTTTGGGATGCTGTCCGACAGTGACGGGACACCATTAAATCCTGACAGAAGCCAGATTGCACTTTAAAATATAAAATAATGAATTTATCACGTAAAAATATATTATCGCTGATTGTACTTTTGGCCACGGCCCTTTCGATGCTGGGGCAGGTTCATGCGGGTGAAGCCTGCGGTTGCGATGTCACACCGGCACAGCTCGAACCGTATGACGCGGCGTTGATGTCGCTTGATGCCGTCGCGTCCCGGCAGTTGCATGCACCTTATGGTGTGGCGATATCGCTCAAGCCGCAGAGCCGATTTCTTGAGCTTTCACAGACCCACTGGCTGACCGGTTATGACCCGGTGCGGCGTCTGCCGCTGTGGGTGACGTACCGGCTGACGGCACGCGATCTGTCTGCCCGCCGCAAGCGGACCCAGTGCTTCCGCCCGGACCCGCGGCTGGACACGGCCGCCGGCGGGACAAGCTGCGCGTCCTATAGAAACGACGGCATGGACCGTGGCCACATGGTCGCCAGCGCCGACATGACCCGTTCCGAGCAGGCGATGGTGAACACGTATGTGTTTTCCAACATCGCGCACCAGCACCCTGGCTTTAACCGCACCGTGTGGCGTGATCTGGAAAGCCGGATCCGCGCCATGGCTCGGCTTCGGGGGGAGATTTACGTAATGACCGGCGCGATCTTCGACGCCGATCACGACGGCCTGCCTGATCCGGCATCGATGGCGGCCTATCCGCCTGAGGACGGTGGGAGAAAAGCTGACGTCCCGAAGGCCGCTGTGCCGACGCATTTCTACAAGATCGTTTTCGTGCCGAAGGAAGAGGCTGCGCCGCCTGAGATCCGGGCCTGGCTGCTGCGCCATGAAAACATCAAAACCACGCGCACGCAGTCAAAGAGAATGCTGGCGGCGTCGGAGGTGGCACTCGACATCATCGAGAATTTAAGCGGCCTTGATATCGCACCGTTACTGAATGATGTCAGGCTGGTCCGCGTCGCCGACTAGATCAACCGCGTCTGGCCAGTGCCAGCCCCAATCCTGTGCCCAGCAGCAACGTCCCGGTGATACCGTGACGCAGCCGTGCTTTCGCGCCACCCGCGAGCCAGGCGCGCGCCCGCCCTGCGATCACCGCGTACATCCCGTCCAGCAGGAAGGCCAGCACCATGAAGGTGGTGCACAGGATCGCCAACTGCGGTCCTGTTGGCTGCGCCGGGTCGATGAATTGCGGAAAGAAGGCGACAAAGAAGAACACCGTCTTGGGGTTGGTGATGGCGACGATGAAGCCGTGCCAGAACACGCCCTTCGGTTTTTGATCGGCGGCGATCTGCGTCACCGGATCGGCCTGGGCGGCGAACACCTGGCGCCATTCCTTGAGACCCAGATAAACCAGGTAGGCGACACCGGCCCAGCGGATCCACTCGAAGATGTCCGCGGCGATGGCCAGCACCGTCGACAGGCCGAGTGCGCCGGCGGTCAGCATGATCGTCGTGCCGGTGTTGGCGCCGATCACGGTTTTGATGCCGGTCCCCGTGCCGTGCTTGAGCGCATTGGCGATCACCAGCGTCACGATCGGCCCCGGAATCAGGATCAGCACGGCGGTGGCGAGAATGAAGGCGAGATAAAGGTCGATGTCGATGGGCATGGCGGTCTCCGGAAATGCTGGATCAAAGCAATCCACCAAACGCGGCGCCTGTCAACGCACCTCAGCCTTCGGGACGCTCGCAAGGTTTGCGGCTCAGGTTCATGTATTCGCCAACATCCCTCTCCCAGGGGGAGAGGGAGGGCCGGTCCCGAAGCGGGCGGGAGGGTGAGGGGATTAAAGCTTCTTGGTGTAGACGTATTCGACCGAGTTGGACGCATCGGCACGCTGCACCAGACCCGGCTGGCGGATGTAGTCGAGGCGCTCATACAGCCGGTGCGCATCGAGAAAGCGACTGTCGGTATAGAGCATCAGCCGTTCGGCTTTCATCTCGTCACGGGCCGTGCGCTCGACGAGCTGGCAGAGCGTTTCACCCAGGCCCCGGCCCCGTGCCGCATCGGACACATAGAGCTTGCCGAGCCGGGCGATGCGCGGCGCATCGGTCGGTGTCAGGGCGATGGTACCGCAAATACGGCCTCGGCATTCGGCAACCCAGAAGCGGCCGCCCAGTTTTTTGAAAGCTGTCGCTGGGGCTTTCAGTTCAGGCTCTTCCTCGTCGACCAGCAGGACGCAGCCCTGAAACTCGTCATAGACCTCGCGGATCAGCGCGATGACGTCATCGGAATCGGCGTCGCTGGCTTCGCGGACAATGACGTCGGCGACACGCGCGGCGATCTCAAGAGTGTCCGTTTCGTTGGCGGCACAGGCCGTTGCGGAGGTCATGATCAGTTTCTCCCTTCGAGGAGGCCGCGGGCGATGACCTGCGCCTGAATTTCAGCCGCACCCTCGAAGATATTGAGGATGCGCGCGTCGCAGAGCACGCGTGAAATCGGATATTCCAGCGCGTAGCCGTTGCCGCCGTGAATCTGCAAGGCCCCGTCGGCGTTCGCCCAGGCGACGCGGGCCGCCAGCAGCTTGGCCATGCCGGCCTCGATATCGCAGCGGCGGTCCGAGTCCTTTTCCCGGCCCGAGAAATAGGTGATCTGCCGGGCGATCATGGTTTCCACCGCCATCCACGCGATCTTCCCATGGACACGCGGGAAGCTGTAGATCGGTTTATTAAACTGGATGCGGCCGGTGGCGTATTCGAGGCCCAGTTCCATGGCGTTCTGCGCCACGCCGACGGCACGCGCCGCGGTCTGGATGCGGGCACTTTCAAACGTCGCCATCAGCTGTTTGAAGCCCTGGCCTTCCTCGCCGCCCAGCAACTGTTCGGCGGGCACTTCCATATTGTCGAAGCCGAGTTCGTATTCCTTCATCCCCCGGTAGCCCAGGACTTCGATCTCGCCGCCGGTCATGCCCGGTTTCGGGAACGGATCGTCCTCAGCGCCGCGAGGTTTTTCGACCAACAGCATCGACAAACCCTTGTAGCCGGGCTCGTCGGGGTTGGTGCGGACCAAAAGCGTCATCATGTCGGAGCGCGACGCATGCGTGATCCAGGTCTTGTTGCCGGTCACTTTATAGGTGTCGCCGTCTTTGACGGCGCGGGTCTTCAGCGAGGCGAGGTCGGAGCCGGTGCCGGGTTCGGTGAAGACGGCCGTCGGCAGGATCTCGCCGCTGGCGATCAGCGGCAGATAGTGTTGTTTTTGTTTGTCGGTGCCGCCGAGGCGGATCAGTTCAGCGGCGATTTCCGAGCGCGTGCCCAATGAGCCGACGCCGATGTAGGCGCGACTGAGTTCCTCGGTGACGACGCACATCGCCATCTTGCCGAGACCGAGCCCGCCGAACTCTTCGGGGACGGTGAGCCCGAACACGCCCAATTCGGCCATCTGCTCGACGATCTCGATCGGGATCAGTTCGTCTTTCAGATGCCATTCGTGGGCGTGGGGTTGAACCTGCTCCTCGGCGAAGCGGCGGAACTGATCGCGGACCATGTCCAGCGTCTCGTCACTGAGGCCGGGCGCGCCGAAGTGGCCGTCCTCGATCAATTCGGCGATACGGGCGCGGACGGCGCCGGTATTTCCACGGGCCTGCAGCGTCCGGACGGCGTCGTTGTGAAATGACGCCATTTCAGTTTCGCCGATGCCGATATCGCCAGGGCGGATCATCTCGAGCTGGCTGATAGCGATGCCGCCGGCGAGCTGGCTCAGGTATTCCCCGAACGCCGCCTGCACCATCAACTGTTCAAGTTCCGAGAAGCGGCCTTCGGCGTCGAGCCGTTTGCCCCATTCGAGCATCTGGCGCAGGCCCTCGACATATGTCGCGACCCAGGCCAGGCCGTGGACCTCGGTCTGGTATTGCTCAACCAGATCAGCCTTCACGCGGCCGTCGACGACGACCATGTCGCTCAGGTGCTGGCGCGTTTCCGCGAACAGGTTCTCCGCCGCCGGCAGCGCATCGGCAGCCAGCCCGAACAGATCTTCGATCAACGGCGTATCGGATGTGCCGCTAGCGTCCATATTATTGCTCCCCCACGCTCCCCGCCGTGACGCTTTTGCCGGTCCGGGAAATTCAGCCGGGGCAGGTTATCGGCCCCGGTCCGGTCCGGCAAGGCGTCAGGGAGGCGAGTGCTTACCCCTCGATGCAGTCTTCGATGGTGCGGCGGCCCGGCTTTTTCGCCTGGACCAGCACGGCCATGTTGCCGGGCTTGTGCTGGTTACGCATCATCTTCATGTGGGCGGCGGGAATGTCGTCCCATGAGAACACTTCCGACATGCACGGGTCGAGACGACGCTCGATGACCAGATTATTGGCCTGGCTGGCCTGCATCAGGTTGGCGAAGTGGCTGCCCTGAATCCGTTTCTGGCGCATCCAGACGAAGCGGGCGTCCATGGTCAGGTTGTAACCCGTGGTGCCGGCGCAGAACACGACCATGCCGCCGCGTTTGACGATGTTGCAGCTGACCGGGAACGTGGCCTCGCCCGGATGCTCGAACACGAAATCGACGTCATTGCCCTTGCCGGTGATGTCCCAGATCGCCTTGCCGAACTTGCGGGTCTCTTTCATGTAGTCCTTGAAGCCGTCACCGTTCACCGGCGGCAGCTGCCCCCAGCAATTGAAATCCTTGCGGTTGATGACGCCCTTGGCGCCGAGCGACATGACGAAGTCGCGTTTGTCTTCATCCGAAATGACGCCGATGGCGTTGGCGCCGGATACGGCGCAGAGCTGCACTGCCATTGCGCCGAGACCGCCGGACGCACCCCACACCAGAACATTGTGACCGGGGCGGAGTATATGCGGGCGATGGCCGAACAGCATCCGGTAGGACGTTGCCAGCACCAGCGTGTAGCACGCGCTTTCTTCCCACGTCAGATGTTTCGGGCGTTCCATGCACTGACGATCCTGGACACGGGCGAACTGCGCGAACGACCCGTCCGGTGTCTCGTAACCCCAGATGCGCTGCGAAGTCGAAAACATCGGATCGCCGCCGTTGCATTCCTCGTCGTCGCCGTCGTCCTGGTTACAGTGTACCACGACCTCGTCGCCGACCTTGAAGCGGGTGACCTTGGAGCCGACGGCATAGACGATGCCCGACGCATCGGACCCGGCGATGTGGTAATCGGCCTTGTGATAATCGAACGGTGAAATCGGTGTGCCGAGGGCGGCCCAGACCCCGTTGTAGTTGACGCCGGCGGCCATCACCATAATCAGGACGTCATGGCTGTCCAGGTCGGGGGTGTCGACGACCTCGACCTGCATGGCGGTATCGGGCTCGCCGTGACGTTCCTTGCGGATCGCCCATGCGTACATCTGCTTGGGCACATGCCCAAGGGGCGGAATCTCGCCCAGTTCATACAGATCCTTCTTCGGCAGATCCGGGTGGAAATCGATAATTTCGGCAGCTTCATTCATGGTTCGTCCCCTGTAACGTTTTCTGCAACGTCTGACGTCACGTTTTAATCCGTGTCGCCGCGTGCCTCCCAAAGCCCGCGACGAGTCCCCTTTGCGATTGCAAATTTGTTGCAATGCAAAATGATTCCTAGACGGATTTCGCTTTCACCGCAATGCACAATTTGCTACGTTGCAAAAAAATTCAGGGGTTTTTGTAATTTTATTACCCCAAAAAGATAAAAGCAGATTTTTTTCATTCGGGGGCTTTGGAAAAATGACAGAAAATTACGTCTCTCGTAAAAAAGACGATGCTGCAAGTGCTAACGGCGATGCGCGTCAAAAACCCGACCGCCCCTGGCTTTTCCGCACCTACTCGGGGCATTCCTCGGCCTCTGAATCGAATAAACTGTACCGGGCCAACCTTGAAAAGGGGCAGACCGGGCTCTCCATCGCCTTCGATCTGCCGACCCAGACCGGTTACGATTCCGATCATCCGCTGGCCCGCGGCGAGGTTGGCAAGGTCGGCGTGCCGGTCTCGCACCTGGGGGATATGGAAACCCTGCTGGGCGGCATTCCCTTGGATAAAATGAACACGTCGATGACCATCAACGCCCCGGCGGCATGGCTCCTGGCGCTCTATGTGGCGACGGCGGAACGTCAGGGGGTCAGGCGCGATCAGCTGTCCGGCACGGTCCAGAACGACATCATCAAGGAGTATCTCTCGCGCGGCACTTATATCTTCCCGCCGGCGCCGAGCCTCAAGCTGATTTCCGATGTGGTCAGTTTTACCTACCGCGAGATTCCCAAATGGAATCCGACCAATGTCTGTTCCTACCACTTGCAGGAAGCCGGCGCGACGCCGGTGCAGGAGCTGGCCTTCGCGCTGGCTATCGCCGTCGAGGTGCTGGATCGGGTGCGCCCGCTGGTGCCCGCCGACGAGTTTCCGACCGTTGTCGGGCGCATCAGTTTCTTCGTCAATGCGGGCGTCCGCTTCGTCACCGAAATGTGCAAGATGCGCGCCTTCACCGAACTGTGGGACGATATCTGCCGCGACCGCTACGGCGTCGAGGATGCGAAACTGCGCCGCTTCAGATACGGCGTGCAGGTCAATTCGCTGGGCCTGACCGAGCAGCAGCCGGAAAATAACGTCTACCGGATACTGCTGGAAATGCTCGCGGTCACGCTGTCCAAGAACGCCCGCGCACGGGCCGTGCAGCTACCGGCGTGGAACGAAGCTCTGGGTCTGCCGCGCCCGTGGGACCAGCAATGGTCGCTCAGGCTACAGCAGATCGTCGCCTACGAGACCGATCTGCTCGAATACGGGGACCTGTTCGACGGCTCGCCGGTGATCGAGGCCAAAGTCGCGGAACTGAAGGCCGGGGCGCTCAAGGAGCTTGGGCTGATCGACGACATGGGCGGCGCCGTGGCGGCGGTTGAGAACTCGTACATGAAACGCCGTCTGGTCGAGAGCAACGCGATCCGTCTCGCCGCCATCGAGCGCGGCGAACAGCCGGTGATCGGCGTCAACCGCTATACCGACGGCGAACCGTCGCCGCTGACGGCGGGAGACGGATCGATCATGACCGTCGATGAAAAAGCCGAACGCGAACAGATCGAAAACCTCGTACGCTGGCGTGAAAGCCGCGACGATGAAAAAGTGGCGGCGGCGCTGGCCGATTTGAAAGCCGCCGCTTCCGAGGGCAAGAACATCATGGAGCCGTCCATCGCCTGCGCACATGCAGGGGTCACGACCGGCGAATGGGCCGGGACGCTCAGAGAGATTTACGGCGAATACCGTGCGCCGACCGGCGTCGGCGGTGCGGCCTCCGGCGCCCATGACGAAATGGCCGAGATCCGCGCCCGTGTTGACGGCCTTGAGGGTGTGCTCGGCACGCGCCTCAAGATGCTGGTCGGCAAGCCGGGCCTGGATGGGCATTCAAACGGCGCCGAACAGATTGCCGTCCGCGCCCGTGATGCAGGGCTGGAAGTCGTTTATGAAGGCATACGCCTGACCCCCGACGAGATTGTCCAGGCGGCGCTGCAGGAAGGGGTGCATGTGGTCGGCCTGTCGATCCTGTCCGGTTCGCACGTGACGCTGGTTGCCGATATCGTGATGCGGATGAAGGACGCGGGCCTCGCCGATGTGCCGGTGGTGGTCGGCGGGATCATTCCGCCCGAGGACGCAAAACGGCTTCTGGAAAGTGGTGTCGCCGCCGTCTATACGCCGAAGGATTTCGACCTGACAAGAATCCTCGATGGTATCGTCGGCATCGTCGAGGACGCCAACAAACAGGCGGCCTAGGCCGTAACCGGTATCCTTCGCGACGGTCTTTCAGGCCACCTCATGCTGAGGCGCGAGAAGGGTGAGCGTCTCGATATTTGGCCCTGGATTCTGAATCACGTTCAGGGTGACGCGCAGGCGGGACGGAGAAGTTTCTGGCCACGACCAGCCGCTAGCCGGAACAGCGCCTACTTGTGCTTCGGCACGACGACGTTGATCGGCCCGTCCTTAATGGATTTGACGGCGGGGTTTTCGACGGCGGGTTTCATGGCCTCGGCGAGAAACCGCAGCACCCCGTTCTGTCGCAGCTTCAGGATCGGCGACCAGGTCACGAAAAGCCCCCCGTTGACCTCGTAGCTCATGATGTCGTCGTCTTCGGCAGCGGCATCAATGGCCCGGGCGAGATTGTCCGATGCGCCGACATAGACCCACTGCGGCTTGACCCCGGAATGCCAGATCACGAAGACGCCGCCGTATCCCTGCAGCCCCGCGGCAGCGGTATCAAGATGGCTGAGGCGGTAGAACTTGCCCTTCTTGTTGCGTTCCCAGTTCGGGTCGATCGGAGGTCCGGTATAGGCCGCTGCGGGCTTATTCTTTTTAAATCTCTCGAACATTGTCACCCATATTTTTCCGGGCAGTGCGCGGGACGGGGCGGTCAGCCCGACTGTCTGCCAGTGATCACCATCATAGAACGCACCGCACCGCATATCATTAGGGCTCACTTCGTAAATATATAATAAATCAGTTTTAATTTCTCAAAATGCGAAAATAGTTTTCTCAAATGACGGTTTTGCGAAAACTGGACGATGTCGTATTTTGTCGAAAAGGGAGACATCCATGGACATCGACCGAATCGATCACTTTGTACTGACCGTGCGTAACATCGAGGCTACTTGCGATTTCTACGAACGCGCGCTGGGTATGCAGCGTGAGGTGTTCGGGGAGGGACGCACGGCGCTCAAATTCGGGCGCCAGAAAATCAACCTGCATCCGGCAGGTCGGGAATACGAGCCGAAAGCCGTGAACCCCGTAGCCGGGGGCGGCGATTTCTGTCTGATCACCCGAACGCCCCTGGATGAGGTCGTCCGCCATCTGCAGGCGGCGGGCGTCGGGATCGAATTGTTGCCGTCAGCACGGACCGGGGCCACGGGGCCGATCCGCTCCGTGTATTTCCGCGATCCCGACGGTAATCTGGTCGAGGTTTCGAATTACGAAGGTGAAATAGATGACTGACGGCGCAAGCGACATTACCGGGCCCCTCTCGGGGTTACGTATCCTCGAGCTGGGGCATTTCATCGCCGCACCCTTTTGCACACGGGTGCTGGCCGATCTCGGCGCCGACGTGATCAAGGTCGAACCGCCGGGCCGGGGCGATCCGGTCCGCACCTGGGGCGCGATCCCGGAGGGAGAGTCATCTTCGGTCTGGTGGTCGGTGCATGGCCGCAACAAACGCTGCGTGACCGCCGATCTGAAAAAACCCAAAGGCATCGAGCTGGTCAAAAAACTGATCGCCCGTTCGGACGCCGTGGTCGAGAATTTCAAACCCGGACAACTGGCGAAGTGGGGGCTCGGGGTGGACGATATGGCGGCCGTCAATCCCGAGGCCATCGTCGTGCAGATATCCGGTTACGGGCAGACCGGCCCCTATCACAAACGGGCTGCCTTCGGGGTCATCGGTGAAGCGGTCGGTGGACTGAGGCATCTCAGCGGCTATCCAAAAGAGGTGTCCGATCTGCCGCCGGTCCGGGTCGGGGTGTCGATCGGCGACAGCATCGCCGGCCTGTATGGCGCCATCGGCCTGCTGGCAGCTTTGTTTGAAAGAAAAGCCGGTCGCGGCCGGCCGGGACGCACTGTCGATGTGGCGCTGACCGAGAGCATCCTGAGCATGCTCGAAGGCTGCCTGCCCGAATACGGCTACATGAACAAGGTGCGACAGCCGCAAGGTTCGACCATCCCGACCGCGGCTCCCTCGAGCGCCTATCCGTCCAGGGACGGACGCTGGTTCATCATCGGCGCCAACTCGGAAGCACTGTTTTCCAGGCTCTGCGACGTCATGGAGCGCCCGGACATGAAGACCGATCCGCGTTATGCAGACAACCCGAGCCGGGTCCGGCACATGCCGGCACTCGACGCCGAGATCGGGGCCTGGACACAGCAGTTCACGGTCGAGGAACTTGAAGAGAAAATTTCCGGCGCGGATATTCCGTCGACGCGGATATACGACATGGCCGACGTGGCAGCCGATCCGCAGTTCGTCTCCCGCGCCATGGTGCAGCCGTTTGACGATGCCCGTCTGGGCGAGGTGCTGCACCCGGGTGTGGTGCCGAAAATGCCGGGGCCCGACAATCAGGACAATGCCGTGCGCTGGGCAGGCCCCCGTGTCGGCGAACATAACGATGACGTGCTGGGCAGCGTGCTCGGCCTTGATCAGGTGGTAATCGAGCGCCTTAAAAAGGAGGACATTATATGACTGCCATGAATAAGGAACCGGTCATGCTCTGTGACGTCGCCCCGCGCGACGGCTTTCAGGTGGTGCCGACCTGGATTCCCACCGAAACCAAGGTGCGGATCATCGAAGGACTGGCGGCGGCGGGGATGAAGCGGATCGAGGCCGGTGCTTTCGTCAGCCCCAAGCACGTGCCGCAGATGGCCGACACCGCCGAAGTGCATGCGACAGTCCGTGTTCCGGACGGCACCGCCCTGACGACCCTGGTGCCGAACCTGCGCGGCGCCCAGAATGCCTTGGCCGCCGGGTGCCCGGACATCGGCTATGTGTTCTCGGTCTCGGAAAGCCACAACCAGTCGAACGTACGACGTCCGGTTGCGGAGTCCATCGCCGAGCTGGGCGAAGTCATTCAGGCGGGACGTGATCAGGACGGTTTCCGTCTGCGCGTCAATGCGGCGACGTCGTTCGATTGCCCGTTCGAAGGTCGGGTCGCGGAAGACGATGTCTATCGGGCCATCGAACAGGTACTGGCTTTCGGCTATCCGGTCGAAATCGGATTGTGCGACACCACCGGGCGGGCACTGCCCGACCATGTCGCCGGATTGTGTTCAGGGGCGCTTGAGCGGTTTTCGGATGATGTCGTCGGCTGGGCCTATCACGGCCATGACACTTTCGGGCTCGGCGTCGCCAATGCGCTCTATGCCTATGACGCCGGAATTCGCGTCTTCGACGCTTCCGTCGCCGGGCTCGGCGGCTGCCCGTTCGCGCCAGGTGCGACCGGCAACACCGCAAGCGAAGATCTGGTGTTCACCTTCGAGAACATGGGCATCGATACCGGGGTTGATCTGGCGATGCTGCTGGATGTCGCCGAAGAGGTTGCGGCGCTGCCCGATACCGATACCGGCGGCCACATCCGTATCGTGCCCCGCAAGCGGGTCCTGGCTGCGGCGTGAGGGAGAGCCCTTCACCCTTCCATGCGCTGACGCGCACGGGCCCCGCCCTCTCCCCGGGGAGAGGGTGGCGCGAAGCGCCGGGTGAGGGGATAGGAGAACGAGCATCGACTTCGATTTGATCACGCTCCGGCTGTTCGAATCTGCGATCCGGCTTGGCTCGATCTCGGCGGCATCGGCGGAACAGAATATCGCGGTCTCCGCCGTCAGCCGCCGTCTCAGTGATCTCGAACATCGTCTGGGGACGGCGGTGTTGTACCGCAAAGGCCGGGGTGTCGAGCCGACCCCGGCGGGGGTTGTGCTGCTGCGCCATGCGGAAAACCTGCTTGGTCTGGCGGCACGCGCCAGTGACGACATGTCGGATTTCGCCGGTGGTAATCGCGGCCATGTGCGGCTGGCCGCCAACCCGTCCGCCGTCGCGCAGTTTCTGCCCGATGTGCTTGCCGATTTCATGAAAGACAATCCGGGCGTCAAGATCGCCCTGACCGAGGCGGTTTCCGACGTCATCGTGCAACAGATCAGGGACGGGATCGTCGATGCCGGGATTTTTTCCGCCGGAGTCTCGTCCGACGGTCTGGAGACGTTCCCCATGCTCAGCGACCGGCTGTGCGCCGTAGTCCCGGTGGGCCATCCGCTGGCTGAAAACGACCGGATGCCGTTTGCCGAGATCATCCCCTATCCGCATGTTGCGCTGGCCGACGGCAGTTCGCTGTTTGCGCTGATTGCAGGCGCGGCGCGGGAACAGGGCGCGGAGCTTAACGTGAGCGTGAGCGTGCGCAGTTTCGACGGGGTCCGGCGGATGGTCGCACAAGGTCTCGGGATCGCCGTGCTGCCGGCTGGGGTCACCGAGCCGTATGCGCAAAGCGACGGGCTCAAGGCCGTCGCGCTGAGCGACCCGTGGGCCGCCCGGCAGTTTCTGGCCGCGGTGCGTGAGCGCAAGGCCTTGTCCCGGCCTGCGGAACGGTTTCTGTCACGGCTGCTGACGATGGCGGGCCGTTAAAAGAGACAGGGTCCGGAAGTGCTTTCAGGCGTGCCAAGCGCTTGTTCATTTGCTATCTGATGTCGGCATTTCCGTGGGGGACACATTGGAAAATTATATCAATTTGCTGATCGACGGCACCGGCCTCGATCTGTGGGCTTTCTGGCTGATGTGCGGGGTTTCGTTCATCGCCAGTTTCATGACGGTCTCGATCGGCCTGGGCGGGGGGCTGCTGGTGATGGCGACGATGGCGTCCGTGCTGCCGCCGCAGGTGCTGATCCCGCTGCACGGGATCGTCCAGCTCGGCTCCAATGCCGGGCGCGCCGTAATGTTGCGCGGGCATGTGCTGACATACGTCATCCCGCCGTTCCTGATCGGCACCATCATCGGCGCCGCAATCGGCGGTAACATCGTCGTGTCCCTGCCGTCCTCCATCCTGCAGATCGTGCTCGGCCTGTTCGTGCTGTATGCCATGTGGGGGCCGAAACTCAAGGCTTCCAAACCCGGCAAGAAAGCGTTCTTCGGGCTCGGTCTGATCGGGGCGCTGGTCACCATGTTTGTCGGCGCGACCGGACCGCTGGTGTCACCGTATGCGGCGGCGTCGAGCGACAAGCGCCAGGAAGTCGTCGCCACCCATGCCATGCTGATGACGATTCAGCACGGCTTCAAGATCATTGCCTTCGGGTTGCTCGGGTTTTCCTTCGGGCCTTACGTGCCTTTGCTGTGCGGTCTGCTGGCCTGCGGGCTACTGGGGACATGGGGGGGCAAGCATATGCTCAACGCCCTGCCGGAGAAAATATTCCGGATCCTGCTCAAGACGATGGTCACGCTTCTGGCGCTGCGGTTGCTCTACAAGGGGATCGAGGGATCGTTCTTCTGATCGCCACGCCGGCGAGCTGATCAGCGTGCCGGCAGTTTGAGTGGCTTGGTCGCCTTGGCGAGCCAGGTGCGCACCGGTTTATCGAGTTTCTTTTCCAGCGATTTGCGGACCCACGCGTGATAATCGTTGATCCATTGAATCTCGGCGCGGCTCAGCAGTTTCGGCTCGATCAAGTTGAGATCATAAGGCGCACAGGTCAGGGTCTCGAAGCCCAGCAATTTCTTTTCCCAGCCCTTCTGCGGCTTGACCGTGCCGACCATGACGAGGTTTTCGATACGGATGCCGTAGCCTCCCGACTTGTAGTAGCCGGGTTCGTTCGACACCACCATGCCCGGTTCAAGGGCGACCTTGCTCGGGTATTTGGAGATTCGCTGCGGGCCCTCGTGAACGCCGAGATAGCTGCCGACCCCGTGTCCGGTGCCGTGCTCGTAATCAAGACCGATGTCCCAGAGCGGTTGACGCGCCAGCGCGTCGAGCTGCGCACCGGTCGTGCCTTCCGGAAAGCGGGCCCGGCTGAGCGCGACATGCCCCTTGAGCACGCGGGTGTAGCGATCACGCATTTCCTGCGTCGGCTTGCCGAGGGCGATTGTGCGGGTCACGTCGGTGGTGCCGTCCAGGAACTGGCCGCCGCTGTCGACCAGAAGCAGTGAGCCTTTTTTGAGTTTGGCAGACGATTTCTCGGACGCCCGGTAATGCACGATGGCCCCGTTTGCCCCGCACCCGGCAATGGTGTCGAAGCTGGGCCGCTGATGCAGGTCCAGATCCCGCCGCAGGCTGTCGATCTTGTTCCCGACATCCCATTCAGTGGTCTTGCCGCGTGATGCGGTGTTTTCGATCCAGTACAGGAAGTTGGCCAGTGCAACACCGTCGCGCAGATGCGCACCCCGCATGCCGTCCTGTTCGGTCCTGTTCTTGCGGGCTTTCATGGCCGCCGTCGGATCGGCGACATCGACGATGTCGGCCCCCGCCAGACGCAGCGTCATGGCAATCTTCGCCGGGGCCTGGGCCAGATCGACGCCGACTCTGAGGCCGCGGCTGCCGAGATGTCCGAGTTCGTCGTTCAGGGCTTCGGTTTCCAGCACCACGACATCGTCGCCGAGGTGTTTTTGCAGACCCGGGCTCATCTTGCGCGGATCGGTAAACAGTTCGATCCCGCCCTGCGCATGGACAATCGCATAGGCCAGCGATACCGGCGTGCACGGCACATCGCGGCCGCGGATATTCAGCAGCCAGGCAATGGCGTCGGGTGCACTGAGAACGGTGCTGTCGATCCCGTCGGCGTTCATGTAATCCTGCAGCGCCTTGCGTTTTTTATTCGACGCCTCACCGGCGTACTTGGCCGGGTGCGGGACCATCGGGGTAATCGGCTGTGGCGGTTGCCCGGCCCACACGGCATCGATCGGATTATCCGGCTGAGCAATCAGGTAGGCCCCGGCGTTTGTGCAGATTTTTTCCAGACGCATGCGCTCGTTGTCGGTGATCAGCCAGGGATCGAAGCCGACCCGCATCCCGGCACCCAACTGCCCGACGAGCCAGGTATGCATCGAGGTTTCCGTGCTGTGATAGGCGTCGAACAGTTTCGAACTGACTTGTTTTTTGACCTGAAGGGTATAGCGCCCGTCGACGAAGATCGCGGCCTTGCGGGACATGACGACACATGTGCCGGCAGAGCCGCTGAAAGCTGTCAGCCATTGCAATCTTTCCGCGCGGCGGGCAACGAATTCGCCCTGATGCTCATCGGCCTTGGGCACGATGAAGGCATCGAGATCGCGGCGCTTGAGTTCCTTGCGCAACTCGCCGACCCGGTCCGGGTCCGTGGTGCGCCGTTGCAGACCGTCGTCCAGCAGTGTGGCGCGGATACGGTTGTTGAGTTCGTGGAGGGCGTCGATGACGTCGTCGCCACAGTCCGGGGCAATCAGCGGAATCCATGCCTGATCATCATCTGCGGCGGGAGACGCCAGCACGCCGCGGAGAATCTCCCGGGCGTTGACCATATCGGCCCGGGCTCCGCTGTCACGCAGCAGGCGGTCCAAATCCCGGTCTAATTCGCGACGATCCGTCATAGCGCGAGAAGGCTAGGGTTCGGAAAGGCCGGACGCAAGTCTTATCTTATTTTGCATGGCTTGTGATGAATATCACACTTTTGTCATGCGCAGAACGCATATCTGATGCGCAAAAACGATGCTTTTTGCAGTGCAACATCGGGGCTAAAAAGTGTCCAGTAAAACAAGGACGACGCGGATTGAGCTGCGCCGGCCTGATCTTCCAGAACGAAGGAACAGGTTTATGACCAACCAAATCAACACGACAGCCGGTCTGCCGCTTTTCGACACCAAGTTGAACGTCAACGCCATTGATGTTGAGTATATTCTTGAACAGTCCAGAATCATGCGGGGCCGTGTCCTCGCCGGCATGATGGCATCGATCTTCAAAGGGCTGAAAACCGCTTACCGCGCCCAGCGCACGGCCCGTTCGCTGAACAAGCTTTCTGATGCCGTGCTTGCCGACATCGGTATCGAGCGTTCGCAGATTCCGTCGATCAGCAAGGCGCTGGCCAACGACACCTACGTTCAGCCGACGGCCGAAGTGACCGTGATTGCGCCGACCAAAGTCGCGCACGACGATCACCAGCAGGAACTGCCGCTCGCAGCCTGATGGCGTGGGATGCAACAACATACGTCCCTGAACGTCCCCCCTCCCTGGACGTTCATCCGACGACCCGAACGGCGGCTTCCCCTCCCAGGAGCCGCCGTTTTCTTTTGACCATGCCAGAAAGCTCCCCTCACCCTGTCCTTCTCCCTGGAGAGAGGGCGGCTCGTGTCCCCGACCTGATCCGGGACGGGTGCAGGATGAGGGGAATACTGTAATTTTTGGCTGTCAGATGCGGTCGTTTAAGACTCATTCACGCTTTGGAAGAATTTGACGACTTCCGTGCCGCTGTAGGAAATGTCAAAGATCATGCAGGCGACGACCTTGTTGACGGTGACGCCATCGTCAGAAAGAGGCAGCCGCAATACGGATTTTGTACTCCGGCGTCCGGACGACGCGATAAATTCCTCTATATCCAGACACGGCTCCCTGGTGATGGCCGTGGAGATATAGGAATCAAAGATAAACCGGCCCAGTTCCTCGGGCGGAATATCCAGGGGCGATTGATTGGTGTAATCGTGCCCGCGATATTCAGTAAGTTGCGTGCCCCAGAAACGATAGATGATCGACTTATGATCGGCGCTCAAGTCGACGACGGCGGTCCAGGGTACGACCTTGGGGTTCAGTGACATGAGATCGAAGTCGCCCCATCGCGGGGCCATCCGGTCCCGCCTGATCTTCTCCCAATAGTCGAAAATGGAATGATGTTCCGGAATGGGAGATTGATCAGCCCTGAGTCGCCGCGTTGTTATTGGCTTGGGGATGCAATCCATCCTTCATTATGCCACAGATCAGGGCCGGATTTAATTATATTATACCTGTCGGGGGCCGGATGTTTACCGGGTCTGGCTGCCGTGGACGTAAAAAGTTACTTGCCCACAATCGGCTGATAGCCGAGTCGGCGCATGCACGAAGCGAATGCCCGGTCCTGAAAACGGGCGAGCTCGTAACGGCTCATCTGCGCATTGAAATTGGACATGCCGCCGGACAGATTGTCCGTGGTTCCCGATACCGCACCTGATGACAAGGCGGGCAGACCGGCCTCGCGTTCGGTTTCGCGTTGAGCATAGCGGCGGCATTCACCTGTGTCGGCAGCCCACGCTTCCTTGGGGAGTGTTGGATGCTGCCAGTTGGCGGCGCGGCTGGCTTTGCTCTGGGCGCACCCGGCGGCACTCAAAGCCACCAGAACCAGAACAATCGGGATCGTGGCCGGACGGGACCGGTTCAACGGATGGATCATTCCGCCGGTCCGATGCAGCGTTTGAAATAGGCGATACTCTCAGGCGTGTCGTACTTGTGCAGACCGACGATGCGCGCCACTTCACGCCCTTTGGCATCGATCAGCAGCGTCGTCGGCAGACCGCGGATCGACAAAGCACGGGCCTCGGCATTGGTGACGTGCAGGGCGTCCAGATTTTCGATCTTGTAGCGATCATAGAATTCGGTGATGGCGTTGTGGGCACCCCGGTCCATGGACAGGGCCAGCACGTCGATGCCGTCCGGGGTCAGTTCCTTTTTCAGCGCATCCAGTTCCGGCATTTCCCGGACGCACGGTGCACACCAGGTGGCCCAGAAGTTGACGATTACGCCGCGCCCGGAAAAATCGGCGAGGCTGCCGGTGCTGCCGTCGGCGCGGGTGAACTTGAACGGCGCCGGGGCTTCCGCCGCGTCTGCGACCGTAAGCGCCTTGAAGTCCGGGTCCTCGACGCTGCAGCGGTCCGCATGATCGCTTGCAAGCGCCGGGAATATAAGGAAAATCACGCCGACGAGCGAGAGGCTTGCGCAGGCGTTGCGAAAGTACGGGCTGAAAGGCCGGATGTTCATGGTCAATCCTTGGCGCGGTCTGTCGTTAAAGCGTTATCATATGTAGGGTGATAAAGGCAGGAATGCCATGACCGATAAAAAAGACACGAAATCCGCTTCCGGCGCGAACGGCGGGCAGGGCACCAGCGTCATGTGGGGTGGGCGTTTCAGCGCCGGTCCGTCCGCCGTCATGGAAGCGATCAACGCCTCAATCGGCTTCGACAAAAAGCTCTATGCACAGGACATCGCCGGGTCGAGAGCGCATGCCGCGATGCTGGCCCGGCAGGGCATCATCAGCGCCGACGATGCCGCGCGGATCGACAAGGGGCTGGACGATATCCTCGCGGAAATTGACGCCGGTGATTTCGAATTCAAGACCGCGCTGGAAGACATCCACATGAATGTCGAAGCACGGCTGCGTGAACTGATCGGCGATGCCGCCGGGCGGCTGCACACGGCACGGTCTCGGAACGATCAGGTGGCGACGGATCTCAAGCTGTGGGTGCGTGACGCGCTCGACGGGCTGGACCGTGACCTGCAGGCGCTGCAGAAAGCGCTGCTCGGTCAGGCCGAAAAGCATGCGGGGTCGGTGATGCCCGGCTTCACGCACATGCAGACGGCGCAGCCGGTGACCCTCGGCCATCACCTGATGGCCTACGTTGAAATGCTCGGCCGTGACCGCGCCCGGGTCAAGGATGCGCGGGTCCGGATGAACGAGAGCCCGCTGGGTGCGGCGGCGCTGGCAGGGACCTCGTTCCCGATCGACCGCGAGGCGACGGCTGCGGCGCTCGGCTTCGACCGGCCGGCGGCGAATTCGCTGGATGCGGTATCGGACCGGGATTTCGCCATGGAATACATGAGCGTCGCGGCGATAGCGGCCGTGCACCTGTCACGCCTTGCCGAGGAAATCGTGCTCTGGTGTTCCGATCAGTTCGGTTATGTGCGGCTGTCGGATGAATTCTCGACCGGCAGTTCGATCATGCCGCAGAAACGCAATCCCGACGCCGCCGAACTGGTCCGCGCCAAGGCGGGGCGAGTGATCGGCATGATGAATTCGCTGATGATCGTCATGAAGGGTTTGCCGATGACCTACGGCAAGGACATGCAGGACGACAAGGAGCCGGTGTTCGAGGTGGCCGATACCATGGCGCTGTCGCTGGCGGCGATGACCGGAATGATCGATGGTGCGGTGTTCAACGAAACCCGGATGAAAGCCGATGCCGGGAAGGGATTCTCGACGGCCACCGACCTTGCCGACTGGCTGGTGCGGACACTGGCCATGCCGTTCCGCGATGCGCACCATGTCACGGGGGCTCTGGTGAAAATGGCCGAGGACAAGGGCTGCGGTCTCGAAGAGCTGAGCCTCGCCGACATGCAATCGGTCGAATCCGGGATCACCGATGCCGTTTTCGATGTGCTTGGTGTCGACAATTCCGTGGCCAGCCGCAAAAGCTTCGGCGGTACCGCCCCGGATAATGTCCGCGCCCGGATTTCTGCGGCCCGCAAGCGCTGGCTCTGATATTTCCGCACGGGCGGCCTAAATCGATTATTTAGCTATTCATGCAATGCAAGGATGTTGCGCACGGCCAGTGCCGTGCCAACAAATATGACTGATTCCGGCCATACAGCCTAACGAAGTGGCGAATTTCCCCGATTTGTTTGATTCACGCGTGTCGAAGATTACGTCATTGATGCGAAACGAAAAAATAGAAACGAGGTTATACCCATGTCCAAGAAAGAAGCCTACGAACATAAATTTCAGGCACAGCTTGATGAGTGGTCAGCCGAAATTGACAAACTCAAGGCGAGGGCTGACCGTGCCGATGCTGATGCTGAAATTGCCTATTATGAGGAAATCGAGAAATTGCGCGCCCGTCAGGGTGAAATGAAGCAGAAACTTCATGAGTTCAAGAAATCAGGCGATGACGCCTGGGATGACATCGTCGTCGGTGTCGAAAGCGCACAGAACGCGCTCGGGAACGCCCTTCGTTCGGCCCAGTCTCGCTTTAACTAGGCCCCGCTTTAACCAGCCCTCTCATTCAAAATCCAAATTTCAAGCAGGTCCGCCATGCGGCGGTCCGACCGATGAACTGCGATCAAAGGAGATCATTATGAATATTCGTAAATTTATCCTGACCGGTACCATGGCAGCCGTTCTTGGCCTGACACCGGCAACGGTGGCTTTGGCCGACAATACAGACGCATCGTTCGAGAACGTCAAACAGGAAACCTCGGAACTGATGACGGAGTTGAAGAATTACAGCGCCGAGCAGCGCGATGAAGCCGTTGCTGCCGTCGGCAATGCGCTTGATGCCCTCGACCGGAAAATCGAGGCCCTTGATGCCCGCATCGAAGAAGAGTGGGACGAAATGAGTGCCGACGCCCGTGAAACGACCAAGGAGAGCATGGCGGAACTGCGTGAACAGCGCGCCGAAGTTGCGGAATGGTTCGAAACCCTGAAGAGCAGTTCTGACGACACCTGGGAAGAGGTGAAGGACGAAGTCTCGGATGCCTATGGAGACCTCTCCGACTCGTTTAGCGATGCCTGGGAAGATACGAAAGAAGCCGTGAAGAAACACAGCTAACCTGAAAGAGGTCAGACGGAACCTGTATCAGGTTCCGCGATCTGAACGGTGACGGCCGGTGATTTTTCGCCGGCCGTTTGCCGTTGCGGTGCTCGAAGGGCTGTTTCGCAGGTTTTTTCCTTAATTCCGCGGGCTGCTCCCGTGAATGTGTCTGGACCCGTGAAAGGGTTGCACACTAGTATGCGCGGATGGATATGAGCATATCAAAACGGCGAAAACCGGTGCGCCGGACGGGGTTTCCGGTCCTGGCGATGATTTTGGTGAGCGTCATGGCGGCGGGAGTTTCGGGCTGCGGCGTCAAATCGTCCCCGGCGGCGGTCGAGGACGCGACCTATCCGCGGGTCTATCCGGCGCCAAGCCGGCAGGAAATCCGCAGAACGCCCGTGACCGGGTCCTCGAATACGGGCGGCACGGTGTATACCCGGCGCGACTCCACAAAGGACCGGAACGGTGTCTATACGCCGCCGCCACCGGCAACGCAGATACTCGCCCAGTAGGCCGTCCCGCAGGACCGCCGCTGGAAACGACAGAAGACCGCTGGAAACCAGCATATTTTAGCGCTTAAGGAGCCGACGTGGATCATTTCAATTATCGTCATGGCGAGATGTACGCCGAGGATGTCGCCCTGGCCCGTGTGGCCGAGGCTGTCGGCACGCCGTTCTACTGCTATTCCACGGCGACGCTGGTGCGTCATTATACGGTTTTCACGGACGCGTTGGCCGGGCTGGATACACAGGTCTATTTCGCGGTCAAGGCCAACGGCAACATCGGCGTGCTGGCGACGCTGGCGGCACTGGGTGCCGGGGCGGATATCGTCTCCATCGGAGAACTGCACCGAGCCCAGGCGGCCGGCATTCCCGCGTCGAAGACGGTTTTTTCCGGTGTCGGGAAAACCGCCCGTGAATTGCGTGCAGCGCTGGCCGCCGGCGTGCACCAGATCAATGTCGAGTCCCTTCCCGAACTCCGCAGCCTGTCGGCCATTGCCTCTGACATGGGTGTCACCGCGCGGATCGCTATCCGCGTCAATCCGGATGTCGACGCCAAGACCCACAAGAAAATCACTACGGGCTTGAGCGAGAACAAGTTCGGCATCGCCTGGGAGCAGGCGGAAAGCGTTTTCGCCGAAGCCGCCGCCATGCCCGGTATTGATGTCGTCGGCGTTGCCGTGCATATCGGCTCGCAACTCACCGATCTGACGCCGTACCGGGATGCCTATACGAAAGTGCGCGGGCTTGTCGAAACGCTTCGTGCTCAGGGGCATGACATCCGCGTCGTCGATCTGGGCGGTGGGCTCGGCATTCCCTATGATGCCGAAGACCCGCCGAGCCCGGCCGAATACGGCGCCATGGTCAAGGACGTCATGGACGGCATCGGCTGCAAGCTGGCGTTCGAGCCGGGCCGTATGATCTGCGGCAATGCCGGGGTTCTGGTCAGCAGCGTGATCTACGTCAAGGAAGGGATCGATCGGTCGTTCCTGATCCTCGATGCCGCCATGAACGATCTGATTCGACCGGCCATGTACGATGCGTATCATGCTGTCGTACCGGTTCGTGAATCCACCGTCGGCGACAACATGGCGCCGGTCGATATTGTCGGCCCGGTCTGCGAAAGCGGCGATACTTTCGCCAAGGCCCGGATGATGCCGAAACTCGATCCCGGTGATCTGGTGGCGTTCCGCTCCGCCGGGGCCTACGGCGCGGTGATGTCGTCGAGTTACAACGGCCGCGATCTTGTACCAGAAATTCTCGTCAATGGTGCGGACTACGATATCGTTGCAGACCGCTTCGGTGTTGATGATATGATGGCACGTGAACACGTCCCCGCATGGCTGCAGGAATCGCAGTCCGATAAGACGCCCAAGGAGGCGAGTGGATGACGGAACACCCCGAGACGACGCCGCACGTTCAGCAAGGCGTTTCACGTATGTCGTCGGCACTGCAGGCTGCCGTGCTGGCGATTCGCTGGGAACGTTTGTGGCGGGTTCTCTGGGCGCCTGTGGGTGTTGTTCTTCTGTTTGTTGGTGTGGCCCTGACGGATGTGCTGCCGTCCCTGCCGGACCCGGTCCATGGGATGGCGCTGGCACTGATCGCGGTCCTGTTCGGATTTTCGCTGAAAGGACTGACACTGGCATTTGCGCCGGTCAGCGGCGCCGACGCGGCGCGCCGGGTCGAAGCCGCGTCCGGGCTCAGGCACCGGCCGCTGACGGTACTGTTCGACACACCGGCACAGGAAAAGCTCTCTGCCGGCGGCAAGCTTTTATGGCGCACGCACATCGAACGCGCCCTGCAACAGACGCAATCCCTTTCATATCCATCGCCGCAACCGGGTGTTGCCGGGATCGACCGTTACGGCCTGCGATTCGTGCCGGTGCTGGTGCTGTTTGTCGGGGTGCTGATGGGCAGCGCGGATCCGCTTTCGCGCATTGAACGGGCGCTGTCGCCGATCGGTCAGACCGGCGCCGGGAATGCGCTGGCGATGGACCTGTGGATTACGCCGCCGAGCTATACCGGTCTGGCGCCGAGCGTCTTCAACGGCATCGGCAAGCCGCAGAGTCAGGCTGCCGAAAAAGCCGTGGCCGGCGCGGACGCGCCACAGGCACCGGACGCCGTGCGCCCGACCCTGATCGTGCCGGTCGGGTCGCAACTTCTCGTACATGCAACCGATGCCCAGTATCCGCCGTCACTAAGTCTCGGTCCCAAAGCGTTTCCGCTGCAACGGCTGGGCGACGACGCCAGCACATCCTATAAGCTGGAAATGGGTGTAACCGACGATGTCGCCGGGGCCGGGACGCTGAAACTCAGTGTCGGCAATTCGGTGCTTGCCGAATGGCCCGTGGTGATTGCCCCCGATGCTGCACCGAAGATCGAATTCGAACGTGCCCCATCGCGGCAGCGCGATACCCAGCTCGAAGTGGTGTACCTCGCCAGTGATGATTACGGCATCAAGACCGTCGACATGACGATTCGCCGGCCGAACGGCAAACCTGTACCGGGCGGTGAGGATGAAATCCGTCTCGAAGTGCCGCTGAGCGGTGACCGCCGGGACATGCGCGCCACCCATCTCCGCGATCTTTCTGCACACCCGTGGGCCGGTCTGCCGGTACAGGTCAAACTGATTGCTGAAGACACCGCCGGACAGATCGCGGATACCGGCAGCGTCGAAGTCGTGCTGCCGGAACGTATATTCAATCATCCCGTGGCGCGTCAGCTGGCCGAAGCCCGGAAGATTCTCAACGATGCCGATCTGACGCTGATGGAAGTCGTCGCCAACAACCTGCACGAACTGTCGCTGACGCCGATGCGGTTTTATGACGATATCGTCGCCTTTATGGCGATCCGCGGCGCCTCGGCCCGGCTCGGCTATGCCGACAGCACCGACGTGGTGCCCGGTGTGCAGAAACTGTTATGGGAAACGGCGCTGCGGATCGAGGACGGCGAGTTCGCTCTTGCCGAAGCGGATCTGATGCGCCTCCAGGAAGAAGCAATGCAGGCGCTCCGCGACGGCAAGATCGGTGAAGAGCTGGATCAGGTCATGCGCGAGTTGCAGGAAGCGATGAACCGCTACATGGAGGCACTGGCCGATCGTCTGCAGGAAATGGGTCTCGATGATCTGCCGCAGATGGCGGATCAGCCGCAGATGCAGACCCAGGATATCCAGGAGATGCTGGATCAGATCAAGGAAATGGCCCAGACCGGCAACCGCGAGGCGGCCGAACAGATGCTGGCGCAGATGCAGCAGATGCTGGAACGCCTGCGCCAGGGACTGAAGATGCAGGACGCCAATCCGGCGATGGCGGAAGCCAAGAAACTGATGGACGGTCTGCGGTCACTGACGCAGGACCAGCAGAACCTACTCGACCGCACCTTCCAGGAAGGGATCGGCCGTCAGGCACAGCGCCCGCGACTCGGCCAGCAGCAACAGGGCCAACAGCAACAGGGCCAGCGCGGCCAGCAAGGTCAACAGGGCGAACAGGGTGAACAGGGCGAACAGCAAGCCGGTGAAAACGGTGCGCCTACGTCCGCGGAACAGGAAGAGCTGCGCAAGCGTCTCGGTGAACTGATGATGCAGATGGACGAGTTGATGGGACAAATCCCCGACAACCTCGGCCGTGCCGAACAGCAGATGGAACAGTCCGGGAATAACCTCGGCAAGGGTGAGCTTGCGGATTCCGCCCGCAACCAGACCCAGGCGCTTGAAGAACTGCGCAGCGCCACCAGCAAGATGTCGCAGATGCTGGCGCAACAGTTCGGCCAGCAGATGGGGATTGCCAGCGGCAACCGCCCGATGCCCGGTCAGGAGGGGCGCTTCGATCCGTTCGGCCGCCGCAATACGAATGAAAACGGCCAGGGCGCCGCGGTCGAGGATTCCGACGTCAGCGTGCCCAACCGCTCGGAAATGCGCCGCGCCCGGGAAATCCTCGACGAGCTGCGCAAACGCTCCGGCGAACGCACCCGCCCGCGCTTTGAACTCGATTACATCGACCGGCTTCTGGATATTTTCTGAGACGCTCAGGTCAGGCCCTCACCCGGCGCTGTGCGCCACCCTTTCCGCAGGGAGAGGGATGGTTATCCGCCACTAGCCTCTCCCTGGGGAGAGGGTAGGGTGAGGGGGAAATAAAAAGCAGGCAGAACCTGGATCCGGAACGGATTTACTGCGCGGGTTTTTCCTCGCCCGGACGTTCGATGAACGTAACTTCAAGGCGCCGCGCCAGCGGAGAGGGGTCTTCGACCTGTATCTTGAAGCCGATCTGATCGCCACCGGTAAGCTGCGTTTTGAGCGGCGCCGTTTTCGCGGACTGCACCATCTTCCCATCAAGATCCGACAGCCGTAGTTCCAGCATCGGCACCGGGCGCTCGCGGTCGGAAATGTTGGCGATCACGCCCCGCACGACCAGCACGTCCTTGCCGGAAATCGATTCCCGGGTGCTTTTGACATCGTTAATGGAAAGCCCGGCGCCGAGTGAATCGTCGCTGAGGCCGATCATCGAATAGACGCCTTCGGCAGCGGGGAACATCTCGATCACGGTTTCCTTGAGGAACACGGCGGCACCGACAATCCCGAGCAGGATCACCAGTACGGCGGCGATGATGATTTTCATCACCGCACCCTTGCCGGCCGGCTTTTCGTTCTCGTCCTCGAATTCATCATCGTCTTCGTATTCGTCATCGCCGGTTTCCTCGGCGGTGAAGACCTGAGGGATCGGCTCCGGCTCTTCGAGGTCGTCGAGATCATCCAGATCGACATCGTCGTCGTCATCCGGCGCATCTTCAACCATCGAGCCGAGTGGTGCCGCATCCTCGTCGTCATCGCCGAACATCGCTTCGATGTCTTCGGATGACAGGGCATCGTCATCGTCATCCTCGTCGTCGTCGGTGGCGAACGCGGCCATCGGGTCGTCGTCGAGGGAATCCTCCATCTCCGGCAGGACCGCTTCCTCTTCCTCCTCCGGCTCGGGCGCAGGCTCAGGGGGCGGTGGCGGTGCTGCGGGTGCCGGGGGCGGCGGCGCCGGCTGTGCGGCATCCGGAGCCGGGTAGCCCGGCGGCGGCGGATAGGGCGGATAACCCGGATACCCCTGCGGCGGCGGCGGATATCCCGGATAGCCCTGCTGCGGGGGATACGGATAGGCCGGCTGCTGCGGTGGGTGCTGCGGATACTGGGGATACTGCGGTTGGGCCGTCTGACCGCGTGGCCGCATGGGCGGCGGCGGATCAGCCACCGGGCGCTGATGCCAGGTGTTGCCGCAGTTCGAACATTTGACGGACTTCCCTTCCGCCCCCAGCTGGGCGGGAGTTACGTTGTAGCGCGTCGAACAATTCGGACAGGAAATAAACATACGCAACCGGCCAGTTAAGACTTTATCGTTTATAAGGGTTGCTGATTCGCCACGCAAGCGAACGGACACGATCCGGTAAATCCGTTCGCCAACGCAGCAATACGGCGATGCTGGACGGATGCCGTTCACGCGTGGCATTGTCTGGGCTGAATCCGGAGCCGCCGGCCGAATCGCCGGACGCTTCAAATCCAGAACAAACCGCAGGTGCCGGGGTTGTCCAAAGGTAATATTGCACGTTTCGAAAATGTCGGGTTGCGCTACGGGCTGGGTCCGGAAGTGTTGCGCGACGTCACGTTTACACTGGATTCCGGATCATTTCACTTTCTGGTCGGCGAAAGCGGCGCCGGGAAATCGTCGCTGCTGAAGCTTTTGTATCTGGCGCTGAAGCCGTCGCGCGGTCTGATATCATTGTTCGGTTCCGACATCGCGACCACGCCCCGACCCACATTGCCGGGGCTTAGGCGTCAAATCGGTGTTGTTTTTCAGGAGTTTAGGCTTCTTGAGCATTTGTCGACCTTTGACAATGTGGCGTTGCCGCTCAGGGTGGCCGGGGTCAAGGAAGCCGACGTGAACCGTCACGTTACGGAACTTCTGGAATGGGTCGGTCTCAAGGACCACATGAAATCCCGTCCACCGACCCTCTCGGGCGGGCAGCAGCAGCGGGTTTCCATTGCCCGTGCGGTGATTGCCCGGCCCAAGCTTCTGCTTGCCGATGAGCCGACCGGAAACGTCGATGACCGCATGGCGCTCAGGCTGATGCATCTGTTCGAGGAGTTGAACCGGCTGGGCACGACCATCGTCGTCGCGACCCACAATATGGCTCTGGTGGACAGCCTCGGATATCCGGTTATGCGCCTCGACGCCGGGGCACTGAGTGTCGTTGAAGGCAGCGGAAACAAGTCCGCGGCCCGTGAATGGCGCGAATCGCGCGAATCGGCCCAATCTGGTGAACGGGCCGGTGAACGACAGGCCCAGGCCCAGGCCCGCGCCCGGCGCGAGCGTTTGCGCAGCGAAACCGAAGAGGCGGACACCGATCCGCCCGGCATCGAGAATTTTCTTTAGATGCTCGGCGTCAAACGCTCCGACCTGCCCCTCGACAAGGATGCGCACAGCCGCTTCCTGCCGTGGCTGATTGCCTTCATGGTTTTTCTCGCCGTGCTCGCCATCGGCGGGATACTGGTCCTGAACGCCACCGCCGAGCGATGGGATCAGGGCGTCGGCGGCACGCTGACGGTGCAGATCGCCGCCACCGAGGACGCCGGGAAGGATCAGAACAATCTGCAGGAAGTGTTGAACGTCATAGCCGCGCAGTCCGGCATCGAACGCTATCTTGTGATCGAAGAGGACCGCATGATGGCGTTGCTCGAACCGTGGCTCGGCAGTGCTGCCGAGGCGGGTGATCTGCCGTTGCCGAAACTGATCGATGTCGGGCTTGCCGACGAAGCCGCGTTCGATCTCAAGGGCTTCACGCGCCAGTTGCAATTGCGTGTGCCCGAAGCCACTGTCGACGATCACCGGGTCTGGTTGCAGCGTCTGGTCAATCTGATCCATACCGTTGAGCTGATCGCGCTGGCGATCCTCGTCTTTATCGCGTTGGCGACCATGGGCACGGTGATCTTCACGACGCGGACCGGCCTTGCCGTTCACAAGGAAGCCATCGAAGTGCTGCATCTGATCGGCGCACAGGACAGCTACATCGCCGGCCAGTTTGCCGGGCGGGCGATGATCCTGGGGCTCAAGGGCGGCCTGATCGGCCTTACGCTGGGATTGCCGGCATTGCTGTCGGTCGGCTACCTGGCCGACAGCCTCAAGGATGCGGCGTTGCCGGATCTCAGTTTCGGTATTTTTGAATGGGCGCTGTTTGCGGCGATCCCGCTGAGCGTTGCGTTCCTGGCGATGTCCACGGCGCGTTCGACGGTGCTGCGTTCGCTCAGGCGGATGCTCTAGGATGCGTGCACGCGGACGCACCCGCACCCGGCGCTCGCCCTGGTTCAGGACGATCGTCGTTCTGTCGGTCGGGGTGATTGCCATGTGGGGTGCGGGGCTGTTCAGCTTTGCCGAAAGCATCCCCGTGCGGGGCGCGGAATCGACCGAGGAAACCGACGCCATCGTCGTGCTGACGGGCGGCAGTGGCCGGCTCCGGGCCGGACTGGATCTGCTGATCGCGGGCCGCGCCGAGCAGTTGTTCGTGTCTGGAGTCTACCGCGGTGTCGATGTGGCGCAGTTGCTGGCGGTGCTGAAACAGCGGCCTGACGAGGTGGAAAACCGGATCGCCATCGGCAATGCCGTGGACACCATAGAAAATGCGCTGGAAACCCGGGTCTGGATGCAGGGCAAGGGCTTCACATCCCTCAGGCTGGTGACGGCGGCCTATCACATGCCGCGGGCACTGCTGGAATTTCAAAATGCGATGCCGAACACCCGTATCGTACCGCATCCGGTATTCCCCGAACACGTGAAGCAGGAATACTGGTGGGCCTGGCCCGGCACCATGGCGCTGACGGCGACGGAATATAACAAGTACCTAGTGGCGGCGTTCCGCCACCGGATCGAGGTTCTGGATCTGGAAGGTTCGCCGGCGGCGAGAAACGGTGATGCGAAAGGGGGTGCGTCATGACGTTTCTCAGGTCTCTGGCGTTCAACATCTTCTTTTTTGCATGGCTTCTGGTGCTGTTGCTGTTCGCATGGATATTGCTCCCGTTTCCGCGCCGGGTGATGCAGCGCATGCTGCGCATGTGGTCATGGGTCACGTTGTGGGGCATCCGGCTGTTCGGCGGCATCAAATACCGGTTTGAAGGCGTGGAAAACATACCCGAGGGGCCGATCATGATTGCCTCCAAACATCAGTCGATCTGGGATACCTTCGTGATGTACGTGCTGCTCGATGATCCGCAGTACGTCCTCAAGCAGGAACTGATGAAAATTCCGCTGTGGGGGCTTTACGCCGCCAAGAGTGAACACATCGCCATCGACCGCAGCGCCGGGGCCAAGGCGCTGCGCGACATGGTGACGAACTGCACCGACCGGCTGTCCAGGGGGCGTCAGGTAATCATCTTCCCCGAAGGGACGCGCACCGCCCCCGGCGTGACGCTGCGCTATCACCCGGGGGTGGCGGCGATCTACCAGCAGATGCCGGAAAACAGCTGCGTGGTACCGGCGGCGCTGAACTCGGGCAGCTTCTGGGGGCGGCGCAAATTCTATATCCGGCCCGGGACCATCACGCTCCGCTTCATGGAACCGATCCCGACGGGGCTGCCCCGCAAGGATTTCATGGCCCTGCTGGAGGCGCGGATCGAGACCGCGTCGACGGAACTCTTCAATGCCGCGGGCGCACAACGGGGAAAACTTCCGCATACACCTCCTGAAACCCGGGGATAAGTTTCCAATACACTGATATATATGGTTTTTTGACGATTGCGCCAGCGGATAAATCTGGTAAAATCAGTGGAAACATTTCAAGAACATTCGCTTGATGCCGGGAACGGCACTGCCTATGGTTTCGGGCTATGCGATGGCGCTCCGGCGCTGCCCCTAACCACGTCCCGGGATGACCCGGTCAGGGCCGGATCAGATGTGATCGGGCCGGTCCGGACGGGCACAGACGGAAACAGAAACGCGCCATGACTGAAATCGCACCGATTTCCCAGCAGATCTGGGATATGAAATACCGCCTCAAGGATGCCGAGGGCCGTCCCATCGACAAGGCCGTCGGTGATTCCTGGCGCCGTGTGGCGCGGGCGCTGGCGGAAAACGAAAGCGACCCCGCGTACTGGGAAGACCGCTTCTTCGAGGCCATGGACGATTTCAAGTTCCTGCCGGCCGGGCGGATTTTGTCCGGGGCCGGGTCGGACCGCCGCGTCACGCTGTTCAACTGCTTCGTCATGGGGGACATTCCCGACGACATGGCGGGGATTTTCGAACAGCTGAAGGAAGCCGCGCTGACGATGCAGCAGGGCGGCGGCATCGGCTACGATTTCTCGACGCTCCGTCCCAAGGGGGCGCCGGTCAAGGGTGTCGGTGCCGATGCATCGGGGCCGCTCAGTTTCATGGATGTGTGGGATGCCATGTGCCGCACCATCATGTCGGCGGGGTCACGCCGCGGCGCCATGATGGCGACGCTACGCTGTGATCACCCGGATATAGAGGCCTTTGTCGACGCCAAGCGCGAACCGGGCCGGCTCCGGATGTTTAATCTCTCGGTGCTTGTCACCGATCCGTTCATGCAGGCGGTCAAGGACGATGCGTCGTGGGACCTGATCTTCGACGGCACCGTCTATCGTACCGTGTCGGCTCGTGAGCTGTGGGACAAGATCATGCACGCGACGTATGCGTATGCAGAACCGGGCGTGATCTTCATCGACCGGATCAACAACCGCAATAACCTGCATTACTGCGAAACCATCCACGCCACCAACCCGTGCGGCGAGCAGCCCCTGCCGCCGTATGGGGCGTGTCTGCTGGGCTCGATCAATCTGGCGCGGCTGGTGACCAATCCCTTCGACGCCGATGCCGATCTGGATACGGACCGGTTGGATGCGCTGACGCGGACCGCTGTGCGGATGATGGATAATGTGGTCGATGTTTCTGGCTTTCCGCTGGACGAGCAGGCCCATGAAGCAACCGCCAAGCGCCGGATCGGTCTCGGCATCACCGGGCTTGCCGATGCGCTGATCATGTGCGGTGCCAGGTACGGGTCGCGCGAGGCCGTGCAACTCACCGAAAAATGGCTGCGCGCCCTGCAGCGTGCGGCCTATCTGGCGTCGGTTGATCTGGCCAGGGAAAAAGGCGCGTTCCCGCTGTTCGACCGTGACCAGTACCTGGCCGGCGAAACCATCCGCGAGATGGACGACGACGTAAAGGCAGCGATCGCCGAACACGGCATCCGCAACGCGCTGCTGACTTCCGTCGCGCCGACCGGGACCATTTCGCTGTTCGCCGACAACATCTCGTCGGGGCTTGAGCCGGTATTCAGCTTCAATTACCGCCGCCACGTTTTAATGCCGGACGGTACGCGGCGCGAGGAGGAAGTCTCCGATTACGCGTTCCGTCTGTACAAGCGCCTCAAGGGGGCGGACACGCCGCTCACGAATGCCTTCGTCGATGCCCAGTCGCTGGCGCCGGAAGACCATCTGGTGATGCAGGCTGCGGTGCAGAAATTCATCGACAGTTCGATCTCGAAGACCATTAACGTCCCCGAGGATGCCTCGTTCGAGGACTTCAAGGACATCTACCAGCAGGCCTATGAACTGGGCTGCAAGGGCTGCACCACATACCGGCCGAACGACGTCACCGGGGCCGTGCTCGAAGTCGGCGAGAAGAAGAAGAAAGAAGCCGCGGAACCCGAACTGCCGTTCGAAGCTCCGGTGAAAAAGACCCTGCCCAAGGACGAAGGGGATTCCGGTTCCGTCGTGCGCATGTTCCAGCCGCTGGACCGGCCGGGCGAGCTGCCGGGCAAGACGTATAAGGTGCGCTGGCCGGAAAGCGATCACGCGCTGTATATCACGCTGAATGACATCATCGACGATCAGGGCCGCCGCCGTCCGTTCGAGATTTTCATCAACTCCAAGAACACCGAACACTATGCCTGGACGGTGGCGCTGACGCGGATGATCTCGGCGGTGTTCCGGCGCGGCGGCGACGTGTCGTTCGTGGTCGAGGAACTGAAAGCGGTGTTCGATCCTCGCGGCGGATATTGGGTCGGCGGCAAGTACGTGCCGTCGCTGCTGGCGGCGATCGGCAGCGTCATCGAAAACCACATGATCGACACCGGTTTCCTGCCCAACCCGGCGGCGAAGATCGATCCGGCGCTGGAAGCCCAGTCAATGCCGAAGGCCGTGGCCGCGGGTATGAATTCGGGCATGAAATCCGGTGGCGCCAACGACGATGTCCACGCCGTGACCCCCGGCCGCTCGACGCTGTTCAAGCAATGCCCGAAATGCGGTCAGCCGACCCTGATGCGACAGGAAGGCTGCGACACCTGCACATCCTGCGGTCATTCCAAGTGCGGGTGATCTGAGCGTTGGACCCCCGTATATCGCTTGTGACCCTCGGTGTCAGTGACATGAAAAAAAGCCGGGCGTTCTATGAAACACTCGGCTGGCATGCGTCCGATCAGTCAAATGACGACGTCACGTTCTTTCAGGCGGGCGGCATGATCTTTGGTCTGTATGGCCGTGTCGCGCTGGCGGAAGACGCGGGCGTCGACGACAGCAAACCCGGTTTTTCCGGCGTCGCACTGGCCTACAACGGCCGTGACAAGGCCGAGGTTGATGCGGTTCTCGACGAGGCCGTTGCCGCCGGGGGAACGCTGATCAAAAAAGCCGAAGACGTCTTCTGGGGCGGCTATTCCGGTTACTTCGCCGATCCCGACGGACACCTCTGGGAAGTGGCCTTTAACCCGTTCTTTCCGATCGCCGAAGACGGGTCGATTTCGCTCGGGGAATAATAATACGTCGTCCTGAATCAAGTTCAGGATAACGATCAATATACTTTTCCGATGTTCAATTTTAACGGCGCAGCTTTTTCGTCAGCCGGTCCAGCGCACGGTCGCGAATGCCGCACGCGCGCAGATGATCGGCGGTGTTGAGCACATAGTCCGTGCACGGCCCTTTCGAGCCGTGTCCGGCGCGGGTCAGGCGGAGAATTTCCGCCTCGCTCAGTTTGCCTGCGTATTGCTCGTTGGCTTCGTTGGCGACGAACACCAGGGCTTCAACGGTTTCCGCTGCACCGTCGGTCAGACGAAGCCTGAGCCAGCGCGGGCAATAGACGGCGGTGATCATCTCGCGTTCGTATAGCTGCCGATAGACGTCGGGGGCATGGCGGGCATCGATCCGGTATGCCATCCCGCTGACGGCGCCGCCGCGGTCGAGCCCGAAGACGAGGCCGGGGTTTTTCTCGGTGCCGCGATAAACCCAGGAATAGACGCACAGCGCCCGGTGATACCCGTACAGCGTGGCGTGGCGTTTGTCGCTGAACGGAAAGTCCGCATGCCACATCAGTGAGCCGTAACCGAAAACCCAGAAGGCGCCGGCGGGCGGTTTGAAGGGTTTGCGTGACGCCATCTTTAGCCCCGCGTCACCAGGGCAACGCCGATGACGGCAATTGCCATGCCGGCGAGTGCGCCAAGGCTGAGGAATTCGTCGAACAGGAAATAGCCTTCAACGGCGACCACCGGGGGGACCAGATAAAACAGGCTGGAAACCTTCGACGCGGCACCGTTGCGGATCAGTATGTACAGAAGCGTCACTGCGCCGATCGACAGTACGATCACCAGCCAGGCCATGGCGAAAATGGATTCGGCATTCCAGTCGATGACCATGGTTTCAAGCGGGACCGCCAGCGCCCACATCAGCACGGCGGCAGCGGCGAACTGGATGGCGGAGCCGACCCGTAGGTCGATCGCGCCCGCGAAGCGTTTCTGATAGAGCACGCCGACGGTAACCGCGAGTAGACCGGCGATGCAGGCCGTCAAACCCGGAATGCCGCCGGTATCGCCGGTCTGACGCCAGACCACGAGGGCGATCCCGCAAAAGCCGAGCACAAGACCGAGCCAGGCGCGCGCACTCAGCCGTTCGTTCAGGACAAGCCCGGCGAAGACGGCCGTCAGTACCGGTTGAACCCCGACGATCAGCGACGAAATTCCGGCTGACGTGCCGTGATCGACCGCGAAGAAAACCCCGCCCAGATAGACACCGTGCATGAACAGACCGACCACCGCAGCATGCAGCCAGACCCGGGGGCTTTTCGGCCAGGGGACGCGCATCACCACCAGCAGGGCGAAAAAGATCGCCGATGCCAGCGTAAACCGCACCCCCAGAAACGTGAACGGCTCGGCATGGGGCATCCCCATCTTGGCGCCGATGAAACCGGTCGACCACAGCAGGACGAAGATGATCGGGGCGAGAAGGGTCAGATAACGGCTTGTTGTGGCGGATAGGGTCATGAATGTCTCGAGATGCTTATAATTGTCCGCAAGCTATGCCCTTCCAGAAGCTGGGGCAACGCCCTATGTTCCCTGTATGGCCGATTCAAATTTACCCGGCGTCGACGATCATGTCGTCGAACGACCATTCACCAGCCGCCGCCGTCTTGTCATCACCTTTGCCGTCCTGCTCGGACTTGCCGCGGGATTCTATGCCGGGTGGTGGTTCTGGCTGGCGGGCGAAGTCCGCGCCCGGCTTGACGGCTGGGTTGCGGCGATGCGGCTGGACGGGCGCACGGCGGGCTATGCAGAACTGACGGTCAGCGGGTTTCCGGGGCCGCTCATGATCGATCTGACCGGTCTTAACGCGACAGACCCCGATGGCGGATGGACGCTCGCGGTACCGGCAGTGCTGGCGACACTGTCGCCCTGGGACATCACCCGGCTTGACGGAAAATTCACCGGGCCGCTGCGGCTGTCGGTTGATAAGGGACCGGCCACCGGCCGCTATCGGCTTGTCGCTGGAAACAACGCGGTGCGTCTTGATCGCTCGGACGGCGGTACGCTCCGGTTCTCGCTGTCGGATGTGCAAGCGGTGCGTGAAGATACGCTGGAAACGCTGCGGATCGAGAATGCGACACTGACTTTGACGCGGGGCTCGATCCCCGTTTATGGCCGCCTCGGGATTGACGCGAAGAATGCCGAACTGCCCGAATCCATGCATTCCGCCTTTGGCGGACATGTGGCGCGGTTCCGGCTCACCGCCGACGCGACAGGGGCGGAACTGCCCGAGGGACTGAACGCGGACCGCCTAAGGGTCTGGGCAGATGATGGCGGCGCCATCGAGGTCCGCAGTCTGGATGTGGCGCACGGGGTGCTCGGTCTGCTGGGGGAAGGGACGCTGGCGCTGGATGGAGCGTTGCAGCCGATCGGCGCCTTCACGGCCCGCATCAGCGGCTTCAATGCGGCGGTCGATGCGCTGGTCCGCAGCGGTGTTGTCCGCCGCGAAGACGGGTCGCTGGCCAAGGTCGTGCTGGGCGTGCTGGCAAAGCCTTCACCGGGGGGCGGGCCGAAACAGATCACGGTGCCGCTGACGGTGCAGGACAGGATGCTGTCTGCCGGACCGATCCCGCTGATCCGGCTGCGCGAAATCCACTGGGATTGATTAACGCACCCGGCACAGAACCTTGGTGATCCGAAGCGACGTCAGCAGACCCCGCGCCGATTTCGGATAGTCATCTGCGCTCAGGCCACGGGCGGGTTCGTCTCGTCCCGATGATCCGCCCGCATCCGCGATCATGCTCTTCAATGTCGCCGGTTCGGCCGTCAGAACCCGGCCCCGGCGCGGTTCTTCGGCCAGGACCACACCCGTCAGATGGCCATCCGCGGTGAACGCCGGCCCGCCGGACAAGCCGCCGAGAGAGCCGAAGCGGTCCGGTATCCGGCTTTTCTCAGACCACACGCCGGCCTGTTCACGGGTCTTGTAGCGGCCCCTTTCCTGTAGTGTCGTGGTGCCGATCTTACGGGCATGCACGGCGCCGGGCTTGCCCTGGGGAAAGCCGATGAAATATCCGTCATCACCCGTGTTGGCCCCGTTGCCCAGCGGAAACGGCGTCGGTCCTTGCCGGGTCGTCAGCAAGGCGACGTCGGCGTTCGGATGGTTACGGATACCGGTGACACGGACCCCTTTGCCGGGCGCGGTCTGCAGGCCGGTATCGTCACAGCCGTCGATGACATGGCGTGCCGTCAGCCATTTGCCGTCGCCGATCGCGAAGGCGGTGCCGCTCCCTGACGTGCGGCGCTGCGGCAGGTCGACGAACGACTGCCGTTCGGGTTTGATCCAGTCCGGTGTCAGACCGGGGCGGCTGCTCGGGGCGTCGGAAAGCCAGTCTCTGGTTTCCGCGCTCCACAGCTTGCCGTCATCATGCTGCGGTGCCGGGCGGCGTGGATTGTCGCCATAAGGCGACGGGTAGGATTTGTCGCCTGGCGGCGGTGCGGGGCTGTCGGGGTCGCTTCGGAAAAGCTGTCCGCCGACGGCGACGACCATCAGGATCAGCAGGGCGATGATGTCGCGAAAGCGCATCGTTTAAACTATCCGGCGACGGCGGCGGCGTTGATGGCGGCGACTGCCAGCTTGATGCAGACCAGCAGTACGGCGGCGCCCATTTCACCGGCTTCGATCCGGGCCGGAACATCGCGCAGCACGACATCGGCAATGCGATACGCAATGATCTGCAGGACCAGTGTCACCGGCCCCCAGACGAGAATTTCATAAACGCTGACACTGGCCGACATGGCGAACGCCAGCGGCAGGGCAAGGCCGATAATCGCACCCCCCATCGAGACGGCGGCGGCGGTGTTGCCGCCGCGGATCAGTTTCACTTCGTCCCACGGCGTGATCCACATGTAGACAAGCACGCCGATCACCAGCATGGCGATGGTCACGGACGAATGTAAAAGCAGGACCGGAAAGCCTGCGATGAAACTGTCGATTACGGGTTGCATGGATGGAACCTCAGTTGTTATGCCGCATCTTCAACGTTCGAGTGGCGGTGATAAATATCAAATCAAAAACCTGGAGCCTCATGGATTGCCACCGACGCTGTTTGAAGACCAGTTAAATGATAAGCAGATATCAGCTTTTCGGGTGCGTTCAACCGTTGCGACCCTCAATAAAGATAAGACAGCAGGGTCTAGCTATGAATTGATCTCTGACAACAGTGTGCGGCGTGCAGCATCATACTCAGCCTTTAGTTGTTTGACGATCCTGGCAGCAGAGGTAACGGTTGTAATCTGGCCGACACCCTGACCTGCGCTGCAAACGTTTTTCCAGGCGTCCGGTCGCTCTTTGCCGACCTTGAAATCCTTGTTGCGCGGATTGGCGTTTGCGGCTTCTTCTAGATCAACGCCCGCTGCGATGATCGAGGGGATCAGGTAATTGCCATATGTCGATGAAAAGTATGGGGTGTAGAGTATATCGTCCGCTGTGCACTCGGTAATCATCTGTTTGTGCGCATCAGACGCCATGCTCTCTGTTGATGACAGGAATGCCGTGCCGATATAGGCCAAATCGGCCCCGAGGGCTTGGGCGGCAAGGATGGCGCGTCCCTCTGCAATAGCTCCGGCAAGGATGACGGCACCCTCAAAGAACTGTTTAACTTCGCCGATCAGTGCAAACGGATTCAGACGTCCGCCGTGACCGCCGGCGCCGACAGAGACGAGGACCAGGCCGTCGACACCGCATTCAGCGGCCTTCACAGCGTGCCGCCGGGTGATAACATCATGAAAAACCAATCCGCCGTAAGCGTGTACGGCATCGACAACTCTGTCCGGGGCGGAAAGCGAGGTTATGACCAGCGGGACTTTGTGGCGGATGACGGTCGCCAGGTCTTCGTCCAGCCGGTCGTTGGAGTCATGAACGACAAGATTGACGGCATAGGGTGCCGCCGTCTTTCCGCTGCTTTGTTCATATTCGGCAATCCGGGATTTAATGCTGTGGAGCCAGGTATCGAGTTCTGCGGCAGGACGCGCATTCAGTGACGGAAATGCACCGATGACGCCGTTGCAGCATTGTGCGACGACGAGATCGACCCCCGATTTGAGAAACATGGGTGCCCCGATAACCGGTAACGACAGATGCCGCTTGAGATCATCCAGGGTCATTATTATTGGTCGATAACGGTCTTGTCGTCGGTGGGCCCGGGATAATCATCCTGGCGGGCATCGACGACGCCGCGGCGGATGGCGCGGGTGCGGGTGAAATGGTCGAACAGCTTGTCGCCGTCGCCGCGCCGGATCGCGCGTTTCAGTTCCGTCAGGTCTTCATCGAAGCGGCCCAGCACTTCCAGCACGGCATCCTTGTTGGTCAGGAAGATGTCGCGCCACATGGTCGGGTCCGAAGCCGCGATGCGGGTGAAATCCCGAAAACCGGACGCCGAGAACTTGATCACTTCCTGTTTCAGGTCCTCACCCAGATCCGTCGCCGTCCCGACGATGGTATAGGCGATCAGGTGCGGAAGATGCGAGGTGATGGCCAGAACCTGGTCGTGATGCCCGGCATCCATGACATCGACCATGGCGCCGGTACGTTCCCAGAATTCATAGACCCGGTCGACGGCATTCTGATCCGTACCTTCAGCCGGGGTCAGCAGCGTCCAGCGGTTCCGGAACAGTTCGGCAAACCCGGCATCGGGGCCGGAATGCTCGGTCCCGGCGACCGGGTGCCCCGGTACAAGATGCACGTTATCGGGCAGCACGGGAGCGAGGGTCGTGAACACCGGTTCCTTGACCGAACCGACATCGGTGATGATGGCGCCGTCTTTCAGGAACGGGGCGATGTGCTTGCCGATCTCGGCATAACTGCCCATCGGTGTGCAGATGATGACCAGATCGGCATCGCGCACCGCGTCACCGGCATCGAGCGTGCCCCGATCACACAGACCAAGCTCGATGGCACGTTTCAGGGTTTCCTCGCGGCGCGTCGCGACGACGATTTCGCCGGCCAGCTTTTCCGCCCGCATGGCACGCGCCAGGGACGAGCCGATCAGGCCGATGCCGATCAGCGTGACGCGCGAAAAAAGGGGCGTCGCGTTCATGATGCCGCGCCGGTGTCGTTGCGACCGAGAAAAGCGGCGAGTGCTTCGACCACGGCCCGCATTTCATCCTCAAGCCCAATGCTGATGCGCAGGCAGTTGGGAAAGCCGTAACCACCCATGCGGCGGACGACGATGCCGCGTGATTTCAGGAACGCATCCGCCGCTTCGGCGTCACGCCCGGTGGTTTCAAAACAGACCAGCAGGAAGTTGCCGATGCTGGGCGTCACGTCGAGGCCCAGCTTGCGAAATTCGTCGGCCGTCCATTCACGCCACTTGTCATTGTGGGCGCGGCTCATGTCCTCGAAATCCCTGTCGCCGATGGCGGCTACCCCGGCGGCCATGGCGGCGGCGCCGACGTTGAACGGTCCGCGAATACGGTTCAGCACGTCGACCACGTTGGCGGGCGCATAGCACCAGCCCAGCCGGACGCCGCCGAGCGCATAGATTTTCGAAAACGTCCGCGTCATAACGGTGTTTTCTCCGGCGTCGACCAGTTCGATTCCCGGCGTGTAGTCATCGACCGAGACGTATTCCGCATAGGCCGCATCGACCACGAGAAGGATGTCATCCCTGAGGCCGTCGCGCAGACGTTTCACCTCGCTTGACGGCAGATAGGTGCCGGTCGGGTTATTCGGATTGGCGAGGAACAGAACCCGTGTTCTGTCCGTCACCGCCGCCAGAAGATTGTCGACGTTCGCGGTTTTGTCGGTTTCCGCCGCCGTGACCGGGGTCGCGCCGACGCTTTTGGCGGTGATCGGGTACATCAGGAAACCGTGCTCGGAATACAGCACCTCATCGCCCGGTCCTGCATAGGCCTTGCACAGAAGCGAGATCAGTTCATCCGAGCCGGCGCCGCAGACGATCTTTGCCGGATCGAGCCCGTAACGAGCGCCGATGGCGTTTCTCAATTCGACTGCGCCGCCGTCGGGATAGCGGTGCAGGCTCCGCGCTTCGGCTTCATGGGCCTTGCTCGACAGCGGGCTGGGACCGAACGGACCTTCATTCGACGACAGCTTGATGATGCGGTCAACGCCCGGAATGGCGGACTCGCCCCCGACATAGGCGGCGATGTCCATGATCCCGGGGCGGGCTTCGGGACGGTTGCTCATGTGTCTTCTCCGGCGTTTTCAGGCGCGACGTCGCGTTCGCCCAGCGGCGTGCCGTAGCCGCCGAGGTGCAGAATGCGCTGCGCCGAGGTGCCGATGGAATCGATGAAGCGGGGGAATTGCTTGCCGGCGGGGTCGATGAAACCGAAGACCTCGACCAGATAGACCCAGCCCGGTGGGCGGTTCGGGTCGTGCCAGTTCTGCACGTAGGCGGCGCTGACGCCCGCGGAATTCAGCGCCTCCTCGATCCTGCGGGCGCCGATTTCGGTTTCGGTTTCAATAGCGAGAAGGGAACGGTCGCGGCCGGTCTTTTCCTGTTCGGCGGGGCAGATGACGGCGGCTTCGATGCCGCTGCCGCGAATGTTCGAGCCGGGAACGAACGGCAGGCGGGCGATGATCTTGGGGGTGTCGGGAGACGCTGAGACCATGTATCGCCACCATGGGTCCGGGTCGTCGCGGCTTGGCCACGGCAGGATGCCGACCGACGATTCCTGCGAACGTACGGCCTCGACCACGGCCCGGCCGGACCGGTGGCGGGTCATCTTGGTGAAGCTGCCGTACTGATCGCGGGCCATGTCCCAGTACCCGGGCTCGTCGTCGACTTCCATCACGGCGACCGAAAACGGGCCTTCGAAGCTGAGCGTAGCGACGATGATCTCGCGCCAGATGCGGCATAGCTCACGCTTCGGGAAATTGCCGTGATGGCGGGCCGTCAGGCGGTACATCATCTCCGCTTCCCGCGACGGGCGGATCTTGACGGTCTCGCCCTCCTTGATCTCGCGCACTTTTTCGACGACTTCGGTGCGCCGGATCAACAGATCCTGAATCTGTTCATCGATGGCGTCGATTTCCTGGCGTACCGCCGCCAGCGCTTTTTTCTTATCGGTCATGACCCCAATGTCCGCTCGACATCCCAAGTGAATTCAAAGCCGGGTAGTGATACTGGCTAAGGCTCTGGAAATCAAAGCAAAGGTGATGCGCCGTGCGCGGCGGATCAAGACCCTTCGGATTTACCCATGGCGGTTTGCAGGAATTCCCGGAACAGCGCCAGAATCTTGTCGAGGAATTGCAGTTCACGCTCCCGCTCGGCCTGACGTGCCGCCTTGGCCGCTTTCTGTGCCGCGTCGCGCTCGGCTTCGATCTCGGCATATGACTTTTTCGGCACCTCGGCGGCGTCGCTGGTGGTGGTGCAGACCAGGTTCTCGCCGCTCAGATCGCAGACGGCGATTTCACCGGAAACGGTGTTCAACCGCCAGACCCTGTTCTCCGTCGCCTTGACGATCTGAAAGATACCGTCGCGCTCACCTTTGGCCGTTTCCGCTTCAGCGCCGTCGGCTGCAAGCACCAGAACCGGGAGTGCCAGTGCCAGTAGGCTGATCGATACGGAATGTTTCATGACTGTTCCCACTTCTGTTTCTTTATGCGGCATAGGGCGTCGGATCGTCGATACCGGCTTCGCGGAAGCCTTTCTTGCGCAGGTGACAGGCATCGCACTCGCCGCAGTGACGCCCGTCGGCTGTCGGATCATAGCAGCTTAGAGTATGCGCGTAATCAACACCAAGCGCGGTGCCGCGCTGGATGATCCCGGCTTTGGTCAGGTCGATCAGCGGGGTGTGCAGGGTGAAAGGGTTTTGACCCTCGACACCGGCCTTGGTGGCGAGGTTCATAACGTTTTCGAAGGCTTTCACAAACTCAGGCCGGCAATCGGGATAGCCGGAATAATCCAGCGCGTTGACGCCGATGAAGACGTCGTAGGCCTGGGTGGTTTCCGCCAGCGCCAGCGCGAACGACAGGAACACGGTATTTCGGGCCGGTACATAAGTGACGGGAATACCATCGCCGATCTCGGCGTCGGATCGGTGTTTCGGCACATCGATATCGGCGGTCAGGGCCGAGCCGCCGAAGGCCCGGAGATCAATATCGGCGACGACATGGCGTTTGATGCCGTTGGCCTCGGCCAGCCGTGCGGCGACATCGATTTCGGCGGCGTGCCGCTGACCGTAGCGGAACGTCAGCGTGACCGGGGCGAAGCCCTGCTCAAGCGCAATCGCCAGCACGGTTGCGGAATCCAGTCCACCGCTCAACAGGACGACCGCGGTTTTTTCTGTGCTCATATCCGGTTCCTCTACGTCATCCTTCAAGACGCGCTTCGCGCTCCTCATGCTGAGGAGATGCGGCACGCACCGTTGCGAAGCACAAGACAGCATTATCTTCACACCCGGCCGATAAATCCGCCGGTTGATTGCGGCGCTCATTAGCATAATGCTGTCGGCATGGCCATAAGCTCAAAACCCGACCCGCGCCAGATCAAGGCGGAAATCCGTGACGAGGCTCTGACACTGGGGTTCGACGCCGTCGGCTTCGCGCCGGCCGAAGCCGACCCCCGCGATCAGGCGGCGCTGGCGGCGTTCACCAAATCGGGTTTTCACGGCGACATGGACTGGATGGCCCGCGAGGACGGCCGGCGCGGTGACCCCCGGGCGCTGATGGCCGGGGTCAGAACGGTGATCGTGCTGGGCGTGAATTACGGTCCCGGGCTGGACCCGATGGCGGTGACCCGCCAGCCGGTCCGGGGCGCGATCAGCGTCTATGCGCGTGGTCGGGATTATCATGACGTGGTCAAGAAGCGCCTGAAGCGGCTCGGGCGCTGGATCGTCCAGACTTATGGTGGCGAGATCAAGGTCTTCGTCGATACCGCGCCGGTGATGGAAAAACCGCTGGCCCAGCGCGGCGGTATCGGCTGGCAGGGTAAGCACACCAACGTCGTCAGCCGGCAGAAAGGATCATGGCTGTTTCTCGGCGAAATCTTTCTCGATGCCGAACTGCCGCCCGACCGTCCCGAGCCCGATCACTGCGGCAGCTGCGATGCGTGCCTCAGGTCCTGTCCGACGGCGGCATTTCCCGATCCGTACCGGATGGATGCGCGGCGCTGCATTTCCTACCTGACCATCGAGCATAAGGGCGACATCGATGCCGAGCTGATGGATAAAATGGGCAATCACATCTATGGCTGCGACGACTGTCTGGCGGCTTGCCCGTGGACCAAGTTTTCCGAACCGGCGCGCGATCCGGCGCTGCAGGCGAAGATCGAGCTGACCGCGCCCCGGCTTGCCGATCTGGCGCAACTGGACGACGAGGGGTTTTGGGCGTTCTTCGCAGGTTCGCCGATCAAGCGCACCGGGCGTGAGCGGTTTGTCAGGAACGTGATGATCGCGCTCGGCAATTCGGGGGATAAATCCCTGAGACCGCTGGCGGAACGGCTCTGCGCGGACGCATCGGGGCTGGTCGCCCGCGCCGCCCGGCGCGCGGTGCGCAAGCTCGGAGAGACTTGACCGATGCGCATGCAAAAGACACCTTACATGCATGATCCGATATCTTCTTATTGCCACCCTTGCTCTCGGTGTGGCCGTGTCTGCGACCGAAGCGGTGGCGCAGGGCGTCTATCCGGATATTCCGGCCAAGGACATTCCCATGGCACCGGTGATCGCCCCGGGCACCCAGCTTAAACCCGGTGATATCTTCCGCGACTGCGAAACATGCCCCGAAATGGTGGTGGTGCCGCCGGGCCTGTTCGTGATGGGATCAAAACTGCACGAAAGCGAAATGCCGGTACGGGTCGTCCGCTTCAAAAAACCGTTCGCCATCGGCCGTTTTGAAACCCTGCATGCAAACTGGCAGGCGTGTCTCGACGGCGGCGGGTGCACCCACAAACCCGACGACCACAAATGGGGCACGGAACGCAAGCCGGTCATCAATATCAACCACGACATGGTGCATGGTTATGCCGCATGGCTGACGAAAACGACCGGCAAAAAATACAGACTGCCGAGCGAAGCGGAATGGGAATATGCCGCCAAAGCCGGCACCAAGTCGAATTACTGGTTCGGCGATCAGGTCGGAGAAAATCAGGTCAACTGCCGGAAATGCGGCTCGCCGTGGTCCGGCATCGGCAATGCGCCCGTCGGCAGTTTCGCCCCCAATCCCTGGGGCCTCTATGACATGAACGGCAATGCCTTCGAATGGGTCGAGGACTGCTGGCATGAAACCTATGAAGGCGCCCCCAAGGGACCGGAAGCGTGGGTCGACGGCAAATGCCAGTTCCGCGTCATCCGCGGCGGGTCGTGGTACTATTATTCAAGAATGTCGCGCGCCGCGAACCGGCAGAAGAACCCGGGTGCGGTGAAAAGCTACTGGCTCAGCTTCCGCCTCGTGCGCGAACTGCCGTAGGTACAACAACACACCTCGAGACACTCGCTAGCGCTCATTCCTCAGGGTGAAGACACCGAAAACCCTCGTCCTGAGGAGGCCGTCAGGCCGTCTCGAAGGACGTGCGCCGATGATCACTTCTTGCCGGAGAGCTGATCGAGTTTGCGCTGCATGTCCAGCATCTGCTGGCGCAGGTCGTTGATGTCGCCGCCGTCTTTCGCCGGCTCGTCTTTTTTCGGTTCACTGCTGGCACCGGGCATCATGCCGTCCTGGCCGTAAAAAGGCGTGAACATCTTCATGGCGTTTTCGAACATCGCCATGTTCTTTTTCGAAATCTCTTCCATCGGTCCAAACGGGCTCAGTCCGCCGAAGGCGTCTTCGAGGTAATTGCGCATCTGTTCTTGATTGCGCGCGAACGAGCTCATGGAATGATCGAGATAGTTCGGCACCACCGCCTGCAGGCTGTCGCCATAGAAGCTGATGAGGTGACGCAGGAAGCTGATCGGCAACAAATTCTGCCCCTTGGATTCTTCTTCGACGATGATGTGGGTCAGCACCTGACGGGTGATGTCCTCGCCGGTCTTGGCATCGAACACGGAGAATTCCTTGTCGTCCTTGACCATCTGGGCAAGCGTATCGAGCGTCACATAGCTCGACGTTTCCGTATTGTAGAGACGCCGGTTTGCATATTTTTTTATTGTTATTGGTTTCTTCTCGCCGGCGGAAGTTTCGGTGTCCTGAGGCTTTTTCGCCATAATGGGCTCCCTTCCCGTGTCTGGCGAAACTAGCGCTGATGCTTGTGCGCTGCAACGAAAAATCCGCACCCCATACGGCAGGTGCAGCATAGCCCTCGAGGGGCTGCACAATAAAAAACCGATACCGCATCATGACGTCAGGACATTTGCCCGGCAACGCACGCGCGATATACTGATTGCCGTGATGCGGACCGGGCAACAGGGTGATTACATGGATATCGGAACAACATCATGAGCGGCAATGAAAAATCATCCGGTGACGCGGGGGCCGGGGACGGTACGGCCGATCTGGAAAAGCTGGCGAAGGAATATGTCGATCTGTGGGAGCAGCAGATCAAGGCCTTCACCACCGATGAAGCGCTGGCCCGCACCATGGCCCAGACCATGGAGCTGATGAATACCGGGGCGGCGAATGTTGCGGCGATGATGCAAAAGGCGGCAGAACCGCAGCACGGCACAGGCAAGGCAGGGGGGGATAATGCAGCAGGGCGAGATGCCGGCAATGATGCAGATGATCATGAAGACGATGGCGAACGGCAGCCCGGCGCCGCGGCCGCTGGCGTTGCATCTGGCGGTGCAGAACCTGATGTTCACGAGCTCGCTCTGCGCGTTGCCGAACTTGAAAGACGGCTCGCTCGTCTGGAAGGACTCGCTGAGCCCGCAGGCAAGATCGCTTCGGGAAAAACTCCAAAACGTTGATGCCGACGCATTTTCGGCGGCACTGAACCGTGAAATCGAGCGCCGGGTGCACACCTTTGCCGAGGGTGTGCACGGTTTTCTTGCGGCGGGGCGGCAGGACCCGCTCCCCGAATTGCCGGTCTGCTGGCGCGAAGGCACGACACGGCTCATACATGCCGCCCCGGATGCAGCGCAGAAAGAAGCAGGCGCGGCACCGGTAATCCTGATCCCGTCCCTCGTCAACCGCGCCTATATCCTTGATCTGGACCCGGATCACAGCCTGTTCCGTTATATTGCCCGGCAGGGTCACGACACGTATCTGGTCGATTGGGATGCGCCGGGAGATACGGAACGAAATTTCACCATCGATCACTATGTCGACCGGCTGGAGCGTATCCGCGATGTCGTCTCTGATGAAACCGGTCAGACGCCGGTGATCGCCGGCTATTGCATGGGCGGCAATCTGGCGCTGGCGCTGGCGCACCGTCAGCCGGAGAAAATCCGCGCCATGGCGCTGCTGGCAACGCCGTGGGATTTTCATGCCATGCCGGCAGCGGCAACGCAGATGCTGCGGGCGATGATGCCGGGCCTGAGGCAGATGATCGCCACGGTCGGCAATCTGCCGGTCGATGTCATTCAGGCGATGTTTTCCAGCCGCGATCCCTGTGGCGTGATCCGCAAGTTCCGAAAGTTCGCGCGTTTGGAACCGGGCAGCGCCGCCGCCCGGGCTTTCGTCGTTCTCGAAGACTGGTTGAACGACGGCGTGCCGCTGACGGGACCGGTGGCGATCGAATGCCTGAATGACTGGTATGTCCGGAACCTGACAATGCAGGGGGCGTGGCACAACGGCGGCGCAGCGGTCGATCCGGCGTTGATTACCATCCCGGCATTGGTCGTGATCCCCGATAATGATACGATTGTGCCACCCGCGTCAGCACAGCCCTTGGCAGAGCTGCTGGCGCATGCCACGCTTGTGATAGTCAATGCGGGACATATCGGCATGGTGGCCGGCTCACGGGCGGAGGCCACGTTGTACGCCCCGCTATGCGAATGGATTGCTGCGGTGCAGCAGTAATGCTGCAGTGCAAAGTAATTGTTGAAGGCGATGCCGAAATGGCGTATAGCCCCACCAACAATGTGGTTAAGCGGTCCTCAAGGATCACCGAATCAGATCCGCATGGATCGACAGTTTTAAAAGCATGACAAAGGGAGAGACCCATGACTGATGTTGTAATTACCGGTGCAGCCCGAACCCCTGTAGGGGCGTTCCTGGGCGGATTGAGTTCACTTTCGGCCTCGGCCCTTGGCGAGATCGCCATCAAGGAAGCCCTGAGCCGCGCCGGGGTCAGCCCGGAAGACGTTTCCGAAGTCATCATGGGACAGATTCTTGCCGCCGGTGGCGGTCAGAACCCGGCCCGTCAGGCGGCCATGGCCGCCGGTATCCCGCAGGAAAAAACCGCTTACGGCATCAACCAGCTTTGCGGTTCCGGCCTGCGCACGGTCGCGCTCGGGTATCAGGCCATCAAGATGGGTGACAGCGACATCGTCGTCGCCGGTGGTCATGAAAGCATGAGCCAGGCACCGCATGTCATGCACCTGCGCAACGGCGTCAAGATGGGGTCCGGCGAATTGCTCGACACCATGCTCCGTGACGGCCTGATGGATGCCTTCGCCGGCTACCACATGGGCAACACCGCCGAGAACGTGGCCCAGAAATGGCAGCTGACCCGTGACGAGCAGGATGCCTTCGCTCTTTCCTCGCAGGAAAAAGCCGAAGCGGCGCAAAAAGCCGGCAAGTTCACCGATGAAATCGTCCCGGTGACGATCAAGTCCCGCAAGGGTGAGACCGTCGTCGATACCGACGAACATCCGAAACACGGCACCACTCTGGAAAGCCTTGGCAAACTGCGTCCGGCCTTCGATAAGGAAGGCACGGTGACGGCCGGCAATGCGTCGGGGATCAACGACGGTGCGGCCGCCCTGGTGCTGATGAGCGCCGACAACGCCGAAAAACGCGGCGCCCCGGTTCTGGCCCGCATCAAGTCGTGGGCGACCGCAGGTGTCGATCCGGCGATCATGGGCACGGGCCCGATCCCGGCCAGCCGCATGGCGCTCGAAAAAGCCGGCTGGACGGTCGACGATCTGGACCTGATCGAAGCCAACGAAGCCTTTGCCGCACAGGCCTGTGCCGTCAACAAGGACATGGGCTGGGACGTCGAGAAAGTGAACGTCAACGGCGGCGCCATTGCGCTGGGTCACCCGATCGGGGCGTCCGGTGCCCGGGTGCTCGTCACGCTGTTGCACGAAATGCAGAAACGCGACGCCAAAAAGGGTCTGACCACGTTGTGCATCGGCGGCGGCATGGGTATCGCCATGTGCCTCGAGCGCGACTAGGATAAATTCGGGCATGGGGCGGACCATCTGTCCGTCCCCAGACCCGGCGTAAAACGACCGCAAAATAGCGGCATTTATGGGAGGTTATATCATGTCCAGAGTAGCATTGGTTACGGGTGGCACGCGCGGGATCGGGCGCGCCATTTCACAAGAGCTTAAAGCCAAGGGGTATACGGTTGTCGCCAACTATGCCGGCAATGACGAAGCCGCGAACGCTTTCAAGGACGAGACGGGGATCGCCGTCTACAAATTCGACGTTGGCGATTTCGACGCCGTGTCGGCTGCCGTCGCGCAGATCAAGGCCGACGTCGGGGCCGTCGAAATCCTCGTCAACAACGCTGGTATCACCCGCGACAAGCCATTGCACAAGATGGACAAGGCGGACTGGGACGCGGTGATTCACACCAACCTCTCGAGCCTGTTCAACCTCAGCCGTAACGTTATCGACGACATGCGCGCCGCCAATTTCGGGCGCATTATCTCGATCAGTTCGATCAACGGCCAGAAGGGTCAGTTCGGGCAAACCAACTATGCCGCCGCGAAGGCAGGCGATCTCGGGTTTACCAAGGCACTGGCGCTGGAAACGGCAAGCAAGGGGATCACCGTCAACGCGGTGGCGCCGGGCTACATCGGCACCGAAATGGTCCGTGCGGTGCCTGAGGAAATCCTGAACTCGAAAATCATTCCGCTGATTCCGGTCGGTCGGCTGGGTGAGGCCGAGGAAATCGCCCGCTGTGTCAGCTTCCTGGCATCCGACGAGGCTGGTTTCATCACCGGATCGACGCTTTCCGCCAACGGCGGCCAGTATATGATCTGATCCGCGATGCGCAGATCTGTTAGCATAAGGGCGGCTCTTTCGGGGGCCGCCCTTGTTGCAGGTCTTGTCGGCACGGCGCAGGCCGCAGAGCGTTACTTGATACATGTCGTGCCGGACTTCGCCGGTCTCGAAGCTGCGGATAACGGCGCCCCCGTGCTCGTCAGTGAAACCGGTCGCCGTTTCCTGATCCGATTGAAGAACGGCACGGTCAACTTCCAGCCGATCACGGTGCCGGAACGACCGGCGCTGCCAAGGGGGGCACTGCCCGATGCGGTCGTCGGCTATCGTCCCGATACAAGAGGGGGAGCGCTCGCCGCTTGGCTGGATCAGCCGACGACGCGGTACGGCCATGCGGTCCTCGGCGACGGCATCGAAGCGGGCGGATTAAGCGTCCGCTATGGCGACGGTTCCGTCGGACAGCTGACCCTCGCAGCGGACCGTGTCTTCGAAGATCGCCTCGTCCGCATTACCGGCTATGATTATCAAGGCCGTGCAGCGTTGATGACGGTGACGTCGTATCTGGATGCGGGGGCCGCGCTGACGCTGGTCGATCCGGGCGCACCCGGCGGGGCGGCACCCCGCGTGCTTGCCGAAGCTCCGGCCATCGGGACACCCAACCGCTGGCTCAACCCCGTCGGTGCGGCCGACGTCGACGGTGATGGGCGGGTCGAATTCCTGGCCGTCATCACACCGCATATCGGCGGCACATTGCGAGCTTATGAGCATCACGGCCCAGCTCTCGTTGCCGATCATGCACTCGAGGGATTTTCCAATCATGCCTACGGTTCGCGTGAACTGGGCCTTTCCGGTCTGGCCGATCTCGACAATCCTCCCGACGGGATCGCCGAGGCCATCGTCCCGAACGCGATGCGCGACGCCATGAAGGTGGTTCGTTTCAGTGGTGGGCCGCCGCGAATCGTCGCGTCACTGGCGCCCGGCGCGCGCATCATTCATAAGCTGGTGATCCATGATCTCGACGGTGACGGTGTGCCGGAGCTGATCTTCGGCGCAGAGAACAATAGCCTCGTCATCTGGACGCCGGGGATCGATCGTTGATCATTCACACGCGGCGGTTAAAGTCCCCATGCTTTGAGATACCTCGAAACAAGTCGCCTCAGCATGAGGGGTGAGCAGATGAGCACAGACGAAGGCATGAAGCTGAAGGCGACCCTGATCGGGTCGACGGCGGTCCTGATGTGGGGGCTGTTGGCTTTATTCACGACCCTGACCGGCAAGATTCCCGCGTTCCAGCTGGCCGCCATGTCGTTCGGGATCGCCACCGTGTTCGTGGTTCTCAAATGGATCGTCCGGCGTGAAAACGTGATGGCGCACCTGCGCCAGCCTGTGGGGGCCTGGATCATCTGTACCTGCGGCCTGTTCGGATATCACTTTTTCTATTTCATGGCGCTGAAGAATGCGCCGCCGGTCGAAGCCGGATTAATCGCCTACATGTGGCCGTTACTGATCGTCGTCGGCTCGGCGCTTTTGCCGGGGGAACGTCTGCACTGGTGGCATGTGGCCGGGGCCGTTGCCGGACTTGTCGGTGCGGCAATTTTGATCACCGGAGGCAGGGGGCTTTCAGGTTTCAAGAGCGAGTTTGCGATAGGTTACGCCTTCGCGGTGCTGTGTTCGCTGACCTGGTCGAGCTATTCCATCCTCAACCGCCGCTTTCCCCACGTGCCGACCGATACCGTCGGCGGATTCTGTGCGGCGACGGCGGTGCTTGCGCTGTTTTGTCACCTGCTGTTCGAGCAGACCGTCTGGCCCGCCGATGCGCTGGAATGGCTGGGGGTGATCGGCCTTGGTCTCGGCCCCGTGGGGGCGGCGTTCTTTACCTGGGATTACGGTACAAAACACGGTGACATCCAGGTGCTGGGGGCGATGGCCTACGCCGCACCGCTGATTTCGACGATCGTGCTGATCGCGTTCGGCAAGGGCGAGGCCACGTGGTTCGTCGCCGTCGGTTGCCTGCTGATCGTCGGCGGCGCAGTGTTGGCGTCGAAGGAACTATTGAAACGGAAAGGCACCGGATGAGCGAACATGACATCACGCTGGTCCAGTTCCCGCGCAGGCTGGGTGTCCCCAACCCGTCGCCGTTCTGTGTGAAGCTGGAACTGTGGCTGAAACTTGCCGGTATTCCGTACACGGTCGATTTCAAAATGATGCCCAACAACGGGCCGAAAAAGAAAATTCCCTACATCATCGAAAACGGCAAGCTTATCGGTGACAGCACGCTGATCATCGCGCACCTGGAGAAAACCCGCCACATCGATATCGATGCGGGGCTGACGGACAGGGAACGCGCATTCGATCAGGCCGTTGCCGGGATGTGTGACGAGCGCCTGTACTGGTACGGCGTCTGGGATCGCTGGCTCGGCGCGGGCTGGCCGGTGATTTCGGATACGTTCTTTTCGGGTATCCCCGGCATCATCCGCCCGCTGATCAGGATTGCTGCGCAGCGCACCGTCAGAAAACAGCTCTGGGCACAAGGCACCGGGCGTCACAGCGATGCGGAAATCCTCGCGATGGCGAAACGCGACATCGCCGCCCTGTCGTCCATCATTGGTGACGGACCCTACGTGCATGGTGAGATAATCCGCAGCGTCGACGCCGTGGTCTATGCCTACGTCGTCAATCTGACGTTGATCGAACTCGATACGCCGATGACTGAAATGGCACGGGCGCATGCGAACCTTGTCGCATACGCCCGGCGCATCACGGATCGGTATTTTCCCGGTTAGGCGGGTTTCGGCACCGTCTGTTCGAAGGACGGACGTTCGGAAATTTTATCGTACCAGTCGGCGAGTGCCGGACGCTCCTTGCGCCAGCCCAAGTCGGGAAAGCGCAGATCGATCCAGCCAAGCCCGGCGCCGATGGTGATCTCGGCGATGGTGATATCCCCGTCCGTCGCCAGCGTGTCGGCGGCGGCATCGGCGACGTCCATGCAGCGCTTGACGACGCTGTCCTGACGTTCGACCCACCAGTCCCATTTCAGTTCTGCCGGGCGGCGCACGGTTTCGATCAGCAACAGCACACCGGCATCGAGCATGCCGTCACCGGCGGCGGCCAGGGTCAGCGCTTTGAAGCGGGCATCCCCGCTGGCCGGGATCAGTTTGGTGCCGGAGTTCAGGCTGTCCAGATATTCGCAGATCACCGGGCTGTCATAGATCGCCGTGCCGTCATCGGTGATCAGGCACGGCACCTTGCCGACCGGGTTAGAACCGGTGAGGTCGGTTTCCGCTGACCACGGATCGGTGGAAACACGCTCAATCCGGTCCGCAAGCCCCGCTTCGATGGCCGTGATTGAGACCTTGCGTACATATGGCGATGTCGGTGAATAGCGAAGCTGCATGGATGTTCTCCCTGGGTTCGGATGCGTGAATGTATATTCCTGCATGCAATATGGGGATTGCGGGCCGATTGTCATCACCTGTTTGCCGCGCACCGCCGAAACCATCCCAACCCGAATGTTGCACCAGGGATGACGCTGCCCCGGAAACCCATTAATGTCGTGTCATGTGGTGTGATGTCATCGACCTTCGCGAGTTTTACGCACGGCGTCTCGGACGTACGGCGCAGCGCATGGTGCGCCGCCGGTTGCGGACGCTGTGGCCGGATGTCGGCGGTCTCCGGGTGCTGGGTCTGGGGTTTGCGACGCCTTATCTGTCGATGTTCCGCGGCGAGGCCGAACGGGTGATCGCGGCGATGCCGGCGGGGCAGGGGGTCATGCACTGGCCCCAGCACGAACGCAGTCTGACCATGCTCGCCGATGAAACCGAACTGCCGTTGCCCGATCTCAGCATGGACCGGGTGCTCATCGTGCATGCGCTGGAATGTACCGAGCAGGTTCGTCCGCTGCTGCGCGAAGCCTGGCGGGTGCTGGCGGACTCAGGGCGGCTCGTGATCATCGCGCCGAACCGCCGCGGCCTGTGGGCGCGATTTGAATCGACACCCCTCGGCAACGGCCGCCCGTATTCCCGTGGCCAGCTGTCGCGGCTTTTACGTGACAACATGTTCATGCCGGTTGAAACCACGCGCGCCCTGTTCGTGCCACCGGTTGATCTCGGCATTCTGCAGGGCTCGGCGGCAGCGTGGGAAAAGCTCGGCTTGCGGCTGTTTCCCGCCGCGGCCGGGGTGATTATGATCGAAGCGGTAAAACAGATGTATGCCCAGCCCGTGGTCACCGACGGCAAGCGCAAACGCGCCATGGATGCGGTCTCAGAACGGCCGCAGGGGTTCAATCGCCAGCATCCGGACGCGGCCCGGGAAACGCTTCGCCCCCGCGTAAGGACCGGCGAACGATGAGCGGCGGGATGACAGGGGATCTTGTGGCGTGCCGTGTGCGCGACATCGACGCCGCCTCGCCCGAGGTCCGGATCATCCGGCTGGAAACCGAAGGGGCTGATCTGTTCGACTGGCGGGCCGGGCAATATGCGAGTTTCCGGATCGGTGATCTCGAACCCCGGGATTATTCCATCGCCAATGCCCCGGGCGAGGGCGTGATCGAACTGCACATCCGGCGCTCCGGTTCCGGGGGTGTCAGCGACTATATCTGCGATGCCCTGAAGCCGGGTGACAGCGTCGACGTGCAGGGGGCTTTCGGCGGCGCCTATTACCGTGCCCGCCACGAAGGTCCGATCCTGGCGATTGCCGGCGGCACCGGCCTGGCGCCGATGAAGGCGATCGTCGAGATGGCGCTGGCCAGCGGCTTCAAGAAGGACGTGCATCTGTATTTCGGCGTCCGCGAGGAAGCGGAACTCTATCTGGAACGGTATTTTATCGAGATGATGCACACCTATCCGAATTTCCGCTTCGTCACGGTGATTTCCGAGCCGAGGGAAAATTCCGGGCGCCGCACCGGACTTGTCAGCCAGGCGGTGGCGGCGGATTTCCAGTTGCTGTACGGCTATCAGTGTTATTTGGCCGGGCCGCCGGTGATGGTCGACGCCTGCGCGGGCATGCTGAAACTGAAATCCGTACCGCGCCACGACATCTTTGCCGATGCCTTTTATACCGAAGCCGAGATGCAGGCTCGGGGTGAGCCCAGGCCCGCGTGGTCCCAGTCTCAACCGGATTGAAGCGGTTGTTGATGCCCGGGGGCAATCGGCGTAAAACCCGCTCCCATGACGTATCAGGTCAAAGAGATATTCTACACCTTGCAGGGCGAGGGTCGGCAGGCCGGACGTCCGGCGGTGTTCATGCGCTTTGCCGGCTGCAACCTGTGGAGCGGGCGTGAACAGGATCGCGCCAAGGCCGTCTGCACGTTCTGCGATACGGACTTCGTGGGCACGGACGGTGCGGGGGGCGGCGCCTTTCGCGGTGCCGGGGCGCTCGCGGATGCGGTACAGGCGGCCTGGCCGGATGTCGAGGGCGGCAAGCGCTTCGTCGTCATGACCGGCGGCGAACCGCTGCTGCAGGTCGACCGGGCGCTGATCGACGCACTGCATGCACGGGATTTCGAAATCGCGGTCGAGACCAACGGCACCATTCAGGCCCCTGCCGGGATCGACTGGATCTGTGTCAGCCCGAAAGCGGACGCCGAGTTGAAACAGTTGAGCGGGCACGAACTCAAACTGGTCTATCCGCAACCGAAGGCGATGCCGGACCGGTTCAGCGGCCTCGCTTTCGAGCATTTCATGCTGCAGCCGATGGATGGCCCGGACGTGCAGGCCAATACGGCTGCCTGTGTCGATTACTGCCGCCGCCATCCGGCGTGGCGTCTCAGTCTGCAAACCCATAAAGTGCTGGGGATACCCTGATCTCTGCCGGATCGGATCGACCCTGACAGGAACGATGATGGAAATATTCAAGGAATTCACATTCGAAGCGGCGCATGATCTGCCGAACACGCCGGATGGCCACAAGTGCCGACGTCTGCATGGTCACAGCTTCCGCGTGCGGCTTGCCGTCGAAGGCGACGTCGATCCGGCGACCGGCTGGGTCATGGATTTCGCCGAGATCAAGGCGGCGTTTCATCCGATCTGGGAACGGCTCGACCATCATTACCTGAATGACATTCCGGGCCTTGAAAACCCGACGTCGGAAGTGATCGCCAAATGGATCTGGGGGCAGTTGAAACCGGTCCTACCGGAACTATCCGAAGTCAAGCTGTGGGAGACCTGCACGGCGGGCTGTACGTATCGGGGGGATTGACCTCGGCCTCACCCTGAGGAGCACGAAGCGCGTCTCGAAGGATTAAGCCCAAATCAAGATTCGGGTGACGGCTTTGCATTCGGAATGACGGTTGGTGCCGAAATGATGGTTGGGGCCGGAATGACGAACGACGTCAGCCCCGGCCGCGATAGGGCTGAACACCCTGATCGGGCAGCCACAAACCTTTCGGCGGTTCACCTGACTGATAGAAGACATCGATGGGAATGCCGCCGCGCGGATACCAGTAGCCGCCGATCCTGATCCAGTGCGGTTCCGCCGCCGCAATGATCTTCTGCGCGATGTCGACCGTGCACTTTTCATGAAATCCCGGATGATTGCGGAAGCTGCCCAGATACAGCTTCAAAGACTTGCTTTCGACGATCCGTTTTTGCGGCACGTAGTCGATCACAAGATGCGCGAAATCGGGCTGCCCGGTGACCGGGCAGACGGAGGTGAATTCCGGCGCCGCGAAGCGGATCAGATAGCGCGTGCCGGGGTGGGGATTGGGCACGCATTCCAGCGTTGCCGTCTCCGGATTGTCCGGCAGGTCGCTTGAACTGCCGAGTTGGCTCAGGGTTTCGTATGTGTCGCTCATGCGCGCATCATAGGCGAGCCCGGCCCGGCCTTGAAAGCGTGAAATCCGCGAAGCCGCAATGCGGGTTAGGACGTGACCTCGACGGTCAGTTCCTCGGAAGCGGCATCAAGCCGGCCGATACACCGCACCCGGCGCTGTTCCCCGTCGAAGGCTTCGGCGGCCGCGGGGATGAAGGTCACCTCGAGCCGGACCACATCGAGCAGTTTCCCGCCCACGTCCTCGAACCGGTTGCCCCAGAAATGGGCCTTCGGCTTGAAGGCGTTGAGCAGATACCAGCCCGCCGCGCTTGGCCCTTTGGGGGCGTTGCGGGTCAGATCGCTGACGATGTCGCGGAACGTCATGGCACAGGCTTGAGGGGTGCGGCTTTCCCTCGGCACCGATACCGATACGAACAGGTTCACCCGGTCTTTCCGCCAGTCATAAAACGAACCCGTGACGGGGTTGCCGACGAACTTGGGGATGGTTCGGGCAGCTGCCGCTTTTATGTCCTGATCGAGCTGGGCAATGCCCCAGTCGAACAGGGTCACCGGTTCCTTCATCAGCCGGTTCAGCACGTCGTTGGTTTCCGCCTTGGCGGGTGCGGTCGCCGCCAGCAGACAGATCGCCATTAGAAATCGCAACATGGGCGCCACCTCGTATGTGATTACAAGAGTCGCAATAAGTGCGCATTATGACACAGGTGTCGCAAATCCGGTAACGGAGAATTATGACAATTTCGGCCCTTCTCCCAGACCCTCTCCCGGGGGAGAGGAGACTCACGCCTAACGCCCCTCTCCCAGGGGAGAGGGTGGTACGCTTGCGTGCCGGGTGAGGGGAATCAGAGCGGCGGGATATCGCCGCCGGTATATTGCGTTGTGAAAGCGCGCTGGAAAGCGGCGAAGCTGCCGGCTTCGATGGCGCTGCGCATGCCGGCCATCAGTTCCTGATAGTAGTGCAGGTTGTGGCGGGTCAGCAGCATCATGCCGAGAATTTCCTTGGCCATCACCAGGTGATGCACATAGGCACGGCTGTAGTTCGCGCATGCATAACACGCGCAATCGGGATCGATGGGGCGGGTGTCTTCCTTGTGACGGGTGTTGCGCATGTTGACCGTGCCGCGCCGTGTGAACGCCTGGTTGGTGCGTCCCGAGCGTGTCGGCAGCACGCAGTCGAACATGTCGACACCACGCGCCACGGCGGCCACAAGGTCATCGGGTTTGCCGACCCCCATCAGATAGCGGGGCCGGTCCGTCGGCAGTTTCGGCGCGGTGAAGTCGAGCACGCGCAGCATTTCCTCGTGCCCCTCGCCGACCGCAAGGCCGCCGATGGCATAGCCGTCAAAGCCGATCCCGGTCAGCGCGTCGATGCTTTCATGGCGCAGGTCTTCGTGCACGCTGCCCTGGACGATGCCGAACAGGCCGTACCCGGGGCGGGCTTGGAAAGCGTCTTTTGAACGTTTCGCCCAGCGCATGGAAAGCTGCATGCTTTTCGCGGCCTCTTCCCTGGTGCATGGAAACGGTGTGCATTCGTCGAAGGCCATGGTGATGTCGGCGTCCAGATGGTTCTGAATCTGCATCGATATTTCCGGCGTCAGGTCGTGATAGCTGCCGTCGATATGCGAACGGAAGCGGACACCGTCCTCGCCCATCTTGCGCAGCCCGGCTAGAGACATGACCTGAAAGCCGCCGCTGTCGGTCAGGATCGGCCCCGGCCAGTTCATGAAGGTATGCAGACCGCCGAGCCGGGCAATCCGCTCAGCACCGGGGCGCAGCATCAGATGATAGGTGTTGCCGAGAATGCATTCGGCGCCGGTTTCGGCGACCCATTCCGGCGTCATCGCCTTGACGGTGGCGGCGGTGCCGACCGGCATGAAGGCCGGGGTCTCGAACGTGCCGTGCGCCGTCGCAACCCGGCCACGCCGGGCATTGCCGTCCGTGGTGATCAGCTCGAAGCCGGTGCCGGTCATGCCTGTACCTCCGCCCGCTCGATAAAACACGCATCGCCATAGGAATAGAAACGATAGCCACTGTCGATGGCATGCTTGTAGGCGGCCTGCATCCGATCCAGTCCGGCCAGCGCCGACACCAGCATGAACAGCGTCGAACACGGCAGGTGAAAGTTGGTCATCAGGGCATCGATCCCGCGAAAGCGGTAGCCGGGTGTGATGAACAGATCCGTGTTGCCGTCGAAGGCGTGAAAGCGGCCTGCGTCATTACAGGCGCTTTCCAGCGTGCGTAGCGACGTGGTGCCGCAGGCGATGATGCGTCCGCCTGCGTCCCGGGCCGCATTCAGCTGCTGTGCGATGTCGTCGCTGAGAATCGCGCGCTCGGTGTGCATGACGTGGTCTTCGGTTTTTTCGGCACGCACCGGCAGGAACGTCCCGGCCCCGACATGCAGCGTCACTCGGGTGTCGGTGACCCCGGCGTCGCGCACCGCGGCCAGCAATCCGTCGGTGAAGTGCAACGCGGCGGTCGGCGCCGCGACGGCGCCGTCCTTTTCCGCGAACATGGTCTGGTAATCGTTACGGTCCCCGTCGTCACCCCCGGCTTCGCGTTTGATATAGGGGGGCAGGGGCATGATACCGTGTTTCTCAAGCATCGCGATCAGTTCATGTCCGGCGACATTGAAGCGCAGGACACGTTCGCCCATGTCACCCGCGTCGATACAGTCCGCAGCAAAACCGGGGGCGAACACCAGATAATCGCGGGGGGTCAACTTGCGGGCCGGGCGGGCGAAGACGCGCCAGGTATGGGCATCGACCGGCTGGTGCAGGGTGACTTCGACCTTCGCGCCATCGGGCTTGCCGCGGTTGGTGGCATCGCCGCGTTTGCCGGTCAGGCGGGCCGGGATGACACGGGTGTCGTTGAACACCATGACGTCACCGGTGCGCAAAAGCCCGGGCAGGTCACGCACATGCAGATCGCCGAGCCCGCCCGACGCCGGAATGTGCAGCATCCGGGCGCTGTCGCGCGGCCGGGCCGGGCACTGCGCGATGCATGCCTGCGGCAGATTGAAATCAAACAATGACACGTCCATGAGCGGGGGTTTTATAGACTTGCGGCTGATGCGACAATCATGGATCGTAGTCGATACTTAATTTGCCGGACGCCATGATATGCGGCTGGCGCACAACAAATAGACGAGGCCAGCAATGTTACGTCTGATTCTTGCCCTGCTTATTCCGTGGCTGAACTTCTTTACGATCGGCAAGCCTATACAGGGCATTATCTGCCTGATCCTGCAGTTGAGTCTGATCGGCTGGATTCCGGCCGCCATCTGGTCGGTGTACGCCCTCAGCCAGTACAACACCGACAAGAAGATCGAAGCCGCCCACAAAGATTAAGGCGTTCCTTTAGGACGGCTTGACCACGTCGCCGTTTTTCGAGGCCGCGACGATGGCTTCCAGGATGGCAATGCCGTGGATCGCATCATCGAGCGGCACCGGGAATGTCGCGCCGGTACTGACGGTGTCGGCAAACGCTTCCATTTCCGCGTGCTCCATGTCGAACCCGGGAAATTCCTCGACCGTGCTGCCACCCTCGATCAGACGAACTTCGAGCCGGTCCTGATCGCGGACCTCGGCCCAGCCCTTTGAGCCGAAGACCTGGATGCGCCAGAGCGATTGGGTCGCGAACATGGTTGTCAGAACGCCGGTGACGCCGCTTTTGAATTTCAGGGTGGCGAACGTGGTGTCGTCGACCGGGACCGGCGTGGCCCGCCGTTCGCTGATCGCACGCAGATGATCGACATGGCCGCAGACGGACATCATCGCATCCATCATGTGCACGCCCATGGCGGTCATGCCGCCGGCCGGGCTTTCGGTTTCCGAGGCACGCCAGTGTTCCGGGCCGTAGCGCAGTCCGCCATTGCCGGAAATATTGCCTTCGATATGCAGCAGGGTGCCCAGCGCCCCCGACGCGGCGAGTTCCTTGAGCTTGATCATCCCCGGCAGAAAGCGGCGGTTGAAGCCGACACACAGCGGCAGTCCGGCGGCGTTCGTCGCCTCCGCGGCGCGGCGGGCGTCGGCAGCAGTGAGGGTCAGCGGCTTGTCGCAGAACACCGGCTTGCCGGCCTTGGCGGCGGCGATGATCTGCTCCACGTGCTGGGTGTGCGGCGTCGCCAGAACGACGGCGTCGATGTCGGGATCGGCAAGCAGGTCGGCAAAGTCATCGCGCAGATCGATGCCCTTTTCGGCGCAGTAATCGACGGCGCGTTCCTTGCGTCCGGTGACGCCCGCCGTCACGGTGATCTTGTCGGAGTTACCCTGAACGGAATCAATAAGAACGCGGCCCCAACGGCCCAATCCGGCAACACCACAGCGAATCATGTTTTCTGCTCCTTGAATTATGCTCTTGTTTGACGTCCCCGCGTCCCCAACTCAAAGTAGAGACCTTCAATCAGCGCGTCTTTCTGGCGTGACGGTAACAGTTTTTCCGGAGACGGCAACGCCATGGGCGAAGAACACGCCATTTCGCAGGATCAGAAACGGCATGCGGCGCGGCGGGCAGCCATCAAGGGTGTTTTCTTCATGGCGATTTCGGGGTTCATGATCACCTCTTTGCATGTCCTTGTCCGTGATCTTTCCAGTTCCATACACCCGATTGAGATCGCTTTCTTTCGCAATGTCATCGGTTTCGTTCTGCTGATTCCCTTCCTGCTGCGTCAGGACCGCACGCAGTGGATCAGCAAGCAGCCGAAACTGCAGTTCTTCCGATCCATCGTTGGTGTTCTGGCAATGATAACGTGGTTTGTGTGTCTGAGTATGATGCCGGTGGGCGATGCGACCGCGATCAGCTTTGTCACCGTGCTATTCGTGACCATGGGGGCGGCGCTGGTACTAGGCGAGAAAGTCGGTATCCGCCGCTGGACGGCGATTGCCATCGGTTTCGTGGGTACCCTGATTATTATACGCCCAGGCTCAGGTGTTTTCGGGCCGGGGGTGCTGGTGGCGTTGGCATCGACGGTTTTCTGGGCGATCTCGATGCTGTGCGTCAAGGTGCTGTCGAGGACCGACAGCAGCGTTACCATGGTCTTCACAGCCAACGTCTATTTCACGATTTTCTCGTTTATTCCGGCGATCTTTGTCTGGACATGGCCGACGCTGGAACAGTTCGGCTGGATGCTGCTGATCGGGATTTTGGCGATGGTCGGCCATTTATGCATGGCGACGGCGATGAGATCCACGGATGCTACCGTTGTCGCACCGGTCGATTATCTGCGTATGGTCTGGGCAGCGAGCATAGGATTTATGGTGTTCGGCGAATTCCCCGACCTCTGGACGTGGGTCGGCGGCACAATAATCTTCCTCAGCACCATATACATCACCTACAGGGAATCGCGGCGCGGCCCTTCGGTACCGACGCCGCTCGTAAAGGGCTAGGGGGCGGTTTTGTCCTGCACGCTGACGACAGTCTGCAGCCTTTGTTCCCGCCGCACGATGTAAAGCGACGAGGTGAAAATCACCAGCGCACCGACCCAGGTCCAGATATCCGTCAGTTCGCCAAAGGCCAGATACCCGACCAGGACCGCAAACGGCAGCCGCGAAAAATCGACGGCGGCGACGATCGAGACATCGGTCACGGAAAATGCCTTGGTCATCGCCAGGTGGCCGAGAACGGCGACCGGACCTGTGGCGATCAGGAACATCCAGGCTTCGGGGGTGGGCCAGGTCCAGAAGTAAATTGCCGGGATCAGGGCGATCGGAATCGTGATCAGATGCGAAATGAAAACCACCGTCCACGGATCGTCGCCGCGGGTCAGGGTTTTGATGATCAGTACCGTAGTGCCCATGAACACCGCCGAACTGAGCGCAAGCCAGCTGCCGAGACTCATTTCCGCCATCCCCGGACGAATGATGATCAAGGCCCCGGCGAAACCGATCAGGGTTGCCGTCCAGCGCCGCAGCCGGACCGCTTCTCCCAGCACCAGGGCCGCGCCGATGGTGGTGAACAGCGGCGCCAGGAAGCTCAACGCTGTGACTTCGCCGATCGGGATCAAGGCCAGGGCATAGAACCATGTCGACATCGCGCACATGCTGAAGCACGCCCGGAGCAGATAGAGTTTCAACTGCGATGTGCCGAGCGATCCGATGCCGCGGTGCATGAGCCAGGGCAGCATGCACATCCAGGCGAACAGCACGCGGCAGAAGACGATCTGCACCGGGTCAATACCCAACTGGGCGATATGCCGGCCAAGTCCCGACAGGACAGCCAGAAATGCGCACGATGCAATCATCCACAGCGCCCCTTCAAGCGGGTGGTTCAGATCGGGCGGTCGCTGCCTGATGACCCTTGCGTCGGGAAATGTTTCAGGCAAGGCTCAGTCCAGATCCAGGGGGAAAATCGGCCGGCGCAATCTTGTGAACGGTAGCTTGGAAATATCCTTGGTCGACAGCGCCCCGGCATCGCAGATCAGAATCTCACGAGCCAGTGGGGCAAAGGCGGCGCGGAAATGCTGCATGGATTTGACGACCACGACATCGCGGGTACGGGGATCGATCCCGGCATGGGTGAAAGCTTCGACCTCGGTCAACTGCAGCCGGTTCGAAGCCACGACGATTTCCATGCCGCCGACCTTGAAGATGACGGTCGGGCCCAGGTGATGGGTGACGCCTTTCCAGCGCGGCCCCTGGGCGACATAGGTGCCGTCGGTGATGCGGACCACGGTGCCCGTCAACTCGAGCGGCCCGCCGAATGCGGGGTCGATCTTGCCGCCGAGTTGGACCGTCACCTCGGCCCCTTCACCGGCCTTGACCAGAATGGCGGCAGCTTCCGCGTCGCAGATGGTGCCGAAGCAGGCGTTTTCCAGACCGGCCTCGAGAAGTCCCGCCAGCAACAGCGTGGAATCGCCGTAGGCCCCCGATCCCGGATTGTCGGAAAAGTCTGCAACGACGATCGGCCCCTGTTTCGCAGATGCAACGCCACCGCCGGCAAGAAGGTTGCGAATTTCCGAAACCGTGTCGTCGACGCTGAGATAGGTATTGGAATCGAAATGCCGGGTTTCCCAGGCGTAATCCATGTATTCCTCGGCAATCGCCCGGAACTTCGGATCATTACCGTCGCCGGTTACAGAGACCGTGGGGCCGGCTTCGTGCAGATTGGCCGGCGTGAAGCCCGCCTGAATGCTGACCAGCAGAACACCGGGATCTGACCTTTCAAGGGCACTCGCCCGGTTCAGCAGGGTCGTCATCGGGTTGTCGGTGGTGGTGCGGCCATCGTCCAGACCTTCGATGGTGTCGCGGCGGGCGGTGACGCAGACCGGGCTGACTTCGCCCCGCATGGTACGATCCAGCACGGCGGCACACCGCAGTGAGGTTTCGATCTGGTCGATGTGGGGATAGGTTCTGTAGGCACAGATGATGTCGGCGTGCTCGGTCATCAGGTCGGTGACGTTGGCATGCAGGTCGAGGGTAATGGCAACCGGGACATCGGATCCGATCATGGCGCGAAGCTGCTTCAGCAGTTCACCTTCGGCGTCGTCGTGATCTTCCGTGGCCATGGCGCCGTGCAGGTTGATCAGGACCCCGTCAAACGGGCCCTTTGTTTTTGCCGCTTCCAGGATCGCGCCGGCACAGGCATCCCAGGCATCCCGCGCGACGGGGCCGGACGGCGTTGCCCAGGCGACAACGGTGCGTATCAGTTCCCAGTCATACTTTTCCGCCGCCTGTTCGACGCCCGCAGGCTCGATACCGGCGCCCTTGATGGCGGCGGGCACGTCGTCACCATAGGCAAGCAGATAATTCTCGAAATTGCCGAGCCGGGTCGGCAGCTTTGAAAAAGCATTGCTTTCATGGCCGAACAGGCCGGTTAGTACGCGGAACGTCATGTCGCTGTCCTCTTGAGATCGGCAGATGGTGGCCACACCGGTCCGTGGCTGCCGAGCGGGGACGCCGGCAAAGCCCAGAAGGGCGGTGTTTCTGAAAGGCCCAAAACAGGACCCAGGTGCCGGACGGCACCGAAAGCGGTATCGCTGTCATGTATCATGTCCGCGAAAGTGTCGGCGCCCGGCACTGGAAGCTTTCGGACATCGGCTTGGGTATTACGACCCAGCCGGTCGATCCAAGCGCCGGTCTGGGCCAGGCTCAGGCGCACCAGCCAGGTCCCACCTTCCAGCGCCCGGCGGCGCAATGCTTCCATGGTGCCGAACGCCCCAAGATAGCCGGAGACGTAATCGATCGCCTGTGCCGGTTGCAGTTTCGGGTCATCGGCGTTGCCCAGTTCGTCGGCCCAGCCCGTGGCGCATTGCACGAGACTGTCGAAACCGCGCCGGGCTGCCCATGGGCCTGCGTGGCTCCATGCTGAAAGAGAGACACAGACGGTGCCGGGAAAATCGCGGGCGATGTCTTCCGGTGCAAAGCCGTGGCGGGCAATCGCACCGGGACGATAACCCTGGGTGAAAACATCAGCGCCTTTCAACAGGCGGCGGAGCGTCTGCCGTCCGTCTTCGGTTTCCAGATCGATGTGGGCGGACAGCTTGCCGTGTCCGGTATCGATCACCAGCGGTTCAATCGACGGCAGGTTCGGGGATGCGATTCGCATTACGTCCGCGCCGTGCTCGGCAAGGGTACGGCCGATGGTCGGCCCAGCGATGACGCGGGTCAGATCGAGCGCACGGATACCACTCAGCGGGCGGGCCGCAGCCGGCAGCGGTTGCGCCGGGGCATCGCCGATTTTGACAACTTCGATTATGGGCAGGGTATTGAGGGCGCCGGCCTGCGGGTGCGCCCGCCATTCATCCAGACGGCGCACCATGTACGCGCAGCCGCCGGCGTCGAGCACGGCGTCTTCCAGTTCATCGGCGTGCCAACGGCGCACAGCCGCTGCCGCCGCTGCGCGATCGCCGTCACAACCGATTACACGGCGCACGGCGGCATCATGATGGGCAAAGTTGCAATGAAAACGAATCCGGCGTCCATCCTGACAGGCAAAGAAACCGGAAAGTCCCTGCCATTGGTCGCTCACCGGTTTGCCGTCACGGGTCATGAATTCGTAACTGCGGCATGCGGCGGCGGCGTGGCGCAGATCGACGGAAACGCGCTGTGGTGCGCTGCCCCTGAGTTGCCACAGGGCATCGACGGCACTGCCGACGGCGCCTAGAGCTGCAGCGCCCGCGGTTGCCAGCAGGACCGGCGTCGGCAGAACCGGTTCTGCGCCGGCAAAGACCACGCCGGGGCGTTGGGAAATGCCAAGCGCGTCATATATCTGCTGGAGAGCCGTTTCCGGGGACCGGACGGAACCCATGATCAGAAGTCCTGTTCCGTTGCGACAAGGGCGCCGGAAATCGCATCCGCGGTTTCGACGGCGAGCGGCCCGAGTTTTTCGGTCGCGTCGGATTTTTTCCAGACCGGGGTATATACAGGAATTTGCACGGCGCCGATCGGGCGCTTGCGGACATCCAGAATCGGCGCGGCAATGGAGATTTCGCGTTCCAGCTGCTGTGCGTAGGTTTGGGCGAAGCCGCGTCTGCGGGCCTGCGCTACCTGTTTCATGATTTTGTCCGGGTCCGTAATCGTCGTCGGCAGCTGTTTTTCCAGCGTGGAACGCCCCAGGATATCCTGAACTTCGTCATCGTTCAGACGCGACATCACGGCGATGCCGGAAGCGGAACAGTACGCCGGAATGCGCCGTCCGGGAACGGTTGCATCATAGGGGGCCTTCACGTGCGGAATGCGGACCGTGTAGATCATGCTGAGGTCATCGCGCTCGACCAGGTTGACGGTCGTCTTGTATGTCGCGCCGGCTTCGATCAGGCGCGGCATGGCGGCGGCGCCCAATGAGCTGTTGCTCATATACAGATACGCCATTTCCATCAGCCGGCGGCCGGGCCGGTAACGCCGCGTCGATGAATCCTTTTCGAGAAATCCCAGTTGATGAAGCGTGTTTGAAAAACGCTGCGCGGCGCTTTTGTCGAGGCCCGTCCGCAATGCGATCTCCGTCACGCCAAGGGCGGGAAAGCCGCTTCCGAACGCAGAGAGTACGCGAAAGCCCTTTTCAAGAGAGCCGACATACAGCGCACTCGATGGCTGCTGATCAGATGCCGCGACGGTTGGTGAAGGTGATTTGATACTCATGCTTGACGCTTTGACGAATCCTAACCTAGGATATTGTTATATACTATTCTGTATTAAATAGTAATAAAATTAAATAAAGCGGAAAACCGCACAAGGGAGAGCGTTTTAAAAAAATATCGGTGCACATACTGTTGGGCATGGACTCGGCAGCCGATTCATCGAACAATTGTCTCAATGGGACGCGTCGAGAGCGTCCCCGCTGCTGACATGCGCAATGTCAATCTACTCAGGGAGGCGAGAGCAAAATGTTCCGCAAAGCTATTCTAGGTACTGCATTGGCAGCGGCGGCAACGCTGGCTGCTACGCCTGCGGTGTTCGCAGGTAAGGCCGACGATACGTTGGTCTGGTCGACAACGCGTGAAGTCGCGGTTGCCGATCCGTATTTCAACAACACACGCGAACTCGTGATCATGGGCAACACGGTGTGGGATGGTCTTCTGTTCCGCAACCTGAAGACAGGCGAATACGAGCCGCTTCTGGCGACTTCCTATAAATGGGTGGATGACGTCACCATCGATTTCGAACTGCGTGACGATGTCGTGTTCCACGACGGGTCCACGTTCGGCCCAGAAGATGTGGTCTACACCGTGAACTTCGTCTCGAACGCCGACAACGGCGTTCTGACGCAGGCCAACGTGAAGTTCCTCGAGTCTGCTGAAAAGACCGGTCCGAATAGCGTCCGTATCAAGCTGAAGGAGCCGTTCCCGGCGGCACTCGCCTACTTCGCACAGGCCGTTTTCATGATGCCGGAAGGCCATTATGACAGTGCGCCTGCAGGTGCCGACGGCAAGAAAGACTATGCCGCCGTCAAGGGCGTCGGGACCGGTCCGTACATGATCACCAACGTGATTGCCGGTGACCGCGTCGAAATGGTCCGCAACGAAAAATATTTCAAGGGCGGTCCCAAAGGGACAGCCGCGATCGGCAAGCTGACGTTCCGCACGATCAAGGAAATGAACACCCAGATCGCCGAAATGCTGACCGGTGGCATCGACTGGATCTGGGACGTTCCCAAAGACCAGGCTGAAAAGCTGGGCGGCATGAGCAACGTCACGGTGACCAATGCCAAGACCATGCGGATCAGCTACATCGCCTTTGATGTGGATGGTGACAGCGGGGATAAACATTTCATGGACAAGCGCGTCCGTGAAGCCGTGGCCCATGCCATCAACCGCAAGTCGATCGTTGAAAACCTCGTTGGTTCGGCATCGGTCGTCATCGATGCGGCGTGCCACCCGGACCAGTTCGGCTGCACCCAGGACGTGCCGAAGTGGGATTACGATCCTGCCAAGTCCAAGGCGCTGCTGAAGGAAGCCGGCCTTGAGAACGGTTTTGAAACCGACATCTACGCTTATCGTCAGCGTGAATTCACCGAGGCCGTCATCGGCGACCTGGCGAACGTCGGGATCAAGGCAAACCTCAAATACATGCAGTATCGCGCACTGCGCGATCTGGTTTGGAAAGGGGTAACCCCGATGAACCACATGACGTGGGGTTCCAACTCCATTCCGGACGTATCGGCCAGTACCGGTCACTTCTTCTCCGGCGGCAAGGACGATCCGGCCAAGGATCCGTCGGTCGTTGCAGCCATGAAGGAAGGCGACACTTCGGTTGACCCCGAAGTCCGTAAAGCCAAGTACAAGGAAGCTCTGAGCCGGATTTCCGCTGAGCTGTACTGGCTGCCGATGTTCACGTACGCAAAATACTATGCGTACTCGAGCGATCTCGACTTCACGCCGACCTCGGACGAAATTCCGCGGTTCTTCACGGCGAAGTGGAAGTAAGTTCGTAGAATTGCGGTCGGCCCCGGTGTCATGCCGGGGCCGGAACCGCATCGGCAATAGGGTTTAAAGGCATGCTTATTTATGCCCTGAAGCGGCTTAGTATCGCGCTTCTGGTTGCGATCACCGTTTCCCTCATTACGTTCTCGATGATCTATCTGTCGGGAGACCCGGCGATTGCTCTGGCCGGTGAAACCGCGACGCAGCAGGACATCGAAAACATCCGTAAGGTATACGGCTACGACCAGCCGATCATCGTGCAGTACCTCTCCTGGCTGGGCGGTGCGCTGACCGGTAACCTCGGTCATTCCCATTATCTTAAATCAGAAGTTTCCGAAGTAATTTTCGAGCGTTTGCCGGTGACGATGACGCTGGGGGCGAGCGCCCTCGGCTTTGCGTTGGCGCTGTCGATCCCGCTGGGTGTGCTTGCGGCGATGCGCCCGAACACGCTGATCGACCGGTTCGCCCTGACGATTGCCGTCGTCGGCCAGGCACTGCCCAGTTTCTGGTTTGCGCTGATCATGATCTTTTTCTTCGGCGTCAGTCTGCGCTGGCTGCCGATCACCGGCAGTTCGTCCTGGCTCAACTTCGTCATGCCGTCGATTGCGCTGGGGTATTACGTGACCCCGGCGGTGATGCGCCTGACCCGGGCCGGCATGATCGAAGTGCTGTCCAGCGATTATATCCGCACCGCGCGCGCCAAGGGGCTGCGCCCGGTTGTCGTGCTGTTCAAGCATGCGCTCCGCAATGCCATCATTCCGGTGGTGTCGCTGTCGGCAGTGCAGTTCGGCTTCATGCTCGGCGGGTCCATCGTCATCGAAACGATTTTCGCGATCAACGGCCTTGGCCAGCTGGCATGGGAATCCATCCTCCGCGCCGACCTGCCGATGATGCAGGCCATCGTTCTGGTGCTGTCGTGCTTCTATATCGTACTGACGTTCCTGGCGGACCTGCTGAACGCCTTCCTCGACCCAAGAATAAGGGTGAGCTGATATGAGCGATACCGCTGCAAAATCCGATCAAAGCCCGGTCATCGCCGAGCGCGTCATTGACGAACCGTCGCCGGGCGAACGTGCCCGCAAGCGGATGATCAGTCATGCCGGTTTCATGTTCGGCATGTTCGTTCTTCTGACCATCATCGCCATCGCCTTTCTGGCCCCCCTGATCGCGCCGCATGATCCGCTGGACCAGCAACTGGCCCGCAAGCTGATCCCGCCGGTCTGGCATGATCATGCAAAAGCGACATGGGTACATCCGCTGGGCACCGATCAGTTCGGCCGGGATTATCTATCCAGGCTGATCCACGGCTCACAGATTTCACTGCTGATCGGCTTCGCGGCGATGCTGATTTCCGGTGTCATCGGCACCGCCATCGGTGTGGCCGCAGGCTATTTCGGCGGACGTGTCGACATGGTCGTCAACTTCATCATCACGACCCGGCTGTCGCTGCCGGTGGTGCTGGTGGCGCTGGCAGTCGTCTCGCTGGTCGGCAACTCGCTGACCATCGTGATCTGGGTGCTGGGGCTATTGATCTGGGACCGCTTCGCGGTGGTCATGAGGTCGACGACGCAGCAGGTGCGAAACCTGGATTACGTCGCCGCGGCTCAGGCCATCGGGTGCTCGACGACACGGATTATCTTTACCGAGATTATGCCAAACATCGTCAACAATCTGATCGTCGTCGCGACCATCGAGATGGCGCATGCGATCATCCTCGAAGCGGCGCTGTCGTTCCTGGGTCTTGGGGTGCAGCCGCCAGCACCGAGCTGGGGTCTGATGATCGCCGAAGGCAAGAACCACATGCTGTTCGATCCCTGGCTGGTCGGTATTCCGGGCACGGCGCTGTTCATTCTGATCCTGTCCATCAACCTTCTCGGCGACGGCATCCGTGACGTCACGGCGCCGGAAAACCGGAACTAGGGGGCGTGATGAGCAAACGTGTTCTCGAAGTTGAAAACCTGACCGTCGATATTCCCGTCGGCAGCGGCATGCTGCATGCGGTGCAGGGCATTTCATTCCATGTCGATCAGGGTGAAACCCTCTGCATCGTTGGTGAAAGCGGCTGCGGCAAGTCGCTGACTTCGTTGGCGGTCATGGATCTATTGCCGAAGAAGGCGATCCGCACCGCCGACAAGCTGTCCCTCGAAGGCGAGGATATGCTGGGTGCCGGTGAGCGGCGGATGTCCGATATTCGCGGCAACACCATGGGCATGATCTTTCAGGAGCCGATGACAAGCCTCAACCCGGCCTACACCATCGGCAACCAGATGGAAGAAGCGCTGAGACGTCACCGCAAGGTGTCGACCCGCGAAGCCCGCGAACGGGCGATCTATCTGCTTGAAAAGGTCGGGATCACGGCAGCCGAATCCCGCCTTACTCAGTATCCGCATCAACTGTCCGGCGGTCTGCGCCAGCGGGTCATGATCGCGATGACGCTGATGTGCGGGCCAAACCTGATTATCGCCGATGAACCGACCACGGCGCTCGACGTGACGATTCAGGCGCAGATCCTGCTTTTGCTTGCCGAACTGCAGCGTGAATTCAATATGGGTTTGATCCTGATCACCCACGATCTCGGCGTTGTCGCACGTATCGCCGACCGCGTCGCAGTGATGTATGCGGGTCAGGTGGTCGAAGAGGGCACTGCCGATCAGGTATTCAACCGGCCGACACATCCCTACACGCAGGGTCTGCTGGACTGTATTCCGATCCCCGGCAAAACCGAACGCAACAAGCCGCTGGGCTCGATTCCCGGTATCGTGCCGTCTTTGGTCGGGCCATTTCATTCGTGTCACTTCGCCGAGCGTTGCGCCTATGCCATGGATGCCTGCACGCAGGGGGATATTGACATGCGCGATGCCGAAGAAACAGGCCACCAGTACCGCTGCCTGCTCGAACCCGATCTCTGCAGGGCGAACGCAGTGCGTAAGGGGGTAGCATGACCGATACCGTGATCAGGGCGAAGGATGTCACCCGGACGTTCATGATTTCCGCCGGTGCCTTTCGTGGCAAGAAACCGCTACACGCCGTCAACGGCGTCTCGCTGGACGTCCAACGCGGCGAAGTTCTGGCGCTGGTCGGCGAAAGCGGCTGCGGCAAGACGACGCTGGCGAAGATGTTGCTGGGCCTGTTGCCGACCACCGCGGGCACGATTGAATTCGGCGGCACGCCGGTGGCCAACATCGAACGCCTGAAACTGGCGTCTCTGGTGCAGCCGATCTTTCAGGATCCGTATTCCTCGCTGAATCCGCGCAAGTCAATCGGCTCGATCATCACGCTTCCGCTGAAAGTTCAAAAGGACCCCGATCCGTCGACATGGCGTCGGCGGGCCGAGGAGATGATGGAACTGGTCGGCCTGCCGCCGCGCCTGTACGAAAACTTTCCGAACCAGCTTTCGGGCGGTCAGCGCCAGCGTGTCGCGATTGCCCGGGCGCTGATCAACCGCCCTGAAGTGGTGATCTGCGACGAGCCGACGTCGGCGCTCGACGTGTCCGTGCAGTCGCAGATTCTGAATCTGTTGCAGGATCTGCGGCACGAACTGAACCTGACCTACATCGTGATCAGCCACAACCTCGCCGTGGTCGAGCACATTGCGACCCGTGTCGCCGTCATGTACCTGGGCCGGATCGTCGAGGAAAAGAATACCGAAAACCTCTTCGATGCCCCCGAGCATCCCTATACCAAGGCCCTGCTGGAATCCGTGCTGACCCCGGACCCGTCGCTCAGCGTGCCGGATACGCATCTGGGTGCGGCATATCCGAACCCGGTCAATCCGCCGTCGGGCTGTACCTTCCATCCGCGCTGCGCCAGCGTCATGGGCCATTGTTCGGATCTGAAACCGGCCACGATCCAGCGTCCGGGCGGCTTCGTCGAATGTCATCTCTATGACGACAACGAAGGCCGCGGCAGGGCCGCTTCATGAGCGACAAGGCATCCGCGCTGGACGGCATTGACAGGTATTTCGAAGGCGGTGATTTCATCGCCGACCTGGCGCGGCGCGTGGCGATCCGGACGGAAAGCCCGGAGCCGGACAAGCGCCCGGAACTGTATCGCTATCTGCGCGAAGAAATGACCCCGTATCTCGAGGACTTCGGTTTCAATTGCGACATCTATGAGAACCCGATCGAAGGTCTGATGCCGTTTCTGGTCGCCCGGCGTCACGAAGGCGACGATCTGCCGACGGTGATGACCTATGGTCATGGCGATGTGGTACGCGGCTACGACGACCAGTGGCGCGAGGGTCTCACGCCGTGGGAAATCACCGTCGAAGGCGATCGCTGGTACGGCCGGGGCACGGCGGACAACAAGGCTCAGCACACCATCAATCTGGCGGCGATGAAGCAGGTCCTGGAGACCCGGGGCAAGCTCGGGTTCAATGTCATTGCGCTGATCGAGACGGGCGAGGAAAGCGGCTCGCCGGGGCTCAAGAAATTCTGCGAAGTTCATAAGGACCTGTTCGCCGATTGCGATGTGTTCATCGCGTCCGATGGGCCGCGGCTGGCCCCGGACAAGCCGACCGTATTCATGGGGTCGCGCGGTGTCTTCAACTTTACCATGTCCCTTGAGTGCCGGGACGGCGGGCATCACTCCGGCAACTGGGGCGGCCTGCTGTCGAATCCGGGCGTCATCATGGCGCATGCACTGGCGACCATCACCGATGCCAAGGGCAGGATTCTGGTTGAAGAATGGCGTCCCGAACCAATGTCCAATTCCGTACGTAAGGCGATCTCCAAGCTCAAGGTCGGCGGTGGTGACGATGCGCCGGAAATCGATCCAAACTGGGGTGAGCCGGGTCTGACGCCGGAAGAAAAGGTCTTCGGTTCGAACACCTTTGAAATCCGGGCCTTCGAGTGCGGCAATCCGCGCAATCCGGTGAACGCCATTCCGCCCCGCGCCGTGGCCTATGGGCATATCCGCTACGTGGTCGGGACCGATCCGCACAGTTTCCTGCCGGCACTCCGCAAGCATCTGGACGCGCACGGCTTCAAGGACATCAAGCTCGAAGCGGAACGCGATTACATGTACGCGACACGTCTCGACCCGGACCATCCGTGGGCGCAGTGGGCCATCGGCTCCATCGGCGCGACGTCGGGTCAGGAGGTGTCGGTGCTGCCGAACCTGGGCGGCACGCTGCCCAATGACTGCTTTGCCGAAGTCCTGGGCCTGCCGACGATCTGGGTGCCACATTCCTATGCCGGATGCTCGCAGCACGCGCCGAACGAACACGTGCTGGCGCCGGTCTGCCACAGTGCGCTGCGCATCATGACGGGGCTTTGGTGGGACCTAGGCGACGGCAAAACGCCCGGCCATACAGCCGCCTGAGACCCCTTCCGATCCTTTTGGCGAACAACAAGGAGCAAGACGCCGATGACCGAGCTTTGTGATGACAGTGCCCTCGATCTGAGACGCCGTATCGGTGTCAAGGATATCTCCCCCGTCGAATTGACGGAAAGCTGCATCCGACGCATCGAATCCGTGAACGGGACCCTGAACGCCATGGTCTCGACCTGTTTCGAGCGGGCGATGGACGAAGCCAAAGCCGCCGAGCAGGCGGTGATGGACGGCGAATTCCTTGGCGCTCTGCACGGCCTGCCGATTGCCATCAAGGACCTTGAGGCGACTGAGGGGCTGCGCACCACGTTCGGCTCGAAAATTTACGAGGACAATATCCCGGATGAGGATCAGCTGTCCGTTGCCAACGTGCGTGACGAAGGCGCCATCGTCCTCGGCAAATCCAACACGCCGGAATTCGGCGCCGGGGCCAACACCCGGAACCCGGTTTTCGGGGCGACCGGCAATCCGTTCGATCCGGTAAAGACCTGTGCCGGCTCGTCCGGCGGTTCCGCCGTTGCACTGGCCACCGGGATGGTGCCGATCGCCAGTGGATCGGACTTCGGCGGATCTCTCAGGACCCCGGCAGCTTTTTGCGGCGTTGTCGGGTTCCGCCCGACCCCCGGCGTGGTGCCGGCCGAGAGCAAGCCAGCCGGCCTGTTGCCATTTTCGGTACTGGGGCCGATGGGCCGCAGTGTCGCCGATGCAGCATTGCTGCTGTCGGCTCAGGCGTCGGTGGATGCCCGCGATCCGTACTCCGGCGATCTTGATCCGGGCCTGTTCGATCCGATGCGTGAAGCCGATCTGGGCTCGATGCATGTGGCGATCAGCGCCGATCTGGGGTGCGCACCGCTCAGCAAGGCGAATCGGGCGCTGTTCAAATCGCGGACGGACAGCTTCCGTGGCGTCTTCGCCGAAGCCCAGGACCGGGACCCGGATTTCACCGACGTTCACGAATGCTTCGAAGTGCTGCGGGGCGTGGTCTTTGTCGGTGCGCACGGCGAACGGGTCAAAAACCATCGCGACATCATCAGCCCCTATGTTGTCGACAACGTCGACCGTGGGCTTGAATATTCTATGGAAGATGTTGCCAAGGCGCATCTGACGCAGACGAAGATCGCGCGCAACTGGATTTCATTGCTGAACGAGGTCGACTGCGTGATCTGCCCGGCGGCGGCGGTGACGCCGTTCCCGCATGCGGAATGGTACGTGTCCGAAATCGACGGCACGGAAATGCCCACCTACATGCGCTGGCTGGCGCTTAGCTATGCGCCGACCATGGCCATGGCCTGCGGGTGCGTGCTGCCGTGCGGCGTGGATGAGTTCGGCATGCCGTTCGGCATTCAGGTGCTGGGCGCACCCGGGTGTGATCGGCAGGTGCTGGAAATCGCCGCCGCGCTTGAGCACGTACTGGCGGCCAACGCCGAGACGGCCCGCCCTGTTCCCGATCTGGCAAAACTTGCTGGCTGATCGATACAGGATACGCCGCGATGAAACTGTTTACCGCATGTCTGGGCACGGAAACCCATACCGAAGCCCCGTTGCCGACAGACCTGGTGGCGTTCGAAAGAGCGCATCTGGTGCGCGGCGGCAATCACCCCGAAGTGCCGCACATGTTCGGTGCACCGCTGGTGATCTGGCGGGAACACGCAAAGAAACGTGGCTGGAATGTTGTGGAAAGCCTGTCCGCATTCGCGACACCCTCCGGATTGACGGTCAGAAAAGTGTACGAGGATCTCCGCGACGAAATCCTGAATGACCTGAAGGCGGCGATGCCCGTCGACGGCGTGATGCTGAGCCTGCATGGCGCGATGGTCGCAGAGGGCTATGATGACTGTGAGGACGACCTCGTGCACCGTATCCGCGAGATCGTCGGACCGGACGTGCCGCTGGGGGTCGAGTACGATCTTCACTGTCACATCACGCGCCGCTTCACCGAGGAAGTAAACGCGCTGGTGATCTACAAGGAATACCCTCACACCGACTCCCGCGAACGCGCGGAGGATCTGTGGCGCATCATGGAACCGACGTTCGACGGCACTTGCAAGCCGGTGATCAGCAGCTTCGATTGCCGCATGATCGGGTGCTATCATACGACCCGCGAGCCGATGCGGTCTTTCGTCGACCGGATGAGTTCGCTCGAGGGTAAGGACGGCGTGCTGTCGGTGTCGCTCGGCCATGGATTCCCGTGGGGCGACGTGCCGGCGGAAGGCACGCGCGTCATCGTCGTCACCGACGGCAATAAGCCTTACGGCGATGAACTGGCCGAAAAGCTGGGCCGGGAGCTTTGGCAGATCAGAGACGAGATCACCCCCCGGTTCGTCGATGTGGAAACCGCGATCACCGATGCTCTGGCGGTCAAGGCGGGCCCCGTCGTTATTGCCGACATGGCGGACAATCCGGGCGGCGGCGGCCCCGGAGACAGCACATTTATTATCCGCAGGATGCTGGAGCGCGGCATCGGCATGGCGGCGGTCGGCGGGATCTGGGATCCGGTAGCGACGGGTATCTGCGTCGGTGCCGGAATCGGGGCGAAATTCAAATTGCGCCTCGGCGGCAAAACCGGCGCGGTTTCCGGCGAGCCGCTTGATCTTTTTGTCGAGGTCAAGAACGTCGCCCGCGCGGTCTATGTCAAAAGCCTCGGCGGCTCACTGCGGTATATGGGGGATGCGGTGTGGCTGCATGCCGAAGGAATCGACTTCGTCGTGCATTCCGACCGGACCCAGAACACGCACCCGCATTTTTTCGAGGCGCTCGGCATCGACCCCATGGGTCAGCGCATACTCGTCGTCAAATCCATGCAGCATTTCCATGCCGAGTATTCTAAGATCGCATCGAAGATCATCTATTGCGCCGCGCCCGGTACGCTGGAATGGGATATGACCAGGGTCTCACACAAAAAGATCGCCCGACCGGTCTGGCCGATTGATGCCGATCCGTGGACCATCAACGAAGAACGTCCGTGGTAGGGCCTAGAGCGGCAATCTGATCCAGACCCTGAGCCCGCCCATAGGCGAGTCATCGAGGCGGATTTCTCCGCCGTGTCCCTGAATGGAATCGCGGGCGATGGCCAGGCCGAGGCCAACCCCGCCGGTGCCGGGATTGCGGGATTGTTCGAGCCGGTAAAACGGCCGGAAAACATTGGCCCGTTGATCTACCGGAATGCCCGGCCCGTCGTCGTCGATGGCGATCTCGACTGCATCCCCCCGCACGCCGGCCCGGATCGAAATATGCTCGGCATAGCGCATGGCGTTTTCGATCAGGTTGGTGATGCAGCGGCGGAACCCGTTGGCGCGGATGGTGACGTCGATGCGGCCTTCGGTATGCAGATCGATATGGGCATCCCGGCGCCTGGCCTGATTGGCGACATCATGTAAAAGTTCCGAAAGATCGGTGGGGACGGGCTTTTCGCCGCCCTCACCGCGCGCAAACGCGAGATAGCCTTCCAGCATCCGTTCCATTTCGGCGATGTCATCCTTGAGCGCCGAGGAATCCTCGCTCTGCTCGATCATTTCCAGTTGCAGCTTCATCCGCGTCAGCGGTGTCCTGAGGTCGTGCGACACGCCAGACAGCATATCGGTGCGTTGGGTAATCTGGCGCTGAATACGGTCGCGCATGTCAATAAAGGCGTTGGCGGCCTGGCGGACTTCGGTGGCGCCTTCGATCTTGAAGTTTTCCGTGGCCCGGCCCTTGCCGAAATCATCGGCGGCGGTGGCGAGGCGGCGGATCGGTTTGACCTGATTGCGCATGAAGACCATGGCGACGGCGAACAGGATCAGCGATGTGCCGATCATCCAGATCACGAAGACATAGGTTGTCGAACTGAACAGGCGTTTGCGCGTGGTGACGACCCTCAGCACCCCGTCCGCGAGTTGTACCTCGATGGCGACATCCCGTTCCAGGCTGGTGGTATCGAGTGTGAACGGCTTGTTGACGAAAGAGCGTATGGAATCGGCCAGCATCTCTTCGAGCAGGCCGTTTGGTTTGGTCTGCCTGTTTGCCAGAATCCGTTCTTCATCGAAACTCACCCGCAATTCCATGTTGTTGGCTGCGAGTTTGAATATCCAGCGCCGGTTCTCGGGTTCGGGGAACTGCCGGAGCAGGGAAATCACCGCTGCCGTATCACCGGCGACCGATTTGGCGAGGCGTAATGTGACCTTGTCCCAGTGCCCCTCGAAAAAGGTGATGGCGGACACGATCTGCAAAAGAACCAGCGGTGTGACGATGATCAGCAAGGACCGGCCGAGTAGGGACTTCGGCAGAAAACGCTTTATCCGCTGGCTGAACGGCTGGTGGTCTGTTGATGGCGGCGTTTGGTTCATTACAGGTTGTCCGGCCAAAGGACGTATCCCTGGCCGCGCACGGTTTTCAGGTATCGCGGTTCGCGCGGGTCCTTTTCGATCTTACGCCGGAGCCGCGTCACCTGCACGTCTATGGCGCGTCCTTCGCCGCCGGCGGTGGTCGCGGAGATCAGTCTTTCACGGGTCATGACCTGGCCGGCGGTTTCGCCGAGTGCCCGCAACAGGGATACTTCAACTTCGGTCAGATGCACACGGCGTCCGCGGCGGCGCATTTCGCCACGCTCAATCGAGAAAACAGCTTCACCGAAGAACAGTTCCTGCGGCTTGTTGGCCTCGGGCCGTGCACGTTTCAGAATGGAATGGATGCGAAGCACCAGTTCGCGAGGCTCGAACGGTTTGGTCAGATAATCGTCGCCGCCTTTTTCAAGGCCGCGAATGCGATCTTCCGATTCGCTCATCGCGGTCAGCATAAGGATTGGGATATCGTCATTAACACGCAGTTTTTCGGCGAATTCGAGCCCGTTCTCACCGGGCATCATGAGATCAAGAACTATGAGGTCAAATGCCAGACTGCCCATCCAACGGCGGGCTTCGGCGGCATCGCTGGCCGCGGTGACCATGAAGCCGTTGTCGCCCAGATATTTCGCCAACAGCGTACGCAGCCGATCGTCATCATCGACGACAAGGATATGCGGCATTTCGTCCGGGCTGCTTTGCATCATGGATATATACTAGCGTGCCGGTCCGCAGGGGTCATGCGGAACTGTCGGTCCGGGCTGTTCAGCCGTTGTCCGCATCGCGGCGCATGACGCGGACGCGGTCTTCTTCGTTGATAAGGCCGCGCAGAACGGTGCGGAAACCGGCCACGGCGTCGGCGCCGGAATTCCGGAAGGCTTCGGCGATGTGGCGACTCTGGCGTTGCGTAAGCTCGTTTTCGAGCGCCAGTCCCTTGTCGGTCAGATAAAGGCGGCGGCGGCGGCGATCGCCGGCGTCGGTTTCCTGATTGATGAAGCCTTCTTCGACGAGCTGGCTGAGAACTCGTGATAGGCTCTGTTTGGTGATCTTCAGAATGTTCAGCAGCTCACCCACCGAAATACCGGGGTTGGCGCCGACAAAATAGATGATGCGGTGATGCGCCCGGCCGAAACCGTAGGTCTCAAGCACGGTATCGGCCTCGTTCGTGAAATCGCGGTAGGCGAAGAACAAAAGCTCGATCGCTTCGCGCAGGTCTTCGTCCCTGAGGAAGAGCGGATTGGCGCGGGGGCGGCCACGTGATTGCTGATCGGACATACCGGACTTTCCCTAGGCGAAACCGACAAGTCAATAAAAATGGTCAGTGTTATTGACATATATGCTGGAAACTGATACGTGACGCAATATCCAAGTTGTCGAGACTCAAGATACGAAAGAAAATTACAATGTCTGGTCCAAATTTTGCCGATCGTGACGGAAAGATATGGTTCAACGGCGAGGTTGTCGAATGGCGTGATGCCAAGGTTCACGTGCTGACGCACGGCCTGCATTATGCGTCGTCGGTTTTTGAGGGGGAACGGATGTACAGCGGCAGCATCTTCAAGCTGCGCCAGCACACCGAGCGCCTGTTCTATTCGGCTCATGAACTGGGTTTCAAAATTCCGTATACGGCCGACGAAATCGACGCGGCATGTAACCTGGTCTGCGAAATCAACGGCATCACCGACGGTTACATCCGTCCGGTCGCCTGGCGTGGCAGCGAAATGATGGGCGTCTCGGCACAGGACAACAAGATCAATGTCGCCATCGCGGCATGGGAATGGCCGTCGTACTTCTCGCCGGAAGCCCGTATGAACGGTATCAAGCTGCAGATTTCCAAATGGAAGCGGCCGAGCGCGGAAACCGAACCGGTGCACGCCAAGGCGGCCGGCCTTTACATGATCTGCACCCTGTCCAAGCACACCGCGGAAGCTGCCGGATATCAGGACGCGCTGATGATGGATTACCGCGGCCAGATCGCAGAAGCCACGGGTGCCAACATTTTCTTCGTCATGCCTGACGGGAAGCTGCACACACCTTTGCCGGATTGCTTCCTGAACGGCATCACCCGCCAGACAGTGATCGAACTGGCGAAAAAGCGCGGTATTGAAGTCGTCGAACGCGCCATCATGCCGGAAGAAATGGCCGATGCATCCGAATGCTTCCTGACCGGCAGTGCCGCCGAGGTCACCCCGGTCAGCGTGATCGGCGATTACACCTTCACGCCGGGTGAAATCTGCCGTCAGATGATGGAAGATTACGATCGTGCCGTCGGCAAGACGAAAGCCGAAGCCGCGGCCTGAAGAGGACTTTTTCAAGAAACACGGGCGGTGAGCCGGGTTGCCGGTTCCTGCCCTTTTTGTTTGCGCCGGCAGATACCCGATTGATCGTTTGAATCCATCCTTTACAAACAATTCAACAATTGTTTAATTGTTTGTCATGAAGAGAGCTTACCTGATACCGGCTTCTGACGAAGCGGCCCCGGATCTGGATACCCGGCGCGAGATCGCCGACTTGTTCCGGATTCTCGGCGACCCGACCCGGTTGGGGATCGTGTATGCCTGCCTGCATGCTCCGATGGCGGCCGGTGATATTGCCGAGCAGCTTGAAATCTCTCCCTCGCTGGCAAGCCACCATCTGCGATTACTGCGGGCCGCCCGTCTGGTGCGTGCCGAGCGCAGAGGCAAGCATGTTTATTACATTGCCGCCGATGACCACGTCACCAGCGTGCTTTCCGACATGGCGGCGCACGCTGCCGAGCCGGTGGAAGAAGACCATTTATGAGTGCCTGCTGCCACAATCATGATCATTATCAGGGACCCGGTCAGGCCGAGCCGACTACGGCGCAACGGCGTGCGCTGTGGGCGGCGCTGATCATCAATGCGGTGATGTTCGTTGCTGAACTGAGCGGCGGCCTAATCGGCAATTCCGTCGGCCTGCAGGCGGATGCGGTCGACTTCTTCGGCGACGCGGCTAATTACGGCCTGTCGTTGGCGGTGCTCGGTATGGGCCTTGGCATTCGCTCGCGAGTCGCGCTGGTGAAGGGCGTGACGATGCTCGGCTTCGGGGTTTGGGTCGGCGGCATGATTATCTATAACGCGATGTCCGGGAACGTCCCGTCGGCGCCGGTCATGGGGGTGATTGGTTTTGCCGCGCTGGTGGCCAATGTTGTCTGTGCGCTGATCCTGTTCCGCTTTCGCGGTCAGGACGCGAACATGAAGTCCGTCTGGATCTGTTCGCGCAATGATGCGCTGTCTAATATCGCCGTGATCATTGCCGCCTCCGGCGTCTGGGCATCCCATAGCGGGATACCCGATCTGATCGTCGGCGGCCTGATCGGCGCACTGGCCGTGCAGGGCGGGGGCACGGTGGTTCGCGCGGCGCTGGCGGAACGGCGTGAAATCCGCAACGCCGGTCAATTCATGCAGACGACGGAAGCCGGTGACGACTGAAAAACGGTTGGGGTTTGGCAAGACCTGCCGGCAACACCGATTGATCCATGACAATGCCGGACGAACAATGAGCGGCTTAGATATGCCGGATTAACCGCATCAGGAGCCGCGATATGTCTGATCCCGGTCGGCTATCTGGCTGGTGCGCACGTCGATATGGCCGGGTTTCTCGGCAATATGGTCCCGGTAACCGCCGGGAACATCGTCGGCGTCAGTGTTTTCGTCGCGCTGGTCTATTGGCTGGTCTATCTACGTGGAAAGTAACGATAAATAGCGAGACATCTGCAAAATCATTTGAGTTTGACGCAATATGTGCGTATAAGTAGGCTGATTCGGGCATAAACACAGAATTTACAACATCACGATGTCCGGACAGAGCTCAAAGGACGATCCAGTCACGTGCAAATACTGATTAATATCTTCGGTGGCGTCGCCTTGATGCTGTGGGGTATCCGCATGGTACGCACAGGTGTCATGCGTTCGTTCGGGGCGGAACTGCGCCGTGCTTTATCACTCACAGCCGGAAAGCCGATCCGGGCTTTCGGGGTCGGTTTCGGGGTCACGGCGATCTTGCAAAGCTCGACCGCAACGGCGCTTATTCTTTCATCGTTTGCCGGACGCGGCCTGATCGGCGGAGCGGCGGCTCTGGCGATCATACTCGGCGCCGATGTCGGCACCACCGTCGTGGTGCAGGTGCTGTCCTTCGATCTGACATGGCTGTCGCCGGTTCTGATCGGTGGCGGTGTTATCGCATTCCTTACGTCCGAAGCCAGTCAGCGACGGGCGCTGTCGCGGGCCGCGATCGGGCTCGGCCTGATCCTGCTGGCGCTGCAATTGATCGGGCAGGCTTCGGTGCCGCTCCGGACCAACGAGACCCTGGCGCTGATTCTCAAGCCGTTGACCGACGAGGTGCTGCTGGCGGTGATTTTGACCGCGGTCCTGACATGGATGGCGCATTCCAGTGTCGCCGTGGTCCTGTTTGTGATGTCACTGGCCGGCCTGCAGGTCCTGAACATGCAACTCGCCCTGGCGATGGTGCTCGGCGCCAATCTGGGGGGCGCGTTCATCCCGGTGGTTGCCACCTATGCCGAAAAGGCCGCCGGACGCCGGGTCGCTATCGGCAACCTGATGATGCGCGGCTTCGGCGTGCTGGCCTGTGTCGCGGTGCTGCCGTGGGTGCAGCCTTATCTGGCCATGCTCGATGACAACCCGGCGCGCATGATCGCCAACTTCCACACGGCCTTTAATATCGTACTGGCGCTGGCGTTTCTGCCGTTTGTGGTGCTAGTCCACAAACTGACCGAACGCATCATTCCGACGCCGCCCGCAGCGGATGAGCCCGGTGCGCCGCGCTATCTGGACCCGACATCTCTCGACACACCCCCGGTGGCTCTGGCGTGTGCCGCCCGCGAGGCGCTGGCCATGGGGGATACGGTCCGCGACATGCTGGCCCGCAGCCTGGATGTGTTCGAAAAGAACGACAGCGAGAAGATTCGCGAAATCGAGCAGATGGACGATACCGTCGACAAGCTGCACGAGGCCATCAAGCTGTACCTGACGCGGTTGTCGAAGGAAGAGATGGACAAGGCGGAAAGCGAACGCAACGTCGAGGTGCTGAGCTTTACCACCAACCTCGAGCACATCGGCGACATCATCGACAAGAACCTGATGGAACTGGCATCCAAGAAAATGAAGAAACGCGCCAGCTTCTCGGCGCAGGGCCTGGAAGAGCTCAAGACTTTCCATGCGCGGATTCTCGACAACTTCGATCTGGCGATGAATGTCTTTATGTCGCCTGATGTCGACATGGCACGGATGCTGATCCGCCAGAAAGTCGGGATTCGTGATCTGGAACGGAGTTTTGCCGAGACCCATTATGCCCGTATCGCCGATGGCCGTGCCGATTCGATTGAAACCAGTGCACTGCATCTGGATGTGCTGCGCGATCTGAAACGGATCAACGGGCACCTGACATCGGTGGCCTATCCGATTCTCGACCGTGCCGGTGAACTGACGGAAAGCCGCCTCCGCGATGAAGCCGAAGAGGCCCGGGACCGAAAAGTGCGACTCAATCCCTGTGCGCCGAACGAAGCACCGTCGTCCTGACCCCCGCCAACGATGTCCTGACACAGCCCCCAGCGTCGTCCTGAACTTGATTCAGGACCCATGCTTCCCGGCACGGCCTAAGTGTGAAGGTATGGGCCCTGAAACGAGTTCAGGGTGACGGGGATGTCGCCGGGTGATGAGGCAGGGTGATGGAGCGGCCCTAGAATGAATCCTTGCGCTTCCGCACTTCGGCGAAGACATCGACGATATCCGCCCCCTGCATGCCGAGTGTCGCCTGAATATCCGCGCTGTCGGGGCGGAGGAACGGGTTGGTTTTGCGCTCCTGCGCCAGGGTCGACGGCACTGTCGGAATCCCCCTGGACCGTTTGTCGTCGACGTCCTTCATGAGCCGGATCAGGTCATCGTTATGTGGCTCGACGCTGAGCGCAAAGCGGCCGTTGGTCTGCGTGTATTCATGTGCGCAGTAAACCCGCGTCTCACCCGGCAGGCTGTCGAATTTTGACAGCGAGTTCACCATCTGCGCGGGCGTACCTTCGAACAGCCGCCCGCAACCCATGACGAACAGGGTATCGCCGCAGAACAGCGCATCCGAGCCCGCGAACCAGTAGGCGATATGCCCGCGGGTATGACCGGGGACGTCAAAGACCGCGGCTTCGGCATTGCCGAGTTGATAGGTATCGCCGTCGCCGACCTCGACATCGATGCCGGGAATCCGGTCGCGGTCGGCACGCGGGCCGACGATGGTGCACCCGGTGGCGTTCTTCAGTTCCATGTTGCCGCCGGTGTGGTCGTTGTGATGGTGGGTGTTCAGGATATGTGTCAGCGACCAGCCGGTTTCTTTCAGGGTATCGAGAACCGGGCCGGCAACGGCCGGGTCGACAACGGCGGTGGCGCCGGTTTCTGGGCAATGGGCCAGATACACGTAATTGTCGTTGAGCACCGGTATCTGCCTGATGTCGAGTTTGCTCATCGTTTACCCCTGTTTATTCCCTGAAAAAAACGAACCCCGCCGTTGCGGGCGGGGTCCGGAAACCTGATATGACCCCGATGGGCGGGATTACAGATTCTGTTCAATCCACTGGACCAACTGGCTTTTCGGCAGGGCGCCGACCTTGGTGTCGGCAACTTCGCCGTCCTTGAACAGCATCAGTGTCGGAATCCCGCGCACGCCGTAGTTGCTGGGCGTTTCCGGATTGTCGTCGATGTTGATCTTGGCAATGGTGACCTTGTCGCCCATTTCTGCCGAAATTTCTTCAAGAGCCGGCGCAATCTGCTTGCACGGACCGCACCATTCGGCCCAGAAATCCACGACCACAGGGCCGGATGCGCCAAGGACGTCCTGTTGAAACGAGCTGTCGGTAACTTGCTTGGGCATAAGGTGTGTCCCTTCAAAAAAAGCGGTATTCAATGGCGGCACTGATCAGCCACGCTACGACGATGTTAATGGAATCTAGGTAGCTGCCATGACCCCGTCAAGGTGCCAAAGGCATCAGTAATTCATCCGGTAATTCCATGCACTTGGGACCATCTGTCCACAGTAGGTACGCGCGGACCGGTAAATCCGGGAATATTCGCCTGAGTGCGGCGCGGTAGGTCGCCATCTGTTTCAGATACAGCGGTGCCACATCCCCGGCCAGCGCCGGGGGCGGACGGTTGGTCTTGAAGTCGACAATCATCAGTTCCGTCCCGGTGTGCACCAGCCTGTCGATCTGCCCGGATATCACGCGGGGACCGTCCCTAGTCTCGATGGTGCCCGTTATCGGAACCTCGGCCCGGGACCCGGGACCGAACACGGCGGCAAATGCCGGGTCTTCGAGGACCGCCATCACCTCATCCAGCAGGGCTGACTGCATATCCGTATCGAATCCGTGCGCCGGGCGGGAAATATAACTTCTAGCGGCGTTGCGCCTGAGCGCCGGCGCAAGCTCCGGCAATGTTTGCATCAGCGCATGCACGACATTGCCGCGTTTGAAGCGCTGGCCGTCATCGCCGCTGAGCGGAGAGCGCACCGGCGGTTCCTCGTCATCCGGGCGCGACGGGCTGAGCGGTTTCGGCGGCAGCGGTTCTCGTTCCGGGGCAGCGGCGGCCCAGGCAGGCAAGGGGCTGTCCGCGGCACGGTCGCTTTCGGCAACCCTTGCGCCGTCCGGCTCCGCCGTCTGCGGTTTGTCATAGACAAGCCGGATGCGGCCGTCGGCCTCGGTCTCCGGGGCGGCGATCTCGTCCATGGCGCGTTCGATCATGTCATACCAGGATGGTTCATTCCCGGATCTGGCCGTGGTAAAGCCGGTGACATACAGCCGGTCCTTGGCACGGGTCAGGCCGACATACAAAAGCCGGCGGTATTCCTCCAGGGCCTGTGCACGTTTTTGCAGCTTGAGATCCAGCAGGGCCTCGGTCTCGTTGTCCTTGATCCCGGGCCACATCGGGATGTCGCCGCCGGGCCACCTGATCCTGTCGTCGGTCTGCGGCGCGGGCACGGAACAGGCATCGGCCAGAAAAACGATTTCCGCCTGCAAGCCCTTGGCGCCGTGGACGGTCATCACGCGGACTTCGTTCCGGCCCTGTTCGAGATCGCGCTTCACTTCGGTGCCGCCGATTTCCAGCCAGTGCAGGAAACCTTCCATGGAGGGGACGTGATCGGCCTCGAAATCCAGCGCTGCGGCGAGGAAATCATCGATCGGATCGGCCGCGTCCGGCCCCAGCCGGGCCAGCAACTGACGGCGCCCGCCGTCGGCGTTCAACACGTTCGAGAAAAATTCGAACGGCGGCATGAAATCGGCGCGATTCCGCCATGCGGCGATTTGCTCCCAGGCATGGGCAAAGGCCGCATCCTCAGTGTGTTTGTCGCGCAGCGCATCAAGCAGGGTGCCGGGCCGCTCATAGGCGAGAGAGAACAGCTGCTCCTCGTTCAGACCCAGCAACGGGCCTTTAAGAACCGTTGCGGTGTTGAGGTCATCATCCGCAAGCAGGCTCAACCGGCCGAGCGCAATCAGGTCCTGAATGACGAGTTGGTCAGGCAGGATCATCCGATCTCGTCCGGAGACGGGAATGCCCCGTTCCTTCAGCGCTGCAACAAGGGTTTCCGCCATCCGGCGGCGGCGTTGAACAAGTATCAACACGTCCCCCGGGCGCACCGGGCGGCCCTGTGCGGGGAGGATTTCCTCGTTGTCGAGCCAGCCCTTGACCGTGTCGGCGATGCGGATGGCGACGCGGGCCAGCGGGCTGTCGGCGCTGACGTGATCCAGCGGCACATACCAGGGATCTTCCTCGCCGTCGTCTTCTAGGGGTGCTTCTTTGGGCCAGAGCGTGACACGTCCGGCCTGACCCTGACGTGCCGAGATGTGGTCGACCCGGTGTCCGTCGAAGCTGAGCCCGCGCGCGGCATCGCCGTCTGTGAATACCTTGTCGACGATATCCAGAATTGCCGGGGCGGAACGGAAGCTCTCGGCCATGGCGACCGGCTTCCAGACCTGGCCGATGGTCTGCACCTGATCACCGAAACGGCTTTTCATGGTGCCGAACATCACCGGGTCGGCACCCTGGAAGCTGTAGATCGACTGCTTCTCGTCGCCGACGGCAAACATGGTGCGGGGCCGCTCGGCGGTTTCCTCATAGCGGCTCGCGCCCGAGAAAAAGTCGGATGCGATTTCCTCGATCACCTGCCACTGCTCGGGGCTGGTGTCCTGCGCTTCATCAACAAGTACGTGTTCGATGCCGCCGTCGAGCTTGTAGTGTACCCAGCTGACCCCCGATGCGGAATTCAGCAGGGCCGAGGCATGCTGGATCAGGTCGTCGTAATCGAGCCGGGCGTGACGCTGCTTGATGCCTTCATAGGCGTCGATCAGGGCCGCGCCGATGCGTATCAGGTTGCCCGTGGCGCTGGCGACATTGATCTGCTTGAGCAGATCGAGGGTCATCAGGCAGCGTTCTCCCAGTTCAATCGCCAGGGGGAGCGCCTCCGGATCAAAGCTCAGCGCCCCCTTCGACATCAGTGTTTTGTCTGCCTTCAGCCCGCCGTCCTTCTTGATGAAGATCGACTTATAAAGATCATGCCAGCTGCCGTGCCGCTGTTCGGGCTGCATCGCCAGCCATTGCCGGGCATCTCGGGCAAAGCCGTTGTTCTGTGAAGCTCCTTCGTCCCAGGCGGTACATAGCCGCTCAAGCATGGCGCGGGTCTCGTCATCGACGATGCAGGCGTCGCGGATGACGTCATCGGCGGTGATCTTCGGATCAAGATCAAGGGCGCCGTAGACGGCGTCGGCAAGTTGATCAGGCCCGCCGTATTTAGCAAGCGCACCCCGGAATTTGGCCCGGGTGCCGTCCAGCTCCTTCATCAGTTCAGCGAACTGTTCCTCGTTGACCAGGGCGGCGACGGCGGAAAGCGCGTCGGCCAGTCCCGTCCCCCTTGATGCGGCATCGGCGAGGACGCTGTCGCGGGCCTGCAACTGCAGTTCGCGCTGGTCACGGTCATCCATGACCCGGAAGTCGGGGGCGATACGGGCTTCCAGCGGAAACCGTCCCAGCAGGGATTCGCAGAATGCATGAATGGTCCGAATGCGCAGACCCTCGGGCGCTTCGAGGGTCATCGCGAACAGCTGCCGAGCGCGGATCAGCAAATCCGGGTCATCCGGGGTTTCGCCCAGCGCCTGCAACTCCATACGCAGCACATCGTCGGGCATGGCCGACCATTTGCCGAGCAATTCCGCGAGCCGGTTGGCCATTTCCGCGGAGGCGGCCTTGGTGAAGGTCAGGCAAAGGATGCGTTCCGGTTCAACCCCCGCCAGAAGCAATCTGGATATCCGGTCGACGAGCACGCCGGTCTTGCCGGTGCCCGCGTTTGCCGACACCCAGACCGAGGCTTCGGGTGCGGCTGCGGTGATCTGCTGGCCGGTCCGCTTGCGGATTTTGAAGTCGGCGCTGCTCATTCGTCTTCCTCGCCGCTGCCGCGCCACTCGGCGATGCGGGCCAGGTGCCCGTAATCGCTGTAGCGGTTTTCGAATTTCGGCCGGGGGGCGGACAGGTATGGATTATCAGGTTCGGCATAGTGGGTGATCAGCTTGTGCACGCCGCTCAGGGTCTTGTCGATCAGCGCCGGGATATCGGCTTTCACCGGTTTCAGTTCGCCCGGTTTACGACCGCCCGACAGACGGATGTACAGAAGCTCCGCCGCATCCCCGGCGGGCACGCCCTTGAATGCGCCGTTTCTGGCCATCACGGCTTCAAGTGGCAGCTGCGGACTGAAACCGCTTTCGACCTGTTTTTCGCTCGGTGGCTGGCCTGTCTTGTAGTCGATGATCGAAAGCCCGATCTCGGGACGGTGGTCGATGCGGTCCGGCTTGGCGGTGATGGTGAACCCTGCCGGGACAGCGTCAATGTGATAGGTGCCGATGTCCTCGGCGAAGCTGACCTGCCAGCCCTCAGCGAGACGCTGGCGCTGCCAGTCCGCGAACCAGGCGGCGATCCGTTCGAACCGCGGCCACCAGAAGGCACGCACGCCGGGCCGCGCCAGATGACCGGCGAAGACCTCTCTCCCGATCTCCAGCAGACGCCGTTCGGCATCGTCGGGTACGGTATCGGGAAATTCGCGGACAAAGGTTTCCAGAACCTCATGGATCAGGCTGCCGCGATCGGCGGCGCCGGGATCGGCATCCAGCGGATCGATGGCTTTCAGACCCAGCACATGACGGGCATAGACCGCGTAGGGATCACGGATCAGGGTTTCGATCTGCGTCACCGAAAGCTGTTTCGGGCGCGCGCTCAGCGGCGGACGGGGTTTCGGCTCGCGAATGCGGATCGGTTCGGCGTCGTCCAGTTTGTCGGCCCATTTCAGCCAGGGAGTTTCAGGGTCGCCGCCGAGACGGGTTTTGCTGCCCGCACGTTCCAGAAGATTGTCGATGCGCAAAAGCCAGCGCGACGGCACCGTGGGGGCGCCGCCAACGCGTTCGGCACGGGTCAGCATGATTTCAGGTGCGGCAAAGGCCTGCTGGAAATCGTGCGCCGTCAGGCCGATCCGGCGCTCCGGCATCTCAAGGCCGATTTCCGTCATCATCGGCCGGCTCATCCACGGGTTGCTCTCGGCTTCCGGCGGCCAGGATCCCTCGTTCAGACCGCCCAGAATGACAGTATCGGCGTGCTGCAGACGGGCTTCAAGCAGCCCCCAGATATGCAGCCGGGGATGAGCGCCGAAGCGGGGGCGGACGACGCGGCCCGACAACAGTCCGTCGAACATCCCGGCATATGACGATCCTGGCTGGGCCCCCAGAACGCCGATCGCCTCGGCCAACTCAGCGACGAATCGCGCCGCCGCATCACCGGCCTCACCGGCCCACAGCCGTGCCGCACCGGCAAGGTCCCTGTCGGTTGCCAGCGCCTCGGCGGCGGCGACATGGCAGGCCAGAACTTCAGCAAAATCGACACTATCGCGCGACAGAAGATCGAGCAGCGGTGTCAGGGCCTTGTCGATGATATCGATCAGCGGGCGCAAGTGGGCTGATTTCGTGCTATTCCCCAGCGCCGATTTCAGGCCCGGGATGCTTGGCGCCGGGCGCGGGCCGCGAAGCGCCCTGATTTCGAAGCCACGGACCAGTCCTCGGAAATCGCCGGCGTCCAGACCGCCGGCGGCAAGGGGATGCTTCAAAAGGGCCAGCAGCGGCACCGGCGCAAGCCGTTCCGTGCAGGCATCGGCGACAAGCCGCAGAAAAGCGCCGGGGGGTGTCTGTGCCAGCGGGATGCCGGCGGAATCATCGACGTCGACATTCCATCGTTTCAGGGCTGCCGCGACACGTCTGGCAAGACTGCGGTCAGGCGTGATCAGCGCACAGGTCTTTCCCGGCGTCTCGAGCGTGCGGCGCATGGCCAGCGCAATGACGGCGGCTTCCTCGCTCGGCCCCGGACAGTCGACGCGCGATACGTGGGCCAGGGCAGCATCGATATCGTCCGTGCCGGGCAGTGCCGGCACCGGGGCACGGGCCGGGGTCAGGGCAACGGAAATCAGACGGCTCCGTGCGGTATCCTGTGCCGTACCGAATTCGGCGACGTCGGTGCGGGCAACATCGAGTCGGGCCAGAAGCTGTTTCAGGCCGAACTGGGGGTGCGTAGGGCCCAGCAGGTTCCAGGCGTCATCCGCCATCCCCTTGTCGAGACCGGGCAGAATGACCATGCCCTGCGGCAGCCCGGCGATCACGCCCAGCAGGTCGGCGGTCGCGGGGATTGAGCCGGTGGACCCGGCGGCGATGACCGGAGTTGCGGGCGGCATCTCACGCCACAGCCGCGCCTGGGCATGGAGAAGGGCATTGCGGCGCTGGGCCGGATCAAGGCAGCCTTCGTCGGCCAGAATATCCGGCCATGCAGTAATCAGGATTTCGAGGAACCGTAGCACGTGTTGCCAGTGCTCGGCATAGTCGTTGTCGTCGCCGACAAGTTTGCGGATATCTTCGGGATTGCAATTTTCCGTCGCCAGACGGTCGATCAGCTTGGCCAGTTCCAACGCCAGCGCGGTCGCCTGTTCCGGATGCATGCGATGATCGGGCAACGCCATGACGGCGGTGCTCAGCAATAACTGGCGGCGCAGGGACGGGATCGCGGGCGGCAGCCCCAGTGCGTCCTGTGCACCCGGCGGCAGGCCGGCTTCGGCGATCGACAGTTCCTCCTCGTCCATGTCGCCCAGCGGGGTCATCGTCGGCAAGAGCTGTGCCCGGCCGTCACCCAGCCGCAGGAATGCCTCGGCCAGTGCCCGGCAGGCGCGCCGGGTCGGCAGCAGGATGCGCATTTCCGCGAGTTTCATGGGATCGGCGCCGGCATGATCGATCAGCCGTGCCGCCAGGGCATCCACAAAGGCGACGCCGCTATCGATTGTGACTATGCGTGGCGCCGGTCCTTCGAACATGATTTCCTATCTTTTCCGTTCGCCGGCATAGGGTTCGTTGAGGAACGCCTCCGCCTCCGTGAGCCCGTCCGGCGTGCCGATATGAAACCATTCGCCGTCGTGGATGACACCATACAGCCGATCCTCGGCAATGGCCTTGTCGAATAACAGGTTCAGAGACCAGGCGCCGTCAGGACTGCCGTCCAGCAGCCGCGGATGAAGGATCTGCACGCCGGCGAACAGCCATGGCGAGATTTCGGATTCCGGGCGGCGCTGAAGACGCCCAAGCGGGTCGGCCATGAAATCGCCGCGTCCGGTATAGCCGTGGCTTTCCGGGGTCTGGTGCAAAAGCAACAGCGAATCCATGGCGTCATCCTTCCATTCGCGTGCCAGCCGGACGAGGGTATCTTCATAGCCGTCGAGCCAGAACGCATCGGAATTCATAACATACACCGGGTGGGTGCCAGATTCGGTCAGGTACGGCAGGGCATTCTTCACGCCGCCGCCGGTTTCCAGCAATTCCGGCTCTTCGGTGAAGATGATCTCCAGCCGCTTTTCATCGGCGAGGTAGGCGCGGATCTGATCACCCAGATAGTGAAGATTGACGACGGCGCGTTCGACACCGGTATGCGCAAGGCGGTCCATCACATGGCCGATCAGCGGCTTGCCGTTCAGCGCAAGCATCGGTTTGGGCACGTTGTCGGTCAACGGGCGCATGCGTTTGCCGTACCCGGCGGAAAGCACCATGGCGGTTTTCGGGGTCTCGACTTTTTTCATACGGGAGCTCCGGTTTTCTTGTTATTGGCGTCGGGAACGACGCGAAGGCCTGCCGGGACGTTCTCTGCGAACCACAGGGCCAGCGGGGCAAGCACCGGGTGGCTCAGGCTGTTTTCCAGTAAACGCCAGACGCGGGGAATGTGCACCAGATACTGGGACTTGCCGTCGCGCCGGCTTAGCCGGGTGAAGATGCCGATCACCTTGGCATGACGGCCGGCGCCGAGGATCGCGATATCGCGTCTGAGGTCGCTTTCACGGATATCTCCGCAGGCCGCGACATAGCGTTCGATCAACCGGTCGGCGCGTTTGTGATCGACGTCGCGGCGGGCATCCTCGATCAGCGACATCAGGTCATAGGCGCGGGGCCCGATCAGGGCGTCCTGGAAATCCAGCAGGCCGCATCGGGCGGTACCGCTCCGCGCCGGCAGCCACATCAGGTTGTCGACGTGATAGTCGCGGAGCACCAGCGTTTCACGCCGCAGCGCAAGGTCGGTAAAGACGGTGCGCCAGGCATCTTCATAGGCGGCCCGCGCCGTGTCACCGACGGTGGCGCCGACGGCGGGCATGTACCAGTCGATAAAAAGCATCGCTTCGCCCAGCAGCCGGTCCATGTCGTACGCGGGAATTTCGCCGGGCGCGGTTTTGGCCGACGACAATTCATGCAGATGCACGAGGGTATCGATCGCGGCGTCGTACAATTGCCCCTGATCGCCGCCGGCTTCGAAGACGCGGGTATAGGTATCGTCGCCGAGGTCTTCGAGCAGCAAAAACCCCCGGCGCTCATCTTCGGCGAGGATTCGCGGTGCGCTGAACCCCAATTGCGCAAGGTAGCGGCCAACGGTCACGAAGGGGCGGATATCCTCTTCGGGGGGCGGCGCATCCATGAGCACGCACTGTCGGTCGTTCAACTGCACCCGATAATAACTGCGGAATGAAGCATCGGCGGCCAGCACGCTGACCTTGGCCCCGGCCCAGCCGGCATTGGCCAGAAACGTCATCCGGGGTTCGGCACGTTTATCCATGCGGGGGTGTTCCTTCGAAAACGTCTGCAAGCCGCGCCGCCCAGGCGGGATTGCCGGAAAAGACGAAGCGGCGGCCTTCGGCCACTTCGGAAATGTCGATCAGCAATCGTCCGGCGGGCATCAGCGTGCCCAGCCGGTCGGGCCATTCGATCAGGCTGACGGCGTCCGCGAAGGCATCCTCGATCCCGAGTTCATAGGCTTCATCCGGGTCTTCGAGCCGGTACAGATCGAAATGCCAAATCTCGAGCGCACCGCGCGGATAGGTCTGGACAAGGGTGAAGGTCGGGCTCGGGACATCTTCGGCGTCTCCGGGGAGGGCATTGATCAGGGCCCGGGCGAAGGCCGTCTTGCCGGCGCCGAGTGTTCCCGAGAGCGCAATCACGTCACCGGCCGCAAGAACAGGTGCGATCCGGGCGGCAAGGTCACGGGTCCCACCCTCGTCGGCAACGGAAACGTCAGCAATGCGGTCTGTCTGATCGTGCATGACTGCGTTTGTATATGCCGCTTTGCGGGCGAACAAGACTTGAACCGCCGCCGTCAGGCACCCATCCTAGTGCTGCCATGCCCCGATCCGCCGGGACGGTCAGACAAAGGACCCGATGACGTGACCATAGAACCCGCACACGAACGCTTTTCCACCGATGTTGCGATCATCGGCGCCGGACCGGTGGGACTGTTCGCGGTCTTCCAGTGCGGCATGCTGGGCATGAAGTGCCGGTTGATTGACGCCCTTGAAGACATCGGCGGGCAGTGCGCGGCGCTGTATCCGGAAAAACCGATCTTCGACATTCCGGCGCAGCCGGAAATTTCCGCGGGCGATCTGATCCGCGCCCTGGACCGGCAGATGGCCCCGTTCGAGCCGCATATACACCTCAATCAGCAGGTCACAGGGGTGTCGGGCAAAGCCGGCGATTTCCTGCTGACCACTTCGGCGGGCACGGATATCAGCGCCCGGGCGGTGATCATTGCCGCCGGGGTCGGGGCCTTCGGTCCGAAGCGGCCGCCGTTGCCGGGTATAGAACGCTATGAAGCGCAGGGGCCGGGCCTTGGGGTGAAGTACATGGTCGGCGCCGTCAGGGATTTCGCCGGCAAGCGGGTGGTCATTGCCGGCGGCGGGGACAGTGCCGTCGATTGGGCGATCCAGCTTTCCGGCATCGCCGACAAGGTCCACGTGGTGCATCGCCGGGCCCGGTTCCGGGCGATGGAGGAGAGCGTGCGCAGGATGACGGTACTAGCCGAAGACGGCAGTATCGATCTGGTCACGCCCTATCAACTTCAGGGCCTGGAAGGGACCGCTGATCGTCTGGAAGCCGTGATCGTCGCCGATCTGGATGGCAACGAGCGGCGAATCGAGGCGGATGTCCTGCTTGCGTTCTATGGCCTGTCACAGAACCTGGGGCCGATCCTGGACTGGGGGCTGGGGGCGGGTCAGGGCGGCATACCCGCCGACCCGGCGACTGCGGAAACGTCTGTCCCCGGCGTCTATGCGATTGGTGACGTGTCGGATTATCCGGGCAAGCTGAAACTGATCCTGACCGGGTTCTCGGAAGCTGCGTTCGCGGCGCATCATGCCTATACGCGGGTGTTCCCCGACAAAGCGCTGCATTTCGAGTATTCGACGACCAAGGGCGTGCCATCATAAACCGCACCGTAATATCCCTTTACTATACCCGCCTGCCTTGCCGATAAACGACCTTGAAGACATACAGGAGGGGTTTGACAATGACGATTGATGTGGCGCGTGCGCGGGCCGACACACCGGGAACGACAAACGTCGTTCATTTCAATAACGCCGGTGCGGGTTTGATGCCGCAAACAGTGCTGGATGCCCAGTTCCGGCACCTGCAGCTGGAAGCCGACATCGGCGGTTACGAAGCGGCGGCACTGGCAAACGACAAACGGGTGCGGACCTATCAGGCGGTGGCCGAGCTGCTGAACGCAGACGCCAGTGAAATCGCCCTGGTCGAGAACGCTTCCGTCGCCTGGTTGCAGGCCTTCCATGCCATGCTGCGGCAGTTTCGCCCCGGGGACAAAATCATCACCGTCGAAGCGGAATATGCGTCCAACTATATCTCGTACCTGCAGGCTGCGCACTCGCACGGTGTGGAAATCGTCGTTGCCCCCAGCGGCGAAGACGGCGCGGTCGACCTGGCGGCGCTCAGAAACCTGATCGATGACCGGGTGCGGATGATCTCGGTGACCCACGTGCCGACAAACGGCGGTCTCGTCAATCCAGCCGAGGAAATCGGCAAGATCGCCCGGGATGCCGGTGTCTATTACCTGCTCGATGCCTGCCAGTCGTGCGGGCAGTTGGTGCTGGATGTGGATCGGATCGGTTGCGATGCGCTGTCGGTGACGGGGCGGAAATACCTGCGGGGGCCCCGCGGCACCGGATTCCTGTATGTCCGCAAAAACCGGATCGAATCCCTAGAGCCGCTGTTTCTCGATCTGCATGCGGCGCAGTGGACCGGGCGGGACAGCTTCGAAATCCTGCCGACGGCCAGGCGTTTCGAGAATTGGGAGTTTAATATTGCCGCCGTGATCGGGCTGGGCGTGGCCGTCGATTATGCGCTGGCATGGGGGATGGATAACATCCAGTCCCGCATCATCGGGACGGCGGACGACCTGCGCCGATCCATGTCGGCGATCCCGGGTGTCACCATCACCGATCTGGGGGCGCAGAAATGCGGTATCACCACTTTTATCATGGACGGAAAATCACCGGACGAGATCAAGGCGGCACTGGCGGAAAGAAAGATCAATGTCTCGGTGTCACGACGGGGGTCGACACGCATCGATATGGAAAACCGCGGCCTCGACGAAGTCGTGCGGGCGTCGGTGCACTATTACAATGACGCCGGGGATATCGAAAAACTGTGTGAAGCGGTGGAGGCGCTTTAGCCTCAGCGCGGGCCACGCACCTGTGCGTCGGTGTAGTACGAGAGGATCCGGGCAAAGTATGTGCCGCTGTAATCCGGATCGCAGGCATCGGCACCATCCATCTCGCCGGCGATCAGGCCCTGCTGGCCTTCGTCGCTGGCAAGAATCCGCACCATGACGTCATTGCCGTTTCCGCCCGACATGCCGTGGCGGATCATTTCCATGCGGATCGGGGTTTCCAGCGCCGGGCCGTAGGCGATTTTGTTCATCTTGGCGATTTCGCGGGCGACGCCGACCAGATAGGCGATATAGAACCGGAGCCCAGATGGATCGCTCCGTCCCGGTGCCTGATCGCCAAGATCACGTTGCAGGATACGGATGGTCTCGTTCAGCTTGTCGAGGGCATCATCCAGTGCAAAGGCGCCGGGCAACGGCTTGGCGGCTTTCGGGCGGCGGGACTTCGCGCGGTTGTTGCCCGCGTTGAGCAGGGCGCGCACCAGCATCGTGACCATGGCGGCCAGGATAACAAAGATGCATAGCGTCTGCAGGTCCACGTCCGTTCTCCCTCCGGCGGCAGGGTGTCTTCGATTATTCCGCCGCGTGCTCGTCTACGATAGCATGATCCCCATCACGGGGCGCAAGCCCTTCGGTATGATCGTCGTTGACGGGAATGCGGCAGACCACCGTCGTGCCGCGTGATTTGTTCGATCTGATGTCGACACTGCCGCCGTGCAATTCAATGAATCTGTTGACGATGGTGAGGCCAAGACCCGGCCCTGCGCCCTGATGATCGTCGCTTTTTATACGTTGAAACGGCTGCAGCACCCGATCGCGATCCTGCTTGGGAATGCCGGGCCCGCTGTCCGAGACGGATATCTCCAGCATTTCGTCCTCGCGTTTTGCGGCGAGCATGACGTGGCCAAGTTTCGGCGTGAAGGTGATTGCGTTGGTCAGCAAGTTGAAGACCACCTGAGTCAACCGCTTGGCGTCGGCCGACACCCAGCCGATATCGGGCGGGCAGTCGAAGTCGACCTTGATGTTCTTGCGGCGGGCGCGTTCCTTCACCACGTTGAAGGCGTCGACAAGGATTGCATGCGGATCGACGGTGTCCTTGTTGAGTTCCATGCGCCCGGCTTCGATGGTGGCGAGGTCGAGAATATCCGTAACCACGTCCATCATCTTTTCCGATGTGGCGACGATGTTCTCGGCGTATTCGTGCTGGCGCTTGTTCAGTTCGCCGAACATTTCCTGGCGCAGAATGTCGGCGAAGCCGTGAATGGTATTCAGGGGCGTGCGGACTTCGGTTGCCACGTTGGCGATGAATTCCGTCTTCATCCTGTCGGCTTCGGCAAGTGTGCGGGCACGCTGGCGCAAGGCTTCCTCGACACGGTAACTGTCGGTGATGTCGCCGTAACTGACCAGCGAGGCGCCGTCCGGCAGCGGAATGTTGGCGAACGCCAGAATCCGCCCGTTGATCAGGTCGAGCCTGCCGCTGGAGACGGTTCGCGCCAGTATCTCCGACGCAATCCGCTCCTTGCGGAGAGACCATTTCTCATTGTTCGCAGCCATTTTCATGCCCAGCGCCTGGATCACATCCGGCAGCCGCGTGCCCAGTTCAAGCTCGGTTTCGTCCATGTCCCAGAGTTTGGCCATCTGCGGATTGGTCAATTGCAGGCGTCCGTCGGCCCCGAACACGGCAATGCCTTCGCGCATGTTTTCTAGGGTTGTACGCTGGACCCGATCGGCGGATTTCAGGGATCGCTGCATATCGAGGCGGTCCGATACGTCGTCACAGGCCATCACCAGCCCGCCGTCCGCCAGCGGACCGAAGCGGCGCTTGAGAGTGCGGCCGTCCGGCAGGTGCAGCTCGTCCTGGGTGATTTGCGCGAGGGTGCCGAAACGCCCCAACTCCTCGTTGCGGAATTCGGCGAAGTTGGCGACTTCGGGCAGACGACGCAGTTCGCGGAGCCGCATCAGCAGATCGCTCATCGTCGGGCGGGTCTGCAGCCAGTCCGGATCAAGCCGCCACAACACGGCAAAAGCGGCATTGGCGGCGACCAACTGGGTCTCGCCGTCGAACACGGCGACGCCGGTTTCCAGAGCCCGCAACAACTCGCCCGTTTGCGGCTCTTTGGGGGGCGGTGATGCCGGGGATGGTTGTGCCGCATCCGGGGCGGCTACGGTCTCGGCGGTGACGGCAAAGCCGATGGTGCCGCTGCGCTCACCGATGGCCGGGGCCAGCGGGGTTTCGGTGATACGGACCCGGCGCGGGGCGCCGTTTTCGGTGATCTCCGCGCTGTCGGTGGCGGGCTTGCCGTCGGTACGCGCGCGGCGGCCGGTTTCGTCGCCCAGGCCCTGAACGCGCTCGGCGGCACGGTTCTGGAAAGCGATTTTCAGATCCGCATCGCGCAGCCACAACGGGATCGGCAAGGCATCGAGCAGCGCCGTCAGATGGCGGTCGTCAAACCCGCCCGCATTGGCGGCGGGACCTTCGGCGGCGGCATGGACGCGGCGCATCCAGACGATATCGGCCACGGCTTCACCGGCGGTGCCCGTCGCCCGGCTGCCGAGGGCCTGAAAGTGTGTCTGTCCCCGCTTCAGGGTCACATCGAAGGGCGAACCTTTGGCCCGAAGCAGGCTGACGCCCTGTTCAAGTTTCTGCAGTTCGGTCTCTTCAAAACAGGCGCGAATGTCGTCGTAGCGGGCAAGGGTGCCGCTCTCGATCTCCAGCATTTCCGCAAGCCGGCGCGAACACGAAATGCCGCCGGTGGCGTGGTCCCAGAGAAAGATTCCATCGGGTGAAGATGACAGGATGCTGCGGGTCCGGTTGGCGACGGCTTCGGTACGGCGGCGTTCGGTCGATGCATCACGGGCGCGGGCCCGGTAGACCAGCGCAAACGGCAAAACGATCAGCGCACCGATCACGGTGCCCAGCAGAACCGGCAGGGTGTTCATAGTGGTTTCCAACACGGCCAGAAGTCTACGCCCGATGCGGGCCGGGGCCAAGAAAAGCGTTGCTGCCCATTGGCTGGATTAAAGGCCGTCTTCATTGTCCGTATTGTCCGTTCATGGCCTCGATGTTGTCGGCGATACGCATCAGCCGGTCCAGGGTGGACTGCCATGTCGAGAGTTTCTCGAAGGTCTCGACAACAGGCACAAACCATTGATCGGCGGCGACGGCGCGGGCCGCAGGAATGAACGGATAACCGGGTAGCAGTGCCTTCAGGGCATCGGCCTGTCTGGGTGCGGCGCCGGCATAGCTGCCGTGCGCGATCAGCGGTTTGCGGGCCCCGGAACTGTCGAGGATGACCCACCTGTCGGCGGCGTCGATATAGTGCGCAAGATTGTCCATCGCCGCGTGGAAGGTCTTTTCCAGAAGCGCGTCGTCGAGATCGTCCCCGCCTTTCATTATTCTGAGCCGGATGCGGTCCCGGCACAGCTGGATTTTAGGCAACGCCAGATAGATCAGGCCGACGTGCCAGCCACGGCGTCTGAGCCGGATCGCGGCGGACAGCGGTTTGCGGCTTATCAGCCGGCTTTCGACGAAAAAGCTGCGGCCCCCGGTTTCAGCGATTTCCAGCCGTTTTGAGACCGGCAGGTTCTGTTTCAGGGATGCTTCCGGAAGGTCGTCTGCGGCGGAAAACCCGCGCAGATCGTCGGCGTCGATATGGCGTGTGGTGCCGATGTCGTCCGCGAACAGACGGGCCGCCAGCGTACTTTTCCCGGCCCCCGGCGGGCCGGCGATGATCCACATGCGCTTTTCGGTGTTCATCTGAATTTATACGCACGTGGACATGTAAACGTCATCCCAAACTTGATTTGGGATCCATATCGCATCGGCGCAACGGCTGATTGATAAGCATCGATCCAGAATCAAGTTCAGGATGACGGCAGGGGGTAAGTGAGGCGGTATGCCCCTCACCCGGCTCACAGTGTTCGCCACCCTCTCCCGAGGGCGAGGGGTGGGTAGGCGGGAAATCCCTCTCCCATGGGGAGAGGGCAGGGTGAGGGGCTATGCCTGATTAATAACGATACGTTTCCGGCTTGTGCGGACCGGCGACAGGCACACCGATATAATCGGCCTGTTTCTGGCTGAGCGTGGTCAGCGAGACGCCAAGCTGTTCAAGGTGCAGGGCGGCAACTTTCTCGTCGAGGTGCTTCGGCAGCACATAGACGTCGTTCTTGTAGTGGCCGTCCTTGTTGTTGGCATAAAGCTCGATCTGCGCCAGCACCTGGTTGGTGAAGGATGCCGACATCACGAAGCTCGGGTGACCGGTGGCGCAGCCCAGGTTCACGAGACGGCCCTGCGCCAGCAGGATGATGCGGTTGCCATCCGGGAACTGGATCTCGTCGACCTGCGGTTTGATCTCTTCCCACTTCATGTTCTTAAGGGCGGCGACCTGAATTTCGCTGTCGAAGTGGCCGATGTTGCAGACGATGGCGCGGTCTTTCATGTTGCGCATGTGATCGACGGTGATCACATCGACGTTGCCGGTGGCGGTGCAGAAGATGTCGGCACGTTTGCAGGCGTCTTCCATGGTCACGACCTCGAAGCCTTCCATGGCCGCCTGCAGGGCGCAGATCGGATCGGCTTCGGTGACCATGACGCGGCAACCGGCATGGCGCAGGCTCTCGGCGGAGCCCTTGCCGACATCGCCGAAGCCGGCGACACAGGCAACCTTGCCGGCCATCATCACGTCGGTGGCGCGGCGGATCGCATCGACCAGGCTTTCACGGCAGCCGTACTTGTTGTCGAACTTGGACTTGGTGACCGAGTCGTTGACGTTGATCGCCGGGAACATCAGCGAGCCTTTTTTCGCCATGTCGTACAGACGGTGCACGCCGGTCGTCGTTTCCTCGGTGACACCCATGATGTCCTTGGAATGATCCGTGTACCAGGTCGGGTCTTCCTTCAGCTTGGCCTTGATCGCGGCGAACATCACCTCGGCCTCTTCGCTGTCGGGGTTGTCGAGAACCGAGAGATCCTTCTCGGCTTCCTTGCCCAGATGCATCAGCAGCGTGGCGTCGCCGCCGTCGTCGAGGATCATGTTGGGGCCGGTGTTGTCGGCCCAGTTGAAGATTTCGTGGGTGTACTGCCAGTAATCCTCCAGCGACTCGCCTTTGACGGCAAACACGGGCGTACCTTTTTCGGCGATCGCGGCGGCGGCATGATCCTGCGTCGAATAGATGTTGCACGATGCCCAGCGGACCTCGGCGCCCAGCGCCTGCAGGGTTTCGATCAGCACCCCGGTCTGGATCGTCATGTGGAGCGAACCGGCGATCTTCGCGCCCTTCAGCGGCTGCGACGCGCCATATTCCTCGCGCGTGGCCATCAGGCCCGGCATTTCGCTCTCGGCGATATCAAGTTCCTTGCGGCCCCATTTGGCGAGGCTCATGTCGGCGACCTTGCAGTCAGTGAATGCGTTCATGTCGTTCGGCTCCGTGCTCGATTCGGGAAACAGTTAAAGACATAAAGATTTCTTTATATCTTATCGTTGGCGCGTTTATACCGGCCCAACCGAGACGGGGCAAGAGGAAAATCGTCCGCGCTTTTGAGCGGCTGAGGGCGGGTGCGGGAGACGGATATCACCCCTCTCCCTTGGGGAGAGGGCAGGGTGAGGGGAAGCTATTACCGACCCTCTCCCTTGGGGAGAGGGCAGGGTGAGGGGATTAGTTGGTGTGCCCGGGAATCCCTCACCCAGGGCACTGCGCGCACCGGCCTCTCCCGCGGGTGAGGGTTCATCGCAACGCCTCTACTGTCGCCCTGAACCTGATTCAGGGCCCATAAAAAAAGGCGAGGTCATTGATGAATGATGTGAATCCTGAATCAAGTTCAGGATGACGGAGCCATGTCTGCGTGTTGCAAATCACGCCAGCGTATTGAAATCGTCGATCATCATGGCGATGCGGCCGCTGTCGGTCTGTTCCATGATCTGCAGGGCGCGTTGCGACGCGGCCAGCGCATCCATGTCGCGAATGCGTTTCTTGACCAGCGGGATATTGGTCGCGGTCATCGAAAGATCGTTCAATCCGAGCCCGATCAGCAGCGCCGTGAACCGAGGATCACCGGCCATTTCACCGCAGATCGAAACCGGGATTCGCGCCCGGAGCGCGGCCTGGGTGGTGAACTGGATCAGTCGCAGCACCGCCGGGTGCAGGGAGTTGAACAGATGCGCCACGTGCTCGTTGGCGCGGTCGACGGCGAGCGTGTACATGGTCAGATCGTTGGAACCGATGGCGAAGAAATCGCTGGCCCGGGCCAGAGAATCAGCGGCAAGCGCCGCGCCCGGGACCTCGATCATGACGCCGACCGGCGGCAGCTTGCCGGGGATGCGGATCCCTTCGGCTTTCAGGTTGCCGGCTTCTTCGACAAGGATCGCCTTGGCGCGTTTGACCTCGCTGGCGGTGGTCACCATCGGCAGCAGAATACGCACATTATGGCCCGTGCAGACGCGGAGGATAGCGCGGAACTGGGTGCGGAGTGTTTCGGGCGTGGCCAGCGACAGGCGGATGCCCCGCAGCCCCAGCGCCGTTGCCGCCGATTGGTCGATGTTGGTGAGCAGGGCGGGGGCCGGTTTCTCGCCGCCGATATCCAGTGTGCGGATGGTAACCGGCAGCTTTTTCATGGGGCTGACGATCTGCCTGAGGATTGCCGTCTGCTCATCCTCGCTCGGGATGTCGTCGCGATTCATGAACATGAATTCCGAGCGCAGCAACCCGACCCCCTGCGCCCCGCTGTGATGCACCGCGTCCATTTCGACGGGCAGCTCGACATTGGCCATCAGCTTGATCTCGGTGCCGTCCCGTGAAATCGCGGGTTCGAACCGGAGCCGGTCGAGCGCCCGCGCACCGCGGCGTTTCTCGGCCAGGCGTTTTTCATACTTGCGGATGGTCTCGGCGGTAGGTTGTACGATGACCCGGCCGGCATACCCGTCGATGATGACGGTATCGCCCTGCTCGACCTGCCCGGCGAGGTCAGCTGCGCCTAAAACCGCAGGTAGGCCCAGCGCGCGGGCCATGATGGCGGTGTGCCCTTCGGTGCTGCCGAGCACGGCGGCAACGGCGGCAACGCTGTCCGGGTCGATCTGCGCCATATCCGCGGGCGACAGTTGATCGGCGATGACAATCCCGCCCCTGGGCGGTTTCGGCGGGGCCTTGCCCGGCGCTCGGACAAGGATGCCGACAAGTCGTCCGGCGACTTCCCGGATATCGTCGAGGCGAGCTGCGATATAGGCATCCTCCATCGCTTCAAAACGCCTGGCGAGGGTCTGGAATTCCTTTTGTACGGCGGCTTCGGCATTGATCCGGTCGCGCTCGATGCTGTTACGCGCGCCGCGGACCAGCCGCGAATCATCGAGCATCGCCAGATAGGCATCGAACAGGAAGACAAGCTCCTCGCCGGCGGAACCGGGCATGTCCCGGGCCCGCTCCTGTAGACTGCGGATCTGGCGCCGGGCCACACGGACGGCCACGTCCAGCCGTTTCAGTTCGGCCGCCAGCTTGGTCTTGGGGACCAGATAGGTCTGCACGTCGATCCGGTCGCTGAAGCGGATGAACGCCTTGCCAATGGCAATGCCGGGTGCGGCAGCCAGCCCCTTGAACGGGCGTTCGCGGGCTTTCTTGGCCGGTTTGCCGGGTGTTTTGCCGGGAGACTTCGTCATCAGGTCAATCTTCTTCAAACTTGCCGGCGACCAGCTCTTCGATGGCGTTTAGCGCGGCTTCGGCATCACTGCCTTCGGCACGGACGATGATTTCCGTACCGGTGCTCGCGGCCAGCATCATCAGACCCATGATCGACCGTCCGGGCACGCTTTGGCCGTTTCGCTCCACCTCGATTTCGCACGCGAAGCCGTTGGCGACTGCGGCGAACTTTGCCGCGGCCCGGGCATGCAGGCCGCGTTTGTTCTGGATGGTGAATGTCCGTTGTTGGGCGCCGTCGGTCATGGCGCGGTTCAGGTGCTGCCCTGGGAAAGCAGCTGCGAAGCGATATTGATGTACTTGCGGCCGGCGTCCTGGGCTTCCCTGGCGGCATCGGCGAGTGTGGACTCTTCGCGGATCGATCCGAGTTTGATCAGCATCGGCAAATTGACCCCGGCGATGACCTCTATATTTCCCTGATCCATGATCGAGATCGCCAGGTTTGACGGGGTGCCGCCGAACATGTCGGTGAGGACGATGACGCCGTCGCCTTCCTCGACCTCATTGGCCTTTGTGACGATCTCGGCGCGCCGCTGTTCCATGTCGTCATCGGGGCCGATACACACCGTGGCGACATTCTCCTGCGGCCCGACGACGTGTTCGAGCGCGGATACGAGTTCTATGGCCAGACGGCCATGCGTGACGAGCACCAGTCCGATCATTGTCGGTTCTTCCTTATCCCTTGTCGGTGTTTTTTGTCATTTGCCGGAATTGTGAGCAGATTCTCAGGCTTTGTCCAAGTCCCTGTGGCGAATTTGTGCACGCCAGCTGTTTTCCTTAAGCCATGCATGGAAGCGTTCGGCAATAAAAACCGAACGGTGACGGCCACCTGTGCAGCCGAATGCGATGGTCAGATAGCTTTTTCCCTCGGCCCTGTAGCGCGGCAGTAAAGGTCCGGTCATGCCGGTCAGATGGGTGAAGAATCCCGCGAACGCGTCGTCTTTCTCTATATATGCCTGCACGTCCGCGTCCCGCCCGGTGAGCGGGCGGAGCTTGTTGTCGTAATGCGGATTCTTGAAAAAGCGAACATCGAAAACAAGATCGGCATCGCGCGGCAGACCGCGCTTGAACGAAAACGAGGTGACGAAGATCGCCAGACCGGGATCGCTGTCGAGCCCGAAGGAATGCTCCAGCTGCGCCTTCAGATCGCCCAGCGCAAAATCCGTGGTGTCGATGACGTAGTCGGCCCGTGCGCGTAACGGCTCCATGACCCGGCGTTCGCGGCGAATGCCGTCGATGACCGGGCGGTCGGCGGCGAGCGGATGGCGGCGGCGGGTCTCCTCGAAGCGGCGGCCCAGAACGTCATCATCACAATCGACGAACAGGAGCGAGATGTGCACGCCGGAACTTTCGGTAAACTGTTCGAGCAACTGCAACAGCCGTGTGGCATCGAAATCACGGGTGCGGATATCGACGCCGATAGCCAGCGGCTGGCTGTCCGGTTCCGGCGCCTCGACGCCTTCAAGGCCCGGGATCAGACGCCCGATCAGCGACAGCGGCATGTTGTCGACGGCCTCGAAACCGATGTCTTCGAGCAGCTTCAGTGCAGAGCTTTTACCGGCGCCGGAAACGCCGGACACCAGCAGCACGCGCGGTTGTGTTTTTTCGGCGTTCATCACGGGCTCAGCATAGCCTGATCCGTGGCGGATAATGCAAGACGGATTTTCGCCGGCGCCGAAGCGCTAAACGGATCGAGCGCGAAGCGGCGGACCTGCTGTCCCATGAATTCCCCCTGAATTGTTGCCGGCAGCCTCTCGACGTCCTCAGGCTTCACCAAATCGACAATCAGGGATAGGGACACTTTTGTTTCAAACGAAAGGCGGACAATGCCGAGGCCGCGGACCTCGATCATTCCGGCCAGTTGTTCCGGTGCGGACAGCAGTAATGCGCCGCCGGTGGATTCGATGTCGACGCGGTCATCGGCGACAAGGACGGCGCCACCGTCGATCAGCCTGAGCGCCAGATCGGATTTCCCCGCCCCCGAGGCGCCCAGCAACAGGACGCCCTTGCTTCCGATGGCGACGGCGCTGGCATGGAGTTGATGGGTGGCGGTATCGTTCAAGGGGGCAACTCTTAATTGTTTGTCTCATCCTTCGAGACGGATCCGGGATCCACCTCAGAATGAGGTTGGGAAAATGATTCCTCATCCTGAGGAGCCCCGGACCTGATCCGGGGCGTCACGAGGGATGAGTGTTTCAAGTCTGACAGATCACGGCAACCGGCGAATTTACGCAACCCGCGGGGAGCCGCACTTAATTCTTACGTGCGGGGAGCCGCACGATAAACCTGGCCCCGATCACGTTCCCCGACCCGTCGCGGCGGTTCGTGGCTTCGATTTCGCCGTCATGCACGTCGATGATCTGCTTGGAAATGGAGAGGCCGAGGCCGGAGTGGGTGCCGAACTTCTCGCCTTCCGGGCGCGCCGAATAGAAACGGTTGAAGATTTCGGTTTCCTTGCCTTCGGGGACGCCCGGCCCGTCATCGTCGATGGTGACGACCAGCCAGGGGCCGGCTTCGCCGACGGCGATCCGGATGCTGCCGCCTTTGGGTGAAAAGGTATTGGCGTTGGAAATCAGATTGCGAAATACCTGGACCAGCCTGTCTTCAATCCCCTGCACGAAAAGCCCGCCGTTGGAAACGATCTCCAGGCGCACGTCCACGTCGTTATCGTGGTCGGCGGCATTGCGCATGTCGACGATCGCCCCCAGCATCCCGGCAAGATCGACGGTCGCGAATTCGGTACGGCTCAGTTCCGCATCCAGCCGGGAGGCGTTGGAAATGTCGCTGATCAGCCGGTCGAGGCGTGCCACGTCGTCGGTGATGATCGCCATCAGTTTGTCGCGCTGTGCCGGATCCGTTACGCGGCCCGCGGTTTCAACGGCGGACCGGAGCGACGTCAGCGGGTTCTTGATTTCGTGCGCAACGTCGGCGGCAAAGCGTTCGATGGCATCCATGCGCAGCCACAGTGCCTCGGTCATTTCCTTGAGGCTGAGCGCGAGATCACCGATTTCATCACGGCGGTCCGTCAGCAGCGGAATCGTCTCCTTGCGGCCCTTGTCATGGCGAATGCGTTCGGCGGCAATGGCCAGGCGGCGGATCGGCCGGGCGATGGTCCCGGCCAAATAAAACGACAGCAGGATCGTCACGCTGAGGGCGACGGCGACGACCTTGAGAATGTCGAGGCGCACGTCATGCAGGGCGGAGCGGATGTTCTCACCGTCCCTGGAAAGCATGATGGCGCCGAGAACCTGTTTGTAGCGCTGCACCGGGACGGCGGCGCTGAGCATCAGGCCGTCGCTGCCGAAACGGCGCGAAGCAACGGCACTTTCACCGATCAGGGCGGCCTGGGTTTCAGGGAAATCACTGGCCGACTGCAACGGGTTTTCCTTGTATTTCGGCAGGGGGCCTTCGCCGCTGACGGCACGTGCCAGGTCGTCATATTTGTCGAGCAGGGAATCCAGCAGATCGTAGTCCTGATCCGGCGGTTGCAGAATTTCGATCTGCACCGTGCCGCCGGCGCCGCCGAGGCGTCTGGAATCGACGATCATGGTGCCGTCGGCGCGAAACAGCCGGGCCCGGGTGTCGGTGATTTCGACCAGCCTGCGGGTGATCTGGTAGGCAATGTCCGAGACCAGGTACTGCCCGTTCGGCGTCTCGGAAACCACCGCGCCTTCACCAAGCGCGGCGGCGAACATCTGCGCCTGGACTTCCAGGGATTTCAGTTCGTTGACGACCAGGGAACGGCGGTATTCGCCGAGATACAGCAGCCCGGCGACAAGGGTGCCGATAGCGAGCAGATTGACGGTGAGAATGCGGCGGGTGAGCGGCGAAATAAATGGCCTCGACGCGGTGCCCCGCATCGTTCCCCGAGGTTCGCCTTCCTGACCCCCCTTGGCCATATTTCCCCCGACGTTGGAACTTTCGTTATTGGAATCCGGCCCCCGCGACGGGCCGGCTGATCTTATGCCTTATAGCGGTAACCGACACCGTACAGCGTTTCAATCTCCGAAAACTCAGAATCGACCTCGCGGAACTTGCGTCGCAGCCTTTTGACGTGGCTGTCGATGGTGCGGTCCTCGACATATATGTTTTCGCCATAGGCCGCATCGATCAGCTGATCGCGGTTCTTCACATGACCGGGACGGCGCGCCAGGGATTCGACAAGCAGAAATTCCGTCACCGTCAGGGTGACTTCCTTGCCTTTCCACATGCACAGGTGGCGGTCCGGATCGAGCATCAGCTCACCGCGGCGCAGCACGTTCTTGCCGTCCTCGCCTTCGACCAGCGGATCGGCGTCGCGGCGGCGCAGAATGGCGCGGATGCGTTCGATCAACAGGCGCTGCGAGAACGGTTTCTTGATGTAGTCGTCCGCGCCCATGCGCAGCCCGAGCAGTTCATCGACTTCGTCATCCTTTGAAGTGAGAAATATCACCGGCAGGGTGTCTTTCTTGCGGATTTCACCCAGAAGTTCCATCCCGTCCATGCGCGGCATCTTGATGTCGAGCACGGCCAGGTCGACAGGATGTTCACCGATCCCCTGCAGCGCCGCCACGCCGTCGGGGTAGGTCGCAACGTCGTAGCCTTCGGCTTCAAGCGCCATGGAAACGGACGTCAGAATGTTTTGATCGTCGTCAACCAGCGCGATTTTATGGAGCATGGGTTTGGTTCCACTCATGGTTTAAATTTAATCCTCGCTTCTGGTACGGGGCCAATATGGCCAAATTATATGCGAATTTGGGCGAAATAAGGCACATGCATCCGACAAGATGCTATATTGCCTGTCCGCGCTCGGAATATGAGTTTAGCGGATAACAACAAAAACATCGAATGCCGACAATATGGGAGGACGCCATGGTCAGGACAACTGTCGCCGGAAGCTTGCCGAAACCGGCCTGGCTCGCGGAACCGGAAAAGCTTTGGGCGCCCTGGCGCGTCGCGGAGGATCTTTTGTTTGAGGGGCAGTCCGATGCCGCCCTGGCCTGGATCAAATGCCAGGAGGATGCCGGCATCGACATCGTCAGCGATGGCGAACAGTTCCGGAAACACTTCGTGCACGGCTTTCTTGAGAAAATCGAGGGCATCGACTGGAACAAGATGACGACCATGGGCATCCGCAACGACCGTTACGACGCTCAGGTGCCGACCGTGGTATCCGAGGTCAAACGTAACGGTTCGGTGCATACCGACGGCGCACGTTTCTGCCGCGATCATACCACCAACAAGTACAAGTTTACGCTGCCGGGGCCGATGACGATCTGCGACACCATCGCCAACGGCTATTATGACACGCGGCCCGACATGGCGATGGCGTTCGCAAAGCTGTTGAACGAGGAAGCAAAAGAACTGGAAGCGCTCGGCGTTGACGTCATCCAGTTCGATGAGCCGGCCTTTAACGCGTTTACCAAGGAAGCGGCGGAGTGGGGTGTCGAAACGCTTGAGGTGGCGGCGGACGGGCTCAAATGCACAACCGCAGTCCACATCTGCTACGGCTACGGGATTCAGCAAAACCTCGACTGGAAGGAAACGCTCGGCGACGAGTGGCGCCAGTACGAGGATTTTTTCCCGGCCCTGAATACCTCGAAGATTCAGCAGGTGTCGCTCGAATGCGCCGACAGCCATGTGCCGCACGAGGTGATGAGGATACTCAAAGACAAGGAAATACTCGTCGGCGCGATCAACGTCGCTACGGAAGAGATCGAAACCCCGGAAAAGGTCCTGGCGACGTTGCAGGCGGCGGCGGAATTCGTCGACCCCGAACGGATGATCGCCTGCACCAACTGCGGCATGGCCCCGCTGCCCCGTCACGTCGCCGAGGGCAAGCTCAAGGCGCTCGGCGCGGGGGCTGAACTGTTCCGGAAGTCGCTCTAACGACTGGCGGTTGTCCGCAACTGTTCGTCATTCCGGCGCATGCCAGAATCCAGAGCCTAACGATCCAGGTCCGTGTTTCGTACCCTGGACCCCGGCCTGCGCCGGGGTGACGACTTCAATTAGGCCGGCCTAGCAAGTGCCCGCGTCCCGGAGTCTCCGCCTGCGCCGCCGCGACAGCATGTTCAGCCCTTCGATGAAGGCGGAGAACGACATCGCTGCGTAGATGTAGCCTTTTGGCACATGGAAGCCGAGGCCGTCGGCAATCAGCGTGGTGCCGATCATCAGCAGAAAACCCAGCGCCAGCATGACGATGGTCGGGTTGTTGCCGATGAATTTTGACAGCGGATCTGCGGCCAGCAGCATCACAATGACGGCGACAACGACGGCGATGACCATCACCGGCAGGTGCGTGGTCATTCCGACCGCGGTGATGATGCTGTCGATGGAAAACACCAGATCGAGCAGGATGATCTGGAAGATTGCAGCACTGAATGCCATGCTTTCGACACTTTTGTTGAACAGGCCGGGTGCCGGGTCCGGGTCGACGTTGTGATGAATTTCCTTGGTCGCTTTCCAAACCAGGAACAGGCCGCCGACCAGCAAAATCAGATCGCGCCATGAAAAGCTGTGGTCGAACAGCTCGAAGACCGGAGCGGTGAGCCCGACAATTACGCTAAGAGTGCCGAGCAGGGCCAGGCGCATGATTAGGGCGAGACCGATTCCGATGCGACGAGCTTTGCGCCGTTGATCCTCGGGTAGCTTATTGGTCAGGATCGAGATGAAGACCAGATTATCGATGCCGAGCACGATTTCCATCGCAATCAGCGTCACAAGGGCGACCCAGACGGCAGGGTCCCCGGCAAGGGTGATCAGATGCGCCATGACGGCACCTCTTTCGGTTTACAGTGAAAGTGATAGAGCATTTGACCTCACAACAGCACCGGGCAGGGACCGGGTCAATCCCGTGCCGCTTGTAAGGGCTGCAATGTAATCTGAAACCTGCCGGCAACGGGTGGCAAGGGACATGCTTGACGCTGCCGGGCGTGCTGCGCAAAGTCATTATATACGTGTGTTGGAGCATGAAATGGTCAAACGCAGAAATGCGGATTTGTCGCGGCTGTTGATAAGGTGCCGGGGTGTCGGCATGCTGTCCACGGCGATGGCGGACGGTGGAGCGCCCTATGGGTCGCTCGTCACCTATGCCTGTGACCATCAGGGCCAGCCGGTGTTTCTGTTCTCGGGACTGTCGGATCATACGAAGAATATCGCCGCCGACCCCCGGGCCGCGCTGCTGGTTGAAAATGCGGCCAGAAACCGCAATCCGCAGACCGGGCCGCGTCTGACCCTGATGGGGAAGATCACGCGCGACAAAAAGCCGGAAACCCGAGCACGGTTTCTGGCCCGGCATCCCGATGCGGCAATGTATGCGGACTTCCCCGATTTCGGATTTTTCAGAATGTCGGTCGAGCGGGCGCACTACGTCGGCGGCTTTGCGCGGGCCGTCTGGTTCGAGGCAAAGCACATCCTGACCCCGAAAAAGATCGCCGCTGAAATGGCGGATATGGAAGCCGGGGTGATCGAACACATGAATGCGGACCACGGGGATGCGGTCAAATTGTATGCCGAATCGCTTTTACGCCGCCGCCCCGGGGCGTGGCGCATGACAGGGGCGGATTCCGACGGCATCGATCTGATGGCGGCAGGCCGGTACGGGCGCCTTGATTATGACAATCCTGTAACAGATTCAATGTCATGCCGCAGTGCACTCGCTTCGCTGGCGCAGAGAGCCCGGAAGTGATCGGAAAAAAAGCCCGGAAAACCGCCACTTTGTCTTGATTTCACATTGTGAGATTGTCTAAGTTCGCCGCCTTCGGGTGGACATATCATGCGGCCTGAGTTTGGCCGCTGAACAAGGAGCGAGGAAACGGTGCAGAACATCGGTCATCGAGTAAGCCGGAACGGGCTTGATCAGCAGGGCTTGGGCAAGGTTGCCAACGCCTTATGGAATTTTTCGGCCCCGCGTTTGAGCGAGGAAGCCATTCGCCGCGGTGAGGTTCAACTCGGACAGGGCGGCTCCTTGCTGGCGCTGACCGGGAGCCATAGCGGCCGGTCGCCGAATGACCGCTTCGTGGTCGAGGAAGACGAAAACAAGGATCAGATCTGGTGGGGCGACGTCAACCGCCCGATTTCGGAAGAAAACTTCGAGAAGCTTCTGAAAAAAATGCAGAACTATTACGAAGGCCGCGACGCCTTCGTGCAGGACTGCTATGCCGGTGCCGACCCGACGTACCGTCTGCCGGTCCGTATCGTCACTGAAAACGCCTGGCACAACCTGTTTGCGCGTAACATGTTCATCCAGCCTGCCGATACGGAACTCGAGGACTTTGCGCCGCAGTTCACCGTGATCCAGGCACCGAACGTGACCGCCAATCCGGAGACCGACGGCACCACGTCGGAAACCTTCATCGTCCTGAACCTGAAGCGCCGTATGGTGCTGGTCGGTGGTTCCGCGTACGCCGGTGAAATCAAGAAGTCGATCTTCTCGGTCATGAACTTCCTGATGCCTGCGCGTGACGTGCTGCCGATGCACTGCTCGGCCAACATGGGGCCGAACGGGGACACGGCGATCTTCTTCGGCCTGTCGGGTACCGGTAAGACGACGCTCAGCGCTGACAGCACCCGCACCCTGATCGGTGATGACGAGCACGGCTGGACGCCGGACGGCATCTTCAATTTCGAGGGCGGCTGCTACGCCAAGTCGATCAACCTGACGGCGGAAACCGAACCGGAAATTTTCGCCACGGCATCCCGCTTCGGGACCATCGTCGAAAACGTGATGATGGATCCGGAAACCCGGATGTACGATTTCTTCGACACCACGCTGACCGAAAACGGACGCCTGTCCTATGACGTGTCGGAAATCCCCAACGCGTCCGCCGACGGCCGCGGCGGTCTGCCGCAGAACATCGTCATGCTGACGTGTGATGCGTTCGGCGTGCTGCCGCCGATCAGCCAGCTCTCGCCCGAACAGGCAATGTATCACTTTCTCAGCGGTTACACCGCCAAGGTCGCCGGGACCGAGCGCGGCCTCAAGGAGCCAGCGGCCACATTCTCGACCTGCTTCGGTGCGCCGTTCATGCCGCGTCACCCGACGGTCTATGCCCAACTGCTGCGTGACAAGATGGCGGCCCAAAGCGCAAAGTGCTGGCTGGTCAATACCGGCTGGTCCGGCGGCGGTTACGGCGTCGGCGAGCGTATGCGCATCGCCTACACCCGTATCATGCTGAATGCCGCTCTCGACGGCCGACTCGCCGAAGGCTCGTTCCGTCAGGACCCGAATTTCGGCGTCCTGGTACCGGAAGCCTGCCCGGGGATTCCGGACGATGTGCTCAATCCGAAAAGCACCTGGTCCGACGGTGCCGGTTACGACGCGCAGGCGCTCGATCTGCGCAAGCGTTTCGAGGTGAACTTCACCCAGTTCGAAGCGCACGTCGACAACGACGTCAAGGCCGCCGCGATACGCGCCGCTGCCTGACCGGGGTCGATACCCGTTACAAAAGGCCGGTTCCGCAAGGGACCGGCCTTTTTCGTGCGCGGGCTCAGGGCTGAGATGCGTGTTGGTCCGGTGGTGATACCGTGCGGTGCTCGGGAAATGTGATCAGGACAGTCGTTCCAACACCGAGTTCACTGTTGATATCAAGCTCGCCGTCCAGAAGCTCGACCAGCAGTTTCGTGATCGCCAGACCGATCCCCATACCGGTATGGGCATATTGATGGCCATCCCTGACCTGGCCAAATTTCTCCAGCACTTTCGGTATATCTTCACGGGCAATGCCGACCCCGTTATCGACAACGGATACAGTCAGACGCCCGTCCTTGTGAACTTCTGCGTCAATCCGGACCACACTGTCGCGCTCTGAAAACTTGATCGCATTGTCTGCGAGGTTGATAAGAATTTGACGGAGTCGGAATCTGTCCGAGTGCAGATCCGGTATGCCGTCCGGAATGTTGATGTCGATCTGAACGCCTTTATCGTTTGAGCGAGTGCGCAGCATTTTCCGACACGATTCAGCAATCTCCTGAAGATTGACGACATCCCAATTGATCTCAAGCTTGCCGGCTTCAACGCGCGAAATATCAAGAACATCGGTGACGAGGTTGAGCAGATGGCTGCCCGATGCACTGATATCTCCGGCGTATTCCTGATATTTGCTGGCGATTGGCCCAAACGAGGCCGTATGGATCATATCTGCAAACCCGATAATGGCATTGAGCGGTGTACGGAGTTCGTGGCTCATGTTCGAAAGGAAATCTGATTTCGCCGCGTTCGCCTGTTCGGCAGTTCTGACGGCAATATCACGGGCTTCCTCGGCAATTCGTTGGGCTTGGATCAATTCTTCCTGGCGCTCGACTGTTCCCTCCAACTCCGCGTTGAGTTTGGCGAACGCGATTTCACGATCGGCGACCAATTCAAGGCTGCTCCGCAACCGTTCGTTGGAGCGGGCAAGTTCGCCCTGTGCGCGCTCCAGTTCCGCATAATTTTCACCGACGCGTTCGATGGCGTAACTCAGGGTGTCGACGACAAGCATGGGCTTATCGGATTCGCGCTTCTTGGGCGCGTATCTGTTGAGAATATTCTCCAGCTTGGCAGCTAGGTCACGGAGATCTTTTGTGAGGACCGACGCCAATGTATATCCGACAATCAACATGGCGATGACGGCGAGCAGGAACAGGGTGGCAAACAGGCTGCTCTGCTCCTGCATTGTTGCATGTTGGTTGGCGATCTGAGCGTCGAGCCGATCATCAATCAATCGATTGAGTTTCAGCAGCGATGCGTTGAGGACGTTGAATTGTGCGGTTGCGTCACTCATGACGCGTCGTGTCACGTTGGGATTAACGGTTGCCATCAACATCGCGTTGGCGACGTTAATCCGATACAATTCCAGAAGGCCAAGGAATTCCTCTACAGCCGCCGTTTCGTCGGCTCCGATCAATGCCGGTATCAGTTCTGTTTCGATGCGTTTGTTGAGTTCATGGATGCGGAACAGCAGTGGTTTCGACTCATCGTAGAAAACACCTTCGATCGTCGTTTCGCTAACGGTTCCCAGCAAGTCATAGATCTGTGCATGATTTGACGCTAGCCCGTTGCTGATTTCGCTCAGCGTTCGCCCTGTTGCATGTTCCCGGTCGCCCAATCGATCGAGTTCTCTGAGTTCGATATTTGTGATGCGGATCAACACAACAGCAAGGACAACGATCAGGACAGCACCAAGAAATGGTGCCAGCATGAATTTCCATCGCAAGGATCGCGGGTTCAGCCAGTTACTCATCACGCGCGACGGGCCCTCATTACATATTCTTGATGAGAGAAGGCCAGTCGGTCGGCAGAATGCGCCCAAGATGACGATATTGTCCGGCACCCTGCGGCTCAAACACATGTGTGACACCTTCGGGCTTTGGCCAGACCTTGGTAACCTCCCGCAAGTTCGCCGTGTGCCCGACAAGGACAGTATTCATGCCTTTGGCAGGGATGGCTGATAATTGCATGCGCAGAAAATCGGCAAGCCTCTTCGTTTGTACCTTATCGGTGTAGAAGGTTGCCTGCATGTCATTGAGGATCTCGTACCGGCCGAAAACGATCCTGGCGGTATCGACGCACCGGCAATACGGGCTGGAAAAAACCATATCTACGGGAATTCGGAGTGCACGGATGGCCGTGCTCATTGCCATGCTTTCCTGTTTTCCCTGTTCCGAAAGATTGCGCTGCAAATTGCATTTTGTCAGGTCGCTCAGATCCCTATCGGATTGGGAATGATCCGTCGCCGCATGGCGGATATAGAGGATAAGCCCGCCTTTCTGCAAAAGCGGGACAAGTTGCTGCGGTGTCATGGTCCCCGCCTGCTGTGCATGGGCAGAGAGACTGACGAAACAGAAAAGAGCGGCAACAAAAAGTGTGCATGCGAGCTTCTTGCAGGTGTTTGCTGCTGTTGTCATTCGGTGGGTGATCTGCATCGTCATTTTTTGCATTCCTTTCCAACTGGAAGAGGTCACGCCGCATGGTGATGTCGAGGGTCTATTGAACGGAGCGGCTTGAATTGCCAACGGTCAACGGGGGACATCGCCACAAGCGTTTCAGCAATACAGAAGCAATCTTACCATCAGTGCCGGGGCCGTGATCTAAGTAATTTCCACAGTGAATGCCGTCATTTCAGAACTAAAACCCATTGATCCTGATGAGGGCTTTTTCGGGAAATATTTGGGCACCTGTTGCGTATCCAGAGCGTGTATGTGATCGTTTTTGTAATCGGGGCGGTCGTCCCCATATGAAAATGAGTATCAGGACGAGCCAAACACCCATGGGAGGGTTTCACAGGTGGCCAAGATCAATATTCAATTCACGCTCTTCTCGGCGTTCTATTCGCCGCTGATTTCAACCATGTCCGGCGGCTTTCTGGAGGCTGAGGGGCTTGAACCGGAATGGTCGATATCACCAGTCGGTAAATCGGCGCTGGATTCTTTGCTCGACGGGTCCGCGCATGTGGTGCAGACGGCGCCCAGCCAGTCGTTTAACTGGCTGAAGAAGGGCGAAACGCCGCCGTTCAAGCATTTTGCACAGATCAACGAAATGGACGGTTTCTTCATCACCGGCCGCGAAGCCGATCCGGATTTCACCTGGGACAAGCTGGAAGGCGCCGAGGTGGTGATGTTCAAGGCCGGTCAGCCGAACGCCATGTTCCGCTATGCCTGTCACAAGGCGGGGATCGATTACGACAAGATCATTCCCGTGACGCCGGGCGGCGCCGGCGACATCGACAAGGCATTCCGTGACGGGCAGGGCACTTACGTGCAGCAGCAGGGTCCGTTCCCGCAGCAGCTCGAAGCCGACGGCGTCGGCCATGTGGTCGCCCAGGTCGGCCCGAAGATCGGCCCGAACGCCTTTTCGAGCCTGGCGGCAACGCCTGAATGGCTGGAAAGCGATATGGCCAGGGCTTTCATGCGGGCCTACCGGAAAACCCGGCAGTACATGAACGACACGCCCGCCGCCGAAATCGCCAAAGCGGAAAAGCCGTATTTCCCGGATATCGACGAAGCGGTGCTGGCGGACTGTATCGCCACCTATCAGAAACTCGGTTGTTGGGTGCCGCATCCGGAAATTACCCGCGAAGCGTTCGAGGTGGCGATCGATGTGTTCCTGCATGCCGGTCTGATCACGGAGCGTTATTCCTACGACGACGCGATCGCCCAGCCGCCTGAGGCGGATTGATCCGGCAAAACCTTCACGAGTCGCTCAAATGGGCCATGAAAAATAGGGCTAACTCCTATCTTGGCCAGCGACGGCGAGGCGGTTATCATCGCGGAGCTTGAGGGCTCTACGGGAAGGAAACGTATGCTCTGTCACGTTCTGGCCGAAGAAGGTGCACGTACCTGGCTGGCTTTTCGCCGGCCGGTCGCATCGGCCAATGGATCGCGTTTCTGCAACCACTTCGTGGTCTGCTCCAATGATCAGGCATTCCTGATCGACCCGGGCGGGACGGCGGATTTCGGGCCTTTGCTGGCGGCGGTCTCCGATAACATCGCGCTCGACAACATCGCCGGGATCATTGTTACCCTGCCGGGCACGCACACCGCCGGGTCCATCGGCATGTGGGCGGAAGTGCTGGGACACGACCTGCCGATCTATGCAGCGGAACTGATCGTTGCCGATCTGCTGCATACGGATACCGGTCTGAACATTCAGTCGATCTCCGAGAACGGTGGCGAAGTGCCGATGGCGGACGGCTCCGGCCTGCACCTGATGCCGGCGCCCTATCTGCCGATGGCGGCAAGCATGTCGATCTATGATCCGGCGGCGCGGGTCTTCTATTCCAGTGACATCGGCACCGCCGAAGGCAACTGGGTGGATGACGCGACACCTTTCTGCGAACAGTTTTCCCTGATCAGTCACGCCATGAACGCCTATCACGAAACGTGTCTGCCGTCGGCGGCGGCCCGTGACGACTGGCTGGCCAGAATCGACGGGCTGGATATCGAAATTCTGGCGCCCCGCGCCGGCCCCTGCTTCCGCGGCAAGGACATCGATCATTTCAAGCGCTGGCTGGCCTCGCTGGACGTGGGCGTGCTGGTCGACGATCAGACACCCGCCTACCTGTCGGAATCCACCTATGCCCCCGAGCACGGCCGTGAAGATACGGACATCGTCATGGACCCGCCGGCGCTGGATGACGATATCGACGTGTCGTTCATGACCGAACAGGAACGGGCCGCTTATGGGTCTGAAGACGATGACGACGACGATGATGAGACCGAAGAATACGTCGATATCGACGACGAGGAAGTTTCACGTCTGGTCGATGCGCTCCGCGTTGACGATGTCGACGAACCGGCGCGTCTGGACGAAGACGGTTACGACGATGAAGAGGATTTCGATATCGTCTATGTCGACGAAGACGGGAATGAAATCGATCCCAGCGAAATTGATGACGACGAGATCATCGAGGAAGAGGAAGTACTGGTCGGCAACGATGAGCAACGGCTCGAGTTCCCGCCGGGACAAATGTTCCGCCTGATCACGCGCAGCGATTTCGACGGTCTGGTATGTGCGGTGCTTTTGGAAGAACTCGACCTGATCAACGACATTCTGTTCGTGCATCCGAACCAGATGCAGGAAGGCGAGATCGAGGTTTTCGAAACCGATATCTCGACGAACCTGCCCTACACACCGGGCATCTTCGCGGCGTTCGACCATCACCTTTCGGAAATCAAGCGCCTCGGCAAGCATTACGACAACCACATCATTGATCCGCTGGCACCGAGTGCAGCGCGCGTCGTCTATAATTACTTCGGTGCCGAGAAACGCTTCCCGACGATTTCAACCGACATGATGGACGCCGTCGACAAGGGTGATTCGGCGCAGTTCAGCAAGGAAGAAGTGATCGATGCCGAAGGCTGGCCCCTGTTGAACTTCATCATGGATTCACGGACCGGCCTTGGCCGCTATCGCGGCTTTCGGGTGCCGAACTATGAACTGATGATGTCGCTGATCGATTACTGCCGCCGCTATGATATCGATCAGATTCTCGAGCACCCCGACGTGAAGGAACGGGTCGATCTGTATCGCGAGCATGAAGGCCCGGCGAAAGAACAGATCAAGCGCTGCACGACGGTGCACGGAAACCTCGCCGTGATCGATTACCGCGAAGAAGAAAAGATCTATGTCGTCAACCGCTTCATGGTCTATGCGCTGTTCCCCGAATGTAATATCTCGATGCACATCCTCTGGGGCCGGGGTGAGCAGAACACGGTCTTTGCCGTCGGCAAGTCGATCTTCAACCGCACGTCGAACACCAACATCGGCGATCTGATGCTGACTTACGGCGGCGGCGGGCACCGCAATGCCGGGACCTGCCAGTCCGATAACATGCTGGCCGACGTGGTCCGCGATGCCCTGATCCAGAGGATTAACGCCGACGGGTAATTCCTGATGTCTCGAATTCGGCCAAGGTGCCCGTTCTTTGAGGGTTTCCCATGCGGGGCTGTGTGTTACCAATAAGCCATGGATTTTCAACTGAAAGATAAAATCGCTCTCGTCACAGGCGGCTCGCGTGGCATCGGCCGTTCGGTCGCTTTGACCCTTGCTCAGCAAGGTGCGCATGTGGCGATTTGCGGGCGGACCCGCGAAAGTCTGGATGCGACCTGTAAGGAAATCGAAGCGCTGGGCGTCAAAGCCTGGGGCTTTCAGGCCGACGTCAGCGAGAACGAAGAGGTCGAGAAACTGGTTGCCGATGTCGCCGCGGCGACCGGGGGAATCGATATTCTCGTCAATAATGCCGTGACCTCGGTCAGCGCGCCTTTCGATCAATTGACGGACAAGGAATTCCGCTATCACATCGACGTCAAGCTGATGGCCTATATCCGGATTGCACGGCTGGTGCTGGATCATATGATTCCGCGCGGCGGCGGGCGGATCGTCAATATCGGCGGCATGACGGCCCGCATCGTCGCGCCGTTCCGCATGACCAACGGCGTGACCAACGCCGGCGTCGCCAATTTTACCAAGCAGTTTTCGAGCTATTCGGCACGCCATAACATCACGGTGAATTGCGTCCATCCGGGGTACACGGCGACGGAGCGGGTGGCACAGATCTTCGAGAAGGAAGCGAAAGAGGCCGACCTGTCGCTCGACCAGGTCATTGCCAAACGCACCGGCGACATCCCGCTCGGCAAGCTCATCCAGCCCGAGGATATCGCCAACGCGGTGCTGTTTTTCTGCTCACCGCTGGCGAGTATGGTAACCGGGCAGTGCATTGCCGTCGACGGCGGTTCCGGTGAGGCGGTGATTTACTAGTCCGCGTAACGCTTGGGCAAAATTCTTCGTCACCCTGAGCCTGATTCAGGGTCCATAAACGCAAGGTTTATCCCATGGTTCCATGGATCCCGAATCAAGTTCGGGATGACGATGGAGTTTTGAGAGTGACGGGCAGCGAGGCTTAAGCAGCCAGGTCCTCACCCTTGATGGCGCGATTGATCAGCTCGAGCGACTCATCCAGACCATAGAGCGCGAAGAACGAACCCATGCGCGGTCCCTGGCTCTGGCCCAGCAGAATTTCATAGAGCGCCCTGAACCAGTCCTTGAGATCGGCAAAGGCATCGCGCTTGCCGATTTCATAAACCTCGGTCTGGATGGCTTCCGCATCCGCATCGGCGGGCAGCGCACGCAGTTTATCCGCGAGATCGGACAGCGCCTGACGTTCCGCGTCGGTGGCCTTGCGATACGATTTCGCCGGGCGTACGAAGTCGCGGTAATAGTTGATGGCATACTCGACGAGCTTGTCGAGCATCGGGGCCGTCTCCGGGCTGGCGTCGGGCCGGTAACGGGTAATGAAATGCCACAGCACGGCCTTGTCTTCCGAATGACAGACGCTGGCCAGGTTCAGCAGGATATTGAACGACAGGTGCGCACGTTCACTGGGCGGGTTGCCCATGTGGATGAACCATGCCGGGTTGTCGATCTGTTTCGCCGGTTCCTGGTCCTCGAAGGCTTCCAGCATGCGGGCGTATTCGTCGACCTGACGCGGGATCACATCAAAATACAGCCGCTTCGCCGCCTTCGGCTTCTGGAACATGAAGTACGAAAGGCTTTCCGGCGGTGCATAGCGCAGCCATTCCTCAACGGTCAGGCCGTTGCCGCGGGACTTGGAAATTTTCTCGCCGTTGTCGTCGAGAAATAGTTCGTACGAAAATCCGGCCGGCGGGTTGCCCCCCAGGATCCGGCAGATTTTCCCCGACAGATTGACGCTGTCGATCAGGTCCTTGCCGGACATTTCGTAATCCACATCCAGCGCCGTCCAGCGCATCGCCCAGTCGGCCTTCCATTGCAGTTTGCAGTGGCCGCCGGTGACCGGCACTTCGGTCTTCGATCCGTCGTCTTCCTGATAGACGATGGTGCCGGCGGCGGGGTCGGTTTCGATCACCGGAACCTGCAGCACGACACCGGTTTTCGGGCAGACCGGCAGAAACGGCGAATAGGTACGGCGGCGTTCCTCGCCCAGCGTCGGCAGGATCACGTTGATCACGGCGTCATAGCGTTCGAGAATTCTCAACAACGTCGCATCGAAGGCGCCCGCCTTGTAACGCTCGGTCGAGCTGACGAATTCGTATGCAAAGCCGAAATCATCCAGAAACGCCTGCAGACGGGCATTGTTGTGCTCGCCGAAACTCGGGTGGGTGCCGAACGGGTCGGGAATTTCGGTCAGCGGCTTGCCGAGATGCGGCTCCAGCATTTCCCTGTTCGGCAGGTTGTCCGGCACCTTGCGCAGCCCGTCCATGTCGTCGGAAAATGCGAACAGGCGGGTCGGAATGTCGGACAACTGATGGAACGCATGGCGCACCCAGGATGTCCGTGCTACTTCGCCGAAGGTGCCGATATGCGGCAGCCCTGACGGCCCGTAGCCGGTTTCGAACAGCACATAGCCCTTTTCAGGCGTCTTGCCGCCCAGGCGTTTCAGGATCGCGCGGGCCTCGGCAAACGGCCAGGCATTGGATTTTTCGGCAAATTCGCGCATATCGCTCATGTGTTCTTTCCCGTCGGCGGTTAAGGCGTCGGGAAACTACGGTTTCGGCGCCGTTTAATCAAGGTTGGGGGAGGACGCCGTTAACATCGCTCGCACTGCCAGATGAAGCCTCATGCTTAGAGACAGCCCTGCGGGCTTCCTCGGTATGAGGAGAATTTCAAGAAGATACCTCATCCTGAGGCGTGAGCCCTGCGAGAGTTTCGAAGGATATCGCCTTTCACCCCTGCACTTTCACATCCGTATTGATGACGTTGATCGGGCTGCCGGCGGTGAAGGCCCGGACCTGTTCAAAGATATCGGTAAACTGAACCTGGTATTCGTCTTCGGTGACGTAGCCGATGTGCGGCGTGCAGACGACGTTGTCCATGTTGAGCAGCGGCAGCGAGGTATCCGTCACCGGTTCTTCCTCGTAGACGTCGACGGCGGCGGCGCCGGGACGGCCGGCCTTTAGCGCGTCGACCAGCGCCCCCGGTTCGATCAGCGCGGCCCGGCTGGTGTTCACAAGCAGCGCGCTTTGCTTCATGTGCGACAGGTCTTTCGCGGTGATGATGCCACGGGTCGACGGATACAGGCGGACGTGCAGGCTGACGATATCCGAGGTGGCGAAGAATTGTTCCCGGCTCTCCGGCACATGGACACCGGCAGCGCGGGCACGTTCGAGCGAACCTTCCCCGCCCCAGGCCTGCACGTTCATCCTGAAGGATTTGGCGATATCGGCTACCGCAGCGCCGATCCGTCCGTAGCCGTAGATGCCGAGGGTGCGATTGCCGACCGATTTGCCGACACCCATCATCCAGTTGCCGGCCTTGAGGGACGCCATCTGCTGGGGAATCATGCGCATGGCCGACAGGATCAGCCCCCACGTCAGTTCCACCGTGGCGAAGGATGGCGTGCCTTCATGCTGGCCCGAACACAGCATGATGCCGAGCCGGGTGCAGTCATCGACATCGATATGCGGATAGACGCTGCGCTGGGAAATCAGCTTCAGGTTCGGCAAGCGCTCCAGAAGCGGCTTTCTGATCTTGGTCCGCTCGCGGATCAGGATCAGGACTTCGGTGTCCTTGAGCCTTTCCGCCAGAATATCATCGTCCTGAACATGGTCGTTCCAGATCGTCACGTCATGATCCGCGACCATGTCGTAGCACGGCAAGTGGCGGATGGTGTCGAACCAGTCATCGAGAATGGTGATTTTCATGCAAGGTCTCCCATAGTCTTATCAGGTGGGTCTTTTCAGGCACGCCAGAAGTCAGGATCGAAAGCCACAAACAGCGCCAGAATCCCAAGGGGTCCTGCCAGCATGGCACCCGTCAGCAGCCATTTTACAGCATCGGGCAGGGTTCCGTCGGGGAAAGTCAGCATAGTGAACGCGCAGAACGGTATGAAATCAAGGTATCTGCCACTTGCATAGCCGGTTCCCGCAAATGGCAATGCTAGGTTCTTGATCTCTCAGCCGGACAGGCGCGTAATGCAGGCTTTGTATCTTCAATCCATGAATATCCGATAAGGGGGGATCATGAGCATCGAGCGTTTGGACAGTGGCGAAATTCTCAGCCAGGCGACAATTCACAACGGCGTTGCCTACATCTGTGGGCAGACCGCCACTGACAGAAGCGTCGGCATCAAGGAACAGACCGCCGAAGTTCTGGCGAAGATCGATGACCGGCTGGCACGATGCGGCACTGACAAATCAAAAATGCTGATGGTGACGATCTATCTTGCCGACATGAGCCAGAAAAACGACATGAACGAGGTCTGGAAAGACTGGCTTGGCGATCTAGCCCGTCCGGCCCGTGCCTGTGTCGGCACGCCGTTGGCGACACCGGATACCCTGGTCGAGATCGTCGTCAACGCGGCGGTCTGACGCGGAATTGGACACGCCGCCGATCCCGCCAGCCAAGGTTCAGAGCGCACTCAAGGGCATTGCGTTCATGCTCGGCTCGACCTTGCTGGCCGCCGTCATGAATTCGGCGGCGCGGCATGTGACGGAAACCGTTCACCCGTTTGAACTGGTGTTCTTTCGCAATCTGTTCTCGTTGATCTTTATTCTGCCGATCCTGTGGCGCATCGGGTTCGTGGCGTTGCGGACCAATCGGCTCTGGATGCATACCGGGCGGGCCAGCCTGAATGTCGTCAACATGATGCTCTGGTTTACGGCGATCAGTCTGGCGCCGCTGGCCGAAGTGGTGGCGCTCGGTTTCACGGCACCGATCTTTGCGACTATTCTGGGTGTGCTGATCGTCAAGGAAGTGGTCGGGGTGCGCCGCTGGTCGGCGACCATCATCGGCTTCATCGGTGCCGTAGTGGTCCTGCAGCCCGGATTCGATACCGTGCAGACCGGTCACGGTCTGGTACTGTTGGCGACGATGATGTGGGCGAGCATCCTGCTGATCATCAAATCCCTGAGCCGCACCGATAGTTCCTTCACCATCGTCGCCTACATGTCGATCCTGATGACGCCGCTGTCGTTGATTCCGGCCCTGTTCGTCTGGGTCTGGCCAACGTGGAACGAACTGGCGTGGCTGGCCCTGATCGGTGTCTGCGGCGGTGCGGCGCAATATCTGCTGGCCCAATCGCTCCATGAGGCCGATATCAGCGTCGTCATGCCGTTCGATTTCGCCAAGCTGGTATGGATTGCGCTGATCGCCTATATCGCCTTCGCCGAAGTGCCGACGTGGACGACGTGGCTCGGCGGGGCGATTATCTTCGCCAGCGGGCTTTATATCGCGAGACGTGAATCCATAAGCAACCGGGAAAAACGCGAGGAGTAGCCCGTCAGTTCGCCGGTTCGATGCGGATGACCTGGCCGGGGTTTTCATCGACCAGGATATACAGATAGCCGTCCGGGCCGTCGACGACGGCGCGAATGCGTTTATCCAGCCCTTCGAGGATTCGTTCCTCGGCGACGACCTTTTCCCCGTCCAGCGTCAGGCGCGCCAGAAGCTGGTACTTCAGGGCACCGACAAAGGCGTTGCCTTTCCACTTCGGAAACCTGTCACCGGTATAAAACGTCATGCCGCTGGGGGCGATGGACGGATCCCAGACATGCACGGGCTGCTCCATGCCTTCCTTATGAGTGCCTTCACCGATCTTGAAACCCGAATAGTGCACGCCATAGGAAATGACCGGCCAGCCGTAGTTGCGTCCGGCCAGCGGGATATTCACCTCGTCACCGCCGCGTGCACCGTGTTCGTTGATCCACAGTTTGCCGGTATCGGGATGGCGGGCCGCGCCCTGCGGGTTGCGGTGCCCAACCGACCAGGTCTCGGGCCGATAGCCGTCCCGGCCGACGAAGGGATTATCCTCGGGGATTGAGCCGTCGGGATTGATGCGGATCACTTGCCCGCGATTAATGGTGAAATCCTGGGTGCGATCGCGTTCACCGCGCTCACCGACGGTGATGTAAAGATGCCCGTCGGGCGAGAACACAAGCCGCGACCCGAAATGCCGTCCGCCGCCGGTTTTTGGATATTGCCGGAAAATCACCTCGACGTTGCCCAGTGCATTGGCCTTGCGGTCCAGCCAGGCCCTGGCAACTGCCGTGCCGGCCCCGCCGTCACCCGGCTCGGCATAGGAAAAATAGATTAATCCGTTTACTGCATAATCGGGGTCGATCGCGATATCGAGCATGCCGCCCTGACCCGAGGTGTAGGCGCGGGGTGTGTTGGCGAGGGGTGGGCGCAGCGTGCCGTTTTTCTCGACGATGCGGATCGAGCCGGGATCGCGCTCGGTGACCAGGATCGCGCCGTCGGGCAGGAACGCTATGCCCCACGGGTGATCCAGCCCGTCGGCGACGGCGGTCAGCTTGACCGTATAATGTTCAGTCTCGAAGGTCTGGGCGGCTACAGGTTGGGCGATTAGCACGACAATCATCGATACCAGAAAGAGACGAAGCATGGCAGTTCCTCCTTCCATTGAAATAGGTATCAGCTTGATACATACAAGTAACCGTCGCCCTGAACTTGATTCAGGGCCCACTGGGTCATCGATAAAGATGTGGATGATTTATGGACCCTGAATCGAGTTCAGGATGACGCTTGAATTGGCTGTCAGTACATCCGCCCGCCGTTCGGCACATCCAGATCTGGCTTCAGCAGCACAACCTCCCCCTCTTCGTCGGGGATGCCGAGTACCAGTACTTCCGACATGAACTTGCCGATCTGGCGGGGCGGAAAGTTGACGACACCCAGCACCTGGCGGCCGGGCAGGGTTTCCGGATCATAGTGTCTGGTGATCTGTGCGGACGATTTTCGTTCACCGATCTCGGGACCGAAATCGACCCAAAGCTTGATCGCCGCTTTGCGGGCTTCGGGATACGGCTCGGCGCGGACGATGGTGCCGACGCGGATATCCACTTTCAGAAAATCGTCAAATGAAAGGTCTCTGGCGTCATCCATATTTCAATCCCCCATAGTCTGAATTGGGGGAAAATGCCCGAGCGGGGCATAAAAGGCCAGTGCTCAGTATGAGAGAGCAAAAGCCAATGGGCAAAAAGAAAGGGCCGCCCGGTTACCCGGTACGGCCCCAACCATCACTTCAGGAAAGTGTGATTACTTCTTTTTGGAAGCTTTCAGGACGGTCGTCTTGACTTCTTCCAGGGCTTCGACGACGCGGGTGTTGAGGGCGTCGGAAGCTTCGGTGTTCGACTTGGTCATCAGGTCGGCGAGTTCGCGGGTGTTGTCGACGGACTTGACGAAAGCACCTTTGAGCATGTCGGCCTGGACCGCGGCAACAGCCTGCGGGTTGTCGATTTTCGAGAAGGATTCGATCATTTTCGAAACTTCTTCAAGAGCCTGCTGCAGCATTTCGGACTGACGCTTGGCGAAAGCCTGGGCGCCTTCAGCGGCAACCTGGTTGGCGGCGGTCAGGGCGTCGAAGTTCTTCTTCTGCAGTTCGATGACGGCGTCGAAGTCGAATTTCGGCATGTCGTAACCCTTGGTCATCTTGGCGAATTCGTCAGCCATTTTCTTCGGGTCGTAGTCGGCCATGATCTTGGTGTATTCGGCGAAGAAAGGATTGGCTTTCTCGGCCATTTTGAAAAAATCAGCGTACATAGGTCTATCTCCATCATTCACTGGGGTGCGGCGACACCCGTTTAAACTGGTGCACTGTACGTGCCATATGAAAAATTTCATATTGCACTGCAGCATGGTGACAATATGGAGGTATCGAGGCTGAGAGTCAATAGATTTTTGTGCAGCGCACAAAAAATATTTCGCGTACGCAGCATGCGCTGAAAGTGGCGGGTTTATTGGCTTTGTTGTGCGGCTTTTTCGGCGTTTTGATGATTTCGATACTTGCCGGAGGCTATTTTTTCTGCACGTGCGAGGCCTTTGTCGAGCGCTGCCATGGTCCGGGCGAGGCCGGGGTCGTCGTCCGCGACCCAGACCCGCATCGCGTTTATCTGAATAGCAAGAAGGGCCTTGGCTCTGAGCGTACCGATACAGCCATCGGCGGAAACGCCGGCGGCCTGCAGGCTGAGCGCCATGGATTTCAGCACCCGTGTGCCGAGGCATGCGGAGCCGAGAAGATCGCGCCCGGCGCTACGTTGCATGGCGCGGATGGCGGCCTGCTGCCCGTCCAGGGCATCGAAACGGCGCATCAGAATATCGAATAGTCTGTCTCTGGTGGTGCCGTCGAGAGGATCGTCCTCAAGGCTGGAAAAGACCTGCGCGTCGATGCGGTCGATGAGGGCACGCTGGATATGTAAACGGCTGGGCAGACTCAGCAAAGCCTCGCTGAGAGGCGCGCCCGCGTGCTCGGCGATTTCGGGCAGGGACAGGGTGTGCCACGGGCGCTCGGCGGCCAGTGCCAGCGCGGCGTCGATCAGGCGGTCGTTGACCGTCCTGGCATCGGCCTTGCGGCGCTGGGTTTTCTTTTTGGCTGCGGCCATTCGCATCCTCCATTGCCGTATTATACAGAAATGGGGATTTGCGGTCTAACCTGCAAGTTCGCGGGAGCGCTTTGTTGCCGCGGCAATGGCTTTGGTCATCAGCGGCTGCAAGGCGTCATCGGCCATCAGCACCTTGAGGGCTTCGGCGGTGGTGCCGCCGGGGCTGGTGACGTTCTGGCGCAGCGTCGCGGCCTCTTCAGGGGCCTGATACAAAAGTTCGCCGGCACCGGCGACGGTGGCGCGTGCCAGCTGCATGGCCAGATCCGCCGGCAGGCCGTTGTCGATCCCGGCCTGGGCCATGACCTCGACCAGCAAAAAGACATAGGCTGGACCGCCGCCGGAGAGCGCCGTAACACAGTCGATCTTGTCCTCATCATCGACCCAGGCGACCTCGCCGACGGACTGCAGCAACTCATCGGCCCATTTGCGCTGGGCTTCCGTAACCAGATGGTTGGGATACCCAACCGTGATACCACGCCCGACCGCCGCCGGTGTATTCGGCATGGCGCGCACGATCGCCGCTTCGGGGCCGAGGTTCTTTTCGAAATAGTCTATGGTCTTGCCCGCCGCGATTGACACGAAGACGCATCCCGGACCGGCAAAGCGGGCATAATCGGCAATTGCGTCATCCATCATCTGCGGTTTCACCGCCAGCACGATGGTCTCCGGCGCCGCGTCGGCGGGAATGCCGGCAGCATCGGCGACACTGTCGACACCGATCGTCTCTTTGAGGAGTTTGCGGGTGTCTTCGAAAGGTTCGACGACAAGCACGTCATCGGGGGAGAGGCTGCCCTTGAGCCAGCCGGCCATCATGGCACTCCCCATCTTGCCGCCACCGACAAGCAGAAGTTTAACGGTCATACAAAAAACGTCCTATGCTTCTCCTGCGGTCTCGATCATCGCGGCCGCAATTGCTTCAGCCGCGGTTTTACCGCCCCAGATCACATATTGAAATGCCGGATAGAATTTTTCGCACTCGATAATGGCGGTTTCGACCAAATCTTCCATCTGCTCGAGTGTCGGTTCCTGCTGGCCCCGCATCGGCATCGCGTGGCGGTACATCGGCAAACCTTCATCGGTCCACATCCCGAAATGCCCCATCCACAGACGCTCGTTGACCTCGGCCAGCAGTTCGAAGACCGGTTGGCGCCGGTCGGCCGGGACGCGCATGTCAAAGGCACAGGTAAAGTGCATCGCGCCCATGTCATCGTTCCAGGCGAAATACATGGAGAAATCGCACCAGGTGCCCGGCACCTGAACCGCCATTTCCTGGTCGTTGCGGCGGTCAAAAGTCCAGTCGTTGTATTCGACGATTTTTTCGACGATATCGAGGGGATTGGCGAGGGGGGTTTCGCGGGATAGTTCTGTGATACGCATGGAGCGCTCCTCTCATGCCCGGCCGGCGTTGGTATCGGACCGAATGAAGCGCAAACACTATACCTAGCGGTGATCGCTAGATATTGATTAAGCCATCCGATCACCTACAAGATTTACCCTGCACCATGTCGGAATCACGCGCAAGCGGAATTCAGAAAATAAACGCAAACTGTTGTGGATAATCGCCAAGCCTATACACCCTGTTGTGTTTTATAGGTAAAAAACCGCAGAAATCCGCGCTCCTGACAGATGTCATGACGGAACGTGAAGGTTTTGCGGCGGCCCCGGACTTGGCGCGCGGGGTCAGGATTTGCTTTTCGGTGCCGCTTTGCCGGATGTGCTGACGCGTTTTGCGGCGGCAGGTTTCGCAGCCGCCGATTTTCTTTTTGCCGCCGGTTTTGCGGACTTCTTCAGCGCGTCTTCCAGCGTCCTGATGCGGGCTTCGAGCTTTTCGTTTTCCGTTCTGGCCTTCGCTGCCATGGCTTTCACGGCGTCAAATTCCTCACGGGTCACAAGATCGGCATCGCCCATGAAGCGTTCCAGACGCTGGCGGATCATGGCGTCGATTTCATCCTTCATGCCGGTCAGGGTCGACACCGCACCATTGGCGACACGGGCGAGATCGTCGAAAAGCTTGTTCTGCGTTTGCATCGGAGGCTCCTTTGTCCGCGTTGAATATGGTCCTTTGCAATGCGCACTGCAAGCCGGTGGCGCTTGCCCGGCTCACGTTCCGGGGCCTATAAGGGATCACGGAAACAAGAGGCAACAGCATGTATGTAATTACCGGCGGCGCAGGATTTATCGGATCGAATGTAGCGGCGGCGCTCGAAGCCCGGGGCGCGGGGCCGCTGGTGATCGTCGACCGGCTGCGCGACGGCGACAAGTGGCGGAATCTGGCCAAGCGAACCCTGCATGACATTGTCCACCCCGATAACGTCCATTCGTTTCTGAAAGCGAATGCTCACGCTGTAAAGGGCATCGTCCACATGGGGGCGATATCGGCGACGACGGAAACCGACGCCGACAGGGTCATCGAGAATAATTTCCGGCTCAGCCGCGATCTCTGGCTGTGGTCTGCCGAACAGGACATCCCCTATATATATGCCTCGTCGGCGGCGACGTACGGGGACGGGGCCGAAGGGTTCGATGACGATATGTCGCCAGAAGCCCTGAACCGGCTTCGGCCCCTGAACCCTTACGGCTGGTCAAAGTTGCTGTTCGACAAATGGGTGGCGCAGGAACTGGCCGCCGGTCATGCCCGTCCGGAGCAGTGGGCGGGGCTGCGCTTTTTTAACGTTTACGGCGCGAACGAATATCACAAGGGCCGGATGGCGAGTGTGGTCTCGCAGATTCAGCCGCTGGCGGCGAAGGCCGAAACCTGCCGTCTGTTCAAGTCGCACCATCCGGATTACGAAGACGGCGGCCAACTCAGGGATTTCGTTGCCGTCGACGATTGCGTCAACGTGATCTGCTGGCTGCTGGAAACGCCGTCGGTGTCGGGTCTGTTCAATCTGGGCACCGGCAAGGCGCGCAGTTTCGCCGATCTAGCCCGCGCCGTTTACGCGGCCATGGGCCGGGACTTCAAGGTCGAGTACGTGCCGACGCCGGAAGACATCCGCGACAAGTACCAGTACTTTACCGAAGCCAACATGTCGCGGCTTCGCGACGCCGGTTACACGGGGCAGTTTACATCCCTCGAAGACGGTGTCGGCCGTTATGTGCGCGACTTCCTTGCCGCCGACGACCCCTACCGCTGAGTGGGCCGCTGACGGATCATGTTCTTCGCCCTCCCGTTCCCGAATATAGACCCGGTCATTTTCGAGGTCGGTGTCTTTGCCATCCGCTGGTATTCGCTGGCCTATGTCGCCGGGCTGGTCCTGGGCTGGGCATACATGAAACGGCTGTGCCGGATGACGCCCCCGGTCTGCGAGACCGACGCCGTCGATGACTTTCTGGTCTGGGCGACGGTGGGGGTGATCCTCGGCGGGCGGATCGGCATGGTGCTGTTCTATCAGCTCGATTACTACATGGCGCACCCGGCCAAGATCATCGCCGTCTGGGAAGGCGGCATGTCGTTCCATGGCGGCTTCCTGGGCGTGGTCATCGCCGCAATTCTGTTTACCCGCAAGCGGGGCATTCATCCGCTGCGCTTCGGTGATCTGCTGGGTTGTGTCGCCCCGATCGGCCTGTTTTTCGGGCGCGTCGCCAATTTCATCAACGGTGAGCTTTGGGGGCGTCCGGCGGACGTTCCGTGGGCGGTCGTGTTCCCGACCGGCGGCCCCGACCCACGCCACCCGAGCCAGCTTTACGAAGCCGCGTTCGAGGGGCTTGTTCTGTTTGCCGTGATGTTCGCCCTGTCGCGCAACGAATCGGTGCGCCGCCGTCCGGGCCTGCTGATGGGCACGTTCATCGCCGGATATGGCATCGCGCGGAGTATCGGCGAGATTTTCCGCGAACCCGATGCCTATATCGGATTCCTGACATTCGGCACCACGTGGGGACAGTGGCTGTCCCTGCCGATGATCGCCGCCGGTGTCTATTTCATCGTCCGGGCACGCAGACGGGGCCCGGTTTGAGATGTCGCCGCTTGCGGCAAAGCTGACGGCACGCATAGAACGGGACGGCCCGCTGAAGGTCGCGGACTGGATGCAGGCGTGTCTCGCCGATCCCGAACACGGCTACTACATGACCCGCGATCCGTTCGGCCGCCGTGGCGACTTCACGACGGCGCCGGAAATCTCGCAGATGTTCGGGGAGCTTCTGGGGCTCTGGACGGCAGTGGTCTGGCAGCAGATGGGTAGTCCCGGTGCGTTTCGGCTTGTCGAAGTCGGACCCGGCCGGGGCACCCTGATGGCGGATGCGTTGCGGGCGACGGCAAACGTGCCGGGGTTTGCCGGGGCGATGAATGTGCACATGGTGGAGACCAGCCCGGCCTTGAAGGCGGTTCAGGAGAAAACGCTAGCCGGGTCGGCATCGCCGGTCAACTGGCACCGGGATTTAACCGGGGTGCCGGACGGCCCGCTGATACTGATCGCGAATGAGTTTCTCGACGCCCTGCCGGCCCGGCAATTAATCCGTCATCAGGACGCCTGGCATGAACGGCGGATTGATATGAAACGGAATGCATTCGAATTCGTCATCGGTGAGGCGGTGGATGACTGTGATATCCCGGCCTCACTCCGAGAAGCCGAACCGGGCAGCATCTTCGAGGTTTCCGATGCCGTGCGCGATGTGACGGCTGCGATCTCCGACCGGCTGACGCACTCGGGCGGCGCGGCGTTGCTGATCGATTACGGCCACGCACCATCCGGTCTTGGCGATACTCTGCAGGCCCTGAAGGGACATGGGTTTGCCGACCCGCTGGCGGATCCCGGTGAACAGGACCTGACAGTGCATGTCGATTTCGATGCCGCCGGGCGGTCAGCCGCTGCGGCGGGGGCCCGTGTCTGGGGACCGCTGACGCAGGGTGATCTGCTGGAACGGCTCGGCATCGCGGCGCGGGCGGCGGCTTTGCTGGCCGGTGCCGATAAATCCCAGGCACAGGATATCGCCACGGCACGGCGGCGTCTGGTCGATACGGACGCCATGGGGCGGCTGTTCAAGGCGATGGCCCTGACCCATCCCGATGCCCCGGCACCGCCGGGGTTCGAGACCGTCAGTTGGGCCTAGTCCTTACTGGCCGGTTTTGCAGGTCTTGATGCCGAACGGCAGGTAGGCCGGGCACCAGCGAATCAGACCGGTTGCCAGCGGCACGACACCGACCCATCCCCAAATGGCATATTCATGGCCTGAAAACAGGGCAAACGCGATCAGGGCGATGCCAACGACAATACGAAGCATGCGGTCGATGCCGCCAACGTTGCTGGTCATAGGACTCTCCTAAATATTCATATTGATGAATATATATAAGTCCCGTTTTCATACCGCGCTTTGATACAGATCAATCCGCGCCGGCCCGGGGGGATTCCCTGAACTACTGGGCGAATTCGTAACGGTCGGCGAGTTCGTCGAGCGCTTCCTGGGCGCAGGCTTCGTCGATGTCACCACCCGGTGCGCCGCTGACGCCGACGGCGCCGATCCGCACCCCGGCGGCATTGATCGGCAGTCCGCCATCCATCATTTTGACGTCTTCAAGAAGGTTCAGGTTGGCGGCAAGTTCGGGCCGGCTGGCGCGCAGTTCAGACGTCGGTGTCCCGGCCATGATGGCGCCGCGGGCCTTGCCGCCGGCGATGGTGATGGTCTGTACGGCGGCAAACTGGCTGCGCAGGACGGCAATGGTGTTCCCGCCGCGATCCACGACGACGGCGCTGACGGAATACCCCTTGGCGGTGCAGGCGGCGACGGTCTTGTCGGCGACATCTCTGGCCAGTTCGGTCCCGATGGTCTTGACCCCAAGCACATCGGCAGCGCGGGCTTCATGGCTGCCCAAGGCAAACACGGTGGCGCAGGCCAGGCCGGCGGCGGTCAACTTGATTGTCCTGTACATCTCTGCTCTCCCTTTCGGCTTTTCGTCCATTATCTACCCACAAACATATTCGATGCATAGAATATGTAAATAGGGATGCTGATTCCACGCCACGGGGCCTTTCATGCGGGTGCGGTTTCAGGAATAATCCCCCAATGATTACAGCTCAAAATCTCACCGGTCAGCCGGGCATCCGACATATGTTTTTTACCCGCCAGGGCGGGGTCAGCAGCGGCATCTATACATCGCTGAACTGCGGTCCCGGATCTGACGATGACCGGGGGGCGGTGCTCGACAACCGCGCCCGCGCCATGGCCGTCCTGGATCAGGAACCGGACCGTCTGGTGACGGTGCACCAGCATCATTCGCCGATAGCCGTTACGGTCGATAATGTCTGGAATCTCGCCGACGCCCCGAAAGCGGATGCCATGGTGACGGACGAGCCGGGTATCGTGCTGGGAATTCTGACCGCGGACTGTGCGCCGGTTCTGTTCTGCGATGCCGAGGCAGGGGTTGTCGGTGCCGCGCACGCGGGCTGGAAAGGGGCGCTTGGCGGCGTCATCGATGCCACCGTCGAGCTGATGGTCGATGCCGGTGCTCATCCGGACCGGATCAGCGCTGCCGTGGGACCGTGCATTCAGCAACCGTCCTATGAAGTGGGCGCCGAATTCCGCTCGTCTTTCATGGAAGCCGGATCCGGGAACGGCCGTTTCTTTGTCGACGGCGCCGGGCCCGGAAAGTTTCAATTCGATCTGTCCGGATACGTCCGCTTTCGTCTGTCGGAATGCCGGGTCGGATCGATCGAAGTACTGCCGCTCGATACATATAAAGATGAAGACAGATTCTTCAGTTATCGCCGGACCACGCATCGTGGCGAGCCGGATTACGGTCGGGAACTGTCGGCAATCGTTCTGGAAGGATAACAGATAATGTCACTTCATTTCAGCAAGGCGGAATTTTCCGGCCGCCGGGACCGGACATGCGCGGCAATGGCGGAAGCGGGCCTCGACGGCATGCTGCTGTTCCGCCAGGAAAGCATGTACTATCTGACCGGTTACGACACCTTTGGGTATGTGTTCTTCCAGTGCCTGTACCTGGGGGCGGACGGCACCATGACGTTGCTGACCCGCGCCCCGGACCTGCGCCAGGCGCAGAACACGTCGGTTATTCAGGATATCCGGATATGGGTCGATGCACCGGACGCCGAACCGGCGCGCGAACTGCGCGGAATCCTCGAAGAGCACGGCTGCAAGGGGAAGCGCCTTGGCGTCGAATACGAATCCTACGGCCTTACGGCCAGGAACGGGAAGCGTCTGGATGCGGCGCTTGACGGGTTTTGCGATCTGGAAGATGCCTCCGAACTGATCAGCCGGTTGCGGGTCGTCAAAAGCCCGGCCGAAATCGCCTATGTGCGCCGTGCCGCCGAACTGGCGGATGATGCACTGGATGCGGCGATCGAGGTGGCCGCGCCGGGAGTGTCAGAGTCCGAGGTGCTGGCGGCGATGCAGGGGGCTGTGTTCAGGGGTGGCGGCGGTTATCCCGGCAACCCGTTCATCATCGGGTCTGCTGAAGATGCCCTGCTGTGCCGGACCAAGGCCGGACGCCGCAGCCTTGATCGGAACGATCAGCTCAACATCGAATGGGCGGGGGCGTATCTGCACTATCATGCGGCGATGTTCCGGACACTCGTCTTCGGCGACCTGCCGGAACGTCAGAAACAGATGTACGATGTGGCGCATGAGGCGCTGTTGGCGGTCGAGGATGCGCTGCGCCCCGGAAATATCGTCGGCGACGCGTTTCAGGCGCATGCGGATGTGATCGACCGGGCCGGGATGCGCGAACACAGGTTGAATGCCTGCGGTTACAGCCTCGGCACCACGTTTCAGCCGAACTGGATGGACTGGCCAATGCTGTATGCCGACAACCCGGTCGAGATCGAACCTGGGATGGTCTATTTCTGTCATATGATCATTTTCGACAGCGATGCCCAGCTGGCCATGTGCCTGGGGGAAACGGTGCTGACAACGGATGGGGCAGCGGAACGTCTGTCACGCTCACCGCTTGATCTGATCCACAAGGCGTAACACACCATGCCGCATATGATGATCTTCCTGATCGTACTGATGCTGGGCATGCTGGCGACGTGCGTGATCGGCTTCGGTCCCGTGTGAGCTGAGGATCGTGATGCGCGCACTTGCCCTGTTCTGCCTGGTGGTGATGACCCTCAACGCATGCGGTCCGCTGCCGCGGCCGTTCGGCCGCGATGAAGGCGATGGCGGCAACAAGCTTGCACGCGATATTTTCTTTGAAGGGGTGGAAGTTCAGCCGCTCGACGGCACCACGCTGCCGATGGGCAAGCTGATCGCTGATTCAATCATCAGCGGTCTGGAAAAGACCCATGAAATTCCGGCGGCGATGACCGGCTTTGACGGCAGTCAGTACCTGCTGACCGGCACCGTCATCGACAATGACGGCAAGCCTGATGCCGCCAGCCTGATTACCATTGACTGGACGCTGGCATCGCGTACCGGGGAACTGGTCGAAAGTTTTATCCAGAACGTGGAGACGACACGGATTGAATGGGACTACGGCGCCCAGCCGCTTTTGCAGCAGATCGGCAAGGACATCAGTGACAGGGTCGCCCAGCGGGTGCTCGGGGATAGATACGGCATTGCCGGGCAGGACCGGTTGCTGGGCCGGACGGCACTGCTGATCGGTGAGGTGACCGGTGCCCCCGGAGACGGGAATGCGTCGCTCCGCCGTGCCATGTCGGTGGCGCTGGGCGGCGGCGGTGTCAAGCTGACCAATAAACCCGAAGAAGCCCTATTTACGCTGACCGGCAATGTGGAGATGGGCGCACCGGACAACGACGCCCAGAAAATCCGCATTCTGTGGCTGGTCAAGGATATCGACGGCAAGGAACTGGGCCGTGCCGAGCAATCCAACATGGTCGCGGCGGGAAGCCTCGATGGCCGGTGGGGGCGGACCGCGGCCTTTGTCGCGGCGGCGGCGAGTGACGGCATCAGGGCCGTGGTCGAACGCCACGACCCGACCCGCTTGCGGGGGCCGGATCTCGGTGCACCGCGTAAGCCCCGCGTGCTGCCGCCGTCCTCGTCATCGATCACGGGGCCCCTCAAGCAGGTGCCGGGACGGGCGCCGCCGCCGCCGGGTTGACCCACGATCCCGGCCTGAACGCCTGTTTTTACTGAAAACGGCCGCCGGGACTGGTAGATTCTAGAGGTGGCGACATGGATCTCGAGACATGGGAATTCGTGGCGGCCGGGCATCCGTGGCCGGACGTTGTCTCTTGCCGTCTATGCCTTGCTGAGCCTCACGTTGGTGCTTTCCGGTTGCAGTTCTGACAACGCCGCATCCCCGCCCGCAAGCGCCAGCATGAGCAGCGAATCGGGCCCCGCCGGCGCGGACATGGCAGGCGTCATCTTCGTCGTGCCGCTGGAAGGCGCACCGACGCGGACCGGGCTGATCCTTGCCGATGCCATCGCCGCCGGGATTCGCGACAGAAACCATCCTGCAATTCTCTCGTTTGAACCGAACCAGGCCGGTGCCTCGGTGGTCGGCAAGGTGACCAGCGCCGATGTTCGCGGCAATGTGGTCTGGCTCGGTGTCGACTGGGCGATCCGGGCTCCCTATGGCACCCATGTTGCGAGCTATAGCCAGAAGGTGGTGATCGATGCCCTGATGTGGCGCAATGCGGCCCCCGAGGCGATCAATCTGATTATTGATGACGTGGCGCCGAAACTGGCGGCAATGGTCAATAGCGAGGTCGGCCCTCCGGTGATGTCGGCCATGTACCGGCCTGAAGATACCAACGCTCAAAGTCAGGAGGCGGCAGCGCCGGCGGTTCCTCAATCCGGGCCCGCAACGACCATGGAAATGCGCCAGTTGGAGCAACAGGCAAACGCTGAGACCCGCGACATGCGGCCCGGCCTGTCACCGTCACCGATCCGCGAGCCGGAAGCACAGCCACTGGCACGGATTGCCGAGGCAACCAACGGTCAGGTGGTGCATTCGCCGGGGATGACAGAGATGCAGCCGTCCGGTTCCGCGTCCGTCAGCGGCGAAGCGGCGCCGGTCAGGTTGACGCCCCCCGGCGCTGCACCCGTTCAACCGCCAGCCATCGGCTCCGGGGTGGAAACCGCCAGTGCACCACCCGAAGGACTGCCGTCGCTGCTGACGCCCATGCCCGGAGCTGCTGACAGCGTGGCTGCATCGTCGGGACCGCAGCGTCTGACCCCCGGCAGCAGCATCGTTCAGCCGCCACCGGGCGGCATTACGCCCGCGACGTCCGCAACCGAAGAGGACAGCGGCAGCTTCCTGGATGCGCTGACGCCGTCGATGGATACGGACAAGCGACTTCCCGACGATGCCCGTCCCGCCGGGTCCGGGGGGGCGGCTTTCGCCAAGGTCCGCTGGGGGCAGCCGTCATTCCTGATCAAACCTGTCCGGGGCGCCCCCGGTAACGGCAACGAGGCCCTGACGGCAGCACTTAAATCAGCGCTTCGCGACCGGGATCTGACGATTTCGGAAGACCCGCGACAGGCCGGGTTCGTCATTCAGGGCGACGTCAATACCGGAGAGCCGGTCAGCGGGCGGCAATATATCCGCATCATCTGGCGGGTGAACACCGTCACCGGCGAAGAAGTCGGCAAGGCGGTTCAGGAAAACACCGTGGTCGCAGGCAGTCTGAACGGGGAATGGGGGCAAGTTGCCGAAGCCGTTTCACATGCCGCCGTTCGGGGCATCAAGGACCTGTTCAGCGACGCCGACCAACACCTGACCAGCCGCGAACCGCTGCCCGATTTCCCGGATGTGCAGCTGCAGGCGGTGCCGGGACGGGCGCCGCCGCCACCGACATCCTACTGATCCCGGTATTTATATAAAATCAAAAGTCGCAGAAACCGGTCATCAAAGCGTTTACAGGCCATGATCGGGTTGGTATGTTCCGCGCGCTTTTTCCGGGGCACAGGTACGACGCATGAAAATCATTGCTTGCAACAGCAATCGGCCACTCGCCGAAGCGATCTCCGCCTACGTGAACCTGCCGCTGACCAAGGCCAGCGTGCGGCGTTTTTCGGATATGGAGATTTTCGTCGAAATCGAAGAGAACATGCGTGGCGAAGACGTCTTCGTCGTGCAGTCGACGTCTTATCCGGCGAACGACAATCTGATGGAGCTTCTGGTTACGCTGGATGCGCTCCGCCGCGCCTCGGCGCGCCGGGTGACGGCGGTCATTCCGTATTTCGGGTATGCCCGCCAGGATCGCAAATCCGGCCCCCGCACACCGATTTCCGCCAAGCTCGTCGCTAACCTGATCACCGAAGCCGGTGCCGACCGGGTCCTCACCATGGACCTGCACGCCGGACAGATTCAGGGTTTCTTCGACATTCCGACCGATAACCTGTTCGCCGAGCCGGTGCTGGGTGAGCATATCCAGTCCGAAATGAACGGTGAAACCGACAAGCTGGTGATCGTATCGCCCGACGTCGGCGGTGTTGTTCGTGCCCGGAGCCTGGCCAAGCGTCTGAATGCCGACCTCGCGATCATCGACAAGCGTCGCGAACGTGCCGGGGTCTCGGAAGTCATGAATATCATCGGTGAGGCCGAAGGCCGTCACTGTATTCTGGTCGACGATATCGTCGACAGCGCCGGTACGCTTTGCAATGCCGCCGTGGCACTGATGGAACAGGGGGCCTCGTCCGTCTCCGCCATCGTCACCCACGGTGTGCTGTCAGGCGGCGCCGTGGCGCGGGTTACGTCGTCGCCGCTGGAAAAGCTGATCATCACTGACAGCATTCAGGCAACTGAAGCGGTTCGGGTCGCCCAGAACATACATCAACTGACGGTCGCGCCGCTGATCGGCGAGGCCATGCAGCGGATCAGTCAGGAAAGCTCGGTATCGTCGCTTTTTGATTGATCTACAGGAATTCCGGTCCAGTGGTTGGGCCGGTAACGTGGACGGACACCCCTGGAGGCCGTCCGCAACATTGAGCAAGGAGATTTATTATGGCTCAAGCCCATCCTCTGAATGCGGAGCTTCGCGATCGTGCCGGCAAGGGGGCCGCTCGTGCTGTGCGCCGCGAGGGACGTGTCCCTGGTGTTATTTACGGCAACAAGCAGGAACCCGTGCTGATTTCCCTCGACCCTGTCGATCTGATGAAGGAATACAGCAAGGCCGGTTTCTTTTCGCACGTGTATGAAATCGCCGTCGGCGGTGACAAATACAAAGTGCTGGCGCGTGATCTGCAGACGCACCCGATCAACGATCTGCCGATCCACGTCGACTTCATGCGCTTCAGCGCCAAAACGCGCCTGGCGGTTAACGTCTACGTCGAGTTCATCAACGAAGACACCTGCCCGGGCCTGAAGGAAGGCGGCGTTCTGAACGTGGTGCGCCACGAAGTCGAACTGCGCTGCTCGCCGGACAACATCCCTGAGAGCCTGATCGCCGATCTGAGCGGTCTGGAAATTGGTGATTCGCTGCACATCAGCGCGATCACACTGCCGGAAGGGGTTGAGCAGACCATCGATCGTGACTTCACGGTTGCGACAATCGCCGCACCGACGGTCTTCACCGAAGCCGAAGAAGGTGAAGACGAAGACGGCGAAGAGGGCGACAGCAAAGCTGCAGCCGATGATGGTGATGAAGAAGACGGTGACGACGAAGAGAAATCCGAGGATTAATTCCGGGATAATTCCCTGGATAATTTCCAGGGTGGAGGTTTCTCATGTTTCTCGTGGTCGGTCTCGGCAATCCGGGTCAAACCTATGCCGCAAACCGTCACAATATCGGTTTCATGGCGGTGGACGAAATCGTCCGCCGCCATGGTTTTTCGCCCTGGCGCGCCAAGTTCCAGGGCGAAATTTCCGATGGGACCGTCGCGGGCCGGAAGGTTCTGGCCCTGAAACCGTTAACCTACATGAACGACAGCGGTCGCTCGGTTCTGGCGGCGGCGACATTCTACAAAATTCCGCCGGAAGACATCATCGTCTTTCACGATGAAATCGATCTGGCACCGGGCAAGCTCCGGGTCAAGCGGGGTGGCGGGCATGCCGGTCACAATGGCCTGCGGTCGATCCACGCCGGAATCGGTGCTGCGTATGCCCGGGTTCGCATGGGGGTCGGTCATCCGGGCGAGAAAAGCGAAGTGAAGAATTACGTGCTCAGGGACTTCGCCAAGGCAGACAATGTATGGCTGGAGCCGATGCTCGACGGCTGTGCCGAGTTTCTGGACGACGTGCTGTCGGAAGACGATCCATCGTTCATGAGCAAGGTCGCACATCGCATCAGTCCCAACCGTCCCAATGCGCCCCGGCCGGGCACGGACGGCTCGGGTAACAACGAAGAGGCATAAAAGATGGGTTTCAACTGCGGTATCGTCGGCCTGCCCAACGTCGGCAAATCGACCCTGTTCAATGCGCTGACACAGACCGCGCAGGCGGAAGCGGCGAATTTCCCGTTCTGCACCATCGAGCCGAACACGGGGCGGGTCTCCGTCCCCGATGCGCGGCTGGAAGCCATTGCGAAAATCGCGAAACCGGAAAAGACGGTCCCGACGAGTCTGGAGTTCGTCGATATCGCCGGTCTTGTGCGCGGCGCGTCGAAGGGTGAAGGGCTCGGCAACCAGTTCCTCGCCAATATCCGCGAAGTCGATGCGATCTGCCATGTGCTGCGCTGTTTCGAGGACGAAAACATCACCCACGTCGAAAACAAGATCGACCCCATTGCCGATGCCGAAACCGTGGAAACCGAGTTGATGCTGGCCGACATGGAAAGCCTGGAAAAGCGTGAGATCCCGCTGACCAAGCGTATCCGTGGCGGCGACAAGGAAGCGGCGAAGGAACTCGCTTTGTGTGGGCGTGCGCTCGACTTGCTGCGTGCCGGTAAACCGGCACGGATGCTCGAGGTCGCCGCCGACGAGAAAAAAGCCTTCAAGATGCTCCAGCTTCTGACCGGCAAGCCGGTTCTGTACATCTGCAACGTCGAGGAAGATGCCGCCGCCGATGGCAACAGCCAATCGGCACGGGTGTTCGAAAAGGCCGCTGCCGAAGGCGCTGAAGCCGTGGTGATTTCGGCAAAGATCGAAGAAGAGATCGCGCAACTCGGCACGGCCGAAGAAAAAGCCGAATTTCTCGAAACCATCGGCCTTGAGGAGACCGGTCTGGCGAGGGTCATTCAGGCGGGCTACCGGCTTCTCGACCTGATCACGTTTTTTACGCAGGGACCGAAGGAAGTCCGCGCCTGGACCGTGCGCAATGGCGCCAAGGCCCCGGAAGCCGCGGGTGCCATCCACACCGATTTCCAGCGGGGTTTTATCCGCGCAGAAACGATCGCCTATGACGATTTTATCACCCTCGGCGGTGAGCAGGCCTGCAAGGACGCAGGCAAGGTCCGCCAGGAAGGCAAGGAATACCTCACCAAGGACGGCGATCTGATGCTGTTCAAATTCAACGTCTAGGTCATTCGCCCCTCTCCCTGGGAGGGGACTCCCGCTCACCCACCCCTCTCCCATGCGAGAAGGTGGCGCGAAGCGCCGGGTGAGAAGAAAAGCAACAGGTGGAGGTTCAGATGCTCTGGCTTTTCATGTTTGGTGCCATCGCCCTTGAAGTGATGGGAACCATTTCCCTGAAACTGTCCGCAGGTTTCACGAAACCGCTGTTCGTGGTGATCACCATCGTCGGCTATCTGGCCAGCTTTGCCTGTCTTGGATTGGCGCTGAAGGGACTGCCGGTGTCGACGGCCTATGCGATCTGGGCCGGTGTTGGTACGGCACTGGTCTCGATCATCGGCATGGTTTTCCTGTCGGAACCGTCGAGCCTGATCAAGTACGGCTGCATCGCCCTGATCGTGATCGGTGTGGTCGGCCTGCATCTCGCCGACCGCTATGTTTAAGCATCGGATGCCGGTGGGCGGCTTCGCCGCGTCACGATATATAATGCCGCCGGCAGCATGATTGCCCCGACGATGACCGGCAGCTGCCAGTCCTCGGCCACCCAGACCGCAACATAGACAAAACTCAGCGTCATGACGATGACGGCCAGCACCTTGCCGCGGATCGGAATCACCCGATACAGATGCCAGTTGCGGACAGGCGGGCCGAAAACGGGATGGGTCCACAGCCATTGCTGAAACTTGCGCGAACTGCGGGAAAACGCCCATAGCGCGGCGATCAGAAACACCGTCGTCGGCATCACCGGGACGAAGATGCCGATAATACCGACGCAGATCATCAGCCAGCCGAACCCGATCAGCAGCCACCTCAGCCAGAACGGGCCAATAATGGCTGGTGCGGGGATCGTTTCGGATTCGCTGTCTTTCTGTTCCATCGGGGCTTTGATCGGCTGCATGGGATGGAGCATACTCGGGCCTTGATCGAAACGCGAGACAGACAAGGCCGACATTTCAGTGATGATCCCCGAGCATCTTCCTTTTGGCGCCGTCATCGGCGATGACGGTCTCTGGCGGCAGGTTCTGACCCGTCCGCAGGGCATGACACCCAGACCCGCATTGTTCCTTGATCGTGACGGCGTACTGGTCGAGGAAGTTCACTATCTGCACAAGGTTGCCGACATGAAGGTCACGCCCGGTGCGGCGGATGTGGTCCGCGCCGCGAACGCCCGCGAAGTGCTGGTCGTCATCGTCACCAACCAGGCCGGGATCGGCCGGGGCATATACGGCTGGAAGGAATTCATCGCCGTGCAGGAGGCCATGCTGGACGAACTGGCGGCCGAGGGGGCGTACATCAATGCCGTGTTCGCCTGTCCGCATCACGCGAACGGTGTTGCACCCTATGACGTCGATAACCATCCCGGCCGCAAACCCAATCCGGGTATGCTGCTGGCTGCGGCCGAATTGCTGCCGATCACCTTTGACGGGTCCTGGATCGTCGGCGACCGCGCCGGCGATATCGAGGCGGCGAAGCGCGCCGGCTGTGCCGGGGGCGTTCATGTCCTTGCCGGTCACGGCAGCGAAAAGGGCGAACGGGCGTCCGCCCTGTCGCACCGCACACTCAGCTTCGATGTGCAGGGGGCTGAGACGATCGCCGACGCCGCCGGGCACATTCCAATGTTGGGCCGTTATTAAAGGCCGTTGATTCATGAAGGGACCAGATGCATGACCACGTCCGCCGATATCGTCATTGAAAACGCCGTTGTCATCGACGGCACCGGGGGGGCGCGTTACGGCGGCGGCGTCGCCGTTTCGGGGGACCGGATTACCGCGCTGGGCGATGTGTCGGGGATCAAGGCGGATCATCGGATAGATGCCAAGGGTCATGTGGTCGCGCCCGGTTTCATCGACTGCCATACCCATGATGACCGCGCACTGCTCGACGATCCGGGGATGGCCTGCAAGGTGACGCAGGGCGTCACCACGGTGATCACGGGTAATTGCGGGGTCAGCCTGGCGCCGTTCCTGCCGGACGATGACTGGGACATGCCGGTGCCGATGTCCTTGCTGGGGAATAAAAGCCAATACCGGTTTCCGACCTTTGCCGCTTATGCGGCGGCGTTTGCCAAGGCGCCGCCCGCCGTCAATGCGGCCATGCTGTGTGGGCATAACACGTTGCGCGCTGAAGCCATGAAGGGGGATGTCAAGCGGCCGGCCACCGATCAGGAAATCGCCCGGATGCGCGACAAGGTCCGCGAAACCCTGCAGGCCGGCGCCATCGGCATCAGTTCGGGCCTGATGTATCCGGCGGGCTTCAATGCACCGACATCGGAAGTCGCGGCGCTGGCCGAGGAAGCGGGGAAATACGGCGGGCTTTACGCCACGCATCTGCGCGACGAAGCGGAGGCGCTGGTATCCTCCATCGAGGAAGCCGCCGAGATCGGCCGTGCCGGGGGGATCGCCGTGGTGCTGTCGCATCACAAGGTCACGGGGCGCGATAACTGGGGCGGCACCAAACTGTCTTTGAAGCGGATCGAACAACTAGCCGAAGGGCAGACCATTCATTTTGATGTTTATCCTTATGTCGCCAGCGCCACGGCGCTGATGATCGACCGCATATCGGTTGCCGAAAAGGTTCTGATCGTGGCCTCTGATAAACATCCCCGCACGGCAGGATGGTACTTGAAGGATATCGCCGAGGAATGGGGCATGAGCGAAGCCGAAGCGGCGGAGGAACTTCTGCCGGCGCAGGCGATCTATTTCGCCATGCATGAAGACGATGTACGCCGCGTGCTGATGCACCCCCGTGCCATGGTCGGCTCGGACGGCATCCCCGGGACCAATGCGCCGCATCCCCGCCTGTGGGGGACGTTCCCGCGTGTTCTGGGATATTACGCACGCGAACAGGGACTTTTCTCGCTGGAAACCGCCGTGCACAAAATGACCGGTCACACGGCAGGCGTGTTCGGGTTCCGGGACCGCGGGGTGCTTCGTACAGGGGCGGTGGCGGATATCACGATCTTCAACCCTGAGACCGTGCTTGACCGGGCAACCTTCGAGAAGCCGACAACACCGTCCGATGGTATCGAGTATGTCATGGTGTCGGGCGATCTTGTTTACGAAAACGGCCGTCAGACTTCAGCCCGTCCGGGACGTCTGCTAAGCCATTAGAGACATCTTGGTGATTATGCTACAAATTACGTTTAACGTTATCTTCAGATTGATAGAGTGAATTTCAATGCACTTCTAAATAGTGTTTCGATAAACATAAAAATGGCTCTGAGGTTATGGACGCGAATTCTGGGGGAGAAGTCCAGGCCCTTCGAGATGAGATCGCAAGATTGCGGTCCCGGATGGAGGAGCTTGAAGCGGAGAACGTCATCGCCGAGGCGATGGATAACATCTCCGAAGCCATCGTCATTTACGATGCGGATGGCAAGCTTGTCGCATGCAATCAGAATTTCCGTGAACTATACGGCTACACATCACAAGAAGCGAAGACGGGCGTTCACTTTGCCGAACTTGGCCGCATCGATATAGAGCGCGGCAATGTCGTCATCGGCGACGAATACGGCTGCGGCGAGGAATACCTTAAGCGCAAGGCCGAGTACCGCCGCAATCTTCAAGGCTCGTTCGTCGTCCGCCTGAAGGACGGGCGCTGGATCAAGACCGTCGATCGGCAGATGAAGCAGGGCGGTTTCGTCAGCGTTCAGATCGACATCACGGACATGAAGAAGAGCGAACAGGATCTTCGCGACGCCAAGGAAGTGGCGGAAAAAGCTGCGCAGTACAAATCGGAATTCCTGGCCAACATCAGTCATGACCTGCGTACGCCGCTGAATGCGATCATCGGGTTTTCCGACATGATACTTGCTGAAAGTCTGGGGCCGATGGGTCATGACGCCTACAAGGATTATATTTCGGATATCAACAACAGCGGGCAATTGTTGCTGTCGATCGTCAACGACATTCTCGATACGACCAAGCTCGAGAGCGGCAAGCTTGTTCTGGACCGGAACGTGTTCGATGCCATTGCCTGTACGGAGCATGCGCTCAAGCGGATGCGGCCGATTACCGAAGCCAAGAAGCTCAGCGTGGTTCTGGAGAAAGCCGACGGATTTCCCGAAACGGTCAGCAATGATCAGCGTGCAACCGTACAGATTCTCAACAACCTGATATCGAATGCGGCGAAGTACAGTACCGAGGGTGCGGAAATCAGGGTCCGGTGGTACATCGCCGACAACGGGCACATCGCCGTCGAGGTGACGGATAGCGGTGAAGGCATGACCCCGTCGACCCTTGAAAAAATCGGTGATCCGTTCCTGCACGAAGGCCCCTATGCGGTGCATCGCAGTGAACGGGGGTCGGGTCTCGGCCTTTATATCTGCGCCAAGCTGATCGCCGCAATGGGCGGGCGCATGGATATCGAAAGCGAACACGGCGAAGGCACAAGCGTCACCATGAGCTGGCCGTCAGACTTCAACGGACCGGGTTTCCAGACCTAGCCCGCAGCTATTCAAGCGTTTCCATCATCCGGATCATCAAGCGGCAGCGTTCGACGAGGCTCGAGTAATAGATGAACTCGTCGTTTGAATGTGCCCCGTGACCATCGGCACCGAGACCGTCCAGTGTCGGGATGCCGAGCGCGCCGGTAAAGTTGCCATCCGACCCGCCGCCGGTTTTGAGATCCTGCAATTCAAAGCCGATTTCAGCGGCGCATGCCTTGGCATGCTCGAACAGCTTTTCGATGCCTTCGAACTTTTCATAGGGCGGCCGGTCAACGCCGCCGTCGACGGTGATCACACAATCCGGGTCCTCGGGGGTGAGGCCCTCGACATATGCCATGACTTCGTGGGCGGCGTCCATGTCGGGAATACGGATATCGACGCTGATGGTGCAGTCTTCGGGAACGACGTTGGTCAGTGTACCGCCGTTGATGATGCCGACGGAACAGGTCTGACCCTTGTCGTAGTCGGTTAGCGCTTCAAGTTTGAGGATGATGTGCGCCATTTCGCGGATCGCCGAGCGGCCGTCCATATGGCGGGCGCCGGCATGGGCAGGCACGCCCTTGACCTTGATCTCATATTGCAGGCGGCCGTTTCGTGCGGTGACGATCTTGCCGCCTTCGCGGGCCGGTTCGGTGACCAGCACGTATTTGTTCTTCTTGCCCTCTTCGGCGATCATCGCCTTTGACGTCGGCGAACCGATTTCCTCTTCGGGGATGAACATGAAGGTGACGGGCAGCGGCGTCTGCTTGCCTTCGCGGATCAGATGCCGCATTGCATGCAGCGCGATGTAGGCGCCTGCCTTCATGTCATAGATGCCGGGGCCGTAAACTTTGTCATCTTCGCGGCGGATCGGGTTCTTGGTTTCCTTGATGCCGACCGGATGCACCGTGTCCAGGTGCGAGAGTACGAGGATACCCGGCCCGTCGCCGCCCCACGGGGTTCGGCATTTGAGGATATCGCCGAACCCGTCCCGGCCCGGTGTGCGGTCGATGCCGAGCCCCATGGTTCGGGCTTCGCTTTCGACCTGGTTGACCATGCCGTTGACGGCCTCGCCGTCGTGACTTGGGCTTTCGATCTCGACCCAGCTCAAAACGCCGGCAAGAATTTCTTCGGCATCGAGCGCCGGCAGGTTCGATTTTGCTTTATCCATCTTTTCCCCCAGGGATGTGCTTGGTATGAACGGTACGTCTGGAACGGAAGCGTCAGAATAAATCACGAAACGGGGACGGGAAACCCACCATGTCGCTCATTGATCAATTGAAATTGCGGCAAGCGACAGCCGATGACGTTGCTGACATCGTGCAGTTGCTGGCCGATGACCCGCTGGGGGCGAAGCGCGAAAATCCGGGCGATCCGGCCTATGACGCAGCCTTTGCTGAAATTGATAGAGACCCCAACAATGAGCTGTGGATCATCGAGGGGCAGGATAAGCGCGTTCTCGGCGTCCTGCAGCTCACGTTCATTCCGGGCATCACGCATACGGCGGGGATGCGGGCGCAGATCGAAGGTGTGCGTGTCGCCGACGAACTGACGGGCCAGGGCGTCGGCACCTGGTTCTTCCGGAAGATGATCGAGCGGGCGCGGGAAAAGGGCGCACGGCTTGTGCAGTTGACCTCCGACAAGTCACGCACCGACGCGATCCGGTTTTACGGCAACCTCGGTTTCACTGCATCCCACGAAGGCTTTAAGCTGAAGTTCGAGTGAGGATGTTTCCCGGGCAGCGCGTTGCGCAAACCCGGGTCCGGGATGACGTGTTTTTCAGCCCGGCATCTTCAGGTGATACGACTTCGGCCGCGTCAGGCTCAGATAACCCAGCGATGACAGCGCCGCGCCGCGGCCGGTGTCCTTGCAGCCGGTCCAGCACAGGCCCGGGTCCAGATAATCGGCCCGGTTCATGAACACGGTGCCGGTTTCGATGCGGCGGCCGAGCGCGGCGGCACGATCAGGATCGGCGGTCCATAGCGATGCGGTCAGACCGAAATCGCTGTCGTTCATCAGTTCGACGGCCTGATCGTCATTCTCCACCTTCATGATGCCGACCACGGGGCCGAAACTTTCGTCCCGCATGACACGCATGTCATGGGTTACATTGGTCAGGATCTGCGGCATCAGATACGCACCGCCGTCATCTTCGGGGAACAGCTTGGGATCGATCATCGCCGCTGCGCCACGGGATATGGCGTCTTCGGTCTGGGCCCGGACTTCGGCGGCGAAGCGTACGTTGGCCATGGGGCCGAGGGTGGTCGCTTCGTTGAGCGGATTGCCGAGCTTGTAGCCGCTGACGATGGCGACGGCCTTCTCGACAAAGGCATCATACAGCGACGCGGTGACGTAAATGCGTTCGATCCCGCAACAGCACTGGCCTGAATTGAACATTGCCCCGTCGATCAGAGTATCCACGGCGGCGTCGAGGTCGGCGTCTTCCATCACGTATCCGGGGTCCTTGCCGCCAAGCTCAAGGCCGACGCCGGTAAAGGTGCCTGCCGCCGCCTGTTCGATGGCGCGGCCACCGCCGACGGAGCCGGTGAAGTTGACGAAGCCGAAGGATCGGGCGGCAATCAGTTCCGACGTGGTGGCATGATCGAGAAACAGGTTCTGGAACACATCCGCAGGGACGCCGGCTTCGATGAAAGCCCGTACCATGCGCTCACCGACCAGAAGCGTCTGCGTCGAATGCTTGAGGATCACGGTGTTGCCGGCGATCAGGGCCGGGGCGACGGTGTTGATCGCCGTCATGTATGGATAGTTCCAGGGCGCGATCACCAGCACGACACCGACGGGTTCACGCTCGATACGGCGCTGGAATGCGGCACTTTCCTCGACCACCAGCGGTTTGAGCGCATCCGCTGCGATATCCGCCATGTAGGACGCGCGTTCTTCGGTGCCGCGGAACTCGCCGCCGTAGCGGATCGGACGGCCCATCATGCGGGCAAGTTCCGGCACGACCTCGCCGGTCATCTCACCCAGCCGGGCAACTCCGGCACGAACCAGCCGGATGCGTTCCTCCAGTGCCAGCCCGGCCCAGTCGCTCTGTGCCTTGCGGGCGCGGGCGACGGCGTCAAAGGCCTGTTCGCTGGACGCAACGGGGCGTTCGGCGAAAACCGAACCGTCGATGGGGGAAATGCATTTCAGTGTCGTGCTCATGATTTGGCCTTTGGTATCAGGGGCTGCTATATGGCCCATTCTTAGGATGCGGCAGGGGCCACGTAAATACCCCCGGCACGCGAATGCCGGGGGGATTTTTCAGGCGTTCGCCAAAGGGTCAGCCGTAACGGTACGGTCGGCCGGCCTTGAGCATGTCGGCGTTATATTTCTTGAAGATATCGACGACCTTTTTCTTGGTTTCGGACTCCGACGCGATCTCGTCCCAGAATTTGACCGCGGCCTTTTCGACCGTGTCCCATTCCTTGTCGGGGATCGTCGTCAGCTTCATCTTCGTACCATGGACGCGGAGAGATGCCTCACCCCCCCAGTACCACCACTGGCGATAGTAGTGCGAACTGTCGAAGGTCAGCTTCAGCAACTCTTTCAGGTTGTCCGGCAGCTTGTTCCAGCTATCCATGTTGGCGAAGAACGACCCGGCCCAGGCGCCCGAGATATTGTTGGTCAGGAAGTAGTTGGTCACATCCGCCCAGCCGACGGTGTAGTCCTCGGTGATGCCGGACCAGGCGATGCCGTCCAGTTCGCCGGTCTGCACCGCGACTTCGATGTCCTCCCACGGCAACGTCACCGGCACGACCCCGAACTGGGTCAGGAAGCGGCCTGCGGTCGGGAACGTAAAGACGCGTTTACCCTTGAGGTCGGCGAGCGAGTTGATCGGGTCCTTGGTGGCGAAATGGCACGGGTCCCAGGCCCCGGCGGAAATATGCTTGACCCCGACCTTGGAATATTCCGCGTCCCAGATCTCGTTCAGGCCGTACTGGTTGAACAGCACCGGCACGTCGAGCGAATAGCGGCTGGCGAACGGGAAGTAGCCGCCGAACACGGTGACTTCGGTCGGTGACGCCATGGAATCATCATCCGACTGCACGGCATCGATGGTCCCGGCCTGCATGGCGCGGAACAGTTCCCCCGTCGGCACCAGCTGATCGGCGAAGAACAGTTCGATTTCCATCTGCCCGGCGGCGACCTTGTTGAAGCTGTCGATGGCGGGCTTGATGACATGCTCGGCAAGCGCAGCCCCGGCATAGGTCTGCATGCGCCACTTGATCGGCGATTGTGAATGAACGGCAGGGGCCGCGATCGTGGCCGCCCCGGCGACACCGGCAGCAGCCCCGGCTTTCAGGAAGTTACGTCTTGTTGTCATCATATACTCCTCTGGTTTGTCGTCAGTTTATCCAGTGCTCCTTTTCGGAGTTCCCGTTATTTCCCGTAAACGTATTCAGGCAGCCACAGCGCGATCCCGGGAAATGCCATGATCAGCGACAGCGCCACGATCATCACCAGCACGAACGGCGTGATCGACCCGTAAATATCGCGAATGCCGATTTCCGGCGGCGCCATGGCGCGCATCAAAAAAAGATTATAGCCGAACGGCGGCGTCATGTATGCGATCTGCGTGGTGATGGTGTAGAGCACGCCGTACCAGATCAGATCGAAGCCGAGTGCCGCGACCAGCGGCACGTAAAGCGGCGCGACGATGACCAGCATCGCGGTATCATCAAGGAACGTTCCCATGACCAGAAACGACAGCTGCATCAGGATCAGAATGACGAACGGGTTCAGGTGCAACTGCTCGGTGAACAGGTTCTCGATCGCCTTCACCGCGCCGAGTCCGTCGAACACGGCGCCGAAACCGAGCGCGGCCAGAATGATCCACATGAACATGCATGAGATCGCCAGGGTCTGGCGGACCGATACCTCGAACACGTCTCTGTTCATGCGCCTTTTGAGAACGGCCGCCACAAACGCCGTCAACGCGCCGATGGCGGAGCTTTCGACGAGGCTGGTCCAGCCGTTGACGAACGGCACCATCATCGCCGCGAAAATCGCCACCGGCAGCAGGCCGGCCCGCAGCAGCTTGAGCTTTTCGGCCAGCGGTACGGTGCGTTCCTCTTTCGGCAGGGCCGGGCCCAGATGCGGCTGCAATTTGCAGCGGATATAGATGTAGATCACGAACAGCGCCGCCATCATCAGGCCGGGCACGACACCGGCCAGCCAGAGCTGACCGACCGGCTGGCGGGCGATCATCGCATAGAGCACCAGCACGACAGAGGGCGGCACCAGGATTCCAAGCGATGATCCGGCCTGAATGACCCCGGTCACCATGCGCTTGTCATAGCCGCGCCTGAGCAGTTCCGGCAGCGCGATGGTGGCGCCGATCGCCATCCCGGCGACCGACAGGCCGTTCATTGCGGAGATCAGGACCATCAGACCGATGGTGCCGATGGCGAGGCCGCCGTTGATCGGCCCCATCCAGACATGGAACATCTTGTACAGATCGTCGGCGATCTTGGATTCCGACAGGATGTAGCCCATGAAAATGAACATCGGCAGCGTCAGCAGCGGATACCATTTCATCAGTTTCATTGCCGATGAAAACGGGATCGTTGAGCCGCCGGTGCCCCACAGCGCCAGCGCCGCAATCACGGCGACGCCGCCGATCGCGGCAAACACGCGCTGACCGGTCATCAGCATCAGCATCATCGACGAAAACATCAGAAGTGCGATCAGCTCATAGGACACGGCTCAGATCTCCTCACCGCGAATTTTGGCGATGTCCTTGAACAGTTCGGCGGTGGCCTGCAACAGCATCAGAAGAAAACCGATGCACATGATGGTCTTGATCGGCCACAGATAGGGGCGCCACGCGCTCGGGTTGCGTTCACCGTACTGCAACGCATAGGCGGTGCTGTCGATGGCGCCATACAGCATTACGCCGAGATAAAACAGCAACAGCAGCACGGTGACGGAATCGAAGCATGCCTTCTTCTTGGGCGACCAGTTGGCGTACAACAGGTCCATCCGGACGTTGGCGTTCAGCTGGATCGAATACGGCCCGCCGAGAATGTAATAGGCGACCATGGCGAACTGCGCGACTTCAAGGGTCCACAGCGAGGGCAGAAAGAAGGTCTTGGAAATCGACGACCAGAGCAGGATACCGGCCATCACAAAGATGCCGTACATGGCGATGCGGCCGATCCGGTAGTTCACCGCCTCGACATATTTGACGTAAAGCCTGATCGCCTTCGGCATTCGCCCCCCTGCGCATTCCCTGCCGTGCTTTGCTGCACATGCGTAACGTCAGGTTATCTTACGTGCCGGTGCGGTCAAGCGGGGACGTGCCATTTACCCTTCACCAGGGGGTTCGCCTCACCCTCTCGCTTGGGGAGAGGGGCGTGAGCCGCAAATCCCCTCTCCCCTGGGGAGAGGGTGGCGCACCTGTGCGCCGGGTGAGGGGGAGATTTTGATTTAAACCGTCAGCGCCATGCCGTCGCGGCCCGGGTCGGCCCCGCCGTCGACGCCGTTCGCGGTGATGCGGATGGCGTGGACGCCGGCGAAATGGAAGTTCAGCGGATAGCGTCGGAAGGCATATCCGTCCGCTTCCAGTTCGGCCTGCACGTACCTCGGGATGCGGTTGACGATTTCGATGATGTCGCTGGTCGCCGAGAACCGGGCTGCGGATACCGCCTGTTGCGCGTCCATGCCGAAATCGATGAAGTTCAGGATTCCCTGAACCACGCCCATGGCAATGTAGGTGCCGCCCGGCGCACCGATCAGGAAGCACGGCTTGCCGTCCTTGAAGACCATCGACGGCGCCATCGACGTAAAGCGTGACTTGCCCGGCGCCAGCGAACCGGTCATCCCCGGGCGCGGGTCGAATACGCCCATGCAGCCGTTGTAGACAAAGCCGAGACCTTCAGTCGTGACACCCGACGGCATGCCCAGTGAATGGGTCATGGAAACGCAATTGCCGGCGGTGTCGATGGTGCAGAGATGCGTGGTTTCCTTCTGATCCTCGCCTTTCTGGAACCTCGGCACGTGGGTTTTCTCGCCCGACTTGATTTTGTCGGCCATCTGCTTCGCGTAATCTTTCGACAGCAGTTTATCCAGCGGGATGTCGACATAGCGCGGATCACCGACGTGGTTGTCCTTGTCGACGGTGGCGATCTTCATCGCTTCGGCGACAGTGCGGATATAGGCCGGGCTGTTGTGGCCCATCCCCGCCAGATCGAAGTTCTCGAGGATGTTGAGCATCTGCAGCACCATGATCCCCCCGCCCGGCGGCGGCGAGGATGCAATCTGATAGCCGCGATAATCGGTCCACAGGATTTCGGTGTCTTCCGGAGCGGCTTTCTTCAGGTCCTCGGCGGAAATCAGGCCGCCGTTGGCTTCCATATCGGCAACGATCTTCGATGCGATCTCGCCTTCATAGAAATCATCGGCCCCGGCCTTGGCGATGCGCGTGTATGTCGCCGCCATGTCCGGGTTCTTGATGATGCCACCCATGGGCTTCATGGAGCCGTCATCATTCAGATAGATTTTCGCCGTTGCCGGGGAACCGCGCAGGTATTCGATATGCTCGACCCGGCCGCCCGGCTCGACCTGTTCCCAGAAGCGGCGCACGTGCGGGCGGATCATCCAGCCGCCGGCGGCATACTCGATGGCCGGCTGAATGACCTCGGCGAGGCTTTTCGTACCCCATTTCTTCAATGCCGTGTCGTAGGCGCGAAGCGATTCAGGTGTCGCGATAGCCTGGTAGCCGACCTCGTTGACACGGCCTTCAAGGATGAAGCCAAAGCCGTCCTCGCACTCGGCGATCAGCTTGTCGAACCACATGTCCTCGGTCACGCTCAGGGGAGCATGGGCATGGAAATCGAGACATTGGTGCACGCCCTTTTCCGGCAGGTAGACATGCATTGATCCGAACCCGGCAATACCGCTCATGAACGGATCGACGGTGGTCTGCACCAGTGCCGTGGCGATGGCGGCATCGACGGCATTGCCGCCGGATTTCAGAACCATCGCACCGGCTTCAACCGCTTCGGGCTGCGGTGCGCACACCATTCCATTTGCCATCGTGGGCACTCCTCTGGTTTCGTATGTTAAAATCGACGGCGCCGAGAGGCGCCGCCGGCAGTCTTATTCCGCGTAACTCGGGTCGATGCGGTCGAGCATCCGCTTGAAGGCTTCCCACTGCAGGACGGCACTTTTGCCGCTTGAGTAATTCTTGTCGAACTGTTGGGCGGTTTTCTCGCAGACGTCATCGGGTACGATGCGGAGTTCGCCGCCACCGGCCTGTGCCTTGAGCTGTAGTTCACAGGCGTCATTCAGCCGCTTGTGCAGGATAAAGGCGTTGGCGACGGTATCGCCGACCGTCAGCAGGCCATGGTTCCAGAGCAGCATCGATTTCTTGTCGCCAAGATCGGCGGCCAGGCTGTCGCGTTCTTCCAGATCGTCGGCGATGCCCTGATAATCGTGGTAGGCAAGACGATTATAGAAACACAGCGACTTTTGGTTGAGCATCAGAAGGCCGTTTTTCTGTGCCGAAACCGCCATGCCTTCCATGGTGTGGGTGTGCATGACGCAGACCGCATCATCGCGGTTCATATGAATGGCGGAATGGATCGTGAAGCCGGCCTTGATGTAGCCGAACGGGCTTTCCATGATCTTGTTGCCGTCACAGTCGATCTTGATCAGCGACGATGCGGTGATCTCCTCGAACTTGAGTCCCAGCGGATTGATCAGGAAATGATGGTCACTGTTCGGAATGCGCGCGGAGTTGTGGGTGAACAGAACATCGTCCCATCCGTAGTGGGCGACAAGCCGGTAACAGGCTGCCAGGTCAACCCGCATCTGCCATTCTTCTTCGGACACGCGGTCACGCACCGACGGCAGTTCCAGGGCATGTACATTGCTCATTTCTATTCCTCCAGCTACATCTATAACCTAAGGTTCTAACATCACCGGGGTTTCCGCAAGCCCCGCCAGTCGAATATTCACCGCTATCAGGGGGACGTCACGTGTCGGAAAGCAGTACGGAAGCAGGATGGAAAGTTGCGCCCAGGGACTATGTTCGTACGCTGGGAAAAGGATATGAAGGTGAGCGGCTGAGCTCCTGCTACGTGGCCATGCGGGACGGCACACGACTGGCGGTCGATATCCATCTGCCGGGTACCGAAGACGAAGACAAAGCGTATCCGACGATTTGCATCTTCACCCCGTATTACCGGCGATTCGCGCTACGAGACGGCCACCGGGAAGGGATTGATTCCTGTCCGACAATTGCGTTCTACCGTGATAATTTCGTCAAGCGCGGCTATGCGCTGGTCTGTGTCGACGTGCGTGGCTCCGGTGCCAGCTTCGGCTGCCGCGACGGTTTCCGTTCCCCGGCAGAACGTCTTGATCACCATGACACGGTCGACTGGGTCGCCCAGCAACCGTGGTGCGACGGCAACATCGGCGCGACCGGGATTTCCTATCCCGGTGCGGCGTCGGACTTTCTCGCCTCGACCTGTCATCCGGCGGTCAAGGCCGTGGCACCGCTGTTCGCGGTATGGGATACGTGGTCGAACCATCTGTATCCGGGCGGGGTTCTGCTGACCTGCGTGACGCGGAACTATGGCCAGCTTGCCGATGCGCTGGACTTCGACGACCGTGAAAAAATTCCCGACTATGCCTATTTCAAGGACGACGACCTGGCCGGTCCTGCTCCTGTCGACGAAGACACCGACGGCGAACTGCTGAAAGCGGCGCTGAAGGATCATGTCGCCAACTTCAACATGCAGGATTTTGCGCAGCAGTTCCGCTACCGCGACGATGCCCTGAGCGACAATCCCGATTACCAGAGCCGGGTGATCTGTCCCTACAACTATGCCAGCCGCGATGCCGACAAGCAGACGGCGTACTATACGATTTCTGGCTGGATGGACGGCGGCGGCTATTCCGTCGGCACCATTCAGCGCTATCTCTGGTTAAAGGAAAAGCATCACCGGCTGATGCTGGGTCCGTGGGATCATGGTGCACGTGGACATGTCAGTCCGTGGCGCGGCGACAAGCCGGCCGCCCAGCAGCCATTCGTCGCCGCCGAAGTGTTGCGGTTCTTCGATACCCATCTGAAGGGACTGGATTCCGGTCTGGATGACGAGGCGCCGGTGCATTACTTCACGATGGCTGCCGAGAAATGGCAGTCGGCTGAGAGCTGGCCGCCGGCCGAGCCTGATACGGTGATGTATTTCGATGCCGACGGCACGTTGAGCGGAAAGGCCCCCTCAGCTGACGAAGGGGTTGATGATTACCAGGCGGATTACGATTGCCGGACCGGGTTCCATACCCGCTACGACCGGCTTTATATCGCCAACGTCGACACCTATTACGACGACTGGCACGGCCGCGATGACAAGATGCTGAACTACACGTCCGAGCCGTTTGCTGCGGATACGGAAATGACCGGTCATCCGGTCGTCGATCTGCATTTCACCTGTTCGGAGCGGGACGGCACCTTCTTCGTCTATATCTCGGATATTACACCCGAAGGAAAATCCGTCTATGTGACCGAAGGGGTGTTCCGCGCCCTGCATCGCAAGATTGGCGACCTGCCGGCGGATATTCCCGCGACCGGGCCGACGCATTCGTTCAACCGGGCGGATGCCGAGCACTTGACGCCGGGCGAAGCTGCGACGGCGTCGTTCGAGTTGCTGCCGACATCCTATCTGTTCCGGGCCGGACACCGGCTCCGGGTATCGATTGCGTCGGCGGACAGCGATCATTTCACGCGCATTCCCGACGGGCGGCCCCCGAAGTTCGTTTTCTTCCGCACTGCAGCACAGCCGTCGGCGATCCGCCTGCCGATTGTCGGGTCATAAATCATTGAAATTCCAAAAACCCTTCCGATATTCAGAGAGAAGAAGGGGATTTCATGGCCAATGAGCTGATACCCGATATCGACCCGGCACTGCAACCGACGCCCGAAGATTTGAGCTTCGATCTGAAGGCTGCGCTCAGGGCTGTTTATCTGATCAGGACACGTGCGCCGGTAGACGGTTTTACGGCGCAGTCGCTCGGCAGCGAACGCGCCGGGCATGCCGTTCTGATCGATGAACGGGGACTGCTGCTGACCATCGGGTATCTGGTTGTCGAAGCCGAAAGCGTCTGGCTCGTCGATGCTGATGGCGCCGCGGTCGAAGGTCACGTCCTGGGCGCGGACAGTGAAACCGGTTTCGGACTGGTGCAGATGCTGGGCCGCCCGTCGAACAAGCCTTTGCCGGTCGGCACTGCGACCGATCTCAAATTGGGGGACAAGGCGATCCTTGCCGGGTACGGCGGGTGCAGTCAGGCCGTTGACGTCGAAATTGCCGGCCGCCGCGAATTCGCCGGATATTGGGAATACCTTCTCGATAATGCGATTTTCACCTCGCCGCCGCATCCCTTCTGGGGCGGGGCCGCGCTGATCGGTGCCGACGGCACATTGAAGGGGATTGCGTCGCTGTTCGTTCAGGAAGGCGCCCACGACGGCGACGAAGACAATGCCCGCGAAGGCAACATGGTTGTACCGATCGACTTGCTGCACGGGATCAAGGACGACCTGCTCAATCACGGTCAGCGCATGACGCCGCCCAGGCCGTGGCTCGGCATGTTCTCGGCGGAATCCGCAGGGAAGGTGGTGATTGCCGGATTGTGGTCCGGCGGCCCTGCCGAAGGAGCCGGGCTCGAAGCGGGCGACCTGGTTCTCGAAGTGGGCGGTGCGCCGGTAACGTGCATGGCCTCCATGTATAAGTCCATCTGGGCTCTGGGTAACGCGGGGATCACCGTGCCGATAACGATCTACCGGGACAAGCGCATTATCGAAATCGAAATCGAAAGCGCCAGCCGGACCGACTTCTACAAGAAACCGGGTCTGCACTAAGCGTGTTGACGGTGTCGCGGGAAGAGCTCGATATCGACGGGGCGTCGGTGGTTCTGATCGAAGACGCCATTGCCGATCCCGAGCGGATATTCCGGGAAATCCATGACGAAGCGGTATGGCGGCAGGAAGACATCACCCTGTTCGGTCGCACCCATGCCATGCCGCGCCTGACTTGCTGGATGGGGGAACGAGCCTATCGTTATTCCGGTCTCACGCATCCACCGGCACCGTTTACACCCGCGGTCTCGGCGGTCCTGAAAAAAGTGGAGCAGGCAGCCGGCGTGCGCTTCAACGGCGTACTATTGAACCTGTACCGCGACGGGCGGGATTCCATGGGCTGGCATGCGGACGATGAAGCATCCCTCGGCCCGGCTCCGGTCATTGCGTCGGTCAGTCTGGGCGCGGTCCGGCGCATGCGCTTCAAACCGAAACCGCATTTCACGGGCTCGGCGTTCGGAATTGATCTCGCTTCGGGGAGCCTGTTGATCATGCGCGGGGCAACGCAGGCCAACTGGCTGCATGCCATATCGAAAACGGCCCGCCCCGTGGGGCCGCGGATCAACATGACGTTCCGGAAAATCGTCGAAAGTGTTTAGGCGGTTTCGGCCTCGGCGGTGAAATCCTCACCGATCAGGACGGCGTACTCCTTGAGCAGCGGCACGTATTTGACGGCATCGTCGACACCCATACGTGCCGCAGGCGCATGGATCGCCAGTCCCGCGATGACATGCTCATTGTCGGCATACACCGGCACGGCAACTGAAATGATGCCGTCGTGGTATTCTTCATCATTGACGGAATAGCCGCGCGTCCGTGTTTTTGCGCAGTCTTCCTCAAGCGAATCGGCGGATGTCAGGGTGCTTTTTGTATAGGATTTGAGATCTATCCTGTCGATGATCCGCTTGCGAGTCCGGCTCGGCAGATACGCCAGAAACAGTTTGCCGAGACCGGTACAATGCACCGGGACACGGCTGCCGGGATGCAGTTCGGCGCGTAAAGGGAAGTTGCTCTCGACGCGATCCAGATAGAGCACGCTGTCGCCGTCGAGAATGCCGACATTGCAGGTTTCCGAGACCTTGTCGACAAGCCGTGCCAGCGCAGCATTTCTCGGAGAATAACGGATGCACCAGCCAAACACGTCCTTGGAGATATCGAGCAGTTTGGGGCCGATGGCATACCTGTCGCGGATCGGTTCACGGTAGAGAAAACCGTGTTCCTCCAACTGCCGTGCCGTGCGGTGAACAGTCTGTTTGGGTCGGCCCAGCGTTTCCGCCAGTTCAGGCAATGACAGCGGACGACGTGCCGCAAGGATCACCTCGATCACGGCAAATGCCTTGACCACGACGGGTTCGGCGTTATCGCTCATGTTTCCCCCAAAACTCCCTCGAAATTGGTACCACTTTGTTACGAAGGATAAAAGAGGGTAGGCGCGGGGCCTCAGATCGCCAGAAATCGCCGTGCAATGCCCGGATCGGTATCAAGCGATGTGAACGTTCCGCTATAGGCGATGCTGCCGGTTTCCAGTATGACGAGATCCTCGGCGACGGCACGGGCCAGCTTGCGATTCTGTTCCGAAATCACGATTGCGATGCCTTCCGTGCGCAACGTGGAAAACACGCTTCCCAGACGGTTGACGACCACCGGGGCCAGGCCTTCGGATGGTTCATCGAGAAGCAGCAGTTCCGGGTTTCCCATCAGTGCTCGGCCGATCGCCAGCATCTGCCGTTCCCCTCCGGACAAGGTGCCTGCCGGGGCGGACCGGCGGCGGGCGATTTCCGGAAACAGCTCGAAAACCCGTGCCGTTGTCCAGATCCGCAGATCGCCGCTGCCGGACTTCTCTCCCGTCAGCAGATTTTCGACGACGCTGAGGCTTTCAAAAATCCGGCGTTCTTCCGGTACGTAGCCGATCCCGGTATGGGCAATGTGCTCTGGTGTTCTGCCGCCGATCATCTCGCCCTTGAAACGGATATCACCCTGCCATGGCGGGATCAGGCCCATGATCGATTTGAGGGTCGTCGATTTCCCGGCCCCATTGCGTCCGAGCAGCGCAAGCCCGGACGCCGCGTCGAGGCGGAGAGAAACCCCGTCGATGGCGAGCGCCTTGCCGTAACCGCTTTGCAGACCGGTGACCTCAAGCATGCTCGTCCCCCAGGTAGACCTGCTGAACGCGTGGATCGGCGCGGACGGCATCAGGGTCGCCGTCGGCAATCAGCCGGCCCTGGTCCATGGCCAGGACACGTCCGGCAAAACCGAACACGGCGTCCATATCGTGTTCGGTGAACAGCACGGTAATCCCCCGTGCGGCCACCAGTGTCGTGATCATCTGCATGATACGCAGACGTTCTTCCGACGCCATGCCCGCCGTCGGTTCATCCAGCAAAAGAAGTTCCGGCCGGGTGGCCAGCGCCATCACCAGTTCCACCCGCTTAACGTCGCCATAGGCCAGCGACGTGATCGGGGCGTCGGCGAGAGCGGCAAGCCCGGCTTCGTCGAGAAGAGCGCGGGCCTCACCCGCATCAAGCCCCGCTGCCATCAGGGCGGTTTCGATGTTCTCAATCGCGTTCATGGAACGAAACGTGGCGGCGATCTGAAAAGTGCGGCCGATACCGGCGCGGGCGCGTTGATGCGGCGGGCGGGCGGTGATGTCGGTGCCGTTGAAAACGATCTGACCGCCGTCGCAGCCGAGTGTGCCGCCCAGCAGATTGAAACACGTTGTCTTGCCCGCACCGTTGGGGCCGATCAGCGCCGTGACCTCGCCCTTGGCGAGGCTGAAGGATACTGCGTCGACGGCTTTCAGGCCGCCGAAATTTCTGGATATGGCGCGGACGTCGAGGACGGCATTCATGAGATATGCCCCCGCCGCCTGTTGATCCAGCCGGCAAACAGACCGGCGATGCCGCCGGGCGCGAACAGGGCAATGCCGACCACCGCCGCCCCCAGCATGGCCCGCCAATAGGGCAGGCGGCTCAACACATCCTCAAGCCCCGAGAACACGGCGGCGCCGAGAATGGGTCCCGCCGGTGCATGCAGGCCGCCCATTAGAACCATCACCAGCGCGTCAACGGATCTTGGGATCGCCAGAGTGTCGGGAAAGACACTACCCTTGGAGAATGCGAAAATCCCGCCGGCAAGTCCCGCGGCCGTACCGGCGATCACGATAGCGGCCCAGTTCCGCCGCCGGGTATCGATCCCGAGCGCCTGTGCCCGCAGCGGCGCATCGCGTCCGGCACGCAATAGCCGGCCGAAGCGGGCGCTGCCCAGATACATCAGAGCGGCAATGCCGGTCCCTGAAAGCACCAGCGTCAGATAGTAGAAGGCTGCCGCGTCCTTGGCCCAGGCCGCCGGCCAGATACCGAGAATGCCGTCATCGCCGCCGGTCACATCCTGCCACTGTATGCCGATGGACCATAATATCTGCGCCGCCGCCAGTGTCAGCATGGCCAGATAGACGCCGCTGAGACGCACCGCGAACCAGCCGATCAGTCCCGCCCCCAGCGCCGCGAACGCGGGCGCGGCGACCAGTGCCACGGACATGGTTGCATCAAGATCGCGTACGCAGAGCGCCGCGCCGTAGGTGCCGAGGCCGAAGAACGCGGCGTGTCCGAATGAGATCAGCCCACCTGTGCCCATCATGAACTGCAAGCCGGCGGCGAACAGGGCCAGCACCATGATGTCGCCGACGAGCACGATCAGGAAATCGTCGGCGATCACGGGGAGCAACAACAACGCAATGATCAGGACGCCGGCAAGGAACCGTCCCGGCGGGCCCAGTGTCTGCGGCGGCTGGATTTCCACCGCATGCGGGGCGGATGTGACGGGTTTGCCCAGCAGACCGTAGGGTCGGATTGCGAGTACCACGGCCATCGCCGCAAACGCGGCGACCAGGGTGATTTCCGGCAGGATCAGGATGCCGAAGGCGTTCAGTTGGGCAATCAGCAGCGCCGCCAGAAACGCGCCGGTGATGCTGCCCATGCCACCGATGACGACGACGACGAAAGCTTCAGCGATGATGTTCAGGTCCATCAGCAGACTGACCGGCTGGCGCGGCATTTCCAGAGCGCCACCAAGCCCGGCCAGTGCCGCGCCGATAAAGAAAGTGGCCTGAAACAGGCGTGCCGGGCGGACGCCGAGGGCCTGCAGCATTTCCCGGTCTTCGGTTGCGGCGCGTACCAGAATGCCGAACCGGGTGCGGGTGAACATCCACCAGATCGCCGCCAGAACCGAAAGGCCGACGGCAATCAGAAACAGGTCATAGGTCGGGATCGGCTCACCCATGATGCGGACAATCCCGGTCAGGCCCGGGGCGCGGGGGCCGAGCAGGTCGGTCGGTCCCCATATCCACTGCGCGATATCCTGAATGATCAGCACAAGACCGAAGGTCGCGACCAGTTGAAACAGCTCCGGCGCGTCATACAGGCGCCGCAGGATTGTCCGTTCCATGAGCCAGCCGATGGCTCCGGCACCAAGCGCAGCAACAGGTACGGCAAGCCAGAATCCCAGATGCTGTGCGGTACTGTAGGCGATGAAGGCGCCCAGCATGAACAGCGAGCCGTGTGCGAAATTGACGATCCGGGTGACGCCGAAAATGATCGACAGTCCGGCGGCGACCAGGAACAGCGACGACGCACTGGCAAGGCCTGTCAGAAATTGTGCGAAATAAAACCCCATGGCAGGACTATCCTATGGGAAGGACGGGGCCAATAGCCAGAAATCCCCTCTCCCCTAAACAAAGGAGAGGGGATGATTATATTACTGGGTCGGGCGCATGGCCTTGGCTTCGGCGGCGCTCGGCAGGACTTCCGCGCCATCGACATAACGCCAGCCGGTCATCTGGCCCTGGCCGTCAATGACGTCGGTCTTGCCGACCCATGACCCCATGGTCGCCTGATGATCGGCATCGCGGTAAACGATGTCGCCGCCGGGTGTTGCCACCTTGAGGTCCTTCATCGCGGCGAGGAGGGCGGTTGTTTCGGTGCTGCCGGCTTTTTCAAGGGCGGCGGCGATGGACAGGATGGTGTTGTAGCCGACCAGCGACCCCATCTTCAGGGTTTCGTTCCAGCGGGTTTCATAGGCTTTGCGGAACGTATTGTGTTCGGGTGTGTCGATCGCATACCAGGGGTAGCCGGTGACGACCCAGCCCTTGGGCGCTTCGCCCTTCAGCGGTTCCAGGTATTCCGGCTCACCGGTCAGAAGGCTGACCACGGTGCGGCCGTCAAACAGGCCGCGCACGGAACCTTCACGCACCAGTGCGCCCAGGTCGGGGCCGAAGGTGACGTTAAAGATCGCGTCCGGCTTGGCGGCTTCAAGCGCACGGACAGTGACGCCGGCATCGATCTTGAACAGGGCCGGCCATTGTTCGTTGACGAATTCGACCTCGGGCTTGAGTTTCATCAGCACCTGCTTGAAGGCGGCGACGGCGTCCTTGCCGTAGGCATAGTTCGGCGACACGGTGGCCCATTTGACGGCATCCGTTTTGGCGGCTTCGGCGGCCAGCATCGCCGTCTGCATGTAGGTCGATGGGCGCAGCCGGAAGGTGTAATCATTACCATTGGTCCAGATCAGCGCATCGGTCAGCGGCTCAGAGGCCAGGAACATGATTTTGTTCTGTTTCGCGTAATCGGAAACCGCAAGACCGATGTGCGAGAAGAACGTCCCCGACAGCATCACTACTTTGTTGCGGGTCACCAGTTCCTCGGCGATCTTCACTGCGTTGCCGGGCTTGCCCGCATCGTCGCGGCTGATCACTTCAAGCGGTCGGCCGTTGATGCCGCCCTTGGCGTTGATTTCTTCAACCGCCAGCTGCCAGCCTTTTTTATACGGTTCGGTGAATGCGGGCAGGCGCGTATAGCTGTTGATTTCACCGATGCGAATGGGCTCTGCCGCATGGATGGGTGTTGCGGGCAACTGGATAAAGGATACGACAAACACCGCCGCAAGGGCGAGCAGACGTGCGGGCTTCATTGGATATCTCTCTTTAATTCAGTAAGGTCTGTTGGCTCCGGCACCTGCCGCAACCGATTTCTGCACACATATGTAGCGGCTGTTGTACGCGATTGAAAGTCGGATTGCTTTGATTTTGCATGAAACAGTTGTGAATTTCACGACTTGCGCTCGGCTGCCCGATCAACACAATGATGACGGGTTTGGAAGGACTTGAATTTATGACAGATATGAAAGCCAGCGTCGTCGGTCTCGGCGCCATGGGGATGGGGATCGCCACGTCGGCGCTTAAGGCAGGGCTGGATGTGACCGGGTGCGATGTCAGCGACAAAGCCCTTGCCGCTTTCGCGCAGGCGGGCGGCAAAACCGCGCCTTCTCCGCGTGAGGCGGCAAACGGGGCGGACTGTCTGGCGGTTGTCGTCGTCAATCAGGATCAGACCGAACAGGTACTGTTCGGCGATGACGGTGCTGCGGCGGCACTGCCCAGGGGGGCTGTGATCATGGGCTGTGCGACGGTACCGCCGGCCTATGCCCGCGATGTTGCGGCCCGGCTTGAGGCGATGGGCCTTCTTTATCTGGACGCGCCGATTTCCGGCGGCGCGGTGAAGGCGGCGGCCGGGCAATTGTCGGTCATGGGATCGGGCACACCCGCGGCCTTTGCCCGCGCCCGACCGTTTCTGGATGCGGTAGCGGAAAAAGTCTTTGAACTGGGGGACGAAGCCGGCCCCGGATCGACCATGAAGATGGTCAATCAGCTGCTGGCGGGTGTGCACATCGCAACTGCGATGGAGGCGATGGCCCTGGCGATCCGTTCCGGTCTGGATGCGCAGACGGTCTTTGACGTCATCACCGCATCTGCGGGGAACTCCTGGATGTTCGAGAACAGGGTGCCGCACGTTCTGGAAAACGACTATGCGCCGAAAAGCGCCGTCGATATTTTCGTCAAGGATCTGGGGATCGTTCTGGAGACCGGCAAGCGAGAGGGCTTTCCGCTGCCGGTGTCGGCGGCGGCGCATCAGCAGTTTCTTGCCGCCAAGGCCATGGGGCTGGGCCGCGAGGACGACGCCGCCGTGATCAAGGTCTTTGCACGTCTGGCGGGGATCGACCTGCCGGACGGGGAAAACGGGAAATAGAGCCATGCCGCATTTCGCTGCCAATCTCAGCCTGATGTTCACCGAAGTCGCATTTCTGGACCGCTTCAAGGCCGCCGCCGATGCCGGGTTCGATGCCGTCGAATTTCTTTTTCCCTACGCACACCCGGCACCCGAGGTGGCGGAGCGGCTTAACGAAAACGGGCTGCATCAGGCGCTGTTCAATGCGCCGCCCGGCGACTGGGACGCGGGAGAGCGAGGCATTTCGGCTTTGCCGGATCGCGTCAATGAATTCCGCGAAAGCATCGACAAGGCGCTCGAATACGCCCGCGCACTGGATTGCCGTACCCTGCATGTGATGGCCGGGCTGGTGCCCGATCCTGCCGGGCGCGACGACATGCTGGCGTGTTATATCGAGAATATCCGCTATGCCGCCGACCGCTGTCAGGCCGAAGGGGTGGCGGTATCGCTGGAGCCGTTGAATAGCCGCGATGTGCCGGGCTATCTGATGCCGACCAGCGCCGCCGTGCTGGATACCATCAAGCAGATCGGACGCCCCAATGTCGGGCTGCAGTTCGATTTCTATCATGTGCAGATCATGGAAGGGGATCTGGCGCGGCGTTTCGAGGCCGCGCTCGATGAAGTCGTGCATGTGCAGATTTCAGGCGTTCCCGAACGTCACGAACCCAGCACCGGCGAGGTCAATTATCCGTATCTCTTCAACCTGATGGACCGGCTTGGCTATGCCGGCTACGTGGGCTGCGAATACAATCCGCGCGCGGCAACCATGGACGGCCTCGGCTGGCTGTTCGATTAAATGGGGTGAGTTGAATTACGCAGTCCGCGGCGCTGACGGAAACAGGTGTCTATGCCAGCTTCGCCTATCCCGTATTCGCCTGTCCTGTACGTGAAGACCCGGCTCGGGGTTTCTATCCTCCCGGGATAAATAGTCATGCGGCCAGGGAACGGCTAAAGACTGGCATTTCAGCGCTCAATCTGTATAACCCCACCTTGATGTTGCAATGCGGCATTGCGAAATCCGGGGGCGGACGTTAATCGCTCCCTCAGCGATGCCACTTACAAATATACGAGGTAATAATGACCGAACGCGTGCAGAACAGTGGCTTGCAGATCGACAGGACGCTTTTTGATTTTGTGAATGACGACGTCCTGACCGGGATCGGCATTTCAGCCGATGATTTCTGGAGCAAACTGGCGGAGATCGTCCACGACCTGACGCCGGCGAACCGGGCGCTTTTGGAAAAACGCGACGACTTGCAGCGCCGGATCGATGCCTGGCATCGCGACAACATGGGGGCGCCGTCGGATATGGACGCCTACAAGGCGTTCCTGACCGAGATCGGTTATCTGGTTCCCGAAGGTGACGACTTTTCGATCACGACGTCGAACGTCGACCCGGAAATCTCGACCATCGCCGGGCCGCAGCTTGTGGTGCCGCTGACCAATGCACGCTATGCCCTGAACGCCGCCAACGCCCGCTGGGGCAGTCTGTATGATGCACTTTACGGCACCGACGCCATTTCGTCGGATGACGGCTGCAACATCACCAGGGATTTCAACCCGAAGCGCGGGGCTAAGGTCATTGCATGGGCGCGTGATTTCCTCGACCGCAACGCCCCACTGGCCAGCGGTTCGCACGCCGACAGTGCCGGTTACAGGATCGATGATGGTTCGCTGGTCGTCACCTTGAAGGATGGATCGGAGACCGGCCTCGACGTACCTGAAGACCTTGCCGGTTATACCGGCACCGCCGCCCATCCGGCGTCCGTGCTGTTCGTCAACAATGGCCTGCATTTCGAAATCGTCATCGACCGGGATCATTTCATCGGCAAGAACGATGCCGCCGGTATCGCCGACCTGATCATGGAATCCGCGATCACCACGATCATGGACTGCGAGGATTCGGTCGCCGCCGTCGACGGTGAAGAAAAGACGCTGGTTTACCGCAACTGGCTCGGCCTGATGAAGGGCGATCTCAAGGCCAGTTTCGAGAAAGGCGGCAAGACCGTTGAACGCGCACTGAACCCGGACCGGAAATACACCACGCCGGGCGGCGGTGACGTCACGCTGTCGGCACGTTCGATGCTGCTGGTCCGCAACGTCGGTCACCTGATGACGACACCAGCGGTGCTGGACGCGGACGGCAACGAAGTCTTCGAAGGTCTGCTGGATTGCATGGTGACGGCAGCTATCGCCAAGTTCGATCTCGACGGGATCGGTGAATTCCGCAACTCGCACGCCGGGTCCATGTACATCGTGAAACCGAAAATGCACGGACCGGAAGAAGTGGCCTTTGCCGCGGAAACCTGTGCCCGCGTCGAAACCGCCCTCGGCATCCAGCCGGGTGCGCTCAAGCTCGGCATCATGGACGAGGAACGCCGCACAACGGTCAACCTCAAGGAATGCATCCGCGCCGTCAGGGACCGGGTGGTGTTCATCAACACCGGTTTCCTGGACCGTACCGGTGACGAGATCCATACCTCGATGGAAGCGGGACCGATGATCCGAAAGGGCGACATGAAACAGGCCGCCTGGATCAGCGCTTATGAAGACTGGAACGTCGATGTCGGTCTGCTGTGTGGGCTTAAGGGCAAGGCGCAGATCGGCAAGGGCATGTGGGCCATGCCGGACCTGATGCACGATATGCTCGAGATCAAGATCGGTCATCCCAAGGCCGGCGCCAACACGGCGTGGGTGCCGTCACCGACGGCGGCAACCCTGCATGCGACGCATTATCATCAGGTCGTGGTCTCGGAAATTCAGGAGCAGCTTAAATCCCGAACGCGGGCCAGCCTCGATGATATTCTGTCCTATCCGGTGGCGGAACGGCCGAACTGGTCAGCGGAAGACATCCAGGCCGAACTGGACAACAACGCACAGGGAATTCTGGGCTATGTGGTGCGCTGGATTGATCAGGGTGTCGGCTGCTCAAAAGTACCTGACATCAACAACATCGGGTTGATGGAAGATCGCGCCACGCTGCGGATTTCGTCCCAGCACATCGCCAACTGGCTGCATCACGGTATTTGCACCGAAGATCAGGTGATGGAAACCATGAAGCGCATGGCCGCGGTCGTCGACGAACAGAACGCAGGCGATCCGGCATATACACCGATGGCGCCGGGATTTGACGGCATTGCCTTCAAGGCGGCGTGTGATCTGGTATTCAAGGGTCGCGCCCAGCCGAGCGGGTATACCGAACCGATCCTGCACGGCCGCCGCCTTGAGTTGAAGGCAGGCTGAGAGCTCACGCCGCGATAAAGGAACAAGCCGGGCTTTCGCCCGGCTTGTTTGTTTGGACCGCCAACCCATGCATGTTGCCGGTCCGCCCAACCGTATATTTAGTGGATGCACATATATAATTGAAATCGATTGATCGTATTATCATAATAGGTTTTGACGATTTAGGAGTTGCCCGCCCGTGAACCTGCGTGATCTGGAGTATGTCGTTGCCGTTGCCGAGGAAGAACATTTCGGCAGGGCGTCTGAGCGCTGCCATGTGTCGCAGCCGGCGTTGAGCGGGCAGATCAAGAAACTCGAAGATCAATTGGGTGTGCAGCTGTTCGAGCGAACCAATCGCCGCGTCGCGGTGACACCGATCGGCGCCGAGGTGGTCGAAAAGGCAAAACGCGCCCTGATGATTGCCGATGAAATACGCGATGCCGCCGCCGCTTCGGCGGACCCGCTGTCGGGGACCCTGCGCTTCGGAACGATCCCGACCATCGGGCCGTATCTGCTGCCGTCGATTTTACGGCCGCTGAAGGCGGCATTGCCCAACATGCAACTGACCATCAGCGAGGATTTCACGCATAATCTGGAGCACAGGCTGAGCATCGGTGACATCGATGTCGCGGTGACGGCGACGGACATACGCGAAAACGGCCTCAGCGAAATACTATTATATGACGAGCCCTTCCGTGTGGCCCTGCCGGAAGGCCATCCGCTGGATACGGGTAAAACCATTGATGTGACATCGCTCGACGGGGCCGAACTGTTGTTGCTCAAGGACGGTCATTGCCTGAGCGATCAGGTGGCCCGGCTTTGCGGGCTGACCCGCAAAAGCACCGTTAGCGGGCTGGATACCCAGGCTTCAAGCCTGGAAACGATTGTCGGCCTGGTTGCCGCCGGGGCCGGGATCACGTTCCTGCCGGTCTCGATGACCGGGGATCAGGGGACCTTCCGGACCGGGATATCCATCCGTAAGGCCACGAACAAGGCAGCCCGGCGCACGGTCCGCATGATTTTCCGGGAAACCTTTCCAAAACGCGCCATGCTGGCGGCGATGTCCGCCGTTATCGGCGAGCATCTGCCGGCGGGTGTGACCGCGATCTGAGCGGATTACTTTTTCAGCGTTGAAGTGACGGTGAGACCGACGCCTTCGATGCCGGCGACGGCAGCCAGTTCGTCATTGCCTGAATTGTCGCCGCTGATGCCGACCGCGCCGACAATGATGCCGTTGCCGTCGCGGATCAGCACGCCCCCCGGCACCGGCACCATGCGACCGCCGGACGCGGCGGCGACGGCACTCAGGAAGACCGGGTTCTTTTCCTTAAGCGACCGCCCGTCTAGGCCGAAACCGAGCGCACCGTAGGCTTTGCCGATGGCGATTTCCGGGCGGAGGATACCGCTGTTGTCCTGTCGCTTGAACGCCACCAGATGCCCGCCGGCATCAAGCACCGCAATGGTCAGCGGGTCGAACGCATTGTCGGCGGCATACGCCATTGCACCGTCAACGATCCGGCTCGCCTGATCGAGCGTCAGCGTCATGTGCGTGTCTCCTTATTCCTTAAGGGCATCGCCGAGATAGGCGGTGGCGGCGGTAATGCCGCCTTTTGATCCGTCATCGGTCAACCCCAGCACATCGAGGGCGATTTCCAGCGCCCCCAGCGTGCCCAGCATCATCGGCGCATTCACATGCCCCATGTGGGCGACGCGGAAAGCCTTGCCGGACAACTCGCCGATCCCGAGGCCGAGGGTCACGCCCAGCTTGTCAAAACAGAACGAGCGGATCGGTTCGGGCCTCAGGTCGTCGCGCAGTTTCAGCGTGGTCACCGAATGCGAGCGTTCGGCCGGTTCGGTGATATTGAAATCGAACGCGCCGCCCCGGCGCCAGACCTCGATGGCGGCATGGGTGGCGCCGGCCAGCAGCGCGTGGCGGTTGAAGGTATGCTCGAGCCCTTCTTCGAAGATCATGTCGATGGCCTTGCGCAGACCGAACAGCAGGTGAACCGGCGGGGTGCCGCAGAACTTGCGGTAGTGCTCTTCCATATCGCGGGTTTCCCAATCCCAGTAGGACGAGCGCAAGCCGGCGTTCCTGTGGCAGGCCTTGGCTTTCGGGCCGGCAGCGACGAAGCTCAGGCCCGGCGGCGTCATCAGCCCTTTTTGCGATCCGCCGACGGCAAGGTCGACCCCCCACGCGTCCATCTCGAACGGCATACAGGCCAGCGAGGCGATGGTGTCGACCATCAGCAGGGCTTCATGCCCGGCGGCGTCCATGGCGTCGCGGATCGCCTTGATGTCGTTAACGCAACCGCTGGCGGTGTCGATCTGGACCACGAGGACGGCCTTGATCCGGCCATCGGTGTCGGCGCGCAGCGCGGCTTCGACCTGCGCCGGATCGACGGCGCGGCGCCAGTCTCCCGCAAGCCTTTGAATCTCGACGCCCATCGAGCGGGCCATTTCACCCCAGCCGACGGCGAAGCGGCCGCTTTCCAGGATCAGCACGGTATCTCCGGCGCTGAGCACGTTTGAAACCGCACCCTCCCACGCGCCATGACCGTTAGCGACATATATGTACGTGTCGCCTGTGGTCCTGAAGATGGCTTTCAGATCCTTGAGGCAGCTTGTCGTGATGCCGAGCAGTTCGCCGCCGCCCTCGCCGCCGTAGATATCGATGGCAGGGCGGTGCATCGCGCTCAGGACTTCATCGGGAACCGTTGTCGGTCCGGGGATGCTGAGAAACAGTCGTCCGTTACGAAGCGTCATGTTGAAACTCTGATGTGCGTGGCCGGGATAACGGGCCTGATCCTTCCTGACGGGCGCGGACTTGTCCAGCGCCTAATCCATTGCGACAAACGATGCGCAAGCAGAGATTGCGTCGGCGGGTCCCGGCGTTAAAGTATTAGCCAAAACCGGGAGGATTTCATGGAATTCGATTTCGTTATCGTCGGCGGCGGCTCTGCCGGTTGCGTGCTGGCCAATCGTCTGAGCGCGGACCCGCATTTTACGGTCTGCCTTTTGGAAGCCGGCGGCGAGGATCGGAATCCGATGATTCATATCCCGGCGGGATACGTGAAGACGATGGTCGACCCGGCCATCAACTGGATGTTCGATACCAGTCCGCATGAAAAATCCGGCAACCGCGCGATCCCGGTGCCACGCGGTAAGGTGCTGGGCGGCTCCAGCGCGATCAACGGCATGCTCTATGTCCGGGGTCAAGCCGCCGATTACGATACCTGGGGTCAGATGGGGTGCCGGGGCTGGTCCTTTTCCGATGTGCTGCCGTATTTCAAGCGTTCGGAAAACCGTGAACAGGGTGCGGACGACTATCACGGCACCGGGGGACCGCTGAACGTCACCATGCCGACACAGACGTATGACACGCTCGATAAAATCATCGAATCCGGGGGGGAACTCGGCTACCCGATGAATGTCGATTACAACGGCGCCGATCAGGAAGGCTTTGCCTACTATCAGGTGACGCAACGGCACGGTCGGCGCTTCAGCGCCAAGAATGCGTATCTGGACCCGGTCCGGGGCCGGCGCAAAAACCTGCATGTCGAAACCCATGCCTTTGCCGGACGGGTGCTGGTTGAAAACGGCCGGGCCGTCGGCGTGGCGTACATGAAGCACGGCAAGGAACATATCGTCCGTGCCCGCAAGGAAGTGATCCTGGCGGCCGGTGCGGTGCAGTCACCGCAATTGCTGGAACTATCGGGGATCGGACAGGGCGAACTGCTGCAGAAACTCGGTGTCGACGTCGTGCACGAACTCAAGGGCGTCGGCGAGAACCTGCAGGATCATTACATTTCCCGCCTGTCATGGCGGCTCAGCGGTCTCGACAGCCTGAACCAGCTGACGCGCGGACCGCGGCTCATGATGGAGGCCTTCAGGTTTTTCACGCAGCGCACCGGCGCCCTGACCATGCCCGCCGGTATCATTGCCGGGTTCGTAAAAAGCCGTCCCGAACTCAAGGACCCGGACATCCAGTTCCACATCGCGCATGCGAGCTTTGCCAATCCCAACAAACGGGTCTTCGACAAGTTCCCGGGGATGACCATCGGCCCGTGCCAGCTTCGCCCGGAAAGCCGGGGCCATATCCATGCGACGTCACCCGACATGGCCGCAAAGCCTGACATCCAGCCGAATTTCCTGTCCACCCAAACAGATTGCGAGGTCCACGTTGCGGGTATTCGGATCGGGCGGCAGCTGATGGCGACCAGTATCATGGGGCCGCATGCCGCCGAGGAACTGTCGCCCGGCAAAGGCGTCGTTGATGACGAGGCCTTGCTGGAACACGCGCGTCAGACCGGTGCCACCCTCTACCACCCGGTCGGTACCTGCAAGATGGGAACCGACGCCATGGCCGTCGTCGATCCGGCGCTGAAGGTGATCGGACTGGATGGGCTGCGGGTCGCCGATGCCTCGGTCATGCCGAACCTGATCAGCGGTAATACCAATGCACCGACAATGATGATTGCCGAAAAAGCCTCGGACATGATTCTCGCCGACGCGCGTTAGATGTGATCCCATCCTTCGAGACACCTGCTTGCACAGGTTCCTCAGGATGAGGCCGTTAGAGTGGCTATTTCGTCAGGTCTTCCGGGGTGTCGATATCCAGAATGGTGCCGGGGTCATCAACGGCGACGGCGCGGACCCGTTCCGGATGCGCCTTGAGAATGCCGCGTGCGCCTTCGTCTCCGCTGAGCGCGCGCAGCCGGGTAAAATAACGTGCAGCGAATAGCACCGGATGACCACGCTTGCCGTCAAACACCGGCACGATAATGTCATGGCCGCCGTTGGGGTTGAGTGCTCCCAGCAGTGTCAGGATGGTTTTAGTTTTCAGTTCCGGCATGTCGCCGAGGATCACGAACATCGCCTGGGCATCGACCCCGATGGCGTTGGCGCCGGTCGCCAGCGATGTCCCCATTCCGGCCCACGGCGTCGCGTTGCGGGCGCAGCGGACGTCCAGACCCTGCAGGGCGCGTTCGACGTCATCGGCGTCATGGCCGGTGACGACCACCACATCACCAAGCCCCGCCGCCAGCACGTGATTGACGGTGCGCCGGACCATCGGTTCACCCGACAGGTCATGCAGCATCTTGTTTTCGGCGCCGAACCGCTGCGAACTGCCGGCCGCAAGGACGATGGCGGCGGCGTCTGCGGCATTCAAACAGGGGGTCATACCGGGAATCTCTCGCGGTAGGTCATTAAAACCTCCGCGACCAGCGAGATCGCGATTTCCGGCGGATTGCGCGACCCCATGGAAATGCCGAGCGGCCCCTTGATGCGTTTGACGTCGGCCTCGCTGACACCGTCCTCGAGAAAGCGGCTGACCCGCTCGGCATGGGTGTTCCGGCTGCCGAGGGCGCCGATGTAAAAGGCATCCGAGCGCATGGCGCCCAGCAGAACGGGGCCTTCAAGCTCGTGCTCATGGAACAGCGTGGCGACGGCGGTCCATGCGTCAATCATCGCAGGTTTCAGGGATTTGGAGGCTGTTGCGCCTGCCGCTTCACACTGGCGCGCCGTGTCGTCCTCGGTGGTGATGACGTGGACCTGAATATCCGACGCCACCGCGATTTCCGCCGTCGCCGCAAGAACCGGACCTTTCCCGGCGACGATCAGTCTGAGCTGCGGGCGGTACAAACGATCGAAGCATTCTCCGTCCAGCGTCAGTTGCAGCCGTGACCCGGACTCACCGGCGTCAGCCATGCGGCTTTCGCCGGTCGTCATGTCGCTCACAAGCGAAACCGCCCGGCGGGCCTGTTCCGCCGTGATCAGGTCGTCGAGCAGGGCGTCCGGGAAGCCGGTATCGATATAAACATCGATCGCGCTGCCGCACGGCAAAGCAATATCGAAGTAGGGCGAATTGACGCCGTACCGGATGGTGCGGTTTTCACCGGCGTCCATGGCGGCCCTGGTCTCTTCAACCAGCGCCCCTTCGACGCAGCCGCCGGACAGGAAGCCGGTGAAGTCGCCGGCTTCCGAGACCGCCATCTGACTGCCTGCGGGCCGCGGCCCTGTCGGCTCGACGTTATACAGCGTCAGCAACGCCGCAGGTTTGCCTTCGGACCGCCACTTTCGCAGATCAGTCAGAACGTATTCCGAAAATCGACCGTTCATCTCTGTATCGATCGGATATCAGTTATTGGACTTTGCATCCTGTATGGCACGCCAGACGCGCTCCGGTGTCAACGGCATGTCGATATGATGGACGCCGAATTCCTTCAGCGCGTCACACACGGCATTGACTACGGCCGGCGGTGCGCCGACGCAACCGGCTTCGCCGGCACCCTTGACGCCGAGCAGGTTCTTCTGCGTCGGGGCATCTTCGTAATATCCAATGACCATGTTCGGGATGTCATCGGCACGCGGCAGGGCATAGTCCATCAGCGATCCCGTCACCAGCTGCCCGCTTTCGTCATAGACGATGTTTTCAAGCAGGGCCTGGCCGATGCCCTGGGCAATACCGCCCATGACCTGACCGTCGGCGAGCATCTTGTTGACGATGGTGCCAAAGTCGTCGACCACCCAGTACCCGACGACCTTGATGCTGCCGGTCTCGGCATCGACCTCGACCTCGCAGGCGTGGCCACCGTTGGGAATCGAGATGACTCCGCGTTCAAAGACGCTGCTGACATTCATGCAACCCGGTTCCAGATCGTCCGGCAGGTTTTCCGGATCATTCTGTGCGTCGATGGCGTCGCGGATCGTCATTGTGTGGTTGCTGTCCGGCACGTGGAACCGGCCGTCCTCGAACGCAACCCTGTCGGCATCCACATCAAAGCGGTGCGCGGCGATTTTCTTGCCGACCTCGATGATTTCGCGGGACGTCTGGGTGACGGCGCTGCCGCCGACTTCAAGCCCGCGTGATCCGCCATGACCACCCCCGAGCGACGTTGCGTCGGTATCGGCCTGACGGAACACCACATCCTCGATCGGCAGACCGAGATGCCCGGCCAGAAGCTGCGCAAACACGGTTTCGTGGCCCATGCCGGTGGACGAGCTGCCGACCGACAGGTCGACCTTGCCGTCTTCGCGGAACACGACCTTGGCTTCTTCCTTCGGTCCGCCGCCAGTGCATTCCAGATACATGCAGACGCCGAAGCCGCGCTTCAGACCTTTGGCTTCGCTCGCTTCCTTGCGCTTGGCATAGCCTTCGCGGTCGGAAAGCTGCAGCGTGCGCTCGAAAACTTCCGGGAAGTTGCCGCAGTCGATATCCAGTCCCATCGGCGATTTCATCGGCAGGGCAGATTCCGGGATCAGGTTCTTGCGGCGCAGTTCAATCGGATCCATGCCCAGCTTGGCGGCGGCGTAATCGATGATCCGGTCCATCTGATAGGACCCTTCCGGGCGTCCGGCGCCACGGTATGGATCGAGCGGGCAGGTATTCGTGAACGGTGCGATGGCGGTGTAGTAAATGCCGTCAAACTTGAACGGCCCGCCCTGCGTGCGGCTGGAACCGCCGGTCGGCGTGAACGGGCCGACGGTGCCGCAGAAGGCCCCCAGATTGCCGACGGTTTCGGTCCGAAGACCACGGAACGTACCGTCGTTATCCAGTGCCAGCTGCACTTTCGTCACCTGATCGCGGCCGTGGGTGTCGGACAGGAAGCTTTCGGCACGGTCGTTGACCCATTTGACGGGGCGGCCGATCTGCTTCGTCGCATGCAGGATCAGGATCGGCTCCTGATAGACGCCGTTCTTGGCGCCGAACCCGCCGCCGACATCAGGGGCGATATGATGCAGGTTGTCCTTGCCGATCTTCAGCACCGTATCGGCCATAGTGTCGCGGTTGGCGTGAATGTTCTGGGACGAGTTCCACAGCGTGTACTTGCCCGTCGCGGCGTCATAGTCGGCAATCGCGCCGCGTGGCTCGATCGGGGCTGCGGTCACGCGGTTGTTGACCAGTTCCAGCGTGATCACGTGATCGGCGGCTTCGAAGGCTTTCTTCTGCGCTTCCTCGTCGCCGAGCTCGAAATCGAGGCAGATGTTGTTCGGCGCGATATCCCAGATCTGCGGCGCACCGTCCTTGATCGCGGCGGACTGATGCGACACGGCCGGCAGGCTGTCGTAATCGACGTCGATCAGTTCCAGCGCATCGCGGCAGATGTCGATGCTTTCGGCAACGACCAGCGCCACCGGCTGGCCGACATAGCGGACCCGGTCGATGGCGATCGGATGGTGCGGCGGTTCCTTGAGGTCGGAACCATCCTTGAATTTACGGACCCCGGATTTGGTCGGGATCGGATCATACCCTGCGGCTTTCCAGTCCTCGCCGGTGACGATCAGCAAAACACCGTCGAGGGCCTGAGCTTCCGACACGTCGATGGATTTGATGTCTGCGTGGGCTTCGGGCGAGCGCAGAACCATGGCGTATGTCTGGTTCTCGAGGTTGATGTCGTCGATGTACTGGCCGTGTCCGGTCAGGAACCGGAAATCTTCCAGTCTGCGCTGGCTTTCGCCGATACCGTTGCGTGCTACGAAGGTGCTCATGTTCTGTTTCTCCCGCTCATCCGTTGGCTTCCGCGACCGCACGACGGGCGAGAACGCCGATCAGGTGCGCGCGGTAATTGCCGCTTGCGTGAATGTCATTGTTGAGGTCGTCATCGGCGACCATGCCGTCCTTGATGCTGTCCGGGCTGAAGCTGGCGGTCAGCGCCTGCTCCATTTCCGGCACCCGGAAGACGCATGGGCCGGCGCCGGTGACGGCGACGCGGACGGTGTTGCCGTTCTTGGCGACCATGACACCGACCAGCGCGTAACGGGTGGCCGGGTTGGGGAACTTGATGTAGGCCGCGACCTCGGGGATCGGAAAGACGACCTCGGTGATCAACTCGCCTTCCTTGAGCGAGGTATCGAACATGCCGGTAAAGAAATTGTCGGCGGCGATTTCGCGTTCCGTGGTGACCACGGTAGCGCCCAGGCCGAGAACAGCCGCCGGATAATCCGCCGCCGGATCGTTGTTGGCGATGGAGCCGCCGATGGTCCCGCGGTTGCGGACATGCGGATCGCCGATCCCGCCGGCCAGCTTGGCCAGCGCCGGGATCGCGGATTTGACGTCGCCATCGGCGGCGACGGCAGCGTGGGTGGTCATCGCCTTGATGGAGATGCTGTCGCCCGAAACCTTGATTCCGCTCAGTTCGCCGACCCTGCCCAGTGAGATCAGGTCGGACGGCATAGCGAGCCGTTGCTTGAGCACGGGGATCAGGGTCTGGCCGCCGGCCAGGAACTGACCGTCCTCGGCCTCGCCGAGTGCAGTTTTGACATCGTCGATGGACGCCGGTGATTTTACGCCGAATTCATACATGTGCTTACCCCCGCATCGCTTTCGCGCCGGTTTTGACGGCCTCGATAATGTTCTGATAGCCGGTGCAACGGCAGATGTTGCCTTCCAGCCCGTGGCGGATGCCGGCTTCGTCGATGTCCGGGTTGTCCTTCACCATCTGCACGGCGGTCATCACCATGCCGGGGGTACAGAAACCGCACTGGAGACCGTGATGTTCGCGGAAGGCGGCCTGCATCGGATGCAGATCCTCGCCGTCGGAAAGGCCTTCGATGGTGCCGATCTCGGCGCCGTCGGCTTCCCAGGCGAACGTGGCGCAGCTTTTCACGGTCATACCGTTCACCGTCACGACGCAGGCGCCGCACTGGCTGGTGTCACATCCCACATGGGTGCCGGTCAATTTCAACTGTTCACGGATAAACGTGCTGAGCAATGTACGCGCTTCGACCTCTTTGGTAACTTCAAGACCGTTGACGCGAACCGTAATCGCGGGCATCTGAACCTCCCCCCGGAATATCAATAAAGGGCCTGAACAGGCCCCAAGCGTTCAAAGTTATCGGCATGCCTGAATTTCGGCGTTTCCGGCCAGGCCGGGTAGCGAAGTCCAGATAATCTCCTTATATAAAAATTGGTGATGATGGCGGGGGTTGCAAGTCTTTAAACAGAATGCTGCGATACTATCTGTAATTTAGCGCCTGAAATCATGTCGATCAGACAAAACCTGCCGGGTCTGAAAGCCCGGCAAACGGGAGATTCTGTATGAAGTTATCCGACGAGAAGCGCATCGAAGCGCCAAGAGACGCAGTTTGGTCCGGGCTGAATAATCCCGACATTCTAAAACAGTCCATTCCGGGGTGTGAGAGCCTCGAACAGGTCTCCGATACCGAATTTAACGCCGTGGTACAGGCCAAGGTCGGCCCGGTGAAGGCGAAATTCAAGGGCAGCGTGACGTTGAGCGACCTCAACCCGCCAGAAAGCTACCGGATTTCCGGCGAAGGCAAGGGTGGCGCGGCCGGATTTGCCAAGGGCGGTGCGGTCGTCACCCTCAGCGAAGACGGCGATGCGACGATCCTGAAATATGACGTCGATGCCGATGTCGGCGGCAAGCTGGCGCAGATCGGCGGCCGGCTGCTTGAGGGGACATCAAAAAAGCTGGCCGGCGAGTTTTTCGACAATTTCGAAGCCGCCCTGAAGGGCACAGAGGGGGCGGAGACGGAAACCGCCGAGGCCACCGAACAGCAACCCGCACCGGCACCGGATGTGAGCCCTGCCGATCAGCCGAAGCCCGAACCGCGAACCGTTGGCGCGAAAAACAGCGCCATGTCGAAGATCTGGGTGATCCTCGGTGTCGTGTTCGTGATCGGCGCGCTGGCGATGACAATTCTCAAATAAGCCGTATCGGACCGGGCGCAGTGAATGACTGAGGGGATCACGGAAAAGACGCTGCTGATTGTCGGTCATGTGCCTTCACCGAATACCCAAACCCTGCGTGACGCCGTCTGTGCCGGGGCATCCAGCGACGGCATCGACGGTGTAAAGGTCCGTGCGCTGAGCCCCTTCGACGCCGATGTGGCGGATGTTCTGGCCGCGGATGCCGTGATCCTCGGGACCACAGAGAATCTTGGTTACATGTCAGGGGCGCTGAAGGATTTTTTCGATCGCACGTACTATGGCGTGCTCGAGGAAAAGCAGGGGCTGCCGTATGCACTCTATGTGCGGGCGGGGCTGGACGGTACCGGCACGATCCGCGGTGTTGAGACGATCGTCACGGGATTGCGCTGGAAGGCGGTCCGGGCGCCGCTGCTATTGCATGGCGACTGGCGGGAAGGCTTTCGAGATGAAGCCTTCGAGCTTGGCCAGCTGGTTGCCGCAGGACTTGAAACGGGGGTCTTCTAAGTTCCCGGTGCAAGATACCCAAGGCAGAACTGATCCAATCCTTCATCCCACAGCCACGCCACAGGCCCGACTTCCGCATGGACGATGATCATGGCTTCGCCAATACGGTCGACGGCAACCTGAATCAGGTCGAGAAAGGAATCCAACTCGCTTCTGGAGAGGCAATGAGGAAGGGCAATTGGGAGTCTCAATTCTTCCATAAGCAGAAGTATACTACATTTTATAGTAGGGCGAAGAATTATGTTGCGTTGCACCATTAAGTAATGGGACCAATCCCCAACAACCTTAAGTGCAGGTATTGAAAAGCCCGGAACCATTGGCCAAAGTGTCGGCCACAAACAATACGTCATATTCAAAAAGGAGACCCCGATGAGCCGCATCGTTTATGTGAACGGTGAATATTTGCCTGAAGAAGACGCCAAAATATCCGTATTCGATCGCGGGTTTCTGTTTGCCGACGGGGTTTATGAGGTTTCTGCGGTGATCAACGGCAAACTGGTCGATAACGATGCCCACATGGCGCGGCTGTCGCGTTCCATGGCCGAACTGAAAATGACGCCGCCGGCCAGCACCGACGAGATCGCCGCGATCATGCAGGAAATGGTCAAGCGCAACGGCATCGACGAAGGTCTTGTCTATCTGCAGGTGACGCGCGGCGCGGCGGACCGTGATTTCGCGTTTCCCAAGGACGCCACGCCGTCGCTGGTGATGTTCACGCAGAATAAGAAACTGCTCGATACACCGGCCGCGAAAACCGGCATGGCGGTGATGACGGTGCCGGATATCCGCTGGAAACGCCGTGACATCAAGACGGTCGGCCTGCTGCCGGCATCAATGGCGAAACAGGCCGCGCTGGACGCCGGCGTCGGCGACGCCTGGTTTGTCGAGGACGGTTTCGTCAACGAAGGTACGTCCAACAACGCCTTCATCGTCACCGAAAGCGGCAAGATCATCACCCGTCATCTGGGTAACGAGATCCTGCACGGGATTACCCGCAAGGCGGTCATGGAACTGGTGAAGCGAGAGAACCTCGACATCGAGGAACGCCCGTTCACCCCGGAAGAAGCCTATGAAGCCCGCGAAGCGTTCGTGACGTCCGCGTCCGCATTCGTCATGCCGGTCATCAAGATCGATGACCACGTGCTGGGCAACGGCGTGCCGGGGCCGGTCGTTGAAAAACTGCGCCAACTGTATATCGAGATGGCAAAGGAAGGCTGAGGCATGCGCCTTCAGAACAAGACCGCCATCGTCGTCGGCGCCGGTCAGCAGCCCGGGGAAACCATGGGCAACGGCCGCGCCACGGCACTCAGGTTTGCACAGGAGGGTGCCCGTGTTCTGTGCGTCGACATCTCGAAGGAACGCGCCCAGGAAACCGTCGACATCATTTCTGCGGAAGGTGGCGAGGCGTTGGCCTATGAAGTCGACGTGACCGACGAGCAGGCTTGCCGGAATGTCGCCGAAGCGGCACAGAAGAAGTTCGGCCGCATCGATATCCTGCACAACAACGTCGGTCGTTCCGAGGGAGACCGCAGCACGGTGGATATGGACTCCGACATGTGGGACACGCTGATGGCGCTGAACATCAAATCGATGTTCCTGATGTGCAAGCACGTGCTGCCGGTGATGCAGGACCAGGGATCGGGCGCGATCATCAATGTCTCGTCCACCTCGTCGATGGCGGCGCGTCAGACGGTGACCTATAAAACCTCGAAAGGGGCGGTCAACACCTTTACCCAGCACCTGGCGTGGGAGAATGCCCGCTTCGGCATCCGGGCCAATGCGATCCTTCCGGGCCTGATGGACACGCCGATGGCGATCGAACGCCGGGCACGGGAACAGGGTGTCGAGCGGAACATGGTGCGCGAAAGCCGGAACAAGCTGGTGCCGTTGCAAAATCAGATGGGCACGGCGTGGGATGTCGCTAATGCGGCACTGTTTCTGGCCTCCGATGAGGCACGTTACATCACCGGGGTTCTGATGCCCGTCGACGGCGGACTGCTCGTCAAGATCGGTTGATTGCGTTCAGGCGTTGCCGCTTTCCGGCTCGACGCGGACGGCGTCAGAGGCGGCCTTGCTGGTCCGGTCGACAAGCATTCTGGCTAGATTGGCGGTTACTTCGACGGGGGCGTGAATCATTCTTGCCCGCACCGATAGCGCCATCGCCAGGGCCTGCAGCACATCCCCGTTGGCGGTTTCGCCGCAAACCTGAATATCCTTGTCGATGGTCTCAAGCACGGCAGTCAGTATCTGGTCGACCCGCATCGCCGATGCCGTTTCGGCATGCAGGGGGAAGGTGATATCAAGCACGTCCCCGGTGGCGGTTTCGACGCGATAAGGCAGATGCGGCATCAGTCTCTCCGGTGGTTTTGAGTTTCGACCATAGTCATGACCCATATGGCGCGGGTCAAGGTGTGGTCTGGGCGCGGTATGCCTACACGTGCTGAATCAGGTGCCGCCGGGCCGTGTCGGAATTTCCGTCGAGTGGTGCTTGTGCTGGTGTGCAATGCCGATACCCTTGAGCCGCGGCAGCAGCCACTGCGCCCCCTGAACCCGAGGCAGATGGTCTCCGTTAATGGTGTGTTCGGGGTAATCATGATTGGCACCGGTCATCCGGAACTCCGGTGTCGGCCGTTGGAACAATATATGTTTTATGAATATGTTTAAAAGACCCGAGTGGAAAAACAAGCAGCCCTTGCCTGTTGACGATCGGGACCCTACAACCCGCGCATGGCACCCCCGCTTCTCATATTGAGCGATATCATGCTGACCTTCGGCGGCACACCGCTGCTGGATGGCGCTGAAATGTCCGTCGCGCCGGGCGCCAGAATCTGCCTGGTCGGGCGCAACGGCTCGGGCAAGTCGACATTCCTGAAAATCGCTGCCGGAGAGGTTGAGCCCGACAGCGGGGATGTCTATCGCCAGCCGGATGCGACGGTGCGGTATCTGCCGCAGGAACCGGATCTGTCGAGCTACGCCAATGTGCGCGACTATGTCGAAGCCGGTTTGGCGCCGGGTGACGAGCCGCATGTTGCGGAGATCCTGTTGAACGATCTGGGGCTCAGCGGTGATGAACAGCCGGGGCATTTGTCGGGGGGTGAAAAGCGCCGCGCCGCGCTGGCCCGGACTCTTGCTCCCAACCCGGACATTCTGTTGCTGGACGAGCCGACCAACCACCTCGACCTGCCGGCCATCGAATGGCTGGAACAGGAACTGAAAGGCCGCCGCACGGCACTGGTCCTGATTTCACACGACAGGCGGTTTCTGGAAACCCTGTCCGACACCGTGATCTGGCTGGACCGGGGCCGCACGCTGCGTCTCGACAAGGGGTTCTCGGCATACGACGAATGGCGCGACGAGATTCTCGAACGCGAACAGACCGAGCGCCACAAGCTCGATCGCAAGCTGGTCGCGGAAACATCCTGGCTGCACAAGGGCGTGACGGCGCGGCGGAAACGCAACATGGGCCGCCTTCGGGCGCTGATGGACCTGCGCAAGACCCGGCAGGAACTTCGTCAGGCGGCCGGGTCGGTCAAGATCACGACCAGCGAGGCTGAAACGTCCGGCAAGCGTGTCATCGAAGCCGAGGGCATTTCAAAAACCTATGACGGGCGCCCCATCGTCGATGACTTTTCAATCCGTATCCTGCGCGGTGACCGGGTTGGTCTGATCGGCCCGAACGGCGCCGGCAAGACGACTTTATTGAACATGCTGACGGGGAATCTGAAGCCCGATGCCGGAAAGGTGACCCTGGGCACGACACTGCAACTGGCGACACTGGACCAGAGCCGGGAGTCCCTGGACCCGATGACGACCACGCGCGATGCGCTGACCGGCGGCAGCGGTGACAGCGTCACCGTCGGCGGCCAGCAACGCCATGTGATCGGTTATATGAAGGACTTTCTGTTCGATCCGGCGCAGGCATCGACCCCGGTTGCGGCGCTGTCGGGCGGCGAGCGCGGGCGGCTGATGCTGGCCCGCGCCATGACGCGCCCGTCGAATCTGCTGGTGCTGGATGAACCGACGAATGATCTCGATCTTGAAACGCTCGACCTGTTGCAGGAAATGATCGCCGATTATCCCGGCACGGTGCTGGTGGTCAGCCATGACCGGGATTTTCTCGACCGGGTGGTGACGTCGGTGATCAATTATGAAGGCGACGGCCGCTGGCTCGAATACCCGGGGGGCTACAGTGACATGACCCGCCAGAGAGGCGGCGGGACAGGCAAGGGCATGACGGCCCGCAGGGTTGAGAAAACGGCGAAAAAGCAGAAGCCGGGCAAGGCCGAGGCGGCACAGGCGGCAACCGGCAGCCGCACCGCCAAACAGCGCATGACCTACAAGGACAAGCATGCGCTCGAAACCCTGCCGGCACGGATCGCTGAACTTGAAGCGGAATCCGCACGGATACAGAAGGCACTGGCCGACCCGAAGTTCTATGCCCGCGACGCGGCGGGGTTCGATGCCGAAAGCCGGAAGCTGGCTGACGTCAGTGCGGCACTCGCGAAAGCCGAGGATGAATGGCTGCGCCTTGAAATGCTGCGCGACGAGATCGAGAACGCCTGACCGGATTTACTTAAATGCGCTTTAGCGCGTCGCCACCTCGGTATCGACGTTTTCGCTGACCTGCAGGGTTTTGGTTTCCGGCAGGATATAGAAAATGTGCCGGCCGATTCTGGCGACCTGTTCCTTGGCCCCGGCCCAGTACGGGGTGACATAATCCGCATGATACCAGAGTGAGCCGTGTGTCGGATCCTTGATCACGCCGGCCGAGACCAGACGGGCGAGGACCATGGCCTGACGCCAGGCACGGGCGTTTTTCGGCTCGTCGTTCTTGCCGTCGCACCACCACGAAAACTGGCAGCGGTGGCGGTTCTCGCCGCCCTGACGGACGACATCGCAGACATTGGACGGGAAGCGGTCACTCTCAACCCGGTTCAGTGTCACTGCGGCAACGGCAAGCTGGCCGGGAATCGGTTCCGAGCGTGCTTCCCAATAAATGTTCAGTGCCAGACACCTGAGTTGTTCCTGACGGGCAACATAATCGTCATGCAGCGCATAGTTTGCTGCAGGTGCGAAAAGTTGATTGGTCTTTCGGCTTCTGGGTTCCGCTTCGGCTTCATCCTGGGACGCGCCGGATATGAAAAAAGCGCCGACCGCAAGCCCAAAGGCCAGTGCCAGCGCGGTGTATGACCGCGACATGTGTCATGTCTCCTTTTTGCAGCTTCTGTCCCAGTTCAGAAGCGAGACAACCATCCAAATCGTAATTCAGGGGGTTATATAGGGACTTGATCGTCAATTTCAAGTGTTTATTGTGCAGTGCACAATATCGCCGTATTTCAGTATCTTGCGGCCATGCGTCCAGCGTGGCATTACCAGACCGGCCAGTAACGCGTCCCGACGGGGGCATGCCATTGGGGGAAAACGATTGAAGACGACCGTTCGCAAAGCCGTACTGCCCGTGGCTGGTCTCGGGACCCGCTTCCTGCCGGCGACCAAATGCATGCCGAAGGAAATGCTGCCGGTCGTCGACAAGCCGCTGATCCAGTATGCGATCGAAGAGGCCGAAGCCGCCGGGATCGAGCAGTTCATGCTGATTACCGGGCGTGGCAAGAACCTGATGGAAGATCATTTCGATCACGCCTTTGAACTGGAACAGATCCTCGAACAGCGCGGCAAGACCAGAGAACTGGACATGGTCCGGCATTTCCCGGAGCCGAGCAAAATCCGCTATACGCGCCAGCAGAAGGCGCTGGGTCTGGGTCATGCGATCTGGTGTGCGCAGGATTTCGTGCGCGACGAGCCGTTCGCGGTTTTGCTGCCCGATGACATGGTGCTGGCGAAAAGGGGCTGTCTGTCGCAGATGATGGACGCTTATGCCGAGGTCGGCGGCAACATCGTCGCCGTCACCGAAGTGCCGCGCGAACAGACCAACCGTTACGGGATACTGGACATCGAAAGCGATGACGGCCGTCTCGCCAAGGCCTGCGGCCTGGTTGAAAAGCCGGATCCGGCGGATGCGCCGTCGACCCTGTCAATCATCGGGCGGTATATTCTGCAACCGCAGGTCTTTGAACACCTGGACAAGAAAATTGCCGGCGCCGGCGGCGAAATCCAGCTCACCGACGCCATTGCCGCGACACTTGATCAGGTGCCGTTTCATGGTCTTCGCTATGAGGGGCAGCGCTATGACTGCGGCTCGAAACCCGGCTTCATTGCCGCCAACGTGGCTTATGCGCTGGAACGTGCCGACATGGAAGATGACGTCCGCGCGGCACTGGCTGAAATTCTGAAGTAGCCCCGCCGCCCGGTTGCGGTCGGGGCCGGAGATTTTCGGGGGGAGATCGGCATGACGGGATATATTCTCGCGATTGATCAGGGCACGACGTCCTCAAGGGCGATGGTGCTGGACGATGCCTATAGCGTGCTGGGCACGGCGCAACAGGAATTCAGGCAGATTTACCCGGCGTCAGGATGGGTCGAACACGACCCCGAAGACATCTGGCAATCGGTGATCGGCACCTGCAAGGATGCGATCGCCGCTGCCGGGATCGCACCAGCTGCAATTGCCGGGATCGGCATCACCAATCAGCGTGAAACCACCGTTGTCTGGGACCGTAAAACCGGCAAGCCGCTGCACAACGCCATCGTCTGGCAGGACCGGCGCACCGCCGATAGTACGAACGCCCTGCGCACGGACGGCTTCGAGCCTGCGGTTGCCGCCAAGACCGGCTTGCTGCTCGATCCCTATTTTTCGGCCACCAAGATCGCATGGATTCTGGACAATGTCGCCGGAGCCCGGAAAAAAGCGGAAAAGGGCGCTCTCGCTTTCGGCACCGTCGACAGCTATCTGATCTGGCGGCTGACGGGCGGCAAACGGCATGTCACGGATGCCACGAACGCCAGCCGCACACTCATTTATGACATCCATGTGGGTGACTGGTCGGATGAACTGTTGTCCCTGTTCCGGGTGCCCCGCGCGATCCTCCCGGAGGTACTCGATTGTGCCGCCGATTTCGGCGTGACCTCGGCGGATGTATTCGGTGCCGGTATCCCAATCACGGGTGTCGCCGGCGATCAGCAGGCGGCGACCATCGGTCAGGCCTGTTTTCAGCCGGGGATGGTGAAGTCCACTTACGGCACCGGCTGTTTCGCGATGCTGAACACCGGCACAAATCCGGTGAAATCCCAGAACCAGCTGCTGACGACAATTGCCTATCGCCTGAAGGGTGAGGTGACGTATGCCCTCGAAGGCTCAATCTTCGTCGCCGGGGCCGCCGTGCAATGGCTCAGGGACGGGCTCAGCCTGATCGAACGGGCGGATCAGACCGGACCCATGGCAGCGGCGTCAAAGGATGACGGGGTTTATCTGGTACCGGCGTTCGTCGGCCTCGGTGCGCCGCATTGGGACCCGGATTGCCGGGGCGCGATCTATGGGCTGACGCGCGACACCGCCCCCGCCGAGCTTGCCCGGGCGGCACTCGAAAGCGTCTGTTTTCAGACCCTGGACCTGATCGAGGCGATGCACGCCGACTGGACCCCGGATGGCGAGACGGTGCTGCGCGTCGACGGCGGCATGGTGGCGTCGGAATGGATGCTGCAATGTCTGGCCGACATTCTGGCGGCACCTATCGACCGGCCTGAGATGCTGGAGACGACGGCGCTGGGGGCGGCGTATCTGGCGGGCCTGCAGGCGGGGATTTACGGTGCACCGGAAACCTTCGCGGCAGAATGGGCCTGCGCCAGACGCTATGAAGCGCGGATGGACGCCGAAACACGGGCACGCAAGATTGAAGGCTGGCGCACGGCAGTCCGCCGCACGTTGCTGTAGGACCGGCTCAGCTGCGCTGACCCAGACTGACGGCGATGTTGATCTCGCACTAAGCGAAGCTGCTTCTCCCGGTCGTCAAAAAGAGAGATAAAATACTGGCCTAAGAGGTTGCCGCCCCGGCACAATGTGAAATACAAAAAGCTAGATTGAGGAAGGAAATAAATATGTCCGAACAACCGCTCGGCAGTCCCGATGATGCCGCCGGAGCACCGGCAGGAGGGCTTGAAAGCACCCCGGTGCGCGCCACCATCCCGGCCCATGAAATCGGCACCGTATCGCTGACTCCCACGGGGAGCTTCGAAGCCGGCAGCTATCAGACCTTCACGCTGGTCTATACGGCGGGCAAGTTCGGTATTGATGATTCCGGGTCGATGCGGATCTGTTTCCGGTTTGCCAGCGATCAGACCCGCCCGCAGTTTGAAAATCCCCAGGGACCGAATTTTACCACGATCACCGCCTCGAACGGCGCCGTGCTGCAGTATCATTACGACCCCAAGGGCAACGTCCGGCCCTGGGACCGTACCCTTTATATTAAAGTGGTGAAGGGGTTCCTGACCAAGGACGACACCATCACGGTGGTGTTCGGCGACACTTCACAGGGCTCGCCGGGGATGCGGCTGCAGACGTTCTGCGAAGACACCTTTGAATTCCACACCCTGATCGACCCGATCGCAACGTACTGTTATCAGCCGGTCCCGGAACAGCCGGTGATCCGTATCGTGCCGGGCGTGCCGGAAAGTTATGTGATGGTGACGCCGACACTGATCGCGACAGGCGAGACGTTCGCGCTCAAGATGAAGGGCGAGGACAAGTGGGGTAATCCGTCGGATCAATGCGATGCGACGTTCGCGCTGCGGGTGAAGGGGGATACCGCTGTAGACGGTCTGCCGGAACAGGCGACCTTCACGCCGGGGGCGTTCACAAATATCATCAAGGGCCTCTCCATGGCCGAGCCCGGACAGGCGGTGATCGAGCTTGTCGATGCGGACGGCACCGTGATGGCGCAAACCAATCCGATCCGCGCCGCCAAGGCTCCCGCGCTCAAGCATTACTGGGGAGATTTGCACGGTCAGTCCGAGGAAACCATCGGAACCGGCAGCGCCGATGCCTATTTCAGATATGCCCGCGATCTGGCCTTTGTCGATGCCACCGGCCACCAGGGGAACGATTTCCAGATCACCTCGCCGTTCTGGCTGGAACTTGACGAACTGTGCGAACGATACGACGACCCGGGCTCGTTTATTGCCATCCCGGGATATGAATGGTCTGGGAATACCGGGCTCGGCGGCGACCGCAATATCTATTTTCCGGAGCAGGGGCGCACGCTTAGGCGCTCGTCGCATGCGCTGGTCCAAGACCACAGCGATATCGGCACCGACGCCAACAGCGCCCAGGAACTTTTCGACGCGCTGGCCGCCAACAAGGAATGGGACGTGGTCGGGTATGCGCACTGCGGCGGCCGCTATGCGGACGTGAAGCTGGCGCATGACGGACGTTTCGAAAAATCCATGGAAGTGCATAGTTCGTGGGGCACATTCGAGTGGCTGGTGCAGGATGCCTTTGAAATGGGTTACCGGGTCGGCATCGTGGCTAATTCCGACGGCCACAAGGGACGGCCGGGCGCGAGCTATCCCGGCGCATCGCTGTTCGGCGCCGTCGGGGGGCTGACCTGCTTCCTGGCACCGGACCTGAGCCGGAAATCGATCCTCGATTCCATGCGAAAGCGCCGTCATTACGGGACCACCGGCGGGCACGGCGGGCGCATCTTCATCGATGTCAAAGCCGGCTTCGACGGTCCCGCGACGCTGTATCATGACGACCCGCGTCTGGGGCTGAGCGAAGGCCATACGGCAAGCACGGCCCTGATGGGCGATATCGTGCATCTGCCGTCGGGTGGTGCGACGCTCGATGTGGAAATAACCGGCGCGGCGCCGATCGAACGGGTCGATGTCTTCAACGGGCTGGACCATGTCGAGACCATCCGCCCCTATACGACGGAAGATCTCGGCAATCGCATCCGGGTCATGTGGGAAGGTGCTGAATACCGCGGCCGCTTCCGCCAGGTGATCTGGGACGGCGAAGCGCATCTGTCGGATAACAAGATCATCGATGCGAAGCCGATCAACTTCTTCAACCGTGACAAGACGCTCGATCGGACGTCGGATACCTCGCTTGCATGGCGGGCGTTGACCACCGGCAATATCGGCGGGTTCGATATCTGGGTCGAGGATGCCTATGGCGGGACGCTGAAGATCGAAACGCCGCTGGTCAAATGCGGTGTGCCGCTGGAAGAAATCGACATTAATGACGAGGTCTTCGACAAAAGCGACATACTACCCCGGCATTTGAAAATTTTCCGGCTGCCGGCGGAAAACCCGCATCGGCATATGTCGTTCACGCGCACACTGGATCTCAAGGATAGCGGTGACAATCCGATCTTCATCCGCGTCACACAGGAAGACGGCACCCTGGCCTGGACCAGTCCGATCTATATCTATCGTTAGGACCTCGTCCTGCGGTGATATTATGCGGTCTTGATACGTCACCCTGAACTCGATTCAGGGTCCATGATCTTACGGTTCGGAACGTTGCGAATGATTATGGACCCCGGCTTTCGCCGGGGTGACTGGTTAAGGTCCGTCCGCCATCTTGCCGAAGGCCCCTCGGCGGAGTAGGTTCGCGCACATCCGGCGTGGGCCGGGTCCGAATTCGTTTAAAAGGGTACGTTCGCCGCTATGAAAGCATCGCAAATCGGTATTCAGGTTCTTCGTGAAATGCCTTCCGACGCCGACGATCTGGCGGCGGCATGGCTGATCCGGGGCGGTTACATTCACCGTCATGCATCGGGGATTTTCACGTTCGCGCCCCTGATCTATCGGGTCGAGAAAAAAGTCTCCGACATCATCAACGAGGAAATCACCCGTTTCGGCGGCATTCAGGTTCGTTTTCCGCTTCTGCAGAGCGCCGAAATCTGGAAACAGTCCGGCCGTTGGGCGGTTTATGAGCACGCCAATCTGATGTTCCAGTCGGAAGACCGCCGAGGCCGTCTGTTCGGTCTCAGCCCGACCGCCGAGGAAGTCGCCTGCGATCTCGGTAAGCATCTGATCCGCAGCCCCAACCAGTTGCCGCTGAACGTGTTCCAGAACCACATGAAATTCCGTGATGAACTGCGGCCGCGCTCGGGGCTGCTGCGGTCGCGCGAATTCATCATGATGGATGCTTACAGCTTCGACATCGATGAAGACGGCCTTGATCTGTCGTACCGCAAGATGCGTCAGGCATATCACGCGATCTACAAGAAAATGGGCTTCAACTACATCGTCGTGCAGGCGGATTCCGGTGCTATCGGCGGTTCGGCCTCCGAAGAGTTCATGGCCGTTTCAGAAGCCGGTGAAGATACGCTGCTCTATACCGATGAAGGCTATGCCGCCAATCTGGAACGCGCCGCCAGCGAAGCTCCGGCACCGGAAAGGGCCGAAGACGGCGACATGGAAATCATCGACACCCCGGAAAGCGAAACCATCAAGAAGGTCGCCGATCTGGTCGGCGTAGATCCGTCCGCCGTGCTCAAGACGCTGGTCTTCGACCTAGTCTATCAGGACCGGGTCGAGCAGGTGGTGGTGCTGATCCGGGGCGATTGCGACGTCAACGAGGTCAAGCTCGGCAACCACTTCGGCGCCATCGCCGCGCAGCCGTCAGATGCCGATACGGTACGCAACGTGACAGGATGCGAACCGGGCTACGTCGGTCCGGTCGGCATCAAGTCGGGGGCGAAAATGATCGCCGACAAAACCATCGAGGGTCTGACCAGCCTCGTTTCCGGGTGCTGTGAGAAGGACCGCCATGCCGTCAAAGCGCGTCCGGGCCGGGACTTCGAGATGCCGCCGGTCGCCGACCTGCGCCTCGCCAACGCCGGCGAAATCGCGCCCAACGGCCAGCCGTTGCAGCAGTGCAAGGGGATCGAGATCGGCCATGTCTTCAAGCTCGGCACCAAGTATTCCGAACCGCTGAACGCGGGCGTCATCGATTCCAATCAGGTCTTCCAGAATTTCCACATGGGCTGCTACGGCATCGGCACGACGCGCATCCTGCAGACCATCGTCGATCAGAACTGTGATGCCGAGACGGGGATCAAATGGCCGGTCGTGCTGGCGCCGTTCCATGCGCACCTGATCCCGGTCAAGGCCGAAAATCCCGAGATGATGCAGGCTGCCGAGGATATGGGCGCGAAACTCGAGGCGCTCGGCTGCGAGTGCATCGTCGACGACCGCAAGGGCTCGCTCGGTTCCAAGCTCAAGGACGCCGATATTCTGGGCATGCCGTTGCGGGTCGTGTTCGGCCGCGATCTGGCCGACGGCAAGGTGGAGATTTTCAACCGTCTGACGGATGAGAAGGATATCGTGCCGATCGCGGACGCCATCGACCGGCTTGCCGGCTTCGTCAAAAGCGAACTGGAAGCCGCGGACGCCCGCCGTGATGCGGTGGTTGTCGAAGGGGTGTGAACCCCGGCACCGAGCTTCCCATGTCACCCCGGCGAAGGCCGGGGTCCAGGGCGTTGAGGTTCGGTGGTGCCCTTGTCGCTCTGGATTTCGGCTTGCGCCGGAATGACAGCTTAAGCTCTGGCTTCCGCCAGCAATCGATAAGAGTTGCGGCGGTCTTCCTGGGCATGGGTCCAGGTCAGGACCACGGCTTCGTCGATGCCGAGTTTCTCCGCCAGCGTTTCCAGTTGCTGATATACGCTTTTCCCGGTGCCGATGATGGCGCCGGCACGCAGGTCGGCGATGCGGGCCTTGTCGGCGTTCGTGTACTCATACCGGGAGACGGTTTCCGGCGGCTCGATGGCGCGGAGATCACCCTTCTCACGCAGCACCTTCCAGTGTGACCGGGACGTGAACAGGCGTTCCGCGTCGGCCTCGGTTTCCGCGGCCAGCGCCCACACGCAGACATTGGCGATGGGCTCGGGATAACGTGCACTTGGTTTGTAGCTGTCGCGGTAAATCTGAAACGCGCGTTCGACACCACGGCCGTCGGTGATGAAATGGGCGAAACAGTAGGGGATGCCGAAATGCGCCGCGACCTGGGCGCCGTAGTCCGAGGTGCCGAGCATCCAGATTTCCGGCGAGGTTTCACCCTCGGGCCTGGCGACCAGACCGTTAAAGGGATGCCCGGTAATCAGCGGTTCGCCTGACACCCACGCCATCAGATCACGCACGTTGGCGGGGAAATGCTCCGCGTCCTCGTTGGCGTTCGGATTGAGCGCAAAGGCGGTCTTGCCGTCGGACCCCGGTGCGCGGCCGAGACCGAGGTCGATGCGGCCCGGCGCCAGTGCTTCGAGGACGCGGAACTGCTCGGCGACCTTCAGCGGCGCATAGTGCGGCAGCATGATCCCGGCGCTGCCGATACGGATCGTCGCGGTCGACTGGGCAATCGCTGCCATGACGATTTCCGGTGCCGATCCGACGATGGTCGGATGGTTGTGGTGCTCGGAAACCCAGAACCGTTTGAAGCCGAGTTCCTCGCAATACTGTGCCAGGGCCACGGTATCGCGGATCGCTTGTGCCTGGGATACCCCCGTTGCGGCGGTGGACTGATCGAGGACTGAAAGCTGTACCATCAGCTTTCCGCGTCAACGTCGGCAAACACCTGTTTGATGTGGCGCATACTGTCGAGCGCTGCCGGCAGGCCGCAATAAATCGCCGTCTGCAGCACGGCTTCGACGATCTCTTCGCGGCTCAGGCCGTTGTTCAGGGCGCCCCGGATGTGGACAGACAATTCGTGCGGCCGGTTCAGCGCCGTCAGCATGCCGATGTTCATGAAGCTGCGGGTGCGGCGGTCGAGACCCGGCCGCGTCCAGCAAGCACCCCAGCCGTATTCGTTGACCAGATCCTGCAGCGGCCGCGTCAGTTCGTCCGTGGCGGCGAGGCTTCTGTCGACGTAGTCGTCCCCCAGCACCTCGCGGCGGACTTTCATCCCGGCGTCGTATTGTTCCTTGTTCATGGTGTCTTCCTTCCCTGTTCAGAGCAATCTTGCCGGGCAGCATAAACGACCGTCTGCAAGCGACAAGGGAGGTTGAATGGGGGAGGTTGAATGGGGGAGGTTAAGCGGGGGAAGTCACGCGGGCAGGGGGTTATCTTTTCGGCGGCGGTGCCGTGGTGCCGCGGATCATGATGTCGGTTGGCAATGCTGTCGGAGCTTCCGGGGATTTGCCGTCAATGCACTGTAAAAGATACTCGGCAGCGCCCTTGCCCATGCGCCGGCTCGGCACATGGATCGTGGTCAGGCCCGGCGACAGATGCTCGGCGAGGGGCAGATTGTCGAAGCCGACGATCGACACATTGTCGGGAACGCTCAGTCCGAGCTGGCGGGCTTCCAGCAAGGCCCCGATCGCCAGAACATCGTTGCCGCAGAACAGCGCCGTCGGTCGCTTCGTTTTCGGGCGCTGCATCAACGCCCTGAAGGCATCGCGGCCGGCACCGATCTCGTAGGGCTTTTCGATCAGCATCGTGGGATCGAGCGAAAGTCCCCGGGTGCTGAGCGCCGCCGCGACACCCTGAACGCGTTCGCGCGCACGATCATTGCCGCTTTGAATGCCGGCGATCACGCCGATCCTTTTGTGGCCGAGGTCCAATAGGTGTTCGGTGATACGCCGGGCGGCGCCGGGATTATCGAAGCCGACACAGGGATAGGGCGATGCATCGGCATAGGTCCAGGTGAGTACAAACGGACAGTGATGCTGTGACAGCATGTGCAGGGTTTCCGGTTTGTGATCTCGGCCGACGAGAATCATGCCGTCGACACCCCGCTCCAGCAGGGCGCGAACCTGCGTGTATTCATGATCCAGATCGTAATTGGTGACGGCCAGCAAGAGGGTCTGCCGTGATTCGGCAAGACGGTTTTCGACGGCATCGACCCCGCTCGCGAAAATCGCGCTTTCCAGCGTCGGGATCACCGCCCCGATGGTATGCGACCGAGCTGAAGCGAGGGCACGGGCGGCGCCGTGACGGACATAACCCAGCGCTCTGATCTGCTTTTCAACACGTTCACGAAGAGCCGGACGCACGGCGGCGGGGCTGTTCAGAACTCTGGAGACTGTCGCCGTCGACACGCCGGCGGCGACGGCAATGTCCTGCAAATTGGGTGTTTCCGACGGCTTCAGGGGCATGTGTGAGTATATGCCTTTTTTAGCAGATTGACTCTGATCACAGATGGTGCGAACGTCACTTAGTTGTAAGCGCTTACATTTTTTCAGCAAGATATATTTTGCGTGGAGAACTGGAGCATGCAATAATGGGATATATAGTCTCATTATTGAGATATTATAAAAAGAGGCAGCCAATGCCCGACTAAAAATCCCCGGGAACGGGGCGATTTGGGAGGTAAATGTTGGCTTGGGGGTTTCATATCTCTGCCGTCGGGATTTCGGATAATCTGCCGAAAGCTTCCCGCCGTGCCTTCATTCAGCGTTGGTTTTTCCCTTCCGATCCCTGTTCGTTTGATCTTCCCGCAGACCCGGGCGGATTTTTTCTGCGCAATTGACGGAACCAAACATGACAGCAACTGGAGGAGACGTTCCATGTTTCGTGTAAGTAAAACCCTTAAAGGACTGTGCGCCGCAGCGATTGCCGCGGCATTCGTCGCGGCGCCGGGTGTGTCCGACGCAAAGACCAAGATCCGTGTCCAGTCGGTGATCCCGGCTAAGGCCGACGAAGTCTTCATGTTGAACGATTTCGCAAACGACGTGAAAGCATTGACCAACGGCTCGGTTGAAATCGAAGTACTTCCCGCGGGCGCCGTCGTGGGTGTGAAAGAAACCCTCGACGCCGTTGATAGCGGTTTGATCGAAGGCGGGTTCGCCTGGACTCACTACTGGTCCGGGAAGCACCCGGCGGCCATGCTGTTCGGCTCGCCGGTTGCAGGTGCCGGTGTCGGCATTGATAACATCGCCTTCGTTTCCTGGTTCCAGTATGGCGGCGGTAAAGAACTGTACGACCAGCTCTGGAAGGAAATGGGCGTCAATGTGAAGGGCTTCATGCTGCAGCCGGTCGGTCCGGAAGCGCTCGGCTGGTTCAAAGAGCCGATCACGTCGATGGATGACTTCCGCAAGTACCGCTTCCGCACGCCACCGGGCATACCGGGTCAAACCTATAAAGACATCGGTGTTGCTTCCGTCGCCATGGGTGGCGGCGACATTCTGCCGGCGCTTGAAAAAGGCACGATCGACGCAGCCGAGTGGTGCTGCCCGAAACCGGACAGCGTGTTCGGCTTCCAGAAAGTACTCAAGCACTACTATCTGCAGGGTCTGCACCAGGTCGTCGTGAACGCCGACATGTATATCAATGGCGACGTTTACAACAAACTCTCGGATCTCGAAAAGAAAGCCCTCGAAGTTGCCGCCAACGCATCTCTCTCGAAGGCGATGTCTTATCGAATCTATGAAAACGGTAAGGCCCTCAAGGACCTGACCGAAAATCACGGTGTGCAGCTTCATGATACCCCGGCCGACTATTTCCCGGCGTACATGAACGCGGCAAAGACAGCCCTTGAGAAGAATGCGGCCGAAAACGAATTCTTCGCCAAGGTCTGGCAAAGCCAGAAGGATTTCGCAGCAATTGCGGTTCCTTTCTGGGCTGGTGCCCAAGCATCAAATGCGAGCCTGGGTAAAGCGTTCGCAGACAGCGTGAAAAAGTAAGTCCAATTTGGGAGGCGGGGCCGTAAAGGTCCCGCCTTTCTCAAAAAAAATTTCATAATGATAATGCCGATTTTATCGGATGGGGGGTGATCATGGCCGACGAAGTCGAGATGGGTAAGCTTGATACGACGGACGAGTTGATCGCCGAAGCGCGCACGGAATCGCCAGGCGAGACGCCAGAAGACATGACGTCCTGGCAGCGACCGATTACGGCCTTTATTGATGTTCTCAATCTGTGGGTTGGCCGCATCATCTGCGTGCTGATGGTCCCATTGGTTTTGGCCATTGTTTACGAAGTTTTCTCGCGCAACATGTTTGCGGTTTTGACAGAGATGGACATGAACGACATGGCCATTTCGTGGGGATTTGGTCCGACTTTATGGGTTTACGATATCAGTCGAATGCTGGGCGGCGTCTTATTTATGGCTGCGGCCGGTTACGCACTGATGCGTGGTGTCCATATTCGCGCTGACTTTTTATATCGCAACTGGTCCTCGAAGACACAGGCGACCGTCGATGCTTCGCTTTACCTGGCGCTCTATATCCCTGCCATGCTGTTCTTTACCTGGGTCTCGGCGGAGTACTGGTACAAGGCCTTCGCCATCGGTGAACAGGCAAGTGACTCGACGTGGGCGCCGATCTTATGGCCTGCCCGTCTTGCGATGCCGGTAGGTGGTTTTCTGCTTCTTTTGCAAGGCTTTCCGGAACTGTTTCGCGCGTTCCATCAAATGGGCAAGGAACGCGAACGGCTCTTCCTGCGTATACTGCCTTTTTATGGCGTTGCCTTGCTTGTGTTAATCGGTGCGGTGTTTTTCCCCGATGTTGTGCCAATCACAGACTGGTGGAACGAAACGTTTAGCAGCGAGGGACAGGCCAGCGTCTCAAAACCGATCATCGGCCTGATCATGCTCGCGGTGATGCTGTTCTCGATCTTTGTCGGTTTTCCTATTTCCTTCACCCTCATTTTCCTTGGGTTCGTCTTTGGGACCTGGGGGGCCAACTTCAAACTCGCCACATTCCTGATGGCCCTTCAAACCAACTCCGTGATGCTGGACGATCAATTGGTTGCCGTGCCGCTCTTCATCTTGATGGGGATTGTGATGGAGAAGGCCGGATTGATGGAGCGATTGTTCCAGGCCGTGCAAATGATGATGAGCCGGACACGGGGCGCACTATTCATCGCCATCCTTTTCGTGTCGACCATCTTCGCGGCAGCGACAGGCATTGTCGGTGCATCGGTCACGATCCTCGGGATCATGGCCGCGCGGACGATGAACCGCTCCGGCTATGATGTGAAACTCGCCGCAGGGACGATCACAGCGGGCGGTACGCTCGGTATCCTGATTCCGCCTTCGATCATGCTGATCGTGATGGGGCCGGTTCTCGAAGTGCCCGTGACGGACTTGTTCCGCGCGGCAATCATCCCCGGCATCATGCTCGCGGGGCTCTACATGCTGTATGCCCTCGGGCGGTGTTTCATCAATCCAAAACTCGGCCCCATTCTGCCGCCGGAGGATCAGCCTGAAACGTCCAGCTTCTATCTGCTCGAAGTGGCGATGGTTATGGGGGCGCTTGTCTTCCTGATCTGGCTGATCACGTATGGGATAACGGACGGCTTCGGCTTCCCCATGGGTGCGTTGATTGTTCCGCTCGCCTGGATTGCGGTGATGTGGACAGCGTATAAGTGGCTCGGGAAAACACGCCCCTATGGCTTCTATTTCTCGGACCTTTGGTATGAATTTTTCATGGGCCTCGTGCCGCCAACGGTGCTGATCGCATTTGCCCTGGGCTCAATCCTTGCCGGTTGGGCAACGCCTGCCGAAGCTTCAGCCTGCGGTGCGTTCGGTGCGGTGCTCCTATCCATGCTTTATCGTAAGTTCTCGATTGAGGGGTTTTATGGTGCTTTGATCAAAACCCTGGAGATCACGGTTCTGATCATGTTCCTGGTGGCGGCGTCGAACTTCTTCGGTGCGGTGTTCTCGAATCTTGGTACGCCAACGATGCTGACAGAGCTTCTGCTTTCCCTTGATATGTCACCTATCTTTGTTCTGATCTTGATCATGGTGCTCATCTTTCTGCTCGGATGGCCGCTGGAATGGGTGCCGATCGTCCTGATTATCGTTCCTATCCTGATACCGACGGTACTGTCGCTGGATCTTGGATTTGAGAACGAGAACGACATGTTGATCTGGTTCGCGATACTTGTCGCCGTCAATTTGCAAACGGCATGGCTCAGTCCACCTGTTGCTCTATCCGCATACTTCCTGAAGGGCGTTGTTCCGGAGTGGGACCTGCGCGACATCTATTTGGGCATGATGCAGTTCATGGTGATCCAGCTGATTGGGCTCACCCTGATCTTCATGTTCCCGCAAATTGCCTTGTGGCTTCCTAACTACATATACGGAAATTAGGGAAGCCTGAGTGGCGAATACTATTCGATTAGACGCGTTTCTCTTCTGTGGGCGCTTACAAAAGGATCAAGAAAATGACCCGCGAATACCTTAAGAAAGCCACGCTGACATCCCGCTCGGATTCAAGCGAAACGGCAGAAATTGTTGCCAATATCCTTGCCGAAATCGAAGCGGGCGGTGAAGAAAAAGCGATCGAATATGCGGCGAAGTTCGATAAATACGACGGCAACATCATCCTGTCGGCAGAAGAAATCGACGCCGCGGGCGCCAAGCTTCCGCAAAAGCTTAAAGATGATATTCTTTTTGCCTACGATAACGTCCGTCGGTTCGCGGAAGCCCAAAAGAACACGGTTGCGGATTTCGAGTATGAGATAAATGAAGGGCTGATTGCCGGACAAAAAGCGATACCGGTATCCACCGCCGGCTGTTACGTGCCGGCGGGGCGGTACCGCCATATCGCCAGCGCCATCATGACGGTGACGACGGCTGCTGTCGCCGGGTGCAAACACATATCGGTTTGTTCTGCGCCTCAGCCTGAAACGGGCGTCGATCCTGGGGTTGCTTATGCGGCGCATGTTTGCGGCGCGGATACGATTATGGCCATCGGCGGTGTGCAAGCTGTTGCGTCCATGGCGTTCGGCTTGTTTGGACAACCCAAGGCGAACATCATTGTCGGTCCGGGCAATCAGTTTGTCGCGGAGGCGAAGCGTATGCTGTATGGCCGGGTTGGCATCGACATGATTGCCGGTCCCACGGACAGCTTGATCCTGGCCGACAAAGACGCCGATGCCCATATCGTTGCTACCGATCTCGTCAGCCAGGCGGAGCACGGATACAACTCACCTGTTTGGCTGGTAACCGACCATCGGCCGCTGGCTGAAGATGTCATGGCACGTGTGCCGGACCTTATCGCTGACCTGCCGGCGCTTAACCGGGGGAATGCGGAAGCGGCTTGGCGGGATTATGCCGAGGTGATTGTCTGTTCAGACCGCGAAGAAATGGCCAGAACGTCAGACGAGTATGCGCCGGAGCATCTGACCGTGCAGGCGGATGATCTGGATTGGTGGCTCAACCGGTTGCAATGTTATGGATCGCTGTTTCTCGGCGAAGAAACCACCGTCTCTTATGGGGACAAGGCTTCCGGGACCAACCATGTGCTGCCAACCTCGGGCGCAGCCACGTATACGGGGGGTCTGAGTGTCCACAAGTATATGAAGATCGTGACCTGGCAACGGGCCACCCGCGAAGGCGCCAAGAAAGTTGCCGAAGCGACCGCGCGGATTTCGAGACTAGAAGGGATGGAAGGCCATGCACGGGCTGCGGATGTCAGGCTGGCTAAATACTTCCCGGGTGAAAACTTCGACCTTTCAGCCAAAGGATAGTTTGGCGCAGGGCACGGCAAACCGAAGGGGACAACGATGTATCAAAAGGTACTTGTACCCATGGCATTGGACCATGGAATCTCACCACAGACTTTAGAGATCGCCCGGGCACTGTTGACGCCGGAAGGGTCAATCGTCGCCCTGCATGTATTCGAGGTGCCGAAGGGTTCTGTCTCCGCCTATATCGGTGAAGAGGTCATCCAAAAGGGTTTCGACAGGGCCGGTGAGATCTTGCGGGAGAAAGTGTCTCATCTTGACGGCGTTTCCACGGATATCGTTCGCGGTGAGGCCCACCGCAAGATTATCGATTATGCCGTCCAACATGATTTCAACTGCATCGTGATTGGTTCGCATAAACCGGATCTCAGTGACTACTTTATCGGTTCGACCGCCGCGCGGGTCGTGAGGCACGCGCCATGCGCCGTCCATGTGCATCGCGACTCCTGAGGTATGGGAAGAACGGTGATTGCACTTCGCTGAAGCGTTGCTGGATGAAATAGTCAAACGTCATCCTTGAATTAATGGGATTGGAAAAATACCTATGCCGTCGCAATTTGATCTTACTGGTTCCGTCGCAGTCGTGACGGGCGCCTCTTCCGGGATCGGACGGCGGATGGCAGGCGCCCTTGCCGGGGCCGGGGCAAAGCTCGTGCTGGTGGCGCGGAGTGCCGATAAACTTGCCGCCGCCCGGTCCGAGATCGAGTCCGCCGGCGGCACGGCGGAGACCGTTTCCGCCGACCTGATGGATAGATCGGTGATCGACGATCTATATGCGCGTTCTGCGGCACCGTTCGGAGCGCCGACGATCCTCGTTAATGCGGCGGGCATAAACCTGCGTGAGCCGTGGGCCGAGATCAGCATGGAAAGCTGGGACAGGACCATCCACCTCAATCTAAGCGTGCCGTTTTTCCTGGCCCGCGCCTGCGTGCCGGGGATGGCCGAAAAAGGCTATGGCCGGATCATCAACATTGCATCGCTGCAAAGCTATCGAGCCTTTGCCAACTCCATGCCCTATGGCGCATCCAAGGGCGGGATCGTGCAGCTGACCCGAGCCATGGCCGAGGCGTGGTCAAAAGACGGCATCAACGCCAACGCCATTGCACCCGGATTCTTTCCGACCGAGCTGACCACCGCCGTTTTCGCCAATAAAGAGCTGTCGGCGCATAATGCAAAAATGACGGCGATTGGCAGAAACGGTGAACTGGAGGATCTGGACGGGGTGACTGTTTTTCTGTCGGCCCCCGCGTCTGCGTATATCACCGGCGCGACCATTCCGGTCGACGGCGGCTTCACGGCGAAGTAGGGAAAACTCATGCGCGCACTCGTCTATACAGGCCCGAAGCAAATCGTTCTTCAGGATGCGCCCGACCCGGTCGCGACCGGCGGCGATGTATTGATCGACGTCGGTGCCGTCGGCATCTGCGGTTCGGACATGCATGCATATCTGGGGCATGACGAGCGCCGCCCGGCGCCATTGATCCTCGGCCACGAGGCTGCCGGCGTGGTGCGGGGCGGGGTGCATGACGGCAAGCGGGTCGTCGTCAATCCGCTGGTGACGTGCGGGACATGCCGCGACTGTCTGTCGGGGCGGGAAAATCTATGCGCGTCACGCGAAATCATTTCCATGCCGCCGCGTCAGGGGGCGTTCGCGGAAAAGATCGTCGTGCCGGCCCGCAACATCATCGAAATCCCTGAAGGTCTTGAGATGACCCGGGCTGCCCTGGCCGAACCGCTGGCAACGTCGTGGCATGGGGTCACTTTGGCGGATCGTCATGCCGCCCGGCCGCTGGCCGAGGCCCGCGCCCTGGTGATGGGGTCGGGGGCTGTCGGACTGGGGGCTGCTTTGGCGCTACGTGCGTTCGGCTGTCCGGATGTGATCGTCGCCGAAACCAACGCGCTCAGACGCCAAACGGCAACGTCGCAGGGCTTTGAGAGGGTTGTCGACCCGACGGTTGACGGCGCCCTCGACGCCGGGTTCGCCGATGTCATCATTGATGCGGTCGGCAACAAACACACCCGCGCCGCCGCCGTGCGGGCGGCACGGCCCGGATCGGTGATCGTGCATATCGGCCTCGGTGACGGTGTCGACGGTTTCGACGCCCGGCGCGTGACGCTGCAGGAAATCACCTTCGTCGGCGCCTATACCTATACCATGACGGATTTCCGCGCGACGCTTGCGGCCATGGCCTCGGGCGCCCTCGGCAATCTCGACTGGATCGAGGCGCGGGCGCTGGAAGACGGCATTCAGGCGTTCGACGACCTGCTCGAAGGGCGGACCGGCGCGGCGAAAATCGTTCTGCATCCTGTTCCCGTTTGAACTCGGCGGGATTTCGTCCCAATCTGTGGAAGTCTCTTGAAACGGGCCGTTTCAGGCCGCACCTGTCAAAAAACACACCACACACCTACTCGGGGAGGAGATCACAATGGAAGTACGCATGGACGGTCGTAATGCGATCATCACCGGCGGCAGTGCCGGTCTCGGCAAAGCCATGGCCAGGGAATTCATCGCATCGGGGGCCAATGTCGCCATCGTCGCCCGGCGTCAGGACGTTCTCGATCAGGCCAAGGCCGAGATCGAAACCGCAGGCAGTGGCAAGGTCATCGCGATTTCCGCCGATATTCGCCAGGCCGGTGAATGCAAGCGCGCCTATGACGACGCGGTTAAGGCGCTGGGTCAGATCGATGTTCTGGTCAACAATGCCGGCACCTCCCGGCGCGGTCCGTTTCTCGATATCTCGGATGAAGAGTGGCAGGACGATTTCGACCTCAAGGTCTTTTCCGCGATCCGCTTCGCCCGCCTGGTCATTCCCGGGATGCGTGAACGGAAATGGGGGCGGATCATCAATGTGCTCAATTCAGGGGCGAAGACCCCCCCCGCTGAAGGTGCCCCGACAGCCGTCACCCGCGCTGCCGGTATGGCGATCATGAAAGTGCTGTCGAACGAGAACGCCAAACACAACGTCCTGGTCAATTCGCTGCACGTCGGCAAGATCCGCAGCGAGCAGTGGGAAAAACGCCACCAGAAAGACGATCGCGGCCTGTCGCTCGAAGATTGGTACGACGATCAAGGCAAGTCTCAGCCCATGGGCCGTCTCGGCACGCCCGAGGAATTTGCGGCGATTGCCTGCCTGCTGTGTTCCGACCGGGGGTCCTATATCTCTGGCGCCGCGATCAACGTCGACGGCGCGCTCAGCAAGGCGGTCTAGAGATTCAGGTGTCGCGCGCTTGGCGCGCGCTTAAGAATCATGCGTGATCAGGCCCTCTTCGAGGGCCTTGATCTGCAACGCCAGAAACCGTGAGAAGATCCGGCACTGGGCAAGCGAGCCGGCGGTGAACCACAGCCCCGGCTGCGGGGTGCGGCACCACATGTTGCGGAGCTCGCCTTCGTCATTGAAGCCCCATACCGGGCCGATCCTGTCAGCGACCTCGTCTCCCATGAACTGGCGCACGGTTTCCTGCTGCATCTTGTAGCCGGTCGCCAGCACGATCAGATCAGCTTCGATGACCGTGCCGTCTTTCAGTCTTGCGCCTTCCGCGCAGAAGCTGTCGATGTCGTCATACTGGACGATGTCGATTTCCCCATCCGCAATCAGTCCCGAACACCCGACATCGAAATAGTAGCCGCCGCCACGCTGCAGATAGCTCATCTGGAATCCGCAGTCATCGATGCCGTCATTGAGACGGAAGCCGCGGGCGGTCAACCGGTCAAGCAAGTGCTTGTCGATTTCTTTCGACATCGCCGTCGCCCGTTTGTAGGCCACCTTCAGCACCGGGAACGGAAAAGATGTCGCCAGCAGATCGCAGTCTTCGATCGGCGGCCCTTCGGCATAGATGGTATATACGCGCTGCGCTTCGGCGAGGCTGACGATATGTGTCGAACTGCGCTGGATCATTGTGGTTTTAACGCCGCAGGCATGAAGGTCCTGGGCGACATCGTGTGCACTGTTGCCGGTGCCGATGACGATAGCCTTTTTGCCGGTCCATGTATGGCCTGTTTCATAGGCGCCGGAATGCATCAGGTCGCCGTCGAAATCCTTGAGACCGGGCAGGTCCGGCATGATGGGAATGCCGCTGGCGCCCGTCGCCATGATGACGTGGCGGGGGCGGATGGTGCGTTTGGTGCCGTCTGATTTACGAAGCTCGATCTCCCAGTTGCCGTTCGCGGCGTCGTAATTGCCGGATACCATTTCGGTGCCGGTCCAGTAATTCAGTTCCAGCGCCTCGACATAGCACTCGAACCAGTTGGCGAGCATGTCTTTGGGGATGTACACCGGCCACGTCGACGGAAACGGCATGTACGGCATGTGATTGACGTAGACTTCGTTGTGCAGGGTCAGTGAGTGATAGCGCTTGCGCCAGTTGTCACCGATGCGTTCATGCTTGTCGATGATCAGCGTGTCGACCCCGAGGTGCGTCAGGCGTGCCGCCGCCCCCAGCCCGGCCTGTCCGCCGCCGACCACCAGCACCGCGGGATCGCGGTCTTCATAGGCACGCTGCCGGTTACGGAAATCGAGCCAGTTTTCACCGCCCCATTCGCGGCTGAAGGCATCGCCGCCGGCCCGTTGTGCGCTGGTGCGTTCGGGAAATCCGTTCAGGGCCTGCAATGTCGTCGACAGGGTCCAGGCGCGCCAGACATTGTCCGCCGCCGGGTCTTCACGCAGCCGGACCACGCCGCTTGCGCTGCCGACGGCAAGGTCGAAATCGAGCAGGACCTCGATGGCATCCGCTCCGGCCCGCATGACCATGCGTGGCGGCGTGCGTTCATCGCCGATCCGGAATTGCGCAGCCTGCGCGGCAGGCTGCGTTCGCTTGAGTTTATCGGCAATGGCGCCAGAGCCGCTGATCGTCGAAAGCCGCCAGTCAAAGGCCAGAACATCACGCCAGTGCGCGTCGTTCATGAACAGGGCACGGAGCGCGTCCATGTCATTATCGGCGAGAGCGGCATTGAAATCCGTGAGCCAGGCTTCGGCAATCGCGGTGGCGGGAATATCTGTTTCTGAATCTTTGGGCATGGGCGTATCCGTTTAAACTTCCTGCCCATGGTACGTCTCACCCTGCAGGGATCAAGGAAAACAGGCTAGAACGGGGCTTTGCACGTCCTTTAGGCGGGTTATACTGACGATAACGGCTTGAATGCCGACCGGGACATCTTACGTGTCCTATCAGATTAAAAACCGACCACAAATCGATTAATCCGGGGGAAAACATGGAATACAAATGGCTCGGCAGGACCGGCATGAAGGTTTCTGAACTCTGTTTCGGCACCATGTCATTCGGTGGTGATGCGGATGAAAAAGAATCGGCGAAAATGTACGCCGCGACCCGCGATAGGGGCATTAACTTCTTTGACTGTGCGAATGCCTATTCCCGCGGCAAGGCGGAAACCATCCTCGGCAAGCTGATGGCATCCGAACGTGATGAACTGATCATCACGTCCAAATGCTTCAATCCGATGAGCGACGATATCAATTCCCGGGGCGGCAATCGGCGCAATATCCTGAGCGCCGTCGAAGCCAGCCTCAGGCGGCTCAACACGGACCGTCTGGAGGTGCTGTTCATGCACCGCTGGGATGCGGTCGTGCCGCTGGAAGAAACCCTCCGGGCGCTTGAGCAACTGGTGAGGGACGGCAAGGTGCTGCATCTCGGCGCGAGCAACTATTCGGCGTGGCAGGTCGCCAAAGGACTGGGGATATCGGAGCGCATGGGCTGGTCGAGGTTCGACGTCATTCAGCCGATGTATTCTCTCGTCAAGCGTCAGTCGGAATCCGAGATCTTCCCGCTGGCGGAAGCGGAAAATCTTGGCGTGATAACCTACAGCCCGGTCGGCGGGGGGCTGCTCAGCGGCAAGTACGGGCCCGGCCAGCGTCCGGATCAGGGCCGGCTGATGAGCAACAAGGAATATACCGCCCGCTATGGCGAGGACTGGGTGTTCGAGACCGCGGGTCAGTTCACCGAGTTGGCGAAATCCAAGGGTGTCCATCCGGTCAGTCTCGCCGTTGCCTGGGCGGCGGCACACCCGGCTGTGACCTGTCCGATCATCGGCGCGCGTAGTCTGGAACAGTTGCAGCCGTCGCTGGAGTCCACCGCCATCGACATGACGCCGGACCTGCACGCCGAGATTGCCGCGCTGTCGCGGACGCCGCCGCCGGCCACGGACCGTCTCGAGGAACAGCAACGCTGACAGCCGCCGCGCGGCAACTGGGGGACGCGATGAAATATGTCGGACTGGGCAGCAGCGGGCTGAAGGTTTCCCCGATCTGTCTCGGCGCCATGACCTTCGGCAAGGAAACGAGTGCTCCCGTGGCCCAGAAGATCGTCGGCGCGGCCAGGGATGCCGGGATCAATTTCATCGACACCGCCGAATCATATGTCATGGGCGAGTCCGAAAAAATCGTCGGCAAGCTGATCAAAAAGGACCGTCATGACTGGGTCGTCGCCACCAAGCTCGGCAGCAAGGCGGTCGGCGACGGGCCGAACCAGCGAGGCCTGAGCCGGGCTTGGATGATCGACGGGCTGAACAGCAGCCTGAAGCGTCTCGGCACGGATTATGTCGATATCTATTATCTGCATCGCGCCGACCCGACGACCCCGTTGCGCGAAACCGTCGAGAGCATGGGCGAACTGATCCGTGCGGGGAAGGTCCGTTATTGGGGGTTCAGCAATTTCCGGGCCTGGAAAATCGCCGAGATGGTGGCGCTGTGCCGGGAACTGGGCGTGCCGAAACCGGTGATCGCGCAGCCGTTCTACAATGCGATCTATCGCTTGCCGGAAATGGAATATCTGCCGGCCTGTCAGGAGTACGGCATTGGTGCCGTCCCCTACAGCCCGCTGGCGCGGGGCGTGCTGACCGGCAAGTACGGTCTCGACGTGGCATCGGTCAAGGATACCCGGCGCGGCAGCCGCGAGGTCGGCACCTATGGGGATATGTACACGGCCGACTGCCTGAAAATTGCCGCGAAAATCAAGAAACGGGCGGAAGCCCGGGGCATGACGGCAGGGGATATGGCGATCAACTGGCTGCTCAACAGCAGGATCGTCAGTTCCATCGTGGCCGGGCCGCGTACCCTGGCGCACTGGAAGGGCTATCTAGGGGCGCTCGACCATGGCTTCACTGCCGAGGATGAGGCGTTTATCGATAAACTGGCGCCAAGCTGTTACCCGCTCGAACTCGGCTATACCGAACTGAAGGACCCGCCCCGGGGCCGCCCGACATTCGTCTGACCGCCCTCGTCTGACCATCCCGTAATTCACAGGCTGTATTGCAGTGCCAGCTTGCCTGCAACTACATGCTTAAATATGAATAAAAATTAATCAATATTATGAATATGCATATAAAAAATGCAATTATATGTACATTTTATGGCTGTAAATACCTGAAAACACCGATTTATCAGATTAAATGAAAGTGGAATTCATAAACAGATTCATGTGGATAGATGCCACCATGAGGATTTTGCACCTTCGAATGTGATTCTTGGCCCAGAACTTGAAATGCGCTGCTGCAGTGCAACAACAATCCTAGGGGAGTCACTTCATGCAAATGAGATGTAAATCGCTTATCACGGCCGGCGTTCTTGCCGCGTCCATGGCGATCAGCAGCGTCGCATCCGCGGCAGACACAATTAAGGTCGGCATTCTTCACTCGCTTTCCGGCACCATGGCAATCAGCGAAACCACGCTGAAAGACGTCATGCTGATGCTGATCGACGAGCAGAACAAGAAAGGCGGCGTTCTCGGCAAGAAGCTTGAAGCCGTCGTCGTCGATCCGGCCTCTAACTGGCCGCTGTTTGCTGAAAAAGCCCGCGAACTGATCTCCGTCAACAAGGTCGACGTGGTTTTCGGTTGCTGGACCTCGGTATCACGCAAATCCGTGCTGCCGGTTTTCGAAGAGCTGAACAGCATCCTCTTCTATCCGGTGCAGTACGAAGGTGAAGAAAGCCAGAAGAACGTCTTCTACACCGGTGCCGCACCAAACCAGCAGGCCATTCCGGCTGTTGATTACCTGATCAATGAAGGCGTGAAGCGCTGGGTTCTTGCCGGGACCGACTATGTGTACCCGCGCACGACCAACAAGATCCTTGAAGCCTATCTCAAGGACAGCGGTGTCGCCGCCGAAGACATCATGATCAACTACACCCCGTTCGGTCATTCCGATTGGCAGACCATCGTCTCCGACATCAAGAAGTTCGGTTCCGCCGGTAAGAAAACCGCCGTGGTGTCGACCATCAACGGTGACGCCAACGTACCGTTCTACAAGGAACTGGGGAACCAGGGCATCAAGGCCGAAGACATTCCTGTCGTCGCGTTCTCGGTCGGTGAGGAAGAACTCGCCGGTCTCGACACCGCGCCGCTGGTCGGTCATCTGGCTGCATGGAACTACTTTATGTCCGCCGATACCCCGGAAAACGCCGCTTTCATCAAGAAGTGGAAAGAATTCACGAAAGATGAAAAGCGTGTGACAAACGACCCGATGGAAGCCCACTACATCGGCTTCAACATGTGGGTTAAAGCTGTGGAAATCGCCGGGACGACCGACGCTTCCATGGTTATCGACTCGCTCGTCGGTGTCGCTGTGCCGAACCTGACCGGCGGTTACTCGGCGATGATGCCGAACCATCACATCACCAAACCGGTTCTGATTGGTGAAATTCAGGCTGACGGCCAGTTCGAGACCGTCTCCGAGACACCGGGTCTGGTGCCGGGCGATGCATGGTCCGACTTCCTGCCGGGGTCGAAAGACCTGATCAGCGATTGGCGCGCGCCTATGTCGTGCGGCAACTTCAACACCAAGACCGGCAAGTGCGGCGGTCAAGGCAGCTGAGCATATGATCGTTCGGGGGTGGCCGCGTGCCACCCCCGGACATCTGCGCCTAACATCTCCTGGATGCTGGAACTGCCTCTATGATGACGTCCTTCAAGACCCGTATTACGTTTCTTCTTTTCTTGTTTAGTCTTTTTGTTACTGTCCCGGCTGTGCAGGCTCATGCCGACGCGCTTGCGGACAAAATCAACGCCCTCGCCGAAGGCGGCTTCAACGATCGCGAAAAAGCAATCAATGCGCTGGCCGAAACCGGTGACACGCGGGTTGTTCCCGCCCTCGAAGCGCTGGGCGATGCCAGGCTTTACCAACAGAAACTCGGCGGCAAGGTCGTCATCGTTGAAGAAGCCGGCAGCGAGTTCAAACTGATCGACCCCCTGACGCTCGAAGCGGGCGAAACCGTTGCCAAGGGCGCGGTCGACAAGATCAAGGTGAACAACCGCCTGCGCCGCGCCGTTCGCGATGCCCTCGGCGGATTGCAGCTTCGTTCCAATAAACCGGCGGATCGCATGGCGGCTGCCGAAGACGTCTTCAAATCGAAAGACCCCGGCGCGATCCCGCTGCTGGACAAAGCCATCGAAAAGGAAACCGATGCCGCCGTCAGGAAAGCCATGCTCGAAGCCAGGGCAACGGTAGTACTGTCGAGCGATCTCGACGAGGACGCCAAACTCGCCGCCATCAAGATATTGACGGAGCGTTCGGGACGGGATGCACGCTCAATCCTGCTGGCGTTCGCGAACACCGCCGAAGGCAAGCTCAAAACCGCGGCGACAGACGCTGCCGCGTTGATCGAACGCTCACTTGCCGCGTGGGCCACGGCGCAGAACGTCTGGTATGGTCTGTCGCTGGGCTCGGTCCTTCTGCTGGCGGCGATCGGTCTTGCCATCACCTTCGGGGTGATGGGTGTCATCAATATGGCGCACGGTGAAATGGTGATGCTGGGCGCCTACACGACCTTCGTCGTGCAGGACGTGATCCGCACCTCGTATCCGCAGCTGTTCGAGGTCTCGCTGCTAATTTCGATCCCGCTGGCGTTCCTCGTCGCGGGCGGTATTGGTGTTGCCATTGAGCGCGGCATCATCCGCTGGCTGTATGGCCGTCCGCTGGAAACCCTGCTGGCGACGTGGGGGATTTCGTTGGCGCTGCAACAGACCGTGCGCTCGATCTTCGGGCCGACTAACCAGGAAGTCGGCACCCCCGATTTCATGTCCGGCGCGTTTGAGATCGGGCAGATGACGATTACCTACAACCGGCTTTATATTCTTGTCTTCGCACTCGTCGTGCTGGCCGTGCTGATGCTGGTCATGAAACGCACGCCGTATGGCTTGCAGATGCGTGCGGTGACGCAGAACCGCCGCATGGCCGGCGCCATGGGGATCCGGACCGACTGGGTCGATGCCCTGACCTTCGGACTTGGATCCGGGATTGCCGGGATCGCCGGTGTCGCCCTGAGCCAGATCGACAACGTCAGCCCCAACCTGGGACAGTCCTACATCATCGACAGCTTCATGGTTGTTGTTTTCGGAGGGGTCGGCAACTTGTGGGGGACGCTGGTCGGCGCGATGACGCTGGGTGTCGCTAACAAATTCCTTGAACCCTACGCCGGTGCCGTTCTCGGCAAAATCGTGGTGCTGGTGTTCATCATCCTGTTCATCCAGAAGAAGCCACGCGGCATGTTCGCGCTCAAGGGCCGGGCGGTGGAAGCATGATGACCAATTTTATCGCCGGTGCGCTGGGCATTCGGACTTACGTCTTCATCGCGATCATCGCGGCGTTCGTCATCGTCATCGGTTTCCTCAATCTGGCGATGCCGGAAAGCAGCCCGTTCCATATGTCGAGTTACGTAGTGTCGTTGTTCGGCAAGTACCTCTGCTACGCCATACTGGCGCTGGCCATCGACCTCGTCTGGGGGTTCTGCGGTGTTCTGTCGCTGGGACATGGGGCGTTTTTTGCGCTCGGCGGGTATGCCATGGGCATGTATCTGATGCGCCAGATCGGCACCCGGGGCGTTTATGCCGATCCGATCCTGCCCGACTTCATGGTGTTCCTGAACTGGAAGGAACTGCCCTGGTACTGGTACGGCTTCGACATGTTCTGGTTTGCCGCCCTGATGGCGGTGCTGGTGCCGGGGCTACTGGCTTTCGCCTTCGGCTGGTTCGCTTTCCGCTCACGTGTCACCGGGGTGTATCTGTCGATCATCACCCAGGCCATGACGTTCGCCTTGCTGCTGGCGTTCTTCAGGAACGACATGGGCTTCGGTGGCAACAACGGCCTGACGGATTTCAAGGATATCCTGGGCTTTGACGTGCAGGCGGACAGCACACGCGTCGGCCTGTTTGCGGCCAGCGGTATCGCGCTTGTGCTCGCCTATCTGCTGGCACAGGCGATCGTCACATCGAAGCTCGGCAAGATTCTGATCGGTGTCCGTGATGCGGAATCCCGGACCCGGTTCCTGGGCTACCGGGTCGAGCATTACAAGCTGTTCGTGTGGACGCTGTCGGCGATGATCGCCGGTGTCGCCGGTGCGCTTTATGTGCCGCAGGTGGGGATCATCAACCCGTCCGAATTTGCCCCCGCAAACTCCATCGAAGCCGTGATCTGGGTTGCCGTCGGCGGTCGGGGAACGCTGGTCGGGGCGGCGCTGGGTGCGGTGCTGGTCAACGGCGCTAAGACCATCTTCACCGGTATTATGCCGGAAGTCTGGCTGTTCGCGCTCGGCGCCCTGTTCATCGCCGTCACGCTGTTCCTGCCCAAGGGGATCCTCGGGCTTGCCAGCCAGATCATGTCGAAACGCCGGGAACGTCAGGCCACGGGTGCCGGCAGCCAACCGCAGGAGGCCGACTGATGACCGACATGGGCGACACGCTTCTCTATCTCGATAACGTCTCGGTCAGCTTCGACGGGTTCAAGGCGCTGAACGCCCTTTCGCTCTATATCAAACAGGGCGAAATGCGGGCCATCATCGGTCCCAACGGCGCGGGCAAGACGACGATGATGGATGTCATCACCGGCAAGACCCGCCCCGATACCGGCACCGTTGCGTTCGGAAAATCAGTCGATCTGACCAAACTCGATGAAGCGGCGATCGCCATGCTCGGGATCGGCCGCAAGTTTCAGAAACCGACGGTGTTCGAGAGCCACACGGTCTACGACAATATCCTGCTGGCGCTGGACCGCCCGCGCGGCGTGCTGAGCACGCTATTCGATAAATCCAACGGTGCCGATCACAAGCGGATCGGCGAGATCCTCGAGATCACGCGCCTCGGCGATCAGAAGGACGAACTGGGGGCGAACCTGTCGCATGGCCAGAAACAGTGGCTGGAAATCGGCATGCTTCTCGCTCAGGACCCGATGCTGTTGCTGGTCGATGAACCGGCTGCCGGGATGACGGATGCGGAAACCGCCGAGACCGCCCGTTTGCTGAAGGAAATCGCCAGGACGCATTCGGTCGTCGTCGTCGAACACGACATGGATTTCGTGCGTGACCTTGGGGTCAAGGTGACGGTCCTGCACGAAGGATCCGTGCTGGCGGAAGGCTCGCTCGATCAGGTGAGTGCAAATCAGGACGTCATCGACGTCTATCTGGGGCGCTGAATATGCTGAGAGTAGAAAACGTCGATTTGTTCTACGGGGCCGCACAGGCCCTGAAAACGGTGTCCATGCAGGCCGAGATCGGCAAGGTGACCTGCGTCATGGGCCGCAATGGCGTCGGCAAGACAAGCCTGATGCGGGCCGTCGTCGGACAGCAGCCGGTGACCCGGGGTGCCGTCAAATGGGATGATGTCGACATATCGAAAATGCCGGTTTTTGAGCGTGCCCGCCAGGGCATCGCCTTCGTGCCGCAGGGCCGGGAAATCTTTCCGCTGCTCAGTGTCGAGGAAAATCTGGAAACCGGTTACGCGTGCCTCGCGCGCGGCCAGCGCCGGGTGCCGGACGACGTGTTCGATCTGTTCCCGGTCCTTAAAGACATGCTGCGCCGGCGCGGCGGCGATCTGTCCGGCGGCCAGCAGCAGCAGCTCGCCATCGGCCGGGCTTTGGTGACACGTCCGAAGCTGCTGATCCTCGACGAGCCGACGGAGGGCATTCAGCCGTCCATCATTCAGGACATCGGACGCGCGATTTCATATCTCAGGGACACCGGCGACATGGCGATTGTGCTGGTCGAGCAGTATTTTGAGTTTGCGCGAGACCTTGCGGACCGCTTCACTGTCATGGACAGGGGCGAGGTTGTTCTCGCCGGTGAAAAGGCGGATATGAACGAAGAAGATGTTCGACGACACCTCACCGTTTGATCCTGGCGCTGCCGTTGGTGATGTGGTTCTTCAGCGAACCCGTGGTCATGCCGAATGCAGCTTCAAACAGCGTGACGGGAAAACGGTTCTGGGCCGTCTGCACCAGTCCGGTTCCTTCAAGGTCAGAATGCCGCGGCTTGATCCCGGCCAGTCCCCCGAAGCGGTATTGCTGAACACCGCAGGTGGCCTGACGGGGGGCGATGTGCTGTCGTTCGCGGGCGGTGTCGATGCCGGGGGCGATGCGGTATTCACCACCCAGGCCAGCGAGCGGGCCTATCGGTCGGTTTCCGGCTGGGCCCATGTGACGACCAGGCTCCGCGCCGGCGCCGCAAGCAGAATTGCGTGGCTGCCGCAGGAAACCATCCTTTTCGAAGGGGCGCGGCTGAAACGGCGCTTCGATGCCGATCTGCAAGGCGATGCGGTTCTGATCGCCCATGAGTCCGTGATTTTCGGGCGCGCCGCCATGGGTGAGGTGATGCAGGACGGCGCTTTTTCCGATATCTGGCGAATTCGCCGGGACGGCCGGTTGATCCATGCGGATGCATTGCGGATCGACGGGGATGTTACGCGGACACTTGCCCACGCTGCCGTGCTGAGCGGGGCCACGGCGATGGCGACAATTCTTTATGCTGCGAACGATGCCGGGGACCGGCTTGACGCCGTCCGCGAGCGGATCAATTCCCTGTCGCCCGCCAACGGGATCGCCGGGGTCAGCGCCTTTTCCGGCAGGCTGGTGATCCGTGCCTGTGCGCCAGGCGGACAGCTTTTAAGAAGGATTGTAGAGCCGGTAATTTCAGAATTGCGCGATGGGCGCCCGTTGCCCCGCGTGTGGTCGACATAAAAGAACGAGGAGAGGGACATGAACCTGACCCCCAGGGAAAAGGACAAACTGCTGATCTCGATGGCGGCCATGGTTGCCCGGCGCCGGCTCGAACGCGGCGTCAAGCTGAACCATCCTGAAGCCATTGCGCTGATCACGGATTTCGTCATCGAAGGTGCGCGTGACGGACGTTCCGTGGCCGATCTGATGGAAGCGGGCGCCGGGGTCATTACCCGCGACCAGGTCATGGAAGGCATCGCTGAGATGATCCATGACGTCCAGGTCGAAGCGACATTCCCCGACGGCACCAAGCTCGTCACCGTTCACGAACCCATTCGCTGAGGAGGATGCTGATATGATTCCCGGAGAAATCATCACCGCCGACGGCGAGATCGAACTGAACGCCGGTCAGCCGACCGTCACCATCGAAGTTGCCAACACCGGCGACCGCCCGATCCAGGTCGGCAGTCACTACCATTTCTATGAAACCAACGAGGGTCTTGAGTTCGACCGTGAAAAGGTTCGTGGCATGCGACTCGATATCGCCGCCGGAACCGCGGTGCGGTTCGAGCCGGGACAGACCCGGGAAGTAACCCTGGTCCCGCTGCTGGGCGGACGGACGGTTTACGGCTTCAATCAGAAAATCATGGGAGGCCTCGATGCCGGCTAAAATCTCACGTGCCGCCTATGCGGATATGTTCGGCCCTACCGTGGGCGACAAGGTGCGGCTCGCCGATACCGAGCTGTTGGTCGAGGTCGAACAGGATTACACGACCTACGGCGAGGAAGTGAAGTTCGGCGGTGGCAAGGTCATCCGTGACGGCATGGGACAGTCGCAGGTGCCGCGTTCGCTGGGCACCGCCGATACCGTGATCACCAACGTGCTAATCATCGATTACTGGGGCATCGTGAAGGCCGACGTCGGGCTGCGCGACGGCCGTATCATCGGCATCGGCAAGGCCGGTAACCCGGATACCCAGCCGGATGTGGATATTGTCATCGGCCCCGGCACCGAGGCGATTGCCGGGGAAGGCAAGATCCTCACGGCCGGCGGCTTCGATGCGCATATTCACTTCATCTGCCCGCAGCAGATCGAAGAAGCGCTGATGTCCGGCGTCACTACAATGCTCGGCGGCGGCACCGGCCCCGCGACCGGCACCAACGCCACGACCTGCACGCCGGGACCGTGGCACATCGGGCGGATGATCCAGGCCGCCGATGCATTCCCCATGAACCTGGCGTTTTCCGGCAAGGGCAACGCCTCGAAACCGGAGGGTATTTATGAACAGGTGCTGGGCGGCGCCTGTGCATTGAAACTGCATGAAGACTGGGGCACCACACCCGCCGCCATCGATTGCTGCCTGAGCGTTGCCGACCAGATGGACGTGCAGGTGATGATCCACACGGATACCCTCAACGAGTCCGGGTTTGTTGAAAACACCGTCGCCGCTTTCAAGGGGCGCACCATCCATGCGTTCCACACCGAAGGTGCCGGCGGCGGCCATGCGCCGGATATCATCAAGGTCTGCGGCGAGGCCAACGTGATCCCGTCATCGACCAATCCAACCCGGCCCTACACCGTCAACACGCTGGAAGAACACCTGGACATGCTGATGGTCTGCCACCATCTGGATAACAGGATTCCCGAAGACGTGGCGTTCGCCGAAAGCCGTATCCGTCGTGAAACCATCGCCGCCGAAGACATCCTGCATGATATCGGCGCGTTCTCGATCATCGCGTCGGACAGTCAGGCCATGGGACGGGTTGGTGAAGTGCTGATCCGCACCTGGCAGACCGCCGACAAGATGAAGCGCCAGCGCGGACCACTACCCGAAGAAACCGGTGACAACGACAATTTCCGCGTTAAACGCTATATCGCGAAATACACCATCAACCCGGCCATCGCGCAGGGCATGGCGGCGCACATCGGTTCCATCGAACTGGGCAAGCGGGCCGATCTGGTGCTTTGGTCGCCGGCGTTCTTCGGCGTAAAACCCGACATGGTCCTGATCGGCGGGTCGATCGCGGCGGCGCAGATGGGCGATCCCAACGCGTCGATCCCGACACCCCAGCCGGTCCACTACCGGCCGATGTTCGGCGCCTTCGGCAAAAATCTCACCGCCAGCGGCGTGACCTTCGTTTCGCAGGCAGCTCTGGAACAGGGGCTGCAGCAGATACTCGGGGTCTCCAAGGAGATGCTGCCGGTCGCCAACACACGGAGCGGGATTTCCAAGAAATCGATGGTTCACAACGATGCCCTGCCGGCAATCGAGGTCGACCCGGAAACCTATGAAGTCCGGGCCGACGGTGAGTTTCTGACCTGTGAGCCCGCAGATGTGCTGCCGATGGCGCAGCGCTACTTTATGTACTGAGGTTGGATATGCTGCGCGCCACCGACATCGAACGCAAAGGGACCTGGGACGGCATCGCCGTCGATACGGTGGTACTGGTCTACGATGACCGCTACCGCCGTCGGATGGCGATGACCGGCACCGGCGGGCTGGAATTTGTGCTCGATATGGCGAAAGCGTCGGTGCTGGCGGACGGCGATGCGCTTCGACTGACGGACGGGCGGCTGGTTGCGGTTAAGGCGGCCGCCGAGCCGCTGCTGGAGATCACCTGTGCCGATCCGGTGCATCTGGCCCGGGTCGCCTGGCATCTCGGCAACCGGCATCTGCCGACGCAGATTGAGGGTGCCCGCATCCTGATCCGCGAAGATCACGTGATTGCCGATATGGTGCGGGGGCTGGGTGCGGACGTGAAGCATGTCGATGCGCCCTTTACACCGGAAGGCGGGGCCTATTCGGGCGGCGGACATCATCATCACCATGATCATGACGACGATGATCACGCACACCACGCGGGACATCACCATGGCTAGTCCCCTGAGCAATGCCGGGTTATACCGGCTGATGGCGTGGCTCTCGCCTAGCTATCCGGTCGGCGCCTTTGCCTATTCGCACGGAATCGAATGGGCGGTCGAGGACGGCCGCATCCGTGACGAGGCGACGCTCGCGGACTGGATTGCCGTCATCGTAAATCACGGTGCCGGCTGGTCGGACGCGGTGCTGTTCAAAGAGACCTATGGCTTGGCGGGGGATGCTGACAAACTCGCGGAGTTGAACGCCTTCGCCGTGGCGCTGGCGCCGTCCGGCGAACGGCATCTAGAAACGACGGCACAGGGGACGGCCTTCATCAAGGCGACGCGGGATGCCTGGCCGTGGCCGGGGGTGGACGAATTCAGCCACATCTGCGGTGCAGAGATCGCCTATCCGGTGGCCGTCGCGGCGGCGGCCCAGGGTCACGGCATCGCCCTTGAACAGGCTTTACATGCGTATCTGCACGGGTTCGCCGCCAATCTGGTGTCGGCGGGCGTGCGTCTGATCCCGCTCGGGCAAAGCGCCGGGCAGCGGGTTATGGCGGGTCTGGAGGATACCATCTCGGAAACCGCATCTCAGGCGATGGCGGCAATACTGGATGACGTCGGCGGCATTGCCGTGCTGTCCGACATCGCAGCGATGCAACACGAAACACAATATACGAGGTTATTCAGATCATGAGTTCTTCACTTAACGGCCCGCTTCGGGTCGGCATCGGTGGCCCTGTCGGGTCGGGCAAGACGGCCTTGATGGAACGGCTTTGCCAGACCTTCCGCGATGTCTACGATATCTGCGCCATCACCAATGATATCTATACCAAGGAGGACGCGCTGATCCTGAACCGCGCCGGGGCACTCCCGGAAGAGCGTATCATGGGCGTCGAAACCGGCGGCTGCCCTCACACCGCGATCCGCGAAGATGCCTCGATCAATCTGGCTGCGATCGACACCATGAATGGAAAGTTTCCGGACCTCGACCTGATCCTGATCGAAAGCGGCGGCGATAACCTGGCGGCGACCTTCAGCCCCGAACTGGCGGATATCACGATTTATGTCATTGATGTTTCGGCGGGCGAGAAAATTCCCCGCAAGGGTGGGCCGGGCATCACGCGCTCGGACCTGCTGGTGATCAACAAGATTGATCTGGCACCGCTGGTCGGGGCATCTTTGGATGTCATGGACAGCGACACCAAACGGATGCGCGGTGACAGGCCGTATGTGTTCACGAATATGAAAACCCGTGAAGGTCTTGAAACCATCGCGGCGTTCATCATCAACGCCGGTGGGCTGGCCCCCATGGCGCAGGGCCAGTCGATGTCGCAATCCTCCTGAACGGGATCAGATCGACGACCAGACCTGCTTTTCGAACTCGATTTCCTTTTCGAAGGTCGAAAGCTCGCTGAGCGCGAAATCCCGGATCGAAACGATGCCGAACCGGCCATCGTCAAGGCCCTGCACGACCACATGGCGGATCGACAGTTCGATCATCAGCGCCACCGCCTCGAAGCCCAGATTGTCGGCGTCCAGTGTGACCACCGAACCGCTCATGACATCGCGGATCAGGGTATCCGCCGGGTTCAGCCCGCCCGCGACGACCCGGCGCAGTAGATCGCGTTCCGTGAAAATGCCCTTCAGTTCATTGTCGTCGATCACAAGCACGGCAGCGACGTTCCGTGCCGTCATCAGTTTGGCGACCTTGTCGATGTATGTCGTGCTCTCAACGTGCAGAAGATCCTGATCCGCGACGATTTGTCTTAATTTTCTATGATGCATGGTTTCCTCCCCATTCGCATCCGACGAACGCTTTCAATGAAATGCGCAGGTAGCTGTGCCAAGGGTTATGGAGGTTATTATAGCGTAAAACTGTTGATCGGGGGAGATGCAATAAGTGGTCGATATCCGCTGCTTACGGTTTACACATCAGACGATTTCAGAAAGCGGTCGTCAGAAACATATAAACTAATGTGGATATGTAGCCGTGCGCCAGGAGATGATCTCTTTGCTTCATGTTGACAATGCCAGGAAAAATGGACCGATGGACATATCTGGGGTCATCAGTTCCATGGAAACGACAAATCCGCTGGGATCGCCATTGCCAGGGCCTAGCTGTACGATATCGTCGCCGGTGAAATGATCGATTCCAATTATTGATCTGGCGCGTTCCCGGTTTTTCCCTGATTTGCCGAGCCGCGCGGATCGTGAAATGATGCCGGCAATCAAATGCGACGTCGTGCGCAAATTCCATCGTCAGCCAGGGTCGGGACGTAATGAGCAAAGTTAAATTCGGCATTCGCCTTGCGGTTCAGGGCGAAATGGGCGCGACATCATCCGGGTTCGACTACGCCCTCGAAATGGCGCAGATCGCCGAAGATCTGGGGTTCGATTCCGTGTGGATACCGGATCACGTCGAAAATGCCCATCTGGACCGTTCCAAGCCGATCCTTGAATACTGGACTGCGATGACGGCGATCGGGGCGCTGACGAAACGTGTCCGGCTTGGCGGCCATTCGATCAACAATACGTTCCGTCATCCGGGGCTGACGGCGAAAATCGCCTGTACGCTTGACCAGATCACCGGCGGGCGGGTGATTCTGGCGCCGGGGTCCGGATGGTTCGGAACCGAAGCCAAATCCTATGGTTTCAGCGAGTGGTCCGATGACGGTCTGACCCGGATAGCGCGGCTCGATGAATGCCTGTCGATCATCCGTGGCCTGATTGAGAACGAAGACCCCGCCGGGTTCAGTTTTGACGGCGATTTCTACACCCTGAAAGATGCGTTCTGTAATCCAAAGCCGCCGCAAAAGCCGTACCCGCCGATCTGGATCGCCGGAGACTCCCCACCAACGCAGGAACTGATGAAGAAGCACGGCGACGTCTGGTTTATGTATTCGAAGTCGCCTTCCGTGGTCGCCGGCCTGATTGACGGTATGAAGTCGCAGTTGACCGAGCGCCCCTGGGAAACCGCGATCTCGACCGTCGGCCTGACCGGCACCGGCGAAGCGGAAACCATGAAGTGGGCGGAAATGTATGCCGAAGAGCGCAAGCACCGCTTCCCCATCCCGCCGACCGTTGGCGACATTCTGGAATCCAACCTGTACGGCGATGTCGAACAGGTCTGCCAGCGGATCGATGAATGGGTCGATGCCGGTGTCACCAATATCGTCATACAGCCGATGCCGCCGATGGACGGCATGCGGTTCTTCGGCGATAAGATCATTCACCGCTACAGCTGATGCCGCCGGCTGATTTGTCGGCTTTGTATCACCAGGGATAGACCATGATGTTAAAACTGTTTGTTGAAGGACCGATCCATGATTTCGGCCGTGCCATGCTCGAGGCACGGGATGACGTGACGTTTACGGTCCATGAAAATTTTTCCGCCGCAGAAATGAAAGCCGCCGTCACCGATGTCGACGGCATCGTGCTGCGGCTGACCCCGTTGACGGCAGATATCATTTCCGCCGCGCCGAAGCTCAGGATCGTTTCCAGATACGGCGTCGGCTTCGATCATATCGATGTGGAGGCCCTGACCCGGCGCGGCATCCCGCTGGCCATTTGCGGCGATGCGCTTTCCGTGTCCGTTGCGGAACACGCTGTCATGATGATGCTCGGCCTGTCGCGGCGAATCGCCGTCATGGACCGTAATACGCGAACCGGCAATTTCGCAGCACGGTATACAACCCCGGGACACGAAATACTGGAAAAGACGGTTCTGCTGATCGGGCTTGGCAAGATCGGTCTGGAAACCGCCAAGCGCTGTGCGGCATTCGGCATGAAGGTCATCGTCGCCGGCCGGGAAAGCTCGCGCGCCCGCGCAGCCGAGTATGGATATGATTTTGTCGCGGATTTCAGAACCGTTCTGGGAGACGCGGATTTCGTCAGCCTGCACCTGCCGGGCCGGGCGGGCGGCGGCGTCCTGCTGGGGGCGGATGAGTTTGCCGCCATGAAACCCGGGGCCTATGTCGTTAACACGGCCCGCGGTTCGCTGATCGATGAAGCAGCGCTGTATGAAGCGCTCACCGTCGGCAGTCTCGGCGGAGCCGGGCTCGACGTCTATGCGCAGGAACCCCCGGCAGCGGATAATCCGCTTCTGGGTCTCGACAACGTGCTGTTCACGCCGCACAACTCGGCCCTAACCGAAGAAACCGGGCGCCGTGTCAGCGAGGTCTGCATGCGGAATGTTCTGGATGGTCTGGACGGCCGGGTTGATGAAAACTGTATCGTCAACCGGGACGTCTTATGATGAACAGGTCATGACCGGGCTGGAAACCGAACAGAGATTGTAACCTGCATGATTGCGTTTGACGGTGTCGTATTCAGCCGGGAAGGCCGGGAGCTTCTGAGGATACCCGCGTTGGAACTGTCGCAACGCCGGATCGGTCTGATCGGCGCCAACGGGGCCGGGAAAAGCACGTTCTCGCGGCTGCTCAACGGGTTGCTGTTGCCGAGCGAAGGCGAGGTCACGATTGATGGCATGTCGACCCGCAGCGAGGGGAAGAAAGTGCGGCGCAAGGTCGGCTTTGTTTTTCAGAACCCTGACAACCAGATCGTCATGCCGACCGTTGGTGAAGACCTGGCCTTCGGGCTCAAGAATCTTGGCTATGAAAAGCAGGAACTGGCGCGGAAAATAGACGCGGCGCTGACGCATTATGGTCTGTCCGGTCTGCGCGACCGCCTGACGCACCAACTCAGCGCCGGCGAGAAACAGCTTGTCGCCATTGCCGGCGTTACCGTCATGGATCCGGCGTACATCATATTCGATGAACCGACGACGCTGCTGGATCTCGGCAACAAGAAGAGTGTCATGGCGACCATCGACGGCCTGTCCCAGAACGTCATTCTGGTGTCGCACGATCTGGATCTGCTGGAATCGTTCGACCGCGTGATCTGTCTGCACGACGGTAAGGTGCATGCCGATGGCAGGCCCGATGACGTGATCGCCGCCTACAAGGCGCTGTTCCCATGATCGGCTCGTTCTATCATGAACGCGACACGTTGCTGCACCGTCTGCCGGCAGGCCCCAAGCTTTTGTTCGTGATGATCCTCGGCACGGTGGTCTTTCTGTTCAACGATATCCGCGTGGCCGCTGCGGTGTGTGGTGGTGTCGTCCTGCTGTATGCGGTGGCCCGGGTGCCGGTGGCCGTCGCCTGGCAGCAGATGCGGTTTGCCGTGCCGCTGCTTCTGATCATCTTTGCCGCGCAATGGTTCATCGCAGACTGGCGGATCGGTGCTATCGTCGTGCTGCGCTTCGCGGCGCTGATCCTCGCCGCTTCGCTGGTCACGCTGACCACGCGGACAACGGCGATGATCGATGCCTTCGAGCGGTTTCTGAAACCGGCGGCCAGAATCGGGGTGAACGTCAAGATGGTGAGCATGAGCCTGTCACTGGCGTTGCGCTTTATCCCTGTCGTCGGACGGGTCACGCAACAGGTCCGCGAAGCGCAGCGGGCACGCGGTCTCGAAAACAGTATCCTCGCCGTAGCCTTGCCGGTGATCGTCCGGATGTTGAAAATGTCGGACGATATTGCGGATGCCATCGAAGCGCGGTCCTTTTCATCGGAGGACGCCCGTGCAGAGGACGGACAGGCAAGGGTGTGAGCGAATGACCGTCAAGCTGAGGCCACATCATGTTCTGTGCATGCTGGGTTATGCCGGTCGAGGGTATAATGAAGCTTTCACACACTGCTTTGACGGAATCGTCGCACACGTCCGTGCCGGCGAAGCGATTGAGCTGACCGACGGGACGGATGATCTCTGCGCCACCCTCGCGTGCGACGAGTCGCGGCACTGTGATCGCGCCGTCGCACGCCGGCGGGATGCCCGGGCCTGGCGGGACATCGCGGCGCTGTTCAGATTGGATCAGAACGGGCCGCGCCGTCTTGTTCTCACGGATGATAAACTGGCGCTGCTGCGTGCCCGCTTCGCCGACGGCCATTTGCGGTCGGCGTGCGCCGCCTGCCCGTGGCATGATGCCTGTTCGGCGGAAGCCGCCACGGGCTTTGCGAAGGCGGCGCTGAAAACGGTCACGACGGAGTTGCCCCGCGACATCGGCGGCAGGATTTTACATCATGCGCGACATCGCGACGGTATGGCCCTGACGGTTGGCGAGACGGATCTGACATGGCCCCAACTGGCTGAGGATATCCGGCGCAGGGCGGCGCTTCTCGGTGATGTGCCCGCCGGGGGACGGCTGGCGGTCCGGCTCGAAAATTCTGCGGCACTGGTGACGTGGTTTTTTACCGGTGTTTTACAGCGCCTGAACGTACAGGTGCTGGACCCGGAATGGCCGGCGGATACCGTCCGCAACGTGCTGCGTGTTCTCAAGCCCGATGTGCTTGTCGCGAATGATCGCGCTATTGCCAGATCGGCCGATATCCCGGTCTTCGGTCCGGATCAGATGGTGGATGAGACCTCGACGGAATTGCCCGATGACGTGCCCGCCCAGGACCGGCTGGGCGATCTGTTCTATACCGGCTTTACCTCGGGCTCGACCGGATTTCCACGCGGGTTCGAGCGGGGCCAGGCTTCATGGGTGGCAAGCTTTGAAAGCGATCGGCGGGCTTTCGCATTATCCGGTGACGACGTCTTCATTGCGCTGGGCAACCTCGCGCATTCGCTGTTTCTTTATGCGGTGATAAGGGGGCTGTACGCCGGGGCGCGGACGGTGATGTTCCCGCAATTCCGCCCCAATCGACTTTTGGACAGTATCGATAAAAACAGGGGAACGGTCGTGTACGGCACGCCGACCCAGTTCGATGCGCTGGCACTGGCGGCGGAGCAGGGGGGTGTTTCGTTGCCATCCGTGCGGCTTGTGCTGTCATCGGGGGCCAAGATGCCGGCTGTCTTGAAGCACAGGCTAAGGGCGATCTGCCCGGGTGCGGAGATCTGCGAATTCTACGGCTCGTCGGAACTCAGCTACATCAGTTACGCCCGAGATGGCGCAGCTCCCGATCTCTCGGTTGGCCGGCCGTTCCCGGAAGTGACGGTACGGATTGTGGATAATGATTTTCGTGATCTGGGGGCGGGCGAGACGGGCCGGGTATTCGTGGAAAGTCCGTTCCGGTTTTCAGGCTATGCCCTGTCGGATGAACGCCCGCTTTTACAGTCCGGTGCGGCGCTCGCCACGGGGGACGTGGGGTATCTGGACAGCAGTGGTTTTCTATACCTCGTCGGCCGGGCCGACCGGATGCTGATCTGTTCGGCGAAGAACGTCTATCCGGAAGAAGTCGAATCCGTGCTCGCCCGCCATCCGTCGGTTCGCCGTGCGGCGGTGTTCGGTGTGGCGGATGCGCGGCGCGGAACACGGCTTGTCGCCGTGATCGATCCGGCAGACGATCATGCGCTTTCCCCCAAAGACCTGATCGCGTGGTGTCGGTCATTCCTGCCTCGCTATAAAGTGCCGATGCGCTATGTCGAAATGGATGCATGGCCGTTGACGGCCTCGCACAAGCCGAACCTGCCGATGATGCAGACGTGGGTCGAGCAGATCGAAACAGGAGCCCGGCCATGAGCGGGGCGTATATCATCGCCGCGAAGAGAACCCCGGTGGCGCCGCGGGGCGGAGGGCTGTCCCGTGTCGAGGCGTGGCAACTGGGCGCAGAGACGATCCGCGCCGCTCTCGATGACGCCGGGATGCAGGGCAAACTTGTGGATGCGGTCATCATGGGGAATGCGCTTTACGGGGGTGGCAACCCGGCCCGGATGGCGGCGCTTGAAGCGGGCCTGCCCGAGACTGTGCCGGCTCTGACGGTGGACACGCAATGCTGCAGCGGACTGGATGCCATTGCCCTGGCGGCGTCCCGGATCTCGGCGGGGGAGGCGGATGTCATCCTCGCCGGGGGGCTTGAGAGCTACAGCCGCGCCCCGATCCGTCAGCGCCGGCCGCTGGACGACGGGGATATACCCGAGACGTATGAGCGCCCGCCCTTTTCACCCTGGCCGTCGCGTGATCCGGACATGCTGGCGTCTGCGGCCGCCCTGGCAGCGGCACGGGGGATTGAGCGATCCGGGCAGGAGGTCTACGCCGTTGAAAGCCATCGCCGCGCCGGTCTCGATGCGTATGCGGCGGAAGAACTGGTGCCTGTGGCGGGGCTGGATCGCGACGCATTTACCCGGGCCATGACGCTGAAAACCTGTGCCCGGCTTCCCGTTTTGGCCGGTGATGCCGCGTGCGGTCTGACGGCGGCGACGACGGCGGTTGAAGCCGATGCTGCCGCCGTGGTGCTTGTCGTCAGCGAAAGGGTGCGGGCCACCCTGAAGAACCGGGGCACGGCGGTCGCGATTTCAGGATCGGCTTCGGTCGGCGGGAATCCGGAAATGCCTGCGCTGTCGCCGATCACCACGATTGATAAGGTGTGTCACGACGGGGGATGGGCGGCGGATGATTTCGACAGTATTGAGATGATGGAAGCCTTTGCCGTCCAGGCCATGGTGTGCATCGACGGGGCCGGGCTTGATCCGTCACGGGTCAACGCGCGCGGCGGTGCGTTGGCGCGCGGGCATCCGATCGGTGCATCCGGGGCCATACTGGCGGTGCGGCTGTGGTATGATCTGGTTCGCCGCGACAAACCCGGCCGCGGACTTGCCGCCATCGCTGCCGCCGGGGGGCTGGGCAGTGCCATGGTTTTGCGCCGGGAGGACGCCCGGTGATCGTTGTCGATCATGCTCTGGATCTCGGCGGATATCTGGAAAAGGAACTGGACAGCCCCACCGTGACGGTCAGCGATGACATGATCACCCGGTTCGTTGCGCTGAGCGGGGATCGGCAGTGGATACACACGGCGGCGGCAGATGCGCGGATTGTGCCCGGGAACCTGCTGATCTCGCTGATCCCGCAGCTGATGCAGGGCACTTTTGACGTCTGCGGCATGCAGCGTGCCCTGACGGTGAAATATGACGCTGTGCGGTTTCTTTCACCGCTCCATGCCGGTGCCGGTGTGCGGGCCCGGATCACGGTCACGGACGTTCGCCGCCGTGACGGCGGGACCTTCGTCAGGGTTTCGGTGGTCCTGATCGATGCGGCGGACCAGCGCGAAATTCTCCGCTGCCAAGTCGTCGATAAATACGAAGACTGAACCGGGACTCAGTCCCGGACCGTTTCCATCACCATGAAGGTGCTGGTGTGTGCGACAAAGGGCAGGGCGGAAATCTTTTCGCCGAGAACCTTGCGGAAGCTCTCGATATCGCGGGTCCGGACCTTGATCAGGTAATCGAACCCGCCGGCGATCATGTGGCACTGCTCGATTTCGGATATCCCGGCGACGGCGTTTCTGAAATCCTGCAAGGACGTTTCGCGGGTATCGGAAAGATTGACCTGAACGAAGGCGATCTGTGCGAGGCCCATGCGCGGCAGATCCAGCACCGCGCGATATCCGAGAATATAGCCGTCCTTTTCCAGCCGGCGGACACGCTGCTGGCACGGTGTTGTTGAGAGCCCGACCCGCGCCGCGAGTTCGGTCAGGGTAATGCGCCCGTCGGTGCCGAGAATCTTGAGAATATTTCGGTCGAATCTATCAATATCTCTGTTTTTTGCAGCCATGCCAGAAAATATCCATGATTTATTGCCTATAAATATAGTTATTTCCCATAATTATTCTGAATACAAGAAAACATACTTCTCAGGAATTGATAGGGTGAGAGGGTGCTGTAAAGGAGGATCTGATGAACCTGCACCGCCCCGACCTTTCGACCCTGCGCCGTAAAATCCGCGACAACTATCTCAGTGACGAAACGGCGGTAATCCGCCAGGCGGTGGAAACGGCCAGCCTGTCGCCTGAGGATTGTGCAGCGATCAGCGGGCAGGCACAGCAACTGGTCGATCAGGTCCGCAAGTCGTCACATCCGCATTTCACCGAGCAGTTTTTGACCGACTTCGGCCTTTCCACGGATGAAGGGCTGGCGCTGATGTGTCTGGCGGAAGCCCTTTTACGGGTGCCGGATGCGGAAACCGTCGATCTGCTGATCGCCGACAAGATTTCAACCCGCGACTGGGACCGTCTTTCCGGAACCTCTGATTCCGCCGTCGTGAATGCGTCGACCTGGGCGCTGGCCCTGACCGGCAAGCTGCTGGGGCCGGACAGTGACGGCACCACGGGCACGCTGAAGAAACTGACCCAGCGCATCGGCGAACCCGCGGTGCGTGTCGCCGTCCTCGCCGCCATGCGCGAGCTTGGCCGTCAGTTCGTGCATGGCCGTGATATTGACGAAGCGCTGAAGCGTTCCCAGAAACGGGTCCGCGAAGGCTATACCTATTCCTATGACATGCTGGGCGAAGCGGCGCGCACAAACAGGGACGCGCTGCGCTATCTGGATGCCTACAGCCATGCGATCCGGACCATCGCTGCCGCTGCCGAGGGCATGGACGTGCGCCGCAATCCGGGTATTTCCGTCAAGCTCTCGGCGCTTCATCCACGCTATGAAACGACCCAGAAGTCACTGATGCTGTCGACCCTGATCGAACGATTGCGCAGTCTTGCGTTGATTGCTCATGAAGCGGGGATCGGGCTCAACATCGATGCCGAGGAAGCCGAGCGGCTCGACGTGTCGCTGGACGTGATCGAGGCCCTGGTCTCCGATCCGGCATTCGCGGCGTGGGAAGGGATTGGCATCGTCGTGCAGGCCTATGGCAAGCGTGCCGCCCTCGTTCTCGACTGGCTCTATGCACTGGCGAATATGCATGACCGCCGGATCATGGTGCGTCTGGTCAAAGGGGCTTATTGGGATACCGAAATCAAACGCTCACAGGTGCTGGGGATCGAGGACTTTCCGGTCTTCACCCGCAAGGTGCATTCCGACATTTCCTACATCGCCTGCGCACGCAAACTGGTGGGCATGACGGATCGCATCTATCCGCAATTCGCCACGCATAACGCCCATTCGGCGACGGCAATCCTGCATCTCGCCAACGAAGCCGGTCTGAATTCGGATGATTACGAATTCCAGCGCCTGCACGGCATGGGCGAAGCGCTGCATGAGACCGTGAAGAAGAAAAACGGCACGCGTTGCCGGATTTATGCCCCCGTCGGGGCGCATCGCGATCTGCTGGCCTATCTGGTGCGCAGGCTGCTCGAGAACGGCGCCAATTCGTCGTTCGTTAACCAGATGGCCGACTACGACGTGCCAAGCTCTGAAATCGCCGCCGATCCTTTTGCCGCAGCGGCGCAAAAGTCCTACGCGTCGAATACCAAAATCCCGAAACCGGCCAACATCTATCCGTCCGGGCGGACCAATTCACGGGGCTACGATTTCCTCGATCCCCGAACGCTGGACGAACTGCTGCAGCAGCGCGGCGCATTCATGGACAAGACATGGCAGGCCGGCCCGATGATCGACGGCAAAGTCAAAGGCGCCGATAAGCGCCCGGTCAGCATGCCCCACAAACCGGATCATGTGATCGGTGAGGTGACCGAAAGTGCGCCGGCGGATATAGAAACCGCGCTGGAAAGCGCACGGCGCGGCTATGAATCCTGGTCGGCGGAAGACGTCACTGCCCGGGCGGACGTGCTCTGCAAGGTTGCCGATCTGTATGAAACGCACACGCCGGAGTTCTGTGCGCTTTTGGCGCTCGAAGCCGGCAAGACGCTCCCCGACTGCATCGCCGAAATTCGCGAGGCGGTTGATTTCCTGCGATATTATGCGATGCAGGCGGAGGCGGCACCAGAGTTGAAAGCCCGGGGCGTGTTTACGTGTATCTCGCCCTGGAACTTCCCGCTGGCGATTTTTACCGGCCAGATTTCGGCGGCGCTGGCGCTTGGTAATGCGGTTCTCGCCAAACCGGCGGAGACCACCACCCTGATCGCGGCCCGGGCCGTTGAGCTGTTCCATGAAGCGGGACTGCCGGCGGCGGCTTTGCAATTGCTGCCGGGACAGGGCAGCGTCGTCGGCACGGCCCTGACCTCCGATCCCGGGATCGACGGGGTCTGTTTCACCGGTTCGACGGCGACCGCACAGCGGATCAACAGGGCCATGGCCGCGCATATGGCACCGGGGGCGCCGCTGATCGCCGAGACCGGCGGCCTGAATGCAATGATCGTCGATTCCACGGCGCTGCCGGAACAGGTGGTGCGGGACGTGATCGCGTCATCGTTCCAGAGCGCGGGCCAACGCTGTTCGGCGCTCAGGCTCCTGTATGTTCAGGAAGATGTCTATGAGACCGTGAAGACGATGCTGTTCGGCGCCATGGATGAACTGCATGTCGGCGACCCTGCCGAGTTCTCGACCGATATCGGGCCGCTGATCAACGCCGATGCGCAGGACAAGATTGGTGCGTATGTGACGGCAGCGGAAAACGACGGACGTCTCTTGAAGCGCTGCGACGTGCCGTCGGACGGGTATTTCATGGCGCCGTCCGTGATTGCCGTCGACGGCATGGCGGACATGACGGAAGAAATCTTCGGCCCCATTCTGCACATCGCGACCTTCGAAGGTGAAGACATCAACAAGGTGATCGATGCCGTGAATGGTTCGGGCTATGGGCTGACATTCGGTCTGCAGACCCGCATCGACCGGCGCGTGTCGGATGTCACCAGACGCATTCATGCCGGCAACGTCTATATCAACCGGAACCAGATCGGCGCGATTGTCGAATCCCAGCCGTTCGGCGGTGAAGGTTTGTCCGGCACCGGTCCCAAGGCCGGCGGCCCGAATTATCTGAAACGTTTCGCGGCGACGGAAGAGACCGAAGCGGCGATGCCGTCCGGCGCGGAGATATCGGCCGCGGCATTGGCCTCGGCGCTCGGCGGTCTGGCGGCCCCGAACCGCACGTCGATTGAACAGGCGCTGGTGCTGCCCGGTCCGACCGGTGAGGAAAACCGGCTGATCACCCACCCGCGCGGTGTCGTGCTGTGCCTGGGGCCCGGTAACGACGCTGCCGCCCGGCAGGCGGAAGCCGCCCTAGCTTTCGGCTGCAGCGTGCTGATCGCGACGCCCGATGCGACGTCCCTTGAAAGCGGGTTCGCCGGATACGGGGCGCGGGTCAAATGCCTCGATGGGGTCGTTGCCGCGTCGAGCCTCGCCGACATGGACGGCATTGACGCAGTGGCGTTGTGGGCAGAAGCCGACGTGGCCCGCGGCTACCGCAAGGTGCTGGCGGCGCGCGACGGTGTGCTGATCCCGTTGGTGACGTCACCGGGGCCGTCATGTGCCTATTTCCAGGAGCAGAGCATCTGCATCGATACCACGGCGGCAGGCGGTAACGCCGCGCTGCTGGGTGAGGTCAGCGGCTGATTTATGTTGCGGCGTCGATGACGTCGGCGATCCGTGCGGCGCTTCCGGCTGATAATGTCCAGCCCAGATGCCCGTGTCCGGTGTTGTAGAACACGGTCGGAAGCTTGCCCCGGCCGATCCTCGGGACCATCCGCGGCAGCATCGGGCGCAGGCCAGTCCAGTATTCGATATTGCTCTGGTCTAGCCGGGGGAAATGATCCCTACACCAGTGCGACAGGATGGCCGCCCTGTGCGGATCGATGCTTTTGTCCGCTCCGTTGAATTCGGCCAGACCGGCAATGCGCAGTCGATTGCCGAGACGGCTGGTGACGATCTTCGCCTCTTCATCAAGCAAACAGACAGTGGGGGCGGCGGACGGCGGCTGATCAGGGCCGATACCGATGGTCAGGGAATAGCCCTTGACCGGATAGACATTGACGCGATCGCCCGCCAGTTGCGCGAGGCGGCGCGAGCCGACACCGGCGCAGATCACGATCCGTTCGAAATCCGACCATCGAGCCTCATCAGGGAGGGCGACAGGGGCATGCCGGATGCGGATTTTCCCGGCGTCGGCATGAATATCCATCACGCGATGGCCCAGATGAAACATCACCCCGCGTGAGAGGCAGATATCGGCAAGTCCGCGCGTGAAGGCATGGATATCCCCGGCGAAATCATCCGGGGTGAACAGTCCGGCGGCATAGTCCCCGGCGAGCGCGGGTTCGATCCGCTTGATTTCAGCGGCGCTGACGGCATAGCGTTCAAGCCCGGCGCGGTTCAGAAGCTCGTTGGCCCGGCAAGCTATGTCGAATTGTTCCGGGGTGCGGTAGACATGCAGCAACCCGCACTCGTTCATGTCGAAACGGATATTTTCACGGCGGGCGATGTCGCGTAGTGCGGCACGGCTCTTGATGGCCATCTCCGCAAGTTCGAGCGTGTTGCGACGGTGGTTGAGCCCGGCACGGAAGAAGCCGGCAAACCAGCTGATCTTGTGTCTATCCGGACGCGGGTTGATCCGCAGCGGTGCATCATCGTGTAAAAGCGTGCCGATCGCCGCCCGGATCATCGGCCAGGTGTTCCAGACTTCGGCGTTCGATGCGGAAATCTGCCCGCCGTTGGCAAACGACGTTTCCATGGCCGCGCCTTCACGGGCATCGAAAACGCAGACCTCGTGATTGCGCCGGGCCAGTTCGTATGCGGTCGTGACGCCGGTTACACCGGCACCGATCACGGCAATTCTGGACATGGTTCCTTACACAGCGTCTTGCCGGAAGCCTTGAAAGGCGGGTGGGTGAAATGGGACCGGGGCAGACCCCGGCGTTGCAATTCGATAAGCGATATGGCGCGGGAGTGCAACCGGCGATGCGCGGATATTTCCCTGAGGCAATGGCAGGGATGGCATTATACTGTATGCTGGTAAGCCATGACGCATCTTGCGATGAGCGGCGGCGGCAAGGACCCGGCAGGAGAGGGAATAGGGTCCTTCAGACCTTGAAAAACGTACTTTCCTCGCACCTGCAATATTTTTGCCATGAAAGGGATTGCAATGCATTCCGATTTGTATAACAGTTTGCATGCAAACTTTATCGGGTCGAATGCTCATCAAAAAGCACACGATCCAAAGGCCTGAATGCACGATCGTCCGCGTGCACGGCCTTTCAGATTTTCAAAGGGACAGAGAGGATTACTTAATTATGGGACTTAAACAGAACCTCAAAGCGGCCTTGATGGGCGCTGCGGTACTGGTGGCCGGCACGATGACCGTGTCCGCTGCCGATTTTCCGTCGAAGGATATCAGCCACATCATGCCGTGGAGTGCCGGTGGCGGTACGGATACGGTGATGCGGACCTTCCTGCATTATGCCGAAGAACCCCTTGGGGTTGCCGTGCGCACGCAAAACGTCACAGGCGCCCAGAGCGGCGTCGGCACGATGAAGCTGATGCGTTCGCGCCCGGACGGGTACACGATCGGTACGTTGACCTGGGACAGCATGATCACGGTGCCCTACAAGAAAATCGTCCCCGGTTATGACATGAGCGCGCTCAGCTATCTCGCCACAGTGACGCTTTATCCGACGGTTCTGGCGGTGAACGCCAATATGCCGTGGAAGACCCTCGATGATTTCATCAAGGACGCCAAGGCGAACCCCGGCAAGTACAAGGTTTCCAACTCCGGGACCGGCGGTATCTGGCACCTGCATGCGCTCGACATGACGGAGTCCATGGGCGTCGAAGTCAACCATATCCCGTTCCCGAACGGTTCGGCACCGCAGCGTGAAGCACTGCTGTCCGGCGAAAACGAACTGGCCAGCGTCAGCTACGCCACCGTTTCGTCTGCTGTCGATGCCGGTCAGGTCCGTGTTCTTGCCGTAACCTCCGAAGAACGCGATCCCAGCATTCCGGACGTCCCGACGTTCAAGGAACTCGGCTATGACGTGATTTGGGGCGGCATGCGTGTTGTTGCCGTGCCGGCAGAAACGCCGAAGGACGTGCAGGCAAAACTGACGGCTGGCCTGAAGGCCGCGTTTGATAACGCCGAATTCCAGGAAAAAGCCAAGAAAACCGGCATGAACGCTTTCTGGATGGATGGTGCTCAGACGGAAGCCTATGTCCAGCGCACCCGCGAACGGGCGACCAAGATGCTGGATAAACTGGCGAGCCAGGGTCTTCTTGCGAAGTAAGTGCAGGACGGACTTAAGCTCAAATTGTGATATAGTGGAGACACCAGGCCGACCAACCCCGGCCTGGTGTTCTCTTACAAGGGTGGTATTTTTTCAGCTATGATTTCAAAGATGAACCGCCAAGCGCTGTTCGCTCTGTTCTTGATAATTCTTGATGTCGGGTATTTTGCCCAGGCGATGACCCTGCCGCGCCCCTTTCAACTCGGCGAACCCGGCCCCGCATTTCTGCCCATTCTTCTTTCGCTCATTCTTTTCGTATCCTGTGTTTGCATCCTGTGGCAGGAACTTTCAGGCACCGTCTCCGACGTCGACAAAAATGAAATGGACAATAGTGTCGGTATCGCGCCACGCAGCATCGTGCTGATTGTCGCAACAGCCCTTTTTGTCTGGGCCTTTGAGCCGCTGGGCTACTGGATCGCGACATTTCTTTACACCATCACGGTGGCCTGGCTTTTCGAGCGGGAACGGGAAATTTCACTGCCGTTTTCCCTGCTGACGTCGGTAACCGTAGCTGCCGGTGTCACCACTGCCGGCTGGCTTTTCTTTATGACCTTATTCGGGCTTTCACTGCCCGCCGGTATCACTGAGGGGATTTTCTGATATGAGTTTGGACGTCCTCTCCGGTTTTGTCGCCCTGACCAATCCCGTGACATTCCTGTGCCTGATCGCCGGATTTGTGATGGGTTTGGTATTCGGTGCCATTCCGGGTCTGACTGCAACCCTGGCCGTCGCCCTGCTGTTGCCCTTTACCTTCGCCATGCAGCTCACCGACGCGCTGGTGATGGTCATGGGTATTTTCATGGCCGGGATCTATGCCGGCAGCGTCACCGGGATCATCGTCAACATCCCCGGTGCACCATCGGGCGCCATCACGACGATGGAAGGCCACCCGCTGATGAAGCGCGGTCACGGCGCGAAAGCGCTCGGTCTGGATGCGTTTGCGTCGAGCATCGGCGGCATGCTGGGGGCCATCGTTCTGATGTTCATCGCCGTGCCGATGAGCCAGTTCGCCCTGCTGTTCCAGACCCCGGACAAATTCGCCTTGGTGTTCATGGCCGTGGTGAGTGTGGTGATCGTCGCCAAGGGCTCGATCTGGAGAGGCCTGACCTCGGTGACCCTCGGCATCATGATTTCGACAGTCGGGTTCGACAACATGGTGGCGATGGGCCGGTTCGATTTCGGCAGCTATCACCTGATCGAAGGGGTGCAGTTGCTGCCGGCCGTGATCGGCCTGTTTGCCGTCTGTGAGCTTCTGGTTCAGGGCGGGCCTGTTCTCAAGGGGATGGTGATTGCCAGGGACTTCAAGCCGAAGCACCGGGATTTCATCCCATCGCTGGCGGAAATCCGTGAAGTCGGCATCATCACCTATATCAAGAGTTCGGTGATCGGCGTGCTGGTCGGGATGCTGCCGGGTGGCGGCGCGTCGATGGCGTCGTTCATTGCCTACGCCGAAGCCAAGCGCGTCACCAAGGAACCGGAAAAGTACGGAAATGGCTCACACGAAGGGCTGGCCGCATCGGAAGCCGCGAACAACGCGATGTGCGGCGGCGCCGTGGTGCCGCTGCTGACGCTCGGCATTCCGGGGGACTCGGTGACGGCGATCATCTTCGGTGTGTTGCTGATCCATGGTCTTGTCCCGGGGCCGGGGCTGCTGACGACGGAGCTGCATACGATTGCGCCGATGTTCGCGGCGTTGTTCGTTGCGGCGAGCTTCGTGTTTATCTCGGTGATCCTTTTCGGCCCGTATTACATGCGGATTGCGCAATTGAACCGGGGTCTGCTGTACGCCTTCATTGCCATGATATCCATGGTCGGGACGTTCGCGTCTTCGTATTCCGTGGTGCAGATGTGGATGGCGCTCGGCATCGGCGTGTTCGCCTATCTGCTGCGGGTCATGTCCTATCCGCTGGTCCCGATGCTGATGGGGATCATTCTTGGTCCGTACCTCGAGGAATACATGCGCCGTGCGCTGATCACCAGCGAACTGAACCCGCTGGTGTTCGTCTCAAGCCCGATCAGCATCGGCCTGCTGGTGTTGACGGGGGTCTTCGTCTACTTCCTGAGAATTCGGCCCAGCCTCGCACGCGAGTAACGGCACACCGGTAGCGTGACGAGATGACGTGCCGGTGTTCGGACGGTCAGGAAAACCGGTTCGGATCAAAGGGTGCCGGATCGACGTTGCCGGGTTCGCCGGAAATCATCTGCGCGATCATGCGGCCGCTTTTCGGCCCGCCGGTCAGGCCGATGTGATGATGACCGAACGCCGTGTAGATCCCCGTCTTGCGGACTTCACCGATCAGCGGCAGGCTGTCTGATGGCGCCGGACGGTGGCCGAGCCAGGTATCTTCTTCGGACGCCGTCAGCGTCGGGAAGGCTTCCATCACTTTCCTGCGCAGCAGCTTGAGCGGGGCGTCCGACTTGTTGTCGTCAAGACCGCCGAATTCCAGGACACCGGCACACCTGAGACCCGCCGCCATCGGGGTGGCGACGAATTTTCCGGCGGCGATCATGGTCGGGGTCCGGGGTTTGACCGACGGATTGCGGAAAACGATGTGATAACCGCGTTCGGTTTCCAAAGGCACGTTGAGGCCGAGCTTCTTCATCAGCGGCTTCGACCATACGCCCGTGGTCAGCACGGCATGGCCGCACTCGAAACGTCCGGCCGTGCTGAGAACGGCCGCGATCCTGCCGTCCGTGAGTTCGAAGTCCTCAACCGAGCCCCGCACGACACGGCCACCCTCATTTTCGAACACCTTGGCGAGATCGGCGACATAGTTGCCGGGATCACTGATAAAGCCGTGGTTTTTCATCATCGCGATACACTGGATCGACGGCCCCAATGCCGGGTCAAGTTCGCGGATCGCCTCGCCTTCGATGATTTCGGGGACAAACCCGGCCTCACGGCGCAGTTCCCAGGTGAAGGCTTCGGACTCGAACGCAGCGCGGTTCTTGTAGGCGAATTTGTAATCGCAGTCGTGGACCCATTTTTCGGCAGGGGTGCCGCCGGCAAGGGCTTTATGCTGCTCGATGGTGTCGGTGACGATGTGTGCCAGGTTGCGGGCGATCCGCCGGGTGTCGGCTTCGTTCGCATGCGACAGATAGCGCATCAGCCACGGCATCAGGCGGGGCAGGTGCGCCCAGCGCATGAACAGCGGAAACTCGGGATTGAACAGCATCCCGGGAATCTTGCCGATCAGACCGGGCGATGTCACCGGCGCCACCGAGCTTGAAGCCAGAAGGCCCGCGTTGCCGTAGGACGTGCCCTGGCCGGGGGCGGCACGGTCGATCAGTGTCACCTCGTGACCGGACCGTTTCAGCCAGATTGCCGTTGAAACGCCGACGATGCCGGCGCCGATGACCACGATCTGCATTGCGCGGTACCCCTGTTTGCGTGACCGGTTGTCCGGTCACCGAGTTATGCGATCAGCCCATCCAGCGGCGGACAGGTGCGTTGGCTTCTTCCAGCGGCTGCGTCATCACGTCGACCAGCGTCGGGCCGTCATGCTCAACGGCTTCCTTGAGGACACGCTCAAGATCACCCGGATTTTCAACCTTCCATGATTTGACGCCGTATGCCGCCGCGACGGCGGCCTGATCGGTGCGGTTGAAGTCGACGTTGTAATAACGCGACCCCTTGTCGGCCATCTGGCTTGCCTTGATCCACCCGAAGTTGGAGTTGGAGAAGACGACATACGTGATCGGCGCGTTGGAACGGCAAACGGTTTCCAGCTCACCGCAGGTGAAGCCGAAGGAGCCGTCACCCATCAGTGCCACGACTTTGCTGTCGCTGCGGCCGTACCAGGCGCCGAGAGCCGCCGAGAGCGAATATCCCAGCGCGCCATGGGCGCGGTTGGTGATGAAATAACGACCGGCCAGTGACTGCTGGTAATAGGCCGAATAATACGGGCAAGACGTGCCCGGGTCGGAAATCACCGTGGCGTCTGCGGGCAGCACGTTCATCAGTGCCGCGATGACACGTTCGGGGCGGATCGGCAAATCGTCGCCGTTGGCGATGGCGTCGAAGATTTCAAACTTGCGGCGTTTGATATCGGCCACGGCCGCCGCGCCGCCGAAGGTGGCATCGCCCTGTTTGCGGCGGTCGAGTTCGGCATTCACCATGCGCAGGGCATTTCGCAGATCGCCGACGACGCCGACTTCCGTCGGGTAATTGGCGCCGATGACCATGGGGTCGGAATCGAAGTGGACGATCCGTGTGCCGGGGCTTGGCGCTTCCCAGCGTGCGGTCGTGGTCGACCCGGCACGGCAGCCCATGAAAATCACGAGATCGGCCGCCAGCATCATTTCCCATGTCTGGTCGGTGCCACCGTTGGAGCCGACGACGCCGAGCGAGTTGGGGTGGGTGTCAGCCAGCGATCCCTGTCCGGAAATCGAGGTTGCCACGGCAATGTCGAGACGTGTCGCAAGACGGTCGAGCTCGGACATGGCATCGGAAATGACAATGCCGCCGCCGCACACGATGAGTGGCTTCTTCGCCGACAGAATGGCATCCACGGCAGCTTCGATGGCGTCCTGCTCGGGCGATGTGCGGTACGCGGGGTAGGTGTGAAGATTGCTGTCGGCCCAGATATCCGTCGGGTCGACCGGATCATACTGGACATCATAGGGCAGGCCGATGTGTGCCGCCCCGGAGCGGCCGGTCGTCATCGCCCGGAACGCAGCCCGGACCATGCGCGGAATATGATCGGCGCGGCGGATCACGGTGTTCCATTTGGTCAGGGGGCGCATCATGGCTTCCTGATCAACCTCGGTCAGCGGATATTTGCCGTAGGACGCCACCGAGATGTCGGTGGTGATGCCGAGCATGGCGTAAGAACTTTCCGAGGCTTCGATCAGACCCGGCAGAATATAGGTGGCGCCACCGCCGGACGGGCCTTCGCAGACGCCGGGCCGGCCGGTCACGCGCGAATAGGCGTCCGCCATGTATCCGGCGGACCGCTCATCGCGGGTCAGAACGTGTTTGATATCGTGATTGAGGAGGTGCATTGCATCGTAGAAGGGCAATGTCGTATCGCCACAAAGCCCGAAGATATGGCGTACGCCATGTGCTTCGAGCATCCGCACCATTGTTTCCGCACCGTTCAGCTTGTTTTCCAAGGGTCACCTTTTATTCCGGCATTTAAGCAGTTTCCGGCACGTTTGGCGGCGCCGGAAAGTTTGTATGCAGAGAATTATGCACAAATGTCGACATCAAACAAGCCCCAGTAAGCCCTTTGGACAAACAATCTCCGGTAATTACAGGGTCAACCCGCCGTTGACATGAATGCTCTGCCCGGTGATGTAGCTGGCCTGCTCGCTGAGCAGGAAGCCGGCCACCGCAGCGATTTCGTCGCGGCGGCCGATCCGGTTCATGGGGATACCTGCGCTGACTTTTTCCCATTCGGCGGGGGTCAGAGACGACGGCGTTCCCGGTTCCTTTTCAACGAATCCCGGCACGACCGCGTTCACGGTTATCCCGCGCGGTGCCAGATTGGCGGCATAGACCCGGACCTGGGCCTCAAGTCCCGCTTTTGCCGGTGCCGTGGCGGCGTAGCTGTACGACTTTGAGCGGTGCGCACCAAAGGCGCTGATGCAGACGATGCGGCCCCGGGACGGCGTCAGCTTGGGTACCAGCAGCTTGGCCAGTTTGTGAAAGGCGATGGGCATGGCGCGGAGCGCTTCTTCCAGAACTTCGACCGGTGTTTCATCGATGATGCCGATCTTGGCGTAACCGGCGGCAAAGACGAAACCGGTGAGCATGCCGTCGGGAACATTTTCGGCCCACGCGGCTACGGACTGAAAAAGCTGTTCGTCATCGGTCAGACCGAGGCATGTCGAGACCTCGGCGCCGCTGTTGCGGCAATCGGCAACCACACGGTCCAGCCGTTCCTGATTCTGCCCCGTATGCAGAAGAAGCTGTGTCTCAGGACCGGCCAGTGAACGGGCGACCGCGGCACCGATCCCGGAGCCGGATCCGATGATCACATAGCGTTCCATGCATTCCCCTGACTGTTATTGAATGTTTATGAACCGGCCGGGCAGATCACGCCGACAGGGTGTAGACATGCCCATAGGCGGCCTTGATGGCGGCCATGATATCTTCGTTCCGGTGAATGATGTGATTGCGGATCGCGGCCACGGCACCATCGGAATCGCGGGCCATGATCCGGTCCAGAATTTCCCGGTGTTCGCCCTGGGTACGGTCGCGACGGCCTTCCATAGCGATCCAGCGCACCAGGTGAATGCGGTCATTCAGATTGGCCAGGGTCTTTTGCAGAATGCGATTTCCGGAAAGCTTGGCGAGCGAACTGTGAAAATGGATATCAAGCTCGATCAGACGGTCGGTTGACGCCTCGGGCGATTCGGCGGCGCTTTTGGCGACAAACGTAGAAATCACCTCCAGATCGTCGTCCGAGGCGCGCTCGCAGGCCAGACGGACGATGCTGCATTCGATTTCGACGCGGGCCTCAAAGAGTTCACAGACAAGGTCCGGCTCCAGGTCCGGCACCGACAGGCCGCGTTCGCGGTTAACCAGCAAACCCTCGGCCACCAGGCGGTTCAGCGCCTCGCGCAGCGGCGTGCGGCTGACATTCAGTTCCGCCGCCAGCGTCACTTCGTTGATTTTCTGATTGGGGAGAATCGCAAACCGCAACAGTCGGTCGCGGAGCATTTCGTATGCGCGGTGTGAAGAGGTCACCTTGGCTTCGGTCTCAGCCGTATCTCGAGCTGCCATGTAAGTGCCTCCTGATCTGCATCGCATTTGTATTCTAAATTGTATGCATTGGGGCCGCAGTGCGTCAACCTCGCTGTGGCCCTGTTAAAACCGGCGCGGTCTGATCCCCGCATGCAACCAATTGGTCAGTGAATATATATCGAAAACCGCAAGACCTGTCGCTTCGGAGACGTCGCGGGCATAGGGTGCCATGTTGGTGCATTCGAGAATGATCGCGCCGACGTCAGGATGCTTTTCAGTCAGCCGGCGGGCGGCATTGATGACATCCGTGCGGGCCTGCGCAACATCGAGGTCGGGTTTCTCCGCGCGGACGATGACGCGGAAAAATTCGCCGTCCTCGTCGGTGCCTTCAAGCGGGGTGTCACGTGGCACGTTGATCGCATCCAGATGCGCATCGGTGACGGTGGCGCTGCTGATGCTGACGATTCCCGGCCGTTTGCCGGGGGCGAGCAGGCTTTGCACCCAGGGCACCTGCATCATTGACGACGTGGCGACGGGAACGCCGACGGCGGCGGAAATCTGGTTCTGGAAAATAGACAGGAAGCCGCAGTTGGTGGTCAGCGCCTCGGCACCAAGATCGACAAGGTCTTTGGCACCGTCGATAAAGGCATCGAGAAGACCCGCAGCGCCGTTACGGACGACGCGCTCGGGGTCGGCCCCGCGAATCACACGATACAGCACGGGGAACGGCCAGGTTTCCGCATTGCCCATGTCGCCGGGAATGCGGGCGAACCGCGCTTCGAGCATCAGAATGCCCAGCGGCGCACCGTACAGCACCTTGCCGCCCCTGGCGATCTGCGATGATTGATCTGACGGCATGTTCATGTGTCCGATACCTTTTCTGCTGGATCAGACCGGGGCGTTCGCCGGTGCCGCAAGCTGCGCCGCCAGGGCATCGACGGTTTTCGCCGTGCCAAGTCCCTTGATGGCGCCGATCAGGGCCGTGGTGCGGGCATCATCGGCGACGCAGCCGGCAAGCTCGGCGAACTTGGCGTCGAGGTCTGCCTGCGACAATGGCTGCTCGGGATACCCGCGGGCGATTTCCGAGGTTTCGGAAACGATTTTGCCGTCGCTGAGGGTCAGGATCACCTCGCCGACATAGAAATCCGGGAAACGGGCATCGAATTCACCCTGATCGCGAATCACACCGGCAGTGGCGGCAAGCCGGGCCACTTCGGGATCGGTCTCGCGGCGGTCGATAAACAGATCAAGATACGACAGCCGGCCCATCGCAGCGCGGACAGGCAGAATGTATTGGGCGCTGTGGCCCTTCAGGGGGTTGTCGTCGACGCAGTGCGCCCCGGCTTCGGCAAAGCGCAGTTCGATCTTCTTAATATCCTGTGATGTGAGTTGGTGCGTGTTCAGCAGGTTGGTGAGCGCATCAAGGGCCGGGTGCAGGAATGACACACACGGATACGGCTTGATCGCCAGTTCCATGACACCGTCCCAGACCGAGCCGAGCCCATCGGTCAACGGGGCGGCGGTGGCGACGCCGCTGAAGGCATCGAGCACGTTGTGCCCGCCGTCGAAAATCCGGTCCGGTGCGCCGAAGCCGCGCTGCGCCAGCATTGCAGACATCACGCCGTTGCGGGCTGCGAGGCCCATCTGGAAGGGACGTGCGTCTTCGCGCGGATCGTCCTGCCAGGCCAGAAGGCCCGAGGTCTGCAACGCGGCAAGCCCGAGGGCGGCCACGACCTGATCCCTGTTAAGGCCGAACAGGAAGCTCGCCGCTGCCGTCGCGCCGAAGCTGCCGGTCACGGCGGACGGGTGAAAGCCGCGGGCATAAAGTTCGCGCGGATTCATCGCCATCGAGACCCGGTACTCGATTTCGCAGCCGAGTGCGATGGCGGCCAGAAAATCGCTGCCGCTGCGGCCTTCGGTTTCCGCGACGGCGAGGGCGGTCGGTACCATGACGGCGATGGGATGCAAAATCGCTTCGGGGTGATGCGGTTCAAAATCGGCGGCGTATCCGAGAGTGCCGTTGGCCAGCGCGGCGCTGACCGGATCGACTTTCTTGCCGCGCCCGATCAGTGTGGCGTTGCCGGTACCTGCAATGGATTCCGCGAAATCACCGATCCCCTGGCTGGCCGTGACGCTGGGGTGAATGGCGGCGAACAGGGCGCCGATCCCGTCGGACGCCAGCTTGCGGGTGTAGTCCATGACCGGGGCGGGCAGGCTGTCGGGGGTAAAGCCGGCGATAAAAGCCGCGAGTTGAGAAGTGATCGGGGCCCTGTCCGGCATGCGGGAGAATCCTTTATGGTCTGAGGGTTACGACTTGCAGCAAAATTATGTATACAGTATAGAATACAAAATCAATCCATTTCTCAACGGCAAGAAGCAGGAAAAATGAGTTCCAAAACACGTATCGTCATCGGTGGTTTCGGCAATGTGGGCGAGCAGATTGTCCGCAAGGTTCAGGAAGATGAAAGCGCAACGATCGAGATCGTTGCGATCGCTGCACGTGACAAGGCGAAAGCCAAATCTAAGGCTGAAAGCTTCGGACTGGATGTGCCGATCATCTCTGCCGATGAAGCGCCGGGATACGATGCCGTGCTTGTGGAATGTGCGACGTATGAAGGTTTCCGCGATGTGGTGGAACCGACGATCCGGGCCGGTGGCATGGTCATCGCAATTAGCGTCGGCGCCCTGGCCGCCAACATGGATCTGATCGACCTCACGCATGAAACCGGTGCCACGCTGCAGATCGCCGGCGGCACTTTGCCGGGGCTGGATATCCTCCGTGCCGCACGCGAAGGCAGCATCACTTCGGTGGTGCTGACGTCGCATATTCATCCGGCGTCGCTGGTGCACGAACCCTATATCGCCGAACGCGGGATCGATCTGGGACCGGCTGAGACCGGGCCGGTGCCGGTGCTGGACGGCACCGCACGCGAAGCGGCGGAAAATTTTCCACGCCATTTCAACGTCGCGGTGACGCTGGGGCTGGCCGGTATCGGACTCGACAAGACCGAAGTGCGTATCCGCGCCGACGGCACGTTGCCCGGTGCCCGGCATACGCTGACGGTGATTTCCGACGAGGTGGAACTGGAAATGGTGTCGCAGAACTTCCCGTCGCCGCTGAATAACCGGACCAGCCGGATTGTTTCGCTGAGCATCATGGCAGCCCTGCGCCGTCTCAACGGTGGCCTGCTGATCGGTAGCTGATAGATGCGCCTGTCCGATTACGACAAATCCCTGCTCAACGGCGATGACGGCGATACCGCGCGTCAGGCCATGGAAGCGCTGGTGCAGCTTGGCGAAGCCTTTGATGCGCCGGACATGGTCGAGGTCGGATACGCACACGTGCATGCCGGGATGGCGATGTATCTGGATGATGTCGGTCTGATCGAGGATCTGGCGGTCCGGGGCGCGAAAATGAAAGTGCCGGTCTCCACCAATATCGCCAATGCGGACATGGGCAACTGGCAGGAAACCGGGGCGCCTGAATCCCTCGCCAAATTGCAATCACGCGCCGAAGCCGCGCACCGTGCCATGGGCAGCGCGACGTCATTCACCTGCACGCCCTATTGGGCCGGACACTGGCCGACGTTCAACATGCATATCGCGTCGATCGAAAGCGGCGTGACGGTGTTCTCGAACTCGGTGCTGGGCGCACGCGCCAACCGGGACGGTTTCTTTGCCGTCTATGCCGGGCTGACCGGTCGCTACCCGCGCTTCGGCCTGCATCGGACCGAAAACCGCCGCCCCACCCATCATGTCCGGGTCCGCGCCCGCGCCAGGGGCACTGCGGATTTTACCGCACTCGGCTATGCCATCGGCCGCAAGGTCCAGAACGGGGTTCCGATTCTGAGCGGTCTGTCACGCAGACCCGATCTTGACGAGCTCGATGCGCTGGGGGTCGGCATGGCGACATCGGGGGGCGTGGCGATGTTCATCCTGCCGGGGGTCACCCCGCCGTGGGACGAGGATATGGATATTGCATCCCTGAAACTGCCGGACGTCGACATTGACGAAGACGATATTGACGGGGTGTATGCCGAATTCTGCAACGGCCTGGAAACCGGGTTCGAGTTTGTCCACCTGGGTTGTCCGCATGCGTCTTTCGAGGAACTCAAATACTATGCGGAATTGCTGAAAGGCCGCCGCATTGCCGACGGCGTGCAGTGCTGGATCACCACCAACCGGACGGTGCGCCAGATGGCCCGCGATCAGGGACTGCTGGTACCGATCATCGCGGCAGGGGCGAAAGTCATTTCCGATACCTGCCCGATTTCATGCCACTTTGCGCGGACCTGTTCGCCCGATCCGTCTTTGGGGGTCGAGCCGCCGCCGATCAAGACCATTCTCGTCGATTCCGCCAAGCAGGCCCATTACGTCCGCGACATGATTCAATGCCCGACATTGTTCACGACCGGAGAGCGGGCGGTGGAATCCGCCGTGACCGGCCGCTTCCAGCCACGGCTGCGCCCCAATGACTGAGTCGGGCACCACGTGGCAGGGGCGCGGCGTCGTCAAGGGGCAGGCGGGCGGCCCGGCGATGGTTTCCGCGAGTGCGCTTTCATTTCTGGGGGATGTCGACATCCGTACCGGCAACGTGGTCGGGCAGTCCAATGATCTGCGCGGCCGGTCGCTGGCCGGTGCCGCGCTAGTTTTACCGGCGACGCGGGGCTCGGCCGGTGCCTGGCGGTTCCTGTATCAGCTCAAGGTGCACGGCACCCATCCGTGTGCGCTGGTGATGCGCGAACTGCCCGACGCTTCGGTGGTGCAGGGTGCGTTCCTGGCCGAGGTGCCGATTGTCGTGATCACGGATGAGGCGTTCTGGTCGTCCGTCAAAGACGGCGAAACGCTCGACGTCGACGGCACCGCGGGCAGCGTCAGACGCGGCTAGGTTACGATCCGGTTTTTGTATGATGGACGATCTTGCCGCCGACGATGGTCGTCTCGGCGGTTGTTGAAGCAATGTCCGACACATCGTCTTTTCTGATCGACCGGTCGAGAATGACCGCATCGGCATCCATGCCGGGGCGCAGCATGCCGCGGCGATCTTCGGCGAAACACAGATAAGCCCCGTTGCGGCACGAACTCTGCAGCGCTTCTTCGAGGCTCAGGGCCTGATCCGGTGCGACGGAACTGCCGTCGCGGCCCCGACGGTTCACAGCCTGGCTGATCGGGTTGAACATCGACGGCGGTACGTTGTCCGTCGCCAGACAGACCGGCACCCCGGCATCGTGAAGACGCCGGAGCGGCACAAGCTCGTTGGGGTCGCGGTCCGGCGATTGCGCCAGAAGCATCGGTCCCTCTTTCCAGAGATAGCGGTTGGTATGGGTCGTCATGACAACGCCGAGGTCACGCGCAATATCTATCTGCTCCGGGCTGACCCACGATATGTGCTCGACGACCCAGCGGGCATCGGCAATGGAGGCGCGTCGGTGCGCTTGGACATATCCATCAAGCATGCCGGTGCCGATCCCCGAAACCCGGATCCCGGCCATGGCGGATTCTTCCATCAGCACGCCCAGCGCTTGGGGGGGCAGACCCGCGTCGTAATAGAATCCGGCCCAGCCGGTGTAGTTGCCGCCCTCGGTGGCGCGGAGGCTGTTCTCGGCGGAGATCCCGGGTTCGGTATACAGGCCCTGAACCCGCAGATAGTCATCACCGAGGCCACGGCGTCGCAGCCACGACATCCATTCGCCCAGACATTCACGAACGGTGTCCGCCGTTGCCCCGCCCCAGCGCGGGCTGAGCGTCAGATGCGAACGTACCGGCAGGGGGCCCGCCTCGCGCAGGCCCTGATACGCCGCCAGCACCTCGTCAGCGACACCGTGCCCTTCATAGACCGCCGTGGTGCCGAAGCCGTTGTAGATGGCCATTGACCGGCTGAGTCCGGCCAGCCGTTGTGCTGCGGAAAACCGCGGGGCGCATTTCATCAGCGTAAATTCGACAAGTGGCATGTAGTTGTTTTCGATGAACACCCCGCTTGGTACGCCGCTTCCACTGTCGCGTTCGATCTCGATGCAGGGGAACGGGGACGGCGTATCGCGGTCGATCCCGGCGATTTCAAGCGCTCTGGAATTGGCGATCGACACCAGCGGCAGGGTGTGCCGCCAGTACCCCCAGATGGCGCGGATATAGACCGGGTTGTCGGGGGCGACCTCGTCCAGATCATGACGGGTCGGCCAGCGTCCCTCGCTGAGGGATTCCGGCATGCCGCGGAAATCCGGCGGCGTGCCCAGTGGCATGGTCACGATCCAGTCGCCGGGCTCAGCCTTCTGGACAAGCGCGCGGATTTTTTCTTTCACATCTGCAATGGATCGGCACCCGGCCAGAGACGGGATTTCACCTTTCAGGCCTTCGCGGTCCATGTGGGCATGGCCGTCGACCAGCCCCGGGATGACGGAATGTCCCCCGGCATCGATCACGGATGTTTCCGGGCCACTCACGGAGTCACATTGCTGACGGGTGCCGACGGCGATGATTTTACCGTCCCGGATCGCGACGGTATCGGCGTCGGCGGGCGAATCCTCAAGGGACCAGACATCGGCGTTGACGATCAGCAGGCTTTCTGTTGCGAGGGGCGTGGCGGTCATCGGTCGGTGCATTCAGTCTTTTGGGGCGGGGCGGTCTGTTAGACAGGGCGGAGGCGGGAAGGTGTTACGGCATAACCCGATTACATGGCTTCGGCAAGAAATCCCGGGATTTGGACGTCACGCCGCCCGGCCACCGGCCTTAGACGGCAACCGTATATCCCAGATCCTGATCATCCCCCAGGCGGCCCAGCAATCCCCATCGGGTTTTCGGTATTTCATGGATCGTGATGTCGATCATCTCGCGCGGGATGCCGGTCGCCGCGGGAACGCGTTCATAAAGCATGTTGATCAGGCTTTTGATGGTTTCGGTGCTGCGCCCCTCGAACATCGCGATTTCGATGACGGTGTACTTGCTTGTGCGGCCTTCGCCGTACCGGAAATCCTTTTCATCCAGCAGGATGAAGCGTTGCAGCCGCTTTTCCCGGGGGAACTGCAGTGCTTCCGACACGCAATCGTGGATGGCGTCGGACATGGCATCCTGAACCGGTTCGATTTCGCGTCGCAGACCGTAAATCTTTGCTGTCGGCATCTTTTCCGTCTTTCATGTGTAAGAAATTTTCCACACATATATAAACGCATCCTGCCTGAAATGCATCCTGCGGCGGCGTGAAAGCGCGTATTCTGTCCTGCATTTTCCTGTTTGAAACTGCATGTGTTCCGAAACAGCCGGCCTGAAGCGCCGTTTGTTAACGATTGGACGCTCGTTTAAGCCGATTTAAGGGCCGTTAAGAGGGTGAATATCTGAATATTCATAAACAGCGGATAAAACGATCCCGATTCGTACCATCTGTCCGCCAGCCCTTCTCAGCTTTTGGCATCGCTGGGGGTCAGGCCGAACAGTTTCTTGAACGCCGTGGAGAAGTTCGCGGGATTTGAATACCCGGCCCGGTAGGCGGCTTCGCTGATGCTGATGCCTTCGGTGACCAGCGCCTGTCGCGCCTGATGCAGTCTGTATTCGCGAATGAAATCGACGACGGTGCCGCCGTAGGCGAGTTTGAAGGCCCGCTGCATCGACTCCACGCTCATCCCGAGATCCTGCGCGATCTGGCGCAGCGAGAGATCCTCTGCGATGTGTTCGAGCACGTAACTGCGAACCGCCTGAGCACGATTGATCGACCGCACCGAGGCGGCGTCATGGCTGGCCGGCGCAGTTTCGCCGGTGAGCACGGACAGGCATTCGGAGAAAATCTCGATGGCCTTGCTTTCGATGTTCATGCGCTGGATCAGATGCGGGGCCTGCGGCGGATTCAATATCTGTTCGCATAACGCAAGCACGCGCTTGGACGGCTGCCAGCGGGCGGTATTGCGGTGCGTCTGCATGAAATCCCGGACATGGCCGTCATCGTCGACAATGTCGCTGAGATATTGGGTGATCCAGGCATGCGGTGCGGAAATCAGCACCTTGCGGATCCGCGTCCCCTTTTTGGAGATGCGCCGGCTCGGACAGCGGCTGCTGACCGACCAGACATGGCCCGTTGGTGAGAGATCGTCGCCGAGACCGACATGCCTGCCATCGAGATCCATCTCGACGCGGCCTTCCAGAAACACGGCGATGGTCAGTTCCGGGTCAATCATGGTTTGGGTTTTGAGGTCGTGCGCTTCGAGGGTGTCGGTGGCATGAACCCGTAGCCCGCCATGGCAGGTATAGTTTTTGAGACTGCCCCGGATGACGACGTCGTTTTCATCCAGATGCGGTGCGGCGATCAGATAACCCTCCCCCGACGGGCGGGAAATCTGCCGCAGCATGCGTCCGGTCACAATCGCATCCGGCACGGCCGGGCGCTTGTGGCGCTGTTTCACGTCATCGATTTTCCGGCGCCGATGGTTCATTTCGTATCCATTTCAAAACATCAAAGTCTCAGTCCACGGGTCTTTGTGCGCCCGGTTCTGCGCATACGAGTTTGATGATTTCGCAGAAGCCGCGGTGCTGGTGAAGCGCGAGCTACATTGATAGTAATAATCATTCTCAATAAATCAAGAACTACATTTACGAGGGGTGAGATGAGAAACGAACGCAACCCGCACATGATGCGGGAATTTTTGATGTCCAGTCATTCGCCGGCACGCCTTCTGGCCCGTCCGGAGGGGCAGGCCCCCGGCAGTGTGTCCGGCTGGCAGTTCGCCTTGATGGCCGGCACCGTTCTCTCTCTGGCATCGGGCAGCGCCCTTGCCCAGGACGAGCTGACGCTGCATCCGGTGGTGCCTTATGAGGTCGCCCAGTCGGCATCGGACAAGGACAAGAAAAATGAATCCGGGATCGTGCTTGAGCCGATTTCCGTCGATGCCAAGGCCGATGTCATCACCGGCGGTGTGCAGCTGGAATCCGAGGATTTCGAGCGCATCAATCCGCAGACCCTGAAGGACGTGTTCCGTCAGGAACCAGGCGTGACGGTGGGTTCCCCGATCGCGATTTCACAGAAGGTTTATGTCAACGGGATCGAGGACACCAACCTTGCCGTCGATATCGACGGTGCCCGGCAGGCCAACAAGACCTATCACCACCAGGGCACGACGATTGTCGATCCCGGTCTGTTGAAGGCGGTAAAGGTCGAATCCGGCGTTGCCCCGGCGGATGCCGGCCCGGCGGCGCTGGGCGGGTCGATCTCTCTGGAAACCAAGGATGGCCGGGATATGGTCAAGCCCGGCAATCTGTTTGGCGGATTCGGCAAGCTGAGCTTCAATGAGAACGGGAATGCCTTTACCGAAGAACTGGCGCTCGGCACCTCGCACATGGGCTTTGACATCCTCGCCTATGGCACGAAAACCCTTGGTGATGATTACAAGGACGGTGGCGGCAGCCTGGTTCAGGGAACGGGTCCGGATTCCACCAATTTTATCGGTAAGATCGCCTATACGGCACCGAACGGCTACCGCTTCAAGCTGGCCGCGACGCGCTATGACGACGTTGGTCTTCGCGATGCCAGAACCAACTTCTCGCTGCCGTCGAACTTCGGGACGGCGTGGCACGACTATAGCCGTCAGTCGACGACCTTCTCGTTCGGGGATGAAACGCCGAGCGACATGTGGGACCCCAAGTTCAGCCTCAGCCGGACATACACCCACCTGGACACCGAGCAGCACGCCAACAACCGCAACATCATTGCACGGGTTGAGTCCTATAACGGCAAGCTTCAGAACACCTTCACCACCGACTTCGGTAAGATCACCACGGGTGGTGATTACTTCCGTGATGAAGGGTCGGGGGGCGTGACCTCGACGAGCCATACCGATCGCACGGAAATCCTGACAAACTACGGTCTGTTTACGCAGGCAAGGTCATCGTGGACGGACGACTTCAGAACTTCGGTAGGGGGGCGCGTCGATTACAACAAGTTTGAAGGCAATGACGGCTCCAGGCACAACAACACGGGACTGAGCGGTAACGTCAACGGTGAATACGACGTGACCTCGAACATCATGGGTTATGGCGGTTTCGGTACGGTGTTCGGCGGTATTCCGCTGACCGAAGTGGGTATTCAGCAACAGACCTATAACTATGACGGTGTTGAACCGTCCCGGTCCTACAACGGGAAAATCGGTGCCAACATCATTGTCAGTGATTTCACGTTTGATGCGAACGTTTTCCGCACGCGGATCAAGGATGCCCATGATCTCGACGGTTCGACGCGGGCAACGAACTACGACCTGACGACGAAGGGTTTCAATGTCTCGCTGCGGTATGACTACGAGCAGGGCTTCGTGAAAGGCACGTTCAGCCGGGCGACGGTCAGGATTGACTCGGATATTCCCACCAGTGGTGCGTCCGAATATTACCTGGGCACCCTGATGGGCGACATGCTGACCCTCGAAGCAGCGCACAGCTTTGCGGAAACGGGGGTGCGCATCGGGACCACCAATGAACTGGTACTCGAAAACGATGACACACTTGCTTCGCGGGGTTTCGCGCTGAACAGCTACTTCGTCTCCAACATTTATGCGGAGTGGGAGCCCGATCAGCTTCAGGGCCTGAAGCTGCGCGCGGATGTGCGGAACCTTCTGGACCGTGAATATGCCGACCGTGCCAACACCGGGGCTTACAGCACCAACGCCAACGTTTCGGCGTTCAATGACCCCGGCAGAAGCGTCATCGTGTCTGCCAAGTACACGTTCTGAGCAGAGCCCGCACGGGGGCAACGCCCCTGATGCGGGACGGGATATATGTCCGGGCCTGATCGCAGCAAATCTGCTGCGTGTGGCTCGGACATCTCTCGTTCAAGCATGAGGCATGGTGCATAGATGGCTTTATTCCTGAGATACCTCCCGCTCGCCATGATGGTGACGACGCTTGTTCTGGTCGCTGGGTTGAAGGCAGACCCGGTCCGGATAGAGGGGTCCAGTGAACATATCCTGAGCGTGCCGGCGACAGGGGAGAAAATCCGTATTCTGGTCTGGCAACCGTCCGGCACGCCCCCTGCGAAGGGATTTCCGGTGGTCTATGTCTTCGACGGAGACAGGCATTTCGGTTTGTTCAGTGATAATGCCCGGGCGCTGGAATTCCGGGCAAAGCGCACCGGACGCTATCCGCCCGTCGTTGTCGGCATCGGCTATCCGGCCGGTGAATTTACGCTGGAGCGGCGTAATTACGATCTGACACCACCGGCAGAGCAATTCGTGATGCCGCCAAGACCCAATGGTCTGCCCTGGCCGGAGATGGGGGGTGGTGATGTTTTCCTGGATGCGGTCGAGGAGGTCATCAAACCCTTCGTGCAGGCAGCTTATCCGGTGAACGTCGATCGGGAAGCGCTGTTCGGCCACTCGTTCGGCGGCATGATGGTGCTGCATTCGTTGTTCAGCCGAATGGACAGCTATGACATGTACATCGCGACCAGCCCGTCGATCTGGTTCAATGACAAGCTTGTGCTCAGGGAAGCACAAGCTTTCATGGCGCGAGACGTCGACAAAGCGCACAGCCTGCTCATGATGGTTGGCGGAAATGAACAGACAATCGGACGCTGGGAAAATGTCGCAGGCGAGCAGTTGGAGCAGCGTAAAAAATGGCTCGCCTATAACCGGATGGTCGATAACGCCCGCGACCTGGCAGCCTTGATCCGGTCTGACGAAAAAGCACGGATTAATCTGGCGTTTGAGGTGATCGACGGCGAAGGTCACGGTTCGGTCGTGCCCACCGCCACCTACCGGGGGCTCTGGTACGCCATTAGCCATCAAAACACGGCGTCACCGGACGGCATCAAGTGACGTTAAGGCAAAGCATTTTGATGATTGCACAAAGGCGACGTGCCTAGAGGCAGGTGGCCTATAAATGATACTAATTCTCACTCGCATACCGGTGTCGTGCTGACTGTCCTTTGCCGGGACGTACAGCGCTGCGCCGATTTTTCGGCAGCGTCCGAAGTGTCCGAGTTGTCCGAATAGTCACTGGGGCCGGGGTGATAGCCCGGCGGAGAAAATAAGATGTGCAGACGAATTCTAGGGCTGTCGGTTGTCCTGTGCACGCTGCTAATGGTGCAGACAGCGGTCGCAGACCCGGTTCAGGTTACGGACGTGTCGGGCCGTCAGGTCACCGTCAACGTGCCGGCAAAATCGGTTATCCTGGGCGAGGGGCGCTTTCTGCCGACGCTGGGCATTCTTGAACGGGACAACCCGGTCCGTCTCGTTGCCGCGATGATGGCCGATTTCCGGCGCTTCGATCCGGCGACCTATGCCGCCTATAAGGAAAAATTCCCGGAAATAGACGAGATCCCTGAAGTCGGTGCCAGCGGCGCGCTATCGTTCAGTTCCGAACAGGCGATCGGGCTCAAGCCCGATGTCGCGATTTTCGGTCTCAGCAGCGGCCACGGGCCGGGCGCGCGGAGCAAGGAAGTCATCGCCCAATTGGAAGCCGCCGGTATTCCGGTCATTGTCGTCGACTTCCGGATGGAGCCGCTGGTGAACACCCCCAAAAGCATGCGGCTGCTGGGGCGTATTCTGGGCCGCGAAAAGGAAGCCGCCGCTTTCCTGGAATTCTATGACCGCCAGATGTCGCTGGTCCATGACCGGCTGGAAGGCGTCACCGACAAGCCGGGCGTGTTCATGGAAATACGCGTGGGCATGCGGGACATGTGCTGTGAGACGGTAGGCAACCAGATGATGGGGCGTTTCATCGACTGGGCCGGGGGAAGGAACATCGTCGCCGAGAAAATTCCGGGCACCCATGGCGTCGTTAACGCGGAATACCTGATCGCCGAACAGCCGGATATCTATATCGCCACCGCGATCGGGAACTATCCGCCGTCGTCGACTGACAGGGGGCGTGTCGTTCTCGGTGCGGGCACCCCGCCCGATATCGCCGCACAATCCCTCAACGATGCGCTGCAGCGACCGGTCGTCTCGAACCTGAAGGCGGTCACGTCCGGCAGCGCGTATGCCATCTGGCACCATTTCTACAACACCCCGATGCATGTCGCGTCGGTGCAGGCGATGGCCAAATGGTTCCATCCGAAAATGTTCGAGAATCTTCACCCCGAACGAACGCTTGAAGAATATTTCGACCGCTTTCAGCCGGTTGCATTAAACGGCGTCTATTGGACCGGGGTCAAAACTGAATGACCGGGGCCGTGCTGCACGACAAGGGCCATGCAGGGGGGGCAAATCTGGCGCAGACGTACCGTGCCATTTTTCTGCGCCGGATGTTCTGGATTTCCGTTCTGGCGGCAGTGGTCGTGGTCAGCCTTGTGCTCAACATCGGGACCGGCCCGTCGGGGATGAACATCGAAACGATTTTCACCGGTCTGTTCTTTCCGGGCAGCCTTGACCCGTCGCAGCGGGTCATTCTCTGGGATGTGCGGATGCCGTTCGCGGCACTGGCGATCGTGGTTGGCGCGTGTCTCGGGCTGGCCGGGGCGGAAATGCAGACGGTTCTCAACAATCCCCTCGCCAGCCCGTCGACGCTGGGCGTCATGCACGCCGCGACGGTCGGCGCTTCGCTGGCCATCGTGTTTCATCTGGATACGCTGGGGATTCCCGAAAATTACATCATCCCGGTGTTCGCCTTTGCCGGGGCCATGGCCTCGATCTTCATGATCCATTTCCTGTCCAGAACATTCGGCGCCACGGTCGATACCGTCATCCTGTTCGGGATCGCGACCGTGTTCGCGATGGACGCGACGGTGTCGCTGATCCAGTTCATGGCTAACGACGACAGCCTGCAACAGATCGTGTTCTGGACGATGGGTTCCGTCGCCCGCGCAACGTGGGAGAAAGTCGCCATCGTCAGCATCGTGTTCGCGGTCTGTCTGCCGTTTTCGCTCCGGCATATGTGGCAGATGACGGCACTGCGCGGCGGCGAGGATCAGGCACGGAGCTTCGGTGTCGGGGTCGACCGTTTGCGGACGCTGGTGCTGATCCGCGTCAGTCTGCTCACTGCCATCGCCATTTCGTTTACCGGCGTGATCGGTTTCGTCGGGCTGGTCGGGCCGCATATCGCCCGCCTCGCATTCGGCGAGGATCACCGGTTTTACTTGCCGGGCAGCGCCCTTGCCGGGGCCTTCATCCTGTCCGGGGCTTCGCTGATCGCCAAGACCCTGGTGCCCGGCATTCTGATCCCCGACGGCATCGTCACCGCGCTGATCGGCATCCCGCTGTTCCTGACGCTGGTCATGACCCAGAAGCGGCGGGCCTGATGCCCAGTCTGTCCCTGGATCAGGTGTCGGTCGGCTACGGTGGGCGCGATGTGCTCACGGATATCACGCTGCCGGTGCTTGAAGACGGTGTCGTGCTCGGCATTCTCGGGCCGAACGGGGTCGGTAAATCGACGCTGCTGCGGGCCCTCGCCGGGTTGCAGGGGTATCGGGGTGACGTGCATTTGAACGGCGAGCCGCTCAACGGCATGCCGCACCTCAAACGGGCTGCCGAGATCGGCTATCTGCCGCAGGCGCTGCCGCAGGCGACGACGCTGATCGCCTATGAAGCCGTGGTCAGCGCCCTGAGAGCGGTACGCCCGGATTTGCGCAGTGCGGGGGTGGACGCCGCTGTCGAGAAGGTCTTCGAGCAGCTGGGCATCCGCCATCTGGCCTTTCAGGCGCTCGGCAAGCTGTCCGGCGGGCAGCGGCAGATGGTCGGTCTGGCGCAGGTTCTGGTGCGCGAACCCAAGGTGCTGTTGCTGGACGAGCCGACCAGTGCCCTTGATCTGCGCTGGCAGCTGAACGTGATCGGCGTGATCAGCGAGATCGTCCTGTCGCGTGGCGGGATCTGCCTGATGGTGCTGCACGACATCAATCTGGCGATGCGTCATTGCAACCGGCTTTTGGTGCTCAACCGGTCGCGGGTGCTGGCCTACGGTACCCCGGCGGAGGCGATGACCGTCGAGACACTTGCCGACGCCTATGGGGTGACGGGACGGATCGAAACCTGTTCGCAGGGGCGGCCGTATCTCGTGACCGACAAACTGAGCGGCTAATCAAAATAAACGGGGATGCAGAATGACGGCTTTTTCGACGACCATAAAAACACAACATGCGCAGAAATATCTTCAGCAACTGTGCAAGCATTTCGCTCACAAGGTGACGGTTGAATACTCGCCCGAGGAAGGCCGCGTCGCCTTTCCGCCGGGCCGCTGTCTGATGAATGCGGATACCGGGGTGCTGAAATTCTATTGTCTGGCCCGCGAGGACCGCGCGATTCCGGTGATTCAGAGCATCATCGACAGGCATCTGGTGAAGTTCGCCTGGCGCGAGGAACTGCACTACGAGTGGAAATCAGGGATGCCCGTCAGCGCCGCCGAGAAGCTGGCGCGGGATGATTTCCTGATCAACGAGGCGGAATGATGTTTCACACGATGCTCACGCGACCGCTGCTGGCGTTCGTTATCCTTCTGGCCGCCTGTGCGTCCGTGCGTGCCGACGGGGCGATCAATCTGGAACTGAACAAGCTGGAGCCGGCCGGGCAGGGGTGCCGGATCTACATGGTGTTCAATAACCAGACCGCCACCGCGATCGCGAGCTTCAAGCCCGATCTGGTGTTCTTCGACAAGGACGGGGTGATCGCCGAGCGGCTCGTCGTCGAGGGGGGGCCGCTTGCGGCAGGCAAGACGCGGGTCAAGCTGTTCGACGTCGCGAACCTGGCCTGCGGCGATATGGCGCGGGTTCTGCTCAACGATATCCGGGCCTGTGACGGCCGGGACGCGGCCGAGTGCCTGTCGCTGACGCACACCGCAAGCCGCGCCAGCGTTGAATTCATCAAGTAATCCTGAGGAGATCAACATGCAGGAAACGCCTGTTTCTAGCCCCGAGGCCGGGATGGCCCTGATCCATGAGGCCTGGGAGATGCTGTTGCTGGGCGGTCCCGTGGTCATGCTGCTCGTCATCATGTCGGTGCTGATGGTGGCGATAGCGCTGTTGAAGTTCTGGCAGTTTCACACCATGCGGGCGGCGCGGCTGGCCAATGTGCATCGTGCCGTGCGGCTGAAGCGGCTCGATAAGCCCCGTGAAGCACTGGCCTGCGTACAGGGGGACCGCAATCCGGTGGCGCAGACCCTGGCCGTGGCCTTGCGCGGCTATATCCGCGGCGATGTCGAGGAGAGGGAAATCCGCGCCGAGGCGGAACGCTTTGCAACCCGGCGGATCGAAGTCATGCGGGCCTATCTGCGCCCGCTCGAAGTGATCGCCTCGCTGGCGCCGCTGCTCGGCCTGTTCGGCACGGTGCTGGGCATGATCACCGCGTTTCAGCAGATGGAAGCCGCCGGCAGTCAGGTCAATCCGTCGGTGCTGTCCGGCGGCATCTGGGAAGCGCTGCTGACGACCGCGGTCGGGCTCGCCGTCGCGATCCCGGCGGTGGCAATCCTCAACTGGCTGGAACGCATCTGCGAACGCACCGAAGCCGCCATGGCCGATGCCGTCGCCCAGGTCTTTGCCCGCGATCTGTCGCGGCTGCCGGCGCAGGTCTACGGCGACAGCGGGCGTGATGCGGAACGGATCGGTGCCGACTGAGCCATGCGTCGCCGTGCCATCATATCCCTGACGCCGCTGATCGATGTGGTGTTCATTCTGCTGGTGTTCTTCATGCTGGCGTCGTCGTTCATGGACTGGCGCACGATCGAACTCGGCGTCGCCAGAGCGGGCGGCAGCGGCGCCATGACCGGCGCGATGCTGGTGGAACTCAGGCGCGACGAGCTGCGGCTGTCCGGGCGGACGATGAGCGAGGCCGATCTGATCCGGTCCCTGTCGCAGCGTTTCGAAAAGGACCCGGCACAGAAGGTTCTGCTCAAACCGGATGCCGGCGTGCCGCTGCAGCGCGCCGTCGATCTGATCGACAGGCTTGCCGCCGCCGGGGGCCGTGAGGTGTCGTTCGTGTCGCCACCGGAGGCACGCTGATGGCCTTCGGCAAACCCGTCCGCCGCCGCCCCGACGAGGATCAGCGCATCATGCCGCTGATCAACGTGGTGTTTCTGTTGCTGATATTCTTCATGGTCGCGGGTCAGCTTTCAAAGACCGATCCGGTGAAGATCGAACCGCCCCTGTCCGCAAGCGAAACGGAACCGGGTGCACGTGAAATTCAGGTGCTGATCGCACCGGACGGGCGTCTGCTGCTTGGCGGCGAGGAAATCGGCGCCGGCGATCTGAGCGCCCGGCTCGGCGCCATGCTCACGGATCGCAGGGACAAGACCGTTCATGTGAAGGCGGACGGCCGTGTAGATGCGCTGGACGTGATCGGGGTTCTGGATCGGATCAAGGCCGCCGGGGTCGAGAAGGTCAAGCTGCTGACGTCCGCCAGGGGGGCGCCGTGAATATTACCCGCAGGCACTGGCTGGCGGCGCTGGTGACGGCGCTGGTGGCGCACGGATCGCTGGTCGCGCTGCTCTGGGAGCCGGCCGAAAGCGGTGCGGCGAATCTCGGGGTTGGCGGCATGGAAGTATCCTTCGGGATGGCCGGCGGCGCGCCGGGGGCATCGGCGGTTTCGGCGCCGGAAACCGAAACCCTGGAAGCGCCGGAAACCGAAACGGTGGAACCGGTCGAGACGCCGCCGGTTGAGGCCGTGGAAACCGTCGACGTGACGGAACCCGTGGAAGCGGTTATGCCCGCCGAGCCGATCGAGATCGAGGCGGTCGAGCCAGTGAGTGCTGAAACCGTACCGGTGGCTGAAGTCAAACCGAAAACGGAACAGGCAAAAGTGCCGAAAAAGCCCGAGCCGCCCAGCGAGGTCCAGGCGGTCGAACCTGAACCGGCACCGAACCCGGAGCCGAAGCAGGTCGCCGCGACCCCGCCGCCGCGTTCGCAGCCGCCGTCCCAGGCACCCTCTGTCGCCGGATCGGCAGGCAAATCGGGAACGCAGCAGTCTAACAATACCGGCAGCGGTAAAAGCAGTTCGTCGGGCGGCCGCCCGGGATCGTCGCAGAGCTATTTTGCGCGTCTTCAGGCCTGGCTCGAACAGCACAAGGAATATCCCACGTCGGCCCGGCGCCGGCGCAGTGAGGGGACGGCCTTGCTGAACTTCACCATGCAGCGGGACGGCCGGGTGGTGCAGGCGAAAATCATTCAGGGCACCGGGTCCGGTGTTCTGGATCAGGAAGTCATGCGCATGATCCGTCGCGCCTCACCGCTGCCGCCGTTCCCGGACGACTTCAGGGAAGATCAGCTGACGCTGTCGGTGCCTGTTCTCTTTCAACTGCACTGAAAGTCATCCGCGTGTACGTGGGGCCGCAGCCACGCCGGGGTATCTGATCAGCGGGCAGACGTGCCGCGGCCATGCCAGAAGGCGATGATCTGGCGATAGTTGTCGGCGATTGCCGACATGGTCGCCTCGTCGTCGGCACTGCCCCCGAACCAGGCATCCGCAGGGCCCTGAAAGATGCTTCTGCCGACGGCGAACCCCTTGCAGAGATCAATACCGGCAACGGCGTCGAAGCCTTTCCTCAGGGTTTCGGGCGATGCCTCCTGCCCAAGGATGACGATCCCGCGGCAATAGGGATCGTGCCTTTTGATAGTTTGCGAAATGCTCTCCCAGACGCCGGGGTCGTCATTCGGCGGCAGTTTCCACCAGTCCGGAAAAACACCCCGGCCGTAGAAATTGTCGATGGCGCGGGCCACCGTGTCTCTGGCGGACGAGCTGCCGGCCGGCGGAATGATTTCCAAAAGAAGCTCGGTGCCGGTTTCGAGGCATGCTGCGTACAGGGTTTCGATGCGTCTTTCCTGCGTGGTGCGAAGTTCATGGGGATCGTCCGGGTGATAGAACACCAGACATTTCGCGATATGCCCTGCCGGCCAGGTGCGGAGTTCAAGGGCGATGTTCTCGCCGCATTCGAATTCGAGCGGCATGCTCCCCGGTTTTTCGACCGGCCGCGCCAGCCACCAGTCGCCGTCCGACAGCATGGAAAGTGAACGCGCACCGTACTTGCCGTCGATCAGGGCGCCGGGGATGGTGCCCTTGCCGATGGCCCGCTGTGCGCCGCGCGCGACCAGGGTCTTGAAGTCGGATATCCGGTCCCGGCTGACACCATATCGGTCGGCGATGGCTTCAAGCTGACTGCGGTGGTCGAAGGCGAGGGCGCAGACTTCAGGCCAGGTCCTGAGCCGGGTCGTGGCCCGGTGCAGGTGCGCGAGACGCCGGTCGAGGCGAAGCTTTGGCGTTTCCGATCCGTTTTCAAGATAATCGCTGAGTTCCGCCCAGCTCGGGGACGCCGGGGCACAGCCGTGCCGCGAGACGACGATCGCACCGCAGGCATTGCCGTACCGGCAGCAGGTTTCGATCTTCTCATCGCGAAGCCAGCCGCGGAGAAAGCCGCTCAGGAAACCGTCCCCGGCACCGAGCGTATTGTACACCTCGACCGCAAATCCCTCGGCGGAAATACCTTCATCAAGGCTGGCCGGAATGGCCTCCGTAAAGACCACGCACCCCAGCGCCCCCCGCTTCAGCACAATCGTCGCATCGCTGAGGTCGCGGATACGGCGCAGCGCCAGCAGGGTATCGGTGCTGCCGCCGGCAATGTGGATTTCTTCCTCGGTCCCGACAATCAGGTCGCAGTCGGCAACAATCGACTGTAGACGGGCGGTGATCTTGCCGTCGGCGACGAAACGGTTTTCCCCGGCAGCGTGCTGGGCAACCCCCCAAAGTGTCGGCCGGTAATCGATATCGAAAATCACCCTGGCCCCGGAACCGGTGGCGCAGCGAATCAGTTCACGGGTGGCGTTCTCGACACCGGGGGTGGACATGTGGGTGCCGGACACCAGCACGGCGCGGGCGCGTGCGACAAATGCCGGGTCGATATGATCGGCGCTGATCGCCATGTCGGCACAATCGGTGCGGTAAAAAATATGCGGAATGGTCGCCTCGTCACGAATCCCGAGAATGACGAGTGCCGACAGCCGGTCCGGGTCCGAAGTCACCTGCGAGACATCGACGCCTTCATGGGCCAGTGTCTCGAAGATGAAACGCCCCATTTGTTCATCGCCGACGCGGGTGATGATGGCGCTGCTGAGACCCAGACGTGATGTGCCGATGGCAATATTGGCGGGGCAGCCACCGACGTACTTGGCAAAGCTCCGCATATCCTCGAGCCGGCCGCCCACCTGCTCACCGTAAAGATCGACGGATGAACGCCCCATCGTGATCAGGTCGAGCGGTTTGTCGGTGATGGCTGCTTCTTTCATGCCGGCGGCTCAGGCGTTGTCGTCTCTGAGCATGATTTCATGACCGACGCTCATCACCAGCGTCTGCGCCAGACACATCGGCGCGGTGAGGGTCCTGAAAGCGCGGGTTTCCTCCTCGCCGGTTTCGAGGACGGTCCTGGCGGCCAGCGCCAGCGGACTGACGGGGCTGTCGGTAATGGCGATGACGGGAATGCCCTTGGCGGCCATCTCGTCGACGATGGTGATCACGTCCGGGGAATAAGGACGGAAGCTGACCGCGATCAGCGCGTCCTTCGGTGTCGCCAGCTTGGCTTCACGCACGGTCAGACCGCCGACCCCATCGAGCAGACGGCAGGGCAGTTCAAGCCCGGTCAGCGCATAAGCGATGTAGAAGGCGACCGGGAAAGCCCGGCCCCGAGCCAGGACATAGATCGTATTGGCCCCGACAAGGGTTTCGACCGCGGTGTTGACCACGTCCGCATCGAAGTTCTGGCGCAGCTGTTCGAGTGACGCCGTGCCTTCATCGATGAAGTCTTCCAAAACGGACTGGGCGCTGCCGTCATCGTCGCGATGCTGGCGCAGCGACAGCAGTCTGTCGCGGTAGGTCGGCGCTTCTGAAATCAGCCTGGAGCGGAAAACCTGCTGCATGGCGCTGAACCCGTCATAGCCGAAGGCCTTGGCGAAACGCACAAGACTGGATGGCTGCGCATCGACCTGCTCGGCAATCGCGGTCACCGTTGCGAAGGCGGATTCGTTCGGGTGTTCAAGGAGATACTGGGCAATCCGTTTCAATTGGCCGGATAACGAAGGGTAGCGTTCCGTCACCGTCTCCTTCAGATGCTCGAAGCTGGTCGGCGGGGTCGGGTCTTTTCCGGGCGGAGTAGGTTTCAGGGTCATATGCGCGATCAGGCCTTGTCTTCACGTCGGGCGAAATAGCCCTTTCCGACAAATGAGAACATATTTTTTAATAATTGACAAGATAAGAAAATTCTATCAATTTGAAAATGTAGGCCTGCGACTTAAGCGAGGAGGGAATTGGCATGACAAGAAAAATCGGATTCATAGGCATCGGCATGATGGGGCACGGGATTGCCAAAAACCTGCTGCAGAACGGTTATCCGGTCATCACCATGGCTCATCGCAACAGAAAGCCGTTGCAAAGCCTGCTTGAAAAGGGGGCCACGGAGGGGGACTCGCCTGCGGCCATCGCGGCGGCGGCTGATATCGTCATGGTCTGCGTTACCGGCGCCCCGCAGTTTGAAGAGATTTTCTATGGCGACGACGGAATCCTTGCCGGTGCCCATGCTGGCATGATCGTCATGGATTGCACCACCAACGAGCCTGCCGTTACCGAACGTGCGGCCCGCGACCTGCAGGCGAAGGGCGCGTGTTTTGTCGACGTCCCGCTGGCATTGACGCCGAAAGAGGCCGAAGAGGGGGCGTTGAACGTCATGGTCGGCGCGTCGGACGAAATGTTCGCGGACTTGAAGCCGATCGTCGAAACCTTTGCCGCGAACATCGTGCATACGGGGGATGTCGGGACGGCGATCCGCACCAAGCTGGTTTACAACTTCCTCGCCATGGGCACGGTCGCCCTGATTGCGGAAACCCTCTGTGCGGCTTCGGCGAGCGGTCTCGACATGAAGAAATTCTATGACACGATTTCGGCGGGGGGCGCCAATTCGGGCATTTTCCAGCGCATCATGACCCGTGCCATGGAAGCCGGCGATTATGAAGGGCTGATGTTCACCATTGCCAACGCCGCAAAGGACATCACCTACTATACGCGGATGACGGACAGCTATCCGCTGACCGGGAACCTGGGCAATGCCGTGCACCATGCGTTGCTGCAGGCTTCGAACATGGGCCTTGCGAATGATTACGTCGGCGCCCTGACCGAAGCCCAGTCCAGGCTCAACAACGTCAAGATATTCTGAAACCGGTCTCAGATCGCCGCCAGAATCCGGTCGGATATCCTGCTGCTTTTGCCTTTCGCGCCAAGTCTGGCGGATAGCTCCGCGGCAGCTTTTCGGACCGATTTGCTCAGCATCGGCAGGTCGTCCGGACCAATCCGCCAGATCGGTCCGGAAATGCCGATGGAACCGATGACGGTCCCCGTGAAGTCATAGACCGGCGCCGCCAGACATCGCGCTTCTTCATTGAATTCCGTATCGTCGTAAGCGATCCCGTCCTTGCGGATCTGTTCGATTTCCCGGATGAACCGGTCGGGGTCGGTGATGGTCTTCGCGGTGAAGGCCTCGAAATCATGGTTTTCGAGAAAAACCGCCAGCTGCTCATCGCTCAGTGCGGCAAGGATCGCCTTGCCGATGGCGGTAGCATGGGCCGGACGGGTGGCGCCGATCCGTTCCGTCATTCGTACCTGTGACAGGCTTTCATGCTTGTCGATGATGACCACGCCTTCTGGGATACGGACCGCGATGTGGCTGTTTTCGCCGGTTTCCCGGGCCAGTTCGGCAATGACCGGGGTTGCCAGCCGGACCAGCTCGGCTTCATCGGCGGCGCCTTTGGCGAGGCCGAACAGATGTGCCCCGACATGGTAACGCTTGGATTGTTCGTTCTGGCGCAGGATTCCCATGGAGGTCATGGTCTTGGTCAGGTGGAACGTCGTGCTGTTGTGCAGGCCGACCTTCTTGCTGAGGTCCGCAAGGTTCAGGCCTTCCGGCGCCAGCGCCACGGCTTCCAGGATCGTGAACGCACGGCGGATCGACTGGACGCCGGGTTCCTTCTGATCCTTCTTGGTTTTGCTGTCAGCCATATCGTCCTTCCTGAGGTTGCCGCCAGTCGCGGTCGCTTAAACGGACCCTGTCCCTAGGGGTGGCATTCAAGCCCGCCGTCGATGTTTACAAGTGAGCCGCTGATCCATTGCGCACGCGGGGACAGCAGGAAAGCGACCGTGTCTGCCACTTCCTCGGGGGTGCCGATGCGTCCGCCCGGCATGCCGCTGGTCAGTTCCTCCCAGCGTTCGGGATCGCCGAGCTCCTTCTCGGCGTGGCTGCGCATCAAACCCACGGCGCGTTCGGTCGCCGTCAGGGCGGGATTGACGCCGACCACACGGACGCCGAAATCGACGGATCGTGCGCCGAGCGCACGGGTGAACGCAATCAGCGCCGCATTGCCGGTGGTGATGGCGATGTTCATGGGATCGAGCCGGACTCCCGACATGCCGATGACATTGGCGATGACGCCGCTCTGACGGGATTTCATCTGTGTGTAGAAATGCCGCGACAGATTGATGTAGCCGAACATCTTGAGTTCCAGCCCGGTGCGAAACGCCTCGTCGGACAGGGTATCGATCTCGCCGGGCGGCACGGCGCCGGCCACGTTGACGAGGAAATCCGCGCCCGCGGCCTCGTCGGCAAAAGCAGCCTGTTCGTCCGGGTTCAGAAAATCGTGGGCAAAGGTGCGGACGCTGATGTTATAGCGTTCGGTCAGTTCGCGCTTGGCGGCGGCGAGCGCATCCGCGTTTCGCGCCGTCAGGTCCAGATCGACCCCTTCCGCGGCCAGGGATTCTGCAACGGCACGACCGATGCCCTTGCTGGCGCCGGTGATTGCGCAACGTTTTCCCGATAGCTTCAAATCCACTGTTCACTCTCCCTGTTCGGCATATGATTGCGGGTGTTCGCGCATCCAGGCCGCAAAGTCGGCAACGGCGGCGTCGAGACTGTAGACCGGAACAAAGCCGAAGTCCGCCTGCATGCGCTGGCACGACAGCGGCCCGCGCATGACGGTGAAACTTGTCCACGGCTCGGTCCCCGGACCGACGCGGATGTCCGCTTCCGGCAGCGCCGCCTGGATGGCTTTGACGACCTCAAAGGTGGTCTGATTCCGGCTCGACCCGAGATGGTAGATGGTGTGGTTGAGCCGCTCGGCCCCGTAAACGGCCAGCAGCCCGGCGGCGCAGTCCTTGACGTAGGTGAAGCTCGCGGCGAAGTCGCCGCCTTCCGGTTCATCGACGGCTTCGCCTCTGAAGACGCGTTTCAGGAATTCCGGGATCGGGCCGCGTGGACCGTCGAAATCACGGGGGACAAGGGGCGGGCCGAAAATCCACGATATGCGGACCGTGCAGGCCGACACACCATAGGAATTGGCATACGCCTCGGCCATCATCTCGGCGCTGTGCTTGGTGCAGCCGTAGAGCGATCGGGGCGAGGGGGGCATGTTTTCGCTGACCGGCGTGGTGGCATCAGGCAGGTTCTGGAACACCGATCCGGTGCTGACCTGTACGAAGCGGCGCCAGCTCTGCCGGCGCGCCTGTTCGAGCAGCAGTTGCGGGGCGCGGACGTTGCTCAGGAAGGTTTCGTCGGGGCGCGGCAGACCGATCTTGTCGTTGGGGATCGCGGCGGTATGGATGCAGCCGTCGATGTCGTGCGACGTACACAGGGTGTCAACATCGGCGGCGTCGGAGAGATCGCATCTGACCCAGGTGACGCCGTCGCCGAGGGCGGCGGCATCGCCGTCGCGAAAGGTGTTCAGGTACTGGGCGATCACGGGGATGCCGGCGGCGGACGCCTGTTTCGCGGTTTCATAGCCGACGTGTCCCATGGCGCCGGTAACGAGGAGTGCCATTATCCGTTTTCCCTGTTTCTGGCGGTGTTCATGCGGTAGGCCTCGATATACGCCGCAAGTCCGGCTTTAAGATCATACATCGGCTTGTAACCGAATACACTTTCCGCACGCGAACAGTCGAGGGCCCCCTTGCGGGGCATCCTGACCGAGCCTTCACGCTCATAGGCGCCCGGCCCGATGGAGATATCGGCCCCCGGCACAAGTTCGCGGATATATTCAACCATATCGCTCAGGCTCGGCGCGGTCCCGCTGGCGATATTGTATGTATCGTAGGGATGGCTGTCATGGTCCAGAGAGCCTAACACGCCGCTTACCAGATCATCTATCCATGTCTGGTCGACGCGCGATGCCCCGCCCCGGTCGAGGTGATAGGCCCGCCCGTCGACGGCAGCCTCGACAAAATCGCGCGGCACCCGCAAGCGGGGCAGGTTGGGGCCGTATACCCAGGACGTCCTGAGGTTGATGCATTCGATGCCGTCGGTCAGGGCATATGTCCGGCCCAGCTGCTCGACCGCGACCTTGGAGATGCCATAGGCATACAGTGGGTTCAGGGGATGGGTCTCGTCGATGATGTCGCTCTGGAACTCACCATAGGCTTCTTCGGAACTGATGTGGATGATGCGCCTGATCGCGGCGGCCTTCATCGACTTGAAGAGGTTGAGTGCCCCTTCGAGATTGATGCGGAAAACCTGATGCGAGGTTTCCACGCCCTTGATGCTGACGACCGCCGCACAGTGGATGACGACGTCCGGTTTCTCGTCGGCGAAAATCTGGCCGAGGGAGGTTTCGTCAGTGATGTCGCCGGCGCGGGGCAGGATGTTGGGCAGCTTGGCGGCGGCCAGCGACAGATGCTCGGGGATATGCATGTCGAACGCAATGACGCTATCGCCGCGCCGGGCCAGCGCAAGCGTCAACGCGGAGCCGAGAAATCCGCCGCCGCCCGTGATCAGTACCCGCATGCCGTCGTTTTCCCTCCGCGCCGCTCAGAGATTGAACAGGATCAATCGTTGTTCCGTCATGTCGCGCATCGCATAACGGGGGCCTTCGCGGCCGATGCCGGAATCCTTGACCCCGCCGTAGGCAAGCTGGTCGGTGCGCCAGGTCGACGTGCCGTTGATGATGACGCCGCCGGTCCGAACACTGCGCGCGACTTTCATTGCGGTGGCGTTGGAATCGGTGATGACGCCGCATTGCAAGCCGTAGGGGCTGGCATTGATCTGGCGGATCGGCTCGTCGATGTCGGTAAAGCCGAGAATGTTCGCGGCCGGGCCGAAGACTTCGTCACAGACGATTTTCATGTCGGGAGTCACGTCCGCGAGCAGGGCCGGGGTGATCTGAGCGCCGCTGCGCTTGCCGCCGGTCACCAGCCGTGCCCCCTGATCGACGGCGTCGGCAATCCACTGCTCGACGCGGACCGCGGCTTGCTCGTCGACCAGCGTGCCGATGTCGGTTTCCGGGTCCATCGGATCGCCGACCCTGAGTTTCTCCATCGCCCCGGCGACGGCACCGGTCAGTTTTTCCCTGAGGCTTTCATGGACATAGATGTTCTGCACCGAGATGCAGCTCTGTCCGGCCAGACGGGTGGAATTGACCGCCAAAAGCGAGGCGATCCTGTCGACATCGGCGTCCTCGCAGACGATGGTCGGACCGTTGCCGCCAAGCTCCAGCGCGACCCGCCTGAGACCCGCTGATTTCCTGATTTCCGCGCCGGCCCTGCTGGAACCGGTGAAGGTGATGAAATCGACGCGCGGGTCGCTGACCAACTGGCGGCCGACATCGGGGCCGCCGTAGACCACATTGATGAAGCCCGCGGGCAGACCCGCATCGACGAACATCTCGACCAGCTTGTGGACCACCAGCGGGCATTGCTGCGGCGGTTTCAGAATGACCGAATTGCCGGCGGCCAGGGCCGGGGCGAGCTTGTGGCAGGCCAGATTGAACGGTGCATTGAACGGCGTCACGGCGGCGATCACGCCGACCGGGAAGCGCATCATGAAGGCCATCTTGTTGTTGCCCATCTCGCTGCTGTCGAGCGGCACGTGTTCGCCTTCGATGCGGACGGCTTCCTCGGCGGACAGCTGGATCGTGTCCTGCGAGCGTTTCACCTCGCCCTTGGCGTCCTTGACGGCCTTGCCGGTTTCGCGGGCCATGATGATGCCGATCTCGTCAAACCTCTCGGCGATCAGTTCCCCGACCCGGCGAAGAATTCGAGCCCGCTCGGCAGCCGGCATGGCGGCGACAAGCGGGGCCGCGCGGCGGGCGGCCTCGATCGCGGCATCGACGTCCGCGGCTGAAGAGACAGGCGCGCGTGATACCACGTCGCCGCGATAGGGGTCGGTGCTGTCGAAGCTTTCACCGCCCTGAACCCAGGCGCCGTCGATCAGCATCGGAATGTCGACGGGGGGGGTGCTGTTGATGCCATCCATCACATGATCTCCTGTTCCGGACTTAATTATCGGGCGACCAGGGGCCGCCAAACACCGGTTCGGCATGCTGCAGCGGCGGCAGTTCCCAGGTGCCGACCGATGGCGGCTTGACGTCCGGGTCGACCTGCAGGTCGATAACCCAGGGCTTGTTGCTTTTGATGGCGTTGTCGAGGGCATCGCGGAAATCATCGGAGTTGGAGATTTTCACGCCGTCGACACCATGCGCCTTGGCCAGCGCGGCAAAATCCGGGTTATACGGTTCGTTGTTTTCACCGTGGGTGAACGAGGTGCCGACTTCGCGGCCGTTGAACGCGCCGAGCTGCAGATCGCGGATCGCGCCCCAGGCGTAATTGTTCCAGATCACCCAGATCGCCGGGATGTTGTATTCAACCGCGGTGCACAGCACATGCGGCGTCATCGTGAAACCGCCGTCACCGACGACCGCGACGCACGGGCTTTCCGGGCGGGCCAGTTTCGCGCCGAGGACGCCGCTGACCCCGAACCCCATGGCCGAGAAGCCCCAGCTGTTGAGCATCCTTTGCGGTTTGCGGGCCGACCAGAACTGCATGAACCAGTTATGGTGGGCCCCCGAATCCGGGACCAGAATGCCGTCTTCTGGCAGGACCTGCTGGACGTCGCGCACGACGCGCTCCGGGCGCAACGGGTTGCTGTCGATGTCGAAGTTGGGCGCGACAAAAGCCTGCCACTCGGCCTTCCAGCCGTCGATCGCGGCCCACCAGGCCGCCGCATGGGCGTTGGTGCCGGCCTGGCGGCGGTCGAGTTCCGACAGCAACTGGCGCAGGAAGGTCCTGACATCGGCGGTGATGCCGAGTTCGGGATCGAAGTTGCGGCCCAGCTCCTGGGTGTCGATGTCGACATGGATCAGGCGGGTCGGCGGCATATTCCACGAATAGCCGGGAATCCACGAACTGGCGGAGCGGTCATCGAACCGTGCGCCCAGCGTCAGCAAAACATCGCAATGCCGGCCTGCCTGGTTCGACGGAAAGGTGCCGTTGCGGCCGATGAACCCAAGGCTGAGCGGATTGTTCATATCAAGGGTGCCCATGCCGTTGGGCGAGGCGACGACGGGAATCCTGAGCCGCTCCGCCAACGCCGTCAGCTCCGCGCCGGCTTCTGAAAGGGTGACGCCGTGACCGATGAAGATGCACGGCCGCTCGGCGGCGAGGATCATGTCGGCGGCTTTTCCGATGTCTTCCGGTGCGGCACCGGGGCGTTTGGAAATGCCCAGGCTGGCGGCGGGCGGCACCTCGACGTCGTCTTCTTCCTGGAACAGGTTGTAGGGCACGTCGAGATTGACCGGTCCGGGTCGCCCCGATGTCAACAGCGACGTCGCCTGGCGCAGCGCCAGCGGCAGCATGTCGACACGGGTCGGCTGGAAGGATTTCTTGACGTAGGGGCGCACCACGTCCGGAAAACTCGCCTGACGGTGATGATAGGTCTCCTGAAACGGCGCACGGTTGAACTGCGACGTCGGCACGTTCGCGGTAATCGCCAGAAACGTCGACGAATCCGCCTGGGCGCAGGCCAGCGACATGGGAATGTTGGCCGACCCCGGCCCGCACGATGTCAGCGTCGCCACCGGTTGGTGCGAGACCCGGTAATAGGCATCGGCCATGTGTCCCGCCGTCTGCTCGTGGCGCGGTGAAATCAGTGAGATCTTGTCCTGCCGGTCAAACAGTGCATCGAGCATGCCGACATTCCCGTGACCGCAGATGCCGAAGATATAGGGCATCCCTTCCTGGATCAGGTAATCGGCAATCAGGTCGGCGCCTTTCATTCGGGGCATGGTTTCCTCACCCTGTTGTTGTCGGATTCGGCAACCGCCGTTCCTGTCGTAGTCATTTTTCAGGGCAATCCGGCCCTGTTCATTCTTTAGCGACATCCATATATAATTTCAAGATAAGAAAAACTGATTTCACAGTTAGATATCAATGGAGGGTCAATTTTAAAGCCTCGAGAGGGGATGCTGCATCTGCGTGCTGATCGCCGTGCCGGTCCGCCGCTCGGGCGCAAAAGCCGGGGGCGGCGATGCGTTCCGGATCGCCAGTCATTAAGTAACTAACTGATAATAAACATAAATAAACAATTATGCAGGTTCATTCAGATTTTCTCTTGCATATATATGCAGTGCAAAAGGGATTCATTCGATTTCATTTGCCACCGGATCGGTCACCTGAAAGTGTCAAAATTGAAATTCAAATAATTTATAAGAAGAAAAAAATTTTTCTAATTCCAGTTGACAATTTTATCGTTCAAAAATAATCTCCCAAAGTGTGAAAACGAATTCCGGGCACCGCGTTCATCAAGCAGGGTCATACAGACGCTGCAGGCGGCGATAAAAAGAGAATATAGTTAGAGGTTCAGGCTTCTACGGAGAGGAGACATTGTTGTGAGCGACGTTATGAAAACCAAGATTACCCGCCGTTCCCTTCTGCGGACGTCTGCCTTGACGGCTGCGGGTGCCGGGGCGGCGTTCTTCGGGCCATGGAAACATAACCGTGTCTGGGCGGCGGGGGAAAAGCCGATCCTGATCGGTCTGACCCATGACGCCAGTGGTCAGTTCGCTAACTCGGGCCAGGCTGAAAAGCGCGGCACGATCATGGCGATCGAGGAAGCGAATGCCGCGGGCGGCGTTCTCGGGCGCAAGGTCGAATATACCTGGGCGGATACGGAAACCACCCCATCAACCGGGTCGCGCGTGGCGGAACGGATGATTTCGCGCGACAACGTCGCGTTCATGGTCGGTGCGATCCAGTCCGGTGTCGCCAACGCCATATCCCAGGTCTGCCAGAAATACGGCACGGTGTATTTCAACACCAACTCAAGCTCGCCGACGGAATCCGGCAAGAACTGCCATCGCGTCAAATTCGTGTGGGACGGCAGCGGCGCCAACTTCGCCCGGGCGGCGGCGGCCGGTGCGGTCACCCAGTTCGGCAAGAAATGGGTATTGCTGACCAACGACTATGTCTGGGGGCACAATACCTCCAAGGCGACACAGGAAATTCTCGAGGAACTCGGCGGGACGGTGATCGAAAACATCCTCGTGCCGGTCGGAACCCGTGACTATTCTTCCATTCTGCTCAAGCTGCAGCAACTCAAGCCCGACGTCGTCGCGACGGCCATCGGCGGCGATGATTACAAGGCGCTGCGCCAGCAGGTGCAGGAACTCAAGCTGGATACCTCGATGGCGTGGCTGTCGAACCAGCTGGACTGGCCGGATATCTATGGTGCCGGGCCGGAATCCGCGTTCGGCGTGTTCGGTGCGACATGGTACCACTACCTTGATCTGCCGGGCGTTTCCGACTTCGTCAAACGCTACCAGACACGCTGGCCGGATACCCGGATCAACGTGCCGGGCAACGTCACCTACAACGGCTATGTCGCCATGCGCGAACTGCTTCGGGTGATCGAGGAAGCCGGGTCGACCAACAACATCAAGGTCATCAAGCAGCTGGAAGGCCGCGTCATGAAGGCGGCGGACCGGATGCAGCACCATGATGCCTATATCGATGCCAACAGCCACCACGTGCAGCAGACGATCTATCTGGCGACACGTCAGGACAAGCCGCGCGATGATACGGACTACTTCAAGATCCTGACGGCGATGGAGCCGGAAAAGGTCAAAAGCGCGGGTGAAAAAGAGTGTCAGCTGGAATCCTATGACGACACGCCCACGTACGAAATGTAATTCTTCCCACTATGTACCGGTTCCCGCATGTTCGCGGGGGCCGGTATTTTCTTTCCGGTAGGAATTTCTTTTCTTTGGCGTGTTTGGGGCCGGTGTATCCTTGGACCGGATCGCACGTCAGGCATTTAACGAAAACAAGTAAACAGGTGCGCTGCACGATCATGGACTTCCTGTTCAACCTTCTTCCCCATCTGGTCAACGGTCTGGCACTGGGACTGCTGTTTGCCCTGATTGCCCTGGGCTTCATGCTGATCATCGGCGTGATGGAAGTGATCAATCTCGCGCACGGCTCGTTCTTCGCTCTCGGGGCCTATTTCGCCCTGGTCTTCGTGACGCCGGACGGCGGTTTGAGCGCGCCGTTCCTGCAGGGGTGGTTCGGTATAGATATCGTGCCCCGCTATGTGGTGGCGCTGATCATGGCGCCGCTGATCGTCGGCCTGTTCGGGATGGGGCTGGAACTGTGCGTGCGCCGGACCTACGGCAAGGATCCGCTGTTCGGCCTGTTGCTGACCTTCGGCGCGGCGCTGGTCATCGAAGAAGCGATCCGCCTGATCTGGGGGCACGGCGAATACGTCCTGGAAATTCCCAAGGCGATCCGGGGCGGGTTCATCCATGCCGACCTGATCTGGTCGACCTATCGCTTTTATGCCGCCATCTTCTCGATGGCGATGATCGGACTGCTGTGGGTGTTCATTGAGAAGACGCCCTATGGCGCGATCATCAAGGCCGGGGCCCATGACAGCGAAATGGTGCAGGCCCTCGGCATCAACCTGCCGCGTCTCAGACTGTTGGTGTTCGGCTTTGGCACCGCGCTGGCGGCGATCGCCGGGATCATCATGGCCCCGATCTGGGGGATTCGCCCGCAGGTCGGCGTCGATGCCGTGGTGCCGGCGTTCGTCATCATCGTGCTTGGTGGCGTCGGCAGTTTCTGGGGCGCGGTGATTGCCGGTCTTCTGGTCGGCATGGTGGTCGGGCTGACGGCCGCCTTCATCTCCGACTGGTCGCTTTTGTCCATGTATCTGCTTCTGCTGGCGGTTGTCACGTTCCGTGCGCGGGGGCTGATGGGCAAAGCCACCGCGCTGGAGAACTGATCGATGAGCGAGATGTACGCCAAGGCCCGAAACTGGTTTACCCCGCAGATGCTGGTGGCATTCGTGATCTTCGGCACGCTGCCGATGTGGGTCGAGGCTATCGGCCTTTATACGTATATCGGCATAGAGGTGCTGATCTGGATCATCTTTGCGCTCGGGTTCAACCTTCTGCTCGGCTATACCGGTCTGCCGTCTTTCGGCCATGGGGCCTTTCTCGGTATCGGCGGGTACGCCTTCGGCTGGTTCCAGTTCAATGTCATGGAAAACCTCTGGCTCGGCCTGATCTTCGCAATCATCATCACGGCGATCCTCGGCGGGATATCGGCATTGTTCGTGTCGCACCGGCGCGGCATCTACTTCGGGCTGCTGACGCTCGCCATCGGCCAGGTCTTCTTCTTCATCGCCAGCAAGTGGACGTCGCTGACCGGCGGCGAGGACGGGATGCTGAACATACAGCGTCTGCCCGCGGATTTCGGTTTCGCATCTTTCGAACTGCAGGAAAACACGTCGCTCTATTACTTCGTGTTCGGGGTTTTCGTGGTCACCGTGATCATCCTCTGGCGGCTGGTCCACTCACCGTTCGGCAAGGTCATCCGCGCCATCAAGCAGAACGAACGCCGCGTCGGCTTTCTCGGCTACAACATATATCTGTTCAAGTGGGCGGTTTTCACGATCTCCTGTGCCGTGGCCGGGTTGGCGGGGGGCATGTTCGCCATGGCCCAGGAAGGCGCCTACGTCCAGGTGATGGCGGTGCAATGGTCGGGGATCGTCGTCCTGATGACGCTGATCGGCGGCGGCATGGTCAGCTTCTGGGGGGCTGCGATCGGGGCCGTATTCTTCTTTCTGGCGCGCGATATTCTCGGCACCTATACCGAGGCCTGGCTGCTCTGGTACGGCCTGCTGTTCATGGTGCTGGTGATGTTCAAGCCCGAAGGGATCGCCGGGATGTGGGGGGATCTGATGCACGCCCTCGCGAAACGCCGCGGCGGTGCCGGTGACGCCGGTGCACGTCCGGCACCAGTCAAGGAGTGAGGTCGCGGATGGCACTGTTCGAAGCCCGAAACATTCACAAGCGGTTCGGCGACCATGTCGTCCTCGAGGAAATCAATCTCAGCTTCGAGGAAAACAGGCTGAGCGGGATCATGGGGCCGAACGGCGCCGGCAAGACCACCTGCTTCAACGTGCTGACCGGGCGCTACAAGCCGGATCGCGGCCGGATCATGTTCGACGGCATGGACATCACCGGCAAGCCGCCACGGACCATCGCCCGTCTGGGGGTGTCGCGCTCGTTTCAGGTGATGAACGTCTTCAACGAATACACCGCGCTCGACAATGTGCTGCTGGCGGTGCCTGAAGTACGTCAACGCGGCTTCAATATTTTATACGATCTGCCGAATGATGCGTATTGCAATGACAAGGCCGAGCGGGTGCTGGCCAAGGTCGGGCTGGCCGGCAAGGAATATACCCAGGCCAGCGATCTGTCCTACGGGGAGCGGCGGGCGCTGGAAATCGGCATCGCGCTGGCCGCGGAACCGCGCATCCTGTTTCTCGACGAACCCACGGCGGGGCTCGGCACCGAGGCCACGAAACAGCTGGCGCGGATGGTTGAGCGGCTCAAGGAGGAAGCCACCATCGTCATCATCGAACACGACATGCAGTTCCTGTTCGGCCTTGCCGACAACATCAACGTAATCCACTGGGGGCAGGTCGTGGCGCAGGGTACGCCGGATGAGCTGAAGGCTAACAAGTGGGTGCAGAATTCGAATTTGGGTAAGCTCGCATGATCCTCGATGTCAGAAATATTGAAACCTACTATGGTGAAAGCCAGGTGCTTTTCGATGTTTCCCTGAACGTCGGCGAGGGAGAAGTGGTTGCCCTGCTGGGGCCGAACGGGGCCGGCAAGACGACGACCCTGCGCTCCATCCTCGGGCTGACCCCGGCGAAGACCGGCAATGTTCATTTCGACGGCGCCGACGTGACGCGGATGAGCACCTACGACATCGCCCGGCGGGGTGTCGGCTGGGTCCCGGATGACCGGCGAATCTTTCCGACGCTGACCGTGGACCGGAACCTGTCCATCGCGAAAAAGAAAACCCGCTTCCGGTCGTGGGACCTGAAAGAGATGTTCGGGATTTTCTCGGCGCTTGAATACCTGATGGGCCGGGAATGTGAAAACCTCTCCGGCGGCGAAATGCAGATGGTCGCCATTTCCCGGGCGCTGCTGGGCGCACCCGGTCTGGTGCTGTTCGACGAGCCGTCGCAGGGGCTGGCGCCGAAAATCGTGCAGGACGTGATGCGGACGATTACACGGCTGAAATCGGAAGGCATCTCGGTTCTGGTGGTGGAGCAGAACGCGCTCAGTGCGCTGGCGGTGAGCGACCGGGTCTATGTCATGGATCTGGGGAAGATCGTGCATGAAGGACCGGCGTCGGCATTGCTGAACGACAAGGCGCTGCGCCGCCGGCTGTTGGGGGTATGAGATGAGCGAACCCATTCTGCGTGTGGAGAACCTGCTCAAGACCTATTCACGCGGCTTTTTGAACAAGACCGAGTCGTTTCGCCTCGAAGCCGATTTCACGGTCGAAAAGCCGACCATCGTCGGCGTCATGGGGCCGAACGGCTCCGGCAAGACGACGCTGTTCGAGCTGATTACCGGATCCAATCAGCCGACCGGGGGGCAGGTCCGGGTCGCCGGCCGCAATATCCATGACGTGAAATACGGTGAGCGGGACCGGCTTGCGATCCACTACCACCAGTCCTATCAGGTGCGGCACTTTTCCAGGCTGAAACCCAGTTTCATGATGCAGCCTGCCGGCAGCGATTATCCCATCGTGCACCTGTTCGACGAGCCGCAGTTCAACACCCAGGACGGTTACATCGGCTTCATGCTCGATTTCTTCAAGAAACTCAGGGATGAACAGCGGCTGGTCTTCGTCTGCGTGCACCCCAACGAGCCGTTCCATCTCGATATCATGGAAGAAATCTGCGAGCGTTATATCTTCGTCAACAAGGGGCGGCTCAGCTATTTTGACGACTTCGATGCGACGCTCGCCGACCCGGCGGCGCAGGATTATCTGGGCAAGCTTGCGGAGCGGGCGGCCTGAGCAAAGCATGCCATAAACGGGCCATAAACGGGCCATGAACGGGCTATGAGCGGGATCACTGCATGACCATGGAAAGTCTCGATAACAAGCTGGCATTGGTGACAGGGGCTGCGGGAGTGCTTGGCCATGCTGTGGCGAAGAGCTTCGCCGGGGCCGGTCTCCGGGTCATCATGGCCGACATCGACGCCCCGCGCCTGGAACGGCTGGCAGCGGACATCGGCGAGCGCGCGGTGCCGCTGACCCTTGACGTCGGCAGCGCGGACGCCATTGCCGAGACCATGGCCCGGGTGCGGGCCGATCACGGCGATGTCGATGTGCTGGTCAACAATGCCGGCATCCTGTCCAACAACAAGGCCGCCGAAACCACCACCGAGGAATGGCGCCGGCTGATGCGGATCAACCTCGACGGTGCGTTCTTCATGGCCCGCGAATGCCTGCCGGCGATGAAGTCGAAAGGCTGGGGGCGGATCGTCAACATCTGTTCGCTGGCGGCAAAGACCGGCGGGCTGACCGCCGGCACCGCCTACACCACGTCGAAGGGCGGCATGACGGCGCTGACGTTTTCGCTGGCACGGGAATCCGCCGGTGACGGTGTGACGGTCAACGGCATTTCGCCGGCCTACATCCGGACGCCAATGGTGACCGAACAACTGACCGAAGCCCAGCGCCAGAAACTGCTGGCGGATATTCCGGTGCATCGTTTCTGCGAAGCGGAAGAGGTCGCGCACGTCGTGCAGTTTCTTGTTTCACCCCTGTCCGGTTTCATCACCGGCGAGATTATTGATATCAATGGCGGACTTCATCTGGACTGAGGCCACACATCTGGAGCGGCATTCATGAGCAAGCAGCAAAGCGGCACGGACATCGCAAGCGAAGCCACAACCATGTTCGAACTCAACGGCAAGTCGGCGTTCGTTCCGGGGGGGTATGGCGATATCGGACGCGCCATCACTTGGGGTCTCGCGGCACGGGGGGCGCGGGTCGCGATTGCCGGACGTAACGCCGAAAAGTGCGACGCGCTGGCCGCGGAAATGACCGCCGCCGGGTTTCAGGCCATCCCTGTTCAACTCGACGCCACGAACGTTGCCGAGATCAACCGGGCCACGGACCAGGCGGCGCAGGACCTGGATGGGATCGACATCATGGTCAATTGCGTCGGCACCAACATCAAGCAGCCCCTGGGCGAAGTCACGGAACAGGCGTTCGACGAGGTCTATCAGACCAACCTGAAATCGGCGATGTTTTTGGGCCAGGCCGTCGCCAGGCATCAGATCGCCGCCGGGCGCGGTGGCCGGCAGATTCATATGCTGTCGGTCAGTTCGGCGCGCGGCTATTCGGGCCAGGGCTATTCGGCCTATTGCTCGACCAAGGGCGCGATGATCATGCTGGTCCGCCAGCACGCGCTGGAACTGGCGCCGCACGGAATTCTGGTGAACGGGGTCGCACCCACCTACGTAATGACGGACATGATCCGTGAAGCCATCGCCGACCCGGCATTGCGTGAGCGAATGGTCTCGACGATCCCCCTGGGCCGCATTGCCGAGACCGTGGACATCGTCGGGCCGACGCTGTTCTTCGCCTCGCCGGCATCGGAATTCGTCACCGGACAGGTGCTGTACATCGACGGCGGCGTCACCGCCAACCGTTAAGGGATAAAGGCAGTGCAGTGAATATCGCAACCACAGGACTGAAACCGAAAGACGCATACGACGTCATCGTGATCGGCGCCGGCGCCGGGGGGCTTGCCTGTGCGGTTGTCGCCGCGAACGAGGGGCTTGAGACGCTGGTGCTGGAAAAGACTCCGTACGTTGGCGGCACCATGTCCTATGCCGGCGGCATGGCCTGGTCGCCGAACAATCCGAAAAAAGGCGAGGTCGGCGCCGATGACAGTATTGAAAAGGCCGAGACCTATCTGAATGCGACGGCCGGGACGGGGGCCAGCGCCGATCTGCGCAAAGCCTTTCTGGACAGTGTCGAGGCGGCGATCGGCTACCTGGACCGCCACACCCAGGTCAAGATGACGCCGGTGCCGTTCTATCCCGACTACTATCCCGATGCCCCGTGTTCGACCGTGAACGGGCGGATCATGGAGCCGCTGCCGTTTGACGGGCGGGAACTGGGCCGGGATTTCACAAAGCTGCGCCCGCCACTGCCGGAATTCACCCTGTTCGGCGGGATGATGGTGTCGCGATACGATCTGCCGCATTTTCGCAACGTCTTCAAATCGGTGCGTGCGTTCGCGCGTGTGACGCGGCTGATTGCCGAGTATGCCGTGCAGCGTGTCCGTCATCACCGGGGCACATCGTTGGTGCTGGGCAATGCGCTGGCCGCGCGGTTGCTGAAATCATTGCAGAATCTAAACGTGCCGATCCGTCTTCAAACCACGGTACGCGCGCTCGAATACGATCAGGGCCGCGTCACCGGAGTGGTGATCGATACGGCAGACGGTCCGCTCAGCGTGAAGGCCCGCAAGGGCGTGGTGCTGGCCACGGGCGGCTTTCCCCACAATGCGGAGATGCGCGAGAAGTACCTGCCTCCGGAAGCCAGTCCCTATTCGGCGATGGCCGAAGGCAACACGGGCGACGGCATCAACCTCGGCATGCATGCCGGCGGCTTCGTGCCCGGCGACGACGGCAATGACGGTTACTGGTCGCCGGTGTCGCGGTTCAAACGTGAAGACGGGTCCTATGCCATCTATCCGCACACGGTCGCCGATCGCGGCAAGCCGGGCTTCTTTGCCGTCAACGCCGACGGGCGGCGGTTCACCAACGAGGCCAATTCCTATCATGATTTCGTCAAGGGCATGTTCAAGCCCGTCGGCAACCGGGCCTCGACCCCGGCCTGGCTGGTGTGCGATCAGGCATCGCTGTGGAAATACGGGCTTGGCGCGGTCAAACCCATGCATATGGGGCTGAAGACGCATCTGAAGAGCGGATACATCAAGAAAGCGGACACACTGGAAGAATTGGCGGCGCTGATCGGCGTCGATGCACAGGGTCTCAAAGAGACCGCGGAACGTTACAATGCCGACGCGGCACAAGGGATCGACAACGCGTTCGGGCGCGGCGGCAATGTCTATCACCGCTACATGGGCGATCCGTCGGTGACGCCCAATCCCTGCATGGCGCCGCTGGAAAAGCCGCCATATTATGCGGTCGAGCTGTTCGCCGGGACCCTTGGCACCGCCGCCGGCCTCAAGACCAACCGGACCTGTCAGGTCGTGGGCAAGGACGGGCAGCCCGTTCCCGGCCTATATGCCTGCGGCAATGACATGAACTCGATCATGGCGGGAACCTATCCGGGCCCCGGAATCACGCTGGGGCCGGCGCTGGTGTTCGGTTATGTCGCGGGTATGCACCTCGCCGACCGTTGAAGCGGCGGCTTGCGCCAACACGTCCCCAAGGAGGCGGAACGATGGATGACCTGATCAAACGCAATGCCCTGCCGGTCCCTGTCGTACAAAAAGAGGTGGCGGCGATCTGGGCGGCACGGGGCTATTCGTGCAATCTGTTCGTCGACCCGCCGGGGCAGGAATGGCTGAATTTCGTGCACGACTGCAACGAACTGGTGAGCGTGGTCGAAGGGCGGCTGGATATGGATGTCGGTGATGCATCCTTCATCGTCGAGCCCGGCGACGAGGTGTTCATTCCGAAAGGGGTCAGACACTCCCTCAGGAATATTCATCCCGGCATATCGAAATGGCTGTACGGCTACGACTGAAGCCGCTGCTGCGGCTCAATTCCCGTTCAGGAAATCGGCATTTTCCTGAATCAGGTTTTTCAGGAATTTCATCACCTGTTTGACCCGGGCAATGTGTTCCAGGTCGTGATGGACGCTGAGCCAGAAATCCCGCTGCACCTTGATCCGGTTGGGCAGAACCCGGACCAGTCTGGGATCGTTCCCGGCGACGAACGTCGGCAGCATGGCGATCCCCAGTCCGGACGCCGTCGCATGGTATTGGGCAACCAGACTGGTAGAACGGTATTGCGTGTCCTGGTTTTTGAGAACGTCGGACAGCCAGCGCACGGCGGAAATCATGATGAGTTCGTCAATATAACCGACAAAACGATGATGCTTCAAATCGTCAATCGATTTCGGCGTGCCGTAGCGGTCCAGATAATCCCGTGACGCATACAGAAAAAGCGCGAACTCGCCGATCTTTTCCGAATCAATCCGGTGCCCGATGGGTTTCGGGAAGCTGATCAGCACGTCCGCTTCGCGTTTCGACAGATTGATCCAGTGTGCTGCCGTGACCAGTTCCACATTGATCGACGGCACCTCTTCATACAGGTCGATGAAGCGCGGCGACAGGAACAGGCTGCCCAGCGCTTCCATGGTGGCGACGCGCACGGTCCCTGCAATCCGTGACGCCTCGCCGGAAAACTGGAGTGCGATGTTGCTGATGTGGGCTTCCACGCCTTCGGCGTCCTTGAACAGCAACTCGCCCGCGTCCGTCAGCAGAAAGCCGTGGCGCGTGCGCTCGAACAGTTTTGTTTCAAGCGCACTTTCAAGCTCGCGGACCCGCCGGCCGATGGTGGAATGATTGACCTTCAGTGAGCGGGCCGCGCCGCTGAGGGATTTGTGACGCGCCAGCGCCAGAAACACGGCGATATCGCCCCAGTCAAAGCGCGAAAGGTCAGGGGCGACCGTATTATTGAGCGTGTTCGACTCGTCCGCCATGGACCCTCTGCATGGTAGTGCCGGTTATGCGTCCGGTGATCCTACCATGCGTTCCAGTTCGCTGAAATTCAAACTGCGCGGATCGGTGTCTTCGTCGTTGAACGTCGCTGCGGTCATCCGGCGGCGGTTGACGGTCAGATCGAAGACGTCAAAGCGGTTGTAGTAACCGACGACGTCGTGGAACTGTTTGGGCACGATGCATTGGGCGAGATCGATCTGCTCCGTCAGAATGGTGTCCTCATTCGCCGACGTTTCGGCGACGGGCAGGCCGTTCGGGCCGACGATCATCGAAACACCCTGCGGGGAATCCGTGATCACGCGCAACTGCTCCTCACCCAGTGATGACAGCTTGTCGAGGGTCAGTTCGTCGACGCGCGACGCGGCGACGACATTGAAGACCTTGGCCTCGAAGGAGTGTGCCCCGGCGCGGATGCGGATCGACGACGGCAGATCATATCGTTCGTTGCGGGACGGCTCGTGGGTCGGCCAGGTCGGGGGATAGCTGGAAATATGAATCTGTTCGCCCTGCGCCATCAGGGAAAAACGGGCCAGCGGATTGGTGTTTTCACCGCAGATCAGCGCACCGATCTTGCCGATCGCTGTCTTGCTGACACGGAGTCCGCAGGCATCGCCGTTGGCCCAGACCAGTTTCTCATAGAATGTCGGCACCAGTTTACGGTGATGATTGATGATCGAGCCGTCGGCGCCGATCAGCAGGTTGGAGTTCCACAGACAGCCGACACTTTGCGGCGCGGATTCACTGATACCGATCGACACCATCACATTGGCGTCCCGTGCCGCGGTGCAGATGCTCATGATTTCCGGGCCCGGTACGCGCACGGACTGCTGGGCGAATTCGGTAAAAAAGTCATGATTCTGAATGGGTGCAGATATTGCCGCCCACAACGGAAATCCCGGGATGAAAGATTCCGGGAACACCAGTAGGTCGACACCGTCCCTGCCGGCATCATCGATGATTGAGCACACCTTCTGAGCGGTTGCCCGGGCATCCAGAAAGACCGGCGCAACATGAGCGGCGGCGACTTTGACGATCTGCACCATATTCAATTCCTAAATAGTCCCCCTGGCACGGTGGCCAGGGGGGAGTGGGGGTGTTGGATTATAAGGCTTCCTTGCGGAAGTCGTAGCGCGGCGGCAGCTTGGCGATCATGTCCTCGCGCGGAATTCTCTTCTTCACGACGAATTTCGAATCTTCGACCTTGCTGATGTAGCAATCCACCATGCCGCTGTGGTCTTCGGCGCGGAGCAGCTTCGTTCCCTGCGGGTGCGCAAGCGAGTTCTCCATTTCCAGGCCTTCGAGCGCTTCGATGACGCCCGGCGTGTCCTTGTCACGCTGCCAGCCGGATTTTTCGATGGCCGCCTTGAGGGCAAAGAAGTTTTCGTAGCTTTGCCATGCATGGCTTTTCGCCATGATCCGGTCCGAACCGATCTCTTCGGCATGAACCGGATCAATGTTCATCAATTCGATGAACTGCTTGTGGTACTCGTCATTCTTGTACTCGAGCGGACGCGGGAAGTTCTCGAGGAAGTAGACCCCTTCGGCAGCGCCGCCGATGTCGCGTGGATCGATGGCTTCGATCGTGCCGCTGACCGAATACATCTTCATTTTCTCATCCAGCCGCATGGACTTGGACTGGGAATAGAAGGCAACGGAAAGGGCACCGAAGAAGACCGAGAACAGGACTTCGGTCTGTTCGGGGATCTTGGCCAGATACGGGACCAGGTCCTTGGTGCCGAGCGGCACGGCGATCGGTTCGTTGACGGTGCCGCCCATGGCTTCGATCAGCTTCGTGTGTTCCTGGTGATGGCTGTGACCCCAGGCGTAATCCGGGAAGATCATGGTCCAGTTCTTGCCGAGGTTCTCGAACGCCCACGGGGCGCCGGCGGCGGCCAGGGCATAGGTGTCGGTCCCTGTGCGGAAGCTGTAGCGCGAGCCCTTGGAGCCGGTGGCTTCGGTGGCTTCCCCGGCTGAGAAATAGGGGGTTTTCAGTTCGCTGGCGACGGGGATCGATGCCAGCATGATACCCGAGTGCACGGAGCCGACGACGAAGGACGCCTTGCGGCGCTGGATCAGGGCCCGCAGCTTGCGCGCACCGATGGCCGGGTTGGATTCCGTATCCTCGGTGGCCAGTTCCAGCTTGCGCCCGGCGATGCCGCCGCCTTCGTTGATAACCTTGACCGCGGCCTGCGCACACTTGTCATGCCAGTAGCCCCACGACGAAAAACCGCCGGTCAGTTCGGCATGATGGCCGATGACGATGGGACCGGTTTCCTTGGCGAAGACATCGCGGGTCAGGCCGAGATATGCGGTCGTGGCAAGGGCGCCGCCGGCCATCGCGGTTTGCAGGAACGAGCGGCGGGTTGTGCCATTGCCGGCGCCTTGGGGTGATTGTTTCGTGTCGTCTTTCTTTGAAGATTTCATCGTCATTCTCCTTTGTGAAGCATCCATGTGATTGGCGTCTTCTGCGCCTAAACGTCGACCCCCAGATAGCGGTGCAGGGTTTCTTTATCGTTCTTCAGGTCTTCGGCGGCCGCTTCGTGAACGATCTGGCCCTTTTCCATCAGATACACGCGGGTGCACAGCCGAAGTGCCGTCTTGATGTTCTGTTCAACCAGCAGGATCGAGACGCCGGTCTCGCGTACGGCTTCGATCTCGCGGCGGATTTCCTTGACGAGGATCGGCATGATCCCCTCGGTCGGCTCGTCGAGAATGATCAGCTTGGGCTGCATCACCAGGCACCGGGCAATTGCCAGCATCTGCTGTTCGCCCCCGGACAGGGTGCCGCCCGGCTGCTTCAGGCGTTCCTTGAGGCGCGGGAAGCGGTCGAAGACATAATCGATCACCGCTTGCGGCGGCCGCCGGGTGACGCCGACGAAGAGATTTTCCTCGACGCTCAGGATCGGGAAGATGCCGCGTCCCTGCGGGACATAGCCGATTCCGGCACCGGGAATTTTGTGCGGCTGCATACTGGAGATGGTCTGGCCGTCGAACGTCACCGTGCCGCCGGTGGCCGGGACAAGCCCCATGATCGTTTTCAGCGTCGTCGTCTTGCCGACCCCGTTACGGCCGAGCAGTGCCACGGCTTCGCCCGGCTGGACATTCAGATCGACGCCCTGAAGAACGTGAACCTTGCCGTAATGTGCGTTCAGGCCCTGAAGTTCAAACATCGTCGTCATCCCCCAGATAAGCGGTTCGCACGGCGGGATTGGCGGCGATCTCCCTGGCGTTGCCCTGGGCCAGGACCTTGCCGTTGGCCATTACGGTGACGACGTCGGCGATCTTGAAGACGACTTCGATATCGTGCTCGATGATGATGATGTCGATGTGCTTGGCAATTTCCTGGATCGTGGCGACGGTTTGTTCCGTTTCCGCCGGGCCCATGCCGCAGATCGGTTCGTCCAGCAAAAGAAGTTTCGGATCGGTGGCCAGCGCGAGGCCGATTTCCAGCAGCGCGACATCGCCGTAAGACAGGTTCGCCGCCGTCTGGTCGGCAAGGTCCTGCAGCCCCAACTGTTCGCAGATGCTGTCGGCCTTTTCGTTGGCGCGTTTGCAGGTCCGCCAGTTACGGAACATGGAGAACACGCCGTCGCGGGACTGTGCGGCGATCCACAGGTTTTCGCGCACCGTCATGTTGCCGAACACGCTCTTGATCTGCAGCGTCCGGGCAAGGCCGCTGCGGCTGATCTGATGCGCCGCCTTGTCGGTGATGTCGTCGCCGAGAAAGCGGATCTGTCCGCCGCTGACGGGCAGGGTGCCGGTTACGACGTTGAAGAACGTCGTCTTTCCGGCGCCGTTGGGACCGATGATTGCGTGCAGCTTGCCCCGTTCGAGCGACATCTCAACCCCGTCGAGGGCGTTCAGTCCGCCGAAGCGCTTGCTGACGTTCGTGGCCTGGAGGAGCGGGGTACCGGTCATGACGGGTCTCCCGGCTTGTTGGACGTTGCCCGGCTGATTTTCCGGACAACCGCGTTATAGACGCCGCCCAGTCCGCGCGGCGCGAAGATCACCGTGATGATCACGGCGACACCGACCAAAAGCAGGTAATGATCCCACACCGTCGACAGTTCCTCGCGCAGCACGATCAGCAGACCGGTGCCGACGATGGGGCCGAACAGGGTGCCGACGCCGCCGATGATGGCCCAGACGACGGCCTCGCCGGAGACGTGATAGAACATGTAGCTGGCCGAGGCGTAGCGTCCGAAGAAGGCGAACAGGGCGCCGGCGACACCGGCGACAAATCCGGCCAGAACGAAGGCGCTGAGCCGGATCAGGTAGACGTTGAGGCCGATCAGCGCGGCGCGGGTGTCGTTCTCGCGGACGGTGATCAGGGCCCGTCCGAACGGGCTGTTGATGACCCGGTGCATGAGCCAGTAGCAGGCCCCGACGATCAGCACGATGAAGAAGTACTGGTTGTCCGGGTTGGTGATGGTCAGCTCGAAATCGCCGATGGAAACAAGAGCCGGGACAGTGAAGGGCAGGCCGTCATCGCCGCCGGTCACCGGCTTCCACGAAAGCGCGGTGAAGTAGAAGATCAGGGAGAACACGACGGTGATGATGGCGAAGTAATGCCACGTCAGGCGCACGGCAAGCGCCCCGGCGATGACCGCCATGCCCGTCGCCAGCCCGACCCCGAAGCCGAACGCCGGCCAGAAGCTGAGGTCGAACCGGGCGATGCCGACGGCGACGCCGTACATCCCGAGACCGAAGAACAGGGCCTGGCCGAACGACAGCAAACCGACATAGCCGAACAGCAGATTGACGCTCGCCGCCAGCAACGACCAGATCAGGATTTCGGAGTAGATGTCGACCCAGAACGAGTCGACCAGAAGCGGCAGCACCCAGGGGGCGCTCAGCGTGAACAGGACCAGCAGCAGGGTGCCGGCGCGGTTGATGGCCGACACGCTCATCGCGTGGCTCCGGCAAAGATGCCGTGCGGGCGGAACATCAGCACCGCGCTCATCAGGCACAGCGAACCGATGCGGGCCAGCGTCGGATCGGCGAAGCTGGTGATGATGCCTTCGACGAAGGCCAGCAGCACGGCGGCGGCAACGGTGCCTTCCAGATTCCCGAGGCCGCCGATGATGACGGCCATGAAGCAGAACGGCAGGATGTCGATGCCGGCCTGGAAGTCGACGGTGGTGATCGGCGCGGCGACAACACCGCCCAGGGCGGCCATGGCGAAACCGATGGCGAACGTCACCATGTAAATGCGGCGCGCCGGAATGCCCATGGCGGTCGCGGTTTCAGGATCAAACCGCACCGCCCGCATCCAGACGCCCATCTTCGTTTTGTGCAGATAGGCGAAGAACAGGCAGATCGCGAGGATCGAGACGGCGGCGGCAAAGATCCGGTAAATCTCGTATTGAATGTTGAACATCAGGAAGGTGCCCTCGATCGGGGCGACCATGCGGTTCGGGGCGGCGCCGTAGGTGGCGCGGACGCTCTCCTGAAGGATGATCGAGAGACCGAAGGTAGCGACAATCGACAATGCGGCGGCGTTCTTGATCGGCTGGATGACGCTGTATTCGATCAGAGCGCCAAGGCCGAAGCCGATCAGCGGAACCAGGAAAAACGCCAGCCAGTAGTTGCCGGTCGACTCGAAGACCACCCAGGCCATCACGGTGCCGACCATGAAGAAATCGCCGTGTGCGATGTTGATGATATCCAGTAGGCCGAAAATGATCGAGAGGCCGAGCGCGATCAGCGCAATGATAAGCCCCCAGACGATGCCGTTCAGCCCCAGGGCTATGATTAAGTCCATGGTCGCACTATCCCTGCGTAAGCTCCCGAAATCTTATATTTGCCGTGTGACCCGGCAATTGACGTAACAATGATGCGTGTTGTGCAAATAAGCGGCAATTAGCAAATTTTGCACATAACTGTGCATTTCTGCACAACAGGACTATGCGCCTGTCGTTTTCCGCCTGCGGTGCTGCTATGCGCCGGCCGGTTTTCTGTTCTGCAACACATCTGCGAGGGCAACGGCAATCGTCCGTGCGACATCAATGTGCCGGTTGGTATAATATCCCGCCTTGTCCAGCAGGTTCATCGTCCCCAGGGTTTTGCCGCCGGCCTTGATCGGCATGTTGAGGACGGATTCCAGTCCGAGGTCCTGGATCATCGCATGATCGTTGAAATTGGCGCGGATATCGTCGGCGTTATAGCCGATGAAGGGCTCCCCCTGCGTCAGCACCTGATCGCCCCATGCGGTATCGCGCTTCTGTTTGCGCCCGCCCGCCGGATATTTATCCGGGTTGCTCGAATAACAGCGCTCCACCTCCATTGTGTCGCGGTGAAACGCCATCACCGTAAACAGCCGGTGCCCGATCAGGTCCGCCGCCGCTCTTTCGGCAAGGCGGAACGCGGTGTCGGCGTCGGGGGCATTGGCGATGGTCTGGGTATAGGTGTTCAGGGCCTGATGCATGGCGTCGTTCGCGGGAGTGGTGCTGGTCATCGTTCAGACTCCGTCCGCGGTGCCGGCGCGGCGGGGATCGGCGCCTGCCGTTAGTGCGCCGGTTTCAGGGTCGCGCACCACCGCCAAAACGCCGCCGGCTTTCCAGGTGCCGTCCTGCCAGCGTTCGACCTTGTGGCCGCGGGCAGAGAGGTCTTCGGCAACGTCATCAGAGATGCTTTGTTCGATCATCAGCAATCCCGGGAAATAGGCGTTCGGCGCGAATGAGGACGGGAAGCTGTAGGTGGCAAAGCGTGGCGCTTCGACGGCTTTCTGGATATCCATGCCGAAATGGAAGCGGTTCAGATAGACCTGGATCATGGCCTGAATCTGCACGTCGCCGCCCGGTGTGCCAAACACCATCAGCGGCTTGCCGTCCTTGAGCGCCAGCGCGGGATTGGGGGTCAGGCGGGGCCGCTTGCCCGGCGCCACGGCATTGATCGAGGCCCGGGTCCCACGCGATTGCGAACCCCGCGATGACGGGCACAGCCCGGTGCCGGGAATGACCTCGGTGTCGGCGGAGGTATCACTTGGGGTGGCCGAGAACATGTTCCCGGCGGCGTCGATCACCGACACATATGACGTGTCGGCGGATGCCGGGTCGGCCATTTTGTGCTTGTCGACGGGGCGGGTGTCATTCGGATCATCTGCCGGTCCGTCCACGGCATCCGGCGCGGTTGCGCTCGTTTCTTCCAGCACGGCGCGCCTGTTGACGGGATCGCCCGCGGGCGGCATGGCGTCGAACGCCCGGCCGGGGTCGATCAGCCCGGCCCGCAATGCGAGATATTCATCATCCAGCATTTTTGTGACCGGCACATCGACGAAGGCCGGATCGGCGACGTAGGCTTCGCGGTCCGCGAACACCAGTTTGAAGACTTCGGTCAGGATATGGATATAGTCCGCGGAATTGTGTTCGAGGCCGGACAGATCGAGACCGTCCAGCATCCTGAAGGCCTGCGCCAGCGAGATCCCCTGACACCACGCGCCGCAGGTATGGATTTCCGCATCGCCGAACCTGACCTTGAGCGGGGCTTCGAAGCGAACCTGGAAATCGGCCAGATCGTCGGCCCCGAGAAAGCCGCCTTTGGCTGTGTGGTAGTCGACGATCTTGCGGGCAATGTCGCCGCTATAAAAGGCATCGCGTGCCGCCTTGAGGCCCGTAAGACGATCGCCGCCCGCAGCCTGTTCCTGATCGATCATGTACTGGATCGTCGCCGCCAGATCGGTCTGGACGAATGTCTCGCCGACTTTCGGCGGGCGGCCGTTCGGCAGGTAGATTTCCTGCAACGCCGGAGTCCGGCGATACGCGGCTTCATTGGTGGCGATGAAATCGGCGAAAAGCGGATAGACGGGAAACCCGTCGCGGGCATAGCTGGCGGCGAAATGCGCGACATCGGCAAAGCGCATGGTGCCGAACTTTTCCAGCGCGGCAATCCATGACGCCGGGGCCGCCGGCACCACGGTGCGCATCAGCCCCTGCGGCATGGCACCGCCGTGTTCGCGTTCGAAATAATCGACTGACGCCCGTTTCGGCCAGACGCCAAGACCGTCAATGGTGATCGTCTCGTCGCTGTCCGCCATGCGGATGATGATCGGCGCGACACCGGCAAAATTGACCAGGTCCGAGTGCAGGACGCCGATCGCCAATCCCGCCGCGACCCCGGCGTCGACGGCATTGCCGCCGTTCGCGAGGATTTCCATCGCGGCCTTGGTGGCAAGTGCGTGCCCCGCCGAGACGGCATATTTCCGGGCATGAACGACGGGGCGGGCTTTGATCATTTTGTATATCCAGTTCAGTCGATTCGGTGCGGCAAATCCACGTTCAGTGACAATTTCATCAGATCGCGGCCGATAATGATATTCCCCGAAAAGACGGTTTTCATTTCCGTAATCAGTTGTTCGAGAACGCCCGGGCTATCGAGCAGATGGATGAAGTGCGTAAGCACGACGGTTTTAACATTGGCACGTTTCGCCACTTCCGCAATATCCATGTGATTGCCGCTGGCCAGCCGGTAGGCCTCGGTCGGTTCCATCCCGGAGGCGAAATGGCACATGTGGATCAGCATGTCGCAATCGTGGGCAAGTTCAACCATGCTGTCCGGCACGCCGCCGCTGTCCCCTGAATAGACCAGCGTGCCTTCGCCGGTTTCAAGGCGGAACCCAAGGCAATCCATGATCGGCTGAAAATGCGCGGCCTCGCCGACGACGATCCGCCAGCCGTCGCCCTCGACAACATCGCCGGGTGCGACTTCATTGATTTCCGGTGCCGGCTTGGCCCGGGGCAGGACGCCGCCGCGCGACACGTACACGTCCTTGCTGGCCTGATGCGAGACCCGGGATTCGATATCCAGCCCGAACGCACCGTCTTCGCCGATCAGGCGCTCGGTGATCCGCGCCAGCGGCTGCGGGCCGTAGACCTTCAGTTCGGGAATCTTGCCGGCCCCCATGTCCCAACGCTGCAGAACCAGACGCGGATAGTCCATGATGTGGTCGTAGTGCATATGGCTGAGGAAGGCGTGCGTGACCTTGGTCGGGTGGCATCCGGCTTCAAGCAGACGGTGCGCCGCACCGGGGCCGTGGTCCATGACGATGACGTCGTTGCCGATCTCGATCAGGTAGCCGGAGCTTTGGCGTGTCAGGGAAGGCGCGGGCGTCCCGGTCCCCAAAAGGGTGATTTTCAAAAGTCGCCTCCTCGTTGCGATTGGTGAAACAGCGTGTTGACGGTGATCCGTTTTTATATACTATATAGTATAAGAATTAAAACTATTAAGTATATGGAGCCGCATGTCGACCCAGGAAATTGCCATCGATGCGCTATTGCAATCCGTCGGTGACGGCATGCCCGCCAACGGCATGCCGAAATACCAGCGGCTGGTGGAAGCGTTTTCCGAGTGCGTGATTTCCGGCCGCTTCAAGCCGGGTGAACGGGTGCCGACGGAAACGTCGCTTGCGGAAAAACTCCCGGTCAGCGTCGGGACCGTGCAAAAGGCGCTGGCGCAACTGGTCAGCAACGGCCTTGTCGTCCGTCATCGCCGCACCGGCACGTTCATTGCCGATCGCAGTTCGCTGGTCAGTGAAGTCTTCGTATACCGTTACAAGGATCCCGATACCGGCAAATACATGTTGCCCTTTGTGCGCACCCTTGCCGTGAATGTGGATACCAACCCCGGACCGTGGCAGGACTCGCTGCGCGTCGACAGATGCGTGCGCGTCGATCGGCTGGTGTGGTTCGATCAGCAGCCGCCGGCGTTTTCGAGCGTCTATTTCACCTATGAGCATGGGCAGGTTTATCTGGACCAGGCGATCGAGGATCTCAACGGCTCATCCCTGCACCGTATGCTGATCGACCGCTTCAATCTGCCGACGGTGCGAATGGAACACGCCATCGGATGCCGCACGCTGGACGAACAGGCGTGTCAGCAGCTGCTTTTGCCGCCAGGCACCACAGGCACCGTCTGGGACATCAAGGATTTCACCATTCAAGACGCCCCAATCCTGTTCCAGCGCTATCAACTGCCACCCGGTCACAGACCGGTCGAAATCACCGAGTCCTACGGGACGTGATCGGCACAAATAAAAAAAGACGGAAGAAGCTTGAGAACGCAACAAAACATGAGCGACAATTTAAACCAGAGGAGAGTACGTTAATGAAACGCTTATTACCCTTACTCGCAGCGCTTGCGCTGTTTGCCGGTCCGGCACACGCCGAATGGGCACCCAAAGGCCCGATCAAGTTCTGGATCGGCTTCGGCGCCGGCGGCGGTACCGACACCCAGGCCCGCGCCCTTGCCGAAGAACTGGAAGCCCTCAAGGGCTGGCGCATCATCCCGGAAAACAAAGCCGGCGGCGGCGGTGCCGTGATGGCGGCGCAGTTGAAGAATGAACCCGCCGACGGTCAGACGGTCGGTCTCGCCATCAACACCACTTTCGACTTTGCGACCATCGGCAACGAGAATATCTCGATCGATGACTTCACCTACATCACGATGACGGCGGGCTCGCAAATGGCCGTGCTGGCACGTGCCGACAGCGGCTGGAAGTCGCTCGACGACATGGTCAAGGCCGCCAAGAGCGGTACCAACATCGTCTGGGCCAACTGGGGCAACCAGGTTCAGGCCGGCGCTGAAATGGTGGCGCGTCATTACGGCATCACCGTCAACCACCTGCGCGGCAAGGGCGGCAAGTCCGCGATCAACGCACTGGTCGCCAAGGATGCCAATGTCGGTTGGGGCGGTGGTGTTCAGGGACCGCTGGTCGCCGCGGGCGAACTGGTGATCCTGGCTTCCGCGGAACCCAAGCCGCTGGTGCAGGCGCCCGATCAGCCGACGCTGATCGATCTCGGCGTGATGGAAACCGGTCTCGGCTTCCAGTTCCTGCTGGCCGGTCCGAAGGGTATGAGCGACGAAGCGCGTGATGCCTACGTTGCGGCGATCCACGAAGTTCTGAAAAATCCGGAATCGAAAACCGCCAAGTTCATCTCCAAGCAGTACCCCCCGGGGCCGCTGATGACGTCCGGCGCAGAACTGGAGGCTCAGCTTAAAAAGAACCTCGAAGCCAACAAAGAACTGGTCAAACTGGTCAAGTGAGCGTGAACGCTTCCGACAACCAGAAAGCGACGGCGCCGGACCCCTGGGATATCGGGTTCGGCGCCGTTATTTTCGTCGCCTCGCTGGCGGCGATATTCGTATGGTTTCCGAACGATATGCGCGGCGGGTTCTTTTTCGTCAATCCGATCGGCAAGACCGAACCCGGCGACGCCTTTTTTCCGACCTTGCTGGCGGCAACCCTGGCCCTGCTGAGCGGGCTGCAGCTTTTTCTGTCCCTGACGCGGGGGTCGCCGCCGGTCAGCCCCGGGGCGCAGGGGCATCTGACCAGGGACAACATCCGCTTCCTGATCCTGTTCACGGCGATCTGCACGGGCGGACTTCTTATTATGTATTTACTGGGACCGGCCGCAGCGTGGGTGATGCGCAGCTTTGGCGTGATCGACGTCGAGTACCGCTATCTGACGGATACCGCGCCTTACAAATATCTCGGATACGTCACCGGCGGGTTTTTGATGACCATCAGCCTGATCGGCTGGACAGAGGGCCGCCTGCGGCGTGCCGGCATCATTTCAGTGCTGACCGTGATCGTGGTCTCGATCATCATTTTCGATCAGCTGCTGACCAACGTCCTGCTGCCCCCCAACGCCGATTACTAGCCGGGATAAATAATGGAACTGGTTCTCGAATACGTGCTGCGCGGCATCGCCGATGTATTTACGGCGTCGGACGGCAGTCTGGACTGGATGCCGCTGATCATGGTGTTAGCCGGGCTGATCGTCGGCATCATCGTCGGCGCGACCCCCGGCCTCAACGGTCCTTTCGCCATGGCGCTATCGTTGCCGGTGCTGATCTGGGTGTTCGGGGTCAGCGATGATGCCTTGCTGCCGATCCTCGGATTCCTGATCGGCCTGATGAAGGGGGCCACCGTCGGCGGGGCGGTCCCGGCGATCCTGTTCAATACACCCGGCACACCGGATGCCTATCTGACGACGCTCGACGGCCACCCGATGGCGCTCAACGGGCAGGGACCGAAGGCGCTGAAGGTGTCTCATTTCAGTTCCGTCTGCGGCGACAGCTTCAGCGATATGGCGCTGTTCCTGACCGCGCCGGTCCTCGCGGTGCTGATCGAAAGCGTGCTGGATTTGCCCGAGAAAGCGGCATTGATCATCCTCTCGCTGTCTTTCATGGCGGCTGTTGCCGGCAGTGCGCCGCTCAAGGGGCTGATGATCGGGGTGCTCGGCATGCTGCTGGCGCTGATGGGCTCCACCCTGTCGGGGAACGGCCCCCGGATGACCTTCGGGATTCCGGAACTGGGCAACGGGCTGCCGCTGTCGTCGGCCATTCTCGGTGTGCTGATCGTCGGCGAGGTCTTCATCGGCATCGAGGATGCGGCACGCCACCGGCTGGCCAATAAAAAGCCCATTCAGAACAAGGCCCACGGCGACAACCGCTTTCGATGGGCCGATATCAAGGCCATCATGCCGGTGGTCTGTTCGTCGTCGCTGATCGGTACCGTGATCGGCGCCCTGCCGGGGATCGGCACGACGCTCGCGGCAACTCTCGGCTACGACTTCGCCAAGCGGTTCTCGAAAAAACCGGAAAGATACGGCACCGGCATTCCCGAAGGGGTGGCGGCGACGGAAGCGGCCAACTCGTCGGTGTCGGGCGCCAACCTGATCCCGGTCATGAGCCTGGGCATTCCAGGCAACTTCGCCGCCGTGTTCATCATCCTCGCCGTGGAATCGGTCGGTGACTTCACCCTGGGTCCGCAGGTCTTCCGGTTCACCGAGATCAAGGAGATCGAAGGTTACGGCACCATCATCAACAAGGATCTGGTCATCGCCTTCGCCATGTTCACGCTGATGGTGATCGCCAACGCCTTCAACTGGACGGTCGGCGGTGTTCTCATGCGCTCACTTGGGGTGCTGGCAAGAATTCCGAAATCGATCATGCTGCCAGTCGTGCTGCTGATCACCCTGACCGCCGTTTATGCCCAGGACGGCGGGTTCGTCGCCATCTGGGTGGTGATGATCTTCGGTCTGATCGGTTATGTCCTGCGCAGGCTGGATATTTCGATCCTGCCCTTCGTCATCGGGTTTCTGCTGTCACCCCGCCTCGAAGAGCTGATCCGGGGCGGCTATTCGGCGTCCGGGGGCGATCCGCTGTTCCTGTTGAAATCGCCGATCGCACTGGCGTTTCTGGTCATGGCGGTGCTAATCCTGATCTTCGCCAACCCGGCGAGACGGAAAGCCTGAGCGGGAAATATGATAGTGTCCTGATCGGCATGGATTGGAAAAGGAAGCATAATCAATGGCACGGATCGCGATCGCCGGCTTTTTGCACGAAACCAACTGCTTTGTTCCCATGCGCACCGATTACGACTATTACGCCAGGGGTGGGGAGTTCCCGCCACTGGCGCGGCGTCAAGAAGTCATCGACCGGACGACAGGCGGGTCTTTCGGGATGTCGGGGTTTCTTGACGCCATCGACAGCAGTCATGAACTCATACCGCTGATCTGGGGGCATGCCGGCGCCGGGGGGTATGTCACCGATGAAGCCTTCGAGCGCATTGTCGGCGAACTTGTCGGTATGCTGTCCCAGCAATTGCCCGTCGACGCGGTCTATCTGGATTTGCACGGCGCCATGTGTTCGGAAACCTTCCCGGATGCCGAGGGGGAACTGCTGCGCCGGGTCCGGGCTGTTGTCGGCAGTGACGTGCCGGTGGTCATCACGCTCGACTATCACGTCAACATCACCGAACAGATCGTCGAGCATTGCGACGGCATGGCCATCTATTTGACCTATCCGCATATCGACCGCCAGCATACGGGCGGGCGGTCAGCAAGAATTCTGATGCGAATCCTGGAAGAAGGCATTCCCAAGGGCAAGGCGATCCGCCGGATTCCCTTCCTGCTGCCGTTGAACTTCCAATGCACGCTTGTCGAACCGACCAAGGGGATCATCGAGGCGTCGGTGGCGGGCGAAGGCGGTGAGGTTCTTGATCTCTGCTACGGCGCCGGGTTCCCCCCGTCCGACCTGGCAGAGTGCGGCCCGGCCGTGGTCTGTCATGCCTATAGCCAGGCTGCGGCGGACGCGGCGGCCGATGAGCTTGCCGCCATGGTTATCTCCCGCGAGGCTGAATTCGCCGAGCCGCTGCTCGATCCCGACACGGCCGTCAGCCAGGCGATGGAGATCGCCGCCGGTGCCGGTAAACCGGTGGTCCTTGCCGACACCCAGGACAATCCCGGCTGCGGCGGCACCTGTGATACGACCGGACTGCTTGAAGCTTTGCACCGCCACGGCGCCGAAGACGTTGCCATGTGCGTGATGTGGGACGCCGCCGCCGCTGACGCCGCGCATGCCGCCGGCATCGGCGCCGAGGTCACGCTTGCGCTGGGCGGCAAGCACGACATTCCCGGTGACAAACCGTTCCAGGGGACGTTCACGGTCACCGCCTTGAGCGATGGACAGTTTACGACCACGGGCCGGAGCATCCCCGGACGCAGGATCAACCTCGGACCGACGGCGGTGTTGCGCATCGGCGGCATTTCCATCGTCGTCGCATCGAAGCGGATGCAGGCTTACGATCAGGATATTTTCAAGCACATCGGGATCGACCCGACGAAGCAGAAGATACTGGCATTAAAAAGCACGTGCCATTTTCGAGCCGACTTCGATCCGATTGCCGAGAAAACGCTGGTCGTGCTGACACCGGGTGCGCATATCGTCGATCCGCGCGTGTATCCCTACACGCACCTCCGGCCCGGTGTCCGGCTGTTGCCGGAAGGGCCGGAATTCCGAATGGCGTAACATCCTGGCCCTTGTCCGTCATCATGATGCGTCATGTGCACAAACCCACAGGCCTCAGCCAGGCAGCCTGCATCTGGCAAGTGCCCCGAAAAAGCTGCCATACTTGAATAGCTAATCCGGCAGTGCCAACTTATAATGGCATAAGACCGGACAGCGAAAATGTAGGGATCACTCACTTGGCAATAGCCGTTTCAAAACGTGACGCCAAGAAGGCAGCGAACAACGAGACGCTTTCCATTCTGGCAGGGCTTTTTGCGGATTCGCTCAGGTCCGGCCAGTCCAAGCACATCCGTGTCCGGCATGCGATCCTCGATGCCATCGTCGAAGGCCATCTGAAGCATGGCGATCAGGTCCCTCCGGAGCAGGATCTATGCAGCGTGCTGTCCGTCAGTCTGGGGACTGTGCAGCGGGCGCTGCGTGAACTGTCCATCGACGGCACCCTGGTCCGTGTCCACGGCAGCGGCACCTTCATTGCCGAACCCGGGCTGCCGAACGATGAAATCTGGCAGTTCCGGTTTCGCCGCCTTGGCGCCGACAGCCTGCTGCCTGTGTCGTCGGTCGTTCTCGAAGAGACCACGGTTCACGGTCCCGGCCGCTGGCAGGACGCGCTGGGCGAAGACCCTCTCGGGTATCTGAAAGTCGTCCGGATCGTCAGTGTTTCGGATATGCTGGATTGTTATAACGAACTGTATTTCCGGATTTCCAGATTCGGCAAGCTGAGCGAGATCGCCTTGCCGCAGCTACGCAACGTCAACATCAAGACAATCCTGGCGCGCGAGTTCAATGCCCCGACCCTGTCGATCACCCAATTCGCCCGCGCCGCCGAACTGCCGGATTATGCCTGCAAGCATCTCAAACTGCCGGCCGGCACCATCGGTATGGAAGTTGATGTGACGGGCCACAGCTACGGAAAGGAAAGCATCTTCCTGCAGCGGATCATGTTCCCGCAGGGGGACTGTTACATGGACCTGACCCACGAAGAAACGCGCTCGCTGACGGCCGGCGGGGCGGCGGTCAACGAGAACGTCAACGCCGGAAAACGCGCCGCCGGCGCGGACTGACTATCCGTTCCCTATCTGTAGATGTATACCGGGCTGGTCCACGCCTGATGTCCGTCTTCGTCCGTTACCCGGATGAAAATCGGATTGTCACCGCTTTCACGTAACGTGATCTTGCGGGTGAACGTAAAGTCCGTATGGGTGTTGTCGTCGGGCAGGCGGACAACACTCAGGCGCCGGCCCAGTGCCCCGGCCTCGATGCTGATGTCGTCATAGCCGATATCCGCGATGTCCGCTTCCAGCGTGGTGACCGGGGTCTCGATCTTGAGCTTGCCGGCGGTCTTGTCGCCGAGCAGGGCAGTGAACCCGCCGATGTTGCCGGTCGTCAGGGCACGCCACGCGAGACCGTCGGCCCCAACCCTGTCGAGGGTTTTGTCCTTGTTGAAGAAATTGATCGAAGAGGCGTCTTCAATTGTGTTGCCGGAAACGGTGGCGGTGCCGTCCCAGATGACCTGGCGGAACCGGCCCCGGTATTCCGCGCCTTCCCATGTCACGCGGATGCGGTTGCCCAGCTCTTCAGCGCTGTACGGACGCAGGGTTTCAAGATGTTTGAGGCCGTTGAAAATGTCGACGCGAATGATCGGCGACGAGCCTGAAATATCGACGTTGAGAGTGGCCTCGCCGGCCGGCAAATGGACGATATCGCCCATCAATGCGGTCGAGGCGTCTATGCCTTCGGCCGGGCCGAGGTTGGGGTCCTCGTGATAGATGGTGCCGGGGGCATCGAGCGCGACCTCGAGATCAATGTAAAGCCGGTTGCCGGTGGTGCCGTAATGGCGGCGTTTGCGCAGGCACTCGAAAACAGCGGGGCGGGTCAGTTCCGGCATCTGCAGACAGGTCAGACCGCCGACGGCGCCAAACAGCGACGCCCCCGGGTAACTGGCACCCGGACGTCCCTTGTGACCGTCGCTGTTGGAGACGATGCCGACCCGGTAGCCCATCTCGAAGGCGTCGTGCAGGATCCATTCAAACGTTCCCCACGAAGAATGAATTTCAACCGAGCGTTCGACCGTGCCGTCATGGGCCAGTTTGATGTCGGCGTAGCGGCCGCCGCAGTGGGCGAAACAGGCCACGTCCTCTTTCATCTCGCGCAGCGTTTCAAACAGCGCTGCTGCTGTCGAGCGGTCGGTTTCGATGTCGTCGCGTTCCGCGATCAGGGCATGCGAGGAGCGGTAAATGCCATGGCTTTCGTCCGTGTAATAGACATTCCGGTCGCCGCCGAGGTTGGTGTTGCCCGACCATTCATATCCGGGAAGGGTAATGAAGCGGCCCGGTTCATTGAATTCCGCCGTCAAACGGTTCAGTTCGTCCCAGAAGTCCCGGGTGATCTGGAAGTCGTTCCCCTGGTGTGAGGTCACATCAAGGAACGCCTTGTCACGGCCAAATTCGAAATACTGCCGGGCGCTGTTGGTGCCGACGGTCTCTTCGCTTTGTCCGTGCAGATCGCCCCAGAAATGGATGCGGTCCTGGCGCGGGCTTTCGGCAATGCGCAGCGGATTGCTGGTGGCCAGATGCGTGCCTTTCTCGTCGAGCAGGCTGAAACGATAGGTGCCAGGCGTGTCGAGTGTGATATCAGCCGCTTCCTGCGCGAACATGCCGGGGCTCATTTTAAGGGTGTCCGGCAGGTTCATGGCCGGGCCGTCACAGACGACGCGAAGGGTCTGGTCACAGCGGTCGGAGGGGTTGCCCCATTTGTCCTCGGCCTTGATCCGGAGCGTAAAGGGTTCGTCCGGGCGTCTCAATGTCGGCACCACGGCTCGCCAACTGACGGGGTCGCCGGGCATGATGGCGATGTGCGGCTGGGTCACGACGGGGACATAGGTATACGTTGCAATCGGGTCGACGAGCACGCGGAACTCGAATGTGTCTTCACAGAATGTCTGCAGGCGCATCCCCGGCGAACCGCCGGAGGTGTCGCCGAAGGTAATGGTGATCCTGTCACCTTCCTCCAGAAACCCATGGACGACCTTGATATAGAGGCAGCGGTCCCAGGGGCGGACATTCCCTTTGGGGTCATAGCGCGCTTCGAGCACGGCATTGTTGCTGGCTTTGACGGTGACGTAGTTGGGTCGGGCAGGGTCGTCGAGCTGGGGGCGTGTATGGTCGCCTGCGAACCTGAAGACGATTTTCAGACTGCCGCTGTCATCGATGCCATGGTAGCCCGCGGTGTATTCGAGGGTAAAAGTCTGAAACGATCCTGCTTCAAAGGCGCCGGTCGGCGAAATCGTGACCGAACCGACGATCTCGGGAGAGATGTTTTCGACAAGATTGCTCACGGGTGCTGATGCAGTGCTGCTCATCTCGGTCTCCATGCTCATATTCTTTTGTACGGGCCGGCGACGGATGCGCCAGCCATCTTTGGAAAAGACTATGTCAAAAAGTCCTATATAGCTATAGATAAATTTGTTGACGGGATTTGTTTTTTATTCGATGATTTCACCCATGCTCTGACGCGCCGTTGGTCCCCGATGTCTCTGCATCGGAAGCCTGGGCGTCATGTCAGGGAAAAATACAAGGGGGTTTGATGCTTGTGACGTATCCGTTTCTCGCAAGGTTCGCGGCAGGCCCGGCCTGCTATTCCCCACATGCTGACGCCAGACGGCATCAGCATGATCAGCCGCGATCTCAAGGCAATTCTGCCGGGGGGCTTTAGCCCCGGCACGTTGAACACGGCACCATCAAGGGCCAGGCGCACTGCCCGGAAAAAGTAATACGTGCGTAACGTCATCCGCTTGGAAGCGGCTCTAAGACCGTAGGCGGCAGGGTAGGTAAAAGTCGAATAAGGAGACGAACTATGATCAAGACACTCGTAAAGAGCGCCGCTTTTGCGCTGCTCGCATTTGCCGTTACGTTGGGCGCCCAGCCAAGGACGTCGTTCGCAGCGGATCCGGAAATTATCACGCTTTCAGGTGCGGGCCCGCAGGGTCGCTGGTTCAAGGAAGCATCCCTTTTCGGGAAAATTCTCTCGCAGAAAATCGACGGTCTGACCGTGAACGGTGTGATCGGCAAAGGTGTGTCGGTCGGCAACATCAAAAGAACGGCCGCCGGTAAGGTCGATGGCGGACGCTTCTATCTGTTTGACCTTCAGAACGCCCTGGAGAAGAAGCATCAGTTCGCGGAAGGCGATTATTCGAACGTCAACATCTGGATGAAGCTCGGGACCCACCTGTTCCGTGTCGTTGCCGTCAAGGGCATCAATACGTTTGAGGATCTCAAGGGCCGCTCTGTCGCCATCGGCGTCAAAGGCAGTGGCGATGACCTTCTGGCGTTGCGTATTCTCGGCGGGTACGGCGTAACGCCGGAAAATACCGACTTCAAATACGTCGGCCGCAAGGATGGTCAGGCTGCATTGGCAAACGGCCAGATCGATGCCATCGCCTATGCTTACGCCCGTAACAACCAGGGCCACCTCGGCCCGGTCTTTGCGGCGCGCAAGATCGGTGAAGACGTGGATTTCGTCGAGCCGGATCCGGCCAAGACCAAGGAATTCCTCGCTACTGATAAGATCTTCTTCCTCGATGAATTGGGTGAGCCGGTGTTCGGGCGTCCGAAGCTGAAAGGGATTGCGTTCTATCAGGGCATGGTGATCCGTGCCGATCTCTCGGAGGACATCGTCTATAAAATGACGAAAACCCTTTACGAGAACTGGGGTGACGTTCTGGCCGGTGCCCCATGGTGGGATGCGCCCGGTGAAGCCAGCCTGGAATCCGCACCGGCGATCACGATGGGCACTTACCATCCTGGCGCGGTCAAGTACTACAAAGAAAAAGGCGTCTGGTCGAAGTACCACTGAGCCTTTGCTGACAGCGTGATGCCGGTTCGGGGTGACGTGTTGCCCCGGACCGGCCCTTCACCGCAGTATAGTAGTTTCCGAAATACGATTTATCCAATCGCATAACCGCTTCCGCGTGCTCGGAGGCTGTCCGGAGGGGCGACATCATGACAAGTGCGATCGATCGGGTGCTGCAGTGGGCCGCCATTGCGCTGATTGTTACAGGTTCCGCTTTTGCCATGTACACGGGGGCGACGGGACCCTTTGAGGCTCCTGTTCAGCGCGGTTTCTTTGTCCTCGTATTCCTGCCGCTGGTGTTCATCCTGACACCATCCAAGCTGAAATTGCCGGAGATGCTGGAATACGCCCTGAACACGGTCCTTTCCATCGCTGCAATCGTGGTGATGACGTGGAACCTGATGAATTCGGAACGTCTGTATTCCGACCCCTTCCTGGACCCGGTCGATATCTGGCTTGGCGCCCTTGGTCTGGTGCTCGTGCTCGAAGCCGTGCGCCGCACCGTCGGTCTGCCGATCACGCTCATTCTGATTGCTTTTCTGGTGTATGCCTATTTCGGCCGCGACGTGCCGATCAGCGAGCTGCGCCACGCCGGTCTTGATTTCGAGACGATGGTCAGCATCATTTTCTATGGGACCGACGGTGTATTCGGCACGCCGATTGCCGTGTGCTCGACGTTTATCGTCATCATCATCATGCTGGGCGCTTTCCTGACGGCATGTGGCGGCGCGGATTTCTTCATGAATATCTCGAAGATTGTCGCCGGGCGTCTGATGGGCGGGCCGGCAAAGATTGCCGTCGTCGGCTCGGCGCTGATGGGAATGATTACCGGGGCCACGGTCGCCAACGTGGCGACAACAGGGTCGGTCACGATTCCGATGATGAAGAAGGCCGGCTACGATCCGCGCTTTGCCGGCGCTGTCGAGGCGCTGGCCTCGTCGGGGGGGCAGTTGATGCCGCCGATCATGGGCGCGGCGGCGTTTGTGATGATCGACTATCTGAACATTTCATATGCGCAACTTGTGGTGCATGCCATCGTCCCGGCACTGCTGTTTTTCTTTTCCGTGCTTCTGATTGTTCACGTGCGTTCGGTCAAGGAAGGGTTCAAGCCGATCCCGAAGGCCGAAATTCCCCAGCTGGGCGCCGAGCTCAAGGCCCGTGGCCACATGATTCTGCCGATCGTGGTTCTGGTCATCATGCTGTCGCAGCGCTACGGGGTCATGTACGTGGCTTTCTTCGCGGTGCTGACGGCGATGATCGTCTGCCAGTTACGCAAGGAAACCCGGCTTGATATGAGAGGTTATTACGACGCCTTCTCGAACGCCGCATCCGGCATGGTGTCGCTGGTTGCGATCTGCGCCGGGGCGGGCATCCTGATCGGGGTGCTGACGGCGACCGGGCTCAATCTCAAAATCACCTACCTGATCGAATTCGTGGCGCAGGGCGATCTGTTCCTGACGCTGGTGATGACGATGATCGCCTGCATCATACTCGGCATGGGGCTGCCGACGGTGGCGGCCTATGTGGTGCTGGCAACCCTGGTCCCGGCATCGATGATCAAGCTCGGCGTGCCGCCGGTCGCGGCACACCTGTTCATCTTCTATTTCGCCATCCTGTCCGCGATCACACCGCCGGTCTGTACCGGCGCCTATGTGGCGGCGGGGATTGCCAAGGCAGATCCGGTGCAGACCGGTTTCGTGGCGATGAAGCTTGGACTGATCGTCTTCCTGCTGCCGTTTGCTTTTGTATATGACCCGGACCTGCTTCTGCTCGGCAGCAATACGGGGCAGGCGATACTGCATATCGGCTCCTGCGTCATCGGCATTTCCTTCTGGGCATGGGGGCTTGAGGGGTACTTCCGCGGTCACCTGCACGCCGTGCAACGGCTGATGCTGATGGCATCCGGGGTGATGCTGGTCTGGCCAAGCACCTGGATCAGCCTGTCCGGGTTTGTCATCGGGGCGCTGGCGCTGGTTCCGGCGTTGAAGACGTTCAGCGTCAAACGGGATCAGCGGACCGAAGTGGACGGTTAGGGTCGGGCATACGCGTGCCGCTGTGAAATACCACCATCATTCGTGAATTGAGAGGAACGCAGACAATGAAAATCACCCTGCTTGGTACGGGTACGCCGACACCGTCCCTGAAACGGCAAAGCTCCGGATATCTGATCGATGTCGCCGGCGACAAGATCGTCATGGACCATGGCCCGGGTGCACACCATCGTCTGATCGAAAGCGGCAACAACGCCATTGATGTGACGCACTGCTTCCTGTCGCATCTGCATTATGATCACTGCATGGATTACGGGCGGCTGATCCTGCAGCGCTGGGATATCGGCGCCGACAAAATTCCGGAACTCAAATGCTACGGACCGCAGCCGCTGGCGCGGATGACCAAACAGCTGTTTGACGAGGACGGCTTCTATGGCGTCGACATCACGGCCCGCATCAAGCACCAGGGCAGCATCGACGTGTTCGAAGCCCGTGGCGGCGTGCCGCCCCGCAAGTGGCCGAAACCGGAAGTCACCGAAGTCAAACCCGGTGACGTGATTGACGGCGGCAAATGGAAGGTCACGGTCGCAGAGGCCTCGCACGTGCAGCCGTATCTGGAATGTTACGGCTACCGGCTGGATTCCGATGAAGGCTCGATGTGCTATTCCGGCGACAGCGGCGCGGTGTGCCCGGATATCGTCGAACTGGCCAGGGGGGTCGATGTGCTGATCCACATGAACCACTACCGCACCGGCACCGAACCGACGCAGATTTACCGCGCCGTCTGCGGCAACCACATCGACACCGCACATGTCGCGCAGCAGGCCGGGGTCAAGACCCTGGTGCTGACGCACTTCCTGGAACAGATCGACCAGCCGGGCATCCGCGAGCAGCTTTTGCGCGAGATGTTCCAGATATTCGACGGCGACATCATCTGGGGCGAGGACTTGATGGAAATCCCCGTTACCGGCCCGGTCATGGCCAAGATGGAATAAGCGATGGCGTTTCGTGCAAAGAACGTCGTCTTCATCACCTCGGACCAGCAACGTGGTGATTGCTATGGGTTCGAGGGCCGCAAGGTCAAAACCCCGCACCTTGATCTGATGGCGGGTGCGGGCACGCGCTTTTCCGCCTGCATCACGCCGAATAACGTCTGCCAGCCGTCGCGGGCCTCGCTCCTGACTGGATTGCTGCCGAATACCCATGGGGTGCACGACAACGGCATCGATCTGGACGCGGGGCTGGGTGAAAAGGGGATTGCGGGCACTTTGGCCGGCGCCGGGATCAGGACCGGCTTTATCGGCAAGGCCCACTTCACCAGCAATCACACGTTCGCCCGCACCGGTTCGCCGGAATGCCGGTTTTCGTCGCCGGAATACGGGCCGGACTGGTTTGGCCCGTATATGGGGTTTGAGCATGTGGAACTGGTCTGCGAGGGGCATAATTTCTGGCTGCCGCAGGACCCGCCCGGTGGGCAGCACTATGAGCGCTGGTATTATGCCGACGGGCTGGGCCTGATGAAGAACAGGCTCTATCAGAAGCAACTGCCGCCGGAAACCGGCGCCGCACAGACCTGGCATTCGGCATTGCCGACGGCATGGCACAATTCGACCTGGATCGGCGATCAGACGATTGACTACATAAAAGACCACAAGGACGAGCGGTTCTTCGTCTGGGCCTCGTTTCCCGATCCGCACCACCCCTTCGATGCACCGGACCCGTGGTCGAGAATGCATCACCCGGATGAGGTCGACCTGCCGACCGAGCGCACCAAGGATCTCGACCGTCGGCCGTGGTGGCATCGCGCCAGCCTGGAAAGCACGCCGCAGACAACCGAAAAGTTCAAGGATGTGCGCGTCAACTATTCGCGGATGCCCGATCAGGACGACCGGCAGCTTCGGGAAATCATCGCCAACTACTACGGCATGATCTCGCTGATCGATCATAACGTCGGTCGGATCATGTCGCAGTTGCAAAGCCTGGGATTGGCCGAGGATACCCTTGTCATCTATTCGACCGATCATGGTGACTGGCTCGGCGATCACGGGCTGATCCTGAAAGGGCCGATCAATTACGAAGGGTTGCTCAGGGTCGGGTGCCTGTTGCAGGGGCCGGGTGTGCCGGCGGGGCAGATCGTTGATGACCCGGTGTCGACGCTCGACATCGCAGCGACCGTTCTCGATGCGATGGGCGCCAGCCCGGCCATGGACATGCACAGCCGCTCGCTCGCCCCGTTGCTGGACGGCTCGGAAAGCCGTGACTTCGCCTATAACGAATGGGCGGTAAACGCGTCCAGGTGCGGGGTTGCGCTCGATCTTCGGCTGGCCAGGACGAAAACCCACAAGCTGACGCTGGAAACGGTTTCCGGCGCCGGGGAATTGTACGATCTGGCGAACGATCCAAATGAAATGGACAACCTATTCGAAGATGCCGGCGCCCGTGCCGTGCGCAAGGAACTGGAGGATATGATCAGAAGTCGGCCCGAGGACGAAATGTCGCCGTTCCCGGAGCCGGTGGGCATGGCCTGATTTTCGTGACAGCCTGTTTTTCCCGGAAAATCATGATATCAATTTCGGGATCGGCAGTTTCGGAAAGAAAATCATGGACGCGAAAGACTCGGCCACTGATCTGGCCCGGCTCGGCAAAAAAATCCGCGATGCCCGCAAGGGCAAGCACATTACGCTGGAAACCCTGGCCACCAATTCCGGGGTCTCCAAGTCGGTGCTGTCGCAGGTGGAACGCGGCGTTACCAATCCGACCCTGTCGACACTCTGGAATATTGCCCGCGCCTTGTCGCTGGATCCGCTGGAACTGTTCGGCACGGCTTCCGGGCCACATGTCGGTGACGACCCAGGCGGCACGCTGATTACCGAGGTCAATGATCCTGTTATCGAAAGCAAGGAATGGAAATACAGACTGATCATCCTCAATCCGCCCGAACAAGCCGGCAAATCCGAGCTTTACCGGCTGATACTGCGTGCCGGCGGGGCGCTAAAAAGCAACCCGCACGAAACCGGGGCCATGGAGCAGGTAACGGTGATCGACGGCGAGGTCGAGGTGTCGTGCGGCGAGGACAGCCTGCGGATCGGTGCCGGGCGAACTGTGCGCTATCCAGGCGACCGGCCGCATACGATCGCAGCCGTCGGCCGCAAGGAAGCAAGCGTCCTTCTTTATGTGACGTTCGATTAAACACACTCGGCGGCCTCCTCGCGACGGCGGCGGCGGCGCAATTTTCTGAAACTGGAATTTGCCGGTCCAACAAGCCGGATACCCGCACCCCCCGGTGGCGGAACAGCATCGTGCGCTCGATAAAAATTATTTGTATAAAAGAAATAAGTTTGATATATCGAATATACGATAAAGAGGAATTGATATTCAGGGGGCGGTCATGTTCGGCAAGGCGCACGCGGTTGAGGGCTCTCGAAGCCTGGAATGTTCCAATACGGCATTCGGCGTCGGCTTGCGCACGATGGAAAGTCTCTGGGTGCGTCTCAAGGCAGGGGATAGAATTCGTCCACGCGACGCGCAGCTTCTCAAACGGCTTGCCGTGCCGCCGTTCGACGGTTTCGGTATCTACGAACTCAACGCCCACGGCTATGTGGTTGCCGTCGGATTGCCGGACAGCGGCCAGCCGCTCGATGCCGGAAAGCTGCTGCGCAGCTTCGAGGACCGCTACGGCATCCCGGCGTCTTTTTCGGGGACGATCCCGGCGGATGCCCGCAAGGCCTATGGGACATGACGCGCCTCTGATCCTGCCCGTGTCGGGGATGATCTGAACATGCGTTATTCGCTTGCCAGTCTGATCCGGAACGGCCTCAGGGGAAACCGCGACTGGCCCGAAGCGTGGCGCGCGGCGGCCCCCCGGGACAGATATGACGCCGTCGTCATCGGCGGCGGCGGTCACGGCCTGGCGACGGCCTATTATCTTGCCAGGGAACACGGCTTTCGAAATGTCGCGCTGGTCGAAAAAGGCTGGATCGGCGGCGGCAACACAGGCCGCAATACGACCAACGTGCGATCCGATTACATGTTTCCGGAAAGTGCGGCACTGTATGACTTCGCGCTCCGCCTCTACGAGGATCTTGCCCGGGACATCAACTTCAACATCATGCTGTCACAGCGCGGCTGGATGACGCTGATCCACGATCATCATCAGCTAGATGCGGCGCGTCACAAGGCCAATTGGCTGGCGTGCAACGGTGTCGACGGCGAGATCATCGGTACGGATGAGGTGGTGCAAATGCTGCCTTTGCTGAACGTGCGCCGGAACCCCCGCTTTCCGGTCCTGGGCGCGTTTCTGCAACGCCGTGGCGGCACCATTCGCCACGACGCCGTTGCCTGGGGCTATGCACGGGCTGCGGACCGGCTCGGTGTCGACATCATCGAGAACTGCGCGGTTGAGGGTTTTGAGACAGCCGGGGGCCTGATCCGCGCCGTCAACACCAGCCGCGGGCGGATCGAAGCGCCGGTATTCGGCATGGCGGTGGCGGGGCATTCCTCGGTGATCGCGGACATGGCGGGCTTCCGGCTGCCGGTCACCAGCATGTGCCTGCAGGCGATGGTGTCCGAGCCGTTGAAACCGCTGCTTGATCACGTCGTCATTTCGCCGGCGACGGGGGTCTATATCAACCAGACGCAGAAAGGCGAGCTGGTCATGGGGGGCGTGCTCGACCTGTATCATTCCTATGGCCAGCGCGGCACGTTTCCGACCATAGAAAAAGTCGTTACCGCCGCGGTCGAGTTGTTCCCGGCATTCGCCAACATGCGCCTGATGCGCCACTGGGCCGGGATTGTCGATATCGTGCCCGACAGCTCGCCGATCCTGGGCGCGACGCCGGTCGGCAATCTTTATATCAACTGCGGCTGGGGGACCGGCGGCTTCAAGGCCATACCGGCGGGGGGATTCATGCTTGCCCATTCGATGGCCACCGGGAAACCGCACCCGCTGATCCGTGATTTCGGGCTCGACCGGTTCCGCACCAATCGACTTGTCGACGAAGGTGCCGCCGCCGGAATCGCGCACTAGAGGGCCGCATGATCGTCATCCGCTGTCCGTATTGTCAGGAAGACCGCCACGAGGAAGAGCTCGAATTCGGCGGCGAGGCCGATATCGCCCGTCCGACACCGCCCGGTCAGGCCACGGATGCCGAATGGACGGACTATCTGTACATGCGGGCCAATCCCAGGGGTGTGCATTTCGAGCAATGGTGCTGCCGCGCCGGATGCGGACAGTGGTTCAAGGTTTCACGCCATACGGTAACGCACGCCATCACCGAAGTGATCCGTTACGAAGATCGTTTCGCGCATCAGAAGGATGGTGATGCATGAACCGCGCTCCCGCTCATCGCCGTCTGCCCGAAGGAGGCTGCATCGACCGGTCGCGGCCGGTCCGGTTCAGCTTCAACGGCAGGCAGATGTTGGGGTATGCCGGCGATACGCTGGCCTCGGCACTGCTGGCCAATGGCGTCGATGTCATCGCCCGCAGTTTCAAGTACCGGCGCCCGCGCGGCTTCTTCGGCAGTGGGCTCGAAGACCCCTCGGCGATGCTGGCGGTGCGCGATGCCTACGGGTACGACGCGGCGATCCGGGCGGCCCAGGTTTCTCTTGCCGAGGGGATGGCGGTGCATGCCGGCACGGGCTGGCCGTCAACGTCCTTTGACCTTGGCGGGCTGATCCGGCCGTTCGCCCGTTTCATCAAGGCCGGGTTCTACTACAAGACCTTCATGTGGCCGAACTGGCGCTGGTTCGAACCGCTGATCCGCCGCGCCACCGGGTTCGGGCATATCGATGCGACCGCCGCCGTCCGTCCTGCCGAGCGCGTGCACGCAAGCTGCGACGTGTTGATCATCGGCGGCGGGGCCGCCGGGATGGCAGCGGCGCATGCGCTGATCGCCAGTGGTCACGCAGTTGTCCTGGCCGACGACCGGCCGCGACTGGGCGGCGCACTGGCGTGGACCGACGCCGACATCGACGGGCGCACTGCGGATGCGTGGCGGCACGACAGGGCGGCTGCAATCGCGGGTGCGGATAATATTCATCTGCTGAGCAGTACTGTCGTCACCGGGGCGTATGAGGGGAACGTCTTCACGCTGCTGCAGTCCATTCATGCCGATGACGGTGTTGAACTGCAGCGGCATTGGAAAATCAGGGCCGGAAAGGTGATATTGGCGACGGGCTCTGTTGAGCGGCCTCTGGTCTTTCCCGGCAACGATCGGCCGGGGGTCATGCTGGCTTCGGCGATGTCGCGCTATATCAGGGAATTCGCCGTGATCCCGGCAACGCGGATCTGTGTCTTCACCAATAACGATGCAGGGTATGATACGGCCCTTGTTGCATCGTGGGCCGGGATCGAGGTCGCGGCCGTCATCGATGTCCGGGACACGACGTCCGAGCGGCTGCAATCGGCACTTGAGGCGCAAGGCATTCCACAGATCACGGCATCGGAAATAACCAATACCCACGGCAGCACACGGCTCAGCGGCATTACGATGCGTGCCCGGTCCGGGGGGGCGGAGCGTCGCATCGACTGCGACGGTCTGGCGCTTGCAGGCGGGGTCTCGCCTTTGGTGCATCTGGCCGCACACCGGGGTAGCAAGCCGGTCTATGATTCGGACGTCGCGGCATTCGTGCCGGGGGCGTGGCCGGACAACTGGTACGGGGCCGGGGACGTGCAGACACCGATGACCCCGGACCAGGCCTGCGCCAGCGGTATCGCCACTGCGTCCGCGGTGCTGGGCAAGAAACAGGATGCCGTAGACGCTGTCACCAACCCGTTCAACATCGAAGCCTACTGGCGACCGCCGACCGGGGATGCGGGGTCAATGTTCGTCGATCTGCAGAATGACGTAACCGTCGCCGATATCGAACTTGCGTCCCGCGAAGGTTATGTCTCGGTGGAACATCTGAAACGCTACACCACCCTCGGCATGGGAACGGATCAGGGCCGGACCTCGAACATCAACGGACTGGCGATCATGGCCGGTCTCGGTGGACGAGACATGACAGAGGTCGGCACCACCACCTTTCGCCCCCCGTATTCGGCGGTGCCGATGGGGGCCGTCGCCGCGAACAGGACCGGCGCGCTGTACCGTGCGGCACGGCATTTGCCGGCGCATGACCGTCACCAGCGGGCGGGGGCGGTGTTCGAAGATGTCGGCTGGCTCAGGCCCGACTGGTATCGGCAGAACGGCACCGGGCGTGAAGCGGCGGTCCATAGGGAAATGACGGCGGTCCGTCACGCCGTCGGCCTGTTCGACGGCTCACCGCTGGGGAAGATCGAGGTCGCCGGTCCCGACGCGCGGGCGTTCCTCGACCTGTTCTACGTTTCCAATATCATGACCCTGAAGCCCGGACGTATCCGCTATTCGCTGATGCTGCACGAAGACGGGGTGATCTTCGATGACGGTGTCGTCACCTGTATCGATGATAATCTGTTTGTCGTCGGGTGTTCGTCGGGGAACGCGGATACGGTCGCGGCATGGCTGGAACGCTGGCGGCAGACCGAATGGCCGTCGATGCGGGTCGCCGTCGCACCCGTGACGTCGAACTGGGCATCGATTGCCGTTGCCGGGCCGCGCGCGCGCGAGGTGCTGGCCGCCCTGAAGCCCGACGTCGATATTTCAGGCACGGCTTTTCCGCACATGTCTTTTCGTGAAGGGACGGCCGGCGGGATGGTGGCGCGGGTGTCCCGTGTCAGCTTTACCGGCGAACTGCAATACGAGATCAATGTGCCCGCAGCACAGGGGGATGCCCTGCTTGAGCGATTGATGGAGATCGCCGCTCAAATGGACGGATGCTTCGTCGGGCTGGAGGCATGGCTGCGGCTGCGTCTTGAAAAGGGCTACCTGCATGTCGGGGCCGACACCAACGGGCGCACAACACCGCTCGATCTCGGCATGGGCGGTATCATTGATAAAAAGCCGGGTGACTTCATCGGCCGCCGTTCGTTATCGCTGGCCTACGCGGTAAGCCAGGATCGCGAACAGTTGGTCGGGATCAAATGCACGGCGGCACCTCTCAGGGCCGGCGGGCGGATACTTGCGGGTGACGATACCCGCCCCCCGTGCCGGAGCGAGGGATACGTCACCTCGGCATGCTTCAGTCCTTCGCTCGGCTTCCATGTGGGGCTGGCGCTGCTTGAGAACGGCAGCGAACGTGTGGGCGAGACGCTGCGAATCTATGACGGCGGGGATGTCTTCGAGGCCGAGGTCTGCCGTCCCGGCCTCTATGACCCCGACAACGAAAGGCTGATGGCATGAATACGCTCGATGCCGCCGGGACGGCGCTGGATATGACGCAGATTGAAATCCGCGCCGAGGACGGGTACGCGCATGTGCTCATCGTCAGCACCGTCGATGGTGCCGAAGCCGCCGCGGCGCTCCACGAGACCTGCGCCATCACCGTGCCGACGGCACCGGGAATGGTGTGTGTTGAGGCTTCGCATCCAGCGTTCTGGCTGTCGCCGAGATCGTGGCTGTTACGCGTCGAACGGGGCGGCGAAGCGGCTGTGCTGGCAGCGATCCGCACAGCGTTCCCCGACAGGCTTCTCCATGCCACCCCCTACAGCGATGCGCTGCACTGGTTTGAGGTTTCCGGTCCCCATTCAGCAGCGTTGCTGGCACGGGGCGGGTTCGTCTCTCTTTCTGTGGACGGTCTGGCAGTCGGGCGCATGAAGCGGACGCTGTTTGCCGATGTGCCTGTGCTGATCTGGCGTCAGGCAGAGGCGGACTGGTCGCTGGCGGTGGAGCGAAGCAGGGCCGGATATATGGCCGCGTGGTTCGCGAAAGCGGGGATGCCTGGACAGCCCGCTGAGTATGCGCCGCGCCCGAGTTCTATTCTGACGGGTGGGACCTGACAGTCGGGCCGACCACGGAAAGACCGCACCGGAAGGCCTCGGTTTCGATGATGTCGTTCGGCATGACATTGGCCAGGTTCACATCCGGGCCGAACTCGGTCAGCAGAAACTTCTTCAATTCGAAGACGTCATTCAGCGTGACGCCCTTGATCCATGGGCCGGTTAGTTCCAGCAGCGTGCGATCCAGATCGAGCCCGCTCTTGAGCGCCGTCATCATCGCCTCGTTGACCTTGCCGTTGGTGACCAGTTCCGCCCCCTCGACGAGGACGATGTGACAGCCGGCGTCGAAGCAGACCTTGGTCTGATCGATCAGATCATTGGGTGACTGGTTGACGACTTTGGAGCCGACCTCGCCATGGACTTCCAGCCCTTCGGCGATCGCCATCTTGATCATCCTGGCGCGTTCCTGATCGTCGAGCGGGACGCAGTTATCGGAAATCTCGAGCGCGTCGAAGCCGAGCCGCTTGGCTTCCGCGAAGAAGCCCTGCATGGCGCTCCATCCCTGGGTCGCGAAGACATATTCTGAAAACTGCCCGCCCAGAAACGGCATCACGCCGGCCGATTTGTAGATGTTCAGTTTCTTGACGAGATAGTCTTCCGGATAGAGCCGGGCCGTCCCGACGACGATCTTGACCAGATCCACATACGGGGCCAGAAGATCCATGTAGTCGGCAGCCTGATTTATCGGCAACCCCCAGTCCATCATCATGGTCAGTCCCCTAGTGCGGGGCTTTTGAGAACGCTGCGCGGGGAGCGGGACCATCGAAAAGGGGACGTTCGTTGTCATTTAAAGTCTCTTGTTTTCATAAGCTAAAAGAAGGGGCGATTGCCTGGACAGTGGCGGGGCTTGGAGTCTGGTTGGATAGGTTTGAATACGTCTGACTGTTGCTCATAATACCCCGGATTTCCGGGGCAAAACAACCTGAACAATGCCTGTAGTCAGCATAAATTCCGTCCGCAGATCCGGGCTTGACCCGTGGGGCGATCCGGTGAGGATTGAGGGTTCTGCCTGTACCCATCAAGGTCAGCCCTTCACAGTTTAAATAACGGCGACGGCGCAGTCGTTTTCCGGGGAGATACGTTACATGCACTTCGAACGACGGCTATGGTCATTCACCGAAGGTGTCAGAGGGCGCATCGCATGGGCGACCCTGATCGGGCTTGCTGCCGTCGGTTTTGGGATTGCCCGCCTCGGTCTGCTGGGCTGGTTGATCGGCCGCATTTTCGCCGGTGACGAACCGGCGGAACTGATGATGCCGATCACCTTGATCGCGGTGGTCATGGTGCTCCGGGGCGTATTCGAGCACTGGCGTGCGCTGGTCGCGCATGAGACCGCGGCCCGGGTGCAAAAGAAAGTCCGCCGCGCCATCTATGACAAGATCGCCGCGCTTGGACCCGGTACCGTGGCGGGCAGCCGCTCCGGCGCCTTGTCGTTATCCCTGATCGACGGTGTCGAACAGCTCGAGACCTACTTCGGACAATTCCTGCCGCAGTTCCTGATCGCGCTCCTGACGCCGATCCTGATCTTCGCCGTGGTTGCCTGGATCGACGTGCCGGTTGCCGTCGTCACGCTGATATTCGCGGCCATCGCCTTGTTCGCGCCCGCCCTGTGGCACCGCTGGGACGTGCGCAACGCCCGTGGCCGCCAGACCGCGTACGCCGGTTTCGCCGCCGAGTTCCTGGATTCCATCCAGGGGCTGGCAACGCTGAAGGCCTTTGGGCAGAGCAAGGCACGGGCCGACGTCCTCGAGTTCAAGGCCCGGGACGTGTTTCAGCGGACGATGTGGGTCCTCGCGACGAGTGCCCTTGGCCGCGGTATCACCGACACGTCCATCGCCTGCGGCGCCGCGGCGGCGCTTGCCGTCGGCGCCATGCGTGTCGAAAGCGGTGAGATGCAGCTATCGGCCCTGCTCATCATTCTGATGCTCGGTGTCGAGGTCTACCGGCCGATGCGGGAACTGCGGACGGTGCTGCACCAGGGGATGGTCGGCATGTCGGCGGCGCAAGGCATCTATAAAATCCTCGATCAGGCACCGCTCGTTGCCGACGCGGACCCGGCGCCGCTTGATGCCCCGCTGGCGCCGACCATCGATTTCGATGACGTTCATTTCCGCTATCCGGGAACGCGGCGCACGGTCCACAACGGTCTCGATTTTCATATCGCCGCCGGGGCGCGGATCGGCGTTGTCGGCACGTCGGGCGGGGGCAAGTCGTCGATTGTCCGCCTTTTGCTGCGATTTTATGATCCGGAGAAGGGCGGCATCCGCATCGGCGGGCACGATTTGCGCGACCTGTCGTTCGAGCAGATCCGCGCCATGATCTCGGTCGTCAACCAGGATACGTTCCTGTTTCACGGCACCATAGATGACAATATCCGCGTCGGTCGGCCGGACGCGACGCCGGACGATGTCCGCACGGCGGCAGAGACCGCCAACATCCACGACTTCATCATGACGCTGCCGCAAGGCTACGACACCATCATCGGCGAGAAGGGCATTAAGCTCTCGGGCGGTCAGCGGCAACGGGTCGCCATTGCGCGGGCGCTGCTGCGCGACGCGCCGATCCTCGTTCTCGACGAGGCGCTGTCGGCCGTCGACGCCGAGAATGAAGCGACAATACAGGAAGCCCTGGACCGATTGATGAAGGGGCGCACGACACTGACGCTGGCGCACCGTTTGTCGAGCGTCATCGGCTGTGACCGTATCCTCGTCCTCGACGAGGGGCGGATCGTCGAAAGCGGCAGCCATGCGATGCTGATGCAGGAGAACGGCGTCTATGCCCGGCTGATGTCGGAACAGGCGCGCGAACGGCACAACGTCGGCGCCCTGAAGGCGGCGACTGCCGGCCCGGCGGCGGAAACGATCGCCGATGTTCCCGGCGGTGCCAACGCGGCGCCGACGGAGGGGATTATCGCGGCCGAGGGATTGACGTGGTATCAGGTCGTCGCGGTTTTGATGAAGGTGATCATGCCATGGAAAGCCAAGCTGGTGGCGACCTTCTCGTTCGGGGTTCTCAGGGTTTTGGCCTTTATCGGGGTCGGCGTGCTGAGCGCATTCACGGTCTACGCGTTGAAGAACGGCCAGCCGATCGAGCCCTGGCTCTGGGGGCTCGCGATCATGGCGCCGATATCCGGTGTTCTGCACTGGCTGGAATCTTGGACGGCGCACGATATGGCGTTCCGCCTGTTGGCGGAAATGCGGATCGCCGCTTTCCGCAAGCTCGACCAACTGGCGCCGGCTTATCTGGTGCGGCGGCGGACCGGTGATCTGATGGCGCTCGCCACCAACGACATTGAACTGGTCGAATACTTCTTTGCGCATACGGTCGCACCGGCCTTCGTCGCCATTCTCGTGCCGGCGGGCGTTCTTGCCGTGCTGGCGTCACAGAGCATCTGGGTTGCGCTTGCCCTGGCCCCGTTCCTGATCGCCGTCGGCCTCAGTCCGCTGTTGCTCCGAAAGCGGGTCGATTGGCTCGGCTCCAGGGCCCGCGAGGCGGCAGGCGAGTTGTCCGCATTCGCGGTCGATGCGGTCCAGGGCATGACCGAGATCGTCGCCTTCCAGCAGGAAACCCGTCGCGGCGAACGTCTTGATACGCTGACGGAAACGCATGCCCGGCTTCGTCTGCCGTTCTTTGCTGAACTGACCCTGCAGCACAGTCTGCTTGAGGTGCTGACCGGGCTTGGCGGTCTTGCGGTGGTCGTCACCGGCGGCACCATCGCGGCCCGCGGCGGTCTCGATCCGGCGCTGCTGCCGCTGCTGACGTTGCTTGCGATGGCGGCGTTTCTGCCGGTATCCGAGATCGCCCAGATCGGCCGTCAACTGGCGGACACGTTGGGGGCGACGCGGCGGGTCTACGCGCTCGAGAACGAGCCGGTGCCGGTTCGGGACGGGCCGGGGGCGCCGGCGCACACGGGCGCCGTCGAATTGTCTTTGGTGGACGTCGATTTCTCCTACCCGGGGCAGAACCGGCAGGCCCTGACGAACGTCAATTTCTCGATCCCGGCCGGCCAGACGGTCGCTTTGGTCGGCACCTCGGGGGCGGGGAAGACGACCCTGGCGCAATTGTTGATGCGGTTCTGGGACCCGGACCGGGGCGGCGTCACCATGAACGGCGTCGATCTTCGCCAGTACGAACTGGATGATCTGCGCCGGCGCATCGCGCTGGTGGCGCAGGACACCTACCTTTTCAACGACACGCTCCGCGCCAACATCCTGATCGGCCGCCCGGATGCCGATGATGCGGCGTTGCGGACTGCCGTCGCATATGCGTCGCTGACAGATCTGGTCGATGCCCTGCCGGACGGGCTCGATACGCAGGTCGGCGAGCGCGGCACCAGCCTCTCCGGCGGACAGCGGCAGCGGGTCGCGATCGCGCGGGCGTTTCTGAAGGATGCACCGGTACTGATTCTCGACGAAGCAACGTCACATCTTGACGCCGTCAACGAACAGGCGCTGCGCAAGACGCTCGGCCGGTTGCAGGCGAACCGGACCACCGTCGTCATCGCGCACCGGCTATCGACAATTCGCGACGCGGATCTGATCGTCGTGCTGGAACAGGGGATGGTGCTGGAAACCGGGACGCACGACGAATTGCTGGCTACCGGCGGCGCCTATGCGCAGCTGATATCACGACAGATGGCGTCCGTCGCGGCAGCGGATTGAGGCCTTTCATCCGGTTCCCGCAACCTGGCGGACCGCATCATGCCTGCTGCCGGATGAGGTGCTGGGCAGGGGCACCCAATGCGCGATATGGCGCGGTACGGATGCCCCTATCCCGTTGATGCTCAGATATAGCCCCCGGATGACTTTTCGTCCCCGGCAGGTTTGCTGCCGCTCCGCATTTCCTTGACCACCTGTTGTGCGCCGACCGCAAGCAGACGTGCATCCGTCGCAATCGTGACAAACTGGAAACCCTTCTCTGCCCGCATCAATGCGGACTGCGTTGTTCCGTTGTGAATACCGGCGACCTTTCCGTGCTCCTTGGTTTTGGCAAGGATGTAATCGATGGCTTCTGAAACCGGTTTCTCAACATCGTCCAGAACAGGTTTGCATCCCAGAGACAGGGACAAGTCGGACGGGCCGATATAAACGGCATCGATTCCGGGAACGGCAAGAATGCCTTCAAGGTTTTCAACGGCCTGTTTCGTTTCGATCATCGCAAAGACGACGATCGAATCGTTGGCTTTTTCAGCATAGTCCCCGCCCGCGTATAGCGAGGCGCGCAAGGGGCCGAAGCTGCGTGCACCCTGCGGGGCGTAATGGGTGTATCGTGCAAGGTTCTCCGCATCTTCGACGGTATTGATCATCGGGCAGATGATGCCGTAGGCCCCGGCATCAAGCAGCTTCATCAATATGCCCGGCTCGAGCCAGGGGGCGCGTGCCATGGGGACCGCGTCGGTGGTTGAAATACCAATCAGCATCTCCAGCGACCGACTGAAATCGACCATGCCGTGTTGGTTGTCGATGGTTACGGAATCCCAGCCCTGATTGGCCATGATCTCAGCGGAGAACGCATTGGGAATCGAGAGCCAGCCATTGATGACCGTGCCGCCGTCGGCCCAGATTTCCCGAAGTTTGTTTGGTCGCATGAATGTATTCCTTCCTAAGATTGTTCTTTTGCGACGCCATCAGATCATGGGCCCGTGGGCCGACCTGGCGCCGTCTGTTCATGGGTGAGCCGGTACGGTGTCCCAATACGCCGATTTCAGTCGGTTATCAGATTCCGATAACTCAAATGAGGTGTTTGCGTGCCTTCCTTGCACAGGATGAGCAGGAAATGACGCGTTCCTGATAATTAATCTAGATATATATAAAGCTATATGACAAGATGTTTCTACGCGTGATGAAGATTTGGCGCTTGCGGTCAGGAAACCGCTCGTATCCGGACCCGACTCACCATCCTGGCCGGCGTCGCGTTACGACACTCGGCCAGAGCAAACATAAAAAAAATCTCCATGCATGGAGGTGATACGGCAGGGGAAATCGCCCATAGAAAACACACCAACAAAAATACGGGTGCTGTCTGCGCAGTAGGCTGCAAGACCTGCCGGCCGGTCTCGTCAAAACGGGGCGGGTCTTTAATGACAGAACAACGACAAACCAATGGAGCAAACAACATGAAACATCCGATCAAAACACTATTGGCAGCCGCGCTTGTCGCTGCCGTCTCCGGTATCGGCAGTGCCGACGCCGCCACCACGCTGCGTTTCGGGCATTCCAACTCGCCGGATTCCCCAAAAGGTAAAGCCGCCGATTTGTTTGCGGAACTGGTCAAGAAGTACACGAACGGGAATGTCGTGGTTAAGGTCTTCCCGTCCAGCCAACTCGGCAACAACCGAAAGCTCTTTACCGCCGTCAAAACCAGCGGCATTGAAATGGCAATTACCCCGTATCCGCTGCTGGCCGACATCGTGCCGGAATACACGACGTACACGGCCGGTTACTTCTATGAGAACTGGGATCAACTGAAGAAAATCATCGACAGCCCGGATCTTGGCGGCAAATGGGCAAAACAGCTTGAAGAGAAAAGCGGTCTGCATGTCCTGGGCACCTATTATTACGGTGCGCGCAATCTGACGACGACAAAAAGCAAAATCACCAAGCCCGCGGACCTCAAGGGACACAAAATTCGCGCCGTGCCGAATGAAATGTCGCTGGCTGTCGTTACCGGCCTGGGTGGAGCGCCGACACCGGTTGCGCTTTCGGAAGCCTTTCAGGCGATGCGTCAGGGCGTGGTCGACGGCCAGGAAAACCCGTTGCCGACGATCTGGTCCCAGAAGTTCTATGAGGTGCAGAATTATCTCATGCTGACCCGCCATCAGATGATTCCCGAGCCTTATCTGATCAACGACAAAGCCTGGAAGAAGCTGAGTGCCGAAGATCAGGCCGGTGTCATGAAAGCCGCTAAGGAAGCGACCGATTTCAACACCGCTGAGACGATCAAGTTTGAAGCGTCGTTGATCGGCGATCTGAAAGGCAAGGGCATGACGGTGGTCGGTCCGGAAGAAATCGACCTTGTTGCTTTCCGTGCTGCAGTTCGCGCCGAAGTCGAAAAGCGTTTCGACGGTCCGATCTGGCCGAAGGGAACCACGCAACAGGTGTTTGACGCCCTCAAGTAAGAACCCGGTTCGCCGTTTATGGGGAAGCCGGCCCATGTCAGGGCGCGGCTTCCTCATGCTCGGTTCACGTTCCCGTATTGCAAGCGAGGCAACAAATGAGTGCATCAAGCCCCGTCAACAAGCCTGACGACCTGAGTGTCGACCTGGACAATGTCCACATTGCGAAGCCCGAACCCAAGGGCAACTGGCCGGAAATCATTGCGGCCATGATCATCCTGGTCAGTTTTCTGGCATTGTCTTCCTTACAGGTTATCAGCCGCTACGTATTCGATGCGCCGATGGTCTGGACAGAAGAGCTGAGCGCCAATCTGCTCATCTGGATGACCTTCTTCGGCGCCACGGCGATCATGCGAAGCGACACGCATGTCCGTGTCGAATTCGTCGAGGAACTGGCCGGGCCTCGTGTGGCAGCCGGCCTCTTTGCCGTATTTGACGTTGTCATCATCATCTTTCTGTTCGGGCTTGTGTATGGCGGCTGGGAACTCATGAACCAGCTCGAATTCGAGCGTACGCCCGCATTGCGCATACCGATTGCGTGGATCGTTTCCATCGTCCCGATTTCTGCAGTGGTCATGATCGGGTATGCCATCGCCAACGCGGTACGTCGTATGCGTGTACTTTTCGGGAAACAAAACAATGCACATTGAAGCTGCTCTTATCGGGCTGGTCGTCGTCAGCCTTGTTCTGATTATATTCGGCTTTCCCGTCGCATTCGCACTCGGGGTCACGGCTGCGGTCTATCTCGTGGCCAACGACTTTCCGCTGACCCTCGCGGTTCAGGAAGCGGCTCTTTCACTCAACAGTTTCACCATGCTCGCCATTCCATTGTTCATGCTGGCCGGCATGGTGATGAACGCCGGTAAGATTACCGATCGGATATTTGATTTCGCGAATATGGCGGTCGGTCGCATACCCGGCGGACTCGGCCACGTGAACGTTCTGGCAAGCCTGATTTTTGCCGGTATGTCGGGGTCGGTTCTGGCCGATGTTGCAGGCCTTGGCCGCATGGAAATCAAGGCGATGCGGGACAAGGGGTACGACACCAAGTTCGCCGTCGGCGTTACACTCGGTTCATCGGCGATCGGCCCGATCCTGCCGCCGAGCGTGCCCATGGTCATGTTCGGTGTCATCGCAGAAGTGTCGATCACCGGCTTGTTCCTGGGCGGCGTGCTGCCCGGCTTGCTGATCGCGCTGACGCTCATGCTTTATGTCTATTGGGTCGGCAAGAAACGAGAGTACTACATCACGGAGCGTCATGCGTGGCCTGAAGTTTTGCGTGCCTTCATCGTTGCCTTCCCGCCGTTGCTGACGCCGTTCATCATTGTCGGCGGCATGACGCTTGGCATCTTCAGCCCGACCGAAGCCGCGACCGTGGCGGTTCTCTACGCCCTGTTGCTGGCAGTTGTGGTTTATCGCGATATGGCGTGGAGGGCACTGTTCGACGTCTTTCGTGAAGTGGTTGTCGCAACTTCGAAGCTGCTGTTCATCATTACGATGGCACTGCTGTTCGGGTGGGTACTGACGGTCGGTCAGATGCCGCAGCAACTGGCCGAATTCCTGGGCAGTCTGTTTGCCGACAAGTGGATGTTCCTGCTGGTGATCAACATCGTGCTGCTTGTGCTGGGGGCTGTGATCGAAAACGCTGTTCTGCTGCTGATCCTGGCGCCGATGCTGGTGCCGATTGCCCAAAGCACCTATGGAATCGATCCGCTCCATATGGGGGTGGTCATGGTGTTCAATATCATGATCGGGCAATATACGCCGCCGATGGGATTATCACTGTTCATCATGCGTGATATCACAGGGTTGTCGTTGAAGGACATATCCCTGGCTGTCGCGCCGTTCCTGTTGCCGCTGATCATCAGTCTGTTCATCATGACGTACGTGCCCGAGGTGGTTCTATGGCTGCCGCGGACACTTGGATTTTAACGGAAATGGGATAATGGTTTCGGTGCCGGACAAATGGTTGCATTTGTTCCGGCACCGACCAAGGATGGTGCTGTGCCGGATCAAAAAGTGACATTGCGCGGAAGCTTTCATATATCTGCGTAATTATCTTTTGCAGATAAACATCTCCGCAGAAATGACGGAGTATAATCAGAAACGCACGACGGAAACGGGGTTACATATGGCAAGACCGACGAGGATGACAATTCCTCGGTATACGCAAATTGCCGGCTATCTGCGAGCCAAGCTCGAAGCCGGTGATTGGGGCGTCGGCGAACGTCTGCCGCCGATAGACAAGCTTGCCGAACAATTCAGTGTTGCGCCGCTGACCATGCGTGAATCCCTGATCGTGCTGGAGGAAGAAGGTTTAATCATCCGCAAGCGCGGCGTCGGTACGTTCGTATGCGGCACGCCGCGCGAACAGCGATGGCTATCGATCCCAACCGACTGGGCGTCGTTTGTCAGTGCGCTCGACCAGCTCGAGGTTAACCGCACGATCCTTGAGCATTCCGATGAAACGCCGCCGCTATTGCCGGAGGACGGTGTCCCATGTCCGTCCTATACATTCATGAAGCGGATACATGCACGCCACGGCAGGCCCTTCTGTGTCTTGAATGTCTACCTCTCCTCAGAGGTGTTTATGAGGGCGCCGAAAAGGTTTCGGGAAAACGTGATCCTTCCTGAAATGAACAGCCTGCCGGGCCTGAAGATCACCAAGGCTAGGCAGAGCCTCCGTGTCGATGTGGCCGACGTCGAACTGGCCGAACTCCTGGATATTCCGCTGGCGGGGCCGATTGTCAAAGTACGCCGTGTCGTCACCGATGACGAGGGGGCGGTGATCTATTTCGCCGATGTTGCTTACCGCAGTGACGTCGTATCACTGGAAATGGACCTGTCGCCGCGTTAGCCGTTCACGAAGGCCAGTATCATCACAATCCCTGTTACAAATTCAGAATAAAAGAAAACAATGAAAATAACCAAGATCGCAGCATACGTTTTTCGAGCACCTGTATCGGTTCCGGTACAAACATCCTTCGGCATCATGCATGACCGGCCGATGGTGCTGGTTCGCCTAGAAGACGAACACGGGACCGTCGGCTGGGGAGAAGTGTGGTGCAATTTCCCGTCCATCGGGGCAGAGCACCGCGCCCGCATCGTCGATGTGATACTGGCGCCGTTGATTGTCGATCAGGCGTTTGACGGCCCCGGCGCACTGTTCAATTTCCTGACGGCGAAGATGCATGTGCTGACCCTGCAGACAGGCGAGCCGGGGCCGTTCGCACAAGCCATTGCCGGGATTGATATCGCCGCGTGGGATCTCTGGGCACGGCGGGAGGGCAAACCGCTCTGGTCGGTGCTGGGCGGCAGTGCGGGCCGCATTCCGGTGTACGCGAGTGGCCTCAACCCGGTTGAGCCGGAACGTGTCGTCGCGCAGCGCTATCGGGAAGGCTATCGCGATTTCAAGCTCAAGGTCGGTTTCGGGTCCGAGGTCGATGTCGGAAACCTGAAGCGCATACGCGGTGTGGCAGTTGATCTCAACGTGATGGCTGACGCCAATCAGGCCTGGGGGCTGGAAACGGCCTGTACGGAAGCCGCGGCACTTGCAGAGCATGGCCTTGGCTGGCTCGAAGAACCCCTGCGTGCGGACCGCCCATGGCAGGAATGGTCCGAGTTGTCGCAGGCCTGCGGCGTGCCGCTGGCGGCAGGTGAGAATGTTGCCGGCCGGGATGGCTTTTCCGGCCTGATCGCATCGGACGCTGTCGCCGTGGTTCAGCCCGATCTGGCAAAATGGGGCGGGATTACCGAATGCACGCCTGTGGCCCGCGAAATTCTGGACGCAGGACTAAGATACTGCCCGCATTATCTGGGCGGCGGTATCGGGTTGCTTGCGTCCGGTCATCTTCTGGCCGCAGTCGGGGGGGATGGTATGCTTGAGATTGATTCCAACGACAATCCGTTGCGGACGTTGCTGTGCGGTTCGCTGAATGCTGTCAATGAGGGGAGCGCTGATCTGGGTGATGCGCCTGGGCTGGGGTGTGTGCCCGATCTGGACGGGTTGAGCACATATCTGCGCCCGCATTGAGGTCGGAAATAGGGAATTGCTCAGCGAGCAAATTAAAATAACTATTTCGGCTGGTTGTCAGGACATCGTTGCGCTGCAGGGTAAAGAAGCTTCCCAGCCGTATGCGTGGGAAGCTTCTTTTTAACGCTGTTAACCTAGCTTGAGAATTTCACGTGCTTCCGTCGGTGTTGCGATTTCGCCGCCCAGGCTCTCAACAATACTGACGGCTTTCTCGACCAATTGAGCATTGTCGCGGCATAGCTCGCCCTTGCGGATATGCACGACGTCTTCCATCCCGATGCGGACGTGGCCCCCAAGAAGATACGCCATGGCGAGTGTCTTGAAGGCAAAACGTCCGACACCGAAGGCAGCCCATTCGCAGTCGTCCGGCAGGCGCTTGACCAAATATGCAAGGGTGTCGAAGTCGGGTGCTGCCCCCCAGCGAATGCCAAGGACGAGCTGGAACATCGCCGGTGATTTCAGGATGCCGCGTTTGATGAAGTCATTGGCCATGTTCAAGTCGCCGGAATCGAAAATTTCCAGTTCCGGTTTGGTGCCGGCTTCATTAATCGTGTTGGCCATGATTTCCAGGTTGGGCGGCGTGTTGATGACCACCTTGTTCCCATTGACCATGGTATTGAAATCGAGCGTACAGATTTCCGGCTTCAGTTGTTTGACATGCTCGACGCGCAATTCCGGGCGGCAGAGCGTGGTGCCTGGGCCGGCGACACGCGGCTCGTCGTCGCTTGGGATGAAGCGTCCGCCTTCGCCCGTTGTGAGGTTGATGATGACGTCGGAGCCGGCGTCGCGAATGCGATCAATGACTTCTTTGTAAAGGTTGATATCCATGCTGCCGAGATGCGTTTCCGGGTCGCGGACGTGACAATGCACGATCCCGGCGCCTTCCTTCCATGCCCCAACGGCGGCATTGGCAATTTCCTCGGGCGTGACGGGCAGGTTCGGGTGTTGGTCACGGGTTGTAATATTGCCGGTGACGGCGCAGGAAACGATAGTCTTTTTTTCCATGGTTATTAGCCTCGTTTTGATGGGGAGATTGGTGTCAGTTGCTTTTGGCGCGGCCCCGGTTTTGACGGAATTCCGTGTAGCCCGACCAGATGAGAATGAAGAATGTGATGAGCATCAGCACAATCGCCACGGGGTGCTCCAGGGTGAAGAACGCCAGGAAGTCATTGTTTGTCAGAATAAGACCCTGGCGGAGCGTTTCTTCGAGAATAGGGCCAAGCACCAGCCCGATGATGACGGGGGCGGTCGGCACATTGCAGAGACGGAGGAAATAGCCGAGGACACCGGCTAGCAACGTCACCAGAACGTCGAACATTTTCCCGCTGACACCATAGGAGCCGACCAGGGAAAGGATCATCACCATCGCCAGCAGAACCTGCTCGGGCATTCTCAATACCTTGGTGATATATCGTGCACCGAAGGCACCAATGATCAGCATGACGACGTTGCAGATGATCAACGCCATGAAAGCGGCGTTCATTTCGTTCGGGTTGTTCTGGAACAGCCGCACACCCGGTTCAATGCCCTGAATGATGAGTGCAGTCATAAGCACGGCCGTGACCGGATCTCCGGGAATGCCGAGAGCAAGCGTCGGAACCAGCGCGCCGCCCGTCACCGCATTGTTGGAGGTTTCGGACGCGATGAGCCCTTCGGGTTCACCCTTGCCGAAATTTTCTTTGAAGCGGCCAGTACGCTTGGCTTCCGAATAGGCGATAAAGGATGCCGTCGCCGCGCCGGTCCCGGGCAGGATGCCGATGAACGTGCCGATCACGGCACTTCGGACGATGGTTTTCCACCGCATCAGCCATTCGCGCAACGGGGCGACTTTGAAACCGGACGCTGTGGTTACGAAGTCTATTTTTCCGGCATTGGGATCGGCCAGGCGGGAGAATACTTCGGTCAAAGCGAACAGCCCGACGAGTACGGGAATCAGGCCGAGTCCGGCGCTGAGCTGGAAGATATCGAAGTCGAAACGCACGGTCCCCGTCATCGGGTCGGTGCCGATGGTGGCCAGAAACAGGCCGATAGTCCCCGCCAGCAACCCCTTCAACATGCTGCCGCGTGACACGCCGGCAATGCAGGTGAGCGCCATGCAGATCAGCGCAAAGGTTTCAATCGGGCCGAATTCCAGTGCGAACTGGGCCAGTTGGGGGGCTGCAAAAATCAGTACGACGGCTGAAAACAGGCCGCCAATGGTCGATGCCAGCGTCGACCAGCCAATGGCGTAGTCGGCCTTGCCCTGCTGCGTCATCGGAAAACCGTCGAGCATCGTTGCCGCCGACTGAGGTGTGCCGGGGGTGTTGATGAGGATCGCCGAGAGCGACCCGCCGTAGACCGATGAACAGTAAATCGCCAGCACCAGCGCGATGGACGGCATCAAGTCCATGCTGAAGGTGAAGGGCAGGGCGATTGTGATTGCCAGTACCGAACCGAGGCCGGGAAGCGCCCCCAGAATCAGGCCGAATACGACACCGGCAATGATGGCAATAAAGACGGCCGGTGATGCAAGAAGCTCGAACGCGGGATAGAGGAATTCCATCTGTTTGTTCCTAGAATCTCGTAAACCAGGGCGAGATCGGTAGATAAATTTTGAGAAGCTCGGTGAAAATCCACCATGTAGCGACCGGGAAAATGATGGTGACTGCTGCGATCACAATCGGTCTGCGATAACCGAAAAGCAGCATGAATGTGCCTGCGAACGGAATGGAGGCGAGAAGAAACCCGATCTGGCCGACGAGCAGCACGTAAACACCGGTCAGGATGAATGCGCTCAACAGTCGGCCCCAGAGCGGAGCAGGTTGTTTGGAATCTTCTATGAGTAATGCGCGTACGATTAATACGACACAGATCACAGCCCAGATCGAAAGCAGAATCTGGGGGAAGAAATTGGGGCTGAATCCGTAATCCTGTGCCTGGATATCAGCATACTCGGGCTTAAGGCTTTGACGCCAGAGTAGCAGGTTGATAACCAGCATGAACGACGAAAAGAGTATGTCGCGAAGACGGCTGCTCACTGAAATCTCCCGAGCTGACGGATGAAAGACGAAATGCGGGAAATGGGTTGAAGCGATCCGCCGGCGGGCATGTCGGAACATGACCCGCCGGGAACCGTTACAAAACGTGATTACTTGGCAAGCAGACCGGCTTTTTCCAGCAATTTACCGTTCTGCGCATAGACCGTGGATGCAAATTTACCAAAGTCATCCTGGCCCTGCCATGCGGGTGCCAGTTTAAGGTTGGCGAGGTTCTTGATCACGGTTGCATCCTCGACCGTTGCCTTGAGCGCCGCCGTCAGTTTGTCTTTGGCATCCTGGGGCGTGCCTTTCGGCGTGAACATGCCGACCCAGTTGCCCATGACGATGTCATAGCCAAGCTCTTTCATCGTCGGCACGTTGGGATACTCCGGCAACCGTTCTGCCGACCATGCGGCGAGAGGCGGCAGTTCGTACTTGGGAGATAACTGGGCCTGATCGCTGAAGATCTCAACAACCCCGCCAAGCAGCGCCTTCACGGCATTCGCCGAACCTTTGAAGGGGACATGCTTCGATTTGATGCCAGCCAGATCGTCGAACGCAAGAATCGAAATGTGCGGCAGAGTACCGGCACCGGTGGAAGCGAAGCGGAGTTCGCCCGGCGTCGCCTTGGCGGCGGCAATGACGTCGTCGACGGATTTAAGTTTGGAACCCGGGGCCGTCATCATCAGCATCGGTGAAATAGTGATGCGGCCGATCGGCTCGAACGATTCCATGTTGTAGGGAATTTTCCTGAGGTGCGGCTGCGTCGTCATCGGACCTGCGGGGGTGATCAGGACATTGTAGCCATCCGGGCGAGCGCCGGCGACTTCGGCGGTGCCGATGGTGCCGGCAGCGCCACTGACGTTCTTGACGACGATGTCGGTGCCGAGTTCACGGGCAAACGTGTCCTGCAGGGCACGGGTAACGGAGTCGGTTGCGCCGCCAGCGGACCATGCGACCATGATCGTAACGGGTTTTTCCGGGAATTCGGCGTTTGCAGGCGATGCTGCTGTCAGTGCCAAGGCGCTGAAGCCGAACAAGGCTGCCTTCAGAGCTTTGCGCATAGGGGTTTTGTTGCTTCTTAACATTAGGGGGTCTCCTCCTTGTTTTTGCTAGACTGATCCAGAGCCAAAAGCCCAAAAACGCACTTTATCATCGTGCAACTTCAATCTGCAATTATCATCGTTTTCAGATGGAGACTGACAAAAATGGAATTATATTGCAATTAAATAATTACATAAAAAACAATATAGTACTTGCCAGAATGCTAGATATGAGGCTTAAAATCAGGCAAATATGTGAAAACGTTTACAAAAATATTCTTTTCATGTCTGATGGTTGCCGCGTAGTCGATTTTGTGACGGCTTGTCGTTGATAAGGAATTGAACAGGAATGCCTTCCCGCGCTCGGACATCTGGGTCTAAATCTCGTCGTCGCTCCGGACGTTCGCGTGTTCGCATGTCAGAGGTGGCTCAGCTGGCGGGCGTTTCCCTGGCAACCGTTTCGCGGGTCATCAACTCGCCGGGATCGGTCTCTGCGTCACTGCGTAGCAAAGTCGAGGAGGTTTCGGAGCGGTTGGGCTACTCGCCTAATCCGATTGCCGGCAGCCTTTCGGGGGCGCATTCGCCGCTGATCGGAGTCATCGTGCCAACGATGACGAATGCCTTTTTCTCGACGACTCTGGAAACCCTGTCCGAGGTGTTGGAGCCTGCCGGTTATCAGCTGATGGTGGGTTTCCATGAATACGACGAGGCCCGAGAGGAGGCTGTCGTGGCGGCATACGCGGCCTGGCGTCCTGCGGCACTTGTGGTTACCGGCGTCAATCATTCACGCAATACCGTCTCAATGCTGTCATCGTTGGACTGTCCCGTCGTCGAGATGTGGGACATTGACGGGCGGCCGCTCGATACACTGATCGGGTATTCAAATTTTGAAGCCGGGAAAGTAGCCGCTGAGCACTTGACGAAGGCCGGTCGACGCAACCTCGTTTGCGTCAATGTGGGCCCGATTCGTGATCCACGCGCACAAGCCCGTGCCGATGGTTTCTGTTCGGAGGCTTTGAGTGTTGCCGGCACGACGGTCAAAAAATTCTTTGCTATCAACCGCGGGGTAGGCGACGGCACGGCTGTGATGAAGACGATTTTGACCGACTTCCCTGACGTCGATGGTATTTTCTGCATCGGTGATCCTCTTGCCATGGGGGTGATCTTCGAAGCGCAACGTCAAGGTATCCAGGTGCCGGATGATATAGCTGTAGTCGGGTTTGGCGACCTCGAGGCCTCTGCCCATGTGACGCCCGCGTTGACAACCGTGCGTCCGCCACACGATCAGATAGGGAAAACCGTTGCTGAACATCTGCTTAGCCGGTTTGAAGACGCGGATAGTGCCGGTGAAGTCGTTGATCTGGGGTTCCGAATGATGATCCGGGAAAGTGCTTGAAACTTAAGCCGGTGTACCGGCTGCAAGAACGAAACGGGAGGAAATTTATGAAGAAGGTCACCGTCATAGGTGCCGGTACGATGGGGCATGGTCTTGCCCTGGTTCACGCGATTGGCGGATGTGACGTCAATCTATTTGATATCAATTCAACGGTGCTTGATCGCGCCCGGCAACTGATCGCCTCGGCATGCGCGACACTGGTACGCGCCGGCGTGCATCAGCAACATGAAGTTGATGCGGCACAGGCACGTATCACGCTGTGCCATGAGCTGGCAGATGCCGTTGCAGATGCCGACCTGATCGTCGAGGCCGTGGTCGAGAAGGCTGACGTCAAGCGCACGGTTTTCAGTGACATTTCTGCGGTGGCGCCAGCCAAAAGCATCATCGCCAGCAACACGTCCTATCTGGATGTGTTCCCATTGCTGCCGGACGGGTTGGGCGTGCGGACCCTCATCGCGCACTGGTACACACCACCATATATCGTCGATCTGGTTGATATCGCGCCTGGACCGGAGACGGACCCGGAGCATATCCAGGCAGTCCGCGCCCTTTATCAGGGCTTCGGCAAGGCACCGCTTGTATTCGAGAAACTGATCCAGGGATATATCGCCAATCGCCTGCAGAGCGCACTCAATCTTGAGTGCTTGCGGATGATCGACGAGGGATGGGTCGGTGCCGAAGACATCGACTTTTCGATCCGCCATGGTCTGGTGGAGCGTCTCGCCGTTCTCGGGCACATGCGGAAGATGGACTACACCGGCCTTGAGATGGCGCGAAACGCGCTCGCCAGCCGTGTCTATACACCGCCGACGCCAACCGGCGGCAGTGTGACGCTGGATCGACTGGTCGAATCCGGCCGCACCGGCGTGATGAGTGGTGCGGGTCATTACGATTACGGCGATGTGCCGGCGGAGAAACTGCTTGAAACCAGGGACTTGAAGCTCCTGGAAATGAAGAAGGCAATTCAGGACATAGAGGGGAAACAACGTTGATTACGGCAGATTTGAGTGGACGACGTGTCATTGTCACCGGTGGTGCGTCAGGTATTGGCCTTGCGGCTGTTAAGATGATGGCGGAGATGGGCGCGAAAGTGGCATTGAACCACTTGCCTGACGACGAGGCCGGTGCGGCGCAGGTCGCGGCATTGACGGCCGAAGGTCTCGACGTGATTGCAGCGCCCGGCAATGTCGGCGTGGCCGGTGAAGCGGAGGACATGATCAGTGACGCGATTAACAGGCTCGGCGGCCTGGACTATCTGATCAACAATGCGGGAACGCCGGGTACACCGGAACCGATTCCGCCGTCCGATCTCGATGCCATGACTGAGGATTTCTGGCAGCTCCTTCTGAACGTCAATCTGATCGGCCCGTTCCGTTGTGCCCATGCTGCGGCGGACGCTCTCAAGAAAAGTGAAGGCGCCATCGTCAGCACCGCGTCAGTTGCGGGTGTCGGCAAGCAGGGCAGCAGCCTTGTATATTCGGCAACAAAGACCGGACTGGTCAGCCTGACCCGCAGCCTGGCGCGTGGGCTTGCGCCGAAAGTGCGGGTCAATGCAGTTGCGCCGGGGCAGGTGAAAACGCCGTGGACCGAGAACTGGCCCGAAGAACGCAAACAGTTCGCGCGTGACCAGTCCGTGCTGAAACGCCGTTCCTCGCCCGAGGAAATTGCCCAGGGCATGCTGTATCTGTGCGCCGGTACGACGATGGTAACAGGGCACGTCCTGGTCATCGACGGCGGCCAGACACTTTAGGCCGCTGTGTGGCGTCGGCAATTGTCGTGTTGGGAGGGCTGAACTAGATGTCCCGTAAGAAAATCGAAGAGCTGCGAAGTGCGCGGTGGTTCATGTCGTCCGACATTCGCGGTTTTGCACACCGCCAGCGTACCCAGCAGATGGGTATGCGCCGCGAGGAGTTTATGGGTAAGCCGGTGATCGGCATCATTAATACCTGGAGCGACATCAGTCCTTGTCATGCGCATCTCCGTGATCGAGCCGAGGCGGTCAAGCGAGGCGTGTGGCAGGCCGGCGGATACCCCGTCGAACTGCCCGCGTTGTCGGTCGGCGAGGTCATGGTGAAGCCGACGACGATGCTGTATCGAAATTTCCTCGCCATGGAAGTCGAGGAGCTCCTGCGGTCACATCCGATCGACGGGTGCGTGTTGCTGGGCGGATGTGACAAGTCGACACCGGGCATGTTGATGGGGGCATTTTCGATGGATCTGCCGACGATCTTCTGCCCGGCCGGCCCCATGTCCAACGGCAGTTGGCGTGGCGAAAAGACCGGTGCCGGCACACACACCAAGAAGTACTTTGACAAACTGCGAACCGGTGAAATTTCCGAAGAAGACTGGATCGATCTCGAAGCACGTATGACCCGGACCAATGGGACATGCAATACCATGGGGACCGCGTCGACGATGACGTCGATCGTCGACGCCATGGGTCTGACATTTACGGGTGCATCGTCGATCCCGGCCTCGGATTCCGGGCATCCCCGGCTGGCGTCCGCCTGCGGCGTGCGTTGTGTCGAGATGGTGTTCGAGGATCTGCGACCCTCAACGTTCATCAATCGTGCCAGCTTTACAAATGGGCTTGTCGCATACATGGCGCTCGGTGGATCGACAAATGCGGCTATTCATCTGATTGCCATGGCAGGGCGGGCCGGTGTTGATGTGACGCTTGACGACATGGCGGAGGTTTCCGCCAGGGTGCCGGTGCTCGCCAATCTGATGCCGTCCGGGGCCTATCTGATGGAAGATTTTTACTTCGCCGGCGGGTTGCAGGCGCTTTTGAATAATCTTCGGGACCAGCTGGACCTGGACTGTATGACGGTCAGCGGGGATACGCTGGGTGACGCGATTGCCGATGCGGAATGCTGGGACAGCGACGTGATCCGCTTGCCCGATAACCCCGTGGTGGCCCCAGAAAACGGCCGCACCCTTGTCGTTCTGCGCGGGAATCTCGCCCCCGACGGGGCAATCATCAAGACCTCGGCAGCTGACCCGGAGCATCTTGTGCATACGGGGCCGGCGCTGGTTTACGACGATCCGGCGGAAATGATGGCGGCGTCCGATGACCCTGATCTCGATGTCGGTCCGGATACCGTGCTGGTGCTGCGCAACGCGGGACCGGTCGGGGCTCCGGGCATGCCGGAATGGGGAAATATTCCGATCCCGAAAGTGCTGTTGCAGAAAGGGGTCAAGGATATGGTGCGCATCAGCGACGGGCGGATGAGCGGCACCCATTACGGCACCTGCGTGCTGCATGTGACGCCGGAGGCGGCCATCGGCGGCCCGCTGGCGCTGCTGCAGACCGGGGACATGGTGACGCTGAACGTGCCCGAGGGCCGACTCGACATGAACGTCGACGAGGCCGAGATCGAACGGCGCCGCCAGGCATGGGTGCCGCCTTCCCCATCATATCAACGTTCTTATGCCGCACTTTATCAACGCCATGTCAGCCAGGCCGACAAGGGATGTGACTTCGATTTCCTGTCGTCTGCCGGCGAGGTGCCTGAACCGCCGATCTATTAAAATCACAACGACCTGAGGAAACACGAAAATGGATATCACAAACAATCTGAAAAAGATGCTTCTGGATACGTCCGGGAAACCGACGATCGGTTCCTGGTTCATGAGCGGCTCGGCCCATCTGGCGGAAGCCTACGGCTTATGCGGTTTCGATTTCCTCGTCGTTGATATGGAGCATGCGCCAATCGACATTCCGCAGGCGGCCAACATCCTCAGGGCCATTGATACGACGCCGAGCGAAGCCGCACTGCGGGTGCCCTGGAACGACAAGGTGTATATCAAGCGGGCGCTGGACGCCGGGGCGCAGACCCTTGTCGTGCCGTTTGTCGAAACTGTGGCCGAAGCCAAAGCGGCGGTCGCTGCGTCCCGCTACCCCGGCGCGGGCGTACGCGGTGTTGCCGCGGTCCATCGGGCGTCACGGTTTGGGACGGTGCCGGACTATTTTAAGAAGGCCAACGATCAGGTCTGCCTGATTTTGCAGCTGGAGACGCCGGAAGCCGTCGACCAGCTCGAGGACATTGCAGCCATCGACGGCGTTGACGTTATCTTCATCGGTCCGGCCGATCTTGCGGCGAACATGGGGTATCTGGGAGAGGTCGGCAATCCGGCGGTCCAGGCAAAACTCAGGGAAGCGGCCGAACGGGCGAAAGCCGTCGGCATTCCGGCAGGCGCTCTTGCTCCGACCCCTGAAATGTCGAAACAGTTTCTCGACTACGGTTTTACCTATATGGCGATGGGCACAGACCTCGGGAACGCGATGGCAAGTGCCCGCTCAATGATTGCAAAACTCGATGAACTTGGCTGAATGGCAAGCTAACGGCTTCAGAAAAGGGAATACCCATGGATACACATGACATCTCCGGTCGGGGGAGCCCGGTCATTCGTTTGCACAAGGACGACAATGTTGTGGTGGCGCGGCGTGATGTGGAAATCGGTGAGAGCATTCAGGGCGAGAATGTGACGACCCGGGCACAGGTGCCAGCCGGCTACAAGCTGGCCGCAGTCCCGATCGCAGAGGGTGAACCGGTTCGAAAGTACAACGTGGTCATCGGTTTTGCGACCGAGGACATTCTGCCGGGGGCGTTGGTGCATACGCACAATATCACTTTTCGCGATTACGATCGTGATTACGCACACGCCAGCGAATATAAGCCCGTCGACGTTCTGCCAATCGAACAGCGTGCAACCTTTCAGGGGATTGTACGCGATGACGGGCGCGTCGGGACACGCAACTACATAGGCATCTGCTCGACCGTGAACTGTTCGGCTACCGTGGTTCGGATGATTGCCGACTGGTTCACGCCGGAACGCCTTGCCGAATATCCGAACGTTGACGGTGTTGTCGCCTTTTCCCATAGCCTCGGTTGCGGCATGGAAATGAGCGGTGAACCCATGGACCTGTTACGCCGGACCATCGCCGGGTATGCCAAGCACGCGAACGTTGCCGCAACACTGATCGTCGGGTTGGGCTGCGAGCGCAACCAGCTTGATGGCCTGTTGGAAAGCGAGAACCTCGGTCCGGGGCCGAAGTTACATGCCTTTACCATGCAGGAGACGGGGGGAACCCGGAAAACCATCGAAGCCGGTATCGCGGCTGTCCGTGAGATGCTGCCGGAGGCCAACAATGTCAGACGTCAAACCGTTGACGCCAGCCATTTGACCGTTGGCCTGCAGTGCGGCGGATCGGACGGGTTTTCGTCGATTACCGCTAATCCGGCGCTTGGGGCGGCGGTCGACATTCTGGCCCGCCATGGCGGCACCGGCATTCTCTCGGAAACGCCGGAGATCTATGGTGTCGAACACACCCTGACACGGCGTGCCGCCTCGGTAGAGGTCGGTGAAAAACTGATAGAACGCATCCGATGGTGGAAGGATGAATATTCCGTCGGCCGCGATGTGCAGATTAACGGCCGTGTCTCGCCGGGGAATTCAAAGGGCGGTCTTGCCAACATCATCGAGAAATCGCTGGGTTCTTCGATGAAGGGTGGTACCGGTCCGCTGATGGGGGTCTACAAATACGCAGAGCCGGTCACTGAGAAAGGCTTCGTCTTCATGGATACGCCGGGATATGACCCGGTATCGGCGACGGGCCAGGTCGCAGGGGGAGCCAATCTGCTGGCGTTCACCACGGGCCGCGGTTCTATGTTCGGCGCCAAGCCGGTACCGTGCCTGAAGCTCGCAACCAACACGCCCATGTTCAATCACCTTCAGGAAGACATGGACATCAATTGCGGCGAGGTCGTGGACGGAACCAAGACAATGGACGAAATGGGACAGGCGATTTTTGAACTGATGCTGGCGACGGCATCGGGGCAACCGTCGAAGAGCGAGGCACTTGGTCTCGGCGACAACGAGTTTGTGCCGTGGGCCATTGGTATCATGAGCTGAGACGTATGCTCAGGCCTTGCCGGCAAGAGAGCGGTAATGCTCGATGGTGCGGCGTGTGCCTTCTTTGAGGGAGACTTCCTCCCAATCGCCGATCACGTCCGTGAGCACTGAATTGTCGAGACCGATTTCAGGCGCGACGCGGATCGTGTCGGCGGCACTGATCTGCGCGTCCGGAACACAGGCGTGAATTGCTTCCAGGACATCTTCGATGGAACTTATCTTGGTGGTCAGGTCGGAAACCCGTGCGCCTTCCCACGTCGCATTTGTCGTGCGGCAGAATATGTCCGCGACTTCGCTTGCGTATTCGATGCAGCCACGGGTGCGGAAAGGTATCTGGTAGCTCTCACCCAGCGCCGCCGCGCGCATCGCCCTGGTGATGGCTGACGTTTCGCCGTCGTCGCGTCCGACCCCGTAGACAATATATGGACGGAGTCCCAGGCTGGATATTCCGTGCTCTTCCCAGAAAATGCGGGCGATCTCTTCATCTGTTTTCTTGAAAACGCCGTACAGGTTGGCCGGCGCGTTTGCCGGTCCGCGCGGCTTTGCCGCAGCGGAACTGGTATAGACGATCCTTTCGACCTTTGCCTGACGTGCGGCTTCAAAGATGTTCACCTGCCCGACCACGTTGACCTGTGCGCAAAGTACCGGGTTGGCACGGCATGCGGGAATCTGCAGGGCGGCCAGGTGAATGATCGCGTCGGGCGCGGTCTCGGTGACGAGTCGCTGAACGGCTGCGGTATCGGAAACGTCACATGATTCCCAGCGGATATTGCGTTGATCCTCAACGGGGAGCACCTGATCGAGACGGGTGCTGTCGGTATGCAGATCGGCTGCCACAACCGTGCGGCCGGCACCGACGAGCCCGGCGACGATCCACGATCCGATAAAACCGGTAGCGCCGGTTACCATAACAGGTCGGGAATCCTCAGCCATGCCTATGTCCTCTGTCTATTTGCCGAATGCGTTGTGCGTCATTTTTCAGTGAGTAGCAATTTCCCATATATCTGACTATAAAAAAATTGAAATTCAATTCCAAAAAATTTAATATCTGTCCCGGCGACGGCTGTGCCCACAGAAAACATAGCTGCGACAGAATTTCGAACATCCAGGAAAACAACCAAACAAGAACCATTTGGGAGAAAACGATGCCTAAAACCATAGACCTCGTCATCGATACGCTGATTGATGCTGGCGTGAATCGCGGCTTCACGCTGCCCGGCCTCGGGATTACCTGGGCGCTGCCGTCCTTTTACGAGCGTAAAAAGGATTTTGATGTCGTCTTGACCCGTAACGAATGGATTGCATCGGTGATGGCGCAGGTGACCGGGCGGCTGACCGGAAAGCCGGCCGTGCTGATGGGGCAGGGGCCATGGATCAGTACCATCGGGGGCATCGGTATACTTGAAGCCCATTTTTCCGGCTCTCCGATGGTGGTCCTGACCGAAACGTCGGATTACGACGGTTATGGCCAGCAGGGCGTCTACCAGACGATGACCGGTGATTACGGCGGCGCCGACGTTATGGCTTCGCTGAAACCGATCACCAAGTACGCGACCTATGCGACGACGCCTGAAGAGGCGGTCTACGGGACGCAGATGGCGGTAAAACACGCATCTCTGCCGCGGACCGGACCGGCGGCAATCTGCATGAAGACGTCGATCATCCGCCAGGAAGTCGAGGGGACGCTGAAACCGCAGCTTTACGACACTGCCGGGTATCTGAAGTACACGCCGGCCCGTCCTGATCGTGCCGCACTTGAAGACCTGGCGAAGGCGCTAAACGGCGCCAAGCGTCCGGTCATTATCGCCGGTAACGGCGTACTTGGCTCTGAAATGGGGCCGGCATTGCAGTCCCTGGCCGAGGCTGCCGGCATTGCTGTCGCTACAAGCTATAACGCCAAGGGCGTGATTGCGGAAACGTCGGACATTGCGGTTGGTATGCTTGGTACATGGGGGATGCCGACGGCGAACCGTGCCGTTGCCGAAGCGGATGTGGTCGTGATGCTCGGGGCCAGCATGGGGCCCGATTATACGCGCTTTCGGGACCCGACAATGATTCGTCCTGGCGAACAGACCCTGATTCAGGTCGATGTCGATCCGCGGAACGCCGGTTGGGTGTATCCGGTTGATCAGGCGATCACCGCGGATATCCGTGACGTGATCCCGATGCTGCACGAGATCGGTCTCGCCGGAGAAGACCGTGAGGCACGAATTGCAGCGATCCGTGAGTTGAAAGTCCGCACCAAATACGATGAACTGCCTGACCTGCCGGCAGCACAGGGCACGGTCCATCACACCGATCTGGTCCGCGCCACGCAGTCCATACTGGGCGCCGATGACCTGCTGGTGCTTGATGCCGGTGCCAACCGTATCTGGTCGACGTTCGGGCTCCGGATGCCGCACCCGCAACAACTTCTGGTGCCGGGCGGTACCGGTGTCATGGGGTGGGGTGGCCCCGCGGCAGCGGCGGCAAAGATGGTCCATCCGCAAAAACGCGTCACGTCGCTGATTGGTGATGGCGGCTTCATGATGACGCTGCAGATTCTCAGCACCTGCGTCGAACGGGACATCTCGGCTGTGTATCTGGTGGCCAACAACGCCGGTCTCGGCATGGTGCGCGATAATCTGGGAGAGAAACGTATCGCCGTCGATTTCCCCGACATTGATTATGCCAAAGTGGCCGAGGGCATGGGTGCCAAGGGGATGACCGTCTATCACAAGGACGAAATCCGCGATGCGATCGAAGAAGGTCACCGCGCGGGCGGTCCGGTCGTGATCGACGCCAAGGTTGATCCCAGTGCCAGCCACCATCAGGCCGTCGACAATGCGCCGCTTTGAAAACCAGGCCGTCCTGATCACGGCGGCGGCAAGCGGGCTTGGTCTCGGGGTGGCATTGCGCCTCGCGGCCGAAGGGGGTGACGTCACCATCTGGGATCGAGACGAGAACGCGCTTGCAAAGGCCGGTGAAGAAGCCCGGCAAAAGAGCCTCGTCCTGCATCCCCGTGCCATCGATATGACCGACGGTGACGCTATCGCCGATGCGGTCGCGGAACTGTTTGCGCGCACGGGACGTATCGATGTGCTGGTCAACAATATCGGCGGTTCGCTGCATACGCCGTTCCGGTTTCTCGAACAGAGCGACGAGGACTGGCAGCGGGTGATGGATGTCAACGTAACGGCCTGCGTCAGAGTTACGCGCTGCATCCTGCCGCACATGGTGGACGCCGGGTACGGACGTATCATCAACATGGGATCGAAGGCCGGCCGATACGGAAGCCTGTTCGCCGGCGCCAATTATGGTGCGTCCAAGGGGGCTATGCAGGCGCTGACATTGCAGTTGGCGCAGGAATTCGGCCCCGCCGGGATTACCTGTAATACGGTGTGCCCGGGAGCCACCCTGACACCTCGCGTCAAGGGGTTGCTGGCTGAACGCCAGTCGGAAGAGGAACGGGCTGCCGTGCTGAAGTCCATTCCCGTGCGACGGCATGGCGAAGTTGAGGATATCGCTGCGGCGATTGCCTATCTGGCATCGCCTGAAGCGGGGTTTGTCACCGGCGCCTCGCTTGACGTCAACGGCGGTCAGGGCATGGCGATCTGAGGTTACCGGCGCCTAGAGGATGGCGCGTGCGCCATGCTCGATCTGACGTGCGACACCAAGCACCCGGGGGCCGAGATCTCTCACGAGCCGTTCTTCGGTAATGATTGAGCGCAGGCCCCCGACATTCACCGCGAATGCCGGGTGGCCGTCGGCGCGCCGGATGACGGCGGCGGCGGAATTGGCCTCGGATATCCATTCGCCGACGGTCATGGCGTAGCTTCGTTCCTGTGCCTGTTCGACCGCCTTCATGGTGGCTTTTTTCATCGCAGGCCATTCATCGCCATGCTTTTCGGCCAGCCTGACCATCAATTCCTCCCTTTCAGCTTCGGGGAGGGCGGCAAGGTATGCCCGGCCCATGCTGGTGGTGGGGATCGGGATGCGCGAACCGATTCCGAGGCGGATTGCCATCGACGCTTGCGTCCGGCACGCTTCGATATACACGAACTCCAGGCCGTCCGGGATGCCCAGATAGATCGATGCGTTGGCGTAATCGGCAAGCTCCTGCATGAAAGGCCGCGCGATATCGCGAATTTCCATTTGCGCCATGACATCATAGCCGAGATTCAGGACGCCGATGCCGAGTTGATATCGGCCGGATTCCTCAACGTATTTCAGATAACCGAGTTCCGTCAGCGTGAAGGTGATGCGTGAAACGGTCGGCTTGGCGAGCCCGACGCGTTCGGCAATATCGGCATTCCCCAGCGGTTCGTTGACGGGGCCGAAAGCCCTGAGAACCGACAGGCCGCGCGAAAGCGCCGTCATGAAACGATAGTCTTTTTCGGTGTTGGCGGGGTTCGGATTTTTCCTGCGTGACAAGGTGGTCACCCATTGTTGCAAAAAGTCGATTAACGTAAATCGGCAGCCTCCCAAAGTGCAAGGCGGGTTTTGTCGGGGCATCGTCACATTAACTGGCTATCGCTAAGTCTATGCCTTGATCTCCCCTGGCCGTTATGCCGTCACAACGGATTATCACGACGCCGACACGTCGGTTCGCAGGCAGGGGAATGGGGGTCGGTACAGTCTGGTGCGAATCCGTCTCCGCGTTTTCTCTGACATACAGCCACATCCAATGGCTCAGTTCTTACCTGTCTCTGCTGCGGGCCGGCTGATGAAGAGGATCAATGGGATTGCCGCTGCCGAGGCGATTGTGTAAAGCCCGAACGCATTTATATAGCTGATTAGCGACGCCTGATGAGCGATTTCCCTGGAAAGCTGTTCAAGTCCCTTGACCGTTCCCATATCCCATTCGCCCATTGCCCACGGCATTCTCAAGATCGGATTGAAATTCGAGATGTTCTCCGTCAGACGTTCGTAATTGGTGGCGGTTGAGCGAATAATTTCTGTAACCGACATGGAAATGAAGAAACTCGAACCGATATTTCGCAACAGGTGATAAACCGAACTGGTCTCATCAAAGTCTTTCGGATCGAGAGACGAAAACGTTACCACGGTCAACGGGACCCAGATCGTGCCAACGGCCAGACCCTGGACGATGCCGTTGAGTACAAAAATGATCGGTGCCGTTTCAAGGTTGATCGTCATCAGCCACAGACCGGCGATCACCTGGAATGTGAACCCAAGGGCGATCGATTGCTTCGGAAATTTCTGGCCGATAAACATGGCGGTGAAAAAACCGATCATTGCGCCAACGCCGCGTGAGCCGACAACATACCCGATCAGGGAGTCCGGCAGGCCGACATGCTCGCGTAATAATCCCGGCAGAATTACCATCGGTGTGAAATTCAGCATGCCGTAAATCGTGACCAGGATCAGACCGATAGAATAATTGCGGTTCACCAACAGTCTCAGGTTAAGGAATGGTTTGTCGTGCGTCAGACTATGCACGACGAAAAGATACAGCGTCAGCGCAGCCAGAAAAATCTCGATAAGAATTTCCGTGGATTGAAACCAGTCAAGTCGCTGCCCACGGGATAATGCCAGCTGGGTACAGGCGATTGTCACGGTGAGAAGTAGAAAGCCTGTCCACTCCAGCTTGACGGCGGCGGCATTTCTCATGCGCGGCAAGGTCAGCATCACACCAATGGACGCAATGGCGGCGACCGGAACGATCAGGTAGTAGGCATATCGCCAGGTGTAAAGTTCCGCCATGACACCGCCGATCATCGGCCCGATGAACGCCCCCATGACGACCCCGATACCGAACAGGCCGATGCAGATGCTGTGCTGGTGTTTTGGAAAGATATCCAGGGCGATGGTTTGTCCGATAGGTGACAAGGGCGCACCGGCAGCTCCCTGAACGATCCGCCAGAATATCAGGGCTTCCAGCGACGTGGCGGCGCCGCAGAAATACGTGGATACGGCAAATATCGCCACGCTGCCGGCCATCAGGTTTCGCCGGCCCATACGGCCGGCCAGCCAGCCGGACAGCGGGGTTGCGACCGCCGTTGCCAGAATATTGAACGTCACGGTCCACGAAATTTCGTCGGGTGTCGCCGATAGCGAGCCCTGTATCTGCGGTAACACGGCGGCGCCGATCAGGATCGACGTACCGTAAAGGGTCACGCTGAGGACGACCATCGATAGGATCACATAGCGTCGTGCCGGGGTTAGCTCCGGCGGCTTTGCAGCTGGTTCTATCGATGTTGCGGAAGGCATGTTACATGGTATCTGTATTGACAGTATGTAATGCAATAGTAACAATGATTACTATATTTGGCGAGGTCTTTCAGTTATGTCCAAAATCAGCCCGCCGCCTCTGTCCGAGGGGCGTTCACTGGCACTGATGATACAGGAGGCCGCACGTCTTCAGCGGACTGTGTTCGATCGGCGTGTGCATAAGATTGGTTTTACCCGCACGCAGTGGCAGGCCTTGCGTCAGGTCGTCGACCTGCCGGGTGTCAGCCAGTCTGAACTGGCGGAACTGCTGGAGGTAGAAAAAGCGTCGGCCGGGCGTCTGATCGACAAGCTTGAAGCGTTCGGCTGGCTCGAACGCCGCCCGGATGATGCCGACAGGCGGATTAAGCGTATCTATGCAACGGAACTTGGCCGCCGCATTCACCAGAAAATCACGCCTGTTGCAGAAGCCATGGTTGAAGAGGAGCTTTCGGGTTTGAGCCGGCGTGAACGCGAACTGCTGGCGGAGCTTCTGCTCAACATCAAACAGCGGCTTCAGGAAATGGCTCTTGCGAACGACGTGATAGTTCTGAAAGAGCTTAAAAAAGACAATGCCTGACGAGGTTCCGATAACCGGCATCGGCACGCCCGCCAAGCCTGGGTTCATGCGCACCTGGAAGAAACGCCTGACGCGGCTTGTCCTGCTGGGGATTGTGCCGCTGATTGCCATTGCCGGTGCCGTCAGCTACTGGCTGCACAGTGCGCGCTATATTGCGACCGAAAACGCCTATGTGAAAACCAACATTGCCAAACTTGCGGCAGAAGTGTCCGGCCGGGTGGTCTCCGTCAATGCAAGTGCGCACATGAAAGTCAGTGAAGGCGATGTTCTGGTACAGATCGATCCGCGCCCCTTTGAGATCGCCGTAGAACAGGCCAGGGCGGATCTCGATGCTGCCCGGCGGGAGATCGAGACACTCGCCGCGACCCTTAAAGAAGCCAGGATCGAGCTCAAGGACGCACAGGACAGGGCAGCCTATTTCCGCAAACGGTTTGAACGCCAAATACAGTTGACCAAGCAGGGCATAACATCCGCTACGCGGAGCGACGAACTGGAAAATGATGCCAATGCCGCTGCCGATCACGTCACCCTGGTGCGCCAGAAAATTCAGCGGGTAAAAGCCGCACTGGGCGGCGACAGTGACCGGCCTATCGATAAGCATCCACTGGTGCGCGTCAAGATTGCGGCACTCGAGCAGGCGCAACTGGATCTCGAGGATACGACGATCAGGTCGCCGGTGGATGGGATCGTGGTGTCCGTGCCGTTGCTTCCCGGTGAACAGATCACCGCTGCCGAACCCCTGTTCGCCATTGTCAGCGAAACCGCTCCGTGGGTGGATGCCAACTATAAGGAAACAGAACTGACGCATGTCCGTGTTGGACAGAAAGCGACGGTGGTGCTGGATATTTACCCGGATTACATCTGGCAGGCAGAGGTGCAGAGTATCTCGCCGGCAACAGGGGCGGAGTTTGCCATTCTGCCGCCGCAGAATGCTTCCGGAAACTGGGTCAAGGTCGTGCAGCGTTTGCCGGTTCGCCTGAAATTGATTTCGTCGTCCGACTCGCCGGTTCTGAGGGCCGGGATGACAGCGACAGTAACGGTCGACACGGGCCAGCAGAGATCACTCTCCGACATCCTGAGCGGTATCCAGGCAATGGCCAAATCCCTGAAATAACATGCAGGATTGTCTCAGATCGCAGGTTATTTCTGCGTGGGGGATTGATAGAGCAGCTTTTTGTCAATGAGTGCCTTGATCTCGGAGTCGTCATATCCCCAGTCTGAAAGCGCAAGAAAAGTGTCTGCGCCTTCGGTGACGGCGGGATTCTGAATAGCGCCGGGTGTTCGATCAAAGCGCGGTACCGGGGCGGGTTGTTCCATGCCGCCCACCTCAACAAATGTCCCGCGGGCCTGATTGTGCGGTTCTGCCGGCGCTTCGGACAATGTTATCACAGGTGACAGACATGTTTCGGCATCGGCAAAGACCTGCGCCCACTCATCACGGGTTTTTTCAATGATGACAGCAGCGATACGGGCCTTGATCTCAGGCCATTTCGTCCGCTCGGCCTGGTCCGCCGCGATTGAAGCCGGCAGGCCGAGCCGCCTCAGAAGTTCTTTGAAAAATTTGCCCTCGACGGCACCGACTGCAACAAATTTGCCGTCTGATGTCGGATAGCAGGTATAGAATGGTGCGCCGCCATCAAGCACATTGTTGCCGCGATTTGTGTCCGACCAATGGCCCGACTGCATCATGCCGAAAAAAGACGTCATCATGCTTGCGGATGCATCGATCATCGCTGCGTCGATGACCTGTCCGGCATTCGAGCGCGATCTTTCAAAAAGCGCCGCCATGATTCCAAAAGCAAGCATCATGCCGCCGCCGTAGTCCCCGACAAGGTTGAGCGGTGGCACCGGGCCCCCCTCCGGTCTGCCGACGCCTGCCAGAACCCCCGTTGTCGCAATATAATTGATGTCATGCCCGGGCAGACGGGCGTTCGGGCCATTCTGTCCCCACCCGGTCATGCGTCCGTAGATGAGTTGCGGGTTTCTGGCCTGTGCGACATCGGGGCCGAGCCCCAGGCGCTCCATGACGCCCGGCCGCATGCCTTCAATCAGCACATCGGTCCTGGTAATGAGGTCCAGTGCAAAGGCTGCCGCGTCCGGGTGCTTGAGATCAATGCCAACGGATCGGCGGCCGCGGTTCATCGGGTCAAGCTGTGCAGGGCGTACGCCGGCATCGGTTACGGCGCGGTCAAGACGTAGGACATCGGCGCCCAAATCTGACAGCAGCATGCTGCAGTATGGCCCAGGTCCCAGGCTGGCGAATTCAATAACCCGCAACCCGACGAGCGGGCCTTTTGCATTCGTGGTGCGATCAGGCATGGCCGCTTACATTCAGGGTCGCGTCATCGAACACCACGAGGTGATTGTGATGCCTGCGCCGAAGGGCATGACGGGCGATAAATTGAGTCATTATAAGTAATTCAATTTCAGCGAATTGTTATGAAATCGATACTAAAAGTCATGGCTTCTCAGATCAATCACGATTGCCGAAGGTGATGAAACTTGACGCTGTTAGGCATAAAAAAAACGGGGAGCAAATTGATTGCCCCCCGTTCAGTTTGCTAGCGGATTGTCAGGGAGGACACCCGCATAGAAATTCAAGATGGCTTATTTAACAGGCACTTTGCTGTAAATTTCCTGCCACAGAAGTTTTTCAAGGGATTCCGGCGTGCGGCCGTTCTCCGCGATTAGCTTCTTCCATTTCACCGTCAGGCGCTCTACGGCTGCGAGGATCTTGGCCGGATCCTTGACGCCGCGTGATTTGCCTTTTTCAACAACCTTGTTCTTGATGAAGTCGGCGCGGAAATCGACGATGAATTTCGCCAGGTCCGGATCGGCTTCATAGAATTTGTTGCCTTTGGCTTCCATTTCCTCTTTCACGGAAATGTCCTGTTGGACGTAGTTGAAAATGCTATTGGAGATCAGCTTCGGCAGGTTCTTGAGGATCGCTGTTTTTTCGTCAGGGGTCAGGTTGTCCCATTTATCCGTGCGAAGGTTGATCAGAGACGCACCCATGAAACCACCAAGTGAATTGGTGAGGACGTGGTGAGCCACTTCACCCAGTGAACGGGTTTTCTGGCTGGTGATGCTGTGCGTGGCACAATCGATGATGCCGCGTTCAAGAGCTTCGTACATTTCGTTGGCGGATACGGAAACCGGAATGGCATCCATGCCCTTGATCATTTCGGTCCAACCGGCAAACCCGCGTGCTTTCTTGCCTTTAAAATCGGCGAGGCTTTTGAGCGGTTCCTTGCACTGGAAAACGTAATCGGTGAGTGCATAGGTGCCGAGGAACTGGGTATTGAAATTCTCGCGGTATTCGTCTGCGCATTCTTCACACTCAAACAGAACGAGCTCATTGAGGACACCCGTCAGAGCGATGGCGTCATCGTTGAGGAAAGCGAAATCACCGATGAAGTTATCAACCGGCATTTCCGAAGGCACGTAGACACCAACGAAGTAACCAGCGTCGGCAATGCCGTCGCGAATGCCGGCCGGAATATCCTTGGGGCCGAGCAGTGAGGATGCGAAGTGCCATTCCCATTTCAGGCTGCCGTTGGAGTCTTCTTCGACAGCCTTGAAGAACTTTTCAAGTTCCGGGTTTGTGGAGTGTTTAAGTCCGAGGTAATTCGCGTAAACCAGTTTCTTTTCAGCAGACGCCGGATAGGCGAATGCCAGGACGGCCAGAGCAAGAGCCGCCACTTTTAGGATTGAATGTTTCATTTCCGTCTCCCGAGTATGGTTGTGGTGTCGATATCTTGCTACCCGGTTGCTTACACCACGGAAGCAACTGAGATGTTCGGCTTAAATCGATTTTGTTCGCCGATGATGGATATCCCTTACCTGAGCATCATTGTCGGCAGCAGGAGCGATATATCCGGGAAAGCGATCAGCAGCCCCAGTGTGACGATGTCTGCCAGAACGAACCACAGGACGCCCTTGAAGATTGTTTCAAGCGGGACCTTGTCTCCGACCACGCCCTTGATCACGTAAACGTTCAATCCGACGGGCGGGGTGATAAGTCCGATTTCAAGATATTTGATGACCAGCACGCCGAACCAGATGATGTCGGCACCCGATGCCTCAAACAGCGGTAGCAATACCGGCAGGGTCAGAAGCATCAGCCCGATGGAGTCGAGGAACATGCCGAGAACGATGAAAATAACCGACGAGGCGATGACCAGGACGATGGGGTCCAGGGCATGATCGCCAAGCGCAAGGCTCAGCGCGGCAGGCACACCGGACATCGCCATGAAACGGGTCAGCATGATGCCACCAAGCGCGATGAAGAAGATCATTGCCGTCGCTTTGAGCGACTCGATGACCGATTCCTTGAATATCTGTACCGTCAGGCGGCGCTGGCAACCAGCGATGACAAAGGCCAGGAATGCCCCGCCCGCACCGGCTTCGGTCGCCGTGAAGATGCCGGAATAAATCCCCCCGAGAACACCAAGGATCAGAACCGGCAGCGGCCAGATATCACCAAGAACAGCGAACCTTTCTCCCCAGGAGACGCCGCCTTCGACTTTGGGGGCCAGTTTCGGATTGATGACGCACCGGGTGATGATCATTGCCGCGAACACCAGCGCTGAAAGGATGCCCGGCAGGATACCTGCAATCAGCATCTGGCCAATTGAAGCTTCAGCGAAAATGGCGAAGAGAATGATCAGGATCGACGGCGGGATGAGTGAACCAAGGGTGCCCGCTGCGGCGACGGTACCGGTCGCAAGGCCGGGGTCATACTTGTACTTGAGCATTTCCGGGATGGCGATCCGGCCCATCGCAGAAGCCGTTGCAACGCTGGACCCGGAGGCCGCGGCGAACAGTGCACAGGCCGCAGTACTGGCGATTGCAAGCCCGCCAGGCAGGGCGCTTAGCCATAGCCGCGTCGCACGATAAAGACTCTGTGTCAGACCTGACTTGTAGGCGACGTTCCCCATCAGGAGGAACATCGGCACGGCGGACAGGGACCAGTGTGCGATGAAATTGAAGGTCAGCGTTTCCAATGCCGCAACTGCCGGCATCGGGCCGCGGATAAGGGCGATGCCACCCAGAGATACGAGACCCAGTGCGAAAGCAATGGGTACGCGGAGAGCGAGGAGCACAAGAAGGACGCTAAGTCCCAGAATCCCGATTGTCAGGGCCATTTACTTAATTCTCACACTTGTTCGGAATCTTCGGCGTGCATCGGACTCTGATGGCGCTCGCCTGTGATTGCGGATTGGAATTCACGAATAGCTTGTAAGATCATGATCATCATCATGATGCCGAGACCGACCGGGAGTATCCACCGAGCCGGCCAGATGGTGACTTCTATCATGCCGATCCACATTTCATTCTTGGCCGACATGTTTATGGCCTTGTCGAATGTGGCATATGTGAAAACACCAAGTGCGGCACTGCATACGACATAGACAAAACCGTCCATCCACGCTTTGAGGCGCGGTCCGGCCTTGAGTGTGAATAGCTCGATAATGACGTGTCCGCGTTCAATCTGGACATAGGCAAGAGGCAGGAAGACAACGGCAACCATATAGTAGCCGGAGACAATTTCCTCAGTGCCTGGAATGGAAATGTCGAACAAGGTGCGTAACGCGACCTCGAGCATGACGTGCGACATCATCAGTACAATTGCTACAGCGCCAAGAAAAAGCAGAGCACGTGCACATAGGGATGTGAGCTTCTCGATAACCTCAAGCATGTAACCACCCAATCTAGGCTCAATTCCGGTCCAGTTAATCTGGAAACGTGAGAGCTTATTTATCAGTTTGATTGAAATGACTATAACATTGTATCAATCTGTATCAACACAAAGTTATCAAATCGCCCATAAAAAAGTAATCAATATTGAAGTTTTGCCTCTATGCAAGAGGTGCGATAATCAAATAGCTGGGAGGGACAGAGAAAATGGCGGCAATTATCGGGACTGTACAGGCGAACTCAGCACAGGAAAACCGGGATTATAACAGGCTTTTAGCAAGTTTTATCCAAGCCGCCGATCTGGATGCCGTTGATGATGACGGCTGGTTGTCCGCGCAACGGCAAATTGCCGATACGGTCGCGGTGGGATGGGCCGGAAGTGACCAGGATGGTGCAGAACAGGCCGTTGAGCTTGCTCTTTTGGAGAATGCCGCACCGGTTTCACGTTTGTGGGGCCGCGCTGAAAAGGTCAGCGTTTCCCAGGCCGCGTTTGTAAACGGTGTTTCAGCGGCTGCACTTGATTATGATTGTGTTCATCAGGAATCCCTATTGCACCCCGCCGCGGTTACGGTGCCTGTTGCGCTGGCTATCGGCGAAGACATAAAGGCAACCGGAGAGCAGATTGTTCGGGCACATATTATTGGCAGCGAGGTCATGTGCCGTATTTCCCTGGCGACACCGCGCCAGTCCAACTGGTTTCCGGCATCGATTTACGGGGGGTTTGGGGCCGCAGCGACGGCCGCCGTGCTTCTTCAGCTGAATACCGACCAGATACTGGATGCGCTGGGTCTCACCCTCGCCCAGACATCGGGTACGAAACAGGCAATTTCCGAACGCACGCTGGCAAAACGCTATCAGACGGCATTCGCGGCACGCGCAGGTGTCATATCCGCACTAATGGCAAAACGCGGGGTTACGGCAGCGCATCAGTTTCTGGATGGTCCTGCGGGGCTGTTCTCGCTCTATGAAACCGGGCAGCCGGCCAAAGTGGTTGATGGCCTTTCCGAGAAATTCACATTTCAGGACACGACAATAAAACTCTACCCGACATGCCTTTGCACTCATGTCGTGATCGAGGCCTTGCGTTCACTGATGACCGAGCACGGCTTCAGCAGGGACGACGTCGCCGTGCTCAAGGTCCGCATTACACCCTATATGAACCGGATTATCGGCGGTGCGTTTGAACCGGCCTCAAACCCGCAAGTCGCAGCGCAGTTCTCGGCACGGTACGCCGCAGCACGCACACTGTTTTCCGGTGGCGTGAAGCTCTCCGACATTGAACCCGAACAGGCGCTTGATCCGTCCATCATCCGCTTTGCCCAAGCCATCGATCTGACTCTGTACGATGATATTGATGGGCACATTGCCCCGTGTGATGTGTCGGTAGAACTCAACAACGGCAAAATACTGACGAAACACGTCAGCGATGTTCCCAGTGCGTCGCACGGGTCGAACGCGGATGCGGTTCTTAATGAAAAGGCGATGGATTGCCTGACCCGCGGGGGGCGTCCGATGAGCGATGCCGCAGCCCAGCGCATGTTTGACCTGCTTGTGAACCTGCGTCAGGCCGGTCCGGCCGACGGGTTGTTCGACGGGGTTTGAGAGCCGTTACATTTTTACCAAGGGGAGAAGATATTATGAGTTCATTACTTGGCGGAAAGACAGCCTGGGTGACGGGTGCTGCTGGTGCGCTGGGGGCGGCGATCTGTCGCCGATTTGCAGACGAAGGTGCAAACATCGCGCTGTCCGGCCGGAACGTGGAAAGCCTGCAGCAGATCGCAGATGACTTGAACGGCGCCGTGAAGTCACAGGTTTTCGTGATGGATGTCATCAACCGTCAGCAGGTTGACGCAACGGCGAAAGAGATTTTCGAGCGCTTTGGCGCCATCGATATTCTGGTCAATTCGACGACTTGTCCGATCTTTGCCGATTTCTTTGAACTGTCCGACGAAGACTGGATGGCAGTGCTGGATGCCAAGGCGCTCGGCTACATGCGCACATCACGCGCGTCGCTGCCGTTCATGCTGGAAAACGGGGGTGGCAATATTGTCAATGTATCCGGGCGGGGCGGCCACCAGCCGAATTCCCCCTCACATCTGGCGGGTAGCTGTGCCAATGCGGCGGTGAATACGCTGACCAAGGGGTTGGCCAATATTTACGGGCCGCAAGGTGTGCGGATTAATGCGATTGCGCCGGGGCCTGTTCGTTCGCCACGCTATGACAAGATTGCCGCGGCCAACGAAAAGATCTCCGGTGTTGCTGGTGATGCAGCAAGAAGCGGTGCCAAAGCAGCAAATCCACTGGGTGAGATGGCCGAGGTCGGCGATATCGCGGATGCCGCACTTTATCTTGCTTCGGACATGTCGCGGTTTGTCACCGGCACGATCATGCAAATTGATGGCGGGGGGACGGTGTCTCTGTAGCATGTCGCCCTGGACGTGACTCAAGTCCGGTCTTTGCGTTCCAGACGGGCCCGTGCATTCATGTCACGGGCGATTTCCAGTCCGTCCTTGAGAGAGACAGTCTCGCAGTCTTTGATGAGGTCCCTGATCCAGGCCAGGATTTTAGGATCATGCGCGGTAATCTCTGCGGCCCATGCCTGAGCTTCATCAAGGGCTTCGCCAACGGCAACGACCTTGCTTGCAAGGCCGAAGCCGAGCATGTCTGCGGCACTGAAATTCTTTCCGCTCGCCAGAAACTCGAACGCCCGCCGTGACCCAACCCGTTTTACAAGATTGGGGGTAACCAGCGCAGGCATCACACCCTTGCGGATTTCCGGGTAGCCGAACACCGCTTTATCCGAGGCGATCAGAAAATCACAGGCCAGTGCCAGTCCGCATCCGCCGCCCAGGGCATACCCTTCGACTGCGGCAAAAGTCGGTTTGCGCATGTTCGGTATCGCCAGGAACAGTTCGGCGACCCGCCTCGCATGGTTGACGATGTCCTCTTCTTTTTTGAGGGCCGCCGTTTCCTTGAGATCGACACCAGCACTGAAGGCTCTATCGCATCCACTGAGCACGACAGCCTGAACACCCGAGTCGGCTTCAGCCTCGTGAAGTGCCGAGGTCAGGTCTTCGATAAGGACACGCCCAAGTGCATTGAGCTTTTCCGGACGTGACAGGGTCAGGGTGCGAACACCCTTATTGTCCTGCTGATGCAGAAATGAAGACACTTCAGTCACGATGTGGCATTCCAGGCCGGAAGATTTGCGGCTTCTCGTGCGGCAATGCGGCCGCCGATGAAACACTCCGCAAGATTGCCGCCGCCGACATAAAGATGGCCGAAGACACTGCCCAATTCGCCGGCAGCATACAGCCGGGGGATCGGCTCACCATAGGGATTCAGGATTTCCTGTTTCACGCTGTGGCGCGGGCCCCCCTGTGTGTTGATGACGACCGGATAAATTTGGGCAACATAGTACGGCGGGGTATCAACCGGAACCATCGTGTCGGGTTGACGGCCGAATTCCTGATCCCGGCCATCCGCGGTATAGGCGTTCCAGGTATCAAGCGTTTGTTTGAGCTGTGATGCGCTCATATTCAGTTTGTCGGCCAATTCCTCGATTGTATCGGCCTTTGTCAGGATTCCGTTTTCCACTTCCTTGAGATTATCCGGGCTCCATTCATAGTGCGCATCCATATCATTGTAGGCGGTTCGGCCCATCGCATACATCTTTCGGCCGTTCTCATCAAAGATCGCATAGGCGGGAATGCGCGGGAATTTCTGACGCTTCGAATCATACTGGTCGAGCGGGCGGATACCGGTGTCGCCGGGATAGGGCGGGTATTCATCCATGAATCGTTTGCCATCCTGGTCGACAAGTATCCACGCGATCTTGGCGAGGGATTTCTGAGACATCGGTTTGCCGGCATCGTCAACAACACCGAGGTCGGACACGTTCTCCGGGTGGCCGGGGGTCCACATGGGCACGGCTTTCATATACAGACCGAAAGGATATTTCCCCGTTGGGTCTTTCATGCCGTAAGGCCCATGATAATGCCACATGTGCCAGAGGTCGGCGCCGACCGCCTGGGCCATTCGGATACCGTCACCGGTATTGCCTGCGAAGGAACCTGTCAGGACCGGTTGTGCCTGGAAATACTGCTGCTTCATTTCGTCGTCGTTTTCAAAACCGCCGCAGGTCAGGATCACGGCCTTGGCAGCGCGAATTGCGACGTCCTTGCCATCCATGCTGGCGACTAGGCCGCAAACATCACCCTGGGCATTCGTAATCAGTTTTTTTGCCGGGGCATTGTAATGGACCGGGATGTTCCGTTTGACCACATTGTCTTCGAGAACCTTGAACAGCCGGCCGCCGTTCTTGGTTGCATGCGTTGCGTGATAGCGTTCCCCGTTCTCCAGTTCGGGAACGTGGCTGACTTCGCAGTACGCCAACGCTTCACACCCCGGAAGCGGATAATTGCCCAGCGCCGGTGTTACTTTGACCGTGGCACCGTTCAGTTCGGCAAGGCCACGCAGGTAATCAGGCACCCTGGTCATGCCGTCGGCGAGAACCTGCAATATATCGTCCGGTGTGCGTCCGCCGCAGGTTGCCTTCAGATAAGCAAAGGCTTCATCGGCACGATCAGAGACGCGGATCCCTCCCGCCGAAACGGCAGAAATGCCGCCCGGAAAAGGCATTTTCTCAAGGATGACGACATCGGCGCCGGCATCGGCGGCGTCAATGGCAGCGACACCGCCGGCAGCGCCGAAGCCGACGATAATGACGTCGGTTTCGATATGCCAGGTCGCAACATTTTCCAGTTTCATAGAGTTGGTTGTCCTGTCTGATTGGTCGATCAGGGATCGATGCGGTGCTTGAAGCCTGTCGTGCGGGTCTGCCGTGCACGCTCCAGTGTGTTCTTGATGATGTTGCGCGTCTCGTCAGGCAGAATAACGTCGTCGATCAGGGCCATTTCTGCCGCATGGTGTGCGGCGGCAACTTCCTCGGCTTCTTTCAGATATTCCGCGCGGGTGGCCTGCGGGTCGGGGGACGCCGCGATCTTTTTGCCATACGTCAGTTCAACGCCCGCCGCAGGACCCATGACGTCGAATTGTGCCGTCGGCCAGGCGACAATCGTATCCGGTCCCATGGTCTTGCCGCCCATCGCAAGATACGCGAGCCCGATGGCCTTGCGAATGACGATGGTGGTGATCGGAACGGTCGTTGCAATCATCGTGTTGAGGAACCGTGATGCCAGAGAGACCATGCGCTGGTTTTCAATTTCCGGCCCGACGACAAATCCCGGACAATCGGTCAGGAACACCAGCGGAATATGAAAGGCATCGCACAGGTCTACGAACTTGCGACACTTTCGGATGGCTTTGTCATCAAGTGCACCGGCCCAGTGTTTCGGTTGATTAGCGGCAATGCCGACAACTTCGCCGTCGATACGGCACCAGGCTGTGATCAGGCTGCGGCCATAGAGTTCGCGGTAATGAAAAAATTCACCATTATCGACAATCAGGCGGATCAGCTTTTCCATATCGTAGGCGCGCCGATGATTGTCGGAAACCAGGGCATTGATTTCGTCACGTCCCTCCGCTGTGTCGACAGGGGCCGGCGCAGGTTCTGCGCGTGGCGGCAACTCGTCGCAATTGCTGGGGAAATAAGACAGGAATTCCCGGATGGACCGGATGCAGTCCTGTTCATCGCTGGCCATGTAATCGACCTGGCCGGTTTCCTTGGCGGATTTCTCGGCCCCGCCGACGTCTTCGGCCGTGACATCCCGGCCGATCCCGACCTTGACGACCGGCGGGCCTGACATGCCCATGTATCCCGTCGGGTTGACGATCGTAATGAAGTCGGATTGCATCGCGGTAAAGGATGGGCCGCCAAAGCACGGCCCCATGATCGCCGAGATGACGGGGGCGCGGCCGGAAAGCCTGAAGTGCTCACGGAAGCGGTCACCGATCCCGGCGGCAATGGCCCCGTTTGCTTCCTGAAAACGGCCGGCGCCGGCTTCCATCAGGGCGATGTAAGGAGCGTTGTGCCTGGCGCAAAGCTCACGAATACGACGCGTTTTCGCTTCGCCAACACGTCCGCGTGTCCCTGCCAGGACGGTGTAATCATCGGACGTGACATAAACGGTGCGGCCATGAATTTTTCCGGACCCGGCGATCAGGCCGTCCGCAGGCGTGCGGTCTTTGAGGGTCGGGTGCTGGCTGCGGGCAAGGATGCCGATTTCCTCGAATGTACCCGGATCGAGAAGTAAATCTATACGCTCGCGCGCAGTCAGTTTGTTTTTCTGATGCAGTGCGTCGATTTTTTCCTGACCGCCCATCTTTTTGGCTTCCTGACGGCGGCGCTCAAGCTTTTCGATCGTGGATTTTTCCATATTAGCCCCATCTTTTATAAATCGCCTCTTGGGTCATCCAGGCAGTGCAAGCACTGCTTTTTCCGGGTAACGCCAGAGGCGATTGACTCATTTTTATTGTTTCTTATTCCATAATGTCCTAGGTGATATCAACACATTTTACGGATATTGAATCCATATAGGGTGTCACAAGCAGCTCCGCGTGATGCCGGCAATAATCAGAGGAGATCAAAAAATGGCGCAAATTGAAGTCCTGGCATCGGTCACCGGTACGGTCTGGAAAATTGAGAATAAAATCGGTGATGCGATCAGCTCGGGTGAGGAGATCCTGATCCTTGAATCCATGAAAATGGAGATCGGAATCGAAGCGCCCGCCGCCGGCACACTGTCTGCGCTCAATGTTGAAGAGCAGGAAGCCGTTGAAGAAGGCCAGGTTCTGGCAGTGATTGAAACAGCGGATTAAGCGTCAAGAACCGTGGGCGCTTTTCCCAGCAAGTGACGGGAAGGGGGCGGATAAATTACGTGCGCAGTGGCATTGTCCCGATTGCCGGGGGCTTGTTTCAGGAAAGCGGTTCCAAGCTCAACCCCGAGTAACATCCGTTGTGATACAATAGTGGCCGCCCCTCATCCTCTGCAAAGCGGATCGCCGAGACTTCGCCGAAGAAAACCGTGTGGGAGCCCGCCTCTACAGCATTGACCACTTTGGCATCGAAGTTGACAAGCGCAGAGCGGATCGCCGGCGCCCCGGTATCAAGCTTGTCCCAATCACACAGTTTGAATCTCTCGGCACCATTGACCGACAGGAATTTCGAAGCGGTCGTAAGCTGGCGTTCGTCGAGAACACTGACGCAAAAGCAGCCGCTATCGACGACGGCGGTATGCATCGATGCGCTTTTGTTAATACAGACCAAAAGCGTCGGGGGATCAGCAGAAACCGAGCATACAGCCGTTGCCAACATGCCGCGGGGCTCTTCGTTTTCCATCGTCGAGATGACATTCACGGCTGCTGCGATATGGCGCATCCCTAATTTGTAGTCGTCGCTTGATACCAGAGTCATAACTGTTTCCTGCATGGATTTTATTGGTTGGCTGCATGTTTTACGATCTGCGGCCCTATTCCTGCGATATTGGAAAACAAATGCCCCCTGCGCAAGAAAAATGTACCCATTCAATATTGACAATTAATGTTAAACGTAGCGTTATAGATTGATACAATATTAAAATATTGAACTAGAAATTGCTCTGCGTTTCTAATTTTCGGGGCAGGAGGAAGCATGGATTTTACACAAACCGAGAACCAGCAGGAACTCGTCGCAGCCGCACGTGAGGCATATGCCCGCAAGCTTGAGCCGCTGACCGCGGACAAATCACCGGAGGGTGTCCGGAAACTCCGCAAGGCAATGGCGGAACAGGGATTGCTCGGCCTGAATATGCCCACAGAATACGGCGGACTTGGGCTGCCACTTCTCGACACGGTGATGGTCATTCAGGCATTACATGCCTGCTCGCCAGCAACAGGCGGTCTCGCACACCGGACCTCGACGGGCGCATGCGGTGCAATCGAGGCCTATGGCACCGACGCGCAGAAAGAAAAATTTTTGCGGGGCATTGCACAGGGCGATATTGGTATTTCGATCGGGATTACCGAGCCGGAAGCGGGTTCGGCGGCAACGGCGATGCGCACAAAAGCGGAAGTGGTCGGTGACGAGGTTGTCATTAACGGCAGCAAGCAGTTTGTCAGTGCCGTCGATGTCAATGATTACACAGTTCTCTATTGCCGCTTCGGCAATACCGGAAAGTCCGCCGATATCGGGGCTGTCATTGTGCCGCATGATGCGCCGGGTTTCAGCCGTTCGACCGGGACCGTTAACATGGCCGACGAGTTGCTGTTTGAATTGTACTTCGATGATTGCCGGGTGCCGAAGTCGAATATTCTGCTGGACGGCAACGCCTTCGGGAAGCTGATCAGTGTTTATAATGCCGAACGTCTCGGCAGCATTTCAAGAATGCTCGGCTCAGCGCAGGCGGCTTACGAATATGCGCTCGAATACGCCAAGGAACGACGCCAGTTCAATCGCGAGATCAGTGATTTTCAGGGGATACAGTGGATGCTCGCGGAAATGCGGGTCAAGTTGGACGCAGCACAGTTGCTGACATATCGGGCGGCGTCCACGGCACAGGAAACCGGTCTGCCCGACGCGCTTGAAACATCGATCGCCAAGGTTTTTACCGCCACGGCGGCCAAGGAAATCTGTGATGACGCGATCCAAATCATGGGCGCCAATGGCTATACCAAGGAATATCCGCTTGCGCACCGTTACGCGGAAGTCCGCGGCGGCTCGATCTATGGTGGAACCGTTCAGATCCACAAGAACATGATTGCCGGGAAAATTCTCGGGCGCAGCAATAGTCAGTGGAAAAAGAACTAATAAATATCCGGAGGAACTACCGTGTCGGAAATAGACCGCTCATTGATCGGATCGGAATCGGCTCCCTATGTGGTCGAGGTCGAGAAAGGGGCTATTCGGAAATTCGCTGACGCCATTGGCGACGCATCCGATTTTTACCGCGATGAAGCTGCGGCGAGGGAGCATGGATATGCTGGGATCATTGCGCCACCGACATTTCCGGTGTCGTTTTACCCGCCCGAAGAGCCCGTCTGGACCCGCGATCTTGACCGCAAGCGGATACTGGCCGGCGAGCAGGGCTTCAAGTACACGCGGCCAATCATTGCCGGTGATATTCTGACCTGCCGGATTGTCTTTAAGTCGGTAGAGGACAAGCAGGGAAAGTCCGGTAAAATGGAAATCCTGTATCAGGAAGTTATCGGCGAAGATGCTGACGGCAACCATGTCTTCACGAACTGGAAATCCACCGTCTACCGGGAAGCCCCCAACGAACTGAAGTAGGGGGTCCGGGATATGTCTTTTATATCCGTACCTGATCTCCAGGCGGCCTGTAGCGGAAGTGACGGGGGCTGGCCGCGCCGTGCATGGGCGCTTTTCGATGTGCGGGAAATGGGAGAATCGCAAAAGGGGCATATTCCCGGCGCGACCTTTCTGCCACGCCGTATGATCGAGTTGAGAATACGCGAACTGCTGCCGGCGCCGAATACCCGCATCGTCATTTATGACGACGGCGGTGATGACAGCCGGGCCGGATATGCGGCGAAAACCCTGACCGGATTCGGATACGAAAATGTCAGTGTGCTGCAAGGCGGGCTAAACGCGTGGCAGGCGGCAGGCCATGAAATGGCAACCGGATGGAACGTGCCGTGCAAGGATTTCGGCGAACGTCTGCTGGTGTCCAGCGAGGTGCCCTATATCAAATCTGACGACCTTGCGGGCCGTCTAGAGGCCGGCGAGAACATCGGGGTCTTTGATGTAAGAACGCCGCAGGAATACACGGAAGGATCGTTGCCGATGAGCACATCCGCACCTTCTTTTGACTGGACCCTGCATGTCGATGACTGGGCCCGGGATTATGACGGTGTGGTGATACATTGCGCAGGCCGGACACGGTCGATCTTCGGCACCGAAACCGGGCGATTGCTGGGAATGAAAAAGCTGTGGGCGCTGGAAAACGGCACCATGGGCTGGCGTCTCTCGGACCGCGATCTCGCTGCCGCTCAGAACCGCATGTTGCCGTCGCCGAGCCGTACTAGCATTGCTGGTGTGCGGGCGCGGGCGATGGATCTGGCGCGGGCCGAGGGGGTGGGTATTCTCTCCCCGGATGCATTGAGCCTGCGCCTGGAGTCCCGACACGTAAACCCGGTTTACATCTTTGATACCCGTGACGTCGTGGCGTTCAAGGCGGGCCATATTTGCAGTTCGATCCTGCTGCCCGGTGGGCAGGCCTGCCAACGTGCCGATGATTTTGCCGCTGTACCTGATGCCGACATTGTCTTTGTCGACGACAATGACTCGCGCGCAGGGGTCACGGCGTACTGGTATCGCCGCATGGGATTCCGGCACGTCTTCGTCCTGGAGGGTGGTGTCGATGCCTGGCGCTCGGCAGGTTTGCCGATTGAAACAGGACGAGGACGTACGCCGCCAATGGGCCTGTCCGAGGCCCAGGGGGCGGCCCCGTCTTGCACTATTGAGGGCCTGTGTGCAGCCCTTGGACAGGATCAGCCGCCTGTACTGATCGATGTCGGTAAAAGCAATGATTACACGGCATGCCATGTTAAGGGGGCACATTCAATTCCACGCGGTTACCTGGAAGCCCGGATCGCTGAGGTGGCAAGCTCCGTGCAACCGGTTGTGGTCACTGCCCGTGATCCGGCGCAGGCTGCATTTGCGGCAGCGGCTCTGGTGGGCCTGGGATACGTTGATGTCCTCTGGCTGAACGCGCCGGGCAAGACCTGGCTGGACGCACTCCCGACCGAAAGCGGTGTATCCGGGGACGGGGCGCTGGTCGAGGATGCGCTCGCCATTCCCTATAAGAAAACCAGAAAAGAAATGGTTGAGTATCTGGAATGGGAAGAAAAGCTGGGCGAAAAGTATAAACGCACGAAGTCGGACCAGGGCGTGTAATCGGTATGGAGGCGCAATCCGGGACGCGCAGATGGCTTGGCATGGCGGAAGTCGAACGCCTTGATGATGCCGCCATAAAACATGAAACCCCATGTGGTGACGGCGCCATGATCTGGCGGCAATGGGGGGCAGGGCCGCCTCTTGTATTGCTGCATGGCGGCTTTGGGTCCTGGAAACACTGGGTCTGCAATATCCCGGCCCTGGCAGATTGCTACACAGTATACGCAGCCGATCTTCCGGGGCTGGGGGAATCAGACTTGCCGCCGGAACCGGTCAGTGCTGAGAGCGTCAGCGACATTATTGGTGAGGGTATTGATCGGCTGCTCGGCAAGGAAGCTGGGTTCACGCTTGGCGCATTTTCGCTGGGTGCAGTGATTGCCACGCTTGTCGTGAAAGCGCGTTACACCCGTATCGCGCAGTCTGTCCTGATCGGGGCAGGGGGGCTGGGGCCTTACTGGCGCAATGCGATTAGTGACCTGCGGCGCCGCAGTTCGACGATGAGCGAAGAAATGCTGCGCGATCTGGTGCGTGAAAACCTGAACCTGACCATGATCGGAAATCCGGCACGGATCGATGAAGATGTGGTCACAATGCAGCTTGGCCTGCTGAACAGAAGGGAACGGTTGATCGGCTTGCCGATGTCCCAGTCCGATATCGTCCTGCAGTGTCTTCCGGAGATTGCCGGGAAATCAGTTTTCGTCTGGGGACGGCTCGACCCTTATCTGTATCCGGATGTGGGGCAGGGCGTGGGGGGGCTGCGCACGGCATTTCCGGCGATCGATGCAAGAATTATCGAGGACGCCGGCCACTGGGCGAACTTTGAGCAACCTGAGATGATAGAGCAATTATTTCTTGGTCATCAGAAAGGTGACATTTTAACGTAATTGATACATAAATAATGGTGCAATTTAGCAAAATTGCCTTGAAATGAAATGGTTCAGAAGGGACAATCCGTAATAATGAGAACAAACAGCGCGGTTTTCTGCGCCTGCTTTGTTTCATAAGGCGTTATCTGGAGGAAGCGAATGGTTGGGTTGACCGGTTTTGGTGGTTATGTACCTCGGTTGAGGTTGTCGAGAAAAAGTGCAGCGGATGCGAACGGCTGGATTCAGCCGGGCGTGAAGCGTTTCGGCAAAGGTGAGCGGAGTATCTGCAACTGGGATGAAGACAGCATCACCATGGCAGTTGAGGCTGCGCGTGATTGTTTGGAAGGCCACCCGGAAAGCCTGATTGCTTCGATATACATGGGATCCACGACGTTTCCTTTTCAGGACCGTCAGAACGGCGGCATCGTCGCCGCGGCACTGAACCTCGATGAAAATCTGTCTACCGTCGATATCGGCGCTTCGCAACGGGCGGGAACGTCAGCTCTGGGCGCGGCGCTCGATGCGGCCAAGGGGCTAGATGACAAACAAGTGCTTGTTGTCGCCAGCGATGCCCGGCGCGCCCGCGCCGGTGCACAGGACGAGATGATTTTCGGTGATGGCGCCGCGTCGCTGCTGGTCGGCAATACCGGTGTCGTCGCTGACTTGCTGGGGCGGCATTCTGTCGCGGTGGATTTCGTTGATCATTACAGGGGCGAAAACCGCGCCTATGACTACAACTGGGAAGAACGCTGGATTCGCGATGAAGGTATCCTGAAAATCGTCCCAGAGGCAATTAATGCAACGCTGTCTAAATTCGGTATTTCACCGAATGACGTAAACACCTTAATCGTGCCGTCGGCGATGAAACGTGTGCCTGCGAAGATTGCCAAGATGACCGGCGTTTCCGAGGATGCACTGATGGACTCCATGGACGGCGTGATCGGCGAAACCGGTTCGGCGCATCCGCTTCTGATGCTGTCCCTGGCGCTGGAAAGCGCCGAGGCTGGCCAGGTCATCGTTGTCGCGTCCTTCGGCCAGGGATGCGACGTGCTGATCTTCAAGGTCACCGACGCGATCAAGAGCTATAAAAAGAACGTCGGTGTCTCGGGCTACATTGCGCGTCGTCGCGAAGAGACCAATTACGGGAAGTTCATGGCCTTCAATGATCTGGTCGTGCAGGAGAAGGGAATGCGTGCCGAACTGGATAACCAGACCGCGCTGACCCAGCTCTACCGCCGCCGCGATATGCTGAACGGCCTTGTCGGTGGCGAATGCGAAAAATGCGGTACCCGCCAGTTCCCTCGGTCGAGAGTCTGCGTCAATCCGAACTGCAACGAGATGAATTCGCAAAAGCCGTTTGTGTTCTCGAACATTCCGGCAAAGATCATGACCTGGTCGGCAGACCATCTGACATATTGCCCCGACCCGCCCTTGCACTACGGGATGATCCAGTTCGATGGCGGTGGCAGGTTTCTTGCCAACTTCACGGATGCCGACGTCGGCAAGGTCGGGGTTGGACAGGATGTCCGCATGATGTTCCGCATCAAGGATTTTGATAACAACCGCGGATTCCGGAGATATTTCTGGAAAGCAGCTCCCGCGCTGGCAAATGAGGCTCAGAACAATGGCTAATGGAATTAGGGATAAAGTCGCGATCATTGGCATGGGGTGCTCCAAATTTGGCGAGCGCTGGGACTGTGATGCCGAAGATCTGATGGTCGAAGCATTTGAAGAATGCATCGAGGATGCCGGGATTGATTTCAAGGAAATCCAGGCCGCATGGCTGGCGACCGCAATTGAAGAAATTCACGTCGGCAAGGGCGGGTTGCCGCTCGCATTTGCATTGCGACTGCCGTACATCCCGGTGACGCGTGTGGAGAATTTCTGCGCCAGCGGCTCGGAAGCCCTGCGTGGCGCCACTTACGCGGTTGCGTCGGGCGCATGTGATATTGCCCTCGCGCTCGGTGTCGAAAAACTGAAGGATACCGGGTATGGCGGCTTGCCCCAGCGCAGCCGCGGCTCGCTCAATTCCATGTGGTGGGCAAACTACTCCGCCCCTGGCTCATTCGCGCAATTGGCATCGGCTTATCGGACAAAGCACGGTATTGAGGCTGCTGAGCTGAAACGGGCCATGGCGCATATCTCTATCAAAAGCCATGACAACGGTGCCAAGAATCCAAAGGCCCACTTGCAACGCCAGATTACCGAAGAGCAAGTCATGTCAGCGCCGATGGTGGCTGAGCCGCTTGGTATCTATGATTGTTGCGGGGTCAGCGACGGGGCCGCATGCGCAATCGTTACCACGCCGGAAATTGCCAAAGCCATGGGCAAAAAGGACCTGATCACGGTCAAGGCCTTGCAGCTCTCTGTTTCGAACGGGGTGGAAGCCGGGCACAATTCCTGGGATGGCAGCCATTTCATGACTGCCAGGATTGCCAGCAAGCGTGCCTATGAGGAAGCCGGGATCCGCAATCCGAGAGAGGAAATCAGCCTGGCCGAAGTGCATGACTGTTTCTCGATCACCGAGCTGGTGACGATGGAAGATCTGTATCTTTCACCGGAGGGTGGTGCGGTGAAGGACGTACTTGACGGATTTTACGATTCTGATGGCGGTTTGCCGTGTCAGATCGATGGGGGGCTCAAATGTTTCGGCCATCCGATCGGGTCATCGGGGCTGCGCATGATCTATGAATTGTATCTGCAGATGCAGGGCCGTGCAGGCAAGCGCCAAGTGAGCAACCCGACACTTGGGCTGACTCATAACCTGGGCGGCGCACCGCACCAGAACGTTTGCTCGGTTGCCATCATCGGTCAGATGGGCGCCTGAAGCCGCCCGCGCTTAAAGAGGAAGTTTCATGGGTAAAATGCTTGAAGGCAAAGTTGCCATTGTTACCGGAGCCGGCCGCGGGATCGGTCGTGCCATTGCTGAAATGATGGCACAAAACGGGGCCAGGATCGTGGTCAACGACCTGGGGGCAACGGAAGCCGGCGAGGGACAGGATACGGGGCCGGCGACGGAAGTTGTCGAGGCCATTAAATCCAGGGGCGGTGACGCGATCATTAATGGCGACAGCGTTGCAAGCTGGGACGGTGCCCACGCCATGGTTGAGGCGGCGCTGTCCAAATGGGGGCGTATCGATTGTGTCGTCAATAATGCCGGTATTCTGCGCGACACCATTTTTCATAAAATGAGTGAGGCGGATTTCGATGCGGTGATCGGTGTTCATCTGAAAGGCGCTTTCAACGTCTCACGCGCCGCCGCCCCGCATTTCCGAAAGCAGGAAAGCGGAGCCTACCTTCACATGACGTCCAACTCCGGGCTTATCGGAAACTTCGGGCAGTCCAACTATGCGGCAGCGAAGATGGGCATTGTCGGTCTGTCGAAGTCGATTGCACTAGACATGTTGCGATTTAATGTGCGCTCTAACTGCATTTCGCCCACCGCATGGAGCCGGTTGACCGGGTCCATTCCTCAGGAAACGGAAGATCAGAAAGCGCGTGTGAAGAAAATAATGGCAATGACGCCAAATAAGATAGCCCCGCTGGCGACATTCCTTTGCAGTGACGATGCCGCCGGCGTCAACGGCCAGATTTTTGCCGTGCGGAACAACGAGATATTCTTCATTTCGCAAAACCGGCCGATACGCTCAGTCCATAATTCAGAAGGATGGACACCGGATCGGATCAAGGACCACGCCATGCCGGCTCTGCAGGCGTCATTCTATGATCTGGACCGGTCGGCAGATGTCTTTAACTGGGACCCGATCTGACGCGGACAGTCTGTTCGGGAATTCGTAAAAAGATATCAAACCACGGCAAATTTCGGGCTCGGGTGCTCTTCGACGACTTTATGTATGATGCGCAGAGCATCCTTGAGCCCGGTCATGTTGGTTTGCGGATTCAAGGAAATGCGCACGCCATGCGGGATTTCGCCGCCCCCGACATAGAAATTTTCCGCCTGAACCACGGACACGCCCGAGCGCTGGACGGCATCCGAAAATTCACTGGACGACCAGTGCTCGGGCAAATTCAGCCACGCAAAGAAACCCGCCGGATTGTGGCTGACGCTGATCCCGTTGAGATCTTGCGTCAGTAGTTTGTGGCGGAGCGCAAGTTCTTCATTGTTCTGCTGCGCAATCTTATCGGCAACACCATTCATGATCAGGACAGACGCCGTTTCAAAGATCAGCGGCGGATTTGCAAGCGACAGGGTGTGTATCGTGTTTGACAGAGGTTCGACCAGAGACGTCGGGGCGGCCATAAATCCGGTGCGGAGTGCCGGGCTGACACACTTTGACAGGCTCGTGATATAGATTGTGCGTTCCGGTGCCAGCGCAGCGATCGGCGCATCCCGGTCGGTGACACCGGCGGCGGCAACATCGTCTTCAATGATAATCAGGTCGTTGGCCCGCGCAATGGCGGCAATTTTCTCGCGACGTTTCAGTGACATGGTGCACCCGAGCGGGTTATGCACGGTCGGCTGCAGATAGACTATTCTGCCGTTGGATTTTTTGTGTGCTGCTTCTATTGCTTCGGGCAAAATCCCCTCGTCGTCCATGTCCACGGGCTCAAGGGAAATTTCCCGCAATGCAGCGATCGATTTGAGACCGGAATACGTCAACCTTTCCGAGAGGATCGGCCCGCCGAGGCTGGCGAGGGTCATGATAGCGGTCAGCAGGGCCTGCTGTCCGCCGTTGCAGACGATGACCCGCTCGGGCGGCACGTCGAGACCTGTTCGGCTGATCCATGCTGAACCAGCGGTCCTGTGCGTGGTGAAACCCGCTGCGGGCGGGTATGCGATCAGCGGCAGCAACACGGTGTGGTTGGCGACGCTTGCAAAAGAATTGGCGAGTGAACTGACAATATCATCGACGGGAATGCGAAAGCAGGCCAGATCAATCGTGCCCGGCTTGCGTTCAGGCAGGAAGTTGGCATAAGCGCCTTTATCTTCGAGCTTTTTGACGAATGTGCCTCGCCCAACCTCGCCAGTGACGAGTTCGCGTTTTTTCACCACCATATACGCCCGACCGACAGTGCCGACCGTCACGCCGAGCTTTTCCGCAAGTTCGCGTTGCGGGGGTAATTGGCTGCCGGCTTCCAGTTCGCCACTGTTAATGGCTTCAGCGATGGCGCTTGCCAATGCCAGATACCTTGGCCCGCCGATCGCTGAAATGTCAGGTGTCCACATGATTGTGCTCCTCTTATCTCGTAACAAAATGATATCAATTTTGCTAAATTATACCATATTATATTGTTACATTGATCTCTTATTGAAACGATATTAATCTGTTTGTTCTCGCGCACTCGCAAGCGCACTTGCTCTGGTTATCCCCCGTTTTCGTCGGATTTGAGCGATTATAGCAGATAGTTGAAAATGTTACAGCTAAGTCCATTACAATATCGTCACTCGAAACCGTGTCAAAATTCCTGCAGCACATCCGATTCTGCTTTGGATGGATGCGTCCAGTGAAGAAGCACAATTTCCTGGAATTGAATAGTGTTGTTCAACAAGTAAGTGGTCGTGGTGGGTATGTCTATTAAAAGATGTATTCCTTGAAACACGGTGCTTTGCGCCTGGAATGGATATGAACGAGTTTACAGGAAAAACCTACGCTGAGGCCTTATCAACGGTGTGCGAGCGCTATGCTGATCGCAAAGCGCTGGTTTTCGAAGGCACGACGTATTCCTTTTCGGATGTTAAGCGTGAAATCGACCGTGCTTCGCGCCGTCTTGCGTCGCTGGGGCTTCGGCGCGGCGATAAAATCGCAATCTGGATGCCGAATTCCGCTGATTTTATCTTTATCTGGATGGGGGCCGCCCAGATCGGGCTGGTCGCAGTTTTAATGAACACCCGCCTTCGTCTGGAAGAAGCCCATTATCAAATTCAGCAATCAGACAGTCGGGCGGTCGTGGTTTCGGGGGCTACGGCCTATCGTGATTTTCTCGGTGACGTTCTGTCGTTGCTGCCTGACAACACCGCCGATAAGGATGCAGGTCCTGGCGGCGACAAGCTGCCGATGCTGGACTTTATCATCACGACGGTCCGCCATGGGAACATGCGCCCAGGTATGCATCATTGGCATGACATTGCGTATGAGGAAAACGCCCCCCTTGATTACGAGACGGACCCTGCAGCCCCGGCACAGATCGTTTACAGCTCGGGAACCACGGCGTTGCCGAAAGGGGTGATGCTGTCACACGCCGTTTGGCGGAAAGCTGCAGATCACGGCGCACGCTTTTATCAAACCCCAGAGGATCAGCTTTACCTCTGTATTCCGCTGTTCTCGATATTGTCGACGGTTAACGGCGTGATGACGTTCTGGGTTGGCGGTTCGTCGGTTGCGCTTGCCGAACAATTCGATGCCGTAAAACTGCTCGCGACCGTGCAGGCGGAAAAAAGCACGGCCATCTATTTGCTGCCGGTAATGATGAGCAAGATTCTCGAATTGCCCGACTTTGAGCGGTACGACATTTCAAGTTTACGCACAGGTATCCTGCTTACGGTGGATCGCGATGTCTACACGACGGCTGTAGAAAAATTCGGGATCGATGGGGTCATTACAAGTTATGGCATGACCGAAACATCAAGTGCCTGTACCCGGACGTGGGCCGATGATCCGCTGGAGACAAGAATCACCACGCATGGAAAACCCCTGCCTGACATCGAGGTCAGGATTGCCGATGCGGATACCAACGAGGAATTGCCCCAGGGACAGATCGGGGAAATTCAGGTCCGTGGTTACAACACGATGATCGGGTATTACAACAAACCCGAAGAGACATCTCGCGCGTTTACCGCCGATGGATGGTACAAGACCGGTGACGCAGGCGAGATGTTCGCCGATGGTTCGTTCAGATTCATCAGCCGCCTGGTCGATGGCTACAAACACAAGGGTTTCAATGTTTCCACAGCTGAAGTGGAAACGGTTCTGTTGCGTCATCCATCTGTAGGCGATGCTGCGGTTACCTCTGTGCCGCACAAGGATTTCGGCGAAATAGGCGTGGCCTTCGTCATCCTTGCCGAGGGTGCGGACTTCGATGCCGCAACTCTGGTCGCATTTGTCAAAGAAAACCTGGCGGGCTTTAAAGTGCCTGCGCATGTGTTTGAAACGGATTCCTTTCCGACGACATCAGGCACTGGAAAAGTTCAAAAATTCAAACTGCGTGAACAGGCGCTTCAGCGCCTGAAGGCAGAATTGGATTAAATCCATAAAAAACATGAATTGGTACGGAGACACGAGCGGATGAACCCTTTTCGAGACATGACATACAGTCAGAGCATCGCGTATATCGCGGACAAGTTCATGGACCGGGAAGCCGTTGTCTTTCGTGATCAACGGTTCACCTACACGGATATCAAACGCGAAATTGATCATGCTTCGGCGCGGTTCGCATCGTTGGGCCTGAAACCGGGTGACAAGGTCGCTATCCTCTTGCCGAACCGTCCAGAATTTATCTGGAGTTGGCTGGGCGCGTCACAGATGGGTCTGGTTGCGGTGATGATTAATACCAGACTGCGCCAGGAGGAGTTGTCTTATCAGCTGGCACAATCGGATACGCGCGCCGTCATTATTCCGGGTGAAGGAGCGTTCCGTGATTTTCTCGATGAGTTGAGCGCATTGGCACCGGCCATTCGTGATGGGGTGCCCGGTGAATTGGGCAGCGAGACATTGCCGGCACTTTCATACGTGCTGGTCGTCGACGACTTTGACTCGCAATACAAAGGTGCGCTTGCCTGGTCAACGCTTGCTGAAAATGATGCTCCGATGCCGGAGATGGAATCAAATCCGGAGGCTGCAAGTCTGATCAGTTACAGCTCGGGGACGACGGCTCTGCCGAAAGGCGCGATGATATCTCATTGCGTATGGCGGAAAGCATATGACATCGGTGATCGTGTCGACATGACCGTCGATGACTGTCTCTATATGGCCATCCCGATGTTCGGGTCCATGGCTATTCTGAATGGGGTGCTGCCGTATCTTGCACGGGGGGCGAAACTGGTAATCGGCGAGCAGTTCGACGCCGATAAATGCCTGGCGGCCGTCGAGAAAGAAAAAGTAACGGCACTTCACCTGTTGCCGCCCACGGTCAAACAGATCGTGGAATGTCCGAACTTTGACAAGTATGACCGTTCTTCACTGAAAATATCCTATACGCTCTCGATTGACCCCGACATTCTGAATACGGTTGCCGATGTGATCGGTATCCCGGGCGTGATGACAGGTTATGGCCTGACGGAAACAACAACCGTTGCCACGCGGAACCGTTGGGATGATCCCCGCGAGATTCGTCATACGACGCAGGGTTGGGCGTTGCCGGATGTCGACATCAAAGTTGTTAATCCCGAGACGTTTGAAGAGTTGCCTGTCAACGAACCGGGCGAGCTTTGGGTGCGTGGCTATTGCGTGATGCTCGGCTACTACAAGAAGCCGAATGAAACCGCAGCCGCTATTCGCCCCGACGGCTGGTTCAGAACCGGCGACATGGGGAAAATGGATGCCACAGGTCGTGTCCAGTTTCTTGGCCGTTTGGGGGATGGCTATAAGTCGCGCGGCTTTAATGTTTCACCCGAAGAGGTTGAGTTCGCGATCAATCAGCATCCGTCCGTCTATGGCGCCGCAGTGATCGGTGTCGCGGACCCCGTGGCGGAAAAAATTGGTGCTGCGTTTGTCATCAAGCGGAAAAATGCCGAGCTTGATGAAAAGACCCTCCTTGATTTTCTCAAGCCGAAGCTGTCCGGCTACAAAATGCCGAAATACGTCTTTTTTGTTGATGAATTTCCGCTGACGCCAGGGACGGGCAAAGTACAGAAATTCAAGCTTCGAGAGATGGCGGCGGAACTTCTGGATTTCGACAATCCCTCTGTCAAAAGGGCTTAATCGTGGCCTTGGACAAGAATATCAATCCGTTCCTGGGGCTGACGTATGCGGAATCAATCCGCTATATTGCCGACACCTACGGCGATAAGACGGCCCTCAGGTTTCAGGATCGATCCTTTTCTTTCCATGATCTCAAGCGAGAAGCAGATCTGGCGTCAGCCCGAATTGCCGCCCTCGGCGTGCAGCCTGGCGAAACCATTGGCATCTGGGCGCCGAATCGTCCCGAATTTGCGTTTTTGTGGTTCGGTGCGGCACAAATCGGGGTGATCCCGGTCATTATCAACACGCGTCTGAAACGCCCGGAATATGAATATCAGATCCGACAATCCAAAAGTGTGATGGTCTTCATCCCCGGCACAGGATCGTTCCGTGATTTTGCTGGGGAACTATCGGAATCACAGCCGGCTTTGGTTTCGGGAAAGTTGCCGTCTGATCCGTTTCCCGATCTGCGCGCTGTTGTCGCGCTGGACCCCGTCCCTGAACACTTCAGCAACATCACCCGGTGGCCCGAAGGGGACGACCCCCCGATGCCGGCATATAACACAGATCCGGATAGCCCGGGTTTGATCGCCTATAGTTCCGGGACAACGTCTTTGCCGAAAGGCGCGATGCTGTCGCACTGTATCTGGCGCAAAGCTTATGACGGCGGCGGTTATCTGAAACTTTCACCGGCGGACAGTCTGTATCTGACGGTGCCTCTGTTCGGCGTGCTCGGGTGTCTGAACGGGCTGTTGATGTTCTGGTCGCGCGGCTGCGAAATTCATCTGCGGGAGCGTTTCGACGCACAGGATTTCATCGCGTCGGTGAGCCGGGAAAAGTGCTCGTTCGCCCATTTGCTACCGACCATGATCGAGCGGATTGCCAGGCATCCGGCTTATGAGAAGGGCAAGTTCGGCTCATTACGTGGCGGGGTTATCCTGAGCAGTCAAAGTAGCCATTTTCTCCGCGCCATTGAGGTTCTCGGGGCAGACGGTTTCACCTCGGGTTACGGATTAACGGAGTCCACAGGGCTCGTCAGCCGCTGTTATCTTGATGATCCGCTGGAAGATCGCCTGGGTCATCAGGGGTGGCCTTTGCCGGATTGTCCGCTACGGATTGTCGACCCTGAAACCAGAGCCGATCTGCCACCCGGTCAGGAAGGGGAAATCGCTATCGGCGGATACTCGGTTATGCTCGGCTATTTCGACAAGCCCGCTGAAACAGCCGCGTGTATCTCGCAAGATGGGTGGCTTTATTCCGGTGACCTGGGGGTCATTCTGGATAGCGGGGCGCTCAAGTTTCTGCGCAGGGTCAAGGATGGATACAAGCACAAGGGGTTCAATGTTTCGACGACAGAAGTGGAAGCTGCAATTCAGACGTTTCCGGGGGTCCAGATGGCGGCCGTCGTTGGCATTCCGGACCCAGAATTCGGGGAAGCGGGCATCGCTTTCGTGATTCCCGATGGCGAAGCTGACCTCCGGGAAGATGAGGTGTTGGCATATCTTTCGGCCCGGATTTCTTCATTCAAGGTGCCGGCAGCCGTATTTGTCGTCGATGAATTCCCGCTGACCGGCGGGACGGACAAGGTCCAGAAGTTCAAGCTTCGCGAACAGGCAATGTCCAAGCTTGGCATGAAGGTTTGAGCATGGATCAGTCGAATACCGGAACAATGGAAACGCCGCATCCCGACAAGCTGAATTTCCGGAACATGAGCGGAACGTTTCTGCTGTTCCTCTGTAGTGCGCTGGCCAGCATCGGTGCGCTTGGGGGGTGGCCGCAGACCACGGTCGCGGCATCCCTGGTGCTCGGGCTTTTTGTAATACTCGAGATATACCGTGTACCCCGCCAGCAACTGGTGACTGGTTTGTGCCTTGTGCTGATCGGCTGTCTGGCGGCTTTTCCGGAAGGCGGTGTCATCGAGTCGGTTGTGAAAGCGACAAAAGGGACACTGATTTTCGCGGCCCTGTTTGTGGCGGTGGCATTCCTGCAATACCCGGCGTTGAATAGTCCGTCGATGTACGCTGTGCGTGAAGTGATCGTCAGCCAGCCGCCCGGACGGCGCTATGCGACCCTTACCCTGTCTGCTCACTTTTTTGGTGCGTTGACTAATTTTGCTGCGATGAGCCTGCTTTCCACGTTCCTCTATGGAAAACTAGACAGCAATGCCCGTGAACGGATGGCCTGTGCCATGGGCCGTGGTTTCACTCTGGCTGCATCGTGGTCTCCGTTCTTCGTGAGCGTGGCGGTGATCCTCTACATCATGCCGGAAATGACCTGGCTCAAACTGGCCGTGCCGGGGGTGCCGCTGGCATTTCTCCTGCTGACCTATGGTTGGGCATTTGACCGTCTCACGCATCGCAAGCCACCTCCCGTCGGCACGCAGGTGCCGGTCCCGGTGAAGCTAAAAGCAGATACGATTTGCAAGATCGGTATTCTGGCAGTGGTGCTGGTCGGCACGATTGTTTATGTTTCAGAAGCGCTGACGGTCACCATGCCGATCGCCATTTTTCTCGTTACGCCCCTCATCTCCATCATCTGGCAGGCCCTGCTTTCCAGAAACGGTGGGCATGGCAGCCTTGTCGGCATGGCGACAAGTGTCATTGACAACATTCCCAAGCTACGGGCGGAAATAGTCGTATTTCTCTCTGCGAATTTTCTTGGATACGCTGCAGCGCTGATTGTCGATCCTGAAGCGGTTTCTTCGGGCCTTATCGAAGCCGGCATTCACGGATGGTCGGCGATCTTCGTCCTGCTGGGTTTCATGCTGCTGTGTACGATGCTGATGCTGCACCCGCTGGTTCTGATTGTGCTGCTGGGGCAGGTGTTTCCCGGGGAAGCTCTGGGTGTCCAGCAGGTTAGTCTGGCGCTCTGCATGTCAGCTATATGGGGGGCTGGCACGCCAGCGTCGCCTGCATCGGGACTTACTCTTTTCATGACGCGGATCCTGCAACTTTCACCGTGGTATCTCTCATGGCGATTGAATGCTGCCTATTCCGTCGGCGGCGTGATCGTTGCAGGAATTTATATCGCATTCGTGAACCGCTGGTTTGTGCTGTAGCCGCCAGATGTCCCTTTTTAGCCCGTTGCACCATGGGAAGGAGCCAAATTATGAGTGATCCCCAGATCGTCGTCACCGACTATCCGGCTGAATATATCGCCAGGATAAGCCTGAACCGGCCGGAAAAGAGGAATGCGCTAGGGCCTGAACTGCGGGAAGGCCTGTTGGTCGCGCTGCATGATGCGTTGGTCAATGCGGATGTCCGGGTGCTGATGATCACGGCCAACGGCGGACATTTTTCCGCGGGCGGAGACCTTGCGAGTCTCGCCGATATCGACATGGTGTCCGGGCGGCACCGCATCAAGCGTGGACACATGGTGGCGCGGGCCTTGCTGACGTCTGAAAAGCCGATTGTCGCCGCTGTCGAAGGATATGCGATGGGCGCTGGTGCGGCGCTGGCGATTGCCTGTGATACCGTCGTAGTGGACGCTGAAACGACACTCGGCTTCCCGTTTCTGAAAGTTGGGCTGGGCCCCGATTTCGGGGTTTCCTATACCCTGCCCAGACGTATTGGGATTGGCCGGGCTCAGCATGCCTTTCTGCACGCGAAGAATTTCAAGGGTGAAGCAGCGGTCGCTTGCGGGCTCGCCGATGTAATGGCGGAAACAGGAAAGGTTCAGATGCAGGCACTGGACCTCGCCAAGGAACTGGCAGCACTGCCGCCGAATGCCCTGGCCCTCGCCAAAAGACAATTCGCGGCGGCCCCCTGCGATTTTGAAACCGCAGCGGAAATGGAAGCGATGGGGCAGGCACTCTGTTTTGCGGGAACGGAATTCCCCGAGGGCGTTGCGGCCTTTCAGGAAAAGCGCAAACCGAAGTTCTAGCCTTGCGGCGGGATATCCTTGGTCTTGCGGTATGAAAGCATCATCAGGAAGAAGACGATGCCAACGGACATGAATACCAGCCGGTATCCCGTCGTTGATCCGGTAACGTCGGGGTTGTCGGTTACCAAGGATATGAGCAAGCCTGTCAGATATTGCATCACGAAGATGCCGGAAATCGCCAGCAGATTGACCAGCGAAACAACCCTGCTTGCATACTCGGCATCGAACAAAGCCTGGGTGTGAGCCAGTACGAGAACGAAAAAAGGGGCACATACCGTGATCACGAGAAACAAGGCCACGGCTGCCCACACATTCGCATAACCGACTGCTGCGAGAATTAAAAACAGTGCTGAAATAAAGGTCATGGCCGAGAGTATGACTTTGCGCCGGGTATTGAAGTACTGCTCAATGGGGGCATAGATCAGCATGCCGATATTCATGCCGACGGCCATTGCGAACAGAATATAACTGCGATCAATCGCTGCCAGATGATGCACGTCTTTCAGAAAAGGGCCGGCCCACAGCCCGATCAGAACCTGCAGTGGGGCGTACATGAAAATGGATATGCTGAGAGCAGGCCAGATCCTGCTGTCTTTCAGGATGGATAAAAGCCCGAGAATGCTGCTGCGCAAGGTAATCGGGTCTGAGTTCTTGTTTGTGGTTTTGTACGACTCAGGAACATCGCGGACAGAAACGTAAGTTATGATTGCCATGGCCAGTGTTGCAATGCCGATGAACAGAAATACGGACCGCCAGGAAAAAATCTCGATCACATAGGCGAACGGGGCTGTCGCAAATAACCCGCCAATATTTCCAAAAAACAGAAACCGCCCGGTCAGTGAGGCGATTTTGCGGGGGTCACTCCATTTGACCAGGACGGTGTACGCGCCAAGCAATGCTGCAGCAAACCCGATGCCCAACAGAAACCGGCCGGCGAGTATGCTGGTCCAATCCGTTGCGAATGAAATCAGCAACGACCCGGCGACCGCTAACATCGCGGTCGTTGCTATGATAATCCGGCAGCCATAGCGGTGTATGAGCAGGCCAAGTGGAATCTGGATAAGCCCCTGGGCGAGAAACATGCTGCCCATCACGATGCCGATCTGTTGTGCGTTCAGCGACATCTCATCAACAAGAACCGGCGCCAGCACGGAACCGGCACTCCGGTGAAACTGACCCAGGGCAAAATGCAGGCACAACACGACGAACATAAAGATGAAACAGAAAGATTGTGTCGGGCGATCGGGCATGGTTCGGATTGATTGGGGTCGATTATTCACACGTGGGGCTTTCATGCAGGCCGTGCAGAGGATACATTATCAACAAATTAACCCCTTTTCAGCGAGTCATTTTCTTAGAATTGTGCTTTGCTGGATTACAGATTTAACGGATCGAATTCAAGGATATGGAAAAACAAGCAGAAGCGTATGCTGATCCGCAAACGGATATGCGGGACGAGGCCTCCAATCTGGCTCCGATCGAGGATGTGATTTCCGATATCCGCCAGGGCAAGATGGTCATTCTGATTGATGATGAAGACCGCGAGAACGAGGGGGATTTCATCATCGCCTCTGAATTCGCTGATGCTACGGCGATCAATTTTATGGCGCGATTCGGCCGAGGCCTGATCTGCCTTTCACTGACCGAGCAGCGTATCAAGGAGCTTGGTCTGTCGTTGATGCCCCGGCGTGAAGGTGACCGGCAAAGCACCGCTTTTACCGTGTCGATTGAAGCGCGCGAAGGCGTCACAACGGGTATTTCCGCGGCGGATCGCGCGCGAACAGTTGCTGTCGCCGTTGACAATGCCAAGGGCCGGAACGACCTGTCGACACCGGGGCACGTGTTTCCGCTATGCGCCCGGGATGGCGGTGTACTGGTCCGCGCTGGTCATACTGAAGCCGCCGTTGACCTGGCACGACTCGCAGGGTTGACCCCGTCCGGTGTGATTTGTGAGATCATGAACGAAGACGGTACCATGGCGCGGCTGCCGGACCTTGTGGAGGTTGCAAAAGAGCACGATCTGAAAATCGCCACTATTGCCAATCTGATTGCCTATCGGCGACGCAATGAAAAGCTGATCGAGCGCGTTATGGAACGGGATCTGGAATCCCGTCACGGCGGCCAGTTCAAGATCATTGTCTTCCAAAATCGTGTGGATGGCGTTGAGCATGTCGCCATGGTCAAGGGTGATATCTGCGGCGACGCACCGACCCATGTGCGTATGCACTCGGTCAACCTGCTCGATGATATCGTCGGCGATTTGTTTTATGAGCATGGTGGCGAAATCTACCGCGCCATGGAGCGGATCGGTGAGTTGGGCAGCGGCGTCATCGTATTTCTGCGTGAAACGCACAATACCAGCCCGTCTGATGCCTTGCGCCAACGAGAGCAGTCAACCCAGACAAGCGGCAGCAATCTTCGCGATTATGGCACCGGGGCGCAGATTCTTGCAGACCTCAATGTGTCGGACATGATTCTGCTGACCAATAGCAATCGCAGTGTTGCGGGTCTGGAAGGTTATGGTCTTCGGATTGTCGGGCGCGAGCCGCTGTAAACCTGCTGACGACCCCGATTCTTCATCCATATGGGTTTGTAACTGGCATTGTCGCAATGCCAAAGGGAGTTTATTTGGCTAATTCCTGAAAATTGATACTATTTAATACGTGACAATATTAAAAAATAGTGTTGGTATTTAGCGTCACATTGTGACGTCGCCACGGCTGAACAAGGCTCTGCCTTGGTTGGCGAGGGCTCAAAAAAAGATCGAATTGGGTGGAACACTATTATGTCTAAGAAATTTTCCGGCCGGACGGCCGTTGTCACAGGTGGTGCGGGTGGTATTGGCCGTGCAACGGCTGAGGAATTTGCCCGGCATGGGGCGAACGTTGCGATTTGTGAAATCAATATCGATGCTGCATCGGCAGCCGCAGATGAAATTGCCAAACAGCATGGCGTGATCTGCAAGGCTTATAAGTGTGATGTGTCCGATGTTGCAGATGTCGATGCCATGGTCAGCGATGTTGTCGAGAACCTTGGGTCGCTGGATATCCTGGTGAACAACGCCGGTATCACCCGCGACAATCTGATCTACAAAATGAGTGATGACGACTGGGATCTGGTCATGGGCGTGCACCTGAAAGGCACGTTCGTATGCACCCGTGCAGCGCAGCGCGTTATGGTCGAGAAGCAGTATGGCAAGATCGTGAATATTTCCTCGACCTCGGCACTCGGCAATCGGGGGCAGCTCAACTATTCGACAGCAAAAGCGGGGCTTCAAGGGTTCACAAGAACACTGGCACTGGAGCTGGGCCGCTATAACATTAACGTCAACTGCGTGGCGCCCGGCTTCATCGACACTGAAATGACCCAGGCCACGGCTGTGCGCCTGGGCTTTGACCCCGAAGAGTATAAGGCCGAACGGGCCAAGAATATCGCCGTCCGCCGGGTTGGTGTGCCGCAGGATATCGCCAATACCGTTTCATTCCTTTGTAGCGATGATGCCAGCTTCGTCAGCGGTCAGGTGATTTACGTCAGCGGCGGTCCTGAGACGCGGCGCTGACACGGGCGACTGGAACCAGGGCCGGTGCACATGTCGCAAGAATGGAGACAGCAAACATTTTCGCAAGCCCTCGATTGGGGGCGAAACACGCATGGCAGCAGGCTGGCGATTGTTGCGGGCAAGCACCGGCTGACTTTCTCCGAACTGGCAGAGCGTGCGGAATCCCTGGCCCGCGGGCTGATCGAAAGCGGCGTCCGGCATGGCGATTGTGTTGCACTCTGGTCTAGTGACTGCCTCGAATGGCTGCTGGCCAGATGGGCCGTGCCGGCCATTGGCGCGGTCCTTGTTCCGATCAATACCCGGTTTCGTGACGAGGAAATCCGCTACATTCTAAAGCAAAGCGACAGCAAAGCCCTGATCATGTCCAAGGGCATTCCCAGTGTAAATTACTACGATATCCTGAACCGCATAGATCCGGATGTCCCTGCATATACCCGGGGAGACTGGTCGAGCGATGTTTTCCCCGCGCTCAAGCTGGTCATAGGGATCGGCGACAGCATGCCGGCAAATGTAACGCCATTCAGCGACATCGAAACGCAGGGGCGAGACCTGATGGCGGGGGATGGTGTGTACCGATCCTTTGCTGACAAGTGTGCCCCCACGGATGTCGCGCAGTTGATGTACACTTCGGGGACAACATCCTTTCCCAAGGGTGCGATGGTCTGTCACGGCCCGCTTTTACAGAATAATTTCAATACAATCAGCAGGATGCGGCTTGATCATACCGACAGATATCTGGCCTCTGTTCCGCTGTTCAGTGCCACTGGCACCTCTTTTACATTGTCGCCGTTTCTGGCCGGCGCCGCGATTGTGCTGATCGAAGACGGTTTCAGTGCCGAACGTTTCTGCCAGCTCGTTGAAGCTGAAAAAGTGACGATGAGCTTTTATGTCGAGCCTATTGTCCGCGATCTCAGAAGTTTTCCGGAGCTTTCGAATTACGATCTTTCATCGCTCAGAACCGGCACCGGGGCGCCGTTGCGCGCAGAATCCTTTCGATGGCTATGCGAAGATCTGGGCGCGGCGCATCTGACGAATGTGTATGGCCTTTCCGAAACCTCGAACGCAGTCTGCCGCAGCTTCTGGGACGACCCGCTTGAGGACCGCATCGCGAGCTGTGGACGCCCGATGCTGGATGTGGAAATTCGCATCGCGGACCCGGACTCGGATGAAGATCTGGGGGCTGGCCCCATGGGCGAAATTCAGGTGAAAGCGTACACGGTGTCGCCGGGATATTACAAAATGCCCAAGGAAACGGCGGCATCGCGGAGCGTTGATGGCTGGTTGAAGACCGGTGATCTTGGTGCCCTGCGCGAGGATGGCCAACTTCTTTTCAAAGGCCGTATCAAGGAAATGATCAAGCCCGGCGGGTTCAACGTCGCCACGCTCGAGGTTGAAGACTTCATCAAAAAAATGCCTGGCATCAAGGAAGTCGCGCTAGTCGGTGTGCCGGACGAACGTATGGGCGAGATCGGCTATGTCTACATCGAAACCGAAGATCAGGCGAATGTCAGGTGCGAGGACGTGATCGACTTCTGCAAGTCGCAGATCGCCAGTTACAAAGTCCCGCGTTACGTCAGCTTCATCAAAGATTGGCCAATAACGGGCAGTGGAAAAATTCGCAAACTCGATCTGCGTGATCGGGCTGTGGAAAGTATGTCGCGGTCACAAACCGAACCCGCGGACGGATAAACACCAGTCATCAATACATTTGGGAGATAACGAAATGATAGATCCGGTTGAAGCCCTGCAAAGCAAGGAAATCAAGGAACTCCACGAGATAGCGATCAACGAGTTCGCGCCGCGTGGCCGCAAGTATGACGAAAACGCCGATATGCCTGTTGAGAATATTCAAACTCTCTTCGAAAAAGGCTGGCTGGCAACCACCTTGCCGAAAGACAAGGGTGGTAAAGGCAGTAACCTCGACACGGATGATCCTTCCACCTATCTGCAGGCACTGCGGGTTATTGCCCGGGGATGCAGCGGGACCGCGCACTGCTATCAGGTCCACAACCATACGATCTGGGCCATCAACGATCTTGGGACACAGGACCAGTACGACCGGTATATCAAGCCGGGCTTCGAACGCCCGTTCCTCGGCTCGTTCGTCGGTTCTGAAGCCAAGCGACGTCACATGTACATGATGAACACGACAGCAACGCCGACCGATGGCGGAATGATCGTGCGCGGTGAAAAGAACTATGCGACCAACGGTCCGACGATGGGATTTGCGATCATCTTTGCCGCGCTGGCGGGAGAAGAGGATTTCACAAAGAATCACCAGATGGTGCTGATCCGGCCTGAAATGGACGGGGTTAGTATTGACCTTGATTGGTATCGTCCGGCCGGGATGCGCTGCGCCTCCAGCCCGGTGATCACGCTTGATGATGTATTCATTCCCGACGCTGACGTCTTCTGCGCTCCGGGTACGTATCCGAAAGCGCGTCTGCAGGGCAAATTCCACCTTGGTTTCGCCGCGAACTATCTCGGCACGGCTGAGGGGATGTATGACTGGTATCTCCAGTACGTCGGAGGGCGCGGGAAAGGCGCCGATGGCATTGTCCAGTTACGTACCGGCGAAATGAAAATTCAGTTGCTGGCAGCGGAAGCGCTTTTCCATGACGCCATACGCTCCTGGAAAACCAAGAGCGTTGTAGAGGCTGAACTGCTTTCGATTTCCGCGAAATCAATGGCGGCTCATGTCGCTTTCGAACTGTCGCACAAGATCATCCACAACGCCGGTTCGACGGCAATGTTCGATCAGTTCCCGCTGGCACGTTACATCCGCGATCTGGAAACGCATGTGCTGCACGCCGGTCACGATCGTTCGGCGCAGATCGTCGGGCAGGCAGAATTCGGTCAGACGTTTGATTCTACGTTGCAACGCTAGAACACAGGGATAGCCACATGACCAGCGAGGCCAAGGAAAGGCGGTATGAAGATGTCAACGAAAACGATTTCTTCATGTTCGAAAAACCGCCTGTCACCAAGCAGCAACTCGTAATGTATGCGGGGGCTTCGGGTGACTATAACCGAATCCATTACGATCATCATTTCGCCGTCGAGGCAGGTCTCGGCGGGGTGATCGCCCACGGCATGCTGGTCATGGGCTTTCTTAGTCAGACGGTCGTGATGTGGGGCGGCAAGGGCGCTTTCGTAACCGAGGTGCGAAGCCGCTTTGTTGCCCCGGTCAGACCCGACGATACAGTTGTGTTCGACGGCAGGGTTGTCGGCAAGGAAGTCGTGGACGGCAGGAGTCTTGTCCGGGTGGAGGTGGAAGGCGTCGCCAACGATCGCACCGTCATTAAGGGATCCGCCGTCATTCAACTGGCCGACGACAGCTGATGAATTAACTGCAATGACGGCTTCTCTCTCAATCAGTGAACTGTCGGAAAGCGGAACGCTGCATCAATTACGCTGGCGCGATGGCAAGGTCGCCTGGCGGATGTGGGGAAATGGGCCTGCTGTGGTGCTTCTACACGGCGGGTTCGGTTCGTGGACGCATTGGATTCGCACCATTCCGGCGCTCGCGGAAGAAAGATGCGTGATCGTGCCCGACATGCCGGGATTTGGGGATTCCGATGACTTTTCCATGGAAGATGCCGGCGAGGAGATTGCCGAGGCTCTGCTGGATGGACTTGCCCGGCTTGTGGACATCGACAACGGTATCGATGTCGTCGGCTTTTCATTCGGGACGGTTATCGCGGGAACTTTGGCGGCAAAGCTGGCCGCATCGGCCCCTGGGGCACTTCGTTCACTTGTGCTGACAGCCCCCGCGGGGCTGGGCATTCCATCGCGGAATTTTGCAGGACTGCGGTCCTCGTCTCCGGACATGTCGGTTGATGAGACCAGGGATATGCATCGACACAATCTTGGCGTTGTGATGATCGCCGATCCCAGTCGGATAACCGAAGAAACGATAGATCTGCAGATCGCCAATACCACCAAGAAACGCCGGAGCGGAAAACCGTATTCCAGAACTGGGCGGCTGCTTGAATATTGTCCGGACCTGCCGCTGAAGCGTGTTCACATCATTCTGGGTGAACAGGATTCCTATGTGCAGCAGAACCAGCCGGAATATGGCCGCGCCCTGGAAAAACTGCATCCCGCGCTTCGCATACACCGGATTCAGGATGGCGGTCATTGGGTCCAGTATGAGTGCCCGCGAGTGTTCAACGAAATTCTTACAAACTGTCTGGAAGAAACAGGAATATGAAAAAAGTACTCGTCGCCAACCGGGGTGAAATTGCCTGCCGGATATTCAAAACATGCAAAAAAATGGGATTGCAGACGGTCGCGATCTATTCGGAGGCCGACGCTGATGCCCAGCATGTTCAGCAGGCGGACGAAGCCGTTCTGGTGGGGCCTGCACAGGCGGCGCAAAGCTATCTCAACGTCGAGGCGATCCTGGGGGCCATAGAGAGCACGCATGCGGATGCAGTACATCCGGGATACGGGTTTATGTCCGAAAATACGTCATTTGCAGCGCATATCATGGACGCTGGAAAACGCTGGATCGGCCCGTCGCCGGAAACCATAAAGTTGATGGGTGACAAGGAGCGTGCGCGCAATATTGCCGCCGCAGCGGGGGTGCCGGTATTACCCGCGAGCGAGGCATTTGATGAAAATGACGTTGCTGCCATCGTGCAGACGGCCGATGAGATCGGCTATCCGCTGCTTGTAAAAGCCGCCGGTGGCGGCGGTGGCATCGGCATGCGGCGTGTGGATACGCCGGACAAGCTTGAGGCCGCATTACGTGCCACGCAAAACCAGGCCACCCGTTCCTTTGGTGATGGGAAGGTGTATCTGGAAAAGTTCATTGAAAAAGCCCGGCACGTGGAAGTTCAGGTTTTTGGTCTGGGCGACGGTCGCGCGGCAACATTGTCGACACGGGATTGTTCCGTGCAACGACGGTTTCAGAAGCTTGTCGAAGAGGCGCCGGCCCCATATCTGCCGCCGGATATGGTCAAGTCGATCTGTGATGCGGCCTTGTCCCTTGCGCAATCGCAGAAATACGCAAGTGCGGGCACCGTTGAATTCGTAGTCGATACTGCGTCGGATACGTTCTTTTTCCTGGAGATGAACACCCGGCTTCAGGTCGAACACGGGGTCAGTGAATTAATTCTCGGCATTGATATCGTCGAACGGCAGCTTCGCCTTGCCGCCGGTGATGTTAGTGGCGAACTCCTGGAGATTCCCGCCCCGCAAGGACATGCGATCGAAGTCCGGGTGTGCGCGGAAAATCCGGAAAAGGGATTTCTACCGCAGCCGGGACGTCTGGATACTCTGACCTGGCCTGGCGACATGGAGAATATCCGGATTGATACGGGTGTGCAGCAGGGCGACAGTGTGACGCCTTTTTATGATCCGATGATTGCGAAAATCATGTCGTACGGCGCTGACAGGAACGCGGCCGCAGACCGCCTGGTGAGGGCCTTGCGTGAAGTCAGGATTGAAGGCGTCTCCAGTAATCTTGCTTTTCTGATTAATGCGCTCGAACACCCGGAATTTCGTGCCGGAAACATGACAACGGCTTTTGTCGAGCATCATCTGAAAGACCTGATTGGCGAATAAGAAGGTTTCATATGCGGGATATACGGAAAGAAAATACATGAGTTGCTGTACGCATATCCGAAAGAGCCATGAAGTGAATATCTGCCTCGAGGCTTTGCCCGAAAGCGGCCATCGACTGTTTGTGCCGGGAGGTTTGTTCAGACCGCTACTGGCCGGTCTGAGTGTTGTTAACGCCTGGCGCCTGACAAAAGAGGCTATCGCTTGAACAAATGACGACGCTTGCCGTGCCGCAGAATGAGTAAAATCACACGGCATGGCGCTTATAGGGAAGAGCAGGATGGTCCTGCCGGTTGAGACGTTTATTCAGGAGGATTCAGTTATGAGTACGACGATGATCAAGCCCCAAACCGACAACAAGCAATCGGATTCAACGACAGGCTTGCAGGTGCGCCGTATATCACCAGCTCTTGGCGCTGAAATTTCTGGCATCGACCTGGGGGCCGGTGTTGACGATGCGACGTTCGCCGTAATCCATGACGCCCTGATGGAACATCAGGTTATATTCTTCCGTGATCAGGACATGTCGGTCGAGCGGCACCTTGAACTGGCCAAGCGGTTCGGTAACCCGACGTATTCAAAGAAGCTGCCGAAGTATGACGGCAACGATTATGTGTCCCTGATCCAAAGTAACGGCAGCAAGATTAACGTCGGCGGACGCTGGCATACGGATAACACGGATTTCAAGGAACCGCCGATGGGGGCCGTGCTGTACTGTGAAGAGACGCCGAATTCCGGCGGCGATACGCTTTTTGCCAGCATGTATGCAGCTTATGACGCGTTGTCCGAGGGATTGAAGCGCCACCTCGATACCTTGGTTGCACAGCATGACAACAGTCTTGTCGTTCTGCGATTTGCCGGCACTGAATTTGTCGGTGACAAGGGTTTGTCCGTTGAGGCGCCGGTCGAGCACCCAGTGGTGCGTGTGCATCCGGTGACTGGCCGCCGTGCGCTCTATGTAAACTCGTCATATACCCGTCGTATTCTTGACGTGCCGGATGTGGAAAGCCGGCATCTGCTGAATATGCTGATGGAACACGTGATGACACCCGACTTCCAGGTTCGCTTCGAATGGCGACCGGGCAGTGTTGCGATCTGGGATAACCGATGCACCCAGCATTATGCCCCGAATGATTATACCGAACCCCGCAGAATGCGCCGTGTGCAGATTGATGGCGATGCGCCGCGCGGTGTCAGTTGAGGTGTTGCAAGTCGACTGCAAAAAAATCAGGTGAGGGCCTTGTCACGTTAACGGATCGGTGACCGACGTGGGTGTTGCTGCACTTCGCCACCAGGTTGCGGCAATGCAGCGGCATCTTGGGAAACGCCTGTGCCGGTATGTCGAATACTACAACGGCTATCGCATGCATCTCGGTCTGGACAAGGACACTCCCCATGGCCGTGCCGTCCAAACCGTCGGTTTGATATCGGCGGCGCCTCAGCTTGGCGGCTTCCACTACGCCTACGTTCGAACGTAGCTTTTTTGGGAGGGACAGGAGCTTTGCCAGCTACAGCCAAAACAAAGCGACAGCAAGTCCAATAGCCGCAGCGGCTATCACAAGCCCCGGACGCCAGGGTGGCAAGGTGTGCGGTACGTCGAGCTGCAGCGGACCGCGATAACGTTCCAGTGCAATGGCGCGGAACAGGCCCTGTCGAGGTCGTGAATTCTCGGTTCCGGTCATGCGTCGTTCTCCACCAGACGTTCGCGGCGTACCATGTCCGTAAACGCGTTAGATTTAGCGAAAGCTGTCGGCGAGCCCTCCCAGACTATCCGCCCGCGATCCATGACGAACACACGGTCGGCGGCGGCGATAGCGCTCTCACGGTGCGTGGCCAGAATACAGCCGATGCCTGCGGCGCGCAGGTTTTGGAAAAGACGTGCCTGGTGCGCTTCGGGGATCGCGTTTGTGGCTTCATCCAAGATCAGCAGATGAGGCCGGCGAAGGACCTGCTGCGCGATCAGGAGCCGCTGTTCCTGGCCGGTCGATAGTTTCCCGTGTTCGACGATGGTCTGCATGCCCATCGGCATGGCACGGATGTCATCGCCGAGCAGGGCCAGATCCGCAGCGTGCCAGACGGCATCGAGGTTGACGTCTGCAAGACCCGAAATGATGCTTCGTATCGTGGTCGCGCTGTCGATTTGGCCGTCCTGTTGTACGACACCGATGCCACGCCGCCAGCTGGCGATATCGGTATCCTGCAGTGCCGGGTCGCCGAGCAGTATCTGCCCGGCGGAGGGCTCTTCGAAGTTCAGCAGTAACCTAAGCAGGGTTGATTTGCCGCTGCCGGACGGACCGACAAGCGCGACGAACGAGCCGGGTGTGATCTTGAGACAGACCTCCTCCAGCACAGCCGAGTCACTGCCGTGGTAGTTGAACGCCACATTGTCCAGTGTGATCGCCGAGGACGCGGCCGGGGATGTGCCGGTTTGTTCCATCGGTGCAGCCAAGAGCCGGCGGACGTGTGTCAGAGAGCCGCATGCAAGCCGCGCGTCGGCCATTGAATCTCCGACCCGCATCGTGGAGGTGAACGTCATCCACGCCAGAAGTAAGACCGCTGCTGCGTACCGGGCATCTTCCGTCGTCGCACCGATTGTCATGACCAGCAACGCTATCGCCCCCATCGCGGTCCAGAACCAGATGTCTCCAATTTCCCGCCGTATCGCCATAATTCGTTCGAAACGGACCGAATAGTCGCACTTCTGAACGAACATTCTGCGCCAATGCGTTGCCGCGCGCACCTCCGCGCCGACAATACGGAGGCGGGCTATACCCCGCATCACGTCGAGTAGAAACCGCCGTCCCGCCTGACCCTGATCATCGCGGCGCAACTGCGCATCGATAGCGCAAGAGACAATCCACCAACACCCGCCGATCCAGAGAGCCGACATCGCCACGCCTGCAAGTCCAAGGGGAACGTCGAGCCAGCCGAGAGACATGCAACCGGCGACAACAACGATGATATCAGCGGCATTGGTAAGAGTTTGCGCATACATGAGTTTCTGCAACCGGTACCACCCGGCGAGCATCCGGCCTAGTTCGGAGGGGGAGGTGCGGCGAAAAAACCCGGGGCGGGTGCTGATGAGCCGTTGCAGAAGATCGTTGTATGAAGCAACACGGACACGGTGTTCAGCGCGTAATGCGGACAAGCGCCGGCCGCTGTCCAGCACACCGACAAGCAGCAGACAGCCGCCAAGGCTCAGCCAAAGCTTCCACGTTGGGGGCGCATCGGTGGTCAGGAATGATAATGACGAAAAGAAGGCGAGCGCGATGACGGCCGCGCTCAGGTATATGGTCAGAAGGTTGGCGCGATTGACTTCGGGGGATGCGATCCGGCGCCAGTTACGGAGCAGCACGCCCGGTGATTGCACGCATAGATCTGCGCTCTCGTAGACACACTGCATATTCGTTTCAAGATTTTCAGGAAGCGGTCTCTCTGTATTGCCCTCAATTCTGTACCCTGCCGGTGCCGGGATGAGGCGAACAATATCGTCCGTGCCGCGTCGTCGGGCCAATAGCGGCAGGTGCGGTTGCTGCCAGTGTTGCCGCAGTTGAAATCGAACAGTGCGTGTGTAGCAATCGGACACGCGCGTCGGAACAGCAGTTTGATTGTGCGCAACCTGGTCCTCGGCCTTGATCAACCCGGTAACTGTCTCAATCTGCATATATGCAGTTTGTCTGTGCGCCGCGTTGTTGCCCGTCGGTTCCGTCAGCCGGCCATCATCGAAACGAAGAACGCGATCGCAGGCAGCGAGGGTCGAGGCGCGATGACTGACGATGATGAGGGCGCTGCCCCGTGCGCGCAGGTTTGCACGAAGCTTCTCCTCCAGCGCCGGGTTTAGGGCGTCGAGGGCTTCATCCAGAATCAGAACACTTGGATTAAACGTCAGAGCACGGGCGATCTCAAGCCGTTGACGCTGCCCGCCGCTGAAATTCCGGCCGCGGGCGAGGACCGGTGCATTGAGCCCGCCGGGGCGTGCGGCGATGACCTCGTCGAGGCAGGCGTCCTTAACGGCACGCGCGAGAATCGCGTCGTCCATGTCATCTCGCCACAGAAGCAGATTTTCTCGGACCGAGCCTTCGAACAGGAACGGCGACTTGTCGATCCACATCACGCGCTCGCTCGTTTCCACGGTGCCGGTCCAGGGCACGTGTAATCCGGCGGCGACTGACGCGAATGTCGATTTGCCGCCGCCGGACGGTCCGGTAATCCCAACCTGCTCGGCATCGCGTAGAAACGCGAAGTCGATGCCATTCAGCAATGGTGGGCGGGTCGGGGAGTGACCGAAGACGACACCATCGAACCGCAAGGGGGAATCGCGATCCGTGACCTCTGCCAAAACGCCTTCGTCCGTGACGGGACATTCGAGGTTGAGGTCGTCCTGGCGCAGCAAGGCCAGATGCAGTTCGTCGATCTTGCCGCGCAACTGCGGCCAGTCCCGAATGGCAAGGGTGAGCGCACAGGACAGGAACACGGCAACGACAACACCAGAAAGATCAATCAACCCGGCTCGGAAAATGCCGCCCGCCACGATCATCGGCGCGAACAGGGTTGCGCATCCCATGGCACGTGAGGCGGCGTGTAGGGCGATACACACGACGGCGTCGCGTTGTTCAAGGACTGCTCTTGCCGCCTGTTTTCCCATGCCGCCGGCGATGAAATCCCGGTCCATCCCGGCGACCTTGTCGTTTTCTATGGAGGAGATCATGCCGAGCACGCTGCGAAAATCCGTGTCGTTGCCAAGTGCGCACTTTCGCCTCTCTCCCGTTCGCCAGAATGAAAGTGTCGTCAGGCAAGCGATGTTGAAAAGGATAGTCGTCGCGGCAATGCCGCCGAGTGCGGGATCCAACAGAAACAGGGCTGTCAGGAAAATCACAATACCCGGCAGTTTCAGGAAAGCCGGGAGGATCTCCCTGCATATCAGGGACGCGATCCTGTCGGCGTCGTACACGCTTTTGACCTGTTCGCTCGGCAGCCGGTAATTGAGGTATGCAAAAGGGCGGTCGAAGAGCGTTCGAAGAAACCCGGTGGTGTGCCGTGTGCTCATACGGTAACAAGCGCTCTCCAGGGCTATCGCTTGGGCGAAACCGAATGCACCGCGGATCAACAACAGACCGGCCATTGCGGCGATGGCGGACAGCGCCAATCCGGCGCCGTCACCGAGGATGTGCGCCAATGACACCAAGGACAGAGGCGACAGACATGCGGCGGCGAACGCCAGTGCGAACCGGCCCTTCACGTCGCTATCGATCCGTCGCCAGAGATCTTGAAACAGCCGTTTTTCATGTCCGCCCGGGACAAAGTCGGGGCCCGGACTGAAAGTGATTACGATACCGGTGAACGTTTCGTTGAACTGTTCGAGCGGAATCTCGGACCGCCCGCAGGCGGGATCGTTGACAAAGACCAGATCCGGACTCATGCCCTCGACGACAACAAAATGAATGAAGTTGAGGTGCGCAACGAATGGAAAATCCATGTGCCGAAGATCGTCGACTTCACGGCTGTAGGCAGCGCATTCGAACCCATAATGACGGCCGGTACGGACCATGTCGCCCGCGTTCAAACAATCGCGTGAGACACCGGTCACCCGGCGGATATCCTCCATTGGCACATGCCGGCCATGATAAGAGAGGATCATCGCCAGCGCCGCGACACCGCACTCGGTGGTTTGGTATTGCAGCCGCGTCGGCACCCGCCTGGCGGATAGGTATCCCGCGATCCAAGAGAAGGATTGTCTAATGTTCGTTATATAGCCCAAGAAAGGTCAACCGCCTTGCAACCTAACGGAAAAGAGCGTCACCGGTTCGAACCGGGACGCTCTATCGGATGAACGGCAGGGAGACTCGGAACGACCTTTGCCACCCTATATCAATACATCTGGATCGTGCCGATACCGGTTGTATCGCGTCACGGTGATACTTAAGTGACAATATTTGTCCCTGCTTTTTCATTGCAGTTGACTGGAAATCCGGCGGAAATCAACTCAAGCTCGAAATCGTTGAGCTCGTCGTCGTTCATGACGTTGGCACGAAGCGTGTCGATGTCCATGCCGGCCACCATTGCCTCTTCCTTGGTGAAGTGAAAGCCGAGCTTGGCGCCTTCCTCGACAGCGATCTCCATGATCTCGTCCATGGTTTCGCACCGGGAGAGAGAGGCGAGCATGGCGTCGTCTTCACGAAGCACTTGGTAAAAATCGATAATGTTCTGGTTCATGGTTACTCTGATCCTTGCTGTGGAGTGCGTTTCTGTCCCGACGATTGTTTGTCCGAGTCAGTATAGCGGGGCGGTGTGCACCACACCTTGACAGAGCATCCCAAAACGATTGGCGGGGTGTGTCTGCGACGCAGACAGGACTGGTGCTACGACCGGAATCATCGTTAGGTGACGTGTGCCCGGAAGCTGTGCGGGGGAGTTGATGCCGTTGCTCGGCCCGGCGCCTATTTGAGAGAACAACGCTTTGCAATGGAGGTTTTCATGAACGCGAATATCATTGAATTCTACAAGAAAGTACGGACCGACCAAGGTCTGATCGAAGCGCTCTCCGAGGGAAAATCGACCGAAGAAATCTCGGCCATTGCTATCGAAAAGGCGGCTGAGATGGGAATCAAACTGGAACCGGCGGAAGTAGGAGAGGCCATCGGAAGTTTTGATAAACTCGCCACCGCTGCTGCAAATGATGATGAACTCACTGACTTCGAACTGGAACTCATCGCCGCCGGATACGGCGTGAGTATTAACAGCGACGGTGCTTGAACGGGAACGTATGCTGTTCGAAGAGAACGTCTGCCTTTTTTGGATGCAGACGTTTTCTTTCTTGGCACGTTGAACGGTAAGCTCAATCCCGCAGTTTGCGGATCCAGGCCGCGAAATCCTGCACGCGCCTTTCTTCAGAGCCCGACTCGGCGGCGGACTGCTGGAACTCAACCTGCACGGCAGCGTGCGCCTCGCTCGATGACAATAGAAGAATTCGGGAGCGTGTCCTTGGCCACACGTCCGAAAACATTTGCGCTCCAATATCCCCAGGCGCTTCAGGCCGTTTGCGTTGGCACATGCAACTTTAGGAGTGTCTCGGCATATTTGGCACCGATAAAGAAGCCGCTCAAAGCAATGCGATCATTGCCAGAGGCGGCGATGGTTGGTGCAATTGCATGTGGCAGCGGCGGTCTGACGATGACCAACCGGTTTGGTTTGGGCGTGATGAAGCAGCCTTCAAAGTCTTCGAATTCGTCGCCTGATTTATAAAGGAACTGGCCGCCGGCGTTATCGTCCCAATTCTTGTGGATGTAATAGCTGAACGCGCCGACCTGGCCTGCTGAGTCTTTATGCCACAAGAGGCGGGTGCCGGGGCGATAACGGATGATGGAGGCCACCGACCCGACCCAATTCGGCGACGGCTTGCCGAAGAATTCATGCTCGATGACCAGGTCCCGGATCGCTCGCATGGCGCCGTCAACAGGGTTGCCCGTCGGGTAGAGTTCGATATCAGGAACGGACTTAAGCAATGATGTATACGTATCGTCCTCGGGCCATATGATCGATTTTGACAGAAGCGGATTATAAAATCCGTTCTTTCGCCAGACGGTTTCCGGGTTCTCGAATTTCGCAGCAGACAGCGGTGCGGATTCGGCATAATCGGCGAGCGCGTCGAAGGCATGTTCTGGAAGGAGATCGTCGGCATATGCCATGCCGCCAAGCACACCGAAGTCATGTTTTTTTACCTGAAGTGTCGACATGCAAAGCCCTCACTGCGACAAGCAATAGGTGCGTTGGATTGGCCCCGCACCTTAGCGTTCTGGCATCTTATTACGCCGGTTTGCAGAGGAAGTATTCAAATCATCCATAAACGCTTGCCCAAGTGTCCCATCGGTGCCGGTTTGGCTCCGGAGTTCTGGTCTTGGGTGTGTTTCGTTGTTAAATCCATGATCGAGTATGCTGATCGGATTTTTTATAGGTGATTATGCGGAGTTCCCGCGCCGACCGAAATGCGTCAGCACACAGCGCTTTAAATGGAGGTTTTCATGAACGCGAACGTCATAGAATTCTACAAAAAGGTACGGGCCGACCAAAGTCTGATCCAAGCGCTCGCTGAGGGAAAGAACGACGACATGTTTGCCGAGATCGCGGTCGAGAAAGCAGCGGAACTCGGGATTCATCTGGAAACAGAAGATGCGATTGATGCGCTGGACCACCTGGAGACTCTCGTTCGGCAGGCCGCCAACGATGATAGTCTTCAGGATTTTGAGCTCGAATTGGTTTCTGCCGGTATCCCAGTGACCTGTGTTAGCAAGAGTGTCTAACGAGACACTGTTGTTTTGAATCGAGAACGCCAGTCTATCGGAGTGCTGGCGTTTTCATTTCATGCATAAGTATGGTTTAGAAACTAGTCGCGTAATCTTCGGATCCACGCGGCAAACTCTTGTACCTGGCGTTCGTCAGTGCCGGCATCAATAGCGGATTTCTTGAACTCAGCCTGTGCTGCGGCGCGCGCTTCGCTCGGCGACATGCCGTAGTGATTGCGGAACGCCCGGCTGAACCCGGACTCGCTCGAGAAGCCGCACGCGAAACCGATGGCGCCGATGCTCATCAGCCCGAACAGGGGTTGTGTCAGCATGCGCATGCTGCGCCGTAGCCGCTGTTCGAGAACGTATCTGGCGACGCCGCCGTGTGGCGCGAACATGCGATAAATCTGTGAGCGCGAGACGTTGAACTGCTTGGCGAGGCCTTCCGGTGACAGGGGTTCCTCCAGATGCATGGCGATGTAACGCTGGACCGCCTTGCCGATTGCGGCGGACACCGTCGGCGCGTCGTCGTCCGAAACCGGTTTCTGGCGCGACAGCCAATTTTCCATCAGGCCGATGGTCCCCTGAAGGGCGCCGCTGGCCTGCTCTATTTCCATATCCGGCACGTGCCGCCAAAGCGCCTGCAGATGATCGCTCATGAAGCCGACCATCGGATTCTCGGCGCCAAGCCGCTTGCCGTGAAGAGGGGCCAGAAGATCGGATACACCGGGGATCAACTCGCGTGGCAGAACCATGGTCAGGTTGGCGAAATCCGTATTGATCATCTCGTGCGTCTGATCGAGGTCGATGACCAGCATATCGCCGGCTTCGATTCTCTGGTCGCCGCCTGAGATGCCGCCACCTTCAAGAAAAACCTGCACAAGGATATGGTCCATGTCGTCGCGCGCGACGCGGCGGGCATCCCGTCCGAACACCTGCGTCTCGGCGCGGGTGATGCCGAAAACCACGCCGCCAAGATTGCACGCGTCGATGGTTGCGCGGAAATCCTTCCCGTTCGTTTTGCCGTCCGGGCCGGTCATGTCGAACAGCACGCCCAGATTGTCCTGCCATGCGTCGTACCGCTGGTTCGGATTGAGGTCTTCCGTGCTGAAATGCACGGTCGGGACTTTGGTTGGGTTATCGGAGTCGGTCAAGAATGTGCGCCTAACCCAGTTGTTGCAAACTGTACGCGCACCCGGGGCAACAGCCAGGAGACGTAATCACAAGGATCATGGGCCGATTGGCACGCCTGGAACAGTTTGATGTAGCAACCGGAACAGCGCACAGAACCCTTATTCCACTTTCGACCAGAGTACATGAAAACAAGTGATTAAGGAAAATCAAATGCATCGTCGAACAAACTATTTGGGACGCCATGACAAGTCGATTTTTCGATCCTCCTGTAATGTCAGCAGGCTGGGGAGATTAGAAGTGCCGCCGGTGCGGCACTCGATGCATTGGGGGGAGTCTCGTGGCGTCACCGACAGGTCGGCAGATTTTCCGCCAAGCAGCTTTGGACCGGCTTTCATCACCAGAACAACTGGACCGGCTTGTCCGGGTATCCGATCCCGTCGGTTGGCTCGCGCTCGGGACGGTGACGTTTCTGCTCGCCGCCATCGTGGTCTGGGGTATTTGGGGCAAGGTGCCGGATCAGGTCGACGGTAAGGGTATTCTTGTCAGCGCCGGGGGGCGCGTTATCGACGCTATGAGCCCGGCTGACGGCACGATTACGCAGCTTTTCGTACGCCAGAACGATGTTGTCGAGAAAGATCAGGAGATCGCGCTCATCGAACAGAGCGCCCTTCGCCAGGAATACGAAGGCGCGCAGGAGACTCTCAAGGAGCGTGAAGCGGAGAAACGCCAGATCGTCGAGGCGTTCGACCGGGAGTTCAAACTGAAACGGGGCAACTTCGCTGAACAGAGCGCGGCGCAACGCCAGATCATCGCGGCGGCGCAGGAACGTGCATCGTACCTGAAGAAAACGATAGCCGGGCGCGAGACTCTGGTCGCGAAGGGTATTTTGCCGCGTGACAAGGTCGAGGAGCTCCGCACCGATTACAACAAGGCGCTGCAGGACATCAGCGCTGCAAAGAACCGCATTCTGGAACTGGAATCCGAGACGCTGACACTGCAATCCGACAACGCCAAAGAGGTGACGCGGATTGACCAGGAAATTGCCGACGCGCAACGTTCAATCCGCGAGAAGGAAATCAGCCTGAAGCGCAATGGCCGGGTGCTTGCGCCGGATTCCGGGCGGCTGGTCGAAATGAAAGCGTTCGAGGGGGCTGTGATTCGGACCGGGTCGCCCGTTGCCAGCATTGCTACCGAGGGAAGCGCACTTCAGGCCGTACTCTACATCCCGACAAAGGACGGCAAGCGTATACAACGGGGCATGACCGTGCGGGTCTCTCCCGCCTCAGTAAAAAAAGAAGAGCACGGCAACATCGTCGGCAAGATCGTCCAGGTCTCCGAGTTTCCGGTATCGAAACCGGGCATGCTCTCGGTCCTGCAGAACGAGCGATTGGTCACCGAATACTCGGACGAAGGGGCGCCTTATGAGGTTCGTGTCGATCTGCAGACTGATCCAGCGACGCCAAGCGGTTTCAAATGGACATCCGGGACCGGCGCCGATGTTGCGGTTACGTCGGGGACAACCGTCGAGGCCGAGGTCACCGTAGCCGAGAACCCGCCCGCCAGCCTGATCATTCCGTTCGTGCGCAAGCATACCGGTATCGGTTTCTGGCCGGTGTCGGCGAAGCAGTAACCTATGTCCGAGGCCTTAGTAGAAAAGTCCAGGCCCACAGCTCGGACACGGCGTGCAAAGACCCCCACGGTACTTCAGATGGAAGGCGTCGAATGCGGAGCTGCGTCGCTTGCAATGGTACTGGGCTACTATGGTGCCTGGGTGTCGTTGGAAGAACTTCGCCTTGCGTGCGGGGTCACGCGCGACGGCAGTAAGGCGAGTAACCTGCTCAAGGCGGCCCGCAATTACGGTCTCTCCGCCAAGGGCTTCAAGAAGGAGCCGGCTGACCTGGCGTCGTTGCCGGTGCCGTCGATCATTCATTGGAACTTCAATCACTACCTTGTGTTCGAGGGTTCCCGACGCGGCAAGGTGTATCTCAATGATCCTGCAAGCGGTCCGAGGGTCGTCAGTCAAGCGGAACTCGATGCGTCTTATACAGGCGTGGTACTAGCTTTCGAACCGACGCCGGAATTCCAGAAACGCGGAAGCAAGCCGTCGGCGTTCAGAGCGATCCGTGCGCGGCTCGCAGGCTCGGAAGCGGGCCTGAGCTTCGTTATCCTTGCGAGCTTGTTGATGGTTATTCCCGGGATTGCCATTGCCGGTTTCGCGAAGATTTTCATCGACAACATCCTGATCGCCGAAGACGAGGACTGGTTGGTGCCGCTCGTCCTTTGTGTGCTGGGCGCGGCTTTGTTTCAGGGTGTGCTGACGTGGCTGCAGCAGAAGTACCTGTTGCGTCTTGAATCCCGTCTTGCGTTATCGATGGCGTCAAAGTTCTTTTGGCGCCTTTTGCATTTGCCGATGAGTTTCTTCCAGCAGCGCCATGTCGGCGATCTCAGTGACCGAATGGCGGCGAACGACAGGGTTGCGGCACTGGTCTCGGGGCAGTTTGCGACGAACGTCATGAACCTGACGACGGTCGTTTTTTATGCCGCCGCTATCGCGGCCTTTGACGGGATGCTTGGTTTCATCGCGGTCGCGATGGCGTCTCTCAACGTGCTGACATTAAGGGCCGTCAATCGCAGCCGCGAAGACAACAGCCGCGCGCTATTGAGCGAAGGCGGCAAGCTGATGGGTGCCACGGTGGCGAGCATCCGTTCGGCGGAAACCCTGAAGGCGTCCGGCATGGAAGATGACAGTTTTACCAAGTGGGCCGGGTACCAGGCGAAGATGCTCGAGCGGCAGCGCATGCTGGGGCTTTCGACGGCCGCGTTGACGGCATCCCCGGCATTGATGTCATCTCTGACCACCGCCGCGATTCTGGGTGTCGGCGGGTTTCGTGTCATGGAGGGCGCGCTTTCGATCGGCGCCATCGTCGCCATCCAGACCCTGATGGCGAAATTCAACAAACCGATTGCCGGACTGGTTGACCTGGGCGGGCAGATCCAGCGCATCAAGGGCGACTTTGCGCGCCTCGATGATATCAGCGCTTATCCGCTGGAACGGCCACGTGGTCCGCATGAAGGGACGTCATGGACCGGTCCTGCGACCTTGAGCGGCAAGCTGGAAATACGGGATGTCAGCTTCGGATACAGTGCTCTTGAACCGCCGTTACTGGACGGCGTATCGATAGACATCAATCCCGGCGCCCGCATTGCCATAGTCGGCGGTTCGGGGAGCGGCAAGTCGACACTGGGGCGACTTATCGTCGGCACGCTCACGCCATGGGAGGGTGAGATACTGTTGGACGGTATCCCGGCGGTTGAAACCCCTCCCGCGTTGTTTGCCGACACCGTCAGTTATGTCGACCAGGATGTTTTTCTGTTTGCGGGCACCGTTCGCGACAATCTTACCCTTTGGACGAACACGATTTCCGAGGTCTCGTTGACGCGTGCACTGAAGGACGCGTTGGTCCACGACGAGGTAATGGGACGCAGCGGGCGGCTTGATAGCCGCGTGGATGAAGGTGGCGTGAATTTCTCCGGCGGCCAGCGACAACGCCTGGAGATCGCAAGGGCACTGGTTGGCGAACCGCGAATCCTCGTCCTCGATGAGGCAACGGCGGCCCTCGATCCCGTTATGGAGAAACAGATAGATGACAACCTGCGGCGGCGCGGCTGCACTTGCGTCATCATCGCGCATCGGCTTTCGACCATCCGCGATTGTGATGAAATCATCGTGCTGAAACGCGGCCGCATCGTCGAACGCGGGACGCATGATGCCCTGATGGCTGCCGACGGCGAGTATCGTCGGCTCATCGGATCGGAAGGGTAGTTGCGAATGCAGCGTCGTACCCTCGAGAATATGATCTCGCTGGTGGATTTGACGTGTACCACCGAGCGACGCACGCGTCTTGCCGCGAATAGACCGCAGCTACTGTCCGGTCGCGACGATACGTTCTACATCCTGTCGGGACATGTCGATATTTTCGCCGTAAGGGTTGTCGACGGTGAAATGGTTGGCGCACGCCATCCGGTCTTCCGGGCCGCGGCGGGGGAGGTCGTTTTCGGGCCTGACGCAGACTCCGCATTTAAACTTCTGGCAGTCGGTGTTGACGGCACCGAGATCATTGGCGCCTTCACAGAAAAGGATTTCTTCCGATTTGAAGCAGACCACTTGGGGGCCATCCTGGATCGTTACGTTGGCGGGTTGTCCGGATGGCAGGTGGAAGAAGCACCTGAAGGTGCGACCATGGTGCTTGACCCCGGGGGGGGACAGGAAACGTTCCGTGGCGTGCCGGTATTCGCATCCTCCAGGCGGGCGATCTGGGTACGTAACGAGTCCGCATCCAGTTCGATGACGTTGTTCGGCGAGCCCGTGTTGCGCGCCGGCACGTTGCCGGTCACGTCCCGGATGTGGGTGACGTTCGACGACACGTCGGTCATTGCCGGGATCTCCTCGAGCGAGCTTGCTGCGGACGCGCAGTGGCGTCAGTACGTTGACGCGTATATCGCCGTATTCTGCCGGTACCTTGATCAGGCGATCACGCGGATGGAGGCGGCGACCGTAACAAGACGTGAAGAGCGCCTGTCCGCAGATGGCAGCGCACTCGATTTTGCGCTCCGTGATCTTTCTGCGGTGGTGAGTAGGGAAGATCCGTTGCCTGCAGCCCTCACAGCCGACAACCCGCTGCACAAGGCATTTCTGACCGTGGCGCGAGAGATGAACATCAATAGTGCGCAGCAGGTAAAACGTGTTGCCAGGAGCAGCAATGCCCCACTGATTGACTCCCTGGCGACGACATACCGCATCCGTATCAGGCGCGTGATGCTTCGCGACAACTGGTGGCATACAGATGTCGGTCCGTTGCTGGCCTATACGGAAGCGGGCGACCCTGTTGCCCTTCTCCGGGACGGGCGCCGCGGTTATGTAGAGTTTGACCCTGCCAGCGGACAGCGCAGGAAAGTTACCGGCGACGTGGCAGGCGGACTGCAGGGCGAAGCGTTCATGCTTTATCAACCCCTGCCGATGACGTGCCGTACGCTGCGCGATGTATTGAGAACCGTCGTTCCGCAAATCATAGCCGACCTGAAACTGGTCGGGCTTATGGGCGTTGCCGGTGGTCTGGTTGCCGCACTTACACCGGTGATGACATCGGTCATGATCGAGGACGTGCTGCCGAGTGCTGACGTAGAGCAACATATCCACATCATTCTGGGTCTGGTTTGCGCCGCCATCGGCGCTGCCTGTTTCGAGGTCGTAAAGGCAGTTGCGTTGCTGCGTGTCGAAGGGCACGCCGACCTGCGGCTGCAAGCCGGGGTGTTCGACCGGCTACTGCGACTGCCGGCGAGCTTCTTCCGACGTTTCACGGTCGGCGATCTGGCGGACAGGGTACTCGGTATCCAAACCGTCCGGCAGATCGTTTCCGGGACCACCATGCAGGGGCTGCTCGGCATGACTTTTGCCTGCGTCAGTCTGGCATTGTTGCTGTACTTCAACTGGAAACTGGCACTCGTCGCCTTTGCTCTCGTGTTCGTCGCAATCGCAGCGACGATTTATTGGGGACGCCGCCAGCTTTCGGAGGAACGCAGGCGGATTGCCCGCCAGGGTGAGGTAGAGGGGTTCGTCGTCCAGACACTGAGCGGTCTGGCAAAGCTTAGGATCGCCGCTGCCGAGGGCCGTGCGTATGCCCGTTGGGCACATACCTTTGCGCGCCAGAAACGCCGCTTCGTGCGCGCACAATCCTTTGCCAACATGCAGGACATCTTCCATGCCGTGTTTCCCGTGCTGGCGATGGCCGTCATCTTCGCGGCGGCATCGGCTTTTCTGAAAAACGATGCGATGGAAATGCAGCTTCAGGCACTCGTCGACACCGGCGCCGAGAGCAAGCCTATGGCCATGTCGACCGGTGATTTTGTTGCATTCAATACCGCATTCGGCCAGTTTGTTGCTGCGATGACGGCTCTTGCGATGTCGTTGACCCAGAGCCTTGCAGCGGTGCCGATCTTTCAACGTTTGCAGCCGATTATCGAGGCAGTGCCCGAAACCGATGCCGCAGACAAAGCGGCGCACCGGCTCCGCGGCGGCATCGAGTTTTCGCATCTGTCATTTCGCTACGTTGCGGATGGACCGCTTGTTCTCGACGACTTCTCCCTGACAATCGAGCCAAACGAGTTTGTCGCCATCGTCGGGCCGTCCGGCAGCGGCAAGTCGACGTTAATCCGGCTTTTGCTCGGGTTTGAGCGTTTTGAATCAGGAGAGATTTATTTTGATCAGACGCCGAGCGGTGCGCTCGACATGACCTCGGTGCGCCAGCAGGTTCGCGTCGTGCTGCAACACGGCCAGCTGGTATCCGGCAGCATCTTCAGCAACATCGTCGGTGTCTCGTCTACCCTGACGCAGGAAGACGCCTGGCGCGCCGCAAAACAGGCCGGTCTCGCCGAGGATATCGAAGCGATGCCGATGGGCATGCACACTGTTGTGACCGAGGGAGTGAGCACTATTTCCGGCGGGCAGCGGCAGCGTTTGATGATCGCCCGTGCCCTTGTGCACCGGCCGCGCATCCTTCTTCTCGATGAGCCAACGAGTGCGCTCGACAATCGTACGCAGGACATCGTGATGGAGACGCTGGCACATCTGAATGCGACTCGCGTCGTCATAGCGCACCGGCTTTCGACGGTGAAGGCGGCTGACCGGATCGTGGTCGTAGATAAGGGAAAGATACTTCAATCAGGAACGTTCGACGAGCTCATGGCGATCGAGGGCCCGTTCAGGGAAATGGCCCGGCGTCAACTTGTCTGAAATGATCGGAAAGGAAATTCGATGCGCAAAGTTCTGGTGATACTCGGGCAGTTGCGGGACACGGATGCGGAGTGGATGGCGCGGGCGGGTGTGAAGCGCGCGGTCGGTGGCGGCACGTCGATTATCACCGAAGGCGTGCAAAGCGGGCATCTGTACATCCTCCTCGAAGGCCAGCTTAGGATCGACGATTCCCGGATCGGCACAATTGCGACGCTGGGCACCGGAGAAATCGTCGGCGAAATGTCATATGTCGACGATGCACCGCCATCAGCCAGTGTCGTTGCGGACGGGGATTGTGTTTTGCTGGAACTCTCCCACGATGACCTGGACGCGCGAATGGAGAGTGACCCGGGGTTCGGCATGAGATTTTACCGCGCCCTGAGTTTCTTTCTCGCAGACCGGCTGCGCGGGACCGTTCAACGCTTTGGGTATGGTCAGGCAGGCGGACTGGATACCGATGATGTGCTTGAGGATGAATTGGACGACCGCCTGCTCGATTCCGTTTCACTGGCGGGTGATCGTTTCGACCGGATGCTGAAGTTGCTTGCCGGTGCGCGGGCGGAATAGTTCGCTGAAAAGGTGACCCGCGTGGATATGCATGCCGACCAACTGAACAATATTGTCGACGCCATTGGCTGGCATGCGAGCGACCAGCCTGACGCGATGGCGCTTACGTTTATCGCCGATAGCGGCGCCGCAGCGACTTCTCTTACATTTGCGGAGGTAAACGAGCGGTCGCGGGCCATCGCATGCGAACTCCTCGATGCTGCTCCCGGCGCCCAGCGGGCTATGGTCCTGCAGGCTCCCGGTCTAGACTTCGTGCTCAGCCTTTGTGCTTGCTTCATTGCAGGCATTACGGCTGTGCCTACACCGGTGCCCACGGCCCGTGCCAACAGTAATGCAGCGCAGCGATTTGCCCGTCTCATGGCGGATGCAGCGCCGGATGTCATTGTGACGCATAGCGCCTTGTTGGCGCGTTCACGTTGGCTCATCGAAAGGCAGATCGGGTTAGCCGCTCAAACGTGGGTTCTTTCCGATACGTCTACGTCATCTTTTGAGGCACCAAACTGGCCCGAGATCAGGTCTAATGACCTTGCATTCTTGCAGTACACATCCGGGTCGACCGCCGAGCCCAAGGGAGTCATGATCGATCATGCCAATCTTGTTGCGAACTTGTCCGCTATTCAGGCGAAGTTTGAACTGAACCGGGAAAGTGTCGTCGTAAGCTGGCTCCCGCCCTATCACGACATGGGCCTGATCGGCGGCATCATTTCGGCGCTGTGGTGCGGCTATCACGTCGTCTTGATGGACCCGGTGCAGTTCATAAAGCGTCCGTTGTGTTGGCTGGAAACCATCGATCGGTTCCGTGCGGACGTCAGTGGCGGTGCGAATTTTGCCTATGATCTGTGCGTGGATGCGCTTGCGCGAGCCGACAAGCCGGCGCTCGACCTGTCGCATTGGCGCTTAGCGTTCAGCGGCGCGGAACCGGTGCGCGCATCGACAATCGAACGGTTTTTCGAAGCGTTTGCGAAGTACGGATTCCGTCCAGAAACGTTCTATCCGTGCTACGGTCTGGCGGAGGCAACCCTGATGGCGACCGGGCCCGACCCCGGTTCGCCGCGCCCGCGCATAGTCGAGACCGACGACGCGCGAAAGCTGGTATCCTGCGGCACGCCCTGCCCAGGGCTGACGCTTGAAATCGTCGATCCTGAGACCGGTGCACCTCTTGCGGATGGAGCGGAGGGTGAAATCCGCATTACCGGGTCGTCCGTGTCGCGCGGATACTGGCGCGACGATAAAGGCGCCGGTTCCGATCCATTGGCGACAGGCGATCTGGGCTTCATCCGGAGCGGCGAGCTTTATGTCACCGGGCGTCTTAAGGATCTCATCATCGTCCGCGGCCGCAATGTCGCGCCCGCAGATATCGAAGACGCCATCGCCATGTGTCACCCCGCGCTCGCGCCGGCGGCTGCGACGGCGTTTTCCGTGGATGCAGCGAACGAGGAAGGATTTGCCGTTGCCGCAGAAATCCGGCGCGAACACCGTGGCAGCACGAACTGGCAGGAGGTATTCGCCGCCATGCGCAGCCGTATTGCCGAAAGGACCGGCTTGGTTCCGGCCGATATGGTGTTGCTTCGCCCCGGCAAGCTGGCGCGGACGACGAGCGGCAAGATACGCCGCCAAACCTGCCGTGATGCCTATCTCGATGATGGGTGGGACCCGTTGGCCCGGTCCGGCGTTCCGTCCTCTGCGAGTGCACCCGACGGCATCGGTGCGTCGCGGCGTATGGCCACGGCCAGTCGGGAAGAACGTTGGGCGTCGATTCACGACTATCTTGTCTGGAGATTGGCGCAATTGACCGCGACCCCCGAAGTATTCCTCACCTCGGAGACAGGGCTCGATACGGTCGGGCTCGATTCCCTGAAGCGGGTCGAATTCACGCTGCTGGCTGAGCGCGACCTGGGGGTGTCGCTCTCCGGCGATTGGTTTGACCGGGCGCCGACACTGCAGGAACTTGCTCGCCAATTACTTGCGCTGCACGGGGGTGCGGCCGAGCCGGATACCGAGAACCGCCAAACCGATGCAGTTCGGGCCGATGCCCATGTGCCGTTGTCTCCTCGTCAACGTGCGTTTCTTGACGGCATGCCAACGCATCCGGAACAGTTCGCCGAGGTATTGTATTTTCGCACGCCCAAGGGGGCATCCGCCGATAACTTGAAACGGGCGATTGCGGAAACAATTGGCTTTTACGATGCGTTTTCGCTTCGCTTCGAACATGACGAGACGGATTGGCGTGCTTGGGAGAGCTGCGAGCATTCTGCACCCGCATTCAAGTTTATCGACGTATCGCGGATGGATAAAAGCGAGACCGCCAAAACGCGATCGGATGTATTGAGGTATATCCTGGATGGAATTTCTCTCGACGAGGGCGTGCTTGTGTCTGCCGTGTTGATGGAAAGGGGGAATACCCAACCTGGGCTGTTGGCCGTCGGTTTCCATCATTTGGTAATCGACGCTATCTCATTGTCGGCGTGGGCGGTCAGATTCCAGCATGCCTATGCAGGTATTGCCAATCAGGAAGTAACGTGTTCTGGACCGCCTACAAATGAGTATGTGCCGTGGCTCCGTGCACTCGATGCTTATGGGCGTTCCTCCGAGTTGACCGGGGAGCTTGAGTACTGGAAAAAAACCTGTGGAACTACGGACGAGGCTCCTCCCACGAATTCGCCGGGGCGGACGTCGGCATGGACATCGATAGGCAAGGCGACATTGGCGCTGGCTGCGAACCAGCGGCTCCTCGAGCGCTATAGGGCGCCGGTCGAACGTAATGGAGCCGTGCTTGCTGCGCTGTCACGGGCGTGGGCTGATTCTTCGGGTGACCGGTCCCCGTTGGTTATGACGGAAAATCACGGGCGCTTCCCGTTTCCCGGCACCGATCCATCGACAACTGTCGGTTGGTTTGCCGCACGGCATCCTGTCTGCGTGCCGGTCCGAAAAGGTGCTGATACGGCGGCACTGGTTCACGATGCCATCGCGCATTTGCGGGCAGTCCCGAAACTTGGTCACGGCTATGGTTTACTTAGACGCAAAGATCCTGATTCGCAGCTTCGCCGTGAGATGGAGCAGTTACGCAAGCCTGGCGCTTTTCTGCAGTATCGGGGCAACGTCGATGACACATTCCGCACAGATGCGGCATTGCCGGTCATCGCAGTCCATCACGAGGGGCGTGCGTTTGATGAGGCTTCTCGCAATCTTGGCGATGTCCAGCCTTTCGCGGTCATAGCGGGCCTGAGCGATGGCGTCCTTTATTGGTCGATATTCCACACGCTTACGATTGCTGAGAGCATGGCACATGACATATCAGAGCGGATGCGGTTGTTTCTCTCGGAACTTGCAGAGCAGTAGAACCGGCCAGAAGATACGATATGCGATTTCTCCATAATTGCGGCTTTTTGGAACCAATCCAACATTCAACGACATCTCATATCTAGATCGACAATGAAACAACTTGGCACGAACACGACGGACTCGTGGTGAAGTGCTGTAGCTGCATAATTGGCAGTCGATTGCTGTCGCTTTGGTATGAATTTCTCTCGTCAATGTGACAATGCCAACGTGACAATGCCCACGTGACAATGCCCACGTGACAATGCCAGTGCACGGTTTCTAGATATCGTTTAAGGCATCCGTGCCAGGGCCTCGCGGAACGCCTCGACTTCCGTTTCCGGCATGCGCGCCGACCGGCCGGGCCCAGGGAATGTCCCGGCGTCGACATCGGCCTTGAATTCCTTGAGCGCCCGTGTTTTCTCGCTTTTAATCTTCTCGCGCAGCGATAGCAGATCGGCATAAGCCTTCGCATGGCGCGGCGGGGTCGCCAACTCGCCGCAGATATCGTCCATGAACAGGAAGATCACATCGCCGGCACCGCCGCACCCGATCGAATACGTGACCAGCGACGTCCGTTCGTTGATGAGGGCGAGCGTCTCCGGCGGGACCAGTTCCACTTCGGCGGCGTAAGCGCCGGCATTCTCCAGATCCTTGAATGACTGATAGAGGCGAAGGGCTTCGTCACAGGTCTTTCCGATCGCCCGCAGGCCACCGACCCAGGTCGATTTGCGCGGCACCAGACCGAGATGCCCCTGAACCGGAATACCTTCCTTTGCCAGCATCTCCACCACGCCGAGCCCGCGCGGCGTATAGACGGCATCGGCGCCGGCAGCCACGGCGCGGACGGCGGCGCGCAGGATCTCGTCGGGTGTCTCGTACGTCTCGAAAGGCATCAGCGCTGAAATGAACGTCTTTGGTGCCACCGCCGCTGTTTCCTTAACGAACGTGTCGAGAGGGCGAAGTACGTCAATACCCGCCTCGGCGCCCGTGACAGCATCCTCGAGACTGAAGACCGTGGTCTCCGTAAATTGCCGTTTTCCTTTACCCGCTTGCAGATCGGCGACGGTGATGTCCCGTTCCGCCATCTTGCCGCCAAACGTGAAGATCTTCGGCATATCTGTCTCCCCCTTCTTTTAGGTTCATACCCTGTTGATGCCGGCACTGCGAATAACGCTCGCACGCCCCTGCAGATGTAATATATCATCGAGATATTAGATTCACGTGCAAAGTTCCGCGCTGTGCCGCCTAATGCCGGCTATTCGCGGAGGGGAGGAAATTGATGGATGAAGCCGCTTATCGCGCGGCAGCGGCGCAAAAAGGCTATGACACGCCCACGTTAAAGAGTTTGGCGCCGGGGACTGTCAATGAAAGTCATGCGCACGACGTCGCGTTGTTCGTCTATGTCCAGGAAGGCGAGTTCATCGTCGACGTTGCGGCGGGCACGGAATTCACGACGAATGTCTGTCTTCCGGGCGATGCCATCGAAGTCCCCGGGGGCGTCGTCCACATCGAACGAGTCGGCCACGAAGGCACGACGCTCCTGGTCGCCCGAAAGTAGATCCGAGGGCCGGCACACGCGCCTGCCAATGTCGAAATAATCCAAATGAGACGGCGTGGTGACAATGTCACTTGCATTAATTATATATATGTCTGATATATTACAGATTGTTCCGTTATATACAGATCAAGCAAGGTTCGCATAAGCGCCAGGGAGCGGGGGAACATGAAGACGTACGGCGGAATCCGGACAATCGATGGCCTGCAGGTAACTGTCGACGGCGCACTGCTCGACGACGGCCGGCATGTGCGCTGCTATTCCGACGCCGGCATCGAATGGGGGTATATGGGCGACGCCCCGAAGCAACTCGCATTGGCGTTACTTCTCGATCATCTCGGCGACAAGAATAAGGCGGAAAAAGCCGCTGACGCATTCATGAAGAATGTGGTCGCGGTTCTCGACAACGAGTGGACGCTGACGACAGCGGAAATCGACGAGGCACTTGCCGACACGTAACAGGACAGAAAGAACCAATACCTCTCGACAGCCAATGACCCCGCGGGCAAGGGAGGAAAAGGGCGCTGATGCGTTCAGGGGAGGCGGGGAAGGAAACAATGAAAAGGGTAACATCCAATGTCATATATTAGAAGCATTTCAATGTTCGCGGCGGCCGCGTTACTGGCCGGTGCGACTTTTGCCCCTTCGCCCGTCAAGGCGGCGGAACATGAATGGAAGATGGCCACGAGCTGGGGCGGCGGTCCGCTTATGGACATCGGCGCCAAGGCATTCGCCGAAAAAGTCGAGCTGTTCACGGACGGCCGGGTCAAGATCCAGGTCTTCACAGGCGGCACGCTTGGCAAGGCGCTGAACGTCTCGGAAACCGTCAAGAACGGTATCGCCCAAGCCGGTCACACCTGGATGGGTTACGACTGGGGCAAGGACAGAGCGGCGGTCGTCTTCGGCGGCTTTGCCGGCTCCATGGATTCCGAACGGATGCTGCACTGGCTGTATGAAGGCGGCGGGGCGCAGTTACAGCGCGATTTCCGGATGGAAAAGTTCGGCGTTGTTTCGATGCCTCTGTTCATTCGTACGGCGGAAGCATTTCTGCACTCGCGCAAGCCCGTCCGCTCCATGGACGATCTGAAGGGCCTGAAACTCCGCACCGCCGGCGCCTGGCTGGAAATATCCAAAGGCATGGGCGCGGCACCGGTGACAACACCTGGCGCGGAAGTTTTCACGGCGCTTGAGCGCGGCGCGATCGACGCTACCGAGTGGGGCACGCTCTACGAAAACATCTCGTCGGGCTTCCATAAAGTCGCCAAGTACGTGGTCATCCCGGGCGTTCATCAGCCGGTGGCGCCGTTCGAGCTGGTCATCAACAAGGAAGCTTGGGAAAAGCTCTCCGACAAGGACAAGGCGCTGATCGAGCAGGCCGCCAAGCTTGTGACCTTCGAGACCTGGACCAAGATTGGCGACGAAGACGCCAAGGCTCTGGAGTTCTACCGCAAGGAAGGCAACGAGATCATCGAACTGGATGCGGAAGTCCAGCGCGAAGTGAAGAAAGCTGCTATTGCCTGGGGCGAGACCCAGGGTGAAAGCAACGAATGGTTCAAGAAGGCCTATGAAAGCCAGCTGGCCTACGAAGACCTGTGGAAGGACGCCGCGCGTTATCGCAATACGGCGCCCGTGAAGTAATCCCTGTTCGCTCGCATGCACCGGGAGGATATAGTCCTCCCGGTGCTTCTTTTCTTCAGGGCGAAAAGGTATTCAGATGAAGAAGCTCATTCAATTAATCGATATTAGCTCAGGCAAAATCGGCTTTCTCGCGGCATGGATCGTGTTGCCGCTGATTTTTGCGACGGTATACGAAGTGTTTTCCCGCTATGTACTGAACGCGCCGACCATCTGGGCGTACGAAGTCGGCTACATGGCCACCGGTGCGAACTTTCTGCTGGGTGCGGCATATACGCTGCGTGAAAAGGGGCATATCCGGATTGACGTCGCCTATATGCGATTCCAGCCGCGAACCAAAGCCCTGATTGACGTTCTTGGATACACTTTTCTGATGCTGCCGTTCGGGTTCTGGCTTTCCTACCGCCTTGGCATCTATGCCTTCGACGCGTTTATATCGGGCGAACAATCCGGAGAATCCGCCTGGAATCCCGTCATCTGGCCCTATCGCACCATATTTTTCATCGGTATGAGTGCGTTGACCCTGCAATGCGTGGCGCAATGGATCCGCGCGCTGGCGGAATTGTTCCGCACTGATCTCGGAGAGGGCCGTTACGTTGGGTGATTTTACTGCTCTACTGATGTTTCCGGCGATCCTTGCGACGCTGTTCATGGGTTTTCCCGTGGCGCTGTCGCTGATGGGTATCGCCATGATCTTCGGTCTGATGGAATTCGGCCCGGCCGTATTCTATCAGTTTGTCGAGAAGGTCGACGACGTGGCTTCGAACTTCGTGCTCGCTGCGGTGCCGTTGTTCGTTTTCATGGGGTCGATGCTTGAACGCTCGGGCATAGCCGAGCGCCTGTTCGAAGCCGTCCATCTGTGGACCAAGAAGCTGCCGGGTGGCATCGCGATCGGCACCATCATCATGTGTGTGATCTTCGCCGCTTCGACGGGTGTCATCGGCGCGACGGAAACCGTGGTCGGCCTGCTCGCCATTCCGGTGATGATGAAATACGCCTACAACAAGGGGTTGATTTCCGGCACCATCTGCGCAGGCGGCTCGCTCGGAACGATCATCCCGCCCTCGGTCGTCGTCGTTGTGCTCGGCCCTGTCGCCGATGTCTCGGTGGGCGATCTGTTCATGGGGATGGTGTTCCCCGGCCTGATTATGTCGGGCTGTTATATTCTCTATATTTTGATCCGCTGCACGCTCCGCCCCGAAGACGGCGCCCGCATCACCGACGACGAGGACGAGATTTCTTACGCCGAAAAAATGCGGATCACGGTGTCCGCGTTGCTGCCGCCGATCCTGCTGATATTCGCGGTGTTGGGATCGATCATGATGGGCCTCGCGGCACCGACCGAAGCCGCCGGCATGGGTGCGGCAGGCGCGATCATCCTCACGCTCTGTTACGGGACTTTCAAACTCTCAATCCTGCAGGAAGCCCTGGTGAAGACCGTCAAGGTGACTTGCATGATCATGCTGATCCTGCTGGCGGGTAACATGTTCTCGGGGGTGTTCATTGCGTCCGGCGGTGTCGCTCTAACGACCGAGCTGATCCAGGCGAGTCACCTGTCGCCGTGGGCGACGCTGGCGTTGTTTCTTGGAATCAGCTTTGTCGCCGGGTTCGTGCTTGAGTGGATTTCAATCCTCCTGATCTTCATTCCGGTGTTTATCCCGGTGGTCGAAGCCCTGGGATTCGACCCTGTCTGGTTCTGTATTCTGTTCCTGATCGTGATCCAGACCAGCTACCTGACGCCGCCTATGGCGCCCGCCATTTTCTATCTGCGGGGCATCAGCCCTCCGGAAATATCGCTCAACGATATGTTCCGCGGCGTGATCCCGTTTATCGTCCTGCAGATCATAACGCTCATCATCGTGATGATTTTCCCGCAAACGGTGCTTTGGCTGCCGGCCAAAGTTCTCGGGTTCAATTAGATAGGAGGCAAGCATGAAAGCCGAAGATATTCTCTCGCTCGAACCGCTGGCGCTTTCTCAAGACCAGCGCGAATTCTACTTCGAGAACGGTTATCTGTTGGTGGAGCGCGCCATCGGCGACGACTGGCTGGGCCGTCTGCGCCAGACGATCGATGATTTGGTCGAGGAAACGCGGGCCATCAGCAAATCCGACAAGAAGTGGGACCTTGAGCCGGACCACTCGGCGGAGACCCCGCGGCTTCGCCGCCTGTCGTCGCCGAACGACCATCATCCGACATTCTGGGAATTCGCATCGGAGTCGAACCTCGTCGATATTGTCTCCGACCTTGTTGGCCCGAACGTGAAGTTCCACCACTCGAAGCTCAATTTTAAATGGGCCAAGGGCGGCGAGGAAGTGAAGTGGCATCAGGACATTCAGTTCTGGCCGCACACCAACTACAGTCCGCTGACCGTCGGCCTGTACGTTTACGATTGCGACGATACGCAGGGCCCCCTCGGCGTCATTCCGGGAAGCCACAACGGCCCGCTCTACGACCAGTACGATGACAATGGCAAATGGACCGGTTGCCTGTCGGATGCCGACTCGTCCAGGCTCGACGACAGCAACGCGGTCTTCATGCCGGGCCCGGCAGGTTCGATCACGATCCACAATTGCCGGACGATTCACGGTTCGCGCGCGAACCAGTCGGATGCCGGTCGTCCGCTGCTGTTGAACGTTTATTCGGCGGCCGATGCAATTCCGTACACGTCGAACCCGCTCTACTCGAAGTACGACCAGGCCATCGTCCGTGGCGAGGCTGCCCGCTGGGCGGAACACGATCCCCGCCCGTGCCTGCTGCCGCCGAATTGGGGGAGCAACTATACGTCGATCTTCAACCTGCAGCAGCGCGAAGACGGAAATCCTGCCGCTGCCATGATGTAAGGCGCCGGGAGGCCCGCGCCACAGTAGGATATTGTATCTTTGATGTATCTGTGATATATCACGGTTTCGATTATAGATACAGATCGTGCCGAAATGCTCGGACTAACAGGTGGAGGAAGTGGATCATGATGACGGATCGTCAAAAGCAATTCCGTGAAGTCTATCGTTCACGTATTGCGGGCTGGTATAACGGCCCGGTCCATGTCGTGGTGATATATACCATCGGCGCGACGGCGATGTGGATCTACGCGCAGTTCATCAACGCTCCGGCGTGGTGGGAATGGATGACCGTCCCGGCGACGTTCCTCATGTGCAACATGTTCGAATGGTTCCTGCACAAGTACGTCATGCACCGCCCGCACACGAATCCTGGGCTCCGCGCAGTTTATGAGCGGCATACGCTGAACCACCATCAGTTCTTCACCGACCAAGAAATGCGGTTTCGCGACCACAAGGACTGGCGGGTGACGTTCTTCCCGCCTTATGCCCTGGTGGTCTTCATTCTCATGTCGTCGATCGGCGTCGCCGTACTGAACGTCATCGCCACGCAGAACGTCGCCTGGCTATTTATCGCCTCGACGACGGCGATGTACCTGATCTACGAATTCATGCACTTCTGCTGTCACGTGGACGAAAACTGGTTCGTCCGCTGGTGTCCGCTGGTCAACACCCTGCGCCGCCATCACACAGCCCATCATAACGACAAGATCATGATGGAGCTGAACATGAACCTGACGTTCCCCATTGCCGACTGGCTGATGGGGACGTCGGATCTGAACCGGGGCCTGATCGGACATCTGTTCAACGGTTACGGCACCAAGCACCTGAAGTCGGACCTGCGCGCCGTGCCGTTGACACCGGACAAGGCGGCCGCGTCGCCCCTGCCGGCCGAATAACCTCCGCATAGGAGCACCTGCAAATGCCGGTTCACATAAAACTCTTCATCACCCTGCTTGCCGCGCTCGTCGTCGGCGGGTTCGCTTACATGCAAATCGGCGGAGAATACGAGGCGGTCGTCTATCCGGGGTTTGCGTTGGCGGCCTTCATGGTGCTCGCGATCTGGATATTCCCTGAGACCGGAAAGGTCCGTCGGAAAAAACCCTGAGGGCTGGATCCCTCAGGCATTTACGGTCGCTTTCGTGAAAGTTTCCACGTAGTCCATCAGCTTGTCGCTGGCCTTGGCGGCGGCGTTGCTATTGCCGCCGGCGATGGCCCTCGCCAGTTGTGCGTGAAGGCGGGCCGAAAGCGGCAGGTCCGCCGCATCTCGGTAGTGCATATACCAGAAGCGCCGAGATAGCCCATGCATGAGCCCGATCGCCCGGTTGGCGTATTCATTGTGCGCCGCGCGTGCCATCAATTTGTTGAGCTCGTCGTCGTAACGCATGAAAGCGATATCGTCGTTTTGCCTCGACGCCTTGTCGATCCCGTCAGCGATGGCGGCAAAGGCCGTGCGCTCCTCGGGCGTGCACCGCTGTGCTGCGGATTTGGCAATCAGCCGTTCCAGCTCGCGCCTCACTTCCAGCAGCAGCAGTTGCTTGCGCGGATTGATATCCGATACCAGAACACCCTTCCTGGGCAGAATGGTGATGAGTCCCTCCCGGGCCAGACGCTGCAATGCCTCACGGATCGGCGTCCGGCCGATCTCCAGCTCCTTTGAAAGCGCAACCTCGGAGAGGACTTCGCCCGGCTCAAGTTGAAGCGTGACAATAAGCTCTTCAAGTTTTGAATACGCTTTGTCCGTAAGGCTGCCGGATTTTTGAGGATTCCGTCTCGCCGGCTTGGAAATGGCAGCTGATTTAGCCATGGATCAGTTCGCTACTCTTTTCTCTGGAAGGACAGTCAAAGTGACCTTCTTTTATACCATAAAAACCTGTATTTGGTGCACATTGTGGGCGCGGTTGCCTTAAAGAAAAGTGTAATTTTTTCCAGCTCAGTGGTCTCATTGTCTACAACTGATATTATTATGATATATCTATATGACATTAAATTCTGGCGTGCAGAGGGGCAGCCGACGCCGGTTATCAGACAGAGAGTGTGATTTGCCAGAAAGTATCGAATTGCCACGTGCCATCCCGGCGCTAATGTTTGCCGTCGCGACACTCGTGAGCATGGTCGGGATCGTTGTGTTATCAGGTCATTTCCCGCGCCGGGCACGTCAATCCTCAATGCACGGCGCGGCGTCCGAAGCGATTCTCTACGGGCTCGGACTGACCACCGTTGCTGCCGCTTTCGGCGCAGTTCACCTGGCCGTCGGCGCGCTGCCCTGGTACGCGGCGATCATCATCGGCGGACTGGCGATCGTCACCGCGCCGCTTGTCGAACAGGGCCTCCCCGTCAGTCTGCGCGTGACAACGAAGGGGGTCGCCCTGCTGTCATTGCTGGAGGTCGCCGCCGCCGCGGCGAGCCTTATGTGGGCCTGATCGTTGACCAGATAATACCGTGAAGATCGGTTCGTCCTGGAACGTGGATGAGGACGATGTGGTGAAGACCAAGACCGCCCTCAAGAAGACGGGCGACTACAAGGCGCCCGAATGGGGCGTCACCGGCTACCCGGACCAGGACATGTTCGACGGCCTGAGATCCTTCCAGAAGCGGGAAGGGCTCTAGGTCGATGGCGTGATGAAACCCGGCGGCTCGACCGAAAAGCGACTCGCCCAGAAGACGAAACCGCAGACCGCCGCCGGTCCCGTCGCGAAGATCATGCAGCCCGAGACCGGGAACCGGCAACGGCAGGAACGGAAATCCTCGTCAAAGCGTACCAGCGGATACTCCGGTCCGACCGACTGGCCCGGGGGCAAGCTGACAACAGGGCCGTCAGTACCGTCGCGAGAGGCTTCCGAGATCGGAAACGAGTTCCCCGGCGGGCGCAAGCGCGGACCGGCGCGGGACTAGCGGCGACCGGGCGAAGCGCAGGTAGCCATGATGCCAACGACGGTGCCCGGTCTCGGCAATGTCGGAGTCGTTGGCGCAAGTGTGAAACCGGCCGAACTTGGAGAGGGCGACGGCAGTGGCGGGGCGCTCGTCCTCGGCGCTGCGGCAGCAAAGCTTCTGATGGATCGACAACGAAAGCTTGACGAAAGCGGTTCTGAAGCACCAAAAGTGGAGGAGCGATCAGATCGCGACGCCGTCGATACGCCGCCGCCGACACCAGGTTTCGAGTCGCCGGACATACCTGAAGCCATGACACCTCGTCGGAGGCAGGTATTCTTGATTGGCTCGCAGACATTCTTCAATTCAAGGATGAGGTGCAGAGCGACGATAGGCCTGAAGACGAGTGCGACAAGCAGTTGAGAAAAGATTTAGCCGTTTGCGGCATAATCGCTAATGGTGATCGATAAATCTTCCGGCGGTGCGAAAAATCAGCGATGGAGCGATATGCGAACTGCATTTCCGGCAGAGAGAATGGTCCTCTTGATGATGGATACTAGATGGCAGATGAACTCCTTCCATACAGTCTAGAAGCATTTGCGAAGGGGAAAGAATTCCCCCTTCGCCAGCTGTCTCTAAGTATCTCAGAGCCACGGGCACACAATGACTATGGCTACGAGTGTATTGTTCGCTGCCCCATCGTCCGCGAAAAGCCAATGTCTATATACTCATACGAGCCTCTTTATGCGGCAGAGCTAAGCATTCAGTTTGTGAAGCAAGTTCTGAAGATGCGAGGCATCGAGGTGGTTGATCGAAACGGGCGATTTTTTCTCTCTCCGCGGCCGATATCGCGCGTAGATATCCGCTAACCCATTATAATAACAGTATAAGTTCGGAGACCCTATGCGGACCGGCGGTTCGGTGGGGAGATAATGGCGTTGGGGGTAGTCTGGTGCGAACTTCTCTCTGCCGGTTTCCCTGATCTGCAGGGAAAATACAGGGAAAAGTTCTCAAAAAACAAGGAAGCAAAGAGCGGAGAGAGGGAAGAGTGACTAAGGAGCTACGCAAGCCAACTCGCGCGGTTTCACCCACATCATCAGTTGATCATTCCGGCCCGTTCGGACGTACTTAGTGGTAGGCGTATTACTGAATGTGCAGAGTTGCTCAATCCTGAAAACAGGGTTCACTGTTTCAATACCTGTCGCTCCCACTATTTCCCTCCTGGATATAAGACGTGTATCTCGGTCTAACGGCTAGTTGTACCCATTTGGTTCCCGCCTTGAGGGTAAGCCGGTGTGCCCACGTCGATCTGAACTTAGATACCGGCATTCCGGAGGGCGACAGTCATCATTCTTGCCGTGCCAACTACATCGCTTATCATTCCTTGGAGATTATTACGCTCAAACCGTGAGATCGGGGCCGTCAGGAAGATCGTCGCTGCGAGCACGCCATTCTTGTCGAACACAGGCCCGGCGATGCTGGCGGCATCCATGATGTTCTCAGAACGCGATACGGCGTAACCCTGTTCGCGGACAGCTGTGATCTCGGTTTGGATCTTCTTCTTATCAACGATGGTATACGGGGTGTATTTTGAAAACTCTGTGTTCTTTACGTACTCGTCGATCCATTCGCGTCGCTTGTGGGCGAGCAGGACCTTGCGAAACGCGCAGTTGAGCGTGATAGATGAGGTGAAAGGCTCGATGACCTTTACGGCATGATCACCGTATACCCAGTCAACGATGACCGCTTCCTGGCCCTGCAGAATCGCGAGGCCGACGTCCTCGTTCGTTTTTGACGACAACTCCAACATGAACGGGCGTGCAATCTCCACCAGGCTGCGCACCGTCACAACCTGCGAGGCCAGCGTCAACAGTCGACCGCCAAGACGGTATGCCCGTTGCGACGATCGTTCCAGAACGCCGTGATTTTCCAGCGACGAGGTGATCCGCGCCACTGTGCTGAGCGGCAGCGCGCAATGCTTGGCAATATCGGAAAGGGACGCGGTGCCGGAACTGGCGACGAATCCGATGATTTCGAACGCACGATCGATAACCTGAATCATATCAAACTTCCATAATGTGGTAATTAATTTACAATACGGTATTCATCGGTACGCGCCGTTGTTATCCCTGTCAACAACAAGCCGGTCATGCCGGACAGACAGGACAGGGAGTTACGAGGTTGGCGGTTCGCACTTTAGGTATAGATGTCGGCGGGACGTTTACTGACTTGTTAGTCGTGGACGATGAAGCCGGCGACATCCGGTTTTCCAAGATATCGTCAACCCCGGCGGACCAGTCGGTAGGCATCCTTACGGGAATAGGCGCGCTGACGTCGGACGGTGTGCACTTCGACGAGATCGTTCACGGCACGACCGTTGCCACCAACGCCATTCTGGAACGCAAGGGGGCTGTCTGCGGTCTCATCACGACGCGCGGGTTTCGGGACATTCTCGAGCTTGGGCGCCGAACCCGACCGCAGACCTACGGCATGTACGGCTATTTCGATCCCATTATTCCGCGTGATCTGCGGCTCGAAGTTGATGAACGGATCGACGCCGAGGGGAACGTCGTAACCCCGCTCAACGAGGAACATGTGGCGGAGGCAGCCAAAGCCTTGCTCGAACTCGGCTGCGAGGCGCTCGTGATCCATTTTCTCCACGCCTACAAGAATGCAGACCATGAAGAACGCGCCGCCGAGATCGCGCGGGGTATCTGGCCCAATCAATACGTTTGCACCGGATCGGGGACGCTTCGCGAGTTCCGGGAGTTCGAACGCGGCAGCACGACGGCCCTGAACGCTTTCGTTCAACCGGTGATGGCGCGGTATCTGAATAACCTGTCAGGCGGGCTTCGGGATGTCGGTTACGTGCGCGAACTGCACCTGACACAGGGCAACGGCGGGATGATGTCGGCCAGGGAAGCAGTGATGATGCCCGTCCACACGGTGATGTCCGGGCCAGCCGCGGGTGCCATCGCCGCCTCGGTAACCGCGTCGGCCGCGGGTTTCGAAAACGTCATCACCTGCGACATGGGTGGCACGAGTTTCGATGTCGCCGTGATCAAGGGCGGAACGCCGACGATCTCAAATGAAAAGGATATCGACTACTCGGTGCCGATCAGGGTGCCGATGATTGACGTTCACACCATCGGCGCGGGTGGCGGGAGTATTGCCGAGATCGATGCCGCCGGCGTTCTTCGTGTCGGGCCGGAAAGCGTCGGCTCCGATCCGGGACCGATCTGCTACGGCAAGGGTGGTGACAAGCCGACGACCACCGACGCGGCGGTGCTGCTCAACATCATTGGTGAAGACCGCATATCCGGTGCCAGGCACGACGTGCCAAGGGAAAAGATAGCTGCTATTTTCGAGGATCGTATCGGCGCGCATCTCGGGCTTGACCTGATTGGCGCAGCTGAAGCGGTGATTGCCGTCTCAGTCAACCATCTGGCAGGCGCGATTCGATTGGTGTCGATTGAACGCGGCCAGGACCCGCGTGACTTCGCGCTGTTTGCTTTTGGCGGGGGCGGGCCGCTTTATGCCGTCCGCATCGCCCGCGAGCTTGGCATTCCAAGAGTGATCGTGCCCCGGTTCCCGGGGTTGACCTCGGCACTGGGTTGCGTCGTCGCCGATATCAGACGTGATTTTGTCAGGACGTTGAACGAACCGCTGAATGAAATCGATCCGGCAGTCGTCGACGCTATCTTCAGTGAACACCGGGAAATCGGATTAAAGAAAATCGCCGAAGACTCCAGCCGAATCGAACGGCACACCACGATCTTCGAAGCCGACATGTTGTTCGAGGGTCAGTCCCACGTGCTGCGCATTCCGATCGAAAGCCCGGGCTTCGATATCGAAAAAGTCGATGTGGATTTCCAGGCGGCATTCAAGACGCGGTTCAACATGGACCTGCCCGAAATGCGGCCGATCCTGATGAGTCTGCGCTCCACGGTGATCGGTCACCGGCCGCCTATGGACCTGCGCTCGCTCAACCGGGCCGGTGGCGACCAGCCGCCGCCCGCGCCGGCGCGCCGGCGCGATGTCTGGTTCTGCGGCGCATGGCACGCCACCGACATTATTGATCGTCATGCCCTCAATCCCGGCGCCACCCTCGCTGGACCGGCGATCGTCGAACAGCTCGACACCACAACGGTTATCGATCCGGGCGCCGCTGCAACGGTCGACGAAATAGGCAACCTGATCATCACGACGGAGGCCGAATGATGGATACGCGTGTGACCCGTGAAGAAGTACAGGCCGAGGCGCTTCATCCCGTAACCCTGGCGGTCATCCAAAACGCGTTACGCCAAGTCGCTAACGAGATGGATCTGGTGCAGGAGCGTGCATCGTTTTCGCCAATTGTCTCGGAGGCGCTGGACCGTGCCAACGGCATATACCGCATAGGTTCCGGCGACGTCATTACGCAGGGCGAGACGAGCCTGCCGGTCTTCGTCGGCGCCATGCAGTCGACGACCCGGAGCGTGATCGAGCACTACGGCGACGACCTGAAGCCGGGCGACATCGTCATTGTCAACGACCCCTACCTCGGCGGCAGCCACCTGATGGACACTAAACTCGTGACGCCGTTCTTCTACAACGGTGAGCTCTGGTGCTTCCTCGCCAACGCCGCGCATTGGGCGGACATCGGCGGTGCAGTGCCAGGCGGCTTTACCACCGGTGCAACGGAAATTCATCAGGAAGGGTTACGCATACCGCCGGTCAAGCTCTACCGCGAAGGCGTACTGTCAGATGATATTCTCAACTTTATCCTGACCAATATTCGAATCCCCGAAGAGCGCATCGGCGATATCCGCGCCCAGGTGGCGGCGCTGAACATCGGCGCCGAGCGGCTCACCGGTGTGCTCGACCGTTACGGTGCGGAGACCGTTTCACAGGTGATCGACGAGCTGGATATCCGTTCCGAACAACAGATGCGCCGTCACATCGAAATCATTCCTGACGGCACCTACGACTACACCACATATCTCGACAGTGATGGCGTTGACGCGGGGCAACTCAGCATCGGGCTTTCGATCACCGTCGACGGTGACCGGATGTCATTTGATCTTTCCAACAGCAGTCCACCGTGCCGCGGCCCGATGAACTGCGTCTGGGCGCAGACCCAGACGGCGATCTATGTCGGGATCAAGCATGTCTTCCCGGATGTGCCCGTGAACGCGGGATGCTTCCGCCCCCTCGAAGTCGCCAAACCGGTGGGTACGTTTCTCTATGCGGAGTACCCGCGTCCGGTCGCCGGGTGCGCATCGGAGGTCTCGCAACGAATCATGGAGGCGGTGTTCGGCGCGATGGGACAGGCGATCCCGGACCGCATGTTCGCTGCGCCCTTCGGTACCGCCGGGAATCTCAGCATCGGTGGCTACGACCCCGGCCATAAGCGTCACTACGTCATGTATTTCTTCAGCGGTGGCGGCTACGGCGGCACCCGTGACAGCGATGGCTTCAACAACGGCGCATCGTCAATTGGCATAGCGCGGTCGGCGCCGATCGAGCTACTGGAACAGAAGTACCCGGTGTTGGTCGAGAAATACGAGCTTCGCCCTGATTCAGGCGGCGCCGGAAAGCACCGCGGCGGGCTCGGCGTGAGTTACCGCTGCCGCCTGCTTCGTGGCCGCGGCCGGGCGTCAATGCTGATGGACCATGCGACGACAGGCCCACACGGACTCGAAGGCGGCGAGCCCGGTGCGACCACGCATATCCAATTCAACGCGATGGGACATATCCAGTCGCCCAAGCATCTCTCCAAGGCCGAAGGGATCGAAGTGATGGCCGGAGACTGGATTGAGGTCAACACGCCCGGCGGCGGGGGGTATGGCCCGGCAGCTGCACGCAGCGCCGATGCAAAGGCGCGAGATCTCAAGCTTGGATACGTCAATTCGGAAGTTACCGGCGACACCCATGGCGCAGCCACGGTGATTGTCGGGGAGGAAACGTAAGGAAATACAAAAGACCGGCGAAAACGGTCTCGTCCACGGGGTCCGGAAAGACCCTGACTGAAGTATCAAAACAAGGAGGTTGTCATGTTCAATTTAGGAAAGACGCTGAAAGACGCTTTAGGCGCGGCGGCGCTGTCGTTCGCAGTTTTGACGGTAGCGACGCCGTCCCCGGCCGTCGCGGACGGAACCAAGGTGGTGTTCTCCACCGACTGGGGCTACAACGGGCGCCACGCCTATTACTTCACCGCGCTCAAGAAAGGCTATTACGCCGAAGAAGGCCTGGACGTCGAGATTCTCGGCGGCCGGGGATCAGGGACCGTCATCAAGGAAGTTGCGGCGGGAACGCTCGATATCGGGTTTGCGGATTCCGGCACGCTCGCCATCGCGCGAGCCAATGAAAACGTGCCAGTTAAGCTGGTTGCCGTGGTTTATGCGGATTCGCCGCACGCGCTCATCGTCCTCAAGGATTCCGGCATCAAGAATGCCAAGGATCTAGAGGGTAAAACGCTTTCGGATGCGGCCGGCAGTTCCAACTACAAACTGTTTCCCGCGTATGCCCGCGCTGGTGGCGCCGACCCGGCCAAGGCTGAATGGGTGTTCTCTGACTCAACTGCGCTTGTCGGCCTCCTCTTGAGCGGCAAGGTCGACGCCATCGGGCAGTTCTCGGTCGGCGCTCCGCTACTGGCCAAACGCGCGGCACCTAAGGAGATCAGCGTACTGCACTACAAGGACGCTCCCGGGTTCGAGATCTATTCGAACGGGATTATCGTTCGCGAGGACACACTCAAGGAAAAGCCGGAGATGGTGAAAAAGTTTGTGCGTGCCAGCATGAAGGGGCTGCGCGACGCCATCAGCAACCCGCAGGAAACCGCTGAAATCATGAAGTCCTATCACCGTCAGGTAGAAACGGACATCACGGTCGGAGAGATCGGTATGGTCGGTGGAATTGCCGAGAACGACAAGACCGCGAAGCTCGGCCTCGGTTACATCGACGAACAGAAACTGCAGTCGACGATCGACCTCGCCGCGAGCGTGTTCGAATTCAAGCGTCCCCTGAAGGCCGCCGAGATGTACGTGTCCGGTTTCACAGGCGACATCAAGTAGCCATCTCCCTTGGGCCGGGAGCGTTTTGCTCCCGGCCGACCTTTTCCAATATCAGGGCACGATCCCGGAGCGAGAAACGATGGAAGAGCTAAATATACAACACAGACAGAGGGGGCATGGGCCTTTTGCGCTCAGGAAGATCGCCAATGCGGCGATGCCGGGGCTGACGCTCGTGGTTCTGCTGATACTTTGGCAGGTGGTCGCCACGGTGGTCGAGCCGCCGGTGTGGCTGCTGCCGGCACCAGCGAACGTCGCCAGCGCCGCATTCGAATGGCGCGCCGACCTGCCGTTCCACATATGGATCACGCTTTACGAGACGTTGGTCGGGTTCATCGTTTCCATCGTCATCGGCATTCCGCTGGCGATCCTGATAGTCTACTCGCCGTTCCTGCAGAAGACGATCTACCCGATCTTGCTGGCGTTCCAGTCCGTCCCCAAGGTGGCAATTGCGCCATTGCTTTTGATGTGGGTCGGCCACGGCGAGTTGCCGAAGATCATCGTCGTTTTCCTGGTTTGCTTCTTCCCGATCGTTGTCAGTACCACGACAGGGATGCAGAGCGTGCCGCCGGCGCTGCTCGACCTGGTCCGGTCGCTTTCGGCCAGCCAGGTGCAGATGTTCCTGAAGATCCGATTCCCGAGTGCGCTGCCGTACATTTTCGTCGGCCTCAAGGTTGCGATCACGCTCGCGGTCATCGGCGCCGTAATTGGTGAGTTCGTGGGGTCCAATGCCGGACTCGGATACCTGATCCTGATATCGACGCAACAGTTCGACACCGCGCTGGCGTTCACCGCAATCATACTGCTGACGTTCATGAGCATCATTCTGTTCTACATCGTTGAGTTCCTGGAGCGAGTGCTCGTGTCCTGGGCGCCAAGGCAATAGGAGAAACATCATGCAACCGGAACTACAGCCAGCCATCATTGCCGACGGCGTCAACAAGACATACGAGACACAGGACGGCGAACGCATCATTGCGCTGGAGCACATCAATCTCGGGATCGCCAAGAATGAGTTCGTGACGCTCGTCGGGCCGTCCGGGTGCGGTAAATCGACATTACTCAAGATGATCGCCTATCTGTCGTTGCCGAGCCGTGGCTCGATTGCCATGAATGGGGCGGCGCTGACTGCACCAAGCCGCAATGTCGGGATGGTGTTTCAGGACAGCGTACTGCTGCCGTGGCGAAACATTCTCGACAACGTGCTCCTGCCGATCGAAATTCTTGGATATTCCAAGAGTGATTACCGTGACCGGGCGATGGAACTTCTGTCACTTGTCAATTTGGACGGGTTCGAGAAGCGGATGCCGGGCGAACTGTCCGGCGGCATGCAGCAGCGCGCCGCCATCTGCCGGGCGCTAATCCATGATCCGGAAGTGCTGTTGATGGACGAACCCTTCGCTGCACTCGATGCGATGACACGCGAGGAACTCGGGCTGGAACTGTTGCGGATCTGGGACGAAAACAAGAAGACCATCGTCTTTGTAACGCATAGCATACCCGAGGCAATCCTGCTCGCCGACCGGGTCGTGGTGATGACACCGCGGCCGGGGCGGATCGCCCGCATCATCGATATCGACCTGGAGCGGCCAAGGACGCTGGACATGGAGTTTACGCCCGACTTCAAAGAGTACTCGGACGAGGTGCGCGACCTCATCTTCCAGAAGCCCGAATTCCAGTCATGACACGGCGTATCGCGCATTTTATCGGGGGCTGTCCCGTCGACGGGCAAGGGGCGGCTGAGGATGTTTTCGATCCGGCGACGGGTGGTGTTACGGGGCATGTGCCGTTGGCCACGGCAGCCGAAGTCGATACGGCAGTTTCCGCGGCGTTGGAAGCCTTTCTTGATTGGGCGGAGACGCCGCCGCTGCGCCGCTCTCGTCTTATGCGGCGATTCCTTGAACTGGTCGAGGAGCATAAAGTCGACCTTGCCCGAGCGATCACTTCCGAACACGGCAAGATCACCTCGGATGCGCTGGGCGAGGTGCAACGCGGCATCGAGATCGTCGAGTTCGCCTGCGGCATACCGCAACTTTTGAAGGGCGACTTCACCGACCAGGTGTCCAACGGGATCGATAACTGGACGTTCCGCCAACCACTTGGTGTGTGCGCCGGTGTGACGCCATTCAACTTCCCGGTGATGGTGCCGATGTGGATGTTCCCCATGGCAATCGCGGCAGGAAATACGTTCGTCCTCAAGCCGAGCCCCGTCGACCCGAGCCCATCGGTCATGATCGCGGACCTGATGCGCCGGGCCGGTTTCCCCGATGGTGTTTTCAACGTCGTGCAAGGCGACAAGACCGCAGTGGATGCGTTGATAGAGCATCCGCATGTCCGGGCGCTCTCGTTCGTCGGCTCGACGCCGGTCGCCAATCTTCTTTATGAGCGGGGTGCGCGTTTTGGCAAGAGGGTCCAGGCCCTCGGCGGGGCGAAGAACCATCTCGTCGTTATGCCGGATGCGGACATGGAGGCGGCGGCCAATGGCTTGATTGGTGCCGCATTCGGTTCCGCCGGTGAGCGGTGCATGGCGATTTCAGTTGCGGTGCTTGTCGGTGACGCGGCGGACCGGCTGCTGCCAGAACTGGCGGCGCGGACACGTACGCTGAAGATCGGTCCCGGGACCGAAACCTCCTCTGAGATGGGACCAATCGTAACTGCTGCGGCGCGCGACAGGATTGAGAGTTATATCGCCGCAGGCGTTGACGAAGGCGCCGAACTCGTCGTCGACGGCCGCGGCACCGAAATCGTCGGGCAAGAAGGCGGGTTCTGGCTGGGCGGCACGCTTTTCGATCATGTCACTCCTGAAATGAGCATCTATCGTGAAGAGATATTCGGACCTGTCCTTTGCTGTGTGCGGGCCAGCTCAATGGCGGAAGCGCTTCACCTTATAAGCACGCACGACTACGGCAATGGTGTATCCGTTTATACCCGGGACGGTGGCGCAGCACGGAAATTTGGGCGTGCGGTCGATGCCGGTATGGTCGGGATCAATGTACCAATTCCCGTCCCCATGGCATGGCACGGTTTCGGCGGCTGGAAGAAAAGCTTGTTTGGTGACATGCATGCATATGGTGAAGAAGGGGTGCGCTTCTATACAAAGCAAAAAAGCATCATGCAGCGATGGATGGACACTGCCACCACATCGGTCGAGTTTTCGATGCCGACGGCGTCGTGAACTTTTGGCTGTATGGGGATGCCAGCAATCGTCAAAACAGGGCAACGGTCCTGTTCAAGTCCGTGACCGCATTGTCACGTTAACGACCCACTTTACGATCATGATAGGCTGAAGAGATGGAATCTATTTCTTACAGCCGTCATCCAGCACGCCATTTGGCTCTATTTTCGATTTTCGCTGAGTTATCGGAATGTCGAAGATCTTTTCGCGGAGCGAGGCATCGACGTTTCGTATGAAACAATTCGCCGTTGGGTCGAGAAATTCGGAAACGAATACGCGAAACGACTTTGGGCGAAGCGGCCCAGGCCTAGTTCGACTTGGCACATAGACGAAGTTTTCCTGAAGATCGGGGGCAAGCAGATGTAGCTCTGGCGGGCCATCGACGATGAAGGAGAAGTGCTGGATGTGCTTCTTCAGTCGCGCCGAAACAAGACTGTTGCCCTTAAGTTCCTTCGTCACATACTAAAGAAGCGTCAAGCGGCTCCAAACGCGGTCGTAACCGACAAATGGCAAGCATCAATGTCAGCTGTTCGCGATGTTCTCCCCAACGCTGATAAGCTCATCGGCAAACGACTCAACAACCGTATAGAAAATTCGCATCAGCCGACGCGAAGGCGGGAGCGTAAATTACAGCGCTTTAAATCTGCGAAGTCCGCTCAACGCTTCCTCTCTACCTTCACGGCCTTTTACAACCATTTCAATACTCAACGGCCCCTCATCTCTCGAACGACAATGAAGATGTTTCGGACAGACGTGTTGAGTTGCTGGCGTCTTGTCGTAGCTGCGTAACAGCCAGGCGGAGACCAGAGTCTGGTCTTTGCTTCAGCCAGTTAACGTGACAATGCCGTTGGGAAGATCAGCGGCGAAAGTTTGGATTTCCGGCGATTCGGTGGGGAGGTAATGGCGGTGGGCGCAGTCTTCTGCGAATCTGGGAATGTCTGAGCGGACAAAGTTATTGATAGGGACTGATTGAAACCGGTGATTGGCGAGGTTATGTCGTTAGTTACGGGAAATCGCACTAAATGGTGTAATTTATACAGTTTGAGAGTATCTATGAGAGGATATTTTAACTCGTTTGTTATATGTGAATGAGGAGTCGGGCCACCGGCTCCAAGCTTGTTCGTACGAATGGTGCCGACATGAACCCTGCCAAGTGTTTTTAAAGATATGACAACTGATAAAAGAGGTATTCGGCGCATCCAATTGGCGCAACGTATTCTCCAGATCGCAAGTACGGGCGGATGGAAGAAGGGGCGGCATTTGACTGAAATGGAACTTTGTGAGTTGCTCGAAGTTTCCCGCTCACCTGTGCGTTCAGCGTTGTCGCAGCTTGAACAATGGGGCGCCGTCATCAAACGTCGGAATCAAGGGTACTTTCTTGAGCAGGACGCTGAAGGGCTTCTAGCCATCGGTGCCGAAGCCCCGCCGAGTACGGAAGATGAGCTTTATATGAAGCTGATAGAGGCACGTCTGTCCGGGAAAGTGAGCGAAGTCGTAACGCAGGTTGAAGTGATGGCTGCCTTCGATACACCACGAAAGGCCGTCGAAATCGTGCTTTCCCGAATGTCCGAAGAGGGATTGCTGGAACGCCTGCCTGGCCGTGGCTGGCGTTTTCTGCCAGCGTTTGACGAGAACTTGTCATGGGAGAAAGGCTACGAGTTCCGTTTATTGATCGAACCCGCAGCAATGCTGATGCCATCTTTCAAAGTCGACCGGGAAAAGCTTACAAACTGCCGGCTGGCCCACCAAGATCTGGTTTCGACCGTGCGCGCCGGTAAAGAGGTGGCGGCATGGATTTACGAAATCGATTCCCATTTTCATGAGTTGATCGCGTCATTCAGTCAGAACGGCTTTTTCGTACAAGCCGTCCAGAACCAGAACAGGCTCCGCCGATTGATGGAATACAAAGGGTATTCGAACAGGCGTCGTATCATCGATTGGTGCAATGAGCATATGGCGATTATTGAAGCTTTAGAGCGAGGCCAGATTGAGCGCGCGTCGGAATTGATGCGGCATCATCTGTCCAACGCCTCGACCACGACTCCGACAGCCGCATGATAAAGTGCCGTATTCTCAAAGTACCTTGGACAAAAATGCTTCCTGGCGTGGGTCCGAAGGTGCTTTAAAGAACTCCTCCGGCGGCTGGTCGACGACGATGCTGCCGTGATCCATGAATATAACGCGATCGGCAACGCTGCGCGCGAATCCCATTTCATGGGTTACGACGATCATCGTCATCCCGCTCTCGGCCAGTTCCTTCATGACCTCGAGTACTTCGCTGACCATCTCGGGATCGAGCGCCGACGTCGGTTCGTCAAACAGCATCAATGTCGGCTCCATGGCGAGCGCGCGTGCGATCGCCACGCGCTGCTGTTGTCCGCCGGATAATTGGGATGGGTACTTTTGGGCCTGATCTTGAATGCCGACGCGGCCGAGCAACCTTATTGCCCGTTGTTCCGCGTCCGTACGGCTAAGGTTTTTGGCCGTCATGGGCGCGAGCATGATATTTTCTTTGACCGTCATGTGGGGGAAGAGGTTGAAGCTTTGAAAAACCATGCCGACATCCCGGCGGATTGACTCGACCTCGGCCCTTGTGCCGGGAAGGGTGTGGCCATGGACCTGAATCTCACCACTGCTCAAAGGTTCCAGTGCATTGATTGTCCGAAGCAATGTGGACTTACCGCTGCCCGATGGGCCGATGATACAAGTTACCTCTTCCGGTAAGAATGCAACATTGATGGATTTGAGGGCGACAAAGTCACCAAAAGCCTTTTGTACATTCCGGCACTCGACGATGGGTTTTGCGCTTTTGTTCATGCTTCGATTCTCCCTGGGCGCGGTCGTTGACGATATGGATGATGTGTTAGGCATGACTTCTGCTCATTCGTTTTTCGAAGTACCGCGACATCAAGCTGAATGGGTAAAGAATGGCGAAGTAGAATGCGCCTGCGACCGTATAGATTTCGAAGAAGCGCAAGGTATCCCCGCCAACGATGGTTGCCTGATACGCCAATTCGGCAATCCCGATCGCGGAAAGGAGACTGGATACCTTTACCAAATCGCAGAGGAAGTTCATGAACGGTGGGATCATGAGTTTGATGGCCTGTGGAACAATTACCCTGACCCAGATAGACGTTGCCGGCATGCCCAGGGCGCGCGCAGCTTCCATTTGTCCCGACGGCACGCCATTGACGCCCGCACGGTAAATCTCTGCGACAAAGGCGGCGACATAGATGGTGAGTGCGATGATGCCGGACGTGGTCGCCGATAGCTTCAGGTTAAAAACAAGCGGCCCGGCGGAGTAGATCCAGAATACAGGCACCAGTTCAGGAAGTGTACGGAACATATTCACGAACACTGTCGATATCCAGAAAAAGAAACCCTGCCCCCGCATGCGCCCGGCGCAGAGAAACACCGCAAGAATCATCCCGAGGATGAGGGAACCTGCGCAAAGGGCGAATGTCATCCATGCGCCGTGTGCGAGGATATGCCAGTTCTGTTTGATGACGAAGAGATTGAAATCCATTGATCAGCGATCCGATCTTTTCAGGGTCGTTTCCAGTTTGTATGTGAGGGAACTGAAAATGTAGCCGAGTACGAAGTAGACGATTCCAACCAACGTCAGAAGTTCAAAGGGCTGGAAAGTGTATGCGGCGACGTTGTTGGATGCGGTCATCAACTCGTCGACAGCAAGGAGGGACAAGATTGTCGTTGCCTTGAAAAAACTGATCGACGTGTTGGCCAGCGGCGGAATCATTATCTTGAACGCCTGAGGCAGAACGATCGCGGTCCAGATCGTCCGCCGCGGAATTGCCAGCGCGTATGATGCTTCCCATTGCCCCTTAGGGACGGAATCGATCCCGGCGCGTGCTATTTCCGTCAAATAGGCGCTTGCCTGGAGTGTCATTGCGATGACGCCGCTTACGTATGTTGGCGTCGAGTACCCGGTGATCTCGGGAAGTGCGAAATGGACCCAGAATAGCTGAACCAAGAGCGGTGTGTTTCGCCACACTTCAACATACACATAGACAAAGGCGCGGATCGGCCGGGACGGGATGCGATAGAGGATCGCTAAAGTCACGCCAATCATAACAGCCAGAACCATCGTTATAAGGGTCAGAAGCAGAGTCATGCCCAAACCCTTCAACAAGGCGGTTCGGTAGGTGTAGACCACCTTGAAGTCCAGTGACGACAGGAACTCCCAGTTTACGTTTTCGTACAGCAACCAGATGAAACCTGCGCTGCAGGCCATCGCTGCGGCATGTTCAATCCATTTGGCACGCTTCTCTTCTTCGCGCTTTCTATCCCAAGCGGACTGCTTCGTGTTTGCTGTCAACGGTTCTGCTTCGCTCATCCCTGCCTCGTGAATTTCGTTGCGCGTCGTTCATCTCGAATTTCATATTGACTCTAATGTGACGATTAATACAATCTGGCGCAAGCTCAATCTTAACATTCATGAATGATGAAGGGTTGAGTTCAATTAGTTCATAAACTTGGAGGCGTTGAATAATGATAAAACTAAACCCTAAAACGATGCTGTTCGGCGGTTTGTCGGCATTGCTTATAGTCGTCGGCGGCCAAGCTGCTGCGGCGTCTGATGATTTGATTCAGAAGATTGAAGAACGGGGCGCGATGAGAGTGTGCTTCGCCGAAGACAATCCTTGGCAGTTCAAGGACCCGACTACAGGTAAGTGGACGGGTATGGTCAAGGAGATGGTTGATGAGTTCGTCAAGGACTTTGGTGTCGAGCTCGAAGAGGTGAGTTCCACATGGAAGACGGCGGTGCAAAGCGTCAACAATGGGGAGTGTGATCTTGTTGGGGCTAATCTGTTCGCCAATCTGAGACGGTCGAAACTTGCGCTATTTTCAGAGCCGTGGGCATTCGAGACCAGCACGGCATACGTAAAGGCAGACTCTCCCTACAAGACGTACGAAGATCTGGATCAGCCGGGTAAAATCATCGCGACAAAGGCCGGTGCGGCAACCAATGATTTTGCGCAACGGTTCTTCAAGAAAGCGACGGTGAAGCCGTTCCCCTCGGACGTTGACGTCGTGCTGATGACTGAAGTTGCGAGCGGTCGTGCTGATGCGTGGTGGAATAGCATCTCAAAATCGACGGCATTGCTTGGGCAGAACCCGCAGTTCAAGCTGAGGACGCTCGGTGACAAGCCAATTGATAACGTTGAGATCGTGTGGGCGGTTGCGGCCGGCGAATACGGTTTCCAGCAGCTCGTCAATGTTTGGCTTCGCCGCTACATCGACTCGGGCAAAATGGCAGTCGTTTGGGAAAAATGGTTCAAGACCGCTTACGTTCGTTGAGTGGGGTTCAAGGCTTGTTGCCTATATGAGGTGCCGGGCCGACCTGGCCCGGCATTCTTCGTCGGCAAAGATCCTGTGATTGGCATCGAAGGCTCGAGAGATGTGTTCTGAAAGTTCTTGGTTGAGACTCCCGGCGACATTGGGCAGCGCACCTGAGGCGAATATCGGTCTGATTGCGCTTGCAAACGATAGTGGGGTGGAAAGCGATTTTCGCGCCTATCTTGATGCAAGTGAGGCAATGATCGCTACAACGCGGGTGTCATCTCCCAAAGTGTCCAGTGTCGCTTCATTGATCGACATACAGCACCGCCTTGGTGCTGCGGCAATTCAAGTTATGCCGGACTCAGATCTTGATGTCATCGCATTTGCTTGTACGTCGGCGACGATCGCGGCTGGTCCGAATGTTGTGCGGGATTCCATCCTTGCGGCGCGGCCAGGCGTTGCCGTGGTCGATCCGATTACAGCAGCCCTCGATGGTTTGAAGAAAATGCGTTGTTCGCGAATCGCATTGATTACGCCTTATGTGAGCGAAGTAAATCAAATCGTCGCGACGTATATCGAGCGGGAGGGGTTTATGATTGTCCGGCGCGCCAACCTCCCGCTGACAAATGATGCTGAGCGCTCCCGGGTTACGGGAGATGGCCTGAGTTATGCCGTCGATAAGGCTGTCGAGGGGGTGTCAGTCGATGCAGTGTTCATCGCTTGCACGGCTTTACAGACAGCACATCATCTAGAAAGGCTTGAGGCGCAGATCGCGCTTCCCGTGGTCACGAGCAATCAGGCGTTGGCATGGAACGCACTGCGGCTGGCGGGTGTCGGGCACTCGATCAAGGGTCGTGGCAGGTTGTTTGAATGAACGCGGCTGCCCAAAGCGTCGACCAGAATGAAAGAATTTATAATTGTATAAAATGAATCGTTTACGACATTGATTTGATTTCTTATGATTTTGATCTTCAAACGACGAACGAAAGTGCACTTCAAATGAATCTTGGTATTGCCGGTAGAAAGGCGATTGTTTGCGCAGCCAGTAAGGGCCTCGGGCGTGCCTGTGCGGAGGCCCTGGCTGCGGCGGGAGTTAGTCTCGTGATAAACGCCCGCGGCGCAGAGGCCCTTAAGGATGCTGCCGACGATATCTCTCGCAGGCACGACGTGTCGGTGACCCCGGTCGCCGTGGATGTAACGACTGCGGAAGGGCGAAAGCAATTGCTGGAAGCCTGCCCGGATCCGGACATTCTGGTGAACAACGCCGGCGGTCCACCGCCCGGCGATTTCCGTGACTGGAACGAGGGCGTATGGGCTGAAGCCGTGAATGCGAACATGACCACGCCGATCATGATGATCAGAGCGACGGTCGATCATATGATCGCGCGGAAGTTCGGGCGCATCATCAACATCACGTCAGGTGCGGTGAAGGCCCCGATCAATATTCTTGGTCTTTCCAACGGTGCACGGGCAGGTCTGACCGGGTTTGTTGCCGGTCTGGCGCGGGATGTCGCGCAGCATGGCGTGACGGTGAACAATATTCTCCCCGGCCCGTTCGAAACAGACAGGTTGAACGCAACAATCACTGGGGCCGCGAAACGTAGCGGTATGAGCTTCGACGAGGCGTGGGAAGCCAGGCGAAACGCCAACCCGTCCAGGCGGTTCGGTCGCCCCGAAGAGTTCGGCGCGACATGCGCTTTCATCGCGAGCATCCCCGCAGGCTACATGACGGGCCAGAATATCCTGCTCGACGGTGGCGCATATCCGGGCGTCCTTTAGGTCAAGAATTGAGAGACAGCCATGAATGATCAAATCGATACGTCAGCAACCAAGACCCTGCTTGAGAAGCTGGTCGGCTTTGACACACAGAACCCGCCAGGACGCGAGATCGAAGCCGCACATTTTATTCTCGGTCAAATGCAGAAAATGGGCTGCCGTGCCGAGGCGATTGATGTTGGTGAGGGGCGGACCAACGTCGCCGGTATATTCGAGAACGGTCCTGGGCCGACGTTCGCCTTTAACACCCACATCGATGTGGTTCCCGCCGGTGACGGCTGGACCGCCGACCCATTCAAACTAACCGAACGCGACGGCAAGCTTTTTGGTCGTGGCGCTTGTGATGCCAAGGGGCCGCTGACGGCGATGCTCGAAGCGATGCGTCTGATGATCGACACGCGGGAAAACTGGTCTGGCACGTTGATGGGGGTGTTTGTTGCAGATGAGGAGGTCGGCAGCATCGGCGCAAAGGAGTACGCGAAAACCGGCGCGGCCGTCGATTTTTGCGCAATCGGCGAGCCGACGTCCTGCACCACCGTGACCGCACATAAAGGCAGTGTTCGCCCGGTGGTTCGTATCCATGGAAAATCGGCACACTCGGGAATGCCGGATTTGGGGGTAAACGCCATCCTGAAAACCGCACCGCTGCTGAACATGATCATTCAAGAGCATGAACGGGTAAAACAGAAGACCCATAACCTTGTAGGTCAGGCCACACTGACCGTGGTTCGCGCCAATGGTGGCATCGCCAACAACGTGGTGCCTGCTTATTTTGATCTGGTGTTAGACAGAAGAATGGTCCCCGGTGAAGACGAAGACGAAGTGTTGCGCGATCTGAAAACGATGATCGAGCAGGCCGCGACCGAAGCCGGGACCAAGGCTGAAATTATCGGTTTCAACCCGACAACCGGGCCGGCGACGGAAACCGCGGCCGATCATCCGGTCGTTCTCGCCGCGCAATGTGCATGTGCGCACCACAATGGCATGGAAACCCCGCTGACCGGCTTTCAGGGGGGGTGTGACCTTGTGCACTTCCGGAAACTCGGCGCCGAAGGGGTCGTTATTGGTGCCGGTTCTCTCGATGTGGCGCATCAGCCAGATGAATTTGTCCCGATCGATGAACTCATGCGTTCGATCCTGATTTATCGGGATCTGGCGCACGCCATGTTGGCCGACGGCAAAATCCCGCAAGTGTGAGTCCAACGGATAACCCAGAACCAGAGGAAGACGAAAGTGAACGATGCAGTAGTAAAACCCGGTCTTGAAGCGGCCTTCCCGAAAGCGGAACTCGACGCCCGTGTAGATGCCGCCCGTGCCGCCCTTGCGGCGCGCGGAATAGACGTGATGATCGTTACCGGCCCAGAGAATATTTTCTATCTGACCGGCCAGCAGACACCAGGCTACTACACTTATCAGGCGTTGCTGCTTCCGGTCGACGAGGAGCCCGTTTTCATCGTCCGTAATTTGGAGTTCAACAACCTCGTTGCGAACAGCTACGTAAGCAATATCCGGCCCTACCTGGACAATGCCGACCCCGTGACGGAAACCATTGATGCCATCAACGATATGGGGTGGCAGAGCAAACGCATTGCGATTGACGAACGCGGATGGTTCTTCCCTATCGCCATTTATAAGGCTTTGCAGGAAAAGCTTGGGGCGCTCCATGACGGGTCCGGCGCAATCGAGAAGCTGCGCGCGGTGAAATCCCCTGCTGAAATCGAAAAGCTCGAAATCTCGGCATCTTATGTGAAAGCCGGAATGACGGCGGGCCTTGCTGCGGTGCGCGCCGGCGCAACTGAGAACGAGATCGTTGCTGAAATGATGGGCAAAGCCATTGCCGCGGGTAGCGAGTACGTGGGCATGGAGCCGTTAATGGCCAGTGGGCCGAGATGCGGTATTCCCCATGGCACCTGGCGTCGGCGGACTATTGTGGATGGTGATCCGGTATTCCTGGAAATGGCGGCCAGCCATGATCGGTACCATGCATCTCTGATGCGGAGCTGTTGGATCGGCACGCCCCCGGATGTGGCTCGACGAATGATGGATTGCGTTCTGGAGGCCCTCGACGCGTCGCTGAAAGCGCTAAAACCAGGGGCCACATGCGCAGCGGTCCACGAAGCCTGCCAGGCTGTTGTCGATCGTTATGGGTATACGGAAAACTTCAAGAAGCGCGCAGGTTACAGCGTCGGGATATCTTTCGCACCGGATTGGGGGGAGGGCAATGTACTGAGCCTGTACACCGGCATCGATACGGAAATCGTCCCAGGCATGGCGTTCCACATCCCGCCGGCGGTCCGGATCTATGGTGAATTCACAGTTGGTGTAAGCGAAGTCGCTGTGGTGACCGATGACGGTTGCCGCACTCTCTCGAACATAGATCGGGATCTACTGATTATCTAACGGTCGCAACGGCCGACGCCGTCGGACTGCAAATCCGACAGAACAATAATAGGAGGAAACGAGTGAAAGATCGTGAGGAATCCCTTGAGCGGATCAAGGGACTGTTCAACATTACCGTGACACCATTTACTGCCGATGGCGCGCTGGATCATGCCGCGCTGCGGGCGAACATCGAGAGGGTCATCGAGATCGGCTACGATGGTCTGCTTATCGGCGGGACATATGGTGAATTTGCCACCATGTCCGCCGACGAGCGCATGGATTTGTTCAAGACGGCTATGGACACGGCTGCCGACCGTGTCCCTGTTCTTCTCTGTACGGCTCATTCGGATACACGCGTTGTTTACGATTTGACCGTTGCGGCTGGAGAGATGGGCGGGCTGCCGATGGTGACGGCGCCGTACGTATCCGAAGTGACCGAAGGCCAGATTGAGTCTTATTTCAGGGAAGTCGCTCCGGCCAGCAAGACCGGCATCATGGTCTATAACGCGCCGGGGATCGGAATCACTCTGTCCCCCGGATTGATCGAACGTCTCAGCACCGTTGAGGGCTGCGTGGCGTTGAAGCAGGGGGATCTTAATCCGACCGTTGTGGATCGGATCGCCGCCACCGTGGTCGGCAAGATTCGGGTGCTTGCCGCTTCCGATCTTGTTTTCCTGGGCCCAGTGGCCGCCGGGTTCGACGGCACCAGCTCCACGAACAGCTGTGCTCTGCCGGAAATCATTCACGCGACATACCACGCGATGAAATCAGGTGATGCAGTTCGTGCGGGAGAACTGCATCGCATGTGGTATCAGATTCGCGCCTTGGCACGTGAGCATGGCCAACCGCAAACAACGAAGGCATTGATGAACCTGCGTGGCTGGCAAGGCGGCCATGTGCGGCTGCCGCTGAGGGACCTTGAGGGCGACATTCTGGCCGCCTTGAAAGAAGAACTGAACGCTTTGTCGAGCCAGCCTGACAGTGGTGTCAGTCATCTTGCGGCCTAACTAGTTGCTTTAGGGAAGAAAGACATCATGGGAAACATGAATGCACTTGCGCCCCGCATGCGGAGCATCAAGCAATCGCCGACAGCTGCCGTTTCGGCCCGTGCACGGGAACTGAAACAGCAGGGGCAAAGTATCATCAATCTTGGGGAAGGTGAGCTCGATTTCGATACACCGGACCATGTTTCTGAAGCAGGTATCGCCGCGATCAAGGATGGCGAAACCCGCTACACGCCCGTTGCCGGAACGGATGAACTTAAAAAGGCCATCGTTGACAAGTTCAGCCGTGAGAATGGGTTGCAATACGAGCCCCAACAGGTGATCGCCAATGCCGGGGCTAAACAAATCATCTTCAACGCGCTGCTGGCGACCGTCGGCGAAGGTGATGAAGTGATCGTACCCGTGCCGTCTTGGGTATCGTATCCAGATATCGTGACGCTTTGCGGTGGGACGCCGGTGCTGGTGTCTTGTGGCGAGGAGGTTGATTTCAAACTGACCGCCGGCGCACTTGAAGCCGCGATAACACCGCGCACAAAGTGGTTGATCCTGAACAACCCAAACAATCCGACGGGAAGTGTCTACAGCGCAGATGATATGAGAGCATTGGGGGATGTTCTCATCGCAAACCCAGGTGTGTTCATTCTCTCCGACGATATCTACGAGCACATTGTTTACGAAACCCCATTCGCAACGATCGCACATGTGGAGCCAGCATTGCTGGATAGAACCCTCACCGTGAACGGCGTATCGAAAGTGTTTTCGATGACAGGATGGCGGCTCGGATACGCCGGTGGCCCAAAATGGCTTATCGATGCAATTGAAGTGCTGACGTCACAGAGTACGACAAATGCTGCGTCGATCACTCAGTCGGCAGCGGTCGCAGCCTTGAACGGCCCTCTCGATTTTTTTGCGCCTCGCCTTGAGGCGCTTCAGAAACGCCGGGATACTGTGTTGCAAATGCTGCCGCAGACACAGGGTCGGCTGTCTTCGAACACACCTAAAGGCGCATTTTACGTTTACGCGAATTGTGCTGGTATGATCGGTGCGAAGACGCCGGCCGGAACACGCATAGAGTCGGATGTCGACGCAGCAACGTATCTTTTGGAGAGTGCGGGTGTTGCTCTGGTGCCCGGCGCGGCGTTCAATTACTCGCCATATCTGCGTATTGCGTTCGCGATTGACGATGAGAACCTGAAAGTGGCGTGTGAGCGAATTGTCGAAGCCTGTCGTCGGCTGATGAACTGATACTTGAGTTTAAAGAATCCCCGTTCGTGACGCCACCATCTTGACGGTCAGTTTTCACAGCTGTCGAATTTTATCAGCGAAGATACGTTATGCGACTTCAAGTATCCAAACGGGTACGGAAAAAGTAAGTGGAAGTAGCCGGAAGTCTTCGGAGAGGGCTGGAATCCGGACGCTCGCGGCCTTCAGTATTCAAAGGCACTTGAATACTTGGATCGCCAAATCACTTAAGACCACCTGGCCATATTGACTGCCGGCTCAAGTATGACGCCAGTGGTTGGCGACAACTCGATAAAGTGTCTGCCTACGTGGAGACGCAGATAATTTTCAGTTATCTGCGTTTCGGTTGGCACGGCGGAATTACTGGGAGAATTTCCTGCTGAATTAGGGGGCTTTAACCCTCATCACCTTTGCAGCAAATTTCGCAAATGGTGGCCTCTGCCTCTAGACGGAAAAGATGATTCAGCAGAAGGAACTCTGATAGTTGTTCCCGCGCATCAGCCTCTAGTTCTTTATGTGCTCGAGGGTTCCGATGAGCGCCATAAGCGCCAACAAATAAGTTTATCCGTCCTGACATCTCTCCATTGTCGATGTCTTTCCATTCCAGGGCAGCGCCAGGTTGGTTGAACGTCTTCGAAAACAGTTTGCGGCCGGACTCGGTTAGTTTCGTTCGCTTGCGCGCGATGTCTTCACGCCGAGGGTACGGAAATCAAAATATGTCCCTGATTAAGAACTCACCTTGGGGACGGAATTTGTAATCTAGATTATACCCTGAAGGGGACCGGCAAAAAGGCAAACGGAGAAAACCCACATAAGTCGCCCCGAAACGGGCGATTTTGTCTCTCTCCGCGGCCGATATCGCGCGCGGTTATCCGCTAACCCATTATAATAACGGTATAAGTTCGGAGACCCTATGCGGACCGGCGGTTCGAAGGCAGGGAAATGGCGGTGGGCGCAGTCTGGTGCGAACCCGTCTCCGGTCGATTTCCCTCTTAAGTAGGGAGAATACAGCGAAGCTTCGAGTTTTCGACAACAAATATTGCGGAGACGAGGGCGGATGAGCGCGGGCGTCCTGGCTTTTCCTTCAATTTCATTTGATCTGGAACAGGGAATTTTTGCAGTGGAGCTGGTACGTACGGCTGGGCATTGGGGAATGTTTGTGCGGGCTGAATTTTTGGTAGTGACAACGTGCTGGATGATTGCAAGCCGGAAGCGGTGACGACTGAAAGAGTTAGGTTTTACCACGTCAGCATATCATGCGCTTCAAACTGGCAGTTAACGCGACAATGTCGGCAACTCCATCCGGGTAGAGTCGAATTGCATACAAGATTGAAGAATTTAAAGGTGCGATAATTATAACTAATTGAAAAAGCGTAGAAAATTTTTCTATAAAAAAATCTATTGAAAAAAAATCCCCATAATGCATACAATCTTTTTATGCAAACGTTTGACAAAAATAAGGATAACGACGTCACCGCTTATGAGGGGATCAGGCAGATGATTCTCCAGGGCGATGTGCAGATGGGGGAGCGAATTGTCGAGGTCCGACTTGCTCAGTCCCTGGGTTTATCCCGGACGCCGGTTCGAGAGGCACTACGGCGTCTGACGTCGGACGGCTTGGTCGTCTTTATGCCGAACCGTGGTTATCAAGTCGTGAGTTATTCGTCCGCTGACATCGCGGAAATCTATTCGTGCCGTGCTCTTCTGGAAAGCGAAGCGGTGCGACTTGTCGCCATTAACGGTCTAAGCGAGGACGTACGGGGCAGGCTGGAAGAAATCCTGCATGAATCGGGCGAGCTTTTCGCGGCCGGAAAACTGCCGGAAGAGTTGCGGCACACGTTTTCGCGCCTGAACAACGAATTTCACAAATTGCTGTATGCGCATTGCGGGAATGCGCCACTGCTTCGGATGATCCGCATGGTTACGGAAATACCAGTGGGAATTCGCAACTACTTCTCGTTCACGGACGAGGAAATGGAAGCAAGCCACATCGGCCATAAGCAAATTTTCAAAGCAATTGTCGGCGGGCAAACGGATCGCGCCGCGGCATTGATGCGCGAGCACATTTGGGCGGCGAAAGACCGGATGACTGATTTCCCCGAGGCTGCATACGGCAAGCTGGATAGGGACGCCATTCCTGCTGATGCAGGGTAGGTAGCCGAACGAATCCAAGAACCAATCAGAAGTTCAAACACAGGGTAAACGTCAATAGCTAGGAGAGCGAAAATGACAACGACAAAAGATACCAAAAGTCGAAAGCCGTTTCGGTTGAATCGGCGACAAGTGCTAAAGGGTGGCGCGGCTGCAGGTGTTGCGCTTGCTGCCCCATGGGTGACAACGAAAGCGAAGGCCGCGGGTGAGATCAACGTGATTCTTAACCAGGGGCTTTTGGCCAAGCTTTGGATGGACGAAGTGCATCCGAAGTTCGAAGCCATGACCGGCGCCAAGATCAACGTTCAGCAGTCCGTTACATCGCAAATGCTTGCGGTGCTAAAGACCCAGAAGGACAATCCGCCAGATCTCATGCAGTTCTCGGAAGCCGGTGTGTTCCTGGCTCGTGATGAGGGGCTGCTCCGCATGCACAACACTAAGAACATCCCTAACATGGCGAATGTTCGCGAAGAATTCCTGCTTGCTGACAATTACTCCGCTGGTGTTATCGATGCCGTGCACACGCTGTTCTACAACACAGATCAGGTGAAAGACGGGCCGACTGCGTGGGGTGATATGTGGGACCCGAAGAATGCAGATCGTATTGCCATGCCGCCTGTCGCATGGAACAGCGGCGTGCGGATGGTTACCAGTGCCGCACAGGTCGCGACCGGTAAGCCGCTTGCAGAGGCGCAATACGAATGGGAAGCCGGTCTGGAGCATATGCGTAAGCTCAAGGACAATGGCGCGATCGTCTATAACGGTGCATCGCAAGCGATCCAGATGCTGCAAAGCGGTCAGGTGCCGATCGTTCCGTTCTATGGCATTTTCATCAACCCGCTGATCGACAAGGGTGCCCCGATTGCCCCGGCTCATCCGCTTAAAGAAGGCATGCATGGTGAGATTGTCGGCATGAACATGCCTGTGAACGCCAAGAACGTCGAACTTGCCGAGGTTTATGTCAATCTCAGCTACGAGAAGGAATTCCAGAGCAAAATCGACAGTGTGCTTCGGACTCGTAGTGCCCATAAGGAAGTCGATGCATCGGCACGCACCCTTGAATTGATGGGGTCGCCGGAAAATATCGGTTACGCCGACTGGGGGTATCTGTCCAAAAACCGTCCGCAAATGACGGAAAAATGGAACGAGATATTCGGTTGAGTCTGGGTAGTCTATAGTCACATGACGACCTTTTCTACGACGACGAAGTCAAGGCTGCGGGATTATGGTCCCGCAGTCTTGATGGTCGCACCGCTTCTTGTATTTCTGATCGCTTTTTACGCGATTCCATTTGCGGAAATGCTCGCGGAGAGCCTGCGTCCCTGGAGTAATGACCCCGAAGCGGTCAAGACTGCGGGGTTCTCGCTATATCAATATGAAAAAGTGTTCGCGAGTTCGCGGATAACGAAGGCACTTCTGCGTACTTTTGAGATATCGTTTATCTCGGTCTTTCTGACATTCCTGATCTGCTATCCGATCGCGCTGCTGATGCTCAGGCTTGGTACGAAAATGCGCTCGGCATTTCTGATCGTCATTTTCGTTTCACTCGCCGCAAGCCTCATTGTGCGAAATTATGGCTGGCTTGTGGTTCTGGCTGACCAGGGCCCAGTGAACAACATTATGGTTGCCCTCGGCATATTCGATCGCCCGAAGCGTCTGGTCTATAATGAATGGGCAATTATCGTCGCTCTGGTTCATTATGCGATGCCGTTCATGATCTTGCCGATATATGGTTCCTTGCTACGAATTCCGGCATCCCAGTGGGAAGCTCCCCGTACGCTCGGGGCAAATTCCTGGACGGCACTTCGTACGGTAATATTACCGTTATCGGCTTCCGGGATATTCGGTGGTACGACTCTATGTTTTGCGGTCAGTGCGAGTGCGTTCGTTACGCCTCTCATGCTCGGCTCACCAGCAACTGCGATGATTTCTCAGGTTGCGGCGGAGCAACTGCTGATCCAGCTGAACTTCCCGCTCGGTTCGGCAATAATCTTCGTGCTCACGTTCATCACATTCATTCTCATGTTCGTTTATGTCCTCCTGGTACGAAAGGTGTTACGGGTCGATGTCTGACGACAAGGGATTTAATCGCATCATTTCTGTGCTTGGCTGGAGTGCAATGGCATTCCTTGTTTTCCCGGTGGCGCTGACGGTTCTGGTATCGTTCAACGGTTCGTTTTTCATTGAAGTGCCTCCGAGTTCATATTCACTCGATTGGTACAAGAACATTGCCAAGATCAACAAGATTGGCGAGGCAACGCTGATCAGCCTCGGGATTGCTACGGTTGCCGGCAGTCTGGTTGTTATCATGGCGCTCGGCACGGCAATTGCGATCGTGCGTTACACTTTTCCGGGCAAGGCCGCGTTGACGTCTTTCCTCCTTTCGCCCGTCGCTGTGCCGATCGTCGCTATCGGGATATCGTTGGTACAATACTTTATTCGCCTCGACATCGCTTTCACCTGGTACAGCCTGGTGATCGGCCACATGGTGCTCGTCTCAGCTTATCCGGTGCGAACTATCGTCGCCTCGATGACCCTTTATAATCCAAATATTGAAGATGCGGCCGCTTCACTGGGGGCAAATCGCTGGGTTGTCTTCTGGACAGTTACGTTGCCGCAACTCAAGCCGGGTCTTATCAGTGGTTTCCTGTTCGCCTTTTTGATCAGTTTTGACAATTATCCGATCAGTATCTTCCTGGTTCGTGGCGGCCTGACCACCATGCCGATTGAGGTGTTCAACTACATCTCTCAGAACTTTGACCCGACGCCAGCAGCGTTTTCCACGATTTATGTGTTGGTCATTACCATGATCATCTTGTTCGTTGAGAAGCGCTACAAAGTCATTTCACTCTCGATTGGACGCTAAGCCATGGCACATCTAGAAATCCAAGATCTTTGTTTCTCTGTTGGCGATGTGGATATCCTTCGCTCGGTTAATCTTACGGTCGAAGAAGGCAAGTGCGTTGCGCTTCTTGGGCCTTCCGGGTGCGGCAAGACGACCACACTAAGATGCGTTGCGGGATTTGTGCAGCCAACCAGTGGCAAGATTTCGTTCAATAAGGAAACAATCCTAGACCTGCCGCCTCACAAACGTAATGTCGGGCTTGTGTTTCAGGACTACGCTCTGTTTCCGCATATGACTGTTGCAGAAAACATAGCTTATGGACTGCAACGCCAGGGGGTGGCTGCGGCCGAATGCAAGCGGCGCGTTGACGATGCAATGGAGATGGTCCAGTTGGGGGCATTAGCCGACAGGCTGCCGAAACAGATGTCCGGTGGTCAGCAGCAGCGCGTATCACTTGCCCGCGCAATCGTCGTGCAGCCGAATGTGCTTTTGCTTGATGAGCCACTGGGGGCGCTCGATCGCAATCTGCGCGATCAGATGCAGGTGGAACTGAAACGCATCCAGCGTGAAACAGGGACCACGACGATCATCGTGACACATGATCAGGAGGAGGCCCTCTCTTTATCTGATCATGTTGCGGTCATGCTGAATGGACAGATCGAGGAAATCGGGCCGCCAGCGGAATTGTACAGTCGACCGGGGTCAAAAGCTGTCATGGAATTCCTTGGTGCCTCCAATATCCTGGAAGCCAAGGTCGTCCGCGCCGAGGCGGACGAAAGCCTGTTGTGCCTGCCGGGAGGGCTGGAGTTTCGAGTGCCGGGTAAGCAGGACGTCGGTAGCTTGGTGCAAATCGGTGTCCGCCCTGAACATATCGTTGTCGACCGGGAGAAGTCCTCGGCATCGGCAAACGTACTGGCCGGCACAATCAAGGAAGCCGTTTATAAAGGGCCGCATGCAGAGCTCTATATCAACAGCGGTGAAGAAAAGGATATTATCGTGCACCGGCGCATTCGGGGCATACCGAAAGAGGATACCTTCGACATCGGCGAAAAGGTATTCCTGTCGGTGGAACCGGATGCCGTCGTGGTATTCAAGTGAGGTTGAGATGACACTCGAAAGAACGAACAGTGAGCGGAGCGGTTTCTGTGGTCGCGCCGTCCATGATGTCGGCGGGCTTGAATTCAGTACCATCGACCAGACCGAACACGAGTTGACGTATTACGAAAAACGCGTTGATGCGATGCTGATGCTCTTGATTGGCAAACAGTATTTCCGGGTGGATGCTCTGCGCCGGATGATCGAGAGCTATGCAGAGCAGGAGTATGATGGCGTTCCGTACTATGACCGCTGGATTAAGGCGATCCGCAACTTGCTGATCGAGCAGGAAGTCTTGAGCGCAGCAGAAATAGCACAGCGCATGAATGACGTTTGCGACCGACTGGAAGGCGAGGGTATGTCTGTCGACAGGGAGCCCGTGAAGTGACCAATGTTGCTGGACACACAGCCAAGGCCAAGTTTTCTGTTGGTGAACAAGTTATCATATCTGCGCGCTCGTCGCTCGGCCATTGCCGCACACCTGTTTACCTGCGTGGGCACATGGGAACGGTGATCGAGGTCGCCGGTCGGTACCGAGACCCCGAAAAGCTGGCTTATCACAAGCCGGGATTGCCTGCGCCTTATCTGTATCGTGTGAGATTCACCCAGAGTGACCTGTGGTCCGGGTACACAGGCAGCGTCGATGATGAACTGGAAGCGGATATCTTCGAGCACTGGCTTGAACCGGTAGATAAAGGAGAAAGCGAATGAGCACAGATCCGCACGGTCACGACCACCATGACCATGACCACGCACCGATTTCGGACGAGCAGGGGCAGGTGACCCGCTTTGAGGTTTTGGAAACGGCTTTGCGTGAACTGCTCGATGAAAAGGGCATGATTTCAAATGCCGACATCCATGGCCAGATCAACGCGATGGATACACTTAACACGGAATTGGGTGCGAAAATCGTTGCTAAGGCGTGGGTTGACCCGGCGTTCAGGGAGCGATTAGCGGCCAACCCCCGCGAGACGCTTGAGGAAATGGGAATCAACATCGGTCAGATAGCAGACCTGAAAGTTGTACAGAACAGCGATGAACTTCATCACGTCGTCACATGCACGCTGTGTTCATGCTATCCGCGGATGATCCTTGGGGTGCCGCCAGCATGGTACAAAAGTACAGCCTATCGGGCGCGGATCGTACGCGAACCGCGAAAGGTGTTGCTCGAATTCGGGGTCGAGCTTCCCAATGAAACGAAAATCCGTGTTCTCGACAGCACAGCTGATTTGCGCTTTTTGGTGATTCCCAGGCGTCCGGCCGGGACCGAGGATCTGGACGAAGAGCAATTGGCTGCATTGGTCACGCGCGACAGCATGATCGGAACAGGAATGGCACAGCAGATTTTGCGCTAGAGGACAAAAGGTCATTTGCGTCTTATGGGGCGATGCCGGGTCTTTGTCTCCGGAAAGCCAGCTGAAGAAATTCTCGACGTTCTAAAGGGCGGCGGGTTCAAGTGTGACTGGGCATTTAAAGATCGATACGGGAGTTGAGCGGGAAGATGGTAAGTAAAGAAGCTAATTATCAGGGTGTATTCGATACGCGCGTCGGTTTCGGCAAGCGACCAGCGCTGATCGTAATTGATTTCATGGCCGGGTATACGACACCGGGCGCACCCTTTTATGCTGAAGGCGTGGTCGAAGCCGTGGAAGCCAACATGGCCTTGCTCGCGTCTGCACGTGCGGCTGGTGTCATGGTCATACACACAAGGGTTGAGTTCCATCCATCCGGTAAGGATGGCGGTATCTTTGTCCGTAAGGTGCCGGCGCTGAGGGGAATGATTCCCGGTGCACCCTATGCGGCATTTGCCAAGGGGGCGGAACCGCTGGAAGACGAATTGGTCCTCATCAAGAATTACGCCAGTGCATTTTTTGGCACTTCGCTGCAGGCAACCCTGACCGCTGCGGGAATAGACACCATAGTTCTGGCCGGCTGTTCGACCAGCGGGTGCATTCGAGCAACGGTGGTCGACGGGATGCAGCATGGTTTTCGCGTTATCGTACCGCGGGAGTGCGTCGGTGATCGGCATCCGGATCCTCACGAAGCTAACCTGTTCGACATCAATGCAAAGTATGGCGATGTTGTTTCCCGTGATGAAGTCATTGTACAGTTTGAATCACTGTCGAAAGCGGTTGCTTAGATCAGATCATGAATCACCGCCGACCTTAAACGCCGGCTTTGATAAAGGATGGAGATGCAGGGGCCGGGGACGTCTGGACAAGATATTGGCTGAATATATGCCAGAGGCTGCAGTGAGGGCTGCGCTCCCGCGACCTACAACTTAATTATAATCTGATGGTAGACAACATGGGTTTCAGTTCGTACATTTCGTTCAAATAGATATGCAAACGTTTGCATAGCGGAATAAAAAAACATGCGATTGCCGTCCTGCCTGAGCGCAAGCCCATGCATGACGAGTCGAATTGCTGGAGGAGGATTGCCATTGCCCGGACAGACCTTAATGGAGAAGATTTGGCAGCGTCATGTCGTTGTCAGTGGTGATAACGGCCATGATCTGTTGTTTGTGGATCGGCATATGGTTCACGACGGGTGTTCGCAGGCGTTCGAGCGCCTTGAACTGGACAATCGTACAGTTCGTTGCCCGGAATTGACGTTTGCCACACCGGATCATTACGTCCCAAGCAAGGGCGGTGTCGCAGGTTTTGCGAATGAAACCCGCCACAACATGGTGCTGAGGCTCGAAGCCGAAGCAAAACGCTGGGGCTTTAAGCATTTTGGCTTTCAGACAGCGCACCAGGGCATCGTCCATGTCATCGGTCCCGAGTTGGGGATCACTCTGCCGGGGACGATTCTGGTCTGCGGTGACTCGCATACTTCAACACACGGTGCGCTGGGAGCCCTTGCGTTCGGTGTTGGGGCATCCGAGATTGCGCATGTTCTGGCGACGCAGACCATCTGGCAGGTCAAGCCCAAGGTTATGCGCATCACTATTGACGGAGAACTTGGTTTCGGGGTTACGGCCAAGGACGTGATCTTGCATATCATCATGACTATCGGGGCTGGTGGCGGTACTGGTTCGGTCATCGAATATGCGGGAAGCGCGATACGAAACCTGTCTATCGAAGGGCGCTTGACGGTTTGTAATATGTCTATCGAAGCAGGGGCTCGTGCAGGCTATGTCGCGCCTGATGAGAAGACATTTGAATATATCAAAGGGCGGCAATTCGCCCCGGCAGGCGACAGGTGGGACGAGGCGCTTGCCTATTGGCGTGAGTGCCACAGCGATCCGGACGCCGTGTTTGATGCGGAAGTTACTATAAACGGCGGTGACATTGCGCCGATGGTAACGTGGGGGACAAGCGTTGAAGATGCGCTTCCGATAACGGGTGTTGTTCCAGACCCGGATGCTGATCCCGATCTTTCACAGCGTGCGAGGAAATGGCGTGCGCTGGAGTACATGGGGTTGGAGCCCAGGATGCAGCTCTCAAAAATTGCTGTTGACCGTGTCTTCATCGGCTCGTGCACCAACAGCCGTATCGAAGACCTGCGCGCTGCAGCTGAAGTGTTGAAAGGGCGACGTGTTTCCGTGCCAACATTGGCCGTACCCGGCTCTGCTTCCGTCAAGGCGGAGGCCGAGACAGAAGGGCTTGATCGCATCTTTATCGATGCCGGTGCGGAGTGGCGCGATCCAGGCTGCTCGATGTGCGTCGGCATGAACGGGGTTGACGTACTGTCACCGGGGGAGCGCTCCGCTTCGACATCAAACAGAAATTTCGCAGGCCGTCAGGGGCCGAGTGCCCGCACGCATTTGGTAAGCCCGGCGATGGCCGCGGCTGCGGCAGTCGAAGGACATCTTGCCGACGTGCGTCAATTAGGCCAGGAGGTCTAGGAGGAGTCATGGAGCCCGTAACCACCATAACCGGACGTGCCACCGTCTATCCCGGGGCGAACGTCGACACCGATGAAATCATCCCTGCGCGGTTTCTATACAGAGACCGCAAGGACGGCTTTGCTGATACCTTGTTTCATGATCTTCGTCTCGATCATAACGGTGATGAACGGCCGGAGTTTGTGCTCAACAAGCCCGACCTTCGCGATCCCCAAATCCTCGTTGCAGGCCAGAACTTCGGTTGCGGATCATCTCGTGAGCATGCGGTTTGGGCACTTCTCGACAGCGGCATACGATGTGTTGTTGCCGTGTCTTTCGGCGATATCTTCCGCAACAACGCCATTGAGAACGGTCTTCTTCCGGTCGTTATGAAGAATGATCAGGTTGCAGCGCTTTCCGATTCCGTGTCGGCTGCAGCGCCATGTGAGATGACCGTCGACCTGGCGCAGCAAACAGTCAGGTCGCCTGATGGAACGACATTCACTTTCGATTTCGAAGCTGGTGCTAAGGCGGCATTGCTGGCCGGGTTTAACAGCATCGATCTGACTATTGCTCGTATGGATGAAATCATGACTTTCGAAGATGCGTACCGTCACAGCACGGCGTGGATTTTTGAACCGAATCCTTCAATCACGACGAAGCAGCCCTCCTGATCTAACGGATTGCAGTAATCGGGATGGTCCTGAATGGGAGCGGTTGGGCGATTGTATTTGCAGATGCTGGCTATGACGTGTCGATGTACGGCAGTCAGCCGAAGCTGCACTGGATCGTGTAGTTAACATTCTGGTGAATCTCGCAGAACGAGATCTCATTATTGAATATCCATCGACCGCGCGCACAAGAATTTCCCAGATGCGGTCTCTGGACGAAGTTTGCGATGGGGCCATTTACGCTCAGGAAAGCAGTCCCAAGCGTGTTGGTGCGAAGCGGGGTTGTTCACGGCGCTGCAAGAGGTGGCGGCTCCGGCTTCTTTGGACCTTGCGCCGTCTATTTTATTGGTTTGTGTTGATGAGGCGCTTTGGCAACCGCGCTGAATTGCGAATGCGCAATTCACCCTCGACGAAAACCTGCTCCCCCGGGATGTCCCGGTTCTCCATGCGGGCTCGCAGTAAGTCGAGGCTTCTTTCCACCATTGGCTCAAGTGGTTGTGCGATGGTGGTAAGTTGATAGCTCTTCCAGCTGGACATTCGAATGTCATCAAAGCCGATAACGGAGAGCTCTCCCGGCACGTCGATTCCAAGTTGCCGGGCTGCATCTATGATGCCGAGCGCCATGACGTCGTTTGCAGCAAAGATCGCGTCGGGCCGGTTGCGGATGGAGAGGAGTTGTTCCGCCGCAGCGTACCCACCATCATAAGTATAATGCCCGCGAGCCCAGTCGGACAGTTCCATGCCGGCATCGGCCATGGCTGCTCGGAATCCTGCTTCACGGTCCTCGCTGGTTGAGGTGTCTTCCCGTCCGGCAACGAAAGCTATTCTCTTGTGACCCGCCTCGATCAACAATTCGCCGATCAACTGTCCACCGCCCCGGTTATTGCACGAGACCGCGCATGAATGGGTGCGTGCGACACGATTGACCATCACCATCGGCAGTCGCCGACGTGCGAATTGATCGGCGGCTTTTGATGAGAGCGGTGCCGACGCAATGATACAGCCATCCATTTGATATTCGACGATCGGTTTCATCGCTTCCGAGTCGAGCGAGCGTCCGCCGATGTGCAGGATCATCGGGACTTTCCCTATGTTTACCAGTTGCCTGGTCAGGCACTCGACCATTTCAGAGTAGAACGGGTTGCTCAGATTGCCGAGTACGATGCCGACGACGCCGCTAGACTGAGTAACAAGACCTCGTGCAATGGCATTCGGGGTATACCCTTGCTGTTCTGCTATGGCGACGATGCGTGCTCGCGTTGCTTCGGAAATTCGTGGGTCGGATTTGAGCGCACGTGACACTGTGGATACGGAGACCCCTGCAGCATCGGATATCGTCCGAACGGTGGATTGCCTGATGCGTGGGCTGGATTTTCCAAAATCAGTGATGTCCGTCTCCTCCCGGTTAAATCGAAATCCCAAACGCTTTTAGCATGACGGTATGAGGCTTCGAAAAAATAACAAAGCACAAATTACAGGCCGAAGCCTGAGCGAAAGAATACGATAGCATTAAAATTAGGCTATTTTTTGAAACAGGTATAGCAGAACTAGATTAAAAACAATTGCTTATATATGCACAAACGTTTGCATAAAAACTTGACATCAATGCCAGGACCAGCGAGTTTGCCAAATAATAAGGGCTTTCGTTGTTGTGCCGAACCGACCGGCGCGACGGGTTGGGCATGTAACGCCTCTTTCATCGACCAGAAGCCTCAAAATTGTCGGCTAAACAATTAATCTGTTTTAAGGAGGAAGCAGGATGATCCAATCAAAATTACTTCGCGTTGCGGCCGTTTTTACGATGACTATGGGAATCGGGGTGTCTTCTGCCGAAGCGGATGGCGTGGTCCGTATCGGTGGTGTGGCTAACTATGGCCCGGTTCTTCCCGTTAAGGTCGGGCTGGAACTTAACCTGTTCAAAAAGGCAGGCGTTGATGTCGAGTTCACGAATTTCAATGGCGGTTCCGCTTCGATGGAAGGGATGGCTGCCGACGAGGTCGACCTCATCAATTATTTCCCGCCGGGTGTCGCGCTGGCGAAGCGTCGTGGCGTTGAGGCCACGGTCGTAAGTACCGGGACCCTTACGCCGCGTGGCTGGCATATTGCCGTTAAGCAGGATTCACCGATCAAGTCGATTGATGACCTCAAGGGAAAGAAAATCGGCATTACGTCGAACGGTTCGACGACGGACTTCTTTGCGCTTTGGGCGGCGAACAGCGCCGGCGGCGATCTGACGCGCGTGCCGCTGGGCGGCGCGGGGCTGGTCCCCAATTTGATTTCGGGAAATGTCGACGCAATCGTTGCCTATCCGCCTCTCAGCTATAAAGTTTTCGGTGCCGGCGATGGCAAGAGTCTCGTGCACTTCGGCGAGGCAATGTCGACGAACCTTCCCGATGTATGGGTCGCCACCAACAAGATCATCGAAGAGAACCCGGACGGCCTGAGAAAAGCGCTGATCGGTCTCTATAGCGCAATCACGTACATGCAGAACAATGCAGACTGGTCCATTGCGTTCATTTCCAAGCAAACCGGTCTGACGAAGGAAATTGCCACCGAGGAGTACAACAACACCATCAAGGGGTTGTCTTCCAATGGCGAGATCAAGGAAGAGTGGGTGAAAAACTCGCTCGCCCTGGGCACTTTGGCAGGGATCAAAGACCTGCCACCGGCAAAGGAAATGTTCACGGACAAGTTCGTGCCCGTGACGTCAATTCAGCCGTAAGAAACGGTTGAACGATGACCAAGTCTTGGCGGTATGCGGTCCAATTTGGACTAATTCTGAGTGCTCTCGCGCTTTGGGAGGGGGTAGTGCGCTATGGTGTCATAGACGCCCGCCTCCTGCCACCGCCCAGCTTGGTCGCTGTGCGGGTAGGGCATTTGCTGGCGGATCCGAAGATCCTTTACCACCTCTGGATCACGACGTTCGAAGTGATGCTGGCTTTCGTGCTGGTGGTGCCGCCGGGTGTCGCTATCGGCCTGTGGCTAGGAGAGAGCCGCTTCTACGGCGCAGCATTCAAGCCGTTCTTCTACTTCGTCGCGAACGTGCCAAAGTCCGTGTTTCTGCCTGTCTTTATTCTCGCTTTCGGGATCGGAGTTACGCAGAAAGTTGCTTTCGGCATGTTTCAGGCAATTTTCATCCTGGTCATCAGCGCTATCGCCGCAGCGGATAGCGTGCCGGCCAACCTGGTGAAATTGGCGCGGTCGTGCGGCGCCAAGCGCCGGGAACTTTATACGCAAATTTATCTGCCGGCGATGCTGCCGATCATCGTTGAAGGCCTGAGGCTCGGCATGATCTTCAATATCACGGGTGTGCTTTTTGCCGAGATGTACGTCTCGCGCGCCGGATTGGGCCACCTCGTGTCGGTTTGGGGGATGCAGTTCCAGATGGCCGACTTGTTCGCCGGAATCATACTGGCCGCTCTGATGAGTATCGTGATCAACGAAAGCTTGAGGTGGTACGAGAAGAGAGTTGGCTCATGGAGGAGGACCTGATGTCCCGGTTAGAAGGTAAGAAAAGTACCCAGGAAAACGTGCACATTAGGGTCGATAATGTGTCGCAGGTCTTTGAATCGGACAGCGGCCCCGTGCACGCGTTGGAGGATATTTCCTTCAATGTTGAAGCCGGCAAATTCATTGGCCTCGTTGGCCCAAGTGGATGTGGAAAGTCGTCGCTGTTGTTGATGCTGGGCGGTTTATTGCATCAGTCGGCGGGAAAAATATTTGTCGCCGATCAGGAGGTGCATGAACCGAATCCGGAGGAAATCGGTGTCGTCTTCCAGGAATCGAGCCTGCTGCCGTGGAAGACGGCGCTGGAGAACGTTGAGTTCCCTTTAAAGCTTCGAGGCGTGCCGGTCGAAGAACGGCGCAGTGTTGCGATGTCGATGCTGAGCCTGGTCGGGCTCGGCGAATTCGCGGAGCGTCAGCCCCACGAGTTGTCCGGGGGAATGAAGCAGCGCGTCGCCATTGCCCGCGGTTTTTGCCAGAACCCTCGACTGTTGCTCATGGATGAGCCGTTCGCGGCTCTTGATGAGCAGACACGCATGACGCTCGGCGACGAGCTGTTACACCTCTGGGAAAAGCACAAGAAAACGGTTGTTTTCGTCACCCATAGCCTGACGGAAGCGGTCTACCTGTGTGACGAGGTCTATGTGATGAGCGCGAGGCCCGGACGGATCATCAAGCACATTGAGATCGATCTACCCAGGCCACGCACATACGAAATGATGGCCACCGAAAAATTTGGGCGCCTGCGTGACGACATGTGGCAGCTGATCCGAAAAACGGAACAAAAAGCGTGAGCGCAAAGGGGATCAAAACTGAACGTAAGTTCGGCATGACGCCTGCCGGGATGAGGTATGCCGTCGTCTTGGTCATACTGGTTCTCTGGGAACTGGCGCCGCGCATGGGCTGGACGGCTCCTTCTATGCTGGCGACGTTGTCGTCCACGTTGATGGTGGGGTTCAGGGACCTTGCGAACTTCGGTCATCATCTGGCGGTAACTATTGCCGAGATGCTGATTGCATTGCTGATCGCTTTTGTCGGCGGCGCTGTCGGCGGTGTGATGCTCGGCAGTATTCGACAATTGCGTGACACCCTGCTGCCCCTGGTTTCGTCTCTGTACGCGGTGCCGCTCGTGATTCTTTATCCGCTCTTTACGGCCTGGGTCGGCATCGGTGCGGAATCAAAAATCCTGTTCGGCGGAATTTACGGATTCTTTCCTATGCTGCTCGCGACCGCGGCCGGCATGCAGACGGTCGACGGAAACCTTGTGCTTGTGGCCCGAAGTATGGGCGCGACACGCAAACAGCAAATCGTCGAGGTTATGCTCCCCGCCGCGATCCCGTCTGTTCTCTCCGGATTACGGATCGGCGCCGCGATGACGGCGATTGGCGTCGTTGTTGCCGAGATGATGGCAGCGACGGCTGGTATAGGCTTTCTGATCACGCAGAACCGCACAATGTTCAACACGCCCGAGGTCTATTTCGGTGTGCTGCTGGTCATTGTGCTCGCCGGTCTGATCGATTGGGCGATACGGGTGGTCGAACGCAAAGCTGCGAATTGGTATCCACAGAAGGCAACATTTCAATGACAAAAAACACACAAACCGAGACTGGCGCGGCGAAGCTCCGCAAACTGCTTGAAGGGCCGGACATCCTGGTTGTCCCCGGCGGCGGTTCCCCGCTGGAGATAAAGCTGATTGAGCAAGCCGGGTTCCCGGCGGCTTACATCAGTGGCTACGCCACAGCGGCGGCCCGGTACGGGTTGCCGGATATAGGCCTCATTGCATTGAGTGAGGTCGAGAATTTACTGTTGTCAGTCAGCCGCGTCACGTCGCTTCCCGTCATCGTCGACTGCGACACGGCTTATGGCGACGTTGCCAATGTCCAGCATACCGTTAGAAGTATGGAAATGCTGGGTGCCGCGGCAATCCAGATGGAAGACCAGAAATGGCCCAAACGCTGCGGCCACATGGACGGCAAGATCGTTGAAAGCCGGGAGGTCGCTGTCCGCAAGATCGCGGCCGCCGTTGCCGCAAGGCGTAACCCCGACACGGTCATTATCGCGCGTACCGACGCTCGTAGCCCGCATGGCCTTGATGAAGCACTCGAACGCCTTCGTTTATTCAAGAACGAAGGTGCTGATGTGTTGTTCGTCGATGGCCCGGAATCCATGGAGGATCTCGAAATCATCGGTCGCGAGCTGCCGGGGCCGTTGTTCGTCAACATGTCCGAAACGGGAAAGACACCGCTGCTTTCAGCGGCTGAGCTTCAGGAGCTGGGTTACAAGATCGTCATATTCCCGAGCAGTACCGTGCGCCTGACGATCAAAGCAGTAACTGACTTCCTCGCGGACCTGAAAGCCAAAGGTGACTCTCGCGAGTGGGTCGAGCGCATGGCGTCGCTCGATCAGACCAATATGGCGCTCGGAATCGACGACTTTCAGAATTTCGACCTAGAGATATCCAAGAGGAGTTGAGCAATGGCCGTCTGTCAGAAGCATTCGCATACCTATCCCTATCCACCGGGCGGACCTACGGTCACCGACCGTATCCTAGAAGGTGCGATCGATTTCCATCACCACGGTTATCCCGAGATCAGTTTCGAGCAGCGCACGCGCATGGAAGACGCGGACGAGATCACGATCGCGCGTGGCGCGGGGATGACCGGGCTTGTCCTGAAGTCGCATATGTGGCCGACGGTAGGCCGTGCCTATCAACTCAAGCAGCGCGTGCCGGGCATCGAGATCATCCCGAGCATCACCCTGAATTTTGCGGTCGGCGGGCTCAATCCGCTGGCGATCGAGGCGGCAGGCCGTCAGGGCGCGAAGATGTTGTTCATGCCGACCTGGAGCGCCGAGCATGACATCGAGCAAGGCGGAATGAGCAATCACCTCAAGCATTTTCTCGATCGTGCTATCGACGACCTCAAGCCAAGCAAGGGTATTCGTCTGACCGAACCAGACGGAAAGTTGAAGTCGATTACGAAGGAATGCCTCGACGTTGCGCGCCAGTTTGAAATGGTCGTTTGCTCCGCACATGTGTCGCCTACTGAATCAATCGCCCTTGCCGACGGTGCGAAAGAGTTCGGAATTGACGAGGTTATCTTTTCGCACCCGGACAGTGGTTCCGTCGGCGCGAAGCGGGAAGAGATCCGGGACATGGTTCAGCTGGGCGCAGTCTGTGAGTTCTGCGCGCTGGGTTGCCTGCCCATGTTCCAGCGAATTCATCCGGGTGAGTTCGTCGACATCCTGGGTGAGATCAGTGCGGAGAAGGCGATTCTGACGACGGACTATTTTTTTGAATGGGCACCGCCGGCATCTGAAACTTTGCGCATGCTCATCGGGACATTCCTGGATCTCGGCGTCACAGAAGGGGACGTCCGCAAGATGGTGCGCGACACACCGGCGCGGGTTCTCGGATGGGATCAGGCACGTCTCGATGAGATGGCGCGTGAACGCGAAACAGCCCTGAAGGCTATGGCTGAACAAGATTAGCCGAGGCAAAACCGAACTCATACACCAGAAATTCGGCGCATGACCAACGGCTCGATTTTTCGAGCTAGCGCCGATTTTTTTGCCTGAATGCTAATAACTTTAACCTGAGGAGGAACATCATGCTAAAACGAATTCTTGCAGGGGCAATCGCCCTGTCGGCTCTTGCACTTCCCGCGCAGGCGCAAAAACTCACCCTGGCATCCGCTGCGCCGAACAGCGGTATCAATAAAGTCTACGTTGATACTTTTGGCGCCGAATTGAAAAAGCGCGCGCCGGGTTTTGAACTGGAAGTGTTCATGGACAGTCAGCTTGGCGCTGAAAGAGAGCTGGTTGATCTCGTCCGGATCGGTGAAACGCACATTCACATGGGTGTGATTCATTCGTCGCAATACTACCCCGAGCTTGATGCGACACTGGTGCCGTACATGTTCCAGAGCTATGCGGCAGTTGAAAACTTCCTCGGCGGGCCTGTTGGCATGAAGATGGAAGCCGCCCTGCGCGAGAAGGGTAACGCTGTCACACTCGGTTATTATTACCAGGGTGCGCGTTGGACGACCACGCGTGGGAAGACATTCTCCACCGTTGACGAATTGAAGGGTGTCAAAATCCGGATGCCGAAAATCCCGCTGTGGATTGATATCTGGTCCGGACTCGGCGCAACCATTGCGCCGATGCCGTCCAAAGAGGTTTTCTCGGCCATGCAGGCAGGGGTGATCGATGCGCAGGAGAACATGCTCTCGAACATCTGGGGTCGCCGTATTTACGAAGTGTCTGATCACCTCGTCGCGACGAAACACCAGCAGAGCTACATCACTGTGATGATCAACCAAGATTACTGGAACAAATTGTCGGATGAAAACAAGAAAGCGATTAAGGAATCTGCTGACCTTGCGAGCAAAGCCGCCAATGCGGAAGCTTCGACGCTGAACGACAAGATTGTCGCTGACATTGTGGCAACAGGCGTGAAACTCGTAGAGCCGAAACCGGAATTCCGGACGAAAGCTCTTCCCATCGTGGAAGCTGCATCCCGCAAAATCCTTGCGGATGGTGTCTGGGACGCTGCCGTTAAATCCAGCAATACAGGAAACTAATGCTCAAGCATTTTTCACAATTGTCGGCGAGGGTCTCAATGGCCCTCGCCGCCGTTTGTTTTGCCGGTTTCATCCTGATGATCCTGGCCCAGGTTTCATATCGATATCTTGGGGTTTCCATGGTCTTCAGTGAAGATGCGGCAAGGCTCCTTAATATTTACGCCGTGTTTTTCGGGCTGGTGATGGTCGTCAATAAAGATGGCGATGTTCGCATCGACCTGATTGACCGCTTCCTTGCAAAAAACCGTAAATTGCAAACGGCACTGAGGGTGGGATACGCATTCATTCTGATCGCGCTGCTATCCGCCATCGCATACGGTTCTTTACTATTGATGAAAGCGAATTGGGGATTTTTGCTCCCGGCAATCCCATTCCTGCATCAAGGCCATATCTACTTGGCACCATTCATCGGAAGTATCCTGTCTATCATCGTTACGATATCGAAACTCCACGGATATTTTGTTCACGGCTATGAACCTGTTGAGGATTTGTTATGATTGCTGCTGGATGGCTAATGGCTGGCCTGATCATTATTCTGATGCTTGGGGTCTCGGCCGGCGTTGCGCTTGGCGCAGCAAGTTTGGGCTACTTCGGCTTAACACGCGGGTTGCTTGAAATTCCTTATGAAATTATCACGCAACGCCTCGTTGGAACGATAAACTCTTTCACACTCCTGGCTATTCCGCTTTTCCTTTTTGTCGGCCACGTAATGAACGAATCCGGCGCAACTACAAGGCTGTTTAGTTTTGCCAATGCCGTTGTCGGGCATTGGCGCGGTGGACTGGCGCAGGTCAATGTGCTGGCATCCATGCTGTTTGCCGGTATGTCGGGCTCTGGGACGGCTGATGCTGCCGGTCTTGGTGCCATTGAAATCAAGGCGATGCGTGAGGCAAATTACGACGATAAGACAACAATCGGCGTGACGGTCGGTAGCGCACTTATTGGGCCCATCATTCCGCCGTCAATCGCTGCAATCCTCTATGCCGTGCTGGCCGAGGTCTCTCCTGCTGATGTGCTTCTGGCCGGTGCGATTCCTGGCGTGCTGATGGCGGTTAGCTTGATGGTTCTTGTGGCGTATCTTGCCCGCTCCAGAAATCTTCCATCCGAACCCTTCCCTGGCAGCAAGGTTCTTATTGAAACCTTCATGAAGTCCATATGGGCATTGCTGACGCCGGTCATATTGATTGGCGGCATCCTTCTGGGTCTGTTCACGGCGACAGAATCTGCAGGGGTGGCGGCTCTTTGGGCGTTGGCGATTTCGGTATTTGTTTATCGGAGTGTCGGGATGGCAGCGTTATGGCGCGTGCTCGTCAAGTCAGCGTTCGATTCCGCCATTATTATGTTCATTTTGGCGTGCTCGGGACTCTTCGGCTGGATATTGACGCGGGCCCGTCTTCCGCAGATGGTGGCTGACGGCATTGCCACCATCACCACTGATCCAACGATGATCATGATCCTGATTGTGGCGTTTCTGATGCTTGTCGGCTGTTTCATGGCTGTCGCAGTATCGATTAACATCCTGACGCCGATCCTCGTTCCAATTGCCATCAGCATAGGTATCGACCCGGTTCATTTCGGGGTTATCATGATCATGGTACTGGTGATCGGAGAGGCGACGCCGCCATTTGGCATGGTTCTGTTCGTCATGACCAGGATTGCCAAGGTTCCATTCGATTTCGTCGTTCGATCATGTTGGCCATTTCTTTTGACCATTTTCATGGTCGTCGTCCTTGTCTGGATGTTCCCGGGCCTAGCGCTCTGGCTACCTGAACTTGCGAAATAGGAGTTCAATGGGAGACAGGCATTTTAAAACTCATCACCGGTTTGACCTTGTACTAGGCTGATAAGATGAAACCTACTTCGTACAGCTGTCATCGATTTCCGCCAGTCATCATCCGGCACACCGTCTAGATCTACTTTTGGTTCTCGCTGAGCTATCGAGACGGTGAAGACTTATCAGGAGAGCGAGGGATTGATGTTTCTTATGAGACCATCCGTAGGCGGGGCGAGAAGTTCGGCCAGCAGTATGCGAAACGACTTTTCTAGATCGACGAAGAGCCGATTTCGGTCTGATGCCTTGGTTCGTGGTCAGCAGCGATTGCAACTAACAGCCAGAACTGGTCCTGATGAGTTCATTCCGACGCAATTCACGTGACAATGCCCCGGCAACGATGAGTTCAGGGTAATTTATCAATTATAACCCGGTCGTTTAACCGGATTTGCGTAAGTATACAGAGGTTTCGATGACTGACACTTTCGACTACATCATCATTGGCGCTGGCTCGGCCGGGTGCGTTGTTGCCAATCGGCTGTCGGCCGATCCGAGTGTCCGGGTCTGTGTGCTGGAAGCGGGACCATCCGACTGGAATCCTTTTTTCCAATTGCCGGTTGCAGCATTCATGACGTTGATGACAAGTTCGAGGTACAACTGGCTCTACGAGACAGAGCCCTCGGATACACTCAATGGGAGGCGCGTGCCAATCCCGCGAGGAAAGACGTTGGGCGGGTCGTCCTCGATCAACGGCTGTATTTTCAACCGCGGTACGGCGGAGGATTTCGACCATTGGGCGCAACGCGGCAACCGGGGCTGGAGCTACCAGGATGTGCTGCCTCATTTCAAGAGCCTGGAGAGTTTCAGTGGTTCTGATTCCGATGATTTCAGAGGCCACGACGGGCCGCTGAAGGTGACGCCCACAGACTGGCATCACCCGCTGGTCGATGCGTTCATCAGTGGCGCGGAGACGTTGGGTATTCCAAGGAACCCGGACTATAACGGGGAACGTCAGGAAGGGGTTTCCTACACCCAGCGCACCATTGTCGACGGCCGCCGGCAAAGCGCATCGAAAGCTTTTCTCGATCCGGTTCGAAACCGCCCGAACCTGGACATTCGGACGAACGCTCATGTGACAGAGCTCATCTTCCAAGGAAAACGCTGCACCGGCGTCAAATACATGAAGGGGGGGCGTGGTGGGTCTCCGGTTACGCTGAACGCGGGACGCGAAGTCATTCTCTCAGGCGGGGTGATCAATTCGCCGCAGGTCTTGCAGTTGTCCGGTATCGGCGACCCGGCGCATCTGTCCGGCTTGGGGATCGAAACCCGACATGCGTTGCCAGGCGTCGGAAAGAACCTTCGCGATCATTTCACGCCGCGCTATACGGCGCGCGTCAAGAACTCGGACACGTTCAATGAACGGGTGCACGGGCTCCGGCTAATGGGTGAAGTCGTCAATTGGCTGCGCAAACGGCCGTCCGTACTGGGACTCCCATCGACAGTCTGTTACGCCTTTGCCCGCTCGCACCCGTCGGTCGAAGTCAACGACCTGCAGATTACTTTCATGCCGGCAAGTTACAAGGAGGGCGTTCAGAATACGTTGGACGACCGGCCCGGCATGACAATTGCGGCGTGGCAGCAACGGCCTGATAGCCTGGGGACGGTCAAGATTCACTCCGCCGATCCGTTCGACAAGCCCTTGATCGATGCCAACTATCTCGGCGACGAGAACGACCGCCGTGTTCTTCTGGCCGGCCTCAAGCTGGCGCGCCGGCTTCTGCGGACGGAGCCGATGGCACACTACTTCGACGGTGAAATCTATCCGGGCGATGATGTCAAAACCGATGACGAACTTCTGGAAACCGCACGCGAGAGGGGCACGACAGTGTTTCACATGATGGGTACCTGCCGCATGGGGCCTGACGTGGACCAGACGTCGGTCGTCGATCAAGAACTCCGAGTGCACGGTATGGACGGGTTGCGTGTCATCGATGCCTCGATCATGCCGACGATGCCGTCGGCCAACACCAACGCCGCATCATTGATGATCGGTGAGAAAGGCGCATCGATGATTCGGTCGTCGTGAGCCTTCTCGTTCTTTTATCCATTGTCTCGGGACGGTAAAAGTCTAGTAGGCATCGTAACGGTGACGGTCGTTCCCTTTCCTACTTTGCTGTTAATAGCCATAAAACCGTCATGAAGGCCAACGAGCGAATCGGCGATCGATAGTCCCAGGCCCCAGCCTTCAACGGCAATGTGCGGGTCTGATTCACCTGTCCCTACCAAAAATCCTATCCGTTGATCTGGTCTTGGACCGGTTGGTCGATCCGGTGACGATGCAGGGTCATGCTCGACGTTCTTCATACGATCATTTGGTATTTTCTCCGTTGGCTCATTCACGGTCCGGCAACGGAGGTCGATGTTGCTGCGCTTCGCCATCAGGTTGTGGCATTGCAGCGGCAGATCCCTTGTCGACCGAAGCTAAAGCCGTGGGACCGACTTTTCTTTTCGGCAATCTATAAAGTCAATCCACGTTCACTCGTGAACATGCTTATCGTGAAGCCTGATACCGTGGTCTGCTGGCATCGGGCCGGGTTTCGTTTGTTCTGGAAAATGAAGAGTGGTTGCGCGGTTGGGCGACCTTCACCACGCCTACGTCCGGACGTAATTTTTGGTAGGGACAGCCGATATCGCGCACGGTTATCCGCTAACCCATTTTAATGTCGGGATAAATTGTGAGCCCTTATGCGGACCGGCGGTTCGAAGGCAGGGAAATGGCGGTAGGCACAGTCTGGTGCGAACCCGTCTCCGCCGTTTCCCTGTTTGGCAGGGAAAATACAGGAAAACTACCCGAAGTTTTGGTAATTTCTGGCCGACTGGCTCCTAAGAAGTGCGGAAATCTGGGCTAAGTCCAAGAAAGTTCCCAATTTCAAAACAGGGAAAATCTCCCAAAAAAACAAGGAAGCAATTGGCGGTATCATGGAGAAGTCCGGCATTGTCACGTTAACTAGCTATGGCACAGCCTAGGCCTTGATCCAGCAAGTTGTTATGTGGCCACGGCACTCTGCCAAGATTCCGAAACGTCCGCCCCAAACCGCTTCATTGTCGGTCTGAGGATATTCGTATTGTGCAGCGCAGCATAAACACTCTAGTCTGCAGAGTATGGCGAAGAGTGACCTGAATATCCTTGTCATTGACACCGACGCCCTCCGCGGATCCGTCATTGAGGACGGACTTCGCGACGCGGGCTACCGGGACGTCACAGTCATTTCCGACATGGACCATCTGGTGCGGCGCATCGCTGAGCTCGAACCGGATGTCATCTTCATCGACCTGGAAAACCCTAACCGCGACATGCTTGAGCACATGTTCGCCGTTTCCCGCTCGGTGCAGCGGCCGATCGCCATGTTCGTTGACCAGTCGGATACGTCGATGATCGAAGCCGCCATTGATGCCGGCGTCAGCACCTACATCGTCGACGGCCTCAAGAAGGAGCGGGTGAAGCCGATCCTCGATATGACGATTAGCCGCTTCAACGCGGTTAACCGCCTGCGCGAAGAGCTGGAAGCGACGCGGGGTGAGCTTGCCGACCGCAAGGTGATCGACAGGGCAAAGGGAATTCTTATGAAGATGCGCGGTCTAAGCGAAGATGAGGCCTACAAGCTGTTGCGAAAAACAGCGATGGACCAGAACCGGCGGGTCGCCGAAGTGGCGGAAAGCCTGATCACGTCGGTCGGGATGTTAGGGGATTGAATATGACGGCAGCGGAAACGGTATCAATCAATGCGGGGTTCCTGCCGCTGGTGGATGCATCGATCCTGATCGTCGCCCGCGAGCGCGGGTTCTGCGAAGCCGAAGGGATCGACCTCCGGCTGCACCGGGAAACCTCTTGGGCGACGATCCGCGACCGTCTTGCCGTCGGCCATTTCGACGTTGCGCACCTGCTGGCGCCGATGCCGATCGCCGCCGCGCTCTCGTCGGGGCCGTTGGATACACGCCTGATCGCGCCGATGGCGCTGGGCCTGGGCGGCAATGCGGTGACCGTTTCCGGTTCTCTGTGGGCGGAGATGCTCGGCGAAGGCGCCGAAGAAAACGGTGACGCAACGGTCAATGGGCGGGCGTTGGCCCGGGTTTGCACGGCGCGGCGTGCAAAGGGTGCGAAGCCGTTGATGCTGGGTGTCGTGCACCGTTTCTCGAGCCACAACCTGGAACTCCGGTACTGGCTGGCGGCGTCGGGTATCCAGCCCGACGTCGATGCCGAGTTCATCGTCGTGCCGCCGCCGTTCATGGCGGATGCGCTGAAATCGGGGCAGCTCGACGGCTTCTGTGTCGGCGAACCGTGGAACGCGCTCGCCGTCGAGACGGGAGCCGGGGTCATCGCCACCACCAAGTCTTCGATCTGGCGCTGTTCGCCCGAGAAAGTGCTGGGGGTCAGCGCCGCATGGGCGGACGGCAACCCTGATGCACTGGCGCGCCTGATCCGGGCGCTGGCCCGGGCGTCGGACTGGTGCGGCGATTCCGCGAACGACGAACAGCTCGCCGAATTGATTGCAGGGCCCGCGTATCTCGACCAACCGCCTGCGCGCCTTCTCCGGGGGTTAAGCGGGCGGATGCCACTGATCCAGGCCGGCGCAGACCACGTGATCGATGACTTCCTGCTGTTCCGGGACCGGGCGGCGACCTTCCCGTGGATCAGTCACGCCCTCTGGTTCTATGCGCAGATGGTTCGTTGGGGCATGTTCGAGCATAGCGCAGAGGCGGCGGCGCTGGTGCGCGAGATTTACCGTGCCGACATCTATCGCAAGGCGCTGACGGGCACCGACATCGGGATTCCCAGCGCCAGCCTGAAGGTCGAAGGCGCGCTGGACCACGCGACCGATATGCCGGCCGCGCAGGGGCGGATTCGCCTCGGTCCCGACGGATTCTTCGATGGCCGGTCGTTCGATCCGGACCTTCTGGACGCCTATATTGCCGAGAATCGGGGCAAATAGCCGCAAAACTGATTATTTATTAATCAGAAAAATTTTTTGGGCATTTAATAAACAAAATGCTTGCGCGCATGGATGCGTCTGTTATTGTGCACTGCAACAGGCCAATGGAGGCCTGCGTCCTGAAAACCTGATGGCCTATCGAAGGGCCGCTGGCAAAGCCGCCAAGGAAGGAACGTCCGAGCACGGATGGTCCCGACCTTGAAGCGGCTTTTTTGTTGTCGGCACGTCCGGAGATTTCCTGGCCGTGCCTCAAGGAGGCAAATGAAATGACCATGACCACGCAGAACAAGTCCCCGCTCTGGGGCAGGCTTAAAAAGGCCGCTGGCGCTTTGGCGCTCGCTCTAACTGTCGCCGCGTCGTCGGCATCCGCGGAGATGCTCCTTGTTGAAAAGGACGAACTGAAGTTCGGCTTTATCAAGCTCACCGACATGGCGTCGCTCGCGATTGCCTACGAGAAGGGTTACTTCGAGGAAGAGGGGCTCTATGTCACTCTCGAGCCGCAGGCCAACTGGAAAGTGCTGCTCGACCGCGTCATCACGGGCGAACTCGACGGTGCCCACATGCTGGCCGGCCAGCCGCTCGCGGCGACCATCGGTTTCGGTACCAAGGCGCACATCATCACGCCGTTCTCCATGGACCTGAACGGCAACGGCATCACCGTTTCCAACGAAGTCTGGGAAATGATGAAGCCGCACCTGCCGAAGCGGCCGGACGGCAAGCCGGTCCATCCGATCAAGGCCGAATACCTGAAAAAGGTCGTCGACAAGTTCAAGGCCGACGGCCGTCCGTTCAACATGGGCATGGTGTTCCCGGTGTCGACGCACAACTACGAACTGCGTTACTGGCTAGCGTCGGGCGGCATCCACCCGGGGTACTACTCGAAGACTGACATCTCCGGCCAGATCCAGGCCGACGCGTTTCTGTCCGTGACGCCGCCGCCGCAGATGCCGGCGACGCTCGAAGCGGGCACCATCAGCGGTTACTGCGTCGGTGAGCCGTGGAACCAGCAGGCCGTCTTCAAGGGCATCGGCGTGCCGGTGATCACCGACTACGAGATCTGGAAGGACAATCCGGAAAAGGTCTTCGGTATCACCAAGGAATTCGCCGAGACGTATCCGAACACGACGCTGGCGCTGACCAAGGCGCTGATCCGCGCCGCCAAGTGGCTCGACGAGGACAACAACGCCAACCGCATGGAAGCCGTGAAGATCCTCGCAAAGTCCCAGTACGTGGGCGCGGATGAAGAGGTCATCGCCAACTCGATGACGGGAACGTTCGAATACGAGAAGGGCGACAAGCGCGACGTGCCGGACTTCAACGTGTTCTACCGTTACTTCGCGACCTATCCCTATTACTCAGATGCCGTCTGGTACCTGTCGCAGATGCGCCGCTGGGGCCAGATCACCGAAGGCAAACCGGACAGCTGGTACGATGAAGTCGCCAAGTCCGTCTACCGCCCGGACATCTATCTCGACGCCGCGAAGCTGCTGGTCGCCGAGGGCAAGGTGGCGAAAGGCGACTTCCCCTGGGACACGGACGGCTACCGCAAGCCGCAGTCCGAGTTCATCGACGGCATCACCTTCGATGGCAAGAAACCCAACGACTACCTGAAACAGTTCCCCATCGGCCTCAAAGGTTCCGAGACCGTCGCGGGCACCAAGGTCGTCACCAACTGATCGACGTGGGGATGGCGGTGCTCCTTGTCGCCATCCCCGTTCTTTCTAGAGATTGAGAACTGGAATATATCATGAGCACTATCGAGAACGTGATCGAAGGCCCCGCCGCTGAGAAAAAAAGTGCCCAGCGCCGCGAGATGGTCTTCTCATGGATCAACAAGTCGGCCGCTTACCTGAGCGTCGCCGGCCTCGGGTGGCTCGTGCCGCTGATGAAGATTGCCGCCGGCGACAATCCACGCGAGCAGATGGGCGAGGTCTGGCAGCAGCTCTGCATCCCGCTTGCAGGTCTGATTATTTTCCTCAGCGCGTGGGCCTATCTGGCACCGAAGGTCGATACGTCGCTCGGCGCGATCCCCGGGCCGGTCGAGGTCTACGAACAGGCCGTGAACCTCTATCACGATCATGTCGCTGAGCGCGGCAAGGAAGCCGCGTTCATGGAACGCCAGGAAGCACGTAACGCCAAATGGGTCGAGGCCGGTCATCCTGAACGGGTCAAGTGGCGCGACTACACCGGCAAGCCGACGTACCTCGATCAGATATTCACCAGCCTTTACACCGTTGCTCTCGGCTTTCTGATCGCCACTTTCATCGCCGTGCCGTTAGGCATCATGTCGGGGCTTTCGCGCGCCGTGAACGGTGCGCTCAACCCACTGATCCAGATCTTCAAACCCGTCTCGCCGCTGGCGTGGCTGCCGATCGTCACCATGATCGTGTCCGCGCTTTACGTGGACGTTTCCGACGCCATGCCGAAGTCGCTGGTGATCTCGGCGGTGACGGTGACGCTCTGCTCGCTCTGGCCGACGCTGATTAACACCGCGCACGGCGTCGCGTCCATCGACAAGGACCTGATGAACGTCGGCCGCGTCCTGCAACTGCCGACATGGAAGACGGTAACCAAGCTGGTGCTGCCGTCCGCCCTGCCGCTGATCTTTACCGGGCTTCGCCTTTCGCTGGGTGTCGGCTGGATGGTCCTGATCGCCGCCGAGATGCTGGCGCAGAACCCGGGTCTCGGCAAATTCGTCTGGGACGAGTTCCAGAACGGCTCGTCCTCGTCGCTGGCGCGGATCATGGTTGCGGTGCTGACCATCGGCATCATCGGCTTCCTGCTGGACCGCCTGATGTACGCGCTGCAGGCCGCCTTCACTTTCAAGACCAACCGCTGATCGCCGACGGCAGGGAGACAACGCATGTCATTTCTCGAAATGAAAAACGTCACCAAGTCCTACGGCAGCGGACGTGACCGCACTGACGTGCTCGGCGGCATCGACCTCACCGTCGAGGAAGGGGAGTTCATCGCCATCGTCGGCTTCTCGGGGTCGGGCAAGACGACCCTGATCTCGATGCTGGCGGGACTGATTTCGCCCGATAGCGGCAGCATCACGATGGAGGGCAAGCCGATCACCGGCCCCGATCCGTCGCGAGGTCTGGTATTTCAATCCTATTCACTGATGCCGTGGCTGAGCGTGCACGGCAACGTCAAGCTGGCGGTCGACGAGGTTTTTAAAAAGGAAAGCAAGGCCGAGCGCGAAGCACGTATCGAAAAGTACATCGATATGGTCGGCCTCGGCCACGCTACCGACCGCAAACCGGCGGAACTTTCCGGCGGCATGCGCCAGCGCGTCTCGGTGGCGCGCGCCCTTGCGATGAGTCCGGACGTTCTCCTGCTCGACGAGCCGCTTTCCGCGCTCGACGCGCTGACCCGCGCCAAGCTGCAGGACGAGATCGAGGACATCTGGGAGAAGGAAATGAAGACCGTCATCCTGATCACCAACGACGTCGACGAGGCGATCCTGCTTGCCGACCGGATCATTCCCTTGAACCCGGGACCGAACGCGACGCTGGGCCCGGCCTTCAAGGTCGACATGCCCCGGCCGCGCGACCGTGGCGCCATGAACAACGACGAAGCATTCAAGGCGCTTCGTGCCGAGGTGACGCAGTACCTGTTCGAAGCCGGGATCAAACGTGGCGCAGAAACTGAAACCACCGGCACATTGCCGAACGTGGTGCCGATTACGCAGTTGCCGGACGAGAAACTGCCCGCCGCTTATCAGGAAGCTGCGGCGTCGGCGATCGAGGATCGCTACGTCGAGTTCTACAACGTTTCCAAGGTCTACCCGACGCCGAAGGGACCGCTGACGGTGGTCGACGGTTTCGACATGATCATGAAGAAGGGCGAGTTCATTTCCCTGATCGGCCATTCCGGCTGCGGCAAGTCGACGGTGCTGTCGATGGTCGCGGGCCTCAACGAGATTTCCGACGGCGGCATCGCGCTCGCCAACAAGGAAATCGTCGGCGCCGGCCCTGAACGCGCGGTCGTGTTCCAGGCGCCGTCCCTGATGCCGTGGCTGTCTGCGCGCGACAACGTCGGTCTCGGCGTCGACAAGGTTTATCCGACCGCATCGGCGGCGGAGCGCAACGATATCGTCGAATACTATCTGTCGCGCGTCGGCTTGGGTGACTCGATGGACAAACTCGCCGACGAACTTTCGAACGGCATGAAGCAGCGTGTCGGCATTGCGCGTGCATTCGCATTGTCGCCCAAGCTGCTTCTGCTCGATGAGCCGTTCGGCATGCTCGACAGCCTCACCCGCTGGGAGCTCCAGGAAGTGTTGATGGATGTCTGGAGCAAGACCCAGGTGACCGCGATCTGCGTCACCCACGACGTCGACGAGGCGATCCTGCTGGCCGACAAAGTCGTGATGATGACCAACGGGCCGCACGCGCGCATCGGCAAGATCATGGACGTGGACCTGCCGCGGCCGCGCTCGCGCAAGGGGTTGCTGGCGCACGAAGATTATTACGCCTACCGCCAGGAACTTCTGGATTTCCTCGAGGAGTACGAAGGCGGTGCCAACTCGGCTGACAAAGGCGAAGCAAAAAACGACGACGTTGAGGAGGAGGCCGCATAATGAAAAAGAAACTGGTCGTCATCGGCAACGGCATGGCGCCGGGCCGCGCGCTGGAGACGCTTTTCAAGAAAGCGCCGGGTGATTTTGATGTCACCATCTTCAACGCCGAACCGCGCGTCAATTATGATCGCATCATGCTGTCGCCCGTGCTTTCGGGTGAAAAGATCTTTGAGGACATCGTTATCCACGACGATGCCTGGTACGCCGAACACGGCGTCACCCTGCTGAAGGGCGAAAAGATCGTCCACATCGACCGCGAGAAGAAAACCGTGATGTCCGAAAACGGTGTCACTGCGCCTTACGATCACCTGATGATCGCGACGGGCTCGACACCGATCGTCATCCCAGTGCCGGGACACGACAAGAAAGGCGTCGTGACCTACCGCGATCTCGACGATGTGGACCAGATGTTGGAGGCAGCCAAGAAGAGGAAGAACGCCGTCGTGATCGGCGGCGGGCTTCTTGGCCTCGAAGCGGCTGCCGGGTTGCAGATGCAGGGCATGAACGTGACCGTGCTGCATCTGATGCCGACCCTGATGGAACGTCAGCTCGATCCGGCGGCGGGATACCTGCTGCAACGCGCGATCGAAGATCGCGACATTCGGGTCATCACCAAGGCCAACACGCTCGAGATCCTCGGCGACGACGATGTCACGGGCGTCGCGCTCGATGACGGTACGGTCATCCCTGCAGATATCGTGGTGATGGCGGTCGGCATCAAGCCGAGTACTGCGGTGGCGGAGGCAGCCGGGCTGGAAACGGGCCGTGGCATCCTCGTCGATGACACGATGCGGACGTCGGACCCGGATATTTCGGCGGTCGGTGAATGCGTCGAACACCGGGGCATGTGCTACGGCCTCGTCGCGCCGCTCTATGACATGGCAAAAACGCTGGCGGCACGGCTCGCCGGCGATGCAACGGCGGCCTACACCGGCTCCGTCACGTCGACCAAGCTCAAGGTCACCGGGATCGACCTGTTTTCGGCGGGTGACTTCGCCGAGGCGCCGGACCGGGAAGAGATCGTGCTCCGCGATGCTGCCGCCGGTGTCTACAAGCGCCTCGTTCTCAAGGACAACAAAATCATCGGCGTCGTGCTCTACGGCGAGACCAAGGACGGTGCCTGGTTCTTCCAGATGATGAAGGACGGCACCGACGTTTCGGAACTGCGCGAAACGCTGATCTTCGGCCAGGGTTACGCAGGGGGTGCCCCGCTGGACCCTACGGCGGCCGTTGCAGCCTTGCCGGATGACGGCGAGATCTGCGGCTGCAACGGCATCTGCAAGGGCGACATCGTTTCTGCGATCGTGGAACAGGGGCTGAGCACCATCGACGATGTGCGCGCCGTTACAAAAGCGTCCGGGTCGTGCGGATCGTGCACCGGTCTGGTGGAACAGTTGCTGGCGCTGGCGCTGGGTGATGCCTACAACCCAGCCGCCGTGCAGCCCATGTGCCCCTGCACGGACCTGGGTCATGATGATGTGCGGCGCCTGATTGTCGCCAAGGAACTGAAGACCATTCCCGCCGTGATGCAGGAACTGGAATGGAAGACGTCTTGTGGATGCGCCAAGTGCCGTCCGGCGCTCAACTATTATCTCGTGGCGACGTGGCCGGGCGAATACGAAGACGATTACCAGTCCCGTTTCATCAACGAGCGGGTTCACGCCAACATCCAGAAGGACGGCACCTATTCGGTGATCCCCCGCATGTGGGGCGGCATGACGACGCCGGGCGAACTGCGCGCCATTGCCGATGTCGCCGAGAAATTCAACATTCCGTCAGTCAAGGTGACGGGCGGCCAGCGGATCGATCTGCTGGGTGTGCAGAAAGAAGACCTGCCCGCCGTGTGGGCCGATCTCAACGCCGCCGGGATGGTCTCGGGGGCGGCCTACGCGAAAGGGCTTCGCACGGTAAAAACATGTGTCGGTACGGATTGGTGCCGTTTCGGCACGCAGGACTCCACCGGCCTTGGCATCAAGATCGAAAAAATGATGTGGGGGTCGTGGACGCCGCACAAGGTCAAGATGGCGGTGTCGGGCTGCCCCAGGAACTGCGCCGAGGCGACGTGTAAGGACTTCGGCGTGATCTGCGTCGACAGCGGTTACGAGCTGCACTTCGCCGGTGCCGCCGGCATGCACATCAAGGGTACCGAAATCCTGTGCACGGTCGCGACCGAGGAAGAGGCGCTGGAATACTGCGCCGCGACGGTGCAGCTCTACCGCGAGCAGGGACGTTATCTGGAACGTATCTACAAATGGGCCGACCGGGTCGGTCATGACACGGTCCGCGCCCAGATCGTCGAGGATCACGAGCGCCGCAACCTGCTGTACCGCCGCTTCCTCTATTCGCAGAAATTCGCACAGATCGACCCGTGGGCCGAGCGGGTCGCGGGCAAGGACTGGCGTGAATTCACGCCGATGTCGGATATCTCGAGACTGGAGGCCGCAGAATGATTACGCAAACCGAACGCTGGATCGACGTCGGCTACCTCAACGATATCCCACGCCGGGGGGCCCGGTGCGTCAAGGTCCCGGGCTACACAGTGGCGCTGTTCCGTACTGGCGACGATCAGGTCTTCGCGCTGGAGGACAAATGCCCGCATAAAAACGGCCCGCTCAGCCAGGGGATCGTACACGATGGTTGCGTGACGTGCCCGTTGCACAACTGGGTGATCAGCCTTGCAACCGGCGAGGCGCAGGGCGCGGACGAAGGCCGGGTTACAACGATCCCTGTGAAGCTCGAAGGCGGCCGCATTTCCATCGATATCGGCGTTGCCGCCATCAGGGCGGCGTAGACGGGTCGTGGACGGCACGCAGTTGACATCGAAAACCCGGACGACCTGTCCATATTGCGGCGTCGGGTGCGGGATCATCGCGACCCGGCATGGCGACCGGCTGGTGACGATCGAGGGGGATCCGGATCATCCGGCGAACTACGGACGGCTGTGTTCGAAAGGCTCGGCGTTGGCGGAAACAATGTTTCTCGACGACCGGCTTTTATCCCCGGAGATTGGCGGCAGGAAGGTCGGCTGGGATGACGCGCTGAGCCTGGTCGCGGACACGTTCACGAAGACCGTCGCCGAGTTTGGGCCCGATTCAGTGGCATTCTATGTATCGGGTCAATTTCTGACGGAGGATTATTACGTCGCCAACAAGCTGATGAAGGGTTACATCGGCTCGGCCAACATCGACACCAATTCCAGGCTCTGCATGGCCTCGTCGGTGGCGGGACATACGCGCGCATTCGGAGAGGACGTGGTCCCGGCGAGCTACGAGGACCTGGAACTCGCCGATCTGATCGTGCTCGTCGGCTCCAATCTGGCATGGTGCCACCCGGTCCTGTTCCAGCGCATCATGGCCGAAAAGGAACGCCGTCCGTCGATGCGGTTGGTGGTCATCGATCCGCGCCGCACTGTTACTGCGGATGCCGCCGATCTGCACCTGCCGATTGCGCCCGACGGTGACGTCGCGCTGTTCAGTGCGTTGTTGTGGCACCTGAATCGTGTCGATGCCCTCGATAGTCAGTATATCGCCAATCACACCGAGGGGTTCCGCAATGTACTGGAAGACGTGCTCGCCGCCGGTCCTGATGCACTGCTTCACGAGACGGGCCTCGACTCTAATGACGCCCGCATGTTCTTCGACTGGGTCACCGCGACCGATAAGACGGTCACATTGTTCAGCCAGGGCGTCAACCAGTCAGCATCCGGGACCGACAAGGTCAACGCCATCATCAACGTGCATCTGGCGACGGGGCGCATCGGGCGGCCGGGGGCGGGGCCGTTTTCGGTCACGGGTCAGCCCAATGCGATGGGTGGGCGCGAGGTCGGTGGGCTCGCCAACCAGCTTGCGGCGCACATGCGCATTGAGGATGAAACCCACCGCGAAACGGTGCAGGCATTTTGGCAAAGCCCGTCGATCGCCGAGAAACCGGGCCTGAAGGCAGTGGAATTATTCGAAGCCGTCGGTGAGGGACGCATTAAGGCGATCTGGATCATGGCGACAAATCCGGTCGACAGCCTGCCGCGTTCATGGGCGGTCGAAGCGGCGCTTGCGAAATGTCCGTTTGTGGTCGTGTCGGACAACGTCCGCGCGACCGATACCGCGCGCCATGCCCATGTCCTGCTGCCGGCGACCGGGTGGTCGGAAAAGGACGGCACCGTTACCAACTCGGAACGCCGGATTTCTCGTCAGCGCGGCTTCGTTGAGGCTGCTGGCGAGGCGCGCCACGATTGGTGGGCTCTCACCGAGGTGGCGAAGCGTATGGGTTGGGGCGACGCGTTCGCGTACACCTCGCCCGCCGCGATCTACCGTGAACACGCTGCGCTTTCTGGGTTTCGCAACGACGGCACACGGGCATTCGACATCTCGCAACATGCCGAGCTCGGCGATAAGGCCTACGACCATATGGCGCCCGTGCAATGGCCGGTTCGTAAAGGCGCAGGCGACGCAACGCGCTCCGGTGACGCCGGTGTGCCGTTTCTTGAAGGGCGGAAGAATCGCTTCATACCGGTCGTGCCGCCGAAGCCGTTGGATTGTGGTGCAGGACTTCGTCTGAATACGGGTCGTGTCCGCGATCACTGGCACACCATGACCCGGACCGGCAAATCGGCGACACTCTCGGCGCATTATGCGGAACCCTTCGTCGCGCTCACTCCAGCCGATGCCGCCCGCGCCGGTGTTGCCGAAGCAGGCCTGGTTCGGATCAGCGGCAGTGCCGACGGAATCATCCTGCGCGCGCTGATCACCGATCGTCAGCGGTCCGGCGAGTGCTTCGTGCCGATGCACTGGACGGACCAGTTCGCATCAGGTGGGCGTGTCGGGCGTGTCGTCGACTGTGTGACTGATCCGTTTTCGGGGCAGCCGGCGCTCAAGGGCGGGGTGGTATCCGTCGCGGCATTCGATGCCGCCTGGTATGGCTTCGCCGTACTTGCCGAGCGGCCTGAGTACATCGACGCGGCCTACTGGGCAGTTGCGCGGACCGCCGCGGGTTGGCGCGTGGAAATGGCAGGCGACGCCGCTGCGCCGGACTGGCAGGTGTTCGCCGAAACGCTGTTGGGTGTGTCCCGTGACGATAGGTATTGGACAGCCTACGAAGATCATACGGCAGGACAGTTCCGTTACGCCTATGCACCGGAGGGCCGGCTCGTGGGCGCCGTTTATTTCTCGCCGTCGCCGGTCGCCGTGTCACGGTCGTGGGCGGCGGTGCAACTGGGTGAGCGGTGTTTTGGTGCCACCGTGCTTGCCGGACGCGGCGGCCTCGATCAGCCGGACCCGGGACCGACGGTCTGCGCGTGTTTTTCGATTGGCGCAAACCAGATCCGCGCCGCCCGGAAAGATCATGGCTGCCGCAATGTTGACGACATCGGGGGCTGTCTGAGCGCCGGCACCAACTGCGGTTCCTGCAAATCGGAAATCCGGGCGCTCCTGGAGGCCGAGCTTGCGTTCGAGGCCGCAGAATGAACACCCAGAACCGGATTCCTAGTCTATTTGGGGGCATTGTCACGTTGGCGTTGTCACGTTAACGAGCCATATCGACGTGCTGGTGTTAGTTTTCCGAGATGCAAAAAATCTCATATAGTCGACACCGGTTCCCGCCCGCCATTATTCAGTAGGCTGTCTGGCTCTATTTCCGGTTCTCCCGAGCACCGATAACCTAGTCGGAAAACGACTTAACAACCGTATTGAAAATTCACATCTACCGACGCAAAGGCGGGAGCGCAAATTGCAGCGCTTTAAATCTGCGAAGTCCGCTCAACGCTTCCTCTCTACATTCACTGCTTTCTACAACCAATTTAATATTCAACGGCACTTCATCTCTCGAACGACAATGAAGATGTTTCGCACTGACGTGTTGAGTTGCTGGCGGCTTGTCGTAGCTACGTAACAACCAGGCGCAGATCAGAGTCTAGACTTTGCTTTAGCCAGTTAACGTGACAATGCCCAGGGCCCTTATGCGGACCGGCGGTTTGCAGGCAGGGGAATGGCGGTGGGGACAGTCTGCAGCGAACCCGTCTCCGCCTTTTCCCTGATATTCAGGGAAAATACAGGGAAATATCGAGGAATTCGGTGTTCTAGGTGATTATGAGGCTCCACGGATGCCCGGTCAGCCTGTGTTCTCGGGGAAGTTCCGTGAATGTAAGAACAGGGAATTCTTTCCTTCTTAACAAGGAATACAAATCGCTATGTGGCAAAGACATAGCGCATTTGATGCGTGATTCTTCTCCGCCTTGCTGTCTATACCGTCGGTTTCGCCGGTGAATGTGACAATGCAAAACGGTTGATCTAGCCGACCTTCCCAAGAGCGGGGAACATGTCCAATAACCAATATGCCAGAACCGTCAGTTGACCGGTGATCATGGCGATTCCCATAAAGACCAAAGACAAGCCTGCAAATTGCTGAACCCGCCGCCCGAACCGCTTGATCGTTTTCAGATTACGCGTCAGGTGAGAAGTGAATGCTGCGGAAAGGATGAACGGCAGTCCAAGGCCGAGAGAATAAACGACCAGCATCAATACGCCTTCGCCGACGGTTGCGTGCGCGGCGCTGACAGTCAGGATTGTGCCCAGGACGGGGCCAATGCATGGTGTCCACCCGAAGCCGAATGCAAGTCCGAGTATATAGGCCGAAAGCGGTTTGCCTCCCGGAATATCAAGATGAAACCGAAAGTCACGTTGTAGCCCGGGAATGGAGGCGAGGCCAAGCATGAGAACACCCATAAGCAGCACGACACTGCCGCCAATGATGTTCAACTCATATCGATAGTTGAGAAACAGCTGGCCAAGTGCGGTGGCGCCCGCCCCCATGATTGCAAATACGGTAGTGAAACCGATGACAAAGATTACGCTGAAACCAAGCGTGGCTGCTTGTCCCGGTGTTGGGCGTGGGCCGGACGTCCCGGTTGCGGATTGCCCGGCGACGTATGAAACGTAACCGGGCACGAGCGGCAGGACGCAGGGCGATACGAAGGACACCGTGCCGCCTAGAAAGGCAATGAGAAGGCCCAACGCCGATAAATCAGGCATGTTGCGACTTGCCGCGTCGGACTGGTTTCAAGGCGACCACGTATGCCAGAACCGGTATGACGATCCATTGCAGGAGAGGGCTCAAGCCGACATTGAGAATGGGGACAACCGGCATGATGTCGCGGTAAGCCCATGCCTCTCGGACGACAATATTCAGCCATTCACTGAAGATCGTATATCCAACGCCGATAAAGATCGCCGCAAACAGCACGGTTTGTATGCGCTCATCGGGCCAGCGCGTTCCACCAGACAGGAATACCGCGAGCATGATAGCGGTCAGGCCGATAAGAGCATCTCCGCCGGTACAGTGAAACGCCGCGAAAAGTATCTCTTCGGTCGTTCCTTCTTCCCAGATCGTGTAAAGCGGCATATGCGCGAACTCCCAAATGAGGTTCAGGAGCACGAGCATGGTCATGTATCTGCGAAGCGCGGTGAGAGGCTTTATGGAATTGTTCACGTTGCCTTGCGGTCTCAATTGAAGAACCCTCTGAGTTTATCGAGCCAACCCCGATCCTTCTTCGGTTCAGGCGGTTTGTTTATCAGGCCGTTGGTATACAGAACCATGTTTACGGAATTGAATCGCAGGCCGTGAAAATTTCCAGACCAACGACCGTTGCGGTCGATTACGTGCGTAACGACGCCGTGGGTTTGATAACCGTCATCACCCTTGGCGAATTTGTGGCCGAATGCTTCCGCCAGTTTGCGTGTCGTGTCCTCGGCCTGATCCGGTGCCGCCGTCATGAGTGTCCAGTTCTCCGGGTTCAGGTTATGGTCTTCCCCGTATGTTCTCAAAACGTCCGGCGTATCCGTTTTCGGATCTGTGGTGATCGTTACGAATTGCACGACCTCCTTCATGGGTGACTGATTAATCATCTCCTGAATTTCCTGAATTTTCTCTGCGTGAAGAGGGCACACATCCGGGCAACTCGTATAGACGAAATGGACGATGAGAATTTTGTCGGCATAGTCAGAGAGGTTAACGATCTCTCCATCCCTGTTCATCAGCTCGAACGAAGGAGCCGGTCTGTCGGTTTTCTCAAAGAACCTCTCCTTGTCTCCCATCACTTTATCCAACTCTGCGCCGGGGTGGTGGGCCTGCGCGGACGAGAACGTTAGAATGACCGTTAGCCCGACAGCTAAGGCGGCCCATGTGCTTGCCATGTCGTGACGAAGGTTTGCGTGCTTCATGAATTTCACGATGTTAGCTCCCGGCCGATCTTGTTTCCGACCCGGGGGTGGGCTGTGCTTCGGGGCTCTGATCATGGCAAGATCGCCCGGACCCACCGCGCATGCAGAGGCCGAGTGCACACATCGCAACGCATGGAAGCAAACTCAGGAGTATGGGGGCTGCGCCAATGGCGGCCAGCCAATCCCATTTAAGGGCAAGCCCAATGCTGACAACGGCCAGGCCGACAACTGCCCACACTCTCCTGTCCCGTGTCCAGATCGGCAAGGTGCCTGGCGCTACGATCTGAGTGCTCTTGTTGGTTCGCGGTAACATATCGTTTCCTTTTACCTGGAGTGTTTGTCGAGAATTGATTTGAAGAATGCGATTGCCTCGGGCGCGTCCCACTCAGCGGGACCGACTTTACGGCCCAGTTCCTTGCCGTCAGGGCCAATCAGAAGTGTTGTCGGTAATCCGAACACCTTCATGGCCCGTGATGCCCTCGTCGTCTGGTCAATCCGGATTTGAAGATGCTGTAAGCCGATCTCGTCGTAGAAATCCCGTACGACGCCAACGCCACCGCGATCGATCGAGAGTGCCAGAACGTCGAACCGCTCGCCGCCGAGTTTTTCTTGAAGCCGGTCGAGTGTCGGCATCTCTTCGCGGCACGGGCCACACCATGTCGCCCAGACGTTCAGGAGAACAACTTTCCCTCGCCAATCAGACAGTTGTAGTGATTGGCCGGCCTCGTCCTGAAAACTGATGTTGGCGACGAGTTGTGGTGTCTCGTGTAACGGAACGAATGGCCTTGATTCCGCATGAGCAACGGAAATCATCTGCAACAAAAGCACGAACCCAAGAATACACGATCTCATTTCATACACTCACTTTTCCAGGCGCAGGCGTTCGACAAGAGGGAGAATGGTGCCGGTGATTGTGTCCGGTGTAAGCGGACCGACGTGCTTATAGGCAATACGGCCATCGGTCCCGATGACAAAAGTTTCCGGAACCCCGTAAACACCCCATTCAATGCCGACCCGCCCCGAAACGTCGGCGCCAGTGCGCGTATACGGATCACCGCGTTTGTCCAGCCAAGTGGCGGCATCTTCAGGGCGGTCCTTGTAATTCAGGCCATGGATGAGGACCGCGCCTGTTTCCGCGAGATCCATCAGAAAAGGATGCTCAAGCTCGCATGCGGTGCACCAGGATGCGAAGACGTTTACCAGCGACACCGATCCCCTGAGATCGGCATCGGACAGCCCCAGCGTTCGGCCTTGTACGGGCGGCAATTCGAACGACGGGACAGGCTTGCCCACAAGCGGCGATGGAATGTTCTTTGGGTCATTGGTTAACCCCCACCCAAGGGCAGCAAGCAATCCCGCAAACACGATTAACGGCACCAGAGCTATCGCCATAGGGCGCCAACGGTGCCGTGGCGTCTCTGTATGTGCGGCAAGATCTGTGGCGTCGATCCGTCCTCCGGTCATTGGTTGGTCCTCGATTGACGTGCGAGAACTTCCGATGGCCAGGTGCTCTTGATAAACGCGATCGCCGCCCAGATATCTTCATCCGGCAAAACGTCGTCGAACGCAGGCATGTCGGACTCGTATCCGCCGGGCACAAATTCCCCGGGGCCGTACTTGGTGATTCCCACCAGGTGTTCATCGGAGTGATGCCATGTGTGACCGGTTTCATCGTGAGGCGGCGCCGGTAACCGACCATCGGATTTTCGGTAGCGCCAGTCCGCTTGTCCCTGCAGGTTCACTCCATGACATGAAGCGCAATATTGCTGGTAAACAACGCGGCCACGCTCCACCTGCGCGATATCATTCGGGTCGGCCCGGTAATCAGGGAATACGATTTTCCATCCCCAGAAGCCGACACCGATGAGAGCGATCAGCGCTACGATTTTCATGGCGACAAACTTCATTGGCGCTTTCCCGCAAAGAGATACTTCCCGAGCGCGGCGATCCCGAGAATGAGCAGGATTGCGAACAGTATCCCGAGGATGCCCATGCCCCACATCATGCCGTCCATGCAGCCCGTCATGCCCATGCCCATGTCCATGCCAGTGTTCGCATTATTCATTGAAACGTACTCCTTCATTCCGTCGCGTATACGGTGGGCTGGTCCGAGCCGATGGTGTAGATCGTGAACGGTCCTTGTTTGACGCCGTTCATGCCAGGCGATCCCATCGGCATGCCGGGTAGGGTGATCCCTTTGATGGCAGGCCGTTCCGAAAGGAGCCGGTTTACCGTTTCGACGGGTACGTGGCCGCTAACCACGTAGTTATCGATGTAGGTAAGATGACAGCCTTGGAAATCATCGGGGATACCGGCGGCGCGGCTCATGGGCGTGAGCTCGTGCGTCGGTTTGACGTCGACCGAGTAGCCGTTGGCGCGCAGGTACTCGGCGTATCCCTCGCAACAGCCGCATTGCGGGTTCTTATAAAGCGTCGCAGCAGGCTTCTCGCCCGCCGCCACGGTTGTTGATATTACGGCTGCAAAGGCAAGCAGCAGGGCCGTGACGATTGATCGGATCATTGCTGGGGGCTCCTTTGGATTGGTTTCATTAGAGTTATGCGCGGGGCGGTGTTTTCCAGTATGGCTGACGAGCTTTCGGCGAGCTGTTTCAGGTACGCGATAATGTCTCGGCGTTCCTCCGCATCCTTGATGCCCGGAACCCGCATCGAAGTCCCAGGCACCATGGTTTTCGGAGACGTCAGCCATTCATCCAGGGTCTCCGCATCCCATACGATGTCAGCCTGTTTAAGAGCTTCGCTATAATTCCAGAAGCCCTCTACCGTTGCCGCATTGCGCCCCCATATTCGGGCCAGGCTTGGGCCCGATTTGTGCCCGCCCGGCACTGCGGAATGGCACATCACGCACTGCAGGAATGCTCGCTTCCCACGCGCCGGGTCGCCGTCTGCAAGTACGGCGTTCGGCGCTATCAAGGCAACAAGGACGAATAGGTATTTCATGTCCTCTCCGTGTGCGGTTGTTGAAACATCAACCGCATTCCTCAACCAGCAGCCGTGAGAGGTCGGCGATGCTTCTGAAAATTACGGAAATGCGATCACCTCGCATGCCTGCCCCAAGAACAACCGGGACCCCCGGCGGTGGACCGGTATCGGTGCTGTCGATCTTGAGGCGGACGTTTTTCTCCCAAAACGGATAGGAGGCGCCGTCCTCGGTTTCGATAAAGTAACTGTCGCCACAGTGGCGGATTGACACGATCCGATTACTCGGAGAACCTTCGCCAATCGGGTCCGGCGCAACGGACCGAGTCCAGGACGCCGGGATCAGGCCTTCAGCAACGACACGTTTCACGCCGTCTTCGGCACCGGCGATCATCAAGAAGGCAACGAGATCGGCCCGTACAACGGGGTCGGATATGCCCGGGAATGACATATAGGTTCCGGGGATCATCTTCTCCGGCGCTTCTATCCAGGCGTCCAGGACAGCTGGGCTCCACTCAAACCCTGCCGATTTGAGCTCTGGCGAATAACGACCGTAGCCCTTCGCGCTGCCCGATGGACGTTCGAGGAAATTTCCAAGACTGGGTCCGCTCAGGTGCAGGCCAGGTTCGAGGGCATGGCAGGCAACGCACGCGCGGAAGGCTTGTCCTCCCTTGGGGTCACCGTCCGCCTTCACGGCGCCCGTCACCGTCCGCCTTCACGGCGCCCGGCTGAAAGGTGTGATAAAAGCCAGAGCTAATGCCAAGATGGTCAGCCGTCTCATGTCCGCTCTCCCGGCTGAGTAACACGGATGACGCCCATCATCCCGCCGTTGAAGATGACATCATGGCGTTCGGCGTCATTCAGATCAGGTTCGGCAAGTGGATTGGCTGGTAACTGCATATCCCAGTCGGGAACCCGGTCTCGAAGTGGCGTGTCGGCGTAAACCAGATCGACAAGGCGATACTTGAGCCCTCTGTAAAACGGGTCGGTTAGTGTGAAACGCTGGCTGACGTCACCGACCATGTCGATGACCACATCAATGCGCATCGCCGGACCCAGGACAATAAGTTCATCCTGCGGTACGTGCGGCGCCACCGGCTGACCGTCGATCGCGATAATCACCGGTTTGTGCTTGTCGAAATCGATGCCAAAGATACGGGCGTTGGCCGCATTGATGAGGCGAAGCCGTATACGCTCGCCACGTCTGACGGAAAACGTCTCCGGTACACGGCCGTTGATCGTCACCGTGTTGCCGATGCGGCCGTTGTGACTCATGTCATGCATATTGCCGAAGTCGCCACTGATCTGACCGTCTCGGGCCAGGCGCCAATCGTCCAGAATCCAGGTCAGATCTCGGTCGACGCGAATAGGTGTCTGCTCTTCGACGATCAGCGGCCCGTAGAGACCCCGCCCCACCTGTTCGAAACTGCGTTGATGTGGGTGGTACCAGAATGTGCCCGCGTCGAGCGTGTCGAATTCGTATGTAAAAGCACTTCCCGGAGAGATTGGTGGTTGCGTCAAATGCGGGACCCCGTCCATTGGATTTGGCAGCCGAATCCCGTGCCAGTGAACGGTCGTCTCTTCGTCGAGCGCATTCTCGACGGCGACGCGTAGTCGCTCGCCCTGCCGAACACGAATCTCCGGGCCGGGGACGGTGCCGTCGAAGCACCAGGCATTTGTCTTTACGGCTGCATCAGGGATGAGAGCTACAGGAGACATTCCGGCGCGTAGGCGAAACGTCTTGATCGCAGCGGCCTGCACGTCATCCCAGGCAAAGGCGCCCGTGAATCCGCCTGCAAGTGCGATTGACGACGACTTGAGGAAAAACCGGCGAGTGAACTCCGGTGCTATTTTGTAGTTCATTGTGAATCATCCAAAGGACGTTGATGCGAAAGGCTGAACGAAAGCCTCACGGAACGTCGGCAGGCAGAAGGCAGCCTTGCCTCTGTCGACCAAATGCACGTAGCCGGGCCCCGCCCGTTACGGCATCAAAATTAGATGATGGATTTAGGTGGTGCGGGGTCTAGAGAGCCAAATTGACCAAGGGAGTCTCTGTCGGGGGCTCGCATAAATTTTGTGTGGGTTGATACACGTTCGACTTCGAGGGATGTCGGAAGAGCCACAACGGTCGTCAGGCAGATCAGATCACACGACGGTGATGCGTTGCTATCATCGGGACACGCCTGGCAGATGCTGTTTCCACCAGATTGGACATCTGCCGCGGCCATCTCCGCTACCATTGTTGTCGCGCTCGCAGCCTGCACCATAGAGCCAATGGCGAAAAGGGCGATTAGAGCGACAGTAAGGAATTCGCGTACCATTTTCATAAGAATCGATAGTTGATCCAATTGAAACGCAGAGTCAACCCTTGCCAGCAATTGTTCATTAAATCCGGCACTCAGTCTGGGCAGGGCCATCGAGATGCAAATATCTCGGCTAATACGGCGTGAGCCTCTCGCTCGTGAAGCGTTGACTCGTTTTGCAGTTTCGAGAGACCGGCGGTCAATAGCTGTATGTCTGGGACCGCTTCGGGAATGCATGCGCGAATGTCATGGATCGTGCCGAATGTTAACTTGCTCCGAACATCCGCAATAAAACGTTCACATTCTGCAAATCGACTCTCGCCCTGATAATCACTCTCTGAAACCAGACAGAGAGATTTGAAGCGATGACCATCAATACTCTCAGCACCTGTTGCTGACTGAGGAGCAACAAGCCCGAATCCTACCCAAAGACACGCCGCAAACATTTTTAATTCGAATTCGCTGGCTTTTTGCATTTTTGACAACCATTTAACGATTTGCGCACGTTACCCCGAGTTGAAATGATGGTTTGTTGCGGCGTCAAGTTAACTTTTAGAAATATCATGTGGCGTTTTTGGAATCCGTCTTTGCCAAAAGTGATTAGTGGGGCTCCATACCCGCGCGCGTTCGTTGCATCAATCTGCGGCGGATCTGACGATTAGAGCTTGACCTTCCTGTCACAGTTAGGTTTAGGTATGGCGCAATGAGACGTTTATTGATCGCCATATTTGCGTTTGTGCTGATCGTCAGTCCGTTTATGGCACATCATGCCACCGGGGAGGCGATGCATAACCATAGCAATCCGGCATCTCATGAACAGCAGATCACCGCATCCAGCCAATGCGAATTGGGATGCGACGCCGGATTGCAGACAACGTGCTGTTCTCAGGCCATTACACACTGCTCGCCAACGTCCAGCTACAATGAAGTGTGGACGGATGTTCCTCCTGCCTTGGTGTCGAGTACGTACTTCGTCGAAAGACAGGATCTGCTTGTTTCATTGACATTCGAAGCAGAAACGCCTCCGCCTCGAGTTTGATTTTCATCTCTTTGTGAATGCGGGTGTATTTTGTTGGCCAATCTGGCCGGCAAACCCCTCGAACTATGATGATTTCTAACTTCGAAGGTTTAAAGACTATGAAAAAACGATACGCACTTTACGCAGCTGCGGCTGTGATCGCCCTGAGCTTGTCTTCCGTCCCCGATCTCGTCTTTGCTGATGCTGGTCACTCAAAAGCGAGCAAGACCGGATCACCGGGAAAAGCATCCGATGTCTCGCGCACAATCAATGTGACAATGAGCGATAATTTCTACGAACCTGAGAGCATCGCTGTGAAGGAAGGCGAGACCGTTCGGTTCGTCGTCAAGAACGCCGGTGAGTTCGTCCATGAGTTCAACATCGCAACGGCCGAGATGCACAAAGCCCACGCCCCTGAAATGATGATGATGGTGGAGCACGGGGTGCTGGAAGCGGATAGAATCAACCGGGAAGCTGCGAAGAAGATGCAGGCGTCTATGGGGCACGGGCTTCATGACGCCCCTAACAGCGTGCTGCTTGAGCCTGGGAAAACCGGAGAGGTCATCTGGACATTCCCAAAGAAGACCGAGTTGGAATTCGCTTGCAATGTTCCCGGGCATTATGAGTCCGGGATGGTCGGCAAGATCAAACTCTCGCACTAACTGAAGAATGCCGATGAGGGACCGTGAAGCGCGGATTCCGTGCTCCGTCCCCGTCGGCTATCAAAAATAGGAGCACGCTATGTTGCGCTTAAGCTTACTGAATGCTGGCGTCGTCGGATTGAGCCTACTCGTGTTGAGCTCAGGTGCTGCCGGGGCCGCTGAGTACTCTCTCTCCGTCGACCGTGTTAAGATCGATACTGGTGACTTCACCCGTACTGGTATCGGGTACAACGGCAAGACCCCCGGACCGGTTCTTCGGTTTAAAGAGGGTGAAGACGTAACGATCAATGTTACCAATAACCTGGATGAGTCCACTTCGATCCATTGGCATGGACTTATTCTTCCATATCAGCAGGACGGCGTGCCGGGGATCAGCTATGACGGGATCGATCCTGGCGAGACCTTCACATACCGGTTTCCCATTGTGCAGAGTGGAACATACTGGTTTCACAGCCACACCGGCTTCCAGGAGCCTGACGGAGCATACGGCTCGATTATAATCGAGCCGAAAAAACGCGAACCGTTCCGCTACGACAGAGAGTACGTGGTTCAACTGACGGATGCACACCCGCATTCCGGCAGCCGGATCATGAGAAATCTGAAGAGATCTGCCGATTATTACAATCGCAAACAAGAGACGATTTTGGATTTTATTGCAGAGGCGAAAGAGAAAGGCCTCGGTGCAACAATCGATGACCGCATGATGTGGGGCGATATGCGGATGATGCCGAGAGACATTGAGGATGTGCAGGGTTTTACACCTCTTATCAACGGAAAATCTTCCTCACAAAACTGGACCGGCATCTTCAAACCTGGTGAGCGTGTGAGGCTACGGTTCATCAATTCATCTGCCATGACTTACTTCGATATACGCATTCCGGGTCTCAAGATGACCGTGGTGCAGGCTGACGGGAACAATGTTCAACCGATTACAGTTGACGAGTTTCGTATCGGCGTTGCGGAAACTTACGATGTGATCGTGAAGGCCGACGAGGACAAGGCATATGCAGTATTTGCTGAGTCGATGGGTCGGACCGCGAGCGTGCGGGCAACTCTCGCCCCAACAGAGGGAATGGTGGCCGAAGAGCCGGACCTTCGAGAAGTTCCGCGGTTGACCATGGCGGATATGGGCATGGACCACGGCAACATGGCCGGCATGGACCATGGCAAGATGTCTGGTATGGACCACGGCAACATGGCTGGCGCGGACCAGAGTAAGATGGCCGGTATGGACCACAGCAACATGGCGGGCGCGGACCAGAGTAAGATGGCCGGCATGGACCACAGCAACATGGCGGGCGCGGACCAGAGTAAGATGGCCGGCATGGACCACAGCAACATGGCTGGTGCGGACCAAAGTAAGATGGCGGGCATGGACCACAGCAAGATGGCCGGCATGGACCACAGCAACATGGCAGGTGAGGCGAAGAAGGATGATGCTTTCTACGCGTCCGGTAGTGGTTTGGTGCCTTCGGCTGCCGATGGCGGGAAATTTCTGTCATACAGCGATCTGAAGGCCCAAAAGCCTTTGTACGAAGACCGGGAGGCGACACGCGAAATAGAATTACGACTGACCGGCAACATGGAGCGTTATATCTGGTCAATAAACGGCGTGAAGTACGAAGATGCTGATCCGATTGTCCTTCAGTACGGTGAACGAGTGCGGTTCAAATTCGTGAACGAGACGATGATGACACACCCAATGCATCTTCACGGAATGTGGTCGATCCTTGATAACGGTAACGGGAAGTGGGACCCCATCAAGCACACGGTGAGTGTTGCACCGGGAACCACCGTTTACACCGAAACTGAAGTCGATGCGCCGGGACAATGGGCATTCCACTGTCACCTCTCGTATCACGCTGGCGGTGGCATGTTCCGAAAGGTAATTGTCGAAGGTGGTCCGAAGTCGACATCCGCAAAACCGAGCTCAGTAGAGGGATGAAGATGAAGAACCAAATATCGCGTTTTCTTATCCTGTGCTCCGTTGGTGCAATGGTGCCTTCGACAGTCATAGCTGCCGAAGAACAGTTGATCTGGGGTGTCCAGGTTGAGCAATTCGAGAACCGGTTTACCGGTGACGCTCAGTCAGACGTTATGGCGTGGGATGGCGATGCCCTGATCGGAACAGACGAACTGAAGTTCGTCGTTCGCAGCGAAGGGGAGTTTCAGACGCGAAGCGAGCGGCTGGAAACCATGGAGACGCAGTTGCGTCTGCAGAAACCGATCTCCACTTTCTTTGATGCCGTTGCCGGTGTTCGGTTTGATACGCCCGATGGCCGAGACCGTGTTCATGGCGTGGTAGGCCTGCACGGCCTGGCCCCGCAGTGGTTCGAGGTCGATGCGGATCTCTTTGTTTCGGACCGGCCATCGGCCAGGTTTGAGGTCGAATACGAAGCCCTGATCACGAACTACCTGATCCTGACGCCGAGTATCGAGCTGGATGTGCCTCTCCGAGATAACCTCGATGCCGAAGTCAAGGCATGGGGGCCGAAATTGGAAGTGGGCGCCCGCCTCAGCTACGATCTCGTAGACCGCTCCGTCGCGCCGTACATCGGTGTGCATTACGAACG